>NZ_SNXZ01000001.1 GCF_004362825.1 Labedaea rhizosphaerae
CTCAAAGGAAACCCCTGACAGGGGGTTTCATACATAAGCTCTACTGGCTTAAGTTTATCGGCACACTGTTGAGTTCTCAAACAACACACGCGCAACCGGCTTTACCACTGATTAGTAGTCGTTCCGGGAGGCTTGAATTGCTTCAAGGTCTTGCTTTGTTCTGCTGGGAAGAACCCTACACCCTGTCGATTCCGGTGTTTCACCGGGGGTCAACCTTGGGGATCGAGATCCTCTTGGCAGCGCCGCTCTACGTTACTCGGTCCGGTTCGCGGTGTCAACCGCTGGGGCCCGAGTGAAGCTCGGTCCGTCCAGCTTAACACTGTGCGATTTCCGGTCTTCGTGCCGTCCTCGCCAGGCTCTTGCGTCCTGTTCCGTCCGGCGCTCCGTGCGACGAGGAGAAAGTTAGCGGGGTGGCGATCACGAAGTCAAATCGGCTGGTCAGCGGCCTGTACGCGGTCGCAGCCACAAAGTGGAGAGCTCCCCGGATCGCACGCCGGCGACCGCGTCGGCGACCTCCACGACCGCAGGCGAACCCACCGGGACGACCTCGTAACCGAGCCGCCCGACCTCGCCCAGAACCGCGTCCGGCGCATCCGGCGTCCCGCCGATCTCGCTGCTCAGCGGCCCCGCGAAGGTGCACAGCACGTGCGGGCGGTCCCGCCGCAGCAACCGCACGAGCCCGCCGAACGCCCGGTCCGCGCGCCCCGGCACATCGACCTTCACGACCGACAGCGGCAGCCCCCGCAGCACCCCGGACGACTCGAGCTCGCGGTCCAGCCGGACCGCCCTCGGACCGGATTCACTCGATGAGGTGGTCGTCACATCTTCCGGAGCGGCCGACACGGTGACCCCGCCACCCAGCGCGGGCGCGGTCGCCAACGGGGTCTCGCTGTCCCACGCGGCCGCACGCACCACCGCCAGCCGGTCCGCCACGGCGGCCGAGACGTTCGCGGACACGTTGTGCCGCACCAGGTTCGCCGCGACCGGGTCCGGTTCGACGGCCACCACGGCCCCGCTCGTGCCGAGCCGGGAGAGCACCCGCAGGCAGTGGTAGCCCACGTACGCGCCCACGTCGAGGAACACGCCCTCCGGTTCGATCAGCGAGTCGATGAGCTCGGCGAGCGCGGGTTCCCACACGCCGTTGCTGGACAGCACCGGCAGCATCATCGAGTCCTCGGCGGGCAACCGGATCAGGCCCGCGTCGCAGAGCACGAGCGCGGTCGGCGTGCCGATCTCGTCGAGCTCACCCTCGAGTTCCGCGGTCCGCTCGTGCGCTCGTACGACGACCCGCCGCAACGCGTCCGTGGCTTGAAGGGCCTGCGTCGCCGACCGGAGCTGGCCGGCCGTGTGCGCGTCCCGTTCGGCGAACCGCGCGCTCACGCCCTGCTCGACCGCGTCGATCCGCGACGTCGTCGCCGCCAGCGACGCCGTCAGCTGGTCCACCCGTTCGGACACCGCCGCCAGTTCGGCGTGCCGGGCGGCCGCTTCGTCGGCGATCGCCGTGGTCAACGCCGTCAGGTTGCGGTCGTGGGCGACCAGGTCGGCCCGCAACCGCAGCACGGCGTCCTCGCCGGCCTGCACGCGTTCGGACTGGTCGAGCTCGGTGCGCAACGCCTCGAGATCCACTGTGGACTTCTGGTTGACCGCCAGCTCGGCCGCGGTGCGCTCGACGCCGTCGAGCATCGTGTGCAACACCGTGCGCAGGTGCGCGTCGTAGTGGTTGAGCACGCGCAACACGGCCTTGCGCAGCGCGGGAGCCATCGGGATCTTGTGCCCGACAGCTACGTCGGGCTCCCGCAGCAACGCGTGCCGGGCCGCCCGCAGCGGCTGCAACGGGTCGCGCTCGGGCTCCGGTTCATCGGCGGCGTGCCGTTTGCGCCACGCGCGGTAGGCGCGCTCGACCCGCCCACGCAACACCTCACCCGCGGCGACCGGGCTGAACGCGGCCAGCACCCGGTCCCGCACCGCCCCGCCGAGCTTCGCCGCCGCGCCGTGGTCGCCGACCAGCTCACGCAGCACGTCGGGCAGTTCGCCCTCCCGCGCGACCACGGCGCTGTCGCTGCCGAGCAGGCCGGCGGCGACACCGTCGGCCCGCACGATCACTGGCACGCCGCGCACGGCCGCCGCCGCGAGGTCGAGCAGCACCGCGCCGCTACCTGGGCTTTCGTCCCGTTGCCAACACACCAGCCAGTCGGCGGCGAGCACGGCGTCGGTGTCGGGTGGGCCGTCGACCAGGCGCACGCGCGGGTCGTCGGCGGCGGCGAGCCGGGTGCGTTCGGCGGAATCGGGGTCGGGCGCGGGGGTCGCGTGCACGACCAGGCGCGCGTCGGTCCGGTCGGCGAAGGCCTCGCCGAACGCCTGCACGAGGGTGACCGCCCCGCCGTCGGCGCCGGCCGCGTGGTCGAGCAACGCGACGAAGACGGTTTCGTCGCCGAGCCCGAGGCGCTCACGCGCGCCGAGCCGGTCGCGGTCGTCGCGCTCCCCCGGGTCGTCGAGCGGGAACGGCAGCTGAGCCGGGGTCCACACCTCGTCGGCGCGGCTGCCCGGCTCCGGCTCGGTGCGCACCGCGACCAGGTAGCGGTCCACGCCCGCGAGCAGTTCGTCCACGCACAACACGACCGGGTAGATGGGCTGGTCGGCGTGCGGCAGCCCGGACGCGGCCACGGCCAGGCGCATCGACTCGGCGACCGGGCCCGACCCGAGCACCGCCACGCCCAGGTGGTCGTGCAGCTCGGTCGGTTCCTCGTACCGCACCGCAGCCAGCGGCAGCCGTCCGTCGGCGACGCCCTCGGTCGCGCACCAGCGGCGGTAGGCGGCGCGGTCGGCGCCGTTGAAGTCGGGGAACCGGCGGCGCAGCTCGGGGTCGTCGGCCCACAAGGCGTCTTGCCAACGCGCGCACAACCAGCGTTCGACGTCGGGCACCGGGCCCTCGGCGCGCAACTGGGCGCGCAGCGACGGCAGCACGACCGTGCCGTCCTCGCTCACCCCGAAGCGCCGGCCGTGACGCGGCGGCGACACGGGTGCGGTCAGTTCGTCGCGGTAGGTCTCGCACAACCCGTTGAGCAGCCGGTGCTCGGAGAGCAGCACCCGCGGCCGGTGCAGGTCACCGGTGTAGAGCCACGGCCGGGCCGGGTCGAAGCCGTCGAAGTGCACGGTGCGCAACGGCACGCCGCACGCGGACAACGCCCCGGCCGAGCCGGCCAGCGGGCGTTGCGCGGCATTCCAGTAGGACAGACCGATGCCGGGGTCGCGCAGCACGCGGTGCTCGACCATGGCCGGCGCGCCGTCGAGGAACGCACCCGCCTGGTCGGGGTCGCGCAGGGCGGCGTCGGCCCATTCCCGCAGGAACGGCTCGGCGCCCTCGGTCACCGCGAGGACCCCCGGTTCGTAGACGCCGGCCGCGTGCAGCTGGGCCGAGGTCGGCTGCCGCTCGTCGTCGGGCAGCGGGCGCAGGGTGCGGGGCACCACGACCAGGGAGGCCTCGTCGAGCGCGCGCGCGAACGGTTCGGTGAGGTCGCCGAGCACCATGCCGGACGCGCCGAGGTGCAGCACTGGTTTGCCGGTCGCCGACAGCAAAGCCAGCAACAGCCGGGGCAAGAACACCGAACACGCCTGGTCAGCGGTGATCGACGGGGCCAGCCGCGCCAGTTCGGCGTCGCCGATCCCGATCCGGCCGGGCGTCAGCACGTCCGGCGGCAACCCGGCGGGGTCGGCATCCACCAGCAAGGTCAGGAACCGGACCCCGGGATGGGCCGCCGCGAACGACTTGGCGAGCACCCTCGTCGCCGGGTATCGAGCGCAGGTGGCGACCGTGCACACCGTGAAAGACAACTCAGGCACGGGCAGAACCTAACGGCTCGACCGGCCCGCTGTGGTCACCCACACGAGTTCCAAACCCCTATGACGCCCCTCGCCTGCTCGAATGCCCCCGCAATCGACAGCAATGTCGCGTCGGTGCGCGGCCGGCCGAAGAACGTCACCCCCACTGGGAGCGCTCCCGAGCGGCCGGCGGGCACCGTGACGGCGGGGTAACCCGCGACGGCGGCGGGCGCGGCGGACTCGATGGCCAGTTCCGGCGCCGGGTGCGTGCCGAGCGGATCGGCCGGGTTCTCGGTCGGCGCGAGGATGGCGTCGAGCTTCGCGGCGGTCATGGGCTCGTCGATGCTGCGCCGGGCCAGTCCGGTCGCGGTTCGCCTGCGCCGCAGGTACTCCGGGTCGTCCGGTGGTGGCGCGTCGAGGGCCTTCTCGAACAGGTCCTGGCCGAACACGCTCAGCTCCACCGGATCCGCGCGGTTGAACGCGATCAGGTCGGCGAGGGTGTCCGGTGCGTCCGGGCGGGTGGCGAGGTAGCGGGGCAGCTGGTCGGCGAACTCGGTGAGCATGGCGGCGAACGCGTTGTCCAGGATCTCGTCCTGGTAGTTCAGGCCGAGCTCGACGACGGTCGCGCCGGCGTCGCTCAGCAACCGCACGGCGTTCTCCACCGCGGCGTCCAGCCCGGCGTCCACTCCAGACAGTCGCCAGACGCCGATCCGCTTGCCGGGCAGGATGTCGAGATCCAGCGACATCGACTGTCCACTGAGGACTTCCAACGCACGGGCCGCGTCGGCGACGGTGCGGGTGATGGGACCGACGCAGTCCTGCTCCGACGTGATGGGCACGACGCCGGTGGTGTCGACCAGGCCCAACGTGGGTTTGACCCCGACCACCCCGCACACCGCCGCCGGGCTGACGATCGAGCCGATCGTCTCGGTGCCCAGCGCGAGCGGCACCAGGCCGGCGGCGACCGCGGCCGCCGAGCCCGACGACGAACCGGACGGCGAATGGCCGTGCGCGAGGGGGTTGAGCGTCTGGCCGCCCGTCGCCGACCAGCCGTCGACGGACTCGGAGGACCGGAAGTTGGCCCACTCCGACAGGTTCGCCTTGCCGACGACGACGGCACCGGCCGCCCGCAGCCGGCGCACCACAGGCGCATCCGCGGGTGCGCACCCGGGCAGCGCGCGCGACCCGGCCGTCGTCGGCAGGTCCGCGGTGTCGATGTTGTCCTTCACCAGCACCGGAACGCCGTGCAGCGGACCGGCTTGCGGCGCCGGCAGCTCGGCGGCGAGCGTGATCACCGTGTGCAGCACGCGATCCAGCTCGGCGATGCGCTCGAGGCTCTGGTCGATCCGTTCGATCCCGTCGTGGGGCGCCACGGCAGTGCTCCTCACGTCGGGTCGGGCACCGGGTCCAGGTTGTCGACCACGGACTGGCCGCAGACCCGAGGCGCGCCGCCTTCGGGTCTGATCGCGAAGACCCACTGCACCCAGTTGTCGCCGTCCTGCACGCGGATGCCCACGCTCGCCTTCTCCAGCGGCTCGCCGTCCGTGCCGCCGAGCGCGCTCGAACCGCCGAGTTCGAAGGTGTCGACCTTGTCCACGGTGACGCCGGTGGGGCTGTGCAAGCCCAGCGGGGCGAGCTTGACCTGGTCGCGGAAGCTCGCGCACGCCAGGCGCCGGGCCGAGTCGAGGTCGTTGTTCTGCACGGCCGAGACGTAGTCGTAGCCGACCTGTTCGTACGGGCTCTTGGGCCGGACCGGCTGTCGGTTGGGCACTGCCGTGGGCCGCGCCGCCCGCGCGCTGCCACCGGTTCCGCCGGTTCCACCGGTGGCGTCGGGTCCCGCTGAGTCGTGATCACCGCCATTGCTCACCAGCACCACGACCAGCGCCACCACGGCGACCGCCAGCGCGACGGCGAGGCCCACGATCCACGCGGTCCTGCCCCCCGGCCCGCTGTGGCGGCGGTGGTGGTGGTGGCGGCGCGCCTTGCCAGCCGGCTGGGCCGGACGGGTAGGGCGCATACGGTTGCTGGCTCATCGCTTCCCTTACAGCACGGGCAACAACGTGCGCAGCTCGAACGGCGTGACCTCGCTGCGGTAGCCGTCCCACTCGACCCGCTTGTTGCGCAGGAAGAAATCGTAGACGTGCTCGCCGAGCGCCTCCGCGAGCAGTTCCGAGTTCTCCAGCTCGGCCAGCGCCTCGCCGAGGTTCTGCGGCAGGTTGTCGTAGCCGGCGGCGCGGCGCTCGCGGTCGGTCAGCGACCACACGTCGTCCTCGGCCGGCGGCGGCAGCTCATAGCCTTCCGCGATGCCCTTGAGCCCGGCGGCCAGCACGACCGCGTAGGCCAGGTACGGGTTGCACGCCGAGTCGAGGCTGCGCAGCTCCACCCGCCGCGACGACGCCTTGCCCGGTGAGTACATCGGCACCCGCACCAGCGCGGACCGGTTCGCGTGCCCCCAGCACACCGCCGTCGGGGCCTCGCCGCCGACGATCAGCCGCTTGTAGGAGTTGACCCACTGGTTGGTCACCGCGGAGATCTCACGGGCGTGCTTGAGCAGCCCGGCAACGAACGCCTTGCCGGTGCCGGAGAGTTCGTACGGGTCCTCGCTGTCGTAGAAGGCATTGCGGTCGCCCTCGAACAGGCTGAAGTGCGTGTGCATGCCGGAACCGGGCTGGCCGGAGAACGGCTTGGGCATGAAGGAGGCCCGCACGCCCTGGGTGAGCGCGACCTCCTTGATCACGTACCGGAACGTCATCACGTTGTCGGCCATGGTGAGCGCGTCGGCGTACCGCAGGTCGATCTCCTGCTGGCCGGGCGCGCCCTCGTGGTGGCTGAACTCCACGGAGATGCCCATCGCCTCGAGCGTCTCGATGGCGTGGCGGCGGAAGTGCGTCGCCGTGGCGTGGCTCGCCTGGTCGAAGTAGCCGCCGTTGTCCGCGGCCGTGGGCGGGGTCCCGTCCTGCGGCACGTCGCTGAGCAGGAAGAACTCGATCTCCGGGTGGACGTAGCAGGTGAAGCCCGCCTCGCTGGCCTTCGACAGCGTGCGGCGCAGCACGTGCCGCGGGTCCGCCCACGACGGGGCACCGTCGGGCATGGCGATGTCGCAGAACATGCGGGCCGAATACGGCTCGCCCTCAGGCGTCTCCCACGGCAGCACCTGGAACGTCGCCGGGTCGGGCTTGGCGACCATGTCCGACTCGTAGACCCGGGAGAAGCCCTCGATCGCCGAACCGTCGAAGCCGATGCCCTCGCTGAACGCGCCCTCGAGCTCGGCGGGCGCGACCGCGACGGACTTCAGGAAGCCCAGCACGTCGGTGAACCACAGCCGGACGAACCGGATGTCGCGCTCCTCGAGCGTGCGCAGGACGAACTCTTGCTGGCGATCCATGGGCGTGACTGTAATGGCGAATCGGCGTGTGATCAGGATCTGGTGCGGGCCGGACACATGGACGTAACACGAGCCGCCACCGGCCACCGCGCCCGGCTTCGCGTCGCTGTCGCGACCGGCTCGAATCCGAGGACCTCGAAGAGCGGCCGGGCATCTACCCCTACCCGGTGACCAGGACGTAACGATCACCCGTCGCGCACGACAAGGTGGTCGTGAATTCCTTGCCAGGCCGGGGCCGGACCATCGCGACCGCCTCCGTGGTGGTCGCGACCGCCCTGTGCGTCCTCATCTCCGTCGTCAGGGCCAACGGGGAATTGCTCGGTGGCGGGATCATCGTCCTGCTCGTGCTCTGGTTCGCGTACGACATCTGGTTGCGCCGGTACGGCGGCCATTCCACCGCACGGCAGTGGCCGAACTCGGTCATCTCGTTCGGCGCCGCCTTCGGGGTGACGTCGACCGCCTACTTCGGCACCGACCTGGCCATCGACATCCGTGGCGCGAACGTCAACACCACCATCGACGGCGTGGCCACGATGATCAGCGTGGTGATCCTCGCCCTCGCGGCCGGTGTGGAGCTCTACCGCAGGGAGCGTGACCGCACCCGCGCGGTCACGGGTTAGCCAGTGCGCGGGCTCGGGTGGTGCGGATGCTGATCGAGGCCACGGCCGCGATCCCGCACAGCCCGCCCGCCAGCACCCAGGCCAGGTCGTAGTTGCCCTGCGCGTCCCGCAACGCCCCGGCCGCCGTCGCCGCGATGGCCGCGCCGAGCTGGTGCGAGGCGAACACCCATCCGAACACGATGGGCGAGTCTGCGCCGAAGCGGTCCCGGCAGATGGCGACGGTCGGCGGCACGGTGGCGATCCAGTCCAGGCCGTAGAACAGGATGAACGCCCACATCGGCGGCTCGGTGGTCGGCGCGAGCAGGCTCGGCAGGAGCAGCAGCGCCACGCCACGCAGCGTGTAGTAGGTCAGCAGCAGGTAGCGCGGGTCGATCCGGTCGGTCAGGTACCCGGAGAAGATCGTGCCCGCCACGTCGAACACGCCGATCAACGCCAGCAGCGACGCCGCGACCGTCGTCGGCATGCCGTGGTCGTGGGCCGCGGGCACGAAGTGGGTGCCGACCAGACCGACCGTGGTGGCACCGCAGATCGCGAACCCGCCGGCCAGCAGCCAGAACGTCGGCGTTCGCGCGGCTTCCCGCAGGATCCGCACGGCGCGCGCGGCGCTGCTGCCCACCTGCGCGGTGCGCTTGACCTCGTCGGTGCCCGGCCCGGCGCCGTAAGCCGTGGTGCCGACGTCCGACGGGAAGTCCCGCATGGCCAGCAGGACCAGCGGAATCACGGCGACCGCGGCACACGCGACCACGACGGCGGGCACGCGCCAGCCGTGGTTCGTGGCGAGCGCGGCGACCAACGGCAGGAAGATCAGCTGACCGGTGGCGCCCGCGGCGGTCAGCACGCCGCTGACCAGGCCGCGGCGCGCGACGAACCAGCGCCCGGTGATGGTGGCGACGAACGCCATCGACATCGAACCGGTGCCGACGCCGACCAGCAGGCCCCAGCACAGCAGCAGCTGCCACGGCGCGGTCATGAACACCGTCAGCCCGCTGCCCGCGGCGATCAGCACCAGCGCGCCCGCCACGACCCGGCGGATGCCGAGGCGGTCCATCAACGCGGCCGCGAACGGCGAGATCAGCCCGAACAGCACCAGGTTGATCGACACGGCGGACGAGATCGTCGCGTGCGACCAGCCGAACTCGGCGTGCAGCGGGTCGATGAGCACGCTCGGCACCGAGCGGAAACCGGCGGCGCCGATCAGGGTCACGAAGCCGACGGCGGCGACGATCCAGGCCCGGTGCAGGCGCAGCCGGGGACGAACGCGATCTTCGAGCTGGGTCACGCGGGACAGCATCCTAAATCGGCGAACGGCGAACCAGTGGCCAGATTGTCAATATGTGTAAGAATCTGGCCATGCCCCCACACAAGGTCGCCGTGCTCGCCCTCGACGAGGTGATCGGCTACGACCTGGCCATCCCGCCGCAGATCCTGGGCGAGGCGCACGACGACGATGGCAATCCGCTCTACGACGTGCGGGTGTGCGGCTTGACCACGCAACCCCACCGCGTCTCCGCCGGCTACTGGATCACGCCCGACCACGGCCCGGAGGCGCTGGCCGACGCGGACAGCGTGATCATCCCCGGCACGAAGATCGTCGGCCCGCGCCGGGAAGGCACACTGCCCGACGACCTGCGTGCGGCGCTCGCGACCATCCCGCCGCACGCGCGGATCATGTCGATCTGCACCGGTGCGTTCGTGCTCGGCGCGGCCGGGATCCTCGACGACCGGCCCGCCACGACGCACTGGGCCTACATCGAGGAGTTCCGCGCGCTCTACCCGAAGGTGCACATCGACGAGTCCGTGCTGTTCGTCGACGACGGCGACGTGCTGACCGCGGCCGGGCTCTCCGCCGGCGTGGACCTGTGCCTGCACGTGGTCCGGCTCGACCACGGCAGCGACGTGGCCAACCGGGTCGCCCGCCACTGCGTCGTGCCGCCGTGGCGCGAGGGCGGGCAGTCGCAGTTCATCGAGCAGACCGTGCCCGACCCCGGCTCCGACGGCACCGCGCCGACCAGGGCGTGGGCGTTGCGCCGGCTCGGCGAGCCGCTGGACCTCGCCGCGATGGCCGAACACGCACGGATGAGCGTGCGCACGTTCTCCCGGCGGTTCCGCGCGGAGACCGGCCTGTCCCCCGGCGCGTGGCTGATCCGCGAACGCGTCCGGCATGCGCGGCACCTGCTGGAGAGCACCGACCTGCCGGTCGACCGGGTGGCCGAGACGGCCGGGCTGGGCAGCGCGGCGTCGCTGCGCCAGCACATGCGCGCCGAACTCGGCGTGGCCCCGACGGCCTACCGCCGGACGTTTAGGGGGAACTGAGGCTCGCTCTCAGCGCCGGACCCCTACGATGCCGGGCATGTCGTTGCGTCGTGGTCTCGCCGTCGTGCTCGCGTTGTTCGCGCTGGCCGGGTGCACATCGTCCCCGGACACCAGCGGGCCGCTGCCCGACGGCGCCGCGCTGCTCAAGCAGAGCTCCGAGGCGAGCAAGGCCATCACCAGCGCGCACTTCCAGCTGGTCATCAACGGCACGATCCCGGGCATCCCGATCCAGGGCGCCCAGGGCGACCTGACCAAGGAGGGCACCGCGCAGGGCTCGGCCAAGCTGCAGGAGTTCGGCCAGCTGCTCGAGGTCCAGTTCGTGCTCGTCGGCGGCGAGTTCTACGTCAAGGGCGTCACCGGCGGGTTCCAGAAGATGAACGGCATCACCAACATCTACGACCCCAGCGCGATCCTCGACCCGAACCGCGGCATCGCGAAGGTGCTCACGTCGATCACGCAGCCGAAGACCGAGGCCCGTGAGGAGATCAACGGCACCCAGACGTTCCGGGTCGCGGGCAAGGCGCCCAAGGACGCGGTGTCGGCGATCGTGCCGGTGCAGCAGGACGTCGACGTGAAGGTCTGGGTCCGTGAGGACAACAAGCAGCCGGTGCGCGCGTGGATCCAGCTGCCCGCGGACAAGCCGGGTGCGGGAGCGCCGACCGTCGAGATCACCTTGTCCGACATCAACAAGCCGGTGACGATCACCAAGCCCGCCTGATGGCCGTGGTGACCACGCTCGAGCCGCACACCGCGCGGCGGCGGCTGGCCATCGGCGCCGCCGGGCTCGCGGTGCTGCTCGGGGCGCTGGACACCTACGTGGTGCTCAGCGTCATCAAGCAGATCATGGACGCGATGCAGGTCCCGGTGAACGACCTGCAACGCGTCACCCCCGTCGTCACCGGGTACCTGCTCGGCTACGTGGCCGCGATGCCGTTGCTCGGGCAGGCCTCCGACCGGTTCGGCCGCAAGCTCCTGCTCCAGGTCTGCCTGGCGTTGTTCATCGTCGGCTCGGTGCTCACGGCCATCTCGGGGACCATGCCGTCGCTGGTCACCGGCCGGGTCGTGCAAGGCGTGGCCAGTGGTGCGCTGCTGCCGGTGACGCTGGCGATGGTCGCCGACCTGTGGGCCGAGCAGCGCCGCTCGACCGTGCTCGGGTTCGTCGGCGCCGCCCAGGAGATGGGCAGCGTGCTCGGGCCGCTGTACGGGATCGCGATCGCCGCGATCGCCGGCTGGCGCGGGGTGTTCTGGGTGAACGTGCCGCTGGCGTTGCTGGCCATGGTCGCCGTGCAGCTCAGTGCGCCGCGCCGGTCGCCGACGACCGAACGCACCAGGATCGACGTCGTGGGCGGCGTGCTGCTCGCCATCGTGCTGGGCCTGGCCGTGGTCGGGCTCTACAACCCCGATCCCGAGCACGCCGTGTTGCCGCCGTGGGGCGTTCCGGTGCTGATCGGCGCGGCGGTCGCGCTGGTGGCGTTCCTGCTGTGGGAGTGGCGTGCGCCCACGAAGTTGATCGACCCGGCGAGCGTGCGGATGGGCACGTTCCTCGCCGCGCTCGGCGTGAGCGTCACCGCGGGTGCCGCGCTGATGATCACGCTCGTCGACGTGGACCTGTTCGGCCAGACCCTGCTCGGCCGCAACGACCAGGGCAGCGTGCTGCTGCTGGTGCGTTTCCTGGTCGCGTTGCCGATCGGCGCGGTGGCCGGCGGCTGGCTCGCGAGCCGGTTCGGCGAACGCTGGATCACCGTGGCCGGGATGCTGCTCGCCGCGATCGGGTTCTGGCTGATGTCCGGCTGGCCGGTGGACCCGCTGGTCGCCCGGCACGCGCTGGGCCCGATCTCCTTGCCGCGCCTGGACACCGACCTCGTCCTGACCGGTCTCGGGCTCGGCCTGGTGATCGCGCCGCTGTCGTCGTCGGTGCTGAAGGTGACCCCGGCCCGGCAGCACGGGGTCGCGTCCGCGGGCGTGGTGGTCGCCCGGATGACCGGGATGCTCGTCGGCGTGGCGTCGGTGACCGCGTGGGGCCTGCACCGCTTCCACGCCCTGACGGCGAACCTCCTGATGCCGCTGCCGCAACTGGGCGAGACCGAGAAGCAGTTCAACGCGCGGCTCGTGCCGTACAAGAACGCCCTGTTCGACGCGCTGCTCACCCAGTACCGCGGCGTCTTCGCGATCACCGCCGTGATCTGCCTGGTGGGCGCCGCGCTTGCTCTGCTCGTGCGTACGCGCAGCCCCCAAAGCACGGGCTGACAAGGCACCAGCCGACCGCAAAATTTCGCCGCCGTGCGCGAGGCCATCCCCAGCCCCCGCCCACCCAGGGGACTTCTTGGGGCCGAAGTGCGCCAGTTTATCGAGGTCAGGGCGGTTTCGGCGGAGCGCTCGGCAATCTGTGGACAACCCGCGGTCGCGAAGGGCGGGGTGTGGACAGGCGGTTGCCGGCGCGGGCAAACGGCGCTATGAGCAGCGGGTGCCTTCGGCGGGCATCTTGAGGTCGATCAGGTAGCTCGACGCGGCGTCGTCCACGCACTCGTTGCCCTGCAGGAACGCGGTGTGCTGGGTGCCCTGGAACGTCAACAGCCCGCCGTGCAACGCGTCCGCGAGGTCGACCCCCGACTGGTACGGCGTGGCCGGGTCGCCCGTGGTCGAGATGACCAGCACCGGCGCCAGCCCGGTCACCGCGGGCCGGTGCGGCACGCTGGTCGGCGGCACCGGCCAGAACGCGCACACGTCCAGCGCGGGCACCGGCGGCTGCGCCTCGTCGAGGAACGTGCCCTTCGCCGCCTCCGCGAGCTGCTCGGTCTCCTTCTGCACCTCGGCGCGGTCCTTGAGCTGTGGCTGGTCCACGCAGTTGATCGCGGTGAACGCGTCCTGCAGGTTCGAGTAGTGCCCGTCCTGCCCGCGCCCGAGGTAGGCGTCGGCGAGGATCATCAGCACCCGGCCCTGCCCCTGCGCGAGCTCCGTCAGCCCGGTGTTCAACGGCTCCCAGAGCTGGTTGGAGTACATCGCCTGGATGATCCCGGTGGCCGCGTCGGAGAAGGACAGCTGCCGGTCGCCGACCGCGACCGGGCGCGTCTTGAGCGGGTTCACCAGCTGTTCCAGCTTGGTCTGCGCGGCACCGGCGTCGTGCCCGAGCGCGCAGTCGGCGCGCGCGACGCACCACTTGATGAAGTCCTTGATCGCGCCGTCGAAGCCCTTGGCCTGGCCGATCTGCTCGTCGAGCTGATCGGCGTCGGGGTCGACCGCGCCGTCGAGCACCATGGCCCGCACCGACTGCGGGAACTGCTGGGCGTACTCGGTGCCGATCCGGGTGCCGTAGGAGAAGCCGAGGTAGGTCAGCTTCTGGTCGCCGAGCACCGACCGCATGACGTCCATGTCCCGCGCGACGTCGCGGGTGCCCACGGTGGCGAGCACGTCCGCGCCGGTGCGCTGGGTGCACTTGGCGGCGTAGTCCTTGTTCTCCGCCTCGATCTTCGCCACATCCGTGGTCGGCGGCTCGAGCCGTTGCCGGTCGGTCTCCTGGTCGGTCAGGCAGTGCACCTTCGGCGAGCTGACCCCGACCCCGCGCGGGTCGAAGCCGACGAGGTCGAAGCGCTTGAACACCTCGGCCTTCGAGTCGCTGGAGTAGAGCCCGGCCGCGGCCGACATGCCGGACGCCCCCGGCCCGCCCGGGTTGATCACCAGCGAGCCGACCTTGTGCTGCTGGTCGTCGGCGGGGCGGCGCAGCAGGCCGATGGTCGCGGCGGGACCGTCGGGCTTGGCGTAGTCCAGCGGGACGCGCATGGTGGCGCACTGCAGACCCCGGCCCGCGAACGCCTGGCGGCTCTCGTCGTCGGTGGCGAACTGCGGGCAGCCCGACCAGACCAGCGCCTGGGAGTAGAACTGCTCCAGCCCCGCGGGCACGGCTCCCGCCGGACCCGATCGCTGCACCTTGCCCGCCGTCGGCGTCCCCGTGACCACGGTCGAACAACCGGCGACGAGCACCAGACCGACAAGAATGATCCCCGCACGCATCCGCACAAAGCGATCCTCGCAGGCCACGGGCCGGTACGGCCGAGTGGGTTCACCGGCGTCGACGGGAAACGGGAAAATCCCGCCCGCCTCACACGGAACTCAACCCTTGGGCACCAACGTTGGCCCTTGCGTTGGTTGATGAACCCCACGACCCGTAACGTCGTCCCCGCGACACGCGTGGCGATAACAAGGAGGTGGTCGGCGTGGCACTCGCCGGCCGTTTGCGCACCAGGGTGCGGCGATTTCTCGCCCGTCCCGGAACAGTGGATCTCAGCCGCTATTCCGACCTGCTCAAGGAGGTCGAGTGGCGTGAGGACAAGCTGCGTGAGCTGACCGACGAGGAGCTGACCGAGGCCGCCGCCGCGCTGCGGGACAAGGCGCGTGCGGAGACCAAGAAGGACAAGGGCCCGTTCGACGACGGGGACCTCGTCGAGCTGTGCGCGGTCGGCCGCGAGGCCGGGCGGCGCGCGCTGGACGAGCGCGCCCACGACGTCCAGCTGCTCGGCACCATGGGCCTGCTCGCGGGCCACGTCGTGGAGATGGCCACCGGTGAGGGCAAGACGCTCTCCGGTGCCCTGGCCGCCGCCGGGTACGCGCTGGCCGGCCGGCACGTGCACGTGCTGTCGGTCAACGACTACCTGGCCCGCCGCGACGCCGAGTGGATGGGCCCGGTCTACGACCTGCTCGGCGTGAGCGTGGGCTGGGTGTCGCAGAACAGCACCCACGAGGAGCGCAAAGAGGCCTACGGCAAGGACGTCACCTACGGCGCGGTCAGCGAGGTCGGCTTCGACGTGCTGCGCGACCGCCTGGTCACCAACGTCGACGACCGGGCCCAGCGCGCGCCCGACGTGGCCCTGGTCGACGAGGCCGACTCGGTGCTCGTCGACGAGGCGCGGGTGCCGCTGGTGATGGCGGGCTCGACCGAGACCGACCCCGGCGACCCCGAGGTCGCGAAGATCGTCGCGGGCCTGCGCCCGGGTGCGCACTACGAGCAGGACGAGGACGGCCGCAACGCCTGGCTGACCCAGGCCGGCGCCCGGATCGTGGAGCGTTCGCTCGGCGAAGGCGTGGACCTCTACACCGAGGAGCACAGCGACCGCCTGGCCGCGGTGAACGTGGCGCTGCACGCGCACGCCCTGCTCACCCGCGACGTCGACTACATCGTGCGCGACGGCAAGGTCGCGTTGATCAACTCCTCGCGTGGGCGCATCGCGTTGCTGCAGCGCTGGCCTGACGGGCTGCAGGCGGCCGTCGAGGCCAAGGAGGGCGTCGCGGCCAGCGAACGCGGCCAGGTGCTCGACTCGATCACCGTGCAGTCGATGATCGGCCGCTACCAGCGCGTGTGCGGGATGACCGGCACCGCGGTCGCGGTGGCCGAGACGCTGCGGGAGTTCTACGAGCTCGAGGTCGCGGTGGTCCCGCCCGACAAGGAGTGCGTGCGCGAGGACGAGGAAGACCGCGTCTACGTCGACTTCGAGAGCAAGGAAGCGGCGATCGTCGAGCTGATCGTCGAGAAGCACAAGACCGGCCAGCCGATCCTGGTCGGCACCCTCGACGTCGCCGAGTCCGAGCGGCTGGCCAAACTGCTGGCCAAGGCCGACGTCGAGTGCGTGGTGCTCAACGCGCGCAACGACGCCGAGGAAGCGGCGATCGTGCGTGAGGCCGGGGCGAAGGGCGCGGTCACCGTGTCCACGCAGATGGCCGGGCGCGGCACCGACATCCGCCTGGGCGGCAGCAACGGCAGCCACGAGGAGGTGGCCGAACTGGGTGGCTTGTACGTCCTGGCCACCGGCCACTACCCGAGCAGCCGCCTCGACGACCAGTTGCGTGGCCGCGCCGGACGCCAGGGCGACCCCGGCGGCTCGGTGGTGTTCGCGAGCCTGGCCGACGACATCGTGGCCCAGTACGCGCCCGAGGCCGAGCCCGGCGACGAGCCGGACGACGAGGGCAGGCTCACCGACGCCACGTCGCAGCGCTATGTCGACCACGCCCAGCGCGTGGCCGAGGGCGTGAACCTGGAGATCCACCGCAACACGTGGCGCTACACGCGGCTGATCGAGAAGCAGCGCGAGATCCTGCTGGAGTACCGCGACGAGGTCCTGACCGGCGACGCGGCGGCGGAGTTGTTGGAGGAACGCGCCGCCAAGCGCTACAAGGAGCTGGTCAAGGCGGCCGGCGAGGACGCGGTGAAGGCGGTCGCGCGCCAGATCGTCCTGCGGCACCTGGACAAGCGCTGGACCGAGCACCTGGAGTTCGTCGCCGACGTGCGCGAGACCATCCACTTGCGCGCGCTGGCCAAGGAAACCCCGATCGACGAGTTCCACCGGGCCTGCATCCCGGCGTTCAAGCAGATCCGCGCGGACGTCGCCGACGCGGCGGTGGAGACGTTCAAGGAGATCGAGGTGGGCGAGGGCGGCACGGTGGACCTGGACGCCTCGGGCCTGCGCAAGCCGTCGTCGACCTGGACCTACCTCGTGCACGACAACCCGTTCGACTCCGACGCCGAGCAGGCCCTGCAGAAGGTGCGCGCCATGGTGAAAAAGGTCAAGAAGTAGCAGCCCTGCGGGCGTGTCCCCCACTCCCGCCGGGTGTGTCCCCCGTTCCGACCGGGTGTGTCCCACACTCCCGCCGGGCGTGTCCCCCGGTCGGACCGGGTGTGTCCCCCACTCCGACCGGGCGTGTCCCACACTCACGTCGGGTGTGTCCCCCGCTCGCGCCGCGACTCGGCGGCGCGGGCGTGTGGATGAGAACCTGTCCCTTTAGACTTCGGTCACTTTTCGCCTCGGCGGCGAAAACTTGAGGGAGAATGGCGCCATGCCGCAGTTGCGCATCGCACTCGCCCAGGTCAACTCGTGCGTCGGTGACCTGGAGGGCAACGCCGGAGCCGTCGTCGACTGGACCCGCAAGGCGGTCCAGCAGGGCGCGCACGTCGTCGTCTTCCCGGAGATGCACCTCACCGGTTACCCCGTCGAGGACCTCGCGCTGCGCGAGTCGTTCGCGCGCGCGTCCCAGCAAGCGCTGGAGTCGCTCGCGGTCCGGCTCGCCGACGCCGGGTGCGGCGACATCGCCGCGTTCGTCGGCTACCTCGACCGCGACAGCATGGGCCCGCGCGACTCGGCCGCCGTGCTGCACCAGGGCGCGGTCGTGGCCCGCCAGCACAAGCACCACCTGCCGAACTACGGCGTCTTCGACGAGCGCCGCTACTTCATCGCGGGCCAAAGCCTCGACGTCGTGCGCGTGCACGGGCTCGAGGTCGGCATGGTCATCTGCGAGGACATCTGGCAGGCGGGCGGCCCGGTCGCCGCGCTCGGCCAGGCCGGCGTCGACCTGATCGTCGCGCCGAACGCCTCGCCCTACGAACGCAAGAAGGACGACCAGCGCCTGCCGCTGGTCGCCCGGCGCGCGCAGGAGGGCGGCGCGCCGCTCGTCTACGTGAACATGGTCGGCGCGCAGGACGACCTCGTCTTCGATGGCGATTCCATGGTGGTCGCCGCGGACGGCACGCTGCTCGCCCGCGCCCCGCAGTTCGTCGAGCACCTGATGCTGATCGACCTCGACCTTCCCGGCGGCGCAGCCCGCGCCGATGGCGAGGTCGACGGGTTCGCCGTGCGCCGCGTGGTGCTCAGCGACGAGCCGGTGCCCGCGTTCGAGCCGGAACACTCCCCCGGCGTCGTCGAGCCGCTGCCCGACGAGGCCGAGGTGTGGTCGGCGCTGGTGACCGGGCTGCGCGACTACGTGCACAAGAACGGTTTCTCCTCGGTCGTGCTCGGCTTGTCCGGCGGCATCGACTCGGCGGTGACCGCGGCGCTCGCGGTGGACGCGCTCGGCCCGGACGCGGTCTACGGCGTATCGCTGCCTTCGTCGTACTCGTCGGAGCACTCGAAGTCCGACGCGGCGGAGCTGGCCGAGCGCACCGGGTGCCACTACGAGGTGCAGCCGATCGCGGGCATGGTCGACGCCTTCGTCAACCAGCTCGGCTTGACCGGGCTCGCCGAGGAGAACGTGCAAGCCCGCTGCCGTGGCGTGACGTTGATGGGCCTGTCGAACCAGTTCGGCCACCTCGTGCTCGCGACCGGCAACAAGACCGAGCTGGCGGTCGGCTATTCCACGATCTACGGCGACGCGGTCGGCGGTTTCGCGCCGATCAAGGACGTGCCGAAGACGCTGGTGTGGAACCTGGCGCGCTGGCGCAACGCGGAAGCGGAAAAGCTCGGCGAGACCCCGCCGATCCCGGAAGCGTCGATCACCAAGCCACCGTCGGCGGAATTGCGGCCGGGTCAGCTCGACACGGATTCGTTGCCGGACTACGAGTTGCTCGACCGTGTGCTCGACGACTACGTCGAGGGCGATCGCGGTTACGACGACCTGGTGCGTGCCGGTTTCGAGCCCGAGCTCATCGACAAGGTGCTGCGAATGGTCGACCGGGCGGAGTACAAGCGCCGGCAATACCCGCCGGGCACGAAGATTTCCTTCAAGGCGTTCGGCCGCGACCGGCGTTTGCCGATTACCAACGCCTGGCGCGAAGGCAAGCAGTAGCCTGATCGCCCATGAGGCTGGCGGGTTTCACGGAGGTGAGCCCGCTCGGCGCGGGCGCGTTCGGCCGGGTGGTGCTGGCCCGCGAGGACAGTTCCGGCGCGGTCTTCGCGGTCAAGTACTTGTACGACCAGAATCCGACGGCACGCGCGTGGTTCCGGCACGAGGCCGGGATCCTGCGCCACGTCGTGAGCCCGCACGTCGCGCGGTTGTACGCGTTCGTCGAACAGCCGGACGGCGCCGCGATCGTGATGGAAGCCGTCCCCGGCGTGCCGCTCGCCGCGCTGCTGGCCGATGGCGCGATGAGCCCGGAGTCCGCGCTGACGGTGCTGAAGGGCTCGCTGCTCGGGTTGTCGGCCGCGCACCAAGCGGGGACCGTGCACCGGGATTACAAGCCGGGCAACGTCTTGGTGCAGCCGAACCGGCAGAGCAAGCTCGTGGACTTCGGCATCGCCGTGCTGGCCGGGCAGTCCGGCGCGCCGGTGGGCACACCGAACTACATGGCGCCCGAGCAGTGGTCGCAGGCGCCCGCGACACCCGCCACCGACGTGTACGCGGCGACGTGCGTGTTCTTCCGTTGTGTCGCAGGACATCCACCGTTCGCCGGCGATGACCTGCGCGCGCAGCACGAGCACGCGCCGATCCCGGCCGACGCGGTACCGGAGCCGTTGCGCCCGTTGATCCTGCGTGGCATGGCCAAGTCCCCGGCCGAGCGACCGCCGACGGCCGCGGAGTTCGTCGCGCAACTGGAGTCGTTGGCCGCCAACGGTTACGGCCCCGATTGGGAGAGCCGCGGCTGGGAACGCCTGGCCGGCAAGGCCGCGACGCTGTTGTCACTCACCCCGTTGGCCGGGATCGCCGGTGTGGCCGGGGTTTCGGGCGCGGGTGCCGGTGGGGTTGCGACCAGTGCCGTGGCGGCCGGGTCGGCGGGCGCGGGAGCCGGCACCGCAGGGGTGGGCAGTGCCGTCGGCGGCGCGGCCACCGCGAGTGGCGTCGCGGGTGGTGTCGGGGGTGGTGTCGGGGGTGGTGTCGCAGGCGCGGCGAGCAGTGCCGTGGCCACCACCGGTGTCGGCGTCACCGCGGGCGGTGGCGCGGCCACGGCCACCACAGCCATCGCCGCGAAGGTCGCGATCGGTGTGCTCGCTGTCGCGGCGGTCACGACGACGGCGGTGGTCGTGGTGCACAACTCCTCGGCCGACGAGCCCACCGCTCCCCCGGCGGCCCAGGTCAGCGCGTCGGTGCAGAACCGCGCCGAGACCTTCCCGACCTTCCGGTTCAACGGCCAGGTCGTGCACGTCACCGGCATCGCCGACAAGGCCGTCGCCGCGAAGGTCGACCAGGTGCTGGCCAAGCCGGTCGACGACTGGATCGCCTACACCAAGCAGGGCCTCGCAGCGGGCGGCCTGGTCCCCCCGACCGGCACGCCGTCGGCCACCAGCGAGGCCCACATCGTCGCGCAGACCGACCAGATGGTGTCCGCCCGCTACGACCTGACCATCGAGGACGCGGGCGACGCGTTCGGCAACCACGGTGGCTACCAGGCGGTGGGCCTCACGGTCGACCTCACCACGGGCAAGCAGGTGACCGCGGCGAACGCGTTCCCCAAGGCGGCCTCCTCATCGGACGGCGCGGCCGCCCTGGACGCCCTGCTCACCGACAACGCGCCCCAGGGCTTCTGCGAGGGCGAGGACCAGCCGCGCACCCCGCTGGAACCCGAGTACCTGCGCGACAACACCGTGCAGGTCATGTACGCCGGGGACGGCATGCAGTTCCTGATCGCCCCGTACTCCTTCGGCTACCCGATGGCCTGCTCCATGACCGTCGTCTCGGTGCCGTATGCGCAGCTCAGGCCACTGATGGACGTCCACGCGGCCGCGCTGATCCCCGAGGGCTGATCCCACGACCGTGTGAGCCTGCCGACACGCACTGTCGGGACTCGACCGTCCGGTGTCACGCTGGTGGGGCAACCATCCGCACGACCCGGGGACCCGACGACGGGCCTCGAGGGAAGGACGGTCGACAACGATGTCTGCAGAGCCTTCGACTTCCGCTGGGGAAGTAGCCGCCCCGTACGGCACGGGACCGGCGCAGGCCGCCAAGCCGGTGAAGCGGGTCCGCATCCCGCACCTGCTGGAGCTCAAGGAGCGCGGCGAACCCTGGCCGATGCTCACGACCTATGACATGTACACCGCCGAACTGTTCGACGAGGCCGGCATCCCGGTGCTGCTGGTCGGCGACTCCGCGTCGAACAACGTGTTCGGCTACGACACCTCGCTGCCGGTGACGGTGGACGAGCTGCTGCCGCTGGTGCGCGCGGTGACCCGTTCGGTCAAGCGCGCGCTGGTCGTCGGCGACCTGCCGTTCGGCTCGTACCAGCTCTCGCCGGAGCAGGCCCTGGCGACCGCGGTGCGGTTCATGAAGGAAGGCCGCTGCCACGCGGTCAAGCTGGAGGGCGGCAAGCACTTCGCGCCACACGTGCAGGCCCTGACCCGCGCGGGCGTGCCCGTGATGGGCCACATCGGCTTCACGCCGCAGAGCGAGCACAACCTCGGCGGCTACCGCGTCCAGGGCCGCGGCGACGCGGGCGACGACGTGGTCGAGGACGCGATCGCCCTGCAGGAAGCCGGCGCGTTCGCCGTGGTGATGGAGATGGTGCCCGCCGAGGTGGCCAAGCGCGTGACCCACGAGCTGCGCATCCCCACCGTCGGCATCGGCGCCGGCCCCGACTGCGACGGCCAGGTGCTGGTCTGGCAGGACATGATGGGGCTGCGGCGGGGCAAGTCGCCCCGTTTCGTGAAGCGCTACGCGAACGTCGCGGACGTCATGCTGACCGCGGCGTCGGAGTTCGCCGCCGAGGTCCGGGGCCGCGAGTTCCCGGCCCCGGAGCACTCGTTCCACTGAGTTGACACGCCTGTGGCGCCCGGCCTCGGCTGGGCGCCACCGGCTTGTCAGCCGCTGCGGACCGCGGTGGCCGCGACGGTCGAGTACTTCATGGTGAAGCTGCCGCCCAGTTCGTCGATGGCGGCGCCCACGGTGCTCAGGATTTGGTCCAGCTTCTCGGCGGGCAACGACGTCATCGTGCCCTGCGTGGGGATCTGGTCCAGCCATTCGTCCTTTGTGTACACGCGGTCCCAGTCGAACCGCCATTGGTCGAAGTCCGCGAAACCGCCTTCGGACCGGAACCCGTCCAGTGCCTTGTCCAGGCCCGGCTGGTACAACGCGACACCTTGCGTGGTGCCCATTTTCACCGGCGCGTCCGGCAGCACCTGCGCGAACGCGTCCGCCAAGGCCGCCGCCACCGCGGCCGGCATCTCGAACGCGTGCCAGAACACCGCCACGCGCCCACCCGGCCGCAACACCGAGGCCACCTTGGCCGAACCCGCGACGGGATCCACCCAGTGCCAGGTCATCCCGGCCACCACGACGTCGAAGAGCCGGCCGTCCGAGGACCACTCCTCGAGGGTCGAGACCTCGACGTCGATGCCGGTCGAGCGGGCGAACGCGGCCATCCGGGCATCCGGCTCGACCCCCAACACCGTGCAGCCGGCGTCGCGGAACTGGCGGGCGACGATGCCCGTGCCGCAGCCCACGTCCAGCACGGCGCGGCCCGGGCTGGTCGAGATGATCCGGTTGACCAGCTCATCGGGGTAGTGCGGACGCGTACGGTCATAGCGATCCGGGTCGACGCCGAAGCCTTCGGCCATCTTCCGGTGCTGATGCGACGGTAGAGTGGGCATGCGCCCACGCTAATGGGCAAGCGCCCACTCAGGCAAGGAGGGAGTCCGGAGTGCCCACTGGCGTGGCCCTGCGTGACGTCCGCAAGCAGCTCTTCGACGCCGCCGACCGGATCCTGCTCCGCGACGGCCCCAGCGGCCTGACCAGCCGCTCCGTCACCACCGAAGCCGGCGTCGCGAAGGGCATCCTGCACCGCCACTTCGCCGACTTCGACGCCTTCCTCGCCGACTTCGTGATGGACCGCGTCGACCGGATGGACACCCAGGCCGCCCAGCTGCGCGAGGAGGCGGGCAAGGGCGACGTCGTCGACAACCTCGCCGACGCGCTGACCGCCTTGTTCGGCTCGGTCGCGGTGGCGATCGTCGCGCTGGTGACCTTCCGCGACGGGCTGCGGGCCCGGCTGCGCGAGTCCTGGCCCGCGGGTGTCCCCGTGCTCACCGAGGCCGCGATCATGATCGGCCAGTACCTCACGTACGAACGCGCCCACGGCCGCATCGCCGACGACGCCCCGATCGACGCGCTCGCACCCACCCTCATCGGCGCCGGTCACCTGCTGTTCGCCGACCGCGGCACCCCGCCGGACGCCGAGGCCGTGCGCACGATGGTCACCACGGTCCTCGGCGGGTACCTGAGCCATGCCTGACCTCTACCCGCCGGTCGAGCCGCGCCGCTCCGGCATGCTCGAGGTCGGCGACGGCCAGCTCGTCCACTGGGAGGAGAGCGGCAACCCCGACGGCAAGCCGGTGGTCTTCCTGCACGGCGGGCCCGGCGGCCGGATCGCGCCCGCGCAACGCAGGCACTTCGACCCGGACGCCTACCGGATCGTCCTGTTCGACCAGCGTGGCTGCGGTCGCAGCACGCCCGGCGTGCACGAGCCCGGCGTCGACCTGAGCACCAACACCACCTGGCACCTCGTGGCCGACATGGAACGGCTGCGCGAGCACCTCGGCATCGACCGCTGGCAGCTCTTCGGCGGGTCGTGGGGCGCGACGCTCGCCCTCGCCTACGCCCAGCGCCACCCGGACCGGGTCACCGACATCGTGCTGCGTGGCGTGTTCACCTCGAGCGAGGCCGAACTCGACTGGCTCTACCGCGGCGGCGCGGCATCCATCCACCCCGACGCGTGGCACGCGTTCCTCGCGCCGATCCCCAAGGCGGCACGGGAAGATCCGCTT
This sequence comes from Labedaea rhizosphaerae, assembly GCF_004362825.1. Taxonomy (GTDB): domain Bacteria; phylum Actinomycetota; class Actinomycetes; order Mycobacteriales; family Pseudonocardiaceae; genus Labedaea; species Labedaea rhizosphaerae. The sequence continues at coordinate 23,589 of NZ_SNXZ01000001.1, forward strand.
GCGGCCTACCGCGCGTTGATCGACGACCCCGACCCGGACGTGCGGGCCCGCGCGGCGCTCGCGTGGAGCGGCTGGGAGGCCGCGCTGTGCGAGCTGGTCCCGACCGAGGGCCTGGCCGAGCAGTACGCCGACCCCCGGTTCGCGGTGCCGTTCACCCGCGTTGCGTTGCACTACTTCGGAAACCGGTCGTGGCTGTCCGACGACCAGCTGATCGCGGAGGCGGGCAAACTCGCCGGTATCCCCGGCGTGATCGTGCAGGGCCGCTACGACCTGGTCTGCCCGCCGGTGACCGCGTGGCGCCTGCACCAGGCGTGGCCGGACTCGGAACTGGTGATGCTGCCGGTCGCGGGCCACGCCGTCGGCGAGCGCGGCGTCCTGGCCGCGTTGACCGCCGCTACCGACCGATTCCGTCCAGCGCCGCGCTGAGCCGGCCCCAGGCGTCCACAAGGGACGGTCCGTACCAGGTCAGGTCCCGGCCGGACACCAGCACGCACCGCGCGCCGGGAAACGCTTCGGGCCCATCGGTTTCGGTGAACTCGTAGGGTTCGTCCGGCAGCACGACCAGCCCGGCCGTGCCGTCGGCGAGCAGCCCGTTCAGCTCGTCCAGCGACGGTCGCGGGTAGCGGTCTTCGTGTGCCGCATAGGCGTTCCCGATGCCCAGCCGCAGCAACACGTCGCCCCCGAACGTGTCCCGCCCGACCACCACCCACGGCTTGCGCCACACGGGAACGATCGCGGTTGCTCGCCGCGGCAACGTTTCGCGCCACCGGTCCTCGGCCGCGACCAGCCATGCCGGCTCGTCCAGCCCGAGCCCTTGGGTCAGCAACCGGCGCACCGACGCGAGCCCAGCGGGTACCGTGCCCGGCGCTTCCGTCACCCACACCGGGATGCCGTCGGCCCGCAGCCGGGCGACGTCCTCCGGCCGGTTCTCCTCGCTGTTGGCCACGACCAGGTCGGGCCGCAACTCCAGCACCCGATCGACCTTCGGGTACTTGGAACCGCCGACCCGCGTGACGTCGAGCCCCGCCGGGTGGATGCAGTAGTCGGTGGCACCCACGAGCAGCCCAGCCGCCGACTCCGCGATGGCCTCCGTGATCGACGGCACCAGGCTCACCACGGTCCGCGGCACCCCGGTGACCGGAACCGGCTCGCCGAGGTCGTCGATCAACGTCATGACTTCAGGCTAACTAGGTCTGTGCCGGGGTGGGGTTTTCCACAGGCGGGTAGTTGTCCACAGATCCGCTTCTCCCGCCCCACACCCCCTTTGACCTCGATAGACTGGTTTCAAGGGGTGCCCCCGGGAGGGTGGGGGCTTGTCTTCGCGCGCGCGAGACTGCAGGCCGTTCTTGGTGCGGCGGGGCGTGACGGGCTGGTGCTCGGTGGGCCGGAGCAGGTCATCGATGCCTGTCCGTTGGGGGGTGGATGTTGGGCGGCTGCTGCGGGCCGGTGCTGAGCCTTCGTAGGTGGTTGCTCTCGCGGTGAAGTTGCTTGCCGTCGTTGCCGGGGGTAGCGGGTGACTGACGGGGGTTGAGTCCTCCGGGGATGACTGCTCTCGAATGGGTGTTGCTGCGGCGGGTGTTCGCCGCCGGTGGCTGGTTTGGCCTCGGGGCGGGGAGCGGCGAACACCCTTGCCACCGGTGCCGGTGGTTGCGCTGCGTGGGTGGCCCGGTTGAGGGGTTGCGCTGCGAGGGCGCCCTGCGGTTGCCGGGGTGGTCCCGGCGGTGGCTGAGTTGCGGGCATGCGTTCGTTGGGGGCTGCGTTAGATGCTGGGCGGCCGCTGCGGGGTGGTGGCCGAGTCTTCGTAGGTGGTGCTCTCGCGGCAGAGTTGCTGGCCGGCGTTGGTGGCTGGGACTGGGTGACTGATGTTGGTTGAGTGGTCGTTCCTGGTTGCTCTCGTACGGGTGGGGCTGCCGCAGGTGTTCGCCGCCGGTGGCTGGTTTGGCCTCGGGGCGGGGAGCGGCGAACACCCTTGCCAACGGTGCCGGTGGTTGCGCTGCGAGGGTGGCCAGATTGAGTGGTGGCGTTGCGATGGCAGCCAGCGGTTTGCCGAGGGTTCCGACGGTGGCTGAGTTGCGGGCATGCGTTCGATGCTGGGCGGCTGCTGCGAGGTGGCGGCTGAGTCTTCGTAGGTGGTGCTCTCGCGGTGGAGTTGCTTGCCAGGGATGGCGGCTAGGACCGGGCGACTGACATTGGTTGAGTGTTCGTTCCCGGTTGCTCTCGTGCGGGTGGGGCTGCCGCGGGTGTTCGCCGCCGGTGGCTGGTTTGGCCTCGGGGTTGGGGGCGGCGAACACCCTTGCCAACGGTGCCGGTGGTTGCGTGGCGGGGGTGGCCCGGTTGAGGGGTTGCGTTGCCAGGGCAGGCTGCGGTTTGCCGGGGTGGTCCCGGCAGTGGCTGGGGCGCAGGAATTTACGCGGCGTCTGGTTGTTTAGGAGGCGTGTTGTAGCCAGGGTGGTGGGGTGAATACCGGCAGCCCGTTATCCATATGCACCGACCATTCGGCGTGATGGATCAGCCGGTGGTGATATGGGCATACCAGGACCAGGTTATCTAGCGTGGTTAGGCCGCCGTCGGCCCAATGTTTAATGTGGTGGGCGTGACATTGGTGTGGTGTTCGCGCACAACCCGGGGCGGCGCAGCCTTGGTCGCGGATGGCGAGGGCTCTGCGCAATCGTTTATCAGCTAGGCGGCGGGTTTCGCCGATATCCAACGGCTGGGATTGGCCGCCGAGGACGACGGGGATGATTTTCCCCTCGCAGGCCACCCGGCGGGCTTGCTCTGGGGTCAGGGTGCGGGCGTCGTCGAGGATGGCGTGGCCGATGCGGGTCTGCAGGGTCTCCAAGGAGACCGTCACCGCGATGTGCGGGCGCTCGCCACCCTCAGCCGGAGCCTGGCCGGAGTCGGCGGCGAAGCCGATGATCTCGGCCAGGGCGTCACCCTGACGCTCGCTCAGCGTCCGGTCATCCTGAGGCTGCGGCTTGGCCAACGGGGACAGCAGCGCGCGCAGCACACTCGCATCCTCCCCGCCGAAGCGGAACTGGCCTGACAGGGACCCGTCGCGGTGTTCGTAGAGGTCCAGCGTGTTCTGGCCATCGACCACCGTCGGCTCGATGGGTTTGCGACCGTCCGGGTTCAGAGCGTCGACGATGCGCTCGCCCAGGCGGATGAGCTGGGTCGGGTTGAACTTCCGCGCCAACCCCGTCATGTCCGCCTCGACCTGCTCGGCGTGCTCGACCGGGACCGACTCCACCGTGGTGGCGATCTTGTCCACGTGCGCGCCGGAGATCTCCCCAGCCGCCATCGCCGCCCGCGCCGCAGGCAGCCGCGGCGGGATGGGCTGTCCGGTGATCCCGACCTTGGGGCACAACAACTCGACGTGGTGTTCGAGGCGCTTGGCCTCCTTGGCGGTCACGTGCAGGACGTCCTGCAGGAACCGCCACAACTGGGGAAACCCGGACTCTTTCCACTCCAGGTGGGAAATGTCGTCGAGCAGCTTCAACTCCAGACGCCGCATCTGCGCGACGGTCGAGTTAAGCTCCCCCAGCTCCATACCCCGATCATACCACGCCATTCGAACAAATGGTCTAACACGAACGGGGGAACAAACGTCGGAATATTCCGGCTGAGCTACGCAACTCAGCAATTAACCCAACCACCCGGCGGCGAACACGCGCGGCAGCCGCTCCTAATAGAGAGCCAGGATTCAGACGTTGGTGATGCGCACACCGGAGTTTGTCTTGTAGCGGCGGTTGATCGCGATCAGGTTGGCGGTGAACGCCTCTACCTGGTGCGCGTTGCGCAGTCGCCCGCCGTAGATGCCGCGGACGCCGGGGATGCGGTCGGCTAGGGCGCGGACGATGTCGACGGCCTCGCGGTCTTCGCCCAGCACGAGCACATCGGTGTCCATGTCGGTGACCGACAGGTCCGCGAGGTGCACGGCCGACACGTGGTGGAACGCGGCGGTCACGCGGGCGTCCGGCAGCAGGTCGAACGCCTGCTGGGCCGCGCTTCCTTCGGCGACCGGCAACGCGTACGGGCCCTGCTTGTCGAAGCCGAGCGGGTTGACGCAGTCGATCACGATTTTGCCGGCCAGCTGTTCGCGCAACGACGTCAACAACTCTGCGTGGCCGTCCCACGGGACGGCGACCAGGACCACGTCGGCCGAGGCCGCGCACACGGCGTTGTCGCCACCGGTCACCTCGGCGCCCGCGAGCGACGAGACCTCCGACGCCGCCTGCTCGGCCCGCTCGGCACTGCGCGAGCCGAGGATCACCCGCTGCCCGGCCATGGCCCAGCGCAACGCCAAACCCTTGCCTTGCGGGCCGGTGCCACCGAGCACCCCGACGGTCAGCTCGGAAACCTCGGTCATTCGGTCTTCTCCTCTTGTTCGGCCCGCTGGAAACTCACCTTGCGCGCGGCGGTATCGGCTTCGACCAGCCGCACCCGCATCGTCTCGCCTTCGGACATGCCCTCGCCGGTGCACCGCGCGAGCACGGGCGGCGCCGGGACGAACACGTCGGCGGAGTTGCCGTTCTCCGTGCGCAGCACGACGGCGTCGAACTCGGCGCCGATCTGGTCGGCCAGCACCCACGCCTCGACCTGGTCCAGGCAGGCGCGGTCGACCTTGGCGGCGAGCGCGTCGGACGCGGACATCAAGTCCGGCAAGGAAACCAGCGACTCGCGCACCCACTCGGGCACCTCGGTCCCGGCGCTGACGGCGAGGCAGATCTCCGCGCCGAACCGGTCCACGAGCCGGCGTAAGGGCGCGGTCACGTGCGCGTACGGCGCGGCGATCCCGGCGTGCGTGCTGATCTCTGGCGGACTGCCGTCGAACGTGGTGTAGCCGGCGCCGCGCAGCAAGCGGGTCGCGTCCATGAACAACGCCATCGACTCCGGCCGGGTGGGGTCGAGCCGGGCGAGCAGTTCGGCGGCGGCCTCGTCGCGCGGCCAGTCGATGCCGAGCGACTTCGCCGAGCGGCGCAACCACTGCACGGCGCCGTCGTCCGGGTCGGGCAGCGTGCGCAGGATGCCGATCCCCGCGGTCAGCATCATCTCGGCCGCCGCCATGCCGGTGAGCAGCGAGATCTCGGCGTTCCACGCGTCGACCTCGCTGCGGGGCCGCAGCACCAGCGCCCAGCCGTCGCCGTCGGCGACGACCTCCTGCTCGGGCAGTTGCAACTCGACCGCGCCGCGGCGCACGGCCAGCGCACGGCGGGCCCGGCCGAGGTCGGGCAGCGCCGCCAGCGACGGGTGCGGGTTGCCCGCGTCGACCGCGGCCTGCACGGTCTCGTAGTCGAACCGCACGGTGGAGCGGACCGTCGCGCGCCGCACGTGCGCCGATTCCTGGTTGCCCTCGGCGTCGCAGTCGATGGTCCACAGCGCGGCGGGCCGGATCTCGCCGGGCAGCAGGCTGGCCGCGCCCTCGGAGAGCTCGGCCGGGTGCAGCGGCACGTTGCCGTCGGGCAGGTAGACGGTCTGGCCGCGCTTGCGGACCTCGGCGTCCAGCGCCCCGCCGGACACCACGAACGCGCCGAGGTCGGCGATCGCGTAGTGGACCCGGAAACCGCCGCCGGACCGCCGCTCGATCAGCATGGCCTGGTCGAGGTCCTTGGCGCCGGGCGGGTCGATGGTCACCAGCGGCAGGTCGGTGGCGTCCTCGCGCGGGCCGGGCGCCGGGCCGTCGGCGGCCGCGCGCACTGCCTCGGCCAACGCGGCCCCGGGGTAGTCACCCGGCAACCCGAACTCGGTGCGCACACCGGCGAAGTCCCCGTCGGCCGCCACGACGCGGATGACCTTGGATGCCACGCTCGCACCATAGCCGGGTACGCGCGGTCACCGCGCCCCCATCGTGAGCGGCGCATCCGCATCCACAGAAGCCGACCGAATCCTCCGTTCGCGATCGGGGTTTTCCACACCTTTACCGAACCCCCGTTCCCCCAGCTCAAAGCCGATAGAATGGACAAGGGGGAGCCCCCGGGAGGGTGGGCCCTGCGCACCGGTCGGCGAAGTTTTTCCAGCGCGCGCTTGGTAGCTCAGACGGTCCCCTGGCGGACCCGGATCCGGGCCGCTGGATCGCCCGCTCAGGAGCGGCCACAAGCGCCGCGGCTCGCTCACCGGATCCACTGCTCACCCGCCCGCCGCTGGCTAAGCTGAGCCGTGATCGTCGCCCTGGACCGCCGCTTCGGCGAGATGTCGATCTTCGGCACCGCGGCCGAGTACCGGCGGTTCGCCGACCTCGTCCGCGCCGGCGGCGGTGCCGTCGACCTGGAGGCCGAGGCCGACGTCGACCCCTTCGACGAGCCGCTGGCCCGGATCGTGGTGCGCCGCACGGACGCGACCACCGTGACGCTCGCGCGTGAGGACCGGGACCTGGTCCTGTCCGGGCCCGCCGAACACCTGCACACGATCGCCCACATCTTCGACGAGTCCGCCGATCAGGACGGGGCGGGCGGCAACGTCCACCTCGACCCGTACCCCGGGCACCACTACCTGGACGAACGCTCCGCCTCGGTGATCCTCAACGACCCCGGCGCGCCCCGCCTCGGGGCGGCGTACCGGGAGTGGCTCGCCGAGCAGCAGCCGCCTCAGTAACCCGGGACGGGCACTCCTCGCGGCGGCGTGTCGGACGTCGCGTTGCGGTGCTCGCCCGGCAGCGGGTCCGCGAACGACACCAGCACCGTGGTCTGTTCCGGGTTCTCGATGCGGCGCCCGTGCCGCTCCCGGTAGACCAGCTCGCCGTCGGTGTCGATCTCCACGATGCAGCCGACCTCGGCCAGTTGGTCCTCGTCGAGGTCCACGAGCCGCTCCCACTTCGACGGGACGACCCGGTACACCGGCCACTGCAGGTGCGCGGCGGCCTGGTGGAACTCGGCCAGCAGCTGCGTGAAGTGTTGCTGCCACACCAAAGGCATGTTCTCCACGAGCGACCGCGGCAGCACCACGTACCCCTGGTCCGTACCCGGCCGGGGCCCGGCCGAGAGGTAATCCCGCAAGGGCGTGGTCGACGCGGGCTGTCGCGCGACCTGGTCGGGATACATGCTCGCCCTCCCTCAGACTCCGGGCCGCACGGCCTGGGCCATCAACTCCGGCTCGCCGAAGCGCACCGCGCGGATGTGCACCGGCACACCCGTCTGCTGCGCTTCGACGATCTTGTTGTCGCCCAGGTACATGGCCACGTGGTGGATGGTCGCCGGGTTGGACGTGTCGTACGCCCAGAAGAGCAGGTCGCCCGGTTTGGCCTGCTCGATGGGCAGCAGCGCGCCCGCGTGGTACTGGTCGCGGGACACGCGCGGCAGCAGGATCCCCGCGTTGCGGTAGGCCTGCAGCATCAGGCTGGAGCAGTCGAACGAGTCGGCCTGGTTGACCGGCGCGCCCCACACGTACGGGTCGCCCTGCTGCTCCAGCGCCCACTGGATCGCGGTGCCCGCGGCCTTGGTCGGTGGCGGCAGCAGGTTGCCCGTGCCGCGCCCGCACCCGGTCGGGTCGGCCAGCTTGCCCATGTCGCCGATCAGGTTGGACGCCATGGGTTCCCAGCGGTGGTACCGGTCCGGGAACGCCGAGCGCTCGACGTCCTGCGCGGACTCGCCCGGCCGCTGGTCCTTCCAGCCGGGGATCTTCTCCAGCACGTCGTAGAACTTGTTGATCGCGTACGCCGGGTCCTTCACCTGCGCCGGGGTGCCCCAGCCCATCGACGGGCGCATCTGGAAGATGCCGAGCGAGTCGCGGTCGCCGTAGTTCAGCGGGCGCAGGCCCGACTCGGTCATGCCCGCCTGGATGGCCACCTGCCACGCCCGCGGCGGCAGGTTCCGCTGCTTGCCGATGGTGATGATCAGGCCCGCGATGCTGCGCTGCTGCGGGGAGAGCCGTGCCGCGTCGATCGCGCCGGACCCGGTGGGTCCACTCGTGGCCGGGCCGAGCGCGGCGTCGCAGCTCATCCCCGCCGCGGCCGCGGTGGCCTGCTCGTTCGAGCCGACGACCGTGTTGATCGCACCCGTGCTCAGCACGACCGTGAAAATGGCCACGGCCGCCACGACGATGATCACCGCGGTCTTCATGGTCAGGTCCCCTGGTCGTAGTGGGTCACTCGCCAGCCCTCGGTCGTCTTGATCAACGTGATGGCCAGGGGTCCGCTGTCGGTCGGGACCCGCACGTCGATCGAGCCGGCGACCGAGGAGATCGCCGTCGCGGGGCCGGTGACCTTGGTGGCGGGGACGTTCGCCGGGTCGATCGACTCCATGATCGTCATGTATTCCTCGGTGGTGTACGGGCGCATGCCCTGCAACCACTGGTAGGTGCTCACGCCGGCCGGGTGGTTGGCCCAGGCCGCCGTCCACCGCGTCGCGACGTCGAGCGCCTCGGGATCCGGCGCGGCGGTCGAGGGCGACGGCGGCGCGGGCAGCCGGGTCGGCAGCGGCGACGACGTCGTCGGCCCCGTGCTCGGCTCGACCGGCGGTGCCACGTTCTGCGTGGTCGACGTCGTGGTGTCGTCCGTGCTCGGGGCGGCGACGGGCTGGCGGCCGGGACCGGACAGCTTCGCCACCACGATGGCCAGGACGGTGACCACCACGGCGAACCCGACGAGCGCGATCACCAGGTGCTTCGGGGAGCGCAGCGGCCAGCCCCAGAGCCTGCGGTACACCGCGGCGCGACCGCGGTTGGTCCTGATCGGCATGTGCTACCTCCCCTCAGCGGATGAACGTGTCGGTTTCCCGCGGCCCGCGGTTCACATCGATGCGGCGCGGCGGCTGCTCCTGCGGGCGCTGGCCCACCTCGAGCCCCCGCGAGGGCCGGTAGACGACGTGCACCGGCCGGCCGGCGACCACCTCGGTGTCCGCGTGCCGGACCGGCGGCGGCGCCTGGGGGCGGCGGGTGAGCTCGCCGGCGCGGTGCTCGGACGGCACGAGCACCCGCTCGTCGCGCTCGTCCCACGCGCTGTCCGAGACCGGTGCGGTGTCCACGACCCGGCTCACCCGGTGCGCGGCCGGGCCGAGCTGACCGCCGTTCGGGCCGCCGCCGACCAGCACGGAATCCGCGCCCGCGGCCGGCAGGTACCCGGCCGGCGAGCCCGACGGCAGCTGCGGGCGGCCGTCCGGGCCACGCCGGTTGTCCATCCGCTCGGACGGGACCATGACGGGGTTGCTGGCCTCGGGGCGTGGCCGGCGGACGTCCTTCCCGGCGGGCAGCGTGTCGGGGTCCATGCCGCGGACCTGGTCCCAGAACTCGTCCTGCGCGCTCGGCGGCTGCGCGTCCCGGCCGCGGAACCGGCTGAACAGCCCGGGTCCGGCCGAGGGCATGGCCGAACCGACCGCGCCGACGGAGAGCTCGACCATCTGGAACATCCGGCGCATGGGCCGGCCGATGACCATGAAGACGATCGTGATCAACGCGGCGAGCGCCATCCGCGCGATCGTCGACAACGCGTTCGCGCCGAAGATCGCGTTGAGCAGCAACACGTGCATGCCGGCGAGCGCCGCGAGCACGAGCACGTTGAGCAGCACGCCTGCGGCCGCACGCGCGACCTTGCGCATGATGTCGTGGTAGAGCAGGCCGATCAGGCCGATCAGCGGCGTGGCGAGCAGGAACACGCGCAGCAGCACCTGGGCGAGCAGGATTCCCGCCTTGGCGAACAACTGGAAAAGCGTGTAGATCGCGCCCTGGAACAACGCCAGGAAACCGGAGCCGGTGCGGCTGCCGTCGGTGCCCTTGAAATAGCCGGTCGCCGGGCCGAGTTTGGTCGAGATGTCCTTGTACTCGGCCTTCTTGCGGTCCAGCTCCTTCTGGTCGACGGTCGTGGTGCTGTCGGTTTTCTTCCACGCCTGCGCGTCGAGCAACTGGTCGCCGTACTGCTTGGCCTGTGGGGCGTCCTCGCTGCCGAACTCGCCACGCAACCAGTTGCGGTAGACCACCCGGTCGTGCAGAAGATCGGGCAGCGAGTCGATGGCGAGTTTGTCCGGTTGATCGGACAGGAAACCCGCCTGCATCTGTGTCGTCCGGTCGAGGAATTGGCCTTCGATCTGTTTGTAGATCGGGCCGATCAACAGGAACGACGTCGCCACCCACATGGACGCGAGCGCCCACATCCCGCGTTTGCTGACCGTCGCGAGATCACCGGTCCAGATGTGTTTGAACAACCAGACCGCGAGCAGCAACGCGACGAGGCCGAACCATTTCACGTAGACGTTGTCGTAGAACAGCTTCGTGCCGCTGTCCACGGCCTTGTCGAGTGGACCGGTCAACTCGTCGTAGGCCAGCGCGTAGTGCAGGCCGTTCGTGGCCGCCACGAAGTTCTTGCCCACGTTGAACAACTGGTTGCCGCCCCAGTTGTCGATCGTGGTGTTCGGGTCGGTGAGGCCCTTGGAGAGCACGCAGTTGTCGTCGTAGACGTGCCACGTCATGCCCGCGTAGCCGTAGGTGCCGTACCGCGACTTGATCGAACCGTGGGTCGGCAGCGGGTTGTCCAGCGCGGCCACCATGCCGGAGTTCGGCCGCTCCGGGTTGGGTGCCTCGGCGCAGCTGTTGTCCTGCGCGGACGCGGCGGGGGCGCCGATCACGACCTGGAGGCCGAGCACCGCGGACACGGCCAGGAACGCAGTGAAGCGCCGCGACCGTGGCCGCGGCGTGTAATCGGGGTCGGCTCGTCTCTTGCGCCGGACGCCCAGCCAGACCGACAGGGCGATGAGCACGAGCAGGGTCAGGAGATCCATTCAGACCGCCCCCGTGAGAAAGCGGTCACGCACCGTGTGCGATCTCGCGCACCGGCGACTCTGGTGGTCCCGTCCCCCCGCCGTCATGCCGCGTCTTCTCCGCGCCGCTTCTTCCCCGAGTCCTGGCCGTCCTGGGGCGGGTCCTGGATCTCTTCGGCCTTGGCGAGCAGCTCCTCTTCGGTGAGCCCGAGCTCGGCCTCCGCCTCGGCCTCGAAGTCCTCGTCGGACATGGCCTGGCTCGGCTCGATCAGGTACTCGTCAGGCACCTGCGGGGCCTGCTGTTCGCTCGTGGCCGACGCGGTGGCCGCGTCGCGCAGCGCGTCCGGCGTGGTGTCGAGCGCGGCACGCAGGTGGTCCAGGTGCCCGCCGGAGAGGTCGATGCGGATGCGTTCGACGCCGCCCGCCCCGTCGCCGAAGATGAACTGGCGCGGCGAGCGGTCGCGCTCGACGACCCCGGAACGCAGCATCGGGCGCCGGCCCAGGCTGGCCACCACCTGCTCGTACCCGGCGCCGACCGGCACCTTGAGCAGCCGCAACGCATCGGCCTGCGCGTCGTCGTCGTCGAGGCGGCCGACGAACACCGAGTCGAGCAGGGTCACGAAGCCCTGGATCTTGAGGAAGTCCGCCGGGATCTGCGAGGACAGCAACACGCGGACGTTCCACTTGCGGGAGTCACGCGCGAACCGGTTCATCAGCACCCGACCGGTCGGCACCTCGGAGAGGAAGAACGCCTCATCGATCCAGACGCCCTTGCGCAGGTCCTTGGGCTGCTCGTAGATCGAGCGCTGGGTGAGCCACGCGGCCAGGTTCAGCATCTCGACGCCGAGGGATTCGGCGTCGGTCCAGTGCTCGCGGCCGACGCCGTCCTTGGGCAGGGTCAGCCCGGCCATGGTGAGCACGGTCAACCGGTCGTCGCGCTGGTCGGTGTACGGGTCGGCGTCGGCCTCCGGGATCAGCAACGACATGCGCTCACGCATCTCGTCGAGGAAGTCGGCCACCACGACCGCGTGCTCGTGGTGCTCGCTGGCGTCGCGGCGCAACGCGTCGAACACCATGCTCGGGTCGGCGTCGATCCGGCCGCCGACCGCACGCACCGCACGCAGCAGCACGATCCGGGTCTGCGGCAGCCGCGCGACCTCGTAGGGCAGCAGACCGGCCAGCACGTCGAGGACCAGGCGGCGGCGGGTCGCGGCGGCCAGAGCCTTCTCCCGGCGCCAGGACCGCTCCGGGTCCTCCTCGTCCATGAAGTGCGTGAGCTGCGGCTCGGCCACCACCCGGTAGGGGTTGAGGATGCCGGGCTGGGCGTTGAGCAGGTTGATGGGCCGCGCGTACGGGCGCAGCTCCGGGAGGTCGCACAGCCGCGCGAGCGGGCCGGACGGGTCGAGCAGCGTCCAGTGCGCACCGGCGCGCAACGTCTTGTAGACGATGCCGCCACCCAGGAACGACTTACCACCACCGAGCCCGGCGACCAGGGCGGTCAGGCCGGACGCGTCGCGGATCTCCTGCGCCATCCACGGGTCCCACGCCACCGGGCGCCGGGTCGTCGTGCAGGTCTCGCCGAGGAGGATGCCGCGGCGGTCGCCGACCTCCGCGGTCGCGGTCGGCACCGACGACGCCGCCCACACCACCGAGCCGCGCCGCAGGTAGGCCGAGGAGGCCAGCGGCTCGCCCGGGATGAACTCCCGCGCCAGCGCGTACTGCGCCTCGGGGTGCTCGATGGCGACCTTCGGCTTGTACAGGTCGAGCAACTGCTGGGCCAGGCGCAACGCGTCACGCTCGGTCGGACCCGAGACGGCCAGCCGCCACCACGACCGCACGCGGGTGGCCAGCGCCGTGAAACCCGACGTCATCTCGTCGTCGATCTCCAGCACCCGCGCGGCCTGGCGGGCCAGCGACTGGGGCGGCTCGAGACCGTGCTCGTCGGTGTAGTGGCGCACCTGCGAGCGGACCTTGGACATCTGCCGCTGCAGTTCGCCCTGCACCTCTTCGGGACGACGCACGTAGATCCGCGCCGACCACTCCACCGCGGCGGGCAGCCGGTCGGAGTGCTGCACCCACGGGTCGTCGATCTCCGGGATCTGCAGGCCGTGCATCTGCCCGACCGTGAGCACCGCGACGTGCCGCGCCACCCCGGCGTTGGAGCCGGTGCGCCCGCGCACGGTGACCGTCGGCGAGTACGGGTCCTGGTGGAAGTCGGCGGCGTCGGTGAAGCTCGCCAGGTCCTCCGGCTCCCAGGTCGCGCCCGGAACGGCGGGCATGTTGCGTGGCGCGGGCAGGCCCAGCGAACAGGACCGGTGCATCAGCCACGACATCTCTTCCGCCGTGACCGGGCGGCCCTCCAGGCCGGCGGAGCCGATGACCTGGTCGAGGTGGTCGACCTCGCTGTCCAGCGCGACCAGCTCGGCGTCGACGGCCTCCGGGAAAACCTTGCGCAGCAAGGGAGCCGCGCGCTCGACGGCCCGGTCGACGACGTTGCGGGTCTGCACCTGGACGCCGAGGTAGACCTCTTTCTCGGCCATCGACCGGCCCATCAGCTGCTGCTGCTCGCCGACCAGGTAGTCGTCGAACGAGAGCGCGCCGGGCACGTCGGGCAGGCGGTTCACGGCGTTGTGCACGTGCGCCTCGGCCCACATGCGGATGGGGTAGGGCCGGGTGGTGACGCGCAGGTGCATCCACCGGCCGTGCAGCTCGGCGTACTGACCGGCGATGGCCGCGATCAGGTCCTGGCGCTGGGAGTCCGAGCGGAACGACCAGCGCTGCGGCGCCAGCCGGTACCAGGCGTAGACGTCGTGACCGGTGCGCACGAGGTGGCCGTCGATCGAGCGCACCGCGATCTCCGGGGTGTAGCTCGGCATCGCCGACTCCCCCGGCAACCGCCGGTTGCGCTTGCTCGCCGCCTTCTTCCCGGCGTCGGTCATCGGCCGGTACTGCGCCGGTGGACGTTCGGGTCGCTCATGCCGCCCTCGCCCCGCCTGCGGCGGCTGCGCGGACTGCTGGTACTGCGCGAACAGGTCCTGTTCGCGCTTACCTCGGCGGCCGAACACCCCGGCGTCCTCCCTTCGCACGGCCCGGTTCCATCTGGGCGCGTGCCTTCGGCGCTTGCGGTTTCCTCGCAGGCTTTCCGTGCGCCTTGCGAGCTTGCTTGCGTGCGGCCTTGTCACTGCGACGCGGCCGCTGCGCATTGATCTTGACCCGGCTGGCCGTGACCGCGCCGCCCTCACCCGTCGCGATCTCCCTCGGCGCGGTCAGCTCACGCAGCCACATCGCCATCACCGAACCGAGCGGACGCTCGTAGGTGATCCGCGACGTCGCCAGCCGCGTGATCAACACCGTGGCCACCATCCCCCACGGGATCGACCAGCCAAATGGCACACCGATACGCCGCTCCACCGTCATCACCAGCAGGAACACCACGGTCCCCACACCCCAGGCGACGTAGCGGACCCGCCACGGCATGGTCGCCTTCGGCGGTCCCAGCCACACGGCGTCGACGCGGTAGACCTCGTCGTCAGTGCGAATGCGCATCGGGCACCAACCCGATCAGCCGGTGAACAGACCGGCGATCCAGGTGCCGATGTTCTTGCCGGCATCCGTGGTCACCGCGAGGCCGATGATCGCGAGCGCGACGATCACACCGCCGAGGCGGCGCATCACTCCGGCGTTGTCGCCCTTGCCGCCACCCAGCCACAGCAGAAGCAAGGCGACCACCAGAAGCAACAGCGGAATGATGTTGTTGAGGATCCATGCACGGACCCCGGAGGTGCCAAGGCTGCCTTGCTGGGCTACCTGATCGGCGACGGTCTCGAGGGTGGTCATGGCGGTCATCGCTTACTCCGGTACTCGGACGTGCGCGTCATGCATACGGGACGCATGGCATGGTCTTTCGGCACTGGACGGTGGGCAGACAGTGCCAGGAGAACACGAAGCCGAGTCGCAAAAAAGACCCGGTCCGCAGTTCACTCGCATGCGACTCTCTTCTTCACACTGGGTGTCGAAAGGTCGCTGGTCACCGCCTTCGTCCTGCTCGTTCGGCCGTCACCCAGCTGGCGCAAGGCAGCCTCCTCCAGGCTTCAGTGACCCCGACACTGGCCTCTCGCGAGAGTACAGGCCGAAAGGCCCGAGCAGAAATCCCGCGATCAACACAAACCGGGCTATTCAAGGTCAATATTCGCTACGCTTCGTGATCGTTCCAGGAAGTGGGGCGGACGAGCCGGCCGTAAGCCGGATTCTGTGCCGCGTCCGCTTGCGCGAAAGCGGCGGCGACCATCCATCTAGGCCTGCCGTTGCCGACAGGCTCCAGCGGCCTACCCGCAGGCTCGGGCGGGCCGCCCTCGAACGCCTGCGCAGGAACCTCGCGGTTCCCTCTTGGCCTTGCTCCGGGTGGGGTTTGCCGTGCCAGCCTGGTCACCCAGGCCGCGGTGGTCTCTTACACGCACCGTTTCACCCTTACCCCGCTTGTGGCGAGGCGGTCTGTTCTCTGTGGCACTGTCCCGCGAGTCACCTCGGGTTGCCGTTAGCAACCACCCTGCCCTTTCGGAGTCCGGACTTTCCTCGGTCCCGGCTCGTGGCCGGGAACGCGGCCGCCCTGCCGACTCGTCCGCTGAACCATTGTGCCAGGGGCCACCGACAGCGCTGACGGTCGGCATGACCTGCGCATGGGCGATTTGTCGCTTCTCGCGCCATCGACCGGGTTTTCCACAGGCGGGCAGTTGTCCACAGATCCGGTCGCGACCCCCTTTCCGCAGGTCAGAGCCGATAGACTGGTTTCAAGGGGTGCCCCCGGGAGGGCGGGGGCTGCCATCGCGCGCGCGAGGCGAACGGCGGATGGGCGGCGAGCGACAGTCGCACCCCGGCCAGTTCGGTCCAATGCCGTCGGCTGCGGTTACGGTTCAGCGGTGAACGGGCCGGTCGCCGTGGTGATCAGCGTCGGGCTGCTGGTCGCCGTCCTCGTGTTCGCGACCATCCGCCCGCGTGGTCTTCCTGAGGCGGTCGCCGCCATCCCGGCGGCCGGGCTGGTCCTGCTGCTCGGGCTGGTCCACCCGAAGGACGCGGGCCAGCAGGTCAGAGACCTCGTCCCCACCTTGATCTTCCTGGCCGCAGTCCTCGTCATCGCGCACCTGGCCGACACGGACAAGGTCTTCACCTGGTTGGGCGAGCACGTCGCCACCGCCAGCAAGGGGCGCCCGCAAAGGCTGCTGACCTTCACCTTCGCCACCGCGGCCGCCACCACCGCCGTGCTCAGCCTCGACGCGACGATCGTCCTGCTCACCCCGGTCGTCTTCCACACCGCGAACGCCGTGCGCCTGCGTGCCAAGCCGCACGTCTACGCCTGCACGCACCTGGCCAATTCGGCCTCCACCCTGCTGCCGGTCTCCAACCTCACCAACCTGCTCGCGTTCGGCGCCTCCGGCCTCGCGTTCGCGAGCTTCGCCATGCTGATGGCCCTGCCGTGGCTGCTCACCATCGCGGTCGAATTCCTCGTGTTCCGGCGGTTCTTCGCCGCCGACCTCGGCGGGCACGGCGACCCGCCACCCGCGCCCACCACGCCCGCCCCGAAGTTCGCGCTGACCGTCCTGGCCCTGCTCCTGATCGCGCTCGGCGCGGGCGTCGACCCCGTGTGGACGGCCGTGGCCGCGGCGGCGGTCCTCGCCACCAGAGCATTGATCCAGCGCAAGGCCACGGTCAGGACCCTTGTCGCGGAGGCCGCGCCCCTTCTCTGCCTCTTCGTCGCCGCCATGGCCGTCGTCGTCGAGGCGGTGGCCGACCACGGCGTGGGCGACGTGCTGACGACCATCACCCCGACGAGCACCAGCCTGGCAGCCCTGTTCGGCGTGGCGGCGGTCGCCGCGGTCCTGGCGAACCTGGTCAACAACCTGCCCGCCACGCTGATCCTGTTGTCGGTGCTCGGCCCGCACGCCCCGGCCGGCGTCCTGCTCGCCGTGCTCCTCGGCGTCAACATCGGCCCGAACGCCACCTACGTCGGCTCGCTCGCCACGCTGCTCTGGCGCCGCATCCTGACCAGGTCGGGCCACACGCCGACACTCTGGGAGTTCCTGCGCCTCGGCGCGCTGACCGTGCCGCTGTGCCTGCTGGTGTCGGTGCCCGCGCTGTGGCTGGCATTGACCGTGACCGGACGGTAAGGAGAGGACATGCGCGTCGTCGTGTGGATCACCGAGGGCACCTGGCAGTCCTGTGTGGACGCGGCGGCCGAGATCACCCCGGCCGACGCGGAGGTGGTCCTGCTCCACGTCCTCGACACCGAACTGGGCGAGGTCGTCCACGGCACCTACGGCGGGCTGCTCGGCCGTGCCGGTCACGACCCGAGCACGCTCATGGCCGGCATGGCCGACACCGCCGAGCGGGAACTCCTGGCCGCCGCGAAGGCGCGGCTGGACCGGCCGTGCGAGACGCAGGTACGTGCCGGTCACGTCCAGCACGAGGTGGTCGCCGCCTGCGCGGATGCCGACCTGCTCATCTGCGCCCGCGACGGCGAACACGACCACCCGGGCCCGGCCAGCATCGGCCACCACACCAGGTTCGTCGTCGACCACACGCCCAGCGCGGTCCTGCTGGTCTGGCCGGATTAGACCCCGTGCCGCAGGAACCGCGGCAACGGCCACCCCTCGTCGCGCACCGCCAGCGTCGACAGGACCCGGCGCGCCAGCCGCGGCGTCAGCAGCGCACGCACCTCGTCCGGCCCGCAGAACCGGAACCCGTCGAGTTCGCCGTCGACGAACTCGATCTTGGCAAGCTGCTGCGCCGAGAGCACACCGCCGTCGAAGACGAACGCGATGCCCGGTACGCCGTCGGCCGCGGAGTCGATCGTGAGCAGCGCCCCGACCGTGATGTCGAGCCCCAGCTCCTCGGCGACCTCGCGGCGTGCGGCGTCCACCGGCGACTCGCCGCGCTCCGACTCGACGACCCCGCCCGGGATCTCCCACGGCTGCTTGTAGGTCGTGTGCACGAGCATGACCCGGCCCGCGTCGTCGAAGAACAGCACGCCCGCGGCCACGACGGCGCGTGGCAGCGGCGGGCGCATCAGCCGGCGGCGGGCAGGTACGAGGTGTCGTTGACCAGGCGGACCGAGGCCATGCCGTCCGGGTAGAACTCCACAATGGACAGTGAAGCCAGGTCGAGGTGCAGGCGGAACAGCAGCGACGGCCCCACGTCCAGGCCCATCCGCAGCAGCGACTTGATCGGCGTGACGTGGCTGACCACCACGATCGTCGACCCGGGGTGCGCGGCCAGCAGGTCTTCCCGCGCCGCGAACACCCGCCGGTGCACCTGGTCGAAGCTCTCCCCGCCCGGTGCCGGCACGGCCGGGTCGCGCAGCCAGCGCGCGTGCAACTCCGGATCCCGCTGCGCCGCCTCGGCGAACGTCAGCCCGTCCCACGCGCCGAAGTCGGTCTCCACCAGGCCTTCGTGCGTCACGACCTTGCCCCCGGCGGCGTCGGCCACCGCGGTCGCGGTCTGCACGCACCGGGCCAGCGGCGACGACACGACCACCGCGCCGGCCGCGTCGTCGGCCAGGCGGACCGCCGCGGCGGCCGCCTGCGCCTGTCCCAGTTCGGTCAGCGGCAGGTCGCTGCGCCCGGAGTAGCGGCGCTGCACGGACAGTTCGGTTTGCCCGTGGCGCAACAACAACATCCGGGTCGGGGTGCCGGTCGCGCCGGTCCACCCGGGTGCGGCCGGGGCGCCGGTCGAGTCGGCGGCGACGGCCTGCGTCGCCCCCTCGGCGTTCGCGGCGTCCATGGCCTCGTTGGCCAGCCGGTCGGCGTGCGCGTTCTCGGCACGCGGCACCCACTCGTAGGTGACCTCGTCGAACCCGGCGGCCAGCTCGCGGGCCCGCCGCGCCAGCGGCTGCATGGACGGGTGCTTGACCTGCCAGCGCCCGGACATCTGCTCGACCACCAGCTTCGAGTCCATCCGAACGTCCACACTGGACGCCCCGGCGTCGGCCGCGGCCCGCAACCCGGCGATCAGGCCCTCGTACTCGGCGACGTTGTTGGTCGCCACCCCGATGCTCGACGCCACCTCGGCCAGCACGACGCCGGTCACCGAGTTCTTGACCACCGCGCCGTACCCGGCGGGTCCGGGGTTGCCTCGGGAGCCGCCATCGGCTTCGACGGTGACCTTCACAGGCCGGACTCCGCGGTCCGCACCAGGATCGCCCCGCACTCGTCGCAGGTCACCACGTCGTCCGCGGCGGCCGCGCTGATCCGGGCCATGGCGCTGCGGTCGATCTCCAGCTGGCACGCCCCGCACCGGCGGTGCTTCAACAGCCCCGCACCGATCCCCCGGTGCTGGCGAACCCGGTCGTAGAGGGCGAGCAGCGGCTCGGGGAACTTCGGGGTCAGGGCCGCGCGCTCGGCCGCGCGCTTCGCCTCGATGCTCTCCAGGTCGGCGAACACGGCGTCGCGCCGGCGCTGCGCGTCGGCCAGCGCCTCCTGCGCCTTCTCCAGCGCCACGGTGGCGTGCTGGGTGTTGGCCTCGGCCGCCTCGCGCTGCTCCATCAGCTCCAGCAGGTCGTCTTCGAGCGCGTTTTGCCTGCGCTGCAACGTTTCCAGCTCGTGTTCGAGCTCGCTGAGCTGCTTGGACGGCAGGCCGCCCTTGGCCAGCAGCGAGCGGTCGCGGTCCTCGCGGGCGCGCACCGCGTCGATCTCCTTCTCCTGCCGTTTGACCTCGCGGTCGAGGTCGTCCAGCGCGGTCCGCACCGAGACCTGGTCGTCGGTGCGGGCCTGCAGCGCGGTCTCGGCCGCGGCGATCTCGGCCAGTTCGGGCAGGGTGCGCCTGCGGTGGGTGGCGCGGCTGAGCTCGGCGTCGATCTCGGCGAGGTCGAGCAGGGCCCGTTGCACGGCTGGATCGGCTTTCACGGTGTTCATGACCTCCTGGTGGCCCACGCCGCGGTCCACGGATCGGTGCGCAGGGTGGACACGGTGACGTCGACCGTACCGTCGAACGCCACCTCGATGACGCCCGCCGCCTGCGCGCACCACGGCCACTCGCTCGCCCAGTGCGCGACATCCACCAGCGCGGGCGCGCCCGGCTTGGCCAGGTGCTCACTCGCCGGGTGGTGCCGCAGGTCGGCGGTGACGTAGGCGTCGACGCCCGCGGCGGTCGCGGCGTCGAGGAAGCTGTCGCCCGAGCCACCGCACACGGCGACGGTTTCGATGGTCCGGCTCAGCTCGCCCGCGGCCCGGACCCCACCCGCGGTCTCGGGCAGCGCAATGCCGACGCGGTCGATGAACTCGGCGAACGGCTGCGGGTCCACTTCGCCGATCCGCCCGCTGTTCGTCTCGGGCACCAGCGGCCCGGTGATCTTCAGGCCCAGCGCCTTGGCCAGGGCGTCGGACACGCCGGGCTCGGCGTTGTCAGCGTTGGTGTGCATGCAGAGCAGGGCCGCGCCGCCCCGGACCAGCCGGTGCACGAGGCTGCCCTTGGGGGTGTCGGCCGGGACGCCGTGCACGCCCCGCAGCAGCAGCGGGTGGTGGGCGACGATCAGCTGTGCGCCTTGGGCGAGCGCCTCGTCGACGGTGGCGTCCACCGGGTCGACGCAGACGAGCACCTTGGTCACGGGCTCGGCGGGGTCGCCGCAGACGAGGCCGACGGCGTCCCACGACTCGGCGAGCTCGGGCGGGTACGCGGCCTCGAGCACGGCGATGACGTCGGCGAGCGTCGGCATCTACAGCACCTCCCTGAGCGCGGCGAGCAGCCGGTCGGTGTCCTCGGGTGGGCGGACGGTGATGCGCAGGTGGTCCTCGGTGAGGCCGGGGAACGTGTCACCGCGGCGCACGGCGATCCCGCGCTCACGCAGGGCCTCGCGCACCCGTTTGGCGCTCGGCATCCTGACCAGCAAGAACGGCGCGACGGCCGGTTCGTGCACGGTGAACCCGAGGTCGCCGAGGTGCTTGGCCAGATCGGCGCGGTAGGTCGCGTACAGCTCCGCGTCGGCCTGGGCCTTGGCCACCGCGTCGGGCTCGCAACACGCGGCCACCGCGGTCAGCGGGAGACTTCCCACCGGCCACTGTGGACGGTGTGCGGCGAGTTCGCGCAGGATGGCGGGTTCGGCCAGCGCATAACCGGCCCGCAGCCCCGCGAGCGCCCACGTCTTGGTCAGGCTGCGGAACACCAGCAGGCCAGGGAGCTGTTGTCCCGCAAGCGTTTCCGGCTCGCCGGGGACCGCGTCCATGAACGCCTCGTCCACCACGAGGATGCGTCCCGGCCGGGTCAGCTCGGCGATCACGTCGGCCTTGTGCAGGACGGAGGTGGGGTTGGTCGGGTTGCCGAGCACGACCATGTCGGCGTCCTCGGGCACGAGTTCGGGGCGCAGGGTGTCGCTGAGCACGCGGTGCACGGGCACGCCGGCCTTGCGCAGCGCGACCTCGGGCTCGGTGAAGCTCGGGTGGATGATCGCGGCCTTGTCGGGCAGCAACTGGGGTAGCAGCGCGAAGCCTTCGGCCACCCCGTTGAGGATCAGCACCTCGCTCGCGTCCCGCCCGTGCCGTCGCGCGGCGGCCGCCCGCGCGGCCAGGTCCAGCTCACGCGCGGGGTAGCGCCCGAGGTCGCCGAGCGCGTCGACGAGCCGCTCCCGCAACCAGCCGGGCGGTTGCGCGCCACGCACGTTGACGGCGAAGTCGAGCAGCCCGGGCGCGGCCTCGAGGTCGCCGTGGTGGCGCAGTAGTCGCAGGTCACCGCTCACCGCCGGGATTCTAGTCAGCGCCGATCGGACGGCCGCCCGGAGTCGTAGATGATCGTCGACCCCCGCTGGATCTCGATGCGGGTCCGGCCACCTTTCTTGATCACCGCTCGCACCAGCAGGTGGTGCGAGACCGTCTTCGCCAGCACCCGGATCGTCACGAGCAGACCGGCGACGCCCATCCCGAGCAACTGCCACGTCATGGCGACCTCCGAGGACCATCAGCGTTCGCCGTGACGGTAGCCAGCGCGCCTGCGCCCAGACTCGCTTCGCGCCCAGTTGCCGCCGCGCGCCACCTGCGGCAATGCCCCAAAAGACCAGGTCGCCAGCGGACACCCAGGTAGACCTCCTTTTCGGCCACCAGTGGTCGAAACGCAGGCCGGAGAGCAGCAGTCCCTAGGCTGGGCCGGGTGCACATCAGCTTCATCTGCACCGGGAACATCTGCCGGTCGCCCATGGCCGCCTCGATCGTCCGGGAGCACCTGCGCCGGGCCGGGCTCGAGCACGTCGAGGTGACCAGTGCCGGGACTGGCTCGTGGCACGTCGGCGAGCCGGCCGACCGGCGGGCGCAGGCGACGCTCGTCAAGCACGGCTATCCCACCGAGCACATCGCCGCCCAGGTCGGCCCCGACCACCTCGACGCCGACCTGCTCATCGCCCTCGACCGCGGCCACGCCCGCGAGTTGCGCGCGCTCATCGGCGACGACCCCAGGATCCGGCTGCTACGCAGCTTCGACCCGGACGCCGACGACAACGACGTGCCCGATCCCTACTACGGCGCGGACGACGGCTTCGGCGAAGTCCTCGACATGATCGAAAAGGCGGCACCCGGCGTGGTCCAGTGGGTCCGGGAACATGGTTGATCCCGCCCGGATCATCGCCGAGGCAAAGGCGATCAGGAGCCTCGGCGGCACCGTCCAGCTCGTCGAGGTCGACGGCGAACTGCTCGTGGTCAAGCGCCACGACGGCGCCGAGGCCGCCGGGCTGCGCTGGCTGAAACCGGTGCCGGAGATCAGGGCCGTCGACGACGAGTACCTCATCACCACCTACATCCCGGACGCCCCGGCGACCAGGCAAGCCGCCGAGGACCTGGGCCGGAACCTCGCGGAAATGCACCAAGCCGGCGCCGATGCCTTCGGCCAACCGCCACCCGGCGGCCCCGAGGACGCCTGGATCGGCCTGGCGCCCATGCGCAACACCCCCGCCGAGGACTGGCCGGAGTGGTTCGCCGAGCACCGGATCCTCCCCTACCTCAAAACCGCCGTCGACCGGCGGGCGATCGACGACCCGAAGCCGATCGAGCAGGTCTGCGACGCCATCCGAGACCTGGCCGGACCGCCGGAACCACCCGCACGACTGCATGGCGACCTGTGGTCCGGCAACGTCCTCTTCAGCCACGACGGCGCGTACCTGATCGACCCGGCCGCGCACGGCGGTCACCGCGAATCCGACCTCGCCATGCTCCAGTGGTTCCCCTGCCCGCACCTCGACCGCGTCCTCGCCGCCTACGACGAGGCAACCCCGCTGGCCGCCGGCTGGGAACAGCGGGTCCCGCTCCACCAGCTCTTCCCCCAGCTCGTCCACGCCGCCCTCTTCGGCGGCGGTTACGGACGAACCGCCCAGGAAAGCGCACGCCGAGCCCTGCGCAGCGCGTGACCCGGCGCACGGCATACCGTGGTCACGTGCGGTTGCGGTTGCTGCTACGTCCGAGCTGGCTCGCGTTGACGCTGGTCGTGCTGGTGTTCGCGGGGGCCTGCTTCGTCGTGCTCTCGCCGTGGCAGTTCCGGCGCAACGCCGAGCAGAGCGCCCAGAACGCCGAGCTGCAGGCCTCCTTCACGGCCAAGCCGGTGCCGATCGAGACCGCGCGACCCGGCGAGTGGCGGCAGGTGATCCTGCGCGGCCAGTACCTGCCGGACAAGGAGACCGTCGCGCGCCTGCGCACCGTGCAGGGTGAGCCCGCGTTCGAGGTGCTGACCCCGTTCCGGCTGGACAGCGGCGGTGTCGTCCTCGTCGACCGCGGTTACGTCCCGCCGGTCCAAGGCGTGCACGTCCCGCCCTACCCGGCCGCACCGGCCGGCCCGACCTCGGTGACGGCGCGGACTCGGGCCGGTGAGACCGACCCGCAGCACCGGCCCGCCTTCAACGACGCCACCACCGACGGCCGCACCCAGGTCTACGCGATCGACGTGCCCATCGTGGCGGCCGCGACGAAGCTCCCGCTCGCGCCCGGTTACGTCCAGCTGGTCGACGGCCAGCCCGGCGGTCTGCGCACGCTTCCCTTGCCGCAGTTGGATTCCGGCCCGTACCTGTCCTACGCGCTGCAGTGGATCGCGTTCGGCACGATGGCGTTGCTCGCGCTCGGCTACTTCAGCTGGCGGGAGATCCAGCCCGGCGGCGCGCTGGCCGAGCCGCGGCCCGACAAGCCCAAGCGCCGCTCGGTTGCCGCGATGATCGCCGAAGACGAAGCCGCCGAACGTCACGAACACGCCCACCAGCCGTAACCACCGCCTGAGCCGCACCCGACTTCCCAAGTGGAGGTGGGTGACGATGGCTTTGACGATGATCAAAGGACGTTTCCGCGTGCTGGGTGCGTCCCCCGACGGTGACTCCGTGCGCTTCTACGCCGACGACCCGACGGCGTTCGCGCGCGCGAACATCAAGGTGCGCCTCAACGGCCAGGGCGGCGCGCAACTGCGCCTCGACGGCATCGACGCGCTCGAAACGCACTACGCGAGCTGGCACCAGCAGACCGAGTTGGGCAACGCGGCGTCGAAGAAGCTCCTGGACTACCTCGGCTTCAAGAACGTGCGGCGCAACAACCGCGGCCTCGTGAGCTCGGCCAAACCCGACGAGGTGCCCGGCCACATCATGACCCGCTTCGCCGACAAGTACGGCCGCGCGGTGTCCTTCGCCTTCAAGGGCACGCCGCCCGCCGACGAGGACGACGGCGACCAGGTCTTCCTGGACGTCGGACGGATGCGCAAGTCCGCGAACCACACGATGCTCGAGTCCGGCCTGGCGTACCCGACCTTCTACTCGCTGCTCTACGTGGACCTGCGCAAGGCCATGGCTGACGCGTCGAACAAGGCCCGCGCGGCCGAGAAAGGCGTGTGGCGCACCGACCGGACCACGACGGGCTTCGACGTGACCGCGCGCGACCAGCTCAGCGACCTGGTCATCCTGCCGAAGCTGTTCCGCCGCCTTGTCGACTACCTCGACCTCGACGAAACCGGCGGCGCCTCCCTGGACGGCTTCGCCCACTACCTCGACACCCGCAACGACCGCCTCTTCACCGTCCCGGACGGCCATTCCACCGAACTCGCCACGCTGGTCGAGGTCGAAGGCCGGCACATCGACATGACCGTCCCGCCGGAGCGCATCGTGTTCGTGGAGGCCTGACGGCCCACTTTTCCACAGGCGACCAGTTGTCCACAGATTCACGCAAACCCCGTCCGACCAGCCCAAACCCGATAGACTGGGTAAGGGGGAGCCCCCAGGGAGGGTGGGCCCGCGCCCGGAGCGGAAACCAAGATCAACAGGTGTGCAAGATCCACAACCGAGCGAGATCCACCGACACACCTAACGCCGGCGCAGGAAAGCCAACGCCGCCGCCGCTCCAGCGGCCAGCAACCCCACCACCCGCGACAACTCCACCGCCCGCGTGACGTGACCGGCGTCAGGATTGCGCCCGTCACCGAGCACGGGCCGCTCCTCGACCCCGTGCGGGTACACCGTGCGCCCGCCGAGCCGGATCTCCAGCGCGCCGGCGAAGGCGGCCTCCACCCGGCCCGCGTTCGGCGACGGATGTGCCGCGGCATCCCGCCGCCACGCATGCCAGGCACCCTGCGCCGAACCACCGACCACCGGGGCCGCGACCACGGTCAAGGCCGCCGCGGCACGTGCGGGCAGCAGGTTCGCCAGGTCGTCCAGTCGCGCGGCGGCCCAGCCGAAGCGCCGGTAGCGCGGCGAGCGGTGCCCGATCATGGCGTCCAGCGTGTTGACCGCCCGGTACCCGACGAGCCCGGGCACGCCGGCCACGGCACCCCACAGCAGCGGCGCCACGATGGCGTCCGACGTGTTCTCCGCGACCGATTCGACGGCGGCGCGGGCCAGCTCGCCGCCGGTCAGCCGGGACGGATCGCGCCCGCACAACGCAGGTAGCCGCTCCCGTGCCGAGGAGAGGTGCCCGCCGTCGAGGTCGGCGCCGATGGCCGTGCCCTCGCGCGCCAGCGACGCGCCACCCAGCACCACCCAGGTCGCCGCGGCCGTGGTCGCGATCCGCACGACCGGCCGCCCGCTCCCGAGCCGCTCCACCAGCACGCCCGAGGACACGACGAGCAACGAAAGCCCAAGGGCGTGCACGACGCCAGGCAGCTTCTGATCGCGGTAGGTGAACCGTTCGGTCCACTGGGCGAGTTTGCCGAAACCGGCCACCGGGTGCCGTCGCCGCGGGTCGCCGAACACGCTGTCCGCCGCCACCCCGAGCAGCAGTCCCACCGCGCGCGCCGCGCCCACCCGCACCCCTCCAAGAAGCGACTCCCCCGAGCCGCTCGAAACGGTAGTCCTCGTGCCGCGGGGCGCAGCTCTCACCCCCGACAGCTATCGTGACCGGTCGTGGATGGTGAGCAGGAGCTGATCGAGGCGAGCCTGGACGACGCGGTGGCGCGCAGGCTCAACCTCTACGCCTACCTGCAGGCGAGCAGGCACCCCCGCACGTACCTCGCGATCATGCGGCTGTTCACCTCGACGCTGCTCGCCGACCTGTCCGCCGGTGAGGTCGCGGCGGCCCTCACCGCGGCCGAGCGCGACGGGCTCGTCGACCCCGGTGAGTCCCATGTGGACAATGTGCTCGAGCGGCTGCGCCAGCTCAAGGAGTGGGGCAACCTCGTGCACGGCCGGCGCGAGACGATCGCGTCGAGCATCGCCGAGTTCCAGCACGGCAGCATGCGCTACCAGGTCAGCAAGCTGGCCGTGCGCGTGCAGCGCGACGTCGACGAGCTGCTGCGTGTGCCCGAGGGTGCCCGCGAGGTCTCCCGCGAACTGCTGCCGGCCATCGACCGCGGGCTCGCGAGCCTGCGCCAGGCCCTGTCGAGCGCCGCCGCGGCCGACCAGCGCGGCGAGCCGGCCAAGGCCCGCAAGGCCCGCGAACTGCTGGCCGAGCACGTGACGACGCTCTTCCTGCAGCACGGCGAGCTGGCTGCCACCGTGCGCGACTTCTACGCCTACCTCGGCCAGATCCTCACCCGTCACCACCTGGTGCCCGACGAGATCTCCGGGTTCCGCAACCTGCTGGTCGAGTACATCCAGCTGGTGGTCGAGGACGTGCTGCGCTACACCCCGACCATCGCCGCCACGCTGGCCGAACTGCGCGATGCCCGCGGTGAGCTGCTGCGCCTGCTGCGCCCGGCCGAGCAGCTGGGCGAGCGGGTGGAACGCACCCGCGGCCGCACCGAGGCCGACTGGAACGAGCTCACCGACTGGTTCGTCGACCGCCCGGGCAAGCCCAGCCAGGTCACCGCCCTGCGCGACGCGACGACCAGGGCGATCGGCGCGCTGCTGGCCACGGTCAAACGTGCGACCACCGGTGGCGGCCTGCTGCCGAGCCGGCGCGGCGAGCTGCTGAAGCTGGCCGGGTGGTTCGCCAACGCCGAACCCGAGCAGGCGCACGCGATCTACGCCTCCGCGTTCGGCCTCTACTCGTCGCGGAACCTGTTGCCCGCACCGGAACACGACGGCGACGACGAGCACACACCGTGGGCCGACGGACCCGTGGTCGACGTGTCGGTGAGCGTGCGCGGGCGTGGCGACCGGGGTGCGCGCGGGCGTCCGTCGCGGATCATGGACGACCCGATCACCGAGCAGGGGCTCCTCGCCCAAGCCCGCGAATCCGACAAGCGCCGAGCCGCCGCGGCCGCGGAACTCGTTGCGGCATCGGACAACCTGAGCGGCGCCGAGCTGTCGTCCGACGCCCTCGGCGCCCTGTGCGAACTGCTCACCCTCGCCATGGCCCAGCGTGACAGCGCCGACGACGCGGGCTCGGCCACCGACCAGGTCCGCGGCCTCACCCTCACGGTCACCCCGACCAACGGCGAGGTGACCACCATCCGCAGCGCGGGCGGCACCCTGACGCTGCGCGACGCGAAGCTCGCCCTGGCGGCGATCGATGGCTGACCGCCGCACGCCCGAACCAGGCACCACCTTGCTGGCCGAGCTGTCGGACATCGATGCCGCCGAGGTGGCCCGCTGCGCGCGTGTGCTGCTGCGCCACCCATTGCTGCGCCCCGGCGGCCCGGACGGCGACCTGGTCCCGCTCGTCTACCGCCACCGCGCCCCGCTGCAGGAGCTCTTCGCCACCCTGCTCGGCTACCGGCTGGTCGTCGAACGCCGGTTCGCCCGCCTCTACAAGGCCGGCGCGGGCCACGACCCGACCCGCGGCGAGAACGCCCTGAGCCCACGCGGGTACGCCTACGTCACGCTCGCCATGGCCGCGCTCACCGGTGTCGGCAAGCAGGTGTTGCTCTCCCGACTGGTCGCCGACATCCGTTCCGCCGCAACGGAAGCAGGCATCACGGTCACCGACGACCTCGCCGACCGGCGCGCGGTGACGGCGGCGTTGCGCCACCTGATCGGGCTCGGCGTGATCAACGAGACCGACGGCACGGTGGCCGGGCTCATCGGCGACCAGCCGGCCGAGGCGTTGATCACCATCGACACCGATCTGCTCGGTCAGCTGCTCGCCGGGCCGCTGGCCACGGCGGACACCCCGGACGAGCTGATCGCGCAGGCCACCCACCCCGAGCAGCTGGGCGTCGAGCACGCGGTGCGGCGCCAGCTCGTCGAGGATCCCGTTGTGCTGCACGCGGATTTGCCGCCCGAGCACGCGGAATGGCTGCAGCGCAGGCAACGCCGCGAGTCGATGCTGCTCGAGCGCTGCTTCGGCCTGGTCACCGAGACCCGCGCCGAGGGCGTCGCGGTCACCGACCCCGAGGAATACCTGACCGACATCCCGTTCCCGTCCACCGGCACGATCGCCCGCATCGCCCTGCTCGCGTTGCCGGAGCTGCTCGACCCCGAGGACGCGCTCGACCTCGACGTGCACCGCGACGACGGCCGCGTGCCGGTGTCCGCCGAGCGGGTCCGGCTGGTCTGCGACCGGCTGCTCAACGACTACCCGACGGCGTGGTCGCGGCAGGCCACCGAGGACCGGGATGCCTTGCCCGGCACCGTGATGGCGTTGCTGGTCACGCAGCGCCTCGCGGTCGCGGAGGGCGACGGCTGGCTGCTCAGCCCGGCCGCGCACCGCTGGCTGCCCTCGCCGGACGACACCCCGGCCAAGAGCGCCGCCCCCGAGCAGCCACCGCCGGAGGTGCCCGGCTGGTCCCTGTTCGACGATCCCGATGCGAAAGAGAACCCATGACACCCCATGACGCGACATCTGGCCACGGGGCCGTCAACCGCACCTCAGGGGAACGTGACGCAACCCAGCCACAATCACGAGACCAACTGGCACCTTCCGTACACAACGCAACCGGCGGAGAGAAATCCGGGGAGGCGGGACAGGCGGCCCCGATCTCCCGGTGGCGGTTGCACCGTGGCGGGATCGTCAACATCTGGCAGTACCGCGAGCAGGTCTTCGACTTCTCCGGCGGCCGCGCGGTTTTCCAGGGCACCAACGGTTCCGGCAAGTCCCGCACGCTGGAGCTGCTGCTGCCGCTGTGCCTGGACGGGGATCTGCGCCACCTGGGTTCCAAGGGCGCGGGCACGGTGTCGATCCGCCGCCTCATGCTCGACGACTACGACGGCGGCCCGAACCGCATCGGCTACGCGTGGATCGAGCTGGAGCGCGACGGTGAATCCGGTCCCCAAGGTCCAGAGAAGCAGTACCTGACGTGCGGGCTCGGGGTGAAGGCGTCGGCGACCTCGCAGCAGATCAGCGATTCGTGGCGATTCGTGACGCCGCAACGGATCGGCTTCGACGTGCAGGTGGTCGGCAGCGACCGCGTGCCGCTGGGTCCGGCCGCGTTGCGCGATGTGCTCGGGGCCGACCGCGTGCTCGACGAGGCGGCTTTCCGGGCGAAGGTGGCCGAGACGGTCTACGGCGTGCCCGCCCCGCGTTACGGCGACCTGCTGCACCTGCAGCGCACGTTGCGCAACCCCGACATCGGCCTGAAGGTGCTGGAGGGGCAGCTCGAGCAGATCCTGTCCGACGCGTTGCCGCCGCTGGACGCGGGCATGATCGAGCAGCTCGCGGCGTCGTTCGAGGACCTGGAGTCGATCCGGGAGAACATCACCAGCCTCGCCTCCGCCGACACCGCGTTGCAGGCGTTCCTCGACGGCTACCGCGGTTACGCGCTGGGCGCGTTGCGTTCCTCGGGCACGGCCGCGCGCGCCGCTCAGTCCACTGTGGACAAGGCGTTGGCCGAGGTGCGCCGGTTGAGCAACCGGCTCGACCAGCACAAGGCCCAGCACGACGAGGCCCGCGAGCAGGTCACCGCCATGGAGACCCGCGAGGTCGAGCTCGAAGAGGGCGTCGCCGCGCTCAAGGAGCTGCCCGCCTACCTGGGCCTGCGTGACCTGCAGGACCGCGAGCGGCTGGTCGGTCAGGCCCGTGAGGGTGCGGTGCGCGCGTTGGAGAACGCGGCCAGCATGCGTGCCAACGCCGACCGCGCCGTGGAGACGGTGCTGACCGCGTTGCGCCGCCTGAGCGAGGACACCGATTCGGCGATCGAGCACGCCGGCACCACGGCGGCGAAGCTGGCCGCGGCCGGGCTCGACCGCAACCTGGCCCCGAAGGTGCCCGCCGCGCCCATGGCCGAGCCACGCACCAAGGCCGACAAGGTCCGGGCCAAGCCCGACCCGGAGGCCGAGCCGCTGGAGATCCAGCGCCGGGTCCCGCCGACGCTGGCCCCCGACGAGCTGACCGAGGCGCTGACCGCGGCCGCCGCGCAGGCCGCCGAGGCGATCAGTGCTGCCACGCAACGGGTCGCGCTCACCTCGTCGTTGTACGAGCGGGCCGCCGGTGCGGACAAGCGTGACCAGGACGTCGACCGCCTGCGTGACACCGCACGCCAGGCCCAGATCGAGGCGACCGAGGCCGCGGGCCGGCGCAACGAGGCCCGCCAGCGGCTCACCGACGCCGCGCACGTGTGGTGTGAGCAGGCCGAACAATGGACGCTGGCCGGTCCGTTCGCGGGCGACCACGCGCCGCGCCCGCCGCGCCCGGGCACCGTCGACGACGTGCTCGCCGACCCCGGGGCGACCCGCGCCGCGCACGAGACCGCCCGTCAATGGGCCGCGCCGCACCTGCGTTCGCTGCGCCAGCGGGTGGCCGGTGCCGAACAGCTGGTGTCCGGTGTGGACAAGCAGATCGCCGAGACCGAGGCGCGGTTGATCGAGCTGCGCAAGGGCCGCGACACCACGCCCGCGCGCCACCCCTATGTCGCCGCGTCGCGGGACACCGAGGCCGGCGCGCCGTTCTACCGGCTCGTCGATTTCGCGCCCGGCGTCTCCCCCGAATCGCGCGCGGGCATCGAAGCGGCGCTGCAGTCGTCCGGCTTGCTGACCGCGTGGGTCGGCCCCGCCGAGGACGACGACATCTGGCTGGACGGCGCCGAACCCGTCTCCGGACCGTCGCTCGCCGACGTGCTGGTCCCCGCCGTCGAGACTGGTTCCCCGGTGTCGGCGCAGGTCGTGGCGGCCCTGCTGCAGTCGATCGCGCTGGACGCGGACGGGGCGCTTTCCGTGAGCCCGTCCGGGCAGTGGCGGGCCGGCGTGCTGCACGGCGCACTGTCCAAAGCGGACGCCGAGTACGTCGGCGCAGGCGCCCGCGACGCGGCCCGCACGCGGGCGGTCGCCGAGCTGTCGGCGACGCTGGAAGAGCTTGCGGCGCAACGGGACACGGCTGTCGAAGAGCTGAACACCGCGCAACGCGACGTGACCGCCTGGGAGAGCCACCTCGAGGCGTTCCCGGACGACCGCGCCCTGATCACCGCGCACGCGACCGCCGCGGCGGCCGACACCCTGGCCGTCGAGGGCGCCTCGCGCGCCGAACGGCTGCGGGCCGAGCTGGACGCCGAGCAGGGCCGGTTCGCCGCCGTGCGCACGGAGTTGGCGCAGGACGCGGCGGCCGCCGGGCTGCCCGCCGAGACCGAGGCGTTGCGCCGGGCCAACGCGGCCGCGACCGAGGCCCGCACCAGCGCGCAGCAGTTGCGCGAGGCGTTGACCCGCCGCTGCGTGAGCACGGTCCGCGACCTCGCCGACGCCCTGCACGACCACGCCGCGGCCGACGACGACCGGGACACCGCCGAGCAGGCCGCCGAGGCCCAGTGCACGGCGTTCGCCCGCGAAGCGCGCGCGCTGGAAGACCTGCGTTCGTCCATCGGCGGCGAGGCCGAGGAGATCTCCCGGCGCCTGGCCGCGATGGAGTCGCAGCGCCGCGAGGTGCGTGCCGGGCTGCCCGCCGCGCGCGAGGCCGCCACCGAGGCGTCGAACCAGGTCGCCAAGACCGAGACGCTGCTGGAGACCCGGCGCGCGGAGATCGACGGCAAGCGCGAGGCGGCCGATCGTGCCGTCGCCGCGTTCCGCGAAGCCCTTGCCGCGCCTGGGGTTTGGCCCGCCGCCGTGCCCGGCAATGAGACAGTGCCCGGCAGCGAGACGGCGCCCGAGGACCCCGACGAGGCGATGACGGCCTTGGAGGCGGTGAGCACGAAGACGGTCGCCGAGGAGAAGGTGATCACCAAGCTCCAGGCGTTGCAGACGGCCTTGGCAGGCAGCCACAACGTGCTGACCGAACGGCACGCCGGGCTGCTGACCGTGGTGGTCGCCGCCGAGGACGGCCCGCGTCCGGTGGCGGTCGCGGCCACCCGCGTGGCCGAGCGGCTGAACGAGCGGCGCGGTTATCTGACGGAGTCCTACCAGGGGATCTTCGCGCTGCACCTGGTCCGCGAGCTGGCCGACCGGTTGTCCGCGCAGATCGAGATCGCCGAGGACCTGTGCCGGCGCATGAACGACGTGCTCGACACGGCGCGGTCCAGCCAAGGCGTGCACGTGCAGCTGGAGTGGCGCCCGGCGTCGTGGCTGGACGACGCGACGACGGAGGCGCTGACGTTGTTGCGCACCCCGTTCGCCAAGCGCACGCCGGATCAGGACGAACGGTTGCGGCGGGCGTTCACCGAGCGCATCGAGGCCGAGCGGGACGCGGCCAACGACAGTTATTCGGAGATCCTGGCGCGCGCGCTGGACTACCGCGCCTGGTTCGCGTTCACCGTGCGGGTGCGCGACACGGGGCCGGACGGCAAGCCGCGGCTGCGCCGGTTGCGCCAGCTGTCGTCGGGTGAGACCCGCCTGATCTCGTACGTGACGTTGTTCGCCGCGGCGGCCGCCTTCTACAGCGCGATCGCGGCCGGAGCGGCCGGGATGGAACCGCTGCGCCTGGTGTTGCTCGACGAGGCGTTCGAGCGCCTCGACGACCCGACGATCGCCCGCATGCTCGGGTTGCTGGTGGACCTGGACATGGACTGGGTGATCACGTGGCCCAGCGGCTGGGGCGTGTCACCGAAGATCCCGCGGATGCACATCTACGACGTCCTGCGCCCCAAGTCCGGCCACGGCGTGGCGTGCACCCACACCACCTGGGACGGCGCCGCCCTGGACCGCGACGACCCCTGACGCGTCGCAACCCTCCGCCCTGGACGCAGAGTGATCAATCAGGCGCTCTATGTGGAGGTCAGCGTGAGGGGGAGCCATGGCGAGGTCGCGCACCAGCACTTTCGTGCCGCTTCTGATCGTGCTGGGCGTAATAGCTGTGCTCAGTCCCCAGCTCATCGGCAAAGTCGGCGGCCTGTTCGGCGACAGCGAACCAACGCTGATCGGCACAGGTGAGACCGCATTCCTCGTTGGCTCTGACGGCGAGTCCGAGGCCGAGCGCTGCGATGCCGATGAGCTGCTGCGCAACCGGCGCTGTGACAAGCTCAAAGTCGTGGTCATCGACGCGGCGAAGATGCCGTTCATCGCACGCAACATCAAGCTGGCATGGACTGATGGCAAGCCTGCAGTGTTGACCCGCAATTCGACCAAGCGAGCCACCAACCGCGCTGCCGCCTGCGGTGGCTTCGTGGCGAAGTATCCCCGTGGCTCGTGCGACGAGTACGCCTTCGCCACCACCGAACAGGGCGGTGCCGGCGCTCGAACGGAAGAGGTGCCCTTGCGCGAACAACGGTGCCAAGGCGGGGCGGTCAACGCTGGATACGTCAGGGCGAACATCCAGCAAGGAGAAGACTTCCTGGTGGTCATCTGGAGTCCCAGCGACATCGCCGGTAGCGCCTTCACCGGAGACGACGCCGCCAAGGACCAGTCGTGCGACGGTTGAGCGAGCACTACTCATGGGTTGAGCACGAGTACGACCTCGCGTGGACGATCGCCGTCATCGCAGACCGGAGGGCGGCTGAGGTGCTTGCCGCGTACGGATCGACTGCGGAGCACGGTGAGCTGACCGTGCGGGCAGCACTGGTCGAGCGCGCCGAGCACTTCGACGACTACGGCCTGCTCCAAGTGCTCGACGTCCGCGGCGCCGTCGTGGCAATCGAACCCAACGGCTGGACCGGCACCGCACCCGCACTCGCGGAACGCCTGTCGGTCGACGGCGGGCATTTCTTCGCTGTCTATTGGAGTCCGTCGGGCTGCCAAATCGTCGAGGCCCGCGACGGTCGGCTGACCGGCCGGTTCGATCCGACCTTCATCGGGTCGGCGGCGGGAGCCAACGACCTGCTGCCCGGCTGGGTGGAACCCGAGGATTTTCCTTTGGCGCACGTCGAGGCGTCTTCGCTGGCAGCACTTGAACGACGAACGGGCGTTGCCGTCGACCGGTCGTGGATCGACAAACCTTTGACCACCTACCGGCTCCCGCCGGCTGGTGGTCGTTCGGCCGAATGAGACCCCTTACCCACAAGGCGCGTCCCACACTCACGCCGGGTGTGTCCCCCGTTCCGGCAGGGCGTGTCCCCCGCTCCCGCCGGGTGTGTCCCCTCGTCCGGCCGGGTGTGTCCCCCGCTCCCGCAGGGTGTCCCCTGTTCCGGCAGGGTGTGTCCCACGCTCAGGCGGGTTGGTGGTTGTTGGGTTGCAGGTAGTCGATCACGGTGCGCAGGGACTCGACCATCGTGTCGAGTTGGTCGATGGCCGCGACTGCCTGCTCGGCGGCCTTGCGCAAGCGCGGGTCGTTCCCGGCCTCGGCGAGGGTTTTCAGCGGCGGGATGACCCGGCGCGTGACGTGCCAGCGGTTGGCGGTGGCGTCGATGCGGGTGGCCCACAGGATGCGCAGCATCTCGGGCAGGTTGGCTTGCTCGCTCATGCCTACCACTATCGGGTCGGAATCAGTCGGACCGGAATTTCCGGGTGCGATCATGTGAACACGCACGGTCAGCACCCGGGGGAGAATCTCGTGACGCAGAAAAAGCCGCCACTTCGTCGGCGCCGCCTGGGACGGCGGCTGCGTGCCCTGCGGGAATCCGCCGGGCTGACGTTGGACGAGGCCGCGCGCTCCTTGGACATGAGCCGAACCTCGCTGTTCCGGATCGAGAGCGCCGAGACCAAGGCCAACGTGCACGTCGTCCGCTCGATGATGGACCTCTACGACCACTACGAGGAAGGCCTGCTCCAAGCAGTCCGCGACGCCGCCGAACCCAGCTGGTTCATCACCTACGGCGTACAAGACATGGGCTACACCGACGCCGAGACCGAAGCCAGCCGAGTCTGGATCTATCCAGGCATGCAACTACCCGGTCTCTTGCATGTCGAGAACTACATTCGTGCGCAGCTCGCTCACGCCAGCCGCCGCCGAAGCGCAAAGCAGGTGGAGAACCAGGTTGCGGTGCGGCACATCCGTCAGCGGCGGCTCACCAGCCTCGACAACCCGCTCGACCTGGTCGCAGTCATCGACGAAGCCGCACTTACCAGAGAGATCGGTGGGCCACTCGTGCTCCGCGAGCAGCTCGATCACCTGGTGATGATGGCCGAACTGCCATCAGTAACTCTTCATGTGCTGCCCCAGCGAACATGTCCTGTCAACGCACTGGATGGCAGCTTTGCCCTGCTGGGCTTTCCCAATCCAGACGAACCAGATCTGCTGTACCACGAGTACGTGACTGGAGCACTGCATATTGAGGACGAGGAAGAGGTCCGGGCAGCTAGACTGAGGTTCGACTCGCTCCGAGGCGAGGCATTGAACCAGGCGGACTCGGTGGCCCTCATCGAGCAACACGCCATCGAACTGCCCGCATCATCTTGAAAGAGGCGAACACCTTGTCCACAGTGGACTTCTCGGGGCTGGCGTGGCGCAAGAGCAGCCGCAGCACGGCCAACGGCGACAACGGCGAGTGCGTGGAGATCGCCTTCACTCACGACTGGCGCAAGAGCAGCCGCAGCACGGCCAACGGCGACAACGGCAACTGCGTGGAGATCGCCTTCACCGGTCCCGTGGTCGCTGTGCGTGACTCGAAGAACCCCGAGGCCACCCCACTGGCCATCCCGGCCACCGCTTTCACCAACTTCCTGCGCTCGGTGTAGCCGAGGTGTAAGACGGCCCCATGAAGATCGGGGCCATGCGCATCACCACGTGCCTGCTCGCCGTCACGGTGCTCGCGGGTTGCACCACGTCCGTCCCCGGCACGCCCGAGTCGCGCCCGGTGGTCGGCACGATGACCTCCGGCGGCGGCCTCGACGTCACCCTCGTGTCCTTTGTGGACCCCGCGCCGCTGTACCAGGCCGACGAGTACGACTCGAAACCCCAGGACGGCGACCACCTGGTGGCCGCCCAGCTGCGCATCCACAACACCGGTGACCGCGACTACCTGGTCGACCCGATCACCGAGGCCTCGGTCCTCGCGGCGGGCCAGGAGTTCGACACGTCGCTCGCGGCCACGTCGGCGGGCGTCATGCTCGACCAGGTGTCCCTGTCGCCGGGCCAGACGGTGCTCGGTTACGTCACGTTCGACGTGCCGGAGCAGGTGCGCACCACCCAGGTCCGCTTCGAGCCGAACCACGGCGCCGCGATGCTGTGGCAGGTCGGTCCGAACGGCAAGCCGCACCCGCCCGTCCCGTGGCCCGACGCCCGCAAGAGCGTGCACCGCATGGGTGAGCAGGCGACCATCACCTCCGAGGGCCGGCAGCTCATCGTGGCGCCCACCAAGCTCACCGACCCGGCACCCGCGCAGGCCCAGGTCGACGCCGGCATGGGCCAGCACGTCGTCCAGGTCGACTTCACCGTCTTCGCCAACACCGGCCCCACCACCGACGACCCGTCGCTGCGGATAATGACGATCTACGACAACGCCGACCAGCCGGTCAACGCCCACATCTACAGCATGGAGGCCTCGGTGGAACGTCCGCTGACCGTCGGCGAGCAGACCACGTGGCCGGTCCAGTTCGTGGTCCCGGACGGTTTCGTGCCCGACCACATCTCCTTCCGCCCCGAGTTCGGCCGCACCACCACGACGTCGTGGGCGCTGTCGTGACCCAGGTCCGAGTCCTGTCGACCAAGGCCGTCGTGCTCACCGGCGTGGCCCTCCTGGTGATCGGCGTGGGCCTGGCGATCTGGTTCGTCCTGGCCTACGGCGGCCACGACAACCAGTTGGAAGCGATCAAAACCGCGGGCACCTTCGTGGTCGGCGGCGGCGGAGCGGCGGCGTTGTACCTGACCGCCCGGCGCCAGCGCAGCAACGAAATGGCGTTGCAACAGAAGGAACTCGACCAACAACAAGCCGACCGCACCTACACCCTGCAGGAACGAGTCGCCGCCGCCACCGAAGCCGAATCGCAGCAACGCCGAATCACCGAGTCCTACGGCGCGGCTTTGGAACAGCTGGGCAGCGACAAACCGGCCGTCCGCCTGGGCAGCCTTTACGCCCTGGAACGCCTGGCCCAGGACAACCCCGCCCAACGCCAGATGATCGTCAACGTCATCTGCGCCTACCTGCGCATGGCCCCAGAAACGCCTTCACCGCAAGAGAACGAGGTCCGGCGCACCGCCCAGCGCTTCCTGGGCGCGCACCTGCGCCCAGCCGAGCCGGGCCAGTTCTGGGCGGGCATCGAACTGGATCTGTCCGAAGCCGTGCTGGACAGCTTCGATCTCCGGGCCTGCGAGGTCGGCACGGCCACCTTCCACGGCACCGAATTCCTCGGCAGCACTTCGTTCGAGTACTGCCGGTTCACCGGGACCGCCCATTTCGACAACGCGTCGTTCCAGGGGGTGGCGGACTTCCACGCCGCCGGATTCGCCGGCGAGGCGTCGTTCATCGACACGGAGTTCGGCTACACGACGTTCAGGCAGGCCCGCTTCGCCGTGGTCCGGTTCACCCGCGCGACGTTCCGCGCGGATGTCCGGTTCAGCAACGCGGAGTTCACGGTCAGCGCCGCCTTCAACCGGGCGGTGTTCCACCAGGGCGCGTCGCTCGTGTCAGCTGTGTTCGCCGACCCACCCGATCTGACGCGCGCGCTGGCCCGCGGCACCGTCGACGGCGAGTGGCCGCGGGGCTGGCGCACCGCACCGCTCGACGAGACCGACAAGGTGCCGGAGGGCGGCGACCCCAGCCAGTGGCGCAGGCTGGTCCGCCAGGACTAAACGACCGTGCGATAGAAGGTCGTCAACCTTCGTTCGTCATCCAGCACGTGCAACGCCAGCCCCGGCGCGTGCTCCCGCTTGTCCTCCACCGGCAAGACCAAAGTGGACACAACCCCGGGACACACCACCAACGGCCGCCCCGCAAATGTGGTAGCCCCCGCCGTGTGCGCATGCCCGCACAACACCGCCACCACTCCCGGGTGCCGCGCGATCACCGCTTCCAACCGCTCCGCCCCGAACTGCCGGATCCCGTCCACCCACGAGTGCAACAACACCGGCGGGTGGTGGAAACACACGAACGACGGCCCGTCCCCGAGCACGGAATCCAGCCACGCCAACGTTTCGTCCGCCAGCCACCCGTCGTCGCGGCCCGGGATCGACGAATCGCACAGGGCGAACCGCACTCCACCGATGTCGTGCACCGAATTGATCGGCTCCTGCGACGCCGCCTGGCCGAGCAGCACCTGGCGGTAGACGGCGCGGTCGTCGTGGTTGCCAGGCGTCATCAGGACCGGGCACGGCAGGTCCAGCAGGTCCGCGAGTTCCTTGTACTCCTCGGCCAGGCCGTGGTCGGCGAGATCGCCGGTGACGAGCACGGCGTCGAGCTCGCCGGCGAGCGGGCGCAAGTAGTCCACGACCTGCCGCGCCCGGGCCGTGGCGCGCGGGCCGTTGTCCAAGTGCAGGTCGCTGAGCTGGGCGAAGGTGAGCACAACCGGACCCTACGTACGGAGGGTCACAACCCGATCACGGCGTCGATAGGCTTCCCCGAGGCCCACGTCGGGGAGGAGCCACCGTGAAATTCAAGAAAGGTGCGGCTGTGTTGGCCGCACTGACCGCCGGGGCGGCGTTCGTGCTCGCCCAGCCGGGCGCGACGGCCGCGCCCACGGCGGAGGAACACATCGTCTACCGCGTCGCGGGCGGCGCGCAGCACGCCGACGCGTTGCTCGGCAACGGTCTCGACGTGCTCGAGGAGCGTTCCGGCAACGACCTGTTCGTGCTCGGCGACTCGAGCACGCCGGTCACCCTCAACTCGCTCGGCCTGACCGCGACCGTCGACCGGACGATCACCGCACCCACCTGGCAAGCACCCGCCAAGGGCTACCGCTCGGGCCTCGCAGACGACACCTACTACGGCGGCTACCACACGGTGAACGCCCAGTACGCGCACCTGGACTCGGTCGCGTCCGCGCACTCGGACCTCGCCACCGAGGTCACCTACGGCCAGTCGTGGCTCAAGCAGCAGGGCCGCGGCGGCTTCGACCTCAAGGCCATCTGCCTGACGCACAAGGCCGCGGGCGACTGCGACCTGTCGACGTCCGCGCCCAAGCCACGCTTCTTCCTGCACGCGCAGATTCACGCGCGCGAGATCACCACCGGCGACGTGGCCTACCGCTGGATCGACTACCTCGTCGACAACTACGGATCCGACCCGGCGGTGACCGCGCTGATGGACTCCACCGAGATGTGGGTCGTGCCGATCGCGAACCCCGACGGTGTGGACATCGTGCAGCAGGGCGGCGACAACCCGATCCTGCAACGCAAGAACGCCGACGACGCGTTCCAGAAGTGCGGCACCGGCGACACGGGCGTCGACCTGAACCGCAACGCCGGCTCGCACTTCGGCTACAGCGGTTCGTCCGAGGACCCGTGCGACGAGACGTTCATGGGGCCCAGCGCCGACTCCGAACCGGAGAACAGCGCGCTGGAGACATTGCTGACCAAGCTGTACCCGGACACCCGCGCCGACGGCGACGACGCGGCCGCTTCCGCTGACACCAAGGGCATGTTCATCACCCTGCACAGCGACGCGTCGCAGGTGATCTTCCCGTGGGGCCACGACGCGAAGGTGCACACCGGCAACGACGCGGCGCTGCGTGCGTTCGGCGGTCAGCTCGGTGACCTGCTCGGCTACCAGTCGGGTCAGGCGGGCGAGATCCTGTACGACTCGTCCGGCGGCACCGACGACTGGACCTACGACAAGCTCGGCGTCCCGGCGTACACCATCGAGGTCGGCGACAACGACAGCGGCCAGTGCGGCGGCTTCCTGCCCGCGTACTCGTGCCAGGACAGCTACTTCTGGCCCAAGATGCGGCCGGGGCTGATGCTGGCCGCGCAGAAGGCGACCAACCCCTACGACGTTGGTTGACTGAGTTAACAAGCGTCTACATCGTCAGCAGGACCTTGCCGACGTTGCGGCGCAGTTCGATGTCGCGGTGCGCACTGGCGGCCTCGGCCAGCGGGTACGTCGTCCCGATGACGGGACGGAGGGTGCCCGCGGCCGCGGCCGCCAATGCCGAGTTCAGGTTCTTGGTCAGGTCCGGCCAGAACGTCGACAACTGCTCCATGCCGACGCCGTTCGGTGTCGTCGTGGGTGCGCCGCCGGCCATGCCGTAGCTGGAGAACCGGCCTCCATCGGCCACCAGCCTCGCGGCCTGCGCTCCGAGCTCGCCGCCGACCCCGTCGAAGACCACGTCGACACCGCCGGTCAGCTCGCGCACGCGGTCGGTCCACTGTGGATCGCCGTAGTCCACGGCTTCCGCCGCGCCGAGTTCCTTGGCCGCGGCCAGCTTGTGCTCGCCCCGGGCCGCAGCGATCACGCGCGCGCCCTTGGCCGTGGCGAGCTGGACGAGCAGGCTGCCGAGCCCGCCCAGCGCCGGCTGCACCAGCACCCACTCCCCCGGGCGCACGGGGGTGCGGTCCAGCAACGCGACCGCCGTCGTGCCGTCGTCGATCAGCGCGGTGGCCGGCCGCAGGTCGAGCTCGTCCGGCACCGCGACGGCCTCGGTCACCACGGCCCGCTCGGCGTACCCACCGGCGGCGGGCCGCCCGAGAACCCGTTCGCCGATCCGGCTGGAGTCGACGCCGTCGCCGACCGCGCTGATCACCCCGGCCACCGCGCCGCCCGGCACGTACGGCGGCTTGGCGTCGACGAACTCGGGCCCGTTGCCCTGCCGCACCTGCACGTCCAGCCAGAGCACGCCGGCGGCCGCGACCTCGATCAGCAGTTCGCCGGGTCCGGGTTCCGGGTCGGGCAGTTCGGTCAGTTCCAGGACGTCGGCGCCGCCGAACCGGGTCGCCACAATCGCTCGCATGACCGCGAGTCTTCAACCTCCAGTGGACTAGAGGTCAAGCCCGGCGATGACGGCCTGGATCGCGGGGCTCGCATCGGCGCTGCGCCGCCAGGCCGCGTGCACCTCACGTTTCGGCGGTCGGCGCAGTGGCCGGTCGACGACGCCCGCGGGGATGCGCGGGCGGGCCAGGCGCGGGATCAACGCGATGACCTCGCCCGTGGCGACCAGCGACATCTGGGTGGCGAAGTCGTCGGCGAGGTGCCGCACGTCGGGCTGGTCCGCGACCAGCCGCTGGAACCATTGGTGGCACACGGTTCCGGGTGGGCTCGTCACCCAAGCCTGGCCCTTGAGGTCGGCGCTGGTCAGCGGTCGCTTGAGCTTGGCCAACGGGTGGTCGCGCGTCATGACGACGTCGCCGAGGTCGGTGTGCAGGTGGTGCTGGGTCAGCGACGGCGGCAACGGCGCGGGGAGCCCGTCGGCGTCGTGCACGATGGCCAGGTCGGCGGTGCCGGCGTCGACGCTGCGCAGGGCTTCGTCCGGGTCCTGCTCGGCAATGCGCAAGCGTAGGTCGGGACACCGTTCGGCGATC
The DNA here is from genome assembly GCF_004362825.1 of Labedaea rhizosphaerae. Taxonomy (GTDB): domain Bacteria; phylum Actinomycetota; class Actinomycetes; order Mycobacteriales; family Pseudonocardiaceae; genus Labedaea; species Labedaea rhizosphaerae. The sequence goes on from NZ_SNXZ01000001.1 coordinate 65,257, forward strand.
TTGCCGAGCTTGGGCGCGAGCAAGCCTCGGATGCCGGTCGAGAAGGCGACCACCCGAAGCGTTCCGCGCGGCGAACCGTCCGCAATGGACTTCGCCGCCTCAGCGCAGCGCTCGAGTGCTTGGAACACCTCGGGTGCCGAGTCCACAATGGCCTGTCCGGCCGGGGTGAGTACCACGCCGCGTCCCGCTTGGGCGAGTACCGGCACGCCGACCTGGCGTTCCAACCGTTTGATCTGCTGGGACACGGCCGAGGCGGTGAACCCGAGTTCGTCGGCGGCCCGGGCGAGCGTTCCCAGCGCCGCCACCGACTGCAGCGCCCGCAGTGCACCCACTTCAATCATGAAGCCAGGCTACGCAATACCCGACAAAAACCATCGCTGGACCAGAGCAATCGCAGCGGCGACGATCGAAGACATGACCTTCGGCAGCAACCTGGTCGCGATGGTGACCCCCATGAATCCCGACGGCTCGATCAGCGAGCCCGCGGTCGCCGGGCTGGTCGAGCACCTGCTGGCCACCGCGTGTGACGGCATCGTCGTGAACGGCACCACCGGCGAATCGCCCACCGTGACCGATGCCGAAGCAGCGCACCTGGTCGGCCTGGTCGCCGCCCGCGCGCCGGTCATCGCCGGCGTAGGCACGTACGACACGGCGAGCAGCATCCGCCGAGCCCGCGACGCCGAGGCGGCGGGCGCGTCCGGGTTGCTGGTCGTCTGCCCGTACTACTCGAAGCCGTCCCAAGCCGGCGTCATCGCCCACTGTCGTGCCGTAGCCGACGCGACCGCGCTGCCGGTGATGCTCTACGACGTCCCAGCCCGCACCGGCATGTCCATGACGGCGGCCACGTTGACCGAACTGGCGGGCCACCCCCGAATCCGCGCCGTCAAGGACGCAAAGGGTGACCTCTTCGAGGCGATGACGGTCATGGCGACCACGACCCTCGACTACTACTGCGGCATCGACGAGCTCAACCTGCCGTACCTGGCGAGCGGCGCCGCGGGCATCGTCAGCGTCACCGGGAACATCGTCGCCGACCGCAATGCCGAACTGATCCGAGCAGTCCGCGACAACGACCTGGCCACGGCCCGCAAGATCAACGCGTCCTTGCTCCCACTGACGGCGGCCCTGATGCACGGTGAAGGCGGAGCGGCGATGGCGAAGGCAGCGCTGGCCGAGCTCGGCATCATCCCGCACCCGACGGTGCGGCTCCCGCTGACCGAGCCGTCCACGCTCGACCAGCTACGCGCGGCCCTCGCCACGGTCTCTGCCTGACCGCGGCTGGGTGAGTCTTCGTAGGTGGTTGCTCTCGCGGCAGAGTTGCTGGCCGTCGTGGGGGCGGCGAACACGCTCGCCAACGGTTTACCGGTGGTTGCGCTGCTTTGGGTGGCCAGGTTGCGTTGCGAGAGCGGGCTGGCGGTTTGGCGAGTGGTCGGAGGTGGTTGCGTGATTGCCTCGGAGGGCGCGTGCCGCGGCCTGCGAGCGGGCCGGGCGGTTGCCGGGGTGAGTGATCGTTGCCGGTTGCTCTCAAGCGGGTGTTCACCGCCGGTGGCAGGGTTGGCCTCTGGGCCGGGAGCACACTTGCCAGGGTTTGCACTGCTTCGGTGGCCGGGTTGCGTTGCAAGAGCGGCCTGCGGTTTCCCGGATGGTCCCGGGATGGCTGCGCGATTGCGTGGGAGGGCGTGCCGCGCTCTGTGAGCGGGTCCGGGGTGGTTGCCGGCGTAGCGGGTGACTGAGGGGAGTCGGGTGATCGTTCCCGGTTGCTCTCGAGTGGGTGTTGCTGCCGCGGGTGTTCGCCGCCGGTGGCTGGTTTGGTCTCGGGGCCGGTGGCGGCGAACACCCTTGCCAACGGTTCCCGCTGGTTGCGTGCCGTGGGTGGCCCAGTTGAGGGGTTGCGGTGCGACGGCGGCCTGCGGTTTGCCGGGTGGTCCCGGCGGTGGCTGAGTTGCGGGCATGCGTTCGTTGGGGGCTGCGTTCGATGCTGGGCGGCTGCTGCGGGGTGGTGGCCGAGTCTCTTCGTGGTGGTTGCTCTCGCAGTGGAGTTGCTTGCCAGGGGTGGCGGCTAGGACCGGGTGACTGACATTGGTTGAGTGGTCGTTCCCGGTTGCTCTCGTGTGGGTGGGGCTGCCGCGGGTGTTCGCCGCCGGTGGCTGGATTGGCCTCGGGGCGGGGAGCGGCGAACACCCTTGCCAACGGCGCCGGTGGTTGCGTGGCGTGGGTGGCCCGGTTGAGGGGTTACGTTGCGAGGGCGCCCTGCGGTTCGCCGGGTGGTCCCGGCGGTGGCTGAGTTACAGGAACTTACGCGGCGTCTTTTAGCCGGCGCGTTGCAGCCACGGCGGTGGCGTGAATACCGGCAGCCCGTTATCCATATGCACCGTCCATTCGGTGTGATGGATCAACCGATGATGATAAGGGCACACCAATACCAGATTATCCAATGTCGTTGGCCCGCCGTCGGCCCAATGTTGAATGTGGTGGGCGTGACATTGGTGTGGTGTTCGTGAGCAGCCCGGGGCGGCGCATCCTTGGTCGCGGATGGCGAGGGCTCTGCGCAATCGTTTGTCGGCCAGGCGGCGGGTTTCCCCGATATCCAGTGGCTGGGATTTGCTGTCGAGGACGATGGGGATGATTTTCGCCTCGCAGGCCACGCGGCGGGCCTGCTCCGGAGCCAGCGTGCGGCCATCATCGAGCATCGCGCGGCCGATCCGAGTCTGCAGAGTCTCCAGAGAGACCGTCACCGCGATGTGCGGACGCTCGCCACCCTCAGCCGGAGCCCGGCCGGAGTCGGCGGCGAAGCCGATGATCTCGGCCAGCGCGTCACCCTGACGCTCGCTCAGGATCCGGTCATCCTGAGGCTGCGGCTTGGCCAACGGGGACAGCAGCGCGCGCAGCACACTCGCATCCTCCCCGCCGAGCCGGAACTGGCCCGACAGCGACCCGTCGCGGTGTTCGTACAGGTCCAGCGTGTTCTGCGCATCCACCACCGTTCGTTCGATGGGTTTGCGACCGTCCGGGTTCAGGGCGTCGACGATGCGCTCGCCCAGGTGGATGAGCTGGGTCGGGTTGAACTTCCGCGCCAACCCCGTCATGTCTACTTCGACCTGTTCGGCGTGCTCGACCGGGACGACTTCCACCGCGGTGGCGATCTTGTCGACATGTGCACCGGAGATCTCTCCAGCGGCCATCGCCGCCCGCGCGGCAGGCAGCCGCGGCGGGATCGGCTGGCCGGTGATCCCGACCTTCGGACACAGCAACTCGACGTGGTGTTCGAGACGTTTGGCCTCTTGGGCGGTCACATGCAGAACGTCCTGCAGGAACCGCCACAACTGGGGATACCCGGACTCTTTCCACTCGAGGTGGGAAATGTCGTCGAGCAGCTTCAACTCCAGACGCCGCAACTGCGCGACAGTCGAGTTAAGCTCCCCCAGCTCCATACCCCCGATCATACCACAACAATCGGCCAAACGGCCTAACCGGGAATGGTGGAATATTCCGGTTCTTCACGCAACCCAGCCACCAACGGGGCCACCCAACAAACGGCAGGTAACAGCGCAACGCAACCATTCAACCCAGCCACCCACGCAGCGCAAACCGCCGGCACCGTTGGCAAGGGTGTTCGCCGCCCTGCCCCGAGACCAACCCAACGACCCAGCGGCGAACACCCGCGGCAGCCGCTCCTAATAGACCCCCGAGACCAACGGGCAGCGGTCCATCGTCACGTGGCGAAGCGCTTCGCATCCCAGCGATCATGGCCGGCCAGCAGTTTGTGGCCGATCCTGCGCAGGTCAGCCAGGTCGCGTTCGGTCAGCAAACCGGAGAACGACTCCTCCACCGCCCGGTGATACGCCGGTCGCGTCCGGGTGTTCAGGGCCGCCAACCCCTCCGGCGTCAGCCGGGCGAGGACCTCGCGGCGGCTGGCCTCGGGCTGCACGCGGGTCACCCAGCCGCGGCGCGCCAGCCGGTCGATCAGGCGGGTCACGCCGCTCGGGCTGATCGCCAGCAACTCCGCCAGCTCACCCATCCGCAGGTCACCGAACTGCTTCAGCCGGTACAGCGCCGAATGCTCGATCAGCGTGCACCCCGCCTCCGCCTCGATCATCGCGTTCATCGCATCCTGCACGGCGACCACGCCCTGCTGGATGTGCAGCCACGGGTACAGCGAGTCCGACATCCTCCCAGCGTAGTCGCAATTCATTTGACTCGTCGACATTTTCATAGTCAACTGTTGCGCATGACTACCAGACAGATCCTCGTCACCGGCGCGACCGGCGCCCAGGGTGGCGCCGTCGCCGACGCGCTGCTTCGCGACGGGCACCGCGTTCGCGCCCTCACCCGCCGCCCCGAAACCCTCGAAGGCAGCGGCATGGATGTCCGGCGCGGCGACTTCGACGACCCCGCCTCCCTGCGCGCGGCCGCCGACGGCGCCGACGCAGTCTTCGTGGTGACGACCCCGTTCGGCACCGACCTCGATACCGAGGTCCGCCACGCCAAAGCCATGATCGACGCGGCCATCGACGCCGGCGTCGACCACATCGTCTACACCTCCGCCGCCAACGCCGACCACCGCACCGGCATCCCGCACTTCGACAGCAAGCTCGAAGTCGAGCACTACCTCATCGACCGCAAGCCGCGGCACACGATCCTCGCGCCCGCCGCCTTCGTCGACGACAAGCTCGGCGACTGGGCCCTGGAATCCTTGCGGCACGGGCGTTATCCGGTTCCGATGACCGGCGACCGCCCGCTCGCGTTGATCAGCGCCGCCGACATCGGCGCCGTCGCCGCGCAGGTCTTCGCCGACCCGGACACCTTCGACGGCCACCGCATCGACCTCGCCGCCGAAGAACTCACGCCGAACCAGATGGCGGCCGCGCTGAGCGAGGCGATCGGCAAACCCATCGAGCACCAGCGGGTGCCGATCGAGCAGGCACGCCGGTTCAGCGACGACCTCGCCACGATGTTCGACTACTTCGACCGGGTCGGGCTGTTCGTCGACGTCGCCGGGCTGCGCGAACGGTTCCCGTCCGTGCGCTGGCACACCTTCAGCGCGTGGGTCCACGCTCAGGATTGGCCTGCACTGCTCGGCTGAGCGTGCTGTACTGACCAGCGTGGCACGCGTCGTGGTGGTGATGGGCGTTGCGGGTTCGGGCAAGACGACCGTGGCCGAACTGCTCGCCGCCCGGTTGAAGGTCCCCTATGCCGAGGCCGACGAATTCCACCCGCCCGCCAACATCGCGAAGATGTCGGCCGGGCACCCGCTGACCGACGAGGACCGCTGGCCCTGGCTGCGGGCGATCGCGCAGTGGATCAAGGAGCAGGCCGCGGCGGGCGGCGGCGTGGTCACCTGTTCCGCGCTCAAGCGCAGCTACCGGGACCTGCTGCGCGAGGGGACCACCGAAGTGTGGTTCGTCCACCTCGCCGGCACCCACGAACTGCTGGCCGACCGGATCGGCCACCGCAAGGGCCACTTCATGCCCGCCGCGCTGCTGGATTCGCAGTTCGCCGACCTCCAGCCGCTGGCCCCCGACGAGCCCGGCGTGACGCTCGACGTGGCCCTGTCCCCCGAGGAACTGGTCGAAGCGGCCGTCGCCTCCCTTACTTGAGCCGGATCGGATGTCACCAACTCTGGTGACGACAGCCCGCCCCGCCCGCTGCGAGGCTGAACCCATGATCCTCGTCACCGGCGGACTGGGCATGATCGGCGCCCACACCGCACGCGCACTCGTCGACCTCGGGCACGAGGTCATCGTCACCACCCGCCGCCCGGCCGAGCCGCCGTCGTTCCTGACGGGCAAGGTCACGGTGGAGACGCTCGACGTCACCGACCGGGCGGCGTTCCTCGCGCTCGGCCAGCGGCACGACATCACCGACATCGTCCACCTGGCGGGCTCGATCCCGGGTGAGAACCCGGTCGACTTCTTCCGCCACGACCTCACCGGCCTGCTCAACGCACTGGACGCCGCCCGTGCCTGGGGAGTGCGCCGCTTCGCCGTGGCCAGCAGCCTCGGTGTCTACATCGGACGCAGCGAAATCCCGTGGCACGAGGAGCTCGCACTGCCCACCGTCGACCTGCCGCACTTGATCGTCGCGTTCAAGAAGGCGGTCGAGCCGCTGACGACGCACAGCTTGCAGGGCAGCGGCGTCGAGCCGGTCCTGCTGCGGATCGGCACGATCTGGGGGCCGCTCTACGACCCGGAGTCGCCGTTCTTTCCCATCCCGTCGGTGGTCAGCGCGGTGCGGCGGGGTGAGCGGCCGACGCTGGACGAAGGTGCGTTCGACTGCTGCTACGCACCCGATGCGGGGCGGGCGATCGCGTTGCTGATGGCGGCGAAGACGTTGCGGCACAACGTTTACAACGTGTCCAGCGGCAAGCCGGCCGACAACCGCGAGTTCGCCGAGGCCCTCGGGCTCGATCTGCCGGCCGCCTCGTCCGGCGAAGTGCCGCACCTCGACATCACGCGGCTCACCGAGGAAACCGGCTTCACGCCGGAGTTCGACGTGGCCAAGGCGGTCGCCCACTACCTCGACTGGCGCGCGGCCAACGCTAGGTGAGGGCGGCCGTGGTCGTGCGGGCGTAGGCGGCGGCCCAGGCATCCAGCTGGCCGGGCGTCGGCGGGGTCTCGTCGAACTGGACGAAGAAGACGCGCTGGAAGCAGGCGCCCAGCAGCAGGGCGGCGGCCGCCTCGATGTCGGCGTCCGGGCGGATGTCGGCTTGGCGCGTCTTGAGGTACTCCGTGACCCCGTTCAGGATGTGGTTCGGGCCGGAGTTGACGGCACGCAGGGCTTCGATGTGTGCGGCGAGAAAGGCCCTCGACGAGAAGACCGAGACGGAGATGGGGAAGCTCCGCAGGTAGAAGTCGAGGGCCGCGCGCGTGAGGCGGGTCAGGTTCTCTTCGAGGGTGCCGTCGCCGGTCACGTTGGCCGGGGACGGCAGCCGCTCCCTGAGGACCGCGATGAAGATCGCCGTCTTGTCCGCGAAGTTCTTGTAGAGCGTTGCCTCGGAGTAGCCGGCCTCGCGAGCGATCTCCTTGGTGGTGGCGTGCGCGTAGCCGGCGGTGCGCAGCACCTTCTCGGCCGCGTCGAGGATGCGGTCGCGGGTCGTCGGCATGGCGCCTCTCCTTGACAGGTGAGTGAGTACTCACCCACCATAGTGGTGAGTGTTCACTCACCGGAAGGACGACACCATGAAACTGGCGGTTTTCGGCGCGACCGGCGGCATCGGCACCCAGGTGGTGAGCCAAGCGCTGGCCGCTGGTCACCAGGTCAGCGCCGTCGTGCGCGACCGCGCGCGGCTGGCGGTGCCCGACCAGGACGGCCTGGCCGTGGTGACCGCGGGCTTCGGCGACGCCGATGCACTGGCCAGCGCGGTCAGCGGCGCGGATGCGGTGGTGTCGGCGCTCGGCGCGTACGGGCGCGGCGTGCTTACGGTCTGCCAGGACGGGGTGCGGGCGGAGACCGCGGCGATGCGAGCGGCCGGCGTCCGGCGGCTGCTGGTGATCAGCGCGAGCGCCCTGCGCACGGTGCCGAACGACACCCTGCTGATGAAGGCGGTGCTGAAACCGCTGGTGAGCTTCGCATTCCGGCGACACTACGCGGACCTGCGCGTGATGGAGGACGAGGTGATGTCGTCGGGTCTGGAGTGGACGATCGTCTGCCCGCCGCGGTTGACCGACGGGCCGCGGACCGGCCAGGTGTGGCACCGCGTCGGCGACGCGGAGCGGCACGGGCAGGCGCTCGCGCGAGCGGATGTCGCCGGGTACCTGCTTGAGGCGGCCGGGGATCGGGAGTTGATCGGGAAGACCGTGTACATCGGGCAGGAGCGAGCAGCACGCGATTGATCGGTGCGTGACGGCCGGGGAACCGCAGGATCAGCGGTTGGGGTCCACGCCGCGGTACCACGGCTTCAGCAGTTCCGTGATCGAGACGTCGCCGACCATGAGCTTCGAGACCTGGTTCAGGACCGCCCCCGGTTCGTCCACCGTGGTCCCCAGAGGAGCCGCCACCACCTGCTCGGGTGGCCGGCCCGACCAGAACGAGGCCACCTCGTCGTCGCGGGGTTCGGGGGCTTCTCGCTCGGCCACCGGGCGACGGGAGCGGAGTTCGCGCAGGCGGTCCAGGAGCTCGTCGCGGTTGCGGCCGCGCCAGGCGAGGATCTTGAACGGGTCGGCATCGAAGGACTCCGCCAGCAGGTAGCAGACGGCCGCCAAGTGCTTGCACGGCACTTCCCAGTCAGGGCAGGAGCAGTCCATGGTCAGTTCGCGCGGATCCGTGGGGAACAGGCGCAGGTCCAGCTCGGCGAAGACCTCTTCGATCTCCAGCGGCATCTCGCCGGCCAGCAGCTTGGCTGCATAGATCGCCTTGCCCGCCAACAGCTTCTCGATGCGAGCCCACTGGGCGCCGTCGAACGCCTTGATGGCTATCCGCGCCCGGTATGGCTGGTCGCGGGAGCCTTGGATCGTCGCCGTCACCAGGCTGGTCTGCAGGGTCAGGCTCAGCACCTGACCGGCGCGGGCGTAGCGCTTGCCGCTGTTGAGGCGGCCGCCCAGGCCCAGCGACTCCAGGACTTCCACGAAGCGGCGCGACCACCACGTCCGGCCGATGTCGCCGCGGTTGCTCTTCGCCTTGATGCCGCCGGTCACCTTGATCGGGCCGGTGGTCTTGGCGTCCTTCCACCAGGAGCGGTCAGGCATCGATGGCCTCCGACGACAGGGTGAGCAGCTCCCGCAACGAACTGGTCGACAGCTCCGTCAGCCAGCCTTCGCCGGAGCCGACCACCAACTGGGCCAGCGCCTTCTTCTCCTCGATCATCGCGTCGATGCGTTCCTCGAGCGTGCCCAGGCAGACCAGCTTGCGGACCTGGACGTCGCGGCGCTGGCCGATCCGGTACGCGCGGTCGCTCGCCTGGTCCTCCACCGCCGGGTTCCACCAGCGGTCCAGGTGGATCACCTGGTTGGCCGCCGTCAACGTCAGGCCGGTGCCGCCGGCCTTGAGGGACAACAAGAAGATCCGCGGGCCGTCGTCGGACTGGAAGCGTTCGACCATCGCGTCGCGCGACTTCTTCGGGGTGCCGCCGTGCAGGAAGGCGACCTCGGTGTCGAAGCGGGCGGACAAGTGCGGCACCAGCATCGAGCCGTATTCGGCGAACTGCGTGAAGCACAGGACGCGATCACCCTCGGCGAGGGCTTCTTCGATCAGTTCCTCGGCACGCGCCAGTTTGCCGGAACGCCCGGCGATGCGAGACCCGTCGCGCAGGAACTGGGCCGGGTGGTTGCACACCTGCTTGAGCTTCATGATCGTCGACAGCACCAGGCCCTTGCGCTCGATGCCCTCGCTGCCGTCGATCTTGCCGAGCATGTCGTCAACCACCGCACGGTAGAGCGACGCCTGCTCCGCGGTCAGCGGGCACAGCTGCCGGATCTCGATCTTCTCGGGCAGGTCGCCGATCACGTCGGGATCGGTCTTCAAGCGTCGCAATACGAACGGCGCCGTCACCTTGCGCAGCCGGGCCGCCGCGTCCTGGTCGCCGTAACGCTCGACCGGCACCGCGAAACGGGCGCGGAACGACGACAACGAGCCCAGCGATCCCGGGTTCGCGAAGTCCAAAATGGACCAGAGCTCGGCCAGCCGGTTCTCCACCGGCGTGCCGGTGAGCGCGATCCGCTGCCGGGCCGGGATCCCCCGCACCGAATGCGACTGGCGGGACGCGCTGTTCTTGATGTTCTGCGCCTCGTCGGCCACCACGCGGTCCCACCGCAGCGCGGACAGCTCCTCCACGTCCCGGGTGAGCACGTGGTAGGTCGTGATCACCAGGTCGGCGGCCGCCACGGCGTCGGCCAGCCGCGAGCCGCCGAGCCGGCTGCCGCCGTGGTGCACGTGCACGCGCAGGTGCGGGGTGAACCGCTGGGCCTCGCGCTGCCACGTGCCGACCAGCGACATCGGGCACACGATCAACGTCGGATCGCGGTCGTCGTGCTTGCGCCGCAACGCTTCCAGCGCCAGCAACTGCACCGTCTTGCCCAACCCCATGTCATCGGCGAGGCAGCCGCCGAGGCCGAGGTTGTCGAGGAACGCGAGCCACGCGAGCCCGCGCTTCTGGTAGGGCCGAAGCTCCGCCTCGAACTCGACCGGCGGATCGACCGGCGTCAGGTACTGCTCGGGCTGACCGGAGAGCAGGTCGCCGACCCAGCCGTCGCCGGTCACCGCCGACACCGGCAACGGCGGCGCGCCCGCGCCGTCGAACGACTCCAGCCCGGCCTGCAGCAACGCCTGCCCGATCGGCATCTGGCCGCTGCCGTAGTGACGCAGGAACGCCAGCCCCGCAGCCAGTTGCTTCGCGTCGACCTGCACCCACTGGCCACGCATCCGCACCATCGGCACCTTGGCCGCGGCCAGTTCGGCCAGCTCGCCCTCGGTCAGCTCGTCGTCGCCGAGCGCCAGCCGCCAGTCGTAGGAGACGAGGCTCGCCCGGTTCAACGCGCCTTCGGCCTTGGCCACCACACCCGACGCGGGTGCGCCCTTGGTGCTGAGCTTCAACGACAGCTCGCCGGGCCGCCGCCAGCTCGACGGCAGCAGCACGCCGAACCCGGCCTGGTCCAGCGCCGCCGCCTTGCCGAGGAACTCGTAGGCGCCGTCGAGGTCGAAGTGCAGCCGGGACGGGTGCGCCTCGCGCAACGCGGCATCGAGCAGCGGCACGATCCGGCTGGCCCGGCCTAGGTCGGCCAGCAGTTGTTCCTGCGGGTCGTCGAGCCACCGGTGCAGCACCCCGCCGTCGCGCCAGACCTGCGCGGCGGGCACCAGCAGGCTCGGCTCGGCCGAGGGCTGCATCAGCAGTTCGAGCCGCCAGCTTTCCTCGGCGGGCTCGTTCTGATCCGGTGCGCGCAGCCGGAAACACGTGCGCACCGGGCTGTCGGACACCGCACTCGCCCGCCACTGGTCGAGCCGCCCGCCCAGGCGGCGCAGCGCCTCGGGGTCGGCGTCCACCACCGGCTCACCGGTCAACGCTCGCAGCCACGCGCCGATCGGTCCGTCGATGCCGAAGTCCTTGTCCGGCAACGCCAAGCGCACCGCACTGTCCACAAGGGAATCAAGCAGGCCGAGCACGCCGTCGTTGCCGGCGGCGGTGAGCGACGGTGGCTGCACGGCCAGCAGCGCGCTGTACCGGGCGGCGTCCACGCCGGAGAGCACCGGCCGCCAGCGAGCCTTACCGTCGACGAGGCCGGGCAGGAACCGCCCGCGACGCACCAGGTCGTCGGCCAGTTCGGCCAGCTCGCCGAGGAACCGGCACGACGGACCCAGTCGCACCTCATCGGGCGGCTCGGCGAGCAGACCCGGCGCGGACGCCGGATCGATGCGCAGCGCGGGCACCAGCCATTGCCGCAGCTCGACAGTGCCGCGCGGGGCCTGGCCTTCGGCCAGCGGATCCCGCACCAGCTCGGGCGACGGGACCGGGGCCGACGGGTGCGCGGGCAGCCGAAGAGTCAGCGTGTCGGGCTCACCGAGGGCCAGTGTCCCCAAGGTGTCACTGGAAACGGCGAACGGGTGCGGTCGCGCGGCCTTGGTCGCGCGACCCGATGCCCGCGACGGCAAGGCGGAGTCCTCCGCCCAGAACGCCAGCGCGCCCTCGGCGTCGGTGACCGCGTGCAACACCAACACGACTCAATCCACCCCCTCGCCGCCGTCCGACCTGCACTTCCACTACAACAACTCTATCGACGTGCCACGCTGCGAAACGGCGAGCGGCGAGATCTGTGGACAACCAGGTGCCTGTGGATAACTCGCCCGCCGCGAGCGGGTATCTCAAGCCTGGGCCCAGCCCGAAAGCATCTGACGAGCGATCGACGTCTCGCCCGGCAGCTTGAGCCCCTCGATCGCACCGCCGGCGGCGATGGCGGCCCGCACCGTCTCCTTCGAAACCCACTTGGCCTGCTCGATCTCACCTTCGGCCGGGCGCACCGGGACCGACGGATCGGCGACCGCGGCGAAGCCGATCATCAGCGACCGCGGGAACGGCCACGGCTGGCTGCCCAGGTAACGGATGTCGCGGACCGGAACCCCGACCTCCTCCATGATCTCCCGCGCGACGCAGGCCTCCATGGACTCGCCCGCCTCGACGAACCCGGCCAGCACCGAGTACCGGTCGGGCGGCCAGACCGGTTGGCGCGCAAGGAGAACCTGCTCGCCGTTGCCGCCGGCGCCGTCGTGCACGAGGCAGATGATGGCCGGGTCGGTACGGGGGTACTCCTCGTGCCCGTTCTGCTCGCACTTGGTCGCCCACCCGCACTGGGACATGTGCACCGGCGACCCGTCGCGAGCGCAGAAACCCGCCCGGTGGTGCCAGTTCAGCAACGCGGTCGCCGTTGTGAGCAGGCCTGCTTCGGTGTCGTCGAGCAGCGAGCCGACGCCGCGCAGGTCGTGCCACTCGCGCCCCTCGGCGTCGCGGGCGCCGGTCGCGAAACCCCACGAGTCGGCGGGCGGGAACACCTCGCCGGACAGCTCCGCGTCGTGCGGCAACGCCCAGAACGACTGCTCGTTCTCGTCGAGCAGCATGCCGAGCAGCACCGCCCCGTCGACCGGTTCCTCGCCGAAGTCCGTGCACGGCCGGTAAACCAGGCGCAGCGGGTCCTGGTCGACCGGCGTGCGCAGCCGCTCGTCGAGCAGGATGACCCGGCCGCTCTTCCACAGCCGGGCCGCGTGCTCGGGATCGGCACGCACCTGCTCGTCGCGGGCCACGCCGGAGCGGGACAGCGGCGGGATCTCGCCCAGACCGAACGGGACGATCGGCTCGATCACCGCCGGACGCCACCCAGCACGTCGAGGCCCGCGAGCGTGTCCGGATCGCCGACGATGACGCCGGTGAACCGGCCGGGCGCGAAGAATTCCCTTGCCGCGTCGGCGATCTGCTCGTGCGTGACCGCCTGCAGCCGTGCCGGGTGAGCGGTCAGCCAGTCGATGCCCAGGCCCAGCTCCGCGATCGAGGCCAGCTGCGAGGCCATGCCCGGCTGCGACGACGTGGAGATCAGCAGCGAGCCGACCGCGTACTGACGCACGGTCTCGAGCTCTTCCTCGGTGGGCGGCAACACGGCGAACTTGCCCAGCTCGTAACGGATCTCCAGCAGGGCGGGCGCGGTCACCTCGCTCGCGGTGTCGGCGTCGACCTGCAGGGTCGCACCGCTCGACGTGAACTCCGGGCCGGAGCGGGCGTGGTAGGTGTACCCCTTGTCCTCACGGATGTTCTCGACCAGCCGCGACGAGAAGAACCCGCCGAACGCCAGGTTCGCCAGCTGCAACGCCGGATAACGCTCGTCGGTGCGGCCGATCGACTGCGCGGAGAGCCGGAACTGCGACTGCACGGCGCCGGCCCGCGGCACCAGCAGCAGGTCACCGCCCGGGAGATCGGGCAGCGGGGCGAGCTTGCGCGCGGTGGCGTCCCCGGTCCAGCCGCTGAGCGCCTTGTCCACGGCCGCAACGGCTTGCTGCGGCTCGACGTCGCCGACCACGACCAGCACGGCACCGCGGGGCAGCACCCCCGCGGCGTGCATGGCGCGCACCTCGTCGGCGGTGACCTCGGCGACGTCGTCGGCCTCGGGCATCTCGTAGACGTACGGGTGGTTGCCGTAACGGTGGCGCTGCAACGCCTTGCGGGCGATCGTGCGCGGCTGGCTGCCGGCCAGCGCGATCCGCTCGACGAGCCGGTCACGTTCGCGGGCCACCTCGCCGTCGGCGTAGGTGGCGCCGGTCAGCGCGTCGGCCAGGACGTCGAGCAGCGTGTCGAACCCGGTGGCCAGCGCGCTGCCCGCCATCGACAGACGCATCGGGTCGACGCTCGCGCCCAGCTCGCCGCCGACCAGGGCCAGCTCGGTGTCGATGGCCACGCGGTCGCGGCGGGCGGTGCCGGTCAGCACGGTCTCGGCCAGCAGCTCACCGACGGCTGCGTGCTTGGCCGCGGTGGCCGCATCGGCCGCGGCGAACGGGATGCGCAGCCGCAGCTCGACCATCGGGACGGTCGGCTTGTGCACCGCGAGCACCCGCAACCCGTTGGCCAGCACGGTGTCCACACTGGACAGATCGCCGGTCGCGCGCTGCTCACCGAGCGGCGGCAACGGCCTCGGGCCGCGCTCGGTGCGACCGATCTCCTCCGCTGTACGGCTCATGCCAGTCCCTCGCTGGAGCTCGGGCCGGGCCTGAGCCCCGGGCGCAGTGTTCAACGGTTCGCTCGCAAGCTCGCTCACTGTTCTCCTCCTGCGGGCTTCACGACCAGCACGGCACGCGACTCGGCGCGCAGCTTCTTGGCGGCGGCGGACACGTCCTGCGCGGTCACGGCGGCGAGCCGCTCGGGCAACGCGAACACCAGGCTCGGGTCGCCGTAGAGCAGCTCGAACGCGCCGAACGCGAGCGTCCGGTTGATCAACTGGTCGTGCTCGCCGTGCAGGTTGGCCACCCAGCGGGCCGTCACCCGCATCAGCTCCTGGTCCTCCGGCGGGGTCGCGGCGAGCTTCTCCAGCTCGTCGTCCAGCGCCTCGAGCACCTGCTCCGGGCTCACCGTGTCCGGGTGCATGGCCGTGACGGTGAACGTGTCGGGATCGCGCGCCTCGAACGGCCCGAACGTGCCCGCGCCCGCGTTGATGTCGGTGACCAGCGCGTCGCGGTGCACCAGCCGCTGCTGCAGCCGGGACCCGTCGCCCTCGGCCAGCACACCCGCGAGCACCAGGTAGCCCAGGTAGCTGTCCAGCTCGTTGATCGGGTCGGGCATCCGGTAGCCGACCGCGAGCGCGGGCATCGGCGCCAGCTTGTCGAGCTGCTCACCGCGCTTCTCGGTGTCCGGCGGCGGCTCGGCGAACGACGGCCGCTCCGGCTTCGGGCGGGCCGGCACATCGCCGAAGTGCTTCTCCACCAAAGCTTTCGTGGCCTCGACGTCGAGGTCGCCGGCCACGGTGAGCACCGCGTTGGCGGGCGCGTAGTAGGTGTCGAAGAAGTCCGCGCAGTCCTGCACCGTGGCCTGCTCGAGGTCGACGAAGTCGCCGTATCCGTTGTGCGCGTTGGGGAACGTCTGGTAGAGCACCGGCGGCAGGGTGATCCACGGGAACCCGCCGTAGGGCCGGTTCAGCACGTTGAGCCGGATCTCCTCCTTGACCACGTCGATCTGGTTGCGGAGGTTCTCCTCGGTGATCTTGGGCGCCCGCATCCGGTCGGCTTCCAGGTGCAGCGCGCGCTCCAGCGCGGCGGAGGGCAGCACCTCGAAGTAGTCGGTGTAGTCCGGGTGGGTCGAGCCGTTGAACGTCCCGCCGGAGGACTGCACGTACCGAAAGTGCGCCAGCTTCTCCAGGCTCTCGCTGCCCTGGAACATCAGGTGCTCGAAGAGGTGGGCGAACCCGGTACGGCCCTCGGGCTCGGAACGGAAGCCCACGTCGTAGTGCACGCTCACGCCGACAACCGGTGCCGTCGGGTCCGGAGCGAGCACCACGCGCAGGCCGTTGTCGAGGGTGAAGCGGTGCAGCGCGGGGGTCATGAGCGCAGCCTACGGGAGCGCACCGACAACGGACCGCGAAGTACCTTTCACCCTGAGCGCAACCGGCCTGAGCCCGCGAGCGCCGCGTCGAGGGCAGAGTTGAAGTCCTGGAAGTCCACAGCGAACGGACGCGGCTGCTCACCGGCGACGTACCAGTAGCGGCCCTCTTCGGACTCCGGGTAGACCTGCAACCAGCGCTCGCTCTGCCGCAGCACCAGCGCATACGGCAGCGACCGGGCGAACACGGGTTCCCGGTCCGCGGCGGGCAGTTGCTCGGGCACGGTCGTGCTCAGATGGGCGGTCAGGTCGTCCGCCGCGCCGAGCAAGGCACTGCCCTGGCCCGTGCGCGCGGGCATCCAGCGGGCGCCGACGAGCACGACCAGCCCGGCGAGGACCACGGCCAGCCCGATCAGCGCGCTGCCGACCGTGAACGCCAGCACCAGCGTGACCAGCACCCCGAGCACCGCGACCGTGGCCCCGGCCAGGGAGTAGCGGCTGCGGCGGTCGTCGGGGCGGGTGCCGAAGAAACCGCGTGCGACCACGTCGTTGTAGAGCGCGTCGCGCACGGGCGTGAGGTCGACCGGGTTGGCCCGCAGGTCGGCCAGGCTCGCCGACTCGATCCCCTGCGGCAGCAGGGTGTCCAGCAGCACGCGCTCGTAGCCGGCGAGGTCGGCGTCGGCCGGGCGGTGGCGCACCAGCTGCCAGTCGGGGCTGCCGTCGGCCGCGACGCCGTGCACGACCAGCAGGTACCCGCGCACAGCGAGGTCGACGACGGTCGCTGAGACGTCCTTGACGTCGACGTACTCGTCGAGCACGGTGCCCAGGCGGCCCGGCAGGATCTCCTCCGGCGGCACGAACACCACGTGCTCGCCCTCGTGGCGCAGCACCGGAACCGGCTCGCGCGCCTGGGGTTTGGCGTCCCGGCCACGCAACACCCAGAGCAGGGCGAACCCGGCCAGCAGCAACGCGAGCAACGTGACCAGGCCGGTCCCGCTGAACCAGGTCAGCGCGAACGGGCCGGTCCCGTCGTCGTCGGTCGTCGCGGCGGCCGTGTCGACCGTGTCGACCTTCACCGAGCCGGGGTCGAGCACGGCGGTGAGGTCGATCCGGTCGCCCGCGCGCAGCTGCAGCTGGGTGGTCCTGGTCACCGCCTTGGCATCGGTGTGCACCGACTTGCACGGTGTCGTCGACCCTTCCGGACCACTCAGGCAGGCCACGGAGAGCGGCGGTCGGGGCGTGGTGAGCGAGACGCGGGCCAGGATCAGGTCGGTGTCCCAGCCGCCGACCGGCCGCCAGCGCAGCTCGGGTTTGCCGCGGGCGTCGGTGACCGCGCCGGTGACCGTGTACTGGACCGTCGCCTTGCCGCCGTCGAGCTTGATCGTCATCGCGTCGGCCGTGACGTGGACCGTGCCCGCGCCGTCCACAGTGGCGTCGCGCACGGCTTGGTCGTGGAGTGCGACCGTGCGGGTCATCGTCGCGTTCTTCGGTACGGCCACGATCTCGGTGACCGCCAGGGTGCCGTCGGCGCCGAGCTTCATGGTCACGACATCGCTGCGCGGGATCACCGGCATCGACGGCGACGACGGCGCCGGACCGCCGGTCGGCGGCGGGACGGTGAACGTCGGCTGGCCGGAACCCGGTGTCGGGAAACCGGGGATGCTGGGGAAGGTCGGCTGCGCCGCCGCCGCGAGGAAGGCCAGGATGAGCGCGCCACGTCCCCACATGGCGGCCGAGCGTAGCTGGCCGTTCAGGAACCGGTGACCCAGGGGAGCTTGGGCAGCTTCGCGCCCGGTTCACGCAGGTAGAGCAGCGCGTAGCCACCGCCCGCGAGCCCGGCGAGGAAGAGCAGGCCGAGACCGATCGGCCGCCACGCGTCGTCCACGCCCATGTCGGCTTGCGCACTGTGGACCAGCAGGTCACCGCTCGCGTCGTTGGCGCGGTTGCTGGGGACCGTGACGGTCAGCGGGTCGCCCTGGGCGTGGCCGCAGGCGTCGAGCTTGGCCTGGCGCTGCTTGCCGTCGACCGTGAGATTGACGACCTCCTTGGCGTTGGGATCGCTGCAGGAAGCGCCGGTGACCACCGTGGCCTGCGCCTGGTCGCCGCCCGACGCCTCGACGGAGGCGAAGCCGAAGACGCCGGCGATGCCCACGACGAGCGTGATGAGCAACGACAGGACCGCGAGCGCGGCAAGGGTCAACACCCACCGCTGCACGGTCGCCGTCAACCCTGGCACGGTCACCCCTGGATCGTCGCAGACGACGCAAGGCCGGGCCTGTGTGGCCTTGGCGGCTTGATCGGGTCGGCTCGACCGCGGGTGACGTCCACCGACCAGGCTCGGGCCGAGGTCGCCGGACCGTCGTGACCTTGGGTTTTGGTCGCCCTCGCGTAAGCCAAACCCCACCCGACCCGGCAGGGCTCCGTCAAAGTCGCATTCTCCCTGGTCAAGCCTGCCATCAGACCACCGGGCACAGGCGCGCCAACTGTCCATTCTGGATGGTTTGAGCCTTGGCCTTGCCAGAATCTGGTGGTCACCGACCAGCGGGTTGGGCGGCCTTGATGAGCGGGAGGCTAGTCAGGCCACCAAACCCGCCCTGAACTGCGGAAACGACTTTGACGACGCCCTGCCCGACCCGGGGGCCGGCCCCGCTCCCAGTCTATCGGGTTTGACCTGCGTAAACGGGCTTCAGCTCGATCTGTGGACAACTACCCGTCTGTGGAAAAGTGGTCGCGCGGGAGGGCCGGATTCCGCGGGAACGTGGCACACACCGCGCCCGAATGTGGGACACACCCCGCCGGAACGAGGGACACACCTAGCGCGAGCGGGGGACACACCCGGTCGGAACAGGGGACACACCCAGCGCGAGTGTGGGACACACCCAGCCGGAACGGGGGACACACCCCGCCGGAACGTAGGACACACCTAGCGCGAGCGGGGGACACACCCGGTCAGAACGGGGGACACACCCGGCGTGGGTGTGGGACACGCCCAGTGGGTGGGGCGCGCGGGTGGGGTTAGTCGTCGGCGGGGGTTACTTTGCGGACGTAGAGGAGGCGGTCGCCCGGTTCGATGGCGTCGGCGTCCGGGTGGTCGACGCGGTAGAGCCGCCCGTCGCGCACCACGCCCAGCACGATGTCCGGCAGGTGCCGCGGTGAGCCGCCGACCTCGGCCTGCTCGACCTCGCGCTCGGCGATCGCCAGGCCCTCGTCGGGGGTGATCAGGTCCTCGACCATGTCCACCACGGTCGGCGTCGACGTCGCCATGCCCAGCAGCCGCCCGGCCGTCTCCGACGACACCACGACCTGGTTCGCGCCCGACTGGCGCAGCAGGTGCACGTTCTCGGCCTCCCGCACCGCCGCCACGATCTGGGCCTTCGGTGCCAGTTCGCGGGCGGTCAGCGTGATCAGCACCGCCGAGTCGTCCCGGCTGGTCGCCACCACCACCGACCGCGCCCGATCCACACCGGCGACCCGCAGGACGTCCGAGCGCGTGCCCGAGCCGTGCACCGTGACCAGGCCCTGCGCGGACGCGGCGTCCAGCATCGCCTGGTCGGTGTCGACGATGACGACCTTCGCCGCGGGCACCCCGTCGGAGAGCACGGCGCTCACCGCCGACCTGCCCTTGGTGCCGAACCCGACGACGACCACGTGGTCGCGCACCTTGGACCTCCACCGTTGGATCTTCAACGCCTGCCGGGACCGCTCGGTCAGCACCGCGAGCGTGGTGCCGACCAGGATGATGAGGAACAGCACCCGCAGCGGGGTGATGACCAGGATGTTCACCAGTCGCGCCGAGTCGCTGACCGGGGTGATGTCGCCGTACCCGGTCGTCGAGAGCGACACGGTGGCGTAGTAAACCGAGTCGAGGAACGAGACCCCGTCACCGTTGGTGTTGTCGCGGTAGCCGCCTCGGTCCAGGTAGATCAGCAGGACGGCGGCGAACAGGGCCAGCAGCGCCCAGATGACCCGGCGCACGATCGAGGTGACCGGGCTGACCGAGCTCTGCGGCATGGTGATCACGCCGACCAGCGAGTGGTCGGGCCGGTCGGTGAGCCGGTCGGTCGCCTCCCGCCTGCCGATCACCGGGCGCCTGCCCGGCGCATGAGCTTGAGCACGGCGGCAGGGTAACGCCCCGGGGGTCGCGGCCGGCGCCGCGACCCCATCCGGACAACTCAGTAATAGGTGATGTCCCAGTGCGAGCCCTCGTCGCAGTAGACGTTGCCCGAGCTCGACCGCCACTGCGGGTAGCCGTCGCCACGCAGGCCGATGTAGTGGAACGACTTCTTGATGTAGTGGTCGACGCAGCTGTTGTGCGCGATGTCGACCTTGTAGCCGTGGCCGTGGCTGTAGGTGCCCGGCGCGTGCCCGACCTCGGTGCCGCCGGTGATGTTCACCGTGCACCCGCTGGCTTTCTTGAACGTGATCAGCCCGCTCACGGTGTCCGCGCGGATGCCCGAGAACGACGTGCAGTGCGGGTTGCCCTTGCTGGTGCAGTGCCCGCTGGAACTCCACGTGATGTGCGCGTGGCGGAACTTCTTGGCGGCGCTCGACTGGCTCATGGCGTCGGCCGTGGCGAACGTCGTGACGAGCCCCAGCGCCGTGAGGCCCGTGACCACGCCCGCGGCGATGCGCTTGCGCATCCTTTGCCCTCCTTCGGTCGGGAACTTGGCGTTCCGACCGTCGCAGCGCGGGCAGGCGCGTGGCGCGCGTTGTGCACGCCGGGCAGCCACGGTGTGCACAAACACGCAAACCAATCAGGCTGCGAACCCGTCCAGCAGGACCGCCGGGTCCGCGTGCACGGCGAGCAGGTCGCGGTAGCCGGGCTTGGTGAAGCCCTGCTCCACCATGTGGTCGACCATGCGCAGCAGCGGCTGGTAGAAGCCGTCGACGTCGACCAGGCCGATGGGCTTCTCGTGCAGGCCGATCTGCGCCCACGTCCAGATCTCGAACAGCTCGTCGAGCGTGCCCGCCCCGCCCGGCAGGGCCAGGAACGCGTCGGCGAGGTCGGCCATCAACGCCTTGCGCTCGTGCATGCTGGCGACGATGCGCAGTTCGGTGATCTCGTGGTGGGCCAGCTCCTGCTCCTGCATGTGGCCGGGCAGCACCCCGATCACCTCACCGCCCGCGGCCATGGTCGCGTCGGCGATCGCCCCCATCGTGCCGACGTGCGCGCCGCCGTAGACCAGGCCGATGCCCCGCGACGCGAGCAGTTTGCCCAGCTCGATCGCGGCGTCCAGGTAGCGGGAGCCGGCCCCGGTGGACGAGCCGCAGAACACCGCGACCCTGGTCAGTGCGTTTTCCCCCATGCCTCGTAAGCCTCCTCGACCATGTGCACCGCGTCGTCGACGTCGTCGGTCAGGTGCAGCAACGCCATGTCCTTGTCGCCGATCTTGCCCTCGGCGTGCACCGTGTTCTTCACCCACTCGTACAGACCGCCCCAATAGGACCGTCCGAAGAGGACGACCGGGAACTTGGTGACCTTCTTGGTCTGCACCAGGGTCAGCGCCTCGAACAGCTCGTCGAGCGTGCCGAAGCCGCCGGGCAGGCAGATGAACGCCTGCGCGTACTTGATGAACATCGTCTTGCGGGCGAAGAAGTAGCGGAAGTTCACGCCGAGGTCGACCCACGGGTTCAGGCCCTGCTCGAACGGCAGCTCGATGCCCAGGCCGATCGACTGGCCGCCGGCCTCCGAGCAGCCCCGGTTGACCGCCTCCATTGTGCCAGGACCGCCGCCGGTGATCGCCGCGAACCCGGCCTCCGCCAGGGCCGCGCCGAGCTTGCGGCCCAGTTCGTACTCGGGGTGGTCGCGCTTGGTGCGGGCCGATCCGAAGACCGTCACCGCGCGCGGAACCTCGGCCAGCGCACCGAAACCCTCCACGAACTCGGCCTGGATGCGCAGCACCCGCCACGGGTCGGTGTGCACCCAGTCGCTGGGTCCGCGCGAGTCCAGCAGCCGCTGGTCGGTGGTGGTCGGCTCGACCCGGTTCCCGCGGCGCAGCACCACCGGCCCACGCTGCTTCTCCGCCGGGTGTTCCATCTCTTCGCTTGTCACCTTGGCGAGTCTAGGAAAGGAACCTTCTCAGCACCTCGGCGCACTGGTGCACCTGGTGGGCCGGCAGGTTCTCCTGCTGGGTGTGGGCGAGGGTCGGGTCGCCGGGACCGAAGTTGACCGCGGCCATGCCGAGCGCGGCGAAGCGGGCGACGTCGGTCCAGCCGAGCTTGGCCACCGGCTCGCCGCCCGCGGCCCGCACGAACTCGGCGGCCACGGGTGCCTGGAGCCCCGGTAGGGCACCCTCGGCGAAGTCGGTGACCACGATGTCGTAGCCGTCGAACACCTCGCGCAGGTGGGCCTCAGCCGCGGCGCTGTCCCGGTCCGGTGCGAACCGGTGGTTCACGGTCAGCACGGCGTCGTCGGGCACGACGTTGCCGGACACGCCGCCCTTGATCCCGACCGCCTGCAGGCCCTCGCGGTAGTGGCAGCCGTCGATCTCGACGTGGCGCGGTTCGTACTCCGCGAGCCGGCGCAGGGGTTCGGCGAGCGCGTGGATCGCGTTCTCCCCCATCCACGCGCGTGCCGTGTGCGCCCGCACGCCCTTGGTCCGGACCTCGATGCGCATGGTGCCCTGGCAACCGGCCTCGACCACGGCGTTGGACGGCTCGCCGACGATCGCGAGGTCGCCGCGCAGCCAGTCCGGCAGGTCGCGCTGGATGCGTCCCAGCCCGTTGCGGTCGGCCTCGATCTCCTCGCAGTCGTAGAAGACGAACGTCAGGTCGTGGCGCGGTTCGCGGACCGTGGCGGCCAGGTGCAGCAGGACCGCGTCGCCGCCCTTCATGTCGACCGAGCCGAGACCGTGCAGCACGAGGTCGTCGCCCGTGCCGGTGCGGCGCAACGGCAGGTTGTCGTTGATCGGCACCGTGTCCAGGTGTCCGGCGAGCACCACGCGGGAGGGCAGACCGAGGTCGGTGCGGGCGAGGACCGTGTTGCCCGAGCGGACCACTTCGAGGTGGCCGAGGTCGCGCAGCGCGGTCTCGACCATGTCGGCGAGGGTGTCCTCGGTACCGGAGACGCTGGGCACGTCGACGAGGGCGGCGGTCAGCTCGACCGGGTCGGCGCTGAGTTCGAGGGCGGTCACCGCGCCAACCTATCGCGCGGCTACCGTGGAGACCCGTGAGCAGCGTGAACAGCGACGACGTGCAAGGCGCCCACGCGGTCGGCCTGGCGACGGTGACGGACACGGGTGCGGTGCTGGACACCTGGTTCCCGGCGCCCAAACTGGGGCTCGGTGACGTGCCCGGCACCCGGCGGCTGTCCGAGCACGAGGCGACCGCGGAGCTGGGCGACGGTGTGTCCGCACTGCTCGGCCCCGACCTCGACCGCGGCGTCGAGGTGGTCGCCGTGCGGACGGTGGTGGACTCCCTGGCCGAGCCGCCCGCCGACGCGCACGACGTGTACCTGCGGCTGCACCTGCTCTCGCACCGGCTGATCCCGCCGCACGGCGCCAACCTGGACGGCGTGTTCGGACTGCTCGCCAACGTGGTCTGGACCAGTCAGGGGCCGTGCCCGGTGGAGGGCTTCGAACAGGCCCGGCTGCGGCTGCGGGCGCGCGGCCAGGTGACCGTGCACGGCGTGGACAAGTTCCCGCGGATGGTCGACTACGTGCTGCCGTCCGGTGTGCGCATCGCCGACGCGGACCGGGTGCGGCTCGGCGCGCACCTGGCGATCGGGACGACGGTCATGCACGAGGGGTTCGTGAACTACAACGCCGGCACGCTCGGCGCCTCGATGGTCGAGGGGCGGATTTCCGCAGGCGTGGTAGTCGGCGACGGCTCCGATGTGGGCGGCGGGGCGTCGATCATGGGAACGCTGTCGGGTGGCGGCAAGGAGGTCATCACGATCGGCGAGCGGTGCCTGATCGGGGCGAACGCCGGGATCGGGATCTCCCTGGGCGATGACTGCGTGGTGGAGGCGGGCCTGTACGTGACGGCCGGGACGAAGATCACCCTGCCGGAGGGACGGCTGGTCAAGGCTCGGGAGCTGTCGGGGACCAACGGGTTGCTCTTCCGGCGCAACTCGACCACCGGCGCGGTCGAGGTCGTGGCCCGGACCGGTGGCGGGATCGAGCTGAACGCCGCCCTGCACGCCAACTGACCGCCGGGTTGTCCACAGGCAGGTAGTTGTGCCCGGCCGGGGGAATGCGGACCGTTAGCCGCCAAGGACCTTCAGCGCTCTGTTGTAGGCGGCGCGGCGGATCTCGATGCCGTTGGTGCCGCCGTTGACCTTCTTTGTCACGGTGGTGAAGTCGCCGGCGTCGGCCGCCGCGTTCGGGTGTTTGTCGTTCCAGAACCACGCGGCGGTGCGGAAGCCGATCGCGGGGTCGGTCTGCACCAGTTCCGGGTGGTTGACCAGATCCACGCCGAGGGCGCGGCCCGCGCGCGTGTAGTTGTCCCGGCCGGTGAGCTGGATCGGTCCGCGACCCTTGAAGCGCGGACCGTCGCCAGGCTGGGTGTTGCCGAGGTTCCTGTTGCCCTCGTAAGCCCGGCCGCTCGCGTTCTCCTCGAAGTCGGTGAGGTCCGCGCTCTCCTCCGCGAGCTGGGACAGGAACGTGGCCTTGCGCTTCGGGTTGTTGACCTGCGCGTCCGCCATCGCCTGGTTAAGCAACGGCAGGTAAGCGTCGGCCTGCGCCCGGCTGAGCTTGGGCATGATCGCCATCAGCTGCTCGACGGTCACGCTCGTGGCCGGCCCGGGCACCGCGGCCGGGACGGCGGTCAGGCCCGCGTACGTCTTGTCGACGATGCCCATGTAGCCGTTGACGATCTCCGCGGGAGTAGCCATGGGCCAAGCCTACGAGTGCGGGCTCAGGACGACGGCCAGTCTGGCAGGCAGATGCCACCGCTGGGAAACCGCCTGACCCATCGTTTCTGCCACGGCGTTTCCACGGCCCTCGGGTGGTAGTGCGCCCGCGTCCACGCCACCGCCTCCTCCGCCGGCACACCCGACAGCACCGCCAAGCACGAGATCACGGTCCCGGTCCGCCCGATTCCCCCACCGCACGCCACTTCGACGCGTTCCGTCGCCGCCCGCGCGTGCAGGGCCTTGATCAGCGAAACCGCCAACGCCGAGTCACGCGGCAGCCGGAAGTCCGGCCAGTCGAGGTTGTCGTGCGGCCACGCGACCTCCGGCTGGTGGCCGAGGTAGAGCCCGTAGTCGGGGTCCGGGCCGTCGAACGGCAGTCGCAGGCCCCGGCCGCGCACCTTGCGCCCGTCCGGCAGCTCCACATAGGTCTTCCGACGGTCACTCACCGATGTCCTCGTTCCACAACGCGGGCCGGGCGGCGATGAACTCGCGCATCATCGTCACGCACTCCTGGTCGTCCAGCACGGTGATCGCCACGCCGTGCTCCGCCAGCCAGTCGTGTCCACCGTGGAACGTGGTGGCCTCGCCGATCACCACCCGGCCGATGCCGAACTGGCGGACCAGACCACTGCAGTACCAGCACGGCGAAAGCGTCGTCACCATGACGGTGTCGCGGTAACCGGACCTGCGGCCCGCGTCGCGGAACGCCGCCGTTTCCGCGTGCATCGACGGGTCGTCGTCCTGCACCCGGCGGTTGTGCCCCTTGCCCAGCAACGCACCCGAGGTGTCGAACAACGCGGCACCGATCGGGATGCCGCCTTCGGCGAGCCCGGCACGGGCCTGCGCGATGGCGACCGACAACATTTCCACATCGCTCATGGACCCATCTAACATCCACCAGATGACGGTCACCGCCGCCGACCAGTTGCGATCTCTGCTCAAACTCGTGCGCGCGCACGAACTGGGCGCGCGCGAGGATCGCGACCCCGAAGACGTGCACCAGCTCCGGGTGTCGGTGCGGCGGATGCGGGCGATCGTGCGGTCGGACAAGGGACTCGACCGCGAGCTGCGCTGGTTCGGCCGGTCGCTGGGCGCGGTGCGCGACCTCGACGTGTTGCTCGCCCGGCTGGGCACCCAACTGGCGACGTTCCCACCGGAGGAAGCCGCCGGTGGCGAGCCGTTGCTGGATGCGTTGCGGTCCGAGCGCACCGAGGCACGCGACCGCATGCTCGTGGTGTTCGACAGCACGCGCTACCAGGACCTGCTCGGCGCGCTCAAGGCGGCCACGCCACAGTCCGTTGTGGACACTTCGGCCGCGAAGGCGTTCCGTTCGGTGGACAAGGCCATCGCCGAGCTCACCACCGACCCGCCGGACGACGACCTGCACGAGCTGCGGGTGAAGGTGAAGCGGTTGCGCTACGCCGCCGAACTGACCAACGGCCTGGGCCCGGTGGCCCAGGCCGCGAAGGAACTGCAGACGCTGCTCGGTGAACACCAGGACGCGACGGTCGCCGCGTCGACCGTGCGGCGCCTGCTGAAGGCGACGGCCGATCCCGGGGCGGCGTTCGT
Source organism: Labedaea rhizosphaerae (assembly GCF_004362825.1). Classification (GTDB taxonomy): domain Bacteria; phylum Actinomycetota; class Actinomycetes; order Mycobacteriales; family Pseudonocardiaceae; genus Labedaea; species Labedaea rhizosphaerae. Next base: position 91,176 of record NZ_SNXZ01000001.1, read on the forward strand.
GGCGGGCCGGCTGGTGCAGGCCGAACACGAGTGCAAGCTCTGGTGCCGCTCACGGCTCGCACAGAAGCTCGCGGCGCTGCGGGCGGCCGCCGCGGACCACCCAGAGCTGACCACCCAGGGCTGACCGCGCGTTAGGCGAGGCGTTCGGCGGCCGCGGCCATCCGCTCGTCGGTCGCGGTCAGCGCGAGCCGGACGTGGCGGGCGCCCTTGGGTCCGTAGAACGTGCCCGGTGCGACCAGGATCCCGCGCTCGGCGAACCACGCCGTGGTCTGCCAGGCGTCCTCGTCGCGGGTGATCCAGAGGTACATGCCGCCCTCGGAGTGGTCCACCCGGAAACCCGCGCGCCGCACGGCGGCCAGCAGCACCGATCGTCGCGCGCGGAAGCGGGAGCGCTGTGCGTCGACGTGCTCGTCGTCGGTCAGGGCGGCGGTCATCGCGGCCTGCACCGGTCGCGGGACGATCATGCCCGCGTGCTTGCGCACCGCCAGCAACTGCTTGACCAGCGCGGGATCGCCCGTGACGAACCCTGCGCGGTAGCCCGCCATGCTGGAGCACTTCGACAGCGAGTGCACCGCGAGCACGCCGTCGAGGCGCCCGCCGGTGACGTCCGGGTGCAGCACGGACACCGGCTCGGCGTCCCAGCCGAGGGTCAGGTAGCACTCGTCGGACAGCACGATGCTGCCGCGCTCGCGAGCCCAGTCGACGACCTTGCGCAGGTGCTCGGCGGGCAACACCTTGCCGGTCGGGTTGCCCGGCGAGTTCACCCACACCAGCGCGGGACGCGCGGGACCGAGCGCGGTCAGGCCGTCGGCCCGCACCAGCTCGGCCCCGGCCAGCCGCACACCGACCTCGTAGGTCGGGTACGCGAGCTCCGGCACCACGACCGTCGAGCCCGCGCCGACCCCCAGCAGCGACGGCAGCAGCGCCACCGCCTCCTTGGACCCGATGGTCGGCAACACCGCCGCCGGGTCGAGCCCGGTCACGCCGTGCCGGCGCGCCAGCGCCGCGACCGCCGCCTCGCGCAGCTCCGGCGTGCCGTGGGTGGCCGGGTAGCCGGGCACGTGCGCCGCCGAGGCCAGCCCGTCGGCGATCACCTGCGGCACCGGGTCGACCGGCGTGCCGATCGACAGGTCGATCACCCCGCCGGGGTGGCGGCCCGCCACCGCCTTGGGCTCGGCCAGCGTGTCCCAGGGGAAATCCGGGAGGTTCGCGGCGATCACTCGGCCTGCGGCGGCAGGTTCTTGATCAGTTCGGGGTCGGCGCTGACCTTGCCGACCTTGGACGCGCCACCAGGCGAGCCGAGCTCGTCGAAGAAGTCGACGTTGGCCTTGGTGTAGGCCGACCACTGGTCGGGCACGTCGTCCTCGTAGTAGATGGCCTCGACGGGGCAGACCGGTTCGCAGGCACCGCAGTCGACGCACTCGTCGGGGTGGATGTAGAGCATCCGGTCGCCCTCGTAGATGCAGTCGACTGGGCATTCCTCGATGCATGCCTTGTCAAGCACGTCGACGCAGGGCTCGGCGATCACGTAGGTCACTGCGGTCTCCTGCTCCTTCACTCGCTGAGGACGCCTAGTATCCCTCCCCGCGGTAGCGGACAGGGAGGCGGTGCCAGGCAGATCACACGGGCTGGTTCTCGGCGATCCACCGGTTGGCCGCCTTGGCGGCACGCTTGAGACCCGAACGCTCGCCGAGGTAGTCCCCCGCCATCCCGACGACCGGCACCATGCCCAGCGCCCGGTGGTAGAAGCGGCTGTGCGGGCGTTTGTCCAGCTCGTCGGTGACGGCCCACAGCGCACGGCCGAAACGCCAGAGGGTCCGGGCGGCCGCCTTCACGGTCAGCTTGCTCTTGCCTTCGAGCTCCTCGGTCAGCTCGGCGGTCTTGGCGTCCTCGCCTTCGTGGCTTTTTTCGGCCAGCTCCCGATCGATCTGGCGGTCGAACAACACGGCCGCGAGCAGCCGGACCTGCTCGGCCCGGTCGGTCACGCCGTGCTCGATCGCGATGGCGCACAGCAGCAGGCCCTGCCCGGCCGCGCCGAGGGCGTCCTGCACGGGCAACCGGTCGGCGAGCGCGCCGCCGATGCCGGGCACGGCGGCGAGCAGCGCGGTGAACCGGCCGAGCCGGCCGACCCACCAGTCGGTGCGCTCGTCGACGGTCATGTCGGCCCAGCGCTTGGTTCCCGGCAGCTTGACCGTTTCCAGGCGCTCGGCGAGCTTGCGCAGGAAGCCGCGGTCGAGGTCGCCGTCCTCGTCGTCGGCGGGCGCGTCCGGCAGGAGTTTGCGCGCGAGGCCAAGGGGGTCGGACGCACGCAACGCGGTCAGCATGGGCGCGCTGGCCCGCACGAACGGCCGCAGCGTCGCGACGACCACCTTGTCGGAAATGGGTTCGGCCACGGTGTCCAGTTTGCGGGCAAACCGGGCACCCGGCCGGATGACGATCGAGGTTTTCCCCAGGCGCCCGGTTGTCCACAGATTCGACTCACGAGCTGTTTACGCAGGTCAGAGCCGATAGACTGGTTTCAGGGGTGCCCCCGGGAGGGTGGGGCTTGTCTTCGCGCGCGCGTGAAGGAAGAGCCCTTGTCGGGGCGGGGGTCAGCGGTGGTCGTCGGTGGGCAGGCCGACGCGCGAGCCCAGCACGACCGCGGCCGGGAAAGCGCCGCACGCCAACAAGAGCAACGTCCGCCAGTCCGGGATCAGCACGATGTCGCCACCCGGGCCGGCGAGCCCGAACACGCCGATCACCAGCAGCCACACCAGCAGCGGCGACGCCGACACCAGCCCGCGCGGCGACAGGTCCGACGCGGCCCGCGAAAGCCACGGCATGGTCACCAGGGCGAGCAGCGCGCTGGCTGGGACCGGCAGGTTGGCCAGCCGGGGCAGGATCGCGCCGTCCATCCGCAGCGGCAGGAACATCAGCTCGGTGAAGCCCAGCACCGCGGCCACCACGAGCAGCAACGCGAGCAAGAGCTTGTCGGCGGTACTCATTCGCCGCCGCCGGGTCCGGGCAGGCCGCCGAACAGGTCGTGCTCGGCCCCCTCGGCGGGACCGCTGGCCAGCGTGTAGCACTCCTCGTCGAGCAGGGGCTGGGCGATGCCGTTGGACAACGCGTACGCCCGCTCCCCCGCCTCGCCGCGCCACACGGAGACCTGGGTGGCGTGGGCCAGCAGGGCACGCACCTTGGCGGGCTCCTGGTCGGCGACACGCACCCGGGTGGTGATCACGTCGTCCTCGACGCCCGGCAGCTCACCGGGCGACGGCAGCCGGAACGGCAGGCCGGACATGGCTCGCAGGCCCTCGACGCCGCCGTCGACCGCCGTGCGCGACGGGACGGTGTAGAACACCCGGTCCACGTCGGGATCGGCCGCGCACGCGGCCACGGTGATCTCGTGGGCCCGGATGTGGTCGGGGTGGCCGTAGCCGCCGTCGGGCCCGTAGGTGACCACGACTTGCGGCTGCAGTTCGGTCAGCAGCTCGGCCAGCTCGGCCGCCTGCTCCTCGACCGACCCGGCGACGAACGCCCGCGGGTGCTCGTTCGCGGGCGTGCCCGCCATGCCGGAGTCACGCCAGCGCCCGATCCCGCCGAGGTAGCGGTGTTCGTTCACACCGAGCGCGGCGCACGCGGCCCGCAGCTCGCCGACCCGGTAGCCGCCGAGCTGGTCGGCCTGGTCGGCGGCGAGCCCGGCGAGCCCACCCGGGATGATCTCGCCCTCCTCGCCGAGGGTGCAGGTGACCAACGAGACGTGCACCCCGGCGGCCGCGTAACGGGCGATCGTGCCGCCCGTGCACAGGCTCTCGTCGTCGGGGTGGGCGTGCACCAGCAGCAGGTGCGGTGGAGCGGTCAGCATCACGGCCTCAGCCTAGGAGACGACGTGCGACGGCCCGCGCCCGGATGTTGATCTTGACCCGGGTGCGGGCCGAGAAGGACAACCACAACGACGACGGCCACCCGGAAGGAGCCGGAGACCCGGTGACGGCCGCGGCTTGCTCGTTCCGGTCCGGTCACGGGCCGGAACGAGCAAGCCGGTCAAGAGGCCGTCACCCGTGCGCGCCAGCGCACCGTGTCACAGCACCTGGCGTTCTTCGGCGAAGTGGCAGGCCGACATGGTCTTGCCGCCGCCGTTGAACTGCAATGGCGGTTCCTGCTCGGCGCAGATGTCCTGCGCCTTCCAGCACCGCGTGCGGAACCGGCAACCCGAGGGCGGGTTCACCGGGCTCGGCACGTCGCCGGTCAGCACGATGCGCTGGCGCTGGCGTTCCAGCTTCGGGTCCGGCACCGGCACCGCGGACAGCAACGCCTGCGTGTACGGGTGCATCGGGCGGGCGTAGATGTCCTCGCGCGAGCCGATCTCGACGATCTTGCCCAGGTACATCACGGCCACGCGGTGCGAGATGTGCCGCACCACCGACAGGTCGTGCGCGACGAACACGTACGCGAGGTGCAGGCGCTCCTGCAGTTCCTCGAGCAGGTTCACCACACCGGCCTGCACGGACACGTCCAGCGCCGACACCGGTTCGTCCAGCACGACGAGCTTCGGGTTCAGCGCGAGCGCGCGGGCGATGCCGATGCGCTGGCGCTGACCGCCGGAGAACTCGTGCGGGTAGCGGTTGCGGTGCTCGGGGTTGAGCCCGACCAGCTCCAGCAGTTCGTTGACCCGGTGCTGGATGCCCCGCTCGCCCTTGACGCCGTGGATCTTGAGCGGCTCGGCGACGATGTCGTTGACCTGCCAGCGCGGGTCGAGCGACGCGTACGGGTCCTGGAACACGATCTGCGCCTCGCGGCGCAACGCACGCAGCCGCTTCCCGCTCATCGTGGTGAGTTCCTTGCCCTCGAACTTCACCGAGCCCGACGTGGGCTTGTGCAGCTGGAGGATGGCCCGCCCGGTGGTGGACTTGCCACAGCCGGACTCGCCGACCAGGCCGAGGGTTTCCCCGGCGTTCAGGTCGAACGAGATGTCCGAGACGGCGTGCACCGTGCCGACCGCGCGCGGGATGATGCCGTGGCCGCGCACCGGGAACGTCTTGACCAGGTTGCGCACCTGCAGCAACGCGCCCGAGTTCGGCTCGCCGGCCGACGCGGGACCGGCGGTCGACGCCGTCAAGGTGTCAGTGGAGTCGCTCATGAGCTCGTGCTCTCCTCTTGGCTGCCGTCGACTTCGTGCACGTCGGCGACGAGTGCGGCCTCCGGGTCGAACTCGATCATCGACGCCGGGTTCTCGATCACGCCGATCTCCTCGGTCGCGAAGAGCTTCGACGGCGTGTCGATGGTGGCCAGGTGCCGCCAGCGGATGCACCGCGCGGTGTGCGCGGGGTTCTCCGTGGCCTCGAGCGGCGGCTCGGCGGTCCGGCAGTCGTCGATGGCCAGCGGGCAGCGCGGCGAGAACGAGCAGCCATGCGGCAGGTTCACCAGCGAAGGCGGGGCGCCCTTGATCGGGGTGAGCCGCTTGCCCAGCATCGCCGGGTTCGGGATCGACCCGAGCAGCCCGACCGCGTAGGGCATCCGCGGGGTCTCGAAGACCTCCTCGACCGTGCCGGACTCGACCACCGTGCCCGCGTACATCACCTGCACGCGGTCCACCATGCCGGCCACGACGCCCAGGTCGTGGGTGATCAGCATGATCGCGGCGTTGGTCTCGTCCTTGATCCGCATCAGCGTGTCGAGGATCTGGGCCTGCACCGTCACGTCCAGCGCCGTGGTCGGCTCGTCCGCGATGATCACGTCCGGGTCGTTGATGATCGCCATGGCGATGATCACGCGCTGGCGCATGCCGCCGGAGAACTCGTGCGGGTACTGCGACGCACGCTTGTCCGGCTGCGGGATGCCGACCAGCTCCAGCGCCTCGACGGCCTTGGCCCAGGCGACCTTCTTGGGCACCTCGTGGTGCGCCCGGTACGCCTCGGCCAGCTGCCACCCGACCGTGAAGACGGGGTTCAGCGAGGTCATCGGGTCCTGGAAGATCATGGCGATGCCGTTGTTGCGCAACGGCTGGAGCTGCTTGTAGTTCAGCCCGACGAGCTCGCGGCCGCGGTAGCGGATCGAGCCCTCGATCTTCGCGGTGTTGGGCAGCAGCCCCATGATCGCCGTGGACGACACCGACTTGCCGGAGCCGGACTCGCCGACGATGCCGAGCACCTCACCCGGCCTGAGCGCGAACGAGATGTCGCGCACCGCGTGCACGTCGCCGTCGTCGGTGGGGAAGGTGACGGAGAGGTGGTCGACCTCGAGCACCTTCTCGTTGGCCGCGACGGGTGTCTCGTCGACCAGCAGTGGGGATTCGCTCATCAGGCACGCACCTTCGTCTGCCTCGGGTCGAACGCGTCACGCAGGCCGTCGCCGATGAAGTTCACCGCGAGCGACAGCAGCACGATGATCACGAACGGGCCCCAGAACAGCCACGGCCGTTCCTCGACCTGCGAGTAGTTCTCACTGACGATCAAACCGAGGGACGTGTCCGGCGGTTGCACGCCGAGACCGATGAACGACAGCGCCGCCTCCGCGAGCACCGCGGTGGCCACGGCCAGCGTGGCGTTCACGGTGATGCTGCCGATCATGTTGGGGATCAGGTGCCGGAAGACGATCCACGGGGTGCCGGCGCCTGAGGCCCGCGACGCCTCGATGAACTCGCGGGCCGAGAGCGACAGCGTCTCACCGCGGCTGATGCGGGCGACCTGCATCCAGCCGAACGCGGCGAGGATCAAAGCCACCGTGTACCAGCTGCCCTGGAACGCGCGGATCAGGATCGCGGCGACGGCGATCTGCGGGATGACCAGCAGCAGGTCGACCAGGCGCATCAACGCCGAGTCGATGAAGCCGCGCAGGTAGCCCGCGACCGCGCCGACGACCACGCCGACGAACGTCGAGCCGAGCGCGACCACGATCGCGATCTGCACGGACAGCCGGGTGCCGCGGATCAGCTGCGCCAGCATGTCCTTGCCGATCTGGGTGGTCCCGAGCGGGTGCGCGCCGCTGGGCGTCTCGTAGCGCCCGCCGGTCGCGTCGTCGACCGAGACGCTCCAGAAGAACGGGCCGAGGAACCCGAAGATCACGATGAGCAGGAACACGATGAGGCTGGCCACGGCCAGCTTGTGCCGGAAGAACCGGCGCAGGATCAGGGTGCTCTGCTTGCGCGCCTTGGTGGCGTCGAACTCGCTGATCCGCTCGCCCGCCTCGGGGTCGAGCGCGACCCCGGGCGAGCTGGACGGCTGGAGCGGGTTGCCGGAAATCGGATTAGCCAAGGCGGATCCTCGGGTCAAGGATGCCGTACATGATGTCGGCGACCAGGTTGAAGAGGATGACAAGGGATGCGGTGACCATCAGCCACCCCATCAGCATGTAGGGGTCGCGCCCGCGCACCGAGGCGACCAGCAGCTGACCCATGCCGTGCCAGCCGAACACGTTCTCGGTGATGATCGCGCCGGCGAACAGTGCGGCGGCGTTCAGCGAGAACAGCGTGGTCACCGGGATCATCGCGTTGCGGAACGCGTGCCGGAAGACCACCCGGCGCTGCGAGAGCCCCTTGGCGCGCGCCGTGCGCACGTAGTCGGAGTTCAGCGTCTCCAGCATCGAAGCGCGCTGGAACCGGCTGTACGCGGCGAAGCTGATCAGCATCAGCGTGATCGTCGGCAGGATGTACGTACCGGTGTACTTGAAGATGACCTCACCGAACGAGCCCTGGAAGCCGCCCGAGGCCGGGCTGACGGTGGAGATCCACCGGTCCATGCCCATGCTGGTGAGGACGTTGTTGAACCTGATGCCGTAGGTCTTGAGGACCACCGCGACGCAGAAGACGGGCATCGAGAACATCAGGAAGGCCGCGGACGTCGCGAGGTAGTCGAAGATCGAGTACTGCTTGACGGCGGCGAGCACGCCCACCGCGACACCGATGATGATGGCCAGGATCTCGGCGCCGACCACCAGCCGGGCCGTGATCCACAGCGCCTGCATCACCGAGGTGTACACATCGGCGCCGGCCTGGCCGAGCGCGATGCTGTTGCCCCAGTCGCCCTTGAAGAAATTGCCGAGCCAGTCGAAGTAGCGGGCGATCAGCGGCTTGTCCAAGCCCATGCTGACCGCGATGTCGTGCACCTTCTCCGGCGTCATACCGGGCTTGGCCTTGAGGTCGGCGAGGGGGTCGCCGATCGAGCCAACTATCAGGAAGGACAGGAAGCTGGCGACCAGCAACAGGGGGATGGAGATCAGCAATCTGCGAATTATGTAGCGAATCATGTCCTTTTCGCTCCTCGGTGGGGCCGGGGGCGGCCTCGTGAGCCGACGTCGGCGGACCCGCTGGACGGCGTTAGTAAGTGTGCCTCTCGCTGGACCCGTACCCAAGAGGAGGGGCCGGACTTCTGGTCCGACCCCTCCCTCTTGTTCGACTCGGATCAGCCGCGCGAGCGGCTCATCTCAGCCTTGCTTGACCCACTCGTTGGCGTTCCACAGCGCACCGTTGTAGCTCTGGAAGTACACGCTGTCGATGCCCTTGTAGGACCACATGTTCGGCGGGTTGAACAGCGGCAGGGAGTAGTTGTCCTCCGCGAGCTGCTTGTCCGCCTGCGCGTAGAGCTGGTTCGCCGCGGCCGGGTCGGTCGACTTCACCGCGTCCTTGAAGAACTGGTCGACCTTGGGGTCGCTGTACGCGGACCAGTTCTGGCCGGCACCGGTGGAGTAGATCGCCTGGGTACCCGACTTGAACGGAGCCGCGGACCACGCGAAGAGCGCCACGTCGTAGTCACCGGCGCTGACCCGGGTGTCGAGGAAGTTCGGGTCGGTGTCGTCCTTGACGTCGATGCCGGCAGCCTTGCAGTTGGACTGGATGAGCTCCACGGTCTGCTTGCGGCGCGGGATGTCCGTGTGGCTGATCTTGAAGCTCAGCTTCTGGCCACCCTTGGTCATGATGCCGTCGCCACCCGGGGCCCAGCCGGCACCGGTCAGCGTCGCCTTGGCCTCGTCGGCCTTGCCCGTGTACTGGGCGTAGTTGTCGACGTAGCCGTTCTCGCCCTGGAAGAACAGGAGGCTGCCGAGCGGCTTGGCGTCCGGCTGGATCGGCCGGATCAGCTTCTCGACCAGTGCCTCGCGGTTGACGCACTGCATGAACGCCTTGCGCACCGCCGGGTCCTGGAACAGCTTGTTCTTGTAGTTCAGGTCGAGGTGCTCGAAGGACAGACCCGCCTTGGCACCGAAGACCACACCCTGCGAGGACAGGTTGCGCAGCCGGTCGGCGGCGTTGGCGTCGGGCTGGGCCGACGAGGTGACGTCGAGCTCACCGTTCTCCAGCGCCTGGGCCTGGGCGACCTGGTCGGAGACGCCACGCAGGACGATCTTCGCCGGGCCGGCCTTGTTGCCGACGAACGCGTCGTTGCGCTCCAGGGTCACCGAGTTGTTCTGCTCGAAGCCGGTGATCTTGAACGGACCCGACGCGGGCATGAGCTTGGCGTCGAAGCCGTTCCACTTCGTGTTCCAGAAGTCGGCGACCTTCTTGATGTCGGCCGAGTCGGTCGGCTTCACCTTGGTGATGTCGGCGACGCCGGTCTGCTGCTCGACGATGTGCGCCGGCAGGACGTCACTGGAGACACCGAACAGACCCTTGTAGTCCGGGTACGGGTCGGTGAAGGTCGTGACGACGGTGTTCGGGTCGGTGCACTCGACCTTGTTGATCAGCTCGTAGCCGGTGGTCGACGCGGCCGAGAAGGCCGGCTTGCCGCCGTTCTTGGCCAGACCAGCCTGCGACAGCCAGTCCAGGTAGAAGTCGTGGCAGCCCCATGCGGCGCCGTCCGACCACTTCACGTTCGGCTTGATCTTCCAGGTCACCGTGAACGGCGCCTTGTTGGTCACCTCGACGGAGTCCATGACGTCCTTGTTCAGCAGGACGTTGTTGTTGCCGTCGAGCAGGTACGCACCCGCGAGGACCTGGGTCAGCGCGAAGGTGTTGTACGAGTTGTTGCCGTCCGCGGTCTGGTTGTTGTACGTCGTGAACGGGTTGTCCGTGGCGACCGTGAAGGTGTCGTTCGACAACGGCACCTTGGGCGCCGTGTACTCCGACTTGTTGACCTCGCCCTTGGCTTCGCCGGCCGCGACGCCGCCGGGACCGTTGGTCGGAGTGCCTGCGTCGCCACCGCCATTGTCGCTGGACCCGCCACAGGCCTGCAGCACAAGGGCCGCTCCGACGAACAGCACTGCCAACGGCGTTGCTGTGGATCTCTTAATTGACACGTGCCCTCCTAGCACTGGGCGTGCCGGTCGATCCGACCACGCCACGCCCGCTAACCAACACGCACCCAACGAGCCGTTGGGCGGCGCACTGCTGGAGCACGCTAGGAACCCCCAAGGCTCAGGTCACCCGAACACGGCCGATCGTGACCAAAGGGTGACTCGGTAGCGGTCAGTAGCAACACGACTGTTACCACTGAGTACGCACCGAATCTACCCGGGCACGCGCGGTAGGAGTTTCACCCCCGGGTCCGCTGCCATCCGGCGACCCCGGAAAAGGGTCCCGCGAGGGGTGCACCAACGCCGACACCGGACATTTCCGGCCGGACCGCGAGCGAGTCGCTTTCCTGGTAAAGGGGAATGACAATGGCATCGCGCCACAGCTGTGGTTCCAATTGGCTCAGCGTGTCCGGCAGCAGCGTCGCGCCCGTCAAAGCGGCGTCGATGGCGGCCTGCTGGCCGGTGTCGCAGTAGCCGGCCAGGTTCGCGGGCGTGTACTGAGCGGATTCACCGGAGCGCATGCAGCCGAAGTCGTCGGCGAGCACGGCGGCCGGGTCGCCGCCGGCCGGGCGGGGCAGCAACGCGATGTCGATGGCGCCCTCGGTGTTGGTCACCTGGCCCTGCGGCACGGGCGCGGCGAGCAGCGTGACCAACTGCGCCGCGGTCGGGCTGACCAGGCGCACCTGCACTCCGGCCGCGCTCAGTTCGCGCTGCAGTTCCTGCGCCATCTTCTGGTACGGCTCGTTGTCGGCGGGCGCGGCCACGGTCACGTCCAGTGGTCGCCCGTCCTTGAGCCACACGCCGCTCGTCTTCTTGTACCCGGCCTCGGTCAGCAGCCCTTCGGCCCCGGAGACGTCCTTCTTGGCCGGCCACTTGTCCGCCGGGATGGTTGCCTTGTAGCCGCTGCGCGAGGGCGCCAGCACCAGGGCGTCGGCCCGCAGCCGGGCCGAGGGCCCACCGCCGGTGCCCGCGGCGATCAACTGGTCGCGGTCCAGGAAGGCCGCGATGGCCGAGCGCACGTGCCCGTCGGAGAGCTCCGGCCCTTCTGGGCGCAACAACACCGAGGCCACCGTCGGTCTCGGCACCGTGTAGATCTTGATCGCGCTGCCCAGCGCCTTGAGCTGCTCGACGCCGACCGAGTCCGTCGAGGCCAGCACCACGTGGTCGTGCTTGGTGCGCAGGGCGTCGACGAGGTCGGTCTGATCACCCCGGCGCAGCACCAGCCGCTCGGGCAGCGCGGGTGTCTCCCAGTAGCGGTCGTTGCGCTGCAGGATGATCTCGCCGCGGCCCACGTCCATGGTCTTGACCGAGAACTGGCCGGCCGTGGCCGGGAAGCTGTCCTGCAGGGCGCTGGCCCAGCCGCCGGGCGCGTCCTTGAGCAGGTGCGCGGGCAGCAGGGCCGCGAAGAGCGTGCGCCAGCCCGGGTAGGGCTGGGCGAAGGTCACCTCGACGACCTTGCCGGCCTCGCGTGCGGAGATGTTGGAGATCAGCCGGTAGCCGGCGCCGTCCACGACGCCCTGCGCGCCTCTGAGCTGCTCCCACAGGTAGACGAAGTCCTCGGCGGCCACCGGGGCCCCGTCCGACCACGAAGCGTCGCCACGCAGCTGGTAGGTGACCGTGTAGGGCTTGGAGTTGGTGACGTCCGCGGACACCATCAACGTCTTGTCGAGCTGCTCGGTGCCGTCGGCCGCCGGCCGGAACACCGAGGGCAGCATCAGGTTCGCCATCGCCGAGGTGATCGCCGACTGGTCGGCCACCTTGTGCGGGTTGTAGCCGCCCGCGACGCTGTCCATCCCGACCACGATCTCACCGAGATCGGTGGACAGACCAGGCGAAACGGGCGGGACCGACGTGGTCACCACCGGGACCGGCGGTGTTCCCGTACACGCCGTCGCGAAGAGGCTGACCAGCACGAGCACAGCGACAAGCGCACCGAGCAAGCTCCCCGCCCTGCTGCGCACGTGCCCTCCCCTCGACCGGTGGGCCATGGTGCCACCACCAGGCATGCCGCCGCAGGCAGATTGCCAGACCCGGCCAGCGACAGGCCTCCCGCCTGTATACCGCCAACCGGATGAGCGCGTGTTACCCCTTGGTCTTGGCCCGCGACCGCTGACGCGCGCGCTGGGTGCTGTCCAGCACCAGCTTGCGCACCCGGACGACCTCCGGCGCGACCTCGACGCACTCGTCGTTGGCGCAGAACTCCAGCGCCTCCTCCAGCGTCAGCTTGCGCGGGCGGGCGAGGGTCTCCATCACGTCGGCGGACGACTGCCGCATGTTGGTGAGCTTCTTCTCCCGCGTCACGTTGACGTCGAGGTCCTCGGCGCGCGGGTTCTCCCCGACGACCATGCCCTCGTAGGCGTCGGCGCCGGGCTCGACGAAGAACGTGCCGCGGTCGGCGAGCTGCAGCATCGCGTACGTGGTGACCGAACCGGACCGGTCGCACACCAGCGAGCCGCTGTGCCGGGCCCGGATCTCCCCCGCCCACGGGTGGTAGCCCTCGAAGATCGCGTTGGCGATGCCGGTGCCGCGCGTGTCGGTGAGCAGGTCCGTGCGGAACCCGATCAGCCCGCGCGAGGGCACGACGAACTCCATCTTGACCCGGCCCGAGCCCTGGCCGTGCATGTGCTCCATGCGGCCCTTGCGGGCGGCGAGCAGCTGGGTGATCGCGCCGAGGTACTCCTCGGGCACGTCCACCGACAGGCGCTCGAACGGCTCGCACAGCTTGCCGTCGATCGTCCGCGTGACCACCTGCGGGCGGCCGACGGTCAGCTCGAAGCCCTCCCGGCGCATGGTCTCCACGAGGATCGCCAGCGCGAGCTCGCCGCGGCCCTGCACCTCCCAGGTGTCGGGGCGCTCGGTGGGCAGCACCTTGACGCTGACGTTGCCGACCAGCTCGGCGTCCAGCCGCGCCTTGAGCATCCGCGCGGTGAGCTTGGTGCCGCCGTTGCGCCCGGCCAGCGGCGAGGTGTTCACGCCGACGGTCATGGAGATGGCGGGCTCGTCGACGGTGATCCGGGGCAGCGGGTGCGGGTCGTCGGGGTCGGCCAGCGTGTCACCGATGGTGATGTCCGGGATGCCCGCGATGGCCACCAGGTCACCGGCGCTCGCCTGCTCGGCGGGTACCCGCTCCAGGGCCTCGGTGATCAGCAGTTCGGTGATCTTGACCCGGGCCACCCGGCCGTCCTCGCGGCACCAGCCGACCTGCTGGCCCTTGCGCAGCGTCCCGGCCTGGATGCGGCAGAGCGCGATGCGGCCGAGGAAGCTGGACGCGTCGAGGTTGGTGACCAGCGCCTGCAGCGGCGCGTCGGGGTCGCCCACCGGCGCCGGGATGTGCTCGAGCAGCACGGTGAAGAGCGGGTCGAGGTTGTCGCTGTCGGGCATGCCGCCGTCGTCGGGCCGGTTCAGCGACGCCCGCCCGGCCCGCGCGGAGGCGTAGACCACCGGCAGGTCGAGCACGTCGGGGTCGACGTCCTCGAGCTCGGCGGCGAGCTCCAGCAGCAGGTCGTGGGCCTCGTCGACCACCTCGGCGATGCGGGCGTCCGGGCGGTCCACCTTGTTCACCACGAGCACGACGGGCAGGTTCGCGGCCAGCGCCTTGCGCAGCACGAACCTGGTCTGCGGCAAGGGACCCTCGCTCGCGTCGACGAGCAGCACCACACCGTCCACCATGGACAGACCGCGCTCCACCTCGCCGCCGAAGTCGGCGTGGCCCGGGGTGTCGACCACGTTGATGGTCACCGGGCCGTGCGGGGTCTGGCGGTGCACGGCGGTGTTCTTCGCGAGGATCGTGATGCCCTTCTCGCGCTCCAGCTCGCCGGAGTCCATCACCCGGTCGACCAGCTCGGCGCGTGCGGCGAAGGCACCCGACTGCCGCAGCATCGCGTCGACGAGCGTGGTCTTGCCGTGGTCGACGTGCGCGACGATCGCGACGTTGCGCAGGTCGGTGCGGCGCACGCCGGCGTGGAAGCGCTCGACGACGGAAGTGGGAGTGGGCACGCGCGTGCTCCTGGGTCTCGAGAGTGGTGGATTGCGCGCGGAGTTCACGCGACTCTTACAGGGTACCCGTGCAGGTGGTGTGACCGGCGTCCTATCGCCCCTCAAGGAGGTTAACCTAACCTAACTTGGACCGGATGCGCTGGACGGAGGCCCCGTGGGGAAGAAGAAGAAAAAGGCGAAGAAGGGTCCGCCGCGCAGCCCCGCCGACACCGTCAAGAAGCTGATGAAGGCCGGCAAGGTCAAGAAGAAGTGCTGCCGGTCCACCTCGCGGTGCAAGAAGTGCCCCGTGCTGGCCCTGCGCAAGGCAAAAGCCCAGTTCGCGAAGGCCGCATGACACGCTATTCTTTCAATATGGGCGCACGTACGACCATGTGGTGGCCGCCGACCGGCGGCTGACCCGACGTGCCCTGACAGCACTCCACGGCCGCCCGGGTGGGCGGCCTTCGTCATTTTTGCGAGGGGCACTCGCGGCGGGCGGTCCCCGAAAGAAGGGACGCCCGCAGTGACCAGGATCTCCGGCATCACCCCGTCCGGCCACGCCCAGCTCGGCAACTACCTCGGCGCCATTCGCCGCTGGGCCGCCGACGGCGCCGACGGCGACCTCTACTTCGTCTCCGACCTGCACGCCATGACCACGGCCTACCACCCGCAGCGACTGCGTTCGCTGGCCCGGGAGACCCTGGCGATCCTGGTGGCGGCCGGGATCCCGCAGGACCGCGTGTTCGTGCAGTCCGACCTGATCCGCGAGATCGGCGCGCTGACCTGGGTGCTGGAGTGCACGTGCACCTACGGCGAGGCCTCGCGGATGACCCAGTTCAAGGAGAAGAGCCGGAGCAAGGGCGTGCAGGGCGTGCGGGTCGGGCTCTTCACCTACCCCGTCCTGATGGCGGCGGACATCCTCCTGCAGGGCGCGACCGAGGTTCCGGTGGGCGCCGACCAGGCGCAGCACGTGGAGCTGGCGCGCGCACTGGCCCGGCGGTTCAACACGACCTACGGCGACGTGTTCGCGGTCCCGGAAGCGGTGACCCCGCCGGCCGCGGCACGCGTGCGTGACCTCGCCAAACCCACCCGCAAGATGTCGAAGTCCACTCGCGACAGCGCGGGCGTCGTGGCGCTGCTGGACGACCCGGACGTGGTCCGGCGCAAGATCCGGCGCGCGGTCACCGACGAGGACGGCGTGGCCAACCTGCTGGAGATCCTCGCCGCCTGCACCGGCAAGTCCACCGACGAGCTGGCCAGCGCGTACGCGGGCAACGAGGCGTTGAAGGAGGCCGTCACCGAGGCCGTGGTCGAGCAGCTGCGGCCGATGCGCGAGGGTGCGCTCGCCCTGCTCGCGGACCCGGCTTCGCTGGACCAGGTGCAGGCCGCGGGGGCCGACATGGCCCGGCGCCGCGGCGAGCACCGGCTGGCGGCCGCGCTGCGGATGGCGGGGGCGAGTTGAAGACGCCGGCTTGACGACGCGGGCCTGACGACGCGGGCTTGGGGACGTCAGCGGCGCAGCAGCGCACGCAGTTCCGGCAGCAGGACCCGATCGGCGGGGAGCCAGTCCACGGCACCGAGCGTGCCGTCCGTGAGCCAGCGGACGGCCTGGTGCTCGCGGGGTTTCGGTTCCCCGTCGACCAGTCCGGCCCGGTAGGAACGCAACAGGTACTTCCCGCCGGCCAGCACGACGTCCGGCCCGAAGGCCCCGCCCGGTTCGACGTCGACGCCCAGTTCCTCCCGGCATTCCCGGCGCACGGCGTCCACTTCGGACTCACCCGGCTCCACGCGGCCGCCCGGCAACTCCCAGCGCCCGGCCGTCTCGGGCGGGAAAGCCCGTTGCTGGGCAAGGACTTCCTCATCCTGGATGATCGCGGTCGCCACCACGACGGGGACCTGCGCGAGCTCCCGAGCGCGGCGAGCGGCCCGCTCGGCGAGCCCCTCGACCAACGCCAGCGCCCGCCGCCGGCCGATCCGTCCGTCCACTGTGGCCGTGAGCAACGTGCCCGCCGGGGTCACCGCCAGATCCGCCGCGAGTTGCCGCGGCGGCCCGGACAACGCCACCGCGCTCACCCGCCGCGCGGACGCCTCGACCAGCCGCGCCCGCACCCGTCCGACCGTCAGCGGATCCCCCGGCGCCACCGAACCCGCCAGTTCGAGCAAGGCGGCGGCCACGACACTGGCGGGCGCGTCGATCAACGCGGTGGTGCGATACACGAACCCAGTCTCAGCCACACCGCCAGCGTGCCTGGAAGCGGGCACCGCCGGCGGGTGACTCCGACACCCGCACCTGGCCGCCGCGCCGGTGCACCACTTCGGCCACCAGGGCCAGCCCGAGGCCGGACCCGCCGGTGCTGCGGGCGCGGTCGTCCTGCACCCGGTAGAACCGGTCGAACACCCGCTTGCGGTGCTCACGGGCGATGCCGTGGCCGTCGTCGTCGACGGTGAGCACGACCCAGCCGACACCACGAAGGACGGACACCCGCACCTCGGCACGCGCGTAACGCAGGGCGTTGCGCAGGTAGTTGTCCAGCACCATGTCGACCTCGACCGGCGCGGCCTGCACCCAGCACGACCCGCTCGGCGCGTGCAGGCTCACCCGCAGGTCCTGCTCGCCGAGGCGGGCGATGGCGGCGCGGGCGAACGCCGTCACGTCGATCGGTTGCGCGGCCGGGATCTCCCCCGCGTCGGAGCGGGCGAGGGTGAGCAGGCCATCGACCAGGGTGGACAGGCGCTCGGCCTCCAGCATCACGTCGGAGAGCACTTCGTGGGAGAACTCGGGATCCGGGTTGGCCACGGCGACTTCGGCCTGCACGCGGATCGACGCGACGGGGTTGCGCAGCTCGTGCGCGGCGTCGCCGGTGAAGCGGCGCAGGCGGTCGGCGGCCTCGTCGCGTCGGGCGAGCAGCCCGTTCAACGCCCCGGCCAGCTCACGCAGCTCGTCCTGCGCCTCGGGCAACGCCAAACGCTCACCGGAGGGCAACCGCGACGCGTCCTGGCGCAGCCGCTGCACCGGGCGCATCGACAGGCGCACCACCACCCAGGTGGCCACCGACGCGGCCGCCGCGCCGAGCAGGGCGGCGAGCAGCAGCCAGCGCAGCGCACCCTCTTGGATGGGCACGTAGCCGATCAGGCCCGCGCCCGCGACGACGAGGCGTTGCGAGCCGTCGGGAGCCGTCGCCACCGTGCCGAGCCAGCGGTGCACGGGCGAGTCCTGGTCGCGCAGCAAGGTTTCGCCGGACTTGAGCACCCGCACGTCCCGGGCGTCGAGCAGGGGCGCCGGGGCGCCGTCCACCGGGGCACCGGCGGTGTCCAGCACCCGCACCTGCACGTCCGGCGGCCCCGCGGTGACCGGCTTGCCCGCCTGGACGTCGGCGACCGCGACACTCAGCCGGGCACCGAGATCGCGGTCCACCGCGTGCAACAGCAGGTCGCTGGTCATCCGCCCGCTGAGGAAGGCCAGGCCCGCCAGCACGAGCAGGGTGATCAGGCCGGACGTGGCCGTGATCCGGAACCGCACGGTGCGGCGCAACCAGAACGAGCGCAAGGGTCGCGGACCTCAGCGTCGGGGCGCGGCGGCGCTGATCGCGGCTTCGAGCTGTTCGGTGGCGGCGAGGTAGCCGTGGCCGCGCACGGTGCGCACGATCCCGCCCGCGCCCGCCGCGTCGAGCTTGCGTCGCAGGTAGCCGACGTAGACCTCGACGGCGTTGCGGGTGGCGGCCTGCTCGTCGCCCCAGACCGCGCGCAGCAGTTCGTCCTTGGTGACCACCGAGCCGGCCCGGCACGCCAGCGCCTCCAGCACGGCGAACTCGCGCGGGCTCAACGCGATCGGCTGCCCGGCGAAGCGCACCTGCCTGCTCCCCCGGTCCACCGCGAGGTCGCCGACGCTGAGCTTCTGCCCCGCCCCGGTCGCCTCCGCGCGCCGCAACATCGCCTTGACCTGCGCGACCAGCACGACGAAGGAGAACGGCTTGACCAGGTAGCCGTCCGCGCCGAGGTCGAGCCCGTCAGCCTGGTCGATCTCGCCGTCCTTGGCCGACACCAACAGCACGGGCGTGCGCACGTGCCGCTCACGCAGCCGTTGCAACACCCGGTAGCCGGACAGGCCCGGCAGCATGATGTCCAGCAGGATCACGTCGAACGCCCCGGTCAGCGCGATGTCCAGGGCGCTGACCCCGTCCCCCGCGACGACCACGTCCATCCCCTCGGCGGCCAGCCCGCGCTGCAAGGCCCGCCGCACACCCGGCTCGTCGTCGACCACAAGCACCCGTGGTTTCACCTGCTCAGCATGCCCTGCCGGGCAAGCACACCGCGCCAGGCTCTCAGCCCGTTCTCAGCTGCGCCGGCGATCTCAGCGCACCTTCATCATCACTACGCGCGTACGTCATCCACTTCGATCACCGTGCAGTCCTGCAGCGTACGAGCGAGGTTCACCGCCTTCACCCAGCGGATTCTGGGGTCGTCCAGGAAAACGGTCGCGTCTTCGACGGCCCTCGGGCGCTGACCGCCGGTGTACCGGGCACCTCGGACGGCCGTGATCGGGTACCGCCTGGCGCGAACCGCGACCGCGCCACGGCGCAAGGCCGGACACAGCCGAACCGAGAGGTGCACGCAAGGCCGGCAGACCGGCGGTTCGACGGCAGCCATGCGGGCCGGCCAGTCCGGCCAGTCGTCACGGTGATCCGTCAGCAACCACAGGACGCCGTCTTCGTCCCGATCGGCCGGGCCGCCGCAGACACCGCACAGGAGCATGCGCATGGCCCGTCGTTGCCGGAACGGATGCACTCGCGCGAACAGCGGGCGCCCCTCACCGGGACGCTGTGCGGCCCGGGCCCACAGGACGCCATGCCGATCACGGTCGTTCGGCTTCTCGTCGGCATAGCCGATACCCCCGCCGACCTCGATCACGGTGCCCGGTGGATCGACCTCCGAGCTCCATTTCGTGATGTAGGGCGCAATGACGGGCTTTGGTGTGGGCCTGACAACCGCAGCTTTGTTACGACTCGCCGATTTCACGGAGATGACGTTAGGTTCGACCCAAATCGGGTCTTTCACAAGATGTGAACGTCCCGGTGAGATCACCCGTTCGGGGCTACTCCCATGCGCCACGCCAGGCCGCGAAGTTCCCGGCCGCCCGCCTCACGTTGTGCCGCGGACAGCAGATGAGACACCGCTTCCCGCGCGAACACATTGGTCCGCAGCTGATGCGGTGCGAGTTGTTCCGCACGAACCAATGCGGCCAGGCCCTTCTCGCGGGTCTTGCGCTCAGCCAGCAGACCTCGCCCATAGTCGATCCAAAACGACGCTTGCCGACCACGTGAGATGGTGTCGACGTGAACGGTCGACGCGACTTCGGCGACTCGCGGACCCTGACCCAACTCAACGCCTATCGCCACGGAAAAGATACCGACGTTCGTCCGGCCGAATTGCATGATCCCGGACGGCCAAGGACTTACTTCGGCGTCCAGCCGGCCGGCGAACTCGCGGGCAGCGGCAAGGTGGGTCTGGGCGGTATCCGCATCGTTCTGCGCCGCCGCGGCAAGCGCCGCGGTGAGGTGCGCCATGCCACGCGTTTCTGCTCGACCAGCCTGCATCCGATCGGCAACAGCTACCGCCAGCTCGTACTGGCGAGCGCGGTTGGTCGCGGACAGGAAATGCGCACGGCCCCAGTCGGCCACGGCCATCCACACGGGATCGTCGAGTTCGCCTGCGACCTGCCGCATCCGGTCGGCCGCCAGCGAAGGCATACCCGGAATCCGCAGGCGAGCGGCGATGCTGCCCGCGACGTGATACGCGGTGAGCAGCGGCGGCAGGGCTTCCCGGCGTGCATCCGGGTCGACCGCCGCGACGAGCAGATCACGGATCAACGGGGCGAGCGTGTCGATCTGAGCGGTGTAGTCACCAGCCGCGGTGGTACCGGAGTTTCGCGCCGCGTGAAAGGAATTCAGTCGAGCCAGCACTTCCGGCAACGGCCGCCGGGGCGCGTCCGGTACCTCACCGACCCACCACCCGCCGAGCAAGTCGGCCAAGGTGGCCATCGCCGTGTGGGAGTCGGCAGCTCCCGCATCCGACATGCCGTGTGGTTGCCCGGTCAGCTCGACGGGCGAGACGCGCAGAGCACGGGCCAGCGCCTCCAGCACCGAACGCTTGGTCACCGGTCGCTGACCACGTTCGATCATCGACAAGTACGACGGCGACAACCCCGCGAGTCCGGCGGTCGCGGTCAGGTTCATCTGTCGCCAATGCCGCACCTCACGGACTCGGCGTCCGACATGGGCATCATCGATGTCCACGGATCACCTCCCCGTCGGTTCCACGTTACCGGCAGACGAGCCCCGGCAAGCTCTACGTCCAGGTGCCGGGCTCTCAGCGACCTCTCAGCTCCCGAAGCGATCTCAGCGCCATCTCAGGTCGGGGGCGGCAGTGTCTGTGGTGCGGGAAGATTCGCAGTGGATGAAATGGGGAGATGAACGATGAACACGAAACGGATGGCTCTGTCCGCCGCGGCGGCGGGCACCGCCGCCGGGGTGGTCGGTCTGGTGCTGGTGGCGTTGCCCGCCGGGGCCAGCGCGGCGCCGCCGAACCTGCCGGCGATCAGCCCCGAGGCGCTGGTCCAGTCGGTGCTCTCGGCCAAGGTGCCCGCCATGTCGGGCTCGGTGAGCTTCGACGCCGACCTCGGCCTGCCGATCCCCGGCCTGCCCAGCGGTGACAAGCCGATCCGGGTGTTCACCGACGGCACCGGCAAGGCGAAGCTGCTGCTGCCGACCGGCCCGGCGGAGAAGTCGATCGTCGAGGACGGCAAGGACGTCTGGATCTGGAACTCCCAGGACCAGACCGTGACCAAGATCGACGGCGGCGCGGACAAGAAGTTCCACGGCGGGATGTCCGAGGGCATGCTGGCCGACCCGCAGAACGCGGCCGCGACGCTGGTCTCGGAGATGCGCAAGGACAGCAACGTCACCGTGGACGGCACCGGCTGGGTCGCCGACCGCTCGGTGTACGAGCTGGTGCTGACGCCGAAGCCGACCGAGCGCACGCTGCTGCGTGAGGTGCGGGTCGCGGTGGACAGCCAGTTGCGGGTGCCGCTGCAGCTCGAGGTCTTCGCCAACGGCCAGTCCGACCCGGCGGTGAAGGTCGGCTTCACCGAGTTCGCCCCGGGCGCGCAGGACCCGAAGCTGTTCACCTTCACCCCGCCGCCCGGCGCGAAGGTGACCGAGCGCTCCGGCAACGACCTGCCCAAGCCCGAGGAGGCCAAGGGCCTGATCGACCAGCTGCAGCTCAAGGTGGTCGGCCACGGCTGGGACACCGTCCTGGTCGGCAAGGTGCCCGCGGGCGTGCTCGGCGCGACCCCGCAAAACGGCGGGGACAAGCACGGGTTCGACCCGATGCAGCTGATCAAGAGCATGGGCACCAAGGTGCAGGGTCCGTTCGGCAGCGGCGTCGCGATCAAGGCGTCGGTCGGCACGATCCTCATCGCCGCCGACGGCCGCGTGGCCATCGGCGCGGTGCCGCAGCAGGTGCTCGTCGAAGCACTGGGCAAGTGAGCACTGAATTGGCCGCAGGGGCGGGCGTGGCGCAGGCCGCGCCCGCCCCGGTCGCGCTCGCGGCGCGGACCAGGGGGCTGCGCAAGCTGTACCGCGGCACGGTCGCCGTCGACCACGTGGACCTCGACGTCCCGCAGGGCAGCGTGCTCGGCATGCTCGGCCCGAACGGGTCGGGCAAGACCACGACGATCCGGATGCTGCTCGGCCTGACCGTGCCCACCGCGGGCACCGTCGAGCTGCTCGGCGTGCCGATGCCCGAGCAGGCCGAGGTGGCCTTGCCCGAGGTCGGCGCGCTCGTGGAAGGCCCCGGCTTCCACTCGTTCCTGTCCGGCCGGGACAACCTGCTGCGCCTGGCCGCCGCCGAGCCCATGCTGGCCGGCAAGGCGATCCCGGGGGCGGTCGAGGACGCGCTCGCCCGGGTCCGGCTCACCGACGCGGCCGACCGGCGTTTCCGCGGTTACTCGCTCGGCATGAAGCAGCGCCTCGGCCTGGCCGCCGCGCTGCTGGTGCCGCGCCGGCTGGTCGTGCTCGACGAGCCGACCAACGGGCTCGACCCGGCGGGCACCCGCGAGGTGCGCGAGGTGATCGGCCAGCTGCACGCGGCCGGCACCACGGTGCTGGTGTCCTCGCACCTGCTGGCCGAGGTCGAGGCGACGTGCACGCACGTCGCGGTGCTGCACCGCGGCACGGTGGTGGCCCAGGGGGAACTGGCCACCCTGCTGGAGGCCGGCAGCCCGGCCCTGGTCGTGTCCACACCGGACGGTGACAAGGCGGTGGAGGCGTTGCGGGACAAGCGGATCCCGGCGCGTTCCCTGCCCGACGGGTTGCAGGTGGACCTGACGACCACCACCGCACCCGAGGTGGTGGCGATCCTGGTGGGGGCCGGGGTCGCCGTGCACGAAGTGCGCAAGCAGCGCACCGGGCTCGAGGAGCTGTTCGCCCGGCTCACCGAATCCGGTGACGCCCAACCCGATGTCGACGGCCAAGAGGAGGGGTGGCTGTGACCACCGAAGTCGTTGGCATGACGGCACTGCCGGTCGGTGCGAGCCGACCGCGGCGGGCGCCGCTCGGCCGGTTGCTGCGCTCGGAGTTGCGCTGGGTGTTCCGCCGGCCGCGCACGCTGGTCGGCATCGGTCTGCTCGGGCTGGCCCCGATCGTCATCGGGGTCGCGACGCTCTTCGTCACCTCGGGCGTGACCGGCGACCCCGAGCAGGGTCCGCCGATCACCGCGCTCGGCGGCAGCGCGCTGACGCTGCCGGTGATCAGCCTGTCGATGCTTCTGCTGTTCCTGTTGCCGCTCGTGGCGTCCATCGCCGCGGCCGACGCGATCGCGGGGGAATCGGCGTCCGGCACGTTGCGCGGGCTGCTCGTCGCGCCGGTCGGCCGGTTGCGGCTGCTCGCGGTCAAGATGGTCGGGGTCATGGCGGTGATCACCGCGGCGGTCCTGGTGATCACCGTGGTCGCGGTCGTGACCGGGCTGATCCTGCACGGCACCAGCGGCCTGGTCACGTTGTCGGGCACCACGCTGTCGCTGGGTGAGTCGCTCGGCCGGGTCACCGTCACGGTCGGCTGGGTGCTGCTGCAACTCTGGGCGGTGGCCGCGATCGCGCTCGCCGTGTCGGCGTGCACCGAGCACCCGCTGGTGGTGCTGAGCACGGTGATCGGCGGCCTGATCGTGATCGGCATCCTGGGCAGCCTGCCGGTGCTGGACTGGCTGCAACCGTTCCTGCTCAGCGACAACTGGACGGCGGGCGCGGACGTCCTGCGCGATCCGGTCTACACCGGCGACATGGGCACGAGCGCGTTGCGTGCGCTCTGCTACCTGGTGATCGGCTACTCGCTGGCCGTCGCCCGGATGGCCACCAAGGATTCCTGACCCCGGTGGTGGCGCCTGCGGGGCTTGCGCTGCAGGCGCCACTCGGTCAGCACCAGCACGCTGGTGAACGACACCCACGCCGACAACGCCGCGATCGACTGCCGCAACGCGAGTTCGCTGCCGCCGAACGTGGTGTCCAGTTGCGGGGTCAGCACGATCACCCAGAGCACGCCCCACAGCCGGTTGGCGATGATCGAGAACGTCAGGGCCACGCTGCGGATCATCCACTTGCGGTGCTCGCCGTAGCGGTGCGCCCGCGCGGCACGCAACCCGTTGACGGTGAAGGTCAGCCACAGCACCGCGCCCAGCACGTCCCCGGCCGCGGTCGCCGGCCCGAACGGGCTCACCGCACCGATCGACAAGGCCAGCAACCCGCCGGGTAGCACGCCCGCGAAGACGTAGAGCCGCCCGGACACACGGTGCACCTTCGGGTGGTTGCGCCGAAGCCACGGCCAGACCTGCATGACCGCGGTCAGCATGGCGATCGACCCGAAGGTCACGTGCCCGACGAGCAACGGGTAGTGCCACGGGTGATCCGGCGACTTGACCAGTGAGATGGCTCGGTCGAAGGACAGGTAGCGCGGCAGCGAGAACGCCACGAACGCCACCGCGATCACGGCGAGCGGCCCCACCCAGGGCCGGCGCCACCACGTCTGTGCACTTGCTTTCCCCAGCGTCGTCATGGGGTTGACGCTATGAGTGGATCTTCGTCGCGCCCATGGGCGCAGATCGTCAGTGTGCGGTGGGGTTTCCCCTACTGTGCAGGACCGCGATGCCGTCCGCGTCCAGGCCGAGCCGGACCTCGTCGCCCGGCTCCGGCGCGCCGAGCGTCGGCGCGACCGCGGCCACGACCCGGTCGCCGACCTCGATGGTAAGCCGCACGTGGTCGCGCCGGTGCACGCGTGCGGTGACCCTGCCGCGCACCGAACCGGCGCCGACCCGGACCGCGCTGGGGTGCAGGCCGAGCCTGGCCGGGCCGTCCGGCACCGCGAGCTCGACCGGGCCCAGGTCGGTCTTCACCACCCCGTCACTCGCCACGGCGTCGAGGATCGTGGTGACGCCGAGGAATTCGGCGGTCTGGTCGTCGGCCGGCCACCGGTACACCTCGTCCGGCGTGCCGACCTGCGTGATCCGCCCGGCCCGCAGGACCGCCACCCGGTCGGCCACGGTGAACGCCTCGTCCTGGTCGTGGGTGACCAGCAACGCGGTCGTGCCCGCCGTACGCAACACCTCGGCGAGATCCACCGCGAGCTGGTCGCGCAGCGCTCTGTCCAAAGCGGACAGTGGCTCGTCGAGCAGCAGCAGCTTCGGCTTCGGCGCGAGCGCGCGGGCCAGCGCGACCCGCTGCTGCTCGCCGCCGGACAGCTCGGTCACCTTGCGCCGCTGGTAACCCGCGAGCCCGACCATCCTCAGCAACTCGGCCACGCGGTCCGCGCGGCGCGCCGCGGGCACCCGCGCCATCCGCAGCCCGAACGCCACGTTGCCCGCCACATCGCGGTGCGGGAACAGCTGCCCGTCCTGGAACACCAGCCCGAAACCCCTGCGGTGCACCGCAATCCCGGCCAGATCCACACCATCCCACTCGACGACGCCGCCGGACAGCGGTTCGAGCCCGGCGACCGCACGCAGCAACGTCGACTTGCCGGAGCCGGACGGGCCAAGCAGCGCCAGCACCTCACCGTCGGCCACCTCGAGGTCGGCGTCGGCCACCGCGGTGAAGTCGCGGTACCGCACGGTCACGCCGGAAAGTCGCAGCACCATCAGAACTCCCCTGTCAGAATTCCCCGAGCGCGCCGGAACCGATCCACTCCACCAGCAGCACCACCGCGATCGTCACCAGCATCAACACCGTGCAGGCCGCGTAGGCCATCTGGTTGTTCAGCTCGCCGGGCCGCGACAGCAGCCGCGCGATCGCCACCGGCAGCGTCGGGATGTCCGGCCGGGCAAGGAAACTGGTCGCGCCGAACTCACCGAGCGCGACCACGTAACCGAACGCGGCCGCGGCCAGCACCGACCGCCCGGCCAGCGGCAGGTCGACCTCGCGCCACACCCGCAGCCGGCCCGCGCCCATGGTCGCCGCGGCTTGGCGCAACCGGACGTCCACCGACCGCAGCACCGGCAGGACCATCCGGATCACCAGCGGCGTCACGACGAGCGCCTGCGCGAGCGGCACCAGCAGCGGCGACGTGCGCAGGTCGCCGGGCAGCGCGCCGAGCGTGATCAGGTAGCCGAACCCGACGGTCACCGCGGACACGCCGAGCGGCAGCATCATCGCGGCGTCCACGAGTTCGACCACCGTGCCCCGGGTTCGCCCGCGCCGCAACGACACCAGCACCACCGACGCGACGATCCCCAGGCCCAGCGCGAGCAGTGTCGCGTCGGTCGCCGCGCGCAGCGAGTTCTCCGCCGCCGTCCACCCCGACACCACGAGGGTCCCGGACGTGCCGGTGCCGGCCAGCGCGCGATACCCGGCGAACCCGGAGGTCAGCGAACGGGCCACGAGGGAGCCGATCGGGACCAGGAGCAGGACCAGCACCGCGCAGGCCAGCCCGACCACGGCCCACTCGCCGCCACGCGGCCGGCGTGCGGTCTCCTTGGCCGACCGCAGGCGCAGCGCGGTTTCCCGGCGTCGCCGCGCCAGCGCCCCGGCGCTCAACGCGGCGATCACGGCCAGCAGTTGCAACAGCGACAACGCCGACGCGGTCGGCAGGTCCAGCATCTCCACCGTGCGCAGGTAGATCTCGGTCTCCAGCGTCCGGTAGTGGGCCCCGCCGAGGATCAGCACCACGCCGAAGCTGGTGGCGCAGAACAGGAACACGATCGCGGCCGCCGACCCGATGGCCGGCGCGAGCTGCGGCAACACCACCGACGTGAACGCCCGCGCCGGGGACGCGCCGAGCGCCTTCGCCGCGTCCTCGGCCCGCCGGTCGGTGTGCGCCCACAACCCGGCGACCGTGCGCGCCACGACCGCCACGTTGAAGAACGCGTTGGCCAGCACGATCGTCCACGCGCCGCCGCCGGGCAGCAGGACCTTGAACGCCAGGCCCACCACCACGGTCGGCAGCACGAACGGCACCAGCACGACGACCCGCACCAGCCATCGGCCGGGCAGCCGCACGCGCGCGAGCAGGAACGCCACCGGCAGCCCGGCGAGCACCGCGACCACCGTCGACCCGGCGGCCTGCGCGAGCGTGAACCCGACCAGTTTCCACGTGTCCGGATCGGCGAGCGTGGGCAGCACCGAGCCCGACCGCAGACCGAGCGAGACGATCGCGACCACCGGCCACGCGAAGAACACGGCCAGGAAACCCAGCGGTACCAGGGCCAGCGCGGCGAGGCCGGCCCCGGCGCGGGTCAGCCCTGGACCAGCGAACGCCACTGCCGGATCCACCCGTCGCGGCCCTGCTGGATCCGGTCACCGGGCATGGTGATCGGGTTGGCCGGCAGCGGGGCCGCCTGCTGCCACTCCTTCGGCAGGGCAACGCCCTGCAGCGACGGGTACACGTACATCTGACCCGGCACATCGGCCTGGAACCGCGGCGACAGCAGGAAGTCGAGCACCTTCTTGGCGTCCTCGGGGTTCTTCGCACCCTGCAGCACGCCCGCGTACTCGACCTGGCGGAAGCAGGTGTCGAGCATCGCGGCGGTGCGCGGCTTGCCGTCCTTGCCGAGCTCCGCCGACGGCGAGGACGCGTACGAGACCACGATCGCCTTCGGGCCCTTGCCGGACGAGCCGGAGAAGTCCTGGCTGTAGGCCTCTTCCCAGCCGCTGACCACCTTCATGCCGCCGGCCTTGAGCTTCGACCAGTAGGGCTGCCAGCCGTTCTCGCCGAAGTGCGCGATCGTGGCCAGCAGGAACGCCAGGCCCGGCGAGGACGTCTGCGGGTCCTCGACGACGAGCTGGCTCGCGTACTTCGGGTCGGTGAGGTCCTCGAAGGTCTTCGGCCCGTTCTCGAACCTCCGCACGTCGTAGTTCAGGCAGACGTCGCCGAGGTCGATCGCGGTCAGCCGGTGGCTGGCGTCGACGTCGTAGCGCTGCGGGCCCTTGCTCGCCTGCGGGCTGGTGTAGGGCGCGAACACGCCCTCGTTGAGCGCGCGCGTGGCGAAGGTGTTGTCGATGCCGAAGGCGAGGTCGCCGATCGGATTCGCCTTGGTGAGCACCAGCTGGTTGGTCAGCGCACCGGCGTCGCCGGCCGCGTGCACCTCGATGGTGATGCCCGTGTCCTTCTTGAACTGCTCGAACAGGGTCTTGGTGTAGGCGAACGAGTCGTGGGTGACCAGGACGACCTTGTGGTCGGACGGTGCCGCGCTGCCGCCGCTTTCCAGCGAGCAGCTGGCGAGCATGGGAATTGCCGCCAGTGCGATGGCGGTGGTGAGCATTCTGCGCATGGGTTCCTCCTCGCGGACGCACCAAAGGAACCGGCCCTCCCTGCGCCGGCATGACCCGGATCAGGTGTGGACGGTCGAGGGCTAGCGAGCCCTCCTCTCAGCCCGGCGCACTACCGGACTCCCGTGGCAGCACAGACTCTACCTTTCGCGGTGCGGCCGGATCCGCGAGCTGACCGCTCGCACCTCGCGCTGCACGGGCTTGCCCCGGGGTCCACCATGGGGGCATGGCTGAGGTGTTCGGTGACGAGGAGATCAACTCGGCGCTCGGCTCGCTGCCCGGCTGGGAGCGCGAGGGCGACGCCCTGGTCCGCACGGTCGAGCTGGCCGACTTCCCGCAGGCCATCCAGGTGGTGGCGCGGGTCGCCGAGATCGCGGAGAACGACAACCACCACCCGGACATCGACATCCGGTGGCGGACGTTGACCTTCCGCTGCAGCACCCATTCGGCGGGCGGGGTGACCGCGTCGGATGTCTCGCTGGCGCAGGAGATCAACGGAGTGATCGAGGCATTCCGGAGCGCGTGACGGTAAGTTCATGACCATGCCGGCGTGGCTTTGGATCATGATCGCTGTCGTGGCGTTGCTCGGTGTGCTCAACCTCGTCGTGCGTCCGCGCAGACGCCGTGAGGAAGACCTGGAAGTCCAGCCGGAAACCGACGGCTAGGCACTGTCCTGCGGCGGCGCCGGCACCTCGAACGGCGCCAGCGCTCCCCACAACGCACCCAGGCAGACCTCGCGCAGCTCGGCCTGGGAGTACGCCGCACCGCTCAGCCAGTCCACGCACAGCGTGCGCACGAACACCAGCCAGCCGGTCAGCACGGACGAGACCGCGTCCCGCTTCCGCCCGGCCAGCCCGGCGGCGTCGAGCAGGCGCAGGCGCAACGCGGCCAGCTCGTCGTCGATGATCGTCTGGATGACGACGTCACCGGCGAGCGAGCGGTTGGCGGCGAGCACCGTGTTGCGGTTGGCGGCGAAGTAGTCGATGTGCGCGTCGAGCGCCGCGGCCACCTGACCGGCGACAGGCACGCCGGGCTCGAACACCGACGCGGCCAGCAGCCGGTCCGCGGCCTGGCGGTAGATCGCCGCGAACAGGTCGCGCTTGGCCGGGAAGTAGCGGTAGAGCAGCGCCCTCGACACGCCCGCGCGCTCGGCGACCTCCTCCATCAGCACGTCCTCGTACGGCTTGGCCGCGAACAGGCGTGCGCCGGTCTCGAGCAGCTCGGCTCGACGTTCGGCAGGCGCCAGCCTGCGGCGTTTGTCCACGCGGACACCTTACTTGACACGTGTCTACTAAGGGTCCTACCGTGCCGTTAGTAGACACGCATCTACTAAGCGGGGGTGGCGTTCGTGCTCAAGTGGTTGCGGTGGCTCATGGTGGCCATGGGCGTCGCCTGCGTGGCGATCGGCGCGTTCCACGTCGTGCTCGGCATCGCGTCGGTGCCCGGCGAAGGCGCGACGGGCGCGACGGTCGACAGCCGCGAACGCTTCTACAACGCGATCTTCCTCGGCTACGGGGTCGCGTGGCTCTGGGCGGCGCGGCAGTCGCCGATCTCGGCCACGGTGGTGCGCTGGCTCGCCGGCATCTTCGCCCTCGGCGCCGTCGGACGCCTGCTGTCCCTGGCGGTCCACGGGGCGCCGCACTGGTTCCAGCTCCCCCTCATCGGCCTCGAGGTCGTGCTCCCTCCGGTGTACTTCTGGCTGGCGACGGCCGCGCAGCCGCGCCCATCGGCCGCTGCACGCTGACCGGGTCGTGCGGCCGGCAGCGACCGTGCTGAGCCGCTGCCGGACGCCGTCAGCTGACGCAGAGGCAGAACGGGTGGCCCGCCGGGTCGAGGAAGACGCGGAAGGTCTCGCCGGGCTGCGTGTCCGCTTTCGTCGCCCCGATCGCGAGGACCTCCTTCTCGCCCTCGTCGAGGTCCGGGACCATCACGTCGAGGTGCATCTGCTGCGGTGCGTCCTGGCCCGGCCACTCGGGCGCCTTGTAGTCGGCGACCTGCTGGAAGCAGATGCAGTTCGAGCCGTCCTCGGGCCGGATCTCCGCCCAGCCGTCGTCGGTCTTCACGCCCCAGCCGAGTAGCTCGCCGTAGAACTTCGCGAGCGCGGCCGCATCCGGGCAGTCGATGACGAAGCTTGGATAACGTGCGATAGCCATGCCGGCGACCGTACCGACGACCACCGACAAAGCCGGTCACACGCGCCAGGGCAGCCGAGGCGAGAACACGAAGAACAGCTGGACGACCGCGAGCGCCACGATGCTGGCGACCGGGTTGAGCAACGCGCCGAGCGCGGCGACCGCGTACAACGCCTGGGCCAGCACCAGCCGCCGCCGCACCAGCACCATGCCCGGCTGCCCCTCCTCGTCCACCAACCGGGCGCGGTTCACGTGCGCCACCACCCAGGCCAGGCAGACGCCGAGCATCGCGAGGTTGAACCAGTACAGACCCACCGCGAGCGCCAAGTGCATGTGGTCGGCGAGCACGGACGCGGTGAACGGCAGCGTCGTGACGAAGAACAAGAACGCCAGGCACGCCCACACCAGGTGCCGGTCGGAGCCGGAACACAAGCGCAGCAACGTGTGCAGTGCGAGCCAGAAGGTCGCGAGCATGGTGAAGCTGAGCGCGTAGGCGGCCAGCTGCGGCGCGAGCCCGGCGAGCTGGTCCCACAGGGCGTGGTTGCTTTCGGCGGACTCCGCCGGCAGCCGGAGGTCGAGCACGAGCAAGGTCATCGCGATGGCGAACACGCCGTCCACCAACGTGTTGACCCGCTCGATGCTGCGGCCGGATAACTGGTTGTACGCGGTCGTCATGTCGCGCATGGTGCCGTAAAACTCACCGCACGACGCGGTAGTTGAAGTCGGCGGTGCCCAGCGCGTTCATCAACGAGACCCAGGCGGGCAACATCATCTCCAGGGCGCGCGCCTCGACGATGCCACCGAGGTCGTGGATCGTCTCCCACCCGTATTCGCGCATCAACGCCTTGACCGCGTCCTTGGCCGCCGCGTCGTCCCCCGCGACGAACATGTCGTGCGCGCCGCCGCCCAATCCCGCCGGGTTCACCTGAACGCCGGCCGTGACCGTGCAGAACCCTTTGACCACAGCGGTTTCCGGGAGCGCGCGCTGCACCTGCTCGCCGAGCGAGTCGGTGTTGCACACGGTGAGCGTCAGCCGTCCGCTGGAGAAGTCGAGCGGGTTGCTGGCGTCCACCAATGTCCGGCCCGCGAGCGCGCTACGGAGCCCTTCGAGGACCTGCACGACGACGTCCCCGTTGAGCGCCGAGATCACCAGGTCCACATCGGATACGGCGTCGGCGAACGTGCGCAGCCCCGCGTCCGGGTGGGCGTCCTGCCACCGCGAGTAGGTCTCCCCGGTGAACCCTTCCTTGGTCGACGCGAGCGTGGCGTCGACGTCCTTGGTGCCGACCCGCACCTCGTGCCCGAGCTCCAGCAACCGAGCCGCGTGCGCGCGGCCCACCATCCCCGTCCCCAGAACGGCGACCTTCATGCCAACCTCGTAATCCTGAGCGGCCCGACGACCGGGCCGTGTGCGGGTCAGCGTAAAAGCTCAGCCTTACTGGAGGTCAACACCGGAAACCTCAGACGTTGAAGCGGAACTCGACCACGTCGCCATCGGCCATGACGTAGTCCTTGCCCTCCATGCGGACCTTGCCCGCCGCCTTGGCCGCCGCCATCGAGCCCGCTTCCATCAAGTCGTCGTAAGACACGATCTCCGCCTTGATGAAGCCGCGCTCGAAGTCGGTGTGGATCACGCCGGCCGCCTGCGGGGCGGTCGCGCCCTTCGGGATGGTCCACGCGCGCGACTCCTTGGGCCCCGCCGTCAGGTAGGTCTGCAGCCCCAGCGTGTGGAAACCGGCCCGCGCCAAGGCGTGCAGGCCCGGCTCGGGCTGGCCGATCGACTCCAGCAGCTCGATCGTCGACTCCTCGTCGAGCTCCAGCAGCTCGGCCTCGACCTTCGCGTCCAGGAACACGGCGTCGGCAGGGGCGACCAGCTCGGCCAGCTCGGCGCGGCGCGCCTCGTCGGTCAGCACGCCCTCGTCCGCGTTGAAGACGTAGAGGAACGGCTTCGTCGTCAGCAGGCTCAGCTCCCGCAACGGCTCGACGTCCAGGCCGGCCGCGAACAGGGTCCGGCCGGAGTCGAGCACCTGCCGCGCCTCGATCGCCGCGTCGAGGGCCGGCTTGCGGTCCTTGTGCGTGCGGGCCTCCTTCTCCAGCCGCGGGACCGCCTTCTCCAGCGTCTGCAGGTCGGCGAGGATCAGCTCGGTGTTGATCGTCTCGATGTCCGCCGACGGGTCGATCCGGCCGTCCACGTGCACCACGTCCGGGTCGTCGAAGACACGGATGACCTGGCAGATGGCGTTGGCCTCGCGGATGTTGGCGAGGAACTTGTTGCCGAGGCCCGCGCCCTCGGACGCACCCTTGACGATGCCCGCGATGTCTACGAACGACACCGTGGCGGGCACCGTGCGGGCGCTCTCGAAGAGCTTGGCGAGCGCGTCGAGCCGTGGATCGGGCAGCGGCACGACGCCGACGTTGGGCTCGATCGTGGCGAACGGGTAGTTCGCGGCGAGCACGTCGTTGTTGGTCAGCGCGTTGAACAAGGTGGACTTGCCCACGTTGGGCAGGCCGACGATGCCGAGGGTCAGGCTCACGACGATCGAGTCTAAGTGGGGCCTTTTGCGGTGTAACGCCGGGACTACGGCAACTGTGAATGCCGCAGATCGGACGCATTAGCCCAATTGGACGCTAGCCGACACTCCATCGATCAGTAACACTCCGTGAGCGCTGTTAGGGGTCGTTCACCCGTACCGGCGCCATCTTCGGCAGGGCCCCCAGTCGGGGGTTGCACAGGGTTCTGACGAAGGCCTGGTGTGTCACCTGCTGAGGAAGGAACCACGACGTGACAAGACGTCACTCGCGTGTCCGGGGCACGATCGCCCTCGGACTCGCACTCAGTACCGCCGTCACGGGTGCGGCGCTGATCGTCCTACCTACCGCCGCGGCCGCGGACCCGGCCCCCAACGCCGATGGCCCGAGCATCGGCAAGCACGACGAGCAGCTGGTCGACGCGGCCAAGCAAAAGGGCGAGAAGACCGTCACGGTGCTCGTCTCGACCAAGAAGGGCCAGGCCGAGAAGGCCGCCCAGGGCCTGGAAAACGCCGGGGCCAAGGTCGACGTCCAGAACAACGAGATGGGCTACATCCGGGCCGAGGTGCCCGTCGACCAGGCCAAGCAGCTGCGCAAGATCGCCGGCGTGAGCGCGGTGGACATCGACGACACCGTGAAGATCAACGACCCGGCCCCCGAGGGCCAGATCGTTCCGCTGCCGCAGACCCCGCCGAGCGCCAGCACGCCGCGGGTCAACCCCTACATGCCAACCGGTGACATCAAGTCAGCGCAGTTCGTCAACCAGCACCCGACCTGGGACGGCCGCGGCGTGACCGTCGGCATCGTCGACACCGGCATCGACCTCGGCCACCCGTCGCTGACCACCACCAGCACGGGCGAGCGCAAGGTCGTCGACTGGGTCACCTACACGGACCCGGCGTTCGCGGGCGACACCAACGCCGACAACGACCCGACCTGGCTGCGGATGACCACTCCCGTGTCCGGGCCGACGTTCACCGCGAACGGCGTCACCTACACCGCGCCCAGCGGCGCTCCTGCCGACCTGACGTTCGCCACGTTCAACGAGCGCGACTCGCGCCTGGGCGGCGAGCTCGGCAACGACGTCAACCGCGACGGCAACCCGGCCGGCAGCAGCGGCGTGTTCGGCGTCCTCTACAGCAAGTCGACGGCCAAGGTCTGGGTCGACTCCGACCAGAACAACACCTTCGCCGACAACGCCGCCATGACCGACTACAAGGTCAACTACGACGTCGGCCACTTCGGCACCGACAACCCGGCGACGGCGATCAGCGAGCAGATGCCGTTCGTCGTGCAGACCGACCCGGCCGACAACGAGGTCAACATCGGCATCGTGTCCGGCGAGCACGGTTCGCACGTGGCGGGCATCGTCGCGGGCAACAAGTTCTTCGGCGGCAACATGAGCGGTGCGGCGCCCGGCGCCAAGCTGGTCTCGATCCGCGCTTGCTTGTTCATCGCGGGCTGCACCAACCACGCGCTGCTGGAAGGCATGATCTACGCGGCGCGCGACGCGCACGTCGACGTGATCAACATGTCGATCGGTGGCCTGCCGGCCCTCAACGACGGCAACAACGCGCGCGCCGAGCTCTACACGTCGCTGATCGACACCTACGGCGTGCAGATGTTCATCTCCGCGGGCAACGACGGCGCGGGCGTGAACTCCATCGGTGACCCCGCGGTCGCCGACCATGTGGTGAGCGTCGGCTCGTACATCAGCAAGGACACCTGGAAGGCCAACTACGGCTCGATCGTCAACGAGCCGGAGAACATGCACCCGTTCTCCTCGCGTGGTCCGCGTGAGGACGGTGGCTTCCAGCCGCTGCTGATCGCCCCTGGTGCGGCGATCTCGTCGACCCCGACGTGGGAGGCGCCTGGACCGGTTGGCGGCACGTACGACCTGCCGCCGGGTTACTCGATGCTTCAGGGCACCTCGATGGCGTCGCCGCAGGCGGCCGGCGCGGGTGCATTGCTGGTGAGCGCGGCCAAGGCCCGCGGTGTGTCGCACAACCCGGCGCAGCTGCGCCTGGCCCTGACCACCACGACCAAGGCGATCGACCACTACCAGGCCTACGAGCAGGGCAACGGCCTGATCGACGTGAACCGGGCGTGGGGTCTGCTCTCCGAAGGCCTGAACCCGGTCACGATCACCTCGTCCGTGCCGGTGCACACGCTGCTGTCCGGGTTCCTGAAGACCCCGGGCATCGGTACCGGCATCTACGACCGTGAGGGCGTCAACGCGGGCGACGACTACACCCGCACGTACACCTTCACCCGGACCACGGGCCCGGACCGCAACGTCACCTACAAGGCGTTCTTCGAGCTGAACGACGGCACCTTCTCCGGACCGCCGTCGATCGTGCTCCCGTTGAACACCCCGGTGACGTACACGGTGCGGGTGCACCCGACCACCGCGGGCGTCCACTCCGCGTCGCTGTACCTGGACGACCTGTCCAACAGCGGCATCGAGTTCGCCACCCTGAACACGGTGATCGCGGCGGAGAACTTCACCGCGGCGAACAACTACACGGTGGTCCACTCCGGCGACATC
The DNA here is from genome assembly GCF_004362825.1 of Labedaea rhizosphaerae. Classification (GTDB taxonomy): domain Bacteria; phylum Actinomycetota; class Actinomycetes; order Mycobacteriales; family Pseudonocardiaceae; genus Labedaea; species Labedaea rhizosphaerae. Next base: position 126,370 of record NZ_SNXZ01000001.1, read on the forward strand.
GGCCGCAACCGGACGACGAGCTACTTCTTCCGGGTGCCCGCGAACACGCCGGCCTTCAAGGTCGACCTCGCGGGTGGCGGTGACACGCCGGGCGCCGGTCAGATCCGGTTCCTGCGTTACCACCCGTACGGCACGCACCTCGAGACGAACCAGAGCCCGAACTGCTACAACCCGCCTGCTCCTGGCGGGAGTTGCGACCTGGGCAGCCCGACCAGCCGCACGGTCAGCAACCCGCAGGCCGGTGTCTGGGAGGTCACGGTCGAGGCACGGCGCACGTCGGACACCCAGTTCGCGCCGTACACCCTGACCGCGTCCGTGCTGGGCGCCACGATCGCGCCGAACCCCGACGTGATCGCGTCCGGCACGCTCGGCCAGCCGATCAACCGGTCCTACACGCTGACCAACCAGTTCGGTGCCTTCAACGGCCGGGGCGCGGGCAGCGCACTGGGCAGCGCGAAGGTGGCCACGCCGACCATCGCCAACGGCGCTCAGCAGCCGTTCCAGGTGACCGTGCCGGCAGGCACCACCTCGCTGCGGGCGAAGATCGGCGGGACGTCGGACCACGGGGCGGACCTCGACCTGTTCGCGTACTACTGCGCCACCCCCAGCACCTGCGTGCTGCGGGCGCAGAGCGCGGGCAGCTCGGCCGAGGAACAGCTGACGGTCGCCAACCCGACCGTGGGCCAGTGGGTCATCCTGGTTGACGGGTTCGCCGTGCCGAACGGCTCGACGACCTACAACTACCTGGATGTGCTGTCCAGCTCGGCCTACGGCAGCATCGCGGTGGCGGACGCCAACGCACCGCGTGCCGCAGGCGCCCAGTGGACGGTCAACGCCACCGTCACACCGATGGCCGCACCCGGGGCCGGTCGTGTCCTCTACGGCAACGTCGAGGCACGCACCGACACCAACGTGCTCGTCGGAACGGCGGACGTGATCGTCCAGTCGGTCAGCTAGCACCGATCGCGTGGGCCCCGGTTCGGCAGACTCCTGCCGGGCCGGGGCTTTCGCTTTTCTCAGCCCATGCGCACCTCGACCGTCGAGCCGGTGCGGGACTTGTGAACGTGCAGCTGCGCGGGGATCCGGTGCCGCAGTTCGTCCACATGCGACACGATGCCGACCACCCGCCCGCCGGCCCGCAGCTCGTCGAGGGTGTTCATCACCTCGTCCAGCGTGTTCGCGTCGAGCGTCCCGAAGCCCTCGTCGACGAACAACGTGTCCAGCATCGCGCCCCCGCTCTCGGCGGCGACGACGTCGGCCAGCCCGAGCGCAAGGGCAAGGGAGGCAAGGAAGGTCTCGCCACCGGACAACGTCTTCGCCGACCGCACCCGCCCCGAGTAGTCGTCCAGGACGTCCAGCGACAGCCCACCCCGGGTGCCGTGGCGACCCGCGGCGGCCGAGTGCACGAACCGGTACCGCCCATGGCTCATCGTCGAGAGCCGGGCCGAGGCGGCGACCCCCAGCTCCGCCATCTTCGCCGCCAGCACGTAGGACCGCAGCGACATCCGCCGCGCGTTCTGCCCACGCCCGTTGACCACGTCGGTGAGCGCGGCCAGCTCCTGGTACTCGGCTTCGACCGGCGCCAGGTCCGCCCAAGCGGCCCGCAGCCGTGCGCTCAGCTCGCCGACCCGCTCCGCGGCGAGCGTCGCCGCCCGCAGCGCCGTGGCTGCTTCCTCCGCCGACACCCGCGCTTGCTCGGCGAACGCGTCCGCGGCCTCGACATCGACGTCCTCGTCGTCGATCCCGGCGAGATCAGGGTCGGCCAAGGTCCGCTCGGCCGCGGCTCGCGCGGCGTCCAGCTCCCCGAGGTCGCGGTCCAGCCGGGCCAGCTCGCCCGGCGGCCGCACCGCGGCCAGGGCCGCCGCCACGGTCGCGAACCCGGCCTCCTCGGCCGCCGCCGCCAGCGCGTCCTGCCGGGTCCGCACCAGCTGCGCGCAGCGGTCCCGTTCGGACCGGCCTGCGGCCAGTTCATCCAGCGCGGCAACGAGTTCGGTCAACGCCGAACGCCTGCTGAGCACGTCGGGATGCTCGCCCCGAGCGACGTCGAGGGTCACCGCCCGCCGCGCGATGGTGTCGGCGAGCCCGTCCGCTTCGGCGTGCACGGCGGCCAACGCCTTGTCGGCCGCCGACTTCTCCTGGGCCTTGGTGTCCGCGAGCGTTTCGAGCTCGGCCGCCTCGCGTTCTCGCCGGTCGCGGGCCCGTGCCAGCTCGGCCGCGGCCCGGCACCGTTCCTCGGCCGCGATCAGCTCCGGGGTCAGCTCGTCGAGACTCCGTCCACCCAGCCGCTCCACCAGCGCCCGCACCCGGAATCGCGCGCCGTGCACGGCCGCCTCGGCCTCGGTCCGCACCGACTGAGCAGCACGCTCGGCCGCGACCGCGCGGCGTTCGTCCGCCTCCCCCACGGTCTCGGCCCCGCCTGTCGCGGGAGCGGGGTGATCCCTCGACCCGCACACCGGGCACCCGGCACCGTCCGCCAATCCCGCGGCCAGCTCGGCGGCCATGCCGTCCAGCCGACGCTGCCGCAGCTCCAGCAGCGCCTCTCTCGCGTTCTGGTGCCGGTCGACCGCCTCGCGCAGGCCGTCCTCGGCGACGACCAGCTCGTCCTGGGCCTTCGGCACGGCCGCGGCGGCCTCGACCAGCTCGCTCAGCTCGTCGCGAGCCGCTCGCAGACCAGGCAGCGCGGCGCCGGCTTCCACGGCGTCGCGCAGCGCCACGCGCGCCCGCTCCAGCCGTGCGGGCAGGCCGGCGAGATCGGCATCGAGCTCCTCGACCAAGCCGGTCAGCCGGCGCCGCTCGCCCTCGAGCCGACGCAACCGGTCCACGTCCTGCCGGTGCTTGCGCTCCTGCTCGACGAGCTCGCCGAGAGCACCGATCTCGGTCCGAACGCGGTCCGCTTCCAGCCGGGCGTCACCCGGCAAGCCCACGCCCCGGTCGACGAGCACCTGCTCCGCCCGTTCGACGGCCACCGCGGCCAACGCCGACTCGCATTCGGCCTCGCGTAAGGCGTCCTGCGGCGACCGCACCGCCATGGCCGACCGTGCCGCGTCGCGTTCGTCGACCCACCGGGCTCGGTCCGCCTCGGCGGCCAGGCACTCGGCGAGCGAAGCGCGGGCCGCCCGCCACCGCCGGATCCGGTCCGCCTTGGCCCGCGCGGCATCGCGTGCGGCGGCGGCCCGTTCGCGCCGAGCGGCCGTGTCCGCGGCCCACTGCACCGCATCGTCGTGTGCCTCGACGACCTGCTTGACCAGCGAGCTGACCCACTCCTGATCGGCGTGCTCCGGCGGCTCCTCGCCCGCCGCCTGCGCCAGGCGAGCGACCAGCACGCGTGCTCGTTGCTTGCCCTCCTCGACCGCGCGGTGGTGCTCGGTGCGCCGCTCCCGGAACCACCGCTCCGCGTGGGCGAACCGCTCGGTGCCGAACAGCTTCTCGAGCAACCGTTCCCGCTCGTCGGTCTCGGCGCGCAGGAACCGGGCGAACTCGCCCTGCGGCAGCAGCACCACCTGGAAGAACTGCTCCTTGCTCATGCCGAGCAGGTGCTGCACCGTGCGGCCGACCTCGTCGATGCGCGTCAACGCGGCGGCCTGCGACCCGTCGAGCCAGCGCAGGGTCGCCTTGGCCGGTTGCGTGGTGAACCCGGTGCCACGCTTCTTCTTGCGCTCGTACTCGGGGCTGCGGGTCAAGCGCAACCGCCGGCCCTGCACGGACAGTTCCAGGGCGACGGCGGTCACCCGGTCGTCCGGCGCGTGGTCGCACCGCAAGCGCTTGGCGTGGTCGCGAACACCGGGCACGGCACCGAACAACGCGAACGCCACGGCGTCCAGCAGCGCCGTCTTGCCCGCTCCAGTGTCGCCGTGCAACAGGAACAACCCGTCGACCGCCAGCTCGTCGAAGTCGATCTCCTCCGTGCCCGGGTAGGGCCCGAAAGCGGTGAGCGTCAACTTGTGCAGCCGCATGGGTCAGTCCTCGTCCCACGCCGCGCCCGCGACCAGTGCCGCGCTCAACAGGTCGCGCTCGGAGTCGGTCGGCTCGTCACCGCGGCAGTCGGCGATGAACCGGTCGGCCAGCTGCCGGTCGTCCAGCCCGGCGCTCGCCCTGGGCCGCAACGGATCAGCGGTCCGGGCGTGGTCTGGCAACCACTGGACGTGCACGGCGTGCGGGAACCTGGTTTGCAGGCTGCGCAAGGCGTCCACCGGCCGCACGGGGTCGGTCAACTCCACCGAGAGGTAAGAGTCGGCAAGGGACTCGTGGGCCGGGTCGGCGAGGATCTCCTCGAGTTCGCCGCGCACGGTCGCGAGCGCCCGCGGCACCGGCAAGAGATGGCGGCGCACGCCGGCCAGCCCGGTCTCGTCGAGATCCACCAGCCAGACCGATTTGTGGTGGCGTGCCTCGGAAAACGAGTACGCCAGCGGACTGCCCGAATAGCGCAGGTGCTCGGCCAGCCGCTGCGGCCCGTGCAGGTGCCCGAGCGCGACGTAGTCCACCCCGTCGAACACCGAGGCGGGCACGTTGGCCACGCCACCGCTGACGATCGGCCGCTCGGAGGCCGACGCCTCGCCGCCGGTGACGAAGGCGTGCGCCAGCACGACGGATCGCGTGCCGTCACGACCCGCCAGGTCCGCACGCACCCGCCGCATGGCCTCGCCGAGCACCGCGGCATGGCCTTGCTGCTCCGGGATTCCCAGCGTGTGCCGTGCCGTTTCCGGCTCCAGGTAAGGGATCCCGTAGATGGCCACCGACCCGTGCTCGTCGCCGACGACCACGGGCCGGTCGAGGTCGTCGACGGCGGTACGCAGGTGCAACCCGCCCTCGGCGGCGAATTGCCCGAACACGCCGAGCCGGGCCGCCGAATCGTGGTTGCCCGCGCTGATCACGATCGTCGCGCCGGCGGCCTTGAGCTTGGCGAGAACGCGGTCGCAGACCTGCGCGGCCTCCGCGGCGGGCACCGCGCGGTCGTAGAGGTCGCCCGCCACCAGCACGACGTCGACCTCTTGCGCCACAACGACTTCCGCGAGCGCGCACAGCACCGACTCCTGCTCGGCGAGCAGGTCGCGGCCGTGGAACGTGCGCCCCACGTGCCAGTCGGAGGTGTGCAGCAGGCGCATGCGATCAAGGTAGAACTGATCACCGACAAAATGGGGGTGCCACGCCGGTTGTTCACTCGAACGTGTGTTCGAGTACGGTTTTTGTCGGACCCCTCCGCCATGATCCTCGGCGGGTATCCGGAAACGAACGGAGGAACCACACGGTGAACGCGGTGATCGCCATCGCGGTGGCGCTGCTCGTGCTGCTGCTCGCCGGCGCGGTGCTGCTGTTCCTCCGCCTGTACAACGACAGCGTGCGGCGGGCGGACGAGGCGCTGCGCATGCTCGCCGCCGAACGGTCCACAGTGGACCAGCACCGCCTCGCGCTGCGGCGTTACGAGGTGGCGTTCGCGTCCATCACCGGCCGCGGTGAGCTCGGCGAACAGATGCTCGTGGAGACGGCGCGCTCGCTCGGCCTGCGCGAGGGGATCCACTTCTCGCTGCAGACCGACCTGGCCGGTGGCGGTGCCGCGCGCCCGGACATGCTCCTCATGGTCGCCGACGGCCGGCGCGTGCCGGTGGACGCGAAGATGAGCATGGCGTGCTGGACCGAGGCGATCGAGACCGACGACGCCGAGGAGCGCCTCGAGGCGCTGCGGGTGCACGTGCGCAACATCCGCTCGCGCGCGGCGGACCTGGCGGCCAAGGGCTACCAACGCTGGGCGGACGCCATCTACGGCACGATCATGTTCGTCCCGTCGGACGCGGCCGTGGTCGCCGCGCTGGACACCGACCAGGACCTGCTGCGGTGGCTGCTGGACCGCCGCATCTTCCTGTGCGGTCCCACCGGCTTCGCGGTGGTGGCATCGGCGGCCCTGTTCGCCGCCACCGAACGCGCCCTGGCCGACGACGTGGAGACGGTCCGTTCGCAGGCCGCGGTGGCCCACCGGTCGGCGGGGGCGGCGGTGGACGCGGTGAACCTGTCGAGCACCCACCTCCAACGCTTCCTGTCCGCGCGCCGCCGGGAGCTGGACGCCCTGGAGAACTTCCGCGCGGCCGTCGCCCCGCTCACCGAGGCGTCGGCCAGCCCGACGCCGATCGCGGCGGTCCGCCGCGTGGAGGAGCTCACCGCGAACACCGGCACCAACGGCCAGGAGCCGCCCCTGGACTGATCCCCAACTTCATATGCCACGCGGCACGCACCGCCAGCCGCAGATACGGCGAATCCATGGGCATGGGCGAGCCAGAGCGGCTCGCACCCGATGGCGAGCGCTCGCCTGGCCCCTGGCGCGGCCTATGAGGCCCCGACCTCCCGATCGGTTGCCCTCACGTGTCCCAGGTCACACGAATAGGGCCAGTGGTGCACACCTGACCGGAACGGCGGCAGACGGTCTTGGCGGACCGTCTAACGTGTGCACCCGTGACCGCGACCCGCGATCGCCACAGCGATCTGGACAACCCTGACGACGAGCCCGCCTGGGACGAGCGTCCCATCGTCGGCGCCTCGCGCGGTCTGCCCTGGTGGGGCGCCGTCGTGGTGGCTCTCGGGCTGACCACGATCGCGGCGATCGTCGACATGCAAAGCTCGGACAACACGCTGGGCCGGCTCTACCAGATCGGCTACGTGGTCAGCTGCGTCGTCGCGATCGCGTGGGTGCGACGGCGCAGCGTCTTCACGGCCATGGTGCAGCCGCCACTGGTGTTCGCCGCGACGTTCGTCGGTGCGTACCTGTTCCTCGCGGACCGGCCGGCCGGGGACGGCATGAAGCAGTTCGCCCTCTCGGTCGGGCTGCCGCTGGCCAACAACTTCCCGACGATGGCCATCGGCACGGCGATCGCGCTGCTGATCGGCGGCGTCCGGCTGTTCACGCAACGCAACCCGAACAAGGGCGACGCCGACCGGGACGGCGCGGACGACCTCGCCGGTCCCCCGCCGCCGCTGCGCGAGGTGCGCGGCCGGCGCGCGCCCCGCGACGAGGTGGCGCCACCACCCGGCCGTGGCCGCTTCTCCCGGGGCGGGCGCCCCGACGACGCGTCAGCGGAGCGGGCAGCACGAGCCGACCGGGCCGAGCGCGCGGGCAACCCGGACCGGCGCAGGCAGGGCAACCGTGCCGAAGGCGTCGACCGGCCTGGTCGCGCGGCTCGCGGCGACCGCGGCGAGCGGGGTGCCACCCCGCCGCCCGAGCGGCGCAGGGGCGAGCGCGGCCGGCCGCGCACCGAGCCGGACGCCGAACGCGGGGACCGCCGTGGGCGCGCTGGACGTGACCCGCGTGCCGCCGGCGGGCGTCCGCAGCGGGACGACCGCGGCCGTGGCGCTGAGCCACGCCGTGGCGGCAGCGACGGCGGACGGCCGCAGCCGCCGCGCCGCCGCCCGCGTGACGAGCGCTGAACCCAGCCCTCAGGCCTTGGCTTCCTTGAGGTCGCGCCGCAGCTCGCGCGGCAGGGCGAACGCGATCTTCTCGTTCGCCGTCGTGACCTCCTGGACCTCGCCGTAGCCGCGCTCGGCCAGCCAGGCGATCAGGTCCATCACCAGCACCTCCGGCACGGACGCGCCACTGGTCACGCCGACGGTGTCGACGCCGTCCAGCCAGGCCTCGTCGACCTCGCGGGCGAAGTCGACCAGGTGCGCGTCGCGGGCGCCTGCCTGCAACGCCACCTCGACGAGGCGTTTCGAGTTGGACGAGTTCGTCGACCCGACCACGAGCACCAGGTCGCACTCCGGCGCCATCGCCTTGACGGCCACCTGGCGATTCTGGGTCGCGTAGCAGATGTCGTCGCTCGGCGGGTCCTGCAGCTCCGGGAACCGCTCGCGCAGCTGCCCGACGCGCTCCATCGTCTCGTCGACCGACAGCGTGGTCTGGGACAGCCAGATGACCTTGGACGGGTCGCGGACGGTCACCTTGTCCACGTCCTCGGGTCCGTCGACGAGCTGGATGTTGGCCGGCGCCTCGCCCGCGGTCCCCTCGACCTCCTCGTGGCCCTCGTGGCCGATCAGGAGGATGTCGTAGTCGTCCCGGGCAAACCGCTTCGCCTCGTTGTGCACCTTGGTCACCAGCGGGCAGGTCGCGTCGATGGTGCGCAGCCCACGCTCGGAGGCCTGCTCGTGCACGATCGGCGACACGCCGTGGGCCGAGAACACCACAAGGGCGCCCTCGGGCACTTCGTCGGCCTCGTCGACGAAGATCGCACCGCGCTCGCGCAGCGTCTCGACCACGTGCCGGTTGTGGACGATCTCCTTGCGCACGTACACCGGCGGACCGTAGGTCTCCAGCGCCTTCTCGACCGTCACCACGGCACGGTCGACGCCCGCGCAGTAGCCCCGTGGCTTGGCCAGCAGTACTCGCTTGGTCGTCGCGCTCATGCCATCCAGCCTACGGGCGCCGTCCGGGCGCCATGGACGCCCCAACCGTGGCCCCGGTCACCACCTCGGCCCCCTAGGCTGTGGGCATGAACCCACTGCCCTTGCCCTTGCGGGTCGCGGCGGGTCTCGCCGCCACCGCCGTGGAGCGCGCTCGCGAGCTGCCGACCAAGCTCGCCGGGCTGCCGGTGACGGTCGCGAGCCAGGCGTTGCAGCTGTCCATGCGCGTGCAGCAGCACGTCACCGAACTGGCGATCAAGGGCGACGAGACGCTGTCGGTGCTGCGGCCGGTCGAGCAGACGCCGGAATGGGCGACCTTCGACGAGGACAGCGACCAGGACGACCTGCCCGAGTCCTTCGGCAAGGCCAACGACAGCGCGTTCGACCGCGCCGGCGCCTTCGAAGGTTTCGGTGACGCGGACGACTCCGACCAGGACCAGGCCCTGGAAGTCGACCAGGGCGCCGAGGACGACCAGGGCGACCCCTGGAAGCAGGAAGAGCGGGCCATCGCCGAGGAGGTCCTGGCGCCACCCATCGAGGGCTACGACGACCTCTCCCTGCCCCAACTGCGTGCCCGGCTGCGCGCCTTCAGCCCGGAGCAGCTGTCGGACCTGCTCGCCTACGAGCGGGCCGGCGCGGCCCGGCCTGCCTTCATCGGCATGCTGACCCGCCGGATCGCGACGGTGCGCGACCAGACGTGAGCCGCTTGTGAGCACCCCCGCGCCGTCGAGTCCGGGGCCTACGAGTCCGGGGCCTACGAGTCCCGAAGAGCCGTGGCCGGTGCGCACCGTGGCCCGCAAGATCGCCGACTGGATCGGCAAGCTCGGCACGGTGTGGGTGGAAGGCCAGGTCACCCAGATCACCGCGCGGCAGGGCACCGGCACCGCGTTCCTGACGCTGCGCGACCCGGCGGCCGACGTGTCGATGACCGTCACCTGCCCGACGGCGATGGTGCGCGAACAGGAACCGCCGCTGACCGACGGCACCCGGATCGTCGTGCACGCGAAGCCGGCCTTCTTCTTCGGCCGCGGCCAGCTGAGCCTGCGTGCCGACGAGATCCGCGCGGTCGGCATCGGGCAGTTGCTCGCCCGCATCGAAAGACTGCGCAAACTCCTTGCCGCGGAAGGGCTTTTCGCGCCCCAGCGCAAGCGCCGCCTGCCGTTCCTGCCGAACACGGTTGGCCTCATCACCGGACGGGCGTCCGCCGCCGAGCACGACGTGCTGGTCAACGCGACGGCGCGCTGGCCGGCCGTGCGGTTCCGGGTCGAGAACGTCGCGGTGCAGGGCGCGCTCGCGGTGCCGCAACTCGTGGACGCCCTCGGCGCACTCGACCGCGATCCGGCGGTCGACGTCATCGTGATCGCCCGCGGCGGCGGCAGCGTCGAGGACCTGCTGCCGTTCTCCGACGAGGCGCTGTGCCGCGCCGTGTCCGCCTGCCGCACGCCGGTGGTCAGCGCGATCGGCCACGAGACCGACTCGCCGCTGCTCGACCACGTGGCCGACCTGCGCTGCTCGACGCCGACCGACGCGGGCAAACGCGTGGTTCCGGACGTCGCCGAGGAGACCGCCCGGGTGCGGCAGATGCGCGATCGAGCCCGCCGGGCGTTGCACGGATGGGTGGACCGCGAACGCCGGTTGCTCGAGCAGCTGCGATCGCGACCGGTTCTCGCCGATCCGCTCAGCCCGCTGGTAGCGCACGCGAATCAAGTCGACACCCTGCGTGAACGCGGGGTTTTCGCCGTCCGCAGGTTGCTCTCCGAACAACAATCGGCACTCGACGCGACCAAAGCCCGCTTGACGACCCTCGGGCCAGCCGCCACGCTAACTCGCGGATACGCGGTCGTTCAGCTCGTCGACGGCGACGGAACCGGAACGGTGTTGCGTTCGGTGCGGGAAGCACCGGCGGGCACGGTGCTCCGGATCCGGGTGGCCGACGGCGTGGTGCACGCGGTCGTGCGTGAAGAGACCGAGAGCAGTGGCGGAGGTAGCGGGTGAGCACATTGTCACGCGATCCCACGTTCCTGCCGTTGACCGTGTCCGCGGCGACCATGGCGATCAACAACGCGGCCCCGCAGCACCGCGCGGGCGCGACCATGGTCCGCCAGCGTGCGGCCGAGGTGGACCGGGCCGCCGCCGAGTGCTGGGCCGGCCTGCTGGCCGGCTGCGACACCATGACCGCCAAGGCGCTGCCCGGCCGGCTGCGCGCGTTGACCGAGGCCACCTCGCGCTACGCGGGCGCGGGCTGGTGGTTCTCCGACGGGTGCAAGCACCGCGAACGGGTCGACGCCGCCCGGACGCGGATCGAGGACGCGATCGACGAACGCGACGGCGCGGAGTTCGCCGAGGCGTTCATCGGCTACGACCTCGCGGTGGCCACCGCGGTGGCGAAGGTGCACGCACGATCGGAGACCCCGGCCCGGTGACGGATTCCCCACAGGACCTCGGCAAGCTCGACTACGAACACGCTCGCGACGAACTGGTGACCGTCGTCGGCAAGCTCGAAGCAGGCGGGTTGTCGCTCGAGGAGTCGCTCGCGCTCTGGGAGCGCGGCGAGGCGCTCGCGAAAATCTGCGACCGGCACCTCGCCGGCGCACGGGAACGCGTCGAGACCGCACTGGCGGCCGCCGAGTCCGCCGACGAGCGCTGACTCAGCCGCGTCCGGTCGGCAGCACCGCGCCCGACAGGGCCGCGGCTGCGATCGTGCGTTTCTCCGCCGCGGTTCCCGCGCCCGAGATCACGAAGACGACCTTCCCCTGCTTGGCGATCCAGGTCTGCTCGCCCGGCTGCCCCGGGTAGACCGTCCACGTCAGTCCGGCCGCCTGTTGCGTGCCGGTCTCGTTCGGCGGCGCGTCGGAGTCGAGGCCCGGCTCGCTGACCACCAGAACCGGAATGGGTGCGTTCGACTGGCTCAGCCGCAAGTAGTGCCCGGCGTTGGTGATCATGCCCACGCGCACCGCGACTGTCGCGGTCGAGCCGGTGCCGACCGGCGACACGGTCGCCGCGTTGGCCCGCCACCCCTGGGGCAGCGCGACCGCGCGCACCGGGAAGTCGACCCGCGTCGCCGCCGAACGCAGCTCGGCGGCCGCGTCGACGCTGGGCAGTGAGCCCTCGTCGACCGACGGACCGCCCGGGCTGAACGAACAACCGCGCATGAACCCGACGATCACCCCGATGACCACCAGCAGGGCGGCGAGCGACAGCACCATGTCGCGCAGGCCCTGCCCCGCCCGTCCTGACGGCTTGGTTGATGGCTCGGTCACTTCCCCATCGTTCCAAATCGGTTCGAGCGCCCAGGATCTGGGAGGATCTGACCCGGCAAGCGGGCAAAACAGGAGGCGCGATGACGAGCAGGCGCGAAGCACCGGACCGCAACCTCGCGCTGGAGTTGGTGCGGGTCACCGAAGCGGCCGCGATGGCGGCGGGCCGGTGGGTCGGGCGCGGCGAGAAGAACCGCGGCGACGGCGCCGCGGTCGACGCCATGCGCAAGATGATCGGCAGTGTCTCGATGGACGGCGTCGTGGTGATCGGGGAGGGCGAGAAGGACGAGGCCCCGATGCTCTACAACGGCGAAGAGGTCGGCAACGGCGACGGGCCGGCCTGCGACGTGGCGGTCGACCCGATCGACGGCACGACCCTGATGGCCAAGGGGATGCACAACGCGATCGCGGTGCTCGCGGTCGCCGAGCGCGGTGCGATGTTCGATCCGTCTGCCGTGTTCTACATGGAGAAGATCGCGGTGGGCCCCGAGGCCGCGGACGTGGTCGACCTGACCGCGCCCGTCGGCGAGAACATCCGCCGGGTGGCCAAGTCCAAGAACAGCGACGTCTCCGACGTGACCGTCTGCATCCTCGACCGCCCGCGGCACGAGAACCTGGTCCGCGACGTCCGCGCGGCCGGCGCCCGGATCATGTTCATCTCCGACGGCGACGTGGCGGGGGCGATCTCCGCCGCCCGCCCGGACACCGGCATCGACCTGCTCATCGGCATCGGCGGCACGCCAGAGGGCATCATCGCGGCCTGCGCGCTCAAGTGCATGGGGGGCGCGATCCAGGGCAGGCTCTGGCCCAAGGACGACGAGGAGCGGCAGAAGGCCATCGACGCCGGGCACGACCTCGACCGCGTGCTGAGCACGGACGACCTGGTCAGCGGCGACAACGTGTTCTTCTCGGCGACCGGCGTGACCGACGGCGATCTGCTGCGTGGCGTGCGCTACCGAGCGGGCGGGTGCACCACCCAGTCGATCGTGATGCGGTCCAAGTCCGGCACCGTGCGCATGATCGAAGGCTTCCACCGCCTGACCAAGTTGCGTGAGTACGCCTCGGTGGACTTCGACAGCGACCGGTCCGGCTCCGAAGAGGAACCACCGCCGCCGTTGCCGTAACCCGACAGGTGGATCACAAACGTGTGAAGCCAGCAACCCCCGTAACCCACCAAGCGTCTTTCTTGATCGAGAGCACCGTCCGGGTGACGGTGCCGTGATTCGTCCGAGTCCGGCCGTGCGGCCGGCGGGAACCATCAGGAGCGGCGATGCGGGGCAAGTGGGGGCTGGGCGGTTCGGCCGCGGCGGTTCTGATGGCAGTGGTCCTGTCGGCCTGTGGGACCGGGGACGCGGCCCCACAGGCCGGGCCGACGACCACGGCCACGACCACCACCACGAGCGACACGACGACCACGCCTACCACCACGACGACGACCGCGGCGCCGACCACCACGACCACGACCAAGAAGCCGACGACCACGAGGAAGACGACCACCACGCGTCCGACGACGACCCACCGCCGGACGACGACCACGCACAGCCCGACGCCGCAGCGGATCACCGGCGTGCCGTGCTCGGCGGCCGCTTCCGCGTGCGTCGACCTCTCGGCCAACCGAGCGTGGCTGCTCGGCAACGGCCACGTGATCCTCGGCCCGGTGTCGATCACGTCGGGCCGGGCCGGCTACCGGACGCCGACCGGCACGTTCCACGTGCAGTGGAAGGACATCGACCACCTGAGCAAGGAGTTCGACAACGCGCCGATGCCGTACTCGGTGTTCTTCAACAGCGGCATCGCGTTCCACACCGGAAGCCTCGCCGCCGAGTCGCACGGCTGCATCCACCTGTCGAACTCGTCGGCCAAGACGTTCTACTACAACCTGAGCGTCGGCGACGTGGTCCAGGTCGTGCCCTGATCACCCGTTGTTGCTGGAGTGGCCCGGGAACAGGTGGGCCTCGGGGTTGAGCGCGACCGCGATGTTGTTCACCGCGGTCGCGGCCTCACCGAAACCGGTCGCGATCAGCTTGACCTTGCCCGGGTAGGCGGCCACGTCACCGGCCGCGTAGATCCGGTCCCGCGCGGTGCGCATGGTGCTGTCGACGGCCACGGCACGGTGGTCGATCTCCAGTCCCCAGGACTCGATCGGCCCGAGGTCGGCGGTGAACCCGAGCGCGGCGACGACGGCCTGCGCGGGCAGCACCAGCTCCTCGTCGGCACCGCCGACCTTGATGGTCACCTCCTGCAGTCCGCTCCCGCCGTCGCGCAACTCGGTGACCTCGGCGTCGGTGATGATCCGCACGCCGAGCTCCTGGACCTGGCGGACGGTTGCGGGCATCGCGCGGAACTTGGCCCGGCGGTGCACGAGCGTGACGCTGTTGGCGACCGGGTGCAGCGCCAGCGCCCAGTCGAACGCCGAGTCACCGCCGCCGACGATGATCACGTCCTGATCGCGGTGCGCCTCCAGCGAGGGCACGAAGTGCACCATGCCGCGACCGAGCCAGCCGTCACCCGCGGGCAGCGGTCGCGGCGTGAACTCGCCGATGCCCGCCGTGATCAGCACGGAGCCGGCCTTCACGGTGATCCCGCCGTCCAGGGTCACGGCGAACTTGCCGTCCACTTCGGACAGCTCATGCGCGCGGCGGCCCAGCAGGTAGGTCGGTTTCCACTGGCTCGCCTGCTCGACGAGCGCGTCGACGAGGTCGCGTCCGCGGATCGCCGGGAACCCGGCCACGTCGAAGATCATCTTTTCCGGGTACATCGCGGTGACCTGGCCGCCCGGCTCGGGCAGTGAGTCCACCACCGCTACCGACAGTTCGCGGAACCCCGCGTAGTAGGCGGCGAACAGGCCCGTCGGCCCGGCACCGATGATCAGCAGATCCACGTCGGACGGCGCTTCGGCGGTCATGGCACAAGCCTATGTGGCAAAGCTGACCATGCCCAGCGCTGATGATCGGACGACACTGGGGTCATGGCCGACAATGCGGGCACGAGGCCCGGTTTTCGCATCGAGCACGACACCATGGGCGAGGTCGAGGTCCCCGCCGACGCGTTGTGGCGGGCGCAGACCCAGCGCGCCGTGCAGAACTTCCCGATCTCGGGCCGCGGCCTCGAGCGCTCGCAGATCCGTGCGCTCGGCCTGCTCAAGGCGGCCGCGGCGCGGGTGAACAAGCAGCTCGGCGTGCTGGACGCCGACGTGGCCGACGCGATCGACAAGGCCGCACAGGAAGTGGCCGACGGCGCGCACGACGACCAGTTCCCCATCGACGTCTTCCAGACCGGTTCGGGCACGTCGTCGAACATGAACGCCAACGAGGTCATCGCGACGCTGGCAACCCGGTCGCTGGGCCGCGACGTGCACCCGAACGACCACGTCAACGCGTCGCAGTCGTCCAACGACACCTTCCCGACGACCATCCACATCGCCGCGACCGAGGCCGTCGTGACCGAGGTGGTCCCCGCTCTGGAGCACCTCGCCGCGACCCTCGAGCGACGCGCCGACGACTGGGCCGAGGTGGTCAAGTCCGGCCGCACCCACCTCATGGACGCGGTCCCGGTGACCCTCGGCCAGGAAGCGGGCGCGTGGGCCGCGCAGGTCCGCTACGGCATCGAGCGTCTGACCGCGACCCTCCCCCGGCTCGGCGAACTGCCCATCGGTGGAACCGCCGTGGGCAGCGGCCTCAACGCGCCGGAGGGCTTCGGCGCCGCGATCGCGGGGGAACTGGCCGAGCTGACCGGTCTGCCGCTCGTGGAGGCGCGCAACCACTTCGAGGCGCAGGCGAGCCAGGACGGCGTGGTCGAGGCGTCCGGCCAACTGCGCACCGTCGCGGTGTCGCTGTTCAAGATCGCCAACGACCTGCGCTGGCTCGGCTCCGGCCCCCGCACGGGGCTGGGCGAACTGGCCCTGCCGGACCTGCAGCCGGGCTCGTCGATCATGCCGGGCAAGGTCAACCCGGTCATCTCCGAGGCGACGATGATGGTCGTGGCCCAGGTGATCGGCAACGACGCCGCGGTCGCCTTCGCCGGGACGCAAGGCAACTTCGAGCTGAACGTGATGTTGCCCGTGATCGCCCGCAACGTCCTCGAGTCGGCGCGACTGCTGGCCGCCGTGGCCCGCCTCCTGGCCGACAAGGTCGTCGACGGCGCGGAGGCGAACGTCGAGCGCGCACGCGAGCTCGCGGAGTCGTCACCGTCGATCGTGACGCCCCTGAACCGCTACCTCGGCTACGAAGAAGCAGCGTCGATCGCCAAGCAGTCGCTGAAGGAGCGCAAGACGATCCGCGAGGTCGTGCTGGAACGCGGCCACGTGGACAACGGCAAACTCACCACCGAGCAACTGGACGAGGCCCTGGACGTCCTGCGCATGGCCCGCGGCGGCCGCTGAGCCACAACGAGCGCGGCGACGGAAGTCAGGACGGGGCCCGGCGGCGTGCGACACCGATGGCGCAGCCCGCGCCCACGGCCACGGCACCGACCACGTCGACGACATCAAGTGGTTGTGCGCCAAGGGCTACCGACGCGATCAGGCCGGCCACCGGCATCAGTCCGATGAGGACGCCGGCGCGGTCGGCGCCCAACACGGACACGCAGTGGTACCAGAGTCCGAAGGCCACGGCGGTGACCAGGACGCCGAGCACGATGAGGGCCGTGGTCTCGCGTGCGTCGGGCAGGCGCCAGGCGGCGGCGCCGTCGACGATCGTGCCCGCGGCGGCGCCACCCACCGCCGCGATCAGGCAGGTCCAGGTCGCGACGGCGAGGGCGCCGAGGCGGGCTATGACGCCGACGGCCAGCAGCGTGAACGACGCCTCGCCGAGCATGGTCAGGACCGACAGCACCAGACCCGGCCCGTGCCACGAGCCGCCACCGGAGAGCAGGGCGACACCGGCCAGCACGGCGAGCGCGCCGAGCAACGCCCCCGGTGCCGGCCGGCGCCGCGCGGCCAACGGCGCCACGATCGCCAGCAGCAGTGGCGTGGCCCCGAGGACCGCCGCGACGAACCCCGGCTCCGCCCACCGCTGCGCGGCGATCATGAACGCGTTGAACCCCAGCATCCCGGTCGCCGCGAGCCCGACCAGCGCGGGCAGGTCACGCAGCGCGGGCATCGGGACCGGCCTGCGGCGCAGTGCCGCCCAACCGAGCAGCAGCAACCCACCGAGCAGGTAGCGCAAGGCCTGCCCGGTGAGCACCGGGTAGCCGGCGAGCATGCCCGTGACCGGCACCGAGCCACCGACGATCAGTGCCGCCAGGGCTCCGGCGGACGCGCTGAGCCCGCTCGCCCGGGCTGTGAACGGGCGAGTGGCTCGGGCGGCGCCGCCGGAGGGTGCCGTGGTCGTCGACATGGCATCAGCCTGACTCGGAAGTGGCGCATGCGTAAGCTCCACTTTCGTGCCTGGCACTTGGACCACTTTCCGCGAGCTGCTGCTCCCGGAGGTGGCCGCCGCCGACCGGAGGCGGCGCGGACGAGCCCTCGAGGACGCTCTTCGCACCGCCATCCGGCAGGGTCGACTGCCACAGCACACCCGGCTGCCGTCCAGTCGCGACCTGGCCGGCCAGCTGGGCCTCGCCCGCGGCACGGTCACCACGGTCTACGCCCAACTGGTCGCCGAGGGCTACCTGACGGCCCGGCACGGCTCGGGGACGGCGGTCGCGGCCGTCGCCGTGGCCGAGGACGTGGCGCCGGTGAGCGGCACAGCCACCACTCGATGGCGCTACGACCTGCGGCCCGGCTTGCCCGCGCTGAACGCGTTCCCCAGGGCCGAGTGGCTGCGCGCGGTTCGCGCCGGGCTCGGCGCGCTGACGGACGAACAGCTCGGCTATCCGGATCCGGCCGGACTGCCCGCACTGCGC
This sequence comes from Labedaea rhizosphaerae, assembly GCF_004362825.1. Taxonomy (GTDB): domain Bacteria; phylum Actinomycetota; class Actinomycetes; order Mycobacteriales; family Pseudonocardiaceae; genus Labedaea; species Labedaea rhizosphaerae. The sequence continues at coordinate 143,850 of NZ_SNXZ01000001.1, forward strand.
TCGGCGCTCGCCGCGTACCTGGCACGGGTCCGCGCGGTCACCACGGACGCCGAGCGCATCGTCATCACCCATGGCGTCGCCCAGGCGGAGTCCCTGTTGGCGGACGTGCTGGTCGCACGTGGCCACCGGGAGATCGCCGTGGAGGACCCGCACCACCCGGGCACCGCGGAACTGCTTGCCGCGCACGGCCTTCGACCGGTCCCGATCCCGGTCGACGACGACGGCATCGTGGTCGACCGGCTTGCCGCGACCGGATGCCGTGCCGTGCTTGTGACGCCCGCGCACCAGTTCCCGCTCGGAGTCGTGCTCGCCCCGCACCGCAGACGCGCCCTGCTGGCGTGGGCCGCCGACCGTGACGCGGTGGTGATCGAGGACGACTACGACGCGGAACACCGCTACGACCGGCCCGCGGTCCGGACGGTGCAGACGCTCGATCCCGAGAGCGTCGCGTACGTGGGCAGCGTCAGCAAGGTGCTCAGCCCGGCTCTGCGCCTCGGCTGGCTGGTGGCACCGCACCACCTCCTTTCCTCCATTGTGGACCGCAAGCGACTCACCGATCTCGGCAATTCGCCCATGACACAGGCGGCTTTCGCCCACCTGCTCGACACCGGCGGCTACGACCGGCACCTACGGCGGACCAGGGTGCTGTACCGGCAGCGGCGCGACGCGCTGCTGGCCGCACTGGCCGCCGAACTGCCGCGCTGGCAACCGGTCGGGGTCGCCGCCGGCCTGCACGTGGTGGTGCGCCTGCCCGAGGGAACCGAGGACGCGGACGTGTCCGAACGCCTTGCCGCACAAGGAGTGCATGCCCTCCCGTTGTCCGGCTACGCGACCACGTCGGCGCCTTTTCCCGGGCTCGTGCTCGGTTATGCGGCGCTCACCCCGGCGCGCCTCGTCGAGGCGGTCCACGAGATGGCCAAGTATTCATCCATATAGGACCGTTCATCAGGTGCCGAGGCGGCACAGGACAGCCGTAATCCTTGCGTACCAAGGAAACACGGACCCCCAGTGACCCGTCCGGCACCGAGCGTGTCGATGCCATGGCTCCACTTTGCACGGCATCGGGCCCGCTGTCGAGGCCGTCGGCCAACCTGTGGACAACTCGGACCAACGAAAGGTTCCGTTCGCAAGTCGAGTTGTCCACAGATTCGATCGACGAGCGGCAATTGTCGGCCCCCGGGTGCACGATGTCCTTGTGTTGCTCAACGAGGTCGTCGAAACGTCCGCGGCGGTTGCCGGGACGCGCTCCCGGCTGGCCAAGGTCAAGTCGCTGTCCGCGCTGCTGCGGCGCGCGCAGGACGCGACCGAGGTCGAGACCGTGGTCGCGTTCCTGGCCGGAGCGCCGCGCCAGGGCCGCATCGGCGCGGGCTGGCGCACCATCGTCGGGCTGGACATCGCACCCGCCGACCAACCCACATTGCAGGTGGCAGACGTCGACACGACGCTCGGCCAGGTGGCGGTCGCCGCGGGCAAGGGGTCCGCGCAGCGGCGCGGAGAACTGCTGGGCGGCTTGTTCGGCCGGGCCACCAAACAAGAACAGGAGTTCCTGCGCCGCCTGCTGACCGGTGAGCTGCGGCAGGGCGCACTCGAGGGCATCATGCTCGACGCGATCATCGCGGCCGCCGAGGTTCCCGCCGAGGCGGCACGGCGCGCGCTGATGCTTTCCGGGCAGCTGTCCGCGACCGCGGCAGCCGCCCTCTCCGGCGGCGAGGCGAGGCTGAAGGAGTTCCGGCTGGAGCTGGCCAGGCCGGTGCGACCCATGCTCGCCTCGCCCGCGAGCTCGGTCGCGGACGCGGTGAGCGAGCTCAGCCCGTGCGTCGTGGAGTACAAGCTGGACGGCGCGCGCATCCAGGTGCACAAGGACGGCGACGAGGTCCACGTCTACACCCGCGCGCTCCGCGAGATCACGGCCTCGGTTCCGGAACTGGTCGAGTTGGTCCGCGGCCTGCCGTGCCGCAGCGTCGTGCTCGACGGTGAGAGCCTCGCGCTGGCGGACGACGGCAGCCCACGCTCCTTCCAGGAAACCCAGAGCAGGTTCGGCAGCACCCTCGAGGAACAGGTCCAGCGGTTGCTGCTGCACCCTTACTTCTTCGACTGTCTCCACCTCGACGGCGTCGACCTGCTCGACGCCCCGCTGCGTGAGCGCAACGAGGCACTACACCGAGCCGCACCCGACCACGTGATCCCGGGCGCGCTCGACCCGGACGTCGCCACCGCGGAGGCGGTGCTGGCCGATGCGCTGGCCGTCGGCCACGAGGGCGTGGTGATCAAGTCGCTCGACACCTCCTACGCGGCGGGCCGGCGGGGCAAGGCGTGGCAGAAGGTCAAACCGGTGCACACGCTCGACCTCGTCGTGCTCGGCGCGGAGTGGGGACACGGCAGGCGGACCGGCAAACTGTCGAACCTGCACCTCGGCGCCCGCGACCCGGACGGTGGACCGCCGATCATGGTGGGCAAGACGTTCAAGGGCCTCACCGACGAGCTGCTCGCCTGGCAGACCAGTGAGTTCCCCAAGTACGAGTCCACGAGGGACTCGTGGGCCGTCTACCTGCGACCGGCTCTCGTGGTCGAGATCGCCCTCGACGGCGCCCAGGTGAGCAGCAAGTACCCGGGCGGCGTGGCGTTGCGGTTCGCGCGGGTGGTCCGGTACCGGCCGGACAAGGAACCCGGCGATGCCGACACCATCGACGCGGTGCGCGCGCTGTTGCCCGGGGCCGGCCGCACCGCCGAGGGAGGTGGTCCATGACGTGAGGGGTTAGCCTGTGCGTCCGTGCGCTTCTTGGACGGGCAACGCCCCAACCACGACCTGACCTACGACGACGTCTTCCTGGTCCCGAACCGGTCGTCGGTGGAGTCACGCAACGACGTCGACCTGAGTGCCCCGGACGGTTCCGGTGCCACCATCCCGATCGTGGTGGCCAACATGACCGCGGTGGCCGGTCGGCGGATGGCGGAGACCATGGCGCGCCGCGGCGGGCTGGTGGTCCTGCCCCAGGACGTGGCCCCCGAGGCGGTCAAGGACATCATCACGTGGGTCAAGTCGCGGCACCCCGTGTGGGACACGCCGCTCGTGCTGACCCCGGGCGCGGCCGTGGCCGACGCGATGAACCTGATGCACAAGCGGGCTCATGGCGCGGTCATCGTGACCGACAAGGACGGCAAGCCGGTCGGCGTGGTCGACGAGGCCGCGTGCACCGGGGTCGACCGGTTCACGCGCGTCGGCGACATCATGGAACCGGACGTCGTCACGCTGCCGCTCGACACCAGCCCACGTGAGGTGTTCCACCAGTTGCACGGGCGCGCCGCGACGGTCGCGGTCGGCGTGGACGCGAACGGCCGGCTGGCCGGGGTGATGACCGAGAAGGGCGCGCTGCGCGCCGAGCTGTACACGCCCGCGCTGGACGCGGACGGCAAGCTTCGGATCGCCGCCGCGACGGGCGTGAACGGCGACGTCGCCGCCAAGACCGAGGCGTTGCTCGCTGCCGGCGTCGACGTGCTCGTCGTGGACACGGCGCACGGTCACCAGGAGAAGATGATCTCCGCGCTGAAGGCCGTGCGGTCGGCCGGGCCCCAGGTGCCGGTGGTCGCGGGCAACGTGGTCACCGCCGACGGGGTGCGCGACCTGGTCGACGCGGGCGCCGATGTGATCAAGGTCGGCGTCGGACCCGGCGCCATGTGCACGACTCGGATGATGACCGGTGTCGGCCGGCCGCAGTTCTCGGCAGTCGCCGAGTGCGCGGCCGCGGCCGCCGAACTGGGCAAGCACGTCTGGGCCGACGGCGGCGTCCGCCATCCCCGCGACGTGGCGCTGGCATTGGCGGCCGGCGCGTCGAGCGTGATGGTCGGGTCCTGGTTCGCGGGCACCTACGAGTCGCCTGGCGACTTGCGGCATGACGAGGCGGGCAGGCCGTACAAGGAGTCGTTCGGCATGGCGTCCAAGCGCGCCGTCAGCGCGCGTACGCGCACCGACAACGCGTTCGACCGGGCACGCAAGGGGCTGTTCGAGGAGGGCATTTCCACCTCGCGCATGCGCCTCGATCCCACACGCCCTGGCGTCGAGGACCTCCTGGACGCGATCTGCTCCGGCGTGCGGTCGTCCTGCACGTACGCGGGTGCACGCACGTTGGCCGAGTTCCACGACAAGGCAGTGGTGGGAGTGCAGTCGGCGGCCGGTTTCGCGGAGGGTCGGCCGCTGCCTGCGGGCTGGTAGTTCGCCGGCAGAAAAATCGGGTTGCCCTACTACTCGTCGTGGTTACGGTGAGGCCGTGACAGACGCCGTGACCGTGACCGACCTGGTCAAGGTCTACAAGAAGAACCCCAAACCGGCGGTCGACGAGCTGAACTTCTCGGTCCGGCGGGGTGAGGTCTTCGGCCTGCTCGGGCCCAACGGAGCGGGCAAGAGCACCACCATCGGCGTGCTCACCACGCGGATCATCCCGACGTCGGGCACCGGGGTGGTCGAGGGCGTCGACGTCATCGCGGAGCCGTCCAGGGCCCGGCAACTGCTCGCGGTCGTCCCTCAGCGCAACAACCTGGACCGGTCGCTGAACATCCGGCAGAACCTGCTGTTCCACGCCGCCTACCACGGCGTCGGGCGGGCCGAGCGCAACCGGCTGGCCGACGACATCCTCGACCGGATGGGGCTCGCCGAGCGGGCCGGTGCCAGGGTCGAGATGGTCTCCGGCGGGCAGGCGCAGCGGATCATGATCGCGCGGGCCCTCATGCACAAGCCGAAGGTGCTGTTCCTCGACGAGCCCTCGACGGGGCTCGACCCGCAGGCGCGGCTGTTCGTGCACGACCGCATCTCGGAGCTGCACGCCGAGGGCGTGACCGTCGTGCTCACCACGCACGACATGGACGAGGCCGCGAAGCTTTGCGACCGGGTGGGCATCGTCGACCACGGCAAGTTGCTGGCGCTCGACACGCCGGCGGCGCTCACCAAGAGCCTCCCGGGCAGCAGCACGGTGAGCGTCACCGTGAACTTGGCCGGCACCGACGCCGCGCGGGTCGACGGCGCGCTGTCCGGTGTGGACGGTGTGGAGCGGGTCGAGCGGATCACGCAAGGTGGCGCACCCGGCGGGATGCCGCCCGGCCTGCCACCGGGGATGGCGCCGCCCAGCGCAACGGCGGGTGGGGCGCCGCCGTCCGCGGACGGGGACTCCGGGAACTTCCGGCTGTACTGCTCCTACGAGCCCGCGGCGATCCTGCCGTCGGTGCTCAAGGTGCTCAGCGACATCAGCTGCGAGGTCACGGACCTGGCCATCGGCACGCCCAGCCTGGAGGACGTCTTCATCCACCTGACCGGACGGGAGCTGCGCTGATGGCCACCGATACAGGCGTGGCGTCGGCGACGCCCGCAACCGGCCAGGGCGGCATGTTCGGCACCGCCGTGCGCACCTTCGGCTCGGTGTTGTGGCGCGACGTGTTCGTCACGTGGCGCGAGCTGATCCCGTTCCTCGCGCAGGTGATCGTCCAGCCGTTCTTCACCTTGTTCATCTTCGGCAAGGTGCTGACCGGCATCGGCTACGTCGGCGGCAACTACACGGAGATCCTGCTGCCCGGCATCGTCGCGCTGAACGGGTTCCTCGGCGCGTTGCAGAACACCACGATGCCACTGATCCTCGACTTCTCGTGGACCCGGGAGATCGAGGACCGGCTGCTCGCGCCGATGCCGATCCCGTGGGTGGCGTTCGAGAAGATCCTTTTCGGCGCCCTCCGCGGCATCATGGCCGCACTGGTGATGGTACCGATCGGGTTCCTGATGCTGGACAACGTGTCGTGGCCGGCTTCGGCCTGGCTGCCAGTGCTCGCCGTCGTCGTGCTGGGCTCGCTGGTCGGCGGCTCGATCGGTATGACCATCGGCACCTCGGTGCCACCGCGGCGGATCAACATCATGTTCGCGGTCATCCTGATGCCGCTGATGTTCACCGGCGCGACCCAGTTCCCGTGGTTCCTGCTCGACAAGCTGCGCTGGTTCCAGGTCGTGTGCGCGGTCAACCCGCTGACCTACGTCAGCGAGGGGATGCGCTCGATCCTGGTCCCGGGGGTGCCGCACATCGCGCTGTGGATAGACCTGGTCGTGCTGGTCGTCGCCGGGCTGGTGTTCGGCGTGATCGGTGTCAAGGGCTTCATGCGCCGCGCGCTGGACTGACGCGGGAAGGGGGCGCGAGACCGCGCCCCTTCCCGCGTCTCGGTCAGCCGCCGTGATCCTCCAGCATCTCGGTGACCAGGGCCGCGATCGGCGACCGCTCCGAACGGGTCAGCGTGACGTGCGCGAACAGCGGGTGACCCTTGAGCTTCTCGATCACCGCCGCGATCCCGTCGTGTCTGCCGACCCGCAGGTTGTCGCGTTGCGCGACGTCATGGGTCAGCACCACGCGCGAGCCCGTGCCCAGTCGCGAGAGCACCGTCAGCAGCACGTTGCGCTCCAAGGACTGCGCCTCGTCCACGATCACGAACGAGTCGTGCAACGACCGGCCGCGGATGTGGGTCAGCGGCAGCACCTCGAGCATGCCGCGGTCGATGACCTCGTCGATCACCGTTTGGCTCACCAGCGCGCCGAGGGTGTCGAACACCGCCTGACCCCAGGGCGACATCTTCTCGCTCTCGGACCCCGGCAGGTAGCCGAGTTCCTGTCCGCCGACGGCGTACACGGGGCGGAAGACCACGACCTTGCGGTGCAGCCCACGCTCCATCACCGCCTCGAGTCCGGCGCACAGGGCCAGGGCCGACTTGCCGGTGCCGGCCCGGCCACCGAGCGAGACGATGCCGACCTCGGGGTCCATCAACAGGTCGAGGGCGACCCGCTGCTCGGCCGACCGGCCGTGCAGACCGAACACCTCGCGGTCGCCGCGGACCAGCTTGACCTGCTTGTCCTTGGTGATCCGGCCGAGCGCGCTCGCCGTGCCGCCGAGCAACCGCATGCCGGTGTTGACCGGCAACTCGCCGGCTGTCGTGATGCCGAAGTCGGCCAGGTCGATGACGCTCGACTTGTAGAGCTCGTCCAGGGCCTCGGGTGGCACCTCGGCGTCCACCATGCCGGTCCACCCCGACGGTGTGACGTCCTGCGCGCGGTACTCGTCGGCGTCCAAGCCGACCGCGGCCGCCTTGACCCGCAGCGGGATGTCCTTGGTGACCAGGGTGACCTTGCGTCCCTCGGCGGCCAGGTTGAGCGCGCACGCGAGGATGCGGGTGTCGTTGGCCTCCGTGCGGAATCCGGGCGGGAGCACGGACGGATCGGTGTGGTTCAGCTCGACGTGCAAGGTGCCGCCGTCGTTGCCCACCGGGATGGGCTCGTCCAGCCTGCCGTGCTTCAACCGCAGGTCGTCGAGCAGCCGGAGCGCCTCACGGGCGAACCAGCCCAGTTCGGGATGATGCCGTTTCCCCTCCAGTTCGCTGATCACCACGAGCGGCAACACGACTTCGTGCTCGGCGAAGCGGGTCACCGCCCAGGGGTCGGACAACAGCACGGACGTGTCCAGCACGTAACTGTGACACTCCGGCGAGCGGCCGGAGCTGCGGCTGGTGGAACGGGAAGAGCGCTGGGAACGGCTGGCGGTCCGCTTGGCCGCACGTGGTGCAGTCACGGCAACTCCCTGACGAGCGCGACACCGCGCCCGCTTCATCCGGTGGGCCGGGCACCTCCCTGGGTGGTGAAACCGCTGGTCGCCGGGTTACCGGCGATCAGCACGCCTCCCATCAGGGCCGGGTGCCGGCCCCCTCGTGGCTACCGTCACGACCAGGGCCTCCCGGGACGAGCCGCTTGCGTGCACGACCCGTCACTTCGGAAGTTACCCGGAGTCGGGCCCATCGTGCAGGCAGCCACACAGGTGATTTCCCAACTGGACACCTGCTGGACTCGTTCAACCGTCCGTGAGCGGCCACGATTACGAGGAGTAGTCCATCGGCGGCAGAAGACGATCACCGACGAGGGACCGGCCCCCGAACCATGCGCCTACCACCGACACGTTCCGCTGCCGATCCCATCATTTCGAGTGGATCACCGAATTTTCGGTAACACGATGGAGTTTCCAGGCTGCGCCGATCAGGCCCGGCAAGTTAGCGTTTCTCTCACAAGGCGGCGGTAATGCAGTTCCGCTGCTCCCTGCCGCCTTACATGAGTTGACTTTGAAGGGAAATGTGCACTCATGAAGAAGGCTCTCTTTGTCGCCGCTTCCGTCGCTGGTCTGTCGCTGATCGCCGCGCCGGCGTTCGCCTCCCCGGCGTCGACCAACTACGACAACACCCCCTGCTACGTCTCGCCGGTCGGCCCGACCGAGACCGAGGCCGGCAACTGCTGGAACGAGGGTGGCGCTGAGCTCGGTGGCGGTGCCGCCAAGCTGGTCAGCTCCGCCTGGTTCAGCGTGTGGGGCGGCCCGGCGTGGATCGCCGGGACTTTCACCCACTAAGCAAGCAACACCAGGAATGCGGCCCGGATGCAGCGTCCGGGTCGCATTTCTGTGCGTTCAGGAACCGAATCGGCGGTGCCGGATCGCGTAATCTCGCAAGGCACGCATGAAATCGGTGCGCCGGAAGTCCGGCCAATAAGCCTCGCAGAACCAGAACTCCGAATGTGCCGACTGCCAGAGCAGGAATCCGGACAGCCGCTGTTCGCCTGATGTCCGGATCACCAGGTCCGGGTCGGGCTGGCCGGACGTGTACAGGTGTTCGGCGATGTGGTCGACGGTCAGCACCTCGGCCAGTTCCTCGATCGTGGTGCCTGCCTCGGCGTGTTGCTGCAGCAGTTTGCGCACCGCGTCGGCGATCTCCCGCCGCCCGCCGTAACCGACGGCGATGTTGACTTCCATGCCGGTGCGGCCCTCGGTGCGCGCGGCGGCCGAGGAGAGCCGGGCCGCGAGGTCGTCCGGCAGGTCGTCGAGGGCGCCGATGATCCGCAGCCGCCACGGCCGGGAGGGTTCGGCGAGTTCGTCGATGACGTCGCCGATGATCTCCAGGAGCGGTTCGAGCTCCTTGGCGTCGCGGTTGAGGTTGTCCGTGGAGAGCAGCCACAGGGTGACCAGCTCGACGCCTTCCTCACCACACCAGCCGAGCAGTTGGGTGATGCGTTGAGCACCGACCCGGTGCCCGTCGTTGACGTCGGTGAAGCCCGCTTCCCGCGCCCACCTGCGGTTGCCGTCCAGCATCACCCCCACGTGACGTGGTCGAGCGCCACCCGCCTGTTGGGCGAGGCGCTTGTTGTAGATGCCGTAGACGAACCGGGACAACCGCGTACGCAGGGACACGTCCCCGCAGGGTACGCCGACCGACGGGCGCGCGGGCGGCCGCAGGTGCTTCACTGGGGACGTGCACAGGACCGAACTCGCCCGCTGGCAGGACCCGGCAGTGATCGAACGGCTGCTGCACGAGGCGCGGACCGTGGCCGTCGTCGGCCTGTCGGCCAACCCGATGCGGCCAAGCCACGGCGTGGCGCGCTACCTGCGCCGGGCCGGGCTCACGATCCTGCCGGTGAACCCGGCGTTGGACGGGTGGGAGGGCCTGTCGTCCTACGCCTCGCTCGCCGACATCGACGCCCCGGTCGACGTCGTCGACGTGTTCCGCGCGCCCGAGGCCGTGCTCGAGGTCGCCGAGCAGGCGGTCGCGATCGGAGCGGGCGCGTTGTGGCTGCAAATGGGCGTGATCAACGAGGCGGCCGCGGAACTGGCGGCGGCCGGTGGGCTCGACGTGGTCATGGACCGGTGCATGGCCGTCGAGCACCGGGAGATCGCCGGCTGGGGCTGAGCACCCGAGCGTGAGATCGGCCGCCGCGCCTTGACGAACCGAACCTACGCTTCCGTAACCTGAAGGGGTGACCGTGACCCTCGACGGCCGTCCAGCCAAAGCCCCCAAGCCGCGGATGCGCGGTGTCCTGCACTTCTACTCGTTCTTCATCTCGGTGGCGACCGGCGCCGTGCTGATCGCGGTCGCCGCGTCGACGGTGTCCGCCAAGGCCGCGCTGGCCACGTCGGTCTATGGCGCGACGGTGCTCGGCCTCTTCGGGGTGAGCGCGCTCTACCACCGACGGTGGTGGGTGCACGAGCGCACGCGGCTGTGGATGAAGCGCCTCGACCACTCGATGATCTTCCTGTTCATCGCGGGTACGTACACGCCGTTCACCCTGCTGGCGATGGACCGCGGACCGGGACTCGTCGTGCTCGGCATCGTGTGGGGCGGCGCCATCGCCGGGGTCGCGCTGAAGCTGCTGTGGCCGACCGCGCCGCGCTGGCTCGGTACCCCGATCTACATCGCCCTCGGCTGGGTCGCGATCTTCGTGCTGCCGCAGCTGCTCCACCACGCGGGCGTCGCCGCCCTGGTGCTGCTGCTGGTCGGCGGCCTGTTCTACACCGTCGGCGCGGTCTTCTACGCGACCCGCTGGCCGGACCCGTGGCCGAAGACCTTCGGCCACCACGAGTTCTTCCACGCGGCCACGATCCTGGCCGCGCTCTGCCACTACATCGCGATCTGGCTGGCCATGTACCCGTGAGGCCGGTGACGCGGCGCCTGCGTCACCGGCCGTCGCGAGCGCTCAGAGCTCGGGACCCTTGGCACGCAGGTCGTCCACCTTGGCCATGGCGTCGCGCAGTTCGCTCAGCCACTGGTCGGCGTGCTGGCCGACCAGGCGGACCGCCCACGCCAGGGCCTCGGACCGGGACCGCGCCACACCCGCGTCCACGAGGGTGTCGAGGATCAGCCGCTCCGGCTGGCGCAGCCGGGTCATCACCGGCACCGACAGCGTCGTGAACAACTCCTCGGACCCACCCAGCCGCGCGCCCCACGCGACCTTGCGGCCGTAGCGGTGCTCGGCCTGCCGCGCGATCTCGATCCGCTCGTCGCGGGTGTCCTCGCGGAACCGACTGATCCGGCCGTTCTCGGCGGCCGCGCGGGCCGCGTCGTCGTCGAACTGCTCGGTGAGCGCCGGCAGCTCACCGACCACGATGATCTCTTCCCGGTCCACGGTCACCGTGACCTCACCGGTGAACCAGCCGTCCGGCAACCGGCCGGAGAACCACGCCTTGGCGTCGTCGGCGTTCGGCAGGTCGGCCTGCTGCCAACCGCCGCGGCCACGCCAGCCGCCCCGCCCCATCTTGTGCCCGTGCATTGCTTCCTCCGTTACAGCGATTACATGATTACATCGCTTCTGAGGTTACGTCGCAACCAGGCAAGAGACTCCTCTGTTCGCTGCGGGTGGAAGCGTCAGCCGCGGGTGAGCAACGCCGCGAGGTCGACCACGCTGGTCACGGGTCGGTCGCACACGTAACCCCGGCACACGTACGCGGCCGCGACCCCGTCGACCAGCGGCCGGTCGGCGAGCAGGGGCACACCCGGCGCGTCCGGGTCGCCGGCCAGCACCACCGAGCCGCCGGGCGCGGTGGCCACGGCCGTGCGCCGCAACTCGTCGTTCGCGCCGACGATCGCCACCTGCAGCGGCCCGCGCACCATCGACTCGGCCACCGACAACCAATGCCCGGCGAACCTCGGTGCCTGCGCCACCAGCGCACCGGCCCGCTCGAGCGCCGCCTCGGCGGCCGTGCGGTAGCGGTTGGCGTGCTCGTGCCCGGCCAGCGCCGACGCCTGCACCAGCGCGCCGGTCAGTGCCGAAGCACCCGACGGGCTCGCGTTGTCCGACGGGTCCGCGGGGCGCAGCACCAACGCGTCCGCGTCGTCGGCGGTGTCGTGGAACGCGCCGGGCGTGTCGACGTCGGCGAAGCGTGCCAAAGCGGTGTCCAGCAGGGCGACGGCCTCGGTCAGCCACCGCGGCTCGGCGGTGACCTGGTGCAACGCCAGGAGCCCGTCGGCGAGGCAGGCGTAGTCCTCCAGCACCCCGGCGGACTCGCCGACCACGCCCAGCCGCGACGTCCGCCGCAGCCTGCCGTCCACGACGTGCCGCTCGACGATGGCCGCGGCCGCAGTCGAGGCCGCGGCGGCGAAGTCGGGCCGGTCGAACGCGGCGGAGGCCTCGGCCAGCGCCCGGATGGCCAGGCCGTTCCACGCCGCGACCACCTTGTCGTCGCGGCCCGGCTGCGGTCGCGACGCACGCGCGGCGAGCAACTCGGCCCGCACCCGGTCGAACCGAGCGAAGTCGTCGGGCTCGTCCACCAACCGGAGCGTGGACGTGCCGTGCTCGAACGTGCCCTCCTCGGTCACACCGAAGAGCGAGGCAGCCCAACGACCATCCTCCGGACCGAGGACCTCGGTCAGCTGGTCGGGGGTCCACACGTAGGTCAGGCCCTCGACACCTTCGGTGTCCGCGTCCAGCGACGCGGCGAACCCGCCGTGCTCGGTGCCGAGGTCACGGATGATGAACGCTGCCGTCTCCGTGGCCACCTGCGCACAGCGTGCCGAACCGGTGACCCGCCAGAGGTGGGTGTACACGCCGAGCAGCAAAGCGTTGTCGTACAACATCTTCTCGAAGTGCGGGACGATCCACTCGGCGTCCACGCTGTAGCGGGCGAACCCGCCGGCCAGCTGGTCGTAGAGCCCGCCGTCGGCCATCGCCGCCGCGGTGGCGTCCACGATGGACAGTGCTTCGGCCGATCCGGTCCGCTCGTGGTGGCGCAGCAGGAACTCCAGCACCATCGACGGCGGGAACTTCGGCGCACCACCGAACCCGGCGTGCTTGCGGTCGAAGTCGCCGAGCAACGACGTCGCCGCGCCGGACAGCACCGACTCATCCACAGTGGACGATGGCAGCGCACCGGTCTGCTTGCGCAGCACCGAGACGACTTCCCCGGCCGCCTCACGCACCTCGTCCGGCCGCTCGACCCACGCGTCCCGCACGGCCTCGAGCACCTGCCGGAACGACGGCATGCCCATCCGCGGGGTCGGCGGGAAGTAGGTGCCACAGTGGAAAGGTTCGCCTTGCGGGGTCAGGAAACACGTCATCGGCCAGCCGCCGTGCCCGGTCATGGCCTGGGTCGCCGTCATGTACACGGCGTCCACGTCGGGGCGTTCTTCCCGGTCCACCTTGATGTTCACGAAGTGCTCGTTCATGAACGCCGCCGTCGCCGGGTCCTCGAACGACTCGTGCGCCATCACGTGGCACCAGTGGCATGCCGCGTAGCCGACCGACAACAGCACGGGCACCGACCGTTCACGCGCCTGCTCGAAGGCCTCCGGCGTCCACGGCCACCAGTCCACCGGGTTGTCCGCGTGCTGCAGCAGGTAAGGCGAGGTCGCTCGTGCCAGTCGGTTGCCCATGACCCGAGTCTCCCCCGCGATGCGCACTCACCGCACACCCACCCGCACGACCAGCGCCGCGACCCCGACGACCGCCGTGGCGGCGATGGCCAACGTCACCGGGCCACCCAGGGACAACACCACCGTCGAGGACAACGCGGCGGCCGCGGCCATCGTCCACACGGCGGCCTCGACCTTCGCCTCCACCTTGAGCTTGCCCTCGGCCGGCAGCCCCGCCGCGAGCACGCCGCTGCCCGCGATGAAGCAGAGGTTCCAGCCGAGGCCGAGCAGGAACAACGCGACCGCCTGGCTCCCACCCGCCGTGACGGTCGTGCCGGCGCAGGCAAGCACCAGCACGGCGAACCCGAGCCACACGACCTTGATGGGCCCCAACCGGTCCACCAGGTACCCGGTCACCGGCGACGGCGCGAACATGCCGAACGTGTGCGCCGACAACACCGCGCCGATCATGGTCGTGGTCGACCCGTGCACGTGCATGGTCATCGGGGTCGCGGTCATCACGCCGACCATGACGACCTGCGCGGCGGCCATCGCGGCGAACGCGCGGCGGGCGGTGCTCGTGGCGAACAAGCGGCCCGGCGTGGCACGCACCGGCGCGGGCCGCGCGGCCCGTGGCACCGCGGCGACCACGACCGCGGCCAGTCCGGCGCAGCAGGCCGCGAGCACGAACGCGCCCTCGGCCGCACCGGCCAACGTCGTCGCCGGGCCGAGCAGCAGCGGTCCGCCGACCGCGCCGATGGTCGTGATCCACACGACCAACGCGATCGCCGATCCTTGCCGCCCGGGCGTGTGCCGTTCGGCCGCGACGTAGCGGGACAGCTGCGCGGCCGCGTTTCCGGTGCCCAGCAACACCATTCCCAGTCCGACGAACAGCGCGGAAGCGACCGGGCCCGCGCCGCCGAGCGTGACCAATGCGGCCAACGCGATGCCGGCCGCGCCGAGCAGGTATCCGCCGCCGAGGCCTGATCGCGGCCCGAACACGGACACGAGCCGGGCGACGGCCATCGACCCGGCGGCCGTGCCGACGATCCCGAGCATCGCCGGCACGCCGGCCCACGCCAAACCCAGGCGGTCACCGAAGACGAGGGTCGCGGCCGCGCTCGCGGTGCCCATCGCGGCGCTCATGGCGGCGGCCGCCACACCGAGCGCCGCGGCCGACCTCGTGGCGCTGACCTGCGGGATCACAGTGGCTGTCATGGGATTCGAGCGTAGAAGGCGATCAACGCCCACCGAAGGGCCGACGACACCCGATCCAGCGAAAACACCTTGGGAACGCCAAGCGATCCCCGCCATAGACTTTGCGGATGGATCAGACCGACTGGCGCATCCTCGCCGAGCTCCAGCAGGACGGCCGGCTGTCGTTCAACGAGCTCGCCCGGCGGGTCACCTTGTCGGCGCCCGCCGTCGCCGAGCGCGTGCGGCGCCTGGAACGCGACGGCGTGATCGACGGCTACCGGGCGACGGTGAACCCGGGCAAGGCCGGACTGCCGTTCACCGCGTTCGTGCAGATGCGGTGCATGCTCGGGCGCTGCCTGCTCAAGACCACGGCCGCGGACGAGTTCCCGGAGATCGTCGAGATCCACCGGCTGTCCGGGCGGGCGTGCACGATGCTGAAGGTCCGGGCGGCGTCCATGGCGCACTTCGAGGGCCTGGTCGAGCGCCTCGGCGAACACGCCGAACTGGACACGCACGTCGTGCTGTCCACCCCGTTCGAGGGCCGCCCGGTCAGCGCCGACGCCATCCGCGCCCGCCCGGTGACGCCCTCGGAGGGGTGGACCACGTCGTGAACGAGCTGCACCCCGTGCTCGCCACGCGGTTCAGCCCGTTGCGGTTCGCCGCCGCCGGTCCGCTGGCCGACGAGCAGGTGGACCTGTTGCTGGAGGCGGCGCGCTGGGCGCCGTCGGCGGGCAATTCGCAGCCGTGGGCGTTCTTCACCGCGCGACCGGGCGAGCCGGACCACGCGCGGCTGCTCAAGCACCTGGCCCCCAGCGCGGCCGCGTGGGCGCCGGACGCGGGCCTGCTCGTGGTCACCGTGGCGCACCGGTTCGTCGAGGACACCGATTGGGCGTACTCGGAGTTCGCCGACTACGACCTCGGTCAGGCGGTGGCCCACCTGACCATCCAGGCGCAGGCGATGGGGTTGGCGTGCCGGCAGTTCCGCGCGTTCGACCTGGACGCGCTGACCGCTGACCTCGCGCCCTCGGCGGGCTGGCAGGTCGTGTCGATGATCGCCGTCGGCCGGCCGGCGGATTCGGGCGCCGCCCGGCGCGAACGGCGCACCATCGCCGACCTGCTCGCCGCGCCTTGGGTCTAGCGCTAGTCCTCGGTCTTCTTCTCGTCCTCGGCGGGCTTCGTCTCGCTGGGCGCATCGGGCTCGTCGAAGCTCGCGGGCACGCGCTTGAGGTGCTTGGTCATCGACCGCGCGAGGAAGACCACGGCGATCAGGAACACGATCAGGACGAGGAAGCCCAGCGGCGAGGACTTGCCGAAGTCCTCGCCCTGACCACCCTTGTCGTCGGATGGAGGCGGCGGCGGTTGCGCCACCATCGCCACCAGCTCCGCCTGCGGAATCGCGGCGGGAAAGACCATTACGCAGTCACCTTCTCACTGATACCGGAGAACAGATCATCCTCCGGCAGCGTGGTGTCCACCAGCGAGCGGGCCAGTTCGTACTCCTCGAACGGCCACACCTCGCGCTGCACGTCCAGCGGCACGGCGAACCAGCGGCTGTTCGGGTCGATCTGCGTGGCGTGCGCGAGCAGGGCCGCGTCGCGGGTCTCGAAGAAATCCGCGCACTCGATGCGGGTGGTGACCCGGTCGGCGTTGTCGGGCCGGTCGTCGTCCCACTTCTCCAGCCACTCGGTATAGGGCGACTCGATGTCCCGGGCGAGCAGCGCCTCGTGCATGGCGAGGATCCGCTTCTTGGAGAAACCGTGGCTGTAGTACAGCTTGAGCGGCGTCCACGGCTCCCCGGCGTCGGGGTAGCGGTCGGGGTCGCCCGCCGCGTCGAAAGCCGCGACCGACACCTCGTGGGTGCGGATGTGGTCGGGGTGCGGGTACCCGCCGTTCTCGTCGTAGGTGATGATCACGTGCGGGCGGAACTCGCGGACCACCTCGACGAGCTTGGCCGCGGACTCCTCGAGCGGGACCAGCGCGAAGCAGCCCTCCGGCAACGGCGGCTTGGGGTCGCCCTCGGGCAGCCCGGAGTCGACGAACCCGAGCCAGCGGTGCTGAACCCCGAGGATCTCCGCCGCCTTGGCCATCTCGGCCTTGCGGATCTCGCTCATGTTCTCCTTGACGTCCGGCCGCTCCATGGCCGGGTTCAGGATGTCGCCGCGCTCGCCCCCGGTGCAGGTGACGACCATGACCTCGTGGCCCGCGGCCACGTACTTGGCCATGGTGGCCGCGCCCTTGCTCGACTCGTCGTCGGGGTGCGCGTGCACCGCCATCAATCGCAGCTTGTCCGCCATGTTCTCCCTGGCTCCCTCTTCTCGGCTCACCGCGTTCAACGCACCCGGGCGCCGGGATCATCCGGGCGGCGCGAGATACTGGTCCCCTACCGCGGATCATTGTCCCGATGACACCGACAGTTCCCGTCAGGAGGGCCATTGAGCAGGGAGGCGACCTCGCTGAGCAGCGAGCTCGACACCGAGCGCTACGGCCGCAGGCGGCCGCGGCTGTCCAAGCGGTGGCGTGGCGTGCTGATCATCGCGGGCGCCCTCGCGCTGGGCGGCGTCGCGACGTGGCTCGCCTACGAGAACTTCGGAACTGCCCCGATCGACACCGAGCGTGTCGGTTTCACCGACCTCCCCGCCAACGCGATGCGATTGACGTTCACCGTCACCCGTGATCACCCGGACCGGCCGGCGGTGTGCATTGTGCGTGCGCAGGACGTGGCGGGCAATGAGAGCGGGCGCCGGGAAGTCCTGATCCCACCGGGCGGGGCGCAGACCTCGATCAGCACGGTCATCCAGAACGCCCGACCACCGGTCACGGCGGACGTTTTCGGCTGCTCATACCAGGTGCCGGCGTACCTGTCCACCGGCAGGCGGCCAACGGGGTGAACCCGCGTTTCGTGGTTCCCAGAATCGGGTAGAACGGATAAAACCGGCCCGCCTAATGGCCGCCACGTGGTATCATCACGTATCGGCACGGCCCCATGGCGGGCCGTGTTTTTCACATTCCGGGCGCCTGGATGGGCCGGAATCTGCCAGTTCCTGCCACACCATGGCGGGATAACGACGAGGAGTTGGTGACCGTGAGCGACACCCAGGTGACCTGGCTGACCCAGGAAGCCTACAACCGGCTCAAGGCCGAGCTCGACGAGCTCGTCGAGAACCGCCCGGTCATCGCCGCGAAGATCAACGACAGCCGCGAAGAGGGCGACCTCAAGGAGAACGGCGGCTACCACGCGGCACGCGAGGAGCAAGGACAGCAAGAGGCGCGGATCCGGCACCTGCAGGAGTTGCTGCGCAACGCCAAGGTCGGCGAGGCGCCGGCCAACGACGGCCTTGCCGAGCCAGGCAAGGTCCTCACGGTGAAGTACGAGGGCGACGACGAGACCGAGAAGTTCCTGCTCGCCACCCGCGAAGAGGGCGCCGAGGGTGAGCTGGAGGTGTACTCGCCGGAGTCGCCGATCGGCAAGGCGCTGCTGGGCGCCAAGGAGGGCGAGACCCGCTCCTACGAGCTGCCCAACGGCAACACGCAGAAGGTCACCCTGATCAAGGCAGTGCCCTACACAGGCTGACGCACGCACACTCTTCCCGCCCCCGATCGGCTCGCCGGTCGGGGGCGGAAGTGTTTCCGGGCAAGGGAATGCGGAACTCACCCGGCCCGAATGTGGGACACACCCCGCGCGAATGTGGGACACACCCGGTCTGAGTGTGGGACACGCCCCTGTGGGTCAGGTGGAGACGGCGCGTTCCAGGAGGGGGCGGACGCGGGGCGGCACGGGGGTGGAGAGCGCGATGGACGTGGACGTGCGCTGAACCCATTCCACGTCGACGACTTCGTCGATCACCCGCTGCAGGTCCGCATTGGACCGGGCGACCATCCGCACCAGCAGGTCCCCCTGCCCGGTGGTCGCGTGCACCTCGCACACCTCGTCGATGGCCGCCAGGCGCCTGGCCACCTCCCCGCGCCGCCCCTGCGCGATCTCCAGCACCGCGAACGCCGTCAACCCGTACCCGATGGCTCCGAGATCCACCGCCGGCGGGAACCCGGTCAACACGCCACGGCGGGAAAGCCGGTCCATCCGAGCCTGGATGGTCCCGCGAGCCACCCCCAGCCGCCGCGAGCACTCCAGCACGCCCAACCGCGGCTCGTCGGTGAGCAACAACAACAGCCGTGCGTCGAGGGGGTCCAGGTCCACGGGAAACCTCCTACACAGATTGCTCAGTCTGCCGACACGCAACCGTTTGGCACTGATCAGACTGTCCAGTGAATTCACTGAGTGTTGCTCAGACTGTACTGCCGGCCGCACCATCGGGGTACCGCATCGACACCAAGGGAGGGCCGGATGACCGACACCCAGCCGCTTGACGACGTGAGCTACGACCAGCTCCGCCAGTTGGTCGGCCTCGTCGACTACGACGACGCCAAGGACCCGTTCCCGGTGCGCGCGATGGACGCGGTCGTCTTCGTCGCGGGCAACGCGACCCAGACCGCGTGGTTCTACCAGGCCGCGTTCGGCATGGACCTCGTCGCGTACTCGGGTCCCGAGACCGGCAACCGCGACCACAAGGCGTTCGTGCTGAAGTCGGGCTCGGCGCGGTTCGTGATCAAGGGCGGCGTGGACCCCGCGAGCCCGCTGCTCGACCACCACCGCCGCCACGGCGACGGCGTCATCGACCTGGCGCTCGAGGTGGACGACGTCGACCGCTGCGTCGAGCACGCCCGCGCGCAGGGCGCCACCATCGCCGAGGAGCCGCACGACGTCAGCGACGAGCACGGCACCGTCCGCCGCGCCGCCATCCAGGCCTACGGCGAGACGCTGCACTCGCTGGTCGACCGCTCCCGCTACGCCGGCCCGTACCTGCCGGGTTACGAGGCCCGCACGCCGAAGCCGAAGCCCGAAGGCGCGCCCAAGCGCCTGTTCCAGGCCGTCGACCACTGCGTCGGCAACGTCGAGCTCGGCAAGATGGACTACTGGGTCGACTGGTACAACCGCGTGATGGGCTTCGTGAACATGGCGGAGTTCGTCGGCGACGACATCGCGACCGACTACTCGGCGCTGATGAGCAAGGTCGTCTCCAACGGCAACCACCGGGTTAAGTTCCCGCTCAACGAGCCCGCGGTCTCCAAGCGCAAGTCGCAGATCGACGAGTACCTGGAGTTCTACGCGGGCGCCGGCTGCCAGCACATCGCGTTGGCCACCAACGACATCCTCGCCACCATCGAGGGCATGAAGGCGGCGGGCGTGGAGTTCCTGGACACCCCGGACTCCTACTACGAGGACCCGGAGCTGCGGGCGCGCATCGGCGAGGTGCGGCTGCCGATCGAGGAGCTGCAGAAGCACCGGATCCTGGTCGACCGCGACGAGGACGGCTACCTGCTGCAGATCTTCACCAAGCCGATCGGCGACCGGCCGACCGTGTTCTACGAGTTGATCGAGCGGCACGGCTCGCTCGGCTTCGGCAAAGGCAACTTCAAGGCGCTGTTCGAGGCGATCGAGCGGGAGCAGGAGCGCCGAGGCAATCTCTAGCGGCGAGGCGCCATCAGCACCGCCGAGGCAATCTCCAGCGGCGAGGCGCCATCAGCACCGCCGAGCCAATCTCCAGCGGCGAGGCGCCATCAGCACCGCCGAGCCAATCTCCAGCGGCGAGGCGCCATCAGCACCGCCGAGGCAATCTCCAGCGGTGAGGCGCCATCAGCACCGTCGAGGCAATCTCTAACGGTGAGGCGCCACCAAGTTCAGCCGAGGGAATGTGGGAACGAACCTGAGAACTCCCTGTGACTAGTGGTTCGGCGTACCCGGCGACCGCACGCCGGGTACGCTCGTAACCACACGCCGGAGTTTCAGGTGGGGAGCAGCATGTCGGTCGTCGGTCGCATCGCGCGAGTGCTGCCGGTCGCGGCGGTCACGGTGGCCGCGACGGCGCTCGGCGGGGTCGCGGTGTTCACGGTGAGCAACGCCGGCTGCGCGGACCCCGGCCGCTACGTCCAGCACGACGGGCACGTCGAACTCGTCGGCGGTTGCATCGATGCCCGCGACCTGCCGCGGGCCCCTGGTGTGGTCGACAAGCAGGCGCCGGCGCAGCCGGCCACCCCGCTTGGCGGAGTCGACCGGCTGCAACAGGCTCGTCCCTAACTCAGCCCCAGCTCGCCGATCACCCCAGCGCGGCCAGCAGGTCCTGGACCAGGTCGGTGCCGTCCTCGATGCCGCACGACAGGCGGACGAGGTTGTCGGGCACCTGCAACATCGACCCGGCGACGCTCAGGTGCGTCATCCGGCCCGGGTGCTCGATCAGCGACTCGACCCCGCCGAGCGACTCACCGAGGATGAAGATCTCGGTGCGGGCCACCACGTCCAGCGCGGCCTGTTCGCCGCCCTTGACCGTGAACGACACCATCCCGCCGAAGCGGCGCATCTGCTTCGCGGCGGCCTCGTGGCCGGGGTTGTCCGGCAGGCCCGGGTAGTAGACGTGGTCGACCTTCGGGTGGCCCAGCAGCGCCTCGACCACGCGCTCGGCGTTGTCGCTGTGCTTGTTCATCCGCAACGCGAGCGTCTTGACCCCGCGCAGGGTGAGCCACGCGTCGAACGGACCCGGCGCGGCGCCGGCGGCGTTGCGCAGGAAGAAGAACTCCTCGCGCAGTGCGCTGTCCGACGTGATGAGCGCGCCGCCGACCACGTCGGAGTGCCCGCCGAGGTACTTCGTCGTGGAGTGCAGCACGATGTCGGCGCCGAGGCTCAGCGGCAGCTGCAGGTAGGGCGTGGCGAAGGTGTTGTCGACGACCAGGCGCGCGTCGTTCTCGTGCGCGATCCCGGACAGTGCGGCGATGTCCGCGACCGAGAGCAGTGGGTTGGTCGGCGTCTCGCACCAGATCACCTTGGTGTTGGGGCGAACCGCCGCCCGCGCCGCGTCCACATCGGACAGGTTGACCGCGGTGTGCTCGATGCCCCAGTGCTTGAGCACCTTGTCCACGAGGCGGAACGTGCCGCCGTACGCGTCGTGCGGGATGATCACGTGATCGCCGGGGCGGCACAGCGCCCGCAAGGCGACGTCCGCGGCGGCCATGCCCGAGGGGAACGCCAGCCCATAGGTGCCGCCTTCGAGGGCGGCAAGGCACTCTTCGAGCGCGGTGCGGGTCGGGTTCGCGGTACGCGAGTACTCGTAGCCGCCCTCACGCAGACCGCCCACGCCGTCCTGGGCGTAGGTGGAGGTCGCGTAGATCGGCACGATGACCGCGCCGGTGCGCGGGTCGGGCTCTTGCCCGGCGTGGATAGCCCTGGTCTCGAACCCGAGCCGGGACACGTTGTCAACCATGACACCGAGGGTACGGCCGAGGACCAGCAATAGCCCTCGTGCCCTGCATGTGGGACGCGGTGGTCAGGATGTCGCGGGCGTGCTAGCCCGCACGAACACCAACGCGGCGGCCGAGGCGGCCGCCGCGTTGGGCGTTTCCGGGTCGAGCGGGCTGGTCACCAGCTCTGGTAGCCACCCTGCTGCGGCTGCTGGTAGCCGCCGTAGGACTGGGTGGCGCCACGCAGCCAGTTCAGGGTCGGCGGGATCACCGAGAAGATCAGCAGGATCGGCGCGAGGATCAACGCGATCGCGAGGCACGAGTCCTCGAACGTGTTGAACTTGAAGATGGCCTCGAGGAAATCGCCCATCCCGGGGATGGCCTCGTCCGGGGCGCCGGCGTCCTTCATCGCGCTGCCGATCAGGACCGGCTGCAGCAGGATCGCCGCGATCGCCACGATGGCGCCGATGAGCAACACGAACGCACCGGCGACCTTGCGCACGAAGGTGACGATCGAGCCGACGAGGCAGACCGCCGCCGCGGCGAGCAACAACACGACCATGATGGTGAGCTCGGTCGGGGTGTTGTCCGGCGCGTCGCCCAGCATCTTGAAGGCCGGGATGGCCAGCAGGGCCGCGACGGCGATGCCGAGGATGCCCGCGATGATCGCGGTTGCGGGGTTGCCGCCGCCGGTCTGCGCCGGGTAGTTGTACCCGCCGCCGCCGTAGCCGCCCTGGCCGCCGCCCGGCTGGCCACCGCCCTGCTGCCACGGCTGTTGCTGGTATCCACCCTGCTGCGGATAGCTCATGGACCTACTCCCCCAAGAAGTCGTCGGGGCGCCTCAAGGCGCTCATCTAATCAGTCGGACCTTTGCATTCCTACGTGCGTTCCGGCCAGTTCTATAACACTTCGCTGCGTGATCGATCGCGTACAGCGAGCGGGCCCCGGACCACGTCGGTCCAGGGCCCACTCGAGGAACACCTACTCGGTCACCACTGCTGCGGTGGCTGGCCACCCGGCTGACCACCCGGCTGCCCGGGCGGCGGGCCGCCGAAGCCACCCTGCTGCGGGGGCTGCTGGCCGTAGCCACCCTGCTGCGGCGGCTGGCCGAACCCACCCGAGGGCGGGCCGCCGAAGCCACCCTGCTGCTGCGGGGGCTGCTGGCCGAAGCCCTGCTGCGGCGGCTGCTGCTGGCCGAAACCACCAGGCTGACCGCCACCGAAGCCACCGCCGCTGCCGCCGCCGAAGCCGCCACCGGGGCCACCCAGCGAAGAGCCGATGCCCAGGTACTGCTTGGTCTGCGGGAAGTAGCCCAACGCACCAGCGCCGGCCACCAGCAGACCCGCGATCAAGGCCCAGACCTTGACGTTGCCGAGCGGCGCATCGCTGGTGTCGCCCTCGAACTGCCCGAAGGCGATCATGTACAGGATCGCGCCGATGAACATCACCGCACCGGCCGCGATCGCGGCGTTGGCCGCCAGCTTGTGCTTGAGGTAGATCAGCACGCCGGCGCCGATGGCCGCGAGGCCACCGAGCAGGATGAGCAGCGTGGAGATCCAGACAAGCCCGGGAGACGCCACCTTCGCCTCGTCGGGCAGGTTCCCGACCGCCGACGCGTAGTCGCTGACGTCACCGGAGAAGATGTCGTCGGACAGCTCCCAGATCGCGGTCACCAGACCCAGCAGGGCGACGAGACCGGCGATGGCCCACGCGATCATCTGCGTGTTGTTGCCCTGACCACCGAAGTTCGGGCCCTGCGACAGGCCTTGCTGCTGGGCGAACCCGCCGTGCTGCGGCTGGCCGTAGCCGGGCGGCGGCTGCTGACCGAACCCGCCCTGCTGCGGCGGGGGCTGCTGGCCGAACCCGCCGGGCTGCTGGCCGAAGCCACCCTGCTGCGGCGGCTGCTGACCGAACCCACCGTGCTGCGGCTGCCCGAACCCACCGGACTGGTCCGACGCGCTCGGCGGCGGCGCGTACGGCGGGGTCTGGGGCGGCATGGTGCCCGGGGGCACCATCTGCGTCGCGTCGCCCTGGCCCTGCTGGCCGTGTTGACCGTGCTGGCCGGGCTGGACGACCTGCGTGCGGTCGGCGCCCTCGTCAGCGGGTGGTCCGCCGGGACCGCCCATCACCTGGGTCGGACCAGGGTTCGAGATCGCCGGGTTCGGGCCGCTGGGCGGTCCGCCCTGCGGCTGCTGCTCCTGGTTCGGCTGGCCGCCCTGCCATGGCTGGTTCGGCGGCTGCGGAGCACTCATGGAATGTCCAACTCCTCGGCCTTGACAATATTCAGTCGTCTGCTCGTTTTCGCTAACGCTAGTGGATCGCGCTGCTCCGTGTGGGGGATCACGGGGCAAAACGCCGAGGTGTCACCTGCCTGCCAGGTGCCCGAGCAGGTCCTGGCGGGTGACGACGCCCGCGGGTTTGCCGTCCACGAGCACCAACGCGCCATCGGCGTCGGACAGCGCGTGCATGGCCTTCGCGATCTGCTCGCCCGCCCCAATCGTAGGCAGCGGCGGTGACATGTGCTTGTCCAAGCGGTCAGCGAGGGCGGCCTTGCCGGTGAACAACGCGTCGAGCAGGTCGCGCTCGTTGACCGCGCCGACCACCTCGGCAGCCATCACCGGCGGCTCCGCGGAGACCACCGGCATCTGGCTGACGCCGAACTCGCGCAGGATCGCCACGGCGTCGGCGACCGTCTCGTTCGGGTGGCTGTGCACCAGCTCCGGGAGCGTGCCGTCCTTGCGGCGCAACACATCCCCGACGGTGGCGCCCGACTCCTCCGGCGCGAGGAAACCGTAGGACGACATCCACGCGTCGTTGAACACCTTGGACAGGTAGCCACGCCCGCCGTCGGGCAGCAGCACGACGATCACCGCGTCCGGGCCCTCGCGCCGGGCCAGTTCGAGCGCCGCCGCGGCCGCCATCCCGCAGGAACCGCCGACCAGCAGCGCCTCCTCGCGGGCCAGGCGACGGGTGACGTTGAACGAGTCGGCGTCGGAGATCGCGATGATCTCGTCGCAGATGTCGCGGTCGTAGGTGTCGGGCCAGAAGTCCTCGCCCACGCCCTCGACCAGGTACGGCCGGCCGGTGCCGCCGGAGTAGACCGAACCCTCTGGGTCAGCTCCGACGATCTTCACCTTGCCGCCCGAGACCTCCTTGAGGTAGCGGCCGGTGCCGGAGATCGTGCCGCCGGTGCCGACGCCCGCGACGAAGTGGGTGATCCTGCCCTCGGTCTGCTTCCAGAGCTCGGGGCCGGTGCCGTGGTAGTGGCTCGCCGGGTTCTCGACGTTGGCGTACTGGTTGGGCTTCCAGGCGCCGTCGATCTCGTTGACCAGGCGGTCGGAGACGTTGTAGTAGGAGTTCGGGTGCTCGGGCGCGACCGCCGTCGGGCACACGACGACCTCGGCGCCGTAGGCCTTGAGCACGTTGCGCTTGTCCTCGCTGACCTTGTCCGGGCAGACGAAGACGCACTTGTAACCCTTGCGCTGGGCGACCATGGCCAGCCCCACGCCGGTGTTGCCGGAGGTCGGCTCGACGATCGTGCCGCCGGGGCGCAGCTCACCCGAGCGCTCGGCCGCCTCGACCATCCGCAGCGCGATGCGGTCCTTCACGCTGCCGCCCGGGTTCATGTACTCCAGCTTGGCGAGCACCAACGGCTGGAGTCCCTGGGTCACCGTGTTCAGCTTGACCAGTGGGGTGTTGCCCACTAGATCGGCGACATGCTCGACGTACTGCACCAGAACTCCCTGTGCTTGTTGGTGCTCTCTTCGTTCGCACGGGCTTCGGCCCCTTCATGGCCTGGCTTGCCTCCGGCGCTGGAGCGCCTCCTGCAAACCGGGCCGGGCCGAAGCCGTGTCCACTACCTTATTGCCGCGACGGCACCACGGAGACCACCCACTGCGCGAGGGCGCTGAGGTTGCGGGTCTGGGTGAGCACCTGGCCGGGGCCCTGGAAGTCGAAGACGAGGCCCTCGCCGCTCTTCATGGACTGGATGATGCCGGTGGCCATCTTGCGGGTCTGGTACTGCACGGTGTCGGCGAACGCGACCACGTGGCCGGTGTCGATGGTGATGATCTCGCCGGGCTGCAGGTTCACGGTCTCGATCGCGCCGTAGGCGGAGGTGACCACGGTGCCCTGGCCGGAGCAGTGGGTGAGGAAGCCGCCCTCGCCGCCGATCAGGTTGCGGAACCCGCCCCACTTGGTCTCGGTCTGGATGCCGTAGGACGACGCGAGCCAGCAGCCCCGCGTGACGACGAAGCCGTACTGGCCGTTGAGTTCGATGGTCTGGACGTCGCCGGGCAGGTTCGGGGCGATGTCGACCCAGCCGCCCTGCGGTGGCGCGGTGTAGGTGGACACGAACAGCGACTCGCCCGCCAGGATGGCGCGGCCGAGGCCCTTCATGATCCCGCCCTGGGACTTCGACTGCATCTGCATGCCGTAGCTGTGCGCGAGCATGGCGCCCGCCTCGACCTGGGCCGGCTCGCCCGGCTGCAGCATCAGCCGCGCCACGGCGAAAGCGGGCTGCTGACGGATGTTCACCTGCACGCTGTTCCCCCGATGTACCCGATGAGGTGTGTGTCAGCAGCACCCTACGACGATCACGTGAGGGGGAATTCAGCGGTATTCCAGAGTCGCTCCACCGCCCCTTCGACGGGTTGGGCGATCCTGGGTACTCCAATCCATGCGGGGTTGAACCGCGGCGCTGCGCCGACCGTCGAACAGGTGGGGGCGCGGACGAGGGGAGGACACCATGGGAGGGATGCGCGGGCTGCGCGTGGCCGCACTCGTCGCCGGTGGTGGCGTGGGCCTCTCCGGTGGGATGTGGGGTCTGCTCAGCGGGCAGGCCAAGAAGGCGCGGGCGGTCATCGGGCTGCCGGCGGCCGAACCGTTCAACGGTGACGGCGTCTACTTCCCCGACGGCTCGGGCCCGCACGTGCACATCGGCGAGGTCCTGACGTTCGCCCTGCTCGGCGACTCGCTCGCGGCCGGGCTCGGCGCCGAGGACCCCAAGGCGCTGCCCGGCGTGCGGCTGGCCCGCGGCCTGGCCGAGGAGTCCGGGCAGCCGGTGCGCCTGACCACGTACGCGATCGTCGGGTCCACCACGAGGACGCTCGTGGCGCAGGTCGACGCCGCCATGACCGATCCCCCGGACGTCGCGCTGGTCATCATCGGCGGCAACGACGTCACGTCGGCGACGCTGGTGCGCACGTGCGCGGCGCTGCTGGGCGCGCAGGTGCGGCGGTTCACGGCGGCGGGCACGGCCGTCGTGGTCGGGACGTGCCCGGATCTGGCCATCGTGCGGCCGATCCCGCAGCCGTTGCGGTCGATCGCCAGCAACTGGAGCGGCGCGCTGGCCCGGGCGCAGCGTGCGCAGGTGCGGGCCGCGGGCGGGCGGGTGGTGCCGCTCGGCGAACTGCTCACCAAGGACTTCCTCGCCTACCCCGACGACATGTTCAGCTCCGACCGGTTCCACCCGAGCGGTACCGGTTACGAGCTGGCCGCGAACGTGATGCTGCCGCCGCTCTGCGCGGAAGCCGGAATCTGGTGAGCAAGCGCTCAGTCATCTCTTGCGTGGTTTCGCACTAGCATCGAGTTGTTCCGATGCTTCGGTGAAGGAGTTGTGCCATGCCAGAGGCTGTCATCGTCGCCGCGGCCCGCTCGCCGATCGGCCGGGCGGGCAAGGGGTCGCTCGTCGACATGCGCCCCGACGAGCTGACCGTGCAGATGATCCGTGCGGCCCTGGCCAAGGTGCCGCAGCTCGACCCGCAGGACATCGACGACCTCATGCTGGGCTGCGGCCTGCCCGGCGGGGAGCAGGGCTTCAACATGGCCCGCATCGTCGCGGTGCTGCTCGGCTACGACAACCTGCCCGGCACCACGGTGACCAGGTACTGCGCGTCGAGCCTGCAGACCACGCGGATGGCCATGCACGCCATCAAGGCCGGCGAGGGTGACGTCTTCATCTCCGCGGGCGTGGAGACCGTGTCCCGCTTCGCCAAGGGCAGCTCCGACTCGTGGCCGGACACCCACAACCCGGTCTTCGCCGACGCGGAGGCCCGCACCGCGACGGTGCAGGCCGAGGGCGCGGACGAGTGGCACGACCCCCGCGCGGACGGCGCCGTGCCGGACGCCTACATCGCGATGGGCCAGACCGCGGAGAACCTCGCGCGGTTGAAGGGTGTCAGCCGCGAGGAGATGGACGAGTTCGGCGTCCGCTCGCAGAACCTGGCGGAGAAGGCCATCGCCGACGGCTTCTGGGCCCGCGAGATCACCCCGGTGACGCTGCCCGACGGCCGTGAGGTGGCCAAGGACGACGGGCCCCGGGCCGGGGTGACGCTCGAGGCCGTCGCCGGGCTGAAGCCGGTGTTCCGCCCCGACGGTCGCGTGACGGCGGGCAACTGCTGCCCGCTCAACGACGGCGCGGCCGCGCTCGTGATCATGTCGGACACGAAGGCGGCGGAGCTGGGCATCACGCCGCTGGCCCGGATCGTGGCGACGGGCGTGACCGGCCTGTCGCCGGAGATCATGGGTTACGGGCCGGTCGAGGCGTCGAAGCAGGCGCTGGCGCGAGCCGGGATGTCCATTGGGGACATCGACCTGGTGGAGATCAACGAGGCGTTCGCGGCACAGGTGATCCCGTCCTACAAGGACTTGGGGATTCCGTTGGAGAAGCTGAACGTCAACGGCGGCGCCATCGCCGTCGGCCACCCCTTCGGCATGACCGGCGCCCGCATCGCGACCACGCTGATCAACTCCCTGCAGTTCCACGACAAGCAGTTCGGCCTGGAGACGATGTGCGTCGGCGGCGGTCAGGGCATGGCCATGATCCTGGAACGCCTCAGCTGACCCAAGAAACACGAAGGGGCGCCCGGCACATCGCCGGGCGCCCTCTTCTTTCACAAAAGACCGAAACGCAACCGCCGCCCGGCAACGCAAACCGCGAACCGCCCAACTGTCCCACTGAGGTTGAGCGGCGACCCACGAGCCCAAACGAAAGAGGCGCCCGGCCGAATCGGCCAAGCGCCCCTTCCTCCTCAGGCAAGCACTAGTTGTCGCTGTTCAAGATGGCCAGCAACCGGATGATCTCCAGGTACAGCCACACCAGCGTGGTCATCAGCCCGAAGGCCGCGTACCAGGCCCACTTGGCCGGCATGCCCGCGCGGATCATCTGGTCCGCCTGGTCGAAGTCCAGCAACAGCATGAACGCCGCGATGCCGATGAAGACGACCCCGATGATGATGCCGAGCGGGCCGTTGCCGCGGATGCCGGTCTGCACGCCGAACAGGCTCATCACGAGGTTGAACAGCATCAGCAGGACCGCGGCACCGAGCGCCGCGTAGACCCACTTCTGCAGCTTCGGGGTCACCTTGACCGCGCCGGTCTTGTACAGCGTGAGCATCACGCCGAACACCAGCGCGGTACCCAGCAGCGCCTGCACGGCGATGCCCGGGATGAAGTACTCGAACACGCCGGTGATCGCACCCAGCGCCACGCCTTCCGCGGCCGAGTAGCCGAGGATCAGCGCGGGGTTGGGGGTCTGCTTGAAAATGACGATCAGCGACAGGACCAGGCCCACCAGGATGCCGATGATCATCGGCGGGTAGGGCGAGATCGAACCGCTGAGCACGGCGATCGCGGTGATCACGCCGGTCAGCAGGGCGACGCCGAGGGTCATCGCGGTCTTGGTGACCACGTCGTCCACGGTCATCGGCCGGTCGCTGGTGGTGGGCGGGGCCTGGTAGCCGCCGTAGCCCGCCGGGCCGCCGGGTCCGCCATAGCCCGGCATTGCCTGGGTGTCGGTGAAGCCCGCATACCCGCCGCGTGGCGACAAGTTGCGGAACGCCGGGTTGCTGCTAGAACGCACCTGATCCTCCTGGGGCCTTGCTGGCGCCTTCACGGGGTACAACGCTCACCGAGACCGAAGGGTTCCCCGTCGGGTAAAGATGACTTTACCCAGTTTGACCACCCTGTGGTGAACGACCTCTCTTACCGATCGTCACGCTCAGCGTACTGGTCACGTTCCCCGCTCCCGGGTCGCTCACCCACATGACCCAAAAGCGGACGGGAATTCCCGGCACCTACCTCGTTCACCACGGCCGATACCCCGGATGGTGGTCCCTCCGCTGGCGGCTTGTGGCTGCCCGCGTCACCCAGAATCATCACGGACGGTGTCTGTCCGCTGGCGCAGCGTCGCTCTTCACCCGGACGGGCAGGAGGCATCACTCGGCAGGCGAAGGAGCCGTGACCAACCATGGGGCGTCAATCCCTGCGTGCGCTGGCCGCGACGGCAGCCACCGCCGTCGCGCTGTCCGGCGCGGCGATGCTCGTCACGGCGCCGGCCGCGTCGGCGGCGGTCAAGGAGGGCCTCGGGTACGACACCACGCCCGCGCAGCCCTACCTGCACAACCCCGACTCGTCGGACTGGATGGGTTCGTACGTCGTCGACGGCAAGCAGGTCTGGTGCGTGCAGTTCGCGTACAAGGCACCCGACAGCAACGAGCAGTACCAGGCGGGCGAGGAACTGCGCACCAAGTGGAACACCGCGCTGCCCAAGGACGTCGCCGCCGACATCTCCTACTTGTTGCTGCGCTACAGCACCACGAAGTCCAAGGACGAGGCGGCCGCGCTCGCGCACCTGCTGCACTCGTGGACCGCGGCACCGCAGGACCCCAGCCAGCTCGACGCCTCCAACGACTTCCGCCACATCGCCTACAACGCGCCGTTCCACCTGAGCAAGCTGCCCGCGAGCGCGCGCGCCGCGGTCACCCGGCTCAAGGCCGACGCCGACGCCAACCACGGCCCGTGGACGGCGAAGGTCGCCGCGCCGGAGAAGGACCAGGTGATCGGCACGCAGGACGACTGGAAGATCACCGTCACGGGTGCGTCCGGCAAGGCGATCGGCAACGTGCCGGTCAAGGTCACGCTCACCGACGCGGAGTTCGCCGAAGGCCCGGCCAAGGGCAAGACCGAGAGCACCGTGACCACGCCGGACGACGGCTCGGCGCTGGCGCTCGCCGTCACGCCGACCGGTGCGAAGCCCAACCTGAAGATCAGCCTGGACAGCCCCGCCGACAAGCCCGTCGTGCGCAAGGCCGTCGACGTCGACACCCAGCGCGTGGTCTCCACCGGCGGCGAGAAGACGCTCACGTCCGCGACCGGCACCACCGCGGTCACCGCGCCGGGCAAGGTCAAGGTGGCCAAGACCGACTCGCGCAGCGGCAAGGCGATCAAGGGTGTCTCGCTGCGGATCACCGGCGACGACGGCAAGACCGCCGCGCTCGGCCAGGACGGCAAGCCCCTCGTCGGCGCCGACGGCAAGCCCGCGGTCGTGGTGACCGGCTCGGACGGCACGGCGACCGTGCCGGACCTCAAGACCCCGCAGGACATCTGCGTCGTCGAGGTCTCCCCCGCCAAGGGATACGACCAGGCCTTCGACCCGGCCGATCCACCCAAGGCGTGCGGCACGGTGAAACCAGGCGACACGCTGGCGCTGTCCATGACCAACAAACCGAACATGACCGTGCCGAGCACCATCCCCGCCGGCGAGGTCGACAACCTGACGGCGACGGCGAACGTGGTCGACAAGCCGAACGGGGCCGCGCTGGCCGGGCTCGGCGTGCTGGCGCTGGCCGGCGCGGGCGGCGTCGGCCTGCTGATCCGGCGGCGGTCGACCGGACGCTGACATGCGAGTGCCCAAACCACGTCCGGAGAACCGGCCGTCCTACGTGTCCTTGGCGGTCGGGGTCGTGGGGGTGGCGGCCGTGGTGACCACGGCCGCGCTGATCACCCCCGCGCGGGCGGCCAGCACGCCGATCGCGTCCGCGCCGGTGGCCGGCGCGCGCGGCTGGACGCAGGTGGAAGAGGTGGTGCCCACGCCGAGCACCACGTCGTCGGCGAAGCCCAAACCGAAACCGGCGGCGAGCACGTCGGCGAAACCCAAGCCGCACACCAACGTCCCGGGGAAGCCACCATCGCAGCGGCCGGGCACCGT
Source organism: Labedaea rhizosphaerae (assembly GCF_004362825.1). Taxonomy (GTDB): domain Bacteria; phylum Actinomycetota; class Actinomycetes; order Mycobacteriales; family Pseudonocardiaceae; genus Labedaea; species Labedaea rhizosphaerae. The sequence goes on from NZ_SNXZ01000001.1 coordinate 175,495, forward strand.
GCGGCTCGCCGGCGGCGGCACCGCGCTGCTCGTGCGCACCGAGGTCGGCCCGGACGGCGTGCTGCCCATCCCGGTCGCGCTGGACCAGGCGACCTGGTGGGGCGCCGAACTCGACGACCGCACCGGGGCCACTGTGCTCGCCGGTCACATCAACTGGCACGGCCAGACGGGGCCGTTCAACGAGCTCTGGCGCGCCCGCGTGGACGACCCCGTGACGATCGTCGACCAGCGGGGCCACACCTTGCGGTTCAAGGTGGTGCAGCTGGTGACCTTGCACAAGGACGAGCTGCCGCGGCGGGCGGGTGAGCTGTTCAGCCAGCGCGGCGCGCACCGCCTGGTGCTGGTCACGTGCGGCGGCGCGTGGGTCGGTGGCGAGATGGGCTACGCGTCCAACCGCGTGGTGATCGCGGAGCCGGTGAGGTAAGCCGTTCGAAGGTCGCCCGTAGGCGCGGCGCACCGGGATTTGCGCCGGTCACCGCTACCGTGGGCAACGCGTTCGCCCCATGAACGTCTCACCAATGGGGGACGGCGCGTGGGAGGCGCTCATGCTGGGGCAGGGACCGGGCGGCCGGCGCCGCGACTGGGGATCGCTCTCGTTCTACGGCGCGCTCGCGCTCACCGTGCTCGTGCTGATCGTCGTGGGCACCGTGCGCCCGGACCAGGGCGGCGCGTCGTCGGGGAATTCCGCGCAACCGCAAGGAAAAGCGACCGCGCCGCCGGCCTGGATGCACAAGCTGCGGCCGGGTGAGAAGCCGCCGCAGTTCGTGTTGTTCTCCTTCGACGGCGTCGGCTCGCACCTGCACTGGCAGCGCGTCCTGCCGATCGCGCAACGCACCGGCGCGCACTTCTCCGGCTTCCTGTCCGGCATCTACCTGCTGCCCGACGACCAGCGCGCCAAGTACACCGGGCCGGGGCACGGCCCGGGCAAGGCGTCGATCGGCTTCGGCGGCACCGCGCAGGACGTGCGCACCCGCGTCGACGACCTCAACCGCGCGGTCGCGCAGGGCGTGGAGATCGGCACGCACTACAACGGCCACTTCTGCAGTGGCAACGAACCCAGCGTCGGCGCCTGGACCAAGGCCCAGTGGAACAAGGAACTCGACGAGTTCTTCACGTTCGTTCGTGGCGCGCCGGGCCTGCACGTGACCCCGGCGAGCATCAAGGGTGGCCGGACACCGTGCCTCGAGGGCAGGTTCGACCAGTTGCTGCCCGCGCTCGCCGCGCGCGGCATGACCTACGACTCGAGCCAGGTCTCCGACGGCGTGGCGTGGCCGGTGCAGCAGCACGGCGTCTGGGAGTTCTGGATGCCGTTGGTCAAGGTCAAGGTGCTGCACGGCAAGAAGGTGATCATGATGGACTACAACCTGTGGTACCAGCTCAACGGTGCCCAGGACGATCCGTCGCGGTCGACCGCGTTCAAGGACGTCACGCTCGACACCTACCGCGCCGCCTACAACGCCGTGCTCAAGGGCAACCGGGCGCCGCTGGTGGTCGCTAACCACTTCAACGACTGGGCAGGCCGCGCCTTCAGCGACGCCACCGAGCAGTTCATGGGCGAGGTCTGCACCAAGCCCGAGACCGTGTGCGCGACCTACTCCGAGGTCATCGCCTGGATGAAGCTGCAGGACCCGGCGGTGCTGACCAACCTGCGCAACCAGCCCAACGCGCAGGTGCCCTGAGCCGACCCGATCCGGTGAACCGGCCGCGTCGGCTTGCGTAACGACAACGATAACCGATATCAGTGTCACATGAAGATCGCCTTCGTGGGCAAGGGCGGCAGCGGCAAGACCACGCTCGCCGGGCTGTTCCTGCGCCACCTGCACGCCGATGGCGCGCCGGTGCTCGCCATCGACGCCGACATCAACCAGCACCTGGCCGGTGCGCTCGGCGCGACCGAGCACGAGGCGGCGGCCATCCCGCCGCTCGGCGAGCACCTGCCGTTGATCAAGGACTACCTGCGCGGGGACAACCCGCTGATCGCCTCGGCCGACGAGATGATCAAGACGACCCCCGCCGGCCGCGGTTCCCGGCTGCTCGACCTGGGCACGCGCACGCCGATCCACGACCAGTGCGTGCGTGAAGTCGGCGGGATCCCGCTCGCGGTCACCGGCCCGTTCACGCAGGAAGACCTCGGCGTCGCCTGCTACCACTCGAAGGTCGGCGCGGCCGAACTGCTGCTCAACCACCTGGTCGACGGGCCGGGCGAGTACGTGGTCGTGGACATGACCGCGGGCGCCGACTCGTTCGCCTCGGGCCTGTTCACCCGCTTCGACGTGACGTTCCTGGTGTGCGAGCCGACCGTGCGCAGCGTCGGCGTGTACCGCCAGTACCGCGACCACGCGCGCGACTTCGGCGTCCGGCTTGCCGTGGTGGGCAACAAGATCAGCGACGACACCGATCTGGAGTTCCTGCGTGACCAGGTCGGTGGCGACCTGCTGACCACGCTCGGACGCTCCGCGCACGTCCGCGCCGCCGAACGCGGCGAGCTCCGGCCGATCTCCGGCCTGGAGCCGGAGAACCTGCTTGCGCTGCACGAGTTGCGTGCCCTCGTGGACCGCACCACCCAGGACTGGGACCGGTTCCAGCGCGACGCCGTGCGGTTCCACCTGCGCAACGCGCAGGCGTGGGGCAACGCCCGCGCCGGGCGCGACCTCGCCGAGCAGATCGACCCCGGCTTCACCCTCACCCGAAAGACTGTGTCCCGATGAAAGGAACCCTTATGTCCCTTGATGTTCCTGCCGCCCTGCTGGACGAGGCCGAGCGTGGCGAGGTCGCCGACGCCGACTTCATGGCATGCGTGCGGACGTCGTTGCCGTACGCGTGGACGGTGATCAGCGACGTGGCCGCGCGGGCGGGCGACGAGCACCCGTTCGCCGAGCACGCCGTCCCCCCGCCGAGTGAGGCCGAACGCGGCCAGCTGCTGCGGGCGCTGGCCTCCGACGCGATCCGCGGCGGGCTCGAGCGGCACTTCGGCGTGCGGCTGGCGTTCCAGAACTGCCACCGGGTCGCGGCGTTCCCACCGTCGGCAGTGGACGGTCCGGCGTACCGCGCGTTCACCTCGGCCCGCGGTCAGCTGCTGAACCAATCCCCGGAACTGCGTGACTGCTGACTCACGTTCGTAGCGGTTGCCGGTGGGGAATGGGATGCTTCCGGCCATGGCGACCTACTTGGTGACCGGGGCGACCGGGCTGATCGGCAGGCACGTGCTCGCGCTGCTGTTGGAGCGGCCGGACACCGAGCGGGTCTCGGTGCTGGTGCGCGAGCGCTCACGGGACCGGCTCACCGAGATGGTGCGGCAGTGGCCGGGCGCCGACAAGGTGGTGCCGATCGTCGGTGACATCGCCGAGCCCGGCCTCGGCATCACCGACGCGGACGTCGAGGCGCTCAGCGGTTCGGTCGACCACGTGGTGCACCTCGCCGCCCTGTACGACATCACCGCCGACGACGAGACCAGCATCACCGCGAACGTCGAGGGAACGCGGAACGTGGTGGAGCTGGCCGCGCGCATCGACGCGGGCCGGCTGCACCACGTGTCCTCGGTCGCGGTCGCGGGCGACTACGACGGCGAGTTCACCGAGGACATGTTCGACGCCGGCCAGCGTCTGGTCACGCCGTACCACCGGACCAAGTTCGAGTCCGAGAAGCTGGTGCGCGAGCAGCACGACGTGCCGTTCCGGATCTACCGGCCGGCCATCGTCGTCGGCAACTCGGTCACCGGCGAGATGGACAAGATCGACGGCCCGTACTACTTCTTCCCGGCGCTGGCCCGGCTCGCGGGCCTGCCCAGCGTGCCGTTCGTGATCCCGGACATCGGCGACACGAACATCGTGCCGGTCGACTACGTGGCCGAGGCCATGGTCCACCTGATCACCAAGCCGGGCCTGGACGGGCGGACGTTCCACCTGACCAACCCGGAGCCGCAGTCGGCGCGGGCGGTCTACAACGCGTTCGCCCGGGCGGCCGGCGCGCCGCAGGCCAGCGGCGAGCTGGCCGAGCGGCTGAGCAACCCGCTGCTCTCCCTCGTGCGGCTCACCGAGCACGTGCCCGGGGTGACCCTCGCCCGCGACGCCGTGCTCGACCGGCTCGGCATCCCGCCGGTGCTGCTCACCACGCTGACCTTCAAGCCGCGGTTCAACTCCTCGGCCACCCGCCTCGAACTGGAGGGCAGCGGGCTCGAGGTGCCGAAGCTGCGTGAGTACGCGAGCGTGCTGTGGCGCTACTGGCGCGAGCACCTCGACCCGTTCCGCGCGCGCAAGCACGGCGAACGCGGCCCGCTGGACGGGCGTCGCGTGGTCATCACGGGTGCGTCCTCCGGCATCGGCCGCGCCACCGCGTTGAAGGTCGCCGCCCAGGGCGGCGTGCCGTTGCTGGTGGCCCGGCGCGAGGCCGAACTCGAAGAGGTGCGAGCCGAGATCGAGGCCGAGGGCGGGCACGCGTACGTGTACCCGTGCGACCTGACCGACGACGAGTCGGTGCGCAAGGTGGTCGCGAAGATGCTGGCCGAGCAGCCCGGCGTGGACATGCTCGTGAACAACGCGGGCCGTTCGATCCGCAGGTCGGTGCGCCTTTCCTACGACCGCATGCACGACTACGAGCGCGCGATGGCGATCAACTACTTCGGCGCGGTGCGGCTGATCCTGGCGCTGCTGCCGCACATGACCGACCGGCGCTTCGGGCACATCGTGAACGTGTCGTCGATCGGTGTGCAGGGCATCGCGCCGCGCTTCTCGGCGTACGTGGCGTCCAAGGCGGCGCTCGACTACTTCTCCAAGATCGTCGCCACGGAGACCCACGGCGCGGGCGTCACGTTCACCACCGTGCACATGCCGCTGGTGCGCACCCCGATGATCCGCCCGACCAAGCTGTACGACGCGTTCCCCACGAAGTCGCCCGAGCAGGCGGCCGACATGGTGGTCGAGGCCCTGGTCAAGCGCCCGAAGCACATCGGGACGCCGACCGGCCAGCTGATGTCGGCGGCCTACACGATGGCCCCCGGCCTGGTCGACGCCGTGGCCTACCAGGCCTACCGCGTCTTCCCCGACTCGATGGCCGCGGGCGGCTCCGGGCGGCCGAAGCTGGGCAAGGGCGAACGCAACCTGTCCATGGCGGCCGCCGCCATCGTCAAGCTGACGAGGGGTTTCCACTGGTGAGCCTCATTTGCACGAGCCCGGCGCCGTTGCGCACCCCGGCAAGCGCGCCCCGCTCCCTGGGGCGATGTGGAAATGAGGCTCATTGATCATCGGTAGCCACACGGTTCTCTACGCGAGCGACCCGGGCGCGGCCCGGGCGTTCCTGCGTGACGTCATCGGCCTGGCCAACGTCGACGCGGGCGACGGCTGGCTGATCTTCAAGCTGCCGCCGCACGAGCTCGGCGTGCACCCGACCGGCCCGGACGGCGGCGGCACGCACGAGTTGTTCTTGCTGTGCGACGACATCACGGCGACCGTGGCCGAACTGCGGGAGAAGGGCGTCGAGTTCACCAGCGAGGTGACCGACCGCCGATTCGGCCTGATGGTCACGTTCAAGGTGCCCGGTGCGGGCGAAATGGGCCTGTACGAACCACATCACCCGACCGCGTACGACTTGCCGTGACGTCTACAGTGGACAGTCCGCCGGGCGCGAGGACTGGACCACTCGGGGATTGGTGGTGTCGCGGCGTCGCCGAATCCGGGTAGCGTCACAGCATGGCCCCTTCGCACGACCGTGACCAGACGGAAGCATTGCCCTTCACCGTCAGCCGGCACGGCTACGACCGCGAACAGGTCCGTCAGCACCTGCTCCGGGTGGGCGACGAGACCAAGCGCGCCCAGACCGAACGCGACCAGCTGCGTGAGCAGAACGCCGAACTCAACGGCCAGTTGCAGATCGCGCGCCGTGAGATCGCCGCGTTGACCCAGCGGCTGGAGACCATGGCGGCCGAGCAGTTCCCGCAGTCGGTGCAGCAGGAGCGGGCCGCCCGCACGCTGCAGCAGGCCGAGGCGCAGGCGAGCGAGATCGTGAGCCGCGCGCAGGCCGCCGCCGACCACGCCTGGTCGAAGGCGGAGGAGGCGTCCGCGACGCTGCGGGAGCGCTACCAGCGTCTGCTGGCCGACCTTGGCCGTCAGCACGAGGAACTGCACGCCGAGCACGAACAGGTCATGCGCTCGGCCCGCAGCCAGGTCGAGGAGATGACGACCGCGGCGAACGCCCAGCGCAGGCGCATCGACGAGCAGGCGCAGGCCGAGCGCGACCGCATCGAACGGGAGTTCCAGGCGTCCATCGGCAGCCGCCGCGCGAAGCTCGACGCCGAGCTGGCCGAGCGCAAGGCCGAGGCCGAGGAGCAGGCCCAGCAGCTCATCCGCGGCGCGGTGCACCACGCGAACGAACAGATCGCCAACGCCAACAAACAGCTGGCCGAGATCGCCCGCCGGCGCAAGGCCGCGGCCAAGCACCTCAGCGGCGCGACGACCCTGCTCGACCAGAGCGCGAACCTGTTCGACCCGGTGGACGAAGAGGCCGACCTGACCACGATCGAGGGCGGCGACAAGCCCGTCCCGTCCGAGCTGCGCGAACCCCAGCCGAGCAACCCGCGATGAAGGGCCTGCTCGCGGTCGTCCTGGCGCTGGTCGGCGCGGTCGCGGCGGCCTACGGCGCGTTCCAGCCGTGGCAGCACGGCCGCACGGGCACGCACACCCCGCTCGCCGAGGCGTTCGGCGCGCAGACGAAGGCCACCACGTCCCCGGCGACATCGGCCTTCGTGCTCATCGCGATCGGCATCGTGCTGGTCGTGGTCAGCCTGGCCCGCTCGAAACCCGCCCCGATGGTCCTCGGCGCGCTGCTGATCCTGGTGCCGCTCGCGTTACCCCTGGCGACCAGCCACCTCAAGTTCGACGACCTGCAGACCGGCGCGTACCAGGTCCTGGTCGGCGGCGTCCTGGCGCTCATCGGCGCAGGCCTGCGCTCCTAGATCGACCGTCCCCACACGGGCCCGCACCCCAGTTATCCACACCCTGGCGGTTGTCCACAGATCGGCTCCGCAGCGCCCACACCCCCGCTGACCTCGATAGACTGGTTGCGGGGGTGCCCCCGGGAAGGGTGGGCCCTGGCCTGGGCGACAAAACCGAAAAATCAGGCGGCGGCTTCGCCTTGGGTTCGGGCTCGGGCGCAGGTGGCCAGGATCGTCCGGGCGATCAGGTCCGGGTCGTCGTTCATGGGCACGTGGCCGCACCGCGGCAGCGACACGTGGGCGGCCTCCGGCAGCAGCGCCGCCGCCCGCCGGGCCTGACGCGGCCACAGGATCCGGTCCCGGCTCCCCCACGCCACCGTCGTCGGCACGACCGGCGCGGGCGCGGCGAACACGTACCGCGCCCCGCTCTCGGCCACCGCGTCGAAGCCGGACGAGGTGACCATCGACGCCAGGTCGGCCAGCATGACCTGGGCATCGGTCAGCGACGGCCGGCCGAACAGCACGCTCCCGCTGATCACCCGCGCCGCCCGCGTGCTGACCATCAGCCGGCGCAGCGACTCCGGCGCGTGGCCGAGGCGGCGGACCATGCGCAGCACGTTCAGCGCCCAGGTCCGGTCGCGCGCCGTCCAGAAACCGGCCGGGGCCAGCGCCGTCGCCGAGCGCGCCAAACCCTGCGATGCCAGCTCCAGCGTCAACGTCCCGCCCAGCGAGTTGCCGGCCAGGTGCGGGCGCGGCACGTCCAGGGCCTCGAAGACCTCCGCGAGCGCGTGCACCGCGTGCGGCATGTCGTAGGGCAGGTCCGGCGGCAAGGCGGGCGACGCCCCGAAGCCCGGCAGGTCGATCGCGATCACGTCGTGGTGCTCGGCGAGGCGGTCCAGCACCGGCTCCCACGCCTGCCACCGGTGCCCGATCCCGTGCAGCAGCACCAGCGGCTCGCCGCGCCCGCGCCGCTCGTACACCAGCTCGATCATCTCGGCCTCCCCTACAGATCCAGCACGACGAGGCCGCTGCCGCGGTCCCGGCAAATGGACATCTCGTCCTCGCCCGGCAACACCCGAACCCGGCAAGTCCCGCAAAACCCCTGCTGGCACGAGTACGCCACGCTCGGCAGCACCTCGCGGACGGCGGCGAGCACGCTGCGGTCCGACGCGACCGGCACCGTCACACCCGTGCGGGCCAGCCGAACCACGAACGGCTCCCCGCCGACGACCGGCGGCGGCGAGAACCGCTCGAAGTGCAGTGGCCGCCGGCCCAGCACCGCCCGCACGCCGTCGATCATCGGCACCGGGCCGCAGCAGTACACGGTCGCCCGGTCCGGGGCGTGGGCCAGCAGTTCGACGGGATCCGGCACGCCGGATTCGTCGTCCGTGCGCACGACCACCCGGTCGCCGGAAAGCTCCGCCAGGAACGGCATCGACGCCCGCGACCGTCCTGTGTAGACAAGCCGCCAGTCTGCGCCGCGCGCTTGGGCGGCCCGCACCATCGGCAGGATCGGCGTGATCCCGATGCCGCCGGCGAGGAACAAGTACGAAGGCACGTCAAGGAAAGGGAAGGCGTTGCGCGGCCCCTGCACCGCCACCGACGAGCCCTTGCGCAGCGTGGCATGCACCTCGACGGAACCCCCGTCGCCGCCGTCGATGCGGCGCACCGCGATCCGGTAAGCCCGCCGGTCGGCCGGGTCACCGCAGAGCGAATACTGCCGGCGCCGTCCCGACGGCAGCAGCACATCGAGGTGGCAGCCCGGCTGCCAGAGCGGCAGCGGCGCGCCCGATGGATCGACCAGCCGCAAGCTGATGACGTCGGCCGCCTCGTGGACCACCTCGTCGACGACCAGCCGCAGCGTCCGGTCGACCGCCCGCACCGGCGGCTGGCGGCGGGCACCGCGGCGGGACAGCCGCTCGTAGGCGTTGGTGACCGGCACCAGCGCTCGCATCAGGCGATCCCGGCGGTACAGGGCGGGTGGTGGCGGGATCACCGCGGGCTCCCCACGGTTTTCCACAGGCGGGCAGTTGTCCACAGATTCGCTCGCGACCCGTTGCGAGGCTTGCGAACCGATAGAATGGAACTGGGGTCGCCCCCCGGGACGGGTGGGGGCTGGGTAACGCGGGCGCGAAGCAAAACCGTTGCGGCGCAAGGATTTTGCGGGCAGGGGTTTTGCGGGGCGGCCGGAGTCGGGGCCAGCGGCCCGTTCACGACGCGGCCGCTGCTGCTGGGGAAGACGCCAGGTAAGCCACCGCCTGGCTGGTCGAGCCCTCCTGGCTCGGGTGGTAGCGGCGCGGCAGGTACCGCCAGGTCGCCGGCAGCAGCTGCCCCGGCCGCGGCAGCAAGCCCCGACGGGCCGCGCGGAAGTAGGCGCGCCAGGACGCTCGCGGCGGGCGCGTCGGGTCGTTGCGCAGCAGCCAGCGGGTGGACCGCACGAACAACCAGCCGAGGACCGGCGCGACCACGAGCATCGTGCGCACGCGGCGCAGGTAGCGCCCGTCCAGGTGCATGTACAGGTCGAAGGCCACCGACCGGTGCTCCACCTCTTCGGCGCCGTGCCAGCGCAACAGGTCCAGCATCGTGGGGTCGGCGCCGGCGGCGTCCAGGGCGCGGGCGTCGAGGACCCACTGGCCCAGCACCGCGGTGAAGTGCTCGACCGCCGCGATCACCGACAGCCGCTCCAGCAGCCACTGGTGCCGGGCGGCTCCGGTCAGCTCGCGGTCGCCCAGCAGCGAACGGAAGATCCACTCGATCTGCGCCACGAACGGCCCGAGGTCGATGCCTTGCGCGGTCAGGTGATCCGCCGCGCCCTGGTGCGCTTCGGCGTGCACGGCCTCCTGCCCGATGAACCCGAGCACGTCCTCGCGCACCTTGTCGTCGGCGATCAACGGCAACGTTTGCTTGAACACGTGCACGAACCACCGCTCACCCTCGGGCAGCACCAGGTGCAACGTGTTGATCGCGTGCGTGGTCAACGGCTCGCCCGGAACCCAGTGCAGGGGCACGGAGGACCAGTCGAACTGGACGTTCCTCGGTTGCAGCACGAGGTTTTCCGGCTCGGCCATGGCGCCTACCGCACCGGGTTCAGCCGCGCGAAGCGGCGCATCAGGCCGGGCGCGAACCGCGAGCCCAGGCGGCCCGCCTTCGCCTCGACGGTCACGGGCACGACGGCGGTGTTGTCGAGCACCGCCTTCACGATCGCGGAGGCCACCCGCTCGGGCGGGAACCCACGCTTCGCGTACGCGCTCGAAGCCTTGCGCCGCAACACTTCCTGACGCTCGTCCGAAGCCCCGGCGAACCGGGTGGTCGACGTGATGGCCGTGTTGACCAGCCCCGGACAGATGGCGGACACGCCGATGCCGTGGGCGGCCAGCTCGGCACGCAGGCACTCGGAGAGCACGAGCACGCCCGCCTTGCTCGCCGCGTATGCCGGCAAGGTGCGCGAAGGCGTGTACGCCGCGGCCGACGAGAGGTTGACGATGTGCCCGCCCTCGCCGCGCGCCACCATCAGCTCGCCGAAGAGCTTGCAGCCGTGCACCACACCCATCAGGTTCACGTCCAGGACCCGTTGCCACTGCGCCGAAGTGGTGTCCATGAACGCACCCGCCAGCCCGATGCCCGCGTTGTTCACCACCACGTCCGGCACGCCGTGCGCGTCCGCGACCTCGGCCACGAACCGGGTCATCGCGTCCTCGTCGGCGACGTCCGCTTGGAACGGGTAGGCCGCCGCACCGATGGTCTTCGCGGTCTCCTCCGCGGCGGCGAGGTCGAGGTCGGCCACCACGACCTCCGCGCCGAGCCCGGCGAAGAGCTGCGCCGTGGCCCGGCCGATCCCGCTGCCCGCGCCGGTCACCACCACGAGCTGGTCGCCGAAGCGCTGCCGCGGCACGCCGGATCGCCCACGCTGCAACGACCTGGTGACCGGTGCGCCCTCGACGTGCTCGACGAACTCGGTGACCGCACGGGCCACCACGTCCGGGCGCGACTCCGGCGCCCAGTGTCCGGTGTGGATGGTCCGCCGCCACAGCCGCGGCACCCAGTGGTCCAGTTCCGCGGTCGGGCCCGGTGTGACGTAACGGTCGGCGGCCGGGAGCAGGGCCTGCACCGGCACGTCGGTCCAGCGCTGCCGCGGGTGCAGCAGGCGCGGCAGCATGTTCGCCCGGTACAGCCGCACACCCAGCGCGCCGTCGGCCGCCTGGGTGTCCGCCGGATGCCCGTCGCGGGGCTCGAGGCCCTCGACGGCGTGCATCAGCTTGCCCCAGTTGCGGCCGATCACCGTGCGCCACAACAGTTCCGGCACCACGGGCACGTGGAACAGGTAGATGTACCAGGAATGCGCGAGCTGCCCGGCGAGCTTGCGCAGGTTGCGCGGCGTCGGCGCGCGCACGGTCCGGCGCAGCCACGCGCCGGTGTGGTCCAGGCAAGGACCGGAGATGGTGGTGAACGAGGCAATCCGGTGCTGGCGATCGGGGTCGGTGACCGCCTCCCACGCCTGGATCGAGCCCCAGTCGTGGGCCACGACGTGCACCTTGCCCGACGGCTTGACCGCGTCGACCACCTCGAACAGGTCGTCGCCGAGCCGTTCGGTCCGGTAGCCGTCGGTACCGGGCGGTCCGGTGGACGCCCCGGTGCCGCGGGTGTCGTAGGTGACGACGTGGAAGCGCTCGGCCAGCCGATCGGCCACGCCGTCCCACAGCCGGTGCGTGTCCGGGTAGCCGTGCACGAGCAGCACCGTCGGTGCGCTCGGGTCGCCCCGTTCGAACACCGCCAGGGTCGCGTCCCCCGACTCCACCGACCGCTGCGCACTCGTCATTGAGCAACCCACTCACTGGGGACTTCACTGTCAACGACGAACGTTACAACGCCCATTGTCAGCTTACAACCGGTCGGCGCCCCGCCCCTCCTCCAGCACAGCCACCAGCCGGTCGCCGATGATGTCCGGGATCACCCGGTTCGCCGAGCGGGCCACCGCGGCCGACAAAGCCGAGTTGACCAGCGGTTTCAGCTTCGACAGGACCTCGACGTAGTAGGGCAGCTCGTCGCCGCTGGGCAGCCAGCCGGGGCCCTTGGGATCCAGCACGTACTTGCGCACGACGCTCACCATCAGCCCGGCGACGTGGTCGACGTCCTGCTGCAGCTGGGCCGCCAGCTCCAGCGCCTCGGCCAGCGGCACGCCGAGCTCGACGAGCTGGCGACCGGCCTCGACCAGGCGCGGGCTCGGCGCGTAGAAGCGGGCGCCACGCCGTTCGAGCAGCTTCAACTCGAGCGCGCGGCGGATGTTGGCCTGCGACAGCTCGCCGCCGAACATGTCGCGCAGCTGTCCGAGGGTGAGGTGCTCGGGCTGCTCGTCGGTCCACGACGCGCCCAGCGTCTCCTCCAGCCCGAGCAACTCGGCCAGCGTGTAACCGGACTGCCAGGCCGCCAGCATCTCCTTGATCTGGGCGAACGCGTACCCGCGGGCCAGCATGTTGATGACCAGCCGCAGCCGGGAGAGGTGGGCGTCGGTGTAGATGGCGGTGCGGCCGCGCTTGATCGGCGCGGGCAGCAACTGCCGGTCCTGGTAGACGCGCACGTTCCGCACGGTCGTCCCGGCCAGCCGCGCCAGCTCGTCCACCCGGTACTCACCCACGCCGGGAAGAGTAGGCGCTGCGCTGCCGATCCCCCCAGAAGACCCGGTACTCACCTACACCGGCGGCTTGGAGCCCAGCCTCCCCAACGAGGTGGAGCTACGTCTACTGCTTTCGGGCTGGTCGCCGGGCCAGAATGGGTTGCGTAGGCAATACGAGGAGACACGACATGGGTTGGCCGGGATACCGCGGACCGCTTTGGACGCTGGGGAACTTCGTCGAAGCGCTCGGGCTGCTCGTGCTGTCCTGCCTGAGCCTCGCGATGTTCCCCTTCATGCTGGTCGCGGCCGTGACGATCCCGATCGCCGGGGTCGGGCTCGTGCTGATGTTCCTCGGGCTGCTGGTGGTGCGGCCGATGGCGATGCTGCAACGCAAGTGGGCCGGGCGCGTGCTGGGCGTCGACCTGCCGAACGCCTACCGCACGGTCCCGGCGGACGCGCGGCTCGACGACCGGTTCAAGCTGATCACCGACCCCGCGCTGTGGCGTGACATCGCGTGGCTGGGCGTCAACGGCACCATCGGGTTCGTGCTGTGCCTGGCGCAGGTCATCCTGACGATCCCGATGCTCGTCGGCATGTGGGCCAACCCGAAGCTGCAGTACATCAACGCACACGTGTCCGCGTACCTGCTCGCCCCGCCGGCGAGCGCGAAGCTGCAGAAGCGGGTGGAGGAGCTGGCCACCTCCCGCGCCGACACCGTCGACGCGAGCGCGGCGGAACTGCGCCGCATCGAGCGCGACCTGCACGACGGCGCGCAGGCCCGGCTGGTCGCGCTGAGCATGAACCTGGGCATGGCCGAGGACGCCCTGGAGCGCGATCCCGCCCTGGTCAAGGAGATGCTGACCGAAGCCCGGACCTCCACCGGCAAGGCGCTCACCGAGCTGCGCGACCTGGTGCGGGGCATCCACCCGCCCGTCCTGGCCGACCGCGGCCTCGACGGCGGCGTGCGGGCGCTGGCGCTCGACCTGCCGATCACCGTGGACGTCGACATCGCGCTGCCGTCCCGGCTGGAGGCGCCGGTTGAGTCCGCGGGGTACTTCGCGGTGGCCGAGTCGCTGGCCAACGTGGTCAAGCACTCGGGCGCGGGACACGCCTGGGTGCACATTCGGCACGAAGACGGCAAATTGCGGATGCAGATCGTGGATGATGGCCGCGGTGGCGCCGACATCGGCGCCGGGAGCGGCCTGTCCGGCATCCAGAAGCGCCTGGCAGCCTTCGACGGGACGCTCGTCGTCACCAGCCCGCTCGGCGGGCCGACCGTGGTCACGATGGAGGTACCGTGCGCGTTGTCATCGGGGAGGATCTCGCCCTCCTGAGGGATGGCTTGATCCGGATGCTCGAGGCGCACGACTTCGACGTCGTCGAAGCGGCCGACAACGGGCCGTCCCTGTTGCACGCGCTGGTGACGCACAAGCCCGATGTGGCCGTGGTGGACGTGCGCATGCCCCCGACGTTCACCGACGAGGGGCTGCGGGCGGCGATCGAGGCACGCAAGCAGGTGCCGGGGCTGCCGGTGCTGGTGCTCTCGCAGTACGTGGAGCAGTTGTACGCGCGGGAGTTGTTGTCCGACGCCGGGGGCGCGGTCGGGTACCTGTTGAAGGACCGGGTTTCCGATGTGGCGCAGTTCATCGACGCGGTCCGGCGGGTCGCCGCGGGCGGGACGGCGATGGACCCCGAGGTGATCTCCCGGCTGCTGGCCCGGCACTCGGCGAACGAGCCGTTGCAGCGCTTGACGCCGCGCGAGCGGGAAGTGCTGGAGCACATGGCCGAAGGCCGCTCCAACGCGGCGATCGCGGCGAAGCTCTTCATCACCGACAAGGCGGTGTCCAAGCACACCAACAACATCTTCACGAAGCTGGACCTGCCGCCGTCGGAGGACGACAACCGCCGCGTCCTCGCCGTCCTCGCCTACCTCAACGGCTGACCACCCCTCGACCCAGGCGTGTCCCACACTCAAAGCGGGTGTGTCCCACACTCGGAGCGCGCGTGTCCCACACTCGGATGTGGGACACACCCCGCGCGAACGTGGGACACACCCAGCCGGAACGGGGGACACACCCGACGCGAACGTGGGACACGCCTGGAAGGCACCCGAACGTGGCAGGTGCTCACCCGTCTCGCGGTACAGGCGATCACGCGCACCCACCTACCGTGTAACTCTCGGCTACTACGGGAGGCGAACCGTCATGGGTGGTTGCAACTGCTGCTCATCGTGCACCGGCCACGGCTGCGGGTGCTGCGGCAACTGCGGTTAGACATGGGAAAGCCGTGGGCGGCAACGAGATCCGCCCACGGCCTTCACAGCGGGACTCAGCCGCCGAGCTTGGCGTTGTAGTCGGCGATCTTCTTGTTGGCCGCGTTCTCGACGCCGGTCAGCGCCTCGGTCACGTCCTTGCCCTGCAGCATCGCGGCCTGCAGGCCGTTCTCGACCTCCTTGCGCACCGACGGCATCTCACCGACGGAGCAGCCCTGCGTCGCGAAGTCCAGTTTGGTCCCCTGCAGCTGCTTGATCGCGGTGGCGAACTGCGGCTTCTGCGACACCCACTGCTTGTCGGCCGGGTCGTCCAGCGCGCCCTTGCTGATCGGGAAGTACCCGGTCGAGGTGTGCCAGGTGACCTGGCTTTCCTTGCTGCCCAGGAACTTCACGAGCTCCCACGCGGCGCGCTCCTTGACCTGGTCACCGCGGTTGGTGATCCACAGCGACGCGCCGCCGATGATCGGGCCGCCGGTGTTGGCCGCGTCGACCTTCGGGAAGTAGCCGGTGCCGACGGTGAACGGGTGCGCCGCCTCGGCCGCGCCCTTGACGAAACCGCCGAGTGATCCGGTGGACTCCAGGGCCATGGCCACGGTGCCCGAGCTGAACGCGTTGTCACCGTTGTCGGTGTTGGAGTCCAGCTTCATGGCCAGGCCCTGCTTGATCATGTCCTGCCACCACGTGAACAGCTTCTGGTTGGTGGGCGTGTTCAGCATGACCTTCGACGCCCGGCCGGTGCGGCCGTTGTCGGCGTCGCAGATGGGCTGGTCGGCCACGGCGTTCCACTGCTCGACGAACCAGCCGTAGAGGGTGGCGCCGAAGCCGAACTTCACGGTCTCACCCGACGTCGCCTTGATCTTCTTGGCGTCCGCCATGATGTCCTCGAGCGTCGTCGGCGGCTTGTCCGGATCCAGGCCGGCCTTCTGGAACGCCTCGCGGTTGATGTACATCAACGGCATCGACGTGTTGAACGGCAACGAGTACAGCTTCTTGTCGACGGTGTAGTACCCGGCGATGTTCGGCTGGATGTCGCTCACGTCGTACTTGTCGACGTCGACGAACGACTGGACCGGGACGACCGACTTCGAGTCGATCATGTACCGGGTGCCGATGTCGTACATCTGGATCAGGTCCGGCCGCTGCTGCGCGGACGCGTTCTTGTACGCGGCGAGGGCGTCGTCGTACTTGCCCTTGTAGTTCACCGTGACGTGGATCTTGCCCTTGTTCTGGTTGTTGAACTGCTCGACCAGTTTCTGCAGGGCCTCGCCGTTGGTGCCGCCCATCGCGTGCCAGAAGGTGATCTCCACCTGGCCCTTGCCGTTGAGCACGTCCGGGCCGGGTGCGGCGGCATCGCCGCCGGACGTGCCACCGCCTGAGTTCGCCGCCGACGAGCAGCCAACCGCCGTCAAGGCGGCGGCCATGGCGATCGCCAACGCGCCGAAGCCACGGCGCACAGTCATTCGCACGGTCGTTCCTCTCCTTCTCATTTCACGGCCCCGGCCATGAAGCCGCGGACGAGCCAGCGCTGGCCGAAGACGACCAGCAGCAGTGTGGGCACCAGCGTGATCGTCACGCCGGCGAGCAACAGCGCCTGTTGGGTGCCGTTCCCGTTGGCCTTCAACGCGAACACGGCGGTCTGCAACGTGTTCATCGAGTTGTTGGACGACGAGATGATCAACGGCCAGAAGTACATGTTCCAGCCCTGCAGGAACGACCAGACCGACAACGCGATCAGCGACGGGCGCACCGACGGCAGCACGATCGTGAACAGGAACCGGAAGTGCCCGGCACCGTCGATCAACGCGGCGTGCCGCAACTCCTCCGGGAACTGCCGGAACGCCTGGCGCATCAGGAAAACGCCGAACCCGTTGGCCAGGAACGGCAACACGAGGCTCCACTGGTTGTCCTGCAGGCCCATGCTGCGGATGAACAACGCGTTCGGCACCACGATCGCCTCGTAGGGCACCATGATCGTCGCCATGAACAGCCAGAAGATGGGCTTGCGCAACGGCATCCGCACGAACACCAGCGCGTAGGCCGCGAGCGACGACGTGACCAGGTGCGCCAACATGATCACCACGCCGACGAACAGCGAGTTGAAGAACGCGGGCAACAACGGCACGACCGTCTGCTGCCACGCGCTGACGTAGTTGTCGAACGAGTAGTGCGACGCGCTGAACACCGACGGTGGCTGGCGCACCAACTGCCCCTCGGGCAGCAGCCCGCCGAGCACGGTGAGCAGCACCGGGAACAACAGCACGATCGCGGCGAGCACCAGCCAGACGTAGGTGAGCACACCCACCGGCTTGCTGGTCTTGTTCACGGCCTTCGGCCGGCGTGGCGCCCGGCGCACCGGCGGGTCCACCCGCTCGGCTACCTGAGTGGTCACCGGTAGTGCACCCGCCTTTCGATGACGCCGAACTGGATGACGGCGAGGACGATGCCCACGATCAGCAGCACCAGACCCTGCGCGCTGGCCAGGCCGTACTCGTTGTTGCCGTTCTCGAACGCGTTGTTGAAGATCGAGAAGACCAGCGTGCGGGTGGCCCCGTTCGGCCCGCCGTCGGTCATCACCTGCACCTGGCCGAGCGCCTGCAACGACGTGAGCGTGGTCGTCACGATCACGAAGAACAGGCTCGGCGAGATCATCGGCAGGACCACGCTGAAGAACGTCCGCGGCCCCGAGGCGCCGTCGATACGCGCGGCTTCGAGCACGTCCTCGTCCACGCCGGCCAAGCCGGCGCCGATCACCAGCAGGTTGAACCCGGCGACCACCCACACCGTCGCCCACGCCACGGTGATCAACGCCCAGGGCGACTGCACCGTCCACTCCGGCGCGGTGATGCCGATGACCCGCAGCGCCCAGTTCACCGGCGACATGGACGGGTCGAGCATCAGCAGCCAGACCACCGACGCCGCGGACGCCGAGTAGGCGAACGGCAGCGTGAACAGCGTCCGGAACACGCGCATGCCGGGCAGCCGCTGGGCCAGCGGGACGGCCAGAGCCAGTGGCCCCACCACCCCGACGACCACCACGAACAGCGTGAACACCAGCGTGTGCATGAGCACTTCGCCGAACTCCGGGGTGAAGAGCTGGGCGAAGTTGTCCATGCCGACCGACCGCGACGGGTTGCCGTTGATGTCGGTGCCCCTGGTCGACAGGAAGATCGCCTGGAACAGGGGGAAGATCACGAACGTCCCGAGCCCGGCGACCGCGGGCACGCAGAACAGGACGCCCAGCAGGATCTCCCGCGGGCTGTAGTGCTGCCGCCGGCGTGGGGGTCGCGCGGACGCGCTCGCGGCGGCCTGCGCCGCCGCGGTCAGCGAGTTCGTCGTCACGGGGCCTGAGCCTGGCGGTGGACGACGAACGTCATCGGTCTCGACCATGGCGGGAATCTTGCCACCAAGTGCACCGACGCCGACGTTACCGTCTCACAACGACACCACACAGCGAGTGATCACTCGCCAACAGGACACGGAACCGATACGCCCCAATAACATTCCCGCAATTGCCACGACAGGTATGAGCCGCACAAGGAAACCCTGAAACTTAGCGTAATCAATCAACCGCAAATAGTGAAAGCAGAACAGTGCAAACAGGTAGGCGGCCGACCAACTAACACACAAACAGCGAGTCGCGCCCATGCAGGGGGTCCGGGGGCGAAGCCCACCGGGCGGGGCTTGGGGGCTGCGCCCCCAAAAGACACAAGCACGACCTCCTGGCCAGCGCTTTCCGCTGGCACAGGTAGCCCAAGGTCGTGCCCCCGACCGGATTCGAACCGGCACTCAAACCCTTTTAAGGGGCTCGCCTCTGCCTGTTGGGCTACGGGGGCGCACGCAGCCTAGGCGGTCACGCCCCCGCTCGGGGACTCTTTCGCCCGGGCGGCCCAGCAAATTGATCCGATCAGCTCTTTGAGACCCGGGCGAACTCCGCCTTGGGGTCGTTGATCTGACCCATCGAGACCACCTCGCGACGGAATAGACCGCCGATCAGCCAGTCAAGGGTAACCCGGACCTTGCGGTTGAACGTCGGCATCGCCTTCACGTGGTAGGCGCGGTGCATGCCCCAGGCGATGAATCCCTTGGCCTTGAAGTTGAAGACGTCGCCGACGCCCTTGTGCAGGCCGAGGCTCGCGACCGAACCGATGTTCTTGTGGAAGTAGTCCTTCGGCTGGCCGCCGCGCAGCACCTTGACGATGTTCTTGGCCAGCAGCCGGGCCTGGCGCACGGCGTGCTGGGCGTTGGGCGGGCAGATCGCCGTGGGGTCCTCTTCGGTGCGCGAGAGGTCCGGCACGGCGGCGTTGTCGCCCGCGGTCCACGCGTCGGACAGGCCCTCGACCTGCATGGCGGCGGTCGCACGCAGCCGGCCTTGCTTGGTCAGCGGCAGGTCGGAGGCGGCCAGCGCCGGGTTGGACTTCACGCCCGCGGTCCACACGATCGTGTCGCTGTCGAACTCGGTGCCGTCGGACAGCACGACGTGCCCGCCCTCGAACGACTTCGCCAGCGTCGACAGGTAGACCTCGATGCCGCGCTTCTCCAGCTGCGTGACGGTGTAGACGCCGAGGCTCTCGCGGACCTCGGGCAGGATCCGCCCGGCCGCCTCGACCAGCACGAAGCGGAGGTCCCCCGGCTCGATGTTCTCGTAGTAGCGGGTGGCGAAGCGGGCCATGTCCTCGAGCTCGGCCAGCGCCTCGATGCCCGCGAAGCCGCCGCCGACGAAGGTGAAGGTCAGCAGCCGCTTGCGCAGGTCGGGGTCGCTGGTCGCGGCGGCCTCGTCGAGCTTGGCCAGCACGTGGTTGCGCAGGTAGATGGCCTCGCCGATGGTCTTGAACGTGATGCCGTGCTCGGCCAGGCCGGGGATGGGCAGCAGCCGGGCGACCGAGCCGAGGGCGACCACGAGCACGTCGTAGCCGATCTGTTCGCTGTGCCCGTCGTTGGTCTCGACGGTGACGTGCTTCTCGGCGTGGGTGATGCCGGTGACCCGTCCCGCGATCACGTGGCAGCGCTTGAGCACGCGGCGCAGCGGCACGACCACGTGCCGCGGCTCGATCGCGCCCGCTGCCGCCTCGGGCAGGAACGGTTGGTAGGTCATGTGGGGCTGCGGGTCGATGACGGTCACCGACGCCTCGCCGGCGCGCAGCTTCCGCTGCAGGCCGAGCGCGGTGTAGAGGCCGACGTACCCGCCGCCGAGGATCAGGATCCGGGTCGGTTGCGACTTACGCGCCATGACTTCATGGTGGCACTTCCACGCTGAGAACGCGCGTCGCCTTGGCCCGGGTGTGACCCCCGTCGCGGCGCCCCGTCAGTTCACTGTGGACGGTGGGCCATCCGGGCGATGACCAGGCCCAACGCCGCCACGGAGAGCAGCGCGAGCACCTCCAGGACGGCCGGGGTCGCGCCTTCGGGCAGCAGGGCGGCGATCCCTGCGACCAGGAACACACCGGTCTGGACCATGAGGTAGCGCACAGCGGGCCGCCTCAGGGCCGCGAGGTGCACGCGGGCCCGCAGCGGGAGCATGCCCGCGATGCCGCAGGAGACGTGGAGCAGGTGCACGAGCGGGATCATCGCGAGTGCGGCAAGGCTCAACGGCTCCTTGTGGCCGACCACGATCAGACCGGCGGCGAGGACGATCAGCAAGGCCGGTGAGGGCGACGCCGGCAGCCCGATCGACAGCACGGCGACCACCGCGACGACGAGCACCCCAGCCGGTTCGGTGTGGTCGAGGGCGAGCACACCGACGATGCCGAGACAGGTCAGGGCGATGAGCACGCGCAGCAGGATCGCGGGCAGCCCGCGGCCGAGCTCGCCGGTCTCGTCGAGCCCGAGCTGGTCGAGCCGGTCGCCGCTCATCGCACCGCCACCCGGCCGAGATGCCGCACCCGCCACAACGACTCGGATCTAGCAGCGCTAGAAAATCTAGCAATGCTAGCTCTAGTAACACTAGAATTCCTAGCAGCGCTAGAACTAGCATTGCTAGCGAACCTAGCGGCGCTAGTTTCCCGGGCAGCACCAGACCTAAGGGCGGCGGTGGCAGCCGCGACGGGGACCCGCCCAAGGCCACGCTCGCCAGTCCCGCCAAGCCCGAGCTGGTCGAGCCGATCGCCGCTCATCGCACCACCACCCGGCCGAGATGCCGCACCCGCCACGACGGCGCGCCTTGATCGCCCCATCGGCACGCGGTCCGCGATACCGGATCTAGCGCTGCTAGAAAACCTAGCAACGCTAGGTCTAGCAACACTAGAATTCCTAGCAGTGCTAGACCTAGCATTGCTAGAGAACCTAGCGGCGCTAGTTTCCCTGACAGCACCAGCCGTAATGGCGGTGGCAGCCACGAAGGGGATCCGCTCAAGGCCACGCTCGCCGGTCTCGCCGAGCCCGAACTGGTCGAGCCGGTCGCCGCTCATCGAGCCCCCACCCGGCCGCGGCGACGGATGCGCCGCAGCGCCTCGGTCACCTCACCCTGGTTGCTCCACCGCGCGACCGGCACGCCCTGCCCGCGCAACGCGGCCATGCGCAGCCGGTGCTCCCCGGCGATGACCGCCAGCACGGCATCGCCCCACTCGGTCTCGCGGTCCGGCACCAGCTCGTCGGGCAGCAGGTCGACGGCCAGCACCGGGTTGCCCCGGCGCACCGCCCGCACGGCCACGTCGACCACCGCGTCGTCCAGGAACGGCGACAGCACGACGACCAGCGCACCGTGGGGCACCTGCTGGCGCGGCAGCACCGGCTTCGGTGCCCACCCGGCCAGCCCGCACCCACGCACCAGCTGGTGGCGGATCCGGTCGAGCTGGCGCCGCCCCGACCCGCACGGCACGCCGAAGACGGGCCGGCCCAGGTCGGCCATCCCGACCCGGTCGCCCTGCTGCAGGTAAGCGGCGGCGAACGCGGTGACCGCGCGGGCGCCGTTGTCCAGGCTCCCGCCCACCCGGATCCCGCTGCCGGGCACGCCGACCGACCACTCGCCGACCTCGGCGCCGACGTCGAAGCGGGTGTCCAGGGCCAGCATCAACTCGGCGTCGGACTCGGCGTGCCGCTCGCGCACGTGCACGGTGCCGGGCGCGAACGTGCCGCCGACGGTCGCGGTGGCCCGCAGCGACACCCGCCAGTCGATGCGCCGCAGCCGGTCCCCCGGCCGGTAGGGGCGGATGTCGCGCAGCTCCGTGCCGTCGCCCTGCGGGCGGGCCTTGTGCACGCCGACCAGCCCGGCCGAGCGCGGTGGCAGTGGCCCCGACGGCAGCGGCACCACCGGCGGCAGCACGATCCGGCGGGCCTCCGTCCCGGTCACCGGGCCGAACACGATGAGCCCGTCCGCGGTGCCGACCATGTGGTCCGGGCGGATGTCCACGCCTTCGCCCCACGCCCCCCAGCGCAGGCGCGTGCGCACCACGCCCACGTCACCGGGCACGAGGTGCACGGCACCGACCTTGGTGTTCTCGGCCGCGGCCGGCAGCCGCACGGCGAGCAGTTCCGTGCCGGGGGCGGTGTCGCAGCGCAGCGCGAGCGGCCGCGACTGCCCGGACTCGACGACGCCGGGCAGCGCCTCGGCCCGCACCCGCGGCGCCTGCCTGGGCGCCGCGGCCAGCGCGAGCGCCGCGCTGGCCAGCAGGGGCGTGCCGATCAGCACGAGGTCCAGCTGGTGCACGAGCGCGCCGACGGCGATCAGGCCGAGCCCGCACACCGCGGCCCGGGCCAGCGCGTCCGTGCCGCGCCAGCCGACGGTGCCCTGGGTGCGCCTGGCCTGGGCCCACCGCAAGAGCTTCGTGGTCATGAGCGGCTCGATGCGGGGCCCGGCACGCTGCTGAGCAGCTCCGTGAGCACCTCGACGCCGGTGGTGCCGGCCGTCCACGTCTCCGCGCGCAGGGTCAGCCGGTGCGCGAGCGCGGCCGTCGCGCACTCCTTCACGTCCTCGGGCAGGACGAAGTCGCGGCCGTCCAGCACGGCGAGCGCGCGGGAGACCAGCAGCAGCGCCTGCGAGCCGCGCGGCGACACGCCGACCTCCACGGCGGGGTGCCTGCGGCTGGCCACGGCGAGGTCGACGCAGTACCGCAGGATGTCCTCGTCGACCGCGACCGTCTCCAGCCCGGCCTGCAGCGCGACGACGCGCTCGGGGTCCACGACCCGGTCGATGTCGGTCTGCTCGGTGCGCCGGGCCAGGCGGCGGCGCAGCACCTCGAGCTCCTCGTCCGGGGGCGGGTAGCCGATGTCCAGGCGCAGCAGGAACCGGTCGAGCTGGGCCTCGGGCAGCGGGTAGGTGCCCTCGTACTCGATGGGGTTGGCCGTGGCGAGCACGTGGAACGGGCGCGGCAGCGCGAACGTGCGGCCCTCGACCGTGACCTGCCGCTCCTGCATGGCCTCCAGCAACGCCGACTGCGTCTTCGGGGGCGTGCGGTTGATCTCGTCGGCCAGCAGCAGGCCGCAGAACACCGGGCCCTCGCGGAAGCTGAACTCGTGCTCGGCCGGGTCGTAGATGAACGAGCCGGTGACGTCGGCCGGCTGCAGGTCCGGGGTGCACTGCAGGCGACGGAAGTCCAGGCCCAGTGCCTGCGCGAGCGCCTTGGCCATCATGGTCTTGCCGAGTCCGGGAACGTCCTCGAACAGCACGTGCCCGCCCGCCAGGACCGCGGCCAGCGCGAGCCGCACCGTGCGCTCCCGGCCCACCACGACCGAGCCGACCGCGTCGAGCACCGTCGCGGCGTCGGCGCGGATCCCCGCGACGGTCTCGTTGGCCACGCCTTTGTCCACAGTGGACGCTTCGGTCACGGTTCCTCCAGCCGGGCCAGCAACCGCGTGATGCGCCGCGGGGTGGGCAGCACACCACCGCGTGCGGTGAGCATCGTGTGCAGTTCGTCGCCGAGCAGCGCGCGCACGCGGGGGTCGGCGAGGTCGGTGAGGTCGCGCAGCTCGGGGCGCTGGCGCAGCGTGCCGAGCGCGAGCTTGCGCAGCCGGGGCTGGATCCGCGTGTGGTAGCGGTAGTCGTCGGTCGCCGCCTCGGACAGGCGCGCGGTCAGCGTGCTCGCCTGCATCACCGTGGCGGACTGCACGGGCTCGGGTGCGGGCGCCCAGTTGGGCTCGGTGCTGCCGGTGAGCATCGCGGCGACCAGGGCCAGCGCACCCCCGATCAGGCCGAAGAGCAGCGCCCAGCCGAGCGGGATCGCCCCCAGCACGAACGCCACCAGCACGACGGCGGCCGCCGCCAGGATCGCGGCGATGGCGCTGCGCAGCATCGACATGCCGGTCATGCCGGGACCCGCCAGCCGTCGAGGATCGCGCCGAGCGCGGAGCGCGCCTCGTCGGCGTCGGCGTCGGTGACCGCGCCCGGCCGGCCGAACCTGGCACGCTGGTAGAGCCCGCGCAACCGGCCCACCGCGGCGTCGTCGGCCACGTGCTCGGCCAGCAGGGCCGAGGTGAACTCGGTCGGCGTCTGGTGCGCCGCCCGCGGCCGGCCCGACTCCGCGGCGGCCTGCTCCAGCCGTAACCAGGCGGCGACGACCGCGTCCGACGGCGGCCCGGACCGCCGCTGCGCCAGGTCCCGTTGCGCGGCCGCGATCGCCGAGCGCAGCACCGTGCCGTCGGCCGCGGTGCCGTCCAGTCCGTCGTCGGGCTCACCGAGCACGACCGGGTTGCTCACCTTGCCGCGCCGCACCTTGGTCCAGGACACGCCCATGACGATCACGACGACACCGAGGACGAACAGGGCGCCGAACACCAGCAGCAAGCCGGTGAACCCGATCGCGGCCAGCGTCGAGACCACCATGTTGGGGTGCTCGTCGGTGGTGCTCACCGGCGAGCTGGGCCGGTCGTCGTGCACCGGCAGGAAGGTGTTCGACCCGGGGTGCACCGCCGACTGCCCCCGGCTCGCGACGACCGCGATGAGCAGCATCGCGGCCATGGCCAGCAGCAGGGGCAGGCGGGCTTTCACACCAGGCAGCATGCCGCAGATCAGGGGCTGCTGCCGTAACGATCTGTTCACTGGCTAGATGCCTGCGGCCGCCTTCGCCGACTGCAGTACCGCTTCCAGCATCGCGGGGGTGAGCGTGCCGGTGAAGGTGTTCTGCTGGCTCACGTGGTAGCAGCCGATCAGGCTCAGTTCGCCGCCGTCCTGGTCGGCCAGCCGGACCTGGATGCCGTGCCCGAACTTCGGCCGTGGCCGCGGCACCTGCCAGCCCGCGTCGGCGAGCACCGGCAGCAACGCCTGCCAGCCGAACGCCCCCAGAACCATCACCGCACGCAGCGTGGGTCGCAGGATCGCGAGTTCACGCGCCAGCCACGGGCGGCAGTTGTCCCGTTCTTCGGGCAGCGGCTTGTTGGCCGGCGGCGCGCACTTCACCGGCGCGGTGATCCGGGTGCCGATCAGCCTCAGCCCGTCGTTCGCGTGCACGGCCGTCGGTTGCGAGGCCAGGCCGACGGCGTGCATCGCGGCGTAGAGGACGTCACCGGAGCGGTCGCCGGTGAACATGCGCCCCGTCCGGTTCGCCCCGTGCGCCGCGGGCGCGAGCCCGACGATCGCCAGCCGGGCGTCCCACGGCCCGAACCCGGGCACCGGCCGGCCCCAGTACTCCTGGTCGCGGAACGCGGCGCGCTTGACCACCGCGACCTCCTCCCGCCAGGCCACCAGCCGCGGGCACTTGCGGCACGTCACGACCTGGTGGTCCAACGCGGACAGTTCCGCCTCTTGCGAACGCATCGCTTAATTGTGCTTGCTAGGCAAATAGGGTGACCGCATGGCAGCCGACAAACCCGATGAGCAGGTCGACAGCAAGGCCGACGCGAAGCCCGCCGAGCGTCCGGAACCGACCGACGACCTGGTGACCACCAAGCACAGCATCACGATCAAGCGGCGCAAGCTCGCCTACACGGCCACCACCGGCCGGGTCGTGCTGCGCACGGAGGTCGTGACCGACGGCAAGTTCGACGGGCACAAGGCCAAGGCCGAACTGTTCCTCACCGCGTACACCCTCGACGACGCCGACCCGTTGCAGCGCCCCGTGACCTTCGCGTTCAACGGCGGCCCCGGCTCGGCGAGCCTCTGGCTGCACCTGGGCGTGCTGGGTCCGCGCCGCGTGGTCTCCGGCGACGCGGGCAACCTCGAAGCCCCGCCGTACGGCCTGGCCGACAACGTCGAGACCCTGCTCACGCACACCGACCTGGTGTTCATCGACCCGGTGTCCACCGGCTACTCCCGCGCGGCCGAGGGCGAGAAGCCCGGCGACTACCACGGGTTCACCGCCGACATCGAGTCCGTCGGCGAGCTCATCCGGCTGTGGACCAGCCGCAACGGCCGCTGGCTGTCGCCGAAGTTCCTCGCGGGCGAGTCCTACGGCACCACGCGGGCGGGCGGCCTGGCCGAACACCTGCAGCACAAGCACGGCATGTTCCTCAACGGCCTGATGCTGATCTCGTCGGTGCTGGACTTCGCCACCATCCGGTTCACCGAGGGCAACGACCTGCCCTACGCGCTGTTCCTGCCGACGTACGCGGCCATCGCGAACTACCACGGCAAGCACGGCGACCGGCCGCTCGAGGACGTGCTGCGCGAGGCCGAGGAGTACGCCGCCCGCGAGTACCCGTGGGTGCTGTCGCAGGGCAACCGGCTCAGCGCCGAGGAGCGGGCCGCGGCCGTGGCCAGGATCGCGTCGCTGAGCGGGCTCACCGAGGACTACGTCGACCGCGTCGACCTGCGCATCGAGCACATCCGGTTCTTCACCGAGCTGCTGCGCGACCGCCGGGAGGTTGTCGGCCGCCTCGACGGCCGCTTCAGCGGCTGGCAGCCCGACTACGGCCGCGAGCACATGGACGACGACGTGTCGAGCGCGGTGACCGGCGCGTACGCGGCGGCGTTCAACCACTACGTGCACGCGGAACTGGGCTACACCAACGACCTGCCGTACTCGGTGATCAGCAGCGACGTCAACCGCACCTGGTCCTACAAGGAGTTCGAGGGTTCGCACGTCACCGTGGCCGACCGGCTCGCGTCCGCCATGCGGGCCAACCGGCACCTGAAGGTGCACGTCGCCTTCGGCTACTACGACGGCGCCACCGCGTACTTCGCGGCCGAGCACGTGCTGGCGCACCTGAAGATCCCGGACGAGCTGCGGGCGAACATCTCCACCGCGTACTACCCGGCGGGGCACATGATGTACGTGCACGAGCCCTCGCGCGTGCAGCAGGCGAAGGACCTCGCGGAGTTCATCGCGGACGCGTCCAACCGGTAACGTCCACTAGGGACAGATGTACTTCTTGGCGTCCCGGATGCGTTGCAGGCCAAGGGATCGCTCCTTGCCCGCCGGTAACCGGTAGCCGACCGTGGCCTTGAGGATGTCCGAATCGGACAGCCCGCGGTGGTGCAGGGTGCAGATCGTGCGGCCGACGGCCATCAGTTCGTCGTCGGTCGCGCGGTCGCCCCACATCCGGTCGTACTTGTGCTGCGCCGCCAGGAAGGCGCTGGACTTGCCGGTGGCAGCCGAAGACGACGAGCCGGGCGGCTTCGAACCCGACTCGTGCGAGATCGCGGCGACCGCCAGCGCCAGCACGATGGCGATCAGCACGATGTTGCGCATGCCCGGCATTATCGCCGCCGCGACGCCGAATGTGACCCCGTTCGACGACGGGGATACCAGGATGGACCAGCACCAGCGGCAACATCCGGCCACGCTGCGCCTACCGGGGGTCGCGGACTGCTACCAATGGCTGACCACAGGGGAGGTAGCCATGACCGTACGGGGTCGCCGCTGGTGGCCGGCGGTGCCGGTCGCGCTGGCGCTCGCGGGGTGCTCGACCACGGTGTCCGGTGATCCGACGGCCCAGGCCATACCGGTTGCCACGACGTCATCCATGCCGTCGGTGCCGTCCGTGCCGCCGGTGACCACAACCACCACGGCGCCGGTCACGACGACCAAGCCGAAGCCCAAGCCCAAGCCGACGACCACGCACGCGCCGGCCCCGCGGACCACGCACAGGCCCGCGCCGCCGAAGCAGACCACGGCGCCGGTGCACCAGAAGATGGTGACGTACCTGATCACCGGGTCCGGCTCGGTGTCGGTGCGCTACCTGGCCGGCGGGACGATGCACAGCGTGAGCGGCATCAGCCTCCCGTGGCGCAGGACCGTGCCGCTGAGCGGCGGCCGGTACGCCATGGACATCACGACCGGCTCGAACGCCAACGTGGACGAGCAGGTGAGCGTCGACGGCGCCGTGGTCGGCACCGGGCACAACGAAGGCGCCGGAACCGGCTCCTTCACCGGCACCTACTAAGGCGTGTCCCACACTCGCGCTGGGTGTGTCCCACGTTCCGGTCGGGCGTGTCCCCCGATCACGCCGGGCGTGTCCCACACTCAGGTCGGGCGTGTCCCACGTTCGCGCTGGGTGTGTCCCACGCTCGGGCGGGTGTGTTCCACGTTGGGGCTGCGGCGGCCGGAGTTTTCCACAGGCCGCCAGTTGTCCACAGATGTTGCGCGCGGGCCGGGTGAGCGTCCACGGTGTGCCCAAGGTGGAGGCATGTTCGAACTGCCTCCCGGCCTGCACGGCGCCCACCTGCGTGACGACCTGGCCTCGACCCTCGCCCTGAACGAACTCCGTCAACTGGTCGCCGACGGTCGGCTCGTCGCCGTGAACCGAGCCGTGCTCGTCGACCGCCGGACCATGCTCACGCTGCCGACCAGGGCCGCCGCCGGCCTCCTCGCCGCCGGCCCGGCCGCGGCGCTGACGGGGCACACCGCCGCGTTGATCCACGGTTGCACCGCCGCCGACGCCGGAACGATCCACATCCTCGCGCCGTACGCCCGCAAGATGCGCAACCCACCGGGCTTCCGGATCCACAATGGACACTTCGACGAGGACGACGTCTTGGTGCTGGACCGGTTGCGGGCATTGACCCTCACCCGCGTTGTCGCCGACATGCTCTGCGACGACAACCGCGGCATGGCGCTGGCCTGCGCCGATCAAGCCCTCGCGCAGCTTGATCCCCGGTTTCGCGCGGATTTCAAGGCCACCGTCGCGGAACGCATCATGGAGCGGCTCGACAGCCGCGGCCGGCGGCGCAGCGCGTTCTTGCTGGACCTGGCCACCGGCATACCCGAATCGCCCGCCGAAAGCCGGATGTTGCTCAAACTCGTCGATTGTGGCTTGCCGATCCCGGTCGCGCAGCACCCGATCACCGACGTGCACGGCACCGTGCGCTACCGGCTCGACTTCGCTTGGCTGGAGCCGAAAGTCGCCCTGGAGTACGACGGCTACGAAGCCCACGCGGGTCGCGCCGGCAAGGACGAACTGCGCGACCTCGACCTGAGGCGACGCGGTTGGCTGGTGATCCGGGCCGACGTCGACGACCTTCGCGACCCGTTCCGGTTGGTGGCCGACATTCGAGCGGCATTCCGCAGCCGCCGCTTCGTGGCTTGATCAGGAGAAGCTTCCCGGTGGAACACACCCCGCCCGAATGTGGGACACACCCCGCCTGAATGTCGAACACACCCCGCCTGAATGTGGAACACACCCGGCGTGAGCGTGGGACACACCCGGCGGGAGTGTGGGACACGCCCATTGGGGGGGTGGGTGGGGTGGGCCCGCGCCGGGCGGGGGACGCCCGGCGCGGGTGGGACACGCCCGTTGGTTACAGGTACTGCTGTCCGCGGGTGACCGCGGCCCAGGCGTCGACCGCGCCGTGGCCGTAGAAGTCGTTGAAGTTCAGGTCACCCTCGCAGGTGGCCGTGAACGACGCGTCGCGGCCTTCGTCCAGGTAGTCGACGGTCCGCGGCGTCGGGCACGGCACCTTGGCCGCCGTCCCCTCGAGGACCGACTGCACCTTGTCGGGGCTCATCGTGACGTTCTTGCCGTGGAACCTGCCGTACTGGCTGATGATCAGCGCGGCAACACCCGTCGCGTGCGGCGTGGCCATCGAGGTGCCCTGCAGGTACTGGTAGTAACCGCAGACGCCGTCGGAATTGCAGGCCTTCTGCACGCCGAGCGCGACACCGTCCGGCGTGATGTCGCCGTTCTCGTCGATGTTGCCCTCTTCGATCCCGATGTGCTTCGGGTAGGCCGACAGGATCTCGTTCTCGTTGGTGCGGAACCGCGGCGTGCCGAAGTAGTCGCGGAACCAGCCACCGGGTGCCGACACCGAGATCTGCTCCATGCCGTAGTTCGAGTAGTCCGCCTTCGACTGCGACGGGCCGAACGAGCCGACGCCGATGGAGTGCGGGCCCTCGGTGGGCATCGTCAGGCACGTGTTCGGGTCGATGGTCCGGTCGTGCGCGGTGTTCGCCGGGTAGTCGGGGCTTCCCTCGTCGGGCAGCGGGTTGCCCAGGTCCTCGTGCTCGTTGCCGAGCGCGACCAGCTGCGTGACGCCGTGGTTGTAGGCGTAGTTCATCGCGCGGGTCATCGCGGTCTTGACCACCCGCTGCTCGGCCTGCTGCTCCGGCGTGTCGGCCGGGTTGTTGTCGCAGTTGAACAGCCACGGGTCGACGTAGAAC
This sequence comes from Labedaea rhizosphaerae, assembly GCF_004362825.1. Lineage (GTDB taxonomy): Bacteria > Actinomycetota > Actinomycetes > Mycobacteriales > Pseudonocardiaceae > Labedaea > Labedaea rhizosphaerae. The sequence continues at coordinate 205,767 of NZ_SNXZ01000001.1, forward strand.
GACATGTTGACCACGTCGATGCTCGCGTCGCCGGCGTAGGTCAGCGCGTCCACGGTCGGCTGCAGGAAGAAGAAGCCGGAGTCCTGGCCCGCGCGGATGTTCACCAGGGTCACGTTCGGCGCGACACCGGAGATGCCGACGCCGTTGGCCGCGGCGGCGATCGTGCCCGCCACGTGCGTGCCGTGGGCGCCGTCGTCCCAGTTGGCCGGGTCGACGCAGCCGGCGAACTCACACGGCCCGTCCACGACCTGGCCGAGCTCGTCGAACGGGATGTCGCGGACGAAGTTGCGGGAGTCGGCCATGTCGAAGTTCGGCGCGATGTCCGGGTGGGTGCCGTCCACGCCGGTGTCGATGATGCCGACCTTGACCTTCTTGTTGCCCGCCTGCTTGGTGCGGGCGAGGTCGGAGCGGACCGACGTGAGACCCCACAGCTCGGAGTCCAGCGGGTCCATCCCGGCCTTCGACTTGGCGACCTTCGCCGACCTGGTGCCCGAGCGGCCCTTCTCCACCGCCGGCTTGCCGGGCGAGGACTTCGGGTTGTGCCCGATCACGGTGACCGGCGCCGCGGCGAGCACGGCGTGCGAGCCGCTCAGCCGCTCGCTGAACCCGTTGCGGGGCGCGGTCGCGGTGACGAGACCGACCGCGGCGTTGCTGCGCACGACGGTGCCACCGGCAGCACGCACGGCGTCCTGCACGGACTTGAGGCTGGCGCCGTCGGCCCCGAGGACGCTGAACTCGGTGGTCTTGCCGGACAACGCGGCCGGTTGGGCGATCGCGGTGGGAGCCGCGGCGACCGCCAAACCGGTGAGCAGCGGGGTCACCGCCGCGAGTAAGAGCAGTGTTCTCGGTCTTCTCACGTCATGCGCCTTTCGTGGTGCAGCACTCTCAGCCCCGACCGCGCGCTATCTTTCGCCAGATCGAACCCGGACAGCACCGTCCAGACGCACAAAAGACGACATTCCCGATTGCCAGTTATGTCTGGTTCAGACCATTCTCGGCCCGCGGTGGTCACACCAGCGAGAGGGCGATCCCGTCGAGGATGTCGTGCTCGCTGGCCCGCAACGACTCGATGCCCGCGCGTGCCTTCAGCTGGCCCGCCAGCGTGGCCACCACGATCGCGCCGCCGCCGATGACGTCGACCCGGCCGGGGTGGATCACCGGGATCTGCGCGCGCTGGTCGTGCGTGGTGGACAGCAGGCGCTGGGTGGTCAGGGCGAGCTGGTCGAAGGTGAGCGTGGCCTGGTGCACCGCGTCCGAGTCGTACTCGGGCAGGCCAAGGGCGATGGCGGCCAGGGTCGTGACCGTGCCCGCGACGCCGATCCAGGTGCGGGCGTCGTCGACCAGCACGGCCTCGAACGCCTCGGTCAGCACCTCGCGGGCCAGGTCGGCCGCCCCCGCCACCTCGGCCGGGGCGGGCGGGTCGCTGCGCAGACAGCGTTCGGTGATCCGCACGCAGCCGATGTCCACCGACCGGGCCGCGGTCACCTTGGCCCGCAAGCCGTCCCAGGTGCCGGTGACGACCTCGGTCGAGCCGCCGCCGACGTCGGTCACGACGAACGGGCCGTCGTCGGGGTCGAAGTCGCCGACGGCACCGGTGAAGGACAGCCGCGCCTCTTCGTCGCCGGTGATCACCTCGGCACGCACCCCGAGCACCCGCTCGGTCATGGCGAAGAAGTCATCGCGGTTGGACGCGTCGCGGGTGGCCGACGTGGCGACCATGCGGACCTGCTCGACGCCCTTGCGCCTGGCGATCGCCGTGTAGTCGGCGAGCGCGTCCGCGGTGCGTTGCAGCGCCTCGGGGGCCAGCGTGCCGGTGGCGTCGACCCCCTGGCCGAGCCGCACGATCCGCATCTCGCGGTGCACGTCGCGCAGCCACGCCGTGCCGTCCTCGCGCACCGTCACATCAGCGACCAGCAACCTGATCGAGTTCGTGCCGCAGTCGACCGCGGCGACCCGTGCCATGCGCGTCAGCCTAGATCGACGCTGGTCAGCAGCTTTGCGCCGGGGTGGTGCTGGTGGTCGAGTCGGTCGCCGAGTCCGTCGAGTTGCTCGAGGAGTTCGTCGAGTCCGCGCTGTTCGTCGTGCTGGTCGCCGTCACCGACGAGTCCGCGGAGGCCGAACCGGAGGCCGACTCGGGCGTGCTCGACGAGGTGGGCGACGACGACGTGGTGCAGGTCGGCGAGGTCGTCGTCGGACTGGTGGTCGTCGGGCTCGTGGTCGTCGGCTTGGTCGTGGTGCTCGAACCCGGGATCGTCGTCGTGGTCGGCGCGCCGGGGATCGTCGTCTTGGTCGGCTTGCCCGAGGTGGTCGAGGTGGTCGGCGGCGGCGTGTGGCCCGAACCGCTGGGCGTGGTGCCGGGCATCGGGTTGTCCATCGCGCTGCGCACGACGTCCGGCGGCACCGGCGTCATCGGCAGCGGCGTGACGCCCCGCGCGTACGCGTCGGCCCACATCAGGACCGTCTGCACGTAGCTGTCGGAGTGGTTGTAGCGGAAGACCGCGATGGCCTGCTCCTGCGGGTTGGACAGGTCGAACCCACCGGAGCAGAGGTACTTGGCGGCGCCGAGCGTGGCGTCGTAGATGTTCGACGGGCTGGTGACGCCGTCGGCGTTGCCGTCGGAGGCGTAACCCCGCCACGTGGACGGGATGAACTGCATCGGGCCGACCGCGCGATCCCACACCGCGTCGCCGTCGTACTGGCCGCCGTCGGTGTCGGCGATCGCGGCGAACCCGCCGCCGTTGAGCACCGGGCCGAGGATCGGCGCGAGCGTGTTGCCGTGCGCGTCGACCTGACCACCGCGGGCGTGGCCGGACTCGATGCGGCCGATGCTCGCGAGCAGCGGCCAGCTGATGTGGCAGTCGGGCGCGAGGGTCTTCATCAGGTCCGCGGCACGCATGTACGCCTGCAGCGCGGCACCGGGGATGCCGAGCGGACCGTTGGGCATGTCCAGGCGCGGGCCGGCGCCGGCGAGGTCGAGCGGTTTGCCCGCGTTGGCGAGCAGCTGGGTGCCGACCTGGGAGTCGGCGGGCAGCGAGCCGTCCGCGCCGACCACGTCGGGGTTGGTGGGGGCCGGGCGCGGTGCCTGCGGAGCGGCGGGCTTCGGCGGTGCGGCGAGGGCAAGGGTGTCACCCGCGGCCATCGCGCCGGGCACCAGCAACAGGGAGCCGGCCGCGACGGCCAGTCCGGCCTTGCGCCGTCTGCTGCGCGAATGCTGTCCCGTGTAACCCTTTCCCACCTGCACCAACCTGCCCTCCGTCGGTTGCCAGGGTGGTTCACCCCGACGCTGGCCCAACCATCTCCAGCCGAACTCTCGCGGTACTGCTTCCCTACCCGTACCAGATCGCACTTGCGAATGGATCCCCCCACGCGGAGGCAATTCTGAATCCATTCCCCTTCGCGCGGTTGTCCAGTGCATCGTCGAGCGAAGGTGAGACGTTCCCGATGCCCGGATCGGTTGCACGCGCCGTCGCGGGACACGGCATGATCTGCGGCCGTGGCCCTCGGATTCAACGGCGCGGATCTGCGCCTGATCGGTGTTTGCGTCCTCGCGGCGGCGGCGACCTTCGTGACGACCGTGGTCGACGTCGGCGACATCGTCCCGTTCGCGATCAGCGCGGTGGCGCTCGCGCTGCTGGCGATGCTGGTCGGGCGCGCGGTCGAGGCGCTCGGCGACCGGCTCGGCGCCGGCGCGACGGGGATCGTGCAGAGCGCGCTGGGCAACCTGCCCGAACTCTTCGTGGCGATCTTCGCGTTGCGGGCCGGGCTGACCGGGGTGGTGCAGGCGGCCATCGTCGGTTCGATCCTGGCCAACTCGTTGCTCGTGCTCGGCGCCGCGTTCGTCGCGGGCGGGCTCAAGCACGGCACGCAACGCTTCGAGACGGAGGCGGCACGGCGGCTCGCGCTGATGATGCTGCTGTCGGTGGCCGCGCTGCTGATCCCGGCGCTGACCGCCTCGCTGCACAGCCCGGCGGCCGGGCACGAGGCCGGGCTCTCCCGCGTGGTCGCGGTCATGCTGCTGGTGGTGTTCGTGCTGTCGCTGCCCGCGTCGATCAAGCGCACCAAGAGCGCCGAACCGGCCACGCCCGAACCGAAGGAGGAAGGCGCGCCGGAGTGGCCGCTGTGGGTGGCCATCGGCATGCTCGCGCTCGCCGGCCTGGGCGCGGCCTTCGTGTCCGACTGGTTCGTCGACGCCCTGCAGCCCGCGATCGGCGCGCTGCACATCAGCGAGGCCTTCGCCGGTCTGGTTGTGGTGGCCATCGCGGGCAACGCGGTCGAGAACGTGGTCGGCATCCAGTTGGCGGCGCGGAACAAGACCGACTACGCCATTTCGGTGATCCTGCAGAGCCCCGTGCAGATCGCGCAGGTGCTCGCGCCGGTCCTGGTGCTGATCGCGCCGCTGGTGGGCGCCGGCGCCTTCACCCTCGTCCTGCCCCCGCTGTTGATCGCCGCGCTGGTGCTGGCCGTGATCGTCACGGTGATCGTCGTGTTCGACGGCGAGTCCAACTGGTTCGAAGGCGCGACGTTGATCGGCCTGTACGTGGTGATCGCGGCCGCGTTCTGGTGGGGCTAGGAGATCGGATCAGTCGGCGCAGGCACCGGTCGGCCATTTGTCCTTCAGCAGGGCCAAAGTCTCGTCGCCGAACGGGTTCACGCCCGGGCCGACCGCCAGCGCGTGCGCGAGGTGGACGTGCAGGCACTTCACGCGCCCCGGCATCCCGCCCGCGCTGACGTCGGTCCCCAGTGACTCGATCGCGTTGCGCTGCGCCAGGTACGACTCGTGCGCCCGCTGGTACTGGGCGGCGAGTTCCTCATCCGAGGACAGGCGGGCCGTCATCTCCTTCATCAGGCCGCTCGCCTCGAGCGTGCTGCACAACGACGTCAGCTGCGGGCACGTCAGGTAGTACAGGGTCGGGAACGGCGTGCCGTCCTCCAGCCGGGGGCTCGTCTGGATCACCGCCGGGTGCCCGCTCGGGCACCGGAACGCCACGGCGCGGATGGCGCGCGGGCGCCGGCCCAGCTGCGCCGCCACCGCCTCGAAGTCCGCGTCGGTCACCTGTTCGTACTCAGCCACCGTCCACCGAACCCCACAAGTTCTCGTACCAACTGCCCTGCGGCGCCGCCGCCTTCAGGTGATCGCCGCCCTGCTGCGGCGCCGTGTCCCCCGGTAGCTGCACCACGTACGGGGTCTCCCCCGGCTTCACGTACCGCAACCGGCGCCGCGCCTCCGCCTCGACCTGCGCCGGGTCGGAGAGCTGCGCCTTGCGTTCCTGCAACTCCTGGACCTGCGTGCGCAACTGCTCCTGGTGCTGTTGCTGCACTTGCAAGTCCTCCCGCTGCGACAGATAAGTCCGCAACGGCACCGAAATCGACAGCACCAGCGCACACACGACGACCGCCAGCACCGCCGCCCGCCGGGTCGGGGCGAACCCGAAGAGGCCCGGACCGCGCCGCCTGCGCCGGGGCCGGCGGCGCGGCGGCGCCTCCTCGAGCTCCTCGTCCTGGTTCTCCTTGCGCGGTTTGCGGGTCTGCTCGGGCCGCCGGCCCTCGGACACGGCCGGACGCCGCCGGCCCCGTCCCTGGGCAGGCCCGCCGGATCCGCGCGTGGTCATGACTCCGAGGTGAACCTCGGGAAGGAGAGGTCGCCCGCGTACCGAGCGGCCTCGCCGAGGGTTTCCTCGATGCGCAGCAGCTGGTTGTACTTGGCGACCCGCTCACTGCGGGCGGGCGCACCGCTCTTGATCTGGCCGATGCCGGTGGCCACCACGAGGTCGGCGATGGTGGTGTCCTCGGTCTCGCCGGAGCGGTGGCTCATCATGCTGCGGTAGCCGTAGGACGTGGCGAGGTTCACCGCGTCGAGCGTCTCCGACAGCGTGCCGATCTGGTTGACCTTCACCAGCAACGCGTTCGCGGCGCGGCGGGCGATGCCTTCCTCGAGCCGCTCGGGGTTGGTGACGAAGAGGTCGTCGCCGACGATCTGCACGCGCTCGCCGAGCTCCGCGGTCAGCCGCACCCAGCCGTCCCAGTCGTCCTCGGCGAGCGGGTCCTCGAGCGACACCAGCGGGTACGCCTCGAGCAGTTCGCCGTAGTAGGCGGACATCTGCTCGGCGCTGCGCTTGCTGCCCTCGAAGTGGTAGGCGCCGTCGGCGTAGAACTCGGTGGCCGCCGCGTCGAGCGCGAGCGCCACGTCGCGGCCCGGGGTGTACCCGGCCTTCTCGATCGCGGAGACGATCAGGTCGAGCGCGTCGCGGTTGCTCGGCAGGTTCGGCGCGAAGCCGCCCTCGTCGCCGAGGCCGGTGGCCAGGCCGCGGGCCTTCAGCACGCTCTTGAGCGCGTGGTAGACCTCCGCGCCCCAGCGCAGCGCCTCGCGGAAGGTCTCGGCGCCGATCGGCGCGATCATGAACTCCTGGATGTCCACATCGGAGTCGGCGTGGGCGCCGCCGTTGATGATGTTCATCATCGGCACGGGCAGCACGTGGGCGTTCGGGCCGCCGATGTAGCGGAAGAGCTCCAGGCCGCTGGACTCCGCGGCCGCCTTCGCCACGGCGAGCGAGACGCCGAGGATGGCGTTGGCGCCCAGCCGCGACTTGTCGGGCGTGCCGTCGAGGTCCACCAGCTTCTGGTCGACGATGCGCTGGTCGACCGCGTCGACACCGGCCAGGTCCGGGCCGATCTCGTCGAGCACCGCGGTGACCGCGCCCTCGACACCCTTGCCCAGGTAGCGCTTGGGGTCACCGTCACGGCGTTCCACCGCTTCGTGCTCGCCGGTGGACGCGCCGGAGGGCACCGCGGCCCTGGCCAGGGTTCCGTCGTCCAGGGCGACCTCCACCTCGACGGTGGGGTTGCCGCGCGAGTCCAGGATCTCGCGGGCGCCGACCTGCTCGATGACCGCCACGAAGCTCTCCTCGGGATGGGAACTGCCGATTTACCAGCCCGAGCCTAGCCGTCCACAAGGGGTGACCTGGGACAGGCACGCTGGCCCTAAGGAAACTCACAATGATCACTCTTCAGCCGGTCGAATCGCGCGTTAACGCCAGGTAGCGTTGATCCACGATGGCTGAGGAGCTGGGCGCCGGGGACGGCACCTTCGAGGCGTTCCGCCGCGCGGAAGCGTTGGTCGCGCAGCAGCGACCACTGGACGCGCTGGCGGCGTTGGAGCCTGTTCTCGAAGTGGTGACCAACGCACCAAGCGTGTTGTTGCTGGCTGGGCGGGCCTACCTCGGGTCCGCCCAGTTCCGTCGTGCGGAGGCGGCGTTCCGGCGGGTGCTGGAGCTCGACCCGACCGACCACTACGCGTTGTTCGCGCTGGGCAAGACGTTGCAGCGCCAGCACCGGCTGACCGAGGCGCTCCCGCCGCTGCGGATGGCCGTGGCAATGCGCCCGCTGCCCGAGTACCAGGAGGCCCTCGGCGAGGTCTCCGCCCGCATCGCCGTGGAAGGTGGATCGTGGTGATGCCGACCGCGACCGCCCCGGCCACAGCGGCAGCCGACCCGCACGCGGGCGTGGCCGGCATCGCCTGAGGGCGATCCACCCGGAGCGCGGAGCGCGACCGTCCAACACCGCTCTCAATAGTTGGGACGCTGGAATTCCTCGGTTTGTTCGTCCGTTGTCGAACAACGTGCATCGTGGTGTCTACGTCCTTGGGCTGAGCGTCTTCGCGCTCGGCACGACCGAGTTCATGATCTCCGGCCTGCTCCCCGGCATGGCTCGTGAACTGCACGTCTCCGTGCCACAGGTCGGCGGGCTCATCTCGGCGTTCGCGATCGGCATGCTGGTCGGCGCGCCGCTGCTGGCCGTGCTGACCCTGCGCTGGCCGCGCAAGGCGACGCTGGTCGGCGCCCTGGTGGTGTTCATCGGCGGCCAACTGCTGGGTGCGGTCGCGCCGGACTACGCGGTGCTGCTGCTCGCGCGGGTGATCACCGCGGGCGCCACCGGCGCGTTCTGGGCGGTCGGTGGTGTGATGGCGGTGACGTTGGGCGGCAAGGAACACCGGGCCCGCGCGCTGGCGATCATGGTCGGCGGGCTGACCGTCGCCAACGTGCTGGGTGTGCCGCTCGGCACGGTGATCGGCGACCACGGTGGCTGGCGCGGCGCGTTCTTCGCGGTCGCGGCCGCAGCGCTGGTGGGGCTGCTGGGCATCCTGCGCTGGGTGCCGAGCATGGAGGGCACGCGGGCCAAGCCCGACCTCGCCGCGGAGTTGCGGGTCTTCCGCCAGCCGCGGATCTGGGTGGCGCTGGCCACCACGGCCCTCACCTCGGCGTCGATCTTCGGCACGTTCTCCTACCTCGCGCCGCTGCTGACCGACGTCGCCGGCTTCGCCGACGGCGCGGTTCCGTTGCTGCTCGGCGCTTTCGGCGTGGGCGCGGTGATCGGCCTGCAGGTCGCGGGCCGCCTCGCCGACCGCTACCCGTGGGCGAGCCTGCTCGTGCCCTTCGCCGCGCTCACGGTGGTGCTCGTCACGCTGGCGCTCGCCGGTGCGCGGCCCGTGCTCGTGATCATCGCCGTGGTGTTGTTCGGGTTGACCGGGTTCGGCACCAACCCGGCGCTGAACGCCCGCGTGTTCGGCCTGGCCGGCGACGCGCCGACGCTCGCGAACTCGGTGCAGGTGGCGGCGTTCAACCTCGGCAACACCGTGGGTCCGCTCATCGGCGGCGCGGCGATCGGCGCCGGTCTCGGGTTCGCGTCGGTACCCGCGTTGAGCGCGGTGGTCGTGGTCCTCGCGGTGCTGGCCACCGCGGTGTCGATCCGGATGGACCGCGTCCGTCAGCCGGTGGCCGAGACGGTGACCCGCGCGTACGCGTCCGCCCCGGAGAAGACCTTGCGCCCGTAGCTCACCGACTTGTTGTAGGTGAGCACGCCGTGCCACCAGCCCTTCGGCGTGGACAGGTCGCCACCGATGCCGCAGAGGTAGCGCGCCGAGGTCAGCGCCGCGTCGTCGACGTTCTGCGGGTCGGGGTCGCGCCCGTCACCGTTGGCCCGCATCCCCCACTTGTGCCAGGTGGCCGGCACGAACTGCATGGCGCCGACGGCCCGGTCCCACGTGGCGTCGCCGTCGAGTTCGCCGCCGTCGGTGTCCTTGATCGCCAGCACGCCCTCGTGCCCGTCCAGCGGGACGCCGATGATCGGCTTGCTGAGCGTGCCGTCGGGCCGCACCTCGGCGCCGCCGTACTCGCCGTGGCTCGACTCGACCCGGCCCAGGCCCGCGAGCGTGGCCCAGGAGATCCGGCAGCCGGGGTCCATAGCGCGCATCTTCCGTTCGGCCGTGCCGTACGCGAGCACGACGCGGGCCGGGATGTCGGTGCGCTCGGCGATGCCCTCGCTCCACGCGGCCAGCTTGGCCGGCACCGGCGCCGCCTTGTGCGGCACGACCGAGCCCGGCTTCGGGGTGAGCGCGGCCACGGTGAACCGGGGCTTGCGCTTGTCCGAGCCGTCGGATCCGGCCCGGGTCAACGCCGCCACCACGACGACGCCCAGCAACGCACAGACCCCCAGGATGGCCAGCACGGGCTTGAGCAGGCGCCGCCGCCTCGCGGGCGGCTCGAACCGGGGCCCGGCTCCACGGTCGGGTGAATCGGACAGGCGGGTCGCAGGCTCGGACAGTTCGGACTCCTCACGCGGGTCGGTCCCGGACGATGCGGATGCGGCCACCCCTGCAGGCTACGGACTCCGGCGGTGTGGTTTCACCCACCCGGGTAGACACGGGAGATGAGGCTTACCTAAATTGGGTAAGCCTCACTTCACTTCGACAGGAGCAGCTCGTGATCTTCGGCAACGCCCTCATCGGGCTCCGCGAAGGCCTTGAGGCTGGGCTCGTGGTGAGCATCCTCGTCGCCTTCCTGGTCAAGACCGACCGCCGCTTCGCGCTGAAGTCGGTGTGGCTGGGCGTCACGCTGGCCGTCGTGCTGTCCGCCGGGTTCGGCTGGCTGATCACGTTCACCTCGCACGAGATGACGTTCGAGCAGCAGGAGACCTTCGGCGGCGCGATGTCGCTCATCGCGGTCGCGTTCGTCACCGCGATGATCTTCTGGATGCGCGCCACGGCCCGCACCATCGCCGCCGAGCTGCGCGGCAAGCTCACCGACGCGCTCAAGATCGGCCCGTTCGCGGTGGCCCTGATGGCGTTCCTGACCGTCGGGCGTGAGGGCCTGGAGACCGCGGTGTTCTTCTACGCCGCGACCCAGAGCGCGGGCTCGGGCACCAGCCAGCCGCTGATCGGGTTCCTGGTCGGCATCGCCGTCGCGGTCGTGCTCGCGTTCGCCCTGTACAAGGGCGCGCTGCGGATCAACCTGGGCAAGTTCTTCACGATCACCGGCGCCCTGCTGATCTTCGTCGCGGCCGGGGTGCTCGCCTACGGCCTGCACGACCTGCAGGAGGGCGGCGTCCTGCCGGGCCTGCACACGCTCGCGTTCGACCTGTCCGGGCCGATGCCCGAGGACTCCTGGTACGGCGCGCTGCTCAAGGGCGTCTTCAACTACTCGGCGCAGACGACCGTGCTGCAGGCGATCGCGTGGATCGTCTACATCGCCGTCGTGCTGCCGCTGTTCCTGCGCAAGCGCAAAGCGCCCGTCAAGAAGCAGGAGCAGCCGGCGCCTGCCGCCGCATGAACCCACCACACCGTTTGCGACACAAGGAGAACACGGTGACCCCATCCCCCGCGCGCACGGCGTTCGCCGCCGCGGCAACCTTCGCGTTGACGGCCGCGCTGGCCGCCTGCGGGAACAGCGACCCGTCCGGTTCGGCCGGCGGGTCGGGCGCGATCGCGGTCGACGCCAAGGACAGCTCGTGCACCGTGGCGCGCACCAGCGCCGACGCGGGCACGCTGACCTTCGAGGTCACCAACAACGGCACCCGCACCACGGAGTTCTACCTGTACGGCGAAGGTGACCGGATCATGGGCGAGGTCGAGAACATCGGCCCCGGCCTCAAGCGCACCCTGCGCGTCGAGGTGCCGGACGCGGGCAAGTACACGACGGCGTGCAAGCCGGGCATGCAGGGCGACGGCATCCGTGCCGACTTCACCGTCACCGGCGGTGCGCAGCGCCAGGCCAGCACCGACACCAAGCTCGCCGAGGCCACCAAGAGCTACAAGCGGTACGTGGACAACCAGATCGTCGCGCTGATCAGCGAGACGCAGAGGTTCGCCGACGCGGTCAAGGCCGGCAAGGTCGAGGACGCCAAGAAGCTCTACCCGGTGACCCGCACCTACTACGAGCGCATCGAGCCGGTCGCGGAGAAGTTCGGCGAGCTCGACCCGAAGCTCGACCTGCGCGAGGCCGACCTGGAGTCCGGCGACAAGTGGACCGGCTACCACCGGCTGGAGAAGGACCTGTGGGTCACCGGGCTCAAGCCCGACTCGAAGGCGATCGCCGACCAGCTCGTGACCGACGTCAAGGACCTGCAGGCCAAGGCGGCGTCGCTGGAGTACACCCCGCTGGACCTGGCCAACGGCGCCAAGGGCCTGCTCGACGAGGTGGCCACCGGCAAGATCACCGGTGAGGAGGACACGTTCTCCCACACCGACCTCTGGGACTTCCGGGCCAATGTGGACGGATCGCAGGCCGCCATCGCGGCGCTGCGCCCGGTGATCACCGAGCGGAACGCGGCCCTGGGCACCGAGATCGACACCAAGTTCGCGGCCGTGGACGCGCTGCTGGACAAGCAGCAGGTCGGGGACGGTTACAAGCTGTACGACAAGCTGTCCAAGGACGAGGTCAAGGAGTTCGCCACCGCGGTCGACGCCCTCGGCGAACCGATCAGCAAGGTCGCGGAAGTGGTGTCGGCCAAGTGAGCGAGGCACAGGGGCCGCTGTCGCGGCGCAGGCTCTTCGGGATCGCCGGAGCGGGCGCCGCGGTGGCCGGGGTGGGTGCGGCCGCGGGCGTGTTCGGCAGCAAGACACTGGGCACCAGTGACCAGCCGGTCGAACAGGCCGCGGCGGCCTCTGTGCCGTTCCGCGGGCCGCACCAGGCGGGCATCGTCACGCCCGCGCAGGACCGCATGCACTTCGTGGCCTTCGACGTGACGACGACCGACCGCGCCGAACTGGTCGAGATGCTGCGCGAGTGGACCACCGCGGCCGAACGCATGACCACGGGCCAGGAAGCCGTGCCGAACGGCGCGGTCGGCGGCTCGGAGCACGCGCCGCCGGCCGACACCGGCGAGGCCCTGGACCTGCCGGCGTCGGCGCTGACGCTCACGATCGGCTTCGGCCCGTCGCTGTTCGACAAGCGGTTCGGCCTGGCGAAGCTGCGCCCGCCCGCGTTGATCGACCTGCCGCACTTCCGCGCGGACGAACTGGACCCGGCCCGCAGCGGCGGCGACCTGTGCGTGCAGGCGTGCGCGAACGACCCGCAGGTGGCGGTGCACGCGATCCGCAACCTGGCCCGGATCGGGTTCGGCAAGGTGGCCGTGCGGTGGTCGCAACTGGGCTTCGGCCGCACGTCGTCGACGTCGCGTTCGCAGTCGACGCCGCGCAACCTGTTCGGCTTCAAGGACGGCACCAACAACCTGAAGGCCGAGGACACCGCCGACCTGAGCCAGCACATGTGGGTGCAGCCCGGCGACGGTCCGGAGTGGATGACCGGCGGCTCGTACATGGTGACCCGGCGGATCCGCATGCACATCGAGACGTGGGACCGTGCCCCGCTGGCCGAACAGCAGGCGATCATCGGGCGCGCCAAGGGTTCCGGTGCGCCGCTGGGTCAGGTGGACGAGTTCGACCCGATCGACCTGCACGTGCGGGGCGAGGGCGGGATCCCGCTCATCGCCGAGGACGCGCACGTCCGGTTGGCGGCCGCGGAGTCGTTGCGGGGCGTGAAGATCCTGCGCCGCGGCTACAACTTCACCGACGGCTCCGACGGGGTCGGCCACCTGGACGCCGGGTTGTTCTTCGTGGCGTTCAACCGGGATTCCCGCACCCACTTCGTGCCGATGCAGAAAGCGTTGGCCGACAACGACGCGATGATGGAGTACGTGCAGCACACGGGTTCCGCGCACTTCGCCGTGCCGCGTGGACTGGGCAAGGGCGAGTACTGGGGCCAAACCCTGTTCGGCTAGCCGACAGCTCAGTCAGCGTCGCCCGAATTGACCAACGACGCCACCGGAGTGGGTGTAGCACCGTTGCCGCTCGCCCCCAAAGATCCGGAGGTGGTGATCACCCATCCCGGCAAGATCGCCCCCGGGACCCATTCGAAGGTGTGGACATCGCGGAGGATCGGGGTTGGTGCGGATGACGACTCAGCCGAGCACCACGACCGATCTGGCGATCGAGATCGATCATGGCCAGGTCTACATCTACTCAGTGGCGCCCTGGGCGGACGATCCGACCAACGACGCGGTGCTGCGCGCCTTGACCGACGCTCGGCGGTCAGGTCGCTGGGTCGGTGTGGCGGATGGGGTGATCGATCTTGTCGTGCCCTTCCAGAAGAGCTTCGACGCTCCCATGCGGGTCGAGGTCTGGCCCGCCGAGCCGATCGCGGATTACGAGAACTGGGACCACGTTGTGGATGTCGATTTCGACATCCACAACGGTCAACTCGTGTTCGAGCCCTCGGGCGGCTTCAAGCCGGTCCGATGCGAGCCATTGCCATCAGGCCAGTACCGCGCCCGGGTGTCCGGCCGCGGCTACACCGAGATGCTCGAGGGCGGTGAGGGTCTGGACTCGTATCGGCTTCAGCTGTGGCCGCGAGATCGCGACCGGCCAGCGGAGGTTCGTCGGAGTTGGTCCGGCTGGTCGAAAGCCACGTAGCGATTCTTTGTCGGCCCGGCTTACGGGTTCACCGCGCGGATGGCGTAGAGGAGAGGGATCCGGGGCTGGTCGTCCGGCAGGACGAACCAGCCGGATTCCGTGCCGTGCATGGAAGACCAGCGCGGGAACGGCAGTTCCGGCGTCTCGCGCACGAGGTCCACCCGCAGCCCGGCGCCGGCCAACGCCGAGACGACCTCGCCGACGCCGTGCATCCACTCGTAGGCCACCGTGGCCTCGTGCAACGCAGGTCCGTCCGTGTATGTGCGGGTCGCGTCCCGTTCCACCGGGCCGCGACCGGACAGGTAGTCGTTGCGCAGCGTCAGGTCCTCGGCCGAGCCCGGCGCCACGCCCAGCGCGTTCAGCAACGGGTGGAACTCGACCAGGTAGAAGGTGCCACCCGGCTTGAGGATGCCGCGCACCTGCGCCGCCCACGCCGCCAGGTCCGGCAGGTACACCACCGACCCCTTGCCGGTGTACACCAGGTCGAACCGTTCGGCGCCAAGGGATTCCACCGCGTTGTACACATCGGACTCGACGAAGTCCACCGCCACCCCGGCCGCGGCGGCAACCGACCGGGCCGCCACCACCGAGGCCGGCGAGAAGTCCAAACCGGACGCTCGCGCGCCCCGGCGGGCGAACTCGATGGTCTCCGTGCCCAGGTGGCACTGCAGGTGCACGACCTCGCGCCCTTCGAGCGGGCCCATGTCCGCCCACTCGAAGGGGGCGAACCACTCGGCCGCCGCCCGCGACCCGTAGAACTCGCTGGCCGCGTGGATCGGCGTGCGCTCGTCCCAGTTGGCCCGGTTGGCCTCGATCATCCGCCGGGTCTCGACGTCGAAGGCCATCACGCGACCCCGGGCGGCGGCAACTCCGGCGGCACGGCGGCGGGCTGTTCTTCCAATGCCGCCAACGCCAGCTCGATCGCCTTGTCCAGCTGCGGATCCGCCTGCGCCGCGTAGTCCTGCGGGCGCATCACGACCTCGACATCCGGGTCGACGCCGTAGTTCTCCACACCCCAGCCGGGACCGGACAACCAGCTCGCGTATCGCGGCTGCGTCACCACGGTCCCGTCGACCAGGTGGTAACGCATGTCGATGCCGATCACACCGCCCCAGGTCCGCTCGCCGACCACCGGCCCGATCTTCATCGTCCTGATCGCCCACGTGACGATGTCGCCGTCGGAGCCCGCATTTTGGTCGGTCACGGCCACCACCGGCCCGCGCGGCGCGTCCTCCGGGTAGGTCCCGACCATGTACCCGTCGCGGGCCAGCTGCCAGCCGATCACCTTGCGCGCCAGCTTCTCCACGACCAGCTGCGACAGGTGCCCGCCGCCGTTCTCCCGCACGTCCACGATCAGCCCGTCGCAGCGGGTCTCCATCCGCAGGTCCCGGTGCAGCTGCGCCCACCCGGGCGCCTGCATGTCCGGCACGTGCAGGTAACCCAGTCGCCCGCCACTGGCCGACCGGACGTACGCCCGCCGCTCGTTCACCCACGCCTGGTAGCGCAGCGGCACGTCGTCCAGCAGCGGCACCACGACCACCCGGCGACGCTCGCCGCCGTCGGCCGGGGCCACGGTCAGCTCGACCGGCTTGCCAGCCGCACCGACCAGCAACGGCGCCGGGCCCGCGTCGGTCACCGGCCGCGCGTCCACGGCGACGATCGCGTCGCCCGGGCGCATCGCGACGCCCGGCGCGTACAGCGGCGAGCGGGCGCGCGGGTCGGACGTCTCGCTCGGCAGCACCCGCGCCACCCGCCACGTGCCGTCGTCGTCGCGGGTCAGGTCGGCGCCCAGCAAACCCAGCCGGCGCCGGGATTCCACGTCTTCGTCCCGCTCGAACGCATACGCGTGCGACGTGCCCAGCTCGCCCTGCACCTCCCAGAGCAGGTCGATCAGGTCGTCGTAGGAGCCGACCGCGTCGAGCAGCGGGCGGTACCGGTCGAGCACGCCCGCCCAGTCGACGCCGTTCATGTCCGCGCGCCAGTAGTGATCGCGCATGAGCCGGCCGGTCTCGTCGTAGGCCTGGCGCCACTCCTGCGGCGGGTGCACGGTCACCCGCACCCGGCTCAGGTCGACCTTCACCTCGTCGTCGGAGTCGTCGTCGCCGACCTTGTGGGCGGTGGGCACCACCCGCACGCGCCCGTCCTGGCGCACCACGAGCCGCTCGCCGTCGCCGCTGACCCGCACCTCCTCGAAGCCGTCGAGCAGTTCGTCGGTGTGCCGCTTGGCGAAGTCGTAGCGCTCGAGCACCGGCTTGGGCCGCGGCGCGTCCGGCTCGCCGAGCACGCCGGCCACTTGCTGGCGCTGCCACACCACACCACCGCTGACCGCGAGCAGGTCGGTGTAGTTGTCCGCGGGCACCGGGAACGGGACGACGCGCTCGGCGAGCAGTTCCACGTCCACCTCGGTCGCGGGCGGCGCGTCGTCGGACTTCTCGCTCTTCTCCGATCCCTCGGGCTTCTCGGGCTTGTCGTCCTTGTCGCCCTTGTCGCCCTTGTCGTCCTTGTCGTCCTTGTCATCGTCGCCGGAGACCGGGCGGCCGTCGCGCTGCGGCGCGAACGGCGAGGGCGTCTTCTCCCCCAGCGGCACCAGGTACGGGCGGCTGCCGGACAGGAACGACAGGTCGAACACGTGCGTGTCGTAGACCGGGTCGAAGCTGCGGGCGGACAGGAAGACCAGATGTTTGCCGTCCGCGGTGAACGCGGGCGCGTAGTCGCAGAACCGCAGCGGCGTCACGTCGGCGATCACCGGCTCGGCCTCGTCGATCCGCGCGATCCTGATGTGCCGCAACGGATCCGGACCCGGGTGCGACCACGCGACCCAGCGCGAGTCCGGCGAGAACACCGGACCGGACACATCGGATTCCTCGGCCCGCACCAGCTCCCGCACGGCCCCGGACTCGACGTCGACCAGCACGAGACGCCGGTCGTGGGTGGTCACGGCGACCGTCGCGCCGTCGGGTGCCGCGGCCAGCTCGAGCACCCGGCCGAGCTGCCCGGTGGCCAGCCGGTGCGGCTGCTCGCCGACAGCGCTGCCGTCCACGGGGGCGACCTCCAAGCCGTCCTCGCCCTCGGCATCGGTCACCCACACGGCTTTGCCGGTGTCGCCGAGCACGCGCGGGAGCCGGGCCCGCACGCCGGGCTCGGCGGCCAGTACCCGCACCGGGCCATCGCGGTGGGTCAGCCAGTGCACGGTGCCACGCACCTCGATCGCGCTGGCCCGGCCGGTGTGGTCGGGGGCGAGGTCGCCGAGCTCGTCGGCGGCGTCGATCGGGTACGGCACGCGGCTGGTACGCGGCCCGCCGAGGCGCACGTCCAGCTTGCGCGGCTCGGCGTCGAGGCGGTCGAGCAGCCACAGGTCACCGGCGCAGTGGTAGATCACCTTGGTGCCGTCGGTCGCGGCGTTGCGGGCGTAGAACTCGTGCCGCGAGCGCGTGCGCAGGTCGCTGCCGTCCGGCAGGCACGAGTAGAGGTTGCCGACGCCCTCGTGGTCGGACAGGAACGCGATCCGCTCGCCCACCCACATCGGCGACGTGAGGTTGGTGTCCAGGTCGGTGAGGATGCGGGCGAAGTCGCCGGAGCCGTCGCGGTCCAGCCAGAACTTGCCCGCGGTGCCGCCGCGGTAGCGCTTCCACTCGGCGGGTTCGCGGTGCGGGGTCTCCACGAGCACCGCGCCGCCCGGGCCGTACGCCACGCCGCGGACCGGACCGTAGGGCAGCTGCCGGGGCGCGCCGTCCAACGGCACGGCGTGCGCCCACGTCCGCCGCGTCGAGGCCTGACCGGTCGACGTCGTGGCCACCACTTCCCCGTCCGGGGTCCAGCCGCGCACGTCGGTCTTGACGTCGCCCCAGTAGGTCAGGCGCCGGCTCGGGCCGCCGTCGACCGGCGCAACGTGCACCTCGGGCTCGACGTCGCGGGTGCTGGTCCACGCGATCTGGCTGCCGTCCGGGGAGAACCGGGGAAACCGCACGGGGGTGTGGTCGGCGCTGACCCGCCACGCCCGCCCGCCGTCGAGTTCGGCCAGCCACACGTCGTCCTCGGCGACGAACGTGATCAGGCCGTCGTGGACGTCTGGATAGCGCAGGTAAGCATCGGTCACGGCACCAAACTAGTGGGCGGCGCCGACATCTTGGGTCACCTTTCGATCAGCGCGGCCAGAACCGGCGCCAGCCCTCGTCACCCATGGTCGCCGGGTCGAGGCCGGCCGCCCGCGCCGCCGCCTCGGCGGCCCGCACGTCGGCGGCGAACCCGCGGTCGACGGCCCGCAGCTCGTCCTCGGCGTCGCGGCCCTCGGCCTGCGCGGTCGCGGCGAGGCGGAACAGGCGCGCGCCAAGGGAATCGTCGGCGGGCAAGAGCTCCGCGGGCAGCTTCGCGCGGTCGGTGCGCTGGACGAGCTTGGCCGCCAGGGCGAGCGACGGCTGGTCCATCGCCACGCCGTCGACGCTGGACTCGCGGCGCTTCTCGACCTGCTTGAGCTCCTCCCAGCGGCGCTCCTGCGTGGACGCGTCGCGCACCGCCGAGTCGCCGTCGCCGAACACGTGCGGGTGCCTGCCGACCAGCTTCGTGACCAGCCCGCCCGCCACGTCGTCGATCGAGAACGCCTCGTCGTCGGACTCCTGCGCGACCCGGGCGTGGAACAGCACCTGCAGCAGGACGTCGCCGAGTTCCTCGCGCATGGCGTCGCGGTCGTCGTCGGCGATGGCGTCCAGCAGCTCGTAAGCCTCTTCACGCAGGTACTTGCGCAGCGACTCGTGGGTCTGCTCGGCGTCCCACGGGCACCCGCCGGGCGAGCGCAACCGGTCCATCACGGCGACCGCGTCGAGCAGCGCGTGCCCCGGCGGCGCGGGGAGCTCGACGACCTCAGCGCCGGCGAACCCCGGCAAGTCATCCGGCGAGCGGGCGAAGACGACGACGTCGCCGTCGACCGACGCCGGAACCGGCGGCAGCCCAAGGGTTTCCGCGAGCTCGGCGGTGGCGTAGACGGCGTCCGCATCCCGCACCAGGGCCAGCGCGGCGGCGGGCACGGCGCCCGACCGCGGGTCGCACCGGACGATCGTGCGGCGCGCGGTCATCCGGGTCAGGACTTCGCGGTGGTCGCGGCGGGCAGCAGCTCACCGGCGGCCGCGGCCTGCGCGGCGGGCACGACCCGCATCGACGACGGGTCCCACACGCCGTAGCGCGGGCTGACCCGCACACCGAGCTGGACCGCGAGCGGGCGCAGCAGGTACTCGCCCACCTTGGACATGTTGATCTGGCTGGTGTCCAACGAGTCGCCCGCCTCGATCGGCGTGATCGAGCGGACGTACACCACGGTGTAGCCGCCGCCCTGCTGCGAGTTCGGGTCCGGGGGGAGCATGAGGACCGAGTTGGCGGGCGCGTACCAGGTGATCGCGTTGGCCGCGTCCTGCAGCTGCGTCTGCGCGTCGCCGTTGGCGCCGGGGGTGTTGGTGATCTTGCCGAGGTTGGGCTTGGCGCCCGGGACCGCGGCCATCAGGTCCTGCGAGTGGCCGGGGTCGGCGGCGATCTTCCGGGCCAAGTCCTTGGCCTGGCCGGGGGTCTGCACCACGACCGAGTCGTAGCTCAGGCCCACCTTGCCGAAGTACTTGTCGCCCAGGGCGCGCAGCAGCAGCTGGTCGCGGACGACCTCACGCACGTGCGCCTGGTCGGTGAAGAGCTGGCGGGCGGACTCGACCGGCCCGCCGCCCTGCTCGATGGCCTCGTCGATCGCCGCGTCGGTCACCGTGAGGCCCTCGCGCGGGGCGGTCTGGGCCAGCAGCTCGTGCTCGACGACGTCGGCGATGATGTAGCGCGACGCGTCCGGCACGCCCACGCCCTGCTGCTTGAGCTGCTGCATCGACTGCGGCGAGTTGAGCACCGTGTCGATGCGCTTCTGGACGTCGTCGACCGAGATGCGCTTGTCGCCGATGATCACGGCGGCGCCGACCTGGCTCGGACCCGTGTCACAGGCCGCGAGGGTGAGGCCGACGGCCAGCACCGCGGCGAGCGCGGCTGAACGGCGATTGCGCAGCGATCCCGGTGCGAGCTTCACGAGCCGTACTTTCTCACAACGGGTCCGCCCGCCGGAGAAGAGGTCACCGGGTGGTGAGCGAGCGCCGCACCGTGTCCTCGACCCGCGAGCCGAGCGCGTGCGCGTCCGCGGGGGTGACCGTGACCCATTCGCGCCCGTCCTGCCCGGGCGCCGTGACGACCAGGTAGCGGCCGTCGTCGGCGTTGTCGAACCAGGTGACGGCGTTGGTGTGCCGCTTGCGCCCGGACGGCTCGCGCACCGTCACGCCGATCTGGCCGATGGCGGCGTGCTCGGCGCCGAGCAGGTCGTCGAGGGCCCGCAGGTCACGGTCGCGGCCGTAGTTGGCGACCCGCATCAGGCCGCCTTGTTGCGCTGACTCCTGGGCCGACGGCTTCGGGGGCTGCTGGGGCACCGGCGCGGTGCCGCCCTGCTTGGTGCCGGGCCGCTGGGCGGGCAGGGTCGTGATCAGCGGGGCCACCAGGTTGTCCGGCGCGACCTCGCGCAGGCTCAGGTCGCCGCCCTCGTGCTCCACCGGCCCCGGCTGCTGCACGGCGAGCACCGCCCGGTTGGCGGCACGGGCCACCAGCGCCCTGTGCGGTGAGTACCCGTGCGGTGAGTCCCCGTGCGGCGAGTCGCCGTCGGCGAGCCAGATCGAGTCGACGCTCACCTCCGGGCCGGCGATCAGCCGCAGCGCCCACTCCAGGTCGGCGTCGAGCCGGTCGCGGCGCAGCAGCCCCGACGCGGTCAGCTCGTCGCGCACGCGGCGGCGCAACTGGCTGCGC
This sequence comes from Labedaea rhizosphaerae, assembly GCF_004362825.1. Classification (GTDB taxonomy): domain Bacteria; phylum Actinomycetota; class Actinomycetes; order Mycobacteriales; family Pseudonocardiaceae; genus Labedaea; species Labedaea rhizosphaerae. The sequence continues at coordinate 226,315 of NZ_SNXZ01000001.1, forward strand.
CCCACGTCGGTGCTGCCGAAGCTCGCCACCTCGAACGGGAAGGGGTAGTCGCCGAGTTCCAGGGATTCCCAGACCTGGTCGAGCTGGACGGGGTTCAGCTGCCAGGCCAGTGCTTGCGCCATCTACGACTCGCCGATCACCGGCGGGGCGACCATCTCGCCGCTGCCGAACACGTCGTCGGTCTCCACCAGGTAGTCCGGGCTCTCGTGCTCGCCGTCCTCTTCCTTGCGTCCGCCGCGGCCGCCGCCCATGCCGCCGGCCCCGCCACGCCCGGCGCCACCGCGACCGCCCATGGCCTCCTGCGCGGCCGAGCCGCCGATGCCGCTGCGCCCGCCGGAGCCGGACTCGCTGGCACCGGAACCGCTGCCCGCGCCCATGCCCGCGCCGCCCCGGCCGTAGCCGCGACCGCCGTACTCGCTGTCGCCGGCGCCGCCGAGGCCGCCGCCACCACCCATCATCGGCATGCCGCCCATGCCGCCACCGCCACCGGCGCCGTGGGCGGTTCGGGGGTCCACACCGCCCTGGCCGGTGTGGTTGCCGTTCGGGTCGAACTGGCTGGGGTCGGTGCGGCCGCGGTCGGTCGGCAGGTTGGGGTTGTCGGGGTGGGTGTCGTTCGGATCGAACTGCGACGGGTCGGTGCGGCCGGGGTCGGTGGGCAGGACCGTCCGCCGATCGTTGCCGTTGTCGCTGCCGGTGCTGTCGGTGCCGTTGTGGTCGCCGCCGCCGGTGTGGTTGGGCGGCGGCTTCGCCGGCCACTCGATGATCTTCCGCTCGCGGTGCTCGGGCGGGACGACCCCGCCCTTGTCGTCGTCGGGTGCGGCGAACGCGGGCGTGGTGTTGTCCACCTCGACGTAGCCCTGGGTGTACATCCGGTTCATCACGTCGACGGCCTGCTGCTTGGCCTGCTGCGCCTCTTTGTGCTGGTCGTAGGCGTCCTTGCCGCCGGAGAGGGCGGCACCGCCCAAGCCGCCGAGGAAGCCGCCGCCCGCGCTGTTGACCAGGGTGCGCCGCCAGCTGAACTCCACCGGGTCGGGCATGTTGATCTGGGCCTGCTTGGCCGCGGTCGACGCCTGCTGCATGCGCGAGCCGGTGCCCTCCGACGCGGCGCCCATGGCCTTGCCCCACTTCGCCATGCCGTCGGGCGCGGTGGCGGCGGCCGTCGCAGCGTCACCGGTCCACCCGCCCTTGACGGCCGTGGTGACCTCGGAGTGGAACTGCTCGAAGCTGCTGGAGAGCTTCGAGCCGACCCGCAGCCAGGTCTCGCCGTGGCTGTTGATGCCGTCGACGTCGACGTTGTCGACCATCGTCTTCATGTGCTTGTGGTCCCACGACGACCAGTTGTCGTGCTGGCTGATCGCCGCCGGGTCGTAGCCGTGGCCCGCGTCCTGGGCCTGCTGGTCACCCCGGCCCTGGTACTTGTCCTGCTGCTCGCGGCTCTGCTCGGTGCGCTGGTTGCGGTCGTGCGCCTCGGCCTTGCGCTCCGACGCCGTTTTCTGCCCGGTGGCCTTGTCGTGCCAGTCGTTCCAGAAGTTCACGACTCCCCCTATTCGGCGCGGTAGCTGAAGGCGTTGTCCGCGTCGGTCTGCTCGTAGCCGCGGGCCGCGTCGTCGTAGTTCTTGGCCATGTTCTCGAGCACCCCCTTGGACTTGACCAGCAAGCCTTCGAGCGAGGTGTCCGAGCCGGTCGCCTTCTTGGCGAACTTGTCCGCGAGCTCGCCGCCGACGCCGCAGTCGCCGAACTTCGCCCGGGTGCCCAGCGGGCGGACCTCGCCGAGCAGCTCGTCGATGCGCGCGATCTGGTCGCGGCAGGCCTTCGCGGCCTTGCGGGCGGCGTCGGGCTCGATGGTGAACTGGCCGGAGGCGATCTCCGAGTGCATCTGCCGCGAGGCCGCGTCGAGCTCGTTCATCTGCTGCTGGGCGTACTGGAAATCGCCCATGTTGCCGACGTCGGTGGTGCCGGACATGACCTGCTCCCCCTGCGAATGGTTGTCACACAGACGGTACTAAGACTGCCAAGATCACACAGCCGTTCCCCCCGAATGGGGCATCAGGACACCCCGACGGACTCCATGGCCAGGCTGTCCAGCAGCTTCGCGCACCAGTCCAGCAGCGCCTCGTCCCGCAACGCGGGTGCCCCGATCCGGCCACCGGCCGCGCCCTCGGTGGGCCGCGGCACCGACACCGTGTTCGTCACGGCCTTGTGCACGGCCTTCGGGTACAGCCGCTTCAACCGGACCAGCTGCGAGTCCCGCAGGTCCAGCGGCGCGAACCGGATGTTCGACCCCTGGGTCACCACCTCGGTCACCCCGTGCCTGCGGCACGTGTGCCGGAACGCGGCCACGGCGAACAACCGCTCGACCGGCACCGGCGGCGCGCCGTAGCGGTCGGTCAGCTCTTCGCGCACCCCGGCCAGCTCGTCGCCGTCGCGCGCGGCGGCGATCTTGCGGTAGGCCTCCAGCCGCAGCCGTTCCCCGGGCACGTAGTCGTGCGGGATGTGCGCGTCCACCGGCAGGTCGACCCGGACCTCGGCCAGCTCCTCCTCGCCCTCCGGCGGTTCGGCCCCGGCGTGCTTGCGGAACGCCTCCACGGCCTCGCCGACCAGCCGCACGTACAGGTCGAACCCGACGCCCGCGATGTGCCCGGACTGCTCGGCGCCCAGGATGTTGCCCGCGCCGCGGATCTCGAGGTCCTTCATGGCCACCGCCATGCCGGCGCCCAGCTCGGTGTTCTGGGCGATGGTGGCGAGCCGGTCGTGCGCGGTCTCGGTCAGCGGCGCCTCGGGCGGGTACAGGAAGTAGGCGTAGCCGCGGTCGCGACCACGGCCGACCCGGCCACGCAGCTGGTGCAGCTGGGCCAGGCCGAGCAGGTCGCCGCGCTCGACGATCAGCGTGTTGGCGTTGGAGATGTCCAGCCCGGTCTCGACGATCGTGGTGCACACCAGCACGTCGTGCTCGCGGGCCCAGAACCCCTGGATGATCTTCTCCAGCTTGTCCTCGTTCATCTGCCCGTGCGCGGTCACGATCCGCGCCTCGGGGACCAGCTCACGCAGCCGACGGGCCGCCTTCTCGATCGACGAGACCCGGTTGTGCACGAAGAACACCTGGCCGTCGCGCAGCAGCTCACGCCGGATCGCGGCCCCCACCTGCTTCTCGTCGTAGGCGCCGACGTAGGTGAGGATCGGGTGCCGGTCCTCGGGCGGGGTCAGGATCGTCGACATCTCGCGGATGCCCGCGAGCGACATCTCCAGCGTGCGGGGGATCGGCGTCGCGGACATCGTCAGGACGTCCACGTGGGTGCGCAGCGCCTTGATGTGTTCCTTGTGCTCCACGCCGAAGCGCTGTTCCTCGTCGACGATCACCAGGCCGAGGTCCTTGTAGCGCAACCCCGTCTGCAGCAGCCGGTGCGTGCCGATCACGATGTCGACCTCGCCGCTGCCCAGCCCTTCGATCACCTTCGTCGATTCGATCGGGTCGGTGAACCGGGACAACCCCTTGACGGTGACCGGGAACGAGTGCATCCGCTCGGTGAACGTCGCCAGGTGCTGCTGTGCGAGCAGGGTCGTCGGAACGAGGACGGCCACCTGCTTGCCGTCCTGCACGGCCTTGAACGCCGCCCGCACCGCGATCTCGGTCTTGCCGTACCCGACGTCGCCGCAGATCACCCGGTCCATCGGGACGCCGCGCATCATGTCGGCCTTGACCTCGTCGATGGCGGCCATCTGGTCGATGGTCTCGGTGAACGGGAACGCGTCCTCGAGTTCGCGCTGCCACGGGGTGTCCGGGCCGAACGCGTGGCCGGGCGCGGCCTGGCGCGCCGCGTAGAGCTGCACCAGCTCGGCGGCGATCTGCTTGACCGCCTTCTTGGCCTTGGACTTGGTGTTCTTCCAGTCCGAGCCGCCGAGCTTGTTCAGCGTGGGCAGTTCGCCGCCGACGTAGCGGGAGACCTCGTCGAGCTGGTCGGTCGGCACGAAGAGGCGGTCGCCGGGCTGGCCGCGCTTGCTGGAGGCGTACTCCAGCACCAGGTACTCGCGGGTGGTCATCGACCCGCCGGTGTCCTTCGTGGTGCGTTGCACCATCTCGACGTACCGGCCGATGCCGTGCTGCTCGTGCACGACGTAGTCGCCTGCCTTGAGCGCCAAGGGATCCACGGCATTGCGCCGGCGCGAGGGCATCTTCGCCGACATGTCCTTTGTGGACGTTCCGTGCCGGCCGCCGGTCAGATCCGTCTCGGTCACCACCACGAGCGCGGCGGCGGGGACGATGAACCCGTCCTCCAACGCGGCCCGCACCACGGTGACCCGCCCGGCCGGCGGCGGCTCGGGCAGCCCGTGCTCCTCGAACACCGCGGGCACGTCGGCCTCGCCGAGCTGCTCGACCGCGCGCTTCGCGGTACCGGCGCCGGGCACGACGAGCACCGCGGCGCCGCCGGACGCGGTGTGCGCGCGCAGGTCGGTGAACGCCCGCGCCACGTCGCCGCGGTAGCTCTCCACCTGCTGGAACGCCAGCTGGACGACGTCCTCGCCGGGCGCGGTGAGCTGCGAGAGGGTCCACCACGGGTGCCCGCCGTCGCGGGCGTGCGTGGCCACCTCGGACAGGTCGCGGTACGCCGACGCACCGAGGTCGATGGGCGCCTTGCCGCCTCCGGCCGCGGCCATCCACGAGGCTTCGAGGAACTCCTGGCCGGTGCGCACCAGGTCGTGCGCGCGGGTGCGGATCTTCTCCGGGTCAGCGATCAGCACGTGCGCGCCGTCGGGCATGACGTCGGTGAGCATCTGCATCTCACCCTCGCAGAGCACGGGGATGAGCGACTCCATGCCCTCCACCGGGATGCCGTCGGCCAGCTTGACCAGCATCTCGTGCAGCTGCGCGTCGGCTTGGTGCTGCTGGGCCAGCTCCGCCGCGCGGGCCTTGACGGGCTCGGTGAGCAGCAGCTCGCGGCACGGCGGTGCGGTGAAGCCGGTGATCTCGCCCGGCAGCGAACGCTGGTCGGCGACGGCGAACGCACGGATCTCGGTGACCTCGTCGCCCCAGAACTCCACGCGGTACGGGTGCTGCGCGGTCGGCGGGAAGACGTCGAGGATGCCGCCGCGCACCGCGAACTCGCCGCGCTTCTCGACCATGTCCACGTGGGCGTAGGCCAGCTCGACCAGGCGGTGGCGCAGCTCGTCGAAGTCCTGCTCCACGCCGACCCGCAGCTCGACGGGCTCGAGCGAGCCGAGACCGGGGGCCATGGGCTGGATCAGGCTGCGCACGGTCGCGACGACCACCCGCAGCGGCCGGTCGCCGGGCTTGGCCAGCCGGTGCAGCACGTCCAGGCGCGCGCCCACGGTGTCGGCGCGTGGCGAGAGCTTCTCGTGCGGCAGCGTCTCCCAGCTCGGGAAGACCGCGACGGCCGCGGTGCCGATCAGGTCGCCGAGCGCCGTGGCCAGGTCGTCGGCCTCGCGCCCGGTTGCGGTGACGACCAGCACGGGCCGGGCCGCGCCCTGCTCGGCCGCGAGTGCCGCGACCACCAGCGGCCGCGCCGACGGCGGTCCCTCGAGCTCGAGCACCGGCGCGCCGGCGGCGTCGATCACAGGCGCGCAGGCGCCCCCGCGCAGGACGGCCTCGAGCAACCCGGCGAGCGGGGCAGGCGACACGGTGACCCCCATCTTGGGAAACACGGACACACCCCTGCCCGGGACGATTGGCCCTGGGAGGGGTTCTCGCCATCCAGCCTACGTCCACCGCGAGGATGGCAGCCATGAGGATTCGGACCGCCACCCGCGAGGACGTGCCCGCCATCGTCGCCCTGCTCGCCGACGACCCGCTCGGTGCGCAGCGCGAATCGGTGGACAACCTCGAGCCCTATTACGCGGCATTCGACCGGATCGACACCGACCCCCACCAGGTGCTCGTCGTGGCCGACCGCGACGGCGCCGTGGTGGGCACCGCGCAGCTGTCGCTGCTCGCCGGGCTGTCCCGCCGAGGTGCGGTGCGCGCGCAGATCGAGGGCGTGCGGGTGTCGTCGACCGAGCGCGGATCGGGGCTGGGCACCACGCTGATCGAGTGGGCGGTCGACGAGGCGCGGACGCGTGGCTGCGCGCTGGTGCAGCTGACCTCCGACAAGTCCCGGGTCGACGCCCACCGCTTCTACCTGCGGCTGGGTTTCGACGCCACGCACGAGGGCTTCAAGCTCATGCTCTGAGCGTGTCACTGTGTAGTTGACAATGTGCAAGCCGTGACCGGCGTGAGGCCAGTCTGCCACAGGTTCGAACCCGTGTTCGAACACGATCGGGTGATTTCACCGTCCCCGGTCAGAAGACCGGCGCCCGCTTCTCCAGAAAGGCGGCCACGCCCTCCGCGTAGTCGGCGCTGGTCACCGACGCCTCGTACAAGCTGTGCACGACCTCGTCCTCGTCGGTGAGCCCGTCGGTGATCCGCGTGACGATGGTCTTCGCGCCGCGCACGCTCACCTGCGAGCGCGACGCGATGACCTCGGCCAGCGCCCGCGCCCGCGCCGGCACCGCATCCGCCGGGTGCAGTTCGTTCACCAACCCGATCCGCAAAGCCGTTGACGCGTCGAGGATTTCGCCGGTGAAGAGGATCTGCTTGGCCCACGCCGGGCCGACGGCGTCCACCAGCTGCTTGGTCGACGGCAGCGCGAAGACGATGCCGAGCTTCGCCGGCGTGATGCCGAACCGGGCGTCGTCCGCCGCCACGCGCAGGTCGCACGCCAGCGCGATCTCGCAGCCGCCACCGACGCAGAAGCCGTTGATCGCGGCGATCGTCGGCTTGCCGAGCAACGCCAGCGCGCGGCCGGCGTCGTGCACCGCGGACTGGTAGCGGCGGGCACCGTCGGCGTCCGAACGCAACGACCGGAACTCGCTGATGTCCGCGCCCGCCGAGAAGTGCGCGCCGCCGGTCACCACGACCACGCGCACCCGCGGGTCGGCCGCGAGGTCCTGCGCGATCTCGGGAAACGCCGACCACATGGCGAAGCTCAGGGCGTTGCGCTTGTCCGGGCGGTCGATGGTCACGGTGGCCACCGCGCCGTCCACCGACACCCGCAGGTTCTCGGTCACCGGGCCAACGTAACCGGCCCTCAGCCCACCAGGGACTTGATCGCCGTCACATCGTCGGCCAAGCTCGGCCGCCGCTTCTCCAGCTCCGCGCGCACGGCCATGAACCGCTGTGCCTGCTCCTCGGCGTCGGCGAGCACGGCGGTCCGGGTCCTGGCTTCCAGCTCGACCGCGCCGGCGCGGGCCCTGCGATCGGCGACGTGGAAGTAGCCCGCGGCCACCAGCGGGATCACGGCGATCAAGGCCAGGCCCCACCCGGCGAAGCCGAGCGCGAGGAACACCACGCCCGCCGCCAGGGCCCAGTTCCGCTGCTGCTTGCGCCCGCTGCGCTGCACCTCGTACTCCGCGAGCCCGGCCACGGACTTGTCGACCGTCGCCATGTCCGGTCCGCTGCGCGTCACCACCACGGCGCCACGCCGGCCCCGCACCTTCAGCTCGGTGGGCACCGACTCGCCCGCCGTCGCGGCGAGCTGTTCCGCGGCCGCGAGCACCAGCGGCCCGGAGACGTGCACGGCCACCGCCGCCCGCTCCGGGTGCGCCTCGTCCTCGACGTCGGCGATCAGCATCGCCAGCGGCTCACCGACCGGCTCATCCCAGGTCTGCGCGCGTTCGCCGCTGTTCTCGATGATCTTGCGCAGCTCGCGCTCACGGGCCAGCAGCGGCGCCTCGGCCGGGCTGCCCTCGTCGACCAGCAGCTCCAGCGCACGCCGCGCGGTCTCGTCGGGCTCGGCCGTGCGTTCGGGCCGGTCGGCCAGCATGCCGGTGAGCCAGCTGCGCAGCACCGCGAGCCGGTCCCCCGCGTCGAGCCGCGCGCCGAGGCCGCTGCCCTGGTGCTCGTTGGGGAGCTTGCGCGCCGGCGCGTCCGGGTGCACGGCCTTGCACCAGCGGGTCACCTGCTGCTCGCGCTGGTTCTCGTCGAGGCGTGCGACGGCCGGGCCGAGCAGGCGCTGGACCGTCTGCCGGCCCGCGACCCCGTAGTGCCCGTCGGCGGCGAGCGTCCAGAGCGCGCGCTGCGCGAGCGTCACCTTCTCCCCCAGCGCACCGAACGCCGTGGTCAGCTGCTCGGCGGTCACCGCGTCGCCGCGGCCGAACTGGGCGGAGGTCAGCGCGTGGAACAACGTCGCGCGCTGGGCGTCGACGGTGGCGGCCTCGGCCAGCAACGGCGCCGCGTCGCGGCCGGCGCGCCACGCGTTCAGCGCGCGCAACGCCGGCACCAGCCAGTAGCCGTCGACGTCGGGCACGTCCTGATCGCTCGCGACCCCGACGATCACCTGCTTCGCACGCAGGCGCACCGCCGCGGCCACGTCGTACACGGCGAGCTGCAACCGCACGTCCGACATCTCCACGAACGCGTCGAACGCCTGCGTCAGGCGGTTGAGCCGCTGCTCGATCGACCCGGTGAGCTTCGACATCTGCGACTGCAGCCGGTTGACCGTGTGGCGCTGCACGGCCTGCTGGCTGGCCAGCTCGTCCTCGAGCTCGTAGATCCGCTTGGTCTGCCGGTACTCCGACAGGCCCCACAGCGGACGATCGCGGAACAAGGAGTCGCTCATGCGGGTCTGACGCGCCGCGGTCCATCCTGGATTCATGAAACGGGCGATTGCCGCGTTCGGCCTGGTGGTGACGGCCGCGCTGGTGGCGGCCTGCGATTCGGCCCCGGCCGCGGCGCCAACCACTTCCAGCACACCCCCGGTCACCACCTCGGCCCCCGAACCTGGTCCCGGCAAGGACTTCACGGTCCAGGTCGTGGCGTCCGGCCTGGAGCACGGCTGGGACGTCGGGTTCCTGCCCGGCGGCAAACTGCTGGTCACCGAGCGGCCCGGCAAGCTCGCCCTGGTCTCCCCCGGCGGCAAGGTCGACGAGGTCAAGGCCGACTTCTCCGACCTGCTCGTGGCCGGTGAGGGCGGTCTGCTCGGGTTGCTCGTCGACCCGGAGTTCGCGCGCAACCGGCAGTTCGTCACCTGCCAGGACCACCAGGAAGGCGGCCGGGCCGTCGACATCCGGCTGGTGGTGTGGAAGCTCGCCGCCGACGAGAAGTCCGCCACCAAGGTGCGCGATCTGCTGACCGGGCTCCCGGTCAACCCGTCGGGCCGCCACTCCGGCTGCCGTCCGCTGCTGGCGAAGGACGGTTCGCTGCTCGTCGGCACCGGCGACACCGCTCAGGCGGCGATCGCCCAGGACAAGACCCAGCTCGGCGGCAAGGTGCTGCGGCTCGACCTGCGCACCGGCGGGCCGGTCAAGGACAACCCGTTCGTGGCCGACCCGAACCCCAAGACGCGGCTGGTCTACAACTACGGCCACCGCAACGTGCAGGGCATCGCGCTGCGACCGGGCACCGACCAGGTCTTCACCGCCGAGCACGGCCCGGACAAGAACGACGAGGTCAACATCGTCGAGGCCGGCAAGAACTACGGCTGGGACCCCTCGCGTGGCGGCACCATGGGTGGCTACGACGAGAACACGCCGATGACCGACCTGCAGCGCTTCCCGGACGCCGTCCCCGCCCTGTGGGAGTCGGGCGCGACGACCGAGGCGATCTGCGGCGCCGCCTTCCTGACCGGCAAGCAGTGGGGCCCGATGGAAGGCACGCTGGTGATCACCGCGCTCAAGGGCGCGAAACTGTTGCTGCTCAAGCTGAACGACGCGGGCACCAAAGTCGAGTCGGTGACCATCCCGCCGCAGTTCCAGGACAAGTACGGACGCCTGCGAGCGGCGCGAACGGGCCCGGACGGCGCGCTCTACGTCACCACGTCGAACGGCACGGACGACAAGGTCCTGCGGATCACGCCCTGATCAGCGGCTGCGTGGCGAGACGAGCCCGGCGATCGCGAACCCGATCGCCGCGACGGCCGCCACCGCGGCGATGATCGGCAACACGGGAATGCGGGGCACGCCGTCGCTGAACTGCCAGATCACGCCGACCAGGATCAGCACGCCGGCGAGCAGGCTCAGGTAGCAGCTGGCTCGGGTCGTGGGGACGAAGGTCCAGCGGCTGGTGCTGTTCATGTCGCCTCCTCGGAGATCCACTTCCCGGATCCCCGCCCGAAGCGCCGGTGAAACGGCTATCTTGTACCAAGCGTTTGGTACAAGGAGGTCGCGATGCACGACGTGCTGCTCACCGCCGGGCTCACGACGGCGTTCGGCCTGTACCTGTTCGTGCTGCTCTGGCCCGACCGCAGGAGGTCGCTGAAACTCCTGCACCGCTGGGGTGTCCGCCAACCCACCGAGGCCGACGTCACCGAGGCGCAGACCTACCTCAAGCGCCGCCGCTACTGGTACCCGGTGCTGTTCCTCGGGCTGCCGTTCGTCACGGGCCCGCTGCACGTGTTGCCCGACGAGAACCCGGGCACCGGGATCATCGCGACGCTGGTCGGCGGCGGGTTGCTGGCCGAACTGCTCGCGCAGCGCAGGCCCAGGCACACCCACCGCGAGGCGGTGCTGGCCCGGCGCGTGGTGACCGATCTCGTGCCGTGGTGGGCGCTCGCGGTGTTCGCCGCCACCGCGGTGGCCGCGGTCGTGCGGCTCTCGGCGCGGCACGTGTGGGCCGACCTCGGCGTGGCCGGGGCTGCGGTGCTGGCCACCGGCCTGATCGTCGTGCTGGCCATGCGCAGGCCCGTGTCCGGGACCATCGAGGTCGATCTGGCGTTGCGGCTGCGCAGCGCCCGGGTCGCCACCGCGCTCGGCATCGTGGTCGCCGCCGCGCAGACGGACCTGCCTGCCGGGCCGTGGTCGTGGCTCGGCACTGCTCTCGCGCTCGCGGTGGCGTGGTCGGTGGTGGCGCCGCTGAAGCGGGTCCCGGTGCCCGCGTGACCCCGCGGGTCGTCGTCGACACGGCAAGCCCGGTGCCACCGTGGCAGCAGCTGACCGAGCAGCTGTCGCACCTGATCGGGGCCGGAACCCTCGCCGCGGGCTCGAAGCTGCCCCCGATCCGGCAGCTGGCACGCGATCTCGGGCTCGCCCCCGGCACGGTCGCGCGCAGCTACCGCGAACTGGAGTCGGCCGGCTGGGTGACGACCGCGGGGACGAAGGGAACCGTTGTGGCGCACCGGGTTCCGGCGGATCCGTGGGTCATGTTGGAGCAGGCCGCCGCGCAGTACGCCGACACCGCACGCCGCCTCGGCTACGACGCCGACACGGCGGCCGCCGCCGTCAAAGCCGTGTGGGGTTGATGCCTACTGCGGGACGTCGCGTAGTTCGGGCTTGCTCTCCAGGTGGGACAAGCCGTTCCACACCAGGTTGACCAGGTGCGCGGCCACGTCCTCGCGGCGCGGCTTGCCCACCTCCAGCCACCACTGCCCGGTGAACGCGACCATCCCGACCAGCGCCTGGCTGTACAGCGCGGCCAGCTTCGGCTCGAAGCCGCTGCGGGTGAACTGGGTGCCGAGGATGTCCTCGACCTGGCTCGCGATGTCGTTGAGCAGGCTGGAGAACGTGCCCGTCGCCTGCGGAACCGGCGACTCGCGGACCATGATCCGGAAGCCGTCGCGGTAGTTCTCCACGTAGTCGAGCAGCGAACCCGCGGCGCGTTCCAGCAGGATCCGCGGGTGCGCCTCCTCGGCCAGCGCTGAGGTGATCGCGTGCAGCAGGAACTGCATCTCGCGGTCGACCACGACCGCGTAGATGCCTTCCTTGCCGCCGAAGTGCTCGTAGACCACCGGCTTGGACACCATGGCGCGGTGGGCGATCTCCTCGACCGACGCGCCGTCGTAGCCCTTCTCCGCGAACAGCGACCGGGCGACGTCGAGCAGTTGCTCACGCCGCTCGGCGCCGGTCATCCGCACGCGCCGAGCCGCGCGCCTGCCCTCCGCTGGAGGGGCGGGCTTGGTCTTGGGCCGCCCCCGCCGCCGCACTGCCGCCATCCGGACACACTAGGCCGTCCCTACGACACCTTTTGGACCGCGAGCTTCGCCAGGCGCGCCTCGGTCGGCCAGCGCACGTCACGGGCCCAGCCGAACTTCTCGAACATCCAGATCAGGCGGGCCGACGTGTCGATCTGGCCGCGCTGCACGCCGTGACGCGCGCAGGTCGGGTCGGCGTGGTGCAGGTTGTGCCACGACTCGCCGAAGGACAGGATCGCCAGCGGCCAGAAGTTGGCCGCCTTGTCGCGGCTGGCGAACGGGCGCTCGCCGATCATGTGGCAGATCGAGTTGGTCGACCACGTCACGTGGTGCAGGATCGCGACCCGCACGAGCCCGGCCCAGAAGAACGCGGTCAGCGCACCCCACCACGACCAGGTAATGAGCCCGCCGAGCAGCGCAGGCAGCAGGAACGTGCCGATCGTGGTCAGCCAGAAGAGCTTGTTCACCCGCACGATGTCGGGGTCGGCGAGCAGGTCGGGCGCGAAGCGCTGCTTGTTGGTGACACCGCGGTCGAACAGCCAGCCCATGTGCGCGTGCCAGAAGCCCTTGGCCAGCGCGGCCGGCCCGGTGCCGAACAGCCACGGCGAGTGCGGGTCGCCCTCCTTGTCGGAGAACGCGTGGTGGCGCCGGTGGTCGGCCACCCAGATGATCACCGGGCCCTGCACCGCCATGCTGCCCATGACCGCGAGCACGACCTTGAGGGGCCGGTTGGCCTTGAACGAGCCGTGGGTGAACAGGCGGTGGTAGCCGATCGTCACGCCGAGGCCGCTGAGGTAGAAGAAGAAGATCGCCAGCCCGACGTCCAGCCAGCCCAGGCCCCAGCCCCACAACAGCGGGACGGCGGCGATCAGGGCGGCGAACGGGATCAGCGTGAAGATGTAGACCAGGGACGCCTGCCAGAAGTTGCGGCGCCCTTCCAAGATGGGCTTGGGCCCCGCCGGCGGCGAGTTCTGGGCACCTCTGTCCAGTGTCGTCGTCATGCAACCACCTTAGGTATGCCTTCCCTACGGGACCGTAACTTACGGAATCGTAAGTACCCCGGTATTCGGCGCGCTAGTCCTTGCGGACCGGCGTCACTTGTGGCTACGGCGTGTCGTGCCTCCCGGGCGTGTCGGACGGGTACCCGTCTGTGACCCTCCTAACACCCGTTCGGACGCGCCCAGGGCAAATAGGGACGGTATTGATGCCTACTCCCGCGGCCTCGTGCCACGATGTCGGAGCGCACGAGCGGACCAACCGCTCGCGGTCCGCCGTGGTGTAAAGGCAGCACCTTGGATTTTGGTTCCAATGGTCCAGGTTCGAATCCTGGCGGCGGAGCGGATCGACCTGTTGCGATCCCCGATGGGAGGCTTGGTTCCCGAGGTGGACAGCGATGTGAGCGCGACCGGTCTCGCCGAGACCGCGGATCAGCTCGCCCCGCGCCGCGCGGGTCTTGACGAGAAGTCCGACGCGTGGCTCGTCGGCCGGGCGCGCGAGCTGGTCGCGATCACCCAGACCCCCGGCTCCGCCGACGACCAGGCCAAGTACGTCACCGAGGTCGACGCCCTGCTCGCCGAGGCGCGCCACCGCGGTGAACCGCGGATGGTCGCGCAGCTGCTGCGCTCCGCGGTCGCCGTCCGGGTGCAGATCCGGGACGAGACGCAGGGCTGCGGCGCACTCGTCGAGGAGCTGCTCGCGCACACCCGCAGGCACGGGATCGTCCTGCTGCAGGCCGATGCGCACGCGTTGTCCGGGCGGATGCTGCTCGCCGACGGCGCCGAGGACGACGCGCTCACCGAGGCCGCGGTCGCCCTGGCGATGCTCGACGAGGACCTCGCCCCCGACCTGACGCTGGGCCGGCGGACCTGGGACCTGCTGCACGCCAACACGTTGATGGACATCGGGCTCGTGCTCACCCAGCTCGGCATCTACGAGACCGCCGACCAGGTGATGACCAAGGCGCACCGCTACATCCGCTCCAGCGCCAACCCGCACATGATCTCCGTGCACCTGATCAACCGCGCCCGGATGCTGCTCGGCTGGGGCCTTCGCCTCGAGCGCATCGGCGACGAAGCGGCCGCCGCGCAACGCTTCGCCACGGCCGCGGCCATCGCGGTCGCGCTGGAACCACCGTTCCGCGACTCGCTGTTCCCGCACAGCGGCGAGGTCGCCGCCGCCGACCAGGTGCCGGCGATCGGTGCCGCGCACGCGTTCGCCAACCCGTGCGCGGCCCACCTCGACCGGCTGCGCGCGCTCACCGAACGCACCCGCCACCCGCTCGAAGCCGTCGTCGTGGCCATCGCCCGGGCGCGGTGCCTGGAGGCCGACGGCCGGACGAGTGAGGCGGTCGACGTGCTCGCCGAAGCGCGGGCACGGCTCGACGACGACCCGGCGGGTGGGGGCGCGGAACCGACGATGCGGGTCGGGCTGATCCGCGAGTTCGCCCGCCTGTCGGGTCCAGACGGGGGCGAGCGAACCACGAGCGCGCTCGAGCTGTACGCGACCGAACTCGAACTGCAGCTCTGGGACATGCGGGAGTCGCGGATCGCCCAGCTGACCACGCGGCGCGAGCACGAGCGGCTGACCCGCAAGCACGGCACGATCGCGCGCCAGGCGTTGCAGGACCCGCTGACCGGCCTGCCCAACCGGCGCGCGCTCGACGAACGGCTCGACGCGCTGTCGTCGTCGCCGAACAACCTCCCCCTCGCCGTCGGGCTCGTCGACCTGGACGGGTTCAAGGGCGTGAACGACCGCATGTCGCACGCCGAGGGCGACGACGTGCTGCGGGTCGTGGCCAGCACCTTGCGCGACGCGTTGCGCGGCAGCGACATGGTGGCCCGCTACGGCGGCGACGAGTTCATCGTGCTGCTGCCCGGCGCGCCCCTGCACGCGGCCGAGGCGGCGCTCGGCCGGGCCGCCGCGTCGGTGGCGAACCTGCCCAACGACCTCTCGCACGGTGTGACGTTGTCGATCGGCGTCGTCGCCCTGCGTCCCCAGGAGACCGCGGCGCGTGCGCTCGCCCGTGCGGACGCGGCGATGTACCAGGCAAAACGCAACGGCGGCAACGCGGTGGTCGCCAGCGATGCCGGTGACGCGGCCCCGGTCACCGATTTGGCCTAGCTAGGATCGGGTTCCGGCCAGGGGTCGGAAACACCCGATCCGAAGCACGACAGCCAGGGAGAGCGCGCATGCGCGGAGGTGGCGGCGGAATCAGCACGATCGTGCTCGCCGCGGGCGAAGGGACCCGGATGCGGTCGCGGACCCCCAAGGTCCTGCACCGGGTCGCGGGCCGGTCGCTGGTGGAGCACGCGGTGCGCGCCGCGGCCGGGGTCGACCCGGAGTTCCTGCTGGTGGTGATCGGGCACGGCCGCGACGCGGTCGCCGAGCACCTGGCGGGTGTCGCCGCCGAGCTGGACCGGCCGGTGCTGACCGCGGTGCAGGAGCAGCAGAACGGCACCGGGCACGCCGTGTCGTGCGCGCTGGAAGCGCTGCCCGAGAAGCTCGCCGGCACCGTCGTGGTCACCTACGGCGACGCGCCGCTGCTGGACACCGCGACCCTCGAAGGCCTGCTCGCCGAGCACGAGTCGGCGGGCAACGCGGTCACCGTGCTCACCGCGCACCTGACCGACCCGACCGGCTACGGCCGGATCGTCCGCGACGCCGACGGCGCGGTCCGCGCGATCGTCGAGCAGAAGGACGCCGACGCGCAGCAGCAGGCGATCACGGAGATCAACTCCGGCGTCTACGCCTTCGACGCGGCGGTCCTCGTCGACGGGCTGTCCCGGATCTCCACCGACAACGCGCAGGGCGAGCTGTACCTGACCGACGTGCTCGGCATCGCCCGCGGCGACGGCAAGCGGGTCGGCGCGCTCGCGGCCGGCGACCCCTGGCTGGTCGAGGGCGTGAACGACCGGGTGCAGCTGGCCAAGGTCGGCGCGGAGTTCAACCGCAGGCTGGTCGAGCGGTGGATGCGCGCGGGCGTCACCGTGATCGACCCGGCCAGCACCTGGCTGGACGCGGGGGTCGAGCTGGCGCGTGACGTGCTGATCGAGCCGGGCGTGCAACTGCGTGGCAAGACCAAGGTCGCCGAGGGCGCGACCGTCGGTCCCGACTCGACGCTCACCGACGTCACGATCGGCGAAGGCGCCACGGTCTGCCGCACCCACGGGTCCGGCGCGCGGATCGGGCCGGGCGCGACCGTCGGCCCGTTCGCCTACCTGCGGCCGGGCACCAAGCTCGGCGAGGCGGGCAAGATCGGCACCTTCGTGGAGACCAAGAACGCCGAGATCGGCGCGGGCTCCAAGGTGCCGCACCTGTCCTACGTCGGCGACGCCACCATCGGCGAGCACAGCAACATCGGCGCCGCGAGCGTGTTCGTCAACTACGACGGCGTGCACAAGAACCACACCGTGGTCGGCTCGCACGTGCGCATGGGCTCGGACAACATGTACATCGCACCGGTCACCGTGGGCGACGGCGCCTACAGCGGTGCGAGCACCGTGGTGATGAACGACGTCCCGCCGGGCGCGCTCGCCGTGTCCGCGGGCGGCAAGCAGCGCACCATTGAGGGGTGGGTGGCGCGCAAGCGGCCGGGCACGGCCGCCGCGCAGGCCGCAGAACAAGCGCTGAAGGACACCGACGACGCTGCCGACGCGGAAGGCCCGAATCGATGAGCCCCAAGTCCGGGACGCCCAAGAAGAACCTGATGCTGTTCTCCGGTCGCGCACACCCGGAACTGGCCGAAGAGGTGGCCAAGCACCTCAACGTGACGATCACCCCGCAGTCGGCCTACGACTTCGCCAACGGCGAGATCTTCGTCCGGTTCGAGGAGTCGGTGCGCGGCTGCGACGCGTTCGTCATCCAGAGCCACTGCGCGCCCATCAACCAGTGGCTGATGGAGCAGCTGATCATGGTGGACGCGCTCAAGCGGGCGTCGGCCAAGCGGATCACGGTGATCGTGCCGTTCTACCCGTACGCGCGGCAGGACAAGAAGCACAAGGGCCGCGAACCGATCTCGGCCCGGCTGGTCGCCGACCTGTTCAAGACCGCGGGTGCCGACCGGATCATGACCGTCGACCTGCACACCGCGCAGATCCAGGGCTTCTTCGACGGCCCGGTGGACCACTTGTTCGGCCAGAACCTCCTTGCCCGCTACGTCAAGGAGAACTACCACGACGTCAACATCACCGTGGTCTCCCCCGACGCCGGCCGCACCAAGCTGGCCGAGAAGTGGGCCGACGACCTCGGCGGCACGCCGATCGCCTTCATCCACAAGACCCGCGACCCGTTGCGCCCCAACGAGGTCGTGGCCAACCGGGTGGTCGGCGAGGTGAAGGGCCGGCTGTGCGTGGTGATCGACGACATGGTCGACACCGGCGGCACGATTTCCAAGGCGGTCAAGCAACTGCTGGACGAGGGCGCCCAGGACGTCGTGCTGGCGGCCACGCACGGCGTGCTGTCCAACGAGGCCCCGGCTCGGCTGGCCGAGTGCGGCGCCAAGGAGGTCATCTTCACCAACACGCTGCCGATCCCGGACGACAAGCGCTTCGGCCACATGACCGTGCTGTCGATCGCCCCGCTGCTGGCCCAAGCCATCCAGCAGGTCTTCGAGGACGGCTCCGTCACCAGCCTGTTCGACGGCGACGCGTAGTTTTGGCGCTCTCTGCGTTCGCGCGGGCCTCGGCCCCTTCATGGCCTGCCTGGCCGATGCCGTTCGGGGTTGGTTTGGTGGTTCACCACGGGGCTGAGCGCGAGCGTCAACCCCCTGTGCAGCTCGAATAACCGGGCACGTAGACTACTTAGGTTGCCTCGGCGAGGCGGGCACAGCGCCTGGCGTTATCGACGCGGCGGCTTCAGAGCCGTCGGTTGACGCCCTTACGCGTCCCGCTGCCGCAGGCCGCCGCCACCGGAGAAAGCACCACTGCAGGCCCATCGCAAGGAGAGCATCACCGTGTCCGAGGTCCGTCTTGCCGCCGAGTCGCGCACCGAGTTCGGCAAGGGTGCCGCCCGTCGTACCCGTCGCGCCGGCAAGATCCCCGCGGTGCTCTACGGCCACGGTTCCGACCCGAAGCACCTGGCTCTGCCGGCGCTCGAGTTCGCCCGCGTGATCCGTGAGCACGGCCAGAACGCCGTCCTGACCCTCAACGTCGACGCCGCTGACAGTGAGCTGGCGCTGACCAAGACGGTCACCACCCACCCCATCAAGAACTACATCGAGCACGTCGACCTGCTGCTCGTCCGCCGCGGCGAGAAGGTCAGCGTCGAGGTGCCCGTGGTCCTGACCGGCGAGGCCCAGCCCGGCACGCTGGTCACCCAGGAACTCTCCACCGTGCTGGTGGAGGTCGAGGCGCTGCACATCCCGGAGCAGTTCGAGCTGTCCCTCACCGGTGCCACCGCAGGCACCTCGTGGAACGCGGGCCAGATCGAGCTGCCGGCTGGCGCGGTCATGGTCACCGACCCCGACGCCCTGGTCGTCGCGGTGAACGAGGCGCCCAGCGCCGCGCAGATGGAGGCCGAGATCGACACCGAGGGTGCGGGTGTCGTCGAGGACGCCCCGCAGACCGAGGAGCCCGCAGGCGCCGACGCCTGACGGACAGCCTGACGTCACTGACCACGGCGCCCCGCCCCCGGTATGTCCGGGGCGGGGCGTCGTCGTTTGCCAGGAGAGTCGTTTGCCAGGAGGAACACCGATGGACGCCGATCAGCCGACGCTCGTCGTGGGCCTTGGCAACCCCGGGCCCCGCTACGAAGGCAACCGCCACAACATCGGCTTCCTCGTGGCCGACGAGCTCGCCGCGCGAATGGGCGGCAAGTTCAAGGCGCACAAGGGCGGCGCCGACGTCCTCGAGGGTCGCCTGGGCGGTCACCGGGTCGCGCTGGCCAAGCCGCGCGGCTACATGAACACCTCCGGTGGCCCGGTGTCGGGCACCGCGAAGTTCTACAAGGTGGCGCCCGAGGACATCGTGGTCATCCACGACGAGCTGGACCTGCCGTTCAGCACCGTGCGGCTCAAGCGCGGCGGCGGCGAGAACGGCCACAACGGGCTGCGTTCGATCACCAAGTCGCTCGGCACCCGCGACTACCAGCGGGTGCGCTTCGGCATCGGCCGCCCGCCGGGCCGGATGGACCCCGCCGACTTCGTGCTCAAGGACTTCTCCTCGGTCGAACGCAAAGAGTTGGCATTCGCGATCGACCGCTGCGCGGACGCGGTGGAAGCGCTGGTCACACAGGGTCTGGAGATCGCCCAGAACACCTATCACGCTGGGTGATCCGTTCGTCGTGTTCCCGTCGTCGGGGGTACCCCGTTAGGATTTGTCCGTGCCTCTGACGCCAGACGACGTGCAGGACGTGCGGTTCGACCACGCGCCCCTGGGCAAGCGCGGCTACAACGAGGACGAGGTCGACGACTTCCTGGACCAGGTCGAGCTGGCCCTGCGTGGCCAGATGAAGATGACCGCCCAGACCGTCCGTGAGGTCGAGTTCGACCAGGGCGGCCTCGTCCGCCGCGGCTACGACGAGCAGCAGGTCGACGAGTTCCTCGAGGCGGTCATCGTCCAGCTCGAGGGTGGCGAGCCCAACTACGTGGTGCGGCGCGCCAACGCGCACACCCGCACCAGCGGTCGCGGCGGCCTGATCAACGGCAACCACAACGGGGCCGACATCATCGAGGCGTTGGCGGCCGTCGACGAGCGCAGGACCGCCGACCTGACCGACACGATCGAGATCACTCCGAACGGCAACAGCGGGCGCCTCGTCGGCACCCTGCATGAGGCCGGCACGGGGCACGAAGCCCGCACCGGGCACGAGGCCGGCACCGAGCACGTCAACGGCCACAGCGGCAGCCACCGCAACGGTCGGTCGATGGCAGTGTCCGCCGCTCCGGTGCCGGCACCCCGGCCCCAGGTGGCGCCGCCGCCCGCGCCGGAGCCCGACCCGAACTCGGTGCCGCTCCCGCCCGCGGGGCCCGGCCTGCACGGCTACCGTCAGCGCGACGTGCAGCGGATGGCTGAATGCGTGCGGGCGGCGATCCGCTCCCCGCACGGCCCGACGTCCGAGGACATCGCCCGGATGCGCCTGGAACGGGTCACGGACGGCGAAAAGGGCTTCGACCCGTTCCTGGTCGAAGCCCTTCGCGATGCCTGGGTCGCCGAACTGCGGCGGCAAGGCCGGTAGTAGGCGGTCCTGACCCGGGTCGCGGGCGACCCCCATCGCCCGCGACCCGCACTGGTCATGACGCGTGCCGCGGCCGCGGGATCGCCCGCGATACGTGGCTGTGCGATGCGCGCTTCGAGAACCAGCTCCGGTGCTGGTGCTCCGCGTGCCAGGCCCGGTCGGTGTCGGTGACATTCGCGTACCGGGCGTCGATGGCCGCGCGCACGGACTCGGTCGTCCACTCCATGTGACTCACCTTTTCTTCTCTTCTGTCGGTGAGTCATACAGTCGTCCTGAGCAGGGGCCGCCGGCATCGGAAGGTCACGCACGACCAGCCGTACGACCCCTTACCCAGGGCTGAGACGATCCTGAAAAGACCTTAGTAAGGGGTCTACTCGGGGGCCCTGAGGTGCTCCGCGAGCTGCGCACCGGCCGCGGCCCGCCGCACCTTGCCCGACGGCGTCTTGGGCAGTGTGCCGGGCGGCAGCACGGCCACCGCGGACGGCCGGGCGTTGACCGACTCGAAGACCCGCGCGGCGACCTGCTTGCGCAGGGTCTTCTCCGCGGCCTCGTCCCCGGCCAGCTTCGATTCGACCACGACGGCGAACCGCTCACGCTTGCTGCCCGCGTCCAACCGGACCGCGACCGCGTTGCCCGCGCGCACGCCCTCGACCTCGGCGGCGGCCTGCTCGATGTCGGTCGGGTAGATGTTGCGCCCGGCGAGGATGATCACGTCCTTGGCCCGGCCGCAGATCACGACCTGCCCACCGGTCAGGTAGCCGATGTCCCCTGTGGACAGCCAGCCGTCCGCGTCCTGAGTGGACAGTGGACCGTCGACGGTCAGGTACTTCTTGGTGACCGACTCGCCGCGGATCTGGATCTCGCCGGTTTCCCTTTCGCCACGCGGGTTTCCGTCTTCGTCCACGATGCGCACGTCGAAGCCCGGCAGCGGCGGACCGAGCAGCGCGAACGACCGCACGCCCGGCCCGGGACCATCGGCCGGCTCGGCGATCCTGTGCTCCTCCAACGGTTCCGCCTGCACGTAGTCCAGGTTGAGCCCGGTGAACAGCGGCGCGAACGAGATCGCCAGCGTGCCTTCGGCCATGCCGTACGCGGGGAACACGCATTCCGCGGGCATGCCGAAGCGCGCCCCGGCGTCGGTGAACGCCTTGACCGCCTTCTCGTCGATCGGCTCGGCGCCGTTGAGCGCAAGGCGCAGCGTCGAGAGGTCGTAGGCATTGTCGTCGTCGACGCCGGCGAGCCGGCGGCCCAGCAGCGCGTAGGCGAAGTTGGGCGCGGCGGTGATCGTGCCGCGGTGGCGGCTGATCAGGTCGGCCCAGAGCAACGGCCCGGACAGGAAGTCGACCGGGGTGACCTTGACCAGCTCGATCCCGAACGCCATCGGCACGGTGAAGAACCCGACCATGCCCATGTCGTGGAACATCGGCAGCCACGACACCATGATGTCGTTCTCGGTGTCGAGCTCGGCGGTCTGCGCCATGGCCGTCACGTTGGCGTACAGGTTGCCGTGGGAGATGACGACGGCCTTCGGGTCGGCCGTCGAGCCGCTGGTCAGCTGCAGCAGCGCCGGCGCCTCCTCGTCGACCTCGACCGGCTCGGCCAGCGGCTCGGCACCCGCCAGGTCCTTCATCTGGCGGTAGCGGATGCCGTTCTCCTCCAGCACCGGGGCGAGCTGGTCGAACGGCGCGCCCAGCAGCACCAGCTTCGAGTCGATCATGGCGAGCGTGCGCAGCGTGTCCTGCGCCCAGTGCCCGAGATCGGTGCGTGGGGTGGGCTGGTGCAGCATCGTCACGCTGCCACCCGCGAGCCACACCGCCTGCACGGCGGGCCCGATCTCGGCCGGCTCCGCGGCCAGCACCGCCACCGCGTCGTGGCGGGCGAGGCCACCGGCGACCAGGGATCCGGCCAGCTCACGGGCGGTCTCGTGGACCTCGGCCCAGGTGCGGCGCATGGGGTTCTTGGGCTCACCCGTGGTGACGCCCGTGCGCTGGCCGCCGTTTCGTGCGGTGGCCAGCATTGTCTCGACGAACCGACTCATAGGGCACACCTTACGAGAGCAAGGATTGCCGCTCCCCGGGTTCCGCCGCTTTGCCCGAGCTCGCCCGGTTCCGAGCCGCGCTCCACCCGTACGATCACATTTACTACGAAATCATAGTATTCGAAATCGTAGTGTATTGATCGATAAAACTCGTCCGCGTAGGGTCGCGATCCACCCGGGCGCTACTCGGCGCGCTCGGCGGCTTCCAGCCAGCTCGCCTCGACCTCGTCCTTGTCGGCCACCACCGCACGCAGTTCCGCGTCGAGTTCCAGCAGCCGCTCGGGGTTGGTCGCCGCCAGCGCCAGCGCCTCGTGCAACTCCTTCTCGCGCTTGCTCAACGACTCCAGCCGGCGCTCCAGGCGGGCCAGTTCCTTCTGCGCCGCACGGCGTTCGGTCGCGTTGGACACCGTCTTGGGTTGCGCCGGCCCGGTCGCCGGCGCCGCACGCTGCTCGTCGCGGCGGCGCAGGTACTCCTCGATCCCGCCCGGCAGGTTGCGCACCTTGCCGTCGCCCATCAACGCGACCACGGTGTCGCAGACGCGTTCCACCAGGTACCGGTCGTGCGAGACGACGACGAGGGTGCCCGGCCACGCGTCGAGCAGGTCCTCGAGCTGTTGCAGCGTGTCGATGTCCAGGTCGTTGGTCGGCTCGTCGAGCAGCAGCACGTTGGGCTCGCTCATCAGCAGCCGCGCCAGCTGCAACCGGCGCCGCTCACCACCGGACAGGTCGCCGATCGGCGTCCACTGCCGGTTGCCCGGGAAGCCGAAGCGCTCGGCCAACGACGAGGCGGTCAGCTCGAGCTTGCCGAGCGTCACCCGCCGCGCCACCTCCTCCACGGCCTCCAGCACCCGCAGGGCCGGGTCGAGGTCGTGCAACTCCTGCGTGAGGTGCGCGAGCCGGACGGTCTTGCCCTCGACACGGTGACCGCCATCGGGTTCGAGGTCACCCGCGAGCAGCCGCAGCAACGTGGTCTTGCCCGAACCGTTCACGCCGACGAGCCCGATCCGGTCGCCGGGGCCGACCCGCCACGTGACGTGGTCGAGCAGCGCGCGCTCGCCCAGGTGCAGCGAGACGTCCTCCAGCTCCAGCACCGTGCGGCCGAGGCGGCGCTTGGCGAAGCTCAGCAGCTCGACGGTGTCGCGGGGCGCGGGCACGTCGGCGATCAGCGCCTCGGCCGCCTCGATCCGGTAGCGGGGCTTGGACGTGCGGGCCGGGGCGCCGCGGCGCAGCCAGGCCAGCTCCTTGCGGGCGAGGTTGCGCCGGCGCTCCTCCAACGTCTCGGCCAGACGCGCGCGCTCGGCGCGGGCGAAGACCCAGTCGGCGTAGCCACCCTCGTACTGCTCGACCCGCCCGCCGGTGACCTCCCACGTGCGGCCGCAGACCGTGTCGAGGAACCAGCGGTCGTGGGTGACGACCACCAGGGCCGTGCGCCGGGCGAGCAGGTGCTCGGCGAGCCAGCGCACGCCCTCGACGTCGAGGTGGTTGGTCGGCTCGTCCAGCACGAGCAGGTCGAGTTCCTGGATCAGCGCCGCGGCCAGCGCGACCCGGCGCCGCTCCCCGCCGGACATGGACGAGGTCGACGCGTCGAGGCCGTAGCCGGTGAGCCCGAGCCCGTCGAGCACGCCGCGCACGCGGGAGTCCGAGGCCCACTCATGGTCGGCCTCGTGCCCCAGCGGGTCGATGACGACCTGGCGCACGGTGGCGCCCTCGGCCAGCTCGGTGCGCTGGGTGACCACGGCCATCCGCAGGTCCCGCGCCCGGCTGACCCGCCCGTCGTCGGGTGGTTCGAGCCCGGCGAGCACCTCCAGCAGCGTGGTCTTGCCGCCGCCGTTGAGGCCCACCACCCCGATCCGGTCCCCCTCGGCGACGCCGAGCGAGACCCCGTCCAGCAGCGGCCGGATCCCGTAGGACTTGCTGACCGACTCCAGGTTGACCAGGTTGGCCATCTACCAGCGCTTTCCTCTTGGTGGTGCAGGACGGTTCGGCTGCCAGCCTATGCGGCAGCGAGTTGGTCGCTTCCCGCAACGTCGCGGGACGAGGCGTCAGGCCGCATCCGGCGCCCGCTGGTAAGTGACGCCTTGTGGA
Organism: Labedaea rhizosphaerae; assembly: GCF_004362825.1. Taxonomy (GTDB): domain Bacteria; phylum Actinomycetota; class Actinomycetes; order Mycobacteriales; family Pseudonocardiaceae; genus Labedaea; species Labedaea rhizosphaerae. Next base: position 250,504 of record NZ_SNXZ01000001.1, read on the forward strand.
CAACCCCAAGACAACCGGGGTAGCGCTCCCGCCGAGTTGTAACCCTCGGTCGATCGAAGCCGACGAGGCGAACACCATGGCGTACCCGGAGGGGACAAGACGATGAGCCAGCAGCCACTAGACGCGAACCCACAAGCGATGAACCTCCAGGCCCCGCCGGGCAAGAGAGGCTGGTACATCGGCGCAGGGATCGCCGTCGTGCTCATCGCTGCGGTTGTGACCGTGGTGCTGGTCCTCACATCGTCGAACAGCTATGACCTGAAAGGGAGCATTACGATCTTCGGTTCGGTGCAGAGCGCGGCGATGGACGGCCACTGCCACGGGATGGACGGCTACGACGACATCGACACAGGTGCGCAGGTAAACGTCTACAACCGCTCAGGCGACCTGGTGGCCACCGGCGAACTCGGCGCGGGTAAATCGGTGACCGGGGAAAGCCTGGAGTGCACGTTCCCGTTCACGGTGCCGAACGTCCCCAGTGGGACGGTCCAGCTTGAGATATCGCATCGTGGGCGGTCGACCGTCACCGAGGACGAGGGAAGGGGCGGCCGGCTCGCGTTGACGCTGAAGTAGACAAGGTTGGCGTGTTGGTCAGTCGGCGTCGCGTCGGTCATCGATCGCACTGGGCGCTGAAAATGGCTGGCCGGGCCGCCCTGTATCGCCTTACAGTCGCCGCGACGAGAGGTTGGCGGGCCGGAGTCCGGTCGGTTACCACTGCGGATGGAGAGGTCGCGGGTTCGAATCCCGCCGCACCGGCGCGAGCCGAGGCGTAGCTCAGTTCGGTAGAGCGCTTGTCCGGTCGGCGATCACATGCCTGCCAGCCTCGTTCTTTCTTCGTTTGGCGGGTAGTGATCGCGGACTCGACGTGCGAAGGTTGCTCGCGTGAAACGACGGGATGCGCTCGCGCTGGTCACCCTCGTGGTGCTGGCCGGCGGGCTTGCGGTGGGTGCGACCTACGCGGCCCGGGCGGCGGGCAACGACGCAGGCAGCGCCCCGGTGACGATCACCTCCGTGCTCACCGAGACGGTCACCACCACCATGCCCGCGTCGCCGTCGGCGCCGGTCACCGAGACCATCACCCAGACCGTGACGAAGACGCCCAACCGCGGCGCGCCCGCGACCAAGTTCGGCAACGGCACCTTCGAGGTCGGCTTCGACGTGGCGTCCGGCCGCTACCACACGGGCGGACCGGCGCAAGGCGTGCGCTCCGGGTGCGTCTGGAAGCGGACCCAGCCCGGCGGTGGCGTGATCGCGCAAGGCACGGCGTTCGGCCCGCTCACGATCAACACCCACGACGGCGAGTTGATGACGGCCACCGGATGCCAGCAGTGGGTGCGTAGTTAAGCGTGGACTTCGGGCGGGGTCGGTCGCGGGCTCTCGTCGTTGACCACGCGTGCGCCCGGCACCGGGCCGTGCGCGACCCGGACCGTCCGGCAGACCCCGGCCCCGGCCAGCTCGGCGGCCACGCGTAGCGCGTCTTCGCCGCTCTCGCACAGGAACGCGCACGTCGGGCCCGAGCCGGACACCGTCCCGGCCAGCGCACCCGCCTGCACGCCGGCGCGCAGCGTCCGCCGCAGCGTGGGTCGCAGGGAGACGGCGGCCGGTTGCAAGTCGTTGCCGAGCAGCAGGGCGAGCTGGCGGGGATCGCCGGAGGCCAGCGCTTCGAGCACCGGCTCCACCGCGCCGACCGCGGGTGGTTCGCCGTCGGCGCGCAGGCGGTCCAGCTCGGCGTACACCTTGGGCGTGGAGAGCCCGCGCCGGTCGAAAGCGAGCACCCAGTGGAACGTGTGCCGCGAGAGCACCGGCACCAGCTGCTCGCCGCGCCCGGTGCCCAGCGCGACGCCGCCGTGGAGCACGAACGGCACGTCGCTGCCGATCTTCGCGGCCAGCACGGCCAGCTCGTCGCGGCCGATCTCCAGCCGCCACAGGCTGGCCAGCCCGACCAGGGTCGCCGCGGCGTCCGCGCTGCCACCGGCCATGCCACCGGCGACGGGGATGCCCTTGCGAATCACCACGCGGACCTTGAGCTCGCTGATGTCGCGCCCGGCGTAGCGGGCGAGTTCCTCGACCGCGCGCCAGGCCAGGTTGCTCGCGCCGGTCGGCACCGTGCCCGCGCCCTCGCCGTGCACCTCGACGCCGGGCTCGTCCGCGACCGCGACGGTGACCTCGTCGGTCAGCGACAGCGACTGGAACACCGTGGCCAGGTCGTGGTAGCCATCGGCACGCCGGTCGCCCACCGCCAGGTGCAGGTTCACCTTGGACGGCACGCGGACGGTGACCGGAGGCGGTACGACGGCGAGCACACCCTCAGCCTACGGCCACCCGGCAACCGCCAGATCGCAGGTATTCCACGGCTTGACCACGCTTCGCGGCCAAGCGGGCACGCGCAGCTCAAGCCGTGCGTGACTGGCCCGCACCGGAATCTCCGCCGGACCGAGCCGCAAGCATCGCAGGCGATCCGCGGGAGCATCACCGCAAACCAGGCGCTACCAGCACGCCCCGACCGCCGATTCGCCTCGCGCGCGCGACGGCAGCCCCCACCCTCCCGGGGGCACCCCTTGAAACCAGTCTATCGAGGTCAAAGGGGGTGTGGGGGTCGCCGGCCGGATCTGTGGACAACCGGGCGCCTGTGGAAAACCCTCAGGCGGCCACGCCCTGCGGACCGGCCAGCGGGCGGTCGACGATGCCGCCGCGCTCGGCGATCCAGCCCAGCGCCGCGTCCGCGCGGCCACCGGAGACGCCGAGGCGGAAACGGGCGACCGGGGTGTCGCCGAAGCGGACGAGACCGCCACCGAGGACCGAGAGCTCGGTGCCGAACCGGCTCGACGCCTCGGGCAACAGCGCGCCGACCGCGGCGAAGCCGATCAGCACGACGTCGGCCACGCGGTCGTAGAGCGCGCCGGTGCTCGACGGGGTCTCGATGACCGGCAGCAGGGCCTGCGCGAGCGGGTTGCCCGGCTCGGACACGAGGTCCAGCAGGCCACCGCTGGCCACGATCCGACCGTCGTCGAGCAGGGCGGCGTCGTCGGCGACGCGGCGCACCACCGAGGTGTCCTCGGTGGCCAGCAGCACGGTCACGCCGAGTTCGAAGCGGGCCCGCTCCAGCGCGGTCAGCACGCCGACCTGCGCGTCGGGGTCCAGGCCGCGGGTCGGTTCGTCGGCCAGCAACACCGACGGCTCGCCGACCAGGGCCCTGGCCACGAGCGCGCGCTGGCGCTGCGCCGGGGTCAGCTCGCTCGGGTGCACCCCGGCGCGCTCGGTCAGCCCGACCAGGTCGAGCAGCTGGCCGACCTTGCGCTTGCGGGTCGGGCCGTCCACCCCGGCCTGCTCGAGCGGCAGCGCGATGTTGCCCGCCGTCGTGCGGTGCGGGCTGAGGCCTTCGGGGCCCTGGGTGGCGTGCCCGGCGAGCACGCTGATCCGGCGGCGCGCGCTGCGCAGGCCGCGCTGGTCCAGCGTCGCGGTGTTCACGCCGTCGAAGCGCACCACGCCGGTGTCCGGGCGGTCCTGCAGCGCGGCGAGCTTGCCGAGGGTGGACTTGCCCGAGCGGGTCGGCCCGACGATGCCGAAGACGCTGCCCGGCGTCACGTCGAGGCTCACGCCGTCCAGGGCGACGACCCGCCCGGCGGTACTCCAGAACGACTTGGTCAGGTTTTCAAAGGTGATCACGGTGGCACGGCTCCCAGGCATGGCGGCTCGGCAGGGCTCCGCCTGCCGTCCGAAGTGGATTGTCCGATGTGGACTAAGGGATTGGGGTCTGGTTCAGCGGTGGCGACGACACGCTGAGACCGACCGCCGGCCCTGATCGATGACCCGCCGTGAAGTGAGCACTCGCATGGTTTTCCTCCATCGCTCCTGGCGGTAGCACCTGCCCACGATGGGTGGTTGCTGCGGCGTCGAAGAGCCAGGTCTCTCGGCCGCTCGGGATGGATGCACCACTGATGTAACCGGAGCGAGACGGGATATGCAAGACGCTTGTCCCGGATGTGGGTGAACGTTGAACAAATCACACCGATGGAGCCGTGGTGCGTAAGGGCCCTTACCGAGCGTGCTGGGCGATCCGGGCGAAATCCCTTACGGACAGCTGCTCGCCCCGCGTCGAGGGGTCGATCCCGGCGGCCCGCAGCACCTGCTCGGCCCGGTCCGCGGAGCCCGCCCAGCCGGCCAGAGCGGCCCGCAGGGTCTTGCGCCGCTGCGCGAACGCGGCGTCCACGAGGGCGAAAACGGCGGCCCGGTCGACGCCCTGCGGGGGCTCGCGGCGGGTCAGCAGGACCAGCGCCGAATCCACTCCAGGCGCAGGCCAGAACACATTTCGCCCGATGGTCGCGACCCGCCGTGCCTCGGCGTGCCAGGCCACCTTCACGCTCGGCACGCCGTAGACCTTGTTGCCCGGCGCGGCGGCCATCCGGTCGGCCACCTCGGCCTGGACCATGACCAGCCCGGTGCGCAGCGTCGGCACCTCGGCGAGCAGGTGGATGACGACCGGGACGGCGACGTTGTAGGGCAGGTTGGCGACCAGGGCCGTGGGGTCACCGAGCTCGGCCCGGGTGACCTTCATGGCGTCGCCGGCGAGCACCGACAGCCTGGTGGCCAAAACCGGCGCCCTTTCTGACACCGTGCCCGGGAGCGCCTCGGCGAGGACCGGGTCCAGTTCGACGGCGACCAGGCTCGCGCAGTGCGGCAGGAGCGCGAGGGTGAGCGAGCCGAGGCCCGGCCCGACCTCGATGACGCGGTCGTCGTCGCGCAGGCCGGCCGCGGCGACGATCCGCCGGACCGTGTTGGGGTCGAGCACGAAGTTCTGCCCGAGCTTCTTGGTCGGCCGCAGGCCGAGCCGCTCGGCGAGCCCGCGGATCTCCGCGGGCCCGAGAAGCGCACTCAGTTCGGCCACGCCGGGAATGGTGTCACGCCCGCCCGCCCGCCTCTCCCGCCACTGCGGTTTTCCACAGGCACCCGGTTGTCCACAGATCCACGCCACGCCCGTTTCCCCAGGTCAAACCCCGATAGACTGGACCTGGGGGAGCCCCCCAAGGGAGGGTGGGGTTCCGTTACGCGCGCGCGAGGCAAAAGCGACCAACGAAGGCACCAGTTCGGGCCGCCACCGGATCGCGGCGCCCGTCAACACCCCGTCAAAGATCGAACAGCGGAGAAGCCGCCGCGGCCTAGGGCGCCCGTCAAAGCCCGCCGTGGCGCCCCAGACCGGGATCGGGCAGCGAACGGCCCCGACACGCAACGAACCCGGCCCGAGAGAAGCTGGGCCGGGTTCGTGATGAGACTTGGATCAGGCGCGGGCGCCGCACACCGGCCACGGGGAGAACCCGCGCCCAGCCGCGACCTTCTCCGCGATGGCGATCTGCTGCTCCCGGGAGGCCAGGTCGGCGCGCGGCGCGTAGGCCGTGCCGCCGTTGGACTCCCAGGTGCTCTGGTCGAACTGCAGGCCGCCGTAGAAGCCGTTGCCGGTGTTGATGTGCCAGTTGCCACCGGACTCGCACTGCGCGATGCGGTCCCACACGGCGCCGTCGCCGATGTCGGGCTGCTTGGTGCCGACCTTGACGATCTTCGGCTTCGGCTTCTTCGTGATCTTCGAGCCGATCTCGACCTTCGCGACTTCCTTGCCGTTCTTGACGGTGATGCGGTAGGTCGCGATGCGCTCGCCCGGGGCGCCGGGGTCCAGGACCTTCTCCTGGCCCGCGTCCATGTTCGGGTCTTCCTTCTTCTGGACCGGCTGCTGGACCTTCTCGGTCCGGTTGACCACGGTGACGCCGGTCCGGGAGATGTGGACCTCGGCGCCGTTCTTGAGCTTGAGGCCCATCCCGCCCTTGACGGAATCGTCCTTGCCCAGGGTCATGTGCTGCAGACCCATGAACTCACCGACGGTCACAGCGGTGGTCTTGATCTGCTTCGGCATGTTGCCGCCGTCGAAGACGGTGACGGTCTTGAGGGTCTTCACCTCGACCGCGAGGCCCTGCAGCGGGACCTCGTCGCCGGCCGCGTGCGACACCCACGAGCCGTCCAGCGGCGCGTGCACCTGGGCCAGCGCCTCGCCGACGGTGTCCGCGCGCACCCAGGAGTCGCGCTGCTCGCCGTCCACGGTCAGGTGCAGCAGCCGGCCCCGCTCGAGGACGATCTTGCCGCCGTCGCCGATCTGGGCGTTCGGGGAGGGCGAGAGCGAGTCGTGCACGTTGACGCTGATGCCCTCGGCCTGCAGCACCTCGCCGACCGTGCCCGCGTAGGTGTGCACGTCGTGGGTCTGGCCGTCGACCTCGACCTCGACCGACTTGTTCATGGCGATGGCGGCCGCGCCGCCACCGATCAGCGTCACCAGCACCGCGGCGACCGCCGACTTGAGGAACGTGCGCTTCCAGCTGCGCAGCGCGGTGATGACACCGGCGCGCTGTTCCTCGGTGTCCTCTTCGCCCATCGACCGGTCGACCGAGAGGTCGTCCGGGAGGATCAGCGCCGGCATGACGGTGGTCTCGGCGTTGACGAGCCTGATCAGCTCGTCGACGTCCACGTTCGCCTGCGCCATCAGCTCCTCGGCCTGGGGGCCGAGCGCTTCGAGCACGTCTTCGTGGGAGAACGACAGCTCGTCGGCGTAGTAGTCCGGGAATTGCGAACGCCACACGGGTTCGTCCAGCGTCGCGGTCGCCGTGGGGGCGCCCCCGACCGGCGTGAACCAGTCGGTGTCACCGCTGAAGCCGCTATGGCCGCTCTGTTTGCCGCTACCAGTCAAGGGTCGAATCCTTCGGGGGAAGGCGGGAGACGAGCTCACGCGCACATCAGGATCAGGAGTTCAGCTCAGCTCGGGACCTTCGGGGGGTTCCAAGCACCAGCAGTCGCTCTAGGCCCATCTCCTCGCACGCGGGGGCGCATCTACGCGCTCCAAGCTTTCGACACCCGTAGCCACCGCACTCCGGCGGTACGAGATCGCTGCCCCGACTGCAACGACCTGACTGCGGGTCCCCGGGTGTTGCTTGTTCCCGGGCTTCCGGTCACGGGACCGTAACGGAGGTCGGGAGGTTGCGCAAACACATCGAGGAGTGTCGTGATTCCCGTCACGCTCACGGGTGGAGTAGCCGGGTCCCCCATTCATCGCAACCGGTCACTTCCCGAAACGTCGGACGTCACAGCCGGCAACCGGAATACTCGTTCGGCATTCGCCGAAACGGCGGCAGCGAGCTCGGCCGGCTCCACGCCTCTGAGCAGGGCAAGGTCCCGGAGCGTGTAGACGACGCAGTACGGCTCGTTCGGTCGTCCGCGAAATGGGTGTGGGGTAAGGAAAGGCGCGTCGGTCTCCACCAACATCTGGTAAGTGGGAACGAAGGCCGCCGCCTCACGCAGGGCGTGCGCGTTCCGGAATGTGGCCGTCCCGGCGAACGACAGCACGTACCCGGCGTCCACGCAGCGGCGCGCGAACTCGAGGTCGCCGGAGAAGCAGTGGAAGACCACAGTAGACGGAGCGCCTTCTTCTTCCAGGATGCGGAAGATGTCCTCGTGGGCGTCCCGGTCGTGGATCATCAGCGTCTTGTCGAGGCGTTTGGCCAGGTCGATGTGCCATCGGAACGCTTCGTGCTGCGCCTTTTGCGGAGCGTAGTCCCAGTAGTAGTCAAGGCCCGTCTCGCCGACCGCGACAACCCTTGGCCGGGCGGCCAACCGCTCCAGCTCGGCCTTGTCCGCCTCGGTGAACGACGAGGTTCGGGTGGGGTGCAACGCGACCGCGGCGAACACCCGCTCGTCCCAAGTGGACGCTTCGGCGGCCCAGCGCGCGGCGTTCAGGTCGTCGGCGACGGTGACCACACGCGACACCCCGGCCCGCTCGGCGCGATCGACCATTGTGGACACGGACGCGGCATCCGTTGCGCCGCAAGCATCCAAGTGGGTGTGGGCGTCGACCACCGGCACCGGAAGCGGTTCCGGCGCCGGTGGCAACTCACCCTTGCGCTTACTCAACGGGAGTGATGGGGGCCCAGTCCGGACCGGTCTCACCCAGCTTCGGGTCGAGCTTGGCGAACAGCGGCGTCGGCTTGCCCAGCGGGCGGCCGACCTCGATCGGGGTCGACTCCCACTTGGCCTGCTCGCCCGCGTAGTCGCCGGTCAGGACCGGGTATTCGCGCTCGGGCACGTCCAGGTCGGTGACCTCGGTGAGCTGCGGCTGGGCCGCCCAGACCCCTTCGGCGCCGAGCAGTTCGTGCACCTTCTGCGCGGAGTGCGGCAGGAACGGGGTGAGCAGCGTGTTCGCGTCCTGCACCACCTGCAACGCGGTGTGCAGCACGGAATCGCGCCGCTCCGGGTCGTCCTTGAGCTTCCACGGCTCCTGGTCCGACAGGTACTTGTTCGCCGCGGACACCACGCGCATGGCCTCGGTGCTGGCCTGCTTGAACCGCGAGCGGCGCAGGTGCGCGCCGACGACCTCGAACGCCTTGGCGGACAACGCCTTCAGCTCGGCGTCGGCTTCGGTCGGCTTGTTCGGGGCGGGGACGGCGCCGTTGTTCTTCGCCGCCATCGAGATGGACCGGTTGACCAGGTTGCCCCACTCGTTGGCCAGCTCGAAGTTGGTCCGCCGGACGAACTCGTCCCAGGTGAAGTCGGTGTCCTGGTTCTCCGGGCCGGCCACGGAGATGAAGTAGCGCAACGCATCCGGGCCGAACTCGCGCAGGAAGTCGTTGACGTAGATGACGGTCCCGCGCGACGTGGAGAACTTCGAGCCGCTCATCTTGAGGAACTCGCTGGACACGACCTCGGTCGGCAGGTTCAGCGTGCCGAACACGCCCGGCTCGCCGCCCTTGTCCCCCGCGCCGTTCTGCCCGAGCAGCAGCGACGGCCAGATCAGCGAGTGGAAGACGATGTTGTCCTTGCCCATGAAGTAGTAGCCCTGGGCGGCCGGGTCGGTCCAGAACTCCTGCCACGCATCGGGGTCGCCGCTGCGCCGCGCCCATTCGACCGACGCCGACAGGTAGCCGATGACCGCGTCGAACCACACGTAGAAGCGCTTCATCGGGGCGTCGCGCCAGCCGTCCAGCGGCACCGGCACACCCCAGTCGAGGTCGCGGGTGATCGCGCGCGGGCGCAGGTCGTTGACCAGGTTCTGGCTGAACTTCAGCACGTTCGGCCGCCACTCGTCCCGGGTGGACAGCCACTTGCCCAGCGACTCGGCGAACGCGGGCAGATCCAGGAACAGGTGCTCGGTCTCGATGAACTTCGGCGTCTCGCCGTTGATCCGGGACTTCGGGTTGATCAGGTCGGCCGGGTCGAGCTGGTTGCCGCAGTTGTCGCACTGGTCGCCGCGTGCGCCGTCGTAGCCGCAGATCGGGCAGGTGCCCTCGATGTAGCGGTCGGGCAGGGTGCGCCCGGTGGACGGGCTGATCGCACCCATCTGGGTCTGGGGGATGACGTAACCGTTGTTGTACAACCCCATGAAGAGGTCTTGCGTGACCTTGTAGTGGTTGCCGGTGGTGGTGCGGGTGAACAGGTCGTAGGACAGGCCGAGACCCTGGAGGTCGTTCGCGATGACGCGGTTGTACTTGTCGGCGAGCTCGCGCGCGCTCATGCCCTCGTTGTCGGCCTGCACGGAGATCGGCGTGCCGTGCTCGTCGGTGCCGCTGACCATCAGCACCCGGTGCCCGGCCATTCGCATGTAGCGGGAGAACACGTCGGAAGGGACTCCGAAACCGGAGACGTGGCCGATGTGGCGGGGGCCGTTGGCATAGGGCCAGGCCACCGCGGTGAGCACGGGGGCGTTCATGTCGGCCTAGCCTACGGACAGGGAAAAAGCGGGCTTCACGGAGGACAGGGTTGTCGGCGACCAAGATGCTGGTGCTCGGCGTGGTGCAGGCCGCCGGGGAGGTGCACGGCTACCAGGTGCGCCGTGAGCTGCTGAGCTGGCACGCGGAGAACTGGGCCAACGTCAAGCCGGGCTCGATCTACCACGCGTTGAAGAAGGCGGCCAGGGACGGCCTGGTCGACGAGGTCGGCGCGCAACCGGGCGACTCCGGCCCGGACCGGATCCGCTACCGGATCACCGAGTCGGGCGTGCGGGAGATCGTCGCCCTGGTCCGCGCCGCGCTGCGCGACGCGACCGACAACGTGACGCTCAACGCCGCGATCGCCATGCTTCCGGCGCTGACCAGGGCCGAGGCCATCGACGACCTCGGGGTGCGGATCGTGGAACTGGAGAAGGCGCTGCAGGGCCTTCGGGACTGGATGGCCAACCCGCAGGAGGGCCTGCCCGAACACGTCCGGGAGCAGGCCGGGCTGTGGACCAACCAGGTCAACGCCGAGCTCGACTGGGCCCGCAAGCTGCTGGCGCGGCTCAACGCGGGCGCCTACACGATGGCCGACGAGCACGGCTAATCAAAGTTGACTAGTGGACGGCCCTTGCGGAATGCTGTCGCGGTAGTCAAGATTGACTCTCATTCCAAGATACTTAGGGGGCTTTATGATTCACGCACGCGGACTGCGCCGCAGCTTCCGCACGAGAACCGGAACGGTCGAGGCCGTGCGCGGGGTCGACCTCGACGTCGAGCCCGGTGAACTGGTCGGCTTCCTTGGCCCCAACGGTGCGGGCAAGACCACGACGCTGCGCATGCTGACCACGCTGCTCGAACCCACCGACGGCACGGCCACCGTGGCCGGCTGCGACCTGCGCACCGACCCGGTCGGCGTGCGCAGGCAGATCGGTTACGTCGCGCAGAGCGGCGGCAGCTCGCCGGAGTGCAAGGTCATCGAGGAGATGGAGCTGCAGGGCCGCTTCTACGGCCTGACCTCGGAGCAGGCCCGCGCCCGGTCGGCCGAGCTGACCGCGCGCATGGACCTCGCGGGCCTGGACCAGCGGCTGATCAAGACCCTGTCCGGCGGCCAGCGCAGGCGCCTGGACATCGCGCTCGGCCTGGTGCACGACCCGAAGCTGGTGTTCCTCGACGAGCCGACCGCGGCGCTCGACCCGCAGAGCCGGGCCAACCTCTGGACCCACATCAAGGCCATGCACCGCGAGCACAACACCACGGTCTTCCTGACCACGCACTACCTCGACGAGGCGGACGCGCTCTGCGACCGCATCCTGGTGATCGACAACGGCAAGATCGTCGCCCAGGGCGCGCCGGACGAGCTGAAGGCCGGCCTCGCGGGCGACCTCGTGACGTTCTCGGTGCCCGTGACCGACGGCGCCCGCGCCGGGGAGATCGCGGCCCGGCTGCCGGAGGTGTCCGAGGCGGACGTCGACGGCGGCACGGTGCGGTTCCGCGCGCCGCGCGGTGACGTGCTGCTCCCCGACCTGGTGCGCGCGATCGACGCCGCGGCCATCCCGCTGACCTCGATGAGCGTGACCCGCCCGACGCTCGACGACGTGTTCCTGACCCTGACCGGGCGCAGCCTGCGCGACGCCGAGATGGGCGCCGAGGCGGTCGGCGAGGCCACCGAAGACAAGGAGACCGCCGATGTGGCGTGACACGTGGCTGATCTTCAAGCGTGGGATGGTGCTGTCGCTGCGCAACCCCGTGTGGGTCGTGATCACGATGATGCAGCCGATCCTGTACCTGGTCCTCTTCGGACCGCTGATGGAGAAGATCACGCAGACGCCCGGCTTCCCGCCCGGCTCGTCGTGGCAGATCCTGACGCCGGCGTTGCTGGTGCAGCTCGGGTTGTTCGGCAGCGCGTTCGTCGGGTTCGGCCTGATCGCCGAGTACCGCGCGGGCGTGATCGAGCGGATGCGGGTGACCCCGGCCAGCCGCGTCGGGCTGCTGCTCGGCCGGGTGCTGCGCGACGCGGTGCAACTGGTCGTGCAGGCGGTGCTGATCACCGTGCTCGCGATGCTGGTGTTCGGGCTGCGCGCGCCGTTCTGGGGGATCGTGTTCAGCCTGGCGATGGTGCTGCTGCTGGGCATCACGATGTCGGCGTCGTCCTACGCGCTGGCGCTGATCCTCAAGAGCGAGGACGCGTTCGCGCCGTTGCTGAACAGCGTGCTGCTGCCGGTGCTGCTGCTCTCCGGGATCATGATCCCGATCACGACGGGGCTCGCGCCGAGCTGGCTGTACTGGATCTCGCGGGTCAACCCGTTCACGCACATCGTGGACGCCGAACGCGCGGGCTTCCGCGGCGACTTCGCGCTGAACGCCATCACCACCGGTGGCGTCATCCTGCTGGTGCTCACCGTGTTGTCGGTCTGGTGGGGCGCCCGGACGTTCCAGCGCGAATCAGGCTGAAGCCTCGAATGTCGCATTCAGGACGTCGAGCGTCCTGAATGCGACATTCAGGGCTAGTGGCCGACCGAGGCCATCCCCGACTCCGGGTAGCGCTCCCCGGCCACCTGGTCGGCGGGCACCGCGGCCTCGATGGCTTCCTTCTGCTCCGCGGTCAGGGTGAGGTCGACCGCGCCGACGTTCTCCTCGAGGTTGGGGATCTTGCGGGTGCCCGGGATCGGCACGATGTGCTTGCCCTGCGCCAGCAACCACGCCAGCGCCACCTGCACCGGCGTGGCGCCCATGTCCTCGGCGACCGCGCGCACCTTGTCGGCCAGCGCGAGGTTGCGCGGCAGGTTCTCCGGCTGCCACTGCGGCAAGGTGCGCCGGAAGTCGTCTTCGGCGAGTTCGTCGAGCGAGCGCACCGTGCTGGTCAGCATCCCCCGGCCCACCGGCGAGTACGGGACGACGCCGATGCCCAGTTCCCGGCAGGTCGAGTCCACGTCGACGTCGAGGCGGGTGAACAGCGAGTACTCGATCTGCAGCGCGGTCACCGGGTGCACCTCGTGCGCGGCGCGCAGGGTCTGCGCGTTCACCTCCGACAACCCGATGTGCCGGATCTTCCCGGCCTGCACCAGCTCGGCCAGCGCGCCCATGGTGTCCTCGATCGGCACGTCCGGGTTGCGCCGGTGCAGGTAGTAGAGGTCGATGTGGTCGAGGCCGAGCCGGCCCAGCGACGCGTCCACGGCCTTGCGGGCGTAGTCCGGGCTCGAGTCGACGACCAGCTTGGCGCCGTCCCGCCCGGTGATGCCGAACTTCGTCGCCAGCACGACCTCGTCACGCCGGCCCGCGATGGTGCGGCCGACGAGTTCCTCGTTGTGGCCCATGCCGTACATGTCGGCGGTGTCCAGCAGCGTGACGCCGAGGTCCAGCGCGCGGTTGATGGTCTCGGCGGACTCCACGTCGGTGGCCGGGCCGTAGACCTGCGGCGAGAACCCCATGCAGCCGAGGCCCAGGGCCGAGACCTCCAGGGCGCCGAGCGTGCGCTTGTCCATCGGTTTTCCCCTCGTTGGTGTCCAGTCCACCCAACACCCTCGACCGCGCTCCAGGTCAACCCAATTCGGTGCGCATCCAGAAGACGTTGTACGGATTCCATTGCGACATCGCGAAGTGCAGCGTCGTGCCGTGCGCCGACGACGGGTGCAGGTAGCCGCCGTACAGGCCCGGGTAGTCCCGCCCGGACACCAGGACGTCGCCGCCGGTCCACGGTCCGGTCGGCTCCGGCGCGGTGCGCAGCACGATCGCCGCGCGGTGCTCGTCGAGGTGCACGGCGAGCCACTGGTCCAGGGTGTCGTTGTACAGCACCGACATCTCGCCGACCGGACCGCGGAAGACGGGCTTCGCGGCCCATTCGTCCCCACGCCGCCAGTCCGCGCCGGTCCAGTACTCGTAGCGTTCCGGCACCAGGATGTCCTCAGTGGACACCCGGGCCAGTCGTGCGTCGCCGAACCGGCCGTTGGGCGTGCCGAAGAGGTACCGGCCGCCGTCGAAGGTGGCGAAACAGCCGACCTGGAAGGGGTGGTTGTGCCGCCAGAGGTGCCGCCACCGCGCGTTGTGCCAGCGGGCCTGCTCCGGCCGCTCCCAGGTCGTCCCGCCGTCGTGCGACACGGCGATGCCGGCGAAGTTCGTGCGCCAGCGGCCCGGGCCGTCCCAGCTCTTCACCGACATGTAGTGCAGGTAGTGCGTCGCGCCGACCGCCGTGCCCGAGTTGGGGATGACCGTGGCCTCGTTCTCCCGGTCGCGGCCGAAGAGCTCGGCGGCCATGCCGTCGTCCCGGGCGGCGACCTCGTCGAGGACCAGGCCGTGCGTGAAGTCGTCACCGGCGTAGGCGAGCACGTTGCAACGCCAGTCGGAGCCCTCGGCCGGCCCAGCGCCGCTACCACCCCAGCCGTGGCCGTAGGTGTCGCCGAAGACAACCCGGACCCGCCCGTCGTCACCGGCCCACATCAGCCCCAGGTCGGTGGCGTGGATGCCGAACCGGCGCGCGGTGTCGTTCACCGAGTCGTCCCCGGTGATCTTCGCGACCAATGTCGTTTCCACCTGACGACGGTAAGCCGTACCGTGCGCCCGTGCCCGACGCGATCTTCGACGACCCCCGCCTCGCGCGGATCTACGACGACTTCGACGGGCCGCGCCACGACCTCGACGCGTACGTGGCGATCGTCGAGGAGCTGGGTGCGCGGCACGTGCTGGACGTCGGCTGCGGCACCGGCAACCTGGCGCTCATCCTGGCCGAACGCGAACTCATGGTCGACGCCGTCGACCCGGCACTCGCGTCGCTCGAGGTGGCCCGGTCGAAGCGTGGCGCGCACTGGGTCGCGTGGCACCACGGCGATGCCCGCGACCTGCCGCCGGTCGGCGCCGACCTGGCGGTGATGACCGGGAACGTCGCCCAGGTCTTCCTCACCGACGAGGACTGGGCTTCGGTGTTGCGGTCGATCCGCGCGGCACTGCGGCCCGGCGGTCACCTGGTCTTCGAGACCCGGCGCCCGGAGTTCCGGGCGTGGGAGCAGTGGTCCGCCGACCCGGCCGAGGTGACCATCGCCGGCGTGACCCAGCACCGCGAGGTCACCGAGGTCCGGCTGCCGCTCGTGTCGTTCCGCTACACGTACACCTTCGCCGACGGCACGGTCGTCACGTCGGACTCGACCTTGCGGTTCCGCTCCCGCGACGAGGTCGAGGCCAGCCTCGCCGAGCAGGGCTACCGCGTGCTGGACGTGCGTCAGGCCCCGGACCGGCCCGGCCGCGAGTTCGTGTTCATCGCGACGGCGGAGTCGTAGAGCGCCTTCTTGCTGACGCCGTGCTCACCCGCGACCTGCGCGGCGGCGTCCTTGAGCCGCATCCCGTCGTCGGCGAGCGCGCGCACCTGCTCGACCAGCGACGGCAGATCGGCCTCGACCTTCGGGGCCGGCGCGAGCACCACGGTGATCTCCCCACGCACGCCCTCGGCCGCCCACTCGGCGAGCTCGGCCAGCGTCCCCCGCCGGACTTCTTCGTACTGCTTGGTCAGCTCCCGGCACACCGCCGCCCGCCGCTCCCCGCCGAGCACACGGACGGCGTCGGCCATCGTGGAAGCGATCCGGTGCGGCGACTCGAAGAACACCGCGGTGCGCGGCTCCTCTTTGAGCGCGCGCAACCACCGCTCCCGCTCGCCGGGCTTGCGGGGCGCGAACCCCTCGAAGCAGAACCGCTCACAGGGCAGCCCCGAAAGCGCCAGCGCGGTGGTGACCGCGGACGGCCCCGGCAGGCAGGTGATCGGCAAGTCGTTGTCGACACACGCCGTGACCAGCCGATATCCAGGATCCGACACGCTGGGCATGCCCGCGTCCGTGACGAGGAGGACGGTCTGGCCGCTCGCGATGGCCTCGACCAGCCCATCGATGCGCGCGGTCTCGACGGCGTCGTAGAAGCTGACCACCTTGCCGCCGATGGTGACCCCGAGCGCGGCCGCGAGCGCCTTGGTCCGCCGCGTGTCCTCCGCGGCCACGATGTCGGCGGTGCCCAGCGCCGCCACCAGGCGCGGGGAGGCGTCGCGCACCTCCCCGAGCGGCGTCGCCGCCAGCACCAGCCCCGTGTTCACTCGTCCAGCGTAGAGATGTCGAAACGCCTGCCACCCACCGCGATGACGTGCCACCCTGCGTGATGTGGCAGATGAACTGGAGGCGCTGACCGAAGCCGCTGAGAAGCTGCATGCGGCGCGGGTCGAAGCGGCGAAGAAGGTCAAGGACTTCGGCGGGCTGCGGGAACAGCTGGGCCAGATCCGGGCGATCGTGCACTCCCCCGACGGTTCCGTCGCGGTGGCGGCCGGTCCCGGCGGCACGGTGCAGGACATCAGGTTCGCCCCGCAGGCCATGGCGCTGGGCCCGGAGGGCCTGCGCGCCGCGGTGATGGGCACCCTCCGGCAGGCGATCGCCCAGGCCGCCCGCCAGCAAGCGCAGCTGGTTCAGCAGTACGTCGGCGACGACATGGACGTTGTCGGGCAGGTCCGCGCCACCCAGGCGAAGACGGCTCCACAGGCGCCGGTGATCCCACCGCCGCCGCCCGCTGCCCCGGCCGCTCCCCCAGCTGCCTCGCCCCAGCGGCCACCCCGTCCGGCTCGCCCCCGGCCACCGGTGGAGGACGAACCGGCCGAATACCAGGTCAACCTCGTCCGCCGCCCCAAGGACCGCCGATGAACTACGTCGCCAGTCCTGCGGACATAGCCACCTTCGCCCAGACGCTTTACACGGACTTCCACCCGCGGGCACAGGTGCTGCAAGGCAACGTCCAGGCAGCCGAGGTCATGGAACCGGTCTTCGGCCCGTTGCTGACCGAGTTCACCTCGTTCTACAGCGACTACGAAGCGCTTCATTGTGAGTTGGTCAAGCACATCAACTCGATCACCATCGGCATCAGCTCGGCCGCGGACAAGTTCAACGCGACCGCCGCCTCCTACCACGGCACGGACGCAGCCAACCAGCAGAGCATGATCAAGCTGGCCAACGAGCTCGACGAGGCTCGCGGCACCACCCTCGATCCCAACGGCGGGCCGAAGCCGGACACCGACTACTCCTCGAGCGTCATCTTCAACGAGTACTACAAGGACCCCGGTGAGCGGACGAACATCGGCGATCGGGCGCTGAGCAGCGGGCAAGGCTTCGCCGGAGCGGTGACGAAGTTGTACACCGACGCCATGGCGATGGGTGAGGGCAATAGCGTCGACGCCGCCAACCTCATCGTCGACGCGGGCGTCCTGATCGAGAGCTGGGTGAACGACGCCACCCAAGCCATTGCCGATCCGCTCGGGTTCCTGATCCAGAACGGCCTGGGCTTCGTCATGAAGTTCTTCACGCCGCTCAAGGCATTCATCGATCTGACGAGCGGGAACCCCGATGCGCTGAAGGCCGCTTCGAGTCGGTACAAGCAACTCGCCGAGGACTTGGAACGACTGGCCACCGACATCGTCGGCGTCGCGAAGACGACGATCACGAACTGGGACGGCGATGCGGCCACCGCCGCGGCCGCGACCACTTCCCTGTTCGTGAAAGGTGTGCACGGCACGGCTGGGGTGGCCGGCGACATCGCGGCGATGCTCCAGTTGCTCGCCGTGCTTGTCCAGGCGCTCGAGGACACAATCCTCGGGATCGTCACCGACATCGTCGAGCGCCTGATCATCCTTTGGCTCACGGCGATCCCTGAAGCGCCCCTCACCGGTGGCGCCAGTACCGCCGCGGCGGCCACGGAATCGGGGGTGGAGGTCGCGCGTGGCACCGAGAAGTCCGGCACCACCGTCGAGAAGGCCTGCTCGATCTACACCCGCGCCGGCAAGGTGTTGAACAAGCTGCGCAGCCGGCTACAGAGCAACGAGCGCCTCTACGGCGGCTTCACCAAGGGACTCGCCAAGGAAGTCGTCGAGGGCGACAAGCTGACCTACGCGAAGCTCGCGAAGGACGCCGGCGAACGCCTGGTAGGACTGGACAAGACGTTCATGCCTGGCGATGGCATGGAAGGCACCAAGGAGCGCCGCGATCCGGGCAAGGTGATGAGCAAGGGGATGGGCTACGCACAGACCATCACCAATGCCGGCGAGGACCGCAACATCGGCACCGACGAGTCGGATGAAGAGATCGACCAGCAGCTCGGCTACGGCGAGCCCAAGCCCTGACGGCACCGTCCCGACGCGGACCGAACACCGGGCGCTTTACCATCTGCGGTCGTGAGCGTGCTGGCTGCGGACGAGGCGAGGGCATCCGACGAATCGAATGCCGGGGCGCCGTCACCCGAGGCCGCCCGCACGGCCGCGCGGGTGATCGGCAACCCGATGCCGGCCGACCGGCTGCGTGGCTGGGTGGTCACGCTGGTCATCGGGCTCATCGGCGGGTTGGTCCGGCTGCAGAACCTCGGCTCGCCCACCGACAACGGCTCGCCCGTCTTCGACGAGAAGCACTACGTCCCGCAGGCGTGGCAGATGCTGCGCAACGGCGGCTACGAGGACAACCCCGGCTACGAGCTGACCGTCCACCCGCCGCTGGGCAAGGAGCTCATCGCCATCGGCGAGTGGCTCTTCGGCTACAACGGCTGGGGCTGGCGCTTCACCGGCGCCGTGTGCGGCACGTTGATGATCATCATGATCGTCCGGATCGCGCGGCGGTTGACCCGCTCGACGCTGCTCGGCGCGGTCGCCGGCATCCTGCTCATCTGCGACGGCGTGCTGCACCTGCAGAGCCGGACGGGGATGCTCGACATCTTCCTGGCGTTCTGGGTGCTCGTCGCGTTCGGCTTCATGCTGCTCGACCGCGACCAAGTGCGCTCACGGCTGGCCATCGCCGTCGAGGAGGGCTGGGCCACCGCGTCGCTATACGGGCCGCGGCTAGGGTTCCGATGGTACCGCTTCGCGGTGGGTGTCTCGCTCGGTCTCGCGTTGGGCACCAAGTGGTCGGGCATGTACTTCGTCGCCGGGTTTGGGCTGCTCTCGGTGATCTGGGACGCGACCGCGCGCCGCGCCGCCGGCGTGCGGCACCCGTGGCAGGGCGCGCTGCTGCGTGACGTGCTGCCCGCCCTGTGGAGTTTCATCGCCGTGGCGGTGCTGGTCTACCTGGCGTGCTGGGCGCCGTGGTTCAGCAGTGAGACCGGCATCGACCGCTACCTGGCCACCAAGACCGACCACCACGGCTGGTACGACTTCATGCCGCAGGCGTTGCGCGCGCTGTGGCAGTACTCGGGCAACGTCCTGCACTTCCACGAGACGCTGGTGACCCCGAAGGACAACCCGCACCCGTGGGAGTCCAAGCCGTGGACCTGGCCGATGGGTCTGCGACCACAGCTGTACTACTACAACGACACCGGCGCCGCGTGCGGCACCGACCACTGCATCAAGGCGACGATGTTGATCGGCACGCCCGCGATGTGGTGGCTGTCGGTGCCGATGCTGGCCTGGTCGTTGTGGAAGACGGTCTTCCGCACCGACTGGCGTTACGCCGCCGTGCTGGCCGGCTACCTGTCGGGCTACCTGCCGTGGTTCCTGAACCTCGACCGCCAGATGTACTTCTTCTACGCCACCCCGCTCGCGGCGTTCCTGGTGCTGGGCCTCGTGCTGTGCCTGGGCGAGATCGGCGGCCAACTGCGCGACGGCCTGGAACGCAGGACGACCGGCCTGCTGGTGATCTCGCTCTACGTGGGCCTGGTCGTCGCGAACTTCGTGTGGCTCTGGCCCGTCCTCAACGGCGACTCCATCACCGACACCCACTGGCAAATGGAACACTGGCTCCCCTCCTGGGACTGACCCCTCCCGCGCGTGTCCCCTCCTCCGACCCCGCGTGTCCCCTCCTCCGACCCGGTGTGTCCGCGCTTTGAGTTATCCACAGGCGGCAGGTTGTCCACAGATTCACGCGCAACGGCGGAGGAGGCGTTTCGCGGGTCCAAGGTGGAGTCATGTTCGAATTGCCTCCCGGCCTGCATGGCGCGCACCTGCGCAGCGACCTCACCTCGGCCCTTGGCCGCAAGCAAGTCCGTGACCTGATCAGCGACGGCCGGCTCGTCGCGGTGCACAGGGCGGTGCTTGTCGACCGCCGGACGATGTTGACCCTGCCGACCAAGGCGGCCGCAAGCCTGCTCGCGGCCGGCCCGACTGCCGCGCTCACGGGTCAAACCGCCGCATTGATCCACGGCTGCACAGCGGCCGACGCGGGAATCATCCACGTCCTGGTGCCCTACGCCCGCAAGGTGCACAACTTCCCGGGCACAAGAATCCACAATGGATCTCTCGATGAGGACGACGTGGTCGAGCTCGACCGGCTGCGCACCCTGGCCCTCGATCGGGTCGTCGCCGACATGCTGTGCGACGAGAACCGCGGCATGGCCCTTGCTTGTGCGGATCAGGCGCTCGGCCAGCTCGATCCTCGGTTCCGGGCGGAGTTCAAGGCCACTGTGGCCGAACGCATCATGCGGCGACGCGACTCCCGTGGCCGAAAACGCAGCGCGTTCCTGCTGGACCTGGCCACCGGCTTGCCCGAATCGCCGGCGGAGAGCCGGTTGCTGCTCGAACTCGTCGACAGCGGCCTGCCGATACCGGTCGCGCAGCACCCTGTCGTCGACCTGGACGGCTCGGTGCGGTACCGCCTCGACTTCGCCTGGCTGGAGCCCAAGATCGCCTTGGAGTACGACGGCTACGAAGCGCACGCAGGGCGCAGCGAGCGTGACGAACTGCGTGATCGCGACCTGCGGCGACGCGGTTGGCTGGTCATCCGCGCGGACGTCGACGATCTCAGGAATCCTGCCGCGGTGGTGACCCAGATCCGGGCGGCGTTCCGCGAACGCAGGTTCGTGGCCTGACCATGCGCGCCTCAAGAGGGAACACACGTGGTCAGAAGAGAGGACACACCGGGTCGGAAGAGGGGACACACCCGGCCGGAGGAGGGGACACGCGGGGGTCAGTCGGCGCGGAGGATGAGGCGCAGCGCGTCCAGGACGGAGGCGTCCTCGATGGTGGAGGGGACGGGTTCGTCTCGGCCGTCGGCGATGCCGCGCATCGTCTTGCGGAGGATCTTGCCGGAGCGGGTCTTGGGCAATCCGTCCACAACAGACACATCGCGGAACGCCGCCACGGGACCGACTTCGGCGCGCATGGCGGCGACGAGCTCCTCGCGGAGCTTCTCCTCCGAGATCTCCACACCGGCCTTGAGCACCACGAAACCGCGCGGGAGCTGACCCTTCAACGAGTCCCGCACGCCGATCACCGCACACTCGGCCACGGCGGGGTGCGCGGCGAGCACCGCCTCCATCGACCCCGTCGACAACCGGTGTCCCGCAACGTTGATCACGTCGTCGGTGCGGCCCATCACGTACACGTAACCGTCGGCGTCGACGTAGCCGCCGTCCCCGGTGAGGTAGTACCCGGGGTAGCGCGACAGGTAGGACTCGACGTACCGCTCGTCGTCGCCCCACAACGTCGGCAGGCAACCCGGCGGCAGCGGCAGCTTGATCGCGATCGCGCCTTCCTGGCCCGCGGGCAGTTCGTCGCCCGACTGGTCCAGGATGCGCACGTCGTAACCGGGGCACGGCACGCTCGGCGACCCCGCCTTGATCGGCATCGGCTCCAGACCACGCAGGTTGGCGCAGATCGGCCAGCCCGTCTCCGTCTGCCACCAGTGGTCGACCACCGGCCGGTCGAGTTCGTCCGAGGCCCACTTGTACGTCTCCGGGTCCAGTCGCTCGCCGGCCAGGAACAGCGTCTCGAACCGGGAAAGGTCGTGCCCGGCGAGCAGTTCCCCGGACGGGTCGACCTTCTTGATCGCGCGCAACGCCGTCGGCGCGGTGAACAGCGCCTTCGCGCCGTACTCGGCGATCACCCGCCAGAACGCGCCCGCGTCCGGCGTCCCGACCGGCTTTCCCTCGTACAGCACGGTTGTCGCGCCCACGATCAACGGCGCGTAGACGATGTAGGAGTGCCCGACGACCCAGCCGACGTCGGACGCGGTCCAGAAGACGTCACCGGGGTTGATGTCGTAGACGTTGCGCAGCGACCACGCCAGCGCCACCGCATGCCCGCCGTTGTCGCGCACCACGCCCTTCGGCTTGCCGGTCGTGCCCGACGTGTAGAGCACGTACAGCGGGTCGGTCGCGGCGACCGGCACGCAGTCGTGCGGCTCGGCCGACTCCATGGCCGTGTCCCAGTCGACGTCGCGCGAGCCCATCTCCGCCCGCGCTTGCGCACGCTGCAGCACGACGACGTGGCCGGGTTGGTGCGTGGTCCTGGCGAGCGCCGACTCGATGATCGGCTTGTACTCCACGACCCGGGTCGGCTCGATGCCGCACGACGCGGCCACGATCACCTTCGGCTTCGCGTCCTCGACGCGGGACGCCAGCTCGCGCGGCGCGAACCCGCCGAACACCACGGAGTGCACCGCGCCCAGCCGGGCGCACGCGAGCATGGCGATCAACGCCTGCGGCACCATCGGCATGTAGATGATCACGCGGTCGCCCGCCGCGACCCCGAGCCCGGCGAGCACGCCCGCGAACCGCGCGGTCTCGTCGCGCAGCTCGCGATAGGTGTAGGTCGCCTTCGTGCCGGTGACCGGCGAGTCGTAGATCAGCGCGTTCTGCTCGGCGCGACCGCCGTCGACGTGCCGGTCGAGCGCGTTGTGGCAGGTGTTGAGCACGCCGTCGGGGTACCAGCGGTAGATCGGCGCCGCATCGGAGTCCAAGGCCCTGGTCGGCGCGGTGGTCCAGTCGATCGCCTTGGCCGCGTCGAGCCAGAAACCCTCGGGGTCCTCGATGCTGCGCTGGTATTCCTCGCGGTAGCCCATGCTCCACCTCCGTGCTCGCGCACCCCACCTTCTCACCAAGACCCCGCCTGCGCCGCCTGTCCGACCGGGCGGTTCGGGGCCCTGGCAACCTTGTGCCCGCGAAACGCGTCTGCACACATCGGAACGACCCATGCGATGGCGCCGATCCACATAGGCTGGGAACGACAGGAGGTGGTGCCGGATGCTCGAGATCGCCGGTTCCCTGCTGTCGCTCGCGCACCGGATCTTCGGGCCCGGCCTGTGCCCTGGCGACTGGGTGTGGGGCACGATCACCGCGGGCCTGCTGCTCGGGCTGCTGCCGGTGTTCGCGGCGCTGCTGGTGTCGCTGGTGCGCAAGGGCACCGGCAACCGCTACGACGTGGTCACGCTGAGCGTGTTCGGCGTCATCGGCTTCGTCCTGGTGTTCCTGGTGCCGTGGCTGCTCGCGACCGGCGTTTCCGAGGTCTTCCGTTCGGTTTTCCGCGGCGAACGCGGTGGCCTGTCGGCCAACGAGGTCGCCAGCATGTCCGACGGGTTCTGCATGGTCGGCGACCAGCGCACCTATCTCGGCGGCGGACCGACGGTGTACGACGTGCTGTTCCACCCGTTCAGCGGGCCGCTGGTCACCTTGGTGCGGATCGGCGGGCTCGTGGTGCTGCCCGCGTTGTGCGCGCTGTTCGTGATCATCCAGGCACGCATCGCCATGCGCCGCGGTCCGAAGTGGCCCGGACGGCTGCTGTGGATCCCGTTCGTGCTGTTCGCGGTGCTGTCGGTGGCGATCGAGGCGAACGTCGCGACGTACCTGTGGCTGGGTTTCCTGCCCGCGTCGGTGCTGGGGCTGATCCCGTTGCTGGTGGTCGGCGCGCCCGCGTGGTCGACGGTCGAACGCAGCTACCAGCGTCCCGACCCCGCCGGACCGCAGCAGCCGCAGCACCCGCAATCCCTGCAACAGCACCCCGGGCAGCAAACCCACCAGCCGCCGGTCAACCGCCCGCCGATCAACCGGCTCCCCCCGCCGCCGACCCGGGTGGCCGGAATGCCGCCGCAGCAACAACAGCGACCACCGCAGCAGATGCGTCCGCCGCAGCCCCCTGCGCAGCGCCCGCCGACGCCGGTCGAGGCGCTGCTGCCGCCGTTGCGCGACCCGGTGCCGGACCGGACGCCGTTGGCGCAGCTGGCCAAGGACCCGGGGCCGCTGCCGTTCGCCGCCGCCTCGGCCGCCCCGCGGCCCACGGCGCCGCCCAGCGGCGGCCGGTTCCAGAAGATCCGGGCGCTCGGCCATGGCGGCTTCGGCACGGTGTGGCTGGCCAAGGACACGCACCTCAACCGCACGGTCGCGGTGAAGATGGCGCACGCCCCGGACCACGAGACCGAACAGCGCATGATGCGTGAAGCGCGCGCGCTGGCCGCCGTGCACCACCCGAACTGCGTGCGGGTCTACGACATCGTCGAGGACCAGGGCGAGCTCGGCATCGTCATGGAGTACATCGAGGGCGACCCGCTGGCCGACCTCGTCGCGCCCGGCAAGCCCCTGGACGACCTGGCCACCGCCCGGCTGTGGATGACCATGGCGGGCGCGTTGTCCGCGGCGCACGCGAGGGGCGTGCTGCACCGGGACGTGAAGCCGTCCAACATCATCCTCGACCCGGAGGGCACGGCCCACCTGATCGACTTCGGCATCGCGCGCTCGCAGGGCGATTCGACCCTGACCGCGACCGGGATGATGGTCGGCACGCCGGACTTCCTGGCCTCGGAGACCGCGGCCGGCGCCACGGCGACCCCCGCCTCGGACGCGTGGCAACTGGCGGCGACGGTGAGCTTCGCGCTGACCGGCCACCCACCGCGCGGCTCGCGGGACAACGCGATGGCGGCGTTGATGGCGGCGGCAAAGGGCGAGCCGCTCACCCACCTGCCGACCCGCAGCGCGCACCGGGCCCTGCTGATCGCCTCCCTGGACCCGATGCCGGGCCGGCGGCCGACGCTGGCCGTGGTCCAGCGGGAGATGAGCCGGTGGCTGGCCAAGAGCGGCCATGCCGAGGAAGGCCCGGTGACGTCACCGGTCGGCCGGGAGATCATCGAGCAAGCCGACCGGACGCGCCGGATCTGAACCACCCGAACGACCTGGCCTTGGGGTTCGCTCTCTTCCCGCAGCACCTGGCCCAGCCATAGGCAGCTCCGCTGTCACAGCCGCTACCGCAGCCCGCCCAACCGATGCCCGCTCAGCAGCCACCCGCCTCAGCCGCCGCCCGAAGCAGCGCCTCCGCTGCAGTCCTCCACCCAAGCCCGCTACCCCGCCGATGCCCCATCAATGCCCAACCGACGGCGTCACCCGCAGCCCACACAAGCCGACTCTCACCCATGATCAACTTCGACGCCGCGCGCAGGGCCCACCCGTCCCTGGGGGCTCCCCCTCACCCAGTCTATCGGGTTTGAGCTGGGGAAACGGTCGGCCAGTGGATCTGTGGACAACTGGGTGCCTGTGGAAAACCGCGCCCAGCCACCCAGCAGCACCCAAGCAAAACCAGGCCGAGACTCAGGGCAACCATGCCCCGATGGAGGTTGTGGTTTAGACCACTGTGGTCTAGACATTATGAGGTCCCCGCATCGGGTTCGCATGGGAGGACCCCCGTGACACCACGCATCTTCCGGCGCGCATTGGTGGCCGCCACCGCGGTGGCGCTGACCGTCACGACGACCGCCATCGCCGCACCGGACAACCACCAGCCGCCGGCCCCGGCCCGGCTCGGCGCGCTCGTGCCCGCGCCGGTCTGGTCGCAGGCCCGCCAGCACGACGACTTCAAGCTCACCCCCGGCACCAAGGTCGTGGCCACGACCAGGGACGCGAGCGGCGTCGCGGCCTACCTCGCGACCGTGCTCGGCCTGCACCCGGGCGTCGCCGACCACGGCCGCGGCAACGCCATCACGTTGCGGCTCGGCCACGACCCGCGCATCGGCACGGAGGGCTACACGCTCGACATCCGCCACGGCGGCGTCGAGCTCGCCGCCAACACCTCCGACGGTCTGTTCGAGGGCGTCCAGTCGCTGCGCCAGCTCGTACACGCCGGCACCCTGCCCGGCGGCTCGGTGCTGGACTACCCGCGCTTCGAGCACCGCGGCGCGATGCTCGACGTGGCGCGGCACTTCTTCGGTGTCGACGACGTCAAGCGCTACATCGACGAGATCGCCATGTTCAAGATCAACTACCTCCACCTGCACCTGGCCGACGACCAGGGCTGGCGGATCGAGATCAAGAGCTGGCCGAATCTCACGGCCTACGGCGCCAGCACCGAGGTCGGCGGCGGCCCGGGCGGCTACTACACGCAGGACCAGTACAAGGACCTGGTGGCCTACGCCGAATCCCGGCACATCACGATCGTGCCGGAGATCGACATGCCCGGGCACACGAACGCAGCCCTGGCGTCCTACGCGGAGCTGAACTGCGACGGCGTCGCGCCGCCGCTCTACACCGGCACCAGCGTCGGGTTCAGCTCGTTGTGCGTGGCCAAGGACATCACCTACCGGTTCCTCGACGACGTGATCCGCGAGCTGGCCTCGATCACCCCCGGCCCGTACCTGCACATCGGTGGCGACGAGGCGCACGCGACCACGCCGGCGGACTACCAGACGTTCATGCACCGCATGCTGCCGATCGTGGCCAAGTACGGCAAGATCGCGACCGGCTGGCACGAGCTGGCGAAGACCAATCCGGACCCGTCGGCGCTGCCGCAGTACTGGGGCACCGACAGCACGGACACCGACGTGGCTGCCGCGGCCGCGCGCGGCAACAAGGTCATCATGTCGCCGGCCAACAAGACCTACCTCGACATGAAGTACAACCCGAACACCCCGATCGGCCAGAAGTGGGCGGGGCTGATCGAGGAGAAGGACGCCTACGGCTGGGATCCGGGCACGTTCCTCGACGGCGTGCCGGAATCCTCGGTCCAGGGCGTTGAGGCTCCACTGTGGACCGAGACCATCGTCACGATGGCCGACATCGAGTACATGGCGTTCCCGCGGCTGCCCGCGATCGCCGAGCTGGGCTGGTCACCGTGGTCGACCCACGACTACGACGACTTCGCGCGGCGCGTCGCCGCCCAGGCACCGACCTGGGACGCGATGGGCATCAACTACTACCGCTCGCCACAAATCCCCTGGTGAACAGCCTCCTGTGACAGCACTGAGCCGCGGTGGCCGGACTCGGCCACCGCGGCTCATGCACGGTCTTACGACTGCTGCTCGGCGCCTTCGGCGGCCTGCGCCTCGGCGACCTGCTTGCGCACGTCGTCCATGTCGACCTTCTCGACCTGCGAGATCAGGTCTTCCAGGGCGGGCGCCGGGAGCGCGCCGGGCTGCGCGTAGAGCACGATGCCGTCCCGCACCGCCATCAGCGTGGGGATGGACGTGATGTTGAACGCCGCGGACAGCTCGGGGTTGGCCTCGGTGTCCACCTTGGCGAACGTGATGTCGTCGTGGGCCTCGGACGCCTTGTCGAACACCGGGGCGAACTGACGGCACGGACCGCACCAGGACGCCCAGAAGTCGACGAGAACGGTGCCACCACCGCCCACGACCTCGTTGAAGTTGTCTTTGGTGAGTTCCACCGTGGCCACCGACGGGCCTCCTTCGTCACGACTGATCGGACACCTGCTCCAACGCGCCTGCGCCCTCCAGGATTCCCGGCGCACCGTGACCTCGCAGTGTCAGCAGTGTCGATGGCCACGCCCGCGGC
This sequence comes from Labedaea rhizosphaerae, assembly GCF_004362825.1. GTDB lineage: Bacteria > Actinomycetota > Actinomycetes > Mycobacteriales > Pseudonocardiaceae > Labedaea > Labedaea rhizosphaerae. The sequence goes on from NZ_SNXZ01000001.1 coordinate 277,722, forward strand.
CAATGCCGATGACGCGGCAACCGTGTTCCAACCATGATGGGGGCATGACAGACGCTCCCACCGCCGCCGCGCTGGCCGACGACCTGCTCGACGCGCAGGCGGTCGAGATGCCCGTGGTCGCCACCTTGGTCGGCATCCCCGGGCACGACCGCGACCTGCCCGACCTCACGCTGCCCGCCCAGGCCCGCCTGCGCGAGCGCGTCACCGCGATCCTCGAGCAGGCGCGCACCAGCAGCGACGACGACCGGGTGACCCTCGGTCTCGTCGTGCACCAGGCGGAGGCGATCCTCGCCCGGCTCGACGCGCGCATGGAGGAGTTCGTCCTCGCCGACCCGATGGACGCCCAGGGCGCCAAGATGCTGTCGTTCCTGCCGCAGCTGAACATCAACGGCGAGCAGGCCGAGCAGGACTTCCTCGCCCGGCTGGCCGGGCTGCCCGCGTTCTACGAGACTCTCGCGCAGCGCCACCGCGACGGCATCGCCGGGGGCCGCGCGCCGGTGGATCGCATGGCACGCAAGGCGGTCGCGTTCGTCGACCGGTTCCTGGAGCAGGATTCGCCGTTCCCGCAGCGGCTCTGCGCCGAGCACGCCGCCGAGCGCGACCGCGTCTACACCGAGCAGGTGCGCCCGGCGCTGCGGGCCTACCGCGACGTGCTGGCCGACGAGGTGGTCGGCAAGGGCCGCGACGACGACCACCCGGGGCTCTGCCACCTCGAGGGCGGGCAGGAGGTCTACGCCGCGCTCGCCCGCATGCACACGACCACCGCGCTCACGCCGCGAGAGCTGCACGACATCGGCCTCGACGTGATCGCGAAGCTCGACGAGGAGTACCGCGAGATCGGCGGCCGGGAGTTCGGCCTGCACACCGCCGCCGAGGTGCAGGAGCGGTTGCGCACCGACCCGGCGATGCGCTGGCGCGACGCCGACGAACTGCTCACCAGCGCGCGCGCTGCAGTGGTGAGGGCGACCGAGGCGGCGAAGCAGTGGTTCAAGCGGGTGCCCAAGGCCGAGTGCGTCGTCGAACCGGTGCCGGAGGCCGACGGGCCGGTCGCCTCGGGTGCTTACTACTACCCGCCCGCGCTCGACGGCAGCAAGCCGGGCACGTTCTTCGCCAACACCTACCGCGCGGAGACCCGGGACAAGTTCATCGCCGAGTCACTCGCCTTCCACGAGGCGGTCCCGGGCCACCACTTCCAGATCGCGCTGGCGCAGGAGATGACGGACGTCCCGATGCTGCGCAGGCTCGCCGAGGTGACCGCACACGCCGAGGGCTGGGCCCTCTACGCCGAGCGGCTGGCCGACGAGATGGGCTTGTTCTCCAACGACCTGATGCGCCTGGGCATGCTCGCCGAGGACTCGATGCGGGCCGCCCGCCTGGTCGTGGACACCGGCATCCACGCGCTCGGCTGGACGCGGCAGCAGTGCGTCGACTACCTGCGGGCCCACACGGTGATGAACGAGACCGAGGTCCAGTCCGAGACCGACCGCTACATCGAGTGCCCGGGACAGGCACTGGCCTACATGGTGGGCCGCCTGGAGTTGCAGCGGATGCGCCGGGCCGCCGAGGCGAAGCTGGGCGAGAAGTTCGACGTCAAAGACTTCCACGACGTCGTGCTGAGCACCGGCCCGCTGCCCATGTCCGTGCTGGCCGACGTGGTGGCGCAGTGGGCGGAGGCACAGGCGTGACCGAACCGAGCGCGGCGGCGCTGGCCGACGACATGGTGGACGCGATCGCCGCAGAAATGCCGGTGGAGGCGACGTTCGTCGGTCTGCCGGGCCACGACCAGGAGTTGCCCGACCTCTCCCCCGAGGCCCGCAAACGCTTGCGGGATCGGGCGGTCCGCATCGGCGAGCAAGCGGCGGCCTCGACCGACCTGGACCGGCTCACCCTCGCGGTCGTGGCCCATCAGGCGGACGCCCTGCTCGCCCGCGTGGACGCGCGCACCGAGGAGTTCGTCGTCGCCGACCCGCTGATGTCCGAGGGCGCGAAGCTCCTCGCGATGCTGCCGCAGCTGGAGCCGAGCGGCGATCGGGCCGAGGAGGACTACCTCGCCCGGCTCGCGGCCGTGCCCGCGTTCTACGGCACGCTGGCCGACCGGCACCGCAACGGGCTGGCCGCCGGCCGTGCGCCGGTGGATCGCATGACCGCCAACGCGATCGGGTTCGTCGACCGGTTCCTCGCCCAGGACGCGCCCTTCGGCGCGCCGCTGACCGGTGACCGCGCCGCGCGGCGCGACCGGATCGTCGCCGAGCAGGTCCGGCCCGCCCTCGCGCGCTACCGCGACGTGCTCGAGAGCGAGGTGCGCGGCCGCGGCCGCGACGACGACCACCCCGGCCTCTGCCACCTGGACGGCGGCGAGGAGGTGTACCGGCGCCTGGCCCGCATGCACACCACGACCGACCTCACGCCCCAGCAGCTGCACGACACCGGCCGCGAGTTGATCGCGAAGCTCGCCGACGAGTACGCCGAGCTCGGCGGCCGCGAGTTCGGCCTGGGCACGGCCGCCGAAGTGCAGGACCGGCTGCGCACGGATCCCGCGCTGCGCTGGGACAACGCCGAGGAGCTGCTCGACAGCGCCCGCGCGGTGATCGCCCGCGCGACCGCGGCGGCACCTGGCTGGTTCCGCCGCACGCCCAGGGCCGACTGCGTGGTCAAGCCGGTGCCCGACGCCGACGCGCCCATCGCCGCGACCGCCTACTACATGCCGCCCGCACCGGACGGCAGCCGTCCGGGGACGTATTTCGCCAACACCTACCGGGCACAGACCCGCGACCGCTTCACCTCCGAGGCCACCGCGTTCCACGAAGGGGTGCCGGGCCACCACTTCCAGAACGCGATCGCGCAGGAGTTGTCCGACCTGCCGGTGTTGCGCACGCTTCCGTTGACCACCTCCTACGGCGAGGGATGGGCCCTCTACACCGAGCGGCTGGCCCAGGAAATGGGCCTGTATTCGAGCGATCTGATGCTGCTCGGCATGCTCGCGTGCGATTCCGTGCGCGCCGCCCGGCTCGTCGTCGACACCGGGCTGCACGCGCTGGGCTGGACCCGGCAGCAATGCGTGGATTACCTGCGCGCCAACACGGTCATGCCCGAAACGGAGATCCAGCAGGAGACCGACCGGTACATCGAGTGCCCGGGCCAGGCGCTGGCGTACATGGTCGGGCGCCTGGAGATCCAGCGGCTGCGGCGGTTCGCGGAGCAGGAGCTGGGCGCCGCTTTCGACATCAAGGATTTCCACGACGTGGTGCTGGGCGGCGGCGAACTGCCGTTGTCGGTGCTCGCGGACATCGTCGAGGAATGGGTCGCCGGGCGCGGTTAGGCGCTGTCCTGTGGATCTCGGTCGATGGGCTTCGTGATCGAGGTGGTTCCTGGCAAGGCGGCGGGAAGCCCTCGTACCGGAGGTACTCGGGCTTTCCGCCAACGCCGCCAGGGGCCGCCTCGGCGCGAAGACCGCGACCACGGATCCGCAGGACAGTGCCTACCCGGGCCGGTAGGTGAGAACCTCCACCGAGGCCGTCACGGTCATCGGCTCGGGCAGGGCGGCGATCCGCTCGGCCAGGGCGGCCTCGGCGACGTGCCACGCGCTCGGCCCCATCCCGACCACGGCGTGCACGTCCTTGCGGGACAAGGAAAGCGTGAACTCGCAGGACGTGCTGCCGTCGGGTCGCAAGTGCGGCGCCAGCTGCTGGTCGATGCGCTGCCGCTTGTCGGCGTCCACTTCGATCAGCCGCAACGCGCGCACGAGTTCACCCAGGTGCGCCCGGGTCGGCGCGACCACCACCAGCCGGCCGTCGTCGGCGAGCACCCGGCGCATCTCGCGGCCGTTGCGTGGCGCGAACACGTTGAGCACCAGCGAAATCGAGCCGGTTCGCACCGGCAGCCCCTGCCACGCGTCGCACCCGATCGCCCCGACTCGCGCGTGCGCCCGGGCCGCCCGCCGCAAGGCGAACTTCGACGCGTCCGCCGCTATGCCAACGGACTCAGGAACTCGGTCCACAAGGGACGCGAGGTAATACCCGGTGCCCGCACCGATGTCGAGCACCGCGCCATGCGCCGGCGCCACGTCTGCAAGGGACTCGACGATCGGCGTGTAGTGCCCTGCGGCCAGGAAGTCCGCGCGAGCGGCGACCATCTCCGCGGTGTCCCCCACCGGGTGCTTGCCGCCGGTGAGCAGGCTGACGTAACCCTGTTTGGCGCGGTCGAAGCTGTGCCCGTTCGCGCAGCGCAACGGACCGCCGGCGTCGGCGAGGCCGGCCGCGCAGACCGGGCAACGCAGGTAGGGCACCGCGACGTCGAGCACACGTCAACCCTAGTCACGGAATGCGAGTGCCCGCCGCGACGTTTCCCTCGCATGGACTTCAGCACGCAGTGGCAGGAGTGGCACGCCAAGCGCGAGCGGGTGCTGGCGGCACCGCACGGCTGGCTCAGCCTGGTCTCGATCGACTGGCTCGACGACGAACCACGGGCCTACCACGACCTGCCCGGTCGTTGGTGGTCCGAGGACGAGGCCGCCGTCGTCGAGGCGGACGGCGAGCTGTCCGTCGACGGTGAGCCGATCACCGGCAAGCGCCGGTTCGAGCTGGTCGAGAGCGGTCCGGGCCTGATGATCGCCGCGGGCGACCGGGTGGTGGAACTCGCCCGCCGCGGCGGTTACGTCATCCGGATCCGCGACCCGAAGTCGCCCACCCGCACCGCGTTCGAGGGTGTTCCCGCCTACGAACCGGACCCGCGCTGGCGGTTCACCGGGCGCTACCTGCCCTTCGCCGAGCCGGAGCCGGTGACGGTCGGCGCGGTGGTCGAGGGCCTGCAGCACGTCTACCAGTCGCCCGGCGTCGTCGAGTTCACCCACGACGGCCGGACCCACCGGCTGACCGCGTTCAACGGGCCGGACAAGACGACGCTGAACATCCTGTTCACCGACGAGACCAGCGGCGTGACGACCTACCCGGCGAACCGGTCGCTGAACGTCCCGGTGACCGACGACGGCGAAGCGACCCTGGATTTCACCAGGGCCACCAACCTGCCGTGCGCCTTCACGACCTTCGCGACGTGCCCGCTGCCGCCGGCGGGGAACCACCTGCCGTTCGCCGTCGAAGCCGGCGAGCTGTGGCCAAGCCCAGAAAACTGAACACTAGGGCAGGAATGAGGTCCCGGTGAGGACGGCGCCGACCCCGGCGCCCGCGGTCAGCATGGCGACCGCACCGAGGACGAGCACGGCTGCCACGAGGGCGATCCGTACCCAGGCGGGCCAGGTCGCGACCAGCCGGTCGAGCGGGGTGCCCCGTTCCGGGCTCCAGTCGTCCAGATCGTCACCGGTCGTGTACGCGGCCGACTGTTCGAGGGGCTTGCGCGGCTCGGGCGGCTCAGCCGCCCGGGGCTGGTTCTGCGGACAGTAGGCCCCGCCGACGTAAATCGTGCGCCGACCAACCCGACCGTGTGAGTCTTGCGCTAGGTCTGGATTAATCGTCGGCGCTCGTTCTATGCTCTCCATGTTGTTGCCTTTCGGATCGCAGGCCTTGCATCGCGTGGCGGCAGCGTGAGCGGCTCCCTGTGTGGCGCAGGGGGCCGCATCCGTTTCTGAGTTGCAACTAAATCTATAGCGCCGCGTGCGCCGATGAGCACCTCTCGGCGGCGGTTTCTGCGACGAACGGACCAGAGGACACGACGAGCGGCGCTGCAAGTTGCCTCTGACCTCGGATTATTCCGAAGATCAACCCCTGATCGTGTGAATCTCAAGGCTTGCCCTGGCCACCGTGATCAATCACTGGTATGGCGGCAACATTTCCGATTAATTTTCAAGATCAACTTTCGTTCAGTTGACCTGCGACGACTCGTCGGATCGGAGGCGCGCGGGGGTCCCCGGGCCGCGCGCGGGCATTGCGCAACCGATTAATCGTGCGGCACGATTAATCGGCAAGAGACAACGACTGTTCGGGGACTGGTGACGATGAACCGCGATCGGTGCGACGGCACGAACCTTCCTGAGGCCGGTTGGCGCAAGGCGGGGCGCTGCGGCCCCAACGGCGGCAACTGCGTGGAGGTCAACCGCGGCACCAGCGGGGTCGTGGGCGTGCGCGACAGCAAGAACGCGGCGGGGACGCCGTTGCTGTTCGGCCCCGGCAGCTGGGCCGCGTTCCTGGCGGTGGAACACTAGGAAAACCCGGACGTCGCCCGGCATCTTCGTGGTCCAGTTGGATAAAGTCGAGGACGCAGTACACCCGGCATGCACGTTGAGCGGAGTGTTGGTGCCCGACATCGCGACAGCAGGTCGCAGGCAACTGGCCATGGAGCGCCTCGGCGGGGAGATCCGCCTCGTCCGGGAATCCGCGGGCCTGTCGCAGAAGATGCTCGGCGACGCACTGGGCTGCACCCAAGGCAAGATCAACAAGCTGGAGGACGGCAGCAACCGGGTCAAGCTCCCGGAGCTCGAGAAGATCATCGAAGTCTGCGGCGTCGGCGAGGAGCACGCGGAGAACCTGCGCAAGCAGGCCTACGAGATCGAGGAACTGCCGAACTCGATGGCCCAGCCGAGCGTCCCGGCCTGGTTCCAGAAGTTCGCGGTGCTCGAGCCCGCCGCGTCCGCGGTGTTCAGCTGGCACACCGAGCGCCTGCCCGGCCTGTTGCAGACCGAGCACTACATGCACAAGCAGTTCTCGGCGGCCGGGGTGGCCGGCGGCGAACTGGCCCGGCACTGGCGGGCCCGGCGCAGCCGCAAGGAGATCTTCGACCTCGACCAGCCGCCCAAGTACCACTTCGTGCTGGGCGAGTCGTGCCTCTACCGCACGCCCGACGGGTTCTCCCCGTTCGTCGTCTGGGACGAGGCGCAGTACCTGGCCGAGCTGGCCGACCGCTACCCCGGTGTCGTGACGGTGCAGGTGCTGCCGTTCACCGCGCGGCTCCCGTTCGCGCCGACCGACTTCACCATCATGAGCTTCGCCGCGGGCCAGAAGCGGGACTACATCTACATCGAGCACCCCGCGGGCGGCACCGAGATCAAGGCGGAGGCCGACATCCAGCTCTTCCACCTCGCCCGGCAGCGGCTGATCGACGCCGCGCTCGACCCGGACGAGAGCCGGGAGTTCCTCAACACCGTCGTGGCGTACGCCCGTGAGCTGTCCGAGACCGACGCCGCCGCGGACTACCGCAGGCAGACCGCACCACTGATGATCCACACACTCGGCGTGGGACGCCGGAAAGGACCCTCGACGTGAGCACCGCATCGGACCCGATCCCCCCGAAGGGCGTCGACCTCGACCACCCGAGCATCGCCCGGGTGTACGACTACTTCCTCGGTGGCACGGCGAACTGGGCGATCGACCGCGAGCTCGGTGACCGGCTGATCAGCAGGGTTCCGATCATCCGCGACATCGCGGTGGCCAACCGGATGTTCCTCAACCGGGCGGTGCGCTACCTGGCGAAGGCGGGCGTGCGGCAGTTCCTGGACATCGGCTCGGGGGTGCCGACGGTCGGCAACACGCACGAGGTGGCCGACGAGATCGCGCCGGACAGCCGCGTCGTGTACGTGGACTACGAGCCGGTGGCGGTCGCGCACTCGCAGATGATCCTCGAAGAGGATGGCGACCCGCGCAGGCAGGCGGCCATCCTGGGCGACCTGCGCGAACCGGACCGGGTGTGGGAAACCGTTGCGGGACTGGGGATCCTGAACCTCGACGAGCCGGTCGCGGTGCTCATGCTGGCCGTGCTGCACGCCGCCCAGCCAGGCCCGGACGGCGAAGACGTGAGCGCCGCGTCGGTCGCGCGCTACCGCGAGCTCATGGCCCCCGGTTCCTACCTGGTGATCTCGCACGCCACCGACGACGGCGTCTCCGCGACCCGCGCCGAGGAGATGGCGGCGATCAAGATGATGTTCGACGCGTCGAGCAACGGCGTCCTGCTGCGCTCACGCCCGGAGATCAACGCGTTCATGGGCGACTTCGAACTCGTCGAGCCCGGTATGACGTGGACGCCCGACTGGCACGCGGAGGAACCGGGCGGGGGCGTCCAGCCCATCGAGATCGGCACCGGCCCCGAGTCCGCTGTCTGGGCCGGAGTAGCCCGCAAACCCTGATCGATCGATGTCGAGGACTACGTCGAACGGCGTCGAACCGATGACGGTGTTGGTCAACCGCGGCTCGGTGACCGCACTCGGGACGACGTACAGCTCGGCCGGCTGACGGTGAGCAGCTCGTATTCGAGGGCATCCCGACCCTCATTCGTTGCTACCCGGCAGGAGTGCGTCACGCCATCCGCGTCATCTGCCGATGTGGTTCAGAAGCGCCTGGACATCACTGGGCTCCAGGCCGCTTGCGATCGCAGGCTCCTCTTCGAGATCCGACAGTTGCTGCACGGAAGGGTCATCCAGGACCTTCCCCATGAACTCGAGCTTCTTCGCCAAGCGCAGCTCGACGACCTCGTCGATCGTGTCGCGGGCGGCAAGAACGGTGACCCGCGTCTCGACATCCGCGGCAAGACCGAGCCGGTGAATTCGGTCGAGGCTCTGCAGGAATCGTCCTGCCACGAAGTCGCGGTCGACATAGACAGCGTCGTGGCACACCTGGTGAAGACTGATGCCTTCGCCGAGCGTGGCCGGGTTCGACACGAGCACTAGGCAATCCGGGTCGTTCTGGAAGCGGCGCAGTTCGCCGGCGCGGTCGATCGTCCCGCCATGGACAATAGCTGGTTGGTAGGCCGCCAGGAGCTTGTGCAGCGTGGTGAGGCTGCGCACGAACGTCGACCACACCAGAGTTTTCCTGCCCCGCGTGGCGTTCTTAGCAACGATCGCGACCGTTTCCTGGTACTTCGGGGACAGCTCGTAGTCGGGCAGGCGCTTCAGCAGCGTGTACAGCGAGTCGCTCTTGGGGATGTCGAGCGGAGGCAGCTGATACTCCAGCGGCTCGTACCTGGTCTCGCCGTCCAGCAACAGCGCCGGACTGGTTGCTGCCATCAGCAATCGCAATGCGGTTTTGCCCAAAGCTGCGAGATCGTCGCGCCCGGATAGCCCGGCTTCCTTCCCCACTAAGGAGTCGTAGATCTCGCCATGCAACGCAGGCATATCGACGAAGCGCACCTTCGTCTCCATCGGGGGAAGCCCGAGCTCGAGTTTTGTGGTGCGCGCGAACAGCGGCCGGAGAACGGTGCTCGCATGCGCCAGGTCGCCCCCCGCCACTGCCGACGCGACCGTCCGATGGCCGTATCCGGGCCACGAAAAACCCATGAGGCTTTCGAGGTCCTTCGCTCCGTTCGGGGCAGGGGTACCAGTGAGGATCAGCCGCCTGCGGGCGAGCGGGCCAAGCGCCATGCAGGCGGAACCGTATGCACCGCGGGTTCCCAGCTTCATGCGGTGCGCCTCGTCGAGGATCATCATCGAGGGAGCCGCCTTCAGCCAGGCTGCCAGAGCACCGGCGGACCTGCTGAGGCGCTCATAGTTGATGATCAGCAGTTCGGTCGCCGAGTCGATGGAACGCTCGAAGACCTCCGTGCGCAGTGGCTTGCGGAAGCACTCCACGCTCTCGAACCGCCAGGACTCGTACGCCGACTTAGGGCACACGACAAGCACGCGCTGAGCTGTGCCCTGGACGCGCTGAGCTGCGAACACCGCCAAAGCCACACGAGTCTTGCCTGCTCCGGGCACGCTGAAGTTCGCGCCGTGCCGCAATGACAGCAACTTGGCGATGTCACGGCGCTGGAACTCGCGAAGATCACCTATCCAATCGTTGCCAAGCAGCGAAGGAACGTCCTCTGCCACAACAGCCCCAGGGGCCGCGGGGTTGCCCAGCTGTGTCCGTACCGTCGTGGAGTCGTCGACGTTGCCGCGGACGAGCTCGGCGAGCTCGTCCGCCCACTGCACGCTCGCGGGACTGGGCCAAGTCGACAGCAAGTTCAGCTGGGACAGGAGGTCATCGAGGTCGACAGCGATCGCCAGCGGGCCGAGCTGCGTCCCCGTGTCGAAACGGGTGGCCAGCCGAACGAGGTCCTCACGGTGCGCCTGCACCGTCCTCATTGTGATCTTGGTTCGCGTCTCGTTGAAGTCGAGATGCAGCGACGGCTCCGTCTGGCCGTTGTTCACCGAATTCCTCCCGGTGCGGTCGCGTCGAGCAGCCAGGTCACGCCGTCACCAGGGTTCTGGAGGCCCCGGCCGGCCTGCTTGGCAAGCTTGCGAAGGCTGTCCCTCAGCTTGAGCACGGCATCGTCGAAAGCCTCTTCGTCCAGCGAGCGTGAGCTGCGGGCCTGCACGAGGTCGGCAACGCACAGATCGATGCTCGCACTCGCATCTGCCAGCCGGCCCGGCGCCATCTGCTTGCGCTTCTTGAGGCGGGCGTTGCGGCCCGCCGTCTCCAATGCCGTGTCGAACGCTCTCTTGACCTGTTCATACGACTGGCTGGCGGCGCGGCTCTGGTCATCGGACAAGACACCCGTCGCGCCCCGGCCCGCCTTTGCCCTGAGGATCTGGTCGGTGAGGCCTCGTGCGGCAGCGACCGCATCGGAGGTGCCGGCGACACTGATGCCCAGACCTGGAATGGAGACCGAAGCGTCTGCGGGGTCCGCGGCCGCGAACCCCGCCGGCAACTCGCTGTCCAAGTACCTTTTCCTGAACTCCGTGCCGTCCTCGATGAGGCGGACGTCGGTCTTTGCGAATTCGAGGGTGATCGCAGCAAGCCTCAGCTCCTTGAGAACATCGGCGCGATCGGGATCAATCGCCTTCATCTTGTCGTAAGCCCGGTACAACTCCTTGAGTTTCTCCTGGTGGTGCTCGAAATCGATCAGCCTCAGCGCGGTACCGTGCTCCGGGTCCCTGCTCCGCTCGATCAGTTCGTAAATCACCCCGAGGATCCATCGCTCCTGCCTGTAGGTCTCCGTGCGGATCCGGAACTCCTTTGCGATCAGCTCCGGCGTGCGTCCCAAGGCGGCCTGCTCCTCCATCGCGAGCAACCTGTTGATGTACGAGTACTCGCGCCGGTGGTCCTTGCGAAGCTGTAGGGAGAGCTCGACCGAGTTGACGTCTGCCCAAGTGAAGGACTCCGGCAGCACACCCACGCGCATCGATTGAGCTCCACTCTCCCGTAGTGCGGCGGCTCGAGTGTTCCCGTTGACCAGCACTCCCTGATGGGTGATGAGCCCTGGGTCGTTCTGCCCGAATTCTTTGAGGCTTTCGAGCAGGTCGTCGAACTCCGGGTCCCTGCGGTTCGGGTCCGCCGGCGACGCCTGTAGCAGGTGTTTCAGGTAATCCTGGCTCGCCGCGCTGTACGGGTCCGCTTCCAGCTCCGCATCCCGCTTCGGGTCGTGCGTGCGCTGCGCGCGGATACGGTGCGTCGCTGGGTTGAAGTACAGACCGTTGAGCGGCGTCTCGATCACATCGACGTGCAAAGCCTGCCCGTTCCAGTCGACCGTCACGGTCTCCCGTGTACCCCCCGCCTCTTTCGCCTCCGCGAGCCGCTTCTTCACCAGCTCGCTGAATTCCGCGGCTCGCGGCGGGGCAGGAAACTCCCGGTGCATCAAATCTTCACTCCCATTTCATCGTCCCCGAGCACCGCGCGCCGTACAGCCGCACGCGAATCAGCCGGCATTGCCCGGTAAAGCCCCCACAACTTCTCCATACCGCTGAGCCGACGTTCGTCGGCGCTGAGCCAGCCGGCGAAGATCTTCATCTCGAGCGGGCCAAGCGAGTCCACGAGGCGCAGGATCTCACCGAGACCCACGACGCTGCCCCGGCCGCCCACCCGGCACCTGTTGCACTCAGTGCTGAGCTGGACCTCTTCACTGCCATCGGGGAGCAGCACCTGGCGGCGAGCGATGTCGAGCTGCGCAGTCGTCCCGTCGTCGTAACTGTCGCCGCCCGCGATGCCGCACGACCGGCAGAGCCACCCGTCGCCCTCCATCACCTTCTGGCGCTGCGCGGCGGTGATGCTGCTCTTCGCCTTGGTCTTGGACTGACCGGGTACCCATACCTCAGCACCCACTTGGACGAGACGCTGTTCATCCTGCTTCAGCTCGGGGTCCTCGCGGTGCGTGTCGATCTGCCAGCCGTAGTCCCTGAGATCGCGCAGCCGACGATCGATCTGTGAGACCTCCGGGAATGCCTCGCGCAGGGCGCCCTTCGTGAAGATCCCGCCGTGGCCGACCTCCTGTACCAGCCAAAGCGCCCCCCTCACCATGCTGCCGCGCTGCGTGTCCCTCCACGAGGGCATCGGTGTGGACATTGTTTCCCTCCTATGACAGTGACGAGCCTACAAGCGTCCGTATGGCGCTGGGCGCACTCAACGGCGCCCCCCAACAAGAGCACATCCGAAGACCACTCGGCTAGCGATTCTTGTTGCGCGATATGCGGCCCTCGTTGCGAGTTATATCGCGCAACACGAAACGGAAAATTCGTGTTGCGCGATACATTTTGCAATACCACGGGACGTTCGGCAGGCGTACAGTCGTGCGCAACTACACACAACTGGCGAGGGGTGGAGATGCGTCCGGGGGACAGGCTGTCGGAGATCAACGAGGAGCTGCCCGAGGAACGGCAGCTCCTCGCAAGGGCATTGCGCCACCTGCACGACTGCACGGCTGGCCAAGACGGCAAGCGGATGTCTCACACCCAGCTGATCCACGCTATGAGGGCCGGCCCCCTGGCACCGTCGAGTCTTTGCAGGTACTTCAGCGGCACAAACGTGCCGTCGGAGCGCGTCGTCATAGCTCTCTATAAAGCGATCGACGAACGCGTCGTCGGCCCCCTGCCTCTGACCTGCGAAATATTGCTGGAGCTCCGGGACGGGGCGGCGTCCGCTGACGGGCGCCGAGCGAAGGCTCGCCAACGCCGCGTTGAGCAGCGGGCTCTTACGCTGGCAGCCGACATGGCAGAGTCTGGAGCTCCGCCGGTCCCCCGCGATACAGGGGACCGGCAGGCCAACAAGTTTGCAGGGCTGGTACCGCAGGCAGCGGCCGAAGCCATCCGACTGGCCGCACAGGGCCAGTACGCACAAACGGTGACGCTGCTATCACGGCTGCCCGAGCACCTCAACACCGACGAGGTCGCACTGTGCATCGTGCATTTTCGCCACCGGCACTACGACGATCTAGCCGACACCCTGATCAAGATATACGGGCGCGACCATCGTGAGGACCACCGGCAAACGCAGATCATTCGACTATCGATAACATTGCGTGAACACGAGCTACAGAAAGACGCCAATGCACTGCTAGAAATGCTCCTTGACAGCAAGTCCGCAGGTGCCCCCGCCGGCGGGGGCACCGCCAGCTAGCTGATCTTTGACTTGTTCTTGTTGAACAGATCGTGCCGAACATGGTCGGCCTGCCCGACGAACGCCCTGAACTCGCCGAGCTTGAACGTGGCGACGTTGCTGTTGGTTCGCCCGATCTCAACCTTGAAGTCCTTGTTCAGCAAAGAGATTCGGCGCTCCAGTTCGTGCGCCTCGATCTCTTCGCCGATCGCCTTGGAGATCTGCGCTGCAGTCATGAAGTCGCCGGCGTTGCGCAGCGCGCGGTAGACCGGATCGTGCTCGGTGTCAATGTCGCGATCGACCGGGTCGCCTTGCTTGAGCAACGCCGACTTGATCGCTTCCCCGACAGCCTTGGCGACTGGTGGAGGAAAGGCGTTGCCCACTTGGCGGTATTTGGAGGTTTTCAGGCCTGTGAACTGCCATTCACCCGGCTTCCACCCCTGCAGGAGCTGGACCATGTCCGTGGTGAGCTTCGGCCCGACCTCGAAGACGTCGTCCTCGGCCGGCGGGTGGTTTGCGATACCCCATGCGTCCACACCCAGCTGCTCCCACGCCTTCTTGGCGCGAGTCGGCCCCAGATCGGCACCGCCGTGCTTCTTTGACCCGCCGACGATCGTGGGCGCAATGCCATTGGCCTTCGTCACCCAGTCGTCGAGTCCCTTCCAACCACGGGAACCCATCAGATCGCGAAGCGTCTCCCCAACGGTGAGCGGATTGCCCTGCGGCTTGGGCCAGCGGAAGTAGGGGGCGAATTCTTCTTGCAGTGCTACCAGCACAAACCGCGGCCGCAGCTGCGGCACACCGAAGTCCGAGGCATTGAGCAGCCGCCACTCGGCGACGTACTTCATGTCGATCAGCCGGTCCAGGATCTCCTGCCGGTACCCAGAGAACCTCGGCATGCTGAGACCCCGGACGTTCTCAAGAAGCAGGGCGCGAGGCTTGAGCTTCTGACATTGATGTACCGCCCACGCGAACAAGTCACGCTCGTCCGCCGATCCCCGCTGCTGACCGGCCAAGCTGAACGGAGGGCACGGCACGCCGCCGGCCAGCAGGTCGAATCCCTCCGGAAGGGCGAGGCCGGACTTGTGCGCCTTTTTCCAGACCTCTTCAGAAGCAACATCACCGGTGATGACACGATCGACGATCTCGACCGTGGCCGGGACGGGCGATTTCGCACCGCGGCTCTTCTTCACCTCTGACGGTCCACCCTTTGACTTCTCTTCAGGGTCATGTCGGGCACGCAGGTTCGCGCGAAGGGTGTCTGCCGCCGTGGGGTCGAGCTCGATCGCGAGCTCGTGCTCGAAGCCAGCCTGCATGAGCCCAAGAGCCTGACCACCCGCGCCGGCGCAGATCTCGACGACCTTCAACGGCTTCTCGGCCTCAGGGACTGTCACTGGTCCCCCTCAACTGTTCGATCATCAGGCTCACGGTGAGCCTGAGGTATCTTCTGACACGACCGCGAATGACGCAAAGCCGCATGCCAGACGGGATGACCGTGCCCGACGAAGATCGCAGTGCTCACCGGGCAGAGGCCCATGCCAAGGGCCTCTACCCCGCTCCTCTGAACGAGGGCCGGTCGCGGAACATGCAAGCGAACCGTCGATCCGGAACCAAGCCCGAGGTGGCGTTGCGGAGTGCCCTCCACCGGCGCGGCCTGCGATATCGGAAAGATCACCTGCTCCGGTTTGACGACGGTGTCAAGGTCCGGCCGGACATCGTCTTCACCGCTCGCAAGATTGCCGTGTTCGTGGACGGCTGCTTCTGGCATGTGTGCCCGGAGCACGGGAGGCAGCCGACGACCAACGACTGGTACTGGACGCCGAAACTCCGGCGCAACGTCGAACGTGATCGACGAGCTGATGAGGTGCTGGCGGCAGCGGGTTGGACGGTGATCCGCATCTGGGAGCACGAGAGCCTGGAGGTTGCCTTCGAACGAGTCGCAACCGCTGTCGAACACGGGTTCGAAGTTAGCTGATCTATCGCGAAAGCGCATCACAACACGCGGAGCACAACGTCCCCGATCGGCCCCACAGGGAATCGACCTCGCGGGCATGCGCCGACGCTCGCATGGTCAGCGCTCCAACGCCACGCCGCATCCCTGCTCATTGACTACCACCGCAAGGAGTTAGAGGTCGGTCCCCGGGGAACACGCGAAACAGAAAAGGCTCGCGCTCTCCGCGAGCACGAGCCTGCCATCTGTGGAGCTGAGGGGAATCGAACCCCTGACCTTCTCGATGCGAACGAGACGCGCTACCAACTGCGCTACAGCCCCTCATCGGTGCGCGAAGAGCATAACAGCCAGGCTGTCAGGCCCTGCCGCGCACCCCCTCACTCGCCCACGGCCCGCCGGTACGGCAGCACGTCGGGCTCGTCGAGTTCGTCGAATGCCGGGTCCTCGTCGTCCAGGTCGACGACGACGGCGCCGTGGTGGCTGGTGGGGGCCGGCTGGGTGAGGATGCCGTGCTCACGCCTGGGCTCCGGGTCTTCCACCGCGGTCTCGGCGACCATCTCCGGGCGCGGGTGGGCGTGCGAGCGCCGCACGGTGCTCATCCGGGCCAGCCTGCGCTCGCGGATCTCCTCTTCGATCCGCACCTGCCTGCGCAGGTACCCCAGGTACGTCACCAGCGCCACGTCGATCGCGCCGTGCACCCACCAGACCGGCGTCACGGACACGCCCGCGACCACCGCGGTGATGATCGCGGACAGGATCATGGTGACCACGACACGCTGCCGGAAGGCGTACTTGGCCTTCGCGGCCAGCGCGGCGGCCTGCGGGTCGAACCCGCCTCGACCGGGCCGGTAGCGCCGCTGCGGCTCGTCGTCGCCCACGGCCTCGTCGAATTCGTCGTCGACAAGGTCGGCGTGATCGACGCGGTCGTCGAGGTCCTCTGGGTCGTCGTGCTCGGCTGCCATCGTGAACTCCTCCCGCGCCGGGCGTACGACCCTGGCGGCGAGCTCCGTGTCGGCGGTCTTGGCGACTTCCTGCCGCTTCCGGACGATCATCGGCACGAGGACGACCAGCCACGCCACCACGAGCGCGACCACAATGAGTGATGTCGGCATAGCCCTCGCACCTCCCCCCGCCGGCTCCTCCAGCGCTCCTGCGAACGCCACGTTAGTCACAACAGTCACATCTGTGTCGGAGGCGCGCCGACATCCGATCCATAGATGACCTTCACCCGCACGGGTGATCCGGGGCCGCTGAACGCGGCAATCTCAGCCGAAGCCGGCTCGCCCGTCCGCCCGCAGTTTCGCCACCATTCCGCCGCTTGCCTCCTCCGCCGTGATCGCCAGGCAGTGGTGATCACGCCAGTCGCCTGCCACGTCGAGATAGCGCTTGAACAGGCCTTCGTGGCGAAAACCGAGCTTGGCGAGCACGCGCAGGCTGGCCGCGTTCTCCGGCCGCACGGTCGCCTCGAGCCGGTGCAGCCCGGACACGGCGAAGCAGTGGTCGACCACGAGCGCGACGGCGGCGGTGGCCACGCCGGCACCGGCCAGATCGGCCGCCACCCAGTAGCCCACCCACGCCGAACACAGTGATCCGCGGATGATGTTGCCGATCGTGATCTGACCCGCGAAAGCACCGTCCAGGGTGATGACGAACGGTAACGACTGACCGCGCCGGGCCAGCGAGCGCAGCGCCGACCACTGGCTGAGCCAGGCCACGTTCGAGTTGCGTTCGGCCCACGTGCCGGGCGCCGACGGCTCCCACATCTCCAGGTAGTGCTGGTCCCGCATGCGGACCCGGCTCCACGCCGCGCCGTCGCGCAGCCGTGGCTTGCGCAGCTCCACCACCCCGCCGGTCACCCGCACCGGGCCCAGGCGCGCGGGCCAGCCCGGGTGTCGCGCCGGGGTGCGCACGGAAGCCCAGCCCGATGCGGCCAACGCGTTACCCGCGCTGCGCGAGGAAGCTGACCGAGACCTGGTCACCCGCGGGCACCTCCGTGGTGTCCTCCTCCACGAGGACGAGGCAGTTCGCCTCGGCGAGCGACGCGAGCAGGTGCGCACCGGACAGCCCGAGCGGCTGCACGAGGTACTCGCCGTTGCTCTCGTCCCGCAGCAGCTGCCCGCGCAGGAACCCGCGGCGACCCTTGGTCGACGTGATCGGCGACAGCAGCTTCGCGCTCACCACGCGGCGCCTGGGGTTCCGCTTGCCCTGCACGGCACGGATCAGGGGTCGGACGAGCACTTCGAAGACCACGAGCGCGCTCATCGGGTTGCCCGGCAGCAGGAACGTCGGCACGGCGTCCGGGCCGAGCCGGCCGAAACCTTGCACCGATCCCGGGTGCATGGCGACGCGGGTCGTGTCCACGTCGCCGAGGTCGGACAACGCCGAGCGCACCTCTTCGCCGAGCTCACCGCCCGCACCGCCCGCGATCACCACGATCTCCGAGAGCAGCAGCCTGCCCTCGACGACCTCGCGCAGCCGGGCCGCGTCGCTCGACACGATCCCGACGCGGTGCACCTCGGCGCCCGCGTCCCGCGCGGCCGCGGCCAGCGCGTAGGAGTTCACGTCGTAGACCTCGCCCTGCCCCGGCGTCCGGTCGACCTCGACCAGTTCGTCGCCCAGCGCGATGATCGACACCCGCGGTCGCGGGTAGACCAGCACCTTCGCCCGGCCGACGGCCGCGAGCAGGCCGACCTGCGCCGCCCCGATCGGCGCACCCCGGCGCACGGCGACGTCGCCGGTCTGCACGTCCTCCCCGGTCCGGCGCACGAAGGCGGCCGACGGCACCGGCTGCTCCACCGTCACCTTCGCCTGGTGCCCATCGGTGTACCCGAGGGGTACGACAGCGTCCGCGAGCGTCGGCAGCGGCGCACCCGTCACCACGCGCACGGCCTGGCCCGGCTGCAACCGCCGCGGCTGGCGCGAACCGGCCGCGATCTCGCCCACCACGGGCAGTTGCACCGCTTCCTGGCCCGCGGACTGCACGTCCACGCTGCGCACCGCGTACCCGTCCACCGCCGCCTGGTCGAACCCGGGCAGCGCCCGTTCGGCGACGACCTCCTCGGCGCACAGCAAACCCTGTGCCTCGGAGATCGCCACCCGGACCGGGGCCGGGCGCACCGCCGCGGCCAGGGCCCTGGCGAGCTGCTCGTCGACTGATCTCATCGTCGTCCGCCCCTGTTGCCGGTCACCCAACGCCGAGCCGGCTGCGCAACCATTCCGTGAGTTGCGGCCCATAGTCCGGGTCATCGAGCGCGAAGTCCACGGCGGCACGCAGGAAGCCACCCGGATTCCCCAGGTCGTGCCGTCCGCC
This sequence comes from Labedaea rhizosphaerae, assembly GCF_004362825.1. Classification (GTDB taxonomy): domain Bacteria; phylum Actinomycetota; class Actinomycetes; order Mycobacteriales; family Pseudonocardiaceae; genus Labedaea; species Labedaea rhizosphaerae. The sequence goes on from NZ_SNXZ01000001.1 coordinate 296,209, forward strand.
GCGGTGCACCACCACGTGCACGGGGTGGCCTTCGGAGATCAACAGCGCCACCGCGTCGGTCAGCTGGAGCTCGCCGCCGGCCCCCGGCGTGATCCGCTTGAGCGCGTCGAAAATCGCCCGGTCGAGCAGGTAACGCCCGGCCGCGGCGAAGGTCGACGGGGCGTCCTCGGCGGCGGGCTTCTCGACCATGCCCTTGACCCGTTTGACGTCGTCCTGGTCGGTGTCCTCGACGTCGAACACCCCGTACGCGGAGATCTCCGCACGCGGGATGTCGAAGGCGCACAACACGCTCCCGCCGTGGCGCCTGCGCACCTCGGCCATGGTCTTGAGCACGCCGGTGGGCAGCACGAGGTCGTCGGGCAACAGCACGGCGACGGCCTCGTCGTCGCCGGTCAGGTTCGGCTCCGCGCACCCGACGGCGTGCCCGAGACCGAGCGCCTTCTCCTGGATCGCGGTCTCCACCTGGATCACCGAACTGGCCCGGCGGACCTTCTCGAGCAGGTCGGTCTTGCCCTTGCTTTCGAGGTTCGCCTCGAGCTCGGGGTTGGGGCGGAAGTACTCGGCGACCGCTTCCTTGCCCGGCGAGGACACGATGACCAGCCGCGACGCCCCGGCCTCGGCGGCCTCGCGGGCGACGAGCTCGATGCCCGGCGTGTCCACGACCGGCAGCAGCTCCTTCGGGACGGCCTTGGTCGCCGGGAGGAATCTGGTGCCGAGTCCGGCGGCCGGCACGATAGCGGTATGAAACGCGGTCGACGGGCTCATGGACAGCGACTCTAACCTCATCCTGTGGCCCGCCCCGGCAGTGATCTCCAATCAAAGCAGCAGTGGCGCCGTCATCTCCTGAGCAAGCGCCGCAGAACGCCGGCCGCGGTCCGGTTCGCCGAGGCGCTCGCCCTCACCGCGCAGCTGACCCGGGGCCGGGTGCTTCACCCAGGTCAGACCGTGTGCCTGTACGTGCCGACCGGGTCCGAGCCGGGCACCGTGCAGATGCTCGAGGAGGTCGCGGACCGCGGTGTGCGGGTGCTGCTGCCGGTGATCGCGGGCGTCGGGCCGCTGGACTGGGCCTGGTTCGCGGGGCTCGACGCGTTGCGCATGGGGCCGTACGGGATCCCGGAGCCGGACGGCGAGCGGCTCGGTTCGGCCGCGTTGCGCATCGCCGACGTCGTCTTCGTGCCCGCCCTGGCGGTCGACCGCAGCGGGGTGCGGCTCGGGCGCGGCGCGGGGTTCTACGACCGGTCGTTGCCGCTTGCCGCGCCGGGTACGGCGTTCGTGGCCGTGGTCCGGGAGGACGAGGTGGTCGACTGGCTGCCCGCCGACCCGCACGACGTGCGGATGTCCGCCGTGCTGACCCCGAACCGGGGGCTCATGCCGCTGTCGGTGTGACCTCTACCTGCGATGTTTGCGCGGCGGGCATGATGTGCCGCAAAATCGCGTTAGCACTCCATGGGATCGAGTGCCAAGGACGCGGCTAGTCCGCGAGGGAGTGAACCGGTGCCTACCTACCAGTACGCGTGCAAGGCTTGTGACCACCGCTTCGAAGAGGTCCAGTCCTTCACCGACGCAGCGCTGACCGAGTGCCCGCAGTGCGGTGGTCAGCTGCGCAAGCTCTACAGCTCGGTCGGCGTGGTGTTCAAGGGCAGCGGGTTCTACCGCACCGACAGCCGGACGGGCAGCGGCAAGTCGGAGTCTTCGACCACTTCTTCGAGCGACTCGTCCACGTCCTCTTCTTCCTCGAAGAAGTCGACCGAGTCGTCGTCTGCTTCGTCGTCCTCTTCCTCGACGACCTCGACCACTTCGACGACCTCGACGGCGTCCGCGGCCTCCTGACGATCAGCGAGTTGTCCACAGGCGGTCGGTTGTCCACAGATTGGCTTCCGGCCGGCCTCGAGGGGTTGCCGCGGCTCTAACGTCGATGGCATGCCGACCAACCGCATCTCTCGCTTCCGTTTCCGTGCCGTGCCCGCCCGCCGCCTCCTGCGGGCCCGGACGGCACGACGCGTGCTCGCCGCGTCGTTGTTGTTGCTCGCCGTGGCGCTTGCCTTGCGGTCACCTGGTGCGCCGGCCGGTGACACCTCGGCTGTCGTCGTCGCCGCGCACGACCTCGCGCCGGGCATCGCACTGTCCGCTTCGGACATTCGAGTGGTGCAGGCACCCGCGTCGCTGATCCCAGGCTCGGCCTTGCGCACCACCAAATCCGCGACCGGCCGCACGCTCGCCGGTGCCGCGGGTGCCGGTGAGCCGATCACCGAGGCGCGGTTGGTCGGGTCGCGCAACACGGTGCTGACCGCACGCGACCCGACCGCGGTCGTCGTGCCGGTCCGGCTCGCCGATCCGTCCGTGGCCGATCTCGTCGGTTCGGGCAGCCACGTCGACGTGGTCGCCCTCGATCCACAGGGGACGGTGGGCACCGTGCTCGCCACCGACGCCGTCGTGGTGACCGTGCGGCACGAGGACGGCAAGCCGGGACTGGTGCTGCTCGCCTTACCCGAGGACACCGCGACGCGGGTCGCCGCGACGACGCTGGCCCGTGAGGTGACGATTACCCTCCGATAGGAACTGGAACACACCCGTCCCCAAAGGAGCACGCATGCTGAAGGGCTTCAAAGACTTCTTGATGCGCGGCAACGTCATCGACCTCGCCGTCGCGGTGATCATCGGTACCGCGTTCACCGCCATCGTGAAGGCGATCGCGGACTACCTCATCAACCCGCTGATCGCCGCCATCGGTGGCGCGAACGTCAACGGCTTCGGCTTTCGCCTGGTGGGCAGCAATCCCAAGACGCTCATCGACTTCGGTGCCATCATCACCGCAGCCATCAACTTCGTGATCATCGCGGGCGTCGTGTACTTCGTCATCGTGATGCCGATGAAGAAGCTCCAGGAGCGTCGCAAGCGTGGCGAGGAGCCGGGCCCGTCCCAGTCGACCGACGTGGAACTGCTCGCCGAGATCCGAGACCTGTTGCGCGATCAGCAAAGCCGCACCCCCTGACGCATGCACGCGAGCGGCCCGGCACCCCCGTTCGGGTCACCCCGCCCGGGTGAAGTCGGGTCGGGCCGGGCCGCTCGGGCTCGATCCAAGTCAGTCGCGGTCGTGGTGCGGTGGCCGGTTGGCGAGGTACCAGTCGTCGTCACCGCGGCGCTCGGCGCGGTCGCGCGGGTCACGTTCGTCGTCGGTGGTGTCCGGCAGTACGTCGCCGAACACCTCGTCCAGCCGCCGCCGATCGACACCCTTGCGCTTGGGTCCGGTTTCCTCGTCCACAGCTTCATCGTCCCACTTCCGCACGCGATGCCCGCCGTGCTCGGTGGGTCAAGTGCTCGGTGGTCGCGCGCTCGGTTGCGGTGGGCCGGTCCGGTGGGAGGATTCAAGGAACGCGGACGGACAACTGGAGGCGGCTCGGCATGAACTTCATGGACAAGGCGAAGGATCTGGCCGCGCAGGCCAAGGAGAAGGCGACCGAGGTCGCCGGCGGGATCGCGGAGAAGGCGGCACCGCTGGCGGACAAGGCGGGCGACCTCGCGGCCAAGGGCGTCGACGCCACGGCAGGCGGGCTGAACAAGGTCACCGGCGGGCGGTTCGAGGACAAGATCGAGAAGGTCAGCACCAAGGTCGAGAGCGTGCTCGACCGGGACGGCAGCGCGAAGCCCAAGCCGCCGGAGGGCCCGGAAAGCGGCCCCGAACCGGCCGAGTAGGCACCAGCCCGGGGCCGCGCGCGATCAGTTGCCTTCCAGGCCGGACAGTTCGTCGATGACGTAGGGCACGAGCGCCGACAGGGTGGCCATGCCGTCGCGCACGGCGCCCCGGGAGCCGGCGAGGTTCACCACCAGCGTGCTGCCGGACACCCCGACCAGCCCACGCGAGACGCCCGCGTCCACCGCGCCCGCGGCCAGGCCCGACGACCGGATCGCCTCGGCGATGCCGGGGATCGGCCGGTCGAGCACGCCCTGGGTCGCATCCGGGGTGACGTCGCGCGGGGACACGCCGGTGCCGCCGACGGTCACCACGAGGTCGACGCCGCCGATCACGGCGGTGTTGAGGGCGTTGCGGATGTCGACGGTCTCGCCGGCCACGACGACCGTCCCGTCCACAATGAACCCGGTCTCTTCGAGCAGTTCGGTGACCAAGGGACCAGTGGCGTCCTCGTGCTCACCGTGCGCCACCTTGTCGTCGACGATCACGATGAGGGCCCGGCCGAGCCGCTGCGCGCTGCGTTCCATGGTCGCAACGTTAGCCGCCGGAGAATCTGACGGTTCCGTGACGTCCCCGCCGTTGACCCGCTCTGGCGGCCGTGGCGCTCCTACGGTGACGACATGCGAGTTCTGATCACCGGCGGCGCCGGCTTCATCGGCTCCCACGTGGCCGACGTCCTCGTCGAGCAGGGCCACGACGTGCGGCTGCTGGACAACCTGTTGCCCAACGCGCACGGCACCGCGGGGCCGCCGTCGTGGCTGCGCACGCACGACCTGACCATCGGCGACGTGCGGGACGCGGACCTCCTGGCCCGCCTGCTGAAGGGCGTCGACGTCGTGTGCCACCAGGCGGCGGTGGTCGGGCACGGCCTCGACCCGTCGGACGCGCCGACGTACGCGTTGCACAACGACTACGGCACGGCCGTGCTCCTGGCCGCGATGCACGCGGCCGGGATCGGCAGGCTCGTTCTGGCCTCGTCGATGGTCGTCTACGGCGAGGGCCGCTACGCCTGCGCGGAGCACGGCGTGGTCCGTCCGGAGGCGCGGCGGGCCGAGGACGTCGAGCGGGGTGAGTACGAGCCGCGGTGCCCGGCGTGCGGGGCCGCGCTCGAGTCCCGGCTGGTGCCCGAGGACGCCCCGATCGACCCGCGCAGCACGTATGCGGCCACCAAGGCCGCCCAGGAATTCCTGGCGGCCGCATGGGCCCGCCAGACCGGCGGTGACGTGTGGGCGCTGCGCTACCACAACGTGTACGGCCCCCGGATGCCCCGCGACACCCCGTACGCGGGCGTGGCGTCGCTCTTCCGCTCGGCCCTCAAGCGCGGCGAGGCCCCCACCGTCCTTGAGGACGGCAACCAACGCCGCGACTTCGTGCACGTGCGCGATGTCGCCGCGGCCAACGCCCTGGCCGTGACCACAACCCCGCCGTCCGCCCGGCTGACGCCGGTCAACGTCTGCTCCGGCGAGCCGCACACCGTCGGCGAGCTGGCGGTGGAGCTCGCCACCGCCTGCGACGGCCCGGCCCCGCTGATCGTCGGCGGCGCCCGCCCCGCGGACGTGCGGCACGTGGTAGCCGACCCCGCCCGCGCCACCCGCCTCCTGGGCTTCCGCGCAACCACGTCCTTCGCCGACGGCATCGCCGCCTTCGCCACCGACCCCCTACGCGAACCCGCCGCCGTCTGACCAAGCCACCGCGCCTTGAACCCGACCCCCGGTTCAAGGCGCGGTCCTCAACCCCACCCACAACCCGTCGACCCGCGACCGCCCACCCCGGTGCTCGTCCGAGGCGCTAACCCTGCGGACGTGCGGCACGTGGTCTCGCCCCCGCTCGAGCCACTCGCCTCCCAGGCTTCCGCTCACCCCCACGTCCTTCGCCACCCGCCCTGCGCGAGACCGCCGCCGCCTGACCAGCCACCGCGCCCTGAGCTGGAGCTGTCCCCCGTCCAAGGCGCGGTCCTCAACCTCACCCACAACCCGTCGCTTGCTACTGCGCCGCCCCGGTGCTCGTCGGCAGCGGCCGGGGCGGCGCCTCGTCGCCGACCCCAACTGGGCCACCCATCTACTTGCCTTACGCGCAACCACGTCCTTCGCCGACGGCATTGCCACCTTCGCTGCCGACTCCTCCGCCGTCTGACCAGCGACCACGCCCTTGGACCCGCACCCAGCTCCGGTTCAAGGCGCGGCCCTCCAACTCCTCCCAGGACAACGGTTTTCCACAGCCACCCAGTTGTCCACAGATCGCGCGGATCGCCGTCACAGGCCCTTGAACCCGATAGAATTGGACCGGGGACGCCCCCCCGGGTTGGGTGGGGTATGTCTAGGGTCAAGAGGCAGGAAACCGTTGCGGCGCAAGGGTTTTCGCGTCCAGATCAGACTGTGGCCAGGGGTAGCCGGACCTCGAAGCGGCAACCAGGCCCGCGGTTCAAGGCGTGGATCCGGCCGTGGTGGGCCTCGACCAAGCCCTTCGCGATCGCCAGGCCCAGACCGGCGCCGGCGGGCTGGTCACCGCCAGGCGTGCGGGCCGGGGTCCCGCGGAAGGCCACGTCGAACACCCGGGTCAGCTCCCCTTCGGGAATCCCACCGCACCCGTCGTCGACCGCCAGCACGGCCTGCCCGCCCTCGACGCCGATCTGCACGGCGACGGTCCCGTCCGGCGGCGTGTGGCGGATCGCGTTCGAGACCAGGTTGTTCACGACGCGAGTCAGCTCCGGGTCGCTGCCGAGCACGACCGGCCACGCCTGCGCGTTCGCCATCACGCGCACCCGCTTGCGGTTCGCCACCGGCACCTGCGCGGACAACGCGTCACTCACCACGTCCTGCAGCGCCACCTCCGACAACGTCAGCTGCAACGCCCCCGCCGTGATCCGCGACAGCTCGAACAAGTCGTCCACCATGCCCGACAGGCGCCGCGTCTCCGTGCCGATGCGGTTCGCGTACCCCGCCACCTCGCGCGGCTGCGCCACCACGCCGTCGGCCAGCGCCTCGGCCATCGCGCGGATGCCGGCGAGCGGGCTGCGCAGGTCATGGCTGATCCACGCGACCAGCTCGCGCCGGGACGCCTCCAGCGCACGCTCGCGTTCGCGCGCCTCGCGTTCCCACACGCTGCGCTTGGCGATCATGCGCCCGAACACCACCGCGATCGGCACGGTCACCAGGCACACCAGCACGCAGATCAACACGATCGTGGTCAGCATCGGCGTGAACATGAACCCGCTGACACCGACCACCCCGGCCAGCAGCGCGGCCACCGGCACCAGCACCAGCGCGGTCATCGTGGTGGCCAGCGAGCGCATCCGCACCCAGCGCAGCACCAGCGCCCCGAGCAGCACCACCGGCAGCACCAGACCCAGCACGACCGGCAGGATCGCCAGCACGTGCTCGAAGATCGCGCTCCACGGCTCATGGATGTCGATCACGACGACCCCTGCCTGTCGTACCGGTAGCCGACGCCCCACACCGTCGCGATACGCACGGGTTTCGCGGGCACCGCCTCGATCTTCTCCCTCAACCGTCGCACGTGGACGGTCACTGTGGACTGGTCACCGAAGTCCCAGCCCCAGACCCGTTCCAGCAACTCGGCTCGGGTGAAGGCGGTGCCCTGGTTGTCCAGGAAGAACTGCAACAGGTCGAACTCGCGGCCGGTCAGCGACAGCTCCGCACCGCGCAGGACGACCTTGCGGGCCACGGGGTCCACGGTGAGGTCACCGTCCACGATGGACGCCTTGGCCGGCGCTGGCGGCGTGGCCATGGCCCGGCGCAGCACCGACGACACCCGCAAAGCCAGCTCACGCGGGCTGAACGGCTTGGTCACGTAGTCGTCGGCACCGAGTTGCAGGCCGGCGATCCGGTTCTCCTCCTCGCCGAGCGCGGTCAGCATCACCACCGGCACGGCGCTGCGGTCGCGCAGCCGGCGGCACACCTCGAGCCCGTCGATGCCCGGCAGCATCAGGTCGAGCACGACGAGGTCGGCGGGCTGCTCGGCGAAGCTGGCCAGCGCCTCCTCCCCGGTCCCCGCCAGCACGACCTGGTGCCCGGCCAGTTCGAGGTAGCGGCGCACGACGTCGCGCACCGTGAAGTCGTCGTCCACCACCAGCACGCGGCGGCCCACGCTCGCCGAGTTGTCCGTGGTCATCAGGGTCTCACCAACTCGTCACGAGGATGTGGTTCACGGCAATGGCCACCGCCGCCTGGCCGAGCAGCCACCAGCGCCGCGACGACGCGGGCAGCAACGCGGCCAAGGGCACCAACCACACCGCGAACGGTAGCCAGATGCGCTCGGTCTCCGCCTTCGAGAGCCCGGAAACGTCCGCGGCGAGCACCGCGACCAGCGCCGCTCCCGCCAGCGCGACCACTGGCAGCGACGTCCGGCCGCGGTCGGCGAACGCGCGCCGCAGGCCCGGGGCGACCGCGGGCCCGACCACGACGGCCAGGCACGCGAGGTTCGCCCACACCCAGTACGAGTACGGCCGGATCGCGCCGATCCCCTGGTAGTAGCGCTGCACGACCAGCGAGTAGCCGTCAGGCCACCAGAACCCGGCCAGGCTGAACACCGCGAACACCGCCAGCGCCGCGACCGCGGCCAGCACCAGCGCCCGCCAGCTCCGCGTGACCAGCACGACGGCCAGCGCGACCGCGCCGAGCAGCAGCAGCCCGTAGGACAGGAAGATCCCGTAACCCAGCAGCAGGCCACCGGCCAGGCAGGGCAACACCCGCCGCCGGGCGGCGCCGAGGGCCAGCAGCGCGATCCCGCTCGTCGTGACGCCCGCGAACAGGCCGTCCGCCGACGCGCCCACCCAGACCGCACCCGGGAACAAGGCAAGGAACGGCACCGCGGCCCGCGCAAACCCTTCCGCGCCCGGTTCCATGACCCTGTCAGGCTCCGCCGCCCGCGTCAGCCCACTCCTGCCGGACCCCTGTGCCGCGGCCTGCGCAAGGTCCGCTCCGCCACGCCCGTCGACCGTGCCCGGCACCGCCGCCCGCGCCGGCCCACCCCAGCCGAACCCGTTGACCGTCCCCGGCGCCGCGGCTCGCGCGACCCGGGCCGCGCCGAGTTCCTTGATCGTCACCGGTACCGCGACGGCGGTCAGGCAGCCGACGACGATGCAGGCCACCCCGGCCCATGCCCCGCCGCCGAGGCCGATGCGGTCCAGCCAGACGAACACGAGCGTCGCGCCGGGCGGGTGGCCGGACACGTGCGTCGTCCACGAATCGGGTTGGTAGTCGAGGATCCGGCCGGTGAAGCCACGCAGCATCGCCGGGATGTCGGTGATGCCGGGGACCTCGTGCAGGTATTCGTCGGCGGTGCGCAGGCGGGCCGCGACGCCGACCTGCCAGCCGTCCACGAGGGCGAGGCCGAAGGTCCAGACCAGCGCGGTGGCATAACCGGCGAGCAGCAGCCGCGGCCAGGACAGCCGGGCGGCCAGGGCCGGACCCCAGGCGGCGACGGCGACGGCCACGACCAGCACGACCGGCGTGCCCGGACCGACGTGTGCGTGCAGGGTGCCGAGCAGCGGCCATTCGCCGAACAAGGCGGGCGCGTTGCGGAACGACTTGGCCCCGAACTGCCGCAACGGTTCGAACCACACGCACACGACGACCGCGGTGGCGACGAAGGCGAGCAGGAGCGCCGCGGCGACCAGATCGGCGCGGTGACGTGGTTTCGCGACGGCATCGGGGCGCGTCGGGGCGTGGACAGCCATCGGGGCGACCGTAGACCGCCGCGACCACCGCGGCCAGGCGGACCGCGGTCCCGTCAGAACTCCGTAACATCCGTTGCCACGTCAGGATTTCGTAAGCCCCGCAACGGTTCCGGTGACGTCCATGGTGGACCTACCGTCGATCGTGTGAACGGGATCATCGATGTGGTGTTGCCCTGCCTCAACGAGGCAGCGGCGCTGCCGGGGGTGCTGACCGCGCTACCCGCGGGCTACCGGGCGATCGTCGTCGACAACGGGTCGACCGACGGCTCGCCGGACGTGGCCCTCGCGCACGGCGCGACGGTCGTGCACGAGAAGCGGCGTGGTTACGGCGCCGCGGTGCACACGGGGCTGGAACACGCGACCGCGGACGTCGTGTGCTTCCTCGACGCGGACGGTTCGCTGGACCCGGCGGAGCTGCCCGCCCTGGTCGCGCCGCTGACCCGGGGCGAGGCGCGGCTGTCGGTCGGCGCGCGGGTCCCGGCCGCCCGCGGGGTGTGGCCGTGGCACGCACGTGCCGGCAACCGCGTGCTCGCCGCGTTGCTGCGCAGGCGCGGGCTGCCGGTGTCGGACATCGGCCCGATCCGCGCGGCACGGCGCACGGACCTGCTCGAACTCGGCGTGGTCGACCGCGCCTTCGGCTACCCGCTCGAGGTGCTCATCCGGGCGGGTGAGGCGGGCTGGGCGGTGCGCGAGGTGCCGGTGCGCTACCTGCCGCGCGCGGCGGGCACGAAGTCGAAGGTGTCCGGCTCGGTGAAGGGGACGCTGCGCGCGATCCGCGACATGGCGGGGGTGCTGCGATGACCCCGGTTGTTCTTGTGGTCGCGAAAGCGCCGATCGCCGGCCTGGCCAAGACCCGGCTGATCCCGGACTCGTCCGCGCCGGCGGCCGCCCGCATCGCCGCGGCCGCCCTGCTGGACACCCTCGACGTGGTACTGGCCACGCCGGATGTGACACCGGTGGTGGCGCTGACCGGCAACCTGGCCGAGGCCGAGAGCGCGGGCGAACTGGCCCGGCTCCTCGACCGCTGCACGGTGATCGACCAGCGCGGGCACGGCCTGGACGAGCGGCTGGCCGCGGCGCACGAGGACGTCGCCGAGTTGTTCCCCGGCCGGCCCGTGCTGCAGATCGGCATGGACACCCCGCAGGTGCGCCCGGAGCTGTTGACCGGTTCGCTGGCCCGCCTCGACGACCACGACGCGGTGCTCGGACCGGCGGCGGACGGCGGCTGGTGGGCCCTCGGCCTGCGCGACGCCCGCGACGGCGCGGCGTTGCGTGGTGTCTCGATGTCCCAGGCGGACACGGCGTTCCTGACGCGGACCGCACTGTCCGCACGGGGCCTCGCGGTCGGCACACTGCCCACTCTGTCCGATGTGGACACCGTGGCGGACGTGCTGCGGGTCGCCGGCCGCCTGCCCGGCAGCCGTTTCGCGCTGGCCGCGGCGGCGGTGGCGCGATGACTGCCATCTTCTCGCCACGACGTGAATCCGAACTCGGTCACTACGAATCCAAATACTATGCTTTCGTAATATTTGGGTTCGTAGATGACGGTATCGGCGATCACGAAACCGCATCGACGACGGTGGTGACCTCATGACCGCGGCCGTGTTCGACACCGGGTTGCAGGGCCGGCGTTGCTGGCTCGAAGCGGCCGACGGGCACCGGGTCGAGTTGCCGGTCGAGCGGTGGCGCGACGATCCCCGCGGCGCCGACGAGCTGATGCTCGACCGGTGCACCGGGCCCACGCTGGACCTCGGCTGCGGGCCGGGCCGCCTGACCGCCGCGTTGACGGCACGGGGGATCTCGGCGCTCGGCGTCGACGTCTCCGCGGTGGCCGTCGCGCAGACCAAGGCGCGGGGCGCGGTCGCGGTGCGGCAGGACCTGTTCCAGCGCCTGCCCGGCGAGGGCCGGTGGTGGCACGTGCTGCTCGCCGACGGCAACGTCGGCATCGGCGGCGATCCGGTCGCGTTGCTCCGCCGGGTCCGGGCGTTGCTGGGCACGCACGGCACCGTGCTGGTCGAGGTGGACCGGCCGGGCCTCGGGTTGCGGCAGCGCACGGTGCGGGTGGCCGGCGAGGACGGCTCGGGGCGCTGGTTCGACTGGGCGTGGCTCGGCGCCGACGCGCTGACCGGCGTGGCCGAGGAAGCGGGACTTGCCGTGCGTTCGTTGGACGAACAGGGCGGGCGCTGGATCGCGGAGCTGACACGATGAAGGTCAAGGTCCCGGCCGAAGAGGATTTCAAGAGCGCGGCCCACGACGAACGCGTCACCGCGCGGCTCGGGCTCTGGTTGGGCATCTGCTTCGGGCTGTGCTTCGTCACCGGGCTGCTCAGCCACGCCATCCAGCACCCGCCGACGTGGTTCTACTGGCCCAGCCGCCCGGTGAACCTGTACCGGGTCACGCAGGGCACCCACGTCATCTCCGGCGTCGCGGCGATCCCGTTGCTGCTGGCCAAGTTGTGGAGCGTCTACCCGAAGCTCTTCGCGCGGCCGCTGGCCAAGTCGCTGGTGAACCTGGTCGAGCGCGGGTCGATCCTGCTGCTGTCGGCGGCGGCGTTCTTCGAGCTGATCACCGGGATCCTGAACGTGGCGCAGAACTACGCGTTCCCGTTCTTCTTCCCGCCGGTGCACTACGCGGTCGCGTGGATCGCCGTCGGGTCGATCCTGATCCACGTCGCGGTGAAGCTGCCGATCGTGCGCCGCGCGCTCAAAGCGTCCACGAAGGGCGATGAGCGGCCCGGAGTCCTGAGCCGGCGCGGGTTCCTGCGCAGCACCGGCGTGGTGACCGGCGTCGCCGTCGTGGCGACGGCCGGGGCCACGGTGCCGTTCCTGCGCCGGGTGTCGCCGTTGTCGTGGCGGACGGCGGACCTGCCGGTCAATCGAAGCGCCTTGGCGGCGGGGATGACGCGGCTCGACCCCGGCTGGCGGCTCAAGGTGATCACGCCGGGCGGGACGCGGCAGTTCTCGCTGGACGAGCTGAACAAGCTGCCCCAGACGACCGCGGAGTTGCCGATCGCTTGTGTGGAGGGCTGGAGCGCGTCCGCGACCTGGACGGGGGTGTCCATTCCGGACTTGCTCCATGCGGTCGGCGCGGCGCCGGGCGCCGAGGTGCGGGTGGAGTCGATGGAGCGGAACTCGATCTACCGGGTGAGCGTGCTGCCGAGCCCGCACACGTCGGACGCGAAGACGCTGCTCGCGTTGCGGCTCAACGGAGAGGTGCTGAACGCCGACCACGGGTACCCGTGCCGGATCATCGCGCCGAGCCGGCCGGGTGTGCTGCAGACCAAGTGGGTCGGGACACTGGAGGTGCTGTCGTGAGGTGGGTCCTGGGCGTGGTCGGGCTGGCTGTGCTGGGGTACGGCGCGTTGCTCGCCATCGACACGAAACCGGTGCTGGAGACCGGGTTCTGGTTCGTCGGCGGGACGATCCTGCACGACGTGGTGCTCGCGCCGGCGGTCGGTGTCGTGGGCTGGCTGGTGGTCCGGGTGGTGCCCGCGGTGTGGCGGGCGCCGGTGGCCGTCGGCGCCGCGATCACCGGGGTCCTCGCACTGTTGACGCTGCCGGAGCTGGTGCGCCGCTACCCGGCGCCGGTGAACCCGGGGCTGCACGAGCGGAACTACTTGCTGGCGTTGGGGATCAGCGTCGCCGTGGTGTGGGTGCTGGTGGTGGCGGTCGGAGTCGTCCGCACCGCGCGAGCCCGGGTCCCGGCCGAGTAGCCCGCAAAAACCAAGACCGCACATCGGGTGAGCGAGGGAGTCACCCGGTGTGCGGCCTTCGGCGTTGCCGGCCCCTCCCGAATCGGGCCGGCCACCGGCTTGAGGGCAGCAAGCCGGAGTTGGTCTCGGCCGCGTCCTGCGGCCGAGCGTCTGTTGTCAGTTCGTCGGCACCGGCTGGCCGCCGAGGGTCACCTCTACGGTGTGCCCGTTGGACAGCTTCAGCTTCACCTTGTCGCCCGGCGCGTGCGAGCGCACCGCGGCCACGAGGGCGTCCGACGTGTCGATCTTGCGGTCGTCCAGCTGCACGACGATGTCGCCGCTGGAGAGGCCCGCCTTGGCGCCGGGCCCGTTCGCGGTCACGTCGCGGATCGACGCGCCGCCCGTGGGTGCGTCGGTCACGGTCACGCCAAGCACGGTCTGGGTCGCTTTGCCGGTCTTGACGATCTCGTCGGCGGTGCGCCGGGCCTGGTCGATCGGGATGGCGAAGCCGATGCCGACCGAGCCGCCCTGCTGCTGCCCGGCTCCGCTCGGGGTGTAGATCGCCGAGTTGATGCCGATGACCTGGCCCTGCATGTTCACCAGCGGCCCACCGGAGTTGCCCGGGTTGATCGCGGCGTCGGTCTGGATGGCGTCCATGACCGTCTGCTGCGAGCCGTCGTCGCCGCCGGCCCGAGTCGGGCGGTGCAGCGAACTGACGATGCCGGACGTCACCGTGCCGGAGAGTTCGTAGGGCGAGCCGAACGCCACGACGCCCTGGCCGACCTTCAGGTCGTCGGACCGGCCGAGGGTGACCGGGTGCAGGCTGGTCTGGCCCTGCGCCCGCACCACCGCGACGTCCGACGTCGGGTCGCGGCCGACGATCGTGGCCTTGGCCGTGGTGCCGTTCTGGAACACGGCGACGATGTCCCCGCCGCTCGCCGCGTCGGCGACCACGTGGTTGTTGGTGACGATCAGCCCGTCAGAGCTGATCACGAAGCCGGACCCCTCCCCTGCGCCGGTCTGGCCCCGCACCTGCAACTCCACCAGGCTGGGCAGCAGCTTCGCCGCGACGCCCTCGACGGTGCCGGGTGCCGGGTTGGCCGAGTTCGACGCCGTCGGCGAGGTGTCGAAGGAGTTGGTGACCGGGCCGCTGGAACCCTTGTTGGAGTCCGCGACCAGGTAGCCGCCGACGCTGCCGGCCGCGCCACCGACGATCAGCGCGAGCACGGTCACGCCCGCGATCAGCCCACCGGCCCGGTGCTCCGGTTCCCGTGCCCCGACCCGCATCTGCTGCGGCGGCACCGGGATGGCGTGCTGTTGTGGGGGCACCTGGTACTGGGCGGTGCCACCCGGCCCGTACTGGTGGCCGCTGACCGCGCTGCCGAACAGGACCTGCTCACCGGTGCGCGGGTACTGCCGCGGCGCCTCGTACGCCCCGGACGGCTCGTACCCACCGGACGGCTCGACCGGCGGCGGCTGATAGGCGCCCGACGGTTCGGCTTGCGGCGGCATCGGGGGCGGTTGGTAGGCCTCGGAAGTCTCTGCCGACTCCACAGGCTTCTCAGCCTCCGCCGCCGGTGGCGGCTGCTGCGGCGCGGCCTCCGGCTGCGCCACGTCGGCGTCGGCAGGCCGCTGGTCCTGCTGCCGCTCGACTCCCTCGGCCGACCACGGGCTCGGCTGCCGGCCCGCTGCCGGATCGGGGTTGTTCTCGGTCATGTCACCCACCATGCGCCCTAGTCCTGAGAAGCGCCTGAGACGACCCTATGGGTTCGACTGAGAAACCGCCCCAGCGCGCAGCTTCGCCGCGATGTCCTCCGGCGTGGCGTCGTTGATCCACACCGCCATGCCGGATTCCGACCCGGCCAAGTACTTCAGCTTGTCCGCGGTCCGCAGCACCGAGAAGACTTCCAGATGCAGCCACGCGAGGTCACGCCCGGTCCGCACCGGCGCCTGGTGCCAGGCCGCGATGTAGGGCAAAGGCTTGTCGTACAAGCCATCGAGCAGCGCGAGCACCTGCAGGTAGAGCTGCGCGAAGTCGTCGCGTTCCGCACCGGACAGTGCGGGCAGGTCGGGCACCTGGCGGTGCGGCACCACGTGCACCTCGACCGGCCAGCGCGCCGCCGCGGGCACGAACGCGCTCCAGTGCTCGGAGCTGACCAGCATCCGTCGGCCGTCGGCTTGCTCCGCCGCGAGCACGTCGCCGAGCACCGGCCGGCCGTGCGCGTCCAAGTAGGCCTGCGCGGTCTGCAGCATCCGTTCGGTCTTCGGCGTGACGAACGGGTAGCCGTAGATCTGCCCGTGCGGGTGCGAGAGCGTCACGCCGATCTCCTCGCCGCGGTTCTCGAACGGGAAGACCTGTTCGACCCCGGGCACCCCGGACAACGCCTCGGTTCGGTCGGCCCACGCGTCGACGACCGTGCGCACCCGCCGCGGGCTCAGTTCGCCGAACGACTTGTTGTGGTCGGAGGTGAAGCAGACGACCTCGCACCGGCCGCGGCCCGGCCGGATCGTCACGAGACCGTCGCGGGCCTCGACGCCGTGCACGGTCTCGGAGAACGACGGGAACCGGTTCTCGAACACCACGACGTCGTAGTCGGATTCCGGGATCTCCGTGGCCCGGCCCGGCGACGACGGGCACAGCGGGCACAGCCCGGCCGGCGGCTTGTACGTGCGGGTCTGCCGGTGCGCGGCGATCGCGACCCATTCGCCGGTGAGCGGGTCGCGGCGGATCTGCGAGGCCGACTCCTGCGGCGGCAGGTCCCTGGTGTCGGTCGCGGTGCGGTCCGGCGGGTTCGGCGAGTCGTCGAAGTAGATGATCTCCCGGCCATCAGCGAGGTGCCGGACCGTCCGTTTCACGCCGTTTCCTCCCGCTGCACGCTCGCCACGATCACGTCGTCGATGTACTCGCTGAGCAGTTCTTGTTCCTCGGCGCCCATGCCGTCGTCGGTGACCAGCACGTCGGCCTCGTCCAGCTCGGCGATGGTCGAGATGCCGACGACGCCCCACTTGGTGTGGTCGGCGAGCACGACGAGCCGCCCGCCCGCCTCGACCAGGGCTCGGTTGGTCTCGCTCTCGCTGAGGTTCGGGGTGGTGAACCCCGGGCCGGGCGCCATGCCGTGCACGCCGAGGAACACCACGTCCAGGTGCAGCGATCGGATGGCCTGCAACGCGACCGGCCCGACCAGCGCGTCGGAGGGGGTGCGCACGCCGCCGGTGAGCACGACCGTGCGGTCGGTGCGACCGCCGCGCTGCAACACGTCGGCGACCCGGATGGAGTTGGTGACCACGGTCAGGTCCGGCACGTCGTCGAGGAAGCGTGCGAACGTCCACGTGGTCGTGCCGGCCGAGAGGCCGATGGCGGTGCCGGGTTTGATCAGGCCCGCGGCACGGGCGGCGATGGCTTCCTTCTGCGGCAGCGCGCGCACCGACTTGGCTTCGAAGCCGGGCTCGTCGGTGCTGCGCCCGGCGACCGAGGTGGCGCCGCCGTAGACCTTCTCGACCAGGCCGCGGCGGGCCAGCACGTCGAGGTCGCGGCGCACGGTCATGTCGGAGACGCCCAGGCGGGACACGAGGTCGTGTACGCGGACCGCACCGGTCCGCTTGATCTCCTCCAGGATCAGTTCCTGGCGTTGGCGCGCGAGCATCGGCGTAACCCCTCATACCCCTCGCCGGTCGATACACCAAAATCCTACACAATCAAACGGGGGAGTTTGTTTGCTTACTGTGGATCAACCGCACGGCCGGGGAGCCGCAACGTCATCATCGCGCCGCCTTGCGGGCCGCGCGCGGCGTAGGCCTGACCGCCGTGGCGCTGCGCCGCCTGCTGCACGATCGCCAGGCCCAGCCCGGAGCCGGGCATCGTGCGTGACTCCTGCGACCGGTAGAACCGGTCGAACACGTGCGGCAGGTCGACGTCCTTGATGCCGGGGCCCTCGTCGATCACCTGCAGCAACGCGAACCCGTCGCCGGCGTCGGCCAGCCGCACGTGCACGGTGCCGTCGGGCGGACTGAACTTCACGGCGTTGTCC
This sequence comes from Labedaea rhizosphaerae, assembly GCF_004362825.1. Lineage (GTDB taxonomy): Bacteria > Actinomycetota > Actinomycetes > Mycobacteriales > Pseudonocardiaceae > Labedaea > Labedaea rhizosphaerae. The sequence goes on from NZ_SNXZ01000001.1 coordinate 313,317, forward strand.
AGCAGGTTCAGCACGGCCCGTTCCAGCGCGCCGTCGTCGCCGTAGAGCACCCACGGGCTCAGCTGCACGTCGAAGCGCACGGTGCCGGCCCGCCGGCGGGCCCGGTCCAGGGCCTGCTCGACCACCTCGACCAGGTCGACCCGCTCGGCCGAGGGCTGCGCCGCGTCGACCCGGGCCAGGTCGACCAGGTCGCCGATCAGCTGGGTCAGCTCGTCCAGCTGGGCGTGCAGGTCCGCGCTGATCTCCGCCTGGTCCTGTTCGGACAGCTTCGGCGTGTTGGGCTGCTGCGCGGCGAGGAGCAGTTCCAGGTTGGTGCGCAGGGAGGTCAGCGGGGTGCGCAGCTCGTGCCCGGCGTCCGCGACCAGCCTGCGTTGTCGTTCCTGGGAATCGGCCACGGCGCCGAGCATCGAGTTGAATCTGGTGGTGAGCTGGGCGAGTTCGTCGTCGCCGGTCACCGGGATCGGTCTCAGGTCGCCGGTGCGCGCGACGCGCTCGGTCGCCGACGACAGCCGTTGCACGGGCCGCAAACCGGCTTGGGCCACCGCCGTGCCCGCGAGCGCGGCGACCACGACCCCGGCGCCGCCGATCACGAACAGCACGACCGCGAGCTTGCTCAACGTGCTGCGGGTCGGCCCGAGCGGGCGCGCGATCACCAGCGCGATGCCGTCGTGGAACGGGTACGGCCAGGCGAGCACCCGGCTGTCGGTCGCACCGTCGGTGCGGATGTTCGAGCTGCGCTCACCACGCGCCACCGCGATCTCCGCCTGCGACACCGGCGGGCGGGGCCCCCGGTTCTTGTCGATCGCCGTGTTGCCGTTGACGTCGATCAGGTCGAACTTCACGTCGGCGATCTCGAAGATGTAGCCGGGGATCGTCGTGCCGTTGGTCTCGGACACCGTCGGGTCGGTGACCACCGCCTGGGCGCGGTCCTCCAACGACTGGTCGAGCTGGGCGTAGAGGCTGTTGGACACGGTGATGTACGCCCCGAGCGACACCAGCGCGACCGCGCCCGCGACGCACATCGCGGCGAGCAGGGTGACCCGGGAACGCAATGAGATTCGCTGGCGGCCGCCGGACCCGGCACCGGCGCCCGCGAGCATCACGGCGGGGTCTCGCGCAGCACGTAACCCACGCCGCGCACGGTGTGGATGAGCCTGGGTTCGCCTTCGGCCTCGGTCTTGCGGCGCAGGTAGCCGATGTAGACCTCGAGTGCGTTGCCCGAGGTCGGGAAGTCGTAGCCCCACACGTCCTCGAGGATGCGGGAGCGGGTGAGGACCTGCTTGGGGTGGGTGAGCAGCAGCTCCATCAGGGAGAACTCGGTGCGGGTCAGGCTGATCGAGCGCTCGCCCCGGCGCACCTCGCGGGTGCTCGGGTCCAGTTCGAGGTCGGCGAACTTCAGCGTCTGGGCCGGCCGGTCACCGGCGTCCGGCGTGGAGCGCCGCAGCAGCGCGCGCAGCCGGGCCAGCAGTTCCTCCAGGGCGAACGGCTTGGGCAGGTAGTCGTCGGCGCCCGCGTCGAGGCCGGCCACCCGGTCGGAGACGAGGTCGCGTGCGGTCAGCACCAGGATCGGCAGGTCGTCGCCGGTGCCGCGCAGCCGGCGGCACACCTCGAGGCCGTCCAGGCGCGGCATCATCACGTCGAGCACCATCGCGTCCGGGCGGTCGGCGGTCACCGTCTCCAGCGCCTGCTGCCCGTCGGAGGCGAGCTCGACCTGGTAGCCGTTGAACTGCAACGAGCGGCGCAACGACTCCCGCACCGCCCGGTCGTCATCGACGACGAGTATCCGCATGTGGCCAGTGTTCAACATGGTCCTGAGATGCGCCTGAGAAGAGCCCCGAATGCGGGGCCCGCCGGAAGCTAGAACGCGTCGGCCATGATCGACAGGCGGGGTGCGCCGGTGAGGGCGTCCAGCGCGGCCGCGTCGCCGAGGTCGCCGTCGAGCAGACCCGCCCGGCGCAGGGTGGCCGCCGTGGCGGCGCCCGCGTACCAGGCGCTCAGCCCGCGCACCGTCAGCCGCACCGCGCCGGACCCGCCCGGCTCGGCACGCACCTGCCCGTCCTCGCACACGATCCGGTACCGCCCCTGCTGCCACGGCGCGTGCTCGTCGGTCACCTCGACGTCCACCGCCAGTGGGCGCAACGCCGCCGCGGCCGGCCAGCCGCGCGCCGCGACCGCGGGCACCAGGTCGACCACGCGCACCATCCACGGCTGCGTGCTCACGTGCAGGTGATACGGCAGCGCCAGCAACGTCGCGTGCACCACGGGGTCCAGCACCCGCAGCCGCACCGAATCCAACTGGCCCGCCCAGCTCGCCACCGCGTCGAGCAACGCCATGGCGCTCGGCACGTCGTCGGCGACGAGGTCCTCGACGACCAGGCGCTCGGCGGCGCGCTGCGCGACCAGGTAGCCGGTGACCCCGTCGGCGCCGGGCACGACCGTGACGATGTCCTCGTCGAGCACCGCGGCCGGGTCGAAGGCCGGGCTGCCGCGGTCCAGCGCACCATCCACTTGGGACGCGACGCGGGTGTACGCGGCCAGGATCGCGCCCGCGTCTTCCTTGACCCCAGCCCGGATCGTGCCGCCGCGGTGGCGCGGGAGCGTCGTGGTGGCCAGGTCGACGCTCTGGAACACACCGGCCTGCTCCCACCCGTACCGCCGGTAGAGCGGCACCGCGGCCGGGTACAACGCCGACAGCACAAGGCCTTCCGCACGCATCCGCTCAAGGCAGGCGACCAGCAGAGCACCGGCCACGCCGCGGCCGCGCATGCTCGGGTCCACGGCCACGCTGGCGATCCCGCCCATCGGCACCGAACGCCCGCCGTAGAACTGGCCGTAGCGCCAGATCCGCAGGAATCCCGCGTGGGACCCGCGCTCCCCGGCGACCAGCCCGATCCAGGAGTCGTTGGCGCGCAACCATTCCGGGTCCGGCGTGCGTGGTCCGCCGAACGCGAGGCGGCGCAGCCGGTAGGTGGCCTCGCCGTCCTCCTCGACGCGATAAGGACGGACGTCCATCAGCTCCGCCCGCCCCTCGCTCGGTGGTTCGCTCGCACGCTTCACTCCCAGTCGTAGAACCCGCGGCCGGTCTTGCGCCCGAGTTCACCGCGTTCGACCTTCTCACGCAACAGGTTTGGCGGCGTGAAGCGCGGACCGAGCTCGGCGGCGAGGTGCTCGGCGATCGACAAGCGCACGTCGAGGCCGACCTGGTCGGTCAGGCGCAGCGGGCCCATCGGCCAGCCGTAGCCCAGCATCATGCCCGTGTCGATGTCCTCGGCCGACGCGACGCCTTCCTCGACCATCCGGATCGCCTCCATGCCGACCGCGATCCCGAGCCGCGACGTCGCGAACCCGGGCGCGTCGCGCACCTCGATCACGGTCTTGCCCAGCGCTTCGGCCCACCCGCGGGCCTTGGCGACGACCTCGGGCGACACGCCGTCGTGCAGCACCAGCTCGACCAGCTTCTGCACGGGCACCGGGTTGAAGAAGTGCATGCCGATGACGCGCTCGCCGGGCAGGCCCTCGGCGATGGCACCGATCGAGAGCGACGACGTGTTGGACGCCAGCACCGCGGCCGGGCAGGCGGTCGCGGCCGCGGCGAACACCTGCCGCTTGAGCTCCAGCCGCTCGGGCACCGCCTCGACGAGCAGCTCGGTGTCCGCGTGCAAGGAAGAGAGGTCCGTGCAGAACGACAGCCGATCCACCAGAGCCGCCGCCGTGACGCCGTCCGGCAGCTTGCCGCGGTCCTCGGCCTTGCGCAGCGAAGCGCCGACCCGGTCGCGGGCCGCTTCGACCAGTGCGTCATCGCCCTCGGCGATGGTCACCGAGGCGCCCGCCGCGAGCAGCACGTGCGCGATGCCCGCGCCCATCGTGCCGCCGCCGACGACCGCCGCGTACTGGGGAGCCGGGTACTGGGGAACGGACATGTTCGTGACTCCTCGCCGCGCGTGGTGATCTGCCACGGCACCATATGTGGCATGCGGATCATCCTGCTACGGCATGCCGAGAGCCTGGGCAACGTCGACGAACTGGCGTACTGCCGGGTTCCGGACCACTCGCTGCCGCTGACCGAGACCGGCGAGCACCAGGCCCGCACGGCCGCGCCCGCGGTGCGGGAGATGATCGGTGATCACCCCGTCGCGGTCTACGTGAGCCCGTACGTGCGCACCCAGCGCACCTTCGAACTGCTCGAACTCGGCGACGTGGTCGAACGGGTCGTGCCCGAACCCCGTCTGCGCGAACAGGATTGGGGCAACCTGCAGGACCCCGTCGACCAGGAGATCCAGAAACGCAAGCGGCACGAGTTCGGCCACTTCTACTACCGGCTGCCCTACGGGGAGTCGGGCGCGGACGTCGACGACCGCGTGGCGAGCTTCCTCAACGAACTCGAGCACCGCGTCGAGGCCGACCCGACGCACCCGAACACCGCGCTCGTGGTGTCGCACGGGCTGACGATGCGCCTGCTGTGCCGTCGCATGTTCTCGTGGAGCATCGACCTGTTCGAGTCACTGTCCAACCCGGACCACGTGGACCTGCGGGTGCTGACCTTCGCCGGGCGCAAGTGGCGGCTGGACCGGCCGTTCGAGCAGTGGCGTGACTCCCCCGACGGGACCGTGCAACTACCGGGCTGAAGATCTGATTCACCCGAACGGACGCAGCCGAACCTGACCGTACGACCAGGGGTGACGCGGGTAACCTGGCGCGGTGAGCACCGACCTGGAGCCGACCGGGCTTTGACGCGCAACGTCCCGATTGCCGCCGACGAAAGCCTCCGGTTGGACCGCGAGGTTCGCTCGCTGCTGACCGCGGGCCGGTTGACCGAGGCCAACGCGCTGTTCGACCAGGTGCTCGCCAAGCCCCCGCCCGAGCTCGACCGCTGGGAGCGCTCCGCCGTCTTCGCCGACCGCGCCGTGCTCGCCTGGCGGCTGCGGCGCATCCCGCTCTCGCTCGAACTGACCGCGGAGGCCTGGATCGACCTCGAGGTCGAGACGCCGAGCGGCCCGGCCGCCGCACGCAGCCTCTCCTTGCTGGGCTACATGTTCGAGGGCATCGGTCACCGCCGGGCGGCCCTGGACGTGCTGCGGCTTTCCGTCGCGACCGCGCGGGCCGCGGACGACGCGAACGCGCTCGGCTGGTGCCTGCAGCGCCTCGGCGGCACGCTCAACTTCCGCGCGTACGACCTCGGCCCGCCCGCCGACGAGCCGTTGTTCCTCGAGTCGCGCGGCCTGCTCGCCGAGGGCCTGACCCTGGACGTCACCGAGGACTCGGTGGGCATCGCGCTGCTCGGCGCGTACGGCGCGGCGTTGTGCGGGCTCGGTCAGCTCGCCGAGGCCCGCGAGAACGCGACGGCCGTGCTGAACCGTTCGTGCGCCGAGGGCCACCGGTGGGGCGAGGCCGTCGGGCACTGGGTGCTGGGCCACGTGGGCCGCCGCGAAGGCCGGTTCGACGTGGCGGTCGACCACGCGCGCAAGTCCGTGCAGTTCGCCGAGGAAATCAACGACGTCTCGCTGCAGCAACGGTTTTCCGCCGACCTGGCCGCCCTGTGCGCCCAGCGCGGCGACGCCGCGGGCGAGGCGAGCGCGCTGCGCAAGGAGATCGCCGCGCGGGCGGTGGCCATGCAGACCATGCAGGAAGGCATCGGCCAGGCGCTGGAGCAGCGGCGCCTCGCGATCCGCGCGCAGCGGGCGGCGACGGCCGCGCAACAGGCCGCCGCACGCGACCCGCTGACCGGCCTGACCAACCGGCTCGGCCTCGAACGCGTTGCGCCGCAACGACTCGCGCGCGGCAACCACGCGCTGGTGCTGATCGACGTCGACTGGTTCAAAGGCGTCAACGACGCGGCCGGGCACGCCGCCGGTGACGCGACCCTGCGCGAGATCGCGCAGGTGCTGCGCAGCCAGTGCCGGGCCGGTGACCTGGTCGCCCGCTGGGCCGGGGACGAGTTCGTTGTGCTGCTCGCGGGCGCCGACGAGCCGAGCACGTCGGCGGAGATCGCCGAACGCATCCGGCACGCGGTCGACCGGCACGACTGGACGAGCCTGCTCGGAACGGCCGTGCGCCCGACGGTGAGCATCGGCGTCGCGGTGGGCCAAGGTGAGCTCGACCGGCTCTTCGCCGCGGCCGACGTGGCGCTCTACACCGCGAAACGGGGCGGCCGGAACCGGGTGGAGGTCCACTCCGGCGAACCGACCGCCCCTGCGGTGTAACTACGCGATCAAGCCGCCGCGTTAGGCGACCAGAGCCTTTTCTGCCATATCGCCGGTGAGCCGAGTTCACCTGCAAAAGGCGTGTTGACTCAGTTCACAAGCGAGATGCCTGTGAACTGAGTCAACCAACGCTCAAGCGATCAGTCCGCCGCGGTAGGCGACCAAAGCCGCCTGCACCCGGTTCACCGCGCCGATCTTGCCCAGCACGGCGGACACGTAACCCTTGACCGTGGCCTCGGACAGGTGCAGCGCCCCGCCGATCTCCGCGTTCGACAGGCCCTGGCCGATCAACCCGACGACCTCGCGCTCGCGATCGGAAAGGGACGCGAGCAGCCGGCGCGCGGGCTCGGCGGCCCGCTCGCCGTCGGCGACCGTGGTGAGCAGCCGCGCCGCCACCCCCGGGTCGAGGACGGCGCCGCCCCGCGCGAGGTCGCGCACGGCATTGATGAGCTGCTGCGGTTCGGTGTCCTTGAGCAGGAACCCGCTCGCCCCGATGCGCAGTGCCTCGGTCACGTACTCGTCCACGTCGAACGTGGTGAGCATCGCGACCTGCGGCGGTTCGGGCAGGCTCTTCAGCCTGCGCAAGGCGATCAGCCCGTCGGCCGACCGCATCCTGATGTCCAGCAGCACGACGTGTGGGCGGTGCTGGCGTGCGACGTCGGCCACGAACAGCCCGTCGTCACACTCAGCGACCACTTCTATGTCGCCCGCACTGGAGAGAATCGTGCGAAGTCCCGAGCGGACGAGATCCTCATCGTCCGCCAGCATTACCTTGATCACCAACGCCTCCCCGATCCCGGCGTTATGCGCCCCGACCTTGTCTCACCTGTGAGTGACATCCCGACTGTCCTTTTATGACGCCGGAGCGTGCACCCGGTGCTTCACCCATCCGTGAGCTGGCTCAACTGGATCGAGTGACTAGCAGCACAGCGAGAGCCTACCTCGTAGCCGTGCGTGACATCGATACCTGTTCGTGATAGTTACCGACGAGTTCGAAGTCAGCGGCCAGACGGTGACGGCACCACTACTCCCTTTCGGGCAATGCAAACACGAACCTCTTTCGCGTTCGCTGTGAACAGGGCTAACGTGCCCTGCGTCACGTCGGGAGAGGAGTCGGCATGCCTGGACATGCCCGCAAGCTGATCACCGCGGCAATAGTGGCCGCGACAGGCAGCGCACTAGCGGTCGGTCTGTCCGTTTCAGCGGCTGCGTCAGCACCGAATGCGGCCGTAACAGCGGCAGATGATTTCTGCCTCGGACAGTGCGCCGACGTCGTTCCACCCGGTGAGAACGGCAACGCGACGCTCACCGACATCCTCGCGCACAAGGCGCTCGGCACCCGGCCCAAGCACGCCGACGACCAGATCGGCAAGTACGACGCGCTGGCCACCGGCTACCAGACGCTGACCACCGACACGATCACCAAGTTCTTCAACGACTCGTCCTTCGGCGTGCCCGCCGACCAGGTGGAGCGCACTGACCACCCGCGCTCGGACGTGACGATCGTCCGGGACAAGGCGACCGGCGTGCCGCACGTCTACGGCACCACGCGCTCGGGCACCGAGTTCGGCGCCGGGTACGCCGCCGCGCAGGACCGCCTCTTCCTGATGGACGTGCTGCGCCGGGTCGGGCGCGGCCAGCTGACCCCGCTGGCCGGCGGCGCCGCCGCGAACCAGGAACTCGAGCAGGGCTTCTTCGCGGGCGCACCGTACACAGAGGACGAACTGCAGAACCAGATCAACGAGGCGGCCGCGGCCGGTCCCCGTGGCGCGCAGGCGATGCAGGACGCGCAGGACTACATCAACGGCATCAACCAGTACATCACCGAGTCGTACAACGGACGCTACTTCCCCGGCGAGTACGACCTGCTGGGCATCATCGACCCGATCACCAACGCCGGTCACATCGACCCGTTCAAGCTGACCGACCTCGCGGTGATCGCGTCCGTGGTCGGCTCGCAGTTCGGCGGCGGGGGCGGCGGCGAGGTGCAGGCCGCGATCGCGAAGCTCGCCATCCTGGAGAAGTACGGCCCGGTGCAGGGCGAAGCCGTGTGGAAGAGCATGCGCGGCGAGGACGACCCCGAGGCCACCTACACCCTGCACGACGGGCAGAGCTTCCCGTACGGCAAGACGCCCGCCAACCCGCAGGGCCAGGCCATGCCCGACCCGGGGTCGGTGACCCCGCAGCAGCTGGTCTTCGACCGCACCGGGTCCGCTGTGGACAGTGCGACGGCCGCGAAGCAGGCGTCGGCGGCCCAGCGCAAGACCGGTGACACCACGGCCGCGACCACGAAGAAGGGCGCGAGCAAGACCGACACCACCATCGCCAAGGGCATGTTCAACGACGGCGTGCTGCCCGGGAACATGCTCAAGGACAAGCACGGCATGTCCAACGCGCTGCTCGTCTCCGGCGCCCACACCGCGAGCGGCCACCCGGTCGCGGTGTTCGGCCCGCAAACCGGCTACTTCGCCCCGCAGCTGCTGATGCTGGAGGAACTGCAGGGCCCCGGCATCAGCGCGCGCGGCGCCTCGTTCGCGGGCATCAGCTTCTACGTGCTGCTCGGCCGCGGCCAGGACTACTCGTGGAGCGCCACCAGCGCGAGCCAGGACATCACCGACACCTACGCGGTCGACCTGTGCAACCCCGACGGCTCGCCGGCCACGAAAGACTCCAACTCCTACGTCTCCAATGGACAGTGCACCCCGATGCAGACCGTGGAGCGCAAGGACGCATGGAAGTCCTCGCTGGGCAGCACGGTCCCCGCCGGCTCCTACACGTTGCGCTCCTACCGGACGAAGTACGGCCCGGTGGTCTCCCGCGCGACGATCGGCGGCAAGCCCGTCGCCTACGCGCAGCTGCGCTCGACGTTCGGCCACGAACTGGACACGGTGATCGGGTTCCAGGAGTTCAACGACCCCGACGCCATCCACTCGGCGGCGGACTTCCAGCGGGCGGCGTCGCACGTGACGTACACGTTCAACTGGTTCTACGCCGACAGCCGGGACATCGCGTACTTCAACTCGGGCGCGAACCCGGTGCGCAACCCGAACGTCGACCCGAGCATGCCGATCAAGGGCGACGCCGGGTTCGACTGGCAGGGCTGGGACCCGGCCACCAACAAGGCCGACTACACCCCGTACGAGCAGCACCCGAACTCGACCAACCAGGACTACTACACCAACTGGAACAACCAGCAGGCCCACGACTTCGCGGCCGGCGGCTACGAACGCCAGGCCGTGCACCGCGGTGACCTGCTCGACACCCGGGTCAAGAACATGATCGCCAGCGGCACCAAGGTGACCCGGGTGAACCTGGTGCAGGCCATGGAGGACGCGGGACTGACCGACCTGCGGGCCGAGCGGGTGCTGCCGTACCTGCTGCGGGTGCTCGGCGACGGTGACGCCGACACCTCCGGTGCGATCGCGTCGCTCAAGGCGTGGCTGCAGCACGGCGGCAAACGCGCGGTGACCGCCGCGGGCAGCAAGACCTACGCCGACGCCGACGCGGTGGCCCTGATGGACGCCTGGTGGCCGCTGCTGGTGAAGGCGGAGTTCCAGCCCGGCCTGGGCGACAACGCCTACAACGCCATGACCGGCGTGCTGCGCATCGACGAGACGCCCGGCACCCAGTCCGGGCACCCGCACCAGGGCTCGGCGTTCCAGTCCGGCTGGTACGGCTACGTGTCCAAGGACCTGCGCACGGTCCTCGGCGACCCGGTGCAGGGCCCGCTCGGCGCCAAGTTCTGCGGCGGTGGCGACCTCGCCCAGTGCAAGCAGATCCTGCTCGGCACGCTCAAGCAGGCCGCCGCCCAACCCAGGACGACCACCTACCCGGGTGACGGCGACTGCGACGCGGGCGACCAGTGGTGCGCGGACACGATCGTGCACACCGCGCTCGGCGGCATCACCCAGGACAAGATCGGCTGGCAGAACCGGCCCACGTTCCAGCAGGTCGTCGAGTACCCGGCCAAGCGCGGGGACTCGATCACGAACCTGGCGGCGAACCGCAGCGTCACCGCGACCAGCGCGCAGCGGTTCCTGCCGTCCGCGCCGGCGTCGAACGCGGTGGACACCAACCCGTCGTCGCGGTGGGCCAGCGATTGGAGCGACCACCAGTCGATCACCGTGGACCTCGGCTCGGTCCAGCCGGTGGCGCGGGTGCGGCTGTACTGGGAGTCGGCCTACGGACGGGCGTACACGATCGACGTGTCCGCCGACGGCACCGCGTGGCAGACGGTCTACCGCGAGTCGGCCGGCAACGGCGGCGTAGACAACGTGGCCTTCGCCCCGGCCAACGCGCGGTACGTCCGGATGACCGGGGTGCAGCGCGGCACGAACTACGGATACTCGTTGTACGAGTTCGAAGTATTCGGTCACTGAGAGTGGTCGAGGGATGCCGTCGGCTGGCGGTGGTGACGGCATCCCTCGTCCGGCATGCTGGCGCTCGTGACTTCCGAGGAGCCCGAGGACACCGTGCCGGCGTTCGACCTGATCGGTGAGCGCTACGACGAGTCGTTCGTGGAACGCGACGCGCAGCTCGCAGAGGGCGCGTGGCTGATCGAGAACGTGCCGGCCGGCGGCCGGGTGCTCGACCTCGGCTGCGGCAGCGGCTTGCCGACCGCGAAGCAACTGCTCGAAGCGGGCCTGGCGGTCACCGGCATCGACGAGTCCGCGAAGATGCTCGAGCTGGCCGCCCGGCAGGCCCCCGGCGGTGACTACGTGCACGGCGACATCCGCGAGCTGCCCGAAACGCTGGGCCAGTTCGACGCCGTGGCCGCCTTCTTCGCCCTGCTGATGCTCCGGCGCCGCGACATCCCGCCCCTGTTGCGGCGCTGCCGCGAGCTGCTGCGCGGGCCGAAGCTGCTGAGCATCGGCATGGTGGTCAGCGACTTCGACATGTTCCCGATCTCGTTCCTCGGCGTGCCGACCCACGTCACCGCGTACCCGCCCGCCGACCTGCGCCAGCTGGTCGAGGACGCCGGGTTCGAGGTGCTCGACGTGCGCGAGCACGAGGTCCAGGCCGAGCCGGGGCGCGTGGAACCCCAGGTCTTCCTGCGCGCCCGCGCCCGCTGAACGATCAAGGCCAACTTCTTCCGCACTGCCCGCATCGACCCGGGTGAAGGATCCGGTGTCGAGAAGGAGCGGTTGCGATGCGGTCGACAAGTCTCACCCCCATCATCTCGGTGGCGGTGACCATCGCCGCGCTGCTGACCTTGTTCGCCGTCGGGTTCAGCCACCCGAAGAGCGACGTGGTCGCGGCGACGCCCGCCGCCCACACCAGCGACAACGCTCCCCGCCTGGACACCCCGGCGCCGGACCCGGACGTCATCGTCGGCTCCGCGCAGGACGGTCCCGGCAGGCGCGTCGCCCTCACCTTCGACGACGGCCCGGACCCCATATGGACGCCGAAGGTGCTCGACTTCCTCGGCGAACACCACGTCAAGGCCACGTTCTGCCTCGTCGGCACCAACGCCAGGCGCTACCCCGACCTCGTGCGTCGCATCGTCGCCGAGGGCCACCAGCTGTGCGACCACACCATGACCCACGACCAGAACCTGAGGTACAAATCGGCCGCGGCCATGCGCGCGGAGATCGTCGGCGCCAAGCAGGCCATCCTGGACGCGGTGCCGAATGCCCAGGTCAGGTACTACCGGGCGCCGGAAGGCGCGTTCTCGCCGAAGGGCGCGCACCCATCCATGCAACAGATCGCCGCCGACAACGGGATGCAGCCGCTCGCGTGGAAAGCCGACCCGGAGGACTGGACAAAGCCGGGCGTGCGGGTAATTGTCGAACGCGTACAGCAGCAAGTCGGGGAGGACGGCGTCGTCCTGATGCATGACGCGGGCGGCGACCGTTCACAGACCTTGGCGGCCCTGGACCAGTTGATGCCTTGGTTCAACGATCTGGGGTACCGCTTCGTCTTCCCCGCGTAGCCCAGGACGGGGAGGCTCGTTGGTTATGGTTGCCGCAGCTATGAGGAGGCAGTCCGTGGTCGACGAGCACGACGTGCGTCGCATCGCGCTGTCGTTACCGGAGACCACGGAGAAGTCGTCGTACGGAACGCCCGGATTCCGGGTGAAGGACAGACTGTTCGCCCGCATCCGTGAGGAAGGGGATGTGCTGGTCCTCTTCTGCGCGGACGAGGGCGAGAAGCGCGGCCTGGTCGACGCCGAGCCGCACAAGTTCTTCACCACCCCCCACTACGACGGGTACCCGCTGGTGCTCGTCCGCTTCGAGGCCATCGACGTGGCCGAACTGACCGAACTGCTCACCGACTCGTGGCGCCTGCGCGCCCCCAAGCGCCTGGTATCCGACTTCGACGGATGACCTCCCTCCGGTAGGCTCACCCCGTCGGCCCTCGTAGCTCAGGGGATAGAGCACCGCTCTCCTAAAGCGGGTGTCGCAGGTTCGAATCCTGCCGGGGGCACGCGATTGGGCGATCCCTGTCCGCGGAATGCGCGGACCTGGATCGCGTGCATGTTGTTATCTGGGGGCCAAGCCCCCAAACCCCCGGCCGGCGGGCTTCGCCCCGGACCCCCACCTGTGTGCGCGGGTTCCCGTGCATCCCGTGCCTGGATCGCGTGCATGTGTTTATCTGGGGGCCAAGCCCCCAGGCCCCCGGCCGGCGGGCTTCGCCCCCGGACCCCCACCCCGCGCCTCCCGTGCTCCCGTGCCCGGGATCGGGATCGGTGCGGGTCACTAGGCGCATCGTCCAGGCTGTCTTGGATCTCCTTTGCTGTTATTCGGTTGCCGTTCTGGCGCAATCTCCCGATCATGGTTTGCCACCAGCACGAAACACCTTCCGAAAGGGCTGAGGCCTCCCCGGAGTCGGCGAGCTGTCGCCGCACCAGGCCCCCGTGGGCCGGTCAGTGGTGCCCTTTCCCTGTCCCATGATCGACGCGAAGGTGTTTCGCTATGCCCGTTCCCAGTTTGGAAGACGTCCCCGGCCTGGTCGCCCACCACGTCCGTGCCTCGCTCACCCGCCGCGACCACGAGCGGGTCGGTCCCTTCGTGGCGGCGTTCGATCCCGCCAGCACCAACCCGTGGCGCAACTACGCCGTCCCCGACGACGGCGCCCAGCCCACCCCGGCCGACGTCGCGGCCCTGATCGCGCTGTTCGAGGCGCGGGGCTTGGTGCCCCGCCTGGAGTACGTGCCGATGGCGGCACCAGCAGTCGAAACAGCCCTCACCACGGCGGGCTTCACCGTCGAAGGGCGCCCGCCGGTCATGGTGTCCTGGCCCGGCTCGCTCCCGGCGCCCGAGTGCCCCACCGGTACGACCGTGCGCACGGTGACCAGCGACGCCGAGTTCCTGGCCGCCGCCACCGTCCAGAACGAGGCCTACAAGGCGTCCAACCCGCCGACCCCGAGCGACGTGGGCCGCCTACGCTCGTGCGTCGACCGTGGCGGTTTCGTCGGCCTGGCCACACAGACCGTGACCGGTTCCGCCGTCGGCTCGGGCCTGCTCGACGTGCCAATCGACGGCATCGGCGAACTGGCCGCTGTCGGCGTTCTGGAAGCGTTCCGCTGTCGAGGGATCGCCACCGCCCTCAGCCTGCACCTGGCCACCACCGCCCACGCCCAGGGCCTTCGCCTGGTCTGGCTGGAAGCCGCGCCGGAAGAGGAAAACCTCTACCGGCGCGCGGGCTTCGTCCCCGCCGCGTCGAAACTGTGGATCTCCCGCCCCTAAACGGTATTCGCTGCCCGTACGAGGTGGCTCGGTTCGACCAAGTTCCAGGGGCCGCACCGTCATCGGGCCTGCCCGTTGCTCCGGCTCGCCGTTCGTGGAACTGTCGCATGTGGCCTCTGTCGTCGTTGCCATCAGCGTCGGCGCCTTCGCGACCGGCGAACTGGTGCAGGCGTTCCACGTGCGTCGCGGCGCGAAGGTCGCCGATGTGCGCGCGGAGGTCGTGTTCCGGGCGGCGTTCTTCGGGGCGGTGCTGCTGTGGCCGCTCGGTCGAGCCGTCGTCCCGGCGGCCGGCCTCGGCGCAGGCGCGTGGCTGTTCGTGCTCGGAATGGTGATCGGGTGGCTCGGCCTGCTGCTGCGCTGGTGGTCCTTCGTCAGCCTTGGGAAGTACTTCACCGTCACGGTGCGCACAAGCGAGGACCAGGCCGTCGTGACCCGTGGTCCTTACCGCGTCCTGCGCCACCCGAGCTACACCGGGCTACTGCTCGTCTTCGTCGGCGGCGGGCTGGTCGTGGGCAACTGGGTCAGCGCGGCGGGCGCGGTCGTCGTGCTGCTGATCGCCCTGGTCCACCGCCTCCGCCTCGAGGAGCAAGCCCTCTACGCCGCACTGGGCGAGCGCTACCGGCAATTCGCCGCGAACCGCGCTCGGCTCATCCCCCACGTCTGGTGACCACGAAACGCATTCTCCCCTTCGTCTGATTTGTTCCGTCCTTTGTGGACCGTCTGATCCGGGCATTGCTTTCACTCGATCGGGGGTTGATCACCGACGCCGAGCCTCGGTCGTTCACGGTCCGTCGGGACGCTTAGCCCGAACAACTGACTTCGTGGCCATGGCACGCGGCGCACGCCATGATGATCGAGTCGCGTGGAATATTCCTGCGCGGCGATTAATCCGGCCGATTGCCTGGAAGGCGGGACCCACCATGACCAGTGGCACGAACGGCAACGAAGTTTGGGTGCGCTCGAGCCGTTGCTCACCCAACAACAACTGCGTTGAACTGCGGTTGAGCCCCGAATCGGTCCGGGTGCGCGACTCGAAGGCGGGCGAAGGCCCCCAGCTGGCTTTTGACCAGTCGAGCTGGCGCGCCTTCCTCACGGTTGCGATCCGGTAAACTCGCGTGTTCGTCAGCGCCCTCGCTACCACTTGTCGCGGGGGCACTGACCACACGCACGGGTGGTCAACGGGGAAATTTGGCAGCGGAACCGTCGGTCTTCCGGGCGAACACTAGTCCGATCGAGTGAAAGTGGGAGATCGGTGGTCGACCCGGCTTTCGCTGCTCAGGTGAAGTTGGCCGAACTGTTGGCCGACTTGCGCAAGAAAAAGAAGTTCACGCAAGCCGAGGCGGCTGCCGAACTCGGGTGCCGCCAGCCGAAGATCAACAAGATCGAAACCGTGCAAACCGTGGTCAAGGCGTCGGACGTCAGCAAGCTGCTGGCGATCTACGAAGCCACAAACGACCAGGTGGCCGAGGCCGGACGGCTGCTCGCCCTCACCCGCCCCGGCCCGAACGCCGGCGCACGGCCGAACCCGCTGTACCTCAAGATGGTCTCCGCGGAATCGGAAGCGTCGGAAATCCTCGTGCTGCACAGCGAACGAATCCCGTCGCTGCTGCAATCCGACTACTACATGCTCTGCCAGTACCGGGCGGCCAACGACCCGACCGACGAAACCCTGTTGATGGAGACCCGCGAAGAGCGCGAATCACTGCTCAGCCAGGACAACGAGCTGCGCAAATACCGGATCGTGCTCGGTGAGTCCTCGTTGCGCCGGATGCCCGGCGGGCGCTCGGAGATCACCGTCGACCAGGCCGAACACCTGCTCAACCTGATGGAGCGGCATGAACGGCTCGAATTGCGGATTTGCACGTACGAGGCGCCCATCCCGTTCATGCCGACCGATGTCACCATTCTGCGGTTGACCGGCGACCAGAAGGATCTCGTCTACCTGGAAAACGGGATCTCCGGTCGCATCTACGACGGAAAAGACGTGGTCACCGAACACCTCGACCTCTGGCAGATGGTCTACGATGCCGCACTGAGCGTGGACGGCAGCAAGAAGTTCCTCCGGGACCTGATCACCGAGTGCCATCGGTGATCGTTGCGGTGTCCCGAATCGGTCGTCGACGGCACTCGAACGGTTGTGTCGGGTTTTCGCGACCGTCGGCTAATATTGTGATGATCTTGTGAGCGCTAGCGGGGAGGCTCTTCTTCGTGACCACGATCCCGGACTCCGACCCGGTTCCCCCACGCGGCGCGGATCTCAAGCGCCCCAGCGTGGCGCGGGTGTACGACTACTACCTCGGCGGCACCGCCAACTGGGCGATCGACCGCGAGTTCGGCGATCGGGTGCTCGGCCGGTTCCCGCTGCTGCGTGACATCGCGGTCTCCAACCGGTTGTTCCTCAACCGCGCGGTGCGGCACCTGACGAAACTGGGCATCCGCCAATTCCTGGACATCGGCGCGGGCGTGCCCACCGCGGGCAACACGCACCAGGTCGCCGACGAGCTCGCCCTGCACGAAGGCCGCCAGCCCGACGCACGCGTCGTGTACGTCGACAACGAGCCCATCGCGGTGGCCCACGCCGAGCAGTTGCTCAACAAAGAGGGCGACCCGATGCGGCACGAGGTCATCGAGGCCGACCTGCGCAAGCCCGACGAGCTCTGGCGCGAGGCGCTGGCCACCGACGTGCTCAACCCGGACGAGCCGATCGCGTTGCTGCTGATCGCCGTCCTGCACGTCGCCCAGCCCGACGAGAACGGCACCGAGATCGGCCCGGCCGCGGTCGCGCGCCTGCGCGAACTGCTCCCGTCCGGGAGCTACCTCGCGCTGTCCCACATCACCGACGACGGCGTGCCGGACGAGGTGCAGGACAAGCTGGTCGACCTGAAGAAGATGTACGACGAGTCGAGCAGCAGCGACGTCATCTGGCGCAGCCGCCCCGATGTCCAGGCCCTGCTGGGCGACTTCGAGCTCGTCGAGCCCGGCTGGACGTGGACCCCGGAGTGGCACCCGGAGGAAACCGGCCCGACGGCCAAGCACATCGACTTCGCGACCCCCGCGCACGCGGTGATCTGGGCAGGCGTCGGCCGCAAACCCTGAGGCCAGGGCTCACACGTATCCGAACCCCACCTGCCGGCCGAGCTCGACCACGCCGCCGTAAACAGGACCACCGAACTGCCGCAGCGCCAGATCGAGCGGGCCGACCAACTCAAGGCGCGGGCCGAGCGGGAAGCCGTACCCGCCGGCCCAGTTGCTGAACCGCCCCGCGAACGGCGCGAGTTCGGGGTGGCGCAAGGGAAATCCCGGATCGGCGGGCAGCCATTCCAGTCGTACCCGCCACGTTTTCGGTTGGTACACCTGCCCGACGCCCTGGTGGTACGCGGTGGTGAGCACGCACCGGCCGAGCTCGCGCCAGCCGATCGCCCACGACAGCCCGCGCGGGTCGACGCACTGGATCCCGTCGGCGCCGACGACCAGGGTGCGTGGGCGCGTGATCCTGGGCATGGCCACGAAGAAGCCGATCCCGAGCAGCAGGAACGGCGTGCCCACGACCAGCGGCACGACCATGCTCGCGCCCTTGCCGAAGATCCCGCCGATGACGGCCAGCGCGCCGAGCACGACGCAGAGCACGGCCACCGCGACGAACTTGGTCCTGGAACTGGTCAGCGGGAGCACGACGGGCGGCACGAGCCGTCACGCTACCCCTGCGCGAGCGCCGCCACCTGGGTCTGCCGCGTCCACGCGAACGCGCCCACGACGGCGAGTGCGATCGTCGTCGCGCCGGACCAGAAGAGGGTCGGGCCCGCGCCGAGCGCGCCGACCACCGGCCCGCCGAGCGCGACGCCGAGCGGGCTGGACAGCATGACCAGCGAACTGCGCGCGGCGAGCACGGCGGGCAGGTTCGCGGTCGACGTCGCCGACTGGAAGAGCGCATATGTCAACGGCACGAACGGTCCGTAGACCAGCCCGCCGACGGCGAAACAGATCACCGTCACCGTCACCGGCGCGAACCCGAACGGCAGCAGGCACGCGCCCCAGCCGGCCACGATGACCAGCGTGATCCGGCGCATGTCGCGCCCCTTCAGGAAACCCGTCGCGAGCGTCGCCGCGAGCGCGCCGATGCCGAACGCCGTCCAGTAGACGCCGAGCAACCGCGCGCCACCGCCGAGGTCGTGCGCGACGTAGACCGGGAGCGCGACCTCGACCGGGCCGTAGAGGAAGAAGAACAGCCAAGTCAGCACGGTCAGGCTGAGCAGGTCGCGGCGACGCAACAGCTTGAACCCCGACTCGGCTGCCTTGCGGTCGACGGGTTGCTCCGCCTGGGCACCGGTGTGCGTCCGCCAGGCGACGATGCCCAGCACCGTGAACGACAGCGCATCGGCGGCGATCACCCAGACCGGTCCGACCCAGCCCGCCACGGCGCCCGCGAGCAACGGCCCGACGATCACCGCGAGCGAGACTTGGGCGCCAGCA
Organism: Labedaea rhizosphaerae; assembly: GCF_004362825.1. GTDB lineage: Bacteria > Actinomycetota > Actinomycetes > Mycobacteriales > Pseudonocardiaceae > Labedaea > Labedaea rhizosphaerae. The sequence continues at coordinate 331,675 of NZ_SNXZ01000001.1, forward strand.
AGGGAATTCGTGGCCAGCCGGCCGTCGGGGCCGCCGAGTTCGGCGAGCATCGTGTACTCCCCGGCGTTGCCCCAGGCGGTGAGCAACGACGAGCCGGCGAGCAAGGCGACGTACCCGGCCGGGCTCACCGCGTCGCCGAGGAGGGCGATCGTGCCAAGGCATCCGGCGCGCAGGAGGCAGTGGCCGAGCACCAGCGCGCGGGCCGGGCGGTCGCGGAGGAACCGCCCGAACGCCAGCGCGCCGAGGACTCCGGGCAAGGTGTAGGCGGCGACGGCGAGACCGACGTAGTCGCCGGTGTGGCCCGCGGGGGCGGCGAGCAAGGCCAGCCAGGCGATGGCGACCGTGCTCATGCCGTCGCCGAGCGAGGAAACCCCCAGTCCCGCAAGGAATCGGCGCGTCGGCCGGTCACGCAGCAACCGCCGGTACTGCTCCGCGATCATCCGGTCTCCCGTTCCCACGGCTGCGGTTTTCCACAGGCAGGTAGTTGTCCACAGATCCGCTCGGCGGCCCCCACACCCCCTTTGACCTCGATAGACTGGTCTCAAGGGGTGCCCCCGGGAGGGCGGGGGCTGTCTACGCGCGCGAGCGGAGACCCCTCTGGCGCGGGTCGCGGGGCGCAGGGGGCGGCGGCTCGAGGTCGCGAAGCCGCCGCCCGACCCGGCACCGTCTCAACACCGGGCCAGCGTCCTGGGTCGGCGCTGCGTCAGCGCACGTATTCGGCCAAGTGCTGCCCGGTCAGCGTGGACCGGTCGGCGATCAGTTCGGCCGGTGTCCCCTCGAACACGACCCGCCCGCCGTCGTGGCCGGCACCGGGTCCCAGGTCGATGATCCAGTCGGCGTGGGCCATGACCGCCTGGTGGTGCTCGATCACGATCACCGACTTGCCCGCGTCCACCAACCGGTCCAGCAGGCCGAGCAGCTGCTCCACATCGGCCAGGTGCAGCCCGGTCGTCGGCTCGTCCAGGACGTACACGCCGCCCTTCTCGCCCATGTGCGTCGCCAGCTTCAGCCGCTGGCGCTCACCGCCGGACAACGTGGTCAGCGGCTGCCCCAGGCCCAGGTAGCCGAGACCCACCTCCGCGAGGTTGGCCAGGATCTTGTGCGCCGCCGGGAGTTTCGACGCGAAGAACTCCTCCGCCTCGGCGACCGGCATCGACAGGACCTCGCTGATGTCGCGCCCGCCGAACTTGTAGTCCAGCACGGACGCTTGGAACCGCTTGCCCTCGCACACCTCGCACTGCGTCTCGACGCCGGCCATGATCCCGAGGTCCAGGTAGATGACCCCGGCGCCGTTGCAGTTCGGGCACGCGCCCTCGGAGTTCGCGCTGAACAACGCCGGCTTGACGCCGTTCTCCTTGGCGAACGCCTTGCGGATCGGCTCCAGCAGCCCCGTGTACGTCGCCGGGTTGCTGCGCCGCGACCCGCGGATCGGCGTCTGGTCGACGGCGATCACGCCCTCGCGCCCGGACACCGAACCGTGGATCAGCGAGCTCTTGCCCGACCCCGCGACGCCGGTCACCACGACCAGGACGCCGAGCGGGATGTCCACGTCGACGCTCCGCAGGTTGTGCGTGTCGGCGCCCCGGATCTCGAGCGCGCCGGACGAGGTGCGCACCGACGGCTTGAGCGACGCGCGGTCGTCCAAGTGCTTGCCGGTCAACGAGTTCGACGACCGCAGGCCCTCGACCGTGCCCTCGAAGACGACCTCGCCGCCGCCCTTGCCGGCCCCGGGGCCGAGGTCGACCACGTGGTCGGCGATCTCGATCGCCTCCGGCTTGTGCTCGACGACGAGCACCGTGTTCCCCTTGTCGCGCAACTGCTTCAGCAGGTTGTTCATCCGCTGGATGTCGTGCGGGTGCAGGCCGATCGTCGGCTCGTCGAACACGTAGGTCACGTCGGTGAGCGACGACCCGAGGTGGCGGATCATCTTGGTGCGCTGCGCCTCGCCGCCGGACAGCGTGCCGGAATGCCGGTCCAGCGAGAGGTACCCCAGGCCGATCTCGACGAACGAGTCCAGCGTGTGCCGCAACGCCTTGAGCAGCGGCGCGACCGACGGCTCGGTGAGCTTGCCCACCCACTCGGCCAGGTCGCTGATCTGCATCGCGCACAGGTCGGCGATGTTCTTGCCCTTGATCTTCGACGACCGCGCTTCCGGGGCCAGCCGGGTGCCTTCGCACTCGGGGCAGGTGGTGAAGGTGACCGCTCGCTCGACGAACGCCCGCACGTGCGACTGCAGCGAGTCGACGTCCTTGGCCAGCGTCGTCTTCCGCAGCCGGGTGATGACGCCCTCGTAGGTGAGGTTGATGCCATCGACCTTGATCTTGGTCGGTTCCTTGTACAGCAGGTCGTTGAGCTGCCGCTTGGTGAACTTCTTGATGGGCTTGTCCATCGGGAAGAAGCCCGACCCGGTGAAGATTCGGCCGTACCAGCCGTCCATGCTGTAGCCGGGGATCTTCAACGCGCCGTCGCGCAGCGACAATTCCTCGTCGTAGATCTGGGTCAGGTCGATGTCGTTGACCGCGCCCCGGCCCTCGCAGCGCGGGCACATGCCGCCGAGGATCGAGAACGTGCGGCGCTCCTTGACCGTCCGGCCCGCCTTCTCGAACTGCACCGCGCCGCCGCCGGAGATCGACGGCACGTTGAACGAGAAGGCCTGCGGCGAGCCGATGTGCGGCTTGCCCAGCCGGCTGAACAGGATGCGCAGCATGGCGTTGGCGTCGGTCGCGGTGCCCACGGTGGAGCGCGGGTCGGCCCCCATCCGCTGCTGGTCGACGATGATCGCCGTGGTCAGCCCCTCCAGGACGTCGACGTCCGGGCGGGCGAGGGTGGGCATGAAGCCCTGCACGAACGCGCTGTAGGTCTCGTTGATCAGCCGTTGCGACTCCGCGGCGATCGTCGAGAACACCAGCGAGCTCTTGCCGGAGCCGGAGACCCCGGTGAACACGGTCAGCCTGCGCTTGGGCAGTTCGACGCTGACGTCCTTCAGGTTGTTCACGCGCGCGCCGTGCACGCGGATCAGATCGTGGACATCAGCCTCATGTTGGTTCACGGGGGTCTCCACCTCGGGTCTTCGCGGCTCAGCGCACTTCCTGGATCCGGACCATGTTGCCCGCAGGGTCGCGCAACGCGCAGTCACGGACCCCGTACGGCTGGTCGGTCGGCTCCTGGATGATCTCCGCCTTGCTCGACTGGACCTTCTCGAAGGTGCCGTCGAGGTCCTTGGTGGCCAGCAGCAGGGTGGCGTAGGTGCCCTTCGCCATCATCTCGGCGATGACCCGGCGCTCCTCCTCGGTGGTGCCGGGGGTGACGCCCGCCGGGGTCAGGACGATCGAGGTGGCCGGCTGGCCGGGCGGGCCGACGGTGATCCAGCGCATCTTGCCCTTGCCGACGTCGGCCCGGACCTCGAAGCCGAGCACGTCGCGGTAGAACTCCAGCGCGGCTTCGGGTTCGTCGTGGGGCAGGAAGCTGGCGTGAATGGTGATGTCCATGCCCCGAAGGTTAGGTCGGCCCAGGTCAGGATGCTTCTCCATTCCTGACCGGTCTTGCCGGGCCGCGGCGAGAGCTCCGGCCAAGGAGTCCGGCGGGCTGCTGAGGCCCTGGCAAGCCCCTGACCGGGTGGCGTTACTGTGTTGTAGCCATCCCATGCCACCACCTTGTGTTACCGGAAGAGGATTGTGTCTCGGTGAAGATCGCTGTCATTGCCCTGGGGAAGATCGGTCTTCCGCTCGCCGTGCAGTTCGCCGCGAAGGGCCACGAGGTCATCGGTGTCGACGTGAACGCCGAGGTCGTCGCGCTGGTCAACAAGGGGGTCGAACCGTTCCCCGGTGAGGCGCACCTGCAGGACAAGCTCGCCGAGCTGGTGCCCGCGGGCAACCTGCGCGCGACCACCGACTACGCCGAGGCCGTGCCCGGCGCGGACGCCGTCGTGCTGGTCGTGCCGCTGTTCGTCGACGCCGAGGCGCGCCCCGACTTCGGCTGGATGGACGCCGCCACCGAAGAGCTGGCCAAGCACCTCACCCCGGGCACGCTGGTCTCCTACGAGACGACCCTGCCCGTCGGCACCACGCGCACCCGCTGGAAGCCAATGCTCGAGAAGGGCTCCGGTCTCACCGAGGGCACCGACTTCCACCTGGTCTTCTCCCCCGAGCGCGTGCTCACCGGCCGGGTCTTCGCCGACCTGCGCAAGTACCCGAAGCTGATCGGCGGCCTGTCCGAGGCCGGCGCCGCCAAGGCCCGCGAGTTCTACGAGGCCGTCCTCGACTTCGACGAGCGGCCCGACCTGGCCCGCGGCAACGGCGTGTGGGACCTGGGCTCGGCCGAGGCCTCCGAGCTGGCCAAGCTCGCCGAGACCACCTACCGCGACGTCAACATCGGCCTGGCCAACCAGTTCGCGCGCTTCGCCGCGACCGCGGGCATCGACGTCTACCAGGTCATCGAGGCCTCGAACTCCCAGCCGTACAGCCACATCCACCAGCCGGGCATCGCGGTCGGCGGGCACTGCATCCCGGTCTACCCGCGGCTCTACCTGTGGAACGACCCCGAGGCCACCGTCGTGCGCGCGGCCCGCGAGGCCAACGCCGGCATGCCCGACTACACGATCGGCCTGCTGGAGGGCGCGCACGGCGACCTGACCGGCGCCCGCGTGGCCGTGCTCGGCGCGTCCTACCGCGGTGGCGTGAAGGAGACGGCGTTCTCCGGCGTCTTCGCCACGGTCGAGGCGCTCAAGGCCAAGGGCGCGACCCCCGTCGTGCACGACCCGATGTACACCGACGAGGAGCTGCAGAAGCTCGGCTTCGAGCCCTACCACCTGGGCGAGAAGGTCGACGCCGCGGTCGTGCAGGCCAACCACGACGAGTACGCGAAGCTCGGCCCGCAGGACCTGCCCGGCGTCACCACGTTCATCGACGGCCGCCGGGTCAGCTCGGCCGACCAGTGGCCGGGCGTGACCTACCGGGTGATCGGCAAGGCCTGACCCGCATGCGCGTCCTGGTCGTCACCAGCTGGTTCCCGAGCGCGGACTGGCCGGGCGGCGCCCCGTTCGCCGTCGCCCACGCCAAGGCCATCGCCCGCCACCACGACGTCCGGATCGCGCACCTGCGCCTGGGCGGCGGCGGGTTGCCGCAGGAGGAGCACTGGGCCGGGCTGCCCGTGACCAGGATCCCGATCAGCCCGCGGCGCCCCGGCGCGTACCGGGTGCTGCGGCGCATGACGGCCGAGGCCGACGTGGTGCACAGCATGGCGTTCAGCACGATCGGCGTGCTGGCCCCGCTGGCGCCGGTGATCCGGCGCCGGTGGGTCCACTCCGAACACTGGAGCGGGGTGCTGGACCCGGTGAGCGTGTCGCCCACGTGGCAACGGCTTGCGGTGGCACGGCACCTGCTGCGCCTGCCCAAGGCGGTGAGCGCGGTGTCGACGCCGTTCGCGCGGGTCGTGCGGCGGTTCACCGGGCACGGGGTGTCCGTGGTGCCGTGCGTGGTGGACGCGTCGTTCACCGCCTCGCCCCAGCCCGCCACGCCACCGCTGCGGTTGGTCGCGGTGGGCGGGCTCGTGCCGGGCAAACGACCGGTGCTGGCCGTCGAAACCCTGGCTTCGCTGGTGGGCGACGGGGTCGACGCGCGGTTGACCTGGGTGGGCGATGGCCCGCTGCGCTCCGCCGTGCACTCCCGGGCCGCGGAACTCGGCCTGGCCGACCGCGTCGACCTGGTCGGCTCGGTCGCGCCGGACAAGGTCGCCGACCACGTGCGTGCGGCCAACGTGTTCTTCCTGCCGACCGCGGGCGAGACGTTCCTCGCCGCGGGCGCCGAGGCGATCGCGTGCGGGCGTCCGGTGGTGCTGCCGCGCACCGGCGGGTTCACCGACTACGTGACGCCGTCCAACGGGGTGCTCGCCGACGCCGACGACCCGGCGTCTCTTGCCGCCGCCGTGCGCGACGCGGCGTCCCGGTTCGCCGGCGCGGACCCGGAAGCGTTGCGTGCCACGGTGATCCCGCGGTTCGGCGCCTCCGCCGTGGCCGACGACTTCGACCTGTTCTACCGCCGCCTGGAGAGTTGAGCGCGCATGCGTGTCCTGATCGCCACCACCTGGTGGCCGAACGAAGAGCAGCCCGGCATGGCGCCGTTCAACGTCGCCCACGCGAAAGCCATCGCGCGCAACAACGACGTGCACGTGGTGCGCCTGCAGCGGGTGGTCGCGCCGCGCACCGACGTCACCGACCCGAGCGGGCTGCCGCTGACCACCGTCTCGGTGAACCCGCGCGACCCGTTCGCCACCGCGCGTGGCCTCAACGACCTGCGCAAACTGGCCCGCGACGCCGACGTCGTGCACACCATGGCCTACGACGCGCTCACCGTGCTCGCGCCCCTGGCGCCGCTGATCGGCAAGCGGTGGGTGCACACCGAGCACTGGAGCATGTTCGTCAAGGACGGCGGCGCCGGCGTGCCGTTCCGGGTGAAGAAGTCGCTGAAGCTGCCGCGCAAGGTGTCCACGGTGAGCACGGCGCTGCGCGAAGCCATCGAGGCCTACACCCGCGACGACGACATCACGGTCATCCCGAACGTCATCGGCGACTACTTCGAGGTCGCCGAGCAGCCCGCATGGGAGCCGTTGAAGCTCGTCGCGGTCGGTTTCCTGATCGAGCGCAAGCGGCCGCTGCTGGCCGTGGAGACGGTGGCGGAACTGGTCCGCGGCGGCCAGGACGTGACGCTGACGTGGGTCGGCGACGGCCCGATGCGTGCGCAGGTGCTCGCCCGTGCCGAGGAACTCGGCGTGGCCGACCGGGTGTCGCTGATCGGCTCGGTGCCCGCCGCCGAGGTCGCCGACCACGTGCGTGCGGCCAACGTGTTCTTCCTGCCGACCGAGGCCGAGACGTTCCTCGTGGCCGCGGCCGAGGCCATCGCGGTGGGCCGTCCGGTGGTGCTGCCGCAACTGCCGTGCCTGGACTACATCGGCGAGGACAACGGCGTCATGGCACCCGGCGCGACGCCCGAGGCGTTCGCCGCGGCGATCCTGGACGTGGCCAAGACCTTCCGGGACCGCTCGGCGCAGTCCGTGCGGGCGACGGTGATCCCCCGCTTCGCCGAGGCGAGCGTCGGCGAGCAGTTCGATCGTTTCTACGCGGCATTGAGGAAGTGAGCGTTGTGTCATTCGTAGCGGAGAGCGCCGACGTCGCCGACGCGGCGAAGGTCGGCGACGGCACCAAGGTCTGGCACCTCGCGCAGGTGCGGGAGAACGCGGTGCTCGGCCAGAACTGCATCGTGGGCCGCGGCGCCTACATCGGCACCGGCGTGACGATGGGCGACAACTGCAAGGTGCAGAACCACGCGCTGGTGTACGAGCCCGCCAAGCTGGGGCACGGCGTGTTCATCGGCCCCGCGGTCGTGCTGACCAACGACACGTACCCGCGCGCGGTCAACCCGGACGGCTCGCTGAAGTCGGCGTCGGACTGGGAAGCGGTCGGCGTCACCATCGACGACGGCGCTTCGATCGGTGCGCGGGCGGTGTGCATCGCGCCGGTGCGCGTCGGCGCGTGGGCGACGGTCGCGGCGGGCGCCGTGGTGACCAAGAACGTGCCCGATTTCGCTTTGGTGGCCGGGGTTCCGGCGCGGCGGATCGGCTGGGTCGGCAAGGCCGGTGCGCCGTTGAAGGCCGAGGGTGACGCGTGGGTGTGCCCACTCACCGGCGATCGTTACGTGGAAACCGACGGGACGCTGGCACCGGCGGAGTAAATGGCGTACCGAAATGGTCCCGGCCGAATCGGCCGGGACCATTTCCGTCGATTTGTCAGGCGGATTTCTTGCGGCCCGGGATCGGGAGCTTCGCCACCTCGGACCGGTTGAGCACGCCCCAGACGGCGAGGAATGCCAACGCGCACACCGGGTCCAGCAGGTCCGGCAGGTGCGCGGTGCGTTGCAGCAACACGATCCCGCCGACCACGGCGAGCCCGGCCAGCACCTTCACGAACAGCAGTCCCCACCGGTGCCCAGCGGTCTTCCAGACCACGCCGATCGGGATGGCGGCGATGACGAACGTGCCGCACAGGTAGCCGATCGCCACGCCGGAGATGCCGATGTGCGGCACGACGAGCAGCCACACGGCGACGCCGATCAGCATGCCGAGGATGCTCGCGCCGGTGGTCACCAGCATGCCGCGCTGCGACCGCGTGGTGATCGCGTTGACGCTGCCGACACCGAGGTTCGTGGCGAGCACCGCCACCACCAGGATCGGCAGCAGGTCCTCGGTGCCCGCGAACTTGCTGCCCCAGATCACGCCCACGATCAGCCGGTTGCACACGATGATCGACCCGAAGACGGCCACCATCAGCAGCGCCAGCGTGCGGGTGGCCCGGTCGGTCTGCGCCTTGAACGCGGCGACGTCGCCCCGGCCCCACGCCTCGGACAACGACGGGAAGAGCACCAGGCTGATCGACGTGGCGAGCATGGCCGCCGGTGTGGCCAGGTTCAGCGCGGCCGCGTACTGGCCCGCGTCCTCGTCCCCGCCCGCGAGCTTCGAGGCGATCTGCGACAGCTGCAGGAAACCCGCGCTGGACATGGTGCCGATGGCGCCGAGCGCGACGAACCCGTCCAGCTCACGGCGAAGCGGGCGTTCCGGCTTGCCCGAAGCGCCGTGCGGCCAGCACGCCAGCGTGTAGACGCCGTAGGTGAGCACCAGCGGCAACACCAGCGCGGGCCCGCGCACGCCGAGCACGAGCAGCGTCGCCAGGGCGGCGAGACCGAGCACCACGCTGGTCACGTCCCACGCGGTGGCCCGGGGCACCTGGCCCGCACCGAACTGCACACCGCGGGTGAAGCTGTACCCCGAGAACGTGACGGTGAGCACGGCCACGCTGAGCGCGCTGACCCACGTGCCGTGGTCGATCAGCACCCACACCGGCAGGCTGATCACGCCGAGCAGCACGGAGGTCTCGGCGGTGCGCTTGCTCAGGTGCGCGGCGATGGCCTGGATCTCGTGGTGGTTGCCCGCGCCGCGGGCACGCGCCAGGAACTTCGACGCGGCGCTGCCGGTGGTGGTCGGCCAGAGCAGGGCCAGCGTGGTGGCGATCGCGATCGCCGACGCGACGACACCGAGCTCGGCCTTGCCCGCGACGTGCCCGATGAGCAGCGCCGTGACGAACCGCAGCACGCCCTGGGCGAGCAGGCCGACCGTGCTGAGCACGCCGCCGCGGGCCAGGGACGTGCCGGTCGGCCGGTCGAGGCGGACCGGCCGCAGCATCCCCGGCCGCGGCGCGGGTTCAGGGCCCTTCGTCACGGTCATGCGCACGCCGCCGTCGGCCGCGTCGCGGCCGTGCTTTCGCCAGTCACGCCGGGAATCCTACTGACGACCTGCCAGAAGGCGGCCGGCCACGGTCCGCACCACCTGGGCGTCCTCGGCGGAGTTGAGCACCTCCGCGGCCTTGTGCGCGTTCTGCTTGAACTGGCGCACCTGCTGCTCGTCGAGCTTCGCGAGGGTGTCGCGCAGCGCCTGCACCGACGGGTCGGGGGCGATGGCGCCGAGCTCGTGCTCGGTGATCAGCCGGTCGGTCTCCGGGGAGGCGTTGAACACCACGGCGAGCCGCGCCTGGACGAAGTCGAAGATCTTGTTGGGCAGCATGTACGCGTGGTTGGGGGTCAGCGGCGGGAGGCTGAAGATGCCCACGTCGTAGGCGTTGAGCGTGTCGACCAGTTCGTCGGGGCGCACCGGCGGGTGGATGGTGATCCGCTGGTCGCCGCCGATCCGGGCCTTGATGCCGTCGAGGTACTTGCCGCCGTCGCGGCCGGGCACCAGGTAGAGGTCGAGGGTGAACCGCTCGTCGAGCTGCTTGACCGCGTCGACCAGCGTCTCCAGGCTGCGGCCGGGGATCGCGATGCCGGAGTGCACGAGCCGGATGCGCCCGTCGCGCACCTCGGTGGGCTGCTTGTCGCGGTAGGCGCCCGCGTTGCGCACCGTGTGCAGGTCGACGCCGAAACGGTCGTGGTAGAGCTTGCCGATCGAGTCGTTGACGACCAGGCGATCGGCCATCTTGGGCAGGTACTTGGCGCACTGGTAGGTCATGAACGGCTTGACCAGCAGCCGCCACGACGTGACGTGCACCCGCTCCTCAGGGGCCCACTCGTGCATGTCGGCGAGCACCGGAGTGCCTTTGGCGACGTGGTAGGCCACGCCCATCGAACGGGCTTCGTTGGCCACGACCAGGTCGAACTTCCGGTCGCCGACGACCCGGATCAGGTCGCGGACGGCGGGCGCGGTCAGCTCGACCTTGTCGTAGCGGCGCAGCGCGAGCAGCGCGACCCCGGCCGGCGTCTGCGGCAGGGACGGCAGCCGCTCGTCGACCGCCAGGTGGTCGGTCGCCCCTGGCGGCTTCGACCCGTAGGCGGCGGTGGTGACGTCGCCCAGCTCGGCGAGCACCTCGATCTGCCGCAACACCCGCGCGTCGCGGTTGATGTCGGAGAAGGAGACGCAGAGGATGCGCGGTCGCCGCGCGTCGTCGGCCATGGCCAGAGAGGGTAGTCCGCGCGCCGGACCGCCTTGCCGCCGAGAGGGAAGGCCGCGCGACCTGCCTGGATCGAGCAGACCCGCACCCGGCCCGGGAGGAGCGGTCATAGCACGTCAGGGCGCCAAAAGCACGCCACGTCACACCTGTCAACCCCCAGCGGAGTGATCGACAGCGTCGGCAATACAGTGGGTTCGGCAGATCCCCGCCCAACATCGGGAGAGACGTGAGCAAGGACTTCATTCCGCCCGCCAAGCCGATCATCGGCGACGAGGAGCGCGCCGCGGTCGACGCGGTGCTCCGGTCCGGCATGCTGGCCCAGGGTGCCGAGGTCGCGGCGTTCGAGCAGGAGTTCAGCGAGCAGCTGCTGGACGGGCGGGGCACGGTCGCGGTCAACGCGGGCACCACCGGCCTGCACCTCGGCCTGCTCGCCGCCGGCGTCGGCCCCGGCGACGAGGTGATCGTCCCCTCGTTCACTTTCGCGGCCACCGCGAACTCGGTCGCCCTCACCGGCGCGACCCCGGTGTTCGCCGACATCGAGCTCGAGCACTACTGCCTCGACCCGGCCCACGTGGAGTCGCTCATCACCGAGCGCACCAAGGGGATCATGCCGGTGCACCTCTACGGGCACCCGGCGAACATGCCCGCCTTCGAGGCGCTGGCACAGAAGCACGGCATCGCGCTCTACGAGGACGCGGCGCAGGCGCACGGCGCCAGCCTGAACGGCCGAAAGGTCGGCACGTTCGGCACCTTCGCGATGTTCAGCCTCTACCCGACCAAGAACATGACCTCCGGTGAGGGCGGCATGGTCTCCACCGGGGACGCCGACGTCGAGCACACCCTGCGCCTGCTGCGCAACCAGGGCATGTTGAAGCAGTACGAGAACGAGATCGTCGGCTTCAACGCCCGCATGACCAACCTGCACGCCGCCATCGGCCGGGTGCAGCTGACCAAGGTCGGCGCCTGGACGAAGACCCGCCAGGAGAACGCGGCGTTCTTCGACAAGAACCTGCAGGGCGTGGGCGTGCCCGCGGTCGCCGACGGCGCCGAGCACGTCTACCACCAGTACACGATCACGGTGCCCGACGACCGCGACGGCTTCGTCGCCGCGCTCAAGGAGGAGCACCAGGTCGGCTCGGGCGTCTACTACCCGATCCCCAACCACCGGCTGCCGTCCTTCCAGCGCGAAGAGGACCTGCCGAACACCGAGAAGGCGGCGCGCAGCGTCCTGTCGCTGCCGGTCCACCCGTCGCTGGACGACGAGGACCGCGAGCGCATCGTGCACGCGGTCAACACCCTGGCGAAGGCTGGTGCCTGACATGACGAACCTGCGAGTGGGCCTGATCGGCCTGGGCATGATGGGCCGCCACCACGCCCGCGTGATCCGTGAGATCGACGGCGTCGACCTGGTGGCCGTCGCCGACGCCACCGGCGACCCGCACAACGTGGCGGGCGGCCTCGAGGTGCTCGGCGGGGTCGAGGACCTGATCAAGGCCGGCATCGACGCCGCCGTGGTCGCCGTGCCGACCGGCATGCACGAGGAGGTCGGCCTGGCGCTGGCCGAGGCCGGCATCCACGCGTTGATCGAGAAGCCGATCGCGCACAGCATCGAGGCCGGCGAGCGCCTGGTGAAGGCGTTCGAAACCGCCGGGGTCGTGGGGTGTGTGGGGCACATCGAGCGGTACAACCCGGCGCTGCAGTCGCTGCGCGAGCGGATGGCCGACGGCGACCTCGGCGAGGTCTACCAGATCGCCACCCGCCGCCAGGGCCCGTTCCCGGCTCGCATCGCCGACGTCGGCGTGGTCAAGGACCTCGCGACCCACGATATCGACCTGACCGCGTGGCTCGCGCAGTCCGAGTACACGGCCGTCGCCGCGCAGGTCGCCCTGCGTTCGGGCCGCCCGCACGAGGACATGGTCGCCGCCACCGGCAAGCTGGCCAACGGCACCATCACCAACCACCTGGTGAACTGGCTCTCGCCGATGAAGGAGCGGGTCACCGTGGTGACCGGCGAGAAGGGCGCCTACGTCGCGGACACGCTGACGGCGGACCTGACCTTCTACGCCAACGGCGTGGTCAACAGCGAGTGGGACGCGGTCGCGAACTTCCGCGGTGTCGCCGAGGGCGACGTCACCCGCTTCGCCATCCCGAAGCGCGAGCCGCTGCGCACCGAACACGAGCGCTTCCGCGACGCGGTGCTCGGCAAGACCAGCGAGATCGTCACCATGCAGGAGGCACAGAACACGCTGCGGACCGCCGAGAACCTGCTGCGCACCGCGCGGCAGCCCGTCGACGCCTGATCCGCGCGTGTCCCGGCGAGTCACGATCGTGTCCCGGCTCTTCCGGCCGGAGACCGGCGCGGCGGCCTACCGGCTCGGCGCCCTGGCCGACGAGCTGGTGGCGCGGGGTTATCGGGTCCGCGTGCTGACCACCCGGCCGCCCAAGGGCGTCCGGATCGCCGACGACGGGCTTGACGTGCGGCGCTGGCCGGTGCTGCGGGACAAGGGCGGCAACGTCCGCGGGTACGTGCAGTACCTGAGCTACGACATCCCGCTGTTCTTCCGGCTGCTGTTCACCCGGACCGATGTCGTGGTGGTCGAACCGCCGACCACCACCGGCATCGCGAGCCGGGTGGCGTGTGCGGTCAAGCGCAAGCCCTACGTGCACTTCTCGGCGGACGTGTTCTCCACGGCCGCCGAGGGCATCGGCGTCAACCGGACCGTGGTGAAGGTGCTCAAGTTCATGGAGCGCTGGGTGCTGCGCGGCTCGGCGGCCATCATCGCGGTGTCCGACGGGGTGCGCAGCGACCTGCTCAGCCTCGGCGTGCCCGAGGAGCCGATCTCCGTGGTCGGGGTCGGCATCGACACCGCCCGGTTCGCCTACGCGCCCGCGCCGCCCACGCCGACCCTGGTGTACGGCGGCACGATGTCGGAGATCCACGGCGCGGACGTCTTCATCCGGGCGTTCGCGCGGATCAGTGCCGCGCACCCGGAGGCGCGGCTGCTCATGATCGGGCAGGGCGTCGACGTGCCGATGCTCAAGGACCTGGCGATGAAGCTGGCGCCGGGTCGGGTCGAGTTCCGCACCCCGCAGCCCGCGGAGACCCTCAGCGCCGAGTTCGCCACCGCGGCCGCGGCGCTCGCGTCGGTGAAGCCGGGCGTCGGCTACGACTTCGCGTTCGCCACCAAGGCGCTCGCGGGGCTGTCGGCGGGCGCACCGGTGATCTACGCGGGGGTCGGCCCGATGGGCACGCTGATCAGGGACAACGACCTGGGCTGGGCCGTGGACTGGGATGCCGACGCCGTCGCCGAGGCGATGGACAAGGCGTTGACCAATCCACCCGCGCAGGCCCTGCGTGCCCGGCTTTCCGAGTGGGTGCGCGACCACCACAGCCTGCGGTCGGTGGCCGCCAAGTCCGTGGAGGTCATCAGCCGTGCGAAGTAGCCGGCCGGGCGAGGTAGTCGGGACATGAAGGTCATCCTCGCCACTCGGTTGTTCGCCCCGGAGGTCGCCGCCGCGGCGTTCCGGCTCAAGGCGCTCGCGGACGGTCTCGCCGCGGCGGGCCACCAGGTCACGGTGCTCACCACCAAGCCGCCCGCGGGCACCGAGGAGATGGAGTTCCCGGACTACACGGTGCAGCGCTGGCCCGTGCTGCGCGACAAGGGCGGCAACGTCCGCGGGTACGTGCAGTACGCCAGCTACGACGCGCCGCTGATCGCGCGGCTGCTGTTCACCTCGGCGGACGTGGTGATCTGCGAGCCGCCGCCGACCACCGGCGTGATCACGGCGCTGGTGTGCGCGCTCAAGCGCACGCCGTTCTACTACGTGGCCGCGGACATCTGGTCGGACGCGCTGATCGCGATCGACGCGCCCAAGCCGATCTTCCGGTTGATGCGTGCCCTGGAGCGCTTCGCGTTGCGCCGCGCGCGCGGCGTGATCGCGGTGTCCGAGGGCGTCGCGGAGCGCGTGGCCGAACTGGGCGCCGACCCGTCGCGGATCGAACTGGTCCCCAACGGCGTCGACACGCAGCTGTTCCAGCCGGTTCCCGAACCGCCCAAGCCGGACGAGCGCTACTTCGTCTACACGGGAACGATGTCGGAGTGGCAGGGCTCGGACGTGTTCGTCCGCGCGTTGCCGCTGGTGCTCGAGAAGCACCCGAAGGTCCGGCTGCGCTTCTTCGGCCAGGGCGCCGACGAGCAGCACCTGCGTGAGCTGGCGGCGGAGCTGGCGCCGAACAACATCGAGTTCGGGGGCGTGGTGCCGCCGACCGAGGCCGCGGGCTGGATCAGCGGCGCGGCGGGGGCGCTGGTGAGCATCCAGCCGCACCGCGGCTACGACTTCGCCAAGCCGACGAAGATCTACGCGGCCGCCGCGTGCGGGACGCCGGTGTTGTTCGCCGGGGTCGGTGCGGGCGCGTCGCTGGTGCGCGACAACAAGCTCGGCGTCGTCGCCGACTACACCCCGGAATCCGTTGCGGCGCAGATGATCGCGCTGCTGGACGAGCAGTCCTCCGGGCACCAGCACCACCTGGTGGACTGGGTGCGGGACAACGCTTCGCTGTCGACCAGCGGCCGCAGCGCCGCCCAGTGGATCACCGCGGACCTCGCCGATGCGGCGGATCCGCCCGCCGCGGCGAGCCCGGTCGTCTCGGACTAGCGGACGGCCCTCGATCCTGTCCGCGTGGACCGGGTCGAGGGCCGATCTCCTAGCCTTGCTTCACTTCGCGCGCGCCACCAGGGCCTCGACGACGGCGGTCGCCGCGTTCCCGTCGCCGTAGGGCGCGGCGGCGGTGGCGGCGGGCCGAGCCCGCTCCACGACCTCGGCCAGCCGGTCGAAGTCCTTGTCCACCAACACGTTCCAGCCGAGGTCGACCGTCTCGACCCACTCGGTCTCCGGGCGCAGCGTCGTGCACGGCACGCGCAGCAGGAACGCTTCCTTCTGCAGCCCACCGGAATCGGTGATGACGCCCGCGCTGCGCGCCGCGGCGTTCACCAGTTGCGGGTACCCGAGCGGCTCCGACACGGTGATCGACCCGGCGTCCAGGGCGATGCCGTGCTTGTCGGCCTGCGCCCGCAACCGCGGGTGGGCGAGCAGCACAACGGGTTTGCCGACCTTGCCGATCCCGTCGATGATCGCCCGCAACCGCCGCGGGTCGTCGGTGTTGTCCGGGCGGTGGATCGTGGCGATGTAGTACTCGCCGTCCGACACCGCGACCGGCAGGTCCAGCGGCGCGTCGGCGACCTCGTCCCGCACCTCGAACAACACGTCGGTCATCACGTCGCCGACCAGCACGCTGCGCTCGGCGAGCCCCTCGGTGGCCAGGTGGTCCATGGCGACCTGCGTGGGCGCGAGCAACAGGTCCGCCGCGTGGTCGGTGAGGACCCGGTTGTGCTCCTCGGGCATCCGCCGGTTGAACGACCGCAGCCCGGCCTCGAGGTGGGCCACGGGCACGTGCAGCTTCACCGCGGCGATCGCGGCGGCCAGCGTCGAGTTCGTGTCGCCGTAGACCAGCACCCAGTCCGGCGTGGTCTCCTCGATGACCTCCTCCAGGCCGCCGAGCATCGCCCCGGTCTGCGCGCCGTGCTTGCCCGAGCCGACGCCGAGGTTGAACTCCGGCGCGGGGATGCCGAGATCGGCGAAGAACGCGTCGCTCATGTTGTGGTCGTAGTGCTGACCGGTGTGCGCGATCAGGTGCTCGACCTCGCCCGGCATGGCGCGTGCGATCGGGGCCAGCTTGACGAACTGCGGACGCGCGCCGACGACGCTGAGGACTCGCACGGCGCCGAAGTCTAGTTGGGCCAGGTCAGCGCCCGAGGATCGCCCGCTGGTCGAGGCGGGCGGGACGAGCCGCGCCACCGCGAACCCGGCGATGACCAGCAGGTCGGCCCGGCCCACCAGGGCCGAGGCGAGCGCGCGGCCGCCCAGCTCCACGTCGGCCTGACCAGTCCCCTGATGATCATCGCCGGGCGCTTCCTGGCGCTGCGCGGGACCACGACCGGTGCCAGGGTGGGATCATGACGACGCACCTGGTAGCACTGGCGCAGGACCTGCAGCTGGCCGGTTTCCTCGGCACCGTCGGCAAGATCGCCGCCGCGACGGTCATCTTCTTCGTCGCGGTCGGGCTGGTGATCGGGCTGCTGCTCGGTTTCTTCGTCGGCCGCGCCGTGGGACGGCGCCAGGGCTGAGTTCGCGCACGCCCACGGCCATTCGATTTCACGCGGCCGCGGGAACCACCGTTTTCACCTTTTGCGCGATGAGCGCGATCAATGCGGCCGCGTGGTCGTTGAGGTAGAAATGCCCGCCCCGGAAGGTCCGCAGGTCGAACCCGCCGGTCGTGTGCTTCTCCCACGCCGCCGCCTCGGCCGCGGTGACCATCGGGTCCTTGTCGCCGTTGCACACGACGATCGGGCAGCTCACCGCGCCGGCCGTGCGGTTGTCGTAGGTCTCGACGGCCTTGTAGTCGCTGCGCAGCGACGGCAGGATCATGTCGACGATGTCCTGGTCGTCCAGCAGGGACGCGTCGGTGCCCTGCATGCCCCGCAACTCCTGCACCAGTTCCTTGTCCGGCAACAGGTGGTTGGTCTCCAGCCGGAACGTCGACGGCGAGCGCCGCCCGGACAGGAACAGCACGGCAGGCGTTATCCCCGCCGCCTCCAGCCGCAGCGCCGCCTCGAACGCGACGATCGCACCCATGCTGTGCCCGAAGAACGCCAGCGGCCGGTCGGCCCACGGCGTCAGCTCCTCGGCGACGCGGTCGGCCATCTCCTCGATCGTGCTGATGCACGGTTCACGCCGCCGGTCCTGGCGGCCCGGGTACTGCACGCACAGCACGTCGAGCCGGTTGGCCAGTGCGCGTGACACCGGGAAGAAGTAGTTGGCCGACCCGCCGGCGTGCGGCAGGCACACCAGCCGCGCCTCGGCGTCGTCCGCCGGGTGGAATCTCCGTAACCAGTCGGTCATCCCCGCTCACCCTCTCGCATTCGGTTCGCAGGACAACCGTATCCGCGCAGGCGGAAATGGAACCCCCTAAACAAGGACGGCACACCCCAGAAGAAGCCTAGACCGTTGGACCTCGACGCTCACTCGACCGCTAATGGAGTTCCAGCAACGCATTGCGGGGAATCGCCGAAAGGGAGCGCCATGTCGGTCGTCAGCGAACCGCCTGCCGTCAAGGAGACGGTCACCGAGAACTGGGTGACCGCGGACAACCGCCTGCGCGAGGTCCCGCCCGAGCCGGGACCGGTCACCTTGCCCGAGCGGGTCGACGAGTTACGGCTGCGCCGGGAACGCGCCCGTGGTGGTCCCGGCGCCAAGGCCACCGAAGCGCAGCACGCCCGCGGCAAGCTCACCGCGCGCGAGCGGATCGAGCTGCTGCTCGACCCGGGCTCGTTCAGCGAGGTCGGCGCGTTCCGCAGGCACCGCGCGACCGGGTTCGGCATGGAGGCCAAGAAACACGACACCGACGGCGTGGTCACCGGCTGGGGCACGGTCGACGGCCGCACGGTGTTCGTCTACGCGCACGACTTCCGCATCTTCGGCGGCTCGCTCGGCGAAGCCCACGCCGACAAGATCCACAAGGTCATGGACATGGCCCTGGCCGCCAAGGCCCCGCTGATCAGCCTGAACGATGGTGCCGGTGCACGCATCCAGGAGGGCGTCACGGCACTCGCGGGTTACGGCGGAATCTTCAAGCGCATCGTGGCCGGGTCCGGGGTGATCCCGCAGATCTCGGTGATGCTCGGCCCGTGCGCGGGCGGCGCGGCCTACGGCCCGTCGCTGTCCGACGTCATCTTCATGGTGCGCGGCACCGCGCAGATGTTCATCACCGGCCCGGACGTCGTGCAGACCGTGACCGGCGAGCAGGTCAGCATGGACGACCTCGGCGGCGCGGGCGCGCACTCGACCAAGTCCGGCGTGGCCACGTTCGTCTACGACGACGAGGAGAGCTGCCTGCAGGACGTGCGCTACCTGGTGTCGTTGCTGCCCAGCAACAACCAGGAGCAGCCACCCGTCGTGCCGACCGGCGACGACCCGCAGCGCAGCCTGGACGACCTCGCCGACTTCGTGCCCGCGAACCCCAACCAGGCCTACGACATGCGTGCGGTGATCGCCGAGATCGTCGACGACGGCGACTTCCTTGAGTTCTTCGAGCACTGGGCCGGCAACGTCCTGGTCGGACTCGCGCGCATCGACGGCCAGACCGTCGGCATCATCGCCAACCAGCCCGCGGTGCTCGCCGGGGTGCTGGACATCGGCGCCTCGGAGAAGGCCGCGCGATTCGTGCAGTTCTGCGACTCGTTCAACATCGCGCTGGTGACCCTTGTGGACGTTCCCGGCTTCCTGCCCGGCGTCGACCAGGAGCACAACGGCATCATCCGGCACGGCGCGAAGCTGCTCTACGCGTACTGCGCGGCGAGCGTGCCCCGCATCTCCGTGGTGCTGCGCAAGGCCTACGGCGGCGCGTACATCGTCATGGACTCGCGGTCGATCGGCGCGGACCTCGCGTTCGCCTGGCCGGTCAACGAGATCGCGGTGATGGGCGCGGAAGGCGCGGCCAACGTCATCTTCCGGCGCGACATCGCCGCCGCGGCCGACCCGGTGGCCACCCGCACGGAACTGGTCGAGAGCTACAAGGACCAGCTGATGCACCCGTACTACGCGGCCGAACGCGGCCTGGTCGACGAGGTGGTCGATCCGGCCGAGACTCGAGCGGTCCTGGCATCGGCGCTCAAGTCGTTGCGCGCCAAGCACGTCGCGCTCCCCTACCGCAAGCACGGCAACCCGCCGATGTGAGGCAGGCACATGACCGAGATCAAAATCCTCCGTGGCAACCCCGACGACAGCGAGCTGGCGGCCCTTGCCGTCGTGCTGGCCGCCGTCACCACCACGTCGCGCCCGGCACCCGTCCCTGGGCCGGAGCGCGCGCACTGGGACCGGCCGGCACGTTTCCAACCCCCGGGCGCGTCGGCCGGTCCCTGGTGGTGGTGACCTGGCCACAATGAAATCCTCATGATCATTATCGGCTGATCACCGAGACGAGCCCGACCCCCGTTCGAGTCGGCGGACATACGTTGGCGGCGCCCCGAAGCAGGCGACAAGAGGGGGAACGGCCGTCATGATCCTGTCCGAACGCCAGCACGCGTCCGAAGTGGTGTCCGACTTCACCGGCTCCACCGACGGATCCGGAAGCGGGCTCGTCCTGGTCAACGGCGGCCCGGGCACCGGCAAGACCACTGTGGTGCACGACATCGTGGCCGCGGCGGCACGCGCCGGTGCCCTGCTGCTGTCCGCGACGGGATCCCGCGCCGAGCGCGCGTTCCCGACCGGCGTGCTCACCCAGTTGCTGCACGGGCAGTCCTTCGAGGTGACCGAGCGGGTCGCGCAGCTGGCCAAGGCCTACACGGCCGACCCCGGCGACGGCGACCTGATCCGCCAGCTCGACGAGGTGTGCGGCGTCGTGCTCGACCTCGCGGTCACGCAGCCGGTCGTGGTCACCGTGGACGACGTGCAGTTCGCCGACACGGCTTCGCTGTTGTTCTTGTTATGCCTGAGAAGGCGGATGACCGCGTCACGGGTGCTGATGGTGCTCGCGGAGTCCGACCTGTCCCAGCCCACGTTCCCCATGTTCCGCGCGGAGATCACCCGCGCGCCGCACCGCCGCGTCCGGCTCGAGGCGTTGTCCCGCGAGTCGGTGGAGGCGCTCGCGTCGGCCCGGCTGGGCGCGGACGTCGCGCACCGGTTCGGCGCCGAGCTGCACCGGATCAGCGGCGGGAACCCGATGCTGGTCAACGCCCTGGCCGACGACCTGGCCGGAGCGACCGAGTGCGAGGTCGGCGTCGCGTTCCGGGAAGCGGTGCTCGCGTGTGCGCAGCGCTGGGAGTCGCCGTTGGTCCAGATCGCCCGTTCGGTGGCGATCCTGGACAGCGCCGAGTCCGCCGCGCTGACCACGAGCCTGCTCGGCATCACCACCGAGACCGTCGAGCACGCGATCGGCGTGCTCACCGCCGCCGGTCTGCTGACCGACGGCCGGTTCCGCCACCCCGCCGCCGCGGCCGCGGTGCTGGACAGCATGTCCACATCGGACCGCGCCCGGCTGCACCTCGGCGTCGCGGCGTTGTTGCACCAGTGCGGTTCGCCCGCCGACGAGGTCGCCGAGCACCTGATGGCCGCGGGCGAGGTCGACGGCGACTGGTCGCACGCCGTGCTGCGCGAAGCCGCCGAGCACGCGCTCGCCGGGGACGAGGTGTCGTTCGCGGTGCGGTGCCTGGAGTTCGCGTTGCAGGTGGCGCGGGCCGACGAGGACCGGCTGATCATCGTGCAGCTGCTGGTGCCCGCGTTGTGGCGGGTGAACCCGGCCGCGACCGCCGCGTACCTGCCGCCGCTGAAGGCCGCGCTGAACGACGGCGACCTCGCCCCGCGCGACGCGCTGACCATGGCCGAGCACTTCCTCTGGACCGGTGACGTCGGCGCGGTGACGCTCGCGCTGACCGCGTTGAACAAGTCGGCCGGCCCGCAGCACGCCCAGGTGGTCGCCGAGCTCTGGCTCGCCTACCACTGGTTCTACGGCTCGTCGCGCGGCTGCTTCGCCGACGCGGGCGCGGAACTGCCCTCCGGCAACGACCCGTGGGTGGGCGCCGCGAAGGCGCTGACCAACGTGTGGACCCACGGCGGCAGCGACGCGGCCAGTGCCAGCGCGGAGCACGTGCTGCAGAGCTGCCGCCTGGGTGACTCCACTGTGGAGGTTCTGGCCACCGCCGTGCTCGCACTGGTCTTCGGCAACCGGGCCGGGCGCGCGGAATGGTGGTGCGACAAGCTGATCGCCTCCTCGGCGCAGCGCGGCGCGACCACGTGGCAGGCACTGCTGACCGCGGTGCGCGCGGACATCGCGTTACGCCGGGGTGAGGCCGAAGCGGCGGCGACCCACGCCCGCGCGGCGCTCACCCTGCTGCCGGCCCGCAGCTGGGGCGTGATGATCGGCTACCCGATCGCGACGCTCGTGCTCGCGGAAACGGCGCTGGAACGGCACGAGGAGGCGGCGGAGGCCGTGCGCCAGCGCGTGCCGGAGGCGTTGTACTCGACCGTGTGGGGGCAGCGGTACCTGCACGCGCGCGGTCACCACTACCTGGCGACGAACCAGGTCCTGGCCGCGGTGAGCGACTTCCAGGCGTGTGCGGCCCTGCGCCAGGAATGGGACCTGGACCTGCCGATCCTGGCGCCGTGGCGCAGTGACCTCGCGCAGGCGAACCTGAAACTGAACCGGCAGGCGGCCGCGCGGGAACTTGTGCAGGAGCAGCTGAACCTGACGCCGCCGCTGGACGCGCGGACCCGCGGGATCACGTTGCGCGTGCTGGCCGCGTCGACGGAGCAGGCGCAGCGGCCGTCCCTGCTGCGGCAGTCCGTGGAGTGCCTGCAGGCCTCCGGTGACCGGCTCGAACTGGCCGTCACCCTGGGCGACCTGAGCCAGTTCCACCAGCAGTTCGAGCGCGTGCGCGCGGCCAAGCCGTCCCGGCCCGCGGTGCGGGGCAAGGGAACCCCGGTGCTGAGCGAAGCGGAACGCCGGGTCGCGCAGCTCGCGGTGCTCGGCCACCCGAACCGCGAGATCGGGCAGCGGCTGTTCATCACCGTGAGCACGGTGGAGCAGCACCTGACCCGGATCTATCGCAAGCTCGGCGTGAGCGGCCGGTCGGAGCTCCCCGTCGGCCTCGTCATGGACTCAACGGACTAGCGCCCCCACCGGGTCGAAGGCCCCGAACCCCGCCGGTTCGGGGCCTCCGGCTTGCCACCCAGCGGGGAATTAGCCCGCTAATTCCCGGCAGCCGGAGCGAGCGGGGCGAGGCTGACCTGGGAGTCTTCTCGGAATCGGCAGGTATTCATGAGGCATGAATGCATGAGGAACGGCCGTGTCCCGCGGGCGGGGCACGGCCGTTTCGGTGGGGTGTCAGAGGCTGTTCAGGTACTCCAGCATGACCTCGGTGAAGCGCTCCGGCTCCTCCAGGTGCGGCAGGTGCGCCGACTCCTCCAGGATCTCCCAGCGCACGTCCGGGATCAGGTCCATGAACGGCTGCACCGTCGCCGGGGTCGCCTCGTCGTGGCGGCCGGAGATCAGCAGGGTCGGGGCGGTGACGTCCTTGCACAAGTCGACCACGCCCCAGTCCTTCAGGGTGCCGATCACGTGGAACTCCGACGGGCCGTTCATCGCGTAGTAGACCGTCGGGTCGTTGTAGACCTCGTAGAACGACGCCAGGTACTCCCGCGGCCACGGCTTCAGCCGGCACACGTGCTTCTCGTAGAACACCTTCATGGCCGCGTGGTACTCGTCCGAGTCGGTCGTGCCGGCCGCCTCGTGCGCCAGCAGGACGTCGTTCACGCCGGGCGGCAGCTCGTCGCGCAGGCGCTTCATCTCCTGCAGCCACAACGGGTACGACGCGGGCGAGTTGGCGATCACCAAACCGCGAAGACCCGCAGGTTGGGCGGCCGCGTGCTCGGTGACCAGCAGGCCACCCCACGACTGTCCATAAAGGATGTAGTTGTCGGCGATCCCCAACGACGTCAACAGGTTCTGCAGCTCGTCGAGGAACAGTTGCACGGTCCAGAACTCCGGGCCGCGGTCGGGCAGGTGCGTCGACCCGCCGTTGCCAAGCTGGTCGTAGTGCACGACCGGCCAGCTGTGCTCGGCCAGCCCGGCCATCGGCACCAGGTAGTCGTGGGTGGACCCGGGCCCGCCGTGCACGATGACGATGGGCGGCTTGCCTGAGGTCAGGTCGCCGGTCACCCGGTACCAGGTCTCGAACTCGCCGAACGGCACCGTGCCCTTCTTGCTGGGTCGGTACGCCATGTCAGCTCCCCTCATGGGTGTCGGTCCGCAGCCACTCGTCGATGAGCTGCGCGGTCTTCTCGGCGTCGTCCTCGACGATCGTGAAGTGGTTGGCGCGCACCTCGCGCGTCGTGTGCTCCGGCTCCCAAGCCGCCGCCCGGGCCGCCGGCGGCAGGTCCACAATGGAACCGCCGGCGAACGACTGCGTGCACTGGACGAACAGCACCGGCGCGGCCACCTTCGGCGACGGCAGCGCGGGCACCAGCTCGACCCAGCGGCCCATGCCGGAAAGCCTTGCCGTGTCGAACGTGCCGAACGCGGCCTCCTTCTCGAACAGACCCATCGCCAGGTCGTCCATCGGCACGCCCTCGCCGCCACCGTCGTGCACCTGGAACGTGTCGAGCAGCACCACGCCCGCGGCCCGCACGCCCAGCGACTGCTCCAGGTACCCGGCGGTCGAGTACGCGAGCGTCCCGCCCGAGGAGTAGCCCAGCAGCACGAACGGCTCACCCTCGGCGGCCTCGAGCACGCTCGCCGCGAGCACCTTCAGCGCCGCTTCCGGCGACGCGGGCAGCAACTCGCCGTTGAGGAACCCGGGCACCGGCAGGCCGACGATCTTGCGTGTGCCCTGCAGGTGCGACACCAGCCGCGCGTGCTGGTGCACGCCGCCGGTGGCCATCGGCGTGGCCAGGCAGATCAGCCGCGGCGACGCCGGGCCGTCGGCGAGGTTCACCCCGCGTGGCAACGCTTCCAGGTCATCCGCCGACTCGAACGCCGGCCGGATCGCGGCCACCGCACGCAACAGTTCGAAGCCCTGGGACACCTTTCCGGACGTGATCGCGCCGTGGAACAACGCACGCAACGTCTCGGCGGACTTGTCCTCGGCGGGAGCCGACCGCGGCCGGTTCGACGCCAGCTCGGCACGCAGGACACGGGCCAGTTCGGCGGGGTTCTTGTTGTCGAACACCACCATCGGCGGCAGCCGCAACCCGGTCGCGGCCATCAGGCCGTTGCGCAGTTCCATGGCCGAGAGCGAGTCGAAGCCGGACTCCAGGAAGTCGCGTTCCGGGTCGACCGCGGTCGCGTCGGCGTGGCCGAGCAGCGTCGCCGCCTGCTCGAGCACCAGCGTCCGCAGCGCCTGCTCCTGTTCGGCCTCCGAAGCGCCGGAAAGCTTCTGCCACAACGATTCCGCGTCCACGGCGGCGACCACGCTGCGCCGCCGGACCGCGGGCGCGAGCCCACGCAGCAGCGCCGGGATCTCGTCGGTGCGGGCCCGCAGCGCCGCCTTGTCCACCTTCAGCGGGACCAGGGCCGCACGCCCGGACCCGACACCGGCGTCGAACAACGCGACGCCTTCGGCCGGTTCCAGCGCGGGCAGGCCCTGGCGGCGCATGCGTTGCAGGTCGGCGTCGCCCAGGTACTGACCCAGGCCGGCGCCGGTCCACAACCCGTAGGCCAGCGAGGTCGCGGGCCGTCCTTGCGCGGCCCGGTGCAACGCGAGGCCTTCGAGGAAGGTGTTGGCCGCGGCGTAGTTCCCTTGCCCGGCGGCGAGAACCATGCCACCGGCGCTGGCGAACATCGCGAACACGCGGACGTCGCCGGCCAGCTCGTGCAGGTGCCAGGCGGCATCGGCCTTCGGACCGAGCACCGCGTCGATCCGCTCCGGTGTGAGCGCGGTGATCAGGCCGTTGTCGCCGACCCCGGCCGCGTGCACGACCCCGAACAGCGGCTGCTCGATGCTCGCCAGCAAGGCGGCGACGGCGTCCCGATCGGACACGTCACAGGCCACAATGGACACCGTGGCGCCGAGCCCGGTCAGCTCCTCGGCCAGCTCCGGCGCGCCGTCGGCGTCGAGGCCGCGGCGGCTGGTCAGCACCAGGTGCCGGACGCCGCGGTCGGCGACCAGGTGCCGGGCGATGACCGCGCCCAGCCCACCGGTGCCGCCGGTGATCAGCACGGCGCCGTCGGGATCCCAGACCAGCGTGTCCTCGACCGCGGGCACCGGCGCGAGCCGTGGCGCGTGCGCGATGCCGTCGCGCACGGCGACCTCGGGCTCGCCGGAGGCGATCGCGACGGCAATGGCCTCGGGGAACCCGTCCACGTCGGCGAGCACGAACCGGCCGGGGTTCTCCGCCTGCGCCGAACGCAGCAGGCCCCAGACCGGCACCTGCACCGGGTCGACATCCTCACCCGCCACCGATACCCCGCCGTGGGTGACCACGACCAGCGTGGACCCGGCGTGGGCGTCGTCGGCGAGGAAGCGCTGCACGACGTCCAGCACCTGGTGGGTGAGCGTCCGGACGTCGGCGAGCACGCCCGCGCCGGCGGTGACGCAGTCGAAGACCACGTGCTCATCGGTGCCCTCGCCCCAGGCCGTCCACGAGGGCAGACCGGCCGCGGTGGTCACCGGCTTCCACTCGACGGCGAGCAGGTCGTCGTCGGCGGAGCCGCCCAGCTGCTCGGCGGAGATGGCGCGCAGGGTCAGCGCGTCGACCGACAAGACCGGCGCACCGGACGCGTCGGCCACGTGGATGGCCACGGCGTTGTCGTCGGGCCAGGTGAGCCGGACCCGCAACGCCTTGGCGCCCACCGCGTGCAGCCGGACACCGCCCCAGGAGAACGGCAGCGCCGGTTTCCCGTCCTCACCACCGCCGCTGACGCTCAACGCGTGCATCGACGCGTCGAGCAGGGCCGGGTGGATGCCGTAGCGGGCGGCGTCGCCGTGGGCTTCCTCGGGCAGTTCGATCTCGGCGTAGATGTCGTCGCCGACCGTCCACGCCTTCTTGAGACCCTGGAAGACCGGGCCGTAGCCGTAACCGCGGCCGAGCAGCACATCGTAGACGTCGCTGACGTCGGCGGTCTCGGCCCCCGCGGGCGGCCATTGCGTGAGGTCGGCGGCGGCGCCGCCTGCTCCGGTGCCCAGCAGACCGTCGGCGTGCTGCAACCACGGGTCGTCGCCGGTACGGGAGTAGATGCCGATGGTGCGGCGACCGGTCTCGTCCGGGTCGCCGATCACGACCTGCACGGACACCGGGGCACCTTCGGGCATGACCAGCGGCGCCTGCAGCGTGAGCTCTTCGATGACGTCGCAGCCGACCTGGTCACCGGCCTGGATCGCGAGCTCGACGAACCCGGTGCCGGGGAGCAGGACGCTGCCCAGGATGTCGTGGTCGGCGATCCAGCCGTGCGTGTCGAGTGACAGCCGTCCACTGAGGACCAGGCCGTCGCTCCCAGCGAGCGGGACCGCCGCGCCGAGCAGCGGGTGATCGGCGACGGCCAGACCGAACGACGTGGGATCGCCGCCGCTCTGGTCACCGACGACCCAGAACCGCTGGTGCTGGAAGGCATAGGTCGGCAGGTCGACCCGCTTGGCACCGGTACCGGCGAAGTACTTGTCCCACGCCACGTGGACACCGGAGGTCCACAGCTGGCCGATCGCGGTGACGGCCGTGGTGGCCTCGTCACGGTTGCGCCGAAGGATCGGCACGATCAGCGCCGTCTCGGTGCTTTGCTGAGCCATCCCGGCGAGGATCGCGTCCGGACCCAGCTCGAGGAAACGAGTCACGCCTTGGCTCTCCAGGAACCTCACGCTGTCGGCGAACCGCACGGCGTCCCGGACGTGGTTGACCCAGTAAACAGGCGTCGTCACGTCGGCGAGCTCGCCGGACACGATCGGGATCTCCGGCAGGGCGTAGGTCAGCTCGCTGACGATCGCGCGGAACTCGTCGAGCATCGGTTCCATCAGCACCGAGTGGAACGCGTGCGACACCTTCAGCCGCGTGGACTTGCGGTCCGGGAACCGATCCGCCACGGCCTGGGCCGCGTCGGCATCACCCGACACGACAACGGCTTGCGGACCGTTGACGGCGGCGATGTCGACCCGGTCGGTGAGGTGGGGGCGCACCTCTTCTTCGGTGGCCTGGATGGCGATCATCGCGCCACCGGACGGCAACGCCTGCATCAACCGGCCGCGGGCAGCGACCAGCTTGGCCGCGTCGGCCAGCGAGAGAACCCCGGCCACGTGCGCGGCGGCGATCTCACCAATCGAGTGCCCGGCAAGGTAATCCGGCTTCACGCCCCACGACTCGACCAGCCGGTAGAGCGCCACCTCGATCGCGAACAGCGAAGTCTGTGTGTACTGGGTCTGCGCCAACAGCTCCGCGTCGTCGCCCCAGACCACGTCACGCAACGGCCGGTCCAGGTGCTTGTCGAGTTCGGCGATCGCCTCGTCGAACGCGGTGGCGAACGCCGGGTACGCGGCATGCAGCTCGCGTCCCATCCCGATCCGCTGCGCACCCTGACCGGTGAACAGGAATGCGGTCGACCCGCTCGCCCGGGCGTGCCCGTGAACTCCGTTTCCAGCCGAAATGCCTGTTAACCCAGTCAACAAGCCTTCCCGGTCGGCCGCGACGACGACGGCGCGGTGGTCGAGCACCGCCCGCGACGTCAGCGACGAGTAGCCGAGGTCGAGCACGGACGCATCGTCCACATGCGACGCCAGCCGGGCCGCCTGCGCCTGGACCGCCGCCGCGCTCTTGCCCGTGACGACGACCGGCACCACCGGTGGCGGCACGACCTCGACGGTCTTGGTCTTCTCCTCGGGAGCCGCCTCGATGATCACGTGCACGTTGGTGCCGGAGAGCCCGAACGACGACACACCCGCGCGCCGCGGTCCGTTCTTCTCCGGCCACTCCCGCGCCTCGGTGAGCAGTTCGACGTCGCCCTCCGTCCAGTCGACGTGCGGCGTGGGCTCGTCGATGTGCAAGGTCTTCGGCAGCACGCCCGCGCGAATGGCGTGGACCACCTTGATGATCCCGGCGACGCCGGCCGCGGCCTGCGGGTGGCCCATGTTCGACTTGATCGAGCCGAGCCACAGCGGGCGGCCCTCGGGCCGGTCCTGGCCGTAGGTGGCCAGCAACGCCTGCGCCTCGATCGGGTCGCCGAGTTTGGTGCCGGTGCCGTGCGCCTCCAGCAGGTCGACATCCGCATAGGACAGTCCGGCGTTGGCCAGCGCCTGCTGGATCACCCGGCGCTGCGACGGGCCGTTCGGCGCGGTCATGCCGTTGGACGCGCCGTCCTGGTTGACCGCGATGCCCTTGAGCACGGCGAGCACCGGGTGCCCGTTCCTGCGTGCGTCCGACAGGCGCTCGACCAGCAGCACGCCGACGCCTTCGGACCAGGCCGCACCATCCGCCGTCCCGGCGAACGACTTGCACCGCCCGTCCGGCGCGAGCCCGCGCTGGCGCGAGAACTCGATGAACATGTCCGGCGAGCCCATCACGGCGACGCCACCGGCCAGCGCCATCGGGCACTCCCCCGACCGCACCGCCTGCGCGGCCAAGTGCAGTGCCACAAGCGAAGACGAGCACGCGGTGTCCACTGTGACCGATGGGCCTTCGAGCCCCAGCGTGTACGACACGCGACCGGAGACCAGCGAGCCGCCGCTGGTCGCCGCGGCGTCCGTGCCCTGCGCGTAGTCGTGGTACATCAGGCCCGCGAACACGCCGGTGCGGGTGCCCTTGAGCGAGGTCGGGTCGATGCCGGCCCGCTCGAACACCTCCCAGGACGCCTCCAGCAGCAACCGCTGCTGCGGGTCGAGGTAGAGCGCCTCGTTGGGCGCGACGCCGAACAGGTCGGCGTCGAAGTCGCCCGCGTCGTAGAGGAAGCCGCCCTCGTTGGCATAGGTCTTGCCCGGCTTGCCGGGCTCGGGGTCGTAGACGGATCCGACGTTCCAGCCGCGGTCGTTCGGGAACTCACCGATGACGTCGCGACCGTCGACCACCAGCTGCCACAGGTCCTCGGGGCTGGTGACCCCGCCCGGGTAGCGGCAGGCCATGGACACGATGACGATCGGGTCGTCGGCATCGGCCTGGACGGCGACCGTCTGGCGCACGTCGTCGTCGGAACCGGTGAACTGCTCGTCCACATAGGACGCGACCGAACGCGCCGTCGGGTAGTCGAAAACGAGGGTCGCGGGCAGCCGGAGACCGGTGAGGTTGTTGAGCTCGTTGCGCAGTTCGACCGCGCTCAGCGAGTCGAAGCCGAGCTCGGAGAACGCGCGGTCGGGCTCGATCGCGTCGGCCGTGCTGTGCCCGAGCGTCGCCGCGACCTGGTTGCGCACCAGCTCCAGCAGGATCTTCGCCCGCTCGTGCGGTTCCTTGCCGGCGAGCTTGCGTGACAGCTCCGACACGTCGGCGGCGCCGGCGCGCGCGGCCTTGCGGCGGGCCGGCCGGACCAGGCCCCGCAGCAGGGCAGGGATTTCGTCACTTCGGCCGGCCAGCGCGGCCGGGTCGATGTGCAGTGCGGCGACCGCGCCCTGGCCGGAGTCGATGCCCGCGTCGAACAACGCGAGCCCGTCCTCGACAGTGAGCGCGGGCAGGCCTTGGCGCTTCATGCGGGCGAGGTCGGCGTCGGCGAGGTACTGGCCCATGCCGGCGCCGGTCCAGAGGCCGTAGGCGAGGGCGGTCGCGGGCAAGCCGTTGGCCCGGCGGTGGGTGGCAAGTGCGTCGAGGAAGACGTTCGCGGCCGCGTAGTTCCCTTGCCCGGCGGCGAGAACCATGCCACCGGCACTGGAGAACATGGCGAACACGCGCAAGTCGCGGTCGCGGGTCAGCTCGTGCAGGTGCCACGCGGCATCGGCCTTCGGGCCCAGCACCGCGTCGATGCGTTCGGGCGTCAGCGCGCTGATCACGCCGTTGTCGCCGACCCCGGCCGCGTGCACGATGCCGGTCAGGTCGTCGATGCCGTCGAGCACGGCTTCGAGCGACGCGCGGTCGGCGGCGTCGCAGGCCGCCACGGTGACCTCGGCGCCGAGCGTGGTCAGCTCCTCGGCCAGTTCGGCCGCGCCGGGCGCGGCGAGACCGCGGCGGCTGGTGAGCACGAGTTTCCGCACGCCACGGGCGGCGACCAGGTGCTTCGCGACCACGCCGCCGAGCCCGCCGGTGCCGCCGGTGACCAGCACCGTGCCGTCACCGAAGTCGGTGCTCTCGTCGGGGATGGCGACCTTGGTCAGGCGCGGCACTTCCAGCTTGCCGTCACGCACCCGCACCTCGGGCTCGCCGGCTCCGGCGGCCAGCGCGACCGCGTCGGCGGTGTCGATCGAGTCGTCCGTGTCGGCCAGCACGAATCGGCCGGGGTTCTCCGCCTGCGCGGCACGCACGAGCCCCCACACGGGCGCCTGCGCGAGCTCGGGTTCGTCACCGACCGCACCGCGGGTGAGGATCACCAATGGGCCGTCGTGCTCCTGCTGCAGCACGTCGAGCACCTGGTGGGTCGTGGCGCGGACGGCGGCGAGCACGTCGCCCTCGGTCGACGGGACCTCGTAGAAGTTCGGCGCCGCAACGGGTTCCGGCGTCGGGATCGGTTGCCAGGCCACACCCCACAGCGATTCGTCGCGCTGCGCGAGCTGTTCGGCGGACACCGGCCGGGAGACCAGCGCGCCGATGGTCAGCACCGGCGAGCCGGTGGTGTCGGCGACCGCGACGGTGACATTGTCCTGGCCGTTCGGCGCGATGCGCACCCGCAGCGCGGACGCGCCGGCGGCGTGCAGGGCGACCCCGGTCCAGGCGAACGGCAGAACGGTGGACTCGGACGTGCCGGAGCCGTCGTCGATCAACGCGACGTGCATGGCAGCGTCCAGCAATGCCGGGTGCAGACCGAACTTGGCCGCGTCGCCGTGCGCGGACTCGGGCAGCGCGACCTCGGCGAAGATCTCCTCGCCGGACGTCCACGCGGCCTTGAGGCCCTGGAACACCGGGCCGTAGCCATAGCCGCGTTCGACCAGCAGTGCGTACGCACCTTCCACGTCGATCGCGGTGGCGCCGGGTGGCGGCCACGCGGTCAGGACCGCCGGTGGGGCGGCGCCGGTCGCGAGCAGGCCCTGGGCGTGCTGCAACCACGGGTCGTCGCTGCCCTCGGCCCGCGAGAAGATCCCGATCGGGCGGCGGCCGGTGTTGTCGACGCTGCCGACCACGACCTGCACGGCGACGGCGCCGTGCTCGGGCAGGACCAACGGCGCCTGCAGGGTGAGCTCGTCGACGACGTCGCAGCCGACCTGGTCCCCGGCGCGGATCGCCATCTCGACGAAACCGGTGCCGGGGACGAGGACGCTGCCGAGCACGTCGTGGTCGGCGATCCAGCCGTGCGTGCCGAGCGACAACCGTCCGGTGAGGACAGTCGTGTCCGGGTCGGCCAGCGACAAGGTGGCGCCGAGCAGCGGGTGGTCGGCGGCGGTGAGCCCGAACGTGCTCGCGTCGCCGCCTTCGCGCTCGTCGGTCAGCCAGTAGAGCTCGTGCTGGAAGGCGTAGGTGGGCAGGTCGATCTTCTTGGCGCCGGTGCCCGCGAAGAACTCCGCCCAGTCGACCGGGTAACCGGCGGCCCACAGCTGACCGAGCGCGGCCAGCGCGGTCGTCGCCTCGTCGCGGTTGCGCCGCAGGACCGGGATGACCGGCCGCTCCGGAACGATCTCCTGCGCCATCCCGGCCAGGATCGCGTCCGGGCCCAGCTCCAGGAACTTCGAGACACCTTGCGCCTCGAGGAAGCTCACGCTGTCGGCGAACCGCACGGCGTCCCGGACGTGGTTGACCCAGTAAACAGGCGTCGTCACGTCGGCGAGTTCGCCGGAGACGATCGGGATGGACGGCTGGTTGTAGGTGAGCCCGGCGGCGACCGCGCGGAAGTCGTCGAGCATTGGTTCCATCAGCACCGAGTGGAACGCGTGCGACACCTTCAGCCGCGTGGACTTGCGGTCGGCGAACTGGTCGGCAACCGCTTGCGCGGCCTCGGCATCACCGGAGATCACGACCGACCGCGGGCCGTTGACCGCGGCGATGTCCACGCGCTCGGTGAGGTGCGGACGCACCTCGTCCTCCGTCGCCTGAATCGCGATCATCGCGCCACCCGACGGCAACGCCTGCATCAACCGACCACGAGCCGCGACCAACTTCGCCGCATCGGCCAGCGACAGGACCCCGGCCACGTGCGCGGCCGCGATCTCACCGATCGAGTGCCCCGCCAGGAAGTCCGGCTTCACCCCCCACGACTCGACCAGCCGGTACAGCGCCACCTCGATCGCGAACAACGACGTCTGCGTGTACTGCGTCTGCGACAACAGCTCAGCGTCCTCGCCCCAGATCACCGCACGCAACGGCCGGTCCAGGTGCTGGTCCAGCTCCGCCAGCGCCGCATCGAACGCGGCGGCGAACACCGGGTACGCGGCATGCAGGTCACGCGCCATCCCGATCCGCTGCGCGCCCTGACCGGTGAACAGGAACGCGGTCTTGCCCTTGCGGACCGCATTCTTGGTGAAGCCTGTTAATCCAGTTAACAGCTCTTCCTTCTGTGAACCGACGACACACGCGCGGTGCTCGAACGGCACCCGGGTGGTCGCCAGCGAGTACGCGATGTCGAGCGCGTCCCCGGGAGCGTCGAGCAGCCGGGAAGCCTGGGCGGACAACGCTTCCGGCGTCTTGGCCGACAGGAGCCACGGGATGCGCGGCAGCGTGGCCGTGACCTCGACCGGCTCGTCCTCGATGGCTGGTGCCTGCTCGATGATGACGTGCGCGTTGGTGCCGGACAGGCCGAACGACGACACCGCACCGCGGCGCGGCCCCTCCGTGGACGGCCACGGCCGCGACTCGGTGAGCAGCTCGACCGCGCCCTCGGTCCAGTCGACCTGGGGCGTGGGTTCGGTGACGTGCAAGGTCTTCGGCAGCACGCCGTTGCGGATGGCCTGGACCACCTTGATGATCCCGCCGACCCCGGCCGCGGCCTGCGAGTGCCCGATGTTCGACTTCAACGACCCCAGCCACACCGGCCGGTCGGCCGGCCGCTCTTGTCCATAAGTCGACAAGAGCGCTTGTGCCTCAATGGGATCGCCGAGCGTGGTCCCGGTGCCGTGGGCCTCGATCAGGTCGATGTCCGCGGAGGACAGTCCGGCGTTGGCCAGCGCCGCCTTGATCACCCGGCGCTGCGACGGCCCGTTGGGGGCGGTGAGCCCGTTGGACGCACCGTCCTGGTTGATGGCGCTGCCGCGCACCACCGCCAGGATCGGGTGCCCGTTGCGCTTGGCGTCGGAAAGCTTCTCCAGCAACAGCATGCCGACACCCTCGGACCAGCCGGTGCCGTCGGTGGATCCCGAGAACGACTTGCAGCGCCCATCGCGAGCCAGCCCGCGCTGGCGCGAGAACTCGACGAACACCTCGGGTGTCGACATGACCGCGACGCCGCCGGCGAGGGCGAGCGAGCACTCCCCCGACCGCAGCGCCTGCGCCGCGAGGTGCAGCGTCACCAGCGACGACGAGCACGCGGTGTCCACGGTGATCGACGGACCCTCGAACCCGAACACGTACGAGACGCGCCCGGACGCGATCGAACCGGTGGCGTTGTTGTGGACGTAGTCGTGGTACATCATCCCGGCGAACACGCCGGTGTTGCTGCCCTTGAGGCCCGCCGGGTCGATACCGGCTCGCTCGAACGCCTCCCACGACGCCTCCAGCAGCAACCGCTGCTGGGGGTCCATGATCAGCGCCTCGTTAGGGCTGATCCCGAAGAACGCCGGGTCGAACTCGCCCGCGGTGTGCAGGAAGCCGCCCTGGTCGGTGTAGCTGGTGCCCGGCCGCTCGCCCGTCGGG
Organism: Labedaea rhizosphaerae; assembly: GCF_004362825.1. Classification (GTDB taxonomy): domain Bacteria; phylum Actinomycetota; class Actinomycetes; order Mycobacteriales; family Pseudonocardiaceae; genus Labedaea; species Labedaea rhizosphaerae. Next base: position 365,606 of record NZ_SNXZ01000001.1, read on the forward strand.
TCGAACACGGCCGCGGTGTCCCAGCCCCGGTTCACCGGGAACGACGACACCGCGTCCACGCCGTCGGCGACGAGCCGCCACAGGTCCTCCGGCGAGCCCACCCCGCCCGGGTAGCGGCAGCTCATCGCCACGATCGCGATGGGCTCCCGAGCGGCGGCGGCTAACTTGCGATTGGTGGTCCGCAGCCGGTCGGACTCCTTCAGCGCTGCGCGGAGTGCGGCGACCAGCTTCTCATCGGGGTTGCCCATCGGTGTCTCACACTTCCGTCATGGCGTCGTCGTCCAGGCCACCGTCGAGCGCCATGTTGATCAGCGCGTCGGTGTCCAATTCGTCGATCTCCTGTGCAGTCGGGCCTTGGGCGGTCGAGTCCTGCTCAGGCTCCGGCTCCCCGGTCGAGGCGCCCTTGATCCCGGCAAGGTCGAGCAGCCCGTCGAGCAGGCCCGCTTCCTTGAGCCGCTGCATCGGGATCGCCGCGATGGCCAGCCGGATCCGGTCCTCCTCGGTGCCGGCCGGTCGCAGCTCCTCGGCGAAGTGCTCGGCCAGCACCAGCGAGTTCGGGTAGTCGAAGACCAGCGTCGCGGGCAGCTTGAGCCCGGTGGCCTCGACCAGCCCGTTGCGGAACTCGACAGCGGCCAGCGAGTCGAAACCCAGCTCCTTGAACGCGAGGTCCGGCTCGATGGCGTCCGCTCCGGCGTGGCCGAGGATGGCCGCCGCGTGCGCCCGCACCAGCTCGAGCAACTCGGCCTTCCGGTCCTCTTCGGACAGACCGGCCATCCGCTGGCGGAAGGAGTCGGCAGTGCCCGCCGCACCCGCCTCGCGGCGGACCCGGGTGCGGACCAGGCCGCGCAGCATGTCCGGCACCTCGCCGGTCAGCTCCTTGGCGTTGATGCGGATCGGCACCAGCGCCGCCGCGTCCACGCCGGCCGCCGCGTCGAACAACGCGGTGCCGAGGGCGGCGTCGATCGTGTCGATGCCGGTGCGCCGCATGCGGTCCTGGTCGGCGGACATGCCGTCGTCGGTGGCCCACACGCCCCACGCCAGCGCCTGCGCCGGCTGCCCGGCGGCGCGCCGGTGTGCGGCGAGCCCGTCGAGGAAGGCGTTGGCCGCGGCGTAGTTGCCCTGGCCCGGGTTGCCCAGCACCCCGGCGGCCGAGGAGAACACGATGAACTCGGCGTCTCCGACCAAGGCGTGCAGGTTCAGCGCGGCGTCGACCTTGGGCCGCAGTACCGCGTCCACCCGCTCGGGCGTGAGCGAGCCGATGACCCCGTCGTCGAGGAACCCGGCCAGGTGGATGACCGTGCGCACGTCCTGGCCGTCGAGCACCGCGGCCAACGCGGAGCGGTCGGCGGCGTCGCAGGCCACCACCGAAACCTCGGCACCGAGGGCGGTCAGCTCCTCGACCAGCTTCGGCGCACCCTCGGCGGCCGGCCCGCGACGGCTGGTCAGCAGGACCTTGCGGGCACCGCGTGCGGTGATCACGTGCTTGGCGAAGATCCGGCCCAGCGTGCCGGTGCCGCCGGTGATGAGCACGGTGCCGTCGTAGTTCGCGGGCGTGGCGTCGGTGGCGGGCACCTTGACCAGACGCGGTGCGTACGGCGTGCCGCCGCGCACCACGACCTGCACCTCGCCGGTGGCCACGGCCGGGGCCACGTCCTCCGAGCTGCCGTCGACCAGCACGACGTTGGCGCCCTCCGACTGAGCCGAGCGCACGAGGCCCCACACCGCGGCACCGGCCAGGTCGGTGACGTCCTCGCCGTGCAGCGCGATGGCACCCTGCGTGCGGACCACCAGCGTGGCCTCGTCCGCGGCCTGCAGCCGGGCGAGGGCCGCCTTCACCGCGTCGTGCACGGCTTCGGCGTCGGTGCCGGGCGTGCTGTCGAAGACCACGACCTCGATCAGCCGCGCCGCGTTCGGCGCGACCGGCGTCCACTCGACCCGGTACAGGTCCTGGGACTTCGTGGCCGCCAGCTGCTCCGGCGCGATCGGCCGCAGCACCAGGGATCCGATCCGCGCGACCGGTTGCCCGGACGCGTCGGCCACCTCGACGGTGATCTCGTTCTCGCCCCGCGGGATCGCCCGCACCCGCACGGCCGAGGCCCCGGTCGCGTAGAGCGTGACGTCCGACCAGCTGAACGGCAGCGCCGCCTGGTCGCCGGTCACCCCGCTCAACGCGACCGTGTGCAAGGTCGCGTCCAGCAGCGCCGGGTGCACGCCGAATCCCTCCGGCGACACGTCCTCGGGCAGCGAGACGTCGGCGTACACCGTGCCGTCCTCGGCCTTCCACGCGGCACGCAGGCCTTGGAAGACCGGGCCGTAGGCCAGCCCCGCCTCGGCCATGCCGTCGTAGAACGCGTCGATGTCCAGGGGTTCACCGGCCGACGGCCACGCGCTCAGGTCGAACGCCGGCGCGTCGCTCGCGCCGAGGGTGCCGGTCCCGTGCCGGACCCAGTCGCCGTCGTCGGTGCGGGAGTACACCTTGACCGTGCCGTCGGCGTCCGCCGTGACCTGCACCGCGGCCGCGCTCTGCTCGGTGAGCACCAGCGGTGCTTCCAGCGTCAGCTCGGTGATCGTGTCGTGGCCCAGGTGCTCACCGGCCTGCAAGGCCAGCTCCACGAAACCCGTGCCGGGGAACAGGATCGTCTCGCCGACGGCGTGGTCGGCCAGCCACGGCTGCGCCGACGCGGAGATCCGGCCGGTGAGCGTGACGCCACCCGCCTCGGGCGCCGGGACGATCGCGCCGAGCAGCGGGTGCGCCGCCGACTCGAGCCCGATGGACTCCGGGTCCTCGGCGACGACGTCGAACTCCCAGAACCACGAGTGCTGGAACGGGTAAGTCGGCAACTCGACCCTGCGCGCTCCGGTGCCCGCGTAGAACGCTTGCCAATCAACCGAAACACCGACCGCGTGCAGTTGCGCGAGCGCGGTGACCGCGGTCGTGGCCTCCGGCCGGTTGCGCCGCAGGATCGGCACGAGGGTCGCCGAACCGGCCGACTGCTGCGCCATCCCGGTGAGGATCGCGTCCGGGCCGAGCTCCAGGAACCGGGTCACGCCTTGGGTTTCGAGGAACTTGATGCCGTCGGCGAACCGGACGGCCTCCCGGACGTGGCGCACCCAGTACTCGGGCGTGGCCAGCTCCTCGGCCAGGGCACCGGTCACATTGGACACCACCGGCAGCGTCGGCTCGGCGTAGGTCAGGTGCTCGATGGCCGCCTGGAAGTCGGCGAGCATCGGCTCCATCAGCACCGAGTGGAACGCGTGCGACACCTTGAGCTTCGAGTGCTTGCGGCCCTCGGCGGCGAACCGGTTGGCCACCTCGGCCACGGCGTCCGCGCCACCCGAGATCACCACCGAGTCGGGGCCGTTCACCGCAGCGATCGACAGCGACTCGGTCAGGTACGGCCGTGCCTCTTCCTCGGTGGCCTGGACCGCGACCATCGCGCCACCCGGCGGCAACGCCTGCATCAGCGAGCCCCGCGCCGCGACCAGCGTCGCGGCGTCGGCCAGCGAGAACACGCCGGCCACGTGGGCGGCCGCGATCTCACCGATGGAGTGCCCGGCCACGTAGTCGGCCCGCACCCCCCACGACTGCACCAGCCGGTAGAGCGCGACCTCGATCGCGAACAACCCGGCCTGCGTGTAGACGGTCTGGGACAGCAGCTCCGCATCGGCGCCCCAGACGACCTCGCGAAGCGGGCGATCGAGGTGCCTGTCCAGTTCGGACACCGCGGCGTCGAAGGTCGCGGCGAACACCGGGAACGCGTCGTACAGCTCGCGGCCCATCCCCGTCCGTTGCGCGCCCTGACCGGTGAACAGGAACGCCGTCGCCCCGGCCGACCGCGCGATCCCGCGCACCACGGACCCGGACGGCGTGCCGTTGGCGATGCTTGTTAATCCAGTTAACAGCTCTTCTCGTTCGGCCCCGACGACCGCGGCCCGGTAGTCCAGCCCCGTGCGCGTCGAGACCAGCGACCAGCCGATGTCGGTCACCGACCCTTCGGCCGTGGCGACCCGGGAAGCCAGCTCCGCCAACGCTTCCGGGCTCTTCGCCGACAGCACCCACGGGACCGCGGGCAGGTCCGCGGTCACCGTCGTCACCGTCTCGGCGGCGGCGACCGCGGGCGCGGCCTCGATGATCACGTGGGCGTTGGTGCCCGAGATGCCGAACGACGAGATGCCCGCGCGCCGCGGCCGGTCGACCGATGGCCACTCCCGGGCCTCGGTGATCAGCTCGACCGCACCCGCGGACCAGTCCACGTGCGGGGTCGGCTCGTCGACGTGCAACGTCTTCGGCAGCACGCCGTGCCGGATGGCCTCGACCATCTTGATCACGCCCGCGACGCCGGCCGCGGCCTGCGCGTGCCCCATGTTCGACTTGATCGAGCCCAGGTAGAGCGGCTCGGATCGATCTTGGCCCAGGGTCGCCAGCAGCGCCTGCGCCTCGATCGGGTCGCCCAGCGTAGTACCGGTCCCGTGCGCTTCCACCGCATCTATGTCCGAAGTGGACAAGCCGGCGTTGGCCAGCGCCTGCTGGATGACCCGCTGCTGCGACGGGCCGTTGGGCGCGGTGAGCCCGTTGGACGCGCCGTCCTGGTTGACCGCGCTGCCCCGCACGACGGCGAGCACCTCGTGCCCGAGCCGCTGCGCGTCGGAGAGCCGCTCCACCAACAGGATGCCGACGCCCTCGGACCAGACCGCGCCGTCCGCGGCCCCCGCGAACGACCGGCACACGCCGTCCTTCGACAGGCCCCGCTGCCGCGAGAACTCGACGAACACCTCGGGTGAGGACATCACCGCGACACCGCCGGCGATCGCCAGCGAGCACTCACCGGAGCGCAGCGCCTGCGCGGCCAGGTGCAGCGACACCAACGACGACGAGCAGGCCGTGTCGACGGTGACCGCCGGGCCCTCCAGGCCGAGCACGTAGGAGACCCGGCCGGACGCGATGCCGCCGGTGCTCTTGTTGTGCGCGTAGTCGTGGTACATCATCCCGAGGAAGACCCCGGTGTTGCTTTCCTTCAGCGACAACGGGTCGATACCCGCCCGTTCCAGGGCCTCCCACGTCGTCTCCAGCACCAGCCGCTGCTGCGGGTCCATGATCAACGCCTCGTTCGGGCTGATCCCGAAGAACGACGGGTCGAACCCGCCGGCGTCGGGCAGGAAGCCGCCGCGGTCGACGTAACACGTGTCGGGCCGGGTGGCGCTGGTGTCGATGAGCTTGGGCAGGTCCCAGCCGCGGTCGTTCGGGAACTCGCCGATCACGTCGACGCCGTCGGCCACCATCCGCCACAGGTCCTCGGGCGAGGTGATGCCGCCGGGGTACCGGCAGCTCATGGCCACGATCGCGATGGGCTCGTCCGACGCGGCCTTGGTGGCGACGGGCCCGCGCTTGGTTTCGCCGACGCCCGCCAGCTCGCCGAGCAGGTAGCGCGACAGGGCGATCGGGTTCGGGTAGTCGAAGACCACGGTCGCGGGCAGCTTCAGCCCGACGGCCTCGGCCACCCCGTTGCGGAACTCGACCGCACGCAGTGAGTCGAAGCCCAGCTCCTTGAACGCCCGGTCGGACTCGACCGCGTTGGCCGAGCTGAACCCGAGCACGACCGCGACCTGGCCGAGCACCAGGTCGAGCAGCACCTGCTCGCGGTCCTTGTCGCCGAGCCCGGCAAGCTTCTGTTGCAGCGCGCTCGACTCGACCTTCGCGCCCGCCTTGCGCCGCCGCACGGTGGGGATGAGCGTGTGGAAGAGCTCGCGCACGCCTTGGGCTCGCAGCCCGGGCAGGTCCAGTTTCACCGGCACCACAAGGGATTCGCCGGACGCCTCGGCCGCGTCGTAGAGGGCCACGCCCTCTTCGGCGGTGATGCCGAAGACGCCACCCTGCGAGATGCGGGTGCGTTGCGACCCGGTGAGCTTGCCGGTCATCTCCGAGGCCTGGTCCCAGAAACCCCAGGCCAGCGCCAGTCCCGGTTGGCCGTGGGCGCGGCGGTGCGCGGCGAGGCCGTCGAGGAACGCGTTGGCCGCGGCGTAGTTGCCCTGGCCCGGGTTGCCGAACACCCCGGCGACCGACGAGAACAGCACGAACGCACTCACGTCGCCGACCAGCTCGTGCAGGTTCAGCACCGCGTCGACCTTGGGGCGCAGCACCGCGTCGACCCGATCGGGGGTGAGCGAGCCGATCGTGCCGTCGTCCAGCGCACCGGCCAGGTGGAACACCGCCCCGATGGCGCGGCCGTCCAGCAGCGCGGCGAGGGCGTCGCGGTCGGCGACGTCGCAGGCCGCGATCTCCACCTCGGCACCGAGTTCGGTCAGTTCCGCGGCGAGTTCCGGCGCGCCGGTGGCGTCCAGGCCGCGGCGGCTGGTGAGCAGCAGCTTGCGGACACCGCGCGTGGTGACCAGGTGCTTGGCGAAGAGCGCACCGAGCATGCCGGTGCCGCCGGTGAGCAGCACGGTCCCGTCGAACTGGGTCGGCTCCGTCGCCGCGGCCGACGCCCGGACGAGCCGCGCGGCACGCACCACGCCACCGCGCACCACGACCTGCGGTTCCCCGGTCGCGAGGGCGAGCGAGACGTCGGCGTCGGTGCCGTCGAGCAGCACAAGCCGGTTCGGGTTCTCCGACTGCGCCGAGCGGACGAGACCCCAGACAGCCGCACCCGCGAAGTCGGTGACGTCCTCCCCGCCGAGCGCGATCGCGCCGTGGGTGCGGATGACCAGCGGCAGGTCGCTTTCGTCCTGCTCCAGCCAAGCCTGCACGACACCGAGCGTTTCGGTCACCGCCGCGTGCACCGCGGCCGCGTCCGTGCCGGGGTTGGGCGCGAAGACCTCCGGCGTGGCCGGATCGGCCTTGGGCACCGGGATCTCGGTCCAGTCGATCCGGAACAACGCGTCGTTGGCGGTGGTCTGGGTCGCGGCGAGCGCGTCGGCCGAGATCGGCCGCAGGACAAGGGAATCGATCGACGCGACCGGCGCACCCGCGCTGTCGGCCAGTGCGACCGACACCTCGCCGTCGCCGATCGATCGCACGTGCACCCGCACGCTCGCCGCGCCGACGGCCTGCAGCGAGACACCCGACCAGGCGAACGGCAGGGCCGCACCGGCCACCCCGGTCAACGCGACCGTGTGCAGGGCGGCATCCAGCAGGGCCGGGTGCAGGCCATAACCCTCGGCGTCACCCGGCAGCGAAACCTCGGCGTAGATGTCGTTGCCCGATTTCCACGCCGACTTCAGGCCCTGGAAGGCCGGCCCGTAGTTCAGGCCCTCCTCGGCGACCTTCGCGTAGAACCCCTGCAGATCAACGGGTTCAGCGGCAGGCGGCCACTCGGTAAGCGTCTCGGCCGCGCCGCCACCGGAGCCGCCACCGGAGCCGAGGGTGCCGGTGGCGTGCCGGGTCCACGAGCCGTCGTCGGACCGCGAGTGCACGCTGAGCGCGCGGGTCCCGGCCTCGTCCGGCCCGACCACGACCTGCACGGCGATCCCGCCGCTGTCGGGCACCACGAGCGGCGCCTCCAGCGTGAGGTCCTGCACGGTGTCGCAGCCGACCTGGTCGCCCGCGCGGATCGCCAGCTCGACGAAACCGGTGCCGGGGAAGAAGATCACGTCACCGACGCGGTGATCGGTGAGCCACGGCACGGAACTCGCGGCGAGCCGCCCGGTGAAGACCAGCCCGCCGGCCTCGGGCGAGGACACGATGGCGCCGAGCAGCGGGTGCTCGGCGTCGTCGAGCCCGGCCGCGGCGACGTCGCCGGTGCCGGCGGGCGGCTGGGCCCAGTAGTGCTCGTGCTGGAACGCGTACGTCGGCAGATCGCCGACCGGCACGGTCGCGCTGCCGTAGAACTGCGACCAGTCGACGGACGCGCCGCCGGCCCACGCCTCGGCCAGCGAGATGACGACCCGGCGCAGTCCGCCTTCCTGACGGCGCAGCGACCCCACCGCGGTGGCCGATGCCCCCGCGTCCGCGACCGTCTCGCCGAGCCCGACCAACAGGCCGGGGTGCGGGCTGCACTCGATGAACGTGGTGATGCCGTCGGCCAGCAGCGCCCGCGTGGTGTCCTCGAACCGCACGGTGTTGCGCAGGTTCTCGTACCAGTAGTCGCTGGTCAGCCTGGTCGTGTCGATCGGTTCGGCGATGACCGTGGAGTAGAACTGGACGTCGGTGGCGCGCGGGTGGATCTCGCCGAGGGTCGCGGCCAGCTGGTCGCGGATCTCCTCGACGAACATCGAGTGCGACGCGTAGTCCACCGGGATCTTGCGGGCCTGGATGCCCTCGCCGGTCAGGTAGTCGTAGAACTCGTCGAGCGCGTCCACGTGTCCACAAGCGACCGTCGAGTTGGGACTGTTGACCACCGCGACCTGCAGCCGGCCTTCGTAGCGCTCGGCGATCAGCTCGTGCACGCGGGTCGAGGGCAGCGCGACCGACATCATGCCGCCGCGCCCGGCGAGGTCGCGGCGGATCACCTGGCTGCGCAGCGCGACGACCTTGGCCCCGTCGTCCAGCGACAACGCACCGGCGACGCACGCGGCCGCGATCTCACCCTGCGAGTGCCCGACGACGGCGGCGGGTTCGACGCCGAAGGACCGCCACAGCTCGGCCAGCGACACCATGACGGCCCACAGCACGGGCTGCACGACGTCGACCTCGGCGAAGGTGGGCGCGCCTTCGACCCCGTTCAGCACGTCGAACAGGTCCCACTCGACGTAGTTCGACAACGCGTCGGCGCATTCACGCAACCGCGCGGCGAACGCGGGTGCGGTCTCGATCAGTTCGACCGCCATGCCCAGCCACTGCGAACCCTGGCCGGGGAACAGGAACACCACCGGCGAGCGGGAGTTGGTGTTGCCGCGCACCAGGTTCGGCGCCTTGCCGCCCTCGGCCAGCGTGTCAAGCCCGGCCAGGGTCGCGTCCCGGTCGTCGTCGAACACGACGGCCCGGTAGTCGAAGGCCGTGCGCCCCTGCAGGACGGTGTTCGCCACATCGGCAACCGGAACGTCAGGGTTGGCGCGCAGGAACTCCGCGAGCCGGGCCGCCTGGCCCTGCACGGCGAGCGTGCTGCGCCCGGTCACCAGCAGCGGCAGCACCGGCGCCGCCACCACGGGTTCGGTCGCTTCGGACTCGACGACCACCGACGGCGCCGCCTCTTCCAGGATCACGTGCGCGTTGGTGCCGGACAACCCGAACGCCGACACGGCGCCGCGGCGCGGGTGCTCGCCACGCACCCACTCGCGCTGCTCGGTCAGCAGTTCGACGGCACCGGCCGTCCAGTCCACGTGCGAGGTCGGCGTGCCGACGTGCAACGTCTTGGGCATGACCCCGTTGCGCAGCGCCATGACCATCTTGATCACGCCGCCGACGCCGGCGGCGCCCTGGGCGTGGCCGATGTTGGACTTGAACGACCCGAGCCACAACGGCTTGCCGGCCGGGCGGTCCTTGCCGTACGTGGCGAGCAGCGCCTGCGCCTCGATCGGGTCACCGAGCTTGGTGCCGGTGCCGTGCGCCTCCACGATGTCCACTTGGGACGCGGGCACCTGCGCGTTGGCCAGCGCCTGGCGGATCACCTTCTGCTGCGCGGGACCGCTCGGCGCGGTCAGGCCGTTGGAGGCACCGTCCTGGTTGAGCGCGCTGCCCTTGATGACCGCGAGGATGTCGTGCCCGTTGCGCTTGGCGTCCGACAGCTTCTCCAGCAGCACGACGCCCGCGCCCTCGGCCCAGCCGGTGCCGTCGGCGTCGTCGGAGAACGGCTTGCACCGGCCGTTGGGTGCGAGCCCCTTCTGCTTGGAGAACGCCACGAACGGCGACGCGGTGGACATGATCATCACACCGCCGGCCAACGCCAGCGAGCACTCGTCGTTGCGCAACGCCTGTGTGGCCAGGTGGATGGACACCAGCGACGACGAGCACGCCGTGTCGACGGTGAACGCCGGACCTTGCAGGCCGAGGGTGTAGGAGACGCGACCGGAGATCACCGACGCGGCCTTCGCCGTGGCCATGTACGCCTCGACGGCCTCCGGGACGCCTTCGGCGAAGTCGCCGTAGTCCTGGATGCCCGACCCCATGTACACGCCGACGTCCTTGCCGCGCAACGTGTCCGGCACGATCCCGGCCCGCTCCAGCGCCTCCCAGCAGACCTCGAGCACCAGGCGTTGCTGCGGGTCGGTGCCTTCGGCCTCCATCGGCGACAGCCCGAAGAAGCCGGGGTCGAAGAGCCCGGCACCGTCGAGGAAACCGCCCTCGTGCACGTAGCTCGAGCCGGGTTCGCTGGGGTCGCCGTGCAGTTCCTCGAGGTCCCAGCCGCGGTCGGTGGGCATGCCGGTGATGGCGTCACGGCCCTGCGCGACCAGCTCCCACAGCTGCTCGGGCGTGGTGATGCCGCCGGGGAACCGGCAGGCCATCGCGACGATCGCGATCGGTTCGGTGGACTTGGCCTCGGCGTCCTGCAGCCGTTTGCGGGTCTGCTGCAGGTCGGCCGTGACCTTCTTGAGGTAGTCGAGGAGTTTCTGATCGTCAGCCATGTCGATGCACCAGATCCTTTTTGGCCGCGCTCAGGCCAGGCCGAGTTCTTGGTCGATGAAGGCGAGGACGTCGTCCGCGGACGCGGACTCGAGGTCGGTGACGTCGGCGGTCTCGCCGCGCTGGCGCTCGGTGAGCCGGCCGACCAGCGTCTGCAGCCGGGAAGTGATCTTCGACCGCTGGATCTCCTCGACGCCGAGCCCGGACACGAGCTCCTCGAACTTGTCGAGTTCGGCCAGCAGGCCCGGCCCGCTGTCGTCCTGGCACAGCTGCGTGCGCAGGTACTCCGCAAGCGCGATGGGGGTCGAGTAGTCGAAAACCATGGTGCTGGGCAGTGTCTTGCCGGTCGCCGCACCGAGACTCGTGCGCAGCTCGACCGCGGCCACGGAGTCGAACCCGAGGTCGTCGAACGCCTTCGCCGGATCCAGCTCGCCCGGCGATTCGTAGCCGAGCTGCGCGGCGACCTTGCCGCGCACCAGGTCGAGCAGCGTGCGCTTCTGGTCGGCCTCGGACATCGCGGCGAGCTTGGTCTCCAGCTCCGAGCCACCGGCGGCCGGCTCGGCGGCGGCGTTGAGGATCGCCTGCACGTCGGTCAGGGCGTCGAGCAACGGGCGCGGCCGGGCCAGGGTGTAGGTCGGGACGAACTTTGTCCAGTCGAACTCGGCGACGACGACGTGGCTGTCGTCGTGCTGCAACGCCTGGCGCAGCGCGGCGATCGCGGTCGCCGGGTTCATGGCCGGCGCGCCGATCCGGCGCATCATCGCGGCCAGTTCGGCGTCGACCATGCCGCTGTCCCAGGAACTCCACGCCACCGAGGTCGCGGTGACCCCGCGGGCGCGCCGCTGGTGGGCGAGCGCGTCGAGGGCGGCGTTGGCGCTGGCGTAGGCGGCCTGGCCGGAGCTGCCCCAGATCGCCGAGCCCGAGGAGAACAGCACGAACGCGTCCAGCTCGCGGTCGCCGAGCAGCGCGTCCAGGTTGCGGGCGCCGGTCACCTTGGCCGCCGCGACCTGCAAGAACTCCTCGACGGTCAGCTCGCCGAGCCCGGCCATCCGCTGCATCACCCCGGCGGCGTGGACGACGGCGGTCAGGTCGTCGATGCCGTCGAGCACGGCCTTCAGGGAGGCCTGGTCGGCGACGTCACAGGCGGCGATGGTGACCTTGGTGCCCATGGCCTCCAGCTCGTCGGCCAGGTCCTGGGCGCCTTCGGCCTTGCTGCCGCGGCGGCTGGTGAGCACGAGGTGCCCGGCGCCGTCCTCGGCGAGCATGCGGGCGACGTGCGCGCCGAGACCGCCGGTGCCACCGGTGATCAAGACCGTGCCGCGCGGGCGCCAGTCGCGCTTGGGTGCCTTGTCGCCGATCGGCGAGCGGACCAGGCGGCGACCGAATGTCCCGTTCGGACGGACGGCTACGGCGTCCTGATCGCTGCCGAGCACGGCGCAGAACCGGTCCACGTCGACTTCGCCGGAGACGTCTATCGTGCCGCCCCAGCCCACCGGGTCGTCCAGGGAGAGCGCAACGCCGAAGCCGGTGAGCGCGCCGTCGCCGGTCACCTCGGCCGAGGACGCCACGGCCGCCTCACCGTCGCTGACCAGCCAGAGCTTGCCCTTGATCTCGGCGTCGCGCAGGGCCTGCACGAACGTCACGGTCGAGCCGATACCCGTTCCGAGGCCCAGCAAGGAGAGCACGCCGTCGGGCTGGTGCCCGGCGAGGTCGGCGGCGAGGCTTTCCCGGCTCTCGTCGCCGAGCTCGACGACGGTCACCTTGGACGCCCGCGCGGACACGCCGTCGCAGATCGCGCTCACGCGCGCATCGGCGGTGTACCCGGCCGGCACCGCGATCAGCCACGAACCCTCGGGACCACCGGCCACCTCGACCGGTTGCCACTCGATCTTGTAGCGCCAGTCGTCCAGAGTGGACGCGAGCTTGTGCTTGCGCCGCCACTGCGCCATCGCGGGCAGCACGCCGTCGAGCGCGTCGGCGTCGACACCGAGCTGCCCGGCGACCGACGTCGTGTCGGCGCGCTCGACGAGCTGCCAGAACGCCGCGCCGTCCGGGTCGATCCCGGCCTCCAGCGTGGGCGCCTGCTCGGCCCAGTAGTGCTTGTGCTGGAACGCATACGTCGGCAGGCCGATCTTCTTGGCCCCGCGACCGGCGTAGAACGCTTGCCAGTCCACGGATCCACCGCGGGCGAAGACGGTGCCGACCGCCCCGACCAGCTCGCGCACCTCGTCGCGCTGCCTGCGCAGGGTCGCCACGAACCCGGCGTCCTCGACGCAGTCCGCTCCCATCGGGGTGAGCGCCGCGTCGGGGCCGAGCTCGAGGAACGTCGTGACGCCCTCGGCGGCCAGGGCCCGCACACCGTCGCAGAACCGGACGGCCTCGCGGACGTGGCGCACCCAGTACTCGGCACTGGTGAGCTCACCGGGCTCGGCCACCCGACCGGACACATTGGACACGATCGGGGTCTGCGGCTCGCTGAAGGTCAGCTCCTGCGCGACCTTGCGGAAGTCGGCGAGCATCGGCTCCATCAGGTGCGAGTGGAACGCGTGCGACACGGCGAGGCGCTTGGTCTTGCGGCCCAACGCGGTGAAGTACTCGGCCACCTCGTCGACCGCGGCCTCCGCACCGGACACAACCACGGCGGACGGCCCGTTGACGGCGGCGATGGCGACAGCCTCGTTGAGGACCGGCGTGACCTCGTCCTCGGTGGCCTGCACGGCGACCATCGCGCCACCAGAGGGCAGCGCCTGCATCAACCGGCCCCGCGCGGCGACCAGCGCGGCCGCGTCGGCCAGCGACAGCACCCCGGCCACGTGCGCGGCCGACAACTCGCCGATCGAGTGCCCGGCGAGGAAGTCCGCCTTCACGCCCCACGACTCGACCAGCCGGTAGAGCGCCACCTCGACGGCGAACAGGCCGGCCTGCGTGTAGGCAGTCTGGTTGATTGAGTTAACAGCCTCGCCCCACGTTACTTCAGTCAACGGGCGATCGAGGTGTTGATCCAGTTCAGCGACGGCGGCGTCGAAAGCGGCGGCGAAGACCGGGAACGTCGCGTGCAGCTCCTTGCCCATCCCGAGGCGCTGCGCACCCTGACCGGTGAACAGGAACGCGACGCGCCCGTCGGGCTGGGCGGCGACCCGGGTGATCTCCGCCCGCGCCAGCTCGTCCCGGTCGGCGGCGACCACCACGGCCCGGAAGTCCAGCGCGGACCGCGTGGTGGCCAGCGAGTAACCGAGGTCGGTCACCGAACCGTCCACTCCGGACAGCTGGGCGACTTGAGCCTGCACGGCCTCCGGCGTCTTGCCCGACACGACGATCGGCGTGACCGTCGACGAGACGGTGACTTCCTCGGCTTCGGCTTCCGGCGGCGCGGGAGCTTCTTCGATGATCACGTGCGCGTTGGTGCCGGACAACCCGAACGCCGACACGGCGGCGCGACGCGGCCGGTCCCGCTCGGGCCACGGCACGGTCTCGGTGACCAGTTCCACCGCGCCCGCCGACCAGTCGACCTTGGGCGTCGGCGCGTCGACGTGCAGGGTCTTCGGGACGATCCCATGCCGGATCGCGTAGACCATCTTGATGATGCCGCCGACCCCGGCCGCGCCTTGCGCGTGCCCGATGTTCGACTTCAGCGAGCCGAGCAGCAGCGGCTGACCGGCCGGTCGCTCCTGGCCGTACGTGGCGATGATGGCCTGCGCTTCGATCGGGTCGCCAAGTCGCGTACCGGTGCCGTGCGCCTCGACGACGTCCACATCGGCGGCCGTCAGCTGGGCGCCCGCGAGGGTTTGCCGGATCAGGCGTTGCTGCGCGGGGCCGTTCGGCGCGGTGATGCCGTTGGATGCCCCGTCCTGGTTGATGCCCGACCCACGCACGACCGCGAGCACCGGGTGCCCGTTCTTGCGTGCGTCGGCCAGCTTCTCGACCACGAGCATGCCGACGCCCTCGCCCCACGAGGTGCCGTCGGCGGCGGCGGCGAACGACTTGGCGCGGCCGTTGGGCGCGAGCCCGCCGTCCTGGCTGAACCCGACCAGCGACTTCGGCGTGGCCATCACGGTGACACCACCGGCGAGGGCGAGCGTGCACTCCCCCGCGCGCAGCGCCCGGATCGCCCAGTGCAGCGCGACCAGCGACGACGAGCACGCCGTGTCGACGGTGACGCACGGGCCTTCCAACCCGAGCGTGTAGGAGATCCGGCCGGACGCCACGCTCCCGAGCCCACCGACTCCGCCGTCGTCGGCGTAGTCGTGGTAGACCACGCCGGCGAACACACCCGTGCGGGAACCCTTGAGCGACAAGGGGTCCACGCCCGCCCGCTCCAGCGCCTCCCAGGACAGCTCCAGCAGCAGCCGCTGCTGCGGGTCGGTGTCGCGGGCCTCTTTGGGGCTGATCTTGAAGAAGTCGGCGTCGAAGAGCCCCGCGTCGTGCAGGAAGCCGCCTTCGCGGGTGTTCGACTTGCCCGGGACGCCCGGCTCCGGGTCGTAGAGGTTCTCCACGTCCCAGCCGCGGCCCGGCGGGAACGGCACGATGCCGTCGCCGCCGTTCGCGACCAGATCCCACAACTCGTCGGGCGAGGTGATGCCGCCGGGGTAGCGACAGCTCATCCCCACGATCGCGATCGGCTCGTGCTCGCGCGCCTCCACCTCACGCAGCCGGCGCTTGACCTGCTTGAGGTCGGTCGTGGCCCGCTGCAGGTAGTCGCGGAGCTTGTCCTCGGTAGCCATCGTGCGCACCTCTGCTGTCGTGCTGGGTCTTCGGGCGAGGCTGGTGGATCAGGTGATGCCGATTTCGCGGTCGAGCGCGGCGAACAGCTCGTCGTCGGTGGCCGCTTCGAGGTCGGCGTCGTCCTCTTCGTCGTCTGCTTGGGCGTCACGCAGGCGACGCAGCAGCGCCTCGATCCGGGCGGTGATCTTGTCGACCGCCCGGCTGTCGGCCGGGATGACGGACAGCGTGCTGTCGAGCTGGTCGAGCAGCGCGCTCGTGCCGTCGTCCCCACTGTCCGCAAAGGACTCCGCGAGGTAGCCCGCGATGGCGCGCGAGGTCGGGTAGTCGAACACCAGCGTCGCGGGCAGATTCAGCCCGGTCGTGGTGCCCAGCCGCTTGCGCAGCTCGACCGCGGCCAGCGAGTCGAAGCCCAGCTCCTGGAACGCCTGGTCCGGCAGGATCTTCGCCGCCGAAGCGTGCCCGAGCAGCGTGGCGACGTGGTCGCGCACCACGTCGAGCAGGATGCGGCCGCGCTCCTCCTCGCCGCGCCCGGCCAGCTGCTGCGCCAGCCCGCTCGTGCCGGCCTGGCGCGTGGGCACCTTGACGACCCCGCGCAGGATCGCCGGCAGGTGCTCGCCCTGGTTGCGGGCCACGGCCTGGTCGATGTGCAGCGGGACGACCACGGGATCGGTCGCGCCGAGCGCCTCGTCGAACAACTCGAGCGCGCGTTCGCGGGTCAGCGGCGGCAATCCGATGGTGGCCACGCTGTCGTCATCGAGCCACGGTCCGAAGGCGACGGACACGGCACCCTGGTCACGGGCGAACCAGTCGAACGCGGTCGGCGTGTGGCCGGTGTCGTGGAACAGGTCCACCGCCGAGGAGACCAGCACGATCCGGGCGTCGACCGGCAGGCCGTCGATCACGCCGTCGGTCACGATCACCGTTGCCACGTCCGGGTTGTCCTCGCGGACCACGGTGACACCGTGGTTGGCGGCCAGGTGTTCGGCGATCACGGTGCCGAGTTCCGTGTCGCCGGTGACCTGGACGGTGCCGGTGAGCGTGATCTTGGTGCCGCTGGTGCGCGCCAGCCGCGGTTCGCCGTCCTCCCAGTCGAGCCGGTAGAGCCCACCCGGCTTGGCGCCGAACCGGTCCGCGGTGACCGGCTTCGTGGTCACGGCCTCGACCGTGAGCACCGGCCGGCCCTGCTCGTCGGCGATGGCGATGCCGTCGGCCACCACCGCGCGCCGACCGGTCGCGCCCGGCTGGTGCAGGGTGATGCCGGTCCAGGTCGTGGTGGTGACCACGCCATCCTCGCCCGCCCGGGCCGGGTGGGTTGCCGCGTCCAGCGAAGCCGGGTGCAGCAGGAATTCGCCGTCGATCGGGGCGAGCTCCGCGTACGTGGTGTCGCCGGACCGCCAGGCCGTCGTGGCCCGTTGGAAGGCGGGGCCGTAGCCGTATCCCTTGGCCAGCAAGGCTTCGTAGACATCGAGCTGGTCGCCGGCCGGCTTCCAAGCCGGCGCCGTGCCGGGTTCTGGTGCCGCGCCGAGGGAACCGGTGGCGTGCTTGGTCCACTCGTCGGCGCCGTCCGGCTTGGCGTAGATCGTGACCGCCCGACCGGCGACCACCGCCTGCACGGCCACGCCGCCCCGCTCGGGCAACGGCAGGTGCTCGGCGATGGTCAGCTCGTCGATGCGGGTGCTGCCGACCTCCGCGGCGGCCCGCAGCGCCAGCTCCACGAACCCGCTCGCCGGGAACACGACGGTGCCCAGCAGGTCGTGATCGGCAAGCCAGGGCTGCGCTTCGAGCGAGAGCCGGCCGGTGAGCGTGACGCGGTCCCCGGCCGGGTCGGCCACGACCGCCGAGAGCAGCGGGTGGTGCGGGTCGTCGAGGCCGAACGAACCGGCGTCCCCGCCGGTGCGCTCCGCGGTCTGCCAGAACCGTTCCCGCTGGAACGCGTACGTCGGCAGGTCGACGCGGCGGCCGTGCCCGGCGAAGAATGCCGCCCAGTCGACGGCCACGCCGTGGTTGTGCGCGGCGGCCAGGGTGGCGACGACCTCGTGCCGCTCGTCGTGGTCGCGCCGGGTGAACGCGAGGAAGGTCGCATCATCCAGCGTGGACGCACCCATGGCGGTGAGCACCGCGTCCGGGCCGATCTCCAGGAACTTGTCCACACCGGACTCACCCAGCGCGCGGACCGCGTCGGCGAACCGGACCGCCGCCCGCACGTGGGTCACCCAGTACTTGGGATCGGTGAGGTCGGCACTCCCGCCGGTCACCGTGGACACGATCGGGATGACCGGCTCGGCGTAGGTGAGACCGGCGACCACGGCCCGGAAGTCGTCGAGCATCGGCTCCATCAGCACCGAGTGGAACGCGTGCGACACCTTCAGCCGCGCGGTCTTGCGTCCTTCGGCCTTGAACCGGTTCGCCAGCTCCTGCACCGCGTCCTCGGCGCCGGAGAGCACGACCGCCTTCGGCCCGTTGACCGCGGCGATGCTGACTCTGTTGTTCCCGCCCCCCTGCCCTTCGGGCCCACCCCCCATGTTGGACAGCAACGGGCGGACCTCGTCCTCGTCGGCCTGCACGGCGACCATGGCGCCACCGGCCGGCAGGTCCTGCATCAAGCGACCACGTGCGGCGACCAGGGTCGCCGCGTCGGCCAGCGACAGGACCCCGGCCACGTGCGCGGCCGCGATCTCGCCGACCGAGTGCCCCGCAAGGCGATCCGGAGTCACGCCCCACGACTCGACGAGCCGGAAGAGCGCGACCTCGAAGGCGAACAACGCGGTCTGCGTGTACTTGGTCTGCTTGAGCGCGTCCTCGTCGTCGAGCACCGCACGCAGCGGCCGGTCCAGGTGCTTGTCCACCTCTTCCTGGGCCGACGCGAAAGCCTCGGCGAAGACGGGGTACCGCCCGGCGAGGTCGCGGCCCATCGCCACCCGCTGCGCACCCTGCCCGGAGAACAAGAAGGCGGTCAGCCCGTCGGTGGCGAGCGTGCCCTCGATGGCGGCGAGGTCGCGCAATGCCTGCTCGCGGTCGGTGGCGAGCACCGCGGCGCGGTGCTCGTGGGCGACCTTGGCGGTGGCGAGGGTGAAGCCGATGTCGGTGTCGGTGTGTCCGTCCACATGCGACGCCAGGGCGGCGGCTTGCGCCGTCAACGCGGCCGGGGACCGGGCGGAGAGCAACCACGGCACCGGGCCGTCGAGCTCCTTCGCTTCCTGGGTGGCGGCCTCGACTTCTTCGATGATCACGTGGGCGTTCGTGCCGCTGATGCCGAACGACGAGACACCCGCGCGCCGCGGTCGACCGGGCACGGTCCAGTCCCGCGCGTCGGTGAGCAGTTCGACCGCGCCCTCGGTCCAGTCGACCTGCGGCGACGGCTCGTCGATGTGCAGGGTGCGGGGCAGCACGCGGTGGCGCATGGCCTCGATCACCTTGATCACCCCGGCGACACCGGCGGCCGCCTGCGCGTGCCCGATGTTGGACTTGATCGACCCCAGGTGCAGCGGCTCGTCGCGGTCCTGGCCGTAGGTCGCGAGCAGTGCTTGCGCCTCGATCGGATCACCGAGCCGGGTGCCCGTGCCGTGCGCCTCCACCAAGTCGACGTCCGCGCCTGCCAGTCCGGCGTTGGCCAACGCCTGCCGGATCACCCGCTGCTGCGACGGGCCGTTCGGTGCCATCAGGCCGTTGGACGCGCCGTCCTGGTTGATCGCACTCCCCCGCACGACGGCGAGCACCGGGTGCCCGTTCTTGCGTGCGTCGGACAGGCGCTCGACGACCAGCACCCCGGCCCCCTCGGACCAGGCCGCACCGTCCGCGGTCGACGCGAACGACCGGCAGTGCCCGTCCGGCGAAAGCCCGCGCTGGCGCGAGAACTCGACGAAGGTCTCCATCGTGGACATCACCGTGACGCCGCCGACCAACGCCAGCGGGCACTCACCGGAGCGCAGTGCTTGCGCGGCGAGGTGCAGAGCCACCAGCGACGACGAACACGCGGTGTCCACGGTGACCGACGGGCCTTCCAGCCCGAAGGTGTAGGAAACCCGGCCCGAGCCCAGCGAACCGGCCGCGCTGTTGCCGACGTAGTCGTGGTACATGATCCCGGCGAACACGCCGGTGGCGCTGCCCTTCAGCGATGCGGGGTCGATTCCCGCGCGCTCCAGGGCTTCCCACGCCACCTCGAGCAGGATCCGGTGCTGCGGGTCGGTGGTCTGCGCGTCGTTCGGGGCGATGCCGAAGAACGCGGCGTCGAACTCGTCGGCGTCGTGCAGGAACCCGCCGTGCCTGACGTAGACCTTCCCCGGGGTGCCCGGCTCGGGGTCGTACAGGCCGTCGACGTCCCAGCCGCGGTTGGCGGGGAACTCGGTGATCGCGTCCACACCTTCGTCGACCAGGCGCCACAGGTCTTCCGGCGTCTGCACGCCACCCGGGTAGCGGCAGGCCATGGCGACGATCGCGATGGGCTCGTCGGTGTTCGCGGCGGTGGCGTGACCGGTGACCGTGGTTGTCTGGCCGCTGATCGTCGTCTCGATCAGCTCCGCGATCGCGCGGGCGTTGGGGTGGTCGAAGACCAGCGTGGACGGCAGCCGCAGCCCGGTGGCGGTGTTGAGCCGGTTGCGCAGCTCCATGGCCGAGAGCGAGTCGAAGCCCAGCTCGGTGAACGCCCGGTCCGGCTCGACGGCCGAGGTGGACGCGTGCCCGAGGACGTCGGCGACGTGGCCGCGGACCAGGTCGAGCAGGTCGCGTGTGGACAGTCCGGTGAGACCGGTGGCCGCGGCAGCCGCCTTTTTCGGCCGGCGGACCAAGCCGGCGAAGAGCGGTTGCGGGTCGGCGGCCCGCAGCGCCTTGAGGTCGAGGTGGACCGGCAGCAGGCATGCGGCGTCGACGGTCTCGGCGGCGTCGAACAACGCGAGCCCGTGCTCGGGGGTCAGCGCCTGGACGCCGGACCGGTTCATCCGCGCGATGTCGACGTCGGAGAGGCCGTCCGTGTCGGCCCACAGGCCCCACGCAAGCGATTGCGCGGCCAGCCCCTCGGCGCGGCGGTGGGCAGCGAACGCGTCGAGGAAGGCGTTGCCGGCCGCGTAGTTGCCCTGGCCGGGATTGCCGAGCACACCGGCGATCGAGGAGAACAGCACGAACGCGGCCAGGTCGCCGGTCAGCTCGTGGAGGTTCAGCACCGCGTCGACCTTCGGCCGCAACGCGGTGCTCAGTCGATCGGCGGTGAGCGAGGTGATCACACCGTCGTCCAGCACCCCGGCGAGGTGCACGACCGCCGTGATCTTGTGCTGGGCCAGGAGTTGCCCGGCCGCGGCACGGTCGGCGAGGTCGCAGGCGGCGACGGTGACCTCGGCGCCAAGCCCCGCGAGTTCGTCGCGCAGTTCGGCGGCACCCGGTGCATCCAGGCCGCGGCGGCTGGTGATGACGAGCTTGGTCGCGCCGCGCTGGGTGATGAGGTGGCGGGCGACCAGGCGGCCGAGGAAGCCGGTGCCGCCGGTGATCAGCACCTCGCCGGTGAAGTCCAGCGGCTGCTGATCGGTGACCGCGGCCTTGACCAGGCGTGGCGCGTAGACCTTGCCGTCGCGCACCCGGACGTCCGGCTCGCCGTCGGCGCCGCGAACGTCGTCGGCCGTCTCGATCAGGACGATCCGGTCCGGGCTCTCCAGCTGCGCGGAGTGGACGAGCCCGCGGACGGCCGCGTGCGCCAGGTCCTCAGCGATGACGACGATCAACTGCTCGTCTTGGTCTTCGGCCAGCCAGTCCTGCAGCTTGGCCAGGACCTCGGCGGTGACGGCGTGCACCGACTCGGCCGTGGTGTCCGCCGGCGTCGGAACGCGGTAGACCTCGCCGGTGAGCTCCGTGGCCGGGACCTCGACCCACTCGACCGCGTACAGCGCGCCCTTCGGCTGTGCGGCGAGCTGGTCGGCCGACACGGGACGCGACTTCAAGGCGTCCACTGTGAACACCGGCTGACCGGTGGGGTCGGCGCCGTCGATGCTGATGCTGTCCGTGCCGGTGGACGTGATCCGCACGCGCAACGCACTCGCGCCCACGGCGTGGTAGCGCACGCCTTGCCATGCGAAGGGCAGGGCGGTGCCGTCGGTCTCGTCCAGCAGCGAGGCGTGCAGCGCGGCGTCGAGCAGCGCCGGGTGGACGCCGAAGCCCTCGACCTCCGCGGCCAAGGCGACCTCGGCGAACACCGTGTCGCCGCGCTTCCACGCCGTCGTCAGACCCTGGAACGCCGGGCCGTAGTCGTAGCCCTGCGCCCGCACGGTCTCGTAGAAGTCTTGGACGTCAACCGGTTCCGCGTCCGCGGGCGGCCACTGGGTCGCGTCGAAACCGGAGGCCGCGGCACCCGTGTCGAGCACACCGTCCGCGTGCAACGTCCAGGACGCGTCGTCTTCCTCGGCGCGGGAGTGGATGGTGACAGTCCGCGCGCCGTTGCCGTCGGCGGCCGCGACCCGCACCCGGAACTGGACGCCGCCCTGCTCGGGCAGCACCAGCGGGGCGTGCAAGGTCAGCTCCCGCAAGACGTCGCAGTCGACCTGCTCGCCGGCCTGGATCGCCAGCTCGACGAAGCCGGTGCCGGGGAACAGGATCGTGTCGTTCATCTTGTGGTCGGCGAGCCACCCGGTCGCCGTGAGCCGCCCGGTGAGGACAACACCGTCGTCGTCGGGGAGGGCGACCAACGCGCCGAGCAGGGGGTGGTCGAGCACGGTCAGGCCGACGCCGCTCGCGTCCCCGGCCAGCTCCGCGTTCAGCCAGTACCGCTCGTGCTGGAAGGCATAAGTGGGCAGGTCGACCTTCTTGGCGCCCGTGCCCGCGAAGAACGGCGCCCAGTCGACCGGGTAGCCGGCCGCCCACAGCTGACCGAGCGCGCTCAGCGCGGTGACGGCCTCGTCGCGGTTGCGGCGCAGCACCGGCACGACGCCGTGGTCGGCCGCCATCCCGGCCAGGATCGCGTCCGGCCCGAGCTCCACGAACCGCGTCACGCCCTGGGCTTCGAGGAAGGACACGCTGGCGGCGAACCGCACGGCGTCGCGGACGTGGTTGACCCAGTAAACAGGCGTCGTCACGTCGGCCGGCTCGCCGGACACGATCGGGATCGCGGGCGCGTTGTAGGTGAACCCGCTGATCACCGACCGGAACTCGTCCAGCATCGGCTCCATCAGCACCGAGTGGAACGCGTGCGAGACCTTGAGCCGGGTGGACTTCCGGTCCTGGAACTGGTCGGCCACCGCTTGCGCCGCATCGGCATCACCGGAGACCACAACAGCTTGCGGCCCGTTGATCGCGGCAATGCCCACGTGGTCGGTGAGGTGGGGGCGCACCTCTTGTTCGGTGGCTTGGAGGGCGATCATGGCGCCACCGGACGGCAATGCCTGCATCAACCGGCCCCGCGCCGCGACCAGGGCGGCCGCGTCGGCCAGCGACAGGACTCCGGCCACGTGCGCGGCCGCGATCTCACCGATCGAGTGCCCGGCCAGGTAGTCCGGCGTCACGCCCCACGACTCGACGAGCCGGTAGAGCGCCACCTCGATCGCGAAGATGCCGGTCTGGGTGTACTGCGTCTGCGCGAGCAGGTCCGTGTCCTCGCCCCACACCACGTCCCGCAGTGGCCGGTCGAGGTGCTTGTCCAGCTCGGCAACCGCCTCGTCGAAGGCCGTTGCGAAGACTGGGTACGCGGCATGCAGCTCACGGCCCATCCCGAGCCGCTGCGAACCCTGGCCCGTGAACAGGAACGCCGTCTTCCCGCCTTTGCGCACCACCGCGCGCGGTCCACCGCCATCGGCGACGCTTGTTAACTGACTTAACAGCTCTTCTTTCCGTGAACCGACGACACACGCAC
Organism: Labedaea rhizosphaerae; assembly: GCF_004362825.1. Taxonomy (GTDB): domain Bacteria; phylum Actinomycetota; class Actinomycetes; order Mycobacteriales; family Pseudonocardiaceae; genus Labedaea; species Labedaea rhizosphaerae. Next base: position 388,648 of record NZ_SNXZ01000001.1, read on the forward strand.
GGTGCTCCAAGGCCGAGCGCCCGGTCAGCGAGAACCCGACGTCAAGCGGGTCACCACCGACCGCGAGCAGCCGGGAAGCCTGCGCCGACAACGCTTCCGCCGTCTTGCCGGACACCAGCCATGGAACGACCGGCAGCGTCGCGGTGGCTTCGACCGGCGCTTCCTCTTCGGCGGGTGCCTGCTCCACGATCACGTGCGCGTTGGTCCCCGACAGCCCGAACGACGACACGGCTGCCCGCCGCGGGGCGTCCGTCGACGGCCACGGCCGCGCCTCGGACAGCAGCTCCACCGCCCCGGCCGTCCAGTCCACGTGCGGGGTCGGCGCGTCCACGTGCAACGACTTGGGCGCGAGCCCGTGCCGGATCGCCTCGACCATCTTGATCACGCCGCCGACCCCGGCGGCGGCCTGCGTGTGCCCAAGGTTGGACTTCAGCGAGCCCAGCAGCAGCGGGCGGCCCTCGGCCCGGCCCTGGCCGTAGGTGGCCAGCAACGCCTGGGCCTCGATCGGGTCGCCGAGCTTGGTACCGGTGCCGTGTGCCTCCACGACGTCCACATCGGACGGTTCGAGCTTGGCCGCGGCCAGCGCCTGCTGGATGACCCGGCGTTGCGACGGGCCGTTCGGCGCGGTGAACCCGCTGGAGGCGCCGTCGGAGTTGACCGCGCTGCCCTTGACCACGGCGAGCACCGGGTGCCCGTTCTTGCGCGCGTCGGACAGGCGCTCCAGCACCAGCACGCCGACGCCCTCCGAGCAGCCGACGCCGTCGGCCGCGGCCGCGAACGGCTTGCACCGCCCGTCACGGGCGAGCCCGCGCTGCGTCGTGAAGTAGACGAACATGTCCGGCTCGGCCATCACCGTGACCCCACCGGCGATCGCCAGCGAGCACTCGTCCGAGCGCAGCGACTGCACGGCCAGGTGCAGCGACACCAGCGACGACGAGCACGCCGTGTCCACTGTGACCGATGGACCTTCGAGCCCGAGGGTGTAGGAAACGCGGCCGGACACCATGCTGCCGCCGGTCGTGCCCGCGTGCTCGGTGCCCAGCGCGTAGTCGTGGTACATCAGGCCGGCGAACACGCCGGTGCGGCTTCCCTTGAGCGCCAACGGATCGATGCCCGCGCGCTCCAGTCCCTCCCACGAGACCTCGAGCAGCAGCCGCTGCTGCGGGTCCATCTGCAGCGCCTCGTTGGGGCTGATCCCGAAGAAGCCGGGGTCGAAGTCGGCGGGCGCGTCGAGGAACCCGCCCTCGGCGGCGTAGGTCGTCCCGGGCGCGCCGTCGGGGTCGTACACACCGGTGTCCCAGCCGCGATCGGCGGGGAACGCCGAGACGGCGTCGACGCCGTTCTCGACCAGGCGCCACAGGTCCTCGGGCGAGCGCACCCCGCCGGGGTAGCGGCAGGCCATCGCCACGATCGCCACTGGCTCGCCGTCCAGCCTGCGCTCGGCCGCGGCCAGCCGCTGCTGCGTTTCGAGCAGGTCGGCGGTCGCCCGGCGCAGGTACCGGAGAAGCTTCTCCTCGTTGCTCACCGAGCACGCCCTTCCTCGGGACTTTATTGGGCTCCTCGGAAACTACGACCCGTTCGAAGGGGGCGCCCACCCCAGAGCAAAGGCGCCTGACCCCACAGTTCTTAGGGGCTCCCATTACACCCGAGCGGGGCTCCACCAAGTACCGAGCGAAGCGCCCTGACCTGCGATAACGTCTCCCTACAGCTAGGGGTCTGCTAGGGGTTCGGCAACCCCGATCCGTCAGCTAGCGTTTTCCGCAGGCGATTTCTCAAACACCTGCGGAAACAAAGGCGGACGCATCATGTGGGACGAGCAGTTCGAAGAGCTTCTGCGCAGGTATCTGCCCTTCCTCTCGCCGGAGGACCCGATCGAGGGCGACACCCGCCTGCGTGATTTCGGGCTGGACTCGCTCGGCATGGTCGAGCTCCTCGCCCAGCTGGAGGCCGCGTACGACGTCCGGTTCGTCGACGACGCGCTGACCCTGGAGACGTTCGAGACCCCGGACGTGCTCTGGAAGACGTTGCAGAGCTTCAAGTAATCCTCATCGACCCGAGGCGGGGACGCACACATGGACCAGACACATGCATTGCACGACCGGTTCCTGCGTGGCCTCGCCAAATCCCCGGGCGGCGTTGCCATCCGCGCCGCCAACGGGGAGCTGACGTACCAAGAACTGCACGAGCTGGCGCTGTCCTGGGCCGGCTCCGTGCTCGCCGGCGCCGGATCACCGAAGGCCGTCGGGGTGCTGGCGGGGAAGTCCAAGGAGGCGTACGCGGGCATCCTCGCCGGGCTCTACACCGGGATCACGATGGTGCCGCTGCAGCCGGCGTTCCCGGCCGCGCGCACCAAGCAGATGATCGAGGCCGCCGGTGTCGAGGCGTTGATCGCGGACCCCGCATCCGCCTCGGCACTGGACCAGCTGCGCGCGGAAGGCGTCGACCTCCCGGCCTTCTTCCCCGACGCCACGGACACGGCGCACCGCTTGCCGAGACCGAGAGCGGTGGCCCCGGACGACGTCGCCTACATCCTCTTCACGTCGGGATCGACCGGGAAGCCCAAGGGTGTCCCGGTCATCCACGCGAACACCGACCACTACTTCCGGCTGCTGGACGAGCGCTACGACTTCGGCCCGGAGGACGCGTTCTCGCAGTTCTTCGACCTGAACTTCGACTGCGCCATGTTCGACTTGTTCTGCGCGTGGGGCTGCGGCGGCACGCTGGTGTCGATCACGACCCAGGCCGTGCGCGACCTGCCCGCGTTCGTGCGGGACAACGGCATCACGGTGTGGTTCTCCACGCCGAGCGCGATCTCGCTGGTGCGCAGGCTGGGCGGGCTGCACGACCTCGACGGGCTGCGCTGGAGCTTCTTCGCCGGTGAGGCGATCACCTGCCAGGACGCCGCCGACTGGGCCGCGGCCGCACCGGGTTCGCAGGTCGAGAACATCTACGGCCCGACCGAGCTGACCATCACGGTCTCCAGACACGTCTGGACCGACGACTCCGCGCGCATCGCCGTGGCCGGCGTCGTGCCGATCGGGCTGGTGCACGAGGGCCACGAGTGGTTCCTGCGCGACGCCGACGGCAACGCCGACGTCACCGAGGGCGAGCTCTGCATCGCCGGCCCGCAGCTGACCGCAGGCTACTTGGAGCCGGCGCAGGACGAGGGCCGGTTCCTCGAACGCGACGGCCTGCGGTTCTACCGCACGGGCGACCGCGTGCGCCGTGCCGACACCGGCGACCTGTTGTACCTGGGCCGGCTGGACAACCAGGTGCAGGTCCACGGGATCCGGATCGAGCTGGCCGAGGTCGACCAGGCGCTGCGTGACTGCGAGGGCGTCGAGGACGCCGTCACCGTCGCCTTCCCGGTCGACGACAGCGTCGAGCTGGCCGCGTTCTACACGGGGACCAAGGTTTCGCCCGGTCTTCTCGCGCGCGCCCTGAGCCGAACCTTGCCGCAGGCAGTGCTGCCCAAGCGGTTCACGCACCTGCAGGAGTTCCCGCTGAACTCCAACCGCAAGATCGACCGGACGGTGTTGACCCGATGGGCTCTCGATCGCTAAGCGGTGCGCTTGCGAGCTGGGCGTTGCCGTCCGACGGCCGCCGGGCTCCACCCTGCCTCGAGCGGCGCTCAAGCGAACTGCGAGTTGACCACGACCCGTAACCCGCAGCCTTGAGTAGTGGGCCGAACACACCAGGTCGTTCCCCATGTACGTGACACGCAAATGTGTACGTGATACGCTCTGCGTGTCGGATACGCACGAGAGGACCCACAGTCGCCATGACGGACAACAAGCCCCAAGCTGGCATCAAGGAGTGGCTCGGCCTTGTGGTGATCGTCCTGGTCACCTTCCTGATCGCCATCGACATCTCGGTGCTGGGCTTCGCGATGCCTCCGATCAGTGAGGCGCTGAAGCCAAGCGCTACCCAACTGCTCTGGATCATGGACATCTACAGCTTCGTGCTGGCCGGGATGCTGGTCACCATGGGCTGGATCGCCGACCGTGTCGGCCGGCGCAAGATGCTCATCTTCGGTGCGGTCGTGTTCGGTATCGCCTCGGCCATCGGTGCGTTCGCCAAGGACCCCGAGACGCTGATCGGCGCGCGTGCGCTGCTCGGCTTCGGTGCGGCAACGCTGACCCCGACCTCACTCGCGCTGATCCGCAACATGTTCCACGACTCGAAGCAGCGCAAGACCGCCATCGCCGCGTGGAGCGGCACCCTGTCCACCGGTGCCGCCATCGGCCCCGTGGTCGGCGGCCTGATGCTGAACAACTTCTGGTGGGGATCGGTGTTCCTGATCAACGCCCCGGTGATGGTGCTGGTGCTGATCCTCGCGCCGATCCTGCTGCCGGAATACCGTGACCCGAACCGCGGCAAGATGGACCTGATCGGTTCGATCCTGTCGCTGGCCGCGATCCTGCCGCTCATCTACGGCCTGAAGGAACTCGCGGTCAACGGTTACTCCAACGAGCGCATGGTCTACGTGGGTGTCGGCGTCGTGTTCCTTGCGGCGTTCATCCAGCGCCAGCGCACCGCGGCCAACCCGCTGATCGACATCAAGCTGTTCCGCAGCGGTGGTTTCAGCGGCTCCATCCTCACGAACATGACGGTGATGCTCGCGTTCATGGGCATCGGCATCCTGACCAACCAGTACCTGCAGGTCGTGCTCGACATGAGCCCGTTCAAGGCGTCGCTGTGGTCGCTGGGTGCCATGCCCGCGATCGGCATCGGCATCGCGTTGACGACGGTCTTCGCCCGCAAGGTCAAGCCGAAGTACCTGATCGGCGCGGGCATGACGGTGATGGCCATCGGTTTCGGTGTGCTGAGCCAGCTCAAGGTCGGGTCCAATGTGGTCTTCGTGATCGTCGGCGTCGGCCTGATGGCCGCCGGAATGATCGCCTCGAAGACGGTCACGGCGGAGATCGTGGTCACCTCCGCTCCCCCGGAGCGCGCCGGTGCCTCGGCCGCGATGTCGGAGACCTTCACGGAGTTCGGCAGTGCCATGGGCTTCGCGTTGATCGGCAGCATCGGGTCGGCGGTCTTCCACCACCAGATGCTGAACGTCCACCCGGCCGGGCTGACCGGTCCGGCCCTGGACGCCGCGCAGAACACCGTTGGTGCCGCTGCCCAGATCGCCGGCCAGCTCCCGCCGGCGTCCGGTCAGCAGCTGATCAACGCCAGCAAGGAAGCCTTCACCCACGGTCTGCAGGTCGCCGCCCTGGCCGGCGCGATCGGCATGGTCGTGGTGGCCCTGATCGTCGGGGCCCTGCTCCGCAAGGTGCCGATCGAGGCCGCATTGCCCCGCGAGGAGGCGGACGACGACATCGTCGACGCCACGATTCCCGAGCAGGGCAAGGCAAAGGCTGCGCAGACCGAAGGCGAGGAGCCGGTCGCGGTCCCCGCTGGTTGATTGAGTTAACACGCACGAGAAGAACGCCCGTCAGGCACCCAGCCTGGCGGGCGTTCTTGTTATGCCTGACCGTCGACGCGGAACTCGATCAGACACCGCTGGTCGGTCAGATCCACAACGGACTCCAGCACCAGACCGTGATCCGCGCCGAGCGCCTGGAACTCCGCCACGGTCCGCTCCCGGCCACCGAAGATCACCAGCATCGACAGGTCCATGTCGGTGGCGGCTCGTCGCCCGCCGATCCCTTCGACCACAAGGATCCGCCCACCGACGGGAGCGGCCTCGATACAGCGGGCCAGGATCCGGTGCGCGTTGAAGTCGTCCCAGTCGTGGATGATGTCGACCAGCAAACAGGCATCGAATCCCACGGGAAGCGGGTCGAAGAAGCTCTGCGCCGTCACCTCGGCCCGATCCGCGACACCGCGAGCGCGAAACGTCTCGAGCGCTTCCTCGGCGGTCGGTGAGAGGTCGAGGAGGTTCCCCCGCATCTCGGGATTCACCGAAAGGATCGCCGACAGCAGATCTCCGCGCCCACCGCCGACATCGAGGATCGACGAGAACTGCGACCAGTCGTAGCTCAACAGGATCTGCGGCACCTGACCCTGGAAACGCAGCACCATCTGCCGGTCGAAGGACTCGCGCAACGACGGGTCCGCCGCGAGGTCGGCCCAGAAGTCCTGACCGTACCGCCGCGGATAAGCCGCCTCCCCGGTGGCGACGCTGTGCGCGAGTTCCACGAAGGCCAGCTCGGCCCGGCCGGCCGAGGAATCCAGGCGCAGCAACACCTCCGTGAACGGATCGCGCAGGTTCGCCCCGAACGGCGTCAGCCGGAACCCGTCATCCAGCCGCTCGACGACGCCGAGGGTCGACAGGTGGTTGAGCAACAGTTCCAGCGGCACCGACGAGACCTTCAGCTCGGCCGCCAGCTCCTCGACCGGAACCGAAACCCCGGACAGGCGCGACGGCAACCCGAGGGTCACCGCGACGCGAAGCGCCATGGGAGTCGCAAGCCCGGCCATCCGTCGCAGCGCGGCCGCACCGTCATCGCCCACAAGGGATCCCACAAGAGATCACTGTGTCACACGTGACCGCACCAGGGCGTCGATCCCGTCCAGCACCCGCTCCAACCCGAACCCGAAGTCGTCCTTCGGTTCGTCGAACGTGTGCGCCTCGATCAGTTCCGACAACGCCGGGAACGCGTCGCGGGCAACGATGTTGGCCAGCATCTTCCCGTAGGAGGCCATCAGGTCGGCGTCGGCGGCATCCTCGCCGTCCACGGCCGGCGAGCTGCCGAACAACTGCGCGTTGGTCCGGACGTACCCGATCATCAACAGCATCACGGACAGCTTCTCGTCCGGGCGCAGCCCCGTGCCGCCGAGCGTGCGCAGCCCGCATTCCAGCCAGCTGAGCTGCCCCGGCTCGAGCGGCGGTCCGGCCACGGTGATCTGCAGCATCCACGGGTGCGCGCGGAAGACCTCCAGGAAGGCGCGCGCCCACTTCTCCAGCCCGGCGCGCCACTCGTCGCCCGTCTCGGTCAGCACCGGCGGCGTCCCGTAGGCCACGTCCACCATGAGCATCTGCAGCTCGTCCTTGCTGGACACGTGGCGGTACAACGACATCGTGGCGAAGTCGAGGCGCTTCGCGACCCTGGCCATGGAAAGCGACGCCAGCCCGTCCTCATCGGCCGACGCGATGGCCGCGGCCACGATCCGCTCGACCGACAGCCCCTCCCGGGGCCCGCGCTGCGCCTTCTCGCGGAGGTCCCACAGCACCTCGAGGCCGTGCGGCAGGTCCCCGCCCCTGTGCTCGCTGGTGGTCATTCAAAGCCCGCTTCCGGTGGGTATCGGATCGAGCGTACGCCACACGCATCCCCGAATCCCGTGACCTGATCACGAGCCCGCTCAAGGGATGCGTATGTCGCACGCATCGTGTATGCTATACGCACAGGGGTTGAGGGGTACACCTCGACCACGGCGGAAGGGAGGCGATCCATGACCGCGCACAGCACGTCCAGCGGTGTGGAGCTGCCGCTGGTCGCACTCGTCAAAGCCGACCACGGCCACTGGCGGACGACCAGCTCGGGCACGCTGCGCCTCATCATCAACGCGGGCGCCGCACCGGTCCGGCCGGCTCCCGGGGTCCGGGACACCTTGCTCGACAACGGCTACCTGGAGCTGGTCTCCGACGAGACCGGCCGCCGCTACTTCTGCCACCCCATAGGGGCGGCCATGTGGATCTCCCTGCGCGATCACGACGGCCAGCTCGACCGCGCCGCGCAGCACCTCGCCGAGGCGTGGGAGGCCGACGAGAAGGCCGTCCGGGCCGACATGGGCCTCTGGGTCGACGAGCTCTGCGACGCCGGTCTGCTGCGCCTGGAACGGTGACTCTCTGACCACGAACGCCCGGCCGCGGACAGGCCGGGCGTTCGCCGTTTCCGCCTGCCCTGACCAGCCAGGCAACGTGCTGTCCATGCCACGTGCCCGAACGACACCAAGCCGGGTCGTCGACCGCGAGAAATTCACTCACAAGTCACTTGAGACGTGAAATGTGCCGTCGTGGCCCCCCTCTTCTGCGGCCGACACTGCGCTTCGTGGACCTGCCAGGGTCCTCATCGCATTTGCGAGAAGGGAGAGTCCTTGACATTCAAGATCAGTCGGGCTCTTGCGCTGGTTTCGTCCGGAGCCGTCATGGCGACGGGCTTGGTCTGCCTTGGCTCAGCTCAAGCCGCTGCGGCAGGCCCAAAGGATTACAAGATAGATATTGTCGGTGACTCCTACTCCGCTGGTGAGGGGATGCGGGGCACTTATTTCGATGCCCACGACCCCCGGCACCGGTCGCCCGACGCGGCCGGCGCGCAGGCGATGCAGAAGGTCGAGGACGCCAACCCGAGCGTGACCATCCATGGCGCCATGGGTGCTTCCTCGGGCGCGGTGACCAAGGATTTCTTCACGCCTCAGCAACCTGAGTCGGCCGGAAGTCCTCAGGTCAACAATCCGCAGCGGGATCTGGTCCGGCCGGACGCGGATGCCGTGATCGTCGGTTTCGGCGGCAACGACGCGCATTTCGCCGAGGTCCTGTTCGATGCCATCACCTCGGGCAGCGGCAAGGCCTTCACCAAGGTGCTCCAAGATCTCCAGCCGATGCTCGACTCGCAGTTGAGCGCCGACGAATACCGCAGTCAGGCGGCGAATTCGGCCCCGGGCCAGGCGCCGACGGTGATCGCGCGGCTTCTGCAGGTCTACCAGGCCGTGCACGAGCGTGCACCGCACGCCAAGCTGGTGGTGCCGAACTATCCACTGGCCATCGACCCGAAGGTCAAGACGCCGTACTACAGCGGTTTCAGCAAGGATGAGTTGCAGCGCATCCAGGCGTTCGGCAAGCAGCTCAACGCCGCGATCGCCAAGGCGGTCGAGGTGTGCGGTTGTGCCGAACTGGCCGACGTTTCCCAGTCGATGACCGGGCGCGAGGTGTACACCGACAACCCCGGGCTCACCGACACGGGTGTGGCCTTCACCGGCGGCGTTGGCAAATGGGCGTCGCACGAGCCGTTCCACCCGAATGCCCGCGGTGGCGCGTTGATGTCCAACGCCATCGCCAAGGCGCTGGCCAAGGCGCTGGGACTGAAGTCGCCGGCACCGACCGGGGACCGGCTGACGCCGTTCTCCAAGCTGCAGCAGTTGGTGCCGGACGTCAATGGTGACGGCATTGACGACCGCGCCGCCCAAGGTCCCAGGAAACACAAGAAGGCCATGCCCAAGCACCCCCGGCCGGCCGTTGTCGACGAGCACCACAGTGATGGGACGAACTCGACGCCGGCGTCCGGCTTGGCTCTGGGCAAGGACAAGAGCAAGGGCTTGATCCCGCGCAGTGGGTTGATTCCGAACAACGGGGTGACCCCGGGCAAGGGTTCGACTCCAGGCAAGGAATCGACCCCGAGTAAGAGATCGACCCCCAGCAAGGGCTCAACCCCCGGCAACGGTTCGACCCCCGGCAAGGGATCGACACCGGCCAAGGGATCGAGCGGCACTGGTGCGGGTTCGGCACCGGCGACAGGTTCGACTCCGCCGGCGGATTCGGGTTCAGGTTCCACCTCGGACCGGGGTGCGAGCGCGGGTCCGGCGCCCGATGCGGGAACCGCACCGCCGAGCCGGGCCGACGCCTCTGGTGCGGACTCCGGCTCGGGCAACGTGCCGGGGACCAAGGCCGACGCTGTTCCGGCAGTCGGAGCGAGCACTGACACCGCCGCCGGCAACAGCCGCTTGGCGGCCACGGGCGGTGGCGCACAAGCGCCGGCGCCGGCACCCCAGCCCGGACCCGTCATGGATCCGATGCTGGGTCTGGCCCCGGGCATGCTGGCAAGCGGTACGAACATGTTCGCGCCGATGAACCCGCCTGCGCCCCAAGGGCCGGCCCCGGGCGCCTGGAGCGCCCCCGGCGGGCCGGGCGACACGAGTTCGCTCAATATCGGCGCAGGCAACACCGGCAGTTCCGGTCTCGGCGGTGGCCTCAGCACCGTCAACCCCGGTGCTTACGGCGGTGGCTTCGGTTCGGGCAACACCGGTGGTTCGGGCCTCGGCAGTACCGGCGGTTCGGGTCTCGGTAGCAGCCCCGGCGGTTCGGGCATCGGGGTCAGCCCCGGTGGCACCGAGAGTTCCGGCGTCGGTTGCACCTGCTCGTAGGCTTCGGCCGCACACGACTCGGCCCGGTCACCCTGGGGTGGCCGGGCCGAATTCTGCTATGACTGGACCGGTGACGAGGAACCTCGGTGACTTCTCTGTCAACCGCGTCGGCTTCGGCGCGATGCGACTGGCCCAGCGGGGCACGGCCCTCATCCCCGATGCGGTGCCCCGCGACCGTGCCGAGGCCATCACGGTGTTGCGCAAGGCCGTCGAGCTCGGCGTCGACCACATCGACACGGCGTCGTTCTACTTCTCCCCCGCGCACGGCGCCAACGAGCTGATCCACGATGCTTTGGCGCCATATCCGGATAATCTGGTCATCGCGACCAAAGTCGGACCGCGCCGGGACGCCGCCGGCGGATGGCTGCCGCAAGCGACACCGGCGCAGTTGCGTGGTGAGGTCGAGCGGAACCTGCGTGAGCTCGGCCTCGACACGCTGGACGTGGTGAATCTGCGCCAGTCCGGAATGGACTCGGTGGCCGAGCACTTCGGGGTGCTGGCCGAACTGCGCACGGCCGGGCTGATCCGGCACCTGGGGCTCTCCAACGTGAAGCGCGAACATGTTGCGCAGGCACAGGAGATTGCTCCGGTGGTGTGCGTGCAGAACTCCTACGGCCTCGGGCACCGGCCCCAGCAGGACGAGTTCGTGCGGGCGTGTGCCGAACAGGGCATCGCCTATGTGCCGTTCTTCGCGATCGCGGGCGCCGGCCGGGAAGCGGGTGCCGTGCAAGCAGAGGCCGAGGCGGTGCTGACCGTCGCGAAGGAGCACGATGCCACACCGGCCCAGGTCCGACTGGCCTGGGCGCTGCACCAGGGCCCGAACGTGCTGGTGATCCCGGGCACCGGCGACCCGGGACACCTGGCCGAAAACGTTGCGGCGGGCGAACTCCGGCTGAGCGCGGACGATCTGGAGTTGCTCGCGGAGGTCCACCGGGCATGACGAAACGCCCAGCCGCGTGGAAGGCTGGGCGTTTCGTGCACAGGGTTTCAGGCGGCGATGCGCTCCTCCTTCCCGATCTGGGGCCGGAACGTCTTCAGTCCCTTGATCGTGTTCCACCCAACGCAACCAACAATGCGACCCCGGCTGCGATACACAGCCGAGAACGTGCCCTCCGCAAAAGAGCCATGCACTACCTCCACATCGGCATCAGAAGCACACCAACCAAACGTCTGGATCTTCGCGTCGTACTGGTCGGACCAGCCGAACGGAATCTGGGTGAACGGGCGCGTGTCGCCGTCCAGCAGGTTCCCGGCGGCGGCCATGGCCATCTGCGCGGCGTTGGTGCGCAACTCGATGCGCACCCGGCCGCCGTGCAGCGCGTGCGGGAAGTTCGCCACGTCACCGGCCGCGTAGATGCCGGGCGCCGCCTTGCAGAACTCGTCGACCAGCAGTCCGTCGCCGATGTCCAAACCGGACGAGCGCAGCCACTCGGTGTTCGGCACCGAGCCGATGGCGACCACCACGACGTCCGCGGGGATCGTCATGCCGTCCGCCAGCTGGACGCCGGTGACCCGGCCCTGGGTCTGCTGCATGCCGGTGACGTGCCGGCGCAGCACCAGGTTCACGCCGTGCTCGCGGTGAAACGCCGCCGCGTGCTCGCCGACCACCGGGCCCACCTGGTGGAAGAGCGGCGTCGGGTTCGTGTCGATCAGCGTGGTTTCCAGACCCAGCCCGCGTGACGTGGCGGCGATCTCGGAGCCGAGGTACCCGGCGCCGATCACCGCCACCCGCGGCGAGCCGTTGGTCAGCTGTGCCCGCAGGGCGAGCGAGTCGTCGAGGGTGCGCAGCACGTGCACGCCCGCGATGTCGTTGCCCCACGGCAGCCGGCGCGGCCGGATGCCGGTGGCGATGACCGCGGCGTCGTAGTGCAGGTTCTCCCCCGACGCCAGGCTGATCGTGCGGGCTTCCTGGTCCAGCGCCGTGGCGCGGGAACCGAAGCGCAACTCCACGTCGATCGCCGACAGCGCGTCGGCCGAACGCAGCAGGGTCTGGTCGGTGGTCATGTCGCCGGCGAGCAGGCCCTTCGACAACGGCGGGCGGTCGTACGGGACGTGCGGCTCGTCCCCGACGAGGGTCAGGTGACCCTCATAACCCTTGTTGCGCAACGATTCCACGGCCGTGAGCCCGGCAGCCGAAGCACCGACTACGACGATGTTTTTCACCATGATGTCCTCCGGGTGCTTCAGCCGATTGATTCCAGGTCGCCGAACTCGTTGTCCAGCAACGAGAACAGCTCGTCCGCGGTCGCGTCGCTGAGCGCGTCCGCCTGCTCCTCGACACCGAAGAGCAGCTCACGCACGTGCCCGGCCAGTTCCTGCGCCGATGGGTAGTCGAAGATCACCGTCGGGGGCAGCCGCTTGCCGGTGGCCGCCCCGAGCCGGTTGCGCAGTTCGAGCGCGGTCAGCGAGTCGAAGCCGATGTCCAGGAAGCCGCGGTCGGGCTCGATCGCGTCCGGCCCGTCGTGGCCGAGCACGGCGGCCGCGTGGGTGCGGACCAGCTCGAGCATCGCCTTGGTCTTCTCCTCGCTGGACGCCGACGCGTACTGCGCGGCGAGGTCCACCGGACCCGAGTCCGCGGCCGCCCGGTGCTGGCGCGCCGGTCCCCGCACCAGACCCCGCAGCAGCGCCGGGAGCTCGTCGGAGCGGGAGCGCAACGTGCCGGTGTCGACCCGCAGCGGCACCAGGTTCGCCTTGCCCGAGTCGAGCGACGCGTCGAACAGGGCCAGGGCTTCCTCGACCGCCAGCGCCGGCAGGCCGCGGGCGGCCATCAGGCGGGTGTCCTCTTCGACGTCCTCGATCAGCCCGGTCCGCACGCCCCACATGCCGAACGCCATCGCGGTGGCCGGCAAGCCCTGTGCGTGCCGGTGCGCCGCGAGCGCGTCGAGGAACACGTTGGCCGCCGCGTAGTTGGCCTGGCCGGCCGCGAGCACCATGCCGCCCGCCGAGGAGAACATCGCGAAGAACGCGAGGTCCTTGTCCGCGGTCAGCTCGTGCAGGTGCCAAGCGGCGTCGGCCTTGGGGGCGAGCACGGCGTCGAACTGCCCGGGCGTCATCGCGCCGATCAGGTTGTTGTCGCCCACCCCGGCCACGTGCACGACACCGATCAGGTTGTTGACTGAGTCAACCAACGCCGACACCGCGGCCCGGTCGGCCACGTCGCACGCGGCCACCGTGACCTCGGCACCCAGGCCGGTCAGCTCCTCGACCAGCTCGGTCGCGCCCGGCGCGGCGGAACCGCGGCGGCTGGTCAGCACCAGCCGCTTGACGCCCCGCTCGGTCACCAGGTGCCGGGCCAGGATGGCGCCGATGCCGCCCGTGCCACCGGTGACGAGCACCGCACCGCCGGCGTCGATCGCGACCGGCGCACCACCTCCGTCCACCTTGGACAGACGCGGCACGCTCACCACGCCGGACCGCAGCGCCAGCTCCGGTTCACCCGTGGCCAACGCGGCCTCGAGCGCCGACGCGGACTCGTCCGAGCCATCGGTGTCGACCAGCTGGAACCGGCCCGGGTTCTCCGCCTGCGCGGCCCGCACCAAACCCCAGACCGGAGCCTGGCCCAAATCCACGGCCTCGTCCCCGACGACCGCGCCACCCGTGGTGACCACGGCGAGCGTCGCGTCGGCGAACCGGTCGGCCGCAAGGAACTCCTGCAGCACCGCGAGCACCTCGTGGGTGGCCGACCGCACGCCCTCCAGCACCGGACCGTCGAAGGCCGGGACCGTGAAGACGACTCGCCCGGAGACCGGCCCGGACGGCGCCGAAGACCAAGCCGTGCAAGGCGAGGCGTCGCCGACCGGGATCTGGTCCCAGCCGATGCCGTAGAGCGAGTCCAGGTTGCCGCCCGCCAGCTGCTCGGCCGACACCGGCCGGAACACCAGCGACCCCACGGTGGCGACCGGCCGCCCGGCCGCGTCGGTCATCGACATGGTCAGAGTGTCGTCGGCGATGCGGCTCAGGCGGACCCGCAACGCGTTCGCGCCGACCGCGTGCAGCGACACGTCCGACCACGCGAACGGCAGTTCGGTGTCCTCCTCGCCGGTGATGTCGTCGCCGACGCCGAGGGCGTGCATGGCCGCGTCGAGCAGGGCCGGGTGGATCCCGAACCGTGCGGCGTCGGCGTGGGCGTGCTCGGGCAACGACACCTCGGCGAAGACCTCCTCGCCGCGCCGCCACATCCGCTTCAGACCCTGGAACACCGGGCCGTAGCCGTAGCCCTGCTGGAAGAGCAGGCCGTACGGGTCGTCCGGCGTGACGTCGGTGGCGCCCTCGGGCGGCCAGGTGCTGAAGTCTGTTACATCAGTCAACAAGCTTTCCGGCCGTGAACCGAGTAAACCATCGGCGTGCAGGATCCACGGGGTGTCGGCGTCGGCCTGCTCCCGCGAGTAGATCCGCACGGTGCGCCCGCCCACCGGGTCCGGCGCGCCGACGATGACCTGCAACGCCACCCCGCCCGTCGCGGGCAGGACCAGCGGAGCTTGCAACGTCAGCTCCTCCAGCACCGGGCAGCCGACCTGGTCGCCCGCGTGCGCCGCCAGCTCCACGAAACCCGTGCCGGGCAACAGGACGCTGCCCAGGATGTCGTGGTCGGCGACCCAGGCGTGCGAGTCCAGCGACAGCCGGCCGGTGAGCAGCAGGCCGTCGGTGTCGGGCAGCGCGATCGCCGAACCGAGCAGCGGGTGGTCCACGGCGACCTGGCCGACACCGCTGACGTCACCGGACTTGAGCTCCTCCATCCAGTAGCGCTTGCGCTGGAAGGCGTAGGTCGGCAGCCCGGTCGCGCGGGCGCCGGTGCCGGCGTAGAACGCCTTCCAGTCGACCTTCACGCCCGAGGCGTACAGGTGCCCGATGCCGGCGACCGCGGTCGCCACCTCCGGCCGGTTGCGCCGCAACACCGGTGCCACGACGGTGTTGTCGTCGTCGAGGGTTTGGCGAGCCATCCCGGTGAGGATCCCGTCGGGACCGAGCTCCAGGAACCGCTGGACCCCGCGACCGCGCAGGAACGCGATGCCGTCGGCGAACCGGACGGCCTCCCGCACGTGCCGCACCCAGTAGCCGGCGGTGGCGACCTCGTCGGTGATGGTGCCGGTGACGTTGGAGACGACCGGGATCCGCGGCTTGGCGTAGGACAGCGCCGCGGCGATCTTGCCGAAGCCCGCGAGCATCGGCTCCATCAACGCCGAGTGGAACGCGTGCGACACCTTGAGCCGGGTGGTCTTGCGACCCTCCGCCTCGAAGTGCCCGGCCACCGCCAAAGCGGCTTCCTCGGTGCCGGAGACCACAATGGACTGCGGCCCGTTGATGGCGGCGATGCCGACGCCCTCGGTCAACCGCGGGCTGACTTCGTCCTCGGTGGCCTGGATCGCGATCATGGCGCCACCGCTGGGCAGCGCCTGCATCAGGCGACCGCGGGCGGCGACCAGCACGGCGGCGTGCCCCAGCGACAGGACCCCGGCGACGTGCGCGGCGGCCAACTCGCCGATGGAGTGCCCGGCCACGTAGTCCGGCCGCACGCCCCACGACTCGACGAGCCGGTACAGCGCGACCTCGATCGCGAAGAGCGAGGTCTGCGTGTACGCGGTCTGGGCCAGCAGGTCGGCGTCGGCGCCCCACATGACCTCCCGCAAAGGCCGGTCCATGTGCTTGTCCAGCTCGTCGACCACCTCGTCGAACGCGGTCGCGAAGGCCGGGAACGCGTCGTAGAGCTCCTTGCCCATGCCGATGCGCTGCGCGCCCTGCCCGGTGAACAGGAACGCCGACGAGACCCGGTTGCCCGCGACGGCTTGGGTCACATTGGCCGCGGGGTTGCCTTCGGCGAGCGAGGTGATCCCGCGGAGCACCTCGTCGCGGTCGGCGCCGGTGATCACGGCGCGGTGCTCGTGCACGGCACGCGTGGTGACCGACGAGTACCCGACGTCGACGATCCGGGTGTCGTCCGGCTTGGCGGCCAGGTACGACGCCCAGTGCTTCGCTTGCGCGGCAAGGGCTTCCGGGCTGCGTGCGGACAGCACCACCGGGACGGCGGGCAGCTCCCGCTCGGCCTCGGAAGCGGAAGACTCGACCGGCGGCGCCTGCTCGACGATCACGTGCGCGTTGGTGCCGCTGATGCCGAACGACGACACCCCGGCCCGGCGGGGGCGACCGGTCTCGGGCCACGGCGTGTTCTCCCGGACCAGCTCGACCGCGCCGGCCTCCCAGTCGACCTTGGGGTTGGCCTCGTCGAGGTGCAACGTCTTCGGCAGCTGGCCGTGTTGCATGGCGAGCACGACCTTGATGACGCCGCCTACGCCGGCCGCGGCCTGCGTGTGGGCCAGGTTCGACTTCAGCGAACCGAGCAGCAGCGGCTTCCCGTTCTCGCCGCGGTCCTTGCCGTAGGTGGCGAGCACCGCCTGGGCCTCGATCGGGTCGCCGAGGCTGGTGCCGGTGCCGTGCGCCTCCACGAAGTCCACTTCGGACGGTTCAAGGTGCGCCGCGGCCAGCGCCGCCTTGATCACCCGCTGCTGCGAGGGACCGTTCGGCGTGGTGATGCCGCTGGACGCGCCGTCCTGGTTGAGCGCGCTGCCGGGGATCACCGCGAGCACGTGGTGCCCCGCCTTGCGGGCGTCGGACAGGCGCTCCAGCACGATCACGCCGACGCCTTCGGAGCAGCCGGTGCCGTCGGCGTCCGCCGAGAACGACTTGCACCGGCCGTCCGCGGCCATGCCGCGCTGGTAGCTGAAGTAGATGAACATGTCCGGCTCGGTCATCACCGTGACGCCGCCGGCGAGGGCGAGGTCGATCTCCCCGCGCCGCAACGCCTGCGTGGCCCAGTGGATGCCGACCAGCGACGACGAGCAGGCCGTGTCGATGGTGACCGCAGGCCCCTCGAGCCCCAGGGTGAACGCCACCCGGCCGGTGACCAAGCTGCCGTCTGACGTGCCCGGCCCGTAGTCGTGGTACATGACGCCGCCGTACACGCCGGTCTTGCTGCCCTTCAACGACGCCGGGTCGATGCCGGAGCGTTCCAGTGCGGTGTACGAGGTTTCCAGCAGCAGGCGCTGCTGCGGGTCCATCGACAACGCCTCACGCGGGGAGATCCCGAAGAAGTCGGGATCGAAATCCGCGCAGTCGTAGAGGAACCCGCCCTCGTTGGTGATGGACTTGCCCAGCTTCCCCGGTTCCGGGTCGTAGATGTTGGCGAGGTCCCAGCCCCGGTCGGTCGGGAACGGCGAGACGCCGTCCCGGCCGTTGATCACCAGGTCCCACAGCTCCTCGGGTGAGTTGGCCCCACCCGGGTACTTGCACGCCATCCCGACGATGGCGATGGGCTCCTCGGTCTTGACCTTGCCCGATTCGCTTTCCAGCTTGGTGTTCTGCTGGCGGAGGCGCTCGGTCTCCAGCATCGACTTGCGGAGGGCTTCCACCAACTGTTCGACAGACGTTTCCATGTCCCCTGACCTCCGCTTACTTCTGCTCGATCGATGCGAGGGCGGCTCGCACCAGGTCGTCGACATCCATGTTCTTGATCGCTTCGGTGTTGTCGGCCGGAGCTTGCGGCGCGGCAGGCGACACCTCGGCGAGCTTGAGCAAGGCGTCCAGCAGCCCTGCTTCGCGGATCTTCTCCACCGGGATCGCGGCGATGCTCTGCGCGATCCCCTGATCGTCCTGAGTGGACACCGTGGCCTGTGCGGGCACCTCGACCGCTTCGGCTTCGGGGATGTCCAACTCCTCCAGCAGGAACTCGGCCAGCTCGATGGGGTTCGGGTAGTCGAACATCATCGTGGCCGGCAGGCGCAGCCCCGTGGCCTTCTGCAGCCGGTTGCGCAGGTCGATCGCGGCCAGGGAGTCCAGGCCCAGCTCGGTGAAGCCCTTGCTGACGTCGATGGACTCCGGGTCGTCGTGGCTGACCGCGGCGACCTGGGCGCGGATCACGTCCAGCACCGCGCGCTCCCGCTCGGCCTCGGACAGCGGCGCCAGCCGGTCTTCCAGGCTCTCGCTGCTGACCGCCGGTGCGGCGCTGGCCGCGGCGGTCGTGCGGACCGGCTTCTTGACGACCGGCTTGGCCGCCGCGAAGACATCCTTGAGCAGGGTCGGCGCGTCGCCCGGGGCGTCACCTCTGGCCTCCGCGTCCACCCGGATGGGCATCAGCATCGGCTCGTCCAGCGTGATCGCCTCGTCGAAGAGCGCGAGCCCCTCGTCGGTCGGCAGGGCCGGCATGCCCATGGACTTCAACCGGCCCAGGTCGGCGTCGGTGACGCCACCGCCGAGCCCGGTCTTGGTCTGCCACAACCCGAACGCCAAGGCGCTGGCCGCCAGACCGTTGGCCAGCCGGTGCGTGGACAGGGCGTCCAGGAACCGGTTGGCTGCCGCGTAGTTCGCCTGCCCGGCCCCGACCACGAGGCCGGCGCAGGAGGAGAACAACACGAACGCTTTCAGGTCCAGCGCGGCCGTCGCCTCGTGCAGGTGCCACGCGGCATCCACCTTCGGCTTCAGCACCGCGTCGACCTGCTCGGCGGTGAGCGCACCGACCATGTTGTTGTCCATCACGGCGGCCGAGTGCACCACCGCGCTCAGTCCGTCGATGCCCGCGATCAGACCGTCCACAGCGGACCGGTCGGACACGTCGCAGGCGGCGACGGTGACGCTCGCGCCCAGCCCGGTGAGCTCGTCGCGCAGTTCCGCGGCGCCCCCGGCCTCGATGCCGCGCCGGCTCGTCAGCACCAGGTGCTTGACGCCCTGCTCGGTCACCAAGTGCTTGGCCACCAAGGCACCCAGGCCGCTCGTGCCGCCGGTGACGAGGACGGTGCCCTCGTCGCCCCAGGGCGACTGCTTGACCACGACACCCGCGGTGACCCGGGCCATCCGGGGCACCTTGACCTCGGCGCCGCGGATCGCGACCTCCGGCTCCCCGGTGGTGGCGACGGCGGGCAGGGTCTCGGTGGCCTGCGGCGAGCCGTCGGAGTCGACCAGGACGAAGCGGCCCGGGTTCTCCTCCTGCGCGGAGCGGATGAGGCCCCACACCGGCGCGACCGTCAGGTCGACCTCGTCGTCGTCGGCCACCTTGACCGCGTTCTTCGTGACCACGAACAGCCGCGAGTTGTCGTAACGGTTGTCCGACAGCCATTCGCGGACCGTGGCAAGCACGTTGTCCAGGACCGTGCGGACTCCAGCCGGAACGTCACCTTCGGCTCCGTCCACGTGGTACACGACCACCGAAGGAACCTTGGCCCCGCCGTCGATCGCGGCCGCCATGGACGCGAAGTCCGGGTACTGCTCCGAGCCCAGCGTGGCCCACGAGTCGGCGGTCGCCGTGTGGCTGCTGCCGAGCGGGAGTTGGTTCCAGATCATCCGGAAGATGCACTCGCGTTCACCGGCGCCCTTGTTGGCCGCCGCGTTGACGCTCGCCGCGGTCACCGGCCGGACCACCAGGGACTCGACCGTGGCGACCGGGGTGCCCATCGGGTCGGACAGTTCCAACCGGACCGCGTCCGAGCCGCTGCCCTTGTGACCCTCGACCGCGGTGATCCGAACCCGCAGGCGGGACGAGCCCGCCGCGTGCACGGTCACACCGGTCCAGGCGAACGGCAGCTGGGTGCCGCCGACGTCCTGGGGCTTGCGGCCGTCCATGAAGTCCGTCGCGGAGAGCGCGGCGTCCAGGATGGACGGGTGGATGCGGAACCCGGCCGCGTCGGCCACCGCCTCGTCGGGCAGCGCCACCTCGGCGAAGGTTTCCTTGCCCCGCAACCAGATGCCGCGCAGGCCGCGGAACATCGGGCCGTAGCCGTAGCCCTGACCGGTCAGGTAGTCGTAGACCCCGGAGATGTCCACGGTCTCCGATCCCGGCGGCGGCCATTCGCCGCGGCCGACCCCGAACGTCTCGGGCACCGGTGCCGGCTTGTGCTCGGCGGCCAGCACCCCGGTGGCGTGCCGGGTCCAGCCCAGCTCTGCCTGATTTCCTTGGCCCGGCGCGGTGTCCTGCCGGGAGTAGATCGCGAAGGCGTGCCGGCCGTCCTCCTCCGGCGCGTCGACGACCACCTGCACCGCGGTGCCGCAGGTCGACGGCATCGGCATGACCGTCTCGATGGTCAGCTCCTCGACCACGTCGCAGCCGACCTCTTCACCGGCGCGCACCGCGAGCTCGATGTAGGCGGTGCCGGGCAGGATGACCGTGCCGAGCACGTCGTGGTCACCGATCCACGGGTGCGTGTCCAGCGCGAGCCTGCTGGTCAGCACCACGCCGCCGTTGTCCGGCGAGGCCACCACCGCGGAGAGCAGCGGGTGGTCGGCCGAACCCTGGCCGTGGCTGGTGGCGCTGCCGCCGATGGCGACGGGGGCGTCCAGCCAGTAGCTGCGCCGGTCGAAGGCGTAGGTCGGCAGGTCGACCCGCTGCCCGCCCTGGCCGTCGAAGTAGGCGGTCCACTTCGGACTGACACCGACGACGTGCAGTTCGGCGATGGCCGCCACGAACGTCGCGACCTCCGGCCGGTCCTTGCGGGTGGCGGCCACGATCGTGAGGTCGCCCTCGACCGTGCCCTTGGCCAGTGCGGTGAGCACGGCGTCCGGGCCGAGCTCGAAGAACCGGGTGACGCCCTGGGACTCCAGGAACTTCACCCCGTCGGCGAAGCGGACCGCCTCGCGGACGTGGGTGACCCAGTACTCGGGCGTGGTCACGTCCTCGGTCAGCGTGCCGGTCACGTTCGACACGATGCGGATCGACGGGGTGCCGTAGCTCAGGCTCTGGGCCACGGCGCGGAACTCGTCGAGCATCGGGTCCATCAGCGGCGAGTGGAAGGCGTGCGAGACCCGCAGCTTGCTGGTCTTGCGGCCGTCCGCGGCGAACGTCGCGGCCACGTCGAGCACCGCGGCTTCCGCCCCGGAGAGGACGACCGACCTGGGTCCGTTGAGCGCCGCGATGGCGACGGTCTCGCTCAGGTGCGGGGTGATCTCCTCCTCGGTGGCTTGCACCGCCACCATCACGCCGCCTTCCGGCAGCGCCTGCATCAGGCGACCGCGAGCGGCGACCAGCTTGGCCGCGTCCGCCAGCGAGAACACGCCGGCCACGTGGGCCGCGGCGATCTCGCCGATGGAGTGGCCGGACAGATAGTCCGCCCGCAGGCCCCACGACTCGACCAGGCGGTAGAGCGCGACCTCGAAGGCGAACAGACCCGTTTGCGTGTAAGCGGTCTGGTTCACCAGCTCGCCGTCGGTGCCCCACAGGACGTCCTTGAGCGGACGGTCGAGGTGTGCGTCGATCGCGGCCACCGCGTCGTCGAAGGCCTTGGCGAACACCGGGAACGTCGCGTGCAGCTCGCGGCCCATGTCCAGGCGCTGCGCGCCCTGGCCGGAGAACTGGAACGCGATCGCACCCTGACCCGCGGATCCGGTGACCACGTCGTCGGACTCGCTGCCCTCGGCCAGATTCGACAGGGCGGCGATGGCCGATGCCTCGTCCTCGGCCAGGACCACGGCGCGGTGGTCGTGCGCGGCCCTGGTGGTGGCCAGGGAGAACGCGATGTCCACCAGGCTCTGGCCCGGGTTCGCCTCGAGGTGCGCGGCCAGCTGGCGGGCCTGTTCCGGCAACGTCTTGGTGTTGCGGGCCGACACGACCAGCGGCGTGACCGGCACGTCCACCGTCTTCTCGGGGACGGCCGTCTCGGCGACGGGCGCCTCTTCGATGATGATGTGGGCGTTGGTGCCGGACAGGCCGAACGAGGAGACCCCTGCGCGGCGCGGCTTGCTGCCCCGCTCCCACGGCCGGGCCTCGGTCAGCAGCTCCACTTTGCCGGCGGTCCAGTCCACCTGCGGCGACGGCGCGTCGACGTGCAGGGTCTTGGGCAGCAGGTCGTTGCGCAGCGCCATGACCATCTTGATGACGCCGGAGACGCCGGCCGCGGCCTGGGCGTGACCGATGTTGGACTTGATGGAGCCCAGGTACAGCGGCTCTTCCCGCTCCTGGCCGTAGGTGGCCAGCAGCGCCTGGGCCTCGATCGGGTCGCCGAGCCGGGTGCCGGTGCCGTGGCCTTCCACCGCGTCCACATCGGACGGAGCGAGACCCGCGGCGGCGAGCGCCTTGGCGATCACCCGCTGCTGTGAGGGACCGTTCGGCGCGGTCAGCCCGTTGGACGCACCGTCCTGGTTGATCGCGCTGCCGCGGATCACCGCGAGTACCGGGTGCCCGTTGGCCTGCGCGTCGGAAAGCCGCTCCACCAAAAGGATGCCGATGCCTTCACCCCAGCCGGTGCCGTCGGCCGCACCCGCGAACGCCTTGCACCGGCCGTCCGCGGCCAGGCCGCGCTGCTGGCTGAAGTCGACGAAGATGTCCGGCGTCGGCATGACGGTGACACCGCCGGCCAGGGCCAGGTCGATCTCGCCGGAGCGCAGCCCCTGCACGGCCATGTGCAGGGCCACCAGCGACGACGAGCACGCGGTGTCGACGGTGACCGCCGGGCCTTCGAGCCCGAGGGCGTAGGCGACGCGACCGGAGGCGATGGAGCCCGCGGAACCGTTGCCCAGGTACGGCGAGATGTCCTCCGGGACGTCCGCGACGCGGCTGCCGTACTCGTGGTACATCAGGCCCGCGTAGACGCCGGTCTGGCTGCCCCGCAAGGTGTTCGGGTCGATGCCGGCCAGCTCGAAGGCCTCCCACGAGGACTGCAGAAGCAGCCGCTGCTGCGGGTCCATCGCCAGGGCTTCGCGGTTCATGATCCCGAAGAAGTCGGCGTCGAACTCGTTGGCGTCGTAGACGAACCCGCCGACCTTGGCGTAGGTCTTGCCCGGGGTGCCCGGCTCCGGGTCGTAGATGGCGTCGGCATTCCAGCCGCGATCGGAGGGGAACTCGCCCACCGCGTCACGGCCCTCGGCCAGCATCTGCCAGAGCTCGTCGGCCGTGCGGACCCCACCGGGGAAGCGGCAGGAGATCGAGACGATGGCGATCGCCTCGTCCTCGCTGATCTTCGCGGTGATCGCCTTCTTGGGCGCCGCAACGGTTCCAGTGATCTTGGTGGCAATGAACTCGGCCACCGCCCGGGAGTTCGGGTAGTCGAACACCAAGGTGGCGGGCAGCCGCAGCCCGGTCGCGCCGTTGAGCAGGTTGCGCAGCTCGACCGCGGCGAGCGAGTCGAAGCCCTGCTCCTTGAACGCCAGGTCCGGGCCCACGTGCTCGGCCGACGGGTGCCCGAGCACCGAGGCGACCTGGGTGCGCACGACGTCGAGCAGGATGCGGTCGCGCTCGTCGGCGGTCTTGCCGGCCAGCTGCCGCTCCAGCTCCGTGCCGCCGGTCGCGCTGGCCTGGACGGTGCGGCGGACCTGCGTGCGGACCATGCCCTTGAGCAGTGCGGGCAGTTCGTCGGTCCGTGCGGAGAGTGCGGCCTGGTCGACCTTCAGCGGGACGACGACCGCGTCGGCGACCGTGACGCCCTTGCCGAAGAGCTCCACGCCCTGCGCGGCCGGGATGGCCGGGACGCCGAGGCGCCGCATGCGGTCGAGGTCGGCGTCGTTGATCTCACCGAGCCCGGTGGACAGGTCCCACATGCCGTAGGCCAGTGCCGTGGCGGGCTTGCCGTTGGCGCGGCGGTGCGTGGCCAGTGCGTCGAGGAAGACGTTGGCCGCGGCGTAGTTCGCCTGCCCGGCCGCCAGCACCATGCCACCCGCCGAGGAGATCAGGACGAACGCCTGCACATCGCCTGCCAGCTCGTGCAGGTTCCAGGCCGCGTCCACCTTGGGGCGCAGGACCTTCTCGACCTGTTCGGCGGTCAGGGCGCCGATCAGCGCGTTGTCCGCGACCGCGGCCGCGTGCACCACACCGGTGAGCGGGTGCTCGGCCGGGATCGCGTCGATGACGGCGGCGAGGGCGTCCCGGTCGGCCGCGTCGCAGGCGGCGATCGTGACGGTCGCCCCCAAAGCGGTCAGCTCGTCGGCGAACTCCTTGGCACCGGGCGCCTCAGCGCCGCGGCGGGACGTGAACACCAGGTGCCGCATGCCTTCGCCGGTCACCAGGTGCCGGGCCAGCTGCGCGCCCAGACCGCCGGTGCCACCGACGATGAGCACGGTTCCTTCGCTGTTCCAGGGGCTTTCGCCGGTGGGTGCCGCCTTGGCCAGCCGCGGCACCAGCACCTCGCCCTGGCGGACGGCGGCCTCCGGCTCACCACTCTCGATGGCGGCCTTGATGTCGCTGCCGTCGGAATCGACGACGGCGAACCGGCCCTGGTTCTCCGCGGCAGCGGCCCGGACCAGACCCCAGACGGGAGCCTGGGCCAGGTCGACGTCCTCACCGGAGGTCGAGACCGCGCCCTTGGTCACGACGACCAGGCGGCCGGAGTCGTTGCCCGCCAGGAACTCCTGGATCTTGGCGAGCACGACCGCCGTGGTGGCACGGACGTCCGCCGGGATGTCCCCAGTGGACAGTGCGGGCACCTCGAAGACGGTTGCCTCCGTGGCCTCGGTGGCCTCGCCGGGAACCCCCGCGCGCTGCCAGTCGATCCGGTAGAGCGGGTCGTTGCCGGCATTGGCGGCCGCGAGCTGCTCCTGCGACACCGCACGGGAGACCAGCGCGTCGACGGTGGCGACCGGCTGACCGGCCTCGTCGGCGACCAGGATGGTGGACAGCTCGTCGCCACGGATGCGCTTGATGTGCACGCGCAGCGACGCGGCCCCGGCGGCGTGCAGGGTGACGTTCTGCCACGAGAACGGCAGCAGCGTGTCCTCGCCACCGGTTTCGTCGAGCAGGTCGGCGTGCATGGCCGCGTCCAGCAGGGCCGGGTGCAGCCCGAAGTTGGCGGCGTCGGCGCGTGCCTGCTCCGGCAACGCGACCTCGGCGAACACGTCGTCGCCGCGCTTCCACGCCGCCCGCAGGCCCTGGAAGACCGGGCCGTAGTGGTAGCCACGCTCGACCAGCCGCTCGTAGGCGCCTTCGACGTCGACCGGCTTGGCGCCCGGCGGCGGCCACTCGGTCAGGTCGAACGCCGGCTCCTGCGCGGCCGGCACCAGCGAGCCGTGCCCGTGCCGGACCCAGCTCTCCCCGTCGCGGCCACGGGAGTGGATGGAGACGCTGCGTGCGCCGTCGCGGTCCTCGGGACCGATGACGACCCGCAGCGCGACCCCGCCGCGCGGCGGCACGATCAGCGGCGCCTCGAGCGTCAGCTCCTCCAAGGTGCCGCACCCGGCCTGGTCACCCGCCCGGACCGCCAGCTCCACGAAACCGGTACCCGGCAACAGGACGCTGCCCAGCACGTCGTGGTCGGCGAGCCACGGCTGCGTGTCCACCGAGAGCCGACCCGACAGCACGACGCTGCCCGAGTCGGGCGAGACGACGGCCGCGGAGAGCAGCGGGTGCTCCACCGCGTCCAGGCCCACCGCGTCCAGCCCGCCGCCGACCGAACCGGTGACGTCGATCCAGTAGCGCTTGTGCTGGAAGGAGTAGGTGGGCAGGTCGACCCATTGTTCGGCTGCACCGAAGTAGGCGGCCCAGTCGACCTTCACGCCACGGCTGTGCGCCCGGCCGATCCCGGTCAGGAGCTCGCGGACCTCGTCGCGGTCGCGGCGCAGCACCGGGACGAAGGCGGAGTCTTCTCCGATGGACTCGGCGCCCATCGCGGCGAGCACCGCGTCCGGGCCGAGTTCCACGAAGGTGGTGACACCGCGGGACTCCAGGTACTTCACCGTGTCGGCGAACCGGACCGCGTCGCGGACGTGGCGCACCCAGTACTCCGGCGTGCCCCAGTCGTCCGTGAGGTCGCCGGTGACGCCCGAGACCACCGGGATGGCCGGGGTGTCGTAGGTGAGGCCTTCGGCGATGGCGCGGAACTCGTCGAGCATCGGCTCCATCAGCGGCGAGTGGAAGGCGTGCGAGACCTTGAGCGTGGTGGTCTTGCGGCCCTCGGCCTTGAACCGGTTGGCGATCTCGGTGACCACGTCGGTGTCACCGGAGATGACCACCGAGCGCGGCCCGTTGATCGCGGCGATGCCGACGCGCTCGGTGAGCAGCGGGGTGACCTCGTCCTCGACCGCCTGGATCGCGGCCATGGTGCCGTCCTGCGGGAGCGCCTGCATCAGGCGACCGCGGGCGGCGACCAGCTTGGCCGCGTCGGCCAGCGACAGGGCACCGGAGACGTGCGCCGCGGCCAGCTCGCCGATGGAGTGGCCGGCCAGGAAGTTCGGCCGCAGACCCCACGAGGTGACCAGGCGGAACAGCGCGACCTCGACCGCGAACAGACCGGTCTGGGTGTAGGCGGTCTGGTTGACTGAGTCAACAGACGTTCCCCAGATTACTTCAGTCAACGGACGATCGAGGTGTTGATCCAGTTCACGGGCCACGGCGTCGAACGCGGCGGCGAAGGCCGGGAACTGCTCGTGCAACTGCTTGCCCATGCCCAGGCGTTGCGCGCCCTGGCCGGTGAAGACGAACGCCAGCTTGCCCTCGACGACCTCCTCGCCGGTGACCGCGTCCAGGCCCGCCGCGAGTTCCTCGCGGGTACCGCCGACGACCACCGCCCGGTGCTCCAGGGCGGCACGCGTGGTGGCCAGGCCGCGTCCGGCGGCGCGCAGCTGCGCGTCGGTCAGCGTGTCCACGTAGGACCGCAGCTTGGCCGCCTGCGCCTGCAGCGCCTGCTCGGTCTTGGCCGAGATCACCCACGGCACAACTGAAGGGGTCGTGGGCGGCGTCGCTTCCACCGGGGCTTGAGCGGGCGGCTGTTCAATGATCACGTGCGCATTGGTGCCGGAGATGCCGAAGGACGACACCCCGGCACGGCGCACGCGTCCGTCACTGCTCGGCCACTGGACCTGGTCGGTCAGCAGGCGCACGGCACCGGAGGACCAGTCCACCTGCGGTGACGGCGAATCCGCGTGCAGCGTTCGCGGCAACACGCCGTGCTGCACGGCCTGCACCATCTTGATCACGCCGGCGATCCCGGCCGCGGCCTGGGTGTGGCCCATGTTCGACTTGATCGAGCCGAGCAGCAGCGGGGAGTCGTCACCCGGGCGGTCCTGACCGTAGGTGTTGAGCAGGGCGTGCGCCTCGATCGGGTCGCCGAGCGTGGTACCCGTGCCGTGCCCTTCGACGACGTCCACATCGGACGGGCGAAGGCCGCCGGAGGCCAGCGCCGACATGATGACCCGCTCCTGCGACGGGCCGTTGGGCGCGGTGAGACCGTTGGACGCGCCGTCGGAGTTGACCGCCGACCCGCGCAGCACCGCGAGGATGCGGTGCCCGTTGCGCTGTGCGTCGGACTGGCGCTCCAGCAGCAGCATGCCGACGCCCTCGCCCCATCCCGTGCCGTCCGCACCCTCGCCATAGGACTTGCAGCGACCGTCGGCGGCGAGCCCGCGCTGCCGGCTCATGTCGATGAACGTGTCCGGAGTGGACATCACGGTCACGCCACCGGCCAGGGCCAGCGAGCACTCACCGCGGCGCAGTGCCTGGGACGCCCAGTGCACGGCGACCAGCGACGACGAGCAGGCGGTGTCGACCGTGACCGCCGGACCTTCCAGGCCCAGCGCGTAGGCGACGCGACCGGAGACGACCGACGCGAGCGAGCCGTTGCCGTGGTAGGCGGCGATGTGCTCGGGAAGCTGGCCCAGACGCAGCCCCCAGTCGTGGTACATGACGCCGGCGAACACGCCGGTGTCGCTGCCCTTGAGCGAGTGCGGGTCGATGCCCGCGCGCTCCAGGGTCTCCCACGACGTTTCCAGCAGCAGCCGCTGCTGCGGGTCCATGGCCGTGGCCTCACGTGGGCTGATGCCGAAGAACTCGGCGTCGAACTGCGCCGCGTCGTAGAGGAAACCGCCCAGCCGGCTGATGGTCTTGCCCGGTTTTCCAACTTCCGGGTCGTAGATGTCGGAGTCCCAGCCGCGGTCGGTCGGGAACTCGTCGATCACGTCCCGGCCGCCGAGCACCAGGTCCCACAGGTCCTCGGGCGAGGTGACGTCGCCGGGGAACCGGCAGGCCATGCCGACGATGACGATCGGGTCGTCGGCGTCGGCGGCGATGACGGTGGTTGCCTTGCGCGCCTTGCCATCCGAGCCACCGAGCCGACCCGCGATGTGATCGGCCAGCGCAGCCGGGTTCGGGTAGTCGAACACCAGCGTGGCCGTCAGGCGGATGCCGGTGGACGCCGAGAGCCGGTTGCGCAGCTCGACCGCGGCCAGCGAGTCGAAGCCCATCTCGTTGAATGCCCGCGTGGCGCTGATGGCCTCGGCGCCATCGTGCCCGAGCACGGCCGCGACCTGGGTGCGCACCAGGTCCAGCAGGGCCTCGGCGCGCTCGGCCCGCGGCAGGTCGGCCAGCTGGTTGGCCAGCGTCTGCTCGACCGCGATCCCCTTGCCCGCGGCGGACTTGCGGGCCGGGCGGACCAGCCCACGCAGCAGGTGCGGGACGCCGTCGGTGCGGGCCTGGACCGCCCGCAGATCGAACCGGACCGGGACCACGGCGGCCTCGATGCCGGCGGCGGCCTGGTCCAGCAGGGCCAGGTTCTCCGCCGCCGTGAGGTGCGCGAGACCCAGGCGCTCGATGCGGCGCAGGGCCGCCTCGTCGAGGTTGCCGCCCATGCCGCCGACGCCGGTCCAGAGACCCCACGCCAGCGACGTCGCGGCCTTGCCCTCGGCCTTGCGTTGCGCGGCCAGGGCGTCGAGGAAGACGTTGGCGGCGGCGTAGTTCGCCTGACCGGCACCGTCGAGGATGGTCGCTGTCGAGGAGAACAACACGAACGCCTTCAGGTCGCTCGTGAGCTCGTGCAGGTGCCATGCGCCGTCGACCTTGGGCGCCAGCACGGTGTCGATGCGCTCGGCCGTGAGGTCGCCGACCAGGCCGTCGTCGATGACGCCGGCGGCGTGCACCACCACGGTCAGCGGGTGCTCGGCCGGGATCGCTTGCAGAACAGCGGAAACGGCGTCGCGGTCGGCCACGTCGCACGCGGCGATCGTCACGGAAGCGCCCTGCTCGGCCAATTCGTCCTGCAGCTCGAGCGCGCCGGGTGCGTCGAGGCCGCGGCGGCTGGTCAGCACCAGGTGCCGCACACCCTGCTCGGTCACCAGGTGCCGGGCCAGCGCCGAGCCGACGCCACCCACCCCACCGGTGATGAG
This sequence comes from Labedaea rhizosphaerae, assembly GCF_004362825.1. Classification (GTDB taxonomy): domain Bacteria; phylum Actinomycetota; class Actinomycetes; order Mycobacteriales; family Pseudonocardiaceae; genus Labedaea; species Labedaea rhizosphaerae. The sequence goes on from NZ_SNXZ01000001.1 coordinate 417,796, forward strand.
CACGGTGCCTTCGGCGTCCCAAGGCGACTCACCGGTCTCGGACGCGACGGAGACCAGGCGGGGCACGAAGACCTTGCCGTCGCGGATCGCGTAGTCCGGTTCGTCGCCCGAACCCAGCGCCGCCAGCACGTCGTCCGCCGCGTCGCCATCCACCAGCACGAACCGGCCGGGGTGCTCGGCCTGCGCGGCCTGCACCAGACCCCAGACCGGCGCGGTGCGCAAGTCGGCGGTCTCGTCGGCCGACACGGCCACCGCGCGCTCGGTGACGACGACCAGGCGGCCGTTCTCGTGTTCGTCCAGGAAGTTCTGCACGGCGGCCAGCGCGTCGGCCGCGGCCGAGCGGACCCCACCCAGGACATCGCTGGAAGGCACGGCGATCCGGCAGATCGTGACGTCCTCGACGACCGAAGGCACGGTGCCTTTCCCGCCCCCCTGCCCTGCGGGCCCGCCCCCCGCGGCCGGCACCCAGCCGATCCGGTACAGCGAGTCGTTGCGGGCCGCACGCAGCTTGTCCGCGGACACCGCCCGCACCACGAAGGATTCCACGGTGGCAACCGGGTCACCCTTGGCGTCGGCCAGCTCCAGCGCAACCTCGTCGGCGCCGATGGTGGTGATCCGCACCCGCAGGGTGGAAGCACCAGTCGAGTGCAGCGACACGCCACCCCACGCGAACGGGATGCGGGTCTCCTCGCTCACCGGCTCGGGTGAGGCGAAGTCCGTGGCGTGCAGAACCGCGTCCAGCAGAGCCGGGTGCACGCCGAACGTCTTCGCCTGGTCGGTGATCGACTCGGGCAGCTCGACCTCGGCGAACACCTCGCCCGGCGCTCCGCGCCACGCGGCGCGCAGGCCGTGGAAGGCCGGGCCGTAGCCGTAGCCCTGCGCGGTCATCGTCTCGTACAGGCCGTCGATGGCGATGGGCTGCGCGCCCGCCGGCGGCCACTGCGCGAGGTCGAAGTCCGGACCGCCGGTCTCCGGCACCAGCGAACCGCCGGCGTGCCGGGTCCAGCCGGCGTCGGCCGGGGCGTCCTCGTCGCGGGAGTAGAACTCGATGGTGCGCCGGCCGTGCCCGTCCGGCGCCGAGACGACGACTTGCAGCGCCACGCCACCCGTGGTGGGCAGCACCAGCGGCGCCTCCATGGTCAGGTCGTCGACCCGTTCGGTCCCCACGTGACCGCTCGCCCAAGTGGCGAGGTCCACAAAAGCCGTGCCAGGCAACAGGACCGTGCCGGAGATGACGTGGTCGGCCAGCCACGGGTGCGAGCGCAGCGACACCCGGCCGGTCAGCACGACCGCGCCCGAGTCGGCGATGCCGACCACCGCGCCCAGCAACGGGTGCTGCGCGGCGACCTGGCCGAAGGCACTGGCGTCACCGGTGTTCGTGGGCGCGGCCAGCCAGAAACGCCTGCGCTGGAAGGCATAGGTGGGCAGTTCGAGCTTGCGGGCGCCGGAATCCTTGTAGAAGGCGGTCCAGTCGACCTTGGCGCCGCGGCCGTGCGCGGTGGCGAGCGCGGTCAGCAGCTGGCGCTGCTCGTCGTGCTCGCGGCGCAGCGCGGCGACGAAGACACCGTCGACGCTTTCCTGCGCCATGGCCGAGAGCACGGCGTCGGGACCGAGCTCGACGAAGGTGTCGACGCCCTGCTCGCCGAGGAAGCCCACGGCGTCGGCGAACCGGACCGCGGCGCGGACCTGGTTCACCCAGTACTCCGGCGAGCACAGCTCCTCGGCGGTGGCCGCGTGACCGGTCACAGTGGACACGACCGGGATGCGCGGTGCCTTGTAGGTCAGGATCTCCGCGATCTGCCGGAACTCGTCCAGCATCGGCTCCATCAGCGGCGAGTGGAACGCGTGCGAGACGCGCAAACGCTTGGTCTTGTGGCCCTCGGCCTCCAGCTGCCCCGCGATCTCGAAGACCGCGTAGGCCTCACCGGAGATGACCAGCGAGTCCGGGCCGTTGATCGCCGCGATGCTGACATTCCCTGTCAGTAAAGGCCGGACCTGCGCCTCGGTGGCGGTGACGGCCATCATGGCGCCGCCTTCGGGCAGCTCCTGCATCAGGCGACCGCGGGCGGCGACCAGGGTGGCGGCGTCGTCGAGCGAGAGGACGCCGGCGACGTGCGCGGCCGCCAGCTCACCGATCGAGTGCCCCGCAAGGTAATCCGGCCGGATGCCCCACGACTCGACCAGCCGGTACAACGCGACCTCGACCGCGAACAGCGCGGTCTGGGCGTACATGGTCTGGTTGAGCAGGTCGGCGTCGTCGCCGAACAAGACGTCCGCGAGCGGGGTCTCCAGCTGCAGGTCCAGGTGGCCGATGGCGTTGTCGAGCGCCTTGGCGAAGACCGGGTAGCGGGCGTAGAGCTCGCGGCCCATCGCGAGGCGCTGGCTGCCCTGGCCGGTGAACAGGAACGCCAGGCGCCCGGCCCTGGCGGTGGGCTCGATGGTGCCGTCGGCGATGGCGCGCAGACCCTCGACGGCCTCCTCGCGCGTCGCGGCGATGAAGGTGGCCCGCTCGGTCAGCGTCGCGCGGGTGGTGGCCAGCGAGTAGCCCAGGTCGACCGCGGTGGCGTCCTCGGCCAGGGAGTCGGCGATGCGGGTGGCCTGCGCGCGCAGGGCGGCCTCGGTCCGCGCCGAGACAACGATGGGGGTCGCGCTGTCAACCCGGTTCGAGGCTTCCTCGACCTCGGCTCCAGGCGCCTCTTCGACGATCAGGTGTGCGTTGGTGCCACTGACGCCGAACGAGGAGACCCCGGCCCGCCTCGGGTGCGCGCTCCGCTCCCACGGACGGGCCTCGGTCAGCAGCTCCACCTCGCCCGCGGACCAGTCGACGTTGCTCGACGGCGCGTCGACGTGCAGCGTCTTGGGGAGGACCGCATGACGCATCGCCATGATCATCTTGATGAGGCCGGCCGCACCGGCCGCGGCCTGGGTGTGCCCGATGTTGGACTTGACCGAGCCGAGGTAGAGCGGCTCGTCGCGCTGCTGCCCGTAGGCGGCCAGCAGGGCCTGGGCCTCGATCGGGTCCCCGAGCGTGGTGCCCGTGCCATGTGCTTCGACGGCGTCGACCTCGTCTGCGCCGATGCCCCCGCTGGCCAGGGCCTTGCGGATGACGCGTTGCTGCGACCGTCCACTCGGGGCGGTCAGGCCGTTGGAGGCGCCGTCCTGGTTGATGGCCGAACCGCGGATGATCGCGACGATGTCGTGCCCGTTGGCGCGCGCGTCCGACAGCCGCTCGAGGACGAAGATGCCCACACCTTCGGCGAACCCGGTGCCGTCGGCCGCGTCGGCGAACGCCTTCACGATGCCGTCGGGGGCGAGGCCGCGCTGGCGGCTGAACGCCGTGAAGGTGCCCGGGCTGCCCATGATCGCGACGCCGCCCGCCAGCGCCAGGGAGCACTCACCCCGTTGCAGTGACTGCACGGCGAGGTGCACGCCGACCAGCGAGCCGGAGCACGCGGTGTCGACGGTGAGCGCGGGGCCCTCCAGACCGAGCACATAGGACACCCGACCGGACACGACGCTGGGTGTGTTGCCGGACAACAGGTAGCCGTCGAGGCCGTCGGGCGCCTCGTGCAGCCGCATCGCGTACTCCTGCGGCTCGGCGGCGATGAAGACGCCGGCCTGGCTGCCCTTCAGCGTGCCGGGGTCGATGCCCGCGCGCTCGATGGCCTCCCACGCGGTCTCGAGGACCAGGCGCTGCTGCGGGTCCATCGCGAGCGCTTCCTTTGGTGAGATACCAAAGAAGTCGGCGTCGAACTCGGCGGCGTCGGGCAGGAACCCGCCGTGCTTGACGTAGGTGGTACCCGGGGTGTCGGGGTTCGGGTCGTAGAGCTTCTCGAGGTCCCAGCCGCGGTCGGCCGGGAAGTCGCCGAGCACGTGCTGCTCCTGCGCGACGAGCCGCCACAGGTCCTCCGGGCCGGCGACGCCGCCGGGGTACCGGCAGCCGATGCCGACGATGGCGATCGGGTCGTCGCTGGTCGTCGTTTGTTCTTGCACCGCAACGACATCGGGGAGGTCCAGGACCTCTTCCCGCAAGTACTCGGCCAACGCGGCCGGCGTCGGGTAGTCGAACGCGACCGTGGGCGGCAGGGTCAGGCCGGTGGCCTCGTTGAGCCGCGTGTGCAACTCGACCAGGGCGACGGAGTCGAGGCCGAGGTCGCGGAAGGAGCGGTCGGCGTCCACCGCCGGCGGCTCGTCGGGCCGTGCCTTGCGCAGTGCGGCCTCGGTGTGCTCACGGACGATGCCGAGCAACACGTGCACCTGCTCGGCGGTGGGGAGCGTCTCCAGCTCGCCCACGAATGCGGACTTCTCGCCTGCCTTGAAATTTCCAGACATTTGTGCGCTCCACGCTTTCGACGTCCACTCATCGGCACATACCGGCCGAGCCACTAGAACCAAGGTAGATTTCGACTCGCGTCGAGCGCGCCCCTAGCGCACCCCTAGCGGACCGTTAAGAAAGAGGGGCTGCTTCGACCCGAACGGGCGATACCCATTGCCTTGCACGCAGGGCAACCAGGACGCTCCGAACCGTGCGCAAATTCGTGGTTGCCGTCGTCGTGGCGGTGCTCGCGTGGATTTTCGTGGTGCCGAGCTGTTCGACCACGTTCGGCTGCGAGTCCGCACCCGCGACGGCCCACGCCGACAGCGGCAGCTGCCCGGACGACATCGACGAGGCGGCCGAGGACGCAGACTGGGCCGCCGACCGCATCGCCTCGATCGAGGACGACCCCGTCACCACCGGCCTCCTCTACGACGAGGACGGCACAGAGATGCGGATCGAGTCCGGCGAGAGCGGCGATGCCTACGACCTGGCCTTGGAATACCTGCAGGTCTATCCGAGCTCGGTTGTCGGCGACCAGCCGAAAGGCCGGCAGGCGGCCGGGCATGTGGAGAGCAAGGCCGCAGCTCTGATGCGGTCGGCCGGCCAGACCAGCGGTGTGCTGGTGATCAACCACCCGCGAGGGCCCTGCCCGTACGCATCGCGCGTCGGGTGCGGCGCAGCTATGCAGCTCATATTGCCCGAAGGAAGCACAATCACCGTGTGGTGGCCTGGCGGTCATCGGGCCTATCGAGGGAGAGCCGAAGGATGAAGATCGAAGCCCGGGTCGGCGGCGATGGGGTCACGGCACCGCGCCTCGTCTCGACCTCGGCCGCCGACAGCGCCGCCATGATCGACCGGTTCCTTGCCGACCACCCGGAAGGCGTCATGTTCGTCGAGGTGAAGCGTGATGACCCCCGTTCGTGGGACGAGTGGAAGGACGACCTCGAGGACATCGAGTACATGCACGTCGGAATGGCAGGCGATTGGGCAGCGGCTCAGTACGTCCGAGGCGGGTTCCGCGCCAAGCTCGACATCGCGAGCGTCCGGGCCACCCACAACCGCACGCCAAAAACAGAACCGGTGCCCTACGACGAGGTGCTGAAGTGGTACTTCCCGCCGGAGACGGTCATCTCCCGTGAGCAGGTTCGACGGCTGATGATCCACTACGCCACCACCGGTGAGTGGCTCGACGAAATCCCGTCGCGCAACCACGATTACCTGGTCCGCTGACAAGCAAGAAGGCGGCGGCCCGCCAGGGCCGCCGCCTTCGCTTGCACAGCACTCACTCCGCGATCGTCAACGCCTCGCGGTCGAACTTCGTCCGCACGTAGGACAGGTCTTCCAGCAACCCCGTCGACGTCACCTTGCGGCTTCGCCCCGCACGCACGAGGTGGCGCAACGGCAGCCCACCGAGCTCGGCCCACCGCAGCTTCCCGTCCGTGTCCAGGTAGCTGCGCGCCCGCCCGTTGTTGTCCGGGTGCACGCAGTACGGGATGTCCAGGTAGCCCTGCTTGAACGCCAGCTCCAGCGCCCGCCCGACGTCGGAGTCCAGGGACAACACGGCTTCCACCAGCGCCCGCGCCTCCGCGTACGTCTGGGTGTCCCCGAGCACGGCACCCGGCGACACGGCGGCGGCGACCCGGGAGGCGGACTCCAGGGCGGCCACGTTCTCCGCGATCGTCGGGATGCGCCGGGACTCGGCCACCGTCTTCACGATGATCCGCTCCGACCCGGACCGCACCGCCAGCTCGGCGGCCTTGCCGAGCAGGCGGTACGCACCCTGGTCGGTGGCCGGGTAGACGCCCATGTACGCGTAGATCACGACGTGCCAGTTCTGCGTCGGCAGCAGCTCCGCGCACAACCGGCGCAGGGCGGCGACCGCCTCCAGGTCCTGTTCCATGTTCGTCTGCTGCGCATAACTCAGCGAAATGGATCTGATCCCGTGCTGGTAGAAGAACAACGCCTCCAGGAACGAAATCGCCACCAGCTCGCTGGGCGGGCACAACTGCCCGAGCATGCACCCGCCGAACGTTTCCAGGTGCGGCTGCACGCCGATTTCCCGCAACCGCGCGAAGACCTGCGTGCACGACGCCCAGTTGCGGATGGATTGGGCCAGGGGCGTCCGGCCGTAAGGCAGGCAATACGACACCGGGCCACCTTCGGTGGCGTTGATCCACGCTTTCGCCAACGCCTTGAAGATGTCGTTCGGCACGGCTGACCCGTGCCGGACCTGCACCGGGAAGGTGTCGTCGCGGATGCCTTCGAGCACGCCCTCGGTCACCGAGCGGTCGTAGCTGACGATCGGATAACCGTTGAGGGCTATGCCTTCCCGGAACGCGGTGTCGATCGCCGCCAGCTCCCCCACCCTGGTGTAGGAGTCCAGGGTGATGGTGCCGACGGTCGTCGCTTTCGCCTGTTTCACCGCGGCCAGGCCGGCCCGCATCTGCGCGGGGTCCGAGAACCCCATGCGTGGCTGCACCACAAGGCCGCCCGATCCACCGTGCCGGCGCACGAACTCGCCGAAGTCGACCGGGCGGACCCGTGGTCCCACCGACGCGGAGCCGACCAGCCGACCAGGCAGGCCGGCCGTGCTCACAGCCGGCCAGTCGGGGTCGGCTCGAGCAACCAGTGCACCTGCTCCGGCTGCGTCTTCGCGGGGATCGCGCAGACGAACCGGTTGAAGTCCTGGATGCCGGTCGCGGTGTCGTCGAAGACGGCGTCGAAGCCCGACGCCATCAGGTTGTGGATGTGGGCACCGGTCTGGGCACCGTCGATGCCGAGCTTGCCGCCGATCACCACGGGCGTTGCCACCAGCTGGTCGCACGCACGCAGTTTGTCGATCACCCGCATGCCGTCGGCGTAGCCGTGCCCGTTGACCGAGCTGACCACGACCAGTGCGGGCCGTAACTCCGCGCAGCTGGAGATCAACAGGTCATCGGGCACGCACGAGCCGAGGTTGACCACGTCGTACCCGAGTTCCTCCAGCAACAACTGGAGGTAGACCAGGTTCCACGTGTGGGAATCGGAGGCCATGCTGGTCACCACTACGGTGGCCTTGACGCGGGCCGGGTCGGCCGAGTTTCCCCAGATGACGCCGGGGCTGTCGGGGAGGCTCATGCACGCTCCTCTTCTTTCAGGGGCGGTCCGCCGATACCTGCGAGTACGAGCGGACATGTTCGATCCGGGACACGGACACGACCTCGTCACCGCGCACGACCACCTCCGTGGGAGCCGGCCTGCCGAGGAACATGAGCAGGCTGGCCGTCGGGCCGTATGCGCCTGCGTTGGGAATCGTGACGACATCGCCCGCCTGCAGTGCGGGCAGCTTGATCTCGCGCCCGAGGATGTCGCCGGGTGTGCACAGTGGACCGACGAGGCTCGCCTGGTCCACTGCTTCCGCACCCTCGTCGGGCTGCACCGCCACCGGGAGCAGCCGACCGAGGCCGGACATGCCGCCGAAGGTGTTGATGCCCGCGTCGAGGATGACGAACTTGCGGCCGCGGCTGACCTTGACGTTGCTGACACCGGCCAGCAACGTGCCGCTCGCGCCGATCAGGTACCGGCCGGACTCGCAGGCGAGCTGCGGGCCGTTCTCCCGCCAGCCGGGGAAGTGCGTGTCCAGCGCCGCGCCGAGCTCGACCCGCAGCTTCGGGTACGTGCCGCGCGGACCGGGCACCGCGTAGGGAACGGTGAACCCGCCGCCGATGTCGAGGAACTTCAGCGGCAGGTCCAGTTCGGCCTGCAACTGCGCGGCCAGCGCGATGGTGCCCTGGAACTCCGCGATGAGGCTGTCCTCGTCGCGGGCGTTGGACAACGGGAAGAAGTGGAAGCCGACGATGTCCACATGCGATACCGCACGCACGTCCGGCAGCACCTCGCCGAGCGTCTCGCTGTCGAAACCGAACTGCGAGGGGGTGCCGGTCATCCGGATGCTGGTGGTCGCGCTCGCCGACGCGGAGTTGACCCGCAGCAGCACCTGCGCGGTCACGCCGAGCTCACCGGCGACCTGGCCGACGTGCTGGACGTCGGTGACCGAGTCGGTGGAGAACATGCGCACGCCCAGGCTCATCGCCTCGCGCAGCTCCTCGAACGTCTTGCCCGGCCCCGTGTACATGACCTCGGAACCGTCGAACCCGGCTTCCAGCACGGACGCCAGCTCACCGGTGGAGCTGATCTCCGGGCGGCAGCCCTTCGCGGTGCCGTCGCCGCGCAGGGCGCGCACCAGCTCCGGGTGCGGGTTCGCCTTGAGCGCGTAGAAGAGGTGGAACTCCTCGGGCAGCGAGCCGAGCAGCTGGTCGCGGGCCTTCTCGACCTCGTCGAGGTCGTAGACGTAGAGCGGCGTGCCGTACTCGCGCGCAAGGTGCTCATATCTGGTCATGCCGGGGCTCCGTCCAACATCGCCGCGAGTTCCTTGCGGGCGTTCTTGCCGTGCAGGCTCAGCGGCATCACGTCGACCACCTTGCAGATCGACGGGACCTTGGCCGGTTCGAGCCGCTTGGCCAGTTCCTTGATCACGTCGTGCGGCGCCAGCTCGGTCTCGGCGAAGATCGCGAGGTCGCGCGGACCGTTGGGCGGCACGGCACACGCACCGCGCACGCCGGGGATGTCCGCCGCGGCCGCCTCGATCTCCACCGTGGAGATCCGGATCCCCTTGCGCTTGAACATGTCGTCGCGGCGGCCCTCGAAGTAGAGGTAGCCGTCGGCGTCGACGCTGCCGTAGTCCCCGGTGTGCAACCGCAAGCCGTTGCCGCCGAGGCGATCCTGGCGGAACGTCTTGGCGGTCACCTCGGGGTTGCGCCAGTAGCCGGGCATCACGTGCGGGCCGGTCACGGTGATCTCGCCGACCTCACCGACGGGCACCTCGTTGCCATCGGGGTCGAGGATCGCGACCTCGGTGCCCTGCAGCGGCCGGCCGACCGAGTTGGGCCGCAGCCCGTCCTCCTGCGGCGGCACGATCGAGATGCGCTTGCACTCGGTCTGGCCGAACTGGCGCACCACCTGCGCCTTGGGGAACGCTTCACGCAGCGCGTCGATGGTCGCCTCGGGCAACGCGGCACCGGTGTTGGAGAACATCCGCACCGGCGGCAGGTCCGCACTGTCGCGTTTGGCCAGTGCCGCGATCATCGCCGCGAGCGAGGGCACGATCGGCACGATGGTCGCGCCGGTCTCGCGCATCCGGCGCAGCAGCACCAGATCCGACTCCTCGCCGGCGAGCACGATCTCGCTGCGGCCCAACGCGGTCAGCAGGATCTTGTAGAGGCCGTAGTCCCACGAGAGCGGGAACCGGCAGAACACCACGTCCTCGGGGCCGTAGCCGAGATCGGCCTGCAGCGACCGGGACGCGAAACTCACTTGGGCGTGCGGGCAGATGACCGCCTTGGGCGCGGCCGTGCTGCCCGAGGTGTAGATGAGGAACGCGACGTCGTCGACGCTCAGCTCCGCGGGCGCGGGGATGCGTTGGCCCACAAGGTTCTGCACGAGCGACCAGACCTCGGCCATGTCGTGCACGGGCACGTCCGTGAGCCCGCTGAACACGTCCAGCGCGGGCCCGGTGGTGAGGACCATCGCCGGTTCGGCGTTGCCCAGCACCGACTTGATGTGGAACTCCTTCATGGCCGGGTTGAGCGGCACGAGGATCACGCCGCGGCGCGAACACCCGTGCACCAGCGCGACCAGCTCGATGCGGCTGGGCAGCTGGACCACGAGCCGGTCGCCGCGGCGCAGGCCGCGCGCGTCCAGCCAGACCGCGAACGCCTCGCTCGCCTCGGCGAGCTCACGGTAGGTCACCGCGGTGACCGAGTCGCGGACCGCGACCGCGTCCGGGGCCTCGGCGACCGCCTCGTCGAGCAGGGAATGCACGAATGTGCTGGCTAACGCAACCACGGGAGTTCTCCGGCTGTTTCAGGCCCGTGCGCGCCGACCGCCGGCCGGCGCGCACGGGGGAACCCAGTTCAGTCCTGGATGGACAGGGCCATCGTGGGGCAGACGTTGCACGACTCCACGACCTCGGCCCGGCGGGCCTCGTCGGGGCTCGAGATCATCACGATGACCTTGCCGTCGTCCTCGTTCTGGTCGAACACGTCCGGGGCGGTGAGCACGCACGCACCCGCACCGACGCACTTCGCCATGTCAACGATCACCTGCATGGCTCCTCCTTCGATCGGTTTACGAAGCGGCGGAGCCGCTTGAGTCGGGCTTGTCCGCTTGCACCGCCGCGGGTTCTCAGGTGGTCGCTCGCGGGGACAGCGCCGACGTGGTGACCTGGCGGTCATGAGTCGGCGATCCCGCAGTGAGCGGCCGCCTGAGGTTCCGCTACCCGCACCGAGCGCAAGCCGGATCAGGCAATTTCTAGAAAGTCACCGGCAGGGCGTGCAGGCCGTCGATGAGCGCTTGGTAGAACGACTTGAAGGGCAGTTCCTCGAGCGGGACCGCCTGCTTGATCGTCGGGATGCGCGTGAACAGCTTGGTGAACACGGTCTGCAGCTGCATGCGCACCAGCGTCTGGCCCGCGCACATGTGCCGGCCGTAGCCGAAGGCCAGGCTGTGCCGGGCCTCCTTGCGGGTCAGGTCCAGCGTGTTCGGGTTGTCGTAGACGGCCGGGTCGTGGTTGCCCGCGGACAGCGAGCAAACGACGCCTTCGCCCGCCTTGATCAGCTGGCCGCCGATCACGACGTCCTCGGTGGCCACGCGCACGGTGCCGTGGTCGGAGATCGAGGAGTAGCGCAGGATCTCGTCGACCGCGGGCCCGGAGAGCTCCGGCTTGTCGCGCAGCAGCTGCGCCTGCTCCGGGTGGTTCAGCAGCACCATGCAGCCGATCGCGATGCCGTTGACCGTGCTCTCGTGCCCGGCCGCGATCATCGCGCGGACCAGGGCGGAGACCTCGGAGTCGTCCAGGGGCTTGCCGGCCTTGATGTTGCGCTGGGTCAGGGTGGAGATCAGGTCGTCGCCCGGGTTGACCGAGCGCTCGGCGATCAGCTTGTAGAGCAGCATCTCGACCCGCATGTTGAGGTCGGCGTGCTCCTCGCCGTCGCCCTGGGTCACCAGCAGCGTGACCCAGCGGGTGAACAGTTCCTTCTCCTCGTGCGCGATGTCCATCATCTCGGCCATGCCGATGGCCGGGACGGGCATCGCGAGGTGCTCGACGAGGTCGACGGGCGTGCCGTCCTTGCCCAGCTCGAGGATGTTGTCGATGCACTCGTCCACGACCTCTTCGGTGCGCGGGGTGAGCGACGCGACCTTCTTCACCGTGAGCTCGGGCATGAGCATCATGCGGTTCTTGGTGTGCTCCGGCGGGTCCATGTGCAGCAGCGCGGGCTTGACCTTGCCGATGAGCTCCATCGGGAACTCGAACTGCAGGGGGTAGCCCGGGTTGGTCATGTCCGCGCTGAACCGCGGGTCGGAGAGCATCTCGCGGATGTCCTCGAACCGGGTCAGCAGCCACGCCTCACGGCCGTTGAGCCGCAGGCTGATCTTCGACACCGGCTCGGTGGAGCGCAACTCGGCGTACGTGCCGCTGGGCTCCATCGGGCAGCCGGGACGGTCGAACGGGAACTGACGAACTTCCCGCTCATGCGCCACGGGGCAATTGATGATCTCCGTCATGGTTCCCTCTCAACTCTTTCCACGCATTTCGGGTCCCTGGATGAATTTCCTTTTGCCGACAAGTGTCCGGCACCGCGCCGGGGTTTTCGCACCCCTGAAATCGCGAACCGACCCTTAGCTTTCGCGCGCGGTCGCGAGGAACGCCTCGATCCGCGCCTTCGACGTGGCGACGTTCTCGCTCGGCGACAGCTCGCGCAGCTCCGTGTTCAGCACCTCGACCGACAGCGGCACGTCGACGCCCTTGGCCTCGAGGTCGTGCAGCAGCGAAACGATCGGGAACGCGCCGTCGCCGGGGAACAGCCGCCCGCCGGTGCACTCGGCCATCAGGTCCTCACCCGGCTCCGCGGGGCCGTCGCACAGTTCCACGCCGGAGACGAAACGGCCGTCGAGCGCGGCCACCGCGGCCGGCCCCGTCGGGTCGCGGAACAGGTGCCACAGGTCCAGCTGCAGCTTGCCGTTCCAGCGATCCGCGCCCTGCACGGTGTCCGCGGCGATGCCGTAGTTGAAGCCCGGCATGACGGCGATCGACTCCAGCGCGACGGTCAGCTCGTGGTCCCCCGCGCGGTCGCACAGCGCGCCGAAGCGGCGGATCAGGATGTCGGTGGCGATCACCTCGGTGCCCGGCGGCGTGACCGCGGAGGCCTTGATCTTCTCGATGCCGATCGTGTCGGCCAGGCCGATCAGGTGGTCCTCGAGTTCGGTGGCGTCGTCGCTGTGGTCCCAGCCGATCAGCACCTCCAGCTCGATGATGCGCTGGCCGTGGTCGGCGAGAATGCCCTTGATCTGGTCGGCGGAGTACTCGGTGAGCAGTTTCCCGAATTCCTCCGCGTTCATCCCCATGCCGATGGCGCCGTGCTCACCGAGGGCCGCGACGCGGTCGGCGAAGGAATAGCGCGACGGCTGGTCCCACGTGGCGCCGGTGAGGTGCAGGTGGGTGAACATCAAGTCTTTCTGGTGCAGAACAGTCATGATCTTCCTTGCCGTTTCGGACGGGATTTTTTCGGTCAGGCCACGGAGCGAGCGGCGGGCTTGCGGCGCGGCATGACGGCCGTCCGCGGGTTGAAGGAGACGACCTCGAAGTTGCTCGTCGTGATCGGCACCCGGCCGAACAGGCTGTCCAAACCGGACAGGTAGATCTTGCCGACGCCGCGGCCGCGCAAGGCCGCGACGACCTCGGGCCAGCGCACCGGGCAGGTGAAGCCGTCGAGCAGCATGGTGCGCACGCCGTCGGCGGTGTCGCGCACGGTGCCGTCCTGGTCGGCGATCACCGGCGTGTGCGGGTCCGACCACGTCAGGCCGGCCAGTATCTCACTGTCCACTTCGGAGCGAAGATCGGTGAACGCGCTGCAGTGCATCGGCGGGTGCATGGTGTAGAGCGGCATCCCGCCGCTGGCCCGCAACCGCTGGTTGAGCCAGTCGAGCACGGTGCGGCGCACCGAGAGCATCCAGAAGTCGGCGTCGACGTGGTTGGCGATCTCGTACCACTCGCCCTGCTCGTCGAGCTCGGCGAGGATCTTGTCCAGCTCCGCGCGCGGGGTGCGGGTGAACGAGTGCGTGACGACGTCCTTGTGGTGCTCGGCGAAGTACTCCTCGAGCTTGCGTGCCCACCGCGCGGTCATCACCACGGCGTCTTCGAAGCCGAGCGCCCCGCAGCGCACGGCCGCCGCCTTGCCGCCGAAGCTCGGTCCGACGATGACCTGCGGCACCGGGTCGAACCGTTCGGCCGCCCAGTCGGCCAGGGCCAGGCAGTTGACCAGGAACGCGACCTGCGCGTATTCGGAGTAGTCGCCCTCGGTCTCCCGGTAGCGGGCCACCAGCGAGTAGCCGAGCGCCTCGTCGACCCGCTTGATCAGCGTGCGGGCCACGGGGTTGATCAGCATGAACTTCGCCGCGTCCTCGAACCGGGACGGGCTCATCCCGGGGAAGACGAGTGCGCTGCCTGCACTGGGATCGGGCATCGTCTCGCCTGCCTTTCGGAGCGCTGTCTGCGCTATCCAGGCTGGAGCCGCCGTGCCCGCGTTGACACCCCTAAACCCGGGGCACGGCCCCTAAGTACCCAGGGCTGGTGCGCCTGCGCCGCGACGGTGCGCCGATCGGCCGCTGGTGCACAAAAGGGATGTGGGCGCCGGTCGCCCGGCGCCCACATCCCTTCACCTTGCTCGAAGCCTCCTCAGGCCGAGTACCCGCGCAACGCGATCCAGTCGGCCAGCCGGTTGGTGGTCATCCAGTACCACCCATAACCGTTGGCATCAGCGGGATCGGCGAGCTTCACGATGTCGCCGCTGTTCTTGTACCCGACCACGGTCATGTAGTGGCCGCCGGAGTAGCTGTGCGCGTCGCCATCGGTGTCCACCGCCGTGCCCACGATGTTCACCACGAGCGGGTAGCCACGCGGGATGTCGTAGGTGACGTCGTACTTCAGCCGCGCCTTCTCCGCGCTGGTGGCGTACGAGCCCGGGATCCACTTGGTCTCGTAGAACGAGGTGTTGCCCTTGCTGTTCAGCACGCGGGTGGTGTCGGACGCCGAGTTCGTGCCGTTGGTGGTCGTGCCCAGCGCGGCGGCCAGGGTGCTCTGGCTGTAGGTGTAGCCGCGCGCGGTGAGCGCGATCCGGACCGCGGCCGGGCCGCAGTAGTAGCCGTTGGCCTGCCACTGGAACTGGTAGCTCAGCACCTTCTCGGTGGGGATCGAGGCGCTGGCCGTCGCACCGGAGACGAACAGGCCGCCGAGCGCCACGGCGAGCAGGGTCACCAGTTGCAGGATCCGACTTCGAACGCTGTGTGCCATACGGGGCTCCTTGGGTTCGGGAGAGGATTGCCCTCGTCACGCAGTGAAACCGGTCGAGCACTCTCCCACCAGGAGGTGGTTCCGGAAGTTCCCACGGCAGAAACCGCCGCTGTCGTAGCATCGATGCCGTGCGACCTGCGGATGACGAGGGCGGTTTGTCCGTTCGCGACGCGCGTCGAGCCGCCGGGCTGAGCCAGGAGGAGCTCGCCGAACGGGCCGGGATGAGCGCACGCAGCATCGGCGACATCGAGCGTGGCGTCGTCCGCCGCGCCCGAACCGCATCCCTGATCGCCATCGCCGATGCGTTGCGGCTGACCGAACGCGACCGGATCCGCCTGCTCAACCACCACCGCGGCGCGGGTTCGCTGCCCGAACTGGTCGCCGAGGACGAGCGCACGCCCCGGCAACTGCCACCCGACCTGCCCGGGTTCACCGGGCGGGTGGCCGCGTTGCGCGCGTTGGACGGCGTGCTGGACGACGGCCCGCCGATCGCGGTGATCGACGGCGC
The DNA here is from genome assembly GCF_004362825.1 of Labedaea rhizosphaerae. Classification (GTDB taxonomy): domain Bacteria; phylum Actinomycetota; class Actinomycetes; order Mycobacteriales; family Pseudonocardiaceae; genus Labedaea; species Labedaea rhizosphaerae. Next base: position 433,009 of record NZ_SNXZ01000001.1, read on the forward strand.
ACCGGGCATCGGCAAGAGCACGCTGGCCGTGCACTGGGCCCACCGCGTGCGTGACCGGTTCCCCGACGGCCAGCTCTACGTGCACCTGCGGGGTTACGGGCCGAGCGAGCCGATGTCCGCCGAGCAGGTGCTCGAGCGGCTGCTGGCCGGGATCGGCGCCGACGTGCCGGTCACGCTCGACGACCGGATCGGCCTCTTCCGCACCCGCACCGCGGGCAAGCGCCTGCTGATCCTGCTCGACGACGCCCGCCGGCCCGATCAGGTGCGCCCGTGCGTGCCGACCGGTCCGGGCAGCCTCGTGCTCGTGACCAGCCGCAGCCGGATGCGTGGCCTGTCCGTGCGGGACGGCGCGTTCGCGATCGGCCTCGACGAGTTCACCGACGACGAGGCCACCGACCTGCTCGCCGGGATGCTCGGCGCCGAGCGGGTTGCCGCCGAACGGGAGGCGGCCACGGACCTGGCCCGGTTGTGCGCGGGCCTGCCGTTGGCGTTGCGCATCGCGGGCGATCGGGCGGCGGACAACCACGGCCGCAGCCTGGCCACCGTGGTCGGTGAGCTGACCGACCGCGCCGCGCGCCTGCCGACGTTGCAGGCAGGCGAAGACGACATGTCGACAAATCTGCTTGCCGTCTTCTCGTGGTCGTACCGCGCGCTCTCCCCGCCGGCCGCGCGCTTGTTCCGCCTGCTCGGCCTGCACCCCGGCCACGACCTGGACCGCTCGGCCGCCACCGCGTTGTGCGACGGTCCGCCCGACCTCGACGTGCTGGCCGACGCGCACCTGGTCGAACACCGCGGCGACGGCCGCTACGGCTGCCACGACCTCCTGCGGTTGTACGCGACGCAACTGGCGGAGGCCGAGCCGGACGCGTCCGCGGCGCTGCGCCGGTTGTTCGACCACTACCGCTACACGGCGAAGGTCGCGATGGACGCGGTGTACCCGCACGAGCGCCACCGCCGCCCGGACGTGCCCGCTGTGCCCACGTGCCCGTTGCCGCCCGGCGACGAAGCCGCGGCACGCGCGTGGCTGGAGGCCGAACGCCTGGTGCTGACCGAGGTGATCGGCTACTGCGCCGCCAACGGCTGGCCCGAGCACGCGCGCGACCTCGCGAACACGTTGTGGCGCCACCTCGACACGGTGGCCAACTACCGCGACGCCCTCGCCATCCACGGCGATGCCCTTGCCGCGGCAAGGGAAACCGGTGACCGCACCGGCGAGGCGAACGCGTTGCACAACCTGGGGGCCGCCCTGTGGCGGTCCGGGGACTACCACCAGGCCCTCGAGCGGTTGCTGGAAGCGTTGGCGCTGCGGCGTTCCCTGGGCGATCGGGCCGGCGAAGGCGACACCCTCACCAACCTGAGCGGAACCCACTGGCGCATGGCCGACTACCCGGCGGCCGAGGACTACCTGCGCCAGGCCCTGGCGATCCGCCGCGAACTCGGCAACCGGGCGGGCGAGGCCGGAACCCTGGACAACCTAGGAGTGATCTGCGAACGCGTGGGCCGGTACCCGGAGGCGTTGTCATACCACTCGAGTGCACTGGAGATCTTCCGTTCGCTGGGCAACCGGTCCGGCGAGGCGGCGGCGCTGGACAACCTGGGCGTCGTGCACCAACGACTCGGCCGCTACGCCGAAGCCGTCACCATCCACGAGCAGTCGCTGTCGCTGTGCCGCGCGGCCGGCACCCGCGTCGGCGAGGGCTATGCGCTGACGAACCTGGGCTCCGCGCACGCCGGCGCGGGCAACCTCGCGATCGCGGAACGGTTGCTGCGCGAGGCGATCGCACTGCGTGCCGAGGTCGGCGACCAGGCCGGCGAGGCCACCGCCATGACCCGCCTGGGCATGGTGTTGACCGACCCCGCCGCCGCGATCGCCTTGCACGAGAAGGCTTTGACCATCGGCCGCCGCATCGGCGACCGCCAACTGCTCGTCGAGGTCCTGAACAACCTGGGCGAGGCAACCGGCGACGCCACCCACCACCGCGAAGCCCTCACGCTGGCCGAAGCCACCGGCGACGCCTACGAACGCGACCGCGCCAGCCGCCACCTCTGACTATGCGAGCTACTTGGTGTGCTTGAAGTCGTCCAGGTACTCGGCGAACTCGGTCCCGGGCTTGGGTCCGTACGCCTTCAACTCGTTCAACAGCTCGCGAGCGGCGTGCAGCAGGGACGGGCGGCTTTGCCTGTCGCCTCGCAGCGCCTCCAGCCCGAGGGCAGTTGCGTCCTCGGGCGCGCCCTTGCGCGCGGCGACCACAGCCAGGGTGAGCTGGGCCTCTGCGTTCCGCATGGGCGTGATCGGCTCGCCCCAGGGGTTCGTGCCCCGTCGTATGACTTCTTCGGCGTTGCGGGTGGCCAGGTCGTCTTGCCCTGAGACGCGGTAGGTGTCCATCGCGTAGAAGTCGAACTTGTCGGGATCGACCACGAAGTGGTTGTCCGGCCGGTCCGGGAACGGGAGTCTGTCCAGCAGTTCGCGGCCGTGTTCCAGCGCAGCATGGACTTGTTCCGCTTCGCCCATGCGCGCGTATGCCTTTGCTTGCTGGGCATGGAGCTGGACTGCGACGGAATGCGATCCGGCTGCTTGGATTCCGGACTCAGCGGCGGCGAGGGCAGCTCGGTAGTTGCCGGAGGTCAGGTGGAACCACGCAAGCATTTCGTGAGCCCATCCCACGACGCCGGTTTCGCCGGACTCCCGGCCCAGTTCGAGCGCCATCCGCCGGGTCGCTTCGGCCGCACGGGCGTCGCCCAGGTCGTATTCGAGGCATCCGACGAGCAACGCGAGCATGCCCGCGTTGCTGAGGATGTCGCGGTGTTGGGTCAAGCTCAGCTTGCCGTTCAGCAGTTCGGTGACCTTGCCAAGCCAGTCGCGGCCGGCGATGACGAGGTGCCGGGCATCGACGCTCGCGTAGTCGCAGCAGAGCTGTTCCACGGTGATGCTCAAGGCATCGATGGTGGCCGCATCGACGTCGGACGTGCGAACGCGCTTGAGCAGTTCGACGGTGTCCATGCCGGTGTTGGCAATCAGGATCGAGTCTTGGCTCAGCGTCTCGTTACCGGATGTCTTGCTTGGTATTCGCGCACGTGCTGCCACTCGGCTTTGGCCGGGAAGGTCGAACCACAGCAAGCTTTGCGGTATGTGGAGGATGCGGGCGTAGTTCTGCAGGGTCTTGAGATTTTGCTCTGGCGCGCGACTGTTCTCCAGTCGCGAAACTTGAGTCTGTGTGAGACCCAGCCACCGGCCGAGTAGTTCCTGATTGAGCGCCTTGCCGAAGAGTTGGAGGTGCCGGGGATGGTTTCTATACACCTTGAAGACACGGCCGATGTGCCGGCTTTCGAACGCGGCGCGAAAGTCGTCGGTGGCCCAGAACTCGTTCCGCAGCTCCATCGGGGGCGTCCGGAACTGGTCGCGCTGGTCGCGGAGACAGCGCGCGCACATCCGGCCGTCGTTGTCGGCGGCGAGCACTGCCAAGCAGGCCACACACGTGCGGACGCTTGCCCCCGCAGCGCCCTCACTGCGCGGATCCCCTCCGGTCATCGTCCCGCCCCCACCGCTCTGACCTCGGCTAACACGGTCCATAGCCAGGGTACAACAGAGACCGCGGTACGCCGATCGCGTGAACACGCACTGTAGCCACATCGCGCCTACCAGCCGTTATGCGGGTGCTGGCACAGGCCATGCGCGACTGGACATAGCTACGGCCTCATATCGCCGAGATCGTCAGGCGCATGAACAAGCCGGTAAGCCTAATAGAGGGGATATCTGGGATATGTCCACATACTCAGGTGCCGACCAACCATTGACTGCCTGATTTCGCTCCGTTTCCTCCTCTTGGAAGTTGATTCGAAATGAACGCCGCTCCCTCCCCGGCCACTCGTTCCACCGGAAAGCCGATCATCGCGCCGTACATCACGGCGTGGAGCGCAGAGGTCGACCCACCCGCCACCGTCGTTGAAATCCCCGGCTTTGGCATCGGCTACGCGGACGAACAGGCAATAGACCGAGGACGAAGCGGCATCCTGTGGGCCCGGTCCTCGTGGCACCCGGGCGAGGGGCGCCCAGAGTTCAAGCGGGTGCACCCCATCCGGCAACGGCGAGCCATGCGCAACCTGTTGTGCCAGGTCTGCGGGGGGCCCGCTGACCGCACCGACGATGGGGTTCTATGGCTGCTGAGGGACTACCGCAATGATTGGCAAGGCTGGCCAAACCGGATGAGCGCGACCGAGCCGCCGATTTGTCAGCCCTGTGTGCATCTCTCCGTAAAGCTTTGCCCAGCGCTACGACGAGGTGCCGCAGTGATCCGCGCCAGGCGCTATCCGATCGCGGCCGTTCGCGGCTGCCTCTACACCGGACGCCGATTCCCAAAGCCCACGAGGGACGTGACGGTCTGCTTGAACGACCGAGCGGTCCGCTGGGTCAAGGCCGTGAATCTCGTCCGCGAACTACAGGACTGCACGCTCATCGAAGTCAGCGACGTGCCTGCCGGACCCATGGAGGGTGCGTGACGATGCCACGGACGAACGGAGTCCAGATTCGCCAACGACGGCAGGAGCGTGGACTCACCACCGCCGAACTTGCCGCCCGAGTCGGCTTCACCAACGCCGGATCGATGCGCAACATCGAGAACCGCGACGACCCAGCCACGATGATCAAGCTGTACCGCATCGCCCGCGAACTTGGCGTGACAGTGGACGAGATCATCGCGAACGATGCCTCAACCAGCGAGGCGTGATCTGACCTGACCAAACGGCGCTCGCTGACGGGCCGGTTGGGTCAGGCCCAGCTGTCCGGCTGCCGCCCGTCCAGGTCGGTGAAGCCGTACTCGCGCGCCAGTTCGGCCGACGTCACCGACCGCTGGTTCCAGCGCGCCCGCTGCGGGTCCATCGCCATCGCCGCCACCGCGCGACCCACGTAGCGCGGTGACTCCGATTCGGCGAAGCCCGGCGGCGCCACCGGCTCCGTCCTTTGTGGATCCAACGCGTCACGCCACGAATCCTCCGCCACCCCGAAGGCGTCCAGCATCATCTCCGATCGCAGCCACCCCGGCGTGATCGCCACCGCAGCGCAACCACGGGCGGCCAACTCGTGCCCCTGCGCGAAGGCCAACCGGTTCACCGCGGTCTTCACCAGGTCGTAGAACACCGAGATCCGGTACCGGTCCGCGTTGTACGCCGCGGTCCCGTCGGTCACCTCGACCAGCAACCCGCCCGGCGACTCGACCATGAGCGGCAACAAGCAGTGCGACGTGATCAGGTGTGTCTCCACCCCGAGCCGCACGATGCGCAGGCCTGCCTCAAGGTCGTGCTCCCAGATCGGTTTGCCCCAGTCGGCCGGCCCGCCCTTGAGCTGCTCGGCGCCCCAGATGTCGTTGACCAGCACGTCCAGGCGCCCGTACTCCGCGTCGATCACGTCGGCCAGCCGGCGCACCTGCCCGGCGTCGAGGTGATCCACCCGCATCGCCACCCCGGTGCCGCCGAGGCGGTCCACCAGCGCCGCGGTCTCCTCGATGGTCTCCGGACGGCCGGGGTAGTCCGAAGCCGCGCTCCCGCTCATGCTGCTGCGCCCGGTGCAGATCACGGTCGCGCCAGCCTCGCCCAGCGCGGCCGCGATCCCCCGGCCCGCGCCACGCGTCGCGCCCGCGACGACGGCCACCTTGCCCCGTAGCTGCGTCATTCCCCGATTCTGGCCTCGACGCCGTCGAGCAGCACGCCGAGCGCGGTCGCGAACATCGCATCCACCTGGGTTTCCAGGTACGGCGCGGACTCCGCGACCGGCGCCGCGGACCGCTCGATCCACACCACGTCCGCGAACCGCTCGGCGAAATCCGGGGCCAGCTCGGCCAAGGCGGCCGACCGCGCCGCCCACCAGTCCGCATCGGACTCACCGGTCGAGCGCGCCGCCTGACGCGCGTCGGCCACGGTCTGCGCGGCGCCCCGCACGAAGTCGGTCAGCAGCGTGACCACCGCACGCAACTCCGGCGCCGCCAGCCCCGTCGTGCGCAGGATGCCGACCAGCGTGTTCATCGCCGTGAGCCCACCCGGACCCAGCACCGGCCGTGCCTGCGACACCTGCAACACCCACGGGTGCCGCAAGTAGCACCGGCGCGTGTCCGCCGCCCAAGCCTCGATCGCCGCCCGCCAGCCCGCGTCCAGCTCGTAGGACGTCGGCAACCACCCCATGACCCGGTCGTACATGAGGTCGACCAGTTCGTCCTTGCCCGGCACGTACGTGTACAGCGACATGGCCGTGCGCCCGAGCCGCGCCGCGACCGCGCGCATGGACAGTGCGCCCATCCCCTCCTCGTCCGCGACGACGATCGCCGCCTCCACCACGTCATCGCTGGTCAACCCCGGTTTCGGGCCTGGCTTGACGCCCTCGTCAGCGGCGCCCCAGAGCAGCCGCATGATGCGCAGCGCATCGCCCTGGCCGGCGAACAGCACCACGACGCCTCCTCATGCGGTAGCCTGTCGATCGATCACTTTACAGCATAAAGAGTCAGGGGGAAGCATGGTCCGGGTCGCCGACAGCCACGACGTGATCGAGGTCCGCGGTGCGCGGGTGAACAACCTCGTCGACGTGTCGCTCGACATCCCCAAGCGCAGGCTGACCGTGTTCACCGGCGTGTCCGGCTCGGGCAAGTCGTCGCTGGTCTTCGGCACCATCGCGGCGGAGTCGCAGCGGCTGATCAACGAGACCTACACCGCGTTCCTGCAGTCCTTCATGCCCAGCATCGGCCGCCCGGACGTCGACGCGCTGCGCAACCTGAGCGCGGCCATCGTCGTCGACCAGGAGCGCATGGGCGCCAACGTCCGGTCCACAGTGGGCACCGCGACCGACGCGTACGCCATGCTGCGCATCATCTTCAGCCGCCTCGGCCGGCCGTACGCGGGCACGTCGGGCGCGTTCAGCTTCAACCTGCCCGAAGGCATGTGCCCCGAGTGCGAGGGCATCGGCACCGTCTCGGACCTCGACCTCGACGTGATGCTCGACCGCACCAAGTCGCTGAACGAGGGCGCGGTCATGGTGCCGAACTTCCAACTCGACAACTGGTACATGCAGACGTACGTCAACTCCGGCTTCTACGACCCGGACGTGCCGCTGGCCGAGTTCACCGACCAACAGTGGCACGACCTGCTCCACCGCACCGGCAAGGTCAAGATCGACAAGTCCACCCTCACCTACGAAGGCCTTGTCGTGAAGGTGAAGCGCCTGTACCTCGGCAAGGATCGGGACGCGCTGCAGCCGCACATCCGCGCCTTCGTCGACCGTGCGGTCACGGTCACCGACTGCCCGGCCTGCGGCGGGGCCCGCCTCAACGCGGCCGCGCTCGCGTCGAGGATCGCCGGTCGCAACATCGCCGAGTGCGCCGCCATGCAGATCACCGACCTCGCCAAGTTCCTGCGCGACCTCACCAACCCGGAGGTCGCGCCGCTGCTCGCGACCCTGCAGGAGACGCTGGATTCCCTCGTCGAGATCGGGCTCGGCTACCTCAGCCTCGACCGTCCGGCCGGAACCCTGTCCGGCGGTGAGGCGCAGCGCGTGAAGATGGTGCGCCACCTCGGTTCTTCGCTCACCGACGTGACCTACGTGTTCGACGAGCCGACCGTCGGCCTGCATCCGCACGACATCGCCCGGATGAACGACCTGCTGCTTCGCCTGCGTGACAAGGGGAACACGGTGCTCGTCGTCGAGCACAAGCCGGAGACGATCCGGATCGCCGACCACGTGGTCGACCTCGGGCCGGGCGCGGGCGCGAACGGCGGCCACATCTGTTACAGCGGCGACGTGGCCGGACTGACCACTTCGGACACCTTGACCGGCCGCTACCTCGGCCACCGGGTCCGGCCCCGGGAGACGCCACGCAAACCGACCGGCTCGCTGCCGATCAGGAACGCGGCCGTGCACAACCTCAAGGACGTCAACGTCGACATCCCGCTCGGCGTGCTCACCGTGGTCACCGGCGTCGCCGGATCGGGCAAGAGCTCGCTGATCCACGGCTGCCTGCCGGGCGTGGACGGGCTGCTGGTGGCCGACCAGTCGGCCATCCGCGGGTCGCGGCGCAGCAACCCGGCCACCTACACCGGCCTGCTCGACCCGATCCGCACGGCGTTCGCCAAGGCCAACGGGGTGAAGGCGGCGTTGTTCAGCGCCAACTCCGAGGGCGCGTGCCCGAAGTGCAAGGGCATCGGGCTGATCTACACCGACCTGGCCATGATGGCGGGCGTCGCGACGAAGTGCGAGGAGTGCGACGGCAAGCGGTACACGCCCGAGGTGCTGCGCTACACGTTGCGCGGCAAGAACATCAGCGAGGTGCTGGCCATGCCCGTGCTCGAAGCGCGGGAGTTCTTCACCAGCGGTCAGCCGAAGGCGATCCTGGACCGGCTCGCCGACGTCGGCCTCGGCTACCTGACCCTGGGCCAGCCGCTGACCACGCTCTCGGGCGGCGAGCGGCAACGCATCAAGCTCGCGATCAGCATGGGCGGCAAGGGAAAGAACACCTACGTGCTGGACGAACCGACCACCGGCCTGCACCTCGCCGACGTCGACCAGTTGCTCGGCCTGCTCGACCAACTGGTGGACACCGGCAACACGGTGATCGTGATCGAACACCACCAAGCCGTGATGGCGCACGCGGACTGGATCATCGACCTCGGGCCCGGCGCCGGGCACGAAGGTGGCGAGGTCGTGTTCACCGGGACGCCGGCCGACCTCGTCGAGTCCGGCGACACGCTGACCGCCCGGCACCTGCGCGACTACGTGGCGGCGACGTGATGCTGGTGGGACTGCTGACCGTCGTCGACGTCCGGCCGTTGACGTCGACCATGGTACGCATCGGGTTCACCGGATCAGGTCTGTCCGTATTGGACACTTGGCCGGACCAGCAACTCAAGTTGTGCATTCCCAAGCCAGACCAACGGGAACCACGCCTGCCCGAGTCCGATCCGGACGACGTGATGAGCTGGTACCAGGCGTTCATGGCCATTCCAGAAGCCGAGCGGCCGTGGATGCGCAGCTTCACGGTGCGGCGCCTGACCGGTGATCGGATGGAGATCGACTTCGTCCTGGGTGACCACGGCCCGGCCGCTCGGTGGGCGACGACGGCGCGCCCGGGCGACGTGGTCGGGCGCTACGGCCCGTCGGCGGACTACCGCCGCCCGCTCCCCGCGGCCGACTGGTACCTGTTCGCCGGGGACGAGACAGCCGTGCCCGCGACCGCCACGTTGCTGGAATCGTTGCCTGAGGCGCGAACCATGGTGTGGCTGGCCGCGTCGCCGCAGCCCATGCCCGGCCCGGTCCAGTGGGTGTCGTCGCCCGAGGAGGTGGTGGCCGCGGTGCGGTCGGTGACGTTCCCGCCCGGCTCAGGCGCGGCATGGCTGGCCGGCGAGGCGGGCTTGGTACGAGCCTCGCGACGGTCCCTTGTGGAGCGTGGCATGCCGAAGTCGCGCATCGAGTTCACCGGTTACTGGCGCCGGGCGCTGAGCCAGGACGACGCGCCGACGGCAGCGGACCTGGCGGAGGCGCAGGAGCGGTTGTCCGGTTAGTGGCGGCAGGACGAGCCGTTGACCGAGCGGGTTTGGCTCCGGTAGAAGGTCTGGTCGGCGGGGTCGCTGTTGTTGGCTCTGATCTGGAAGCAGTAGGGGCTGGACACGTCGATGGTCGTGCTCCACGTGTGGGCGCGCTCCACGAAGACCGGCTGCTCGTGCTCGGTGCCCTTCGTGACGAGGACGGTGAAGTCGAGCGTCTCGGGGTTGCTGGTCCAGGTGAGGACGACCTTGTTGCCCGTGATCTTGGGTTCCTTGAGGTCGATCTGTGCCCTGGGCTGGGTAGGCCCGGCGCTCTCCGGCGCCGTCGGCACCTCGCGCGGCGTGGTGCTCAACTCCGGTGGGTCCGACTGCAACAACATGATCACCGCGACGACCACGAGGATCACCACCGCTCCGGCCCCCGCGAACAGGTAGTACTTGGTGAACGGCTTGCGCTCGTGCCCCTGGTCGCGCGAGCCGTCGTTCCCCCACCCGAGCCTGGTGGCGATGTCTTCTTCTTCGTCGTCGTCATCGTCGAAGTCGGGAAACGCCGGCTGGGGCTGTTCGGGTCGCAGGGCCGCGAAGTCGTCGAAGGCGTCCGAACTGTTGGCGTCCGCGAAGGGCTGGGAGCTCGGTCCAGTCGGTGACGGCATGCCGCTCTGCTGTGGTGCTGTCGTTGGGCTCGATGCCGCTGAAGCCGCCGGGCCAACGCTCGGCAGCGAGGAACCGACAGACAGCGCCTGAACCGGAGGGATGGCAGGCGCCGGTTGGCCGCTCGGGATGTCCGCCGCCCGGACGATCACGGTGTCGTCCGCGGAGTTCGCCGGCTGCGCCGAACCGGCAGGTGGCACAGCGGGCCCGCCTTGCACGGGAGCCGGGTGACCGCCACTCGGCGGGGCGTCAACAGAAGCACCTTGCGGGAGCGCTGAATCCAGGGGCACCGCGCCGCTCGTGGCCGAGTCTTGCGCGGGAGCCGAAGGCGCCACACCACCAGCGGACGGAAGCTCACCGGAAGCGGCTGGCGCCGGGGACACCACTCGATCGGTAGACGGAGGGCCGCCACTGGCAGCGCCCTGCACAGGCTCAGCTCGACCGCCAATCGGCGGACCGCCGACAGAGGCGCCTTGCGCGGGCGCCGGACCCGAAGGCCCTACCCCCACAGAGTTCGGGAAGCCAGGAGCCGCTTGCCCGTAGCCAGGAACCGCCGCCGCACTATGGGACGGGAGGCCATCGGAAACAGAGGCCGCAGGCGCCGGAGACACGACCCGATCGGTAGGCGCAGGGCCGGCAGCGCCCGGCGCGGGCGCCAGGCCCGGCGGCACCGCCCGACCGGTAGGCCCGGGCGCCGGGCCCGCGGGCACTGCTCCACCAAGGGACGGGAAGACAGGAGCGGCCTGCCCGAAGCCCGGAACCGCCGCCCCACCAGGGGAAGGGAGACCATCGAAAACAGCGGGCGCAGGCGCCGGAGCCACCGCCCGATCGACAGACGGAGAGCCGCCACTTGTAGCGCCCAACGCAGGCGCCGCCTGACCGCCACTCGACGGACCGCCCGCAGAAGCGCCTTGGGCGGGCGCCAGGCCCTGAGGCACCGCACGATCGGTAGGCGGAGGTCCCCCACTGGCAGCGCCTTGCCCAGGCGCCGGGCCCGGCGACACCGTGCCACCAGTGGTCGGGAAGCCAGGAGCCGCTTGCCCGAATCCAGGAACCGCCGCCGCACCAGGGGAAGCGAGACCAGGAGGCGCCGGATAACCAGGAGTCGGGCGGCCGGTGGGAGCGGGCGGCGCGGGCATCGAGGCCGGACGAGCCGCAGGACCGGGTGCTGAACCGCGACCGAAGACACCTCGAGAACCAGCCACGGCACGGTTGGGCAGCATCGACCCCAGCTGGCCGACCACCACCCCGGCATCCGGAGGCCGGTGCGCCGGATCCGCCGCCAGCAACCGCGCGACCACGGTCGACAGTTCGACCGAGACCCCAGGCAGGTTGATCGCGGGCACCGGCTCCCCCAGCACCCGCAGCACCCGCTCCCCCAGGTGCTCACCCAGCCGCCCCGGGTGCGGCCAGCGCCCCGTCAACGCCACGTGCAGGACGACCCCGAGCCCGTACAAGTCCGTGCGCTGGTCCAGCACGTCGTCGCGCAGGGTCTCCGGTGGCAGGCTTTCCACCGACTGCAGGGGATCCCGCGCGAAAGCGTGCCGCAGGGTGACGCCGAAGTCCGACAACAACGGCTCACCCGTCGCGCGGAACAACACGTTGTTCGGGTTCACGCCACCGTGCACCACGCCCAGGGCGTGCGCCGCCGCCAACGCTGTGGCCGCCGCGTGGCCCAGGACGATGACGTTCGCGGGTTCCAGGCGCCCCACCCGGCGCACCAGCGCGGCCAGCGACTGCGTGCACAGCTCCATCCGCACGGCGGTGCGCCCGTCCGGCAACTGCTCCACCCCGTGCACCGGCACGATCGACGGCACGGCCTTCGTGCGCAGCTTGTTCTGCTCACGCTCGAAAACCGACAACGCCCGGCGCGCGACCTTGCCCGGGAACACCTTCAGGGCCACCGGCATGCCCTCGTAAAGTCCGGAGTAGACAGTCGCGACGGGACCGGTGCCGATCGTGGCACCCATCGTCGTCGCGGCTGTCGTCGTCACCCCGTCCCTCCGGTTCCTGCCGATGGTAAGCCGGTCACCGCGGCGCTACGGGTGCCCCGGCCGGTTGCTGCCGTCATGCCGGCAGCCGCCCGGCGGACGCCCGCGAACCCACGATGGTCGGCAAACCCAGCGGCCGCAAGCTGTCCAGGTGCAAGGCGGCCCGCACCCGGTGGCGCGCACCCCGGCCCGCCAGGCCCTTGCGCACCTGTTTCACCGACGCCCACGCCGCCGGCACGGCCTCGGGCGGCGCGGCGCCACCGGACCACAGGACGGCGTCGACCAGCTCGGCCAAGCGCAGCAACGCCGCGTGCAGGGAGTCCCCGAACGGCCGGGCGGCCTCGGCCAGTTCGCGTACCGTCATGCCGGAGGTCACCGGCACACCGTGGGCCCGCAACAGGTCCCGCGCCTCGGTCCACGCCGCGACCACGCCACGCGCGCCGGTCAACCGGCGCCGGCGCCGGCCGCGGACGACCTTCAGCAACGGCACCGAGAACAGGACCAGCAGGATCAGCGCCACCAGGACCACCGCGACCACGACCCACGGGACCTCGATCGACCGGCGACCGCCCTGGGCGGCGCTCGCCTGCGGCGTGGGCGGCAGCTCCGGGTCCTCGAGCTGGTCCGGCGGCGGGAGTGAGTCGCGGGCCGCGGCGGCCGCGGCGGCCAGCCCGCCGGAGGACTTGGACGTGGCGCCCTTCGCGGACTCCGTCGGGTCGAGCGGCACCCAGCCGACGCCCTCGACCGCGACCTCCGGCCACGCGAACACGTCGTCGTTGTGCACCACCGAAATGCCGTCGGGACCCGGCGGCACGCCGTGGTAGCCGACCGCGATCCGCGCCGGGATCCCGAGGGATCGGGCGAGCACGACGTAGGCGGCAGCGAACTGCTGGCTGGTGCCGATGTGCGATTGTTCCAGGAACGCTTGCAGCTGCGGCAAACCCGCGCCGGTCGGCAGGTTCTTGCCCGTGGCCAGGCGGTAGTTCTTCGACAGGAAGCGCGAGAGCTCCGACGCCGTCTGGAAGGACGCCCGCCGGTTGCCGACCGCCTTCTCGGCGATGTCGCTCAGCGTGGGCGGGATCGCGCCGACCCCGCCCAGGCCGGACTCGGCGTGGGCGTCGATGCCGCGCTTGTTGAGCTCCGGACCGCTGATGACGGGTTCGCGCCAGCTCAGCTTGTAGTCCACCGGACCGGCCGGCTTCCCGTTGAGCTGCAGGACCCCGGTCTCCTCGTCGATCAGCGGCGCGACGCCGGACACGGCGTAGGGCAGCAGCTGGCTCGGCAACCACGGCCCGTCCGGGTGGGGGTACTGGACGGTCGCGGAGAACTCCTTGACCGGCACGGTCACGGCACCGGTCGGTGCGATCGTGGCCCCCATCCACCGGTAGTTCTGCGACGGGAGCCAGGTGGCGCCGTCGAACCGGTCGAGCACCGTGATCCGCCAGAGCTCCACCGGAGCGTCCGACCGGTAGGTGAACACCGGCGCCGCCGGCTTGAGCTTGCGTTCGGCGATCTCGTCCAGCGGGTTGGTGTAGCGGGCCTGCGGCAGCGGCACGGACTGGTTCTGCCGCAACGAGATCGCGGGCGTCACCGGGTCGGCCCACGTCACCACGAGGGCACCGGCGACGGCGAGTACGACGGTCGGCGCGATCAAGGTCAGCGCACCGACCCGGCGGGTCGCCTGGTGCTCGCGTGCCTCGCGCGACACGGCGAGCAGCCCGCCGGCCACCAGGGCGAACCCGAGCGCGGCGAGCACGGCGTCGCGCCCGCTCATCGCCAGGTAGGCCTGGCTCAACCCGAGCAGCACGACGCTGGGTGCCAGCGCGGCGAGCGCCCAGCGTCGCAGTTCCACCCCCAGCACGGCGGCGACCAGCACGGCGAGCGGGATGAACAGGATCAGCTGCGCGTCCGGGCGGGCGGGCCAGGTGGACTGCAGGGTGAGCTGCCACGACCGCGTCACGCCGTCGGCCAGCGCCCGGAACGTGCTGCCGGTCGGGATCCCGGCGGCCGTGGTGGCGCCGAGTTCGGTCCAGGTGACGGCGAGCAGACCGAGCACGAGCCCGACCAGCGGCCGCCACGAGACCAGCGCAGGCACCCGCAGACCCAGTTCGACCGCAACGTAGACGCCCACCAGCACGGCGCCGATCGGCAGAACGAGCGGCCACAGCCCGAACACCGGCGCGAACAGCAGCCCCGGCACGGCCGCGGCCAGCAGCACGAACAGGGCGGAGAGACGCTCCTTCACCGCGCCATCACCGCGTTCCACCGTTCCACCGCGGCGGCCGCAGAGGACGCCGACAACACCCGCACGCCCGGCACCGAAGGTCCGGTCCGTCCACTCAGGACGATCACGATCACGGTGGCGAACCGGTTGGCCGACGCGGCCAGGCTCGCCCGGTCCGCGTCGGTCAGGCTCGATGCCACCACGGCGAGGCTGCCGCCCTCGGCGCGGGCCAGCTGCCCGGGCACCAGCGCCGCCGTCTCGGTGCACCGGTCGAGCACGCACAGCTCGTCGAGCAGCTGGCGCACCGCGGCCGCGCCGCCGGTGGTCGCCGCGTCCACCCCACAAGGGGTGACGAGGCGGCACTTGTGGTCGGCCAGCGCGGACGCCGACACCAGCGACGCCGCCAGGTCGACGGCCTCTTCGAACACCGGCGCGGGCATCTGCGCCGCGCGTGTGTCCAGCAATGCCGTGAACCGCGGCTGGTTGGGGTCGATGTACTCGCGCACCATCAGCTGCCCGGTGCGTGCGGTCGCCTTCCAGTGCAGGTGGCGCACCTCGTCACCGACCACGTACTCGCGCACCTCGCGCAGGTCGAGCGAGCCGCGCAGCGAGTCGTCGGTGGTGCGGCCCTCGTGGTGGTGGCGCGGGCGCCCGCCGGCGATCGCACGCATCGGCAACGTCTTCGGGTGCACCCACAACGTCGCGGTGTCCCCGGTGGTGAGCCGGCTGCGGCCCAGGCCGAGCGGGTCGGCGCGGTCCAGGGTCAGCGGGCCGACCTTGTGCTTGCCCCGGGTGTCGGTCGGCAGTTCGTAGCTGTAGTTGGCGGTCGCGCCGGGCAGCAGCGAGCGCACGACGACGCGGCGGAACCGGTCGCCGACCCAGTCGCCCGCGGTGAACGCGGCCTGCCAGCGCGACCCCGGGTTGTGCACGCGCAGGCGGGCGAACGCGGCGCCCCCACGGGTCACCCGGTCCGGGTAGACCTCACGGGACACGGTCACCTTGGGCCGCCGGTTGCTGATCACCAGCGACGCGACGACCGCCCCGAACGCGGCCGCGCCGAGCGCGAGCAGCAGCGCGAACCCGAGCAGGTGACCGGCCACGATGAGCGCGAGCGAGCTCACCAGCGTCGCGACACCGCGACCGGTGAGCCGCAGCGGGATCTTCGTGAACACCCTGCGCCACAACGATTCGCGCGGCTCGGCGGCGGTTTCCGGCTCCTGGGGGCGAGCCTTCGCCAGTGCGCTGGTCATCAGCCACCCGTGGCACTCATGGTCGGCGCCGGGGTGGCGGCGAGCACCTCCTCGACGATCGAGGTCGCCGAGCGCTGGTTCAGCTCGGCGTCGGAGGTCAGGATCAGCCGGTGGCCGAGCACGGGCAGCGCAACCTCCTTGATGTCGTCGGGGGTGACGAAGCCGCGGTTGTGCGTGGCCGCGATCGCTTGTGCGGCACGGACGAGCGCGATGCTGCCGCGCGGGCTCGCGCCGTAGCGCAGGTCGACGTGGTTGCGGGTGGCGTCGGCCAGGCGCGCCGCGTACTGGCAGATGACCCGGTCCACGTGCGCGGCCCGCACCTGCGCGACCGCCTGCTGCAGATCGGCAAGGGAGACAACGGGGTTGAGCTCGTCGGGGCTGACCCCCGCGCAGTCGCTCATGATGATCATGATCTCGGCGTCGAGGTCCGGGTAGCCGACCTGCAGGCGCATCAGGAACCGGTCGAGCTGGGCCTCGGGCAGCCGGTAGGTGCCCTCCATCTCGATCGGGTTCTGCGTGGCGATCACCAGGAACGGCCGCGGCACCTCGTGGCGCACCGAGTCGACGGTGACGGTTCGCTCGCTCATCACCTCGAGCAGCGCGGACTGCGTCTTCGGCGTGCCGCGGTTGATCTCGTCGGCCAGCACCACGTTGGCGAACACGCCGCCGGAGTGGAACTCGAAGCGCTCCACCTTCTGGTGGTAGACCTGCACGCCGGTGATGTCGCCGGGCAGCAGGTCCGGGGTGAACTGGATGCGGCTCCACGTTCCGCCGATGCTGCGGGCCAGGCACCGGGCGAGCGTGGTCTTGCCGAGCCCGGGCACGTCCTCCACCAGCACGTGCCCCTCGGCGAGCAGCGCGGCGACGGCCAGGCGCACGACCTGCGGCTTGCCACGCACCACGGTCTGCACGTTGTTCGAGATCCGTTCGTAGACCTCGTACGGGGACGGCTTGCTCACGCTTACTCCCAGCGGATTTTCGGTGACGTGATCGTTCCGGAGGACGTCTGGACCGTGACCCAGACCAGGTGGCCGGTGCCGAAGTACTGGAACGCGTCGAAGCTGACCGCGCCCGTTTCGTCAGTGGTCTGACCGGAGCCCGGATTGCTGTACCCGGGGTCGTCGGAGTGGGGGTAGATGTTGTACTTCGCGTTCGGGTCGAACCCGGCGAGCTGCACGTGCATCTGCGCGCAGTCGGGTTCGTCCTGGTAGTCCGGGCAGTCCTCCACCCCCCGCGTCACGGTCAGCGTCGGGCCGGGCACGGTGATCGTCTTGGCGGCCGCGGCGCCGGTCAGCGTCTGGCCGCCCGGCGTCCTGGTCATCGCGCGAACCGTGAACGTATAGGACTGTCCCGGGACCACTCCCGGGAACGGCGCGCTCGTCGTCTTGGGCGACTGGGACGGCAGGCCGGTCGCGGTCACCTGGTAGTTCACCAGGGTGCCGCCGGCCAAATTCGGCTGGTTCCACGTGAGCCTGAACTCCCCGGTCCCCTGATCGCGCTGGAGGGCGAGCCCAGTGGGTGCGGCGGCGGCCGCGACCGGCGTCACGGCATTGGACGACGTGGCGGGCCCCCGGCCCGCGGCGTTCACGGCCGAGACGCTGAACGTGTAGCGCGTCCCGTTGGTCAAGCCGGTGATCTTGGTCGAGGTGGCGAAGCCCGAGACGGTCTTCGCGCCGCCCGCCCACGTCACCTGGTAGCTCGTGATGGCCGCGCGGTTGCTCGCCGCCGCGCTCCAGGTCACCGTCGCCGAGGCGTTGCCCGCCGAGGCGTCCACCCGCGCCGGTGCGCCCGGCGGGCTCGGCGGGACCACCGGCGGTTCGGGCTTCTCCGGCGTGCCGGACGTGGTCGGCGTGGAGTCCACCGTGGTCTCCTGGGGCTCCACCGTGCTGTCCGGCTTGTTCGCGGGCGGCGGCACCGCGCGCTCATCGCGCTCTGGTGGTTTCTGGGAGCCGGTACCACCGGGCAGCGGATTGCCGTTGGGGTTGGGCTTCTGCGAGTTCGGGGCGGCCCGCTCGTCGACCGCGACGGGATCGGAGAGCTCGCCGTCCTGGCCGACGACGACCACCTCGGTGCCCTTGCCGTTCTCGACGTAGATCCGGTTGTCCTCGCCCTTGCGCACCTTGGGGTCGGCGCCGTCACCCTTGGGCACCGGGCCGGTGCCGTGCGGCTCGCCGCGGCTGTCCCACGTCTGGATCGTCCCGCCGCGCTTGTCGACGAGCGCGACCACGGACCCGGTCGATGCCGGCGTCGAGTACTGGCCTTCGGCCCGCAGCGGCACGGTGACCGGATCGTGGCTCGGGTCGCCCGCGTCGACCAGGTGCATCTGGTGGGTGTCGGGGTCGAGGATCGCCACCCGTCCGTCCACATCGGACGATGCGACCCGCGCGTGGTCCGAGACCGCGAAGCCGAGGCCTTGTCCGTCGCCGCGTCCCTGGTCCGACACGGGGTAGAGCACGTCCGAGGTGGTGTCCAGGAACTCCGCCTGGTCACCGACCGCGGTCAGCGCGCCGTCGTGGCCGTGTTCGAGGGTGACCGGGCACGAGCTGAGCGACGCCGCGTCCTTGGCCAGCGAGCAGAGGTTGCCGTCGGCCCGGTGGAGCCAGACCGTGCCGTCGGCGGTGATCACCTGGTCGGTGAACGCGCCGTTGGTCTTGATGCTCGCGACGTGGTCGCCGAGCCGCACGATCTTGCCGGTGCCTTGGTAGAAGGCGTACGGGCCGCCCATCGCCTCGATGGCGACCGGCTTCTCGCTCGACGGCGGCGCGATCTGATCCTCGACCTGCAGCTTCGACTTGCCGAACACGGTGATCTGGTCGTCGCTGATCACATAACCGGTGTCGGGGCCTTCGACGACCTGGCTGTCCGCGGACGCGCCCTGCAGCCCCACGCTCGCGTCCACCGCGGCCGACCCGCCATCGATGTGGACGGCGAACTCCGTGACGGCGTTGAACACCCAGTGCCCGCTGGGCAGGAAGTCCAGGCCGGGCACCGGGTTCACGGCCGCGGTGAGTGCCGCGCCGACGGCGGCCACGCTGCCGAGGGCGACCAGCGCGGTCGGCAGGCGCTTGCCCCAGCCCTTGCGTCGCGCAGTGCTGCTGGCGACGAGCCGCCTTCCCTCGGTCATCGTGGCACCCCGCTACTCCCGGTTGTTCGTGTTCGACCGCACCGCGAAGGGCGCGTCATCGAACGGGTAGGTGTCTTGACCCGGTGCTCGTCCGGTCGCCGCTGCCAGTCGTGCTGGCGCCGGTCCGGGTCGCGAAGCCGCTGCCGCTGCCGCTGACCGCACGGTGCCGCGAAGGCGCGCCCCACCGCCTGCGGATCGCACCGCGGCGGACCGGTCGCCGATCCGCGGACGGACCCCCTGGTGTCCTCCCGCTCACTCGACCCACAGTAAGCCATCCGATACAGAAACGGTCCATTCCGGTTTATCTGCTGGGGTTGGCCAGCGGCAGGTCCAGCTCGAAGATCGCACCGCCCTCCTCGGCGTTGTAGACGTTGAGGGTGCCGCCGTGGGCCTCGGCGACCCACCGCACGATGGACAGGCCCAGCCCGGTCGAGCCGCTGCCGGTGCGGAACCGGTCCAGCAGGTCCTGCGCGACCGTCCCGTCGACACCCGGCCCGTTGTCGGCCACGGTGACCCGCCCGCCCGCGACCGCGATGTGCACGATGGCCTGCTGGTCGGGCCGGCGGCCGTAGCGCAGGGCGTTCTCCAGCAGGTTGCCGATCGCGCGGCGCACCAGCGACGGGTCGACCCGCACCAGCGACGGCGCCGCGGTGACCGTGACCTGCGCGCCGTTGTGCGTGGTGTCCTCGACCAACGCGGTGACCAGCTGGTCGAGCCACACCGGTTGCAGGGCGAGCTGGTCGACGCCCGCGGCGAGCCGGGCACGCACCAAAAGGCTGTCGATGATGTCGCCCATCCGCGCGGCCAGCGTGACGGTGCGCGGCAACAGCTCCACCCGCTGGTCGGGGTTGCGCAGCGCGGTCTCGGCCAGCGCACGCAGGCTGGCCACCGGGTTGCGAAGGTCGTGCGCGGTCTCGGCCAGCAGCACCTCCTGCTGCTCCAGCGCGGCGGCCGCCGGCCGGATGGCCCGCCCGGAGAGCAGGTGTCCGGTGACCGCGAGCACGCAGATGAGCAGCAGGCAGCCGCCGACGACCAGCACGACGAGGTGGTTGTGCGCACTCTGCATCGACCGGGCGTCGGACAACGCGACCACGGCGCCGAAGTACCGGCCTTGGGTGTCCTTGAGCGGCTCGACCAGCACGCGCATGAGCTCGCCGCCGGTGCCACGGGTGTAGCCGCTCAGCGAGTGGCCGCTCGTCGCGGAGTCGTGGGCGTACCCGGCGAGCCGGTTCCTGTCCACCGGCACGCACGTGGTGCGGGAGAACTGGCCTGGGAACGTCCCGATGCCGCCCGGCAGCACGGCGAACTGCGGGCACTGGGTCTCGATCGCGTCGTTGTTGAGCGGGCCGCTGATGAGCATCGGGTCGTCGTAGCTGATGAGCTTGCTGACCGTGGACGTCACCCGGTGCAGGTCGAGGTCGAGGACGGTCTCGCCCCGCTCGGTGTCGGAGTGGATGAGCAACCCGCCCAGCACGATCAGGCCGATCGCGTTGAGGCTGGTGAAGGTGATCGTCAGCAGCCAGCGCAGCCGGCGCAGGCGATCGGCCGCCGACCGGGTGACGACCTTGGTCGCCGCCCGGTTCTCAGCGTCGGAAACCCCCGAGCGGCGCACGCCTGCCCCCGTGGTCACGACGCGCCCGGCGCGGCGAGGCGGTACCCGGTGCCGCGCACGGGGTGGATGACGTTGGGCGCGTGCAGCTTGGCCCGCAACCGGGTCACCACCCGGTCCACGACGTTGGCCACCGGCTCGGTCGCGGCGTCCCAGCAGTGCTCGACCAGGTACGCCCGCGTCACCACCTGCTCGGGGCGCAACATCAGGTGTTCGAGCACAGCGAACTCCTTGTCGGACAACGTGAGCAGCACGCCGCCGCGCTTGGTCTGGCGACGTGCCGTGTCCAGCTCGATGTCCATGAACCGGAGCACCGTGGACCGCCCGGTGCCCGCGCGGCGCGCGAGGTTGACCACCCGGGCGGTCATCTCGGCCACCCGGAACGGCTTGACAAGGTAGTCGTCGCCCCCGGCCGCGAACCCGGCGACCCGGGCCGCGGCCGAGTCCAGACCGGTCAGGAAGAGCACCGGCACGGCGCTCCCGGCCACCCGGATCCGGTGCACGTAGTCGATCGCGTCACCGTCGGGGAGCTTGCGGTCGAAGACCGCGCAGGCGAATTCGCCCTGGCGCAGCGCCTGGTCGGCGGCGAAGAGATCACCGACGTCGACCACCTCGAACCCGGCGCCCCGCAGCTCCGCGGCGACCGCGGTGCGCATGTTCTCGTCGTCCTCGACCACCAATACCCGCACCAGCCGCGCCCCAATGTCATCGAAATCTCAGGTCCGCCAAGTGATCGTAAGCGCACCGCGACGCGAAGGAGGTGGACCCCGGTGCTGTTCCACGTGCTCGGACCGGTGCAGGCCCACCTGCCGGACGGCGAGATCCCGAAGGCCCGCAAGCCGGTCACCGTGCTGGCCACGCTGCTGCTCCACGCTAACCGGTGGGTCCGCACGGACACACTGATCGACGCGACCTGGC
The DNA here is from genome assembly GCF_004362825.1 of Labedaea rhizosphaerae. Lineage (GTDB taxonomy): Bacteria > Actinomycetota > Actinomycetes > Mycobacteriales > Pseudonocardiaceae > Labedaea > Labedaea rhizosphaerae. Next base: position 454,292 of record NZ_SNXZ01000001.1, read on the forward strand.
CGGAAACGGCCACCCCGGCTTCGGCGGAAGCCAACCTCAAGACCTACATCTGGCAGTTGCGCCGGGCCCTGCCACCGCTTCCGGACGGCACTTCGCGCATCGACTCGCGGACCGGGGCCTACCGGCTGCGGGTGGGCCCGGGCGAGGTCGACGTCGACGCCGCCGAGGCGCTCGCCCGCGAGGCCCGCGCGGTGAACGACCCTCGGCTCGCCGAGCAGTGCTGCGCCGAGGCGCTCGCGCTCTGGCGTGGCGAGCCGTTCGACGGCGTGCGGGTCCAGGACACCGGTGTGCTCGCGAGCATCGCCGAACTGCGCCGGGAGCTGCGGTCCGGGCGGGCGGACGCGCTGGCCCGGCTCGGCCGCACCCGGGAAGCGGTGGCCGAGCTGCGCACGCTCACCGACGAGGACCCGCTGTGCGAGGCGTCGTGGGCGCAGTGGATGCGTGTGCTGTGCCTGGCCGGGCGCCACGAGGCCGCGCTCGCCGTGTACGACAAGGCTCGCTCGCTGCTGATCGCGGAGCTCGGCACCGACCCCGGCGAGGAGCTCGCCGACGCCCGCCGGGTCGCCCTCGCCGCGCTCGGCACCGCGCGCCACCGCGACCTGCCGCGCGAGCTCCCCTTCGCCCTGCCGGACTTCCGCGGCCGCTCGGGTGAACTGGCCGCGCTGACCGGACTGGGCGGCGGCGTGGCGGTGATCGACGGCATGGCGGGCGTCGGCAAGACCGCGCTCGCGGTGCAGGCCGCGCACCGGCTCGCCGAGTCCTATCCGGACGGTCAACTCCATGTCGAGGTCGGCGACCACGCCGAGCCCGAACAGCTGCTGGACCGCTTGCTGCGCAAGCTCGACGTGCTGCGCATCCCGGCCGGCCTCGCCGACCGGGCCGCGCGCTGGCGCGCCGAGCTCGCCGGGCGCCGGGTGCTCCTGGTGCTGGACGACGTGCGCAGTGCCGCGCAGGTCTGGCCGCTGCTGCCCGGCGAAGGCGCCCTGGTCCTGGTCACCACGCGCTCGCGGCGGCTCACCGTGCCCGGCGCCCGGCACGTCACGCTGGACCCGCTGCCCCGCGCCGACGCGATCGCGTTGTTCCACGCGGTGGTCGCCGACTGGCGGGCCGAGGTCGACCCGGCCGCGGTCGCCGACGTCGTGCGCCGCTGCGGCCGGCTGCCGCTCGCGATCCGCGCGGCCGCCGCCCGGCTGCGCGCGCGTCCCGCGTGGACGGTCCGGCAGCTGGCCGAACGGCTGGTCGCGGGCGGCGAGCTCGACGAGGTCAGCGCGGTCTTCGACGAGGCCATCCGCTGCGCGGTGCCCTCGGCTGCCTCGTCTAGTTCGGCCGGGTCGTCGAGTTCAGCCGGGCCGCACCGGGTCCTGACCGCGCTGGCCGTGCTGCCCGGCGACGTGACCGCGGCCAAGGCTGCCGCGTTCACCGGCGGCTCGGTCGCCGCGGCCCGCCGCGCGCTGGAGGACCTGCTCGACCGGCACCTGGTCGTCCAGCGGGGCGCGGACCGATTCGGGCTGCACCCCCTGATCCGCGACGCCCTGATCCGCGACGCCGCGCTGCGCGCGTCGCACTCTTCGCCCTTGCACCTTGGAGGTTTGCCGTCATGACCGTTGTCCCGATCGACCAGCTGCGGCCCGTCGCGACCGTGGGCCGGCCGCCGCGGTTCGGCGGGGTCGACGCACTGCTCGCCGACGCCACCGAGGAGGTGCTCGTCATGAGCACCCGGGCCGCGGCCATCGCCGGGCCGATCGGCGCGATTCGCAAGGCAGACCTGGACAACGTGCGCCGCGGCGTGCGGTACCGGGTGCTCGTGCCGGACCCGGCGCGCACCGCGCCGCAGCTGGCCGCTCAGCTGGGCGCGTTGTCGCTGGCGGGTGGGACGGTGCGCACGGTGCCCGACGTGCCGACCGACGCGATCGTCGTCGACCGCCGGATCGCGGTCATGCCGAGTGACCGCGGTATCGCGGCGTTCCAGCTGCCCAGCGTGGTGACCACCACCGTGGAGCTCTTCGAGCGGGTGTGGTCGGGCGCGGCGCCGCTGAACCCGTCCGCGCTGCCCGAGTCGACCGAGCTGACCCTGCGCGAGCGCCACCTGCTCAGCCTGCTGTTCTCCGGCAGCACCGACGAGTCGGCGGCCGCGCAGCTGGACATCTCGGTGCGCACGGTGCGCCGCACGGTCGCCGACATCATGAACCGGCTCGGCGCCCGCAGCCGGTTCCAGGCCGGCGCGAAGGCGGCCGAACGGGGCTGGTTGCTCGATCTGGCCGGATGATCCGATGCGGGGCGCTACCCTATGTGCTTGTGCGAATACTCGTCATCGAGGACAACGGCGACCTGTGCCTGGCGATCCACCACTGGCTGCGGGGCGCCGGTTTCGCCGTCGACGCCGTCGGTGACGTACCCGAGGCCGACTTCGAGCTGGCGGTGAACGCCTACGACTGCGCGGTGTTCGACCGGATGCTGCCGTGGGGTGACTCGCTGGACTACGTGCGTGCGCGGCGGGCCCAGGGCTGGTCGGTGCCGGTGCTGTTCCTGACCGCGCTCGACTCGGTGACGCACGTGGTCGAGGGCCTGGACGTGGGCGACGACTACCTGACCAAGCCGTTCGAGATGGCCGAGATGGAGGCCCGGGTGCGGCGGTTGTGCACCCGGTCGGTGCCCGGCCCGCCGCCGGTTCTGCGCTGCGGGGACGTCGAACTGGACCCGGGCCGGCACGAGGTGCGCCGGGCCGGGGCGCTGCTCACGTTGACCAAGACCGAGTTCGGCGTGCTGGAGTTGCTCCTCGCCCGGTACCCGGAACCGGCCACGACGCGGGAGCTGATCAAGCGGTTCTGGGACGAGGTCCGGCCCGACCCGAACGCCGTGCAGCAGTGCATCCTCGGCCTGCGCCGCAAGATGCACGCCCCGCGGATGATCCACACCGTGCGTGGCGTCGGGTACCGCATCGCCCCCGCTTAGAGCGGCGCTTGCGGCCGGTACGGCGTGGTGAGCGCGTCGTTCTCGGCATCGGTCAGCCGCAGGTCCAGCGCCGCCACCGCTTCGTCCACATGGGACACCTTGGTCGCACCGACCACCGGCGCCGTCACCGCGGGGTTGCCCAGCAGCCACGCCAGCGCGACCCGCGCCGTCGAGGTCTCGCGGCGCTCGGCCACAGCCCGGACGGCGGCCAGCACTGCTTCGTCCACTGTGTACTCCCGGGCGACCGGATCCCCTTGCGCGCGTGCCGTTGCGGTGTCGGCGCGAGCGAGCAGGCCACGCGCGAGCGGGCTGTAGGGCAGCACGCCGATGCCCTGGTCGGCGCAGTACGGGATCATCTCCCGCTCCTCCTCGCGGTAGAGCAGGTTGTAGTGGTTCTGCATGGACACGAACGGCGTCGGCGCCACGTGCTGGGCCTTGGCGAACTGCCAGGCGTACATCGTGGACGCGCCGAGGTAGCGCACCTTCCCGGCCCGCACCAGGTCGTCGAGCGCCGTCATGGTCTCCTCGATCGGCGTGTCCGGGTCCCAGCGGTGGATCTGGTACAGGTCCACGTAGTCGGTGCCCAGCCGGCGCAACGACGCGTCGATAGCGGCCATGATGTGCTTGCGGGACAAGCCCTTCCCGTTCGGCGACGAGCTCGTCGGGTAGTAGACCTTGGTGGCCAGCACGTAGTCCTCGCGGTTGCCGAACACGCTCGACAGCAGCTTGCCGGTGAGCTGTTCGCCCACGCCGCCGGAGTACATGTCGGCGGTGTCGAAGAAGGTGATGCCCCGCTCGACCGCGCGCCGCACGATCGGCGCGGCCGCCTCGGCGCCGAGGTGCCAGGCCCGCCGCGAACCGTCGCCGAAGCTCATCATGCCCAGGCAGAGCCGGGACACCACCAGTCCGGTACCGCCGAGCCGTACGTAGTCCATCAACTCTCCTTCTGCCGGTGCAGAGCCACGCCGGCGATCACGAGCGCGATCCCGGCCACTTCGGCGGCGCTCGGCTGCTGGCCGAGCACCACCAGGCCGATCACGGTCGCCATGGCGGGCAGCAGGCTGAGCATCAGCGCGAACGTGGCGCGCCGGACCCGGGCCATGGCGAGTTGATCGGCGACATAAGGGATGACCGACGAGCAAAGGCCGACCGCGATCCCGGCGGCCAGCCAACCGGGGTGGGTGAACGCCACCGCGGCCGGTCCGATCCCGAACGGCGTCGCCACCACAGCCGCCACGATCATGGCCGCGGCGAGGGCATCGATTCCCTCGGCGTTCGCGACCTTGTGGCCCAGCACCACGTAAGCCATGAACAGCACGCAGTTGGCGAACGCCAGCGCGAACCCCCACGGCGAGTCGACGATCCGGACGTCGGTCAGGATCGCCACTCCGCCGACCGCGAGGGCCAGCGCGACCGCGTTGCGCCCGGTCCGCACCCCGGCCGCGGCGAGCACGACCGTGCCGAGGAACTCGATCGCGCCCACCGTGGCCAGCGGCAGCCGCGCGATCGCCAGGTAGAAGACCGTGTTCATGACCGCGAGGACGGCACCGAGCGCGAGCATCGTCGGCGAGGTCAGCAACGGCCACGGCCGGCGCCACAGCGCGAAAACCACTGCGGCACTGGCGATCCGCAACCAGGCCACCCCGGCCGCGCTCACGTGCGCGAACAACAACACGGCGAAAGCCGGGCCCAGGTAGTGGAAGACCGCGCTGATCCCGAACAACGCGACAACCGGCATGAGCACTATTTTTCGATACACTCAGCCGTTGGTGAATGCCCTTTTGAAGGCAGGAGGCCCGACTTGCCTGTGAAACAACGGCAGAACGACGCTTCCACCTTGGACGCGGTCAACCGGCGCCTGCTCACCGAACTGCACGCCGAACCACGGGTGTCGATGTCGGAGCTGGCCCGCCGGGTCGGCATGTCCGCGCCCGCGGTCACCGAACGGGTGCAACGGATGGAACGCGACGGCGTGATCACCGGTTTCCGGATGGAGGTGGACCCGGCGGCGCTCGGCCTGCCGGTGACCGCGATCGTGCGGGTGCGCCCCGGACCAGGGCAGCTGCCGAAGGTCGCGGCGGCCGCGCAGGACACCCCGGAGGTCGTCGAATGCTTCCGGATCACCGGCGAGGACTGCTTCCTGATGCGCATGCACGCTCCGTCCATCCAGGACCTGGAGCTGCTGCTGGACCGGTTCCTGCTGTTCGGCCAGACGACGACGTCGATCGTCGTGTCGACGCCCGTGCCGCTGCGCGCGCTACCGTGCGGGTATGGATCATGAGTGGGCGCGCGGGTTCGTCGCGGACTGGGTGAGCAGGTGGAACGAGCACGACCTCGAAGGGCTGCTCGCCCACTTCACCGAGGACGTCGTGTTCACCTCGCCGGTGGCCGCGGCCGTGCTCGGCACCGACGGCTTCGTGCGCGGCAAGGCGGCCTTGCGCGAGTACTGGACCAAGGGCCTGGCGGCGATCCCGGACCTGCGGTTCGAGGTGGTCGGCCACTACGTCGGCGTCGACCACCTCGTCATCCACTACCGCAACCAGAAGGGCAACCTGGTGTGCGAGGTCCTGCGCTTCGACGGCGACCTGGTCGCCGAGGGCCACGGGACCTACGCGGACGCCGACAACCCGGCCGGCGCCCGCTGATCCCTCAGGCGCTGTAACCCTTCGGCGGGATCAAGGTGGCCAGCTGGTCGAAGCTGAGCCAGTAGATCTGGTTGCCCTGGAACGACGCCGGGTCCGCGATGAGCACGCTCATGTTCGCGTCGTCGTACCCGATCACCGTGAAGTAGTGGTAGATCGTGTAGTTCGGGTAGCCCGGCGGGTGGTTGTTGGCCGGGGCGACGATGTTCGCGACGATCGGGTACCCGTTGTTGATGTCGAGCACGATGTCGTTCCACAGCAGGTCCCGCTGGCCCTGCGTGGGCGGGTCGTTCGGCATCTCCTTGGTCTCGTACCAGCCGACGTAGTTGTCGAGCACGCCGGTGACCTGGCCGATCCAGTCGGTGCCGTTGGTCGTGGTGCCCAGCTGCGCCGCCAGGTCGGCCTGGCTGACGTAGATGCCACGTGCGGACAGGGCGATCCGGGTGGCGGCCGGGCCGCACCAGTACCCGGTCTCCTGGACCTGGTAGTCGACGTTCAGGACGTGCTGGCTCTGGATCGAGGCCGGCGCGGCGCCGGCCACGGCGGGCGCGACCAGCGCCCCGGTGGTCAAAGCTGTGGTGGTGGCCATGACGGCGGCGAGCAGGCGCAGTCGCATGGGTTCCCCTCCTTGGTCGGACCCCGACGGTTGGTGAAGTTGCAACCAATCCGATGAAGAGTGCGTGAGATGTTTGCGTACGATCGTGTTCGTAGAGTGCCAACCGGCGTCCGCGTTGACCAGTCCCGGGGCAAAAGATCGCCCATACGTCGCAGGCCGTTAGGCCGAAGACGCCTCCTTGGACCATGCTGGCCGCCATGAGCGAAGCTTGCGAGCGAATCGTGGATGCCATGCGCCGGAGGAATCGCGCACCAGCTCACGCCGGTGAGGCGATCGCATGACCGGCGAACGCGTCCCGCTCGGCGGCCGCCGTGAACTGGGCACCTTCGGCTGGCTCGCGGCCCGCGTCGCCGGCCGGGTCGCCGGCACCGAGCCCCTGGCCCTGTTCCGCACGCTCGGCAAGCACCGCAAGCTCTTCCGCGGCTGGCTGCGGTTCGCGGGCCGGCTCATGCCCGGCGGCACGCTCCCACGCCGGGAGACCGAACTGGTGATCCTGCGGGTGGCGCACCTGCGCGACAACGCCTACGAGTTCGCCCACCACCAACGGCTCAGCCGCCGCTCCGGCGTCCGCCGCGAAGAGGTCGACCTGGTGCGCCAAGGTCCGACCGCCGCTGGCTGGAGCGAGCGCGAGCGGGTCGTCCTGGCCGCGGTCGACCTGCTCCACCACGAACAGGACCTCGACGACGACGCCTGGACGGCCCTGCGTGCCCACCTCAGCGAATCCGAGGCGATCGAGCTGATCCTGCTGGTCGGCCACTACGAAATGCTGGCCACCTACATCACGACGATCCGCCTCGAACCCGACGCGAAACGCTGACCACGCTCGTTTCGCTCGCGCGCGCGAAGACAAGCCCCCACCCTCCCGGGGGCACCCCTTGAGACCAGTCTATCGAGGTCAAAGGGGGTGTGGGGGCCGCGGCGCGGATCTGTGGACAACTGCCTGCCTGTGGAAAACCCCTCCGACTGGCCGGACCGGGGTCAGGCCGGGGTCAGTCGTTCATCATCCCGGTGCGCCACGCCCACGCGGCGACCTCGACCCGGTTGCGGGCGCCGATCTTGGCCTGGATCGCGGCCAGGTGCGTCTTCACCGTCGACAACGACAGGTACAGCTCCGTGCCGATCTCGGTGTTGGTCAGCCCGCGGGCCGCGGCCTTCACCACGTCCCGCTCGCGCTCGGTCAGCTCCACCGAAGTGTCCTGTGTGGACTTCGCCGGGCTCGCGAAGTGCTTCAGCAGCCGGACGGTGATCTGTGGCGACACCAGCGCGTCACCCCGGTGGGCCGCACGCACGGCCTCCATCAGCAGCGCCGGCCCGGCGTCCTTGAGCAGGAACCCGCTGGCGCCGTTGGCCAGCGCGGTGTGCACGTACTCGTCGAGGTCGAACGTGGTCACCACGACCACCTTGATCGGGTCGGCCACCTGCGGGCCCGCCAGTTGCTTGGTCACCTCGAGCCCGTCGAGGCCGGGCATCCGGATGTCCATCAGGCAGACGTCGGGCCGCAGCTCGCGTGCCTTGGCCACCGCGGCGACGCCGTCGGCCACGTCAGCGACCACGGTCATGTCGTCCTGGGTCTCGAGGATCATCCGGAACCCGGCACGCACCATCTCCTGGTCGTCCGCGATGAGAATCCGGATCGTCACTTCTCCCCTTCCCCGAGCGGCAGCCGGGCCGTGACGGTCCAGCCACCCCCGGCGCCTGCCCCCGCCTCGAACCGGCCGCCGAGCAGATCCACCCGCTCGCGCATGCCGATCAGACCGTAGCCGCCGGACCCGCCGACCGGCGCACCGACCGCACCCGAGCCATCGTCCACAACGGACACGCTCACCTCGTCCTGCTCGGTCGTCACGGCCACCCGCACGGTCCGCGCGTCGCGTGCGTGCTTGCCGACGTTGGTCAGCGACTCCTGCACGATGCGCAGCACCGACCGGCCGACTTCCTGCGGCAGCTCTTGCGGCAACTCGACGGTGAGGTCGACGATCGGCCCGGTCACCGACCCGACCACCGCTTCGAGGTCGGCTCGCAGGTCCTGGGTCGCCTGCTCGGCGGCCGCCGAGCTGCCGGCCGGCGGCGCGCCCCGCATGCTGGCGACCAGGCGCCGCATGGCCGCCAGTGCCTCGACGCCGCTGTCCTCGATGCGTGCCAACGCCTTGCCCGCCGCCGACGGGTCCCGGTCGGCGACCAGCCGGGCCGCCTGCGCGGCCACCACGATGCCGGTCACGTGGTGGGCGACGACGTCGTGCAGCTCGCGCGCCAGCGCCATCCGCTCGGCCTGCTGTGCTCCGGCCACCGCGGCCCGCACCGTCTGGTTGCGGTCGCGGTCGCGGCTGCGGAAGTACTGCCCGGTCGCCGCGGCCATGACCAGCAGCAGCCCGCCGAGCATGAGGTAGTCGCGCAGGTCGCCGAAGAAACCGTGCCTGCTGTTCATCGGCAGCGACGGCACGAGCGCCAGCGCGTCGGCCACCACGAGCGCGGCCACCGACAGCGTGGCCTGGCGCCGGTCGGCGTACCGCACGACGTACGCGACGAGCGCCATGTGCGCGCCGATCGCGGTCACCGGCATCAGCAGCCGCGGGTAGTCGTGCAGCACCGCCGCGGCGGGCAGCATCAGCCACGACCCGAGCACCGTGGCCCCCGCCGCGAACAGCGCCATCCGCACCGGCTGCTTGGGGCCGAAGTACGCGGCGACGGCCGACACGGCCGCCCCGATGATCGGCAGTAGGAAGCTCAACGACAGCAACGACCCCGAGACGATCGCGTCGGTGCCCGCGGCGAAGTCCACGAACATCAGCAGGCCGAGCGCCGCGGCCAGCGGCCACTGCCGCCGCGCGAACGCCCGGCGCTCCGGATCCGTCGTCGTGGTGCTGCGCCTCAGGTAGGCCCCGACGGCGACGGCCACCGCGAGCACCACGAGCCCGGCCAGCCCCGAATAGGCCAGCTGGCGGTTGCTGAACTGGTCCGTGGCGCCGAGCCGCAGGATCAGCGAGCCGACGGCGGCGAGCACCACCGCGAGCGTCGTCCAGATCGCGGCCTCGATCGAGAGCCGCCACACCACGAAGCCGACCAGCGCCGCGCCCGCCGCCATCTCGGTGACCTGGAAGGTGGCGATGCCCGGTCCGTACGGCAGGTCGACGTGGGCGAGCATGACCGCCGCCGAGGCCAGCAACTCGTAGCCGCAGCCGAGCAACGCCATCAGCAGCGGCCGCTCGCCCGCGGCGAGCGCGCACACAGCGAGCGGCAGGCTGAGCCACGAGCCGATCAGCGAGTGGTCGCCGTAGTCGGCCAGGGCGGCCATGAAGTCGAAGACGAACGTGAGCGCGAGCAGCCCGGCCAGCCAGCGCCGGACGGTGCCGACGTCGGCAGTGGTGTCCATGGTGGACCAAGGTATTCGCCGCCCGCGCGCGGCGCCTCGGTCGATCGGCGCGGCGGGGTCGGCCGATCGGCCGAGGCACGGGTAGTAGATGCCCGGCCGGTCGGCGGCCCGGTCCGCCCGTTCGACCGATCCGTCCACAGTGGTCCACGAGCGACGCTTGGTCCAGCAAGTTCAACGGAGGAAAACGGAAGGTGCTGGACGATGATCGCCTTGTTCGCAACGTGGACCGGACTCGTGCTCGGCGTCAGCCTGCTGCTGGTGATGGCCCTCGGCCCGCTGATCGTCAGCGTCGACGGCTACTTCTACGAGCGCAAGCACGACAAGCAGCAGATGTCGACCTTTCCGGCGACCGCCGACCGGGTGAGCGCTCAGCCGTGATACCTGTGTCCGCATGGACCTCGCCGAACTCACCGAGCGGCTGCGGGAGTTCGCCGCGGCCCGCGACTGGCAGCCGTACCACACGCCGAAGAACCTCGTGATGGCGTTGACCGCGGAGGTCGGCGAGCTGACCGAGCTGTTCCAGTGGCTCACGCCGGAGGAGTCGGCGAACGTGATGGCGGACGGGAAGCGGGCCGCGGCCGTGCGCGACGAACTGGCCGACGTCCTGCTCTACCTCGTGCAGCTGGCGGACTCGGTCGGAGTTGATCTCGCAGCCGCCGCACAGGCGAAGATCGCCAGGAACGAGGCCAGATTTCCACCCTCGAAGCGCTGACCAGCACAATCCAAATATTCAACTCTGCGTAGTCGCTTGAAAACAGGACCCGGTGAAAGTCCACCCGATCGAGTGGATATCCTCGCCAACCATCGACGCCGGTGTGCGCTTGACCGGCAGCTGGTTCGCCACGTATCGCTTGATTGGAAGGCCTTCCCACATGGCTGTCACCACCATCGCCCGCCGAGTGCTCGCAACCGGCGCGATCGCCGGCACCGCGCTGCTCGCCCTCACCGTCCCCGCCAGTGCACACACGTACCGCGTTTCGGCCGACTGCGCTGACGGCACGAGCTACCTCAAGGTCGACCTCACCGCCTACAACGGTGACGTCACCAACACCGTGAAGGTCACCGTCGACGACCAGTCGGTGGCCGACGAGTCGTTCAAGACCTCGTGGCAGAAGAACTGGAACGACCTGGACGCCACCAAGGCGCACACCTACACCGTGGCCGTGCAGGCGGGCGACGACCAGGACGGCAGCCGCGGCTTCTCGTTCACCAAGTCCGGCACGATCAAGGCGTGCGTGGAGGCTCCGCCGACCACCACCACGACCACCGAGGCGCCCACGACCCAGCCGACGACCACCACGTCCGAGGCGCCGGCTCCGACCACCAGCCCGGCCGCGACCCCGCCGGCCGACCAGGGCGGCCTGGCCAACACCGGTGCGAGCATCGGCCTGCCGCTGGGCATCGGTGCCCTGCTGCTCGTCGGTGGCGGCGCGCTGCTGCTGGTCGTGCGCAAGCGTCGCTCGGCGGCCTGAGCTAGCTGATCGTCGAGGAAGGGGCGGGCCCGTCGGGCCCGCCCCTTTCGCGTTCCGTGAGCCTGCCCGTCGCGTTCCGTGAGCCTGCCCGTCGCGTTCCATGAGCCCGCCTGTTTCGGTTCCATGAGAAGGTGCGGCCATGGCTTGCACGTTCTGCGCGATCATCGCCGGTGAGCTGCCCGCGGCGGAGGTCTACTCCGATGACCAGCTGGTGGCCTTCCTGGACCACAAGCCGCTCTTCCACGGGCACGTGCTGCTGGTGCCGCGCGAGCACATGGTCATCATGAGCGACCTGCCGGCCGACCGCGTCGAGCACTTCTTCCGGACGGCGCAACGGCTCGAGCGCGCGGTGGAGAAGGCCCTCGGCGCGGACGGCTCACTCGTGCTGATCAACAACGTGGTCAGCCAGTCGGTGCCGCACCTGCACCTGCACGTGATCCCCCGCAAGCGCAAGGACGGCCTGCGCTTCTGGCTGGGCCCGCGCCACCCGTACACCGCCGCCGAACCGGCCGAGAAGTACGCCGCGCTGATCCGCGCCGCCCTCGACTGACGCGGGAGCGGTCTCGGCTACCAGGCTCGTGCCTGCAGTGCGGCGCAGCGGGCGGCCACCTCGCCGGGATCGTCGCCCAGCACCACCAGGTGCAGGGTCGTGGCCCGGACCGGGTGGTCGGTGCGGGTGGTGTCGTGGCCCCCGGTCAGCAGGAGCGTGCCGGCCGCCAAGGCCGGTTCCAGCGCGGCGAGCATGGCGGGCAGCGGCGTGGTCGCGACCAGCTTCACCGACTCGGCCGGGCGGTCGAGGTCGTCGGGTCGCACCGATTCCAGGGCCAGCAACGGGATCGACCCGCTGGTGATCCGGAAGTTCAGGTCCAGCACGACCAACTGCCCGTCCCGGGTCTGCGCGCAGTCCACGCCGCACACGCCCCGGTAGCCGACGTCGGCGGCGCGCTGGGTGATCGCGACGCACTGCGCGACCAGCTCCGGTGGCGGCGCGGCGACCGAGCCGAACGCACCGCCGGAGTAGATCCCGAAGGCGTCGACGCGTTGTTCGGTGACGGCCAGCAGATGGGCCCGCGCATCCGGCCCGACGTAGAGCTGCAGGCCCCAGTTGCGGCTGATCTGCAGGTACTCCTCGACCACGAACTCGGCGAGCACGTCGGTGAACGCCGGCAGCGCGATCGGCTGACCCGCCTCGTGCAGGTACACGTCGAGGCTGCCGCCGTGCGCGTCGTCCGTGGCGCCCTTGAGCACCCAGGACTTCTCCGCCGGTGTGGCCGCGCCGAGCCGCGCGCGGGGCACGACGTCGCGACGGGCCTGGTAGCGCGGATCGACCAGCGTGCCGATGCTCGCCTTGTTGTTCAGGTACCCGACGAGCTGCGCGCTCTTGACCGCGCGCTCGTCGGGGCACAGCGCGGTCGGCTGCGGGTACTCCATCGAGATCAGCAGGCCGTCGGCCAACGCCTCGGCCACCCGCGCCGCGAACTGCACCTCGGTGCGGAACTCACGCAGGTCGGTGCCGACCGGCAGGCCGCCGTCCCGCAACCGGGCCAGCAGTTCCGGGTCGGTGCCGCCCGCGCTGCAGATCACCGGCGTGTCCGCGGCGACGGCGATCGGGCGGGCCGAGACCACGTCGCGGGTGAGCCGGTTGTCGCCGGCCGATTCGCGGGACTCCAGGGCCGGGCGCGCGCACATGGCAACGCCCGGTCCGTAGATGTCGGTGAGCGAAACGGGCGCACGGACGGCAGGCGGCAGGAGAACGGGAACGCTGATGGAAGGCCTCCGTTGAGTGGGTCGAGCTGTGCTTGACGATCGCGGGGCGCCAGCCGCCCCAACACGGTGAACCATCCACAGTGGACAAAATCGGGTGCGCCGGGCACCGCCGTCACCTTCGACCGGCCGTGCGCGGTCGACGAACTGTCCTGCCTGTGGGTGAACGAGAACCGGTTGAGCGGCGTCCACACGCTCGCCAACCTCTGCTACTCCAACTCCGGGAGGGCCGAATTGGTTCCCCAAGACAACCACACCGCCCACACCGCCGCGGTGCCCGGTGCGGCGTAGGCTGACGGGTACCGGGTGCACTTCGAGCGACGACAGCATTGTCGGCGCCGTTCCCGGCGTAGGTCAGTCCGGCCGGATCCCGGCCGGAGAGGGGAGCGCGACATGACGTCGGGCTCAGCACACATCCGGAAACCCTTGGGCACGCGGAGCGTCGGGCGCGCGGGGTGATCCCCCCGTCGAGCTCGAACAGCGAGGTCCAGCGGCACCTCGACGCGATGGACCGCCCCGTCACCCGCCACGTTCCCGAAGTGACGGCCGCCGCGGACCGCGCTCCCGGGACATGCGAGACCTGCTCGCACCCCTGGAGCAACCACGACCCGATCTCGGTCCGTTTCTGCACCGCCACCCTGAACGGCGGCTACAGCCGCGCTTGTGTCTGCTCCACGAAGGAGACCGGATGACCACCTATGTATCCCTCTACGAACGGCGCGTGAAGATCGTCTCGGACACCCTGCGCGAGCACTCCGAGCTCCCCGAGAAGGTCGCGGCGGAGCTGGCGGTGCACGTGCTGGACGTGCTGGACCACATCCCGGAGAAGATGCGCTGACGGCCGCGGCGAGCGGCGTTTCGACGGCTGGGTTACCGTCGGGTACACGGACTGGAGGGAGCACACCGTGGCCCAGCGGGAGCACGACCTCGTGCTGTTCGGCGCGACCGGCTTCACCGGCGCGTTGACCGCCGAATACCTCGCACGCAACGCCCCCGACCACGCCCGTTGGGCCCTCGCCGGGCGCAACCAGGGCAAGCTCGAGCAGCTGCGTGACCGCCTGGGCCGGATCAACCCGAAGGCGAAGGACCTGCCGCTGCTCATCGCCGACGTCACCGACGCCGCCTCGCTGGCCAAGGTCGCCGCGGCCACCAAGGTCGTCATCACCACCGTCGGGCCCTACCTGCACCACGGGGAGCCGCTCGTCGCGGCCTGCGCGGAGGCGGGCACCGACTACGTCGACCTCACCGGCGAGCCGGAGTTCGTCGACCGCATGTACCTCGCGCACCACGGCCGCGCGACCGAGACCGGCGCCCGCATCGTGCACGCGTGCGGCTTCGACTCCATCCCCTACGACCTCGGGGTCTACTACACCGTCCAGCAGCTCGGCACCCAGCAGTTCGGCATGGGTGAGCCGATCAGCATCGACGGCGTCGTGCGCACCAACGCGAGCTTCTCCGGCGGCACCTTCGCATCCGCGCTCACCGCCTTCTCCCGCCTCGGCCCGATGCGGCGCGTCGCCAAGGACCGGCGGGCCGTCGAGCCGCGCGAGGCCAAGGTGCACCTGCCGGTCGGCGTGCCGCACTACCACGGTCCGGCCGGGGTGTGGGCGATCCCGCTGCCCACCGTCGATCCGCAGATCGTCGGGCGCTCCGCCGCCGCGCTGCGCTACGCGCCGGACTTCACCTACCGCGAGTTCCTCGGCGTCAGCAGGCTCCCGACCGCCCTCGCGTTCGGGGCGGGCGCGGCCGGGCTGGTCGGTGCCGCGCAGGTGCCGCCGCTGCGGAAGTGGTTGCAGGGCAAGAACAAGCCCGGCGACGGGCCCAGCGAGGAGCGGCGCGCGAAGAGCCGGTTCAGCGTCACCTTCTACGCCAAGACGCCGCAGTCCCGTTTGGTCACCGAGGTCTCCGGCGGCGACCCCGGCTACGACGAGACGGCCAAGATGCTCTCGGAATCCGCGCTGTGCCTGGCTTTCGACGACCTGCCGGCGACCGCGGGCCAGGTCACCACCGCCACGGCGATGGGCAGCGCGCTGGTCGACCGGCTCGTCAAGGCCGGCATCACCTTTCGTACCCGATCATGACGGGCGCGCCACTAGGCTGCCGCACATGGGAGTCTCGCTGTACTACACCGCCCGCCGCCCGGTTCCGTTGACCGAGGCCGAGCAGACGGCCGTGCACCAGGTCGTGGACACCTACAACACGGGCGCGCCGTTCGCGGACGCCGAAGGGCTCAACCTCTACGACCGCGTCGAGGACGGCGAGGTGCTGGCCGGGTCCACGAAGCTGCCCGCCGACGAGGACCAGGTCGTCCCGGCGCTGGTGCACTGGCTGGCCGCGGTCACCGAGCTGCGCAGCGCCATCCCGGACGCCGACTGGCGCTTCACCCTCGACGACATCGCGATCGACTGGGACGACCACACCGGCTACCACCTGCCCGGACTCGCGGACTAGGTCGTCCAGGAATATCCAGCATCGGGTGCCGCACTCGTGTTCGCGGGTTAGCCTTCGACCGCCGAGGCAGCGACTACAGGGGATCACCGATGTACCGACGTGTTTTGTTGTCCATTGTGGCCAGTGCGGCCCTGACGGTCGCCGCTTGCGGTCCTGGCGACGACCAGACCGCAGGCACTCCGGCCTCGACCCAGCCGTCGACATCCTCGGCGTCCTCGGCGGCCTCGATGTCCTCAGCGCCGCCGATGACGTCCACGCCATCGACCTCGTCCACCGCACCGACCACGTCCGCCGCAGCGGCGAAGACGACCGCGGGGGCGATCAAGCGGATGGAAGATCTCCTGCACGCCCTGGGCCGCGGTGACCTCAAGACGCTCTGCGTGATAGCGGGTCCGGCCATGAAGAAGGCGGAGGCGGAAGGCGTCGGCTCGTGCGAGAAGGCGTTCACCGGCATGCTGAGCATGATCTCCGCCAAGCAGAAGTCGGCACTGCGCACCGCCACCGTCGATCCGGCGAAGGTGGCCACGCACGGCGGCAAGGTGGAGGTCCCGGCGAGCGCCATCCGCGCGTCCGTGACGTTCACGGAGGCGGAGCTCGGCGACACCGTCCTCGAGTACCAGGGCGACAACTGGTACGTCGTCGACTGACTCAGAGCGCGTCCATCGCGCGGTGGATCCGCTTCTCCGACACGGGGAACGCCGTGCGCATGGTCTGCGCGAAGTAGCTGATCCGCAGCTCTTCGATCATCCACCGGATGTCACGCAACGCGGGCGACGGTTCGTGGTCGGTGGGCACCTCGGCGAGCAGTTCGCGGTACTCGTCGTCGACCAGGTGCACCTGGCGGGTCCACTGCTGGTCGCGCTGCGGGTTGCTCGGCAGCTTGTCCAGCCGCACCCGCTCCGCCTGCAGGTACCGGACCACGTCAGGCAGGTGCACGACCCCGGTCGAGGCGACGAAGCCGTCGTACACCAGCGAACTCATGTGCGCGCGACTGTCCGCAAGGGACTCGCGGACCAGCGGCGTCTCGATCACCCGGTCGGCGGCGGCCAGGGCGGCGCGGTGCTCGTTCAGCACCCGCTGCACCTGACCCAGCACGTCCAAGGTCAGCCCGGGCAACCCCGCACGCACGGCCTCACGCAGCTTCTCGAACCCTTCGCGGGTCCACTGTGGACCGCCGGCGCGCCGGATCAGCTCGTCCGCCGCAGCCCGCACGCAGTCCTCCAGCAACGCCGACACGCTGCCGTGCGGGTTGTCCGACAGCTCCAGCTTCGCCCGGTTGGACAGCGACCGCACCACGTGCTTGTTCGGTGACGACACCCCCAGCAACAACAGCCGCCGAGTCCCGGCCCACATGGCCGCGGACTGCGCCTCCCGGGTGTCCAGCACCCGCACGTCGACACTCGACCCGGCGTCCACCAGCGCCGGGTACCCGGTCGCCACGTGCCCGCCGATCTCCCGCGAAACCTGTTGCGGCAACGCATCCAGGTCCCACGAGGTCAGCCCCGACCGCTCGATCCCGCTGACCACAGTGGACAACGCTTCGCGTTGGCTCGGCCGCAGCCGCTGCTTCAACGCCTCGAGGTCCTTGCCCTCCGCCACGACCTTGCCGTCGGTGTCGGTGATCCGGAAGGTCGTCTTGAGGTGTTCCGGCACCCGCTCGGCGTCCCAGGAATCCAGCGGGACGGGGATGCCGGTCATGGCCTGCAACCGGTCCGACAGGGTCTCCAGCAGCGGCGCCGCACCCCATTCGATCCGCGCCAGCAACGCCTTCGCGAAGTCCGGCGCGGGAACGAAGTTGCGGCGCAACGGTTTCGGCAGCGAGCGCAGCAAGGCGGTCACCAGTTCCTCGCGCCGGCCCGGCACCTGCCAGTCGAACGCGTCGCCGTCGAGCTGGTTCAGCACCGCGAGCGGGACCTCGACGGTCACGCCGTCGTCGCTTCGGCCCGGCTCGAACTCGTACGACAGCGGCAACGTCAGCGCGTCGCGTTGCTGGAAGTCGGGGTAGTCCTGCGCGTTGACCTGCGCCGCGTCGGCGTTGACCAGCAGTTCCGGCGTGTAGTCCAGCAGGTGCGGGTCCTGCTTGCGTGCCTTGCGCCACCACGTGTCGAAGTGCCGCGCCGACACCACTTCCGGCCCGATGCGCTTGTCGTAGAAGTCGAACAGCGTCTGCTCGTCGACCAGGATGTCGCGCCGCCGTGCGCGCTGCTCCAACTCCTCGACCTCGCCGAGCAGCTCCCGGTTCGCGCGGAAGAACGGGTGGTTGGTCGACCAGTCCCCCTCGACCAGCGCGTGCCGGATGAACAGCTCGCGGGACAGCTCCGGGTCGATGCCGCCGTAGTTGACCTTGCGCCCGACCACGATCGGGATGCCGTACAACGTGACGCGTTCGAGGGCGGTCGCCGCGCCGCGCTTGCGTTCCCAGTGCGGCTCGCTGTAGGTGCGTTTCACCAGGTGCCCGGCCAGCGGCTCGATCCAGTCGGGATCGATGCGGGCCACCACCCGCGCCCACAGCCGCGAGGTCTCGACCAGCTCGGCGGCCATCACCCAACGCGGTGGTTTGCGCGCCAGGCCGGAGCCGGGGAAGATCGCGAACTTCGCGTTGCGTGCGCCCAGGTATTCGCGGTCCGCGGTCTCCTTGAGACCGACGTGCGACAGCAGCCCGGCCAGCAGCGCCCGGTGCACCGCGTCCGGCGCCGCGTCGTGCTCGTTGATCGCGATGTCGAGGTTGCGCACGATCTGGCGCAGCTGCCCGTGCACGTCCTGCCACTCGCGGACCCGCAGGTAGTTCAGGAACTGCGTCCGGCACGCCTTGCGGAACTGGTTGCCGGAGAGCTCGCGTTGCTGCGTGCGCAGGTGGTTCCACAGGTTGCCGAACGCCAGGAAGTCCGAATCCGGCTCGGCGAACCGCTTGTGCGCCTCGTCGGCGGCCTGCTGGTGGTCGGCCGGCCGCTCCCGTGGGTCCTGGATGGACAGTGCGGCGGCGATCACCAGCACCTCGCGCACGCACCCCTGGTCGGCGGCGGCGAGCACCATCCGCCCGATGCGCGGGTCGACCGGCAGCTGCGCGAGCTTGCGGCCGAGGTCGGTGAGCTTGCGCTGGTCGTGTTTGCCCTGGTCGAGCGCGCCGAGTTCCTGCAGCAGGTTCACGCCGTCGGCGATGTTGCGGGCTTCGGGCGGGTCGATGAACGGGAACGACGCCATCTCGCCGAGCCCGGCCGCGGCCATCTGCAGGATCACCGAGGCGAGGTTCGTGCGCAGGATCTCCGGGTCGGTGAACTCGGGCCGAGCGTTGAAGTCGTCCTCGCTGTAGAGGCGGATGCACACGCCGTCCGAGGTGCGCCCGCAGCGGCCCTTGCGCTGGTTCGCCGAGGCCTGCGAGACGGGCTCGATCGGCAGCCGCTGGACCTTCAACCTGTTGCTGTAGCGGGAGATCCGGGCGGTGCCGGGATCGATGACGTACTTGATGCCGGGCACGGTCAGCGAGGTCTCGGCCACGTTCGTGGCCAGCACGACCCGGCGCCCGCGGTGGGGCTGGAAGACCTTGTGCTGCTCGGCGAAGGAGAGCCGCGCGTAGAGCGGGACGATCTCGGTGTCGCGCAGCTTCAGCGCGTTCAGCGCGTCCTCGGTGTCGCGGATCTCGCGCTCGCCGGACAGGAACACCAGGATGTCGCCGGGCGGCAGCTTGGACAGCTCGCCGACCGCGTCGATGATCGCCTGGGTCTGGTCGCGGTCCTCGTCGGCGTCCGGGTCGTCCGGGTCGATGACCGGGCGGTAGCGCACCTCGACCGGGTAGGTGCGCCCGGACACCTCGACGATCGGCGCGTCGCCGAAGTGCCGGGAGAACCGCTCGGGGTCGATGGTGGCCGAGGTGATGATGACCTTGAGATCGGGGCGCTTGGGCAGCAGCTGGGCGAGGTAGCCGAGCAGGAAGTCGACGTTGAGGCTGCGTTCGTGGGCCTCGTCGATGATGAGCGTGTCGTAGCGGGTGAGCAGCCGGTCGTGCTGGATCTGGGCGAGCAGGATGCCGTCGGTCATCAGCTTGACCATGGTGTCGTCGCTGGCCTTGTCGGTGAACCGCACCTGGTAGCCGATGGTGCCGCCGAGCTCGTCGCCGAGCTCCTCCGCGATCCGCTCGGCGACCGTGCGCGCGGCGAGGCGGCGGGGCTGCGTGTGCCCGATGGTCCCGCGCACGCCCCGGCCCAGCTCGAGGCAGATCTTCGGCAGCTGGGTGGTCTTGCCCGACCCGGTCTCCCCGGCGACGATCACGACCTGGTTGTCCCGGATGGCCGCGGCAATGTCGTCCTTGCGCGCGCTGACCGGCAGGTCCGCCGGGTACTTGATGTCCTGCACGGACGCCCTGCGGGCCGCGACCCGCTGCTCGGCCTTGTCGAACTCGGCGGCCAGCTCGCCCAGCACCTTGGCCCGCGCGGCCGCGTCGCGGATCTTGCGCACCCCGTCGAGCCGACGCCGAAGCCGCCGCTCGTCGCGCAGCATCAACGCGGAGAGGCGGTTGCGGAGATCGGCGCCCGGCGAGCGCTCGGACGTACCCGTAGACGTACCCATACCGGCATCCAGCATAGGCAAGGCCCGGCGCGGCCCGCTCCTGGTTAACGCGCACCCGCCGCCGAACCACCCCGCGCCGCCCGCATCCAGCCCGCCCGGACCACCCGAAAGTGTTGCGCCCCAAGGAAAGCAGGCCCCCACCCTCCCGGGGGGCGACCCCAAGTCCAGTCTACCGGTCCGTGGCCCGCGCAACGGCGTCACAACGGATCTGTGGACAACTCCCTACCTGTGGAAAACTCCCCCGCCGAGCAGGGTCAGCCGCCCGCCGAGGCCGCCTTCTCCTTGATCAACGACCGCAGCGCGGCTACGGCGGGTCCCGAGTCGTCCACGAACTGCCGGATCCGCACCTTGTGCTCCCGCCGCACCCGCGCCGGCAGCACCGCGCGCACCTCGATCGTCGCCGCCAGCGCGACCAGCGCCGCGTCGGCCGACGTCACCCGCGACAGCGGCTCCCGCAGCGCCCGGTTCAGGTCGGCGCGCACCTGCTTGGCCAGCCGCCGGTCCCGGATCGTGATCGTCGTGTGCGGGAAGACGCCCAGCAGCTTGCTGTGCCGCACGCCGATCACGCGCTCCTCGGCCAGCCGCGTGCGCACGCCCAGGTGGGTCGGCTTCGCCTGCCTGCGCACCCAGTGCTTCCACCGCCGGCCCGGCGCGCCGGCCACCAGGGTCAGCACCTCGCCGAGCACCGGGTCGGTGGCGTCCCACGCCGCGCCCGGCGCCGGTTTGCCGTGCTGGTCGATCAGGTGCCCGGACAGGTACAGCTCGGTCAGCGCCGCGGCGCTGGTCAGCAGGCCGATCCGGTCCCGGCCGGTCATCCGCTGCCGATCCAGGTCGTAGCACAACAGGTACAGCCGGGCCGCGATGCTGTGCGCCACGGCAACCTCCCCCACGTCAGCTCCCACCGGCGGTGGCTCCCGCGCTCGCCCCGGCGATCGCACCCGAGCGCCGCTGCTGGATCAGCTTGCGCAGCCCGGCCGCCGCCGGACCCGCGATCTCCATGCACTGCTTGATCCGCGCCTTGTGTTCCCGGCGCGTCCGCCGGTCGAGCACGAACCCCAGTTCGACCGCCGCCGCCAGCGCCACCAGCGCGGCCCCAGCCGGGTCCACCTGCGCGGATGGCTGGCGCAACGCGTCCTTGGCCTTCGCCCGCACCTGCTTGACCGCGCGCGTGTCTTTCACGGTCGTGGTCGTGTGCGGGAAGACCAGCAGCACCCGGCCCTGCTCGACGGCGACGGCCCGCTTGTCGACCAGCCCGGCGCGCACGGCCCGCTTGGTCGCCTTCGCGTTGTGGCGCACCCAGTGCTTCCACGACTTGTTCGGCGCCTGGCCGATCTCGTCGAGCACCGGGGCGAGCGCCTGGTCACGCACCGACGCCCCGCGCGCGGGCCCGGCCTTGCCGTTGCGGTCCTCGATCTGGCCGCCTTGGTACAGCTCGACCAGCGCCGCCGCGCGCACCAGGTAGTCGACGTGATCGGTGCGGGTCATGCGCTGCTTGTCCAGGTTGTAGCAAAGCAGGAAAGCCTGTTCGGCCAACGTGTACTCGTTGTCCATTGGGTACCCCTAGGTCTCGTCCTCGGTGGTGCGCGGCCGTCCCCTCGGCCGGATGCGCTCGACGTTGCCCGGCATGCGGCCGGCGTCGGCCAGCGCGCGCCGCAACAGGAACTCGATCTGCGCGTTGGTGCTGCGCAACTCGTCCGCTGCCCAGCGGGCGAGGGCGTCGTGCACCGCGGGATCGAGCCGCAGCAGCAGCTTCTTGCGCTCGGTCGGCACGGATCGGCCTACTGGTAGAGCGAACCAGTGTTGACGATGGGTTGCGCGTCGTGGTCGCTGCACAGGACGACCATCAGGTTGGAGACCATCGCCGCCTTGCGCTCCTCGTCCAGTTCGACCACGTCCTGCTCGGCCAGCTTGGTCAACGCGAGCTCCACCATCCCGACCGCACCTTCCACGATCCGCGCGCGGGCCGCGACCACCGCACCGGCCTGCTGGCGGCGCAGCATCGCCGACGCGATCTCCGGCGCGTACGCGAGCCTGGTCAACCGGGACTCGATCACCTTCACCCCGGCCGCCTTGACCCGCATGCCGATCTCGTCGGACAGCTTGGACGTGATCTCCTCGGCGTTGTCCCGCAAGGAAAGCTGGTTCTCGCCGTGCGCGTCGTACGGGTAGCTGTTGGCGATGTGCCGCACCGCGGTCTCGGTCTGGATCGCCACGAACTCCTCGAAGTCGTCCACTTCGAACAGTGCCTGCGCGGTGTCCTGGACGTGCCACACCACGACGGCCGCGATCTCGATCGGGTTGCCGTCGAGGTCGTTGACCTTGGTCACCCCGGTCTCGTGGTTGCGGATCCTCGTCGACACCTTGCGCCGCGTGGTGAACGGGTTGACCCAGCGCAGGCCGTCGGTGCGGATGGTGCCGGTGTAGCGGCCGAGGAACTGCACCACGCGTGCTTCGCCGGGCGAGACCACGTTCAGACCGCCCAGAATGATGACCGATGCGATCGCGAGCAACGCCCCCACGACGATCAACACGATGCCGAGCCCGGCACTGTGCGTCGCCACCGCGCGGATCCCCAGCCCCGCCAACGCCAAGCCCGCGAGCACACCGAGCACGCCCGCGATCACGATCGGCCCGCCCGGCGAACCGAACGCGGGCCGCTCCGTGACCTTCGGCGCCGGCATGTCCATGGCGATCTCGGTGATCTGCCCGGCCTCCGCCTCGCTCATCGCTGTCCCCTCTCGAACCAAGTTGGCACAACTCTATCATTGTGATATCACTTTATCCAGCGCCACCGACCACGGCTCGGTGGCCACCACACATGGGGAGACCAGATGACGGACACCGCGAGCCTGGAGATCGACCGTGTCTCCAAACGGTTCGGTGACGTGGTCGCGCTGCGCGAGATGACGTTCGACGTCCGTGCGGGGGAACTGTTCGGCTTCGTCGGCAGCAACGGCGCGGGCAAGACCACGACCATGCGGATCGCGCTCGGCGTGCTGACCTCCGACGGCGGCCAGGTCCGCTGGCAGGGCAAGCCGATCACCGACGAGACACGCAGGCACATCGGCTACATGCCGGAAGAACGCGGGCTCTATCCCAAGATGAAGGTCGGCGAACAGCTGAGCTACCTGGCCCGGCTGCACGGCCTGTCCGCGTCGGCCGCCAAGCGTTCGGTCGCCGAGTGGACCGAGCGGCTCGGGGTCGCCCACCGAGCGGGCGACGAGGTGCAGACGCTCAGCCTCGGCAACCAGCAACGCGTGCAGCTGGCCGCGGCGCTGGTGCACGACCCGGAGATCCTCGTGCTCGACGAGCCGTTCTCCGGCCTCGACCCGGTCGCGGTCGACGTGATGAGCGAGGTGCTGCGCGAGAAGGTCGCCACCGGCGTGCCGACCGTGTTCTCCAGCCACCAGCTGGACCTCGTCGAGCGGCTGTGCGACCGCGTGGGCATCGTGCGCAGCGGCGAGATGGTCGCGTGCGGCACGGTCGACGAACTGCTCGCGGGTGGCTCCGTGCGGCTGATCGTGGACGCACCGCAGGCCCAGCGGGGCTGGGCGGACGGGCTGCCCGGCGTCACGGTGCAGGAGCACAACGGCAGCCGCACCGTGCTGGAGCTCGACGACGGCGCCGACGACCAGCAGGTCCTGAAGACCGCGCTGGCCACCGGGCCGGTGCGCGAGTTCACCCACCGGCGGGAATCGCTGACCGAGCTCTTCCGCAGCGTCGTGGTCGAGCCGAAGGAAGAGGAAGCGGCATGACGAATCCCGACAAGGACGTCCGCATCGGGCCCGCCGCCGCGGTCGGCCTGGTCGCCGGGCGGGAGATCAACACCCGGATCCGGTCCAAGGCGTTCATCGTCTCGACCGTGGCCACCATGGTCCTGCTGGTCGCGGGCGCCATCGTCGCGAAGCTGCTCTCCGGGAGCGGCCCCGACGCCACGATCGGCGTCACCCAGGCCACGGCGCCGCTCGCGCAGCCCGTGCAGGTGGCGGCCAAGACCGTCGGCGAGTCGGTCGACACCAAGACCGTCGACGAGGCGGCCGGGCGCGACCAGGTGCGCGACGGCGACCTGGACGCGCTGCTGATCGGCGACGGCACCAAGGTCCGGGTCCTGGTCAAGCAGGACCTCGACGACAAGCTGCGGACCGCGCTGAACGTGCTTGCCGGCCAGCTCGCGCAGAACCAGGAAATCCTGAGCCAGCACGGCGATCCGGTGAAGGTGAACCAGGCCGTCGCGACCGCGAGCGTGGACGTCCAGTCGATCGAGCCACCGCACAACTACGGCGGCCAGCAGCTCGTGCTCGGCATCATCGCCGGGATCCTGATCTACATGTCCCTGCTGATCAACGGGCAGGCCGTGGCGCAGGGCGTGGTCGAGGAGAAGTCGAGTCGCGTGGTGGAGTTGTTGCTCGCCACCGTGCGGCCGTGGCAGCTGATGGCGGGCAAGGTGCTCGGGATCGGCACGCTGGGGCTGGTCCAGATGGTCCTGATCGGCGGCGCGGGCATCCTCGCCGCGCTGGGCACCGGGGCGTTGACCATCTCCGTGTCGGCGGCCCTGGGCACGGTCGTCTGGCTCGTGGTGTGGTTCCTGCTGGGGTTCTTCGCCTACGCGCTGGTGCTGGCGGCGGCGGGATCCCTTGTGTCACGCCAGGAAGACGTCGGTGGCGTGGTCAGCCCGGTGCTGATGTTCGTGATCCTCGGCTACGTGCTCGGGGTGTCGATCCTGCCGGGCGACCCGACGAACAAGCTGTGCGAGGTGCTGTCGATCCTGCCGGTGTTCTCGCCGACGATGATGCCGATCCGGCTGGCCATGGGCGGCGTTCCCGCTTGGGAGGCGGGGCTCGCCGTCGTGCTGATGCTGGTCGCGATCCCGGCGCTGGTCTGGCTTTCCGGGCGGATGTACCGCAACGCGGTGATGCGCACGGGCGCCCGCGTGAAGCTGAAGGAGGCGTTCACCCGGGCATGAGGGTGGTGCGGGCGGGGCGGCCGGGGGTCGCCTCGCCCGCGAGTTGTCCACAGGCGACCAGTTGTCCACAGATCGCCTTCCGCGCCCCCGAAACCGTTCCGCGGCGGTCAAGCTGGACCCATGACCTCACGGATACAGCAGCTTCCCCTCGTCCAGCATGGCCACCAGCTTCTCGATGCGGCGCGCCCGCGTCTCCGGCTTCTTGGCGTCCTGCACGCGATACAGGATGGCGTAGCGGTTCTGCGAGTTCGCTGCCGCGAAGGTGGCCTGGGCGCGGGGTTTCGCGGCAAGCGCGGCGGCGAGGTCGTCGGGCACGGTCGAGGTGCGCTGGCCCGCGTACGCGGCCTCCCAGCGACCGTCGGCCTTCGCCGCCTCGACTTCCCGCAACCCGCTGGGCATCATCAACCCGGCCTCGATCAACTCCACCGCCTTGTCCCGGTTGATCTTCGACCACTTGCTGCCCTTGCGCCGGGGCGTGAACCGCTGCGTCCACCAGACGTCGTCGACCGACTTCTTCTGCCCGTCGATCCACCCGTACCGCAACGCGATGTCCAGCGCCTCGGCGTAGGTCACCGACGGGACCCCGGACGCCTTCTTGGCGAGCTTCAACCAGATCCCGCTGCACG
The DNA here is from genome assembly GCF_004362825.1 of Labedaea rhizosphaerae. Taxonomy (GTDB): domain Bacteria; phylum Actinomycetota; class Actinomycetes; order Mycobacteriales; family Pseudonocardiaceae; genus Labedaea; species Labedaea rhizosphaerae. The sequence continues at coordinate 479,711 of NZ_SNXZ01000001.1, forward strand.
TGTCGTGGTTCTCGTCGAGCCACGCGTGCCAGTCCGCCACCGTCGCGAACGGCTTGGTCTCCTCGGCGTCCATCGATTACCTCCACATGTCCGGTTCCGGGACGAGCACACCACGCCCCACCGACATTCACGCGTCCTGGAAGCCGTGGTGCGAGAAGGGTGCGGGCGTGCCGGTGGCCAGCTCCCGCAGAACCGCCCGCTCGTGCGGCGGCATCGGCTCCGGCAACCGGGTCAGCTCGTGCCAGCGCAGTTCGGCACACTTGCGCGGCTCGCCCACCCGAGGCTCGCCCGCCCACCGCCGCGCGACGAAGAACCAGTCGACCCGCTGCTCCTCGGGGTTGGACGTCCCGTCGGTGCGCTGCATGACGGTCACCGGCTCGAGGTCGCCCGCCGAAAGGACGATGCCCAGCTCTTCCTTCGCCTCCCGGATGGCACACGCGGCGGCGGTCTCGTGCAACTCGACGTGCCCGGCCGCGCCCGCCGCCCAGAACCCGTCCATGTAGCCGGTGTTCTGCCGCAGCTGCAACAACACCCGATCCCCGTCCAGGAGGTACAAGTACGCCGCTGGAACAACAGCAAATCGGTTCTGCACTCCACTCATCATGGCCTACCCATGCGGCTCCACGATGCCTGCCGCTCGCCGAGCGGCAGGTCCGCAACCACCTGACCGAAGGAGGCAAACCCACAACTGAACAGGTCGCTCAGCACGACCGCGGTCAGACCAGTGGTCGCAAGACCTCGTAGGCCCACGCCGCCAGCGTCGTCTCGGTCGTCGTGTGCACGGTTCGCTTCTGCTCCGGCACGAAGTCCCCGCGCAGGCCGGTCGACATGCCGAGCACGGCCTCCACCAGGCCGTCCGTCATGCCCGACGCGCCGAGCAACGACCGCATGGCCGCATCGTCGATGCGCCGGACCCGCACCTCCCGGCCGAGGACCGCCGAGACGATCTCGGCGGCACGGGCCCAGGAGAGGTCGGCCGGGCCGTGCACGGCTTGGACGTGGCGGCCGGACCACTCGGTGTTCAGCAACCGGGTCACCGCCACCTCGGCGATGTCGCGCGGCGCGACCCACGCCATCGGCTGGTCGGGCGGCAGGATGATCGGGATCTCGCCGGCCCGGATCGCCTCCAGCTGCAACACGAGGTTGCTGAAGAAGAACCCGCACCGCAGGTGGGTGACGGCCGAGCCGATCGCGTCGAGGGCTTCCTCGGTGCGCGCCAAACCGTCGATCTCACCGACGCCGTGGCGCTTCTCCGCGCCGACGCTGCTCTGGAAGACCGTGCGTGCGATGCCGTTCTCGCGGACCGCCCGCGCGACGGCCTCGGTGGCCAGGGCGTAGTCGCCGAGCGGATCGGGGCCGGCGGTCGACGGGTCCACCCAGAACAGCGCGTCCACGCCCGCGGTGGCGGTCACCACCGCGTCGGGGTCGCGCTGGTCGACGGTGACCGTGTCGACCTCGGCCAGCAGGTCGGGGCCGAGCCGGTCGGGGTGGCGGGCCAGCACGAGCGGGCGGACACCCGCGCGGACCAGCATGGGGACGACGTGCCTGCCGACGTTGCCGTTGGGAGTCGTGACTGCGATACGCATGCCTCGACGCTACGAGCGGATGCGGTCAGGAACTGTCCGCATCTCATGTCACTGTGGAGCCATGGCCAGGAACCCGGCTTCGCGGGCGTTGCACCTGCTGTCCTTGCTGCAATCGGGCGCGGACTACACGGGTGCGGTGCTCGCCGACCGCCTCGGCGTCAGCACCCGCACGGTGCGCCGGGACGCGGACCGGTTGCGCCAGCTCGGCTACCGCATCGAGACGCGTCCGGGTCCGGGCGGCACCTACCGGCTGGCCGCCGGGTCGTCGATCCCGCCGCTGCTGTTCGACGAGGACGAGATCACCGTGGTGATCGCGGGACTGCGTCTGGTGCAGGCCCGCCTCGACGGCGACGACGGCGACGACGTTGCCGACCGCGCGCTGGGCAAGCTCAGCCGCGTGCTGCCCCGCCGGCTGGCCCGCCGCCTGCGCGCCACCGACCTGGCCACCGAGGTTCTCGCGGACTCGACGCGGGTGCCCGCGTCCATGCTCGGCACCGTGGCCGACGCGATCGCCGAGCAGGGCCGGATCCGGTTCACCTACCGCGACCAGTCCGGCCGCACGTCGCGACGCCTGGTCGACCCGTACCGGCACGTGCTGCGCGGCGCGCACTCGTACCTCGTCGGCTACGACCAGGACCGGGAGGACTGGCGGCTCTTCCGCTTCGACCGCGTCGACGACGTCGAACGCGTCGCCGGCACCTACCGGCCCCACGAGTTCCCGGAGACGTCGATCGCCCGCTGGTTCGCCACCGACTTCGGGCGCTAGCCGCGCAGGAGTTCCCGGATCGCCGCGATGAGGCGTTCCGGTTGTTCCTCCGGGATGAAGTGCCCGCACGGCATGACCTCGGTGGTCAGCTCACCGGCCCACGACCGCCAGATCGCCGCCGGGTCGAAGGGCAATCGCACGTCACACGGGTCCTGCCAGGCGGCGAGCACCGGCATGGCGAGCCGCGCCCCACGCTCCTGATCCACGCGATCGCGCTCGTCGTCGACGAACGCGCTCGCCCGGTAGTCGTCGCAGATCGCCGCGATGGTCTCCGGACGACCGCATGCCCGCAGGTACTCGGCGCGCACGTTGGGCGGAATGGCCCCGGACACCTTGGTCCAGCCGTCCAGGAAGTGCCCGAAGAAGACGTCCGGCGCACGGCCCAGCAAGCGCTCCGGGAAGTCGTCCGGCTGCGCGAGCAGGTACAGGTGGAACGCGAAGACGCCCGCCGGTCCGCGCAGCGCCGCCCAGTTGTCCGCGGTCGGCAGGATGTCGAGCACCCCGACGTGCGTGATCACCTCGGGGTGGTCGAGGGCGGCACGAAAGGCGACCAGCCCGCCCCGGTCGTGCCCGACCACCGCGAACCGGTCGTGCCCGAGCTCCCGCATGAAGGCCACCAGGTGCTCGGCCACCACCGCCTTGTCGAACCCGGCCGGCCCCGGGCCAAGCCGGTCGCTGTCGCCGTAGCCCGGCAGATCCGCCACGACGACCCGTCGGTCCGCGGCCAGCGCCGGGAGGACGTGCCGCCAGGCCAGCCGCGTCTGCGGAAATCCGTGCAGCAGGAGCAGCGGCGTCCCGCCGTCGCCTTCGGCCCAGTAGGCGACGCGCTTGCCGGACACCACTGCCGAGTGGTCGGTGTGGTCGTTCATGCCGACACCATCGCGCGGGGCACCGACAATCCCCGGCAATCACCGGCGTCTCAGTCCGCCAGTTCCACGTCCACGCCGAGGAACCGCCTGAGATCCTCGACCTCGGCCCGCAACCCGCGCACGGGCAACGCACCACCGAACGACTCCGTGCGCACCCGCCACGCCTTGCGGTCAAGCGCCCACGTCCCGGCGACCCGCCCGTCCACCAGCACGGCCGGCATGATCATGCCGCCGCCCGCCCGGATGCGGTGGTCCAGCTCGGGCGCCAGCATGGCCCGCCGGTCGCGGTAGCCCAGCAGGTACGCGTCGAAGTGGCCCAGCAACCGCAGCGGCGGTTTCGCGTCCACAGTGGACTCCGATACGGCACCGAAGCCGGCGCGGGCCAGGCCGAGCGGGAGCCCCGACCACGCGGCGAAGTCCTCGACCGACGCGGGCCCGTACCCGGCGAGGTACCGCTCGGCGAGGCGCGCCACGGCCTCGGACTCGTCGAGCGCCGAACCCGGCGGCAGCCACTGCGAAGCGAGCACGTACGTCGGCTCGTCCTTGGCCGCGTCCGGACCACGCACGAGCAGGCCGGTCTGGGCGGCGTACCCGAGCAGGTGCGGAATGGCCTGGCCGGTCAGCTCGAGCGAGATCGCGGCCATCAACTCGGCCCGGGTGCGGGGGACCTCGTCGGCGAGGACGTCGCTCAACTGGGCCACGCCGCGCGCGAGCGTGTCGTCGTCGAGACCCAGCCGGTGCCGCCGCCCGCGGTTCGCCGCGGCGAAGCGCGGACCGAGCAACCCGACGATCCACCGCACGTCCGCCGCGGCCAGCATGTGCAGGGTGCCGCGCATCGCCCACGTGCGCACGACCTCACCCCGGCGCACCGCATCGTCCACATCGGACGCGATCAGCCCCTCGGTCCGGGCCCGCACCGCGAGCCGGGCGGCCCTCGTGTCCTGGGCCTGCACGCCGACCACCCGCCGCACCGCGGCCACCACCGAGGTCGCCCGTTTGGCCCCAAGTCCCTGGTTGGCGACCCTTGTCCGTCGGTCCACCCAACTATGATGCCGACCGGACGAGGGGGTGGCGATGGCCGCAACGGACGCGGTGGACATCGAGGAGCTCGCGCTGCGGGCGCGCGACGGCGACCAGGCCGCGCTGAACCGGCTGCTCGGCGAGATCCAGCCGCTGGTCATGCGGCGGTGCAACCGGATGCTGCCGCACCGCCAGGACGCCGAGGAGGCGTGCCAGGACGTGCTGCTCGCCGTGACCCGCAACATCGGCAAGTTCCGCGGCACGGCGAAGTTCAGCACCTGGCTGCACGTGGTCGCCGCCAACAGCGCCCGCCAGACCTACCGCGCCCTCAAGCGCCGAGCCGCCGAGCAGGGCACCGACGAGCTGCCCCCGGTCGCCGAGGCCCGCACGACCAGCGTCATCGCCGGCACCCGCCTCGATCTGATGGAAGCCTTGGAGCGCCTGGAACGCGAGAAGCCCGACATGCTGGCCCCGGTCGTGATGCGCGAGCTCGGCCAGCTCGAGTACGCCGACATCGCCGCCCAGCTGGGCCGTCCACTGGGGACGGTCAAGTCGCAGATCCACGACGCCCGCAAGTTCCTCCGCGACTACATGGCCGAGCGCTACGCGTGACCTCGGCTCGTCGACCAGGAGCTCTCCCCGGCGAGCCGTGGTTCATGCAGCCATGACCGGGCAAGCCGATGTCGGCAACCTCTACGACCGCGCGCGGCACGAGGTGGCCCAGGCCCGCGGTGCCTGGAAGACCGTCACCAGGAGCGGCGGAACCCGCCGGACCGACCGCACGCGGTTGCTCGGCCTGGCAGATCGGGCGGTGCCGGCCCTCATGCGGATCGTGCTCGCGGAGCCGGCTGACCTGGGCGCGCGAGCGGCGATCGGTGAGGTCTTCGGCTACGTGCGGAACTGCAGCGGGTCGCCGGTGCTCGGCTACGCGCGGGCCGCGGTGTGGGCCTATGACGGCGACGCGCTGACCTCGTTGAGCGACGAGGCGATCAGGTCCGTCGTCGATCAGCCCGACGTCGAGTCGGCGTTGACCCAGTCGCCCCGGTCCGGCGCCGATCGGGTGCTCGACGCCGCGAACGCCTGGGTCGAGCTGGCGGATCGGCTGGCGACGACGCTCCCCGAGACCGGGCATGACCTTGCCGCCCCGCGGGTGATCGATGCCTGGCTCCTCGCGTGCACCAAGTTCCACCGGTCGATCACGACGTGGCCTTGGCTGTGCCGCCTCGACGCGTGCGCCCGTCAGGAAACGGCGAGCGAGGCGCGCACACTGCTCGACGGCGTCGCGAGGGTCTGCCGGCAGCTCACCGAGGCCCGGCAGCTCACCGAGGCCCGGCAGCTCACCGAGGCCCGGCAGCTCACCGAGGCGCGGTGCGGCTCATCCCCCCGGATCGAAGCGCTGGCAGCGCGGATCGCGCCCGTGCGGGCGAAGCTCTAACTCAGCTCGGCAAAGCGGTCGGTGGCGCGCAGGAGCGCCTCCCGCTTCGACACCGATCCCTTGTGCCCGGCGTCGTCCAACAGGTGCAGCTCGACTCCGGGCCAGGCATCGGCCAGTTCCACGGCCGTCTCCGTCGGGCAGCTCAGGTCCAGCCGTCCGTGGATCAGCACGCCCGGGATACCGGCCAGCACGCCGGCCGAGCGGATCAGCGCGCCCTCGTCGAGCCAGGCGTAGTTCGAGTAGTACCAGGCACAGATCCGCACGAACGCCAGGTCGTCCCGGGTCATCTCGGTACTGAAGAGACTGCCCTGGTTCGGCTCGAGCGACAGCACGGTGTTCTCCCACCGGCACCACTCGGCCGCGGCCGCGGTCCGGACCTCGAGCGACGGGTCGTCCATCAAGCGCACGTAACCGGGGAGCAACGGCGTATCGCCGGGGACATGCGCGCGAAACCGGGCCCACTCCCGCGGGAAGAACCGCCCGACGCCCTCGTACAGCCAGTCGATCTCGCGGCGCCGGGTGGTGGAGATGGCCTGCAGCACGATCGCGACCACCCGCTCCGGGCAGCGCTGCGCGTAGGCCAAGGCCAACGTCGTCCCCCACGACCCGCCGTACAACAGCCAGCGGGACACCCCGAGCGACTCCCGCAGCAACTCCATGTCCGCGAGCAGGTGCTCGGTCGTGTTGACGCTCAGGTCGGCCGCCGGATCGCTCGCGTGCGGGGTGGAGCGCCCGCATCCCCGCTGGTCGAAGCCAATGACCCGGTACTTGGCGGGATCGAGCGCCCGGCCCATCCCCAACGGGCAACCGCCACCAGGACCGCCGTGCACCATCACCGCGGGCAAGCCGCCCGGATTGCCCGACTCCCACCAGTGCACGAGGTTGCCGTCGCCGACGTCGAGCATCCCCTCGGCGCGGACCACCAGTTCGGGATACAGCTCGACCACGATTCCCCCATGTCGGCAGGCCGCCGCTTGGCCCATCACCGACCGGACGGCAAGATACGGCCCAGAGGTTACCGTGAGGTAGCACCCGGCCGAAGACGTGCACACCGGAGGAAGCGCATGCCCGAGTTCGCCGTCCCCGCGCTGGCTGACGTGCCCGAGACCGGCGGCATCGCCGATCTGATCTACACCAACGCCGCCGACGAGCCCCGTGCTGTCGTGTTCCGGCGCAAGGTGTCCGGCAGCTGGCAGGACGTCACCGCCGAGCAGTTCCTCGCCGAGGTGGTCGACGTCGCCAAGGGCCTCGTCGCCTCGGGCGTCGGCGCCGGCGACCGGGTCGCGATCCTCGCCGCCACCCGCTACGAGTGGACGCTGTTCGACTTCGCCATCTGGGCGGCCGGCGGGGTCAGCGTGCCGATCTACGTGACCTCCTCCGAAGAGCAGATCCAGTGGATCCTGTCCGACTCCAGCGCGGTCGCGGTCGTCGTCGAGACCGCCGAGCACCAGGCCAAGGTCGACGCCGTGCGCGGCGAAACACCGGACCTCAAGCACGTCTGGCAGATCGACGACGGCGCGGTCGACACGCTGGTCCAGGCGGGCAAGGAGACCGACGCCGCCGAGGTCGAGGCGCGGCGCAACGCGGTCAAGCCCGCCGACGTCGCGACGATCATCTACACCTCGGGCACCACCGGCCGGCCCAAGGGCTGCGTGCTCACCCACGCCAACTTCTTCGCCGAGGCCGGCAACGCCGTCGAACTGCTGCACCCGCTGTTCAAGGGCGCAGGCAACGAGGACGCCCGGACCCTGCTCTTCCTGCCGCTCGCGCACGTCTTCGGCCGCATGGTCGAGGTCGGCTGCGTGCGGGCGCGGGCCACGATGGGCCACGCGCCGGACGTGAAGAACCTGCTCGACGACCTCGCCGCGTTCCAGCCGACCTTCATCCTGTCCGTGCCCTACGTGCTGGAGAAGGTCTACAACGGCGCCCGGCAGAAGGCCCACTCCAGCGGCAAGGGCCGGATCTTCGACGCGGCCGCGGCCACCGCGATCGCGTTCAGCGAGACACCCCACCCGGGCCTCGGGCTCAAGCTCAAGCACGCCCTGTTCGACCGGCTCGTCTACGGCAAGCTGCGCGACGCGATCGGCGGGCACTGCCGCTACGCCATCTCCGGCGGCGCCGCGCTCGGCCACCGGCTGACCCACTTCTACCGGGGCATCGGCCTGACCGTCTTCGAGGGCTACGGCCTCACCGAGACCACGGCCGCGGCCACGGTGAACTCCCCCATCCACCTCAAGCCCGGCACGGTCGGCCAGCCGCTGCCCGGCACCAAGATCAAGATCAACGACGACGGCGAGATCATGGTCAAGGGCGGCCAGGTGTTCAGCGGCTACTGGAACAACGACGCCGCCACCGCCGAGACCATGACCGACGGCTGGTTCGCCACCGGCGACATCGGCGAACTCGACGGCGACGGCTTCCTCAAGATCACCGGCCGCAAGAAGGAGATCCTCGTCACCCGCGGCGGCAAGAACGTCGCCCCCGCGGTGATCGAGGACCGGATCTCCGCGCACCCGCTCGTCGGCCAGGCCATGGTGGTCGGCGACGGCCAGAAGTACGTCGCCGCCCTGATCACCATCGACGGCGAGTACTTCGACTACTGGAAGACCACGGCCGGCAAGGCCGCGTCGGCCACGGTCGCCGACCTGAAAGACGACCCCGACCTGCACGCGGAGATCCAGAAGGCGGTCGACGACGGCAACGCCGCGGTGTCGCAGGCCGAGGCCGTGCGCAAGTTCCGGATCCTCACCGTCGAGTTCACCCCGGAGAGCGGGCACCTCACGCCGTCGCTCAAGCTCAAGCGCAACATCATCATGAAGGACTACGCGAGCGACGTGCAGGCTCTGTACTCGTGACGTAACCGCTGGTCATCACGGGAAAACACGACCGCGGTAGGTACTGCTGGGCGACCCCCGCAGGTAGGGTCCGGGGCGATCGGGCAGGGCGGCAACTGGAGGAAGAGTCCGAATGGGGCGTCACTCGACCGGGCGGCTGCGCATCGGCTTGAACTCGCCGGTTGTGCTGCTGGCCATCCTGTTGGTCGTCGCGCTCGTCGGCTGGCTGACCTACGCCTTCCTGCGCAACCAGTTGTCCGCGGAGGGCTGCGACAACCCGGTCAAGCTGAGCATCGTGGCCGCGCCGGACATCGCGCCGGTCGTGTCGCAGACGGCCAAGGACGTCTCCGCGCAGGACGGCGACGGCTGCTACGACGTCAACGTCACCGCCCGCGACTCGGAGCAGACCGCGCAGTCCCTCGCCCTGTCGTCGGACGGCACGGCGCCGCCGGACGTGTGGGTCCCCGAGTCGACGATGTGGCTGCAGCGCGCTCGCGAGGCCGGGTCGTGGAGTGGCCCGGCGACCGGCACGTCGATCGCGAGCTCGCCCGTGGTGTTCGGGCTGACCGAGGACGCCGCCGCACGCCTGGGCTGGCCGGGCAAGACACCGACGTGGACCAGTGTGCTGGCCGCCGACCCGAAGAACCTGCAGGTCGGCATGGCCGACCCGGCGCACGACCCGTCCGGGTTGTCGGCGTTGTTCGCGGTGAAGCAGTACGCGAACAAGCAGGCCGACGCTGGCGCGGCCTACACCTCGACGTTGCGCAAGCTCTCCGCCAACTCGGTGGACACGATCACCACGGCGTACGACCGGCTGCCCGGCGGCAGCAACGCCGACCAGCCCCTGCTCGGCTTCCCGACCTCGGAGAACGCGCTGCTGCGCTACAACGTGAGGCAGCCGCGCAACCCGCTGGTCGGGGTCTACGCCGAGCCGCCGATCCCCTCGCTGGACTACCCGTACGTCGTGCTGCCGACCACCGCGCAGGACCACCGCGAGGTGGCCGAGCGGTTCCTGGCCCGACTGCTCGAGCCGATCACCGCGCGCGCGTTCGGCGAGGCGGGCTTCCGCACGCCCGACGGTCGCATGCTGCGTGACCGCTCCAACGACGACCGCGTCACCATGCGCACGATGGCGCCGACGCCGCTGCCCGCGACCGACGTGGTCGACTCGATGCTCACCGAGTGGTCAGGGGTGAACCTCAGCGCCCGCATCCTGGTGCTGCTCGACGTCTCCGGCTCGATGACCACGCCGGTCGGCGACACGGGCAAGTCCCGGATGGACGTCACGGTCGACGCGGCGAAGCTCGGCATCGGCCTGTTCAAGCCGACCACCAAGGTCGGTTTGTGGCTCTTCTCGACCAACCTCGACGGCCCGAAGGACTACAAGGAGCTGCTCCCGGTCGAGACCGTGCAGCAACTGCGCGACTCCGGTGGTCTGTCCAAGCTCGACGCCGTCAAGAAGGCGCCGCGCGGTGCGACCGGGCTCTACGACACCGTGCTGGCCGGCTACCAGAACGCCCGTGCGAACTGGGAACCCGGCAAGATCAACGTGGTCGTCGTGATGACCGACGGCAAGAACGAGGACGCCCACGGCATCAGCCGCCAGGACCTGCTCGGCCAGCTCGCCAAGTTGCAGGACCCGCGACGGCCGATCCCGGTGATCGGCATCGGCATCGGCCCGGACATCGACGTGGACGAGCTGCAGACGATCTCGAAGGCGACCGGCGGCCAGGCGTTCACCACCCCGGACCCGACCAAGATCACGAATGTCTTCTACGCGGCCCTGTCGAAGCTGCTGTGCCAGCCACCCCAGTGCAAGCCCCAGGGCGGCAGCTGACCGTCCCGCCGCTGAGGTTTTCCACAGGCACCCGGTTGTCCACAGATCCCGCCGACACCCGTTGCAGCCCCACCCAAGCCGATAGACTGGCCTCAGGGGTGCCCCCGGGACGGGTGGGGGCTTGCCACGCGCGCGCGAAGCTGAAGAGTTCAGCGAATCCCGCGGGTCGGTGACCGATCGGGCCAGAAATCAGGTCAGTACGGGTCGTAAGGTTCGTCGTGGCCGAGGACGCGCGCGACGGGCCGAAGGCGCAGCCGCAGCAACACCTTGATGACCACGTTGCGGGCGAACCACGGCAGCTCGCGCAGCACCCGCAACCGGTCCTTTGTGGTCGGGCGCCGCAAGGCGAAGCGCGCCAGCGAGCCCGCGCGGTCCACGTACGTGTACCGCGATCCGAACAGGATCTTCGCGATGGTCCCCAGCGTGACGCCGATCGACGAATAGCAGTCGTGGACCAGGATTTCGGCGTCGGCGGGCAGGTGCCGCGACCACAGCAGGTCGTCGGTGTAGGTCCAGTAGTCGTGCTTGCCGTCGACGTAGAGCAGGTCGATCGGCCGGTCCCACGTCGGGCGCAGTTTGGTGCTGTAGCCGACGACCAGCTCGACGACATCGTCCAGCCCCGCGGCCGCGATGTTCGCCTCGAAGCGTTGCCGCGTCGGCGATCCGCCGAAGAGCTTGCCGTCGACGAACGCGTCGACCGCGATCACCCGAGCGCCACGAGCGCGCGCGGCGAGACCCAGGATGATCGTGGAGCGGCCCTGGTGGCTGCCGATCTCCACCACGAGCGCGCCCGGCCCGAGCCGGCCCACGGCATCCCACAGCGCCCGGCCCTGCGCCTGGGTCAGCCAACCCGGCACCGGCTCGGCGCGCCGCCATGCCGCGTCGAAGTCCGCTTCCTCACGCACGTGCGAGACCATCACCAATCCAATCCCCGACTGCTGGGTCTGACACTAGGATCCCTTCGATGGCGGCCATAGTGGAACAGCGCGAGCAATCGCGCTTTAGGGCTGCCGACAAGCTGATCCACTCGCGGTTGTTCCGCAGGCCAAGCACGTGGCTGGTGCTGGCGCTCGTCGTGGTTTCGCTGCTGCAGCGCCCCGGCCGGGTCACCTTCGACACCAAACTGGACCTCTCGGTCGACCCCGCCGCGTTCCTCGCCCGCGCACTGCACTTGTGGAACCCGCAGGCCACCAGCGGCGAGCTGCAGAACCAGGCTTACGGCTACCTGTTCCCGATGGGCCCGTACTTCGCGGTCACGCACGCGGTCGGCCTGCCGACGTGGATTTCCCAGCGCCTGTGGTCGGCGTTGCTGCTGTGCCTGGCGTTCGGCGGCGCGCTCCTGCTCGCCCGCGCCATGCGCATCGGCACCGAGCGCTCGCGGCTGATCGCGGCCATGGCGTACGCGCTCGCGCCGCGGATGCTCACCGAGATCGGCCCGCTGTCGGCGGAGATGCTGCCGGCCGCGTTGCTGCCGTGGGTGATGCTGCCGCTGGTCCGCGCCAAGGAGATCGGGTCGCCGCGCAAGGCCGCGCTCTGGTCGGCCGTGGCCGTGTTCCTCATGGGCGGGGTCAACGGCGCGATGGTGCTGATGTCCCTCGTGCTGCCGGGGTTGTGGCTGCTCACCCGGCGCTGGACACGCGATCACGTCAAGCTGGTGCTGTGGTGGTGCGGCGGCCTGCTGCTGGCCACGCTCTGGTGGATCCTGCCGCTGCTGCTGCTCGGCGAGTACTCGCTGCCCTTCCTCGACTACATCGAATCGGCGACCAACACGACCGCGCCCATGTCGCTGTTCGAGGTGCTGCGCGGCACGAACCAGTGGGTGGCCTACGTCTTCTCCGGCACGCCGTGGTGGCCGTCGGGCTGGCTGCTGATCGACAACTGGGTGCTGATGCTGGCGACCGGCCTGGTCGCCGCGGTCGGCCTCGCCGGGTTGGCCCGGCCGGGGCTGCGGCACCGCAAGTTCCTCGTGCTCGGCGTCGTGGTCGGGCTGACCCTGCTCACCATCGGCTACGTCGGCACGCTGGACAGCCCGTTCGCCGGCACGGTCCGGCACCTGCTCGACGGCCCGCTCGCGCCGCTGCGCAACGTCCACAAGTTCGAGCCGGTGCTGCGGCTGCCGCTGATGCTCGCGTTCGCGCACGGCATCTCGGTCGCCGGCACCCGGGATGCCATGGTGCGCAAGGGGAAACTGGCTCTGGGCGTCGTGCTGGTGGTCGCCATGGCGGCACCGGCGTGGCTGGGGACGCTGCGCCCGGGCGCGGGCTGGGACGACGTGCCCGGCTACTGGCGTTCGGCGATGACGTGGTTGTCCGACACCGACGCCAACGCGCGTGCGTTGCTGCTGCCCTCCACCGGCTTCGGCGAGTACACGTGGGGCCGCACGGTCGACGAGCCCGCGCAGGCGCTCGCCCGTTCGCCGTGGGCCGTGCGCAACCAGGTGCCGCTCGGCTCGGAGGGCAACACCCGGCTGATGGACGTGGTCGACGACGCGCTCGCCGACGGTCGCGGCGCACCCGGCCTGGCCGACCTGCTCGCTCGGTCGGGGTTCCGGTTCCTGGTGCTGCGCAACGACATCGACCGGGCCAGCACGCACGCCCCGCCGATCGCCGTGCTGAGAGCGGGTCTCGCCGCGTCTCCCGGCATCCGGCCCGCGGCGAGCTTCGGCCCGGCACTGGAAGGCATCCCGTCGCTGGAGATCTACGAGGTGCAGCGCCCGGTGCCGCTGGCCACCACCGTGTCCACACGCGACATCCCGACGGTCAACGGCGGCCCGGAGTCGTTGCTGCCGTTGCTGGATTCCGGCTTGTTGCGGGCCGACCAGCCGACCGTGCTCGCGGGGGACGGCGGCTCGCCCGGCGGACCGGTGCTGGGCACGGACGGCTTACGCCGCAAGGAACGCAACGTCGGCGACGTGCGGGACAACCTGAGCCAGACGTTCACCGCGACCGAACGGCCCCGCCAGCAACGCCCGACGCTGGACGTGCTGCCCTTCGCCGGTGAACAACACCAGACGGTGGCGGCCTACCGCGGGATCCGCGACGTGACGGCGTCCACGTCGGTCAGCTTCGCCGACTCGCTCTCCGGCTCCGACCCGTCGCACCTGCCGTTCGCGGCCATCGACGGCGACGAGGCCACGTCGTGGGTCTCGTCCAGCTTCACCGGCCCGGCCGGGCAGTGGCTGCAGGTCGAACTGGACACGCCCCGCGTGCTCGAGGACGTGAACCTGTCGCTCGTGGACGACCTGCGGGTGGGCTGGCGGCCGACCAAGATCCGCATCACCACCAACATCGGCTCGGTCGACCACGACGTGACGCCCGGGGCCGGGCCGCACCGCTACGCCACCGCGCCGGGCCTGACCAGCTCGGTCCGGGTCACCGTGCTCGCCGTGGACGGCGACCGGCAGGACGGCAACGTCGGCATCGCCGAGCTGTCCATTCCGGACACCACACCGCAGCGGGCGATGGCGACCCCGAACGACCTCCCCCGCGGGGCACCGGCGTCCTTCGCCTTCTCCCGCGGCACGACCCCGCGCTACGCGTGCGTGACGACGCCGCAAGGGCCGCGCTGCGACGCCGATCTGGCCCGCCAGGGCGAGGAACCCGAAGGCGTGCACCGGCTCTTCACCGTCGGCGCGGACGCGACCTACCAGGTGCAGGGCACGGTGCTGCCCACGCAGGGCGGCATCAACCCGGTCGGCCAGCGCGGGCTGATCGCCACCGTGTCGACGCAACTGGGCGCCGATCCGACCGCCGGCGGCGTGAGCGCCATCGACGGCGACCCGAACACCGGCTGGATCGCCGACGTCACCGACCCGCAACCATGGCTGCGCATGCTGTGGAACGGCAAGCGCACCATCGACGGCCTGCGGATGATCACGACGTCCGCCGAAGCGGCGCCGACCAAGGTCGAGGTGATCACCGAGAAGTACGACCAGGTGCTGCCGGTCGCGCCGGACGGGAGCGTCACGTTCCCGCCGACCAGCACCGACCACCTGCAGATCACCATCCTCGCGTACGCGGGGCAAAACCCGTCGCAGCTCGGGAAACCGCCCGGCATCGCGGAACTGACCGTGTCGGGCCTGTCGGACGTGCTGACGCCGTTGCCACCGCAGACCCCGTTCACGCTGCCGTGCGGCGCCGGCCCGACGGTGACCGTGGACGGTTTCGACTACAAGACGTCGGTGCACGGCACGATGGCCGACGTGCTGGCGCACCGGCCCCTGCCGCTGCTCGCGTGCCCGGACCTGGCGCAGGGCATCGAACTGAAGCCGGGCGAGCACGAGGTGAGCACCGCGCACACGGCGACGTTCGTGGTGCAGGACCTGTCATTGAGCCAGGGCACCTCCGCACCCCCCGTGCATCGCGCGACGACGGTCCAGACCTGGGAGACCAACCACCGCGTGGTGCGGGTGGCCCCGGGCGACGCGGCGGTGCTGTCGGTCCCCGAGAACGCCAACGACGGCTGGGTGGCCACTGTGGACGGTCACCCGCTGGCCCGCACCCGCGTCGACGGCTGGCAGCAGGCGTGGCTGGTGCCGGCCGGGGCGGGCGGCGTGGTGACCCTGGACTTCACCCCGGACACGTCGTACCGGACGCGCCTGCTGATCGGCTTCCTGGCCGCGCTGGTCCTGCTGATCGCCGTCGCCATTCCCGCTCGCCGCCGCACGCTTCACCTGCCGGAAGGCGGCCGCCGCTGGATCCCGATCGTGCTGGTGGTGCTGACCGGCGCGCTGGGCGGCATGCTCTCGCTGGTCCTGGTGATCGGCTGCCTGCTGGTCCGCCAGGTCAAGCGCCGCTGGCCGCCGTGGATCGCGCTGGGCGGTGTCGTCGCGGCGACGGTGATCGCGGTCGCCGGAAGGTTGCTCGACCTGGGCCAGGACTGGGCCTACGGCGCTCCCGCGCAAGCGGCCCTGCAGCTCGCGGTGGCCGCCGTGGTGGCGACGTGCATCGACTGGTTCATCGAGGCCGAACACCGAGCACCCCGGACCCGCCACAGCCACATCCGCGACTGAGGTTTTCCACAGGCACCCGGTTGTCCACAGATCCCGCCGAACCCCGTTCCCACCCCGCAAACCCGATAGACTGGCTGAGGGGGAGCCCCCATGGGCAGGGTGGGGCTTTCCCAACTCCAGGTAACGCGATTTCTGTTGCGCGGCAAGGGTTTCAGCGAATTCTTGATCGGATCGCTACCGGCGCAGGTGCAGTGGCGCGTACGACTTCCGGTCACACCACTCCACGACACCCCCGCCGACGGCAAGTCCCGTCACGGTCAACAACGCCCCGGTGACCACCTGCGTCGTCGACCCGTGCAGCCACCCGATCACCAGCACGACCTCGGCCACCACGGCGAGCCACACCAACGCCGACGACCGCCGGTCCGCGCTCGCGATCCGCGCGTACAACAAGATCTGCACCAGCGACAGCATCGACCCCGCGAGCGCGAACGGCCACACCGGCATCGTGCTGCCCGCGTAGTCCGCGCCGCCGACCAGCCCGATCACGTGCCCGCCGAACACCGCCGCGCCGAGCACGAACACGCCGTCGATCGCGGCGCACACGGCCAGCGCCACCGGCACCGCCCGGCGCCGCCCGTCCGCGTGCACCAGCCGCGGCAACACCAGCACCCCGACGGCTTGCGGCAGCCAGTACGCGATCTTCGTGATCACCGCACCGACCGCGTACTCCCCCGCGTCGCGCGCCGGGAGCGTGTGCCGCGCCAGCACCAGGTCCAGGTTCACCAGCAACACCAACGCGAGCATCGCCTGCGTCGCGTGCACGACGTCGCCTGCGGCCGTCCGCACGAACCGCGAAGGCCGCGGCCGCCCGCACACCACCCACCCGATGAGCGCCACCACCAGCGAACCCAGGGCCGCCCCGGCCAGCGCCACCGCCGACGCACGCCCGGCCAGCAAACCGGTCATCGTGCCGCCGACCTTGCCCAGCCCCTCCAACGCGACGAGCCCGGCCAGCAACCCGAACCGCCGCGTCCCCTGCAACAAGCCGTGGAAGAGCCCCAGCAAGGTCAACGGCCCCAACGACAACGCCAGCCAGACGACCGGCCACGGCCCGCTGAGGTGCAGCAACGGCACCAGCAGCGGAACGGCGAGCAGTCCGGCCGCCGTGACGCAGGCGCTCGTGGCCAGGCCCAACCCGACCAACGAGCGCCGGTCGGCACCGCCCGCGGCCACCCGCAGCGCGACGGCCGTCTGCAAGCCCATCGCGGGCACGATGCCGATCACCAGCAACGCCAGCAGGGAGCTCAACTCGCCGAACAGCGCGGGCACCAGCAACCGCGCGGCCACCACGTTGAGCACGTAGCTCGCCGCGTTGTTCCCGGCGAGCGCGACCGAGACCAGCACCGCTTCCAGGCGGGCGCGCCGCGCGTCGGCCGCCGGGAGCGGCGGCGCTTGCGTGGCGGCCATGGGACACCTCGAGTTACCGGCGAGTAATTTTGCGACGATAGCCCGGCCGGGGCGCCGGTGGGAACGGCGGATCGTCGGTTACCTTGGCCCGACCGTCGGCGGAGGGACTCGGGCGTGCGGCCAGGGATGTGGCGGTTGCGGCGTGCGGCACTGCCGCTGACCGCTGCCGCGCTCGCGCTGCTGGTCACCGCGCCGCTGCTCGGCCGTGGCTTCACGCTCAGCTACGACATGGTGTTCGCGCCGCGCCAGTACCTCGGGCCGGACGCGCTGGGCACGGGGTCGGCCCTGCCCCGCTCGGTGCCCGCCGACGCCGT
Organism: Labedaea rhizosphaerae; assembly: GCF_004362825.1. GTDB lineage: Bacteria > Actinomycetota > Actinomycetes > Mycobacteriales > Pseudonocardiaceae > Labedaea > Labedaea rhizosphaerae. The sequence continues at coordinate 496,793 of NZ_SNXZ01000001.1, forward strand.
GGTCGCGCTGCTCACCACCGTGGTCCCGGGCGACATCCTGCAGCAGCTTTTTTTGACCGGGTCAATCTTTGCCGCGGCGCTCGGCGCCGGCCGGCTCGTCCCGACGAACTCCGTGCTGACCAGGCTCGTCGCCGCGACGGGGTACGCGTGGAGCGCCTACGTGGCCGAGCGCCTGTTCATCGGGCACTGGCCATTGCTGGTCGCTTACGCGTGCCTGCCGTGGATCACCATGGCCGCCCGCCATCTGCGCGACGGCAAGCCGAAAGCCGGCGCACGGCTGATCCTCACGTGCGCACCGGCCGCGCTCACCCCGCCTGGCGGCTTGCTGGCCGCCGGCGTCGCACTCGTCGTTGCCGGGCCGCGCAAGGCATGGCTCGCCGCGGCCGTGTCGCTCGTGCTGAACGCGCCGTGGTGGCTGCCGTCGATCCTGCACCCCGGCGGGGCCCTCACCGAGACCGCCGGCGTGGGCGCGTTCAGCGCGCGTGCGGAGAACTGGGGCGGCGCGGTCCTCAGCGTGCTGGGCACCGGCGGCATCTGGAACGCCGACGTGGCACCGGAAAGCCGCGCGGGCGCGCTGGTGCCGGTGCTGACCGTCGCCGTGGTCGCGTTGGCGCTGCACGGATTGCGGGCACAGCGGTGGGCCCGCGGGCTGACGTTGCTCGGCGCGTTCGGCGTGGTGGTGGCGTCCTTCGCGACGCTGCCCGGCGGCGCCGCGACGCTCGAGTGGGCCATGCGCACGGTTCCCGGCGCGGGCATGTTGCGGGACGCGCAGAAGTGGGTGGCCTGGTGGGCGCTGCCGATGGCGATCGGGTTCGCCCTCGCCGTCGAGCTGATCGGCAAACGGTTGCGCAGTAGCAGTGCGCGCCGTTCTCTGCTGGTGGCCGGGGTGCTGGTGCCGGTGCTGGCCATGCCCGACCTCGCCCTCGCCGGCTGGGGGAAGCTGGCCGCGGTGCGTTACCCGCCGGACTGGCTCGCGGTGCGCGACCACCTCGACGCCGACCCGCGACCCGGCGACGTGCTCGTGCTGCCGTTCCAGACGTTCCGCCAGTTCGGCTGGAACGACGACCGCACGCAGCTCGACCCCGCGCCCCGGGTGCTGCCGCGCACGGTCGTCGCCGACGACTCGCTCCCGGTCAACGGCGTCGTCGTGCCCGGTGAGGACCAGCGCGCGGCCGCGGCCCGGCGGCTGGTCGAGCACGGCGGTGACCTGCAGGCCGGCCTGCGGGCGCTGGGCATCGGCTGGGTCCTCGTCGAGCACGGCACGCCCGGCCCGCCGCTGCCCGCCACGAACTCGTTCCGGCCCGAGTTCGACGGCCAGTGGCTGACTTTGTACCGGGTACAAGATCCGATCGCGCCGAACCCGATCAAGGGCGCGCCGACGGTTCCGGTAGTGATCGCGGACATCTTCGCGCTGCTCCTGTTGGCCTACGGGCTGTTGTGGCGGCTACTACCGCCCGGTAGATTCACGGGCGCACGTCGGCAGAGCGTGATCGAGATGAGGGATTGACCGTGACCAAGCTGATCGGGGCGGTGGCGGCCGTGGTCGTCGGCCTCGCCTTGGCCACCGGCGTGAGCTTCGCCGTGACCAGCACCGCGAACCCGGACAAGAACGTCGACGTGCAGCACGCGAAGCCGCTGGACAACGTCACCTACGGCAGCCGCTGAGCGGTGCGCGCGGGCGACCACGCGCGGGATGTCGTGGGGCTCTACGGCGATCCGACGGTCGCGTGGAGCATCCTGATCCGCGCCCGGCCCACGGACCCGATCGCGCAATCGGACATTTCCCAGCGCCTTGCCGCGTGCGTGCGACGTCATCCCTGGCTCGGCATTCCCCCGGTCGTCGAACCCTTTGACCAGGGCATCGCCGAACGGTTCGCGTGCACGCCCTATGCCGACGGTGAGTCCTTGGTCCGGGTCGCGGCCGGCGACGAACTCGTGATCGCCGCACACCACGGCGCCGTGGACGGGCTGGGACTGCTCGCGTTGCTCGGCGCCGCGCTCGACGTCCCGGTGACCAGCAACGCCTCCGGCGTCGGCAGGCGGCGCGGCGCGGAGTCGTTCGCGCGGTCCGCATTGCGCCGGCTGGGCGAGGCCGTGTTCGCCCCGCCGACCCGGATCGAACCGTCGGCCCGCCACGAGTCCGACGCGGAAGTCCTGCTGCACAAGGAGATCCCGCGCGTACCGGCGGGGACGGCCGCGTTGACCGTCGCCGCGTTGCGCGCCACCGAGTCCTGGAACCGCGAGCACGGCGTACCCGCGAACCGGGTGGTCGCCGCCGTCGGCGCGTCCCGCCGCCCGGGCTACGAGCTGCGCCCGGAACACGACAGCGCCTTCTTCCGGCTGCCGCTGCCCGCCGACGCCGACCGGGCGGAGGTGCACACGTTGCTGCGCGGCCGGGCGCCGGAGCCGGACTTCCCGGCCAAGCGCAATCCCGTGGTGGGCCTGGGCATCCGGGCGCTCGCGCCCCGTCTCGGCTCGACGTTCCTGATGTCCAACCTCGGCGTGGTGAGCGCACCGGTCCGGTCGCTCGCGTTCTACCCGACGGCGAGCGGACGCTCCGGCGTGGCCTTCGGCGCGGTGACCACCGGCGACACGACGACGGTGACCGTGCGGGCCCGCGGCCGTGACTTCGACGCCGTCAGCGCCATGAACCTGCTGGAGTTGCTGGTCAGCGAGCTGCCGGACGCATCGCGGTGAACCGCTCCGGCCGTTCGATCCCGGCGGTCTCGCGCACGAGCCGTTCGAACGAGTCGACGCTGCGCTCCCAGTCGAACGTCTCGGCCCGGTCGCGGCCCGCGTCGCCCATCGCGTCGCGCAGGTCCGCGCTGTTCAGCAACGTCTCCGTGTGCGCGACGAGCTGGTCGAAGTCGTCGGCCAGCAACCCGGTCCGGTGGTCCACGATGGACTCCGCGACCCCGCCCGCCGCCCGGTAAGCCACCGACGGCACGCCGTGCGCGGCGGCCTCGAGGACCACGATCCCCCAGCCTTCCTTGACCGACGGGCACAGGTGCAGCCACGAGCGGGCCAGGATCTCGTGCTTGTCCTGCTCGTCCACCCAGCCGTGCAGCGTGACCCGGTCCTCGACGCCGCGCATCCGCGCGTGGGCCCGCAACGGGTCCAGCCACGGACCGCTGCCGACCAGTTCCAGGCGCAACTTCGGCCAGCGCGGGGCGAGCGTGGCGACCAGGTCGATCGCGTGCTCGAGGCGCTTGTGCGGCACCAGCCGGCTCACCGCGACCAGCGTCGGATCGGGGTCGCGGTCGGCGTTGGTGCGCGGCGTCGGATCGAGCCCGTTCGGCACCACCGTGCTGCGCTCGCGCGGGATGCCGAGGCCGGACAGTTCGTTCCTGGTCACCTCGGAAACCGTGACGTAGCGGCACTTGCGGTAGAGCCGCGGCGCCAACCACGACTCGATCCACCAGCCCACCTGACCGAACCGCCTGCCGAACGCCCAGATCCACTGTTCCTTGTGGACGTGGTGCACCAGCACCACGACCGGGCACCGCGCGACCAGCCGGGAGAAGAACGGCATGCCGTTCTGCACGTCGACGACCAGATCCGCCTCGACCCGCGCGATCGCGAGCAACGCGTGCAGGTAGACGGTGAACTTGTTGCCACGGCGGCGAAACCGCACGCCGTCGTGCCATTCGCCGCGCCCCGCCATGGCGTGTGCGGCGCACTGGACGGTCACCAGGTAGCCCCGGCGCGCCAAACCCTCGGCCATCCGCTCGACGTAGCGCTCGGAACCGCCGCCTTCGGGGTGCCGCGTGTCGCGCCAGTTGACCAGCAGCACGTGCGGCCTGCGCGACATTTTCGCTCCGCTCGTCGGCGATGCTAGGTTGGCGTCGGTAATCTTGCTGCCAATCTAACCGACGGAAGGCGACGACGATACCTACGAAGTTCGGTATTCGGACCGATCGGTCGGCGACCCTTTCGCGATCGATCGCGCTGTTCCGCGCATTCTTGGTCGAACAGAGCGATCCCGATCATTTCTACGCACTGCTCGCCGACGATTCGGTGCGCCAGGTGGGCGAGTTCGCCGACCTCGACGGCCGCCGCTTCCTCGACGTCGGCGGCGGGCCCGGCTACTTCCACGACGCCTTCAGCAAGGCCGGCGCGCACTACCTCGGGCTCGACCCGGACGTGGGCGAACTGTCCGCGCGTGGCGCCCCGCAACCCGGCATGATCCGCGCCAGTGGCACCGAACTGCCTGTTCAGAGCGGGTGTGTGGACATCTGCTACTCGTCGAACGTGCTGGAGCACGTCGGCACGCCGCACCTCATGCTCGACGAGATGGTCCGGGTGACCAGGCCCGGCGGCACCGTGTTCGTGTCGTTCACGCCCTGGTTCTCGCCGTGGGGCGGGCACGAGACGGCGCCGTGGCACTACCTCGGCGGCGGATATGCCCGGCGCCGATATCTACAGCGCACCGGGCACGAGCCCAAGAACAAATTCGGCGAGAGTTTGTTCGCGCTCACCGTCGGCGACGCATTGCGGTGGGCCCGGCAAACAAATGCCGCCGATTTGGTGCGTGCCTTCCCGCGTTATCACCCGTGGTGGGCGCACTGGATCGTGCGTGTTCCCGCCTTGCGGGAAATAGCGTCGTGGAATCTCGTGATGGTGCTGCGCAAGCGTTAGGACGTGCCGGCCAGCGCCTTGGGCCGGCGCGGGTCGGCCGAGCGTTTGCCCCGCGGCCTGCGGCCCGGCAGCACCAGCAGCAGCACGCCACCGATCGCGAGCACCACCCCGCCGATGATCAGCACGGTCGGCCCGGTCGTGGCGACCAGCGCCAGCTGCGAGATGGCGTCGTTCGCGCGGTCCACGTTGGCTTTGACGGTCGGCCCGTTGAAGGCGAGGGTGCCGTTGAACACCACGGTCGGCGGCAGGGTCGAGTTCGGCACCCGCAGTTCCTGGTGCTGGTCCTCCTGGCCCCTGATGATGATGCCGCTGTCCGGCTCGACCCAGAGCGTGCGCACGTTGCGGTAGTAGCGGTCGGCCTCCACCGACGGTTCGGACGAGCCGACCAGGCTGCCCGGCACCGCTTCGGCGTCCGGGAGCTTGGTGTCCGGGATCGTCTGCACGAACTTGTAGACGTCGATGCCGTCGATCTGGTCCTCGGCGACGAACTTCGCCTCGGTCGCCTTGCGCAGCGTGGTGTCGTAGAACTGGTAACTCTGCTGTTCCACGCCGAACGGGAACTTGAAGTTCTGCCCGACCTGGGACGTGAGCTGCACGATGTCGCGGCCGTGGGAGTCCTGCTTGTTGGTGATGTACTGCTGCCCGCGCGAGCAGTTCTGCACGCCCTGGCTGGTGGTGCGGTCGAGGCAGACCTGGCGGATGGACGCGTCGACGATGTGGCCCATGTCGTCGACGACCTGGGCCTTCTCCCGCCAGACGGCGATGTTGCCGTCCGGCTTCGCGTCCGGGGTGAGCAGGTTCCCCTCGACGAGCATGGTCGACGTGAGCGGCACGTTGTGGTGGACGCGGACGTCCTTGCCTTCGTCGAGGACGATCAGCACATCGCTCGCGATGCCGGTCGAGACCGACGTGGTCTTCTCGTCGAGCGGGATCTTGGCCAGGCGTGGGTACGCGTACAACCGCAACAACAGCCCGAGCGCGATGGCGAACACGCCGAGGCCGATGAGCACGAAGCCGAGGGCACGACGCACCCGGTCCTCCTGACCGTCTTGACGGGATTACCGGGCAGTAACCCGGTAGCAGATCATGCGCACCCACGTGACATCCCGTCAACATGTAACCGTCGGTCACAGCCGCTCCACCACGGCCGACCGGCGGTGAGCGTGCGACCGTTCGGCCCATCGAGGCAAGAATGTCTGTTCCTGCCCACAAAGGACCGTGAGCGACCATCGCCGAAACCCATGGGTTCCGGCAGGTTTTCACGGAGGTGGTGCGGCGGTGCTGGTGTCCGAGCGATCCGTCGCCGTCACCGCCCGGGAACTGACCGACGGCACGATCACCGCGCGCGAACTCGTCGCCGCGGGGGCATGGCAGGACCGGGACGACGTGCGCGCCGCGGCCCGTGCCGCCGACGAACGCCGGGCAGCCGGTTCGCCATTGCCGTTGCTCGGCTTACCCGTGGCGCTCGACGCGAGCGTGCGCGACGCGTCGTCCGCGCGTGCGGCGGGTGCGGTCGTCCTGGGCACGGTCCGCGACGCGATAAAGGCGTTGGACATGGGTGCGTACGCGGTCCTCGGCCGCCCCGATGGCACCACCCCGAGCTGGCGCCCGGCCGGTGCCCGGATCGCGGTCCTGACCCGCCACGTCGCCGACTTACCCCTGCTGGGACCGCTTTTAGGCGTGACGACCCCGCCCGCCGACCACCTTGATGACCTCCACCACCTCCACCACCTCCGCATCGGCGCGCAGGGCGACGACCCGGAAGTCGCCGAAGCCGCCACCCGCCTCTCCCTCGCGGGTCTGCGCGTTGTCGACGTCGACCGCCGCCTCACCAGCCGCTTGGCCCGCCTGCGCGGCGCCGACCCACTCGCCGGCGCCGACGTTCTGATCACCGCGGCCGCCTGGCCCGTCCCCCTTTCCCACGCCGCCGTCACCGCCGCCGGTCGCACCTTCGCCGCGCCCCGCCCCACGGAACACGTCGCCCTCCACCTCGCGCGGGAATTAGCCCGCTGAACCCCGCGTGCCGGAGGCGGGTGGATGCAAGGAATGCCCGGTCGGGGTGAATCTTTGGTGACCGCGCTGGATGCATTCATGAGTCATGAATGCATCCGGGGTGAGACGGGTCCAGGGGTGAGCAGGTGCGGGGTTACTGGAGGGCGGGGTCCAAGCGGACGGCTTCGAGGGCGGTGTAGAGCTCGGCCACCGCGCGGGGGTGCGTCAGGTCGCGGCCGGTGAGCTCCTGGATGCGGCGCAGGCGGTACCGCACGGTGTTGGGGTGCACGAACAAGCGCTCGGCGGCGTCCTTGGCCGAACCGCCACCGTCGTACCAGGCCCGCAGCGTCGACAGGAGGACCTCCTGCTCCGCGGGCGGGCACGCCAGGATCTCGGCCAGCAGGTCACGCGCCAGTTCCCGGGCCAGCGTCGGCGCTCCGGCCACCAACGTCGTCACCGGCTCGGCGCCGTAGACGGCCACGCCGGTGGATCCCGCGGAGAGGCAACGCCGCGCGATCCGCGCCCGTTGCACCGCGGTCGGCACCTCCGCCAGCTCACCGACCGGCGTCGACATCCCGACCGCCAACCCGCCGCCGGCCAACAGCCCGCGCACAGCTGATAGCTCGGCCCCGCGCTCCAACGCGACGATCCCGGTTTCCGCGTCCAGTCCCGGGCGCCACGCGCTGCGCCACCGCTGGCCGGCCAGCAACGCCGACGCGTCGTGGCGCGCGTCGCCGACGCGGTCGGCCACGACCACCACGAACGTCCCACTGGTCGGCAGGCCCAGCACCCGGGCCGCCTCGTCCAGTTCGACGCTGTCCACGGTGCGGCCGTCGAGCACGCCGTCGAGGACGTGCAGCCGGGCCTGTTCGTCGTGGCGCGCGGTCTCCGTCTCGACCTCGCGGTACACCACCGCGAGCGCCTCGGAGTAGCTGTCGATGATCTTCCAGACGCCCGTGGAGAACCGCAGCATCAGCTCCGGCGAGATCGGGCACGGCAGCGGCGTGCGCTCCAGCGCGGCCTCGTAGATGAACGTGCCCGAGATCCGGAACGCACGCAGCATCGCGGCCAGCGGGATGCCGAGTCTTGCCTGCGCACGGGCGGTCTTGCGGACGGCGTCCAACGGCACTTCACGACCCTCGGCGAACGCGATCAGCGCGCGTTCCAGGTTCGCCGCGCAAACCTTGCGAAACTCAACGGGAGCTGACTCGTTGATGCCCTTGTAAACACGTTCCTTCTCCGCGAGGAGGCCGGCAAGCTCATCGGCTAGCTCTGGGACCCTGCCTAGCTGCGCCACGACGAGGGCACGCAGCTCGGGCGGTGTCGTTGTGACCGATGGGACTGCCATTCGCCGACTTTAACTCGTCGGTAACGTCGCGCATATCCGCTGTTCGCCGGTCAGCCCGGGGCACGTCCGGAACCGGTCACCGCTTCCAGGTCCGGAACGCGAGCAAGGCGCCCACCAACGACACGACGGCGAGCGCGAACCCGACGTACAGCCCGAACCCGGGACCGGCTTCGGCACCCTGCGGCAGGTCGTCGGGCACGATCGTGACCCAGCGGATGATCACCAGCACCACCGCGACCAGCGCGAGCAGCAGCCACAAGCCGGACGTGAACGGAACCTTGAGGCCGAAGCGCGGCGCCAGCACGAGCGCGGCCGCGAGCGCCAGCAGGATCATCGGCAGCCAGGCGGAGGCCCCGGCGCCCCAGGCCGTACGGCCGGTCGGCAGGCCCAGCCGCTTGACCTCGTCGGCGAACGGCCCGGTCACCGAGTACCAGCGCAGCGCGGTGTCCACCAGCGCCAGCACGCCGGCCACGACACCGATCCAGTGGATGGGCGACATGGTCGTCGTCGCATGCCGCTCGGTGCCGGGCTCGGGCGTGGGGATGGGCCTGGTCGGCGGGGCCGGTTCCTCCATCCGCTCAGTATGCGGCAGTCACCCTCACGAGGTGGGTTGCATCCGCCCGCTGACCCCCAAACGGTTGAAGGTGTTGATGATCGTGGCCGCCCAGACGACCTGGACGAGTTGCTCCTCGGTGAACACCTCGGCCGCCGCCTGGTAGACGTCGTCCGGCACGAAGCCGTCGGTCAGCACGGTGATCGCCTCGGTCAGCGCCAGCGCGGCCCGCTCCTGCTCGGTGTAGAGCGAGGTCTCCGCCCAGGCGGGCAGCAGCGCGAGCCGCTGCTCGGTCTCGCCGTGCGCGCGGGCCTCCTTGGTGTGCGCGCCGATGCAGTACGCGCACTTGTTGATCTGCGACGCCCGGACCTTGATCAGGTCCAGCAGCGAGCGCTCGAGGCCGGCCGCGAGCGCCGCCCGCTCGGCCTTCGCGTTCAGGTTGACCAGTGCGCTGCGCAGTTCCGGGCTGCTGACGCTCGCCTTCACCCGGCCCATTTCGATCGTCGTCATACTCGCGACTGTAGGAACCACTGGATCAGGAATATGGTCCAGAACCATGCCGGAAAGTTGGTCCAGCGTCGATCTCCACCTCGACGACGTGGCGGGTGGCCGGGGACGCGCGCTCGCCGAGTCCATCCGTACCGCGATCCGGTCCGGACGCCTGCGTGCGGGCGAGCCGATGCCGTCGAGCCGGGCGCTGGCCGCGGACGTCGGCGTCGCGCGCGGCACGGTCACCGCGGTGTACGACCAGCTCGCGATCGAGGGCTACCTGCAGGTGACCCCGCGGGGTGTCACGCGGGTGGGCGGACCGTTCCTCGCCCGCCAGCCGGACGTCAGTAGCACAAAGCAACTGACCGAGCCGCCGCTGATCGACCTGCGCCCCGGACGACCGGACCTCACCCTGTTCCCCAGGTCGGCGTGGGTCGCGGCCACCCGCTCGGTGCTGCGGGCCGCGCCCGCGAGCGCGCTCGACTACGGCCACCCCGCCGGGCCCCCGACGCTGCGCAACGCCCTGGCCGCCTACCTCGGCCGCACCCGCGGCGTGGTGACCGACCCGGACCGGCTGGTGATCTGCAACGGCTACGGTCAGGCGCTGTTCCTGCTCGCCACCCTGATCCGGGAGCAAGGCGGCACGGCGCTCGGGCTGGAGAACCCGTCGCTGCCGCAGTTCGCCCGGACCATCCGGCGGGCCGGTCTGACCCCGTGTCCGATTGCGGCGGACGCGGACGGGCCGGTCATCGACGGGCTCGACGCCGCCGGGCTGGCCGTCACGCCAGGTCAGCAGGCCATCCTCGGCACCGCGACGCACCCGAAGCGGCGGGCCGCGCTCGCCGCGCTGGCCGGTGATCTCCTGGTCATCGAGGACGACTACAACGGCGAGTTCCGCTACGACCGCCATCCGGCCGGCGCGCTGCAGGCGCTGAACCCGGACCACATCGTCTACGTCGGCACGGCCAGCAAGTCGCTCGCGCCGGGGCTGCGCCTGGCCTGGCTCGCCCTGCCGCCGTCGCTGGTCGAGCCGGTGACCGCCATCAAGGCCGACGTCGACCGCCACACCGCCACGGTGGACTGCCTGGTGCTGGCCGAGCTGATCGAGAAGGGCGGCTACGACCGCCAGATCCGCCGCGCCCGGACGCATTACCGGCGTCGGCGCGACCGGCTGCTGGCCGCGCTGGCCGGCACCGACGCACAGCCCTGGCCGAACAGCGTGGCCGCCGGCATGCACGTGATGCTGCGCGTGCCGCCCGGCCGCGACGAGGACGAAGTCCTGGCCACCGCGACCCGCAACGGCCTGCGGCTGCTGGGTCTGCACAGCTACGCCTGGGCTGAGGCCGACCTGGATCCGGGGATCGCGGTCGGCTACGCCGCCCCGCCCGAGCACGCCTTCGCGACGGCGCTCGACGCCCTCGTCCGGACCTTCACGACTCCAGGACGAGGCCCATCGCGCCGAGCAGGGTCCGGAACTTCGCCGTCGACTCGTCCAGCTCCATCTCCGGGTCGGAGTCGGGCATGATCCCGCAGCCCGCGTAGAGCTGCAGCCACCGACCGGCCAGCTCCGCGCACCGGATGGCCACGGCGAACTGGCCGTCGCCGTTGACGTCGCACCAGCCGACGGCACCGCCGTAGAAGCCGCGATTGAACGGCTCGAGTTCGGTGATGGTCTCGTACGCCGCCTGCCGCGGCGCCCCGCAGAGCGCGGGGGTCGGGTACAGCGCCGTGGCCAGGTGCAGCGCGGTCACGTCCGGGTCGACCAACTCGGCGGAGATGCGGGTGCCGAGGTGCCAGACGCTGGGCGTGGGGATGATCGACGGCTCGTCGGGCACCGACAGTTTCCGCACGAACGGGCGCAGCGTCTCGACCACGTCCTCGATCACGACCCGGTGCTCACCCTGGTCCTTGGCCGAGGCCGCGAGCCGGGCCGCGGACTCCTGGTCCGCGGCTGGGTCGGCCATCCGCGGCATCGAACCGGCGAGCGGGAAGGTCGTCATGGTCCGGCCGGTGCGGGAGAGCAGCAGCTCGGGGCTCGCACCGATCAGCGCGCGGCCGCACGGCAACGGCGTCGCGAACGTGTAGCCCCGCGGGCTCGGGCCGGCGAGGTTCAGCAGCAGCTGGCCGAGCTCGCGGTCGTCGATCTCCTCGTGGAAGGCCAGCTCGAGCGCGCGGGCCAGCACGACCTTGCGCAGCTTGCCGCCGGTCAGCTCGCGCACGGCGGTGGCGACGGTGTCGCGGTATCCGCCCTGCTCCGGGACCGGCTTCACGTCGAAGCCGGACAGCGCGAGCTTGCGGTCGAGGTCTTCGGCGGGCGCGGAGAGCGGACCGGCGATGCGCACCCGTTCCGGCACCACGAGGTGCGCGTCGGCGGTGCGGTCGAAGGGCAGCGCGCCGGCGGCGAGCGGGGCGTCCAGCTCGCGCAGCCGCTTCTGCACGGCGTCGGCGAGGTCGACACCGGACAACCCGGCGGGGTCGTTGGAGATCGTCGCGCGCACGCCCTGCGCGAGGATGGTGCGCTCGGGCGAGGCGAGCAGGAAGTCGCCTCTGCGGTAGGCAGCGGCCAGCTCGACCGGGTCTTCAGCCGGGGGTTCGTCGTCGATCCAAGCGGCGGTCGCGGGTTTCGCGGCCTGATCCGTCGTGGTCACCGGGCACCTCCTCGTTCGAGGTCCACTATGCCGGGCAACGGGCGGGTACCTGGGATGGCTCTCGCCACACCCTGAGAGTCCGGAAACATGCCACGGGCCCCGACCTGGGATTACTCCCTGTGGCCGGGGCCCGTGGCGGGGAATCAGCCGAGTGCGTCGAGCAGAGCGGCCTTCTGGCGGTCGCCGAGACCGGCGGCCCGGCGGTCCGGGTCGATGCCCGCCTGCTCCAGCAGCGCGGCCACCTTCACCGCACCGATGCCGGGCACGGCCTTGAGCAGCGCCGCCACCTTGGTCTTGCCGATCGTCTTGTCTTCCTTGGCCTTTCCGAGCACCGTCGCGATGCTTTGCTTGCCGTCCTTGATGTCGGCCAGCAGTGCCGAGCGCGCCTTGCGAGCCTCGGCTGCCTTGGCCAACGCCTCGGCGCGCTGCTCGGGGGTCAACGTGGGCAGAGCCAACGTCTTGTCCTTCCTCAATCGACGTCCGGTGGGCGCGCACGACTACTCAGGGTCACCGGAACGTTCTTCCGTCCGATCGCCCTGCGGGTCCGCGCTGCACCCGGCCATCAGTAAACGACATGGTCCGCGCACCATACGCCCGACACGCGCAAACTTCTCGACGACATCACCTGCTGATGTGACGTTGACGCTGCGTGATGCTCGACACCAAGATCGCGGGCAACCTCGCAAAACGGACAGAATTTGTGTGTTACCCGCGGTTGCGGTTACGCCGTTCGGCCAGCGACGATCCCCCTGTGAACACCGTTCCCACCGCCTGAGGAGTCTGAGCTGCGATGTTGAGCACCATGCAGGACGGCAACCTGTCCATCGCGAACCTGCTGCGGCACGGCTCCCGGGTCCATGCCGCGTCCGAGGTCGTCACGTGGACCGGTACCGGGTCCAGGCGCAGCACCTACGCCGAGGTCGGCCGGGAGGCCGCGCGCCTGGCCAACGCCCTGCGCGGCCTGGGCATCACCGGTGACCAGCGGGTCGGAACGTTCATGTGGAACAACAACGAACACCTCGTCGCCTACATGGCCATCCCGGCAATGGGCGCGGTGCTGCACACGCTCAACATCCGCCTGTTCCCCGAGCAGCTGACCTACATCGTCAACCACGCCGAGGACAAGGTCATCCTGGTCGACGGCACGCTGGTCCCGCTGCTGGCCAAGCAGGTGCCCACGTTCGAGACCGTCGAGCACATCGTCGTGGTCAACGGCGACCCGGCGACGCTCGAGGTGCCCGACGGCATCACCGTGCACGCCTACGCCGACCTGCTCGCCGGTCAGCCGGACACCTTCGACTGGCCCGACGTGGACGAGCGTTCGGCCGCGGCCATGTGCTACACGTCCGGCACCACCGGCAACCCCAAGGGCGTCGCGTACTCGCACCGCTCGATCTGGCTGCACTCCATGCAGGTCTGCTCGACCGAGTCGATGGGGCTGCGCCAGTCCGACCGCGCGCTGGTGATCGTCCCGCAGTTCCACGCGATGTCGTGGGGCCTGCCGTACGCGGCGATGATGGTCGGTGCGTCGATGATCATGCCGGACCGGTTCCTGCAGCCCGAGCCGCTCGCCAAGATCATCGCGGCGGAGAAGCCGACCATGGCCGGTGCCGTGCCGACGATCTGGCAGGGCCTGCTGGCCCAGCTCAACGCCGCCCCGCAGGACCTCGCCCCGCTGCGCGAGGCGGTCGTCGGCGGCTCGGCCTGCCCGCCGGCGTTGATGGACGCCTTCGACAAGCTCGGCGTGACGATCATCCACGCCTGGGGCATGACCGAGACCTCGCCGCTGGGCAGCGTCTCGCGTGCCCCCGGCGGGCTCGACGAGGAGACCGCGCACGGCTACCGCGTGCTGCAGGGCCGCTTCCCGGCCGGCGTGCGGGCCCGGCTCGTCGGCGACGACGGCGAGGAACTGCCGTGGGACAACGAGGCCGTCGGCGAGCTCGAGGTGGCCGGCCCGTGGGTCGCCGCGTCGTACTACAACGCCGACCCGCAGGACAACGCCGAGAAGTTCCACGACGGCTGGCTGCGCACCGGCGACGTCGGCGCGATCACCCCGGACGGCTTCCTGCGGCTGACCGACCGGGCCAAGGACGTGATCAAGTCCGGCGGCGAGTGGATCTCCTCGGTGGACCTGGAGAACGAGGTCATGGCCCACCCGGCGGTCGCGGAGGCGGCGGTGATCGGCGTGCCGGACGAGAAGTGGGACGAGCGCCCGCTGGTCGCGGTCGTGCTCAAGGAGGGCCAGACGGCGAGCGCCGACGAGCTGCGCGGGTTCCTCGCGGACAAGGTCGCGAAGTGGCAGCTGCCGGAGCACTGGACGTTCATCACCGAGGTGCCCAAGACCAGCGTCGGCAAGTTCGACAAGAAGCGGCTGCGCGCGCAGTACGCCGACGGCGGCCTCGACGTGAGCCACGTTGGCTGAGCCCGTGGTGGACGCCCAGGCCACCGAAATGGTCCACAAGACCATGCCGTACACGGCGACCCTGGGCATCGAGGTGCTGCGCAGCGAGCCCGCCGAGACCCGCAGCCGGCTGGCGTGGGCGGCGAACCTGTGCACCGCGGCGGGCGCGCTGCACGGCGGCGCCTTGATGTCGGTCGCCGACGCCAACGGCGGGCTCTGCGCGTTCCTCAACCTGCCGGAGGGGTCGTCCGGCACCACGACGATCGAGTCGAAGACGAACTTCCTGCGCGCTGTCCGGGACGGCCACGTGACCGCCGTGTCCCGGCCACTGCACGTCGGGCGGCGCATCGTCGTGGTCGAGACGGATCTGCTGGACGACGCCGGGACGCTGGTCGGCCGCGTGACCCAGACGCAAGCTGTCCTTTGACCGTTACAACTAGGCTGTTCGGGTGAGTACAGTCGGATCCAACGATCACGAGGGGGTGGCCGTTCTGGCCGGATCCGGCCCGCCAGCCCGGGCCCGCAAGCTCAACGCCACGTCCTACGTCGTCCTCGGCATGCTGAGCTACGGCCCGGCGACCAGCTACGACCTCAAGCAGCGGGTCGGCGGCACGATCGGCAACTTCTGGGCGTTCGCGCACTCGCAGCTCTACGACGAGCCCGCGCGCCTGGTCGTGGACGGCCTCGTGGCCGAGAAGGTCGAGCACGGCGGCCGGCGCAAGCGCACGTACTCCATCACCGCGGCCGGGCGCCAGGCCCTGCAGGAGTGGCTGAGCGAGAACACCGACGAGCAGACCGAGGTGCGCGATCTCGGTCTGCTCAAGCTCTTCTTCGCGACGTGGGGCACGCGGCGCGACGTGGCCCAGCTGGCGCACGACCGGCACCGCTCGCACCGCGAGCGGGCCGAAGGCTACGAGCAGATGTACGACCAGATCGTGGACGTCGGCGACCAGTGGCAGGTCAAGACGCTCGAGCTGGGGCTGCGCTACGAGCGGTGCGTGGAGCAGTTCTGGGCCGACTTCATCGCCGAACTGGACGGCGATGCCCCGGACAAGCCGGTGGACCACTAGCGGGAAACTGTTTACATAACACGCGCCGAGGCCGAAAATCGCTGCCATGAGCGCTCGCACCCCGAGAGGGCTGGCCCGTGTGGCCACCCTGAGCATCGCCGCGGTTCTGGTCGCCGGGTTACCCGGCACGGCTTCGGCCGCCCCGGCCACCCTCGCGAACCACCATGAGGACAACGCGCCCGTGGACTTCCACAGTTGGGACTCGTTGCCGGAGTTCTTGCACGGCAGGCTCGACGGCCTGCTGCCGACCCTGGGCGGGCTGCGCATCGGCCGCCCGGCGGGCTCCATCGACCACACCGAGGCCGACGGCACGACCCGTAGCTACGACTACGCGACGTGGACCTCGCCGTACTACCAGCAGGGCTTCGACGCCACCCAGCTCGTCGCCTCCTGGAACGCCAAGACGCCCAAGGACACCTGGCTGCAGGTCGAGATGCGCGGCACGACCTCGGCCGGCGCGCAGACGACCTGGTACACGATGGGCCGCTGGGCCTTCGGTGACCAGGACATCAAGCGCACCAGCGTGCCCGACCAGTCCGACGCCAACGGCGGCGTGGACGTCGACACGTTCTCCTCGGCCGACGGCGTGACCCTGAAGGGCTACCAGCTCAAGGTCACCCTGTACCGCGCGTCAGGCACGCACAGCACGCCGGTGCTGGGCATGGTCGGCGCGATGACGTCGAACATCCCGGACCGCTTCACCGTCGACCCCGCCCCCAGCGGCGGCGCGTGGGGCATCGAGCTGAAGGTCCCGCCGCACGCGCAGAACATCCACGCCGGCCAGTACCCGGAGTTCGGCGGCGGCGGCGAGGCGTGGTGCAGCCCCACCTCGACCGAGATGGTGGTCGAGTACTGGGGCAAGCACCCGAGCGCCGCGGACCTGTCCTGGGTCGACCCGTCGTACGCGGACCCGACCGTGGACTACGCGGCCCGGTTCACCTACGACAAGGACTACGACGGCACCGGCAACTGGCCGTTCAACACGGCCTACGCGGGATCGTTCGGCCTGTCCGCGCACGTCACCCGGCTGCACTCCATGACCGAGCTTGAGCACTACATCAAGGCGGGCATCCCGGTGGTGACGTCGCAGTCGTTCCGCTCGGACGAGCTGGACGGCGCCGGGTACGGGACGTCCGGTCACCTGATGGTGGTCATCGGGTTCACCTCGACCGGTGACGTGATCGTCAACGACCCGGCGTCGTCGAGCAACGACCGCGTCCGCAACGTCTACAAGCGCAGCCAGTTCGAGACCATCTGGTTGCGCACCAAGCGGATCACCGCCAGCGGTGGCACCGGCAGCGGCACGGGCGGCATCGCGTACATCATCGCGCCGCAAGGCAAGTCCCTGCCCACCTCCTGACCAGCGCTCAGGCCAGGGCCTCGGTCACCGCGTCCTCGACGGTGGCCGGGGCCCGGCCCAGCAACGCACCCAGGTCCGGGCTCGTCCGGGCGAACACGCCGTCGCGGGTCTTGAGCTGGATGTCGACCAGCAGGTCGGCGAGGAACCCCGGCAAACCGGCGCCACGCAACACCTCGACGAGCTCGGGTCCGCTGACGTCCTTGTGCGCCAACGGCTTTCCCGACTTGGCCGACACCAGTTCGGCCAGCTCCGCCGACGTCCACGCCCGCGGCCCGGTCAGTTCGTAGACCTTGCCCTCGTGGCCGTCGGTGGTGAGCACGATCGCCGCCGCCGCCGCGAGGTCCGCCCGCGACGCGGCGGCCAGCCCGCCTTCGCCGGACGCGCTGAGCAGCACGCCGTGCTCCAGTGCGCCCACCGCGCCACCGGCGAAGTGCTCGCTGTACATCCCGTTGCGCAGGAACGTGAACGCGAGGCCGCTCGCGCGGATCGCCTTCTCGGTGGCCGCGTGCACGCGCGCGAGCGAGACCGGGGACGTGTCGGCGTCGGTGACGCTGGAGTACGCGAGGTGCCGCACGCCGGCCTTCGCCGCGGCTTCGACGGCGGCCTCGTGCTGGCCGATGCGCACGTCGTCGGGACCGTCCGTGGAGACCAGCAGCATCCGGTCCGCCCCCGTGAAGTCCAGCGACGCCGGATCGTCGAAGTCGCCGTGCCGCACGGTCACGCCGCGCTCGGCGAGATCCGCCGCCTTCGCGGTGTCCCGCACGGACACGATCAGTTCGCTTGCCGGAACGCGGTCGAGGAGCCGGTCGGCGACAAGCCTGCCGTAGTGCCCGTTCGCGCCGGTGAGAAGTATCGTCATGACGCTCACGTTAGGAGCGCTACTAACCGCTGGTAAGTACCTACCTTGACGTCATGTACTAACCTGGACGAAAGCAATGAGGTGAGGGGCGTGGGATCGATGACCGCTGTGGGTGACGTCACGTGCGCCTTCGCGCCGGACGTCTTCGACCCGAACTGCCCGAGCCGGTCGGTGCTCGAGCACCTCACCAGCAAGTGGGGCGTGCTGGTGCTGGGCGCGCTGCAGCGGGGCACCCGGCGGTTCGGCGAGTTGCGCCGCGAGGTCGGCGGGGTCAGCGAGAAGATGCTCGCGCAGACCTTGCAGACCCTCGAGCGCGACGGCCTCGTGCACCGCGAGGTCCGGCCGGTGATCCCACCGCACGTGGACTACTCCCTCACCCCTCGGGGACGCCAGGCCGCGAAGCTCGTGCGGGCGCTGTACGTCTGGGTCGAGCGCAACATCGATGACGTGCTCCAAGCTCAGGAGGCGCACGACCTGAGCAAGTCGTGATGGACCGGTTCACCGACGCCGACTACCCGGCCGTTCCCTACCCCGGTACCCGGCCCGTCTGGTCCTACGTGCACGACGAGGGCGCGGGCCACCCGCTCGACCAGGTCGACGGCCGGTGGCTGGTCCAGCCCTGCGGCGAGGACTTGGACGACTGGCTGGCCGCGCGGAACGCCGCCCGCACGGCCGACCGGCTGCCGGTCCTGTCGTACGGCTCCAACGCCAACCCCGCGAAGCTGACCTGGTTGCGCGAGACGCTCGGTCTGCCGGGTCCCGCGGTCGTGTTCCGCGCCCGCTGCGCCGGCCTCGCCGCGGTCTGGGCCAGCGGCCTGCGCGTGGTCGACGACCAGCGCCCGGCGACGTTGTGCGCGATGCCCGGCGTGGTCGAGCACCACGCGGTCCTGATGGCCACCGCGGAACAACTCCGGGTGCTGGACGTCTGCGAGGGCCGCGGCGAGCGCTACCACCTCGCCGAACTGCCCGGCGTGGACGTCACGGTCGGCGGCAGGCCGGTACCGGGACTGCTCGCCTACATCGGCGCCGGTTCGATCCGGATGCCGCTGCTGGTGGACGGCGAACCGGTGCGCTGCTCCGACGTCGCGCAGGCCGACGCGCAACGCTTGGTCGGTGTGCCCGCGCCGGATCACGGACTGCGGGCTCTCGTGCTGGACAACTAGGCACTGTCCTGCGCGGATCCGTGGTCGCGGTCTTCGCGCCGAGATCCACAGGACAGCGCCTAGGGTCGGCGGCATGGACGTCCAGATCGCCGTCGGGTCGGAGACCATCGACGGCTACCTCGCGGCGCCGACCGAGGCGGTCAGCGGGCCGGGCCCGTGGCCGGGGGTCGTGGTCGTGCAGGACGCGTTGGGCCTCGGTGCGGACCTCAAAGCCATCACCGAACGGTTCGCGACGGCGGGGTATGTGGCCCTGGCGCCGAATCTGTACTCGCGCGGCGGGATGTTCCGGTGCGTGAAGGCGACGTTGGCGGCGTCGATGAGCGGCCGGGGACAGGCCATCGCCGACCTCGACGCGGCGCGTTCGGTGCTGGCACAGCGCGCGGACACCACGGACAAGATCGGCATCGCCGGGTTCTGCATGGGCGGTGGCTTCGCGTTGCTGATGGCGGCGCGCGGTTTCGACGCCAGCGCGCCCTACTACGGACGGCTGCCCAAGGACCGCTCCGCGCTGGACGGCGCGTGCCCGGTCGTCGGCAGTTACGGCGCCAAGGACCCCAGCCTGCGTGGTGCGGCCGCGGCCCTCGAAGCGGCGCTGTCCGAGCGCGGCGTCGAGCACGACGTCAAGGAGTACGCGAACTCGGGTCACTCGTTCGCCAACCGGCTGCCGGGCCAGCCGCTGCTGCGCGTGCTGGGCCTCGGCTACGTCCATGAGGACAGTGAGGACGCGTGGCGCAGGGTGACGGCTTTCTTCGCTCACCATTTGCGTTAACGACCAAAGGCTGGTCATCCGACGGTGTGACAAGGCACCCTGTGGGCATGACCACGCAGCAGGACCCGGTGCACCAGGAGCTGAAGCCGGCCGGCACGCCGTTACACGCGCAGAAGGACGCCGACCCGCTCGCGCAGATCACGCTCAGACCACGCGCCTTCCTCGCCGGCATCGCGGTCCTGGCCATGCTCATCGGCCTGCTGCTGGCCGTGCTGCCGATCCGGGTGGCCTCCGCCGATCCGGCCCGCACCGACGCGGTGTCCTGCGGGAGCGTGCTCGGCGGCGTCGAGTCGGGCCGGGTGCGTGACCAGTCCGCGGACGAGCCCGCTCTGCTCACCCACCTCGACATGTGCGACCGCTCGGTGACCGTGCGCGGCACGTCGTCCGCGGTCCTGTTCATCGGCGGCCTGCTCGGCGGTCTCTGGCTGGGGATCGTGCGCCGGGAGCCCTAGACCAGCTTGCCGGGGTTCAGGATCCCGAACGGGTCCAGCCGCTCCTTGATCCCACGCAGCACGCCCACGCCCAGCACGCCGATCTCCGCGCCCAGGTACGGCGCGTGGTCGACGCCGACCGCGTGGTGGTGGCTGATCGTCCCCAGTGGACTGATCGCCTCGCACGCCGCCCGCTTGGCGTCCTGCCACTGGCCGAGCTGGTCCACCTGGGAGCGCGGCGTGAGGACCGTGAAGTACAGCGACGCACCGGTTTCGTAGGCGTGCGAGATGTGGCACATCACGATCGGCGTGACCCCGGGCCGGGTCAGCGACTCGACGAGTGCGCCCCGCACGGCGGTGCGCAGTTCCGCCAGCCTGGACCAGTGCGTCGCGGTCTCCAACGTCTCCACGCACACGCCCGCGTCGAGCAACGCGTCGCGCTGGCGCGGCCCGCCGAACCGCCCGTGCCGCCACGACTCGCCCGCGGATCGCCCGAGCCGCACCGGTTTGGCGTGCCGCAGCGCGGCGAGCGTGGCCGAGCGGCGGCGCCTGAGTTCGGCCTCGTCCCCGGCTTCCCAGCCGAGCACGAGCAGGCACGGGTCGCCGATCCCGCGGACGGCGAGGTACCGGCGCAACGCGGCGATCTGCCAGCCGCCCTTGAGCGCCAGCCCGACCTCCGTCTCGTCCACATCGGACAGACGGGTGACGTCGGCCAGCACACGGCGCTGCGCGAGGTCGCGCACCGCGTCCGCGCCGCGCGCCCAGCCGTCGAGGACGTAGCCCTCGTACCGGCGCACGGTCGGCAACGGCCGCACCCGCACCCCGACCTCGGTGATCACGCCGAGCGCGCCCTCGCTGCCGATGACCAGTTCCCGCAGGTCCGGGCCGGCGGCCGAGGCCGGCGCCACGCCGAGGCGCCACTCGCCGACCGGCGTCGCGACCCGCAACGTCTCCACCATGTCCTCGAACCGGCCGTACCCGCTGGAGGCCTGTCCGGCCGACCGGGTCGCGGCGAACCCGCCGATGGTGGCCCGCTCGAACGACTGGGGCACGTGGCCGAGGGTGAGGCCGTGCGCGGCCAGGTGCCGCTCGGCGTCCGGCCCGCGCACGCCCGCCTGCAGCACGGCGATCCGGGACACGGGATCGACCGACACCAGCTTGTCCAGCCGCACCAGGTCGAGCGCGATGACGGCGAACTTGTCGCCGCGCAGGGCGTTGACGCCGCCGACCACCGAGGTGCCACCGCCGAAGGGCACCACCCCGACGTCGTGGCGCACGCAGACTTCGAGCAACCGCATGACCTGCTCGGTGTCGGCCGGCTCGACCACCGCGTCGGGCACCGCGAGCTCACCGATTCCCCTGTGCCGCAACAGGTCCAGGTAGGACAGTCCACCGGCCCGGCCGAGCCGCTCGGCCCGCTCGGTGTGGACGTGACCCTCGCCGACCACGTCCTCCAACTCGTCCACGACCGACTCGGGCAGCGCGGAGTCGGGCACGCGCAACGCCGACGACGGAGCCGACGGCGTGGTGACCTCACCGAGTCCCGTGCGGGCGCGCAGCCACCGCAGGGCGTGTCCGGGCAGGTGAGCGGCGTCGGCGCCGTCGGCGGTCCAGCTGCCGCGGAGCCGGTGGTCGATCTTGTCGGTCATTGCTAGAGTGTGACATATGACGTCAAAACGTCACAGCACGACCAGGCTGGCTCCGAACCGCGTGGACGACGACCGGCTGCTCGACGCCGCCCGCGAGTCGGTGCTCTCGGTGGGCGTCCGGCGCACCACCCTGGCCGAGGTCGCGCGCCTGGCCGAGGTCAGCCGGATGACGCTCTACCGACGGTTCCCCGATGTCCGCAGTCTCCTCGCCGAGCTGATGACGCGCCAGTTCGGCGCGTTGCTCGGGCGTGAGGCCCAGCGCGTCGAGCACCTGCCGACCGCCCGGCGGCGGCTGATCGAGGGCGCTATCGGCAGCATCCGCGCGCTCGCCGAGGACCCCGTGATGCACGCGGTCCTCGACCTCGACGGCGAGGTGCTGATGCCCTACGTGGTGCAGCGCAGCGGCCGGGTGCAGCGGCTCGCCGACCAGTTCCTCGCCGCCCAGGTGGTCGACGGCCACACCGACGGCTCCATCCGCGCGGGCGAGGCGAGCACGCAGGCCCGCATGCTGCGGATGATGCTGCAGTCGTTCGTGCTCTCGCTGCGCACCTCGCCCGACGACGTGCCGGTGGACGCCCTGCTCGCCGAGCTGGACCGCACGCTGGAAGCCGGGCTTGCACCGTGACGAGCACCCTGTCCGGCACCTCGCTCAACGCCGCCCGCCGCCGCGACGACCTGGCCGCGCTGGCCCGCGAACCGGTCGACCTGCTGATCGTCGGCGGTGGCGTGACCGGCGCCGGGGTCGCCCTCGACGCCGCGTCCCGGGGCCTGTCGGTGGCGTTGGTCGAGGCGCACGACCTCGCGTTCGGCACGTCCCGGTGGTCGAGCAAGCTGGTCCACGGCGGGCTGCGCTACCTGGCCCGCGGTGACGTCGGCCTGGCCCGGGAGAGCGCGATCGAGCGCGACGTGGTGATGCGCGTGATCGCGCCGCACCTGACCCGGTCGTTGCCGCAGCTGATCGCCCTGCGCCCGGACCTGTCCCCCCGGCTCGCCGCGCTGACGTTCGCGGGGCTCGGCGCCGGTGACGTCCTGCGCCGCGCCGCGGGCACACCGGGCTCGGTGCTGCCGCGACCGCGGCGAGTGTCGGCGCAGGAGGCGCTGGCGTTGGTGCCCGGCCTCAACCCCGACGGGTTGCGCGGCGGACTGCTGTCCTTCGACGGCCAGTTGATCGACGACGCGCGCCTGGTCGTCGCACTGGCCCGCACCGCCGCCGGGTTCGGCGCCAAGATCCTGACCCGGGTGCGCATGACCTCGCTCGGCTCGCCCCTGCTCGCCCGTGACGAACTGACCGGCACCGAGTTCGCGATCGACGCCCGGGCGGTGGTCAACGCGGCCGGAGTCTGGGCGGACCAATTGGTGGACTCGGTACAACTTCGCCCGTCCCGTGGTTCGCACCTGGTGCTGGACGGCGCCGGGCTCGGCGTGACGGGCACGGCGCTGACGGTGCCGATCCCCGGCCACTTCGGCCGTTACCTGCTCGTCCTGCCGCAGCAGGACGGTCGCGTCTACTTGGGACTGACCGACGAGCCGGTCGACGGCCCGGTGCCGGACGTGCCGGCGGTCCCACAGTCCGATGTGGACTTCCTGTTGGGCACGGCCGCCACGGTGCTGCGCAAGCCGTTGCGGGAGTCGGACGTGCTCGGCGCGTTCGCCGGGTTGCGGCCGCTGGTCGCCGGTTCGTCCGAACGCAGCGCGGACTTGTCGCGCCACCACGCCGTGCTGCCCGGCCCCGACCGGGTGGTGACCGTGGTCGGCGGCAAGCTGACCACCTACCGCAAGATGGCCGAGGACGCCGTGGACGCCGTCGTGCGGCTGGCCGGTCTCGCCGCGGGCCCGTGCCGCACCCGCCGGTTGCCGTTGGTGGGCGCGGGCCCGCGCGATCGCCTGGCCGCGGTGGAAGCGCCGGCCCGGCTGGTCGCCCGGTACGGCGTGGAGGCGCCGCGCGTGGCCGCGGCCGGTGAGGTCGACCCCGACTTGGCACGCCCGCTCGCCCCCGGCATCGAGGTCACCGAAGCCGAAGTCCTGTGGGCCGTGCGCCACGAAGGCGCCCTGGACGCGGACGACGTGCTCGACCGCCGCACCCGGATCGGCCTGGTCGCGGCCGACGCCAACCTGGTCCGCGACCGTGTCACCGGCGTGATCCGGGCCGCGATGGACTCCTGACGAAGTAGTTCTCCACAGCCCGGCAGTTGTCCACAGATCCCGCCGAACCCCGTTCCAGCCCCGCCAACCCGATAGACTGGGACCCGGGGAGCCCCCGAGGGAGGGTGGGGGCTTGGTCTACGCGCGCGAGGCGAAAAGCTTGTGCGGCAAGGGATTTGCGGCCCCGTTGCCGGATCGTGAGGCGTTGCGAGGGCGAAAAGGAAGCGGCGCCGGCCGGAGCCGACGCCGCTTCGTCAAACCGAGAACTCAGTAACCCACGTAGTGGCCACCGCGCTCGACGGCGCGCACGCCCGGGATCCGGCCCACGCTGCCGTAGGTGTCGATGCCGTACCGGGTCCCGGCGATGATGTTGTCGACCGGGTTCCAGATGTCGTTGTGCCCGTCCAGGTGGTACGCGTCGAAGGTCGAGTCGATGGTCTGCATCAGGCCCTTCGACGGGTGACCGGCGGTCGCGTTGCGGTCCCACAGGTTGATCGCGTGCGGGTTGTTGCTGGACTCGTGCTCGATGAGCCCCGCGATCCGCTGCGCGTCCTGGTCGGAGATCGTGGTGCCGTTGGCCGCCATCACCCCGCGAGCCTCGGCGACCCACTGGTTGATCTGCGTCCGGCTGTAGGACCGGCCGGCGTCCGGCGGCGGGCCGCTGGGGCCCCACGACGGCACGCCACGCGGGAGCGGGCGCGTCTGCTGCGGGGTCTGCGGCTGCGTGGCCGGGTTCACCGTCGGGGCCGGGTTGGCCTGCGCCAGCTGCGTCGGCGACGTCGTGCTGTTCGGCACCGTCGTGTCGGCGTTGACCGTGGGCGTGCCCGACACCGTCGCCAGCCCGCTCGGCGTGGTCGCGCCGCTGGTGATCGACGTGTCCGTGCTGACCGTCGGCGAGTCCGACACGGCGGCGCCTTGCGTCGTCGCGGCGGGCGTGACGATGGCGCCCGGGGTGGTGTAGCTGGCGTTCGCCCCGGCGTCCATGTTGTTCAGCGACGTGCTGCTGATGCCCAGCCCGTTCGTCGCGAGCGCCTGGGTCTGCGGGTCGGCCGTCGAGTTGTCCTCGTTCTTCGAGGTCAGCTGCTGGATCAGCTGCTTGACGGCCTGGGCCGCCTGCAGGACCTTCTGGATCAGCTGGATTACCTTCTGCGCGGTCTGCACGAACTTCGAGATCTTGCTGGCCGCCTGCTGCGCGGTCGACACCGCGGTCTGCACGGACTTGATGATGCCCGCCGCGATGCTGGTGCCGAACGACGCCCAGGACGACGCCAGCGCCTCCAGGATGATCTGGATGATCTGCTGGACGGCCTTGGTGATCAGGTCCAGCACGGCCTTGCGCACGTTCGCGAGCACCTGGCCGATCTGCGTCATCGCACCCGACATGCCGCTGCTGGCGTTGCCCAGGCTGTCCACGGCGTTGGCGTGGGTGTCGCTCGCGGTGCGGTAGGTGTCGGCGGCGGTGCCGGTCCAGCCGGTGGTCTGGCTGGTCGTGTTCGACCGCAACTGCGTGGCCACCTGGTTCAGCATGGTGCCCGCGCTGGTCCAGCTCTGCGCGGTCGACGTGATCGACTGCGGGCTGCCGAGCAGCTTGTCGAACGGCTCCTTGAGGAACTTGACGTGCTCGATGATCCAGCCGATGCCGGCCGACAGCAGGCCGCTCAACGGGTTGCCGGACATGCCGATGATGTCCATGGCCACGTTGGTCAGGCCGAGGCCCGCGGAGAGCCAGTCGCCGCCCTTGATCGCGTTGACCGTGCTGGTGATGTCGGCCAGCAGGTGCTGGGACTGCTGGTTGGTGGTGCCCGTGCCAGTGCCAGTGCCCGTGGTCCCGGTGGTGTCCGTGCCGGTGGTCGGCGCGGGCAGCGTGGTCGCCCCCGTGGTCGGGCCCTGGGTCGCCGGCGTCTGCGTGGTGTCGGTGTAGACCATGTGTCAGGCCCCCTCGGTGGTGCCGCTGAAGCCCGCGGCGCTCAACTCGTCGAGCCGCTGGTACAGCTCGCCCGTGGCCCGCAGGCCGTTGCTCATGGTCTGCAGGGTCTGCCCCGCGGTGGTGATGCCGCCCTGGATGTCGCCGCAGGCCTGGAGGATCGCCGAGGCGAAGAACTGCCCGATGACCCCGTAGGCGTCGCCGGAGACGGCCGCGTTCGCGGTGCTCGCCGCCTGCTGGACCTGCCCGGCGAGGCCGGACACGGTGCTCGCGTGCTCCTGCACCTGCGCCACGTCGACGCTGAATTGGTTGCCCATAAAGATCCGCCGTTCGGTTCGTCCTACTGGATCAGCTCGGGTGGGTTCTCGAAGTAGTCGTCGTCCGGTCGCGTGTCCCGCTTCAGCTCCGGCGGCTTCGGCGGCGCGTCGGCCGCCTCGTGCCCCTCGGGCAGACTGGTCTTCACGTACTCGAGGGCGGCGCTGTCCTCACCCAGGAACTCCTGCATCACGTCGACCACCGCTTGCCCCGCGTCGCGTTGCGCCGCCTTGGTGGTCTCGAGGATGACCCGGGCCAGGTGCTCGTGGTCCATGTCGCGCACCCCGTGCCGCAGGACAAGGTCGGAGGTCGCGCCGCTCGCCGTGACCCGCACGGTCACCTGACCGTCCTGGGAGGTGGCCTCGCCGCCGATCTCCTTGAGCGCCTTGTCGGTCTTGGCCGCGTTCGCGGCCAGCTGCTTGAGCGACTCGTCGTACGAATCGAGCCAACCCTCGGGATTCATGCCCACCTGCCCCAATGGTCCATCATGGATCATCTGCCGTCGTTGGACGCTAGCTTTCAACCCCGGTTCCGCTCAACCGGCGGAGCCGGGAGAAAGTAACCGGATCGAGACAATTCTTGTGGAACCGGCAGGCAACGACGACGTCACCGCGCCGGTCTGGATACTGGTGTCGCCCCGTCCGCGATGGGAAGGTGTCCGGCGTGCCCGAGGCCGCAGTGGAGATCGACCGGATCTCCAAGCGCTATGCCGGCACGGCGGTGCTGACCGAGCTGAGCGTGCGGGCCGACGCGGGCCAGGTCGTCGGGATCCTCGGCGGGGCACGATCGGGCAAGACGACTGCACTCCGGATCACCGCCGGTCTCGTCGACCCGGACGCGGGCGAGGTGCGGATCGGTGGTGTGCCGAGAAATGAGCGAACGCGAACAATGCTGGGGTATCTGCCCCAGAGGCGCGGCCTGCCAGACGGCGTGACGGTGCTCGACCACCTGGTGCACCTGGCCGAACTGCACGCGATGGCGACCAACGACGCGCACCGCGCCGCGGAGGTTCAGCTCGCCGCGTTCGGGTTGCGCGAAGTTCGCTCGGCGCACGCACGCGACCTGACCGACGGCGAACGCGAACGCGTCCTGCTCGCCGGCGCGCTGGTGCACGCGCCCACCGTGCTGGTGTGCGACGAACCGTTCGGCGAACACGCCGAGCAGACCGCGCAAGTGCTGCGCGAGCACGCGGAGCGCGGTGGCGCGGTGCTGGTGGCCACCGGTGACACCACTGCGGCGCAACGGTTCTGCGACCGGGTCACGATCCTCCACAACGGACAGTCGGTCGCGGAGGGTGCCGTCGCCGAGTTGCGTGCCGCGGGCGCCACGCAGGTCGTGGTCGAAATGCCGGACGCCCGGCCCGGCTGGGCCGAGGGCATCCCGGGCGTCGAGGTGGTCGCCGCCGAGCAAGGCCGCACCGTGCTGCGCCTGACCGGCAACACCGACGACCAGGTGCTGCTGCGGATGGCGATGGCCGCGGGTCGCGTGCGGGCCTTCCGCAGCGGCGAGCCGACCCTCGCCGACCTCTTCGCCCCCGTGCTGGGGTCCGGCTCATGACCGAAGTGGACTTCCGGGTGCTGCGCGCCGGCGCGTGGCGCGAATTCCTCGTGGCCCTGCGCAGCCGCCTGCTGGCGATCGGCGCCGCGATCGCGGTGGTGCTCGTCGCCGGGTACCTGGTCGTGCAGGCCGCCGTCCTCGACACGCCGGAGCACGCGACCGTCGGGCTTTCCGGGCAGGCGACCGCCCTGCACGACGCGCTGGCCGCGGCGGCGAACGCCCGCGGGCTCGACATCGAGGTCACCGAGGTGGCCGAGGTGGCGCAAGGCCGCGAACAGGTGCAGGACGGCGCGTTGGACGCGTTGGTCAGCGGCTCCCCCGCGGAACTGCAGGTGCTGGTGCGCAACGGCCTCGACCGCGGGCTGCGCGCGGTGCTGGACGGGTTGCAGCAACAACAGGTCCTGCTCAGCCAGGTCGCACAGCTGGCCCAGAACGCACAGTCCGATGTGGACCCGCAGGCCGTGGTGAAGGCGATCGACTCGGCTTCGGTCTCCGTGCACGTGCTGGAAAGCGTTGACCCACAACGAGGTCAGCGTCTCGCGCTGGCCTTGGTCACGGTGCTGTTGCTCACCGGCGGACTGTTGGTCGGCACCGCCCGGCTGACCGCGGGCGCCGCGGCCGATCGCGGCTCCCGGACCGCCGAGGTGCTTTTCGGCGCGGCGACACCGAAGGCCGTGGCGACCGGCCGGGTCGCCGGCGCGGCTGCGGCCTGCGGCGCGGGACTGCTCGCGATCGGCGTCGTCGGCCTGGTCCTCGCGCTCCTGATGGGCGTGCTGACGTTGCCGGGCGCGGGGATCGCGACCGTGTTCTGGGGCGTGGTCTGGGCGCTGATCGGATCCGTGCTCTACGGCCTGGTCGCTGTCGCCGCGGGGTCGCTGGTGCCCGGGCGCTGGGCCGCGACGAAGGTGCTGCTGGTGGTCTCGGCGTTGCCGCTGCTGTCGTTGCTGCTGGGCTTCGCGCTGCTGATCTCGTCGCCGTCCGGGACGCTGCTGGCGGTGCTGGCCGTGCTGCCGCCGTTCGCGCCGGTGCTGGTGCCGGGCATGATCGCGCTCGGCTCGGCCTCGGCGCTGGTGGTGATCCTCGCGCTGCTGCTGACCGCGGTCGCCGGCGTGTTCGTCCACCGCTACGCGATCCGCGTCTACACCGGCGGCATGCTCGCCCCCGGCGACCACCTGGTCCAGGTGCGGGACGCGCTCAACCCCTGAGACGCGCAAGGGCCCGGCTCATGGTGAGCCGGGCCCTAACTTTTGGTTAGTGTCAGCGGTCGGTGATCGACACGAAGTCGCGCTCGGCCGGGCCGACGTAGATCTGCCGCGGGCGGCCGATCTTGGTGGCCGGGTCGTTCATCATCTCGCGCCAGTGCGCGATCCAGCCGGGCAGCCGGCCCAGCGCGAAGAGCACCGTGAAGAACTTCGTCGGGAAGCCCATCGCGCGGTAGATCAGGCCGGTGTAGAAGTCCACGTTCGGGTAGAGCTTGCGCTCGACGAAGTAGTCGTCGGCCAGCGCGTGCTCCTCGAGCCGCTTGGCGATGTCCAGCAGCTGGTCGTCACCGCCGAGCTTGCCGAGGATCTCGTCCGCGGTCTTCTTCACGATGGCGGCACGCGGGTCGTAGTTCTTGTAGACCCGGTGGCCGAAGCCCATCAGCTTGACGCCGTCTTCCTTGTTCTTCACCTTCTTGACGAAGGTGTCGACGTCGCCGCCGGAGTCGCGGATGCCCTCGAGCATCTCCAGCACCGCGCTGTTCGCGCCGCCGTGCAGCGGGCCGAACAGGGCGTTGATGCCCGCGGAGATGGACGCGAACAGGTTCGCCTCGGACGAGCCGACCAGCCGCACGGTCGACGTGGAGCAGTTCTGCTCGTGGTCGGCGTGCAGGATGAACAGCAGGTCCAGCGCCCGCGCCAGGTCAGGGTCGACCTCGTAGGGCTCGGCCGGGAAGCCGAAGGTCATCCGCAGGAAGTTCTCCACCAGCCCGAGCGAGTTGTCCGGGTAGAGGAACGGCTGGCCGATGGACTTCTTGTACGCGTAAGCCGCGATCGTCGGCAGCTTCGCCAGCAACCGGACGGTGGAGATCTCGACCTGCTCCTGGTCGAACGGCTTGAGGCTGTCCTGGTAGAAAGTGGACAAGGCGGACACCGCGGACGAGAGCACCGGCATGGGGTGCGCGTCGCGCGGGAAACCGTCGAAGAAGCGCTTCAGGTCTTCGTGCAGCAGCGTGTGCCTGCTGATCTTGGACGAGAACTCGTCGAGCTGCGCCTGGGTCGGCAGCTCCCCGTAGATCAGCAGGTAGCTGACCTCGATGAAGGTCGACCGCTCGGCGAGCTGGTCGATCGGGTAGCCGCGGTAGCGCAGGATGCCGGCGTCGCCGTCGATGTAGGTGATCTCGGACGAGCACGCGGCCGTGTTCACGAAGCCGGGGTCGAGCGTCACAAGGCCGGTCGTCGCGAGCAGCTTGCCGAGGTCCACCCCGGCCGCGCCCTCTACGGCGGATACCACCTTCATCTCGTATTCGCCGCCGTCATGGCGTAGCGCGACAGTGGAACCGGATTGCGGCGCAGTCGTCGCGTCGGACATGCATCTGCCTCTCACGCTCGTTCCGGGGCGGTGGTCCCGGCCACAGCGGCCGGAAGGTAGGTCATCATCGGTGGACGAAGCGACCATGCGCACGGGCAGACCGGTCGGCGGCCGCCCCGCAGGCACCACCCCGTTGGGGTCCTGTCACCACACACGCTAGTGCTCCGCGCGCCGCGCGCCCAGTCGCACCGGGACACGAGGGCACCCGTTGGGACCGTAATCACATGTCGGCGGCCATTTCCCGGCCAATTCGGCCGCGGTCGGGTACCGCGCGCCGCCAGTGGAGACGATCACCGCGGTCGCCCCTTGGAGTGCATCCCGCCATCCGTCGTCGGCCAATTCGCCCAACGCACCGCCGGGTGTGACGAGGGTCGCGTGCCGTGCCCGGGCGGTGCCAGCCTCGGCGACCGTCGCGGCGGCCAGGACGGCAATCGACCGTGGGACCAGCGCCGTGTCCACACCGGACGCGGCGAGTCGATCACCGACGTGACCCGTCCCGCATGACCCCCTCGAGCAGCAGGTCCCGCAATCCCGCGAATGCCTCGGCGTCGGTGACCCGCACCCGCGAGCGCAGTTCACCGGTTTGGATGCTTTCAATGACCAGGCTCACCATTTGCGCAACCAATTCCGTGTGCACATCGCGGAAAACCCCGATGCGCGCGCCCTCGGCGAGGAATTCCCGAATCCGCCGGGCCGCCTCCCGCGCCCTGGATTCGTAGATGGTCCGCGTCGCCGCGGTCCCCGCGACGTCGGTGATGAACTGCTCCGAGGCGACGCCGAGCTCCTCGCTGATGCCCTCGAAGTAGCGGCCGATGACCTTGCGCGGATCGTCCTCCCCCGCGACCCGGCGCTCGATCCGGCTCGCGGCGTTGTGGAAGAACCGCGACACGACGGTCACCGCGAGCTGCTCCTTGGAGTCGGCCAGCGCGTAGAGCGTCGACTTGGAGCACCGCAACCGTGCCGCGAGGTCGTCGAGGGTGAACGACGCGAAGCCCTCGGCGAGGAACAGCTCCTCGAGCTGTTCGAGCAGCGCCTGGTGCCGGGCGGTCAGCGGGCGCGGTGTTGTCATGAAAAGCACAGTAGCCGCGCTCCGGCGTACAGTACTCTGAACTGTCCCACAGTACTGTTCTCAGTATCGATCGGAGACCCCGATGCCGGCTGACCGGTTGCTGCCCGATTCCGACGCAGCCGACCTGCTCGCCCTCACCCGCGAGATCGCGCGCGACGAACTGGCCCCGGTGGCCGCCGAGCACGAGGAGCAGGCGCGCTTCCCGCGCGAGCAGTTCCGGTTGCTCGGCCGCAGCGGCCTGCTCGGGCTGCCGTACGACGAGAAGTGGGGCGGGGGGAACGTCCCCTACGAGGTCTACCTGCAGGTTCTCGAGGAGATCGCGACCGCGTGGATGTCCATGGGTGTGGGCCTCTCGGTGCACACCATGTCGTGCTACGCGCTCGCCGAGTACGGCACGACCGAGCAGCAGGAGCGCTGGCTGCCCGACGCGCTCGGCGGTGACCTGCTCGGCGCGTACGCGCTGTCGGAGTCGCACGCGGGCTCCGACGCGGCCGCCCTGTCCACGCGCGCGGTCCGCGACGGCGACGACTATGTGGTGAACGGCACGAAGGCGTGGATCACCCACGGCGGCGTCGCCGACTACTACACGACGATGGTCCGCACGTCCGACGACGGCGGCCGCGGCATCTCGACGCTGCTGGTGGACGCGTCCACGCCCGGCCTGACGGCGGCCGCGCCGGAGAAGAAGATGGGCCTGACCGGCTCCACGACCACCCAGATGATCTTCGACGACGCCCGCGTGCCGGCCGACCGCCTGATCGGCCCGGAGGGTGCCGGGCTCAAGATCGCCCTGTCGTCCCTCGCGTCCGGTCGCCTCGGCATCGCGGCGTGCGCCACCGGTCTGGCGCAGGCGGCGCTGGACGAAGCGGTGGCTTATGCCAAGACCCGCACCCAGTTCGGCAAGCCGATCATTTCCTTCCAGGGCCTCGAGTTCCTGCTCGCCGACATGGCCGCCGCCGTGGACTCGGCCCGCGCGACCTACCTGGACGCAGCCCGCCGGCGTGACCGCGGCCTGCCGTTCGTCCGCCAGTCGTCGGTGGCCAAGCTGGTCTGCACCGACGCGGCGATGAAGGTGACCACCGACGCCGTCCAGGTCCTCGGCGGCGCCGGGTACACCCGCGACTTCCCGGTGGAACGCTACATGCGGGAGGCGAAGGTCCTGCAGATCTTCGAAGGCACCAACCAGATCCAGCGCATGGTCATCGCCCGCGAACTGGCCAAGTAGCGGGACGGGTGGGTTCGGCCACCACCGAACCCACTCGCCGCGAGCACGTCATTCCGCGTAGAACGGCGACTTGGTCACGCCCTCGCCGGTGTTCTCGTCGAAGTGGTAGACCTCCTTGCCCTGGACGAACACGCGCAACGCGCGGCTCATCACGTCCAGCGGATCGCCCGACCACAGCACCACATCCGCGTCCAGGCCAGGCTTGAGTGCGCCCACGCGGTCGTCGAGACCCAGGATCTTGGCCGGGTTGACGGTGATCGAGCGCAGCGCCGTCTCCGGGTCCAGCCCTTCCTTCACCGCGAGCGTCGCCTGGTGCACCAGGAAGTGGATCGGCACGACCGGGTGGTCGGTGGTGATGGCGATGGTGACGCCCGCGCGCGCCAGGATGCCCGGGTTGCGCAGGTGCCTGCGCCGGACCTCCACCTTGGACCGGCTGGTGAACAGCGGCCCGATGATCACCGGGATGTCCCGTTCGGCGATCAGGTCGGCGATCATGTGGCCCTCGGTGCCGTGGTTGATCACCAGGCGGTAGCCGAACTCGTCGGCCAGGCGGATCGCGGTGGCGATGTCGTCGACCCGGTGCGTGTGCTGGCACCAGGGCACCTCGCCGGACAGCACCCGGGTGAGGATCTCCATGGTGTTGTCGCGCTCGAACGGCTTGCCCTCGCGGATCGAGTACTCGCGCTTGGCGTTGTAGTCCTGGGCCGCGCTGAGCGCGTCCCGGATGATCGCGGCGACGCCGAGCCGGGTGGACGGGGTCTGCTTCTTCTCGCCGTAGACCCGTTTCGGGTTCTCGCCGAGCGCGCTCTTCACGCTGCACGGCTCACGCAGCACCATCTCGTCGACCGTGCGGCCCCACACCTTGATCGCGACGGTCTGCCCGCCGATCGGGTTGCCGGAACCGGGCTTCACGACCACGGTCGTGACGCCGCCGCCCAGCGCGTCGCGGAAGCCCTCGTCGTCGGGGTTGATGCCGTCCAGGGCACGGAACCGGGCGCCGTTCGGGTCGGTCATCTCGTTGGTGTCGTTGCCCGCCCAGGCTTCGCCTTCCTCGTGCACACCGACGTGGCCGTGCGACTCGACGAAACCGGGGAGCACCCAGTTGCCTGCCGCGTCGACGAGTTCGGCGTCGTCCGGGATGTCCACATCGGCTTGGGTTCCGACCGCGGTGATCTGCCCGCCCTCGATCAGTACGGTGCCGTCCTCGATCGGGTCACCGTCCACAGGTACGACATATCCGCCAGTAATCGCTATCGTCGTCACGCGGCCGACGCTACTCCAACGGGGTGAGTCCCCAGCGTCCGTGCCAATCCGCTCCAGGGGCGACGGTCAACACGTCCACACCGGAGTTGAGCGCGTCCGGCGGGCACGTCATGGGCTCGATCGCGACGGCCCGGCCGGGGCGGCCGGGGAACTCCGGCGGCGTGAAGACCTGCACCCAGCGGAAGTCCGGGTCCGCCCAGACCTGCACGCCGCCGTCCGGGCCACGCAAGGCGTGCCGGATCAACCCGTCCGCGCCGGGTTCGCAGCCGCCGAACGGGGTGTCCAGGTCAGCGGTCTTCAGGACGATGTCCTTGTCCGCCAACGAAACCGGGTCGCCGTTGGGAATCATGGAGTCGGCGTCGAGCGGAAGCCGGGTCGTGGCCGCGAGGCTGAGCACGCATTCGTCCACATCGGTCGCACCGGGCCGTGGATAGGGGTGCACGCCGACACCGAACGGCATGTCCGCGTCGCCCAGGTTGTGCACGCCGTGGCGCACGGTCAGACCGTTGGCGTCGAGTGAGTACCGGATCGTCGTGCGGAACCGGAACGGCCAGCCGGGCGCGCCGTCGACGGTGATCTCCAGTTCGACGTGGCTGTCGCCGCGGTCGCTGACCGTCCACGGGTCGCGCCGGACGAGCCCGTGGATCGCGTTGCCACGCGCGGGTTCGGTCACCTCGAGCTGGTGGCCCTGCCAGCTCGCCCCGGCGACCCGGTTCGGCCAAGGCACCAGGACGCAGCCCGCCCCCAGCGGCGGCTTCTCCTCGGCCGGGAACGTCTCCAGGTAAGGGACGCCGCCCCGCTCGAAAACCCGCAACCCGGCACCGACGGTCGTGACGACCGCGCGATGCCCGTCGCCGCTGATCTCCAGTTGCTCACCCGTCGGAAGCGCCATGGGACGCGAACATACCGGCCGGATCCGCCCGCCGCGATCATCCCGCTCCGATCACCTCGGCGGCGTGCAACGCCGCGGCCAGGGCGTCCGGGTCGCCGGTGTGGTCGAAGACGTCCACGGCGGTGTCGGCGAACTTGATGACGTGCTCGTCGCCGTGGCGGGCGGCCCGGTCGAAGACCTCGGCGACCGGGTCGCTGTCGGTCGGCGTGGGACCGGGGAACGGCAGCGGCGTGGCCGGCGCGTACGCCGACGTGATGGCCGCGCACGCCGCCCACACCGCGGCGAAGCTGTCCGCCCACACGGTCTTCGGCAGCACGGGCAGCACCTGCCGCACGGCGTTCGGCGCGGTCGCGGTGTGCACGAGCAGCACCGGGCTCGCGGCGCCGTGCGTGCGGTAGCGCAGGACGCCCTCGGTCATCAGGTCGAGGAGGCGGTCCGGGACGTCGTCGGGATCGGCCGCCGGGCGCAGCGCGGCCACCGCGTCCGGCCAGCCCGCCAGGTCGGCGAGGCGGCCGATCCGGTGCGCGATCACGCCGGTCTGGTCGGCAAGGCGCGGCACGGCGGTCAGGGCGTCACCCGCCCGCAGGTTCCCTACCGGGGCGGTCACCCCGGGCAGCACTCGCCAGCGCGCGGCCCAGAAGGCCAGTCCGTACGCAAGTTCCGTAACCGCGACCCGATCGCTCTCCGAAGCACGCAGCGCGCGCACCGCGTGGCCGACACGGATGACGCCGTGCGTCGAGCCCGCCACGATGCCGGGCAGCAGCCGGGGCCACCACTCGCCGAGCACGTCCCGCCACGGGCGCTCCGCAAGCTCGCGGCCGAAGAACGTCGTCCAGTCGCCGACGCGGCGGTGATCGCCCAGTGCGGGCCGCCAGTCGTCACGCACGATCGGGGCGACGCTGCCGGGCAGGTCGGTCAACCGGCCGAGGTAGCGGTCGAGCCAGTGGTGGACGTCCAGGTCGAGCCCGCGGCGGACCATCACCTCGACGGCCATCGGACCGTGGTTGGTCAGGCCGTGGTTGCCTTCCTCGTCGCCGCCGAATTCCGGGCCTTTGCCGTGCAACCGCAGGTAGGCCTCGTCGAGCAGTTCGTTCGTCGTCATGGCGGCAAGTTTGGTGACCAGCGCGCCGGATGCCGATGATTAGTTCTGAGCCTAATCTCGTGGGCGTGATCAGACTGCGGTTCGACCTCGGCCGCGTGCGGTTCGCCTGCTCCCCGCTCTGGGAAGCGGTGACCAGCGTGCGCCGGCTCGCGGCACCGTCCGGGCTGCACCGGCCGTGGCTCGCCGCCGTGCAACCGAGGCTCGACGAGGTCACGGACATGGACCTGCTCACCACCGTGATCCGCCCGGCCGGGTACCTGCCGGACTTCCTGCACCCGGTCCCGATGCGCCGCGAACCGACGTTCGAGGCACAGCTCGCGACACTCCGCGAGACCGATCCGGAACGTGTCAGCGCCGAACTGGCGCACCTCGCGCAGCACCCGGTGGCGATGCCCGGACCTGGACGGGCGCAGCGAGAGGCGGCCCTCGCCGAGGCCGCGGCGGCTCCGGAGGCCACGCTCGACCGGCTCGTGGCCGCACTGGCCGCGTACTGGCGGGTGGCGATCGAACCGCATTGGCCGTCGATGCGCGCGTTGCTGCACGCGGACCTGACGCACCGGCTCGAGGAGCTCGCCGCGGGTGGCGTGCGGCAGGTGTTCCGCACCCTGCACCCCTCGGTACGCCTGCACGGCGAGTGGCTGCACGTGGTCAAGTACTACGACGGGACCGCGGACCTCGGCGACCAGCAGGTCGTGCTGATCCCGTGCGTGTTCGCGTGGCCGGACGTGCTGGTGCGCACCGCGGAACCCAGCCCGGCGCTCACGTACGCACCGCGGGGCGTCGGCAAGCTGTGGGAGTCACGCACCCCGCGTGGCCGGTCGCCGTTGGCCGGGGTGCTCGGCGCGACCCGCGCGGCGATCCTCACGCAGCTGGACCTGCCGATGGCCACCGATCACCTCGCGGTCCAGCTCGACCTCGCCGCGCCGACGGTCAACGTGCACCTGAAGGCGTTGCAGGAGGCCGGGCTCCTCACCTCCCGCCGGGCCGGACGGCACGTGCTGTACCGCCGCACCGAACTCGGCGACCAGCTCTGCGCGGCCGCGAGCGCCGGTCAGGCGGGCTCGGCCGCCGGACGGCCGGCCTCGTCCGCGGTCATGGCCGGTGCTTCCGCTTCGGTGGCCGCCGGAGCCCGGTAGCGCCAGAACACCGGCAGGCACGCGGCCGCGACGACCGTCAGCACGACGACCAGCACGCCACCGCCGGCGGCCGCGGCGGCCGTCCCGGTGGCGGCCGCGGTCCACCCGTGCACCAGGTCGGCGATGCGCGGCCCACCGGCCACGACCACGGTGAAGACGCCCTGCATGCGGCCACGCATCTCGTCGGTGGCGGCGGTCTGCAGGATCGCGCTGCGGTAGACCATGCTCGTCATGTCGGCGGCGCCGCCGAGGGCGAGGAACACCACGGCGAGCCACAGCGAGGACGCCAGGCCGAAGCCCGCCATCGCCACGCCCCACACGCAAACGGACACGATGACCGCGGCGCCGTGGCGACGGAGCCTGGAGAGCCAGCCCGACGAGATGCCGCACAGCAACGCGCCCACCGGGATCGCCGAGTACAGCAGGCCGAGCGCGATGCCGCCGCCCGGTGGGTCGCCGAAGGCGCGCTCGGCCATCTCCGGGAACAGCGCCCTCGGCATGCCTGCCACCATCGCGATGATGTCGGCGAGGAACGACATCAGCAGCACCTTCTGCGCTGCCATGTAACGGAAGCCGTCCAGCACGTCGCGCAGCCCGGCCCGGCGTTGCGGCCCGGAGAGCGGCGGGATCTTCGGCAGCCGCCACACCGCCCACATCGACAGGCACAGCGCGGTGGCGTCGAACAAGTACAAGGTGGACAGTCCGACGAACGGCAGCAACGTCCCGGCGAGCAGCGGCCCGAGCACCATGCCGAACTGCGCGACCGTCGATCCCAGCGCGATGGCCGCGGGCAGCAGGTCCACCGGCACGAGCCGCGCGATGGCGGCCGTGCGCGTCGGCATGTTCACCGCGAAGAAGGCCTGTTGCAGGCCAAGCAGCACCAGCACGACCCAGACCGAGTCGAGTCCGAGGAACGCCTGCAACCACAGCAACGCCGACGTGAGCGCGATCCCCGCGTTGCTCACGAGCATCACGGTGCGCCGGTCGACGGTGTCGGCGATCGCGCCGCCCCACAGCCCGAACACCAGCAGGGGCACCAGCGCGACCGCGCCGGTCAGACCGACGAAGCCGGACGAACCCGTGAGGTCGTAGACCTGCTTCGGTACGGCGACCGCGGTGAACTGGCTGCCGATGGCGGTGACGATCGTCGTGGTCCACAGCCTGCGGTACGCGGCAACGCGCAGCGGGCGGCGGTCGATGATCAGTGAGCTCAGCAGGCCACGGGCGCGTGATCGCGTCTTCTGGGCTGCGGCACTCACGGTCGTTAGCTTAGTTCAGCTAACGACCTCGGTTCGTGTGGTGTCGACGACAGACGCCCCGGTCAGGGGCCGATGCGCTGGATGCGCCACGCACCGTCGCGGGTCTGCCGGAAGCGCAGCCGGTCGTGCATCCGGTCCTGCCGGCCCTGCCAGAACTCCACGACCTCGGGCCGGATCCGCCAGCCGCCCCAGTGCGGCGGCACCGGCACCTCGTCGACGTCCTCGAACCGCCGCTCCACGGCCGCGAGCGCGGACTCCAGCGACTGCCGCCCGCTCACCACCGCCGACTGCGGGGAGGCCCACGCGCCCAGCTGCGAACCGCGCGGCCGCTGCGCCCAGTACGCCGCCGTCTCCTGCAGGCTCACCTTGTCCACCGTGCCGCGCACGTGCGCCTGGCGGTGCAGCCCGTACCAGGGGAAGGTCGCCGACGCGTAGCGCGTGGCCATCAGGTCGTGGCTCTTCGTCGACGTGTAGTTGGTGAAGAAGACGACGCCACGCTCGTCGAGGCCCTTGAGCAGCACGGTCCGCGAGGACGGCAGGCCGTCAGCGTCCGCGGTCGCCAGCACCATGGCGTTCGCCTCGGGCAGCCCGGCCGCGACCGCCTCGTCCAGCCACGCCTTCAACTGCTCGTGCCAGGTCGGGAGGAGCTGCGCTTCGCTGAGTTCGCCGTGTTCGTAGGAGACACGCATCGCCGGCAGGTTGATGGCGGATTCGGACGCGAGCGTCACGTCGGGCATGCGGTCCCTCCAGCGGTTCTGTCGGCGGCCTGCGCTGCCACGTTGTGACGCGGCGTGCGGAACTCCGACGGTACGGGGAAGCGGGCTGGGGCGAAACCGGGACGAACGGTGAGAACGCACACGACAAACGGTGTTTCACGTGCGCATGAACACCAGTAGCCCGACCTGCCACCACCATGGTGATGGCGACTCGTCCGCACCGGTGCCGGTCACGGAACCTGGATCGATGTCTTGATCGATGCCGCTCCCGACATGCGGAAACGTAGGACGTGAGGTTCACCGCACTGCCCCGTGGGGCGGCCGGATTCATCGGATTCACCGGATCGGAGCAACACAAGCCAAGCGACAACCGCCGATTTCTGGATCGTTCACGGAATCGTGACCGAAGACACCACGCAGGGCAATTGCCAACCGTCTGATCGGAGGAGCAGTGTTCGCTTGAGCCGCGCAGTGCTGCCCGGCCGGAGCGAAGTTGTGCTCGTGCGCCGGCGCCCGCGCGTTTGTCAGTCGGGGATCCAGAAAGGGCAGAACGCACTGTGAGCACACCTACGATCAATCCGCAGGCGCAATCCGCCGCGGACGAGGACGACGGCTACCGCCCGGGCCTCGAAGGGGTTGTTGCCTTCCGCACCGAGATCGCCGAGCCCGACCGGGACGGCGGCTCGTTGCGATACCGGGGCGTGAACATCGAGGACCTGGTCGGGCGCGTCACCTTCGGCAACGTGTGGGCGCTGCTCGTCGACGGCCGGTTCGGGTCGGGATTACCGCCCGCCGAGCCGTTCCCGATCCCGGTGCACACCGGCGACGTCCGCGTCGACGTGCAGGCCGCGCTGGCCATGCTCGCCCCGATCTGGGGTTACCAGCCGCTGCTGGACATCACCGACGAGGAAGCCCGCGACCAGCTAGCTCGCGCGTCCGTCATGGCGTTGTCGTATGTGGCGCAGTCGGCGCGCGGCATCGGTGTCCCGGCGATATCGCAGCGCCGCATCGATGAGTGCGCGACCATCACCGAACGGTTCATGGTCCGCTGGCGTGGCGAACCAGATCCCGCGCACATCAAGGCGGTCGACGCCTACTGGGTCTCCGCCGCCGAACACGGCCTCAACGCCTCCACCTTCACCGCACGCGTCATCGCCTCGACCGGTGCCGACG
The DNA here is from genome assembly GCF_004362825.1 of Labedaea rhizosphaerae. GTDB lineage: Bacteria > Actinomycetota > Actinomycetes > Mycobacteriales > Pseudonocardiaceae > Labedaea > Labedaea rhizosphaerae. The sequence continues at coordinate 536,507 of NZ_SNXZ01000001.1, forward strand.
TCGCCGCATCGCTCTCCGGGGCGATCGGCGCCATGTCCGGCCCACTGCACGGTGGCGCTCCCGCCCGCGTGCTGCCCATGATCGCCGAGGTCGAGCGGGCCGGGGACGCCCGCAAGGTCGTCCGCGACATCCTGGACCGGGGCGATCGGCTGATGGGCTTCGGCCACCGCGTTTACCGTGCGGAGGACCCACGCGCTCGCGTGCTCCGCCGCACGTGCAAGGAACTCGGCGCCGCGCGCTACGAGGTGGCTGCCGCGCTGGAGCAGGCGGCGCTCGCGGAGCTGCGGGAGCGCAGGCCGGACCGGGCCATCGAGACCAACGTGGAGTTCTGGGCCGCGGTGATCCTGGACTTCGCCGAGGTGCCGCCGCACATGATGCCCGCGATGTTCACCTGCGCCCGGACCGCCGGCTGGTGCGCACACGTCATGGAGCAGAAGCGGACCGGACGCCTCGTGCGCCCGTCGGCCCACTACATCGGGCCGGGGCCCCGCAACCCGCAGGACGTCGAAGGCTGGGACAGCATCGCCGATCACTGAGTCGCAGGGCTGGAGAGTCCTGTTCGTATGGCTGTGAAGAGTGCCCTCGTCGAGCCGGCGGGGGCACTCGCTGTCGTAGTCCAGGAGGCGTACCGTCACCTCCAGGCAGACACGTTTGGTAGTCATGCGGTCACTGTGGCAGACCCCACCGACAAGAACTGGTTCGCAGGTCATCCGCCAGAATGCGGGCATGCTGCCGACGACTGAGTTCGCCCTGCTCCGCCGACTTGCCGCCGAACAGGCCGGCAGCCGCGCGCCCTCGATGGTCGCCGCGATCGTGCGGGGCGGTGAGATCCGGTGGTCCGGCGTGCGCGGGTTCGTCGGGGACGCGGCGCCCACCGCCGACACCCAGTACCGGATCGGGTCGATCACCAAGACCTTCATCGCGGTCCTGGTCATGCGCCTGCGCGACGAGGGCAAGCTGGACCTCTCCGACCTGCTCGACAAGCACGTCCCCGGCACGAGCATGGGCCACGTGACGATCGCGCAGCTCCTCGCGCACACCGCGGGGCTGACCTCCGAGTCGCCCGGCCAGTGGTGGGAACGCTCCCCCGGCAACGACTGGGCGGCGCTGGACGCGAGCATGACCGGCGACGAGTTGAAGCACCGGCCCGGTGCCCGTTTCCACTACTCCAACGTCGGCTACGGCGTCCTCGGCGAACTCGTGGCACGGCTGCGCGGCACCACCTGGCTGGCCGCGGTGAACAGCGAAATCCTTGCGCCGCTTGCGATGTCTCGAACGACGCCGATGCCGACCGCGCCGCACGCACAGGGCTACGCGGTGCACCCCTTCGCCGACATCCTGCTACCCGAGCCCGCACCGGACGCGAAGGCGATGGCTCCGGCCGGCCAGCTCTGGTCGACGCTGACCGACCTCGCGCGTTGGGTGGCGTTCATCGGCGGCGACACCGGCGAAGTTCTGCACCCCGACACGCTCGCGGAGATGCGCGAGCCCGCACACGTCGAGGACGGCGACTACTGGACGTCGGGCTACGGCCTCGGCCTGCAGACCCTGCGCGACTCCGGTCGCCGCATCGCCGGGCACAGCGGCTCGATGCCCGGGTTCCTGGCCACGGCGTTCATCGACCCCGTCAGCACCACCGGCGCGCTCGCCCTGACCAACACCACCGCCGGCGTGGCCATGGGTGCGTTGACCGGCGACCTGATCCGGCTGGTCGAGGAGTACGAGCCGGACCTGCCCGCGCCGTGGCGGCCGATGGCGGAGTACGACCCGGAGATGCTCGCCCTGACCGGCCTCTGGCACTGGGGCCCGTCGCCCTACGTGCTGCGGCTCAAGCCCGGCGGCTGGCTCGACCTCGCGCCGATGGCCGACCGGGGCCGCGCGTCCCGGTTCCGCCCGAACGGCGACGGGACGTTCACCGGCCTGGACGGCTACTACGCGGGCGAGAAGCTCCGTATCGGGCGTGACGCGCAGGGTGTGGTGACCCACCTCGACCTGGCGACCTTCATCTTCACCCGCACGCCCTACGACCCGGCCGCGCCGGTGCCCGGCGGCGTGGATCCCGAGGGCTGGCGGTGACCCTGCCCGCATTGCGGGACGCGTCCCGACGCCTGATGGGTCGGAGTGCGAGACTGTTCACGTCCCGGCAACGGCGCCGGTCCCCTTCCGTTACACGTTCCCGTACGAGAGGCGCCGCCTGATGACGCAGTCCGTGACCGATCCGACGACCCTGCAGCTGCCCGACGACCTCAAGCCGAGCGACGGCCGGTTCGGCTGCGGCCCGTCCAAGGTGCGACCGGAGCAGCTGTCCAAGCTCGCCACCGAGGGGGCCGCCGTGCTCGGCACCTCGCACCGGCAGAAGCCGGTCAAGTCGCTGGTCGGCCGGGTGCGCGCCGGTCTGTCCGAGTTGTTCGCCCTGCCCGACGGCTACGAGGTGGTGCTCGGCAACGGCGGCACGACCGCGTTCTGGGACGCGGCCGCGTTCGGCCTGGTCCGCGAGCGGGCCCAGCACTTCACCTACGGCGAGTTCTCCTCGAAGTTCGCCAAGGTCACCCAGGACGCGCCGTTCCTGGCCGACTCCATCGTGGTCAAGGCCGAGCCGGGCACCGCGCCCGAGATCGCCTACCAGCAGGGCGCCGACCTGGTCGGCTGGGCGCACAACGAGACCTCTACGGGTGTCGCCGTTCCGGTGAGCAGGCCCGAGGGCAGCGACGGCGCGCTCGTCGCCATCGACGCCACGTCCGGCGCGGGCGGTCTCCCGGTCAAGGCAGAGGACTTCGACGCCTACTACTTCGCGCCGCAGAAGTCGTTCGCTTCCGACGGCGGCCTGTGGATCGCGCTGCTCAGCCCGGCCGCGGTCGCGCGGGTCGACGAGATCGGCGCGAGCGACCGCTGGGTGCCGGAGTTCCTGTCGCTGCCGACCGCGCTCGACAACTCCCGCAAGGACCAGACGTACAACACCCCGGCCGTGGCGACGCTGTTCCTGCTCGCCGACCAGATCGAGTGGATGCTCGGCAACGGCGGGCTCGCCTGGACCACCGCGCGCACCCAGGATTCCTCCGATCGGTTGTACACGTGGGCGGAGAACACCGAGTACACGACACCGTTCGTGGCCGACCCGGCGCACCGCTCGCAGGTGGTCGGCACGGTCGACTTCAGCGACGACGTCGATGCCGCGGTGGTGGCGAAGGTGTTGCGCGCCAACGGGATCGTCGATGTCGAGCCCTACCGCAAGCTCGGTCGCAACCAGCTGCGGATCGGCATGTTCCCGGCCATCGAGCCGGCGGACGTCACCACGCTCACCAAGGCCATCGAGTGGGTCGTCGGCAAGCTCTGATTCACCTGTCAAGGTCTACCCCGGTTCAACCCGCATGTGGTGAACTCCTTACCTGCGCTGGTCGAGGGCCCGGCGCCTGTGGGAGAGGACCACAGCCATGCGAATGTCCCGGATTCGTGCGGTGGTCGCGGCGGGCGCTGGTGCGCTCGTCGTGGCCGCCGGTCTGGTCGTCGGCGCCGGATCGGCGTCCGCCGCACCGAGTTACGTCGCGTTAGGCGACTCGTACTCGTCAGGGGTGGGCACCCGCGAGTACATCAACGACGGCACCAACTGCATGCGTTCCAACTACGCCTACCCGAAGATCGAGGCGGACCGGCTCGGCGCGACGCTGAGCTTCCAGGCGTGCAGCGGCGCGCGCACCGGCGACGTGCTGAGCAACCAGCTCGGCACGCTCAACTCCGGCACGTCCTACGTGACGATCTCCATCGGCGGCAACGACGCGGGCTTCTCCGATGTGATCACCCAGTGCGCCAAGCCGTGGCCGTACACCTGCACGTCGCAGATCTCGAACTCGCAGAGCTTCATCCGCAACACGCTGCCCGGCCTGCTGGACAACGTGTACAACCAGATCCGCGCGAAGGCGCCGAACGCCCGCGTGGTCGTCGTCGGGTACCCGCGGCTGTTCAACGGTGAGACCTGCAACCTGCTTGCCAGGATCAGCTCGCAGGAGGAAGCCGACCTGAACACCACGGCCGACATCCTCGCCACCACCACCGCCGGGCGCGCGGCCGCGCACGGATTCGGCTTCGTCGACTCGCGCGGCCCGTTCACCGGCCACGCCATCTGCGACGACGTCGAATGGCTCAACGGGCTGTCCAACCCGATCACCGAGTCGTACCACCCGAACCGGTCCGGCCAGCAGGAATTCGCCACCCTCGTGCAACCCCTGCTGACCGCGGGAGTGTCCGCTCCTTCAGCTGCCTGATGCTTTCCACGAAAAGGGCCGCCTGCACCTGCACTGGCGGCCCTTTTCGCATGCCCGATCGGCTACCCGCACCGACCCGGCACGCACCGGCCCGCGACCTACCTTGAGCGGTGGAATCCAACCACCCGAAGGGGTTTGTCGCCCATGTCAATCACCGATGAGCCCACCGCTACCGCCATCACCGCGGTGTGGCACGACGACGAAAACACCGCTGAACGCTGGTTCAGCCTGATCAGCTCGACGTATCACGCCGCCGTAGCTGAAAACGACGGAAATCCACCGGATTTCGACCGGTTCTGGTCGGCATTCGACAATGCCGCCAGTTCCGCTCACGGCGCCAACGTCGAGGCGTTCCGCGGCTACCTGGCCAACGTGAACGACCCCATGGCGGTCATCGCCGACCTGGCGGGCGACGCACCGGACGCGGTCCTCGCCGAGGTCCTCGGCTTGTACCGCGCGGGTCTCGCCGCCGCATACGCCGGGCAGGGTGAGCTGCCGGCCGAGGCCGCCGTCGGGGACGGGGACGGGGACGGGGAGCCCTACGACGAGTCCTACTGGGCGGCGTACTTGGAGCGCTGGGCGGGCGCGTGGAACGGCGCCGACGACACCTGGACCGAGTTCGCCGAGGGCTTCACCTACTGGGCGGGCGAGGAGCCCAAGTTCGCCACCGAGCTGCGCGAGCAGGCCAACGCCCTGGTCGGCCACGCCGGAACGCTCGACCTCCCCGCCCGCGTCGGCTACCTGGCCGACTTCGGCTTGGTCGCGGTCGACCAGCAGACGGTCACCGAGGTCGGGGAGCCGAGCGGGGAGACGCCCGGGGAGACGCCCGTCGAAGCGGCCCAGCAGGTGACCGAGGAGGCCGAACTGGTCGAGCAGTTCGCCGATTCGCCAGTCGTCGCGGAGGCCGTCGACAACCTGCTCGAGCAGGACGTGGCGCCGATCCTGGCCGTCGCGCTGCAAGACGTCCCCGAGGCCGCGGAGCTGACCCCGGAGGAGATCAACGAGGTGCTGGAGCGGGTGCTCGCCAAGCAGCTGAGCTCGCAACTGGCCGAAACCGCCTGAGGCACGGGACGCACGAGGAGCACGCGAAGCCATGACCAAGCCCATGAGCAAGGACAAGAAGAAGGTCGACAAGAACAAGGCGCAACAGGATCTCGAACAGCGGCTGGAGACCGGCATCCAGGGTCTGGACCTGCAGGCCTTGCTACGGGGCGTCAGCCCGCAGGCCTCCGGCGACAGCGGGTCCGTCGGCGCCAGCGCCTTCGCGGGCGTGCTCGCCGCCGAGAGCCTGGCGAAGGCGGTACGCAAGACGGACAAGACCACGTTGATCGTCGAGCGTGCGATGGACGCGCAGGTCGTCGACATCAAGGTCGGCGGTGGCGCCTTCGGCCTGTCCGCGGAGAAGGCCGCCGCGCTGACCCAGGAGAAGAAGGCCCAGCTCGGCCAGATGGAGATGATGATCGCGACCGCGGTCGGTCAGCGGGTGATGGGCCGGGAACTGGACGCCGCGATCCAGCCGCTGCTGAAGTACGAGCACGTCAAGCTGACCACGGACATCATCAAGATCGGCACCGACATCGGCGAGCTCAAGGTCATCCACAACGACCTGAGCAAGCACACCGAGGCGTTCGCGGGCTTCGTCGCCGAAGTGAAGGCGGCCGACAACTCCACGGTGGTGAACCGGCTGCTCGGCGAGGGCAGCAAGAAGTTCTCCGACCTGGCCGACAGCATCCAGCGGTTCAACTCGGCGATGTCCTCGATCCAGGACCACATCGCCGCGGTGATGACCGACCGCGCGGCCTACGCGATCCACGTGACCGGCAAGCCGTCGACGTTCGAACGCGCCATGAGCATCGCGAACAGCCTGACCGACGCCGGCCTGGACGTGGCCAGCGACGTACCCGACGTCTACGCGAAGACCGCGGTCACGGTCGTGCAGTCGATCAAGCCGTGGCTGGTCATGCTCGGCCAGGAGATCTACCGCGACATCATGGTCGAGCGGATGAAGACCAAGGAGGGCCGCGCCGCGGTCTTCTCCAAGCTGAAGCCGCTGGCCATGGCGAAGATGCTGATCTCGAACCAGAAGCGGCTGATCAACGCCGTCCTGGACACCGCGTCGCCGGGCCTGGCGTACATCCCCGGCTGGGGCACGTTCATCAAGCCCAGCGTCAAGATCGCTGTCGAGGCGTTCCTGGACACCCGGCTGGAGCTGGCGGAGAAGAAGCTCAAGGAGCCGAAGACCAAGTCCGCGCTCGAGAAATCGGCCGACGTGCTGAAGGACATGGCCGACGAGCTGGTGCCGATCAGCGAGATCGAGAAGCTGAAGAAGTCCATCACCGCGGACGTGCTGGCCAAGTCCACCCAGCAGGCCAGCTACGGCGACGACCTGAAGAAGGTGTCGGCGCAGTTCATCCGCAACCTGGACCTGGAGCTGCAGGCCAAGGAGAAGCTGGACGACGCGATCGACATGGTCACCGACTACGTCGACGAGGGGAAGTTCGACCCGAACGACCTGTTCGCGATCCTCGCCCCGGCCATCAAGCCCGTCATCACCAAGATCATGACCAAGCTGATGGCGAAGCTGCCGTTCGACATGGCCGCGCAGATCTACACCGGCGACCAGCTGGTGGCCGACATCGACGCGATCTTCATGGCCGGCCGCAACGTCCGGCGGGTCAAGCCGGGCGAGGAAACCCAGGAGCAGTTCGTCCGGCCGACCCGGACCGCGGAGGGCTACGCGGTGCGCGTGATCCACTCGACGGCGCTGGAGAAGGACGGGGCGACGCAGTTCATCTGGGCCGAGGTGTCGCTGCCGCCCGCGCAGGGCGCCGACGGCCGCAAGGGCGACGTCAGCTACGAGGACAAGGTCGTCAAGCTGACCCACCCGAAGTGGGACACGGTGCGCGACGCCGCGGTGCCGAAGAAGATCGCCGAGCGGCCCGAACGCACCAGCAAGGGCGCCTACATCCGGATGTTCCGCAACGGCACGGTGCGGTGGCGGGACAAGGACGTCTACCACGTGCTCGTGCACAACGTGTGGGGCTACCTCGACCCGCAGACCCGGGTGTTCACGCCGGTCACGCCGGACCAGACGAACACCGTCGCGCGAGCGGACGCCTGGCGCAAGCGGACGGTCGACGTCACCGGGTACACGGAGTTCGCGTCCGAGACGGACAAGACCGGCAGGAAGGTCGAAGGCAGCTGGTACCTGCCGTTCGGTGCGGGCCGGCCGTTCCTGTTCGTGCCGAAGGGCGGTTCGGACGAGGACATCTACGGCGAGTGGGTCGAGTACCGGCAGACCCTGAAGAACAGCCCCCGCGGCGGGCAGGGCCAGTTCGGTCTGTTCGAGCACCTGGGCAAGAAGGTGGCGGCCGGCAGCACGCCCGGTTACTGGGCCACCCTCTACGGGGCGTGAGGTGCGCCGGGGCCGCCGGTGTTCAGGGGGACCGGCGGCCTCGGTCCGGATCCCGCAAAGGTGGGGCGCCTGCACCCGATCGGGCGCATTGCGATGCTGAAACCATTGTCCTGTCGGCATTTCCTGTCCGCGCAACGAATGTGGGGTGTGCGCAGGCGCACGAACACGGCAAGATCACAGCTGGATCTCCATGGGCTCGGCGCGCCTCGCGCGTCAAGGCGACGCGCCGAACTACCGTGGGTGGCTGGCGAGGTGACGTGTGCTCGGGAGGCAGTGATGCGGGCGCTGCGAGTCGTGGGACTCGAGGATGACGGTGCGACCGTCGTTCTCGAGGACGCCACGCGCGGCGAACAGTTCACACTTCCCGCCGACGAGCGGCTGCGTGCGGCCGCTCGTGGCGACGCCGCCCGCCTCAGCCAGTTAGACAGCGAGCGGGAGAGCCAGATGCGCCCACGTGAGATCCAGGCCCGCATTCGTGCGGGCGAATCAGTCGAGCAGGTGGCCGCCGCGGCCGGCATGCCGGAGCAGAAGGTCGAGCGGTTCGCCTACCCGGTGCTGCTGGAGCGCTCACGCACGGCCGAGCTGGCCCAGGCCGCCCACCCGATCCGTGAGGACGGGCCCGACCCGCAGACCCTGACCGAGGTGCTGGCCCACGCGTTCAGCCAGCGCGGCCAGGACTTCGCCGCCGCGACCTGGGATTCCTGGCGTGGTGAGGACGGCAAGTGGGTCGTCGAGCTGAACTGGTCCGCCGGCCGCTCCGACTTCGCCGCGCACTGGGCCTTTCACCCTGGCGCGAACGGCGGCACCGTGACGGCGATCGACGAGCACGCCATCGAGCTGCTCGACCCGATGCCGAAGCGCACGCTGCGCACGGTCAAGCCGGTGACGGATCTGGCGCAGCAGGCGCTGGACGTGCAGATCCCGGAGACCAGGCGCCTCGTGAGCCCGGTCGAGGAGCGGATCGAGTCGCCGCCCGCGGCCCGATCGGTGGCACCGGTCGAACCGGTGGAACAGGCCGTGGCCCAGGCCGAGCCGGTCTTCCCGCCGGAGCCGGTCGCGGCACCCGAGGCGGAGCCCGCCCCGGCGGCCGCCGAACTGAACTTCATCGACGACTTCGAGCTGGCCACCCCCGTCGCGCCGACGGCCGACCTCGAGGACATCGAACTGGCCGACACCGAGCTGTCGACCCCTGCCGCCGAGGTGGCTCCCACTGCCCCGGCGGAGACCAGCACGTCCGAACCCGACACCGAGCTGGCCGAGTCCACGCCGGCCGAAGCGGAGGTTGCCGAGCCCGAACCCGCCGCGGTCACCTCGCCGGAACCCGCGGCCCCCGAGCCTTCGAGTGAACCGGCCGCGGTCACCACGCCCGAGCCCGTCACCACGCCCGAGCCCGCTGCCACGCCGGAACCAGCCACGTCCGAACCGGCTGCCACGGCCGAGCCTGTCGCCACGCCTGAACTCGTCGACACTCCGTCGGAGCCGGCCGCTTCGACCGAGCCTGCCGCTACCTCGCCCGAACCGGAGGCAACGCCCGAACCCGCCGCCGCCACCTCGACCGAGGCACCGGCCGAGCCCGCCGTCACCTCGCCCGAGCCGACGGCACCCTCGACCGAATCCGCTGCGGCAACCACAACTGAACCAGCCGCGGCCACCTCGCCGGAGCCCGCCGCGACCAAGCCTCAGCGCGAAGCCGACGACGCGAAGCCCGAGCCGGCAGAACCAGCGGGCGCGGCGACCACCACCGAGCCCGCCGCGGCGGCCAAGGCCGAGACCCCGGCCGCCAAAGCAGAACCCGCCCAAAAAGAGCCAGCCCAAAAAGAGTCGACCGAGCAGCAACTCCCCATGGAACCGGCGGCCCGCAAGCCCGAACCGGCTCCCGCGGCTCGCCCCCGCAAGGGCAAGAAGGGCCGTCCGATCGTCCCGTCCTGGGAAGACGTGCTGCTGGGCACCCGCTCCAACCGAGGCTGACCGAACACCAGCACCGCCCAGCGCCCCACGCCCGCTGGGCGGTTCGCTCGCATCCCTACCAACGCGCGCGCCCGCAGCGAGAATGGATGACAGGCCCCGGGGAAACCGGCCACGCAACTGCAGGGCGGCCGGGCCCATCGCATGGCTTCACCGGGCCGGACCTGCGCCCGTCGACCGGGTTCAGTCAGGCGACCTCCAGGTCGAGCCCCCACTGCGCGTCGGCGTCGGGTTCCACAGGTCAGGTGCTGGCGGCGGGCACGGCGTCGAGCAAGTGCAGGTCCCAGCCCTCCCGCTCACACCAGTCCTCGGCCTCGGTGCGCGCGAGCCAGTGCGCGCCCGACGGTCTGCCGCGGCCCAGCTTCGTCCAGCCGTCCGCGGCGAGCAGGTGCAGTTGTCCGTCTCGCAGGGCGAGCAGCCGGCCCTCCGGGAACGCCATCGTTCGCTCCGTGCGCAGGAACCGCACGGGTTCCGGTCGAGTCACGTACACATTGTGCCGCCGTCGGCCAGGATCGGGCAGGTGCGATGGCCGATGCGGTGCGGGAGCGGGGTGCTAGCCGGGCTGGCGGCCGGGCTGGTGCTGTGGGGTGTCGGGCCGTTGCTCGGGCCGGTGCTGAAAAGTATCTTCGAGGGGTGCACCGACCGCCGTGATTGCCTGACCGACTCGATCGGTCGCGCGGTCCTCGCCGTCTCGGTGGGCGTCGCGTTGTGGTGGACGCTCACCTTGGTCGCCGGCTGGCTCGTGTTGCGGCTGTGGCGAATCGAGAGCGCGGGGCTGACGGCTGCGCTCGGCATGGCGATCTCCCTGGTGCTCTGGTGGCGGTTCGGCCAACTCCCCTTGCTGTGCGTGCCGGGGTTCGCCGCCGCCGCGTTCGCGACCAGTCCCGACCTCACCTACGCAACCCGGGGCGGCGTGCTCGGGACCCTCGCGATCGTCGTGCTGCTCGTCCCTGCTTGACCTCCAGTGCGGTGGAGGTGGCAGAAAACCAGGTGCCCTGAGCACGGCTGATCTCATACCGTCGGAGGGCTCTTCCGGAGGGGGATGGTGATGGGCGAAGAACCGGGCCACCGAAATACCAGGGGTTCCGGCATCGCGAGCCTGCGCAGGATCGGACCTTACCTGCGCCCGGGCCGCACGAAGATCATCTGGTCGGGTGTCACCGCGATGCTGGCCATGGTCTGCGGTTTGACGATTCCGCTTGTGATGCAACGCATCCTGGACGGACCGGTGGCACACCACGACACCGGTGCACTGCCATGGCTGGTACTCCTGGTCGCCGTGCTCGGCGCCGCCGAGGCCGGCCTGTTCTACGTTCGGCGCAAGCTGATCGCGGCGCCGAGCACGTCGGCCGAAGCCGAGTTGCGGGCCGATCTCTACCACCACTTGCAGCGCCTGCCGATCGCGTTCCACGACCGCTGGTCATCCGGCCAGCTGCTGTCCCGTGCCGTGTCGGACGTGTCGGCGCTGCGCCGGTTCATCGCGTTCGTCGGCATCTTCTTCGTCGTCAACACGATCACCCTGGTGCTCGGTCTCGGCGTGCTGTTCGTGCTGTCGCCGGTGCTGGGCCTGATCGCGTTGTGCGGTGCGCTGCCGCTGATCGGGCTGTCCACGATCTACGAGTCGCGGTACTCGGTGCTGTCCCGGCGTGCGCAGGACCAGCAGGGCGACCTGGCCACGACGGTCGAGGAGTCGGTGCTGGGCATCCGCGTGCTCAAGGCGTTCGGTCGCGGCCCCGCGCTGGGCAAGCGGTTCCTCCAGCAGGCCCGCGAACTGCGCGGTACCGAACTGGCCAAGAACAAGGTGTTCGCCGCGCTGTGGGCGGTGATCATCGTGTTGCCCGAGACGGCGATCGCGCTGATGCTGCTCGCCGGGATGCTCTCGATCGTGCACGAGTCGATGACCGTGGGCACGCTGGTCGCGGCCATCACGGTGGCGACCTACCTGCGCTGGCCGACCGACTCGATCGGCTGGCTGCTCGCCGAGACCAACCAGGCCGCGACCGCGTGCGAGCGGTACTGGGAGGTGCGCGACGAGCCGATCACGATCACCGATCCCGACGAGCCGCAGCCGATGCCGAGCACGGTGACCGGGCGCGTGCGGTTCGAGGGCGTGCGGTTCGCGTTCACCGGTGACGACGGCGACCGCACCGAGGTGCTGCGCGGCATCGACCTGGACCTGCGTCCGGGTGAGACGGTCGCGCTGGTCGGCGCGACCGGCAGCGGCAAGACGACGCTGACCGCGCTGGTGCCGCGCCTGGCCGACGTGACCGGCGGACGGGTGAGCATCGACGGCGTGGACGTGCGGTCGGTGCGGCTGGCCGACCTGCGTGCCGTGGTCGCGACCGCGTTCGAGGAGCCGGTGCTGTTCTCCGCCAGCGTGCGGGAGAACGTGGCGCTCGGCGGCGAGGACGTGACCGACGAGCAGGTGGTCGAGGCGTTGCGGGTGGCGAAGGCGATGGAGTTCGTCGAGAAGCTGCCGTGGGGCCTGGACACCCGGATCGGTGAGCAGGGCCTGTCGCTCTCGGGCGGTCAGCGCCAGCGGCTCGCGCTGGCCCGCGCGGTGGTCGGCAAGCCCGCGGTGCTGGTGCTCGACGACCCGCTGTCGGCGCTGGACGTGCACACCGAGGCCGAGGTCGAGCGGGCGCTGCGCAGCGTGCTGCACGGCGTGACGGCGCTGGTCGTCGCGCACCGGCCGAGCACGGTGCAGCTCGCCGACCGGGTCGCGATGCTCGCCGAGGGCCGCATCGTGGCCACCGGCACGCACTCCGAACTGCTCGCCGAGAACGAGGACTACCGACACCTGTTGTCCACGATGGACACCGAACTGGCCGGGGAGGTGGCATGACCACGACAGAACAAGCCGTCGAGGAGGAGTCCTGGCGCGGTGTTGCCGCCGAGGACAACGAGGAACTGACCAACGCCGTCGGCCTGCGGTTGCAGGCGCGCTCACGCGCGCTGCTGCGCTCCTTGCTGCGGCCGCGGCTCGGCATGTGCCTGCTCGCGTTCGCCCTGGTCGTAGCGGAGAACATCGTCACGCTGTCCGGTCCGCTGCTGGTCGCCGAGGCCATCGACGTCGGCATCCCGGCGGCGATCGACGGCCGCACGACGGTGCTGACGTGGTGCGTCGCCGGCTACCTGGCGACCGCGATCGGGTCGGGGTTGCTGCGCTACCTGTTCGTGCGGGTGGTCGCGACGGTCGGGCAGGACCTGCTGCTCGACCTGCGCGGGCGCGTGTTCCGGCATGCCCAGGGCCTGTCGCTCTCCTTCCACGAGAAGTACACCTCCGGCAAGGTGATCTCGCGGCTGACCAGCGACCTCGAGTCGATCGAGGACCTGCTGGACATCGGGCTCGACGGGCTGCTCACCGCGGCGCTGTCGGTGGTCGGCATCGCGATCCTGATGCTCACCCTCGACCTGCCACTCGCGTTGTTCGTGTTGGCCGGGTTCGTGCCGTTGCTGCTGGTGACGCGCTGGTTCTACCGGACGTCGAACCGGGCGTACCGCGACACCCGCGGCGGCATCGCGAAGATCATCGTGCAGTTCGTCGAGTCGATGAACGGCATGCGCGCGGTGCAGGCGTTCCGTCGCCAGGAGCGCAACGAGACGATCATGTCCGGGCTGAACGGCCGGTTCCGCGACGCCAACCAGCGCGCGCTCGTGGTGCTCGCGAAGTACACGATGATCGTGCGCCTGGTCGGCAACCTGTCGCTCGCGGCGGTGCTCGCGATCGGCGCGGTCCGGGTGGTGAACGGCGGCCTGGAGCTCGGTGTGCTCACCGCGTTCCTGCTGTACCTGCGGCGTTTCTACGACCCGCTGGACGAGGTCGCCATGTTCGCCAACGCGTACTCGGCGGCGAACGCCGCGCTCGAGAAGATCTCCGGTCTGCTCGAGGAGCGCCCGGACGTGGCCGAGCCGGCCGAGCCGAAGCCGCTGCCCGCGGCCGCGGACGGCCGCGAGGTGCGCTTCGAACGCGTCGAGTTCCGGTACTCGGCGGACGGCCCGGTGGTGCTGCCCGAGTTCGACCTGACCATCCCGGCAGGTCAGACCGTCGCGCTGGTCGGCGAGACGGGCGCCGGCAAGTCGACCATCGCGAAGCTCGTGGCCCGGTTCTACGACCCGACCAAGGGCGACGTGCTGCTCTCCGGTGTGCCGCTGCGGTCGGTGGCCGACGAGGACCTGCGCCGGTCGGTGGTGATGGTGACCCAGGAGAACTTCCTGTTCTCCGGCTCGGTCGCCGACAACATCGGGCTGGGCCGGCTGGGCGCGTCCCGGGCCGAGATCGAGGCGGCGGCCGAGGCGGTCGGCGCGGCGGAGTTCGTCGAGAAGCTGCCGGAGGGCTACGACACCGACGTGCGCAAGCGCGGCGGCCGGCTCTCCGCGGGTCAGCGCCAGCTGGTCGCGTTCGCGCGGGCGTTCCTGGCCGATCCGTCGGTGCTGGTCCTGGACGAGGCGACCGCGAGCCTGGACGTGCCGAGCGAACGCGCGGTGCAGCGAGCCCTGGAAACGGTGCTCGCCGACCGCACGGCGCTGATCATCGCCCACCGCCTGTCCACAGTCCTGATCGCGGACCGCGTGCTGGTGGTGGACGGCGGGCGCATCGTCGAGGACGGCTCGCCGCAGTCCCTTGTGGACCAGGGCAGCGGCCAGTTCGCCGACCTGCACAACGCCTGGCTCGCGTCGCTGGCCTGACCGGTGCCGGGGCATGACAACTGTCATGCCCCGGTCATGACTGCTGGCACGGGGGCGGGGTCGATCGCGGCCATAGCGTTGCCGACAACAGAGAAGACGTTGTCAGGAGCCGAAGATGACCACGATCGCCCCCGCCGCCCAGCCGCAGACCGTCCGGGCCGCAGGCAGCACCCTGCGGACCATGCTGCCGAGCCTGGCTCGCGACATCGCGGTCCCGACCGGCGCGTACTACCTGCTGCACGCCCTGGGTGCGAGCGACGTCACGGCGCTGCTCGCCGGCGCGGTCGCCTCCGGGACGATCATGGTCGTCGAGGCGGTGCGGGCCCGGAAGCTCGACGTGTTCTCCGCGTTCATGCTGGGCGTGTTCGCGGTCGGCCTGATCGGCTCGCTGGTGTCGGGCGACCCGCGGTTCATGGTCGCCAAGGAGTCGTTCGGGACGCTGCTGGTCGGCGGCGCGTTCGCTCTCAGCGCGGTCTTCGGCAAGCCGCTGATCTACCTCGCCGCCCGCCGCGTGCAGGCCGATCCGGCCGCGTTCGAAGCGAAGTACGCGAGCATCCCGGCGATGCGCGCCACGATGACCCGCCTGAGCGTCGTCTGGGGTGTCGGCCTGCTCGCCGAGGGCGTGCTGCGGATCGTCCTGGCCTACCAGCTGCCGATCGCGACGATGGTGTGGCTCTCGACCGTGATGCTGATCGGCACGTTCGCGGTGCTGATCGCGATCACCGCCCGGGTCCGCGCCAAGGCGACCCGCTGACGTTCCGGCCGAGCGGCTGGCCGGGGTTCACGCCCCAGCACGGGACCGATCCGGCGCAGCGCCTCGGCGAGCCGGGTGGGCGTCAGAGCAGCATGAAGGCCAGGGCGAACCACGACAGGCCGATGCCGACGGCCACGCCCAGGGCCACCCAGCGCCAGGTCAGCACCCCACGCGCGAGCCACACCGACGGCAACAGCCCGGCGGTCACCACGACGTTCGCGCCCAGCGCGAGCAGCGGGCTGGTCTCCTCGAGCGTCCCCGCCAGGCTGACGACCGCGACCAGGACCACGACCGCGGAGAACGCGGCCACCACCAGTCCGGTGGCCCACGGCGTCGGCTCCGCGCCCGGCGCCGGCTTCCCGGCCACGGCGGGCGGGTCCATCACCGACAGTTCCCCGGTCAGCGGATCCCGGTACCCGACCGGCACGTTGAGCGCCGCGGCGACCCGGGCCGCGAGCTGACGCCCGCGACCGGTCACCACCGACGCGGCGGTCTCCCGGTCGGCGTCGCCCTCGATCCGCAGCACCGCGCCGACCACCTGCGCCCACTGCTGCAAGGCCGCGGTCAGCTCAGCGCCGAGCGGCAGCGACCCCGGGTCGACCTCCAGCTCCCGGGCGCCGTCGTGCCCGGTGAGAACCGCCCGTTCACCGCTCGCCCGCAGCTCCACGCTCCACCTCCGGCACAGAAACTACCGAGCCGCCGCCAGCTCGTAGAACGCGACCGCACCCGCGGTGGCCACGTTGAGCGAATCGACGCCGCCGGACATCGGGATGCGCACCCGCGCGTCGGCGGCCGCCATCGCCTCGGCCGTCAGCCCCGGGCCCTCCGAGCCCAGCAGCACCGCGTACCGGCCCGGTTCCCGCACGGCGTCGCGCAACAGCACCGCGTCCGGCGCCGGGGTCAGCGCCAGCACCCGGAAACCCTTGTCGCGCAGCAGGTCCAACGAGCCGGGCCAGGACGGCAGGCAGGCGAACGGGACCGCGAGCACGTGACCCATCGACACCCGCACGCTGCGCCGGTACAGCGGATCACTGCAGCGCGGTCCGAGCAGGATGCCGTCCACGCCCAGCGCGGCCGCGTTGCGGAAGATCGACCCCAGGTTCTCGTGGTCCCCGACGCCTTCCAGTACGGCCAGACTGTTTGCCCGCGATACCAAGGTTTCCGCGTCGTGGGGCACCGCGCGGTCGGCGGCCGCGAGCACGCCCCGGTTCAGGTGGAAGCCGACGGTCTGGGCCATGACCTCAGCGGTGGCAACGTAAGCGGGCGCCGACACCGTCTCCAGCAACGGCGCCAGCGCCTCGATCCGCCTGCGCACGCCCAAAAGCGCGCGCACCGGGTAGTGCGAGGCGAGCAAACGTTCCACCACCACAACGCCTTCGGCGATGACGAGACCCCGCCCGCCGGGCCGGTCCGGCCGGCGATCGGCGGTGGACAGGTCCCGGAAGTCGGCCAGCCGGTCGTCGGCCGGGTCGTCGATCTCGATCACCGCGGACACCCGGAAAGTCTTGCACAGTCCCGCTATCCGGACGGCGGACACGAAGTGTGGCCGAGATGTGCGCAGCGTCACCCTTAGCTGACACAGTGCACCGATTTGGCCGCTAGCAGCCCATGCGCCGTTGTGTCACGGTGGAATTTCCCGCGCTTGCCGGCCAAGCCGAAATGAAGGGGAGGCGGCATGGGTACGCAGGTGCCGACGACGGTCGAACTCGATCGTTCGGATCGGCAGTTCCACCGTTCCAAGATGCAGCGTTGCCTCGACGCGCTCGGGCGGATGCTCGCCGACGGGGGATTCGCCTCCGGTCCGGCCAAGATCGGGTTGGAGATCGAGCTCAACCTCGTCGACCCCGTGCTCCACCCGGCAATGGCCAACCTCGAGGTGCTGGAGAAGCTGGACGACCCGTCGTTCACCACGGAACTGGGGCAGCACAACCTGGAACTGAACGTGCGCCCGCGGTTGCTGCGTGGTGATCAGGCCCTCGCCCTGGAGGGCGAGCTGGACAAGCTGCTCGGCGACGCCAACGCCCGGGCGCAGGACGTCGGTGCGGGCATCGTGTTGATCGGGATGCTGCCGACGTTGCGCATGGAGAACTTCGATCGCCGGTGGCTCACCGGGAATCCGCGCTACGCGTTGCTCAACGACCAGATCTTCGCCGCGCGCGGCGAGAACATGGTGCTCAACATGGAAGGCTCCCCCCTTCCCGGTCGCAGACCGGAGCGCCTGCTGACCGCGGCGACGTCGATCCTGCCCGAATCCGCCTGCACGTCGGCACAACTGCACCTGCAAGTTGCCCCGGAGGAGTTCGCGTCGCACTGGAACGCGGCGCAATGCCTTGCGGGCGTTCAGGTCGCGATCGCGGCGAACTCGCCGTTCCTGCTGGGCCGGGCGCTGTGGCACGAGACCCGCATCCCGTTGTTCCAGCAGGCCACCGACACCCGCCCGCAGGAGTTGAAGAACCAGGGCGTGCGTCCGCGCGTGTGGTTCGGCGAGCGGTGGATAACGTCGATCTTCGACTTGTTCGAGGAGAACGTCAGGTACTTCCCGGGCCTGCTCCCCCACACCGACGACGAGGACCCGATGGCCGCGCTCGACGAGGGCCGGCCGCCGAAGCTCGCCGAACTGCGGGTGCACAACGGCACCATCTGGCGCTGGAACCGGCCGGTCTACGACATCGCTGACGGACAACCGCACCTGCGGGTGGAGAACCGCGTGCTGCCCGCGGGCCCGACGGTGGTCGACCTCATGGCCAACGCCGCGTTCTTCTACGGCGCGCAGCGCGCCCTGGTGGACCAGGAGCGTCCACTGTGGAGCATGATGTCGTTCCAGGCCGCCGAGGAGAACCTGTACGAGGGCGCGAAGCACTCGTTCGGCGCACAGCTCTACTGGCCCGGCAACGGCTGGGTGCCACCGGACGAGCTGGTGCTGCGCAAGCTGCTTCCCATGGCGCACGAGGGTTTGCGTGCGTGCGGGGTCGCCGACGACGTGCGGGAGCGCTACCTCGGGATCATCGAGCAGCGCTGCGTGTCCCGGCGCACGGGTTCGTCGTGGCAGCGCGAGGCCGTGGCCGCGTTCGAGCGGCGCGGGTACGACCGGGAGAGCGCCATCGCGGGCATGCTCGCCGCCTACATCGAACTCTCCCGCGCGGGCGAGCCCGTGCACACCTGGCCGATAGAAGTTTGACCCGGTCCACGTTTTTCTTGGACCTGGTCCACGTTTGAGACGCCGCGGGGGCGCCCCGACCGGACAGCCCCCGCGGACCAACGGTGGTCCCCGGTGGCGCGCGCCCCGGGGCATCGCTTGCAAAGTGCGCGGCCCCGTCGCCGGACATGGACGACGGGGCCGCGCGTTCTGCGAACTGACTGCCGCTCCCACCACGAAGCGGACGAGAGTTAGGTTAGCCTAAGCTGAAGTCGAAGCGCAAGCCTAGCGTTTGCGCAGTACCCGGAACCGCCCGAAGCTCCGGGTGGGCAGCTTCATCCCGCCACGCCGCATCAGGACGATCGCGCAGGTCACGGCCGCTATCGCGGCGATCGCGCCGCCGATCAGGAACGGCGACCGCCCGCCGAACGTGCTCGCCATCCAGCCGGTCATCGGCGCGCCGAGCGGGTTCCCGCCGAGCACCACCAGCATGTAGAGGCCCATGACCCGGCCGCGCATCTCCGGGCTGACGGCGATCTGGACGGTCGCGTTCGCCGTGTTCAGGAACGTGATCAGCGCGACGCCGGTCGGGATGAGGGCGAGCCCGAACAACAAGTACGTCGGCATCAACCCGGCGGCGAACTCCAGCACGCCGAGCCCGAGCGCGCCGGTGAACAACACCCGCAGCCGCGGTTTCCCGCGTGCGCTGCGCCGGGCCGCGAGCAGCGCGCCGCCCAGCGTGCCGACCGCGAGCATCGTGGACAGCAGGCCGTAGCCGTCGGCTTCGCGGTGGAAGACGTTGGCCGCGGCCACCGCGAGGCTGACGAAGAACGTGATGCCGAACGTGCTGACCACGAACACCAGCACCATCAGGGCCATCAGGTCCGGCCGTCCGCGCACGTAGTGCAGGCCTTCCCGGAGCTGGCCGCGCCTGCGGGGCACCGACGGCCCGCGGTGCAGCTTCGACGGGTCCATCAGGAACAGCCCGGCGATCACCGCCGTCGTGCTGATCCCGTTGATCAGGAAGACCCAGCCGGTGCCGACCACCGTGATCATCACCCCGGCGATGGCCGGGCCGATGATGCGGGCCGAGTTGAAGATCGTGGAGTTCAGCGCGACCGCGTTGGGCACCAGCGCGCGGCCGACCATCTCCGAGACGAACGACTGGCGCACCGGCGTCTCTATCGCCGTGCACGCGCCGAGCGCGAAGCACAGCAGGAACACCTGCCAGAGCTGCACGAGCCCGGTGACGTCGAGCAGGCCGAGCACCAGCGCGCAGGTCGCGATCGCGCCCTGCAGGCCCATCTCGAGCTTGCGCTTGTCCGCGCGGTCGGCGAGCACGCCGGCCCACAGCGACAGGAACAGCGTCGGGGTGAACTGCAACGCGGCCGCGACGCCCAAGGCGACCGGGTTGTTGCCGGTGAGGGTGAACACCAGCCAGTCCTGGGCGATGCGCTGCATCCAGGTGCCGATGTTGGAGATGACCTGGCCGGACAGGAAGTACCGGTAGTTCCGCTCGCGCAGGGAGGCGAACATGCCGGGCTTGCGGGTGGGTCGCGCGTCCGGTTCCGGGGTACGGCTGAGGGTGCCTGGTGGCTTGGCTGGTATCGAGTTGCAAGGGGTCTGCTGTTCTCGGGTACCACCCGCGCTCGCCGGCACTTGTTCTACTGCCCCGCCATCCTGTCGATGATCTCCGCTGCCCTGGACAGCACGGCGCGTTCGTCCTCGGTGAGCGTGTTCAACCGGTGGTCCAGCCACGCCTCGCGGGCGGTGATGTCCTCGACGACCATCTTGCGACCCAAGTCGGTCAGCTCGACGATCGCCTGCCTGCCGTCACTGGGGTGCGGCTTGCGGCTGACGATCCCCATCTCCTCCAGGGCCGAGAGGACCCTGGTCATCGATGGCGGCTGGACGCCCTCCCGGGTGGCCAGCTCCCCCGGCGTGAGCGGTCCGCACTTGTAGAGCGTGGACATCGCCGACACCTGGGTGAGCGACACCGTGGAGTTCGCGCGCTGTGCTCGCAGCCGACGGTTCAGCCGCACGACCGCCAGCCGGAGCCGGCTGGTCAGCGTGCTGGCCTTCGCGTCGGTCACCTCGTTAGCATAGCTCACTATCTCGGCGGGATCACGTCGGTTGACGGCGATCTCACACCTCAGCCGTTGATGGCGTTCTGGATCGGTCCCACCGCGAAGTACACGACGAAGGCCACGGCGACCACCCACATCAGCGGGTGCACGCCCCGGGCCTTGCCGGTCGCGGTGCGCAGCAGCACGTAGCTGACGAACCCGGCGCCGATGCCGTTGGCGATCGAGTACGTGAACGGCATGACCACGATCGTCAGGAACGCGGGCAGCGCGATCGTGAAGTCCGTGAAGTCGATCTCGCGGATCTGGGTGAGCATCAACGCGCCGACCACGACCAGCGCCGGCGCCGCCGCCTCGACCGGGATCACCGCGTAGAGCGGCGTCAGGAACATGGCCGCGAGGAACAGCACGCCGGTGACCATGTTGGCCAGGCCGGTGCGCGCCCCTTCAGCGATGCCGGACGCGGACTCGATGAAGACGGTGTTCGAACTCGCCGACCCGACCCCGCCCGCGGCGCCGGCCAGACCCTCGACGAACAGCGCGCGCCCGACGTTGGGTAGCTGGCCGTCCTTGGCCAGCAGGCCGGCTTCCTTGCCGAGGCCGGTCATGGTGCCGATGGCGTCGAAGAAGTCGGCGAGCACGAGCGTGAACACCAGCAGCAGCACGGTGATGATCGGCAGCCGCGTCCACGCCCCGAACGAGACGTCGCCGAGCAGTGACAGGTCCGGCATCCCCGTGACCTGGTCGGGCATGGCCGGGTAGCCGAGGTTCCAGCCCTTGGGGTTGGTGCCCTGTGACGGTCCGGCCTTGACGATGGCCTCGACGACGATCGCGATGATCGCGTTGACCACGACGCCGATCAGGATCGCACCCTTGACCTTCCGCGCGACCAGGATGCCGGTGATGATCAGGCCGATGACGAACACGGCGGTCGGCCAGGACGCGATCGAGCCGTTGATGCCGAGCCCGACCGGGACCGTGGTGTGCGCGTCGTCCGGCAGACGCCGGACGAACCCGGCGTCGACGAGGCCGATGAAGCAGATGAACAGGCCGATGCCGACGGCGATCGCGGCCTTGAGGTCGCGGGGCACCGCGTTGAACACGGCCGTGCGCAGCCCCGTGAACACCAGCACGACGATGATCAAGCCCTCGATGAGGACCAGGCCCATGGCCTCCGGCCAGGTCATCTGCGGTGCGATCGTGACCGCGAGCAGGCTGTTGATGCCCAGGCCGGTGGCGATCGCGAACGGGTAGTTCGCGATGAGTCCCATGAGGATGGTCATCACGCCGGCCACGAGCGCGGTGACCGCGGCGACCTGCGAGACCGGCAGGATGCCGCCGAGGACGTCCTTGTGCGCGCCCGGGTCGCTCGGCGCGAAACTGCCGATGATCAGCGGGTTCAGCACCACGATGTAGGCCATGGTCACGAAGGTCACCAGGCCGCCGCGCAGCTCCCTGCCCATGGTGGAGCCGCGTTCGGTGATCTTGAAGAACCGGTCGACGCCGTTCTTGGGCGCCTCCTCCGGCTCGGTCGTGCGCTCGGTCTCGGTCGACATGCGGGTAGCCTCCCTCATCGTGGCGCCTGAAGGGAATCACGAGATCGTCAAATTGCCGCCGCCGCCTCTGCCGCCGCGGCTGGTGAACCTGCCCCTGCTGGTGGTCATCGGCACGGCCGTGTGGTTGGTGGCGTGGGTGTTCCTGCTGGCCACCGGCGGCGACCGCGACTGGCAGTGGATCGCCATGGCCGGCTGGGTGCTCGGGTTCATCGGGATGCCGATCATGTGGTGGCAGCGCTCGGCGTCGCGGCGTGGCTCCCGGGGTGCGCAGCGGGGCCTGTGACGCTCAGGCCAGGTAGGTGCGCGGGTCCGGATCGGTGATCAGCGCGGTCAGCAGGTGCCGGGCCGGCCAGTCACCGGTGCGCCAGGCGAACCCGGCGGCCAGGGCCTCCGGGGTGTCGGCGACGTGCAGGATGCCGTCGCCGGTCAGCCACCACGGGACCTCGTGCCGCTCGTCGTCCACGACCACGACCAGCGGGTCGTGCACGATCGGGCCGCCGGGCGGCAGGTCGAGGCCCGCGAGCTCCGCCGCCTCGACGACGGCGCCGAGCTCGGCCCACGGCACGTAGTCGCCGTCGCTGTCGACCTTGGCCGGCAACTGGTCGCTGGCCAGGGGCAGGTCCACCAGCTCGGCCAGGGCGGCCGCTGCGGTGAAGTCCTCCACGGCGACCAGCTCGTCCGGTTCGGCCACGGCCACAAGCCAGGGGCCGTCGAGGACCGCACACGCGTCGGCGTCGGCGACGGTGCCGGCCAGGGTGCGCATGCGGTCCGGGGGCGTGACGTCCTCGGGTGCGACGGGCGCCTCGGCCAGGGCGGACATGGCACGCAGGATCGCGCCCGGCGCGGGGTGGCGGTCGGGGTCGGCCAGGCGGGCCAGGAGGTCTTCGACGTCGTCCGCATCCACAAGGGACAGTTCGGCGCGAACGCCGACGGCGCGGGCCAGGCCGGCGTCGAGACCGGCGACCGGGTCGTAGAGGCCCGCGAGGTCGACGGCGTCTGGCAGGCGCCAGTCACGCGGCGGCGCGCCGTCGATGAGGGCGTAGCGGGCGAGCCACCAGGTCGTGTAGCCGGGCTCGCGCAGGGCTCGCAGGGTGCGTGGATCGCTTGCCAGCAACCGCAGGGCGGCCGGCCAGGCGTCGTCGGCGACCAGGTCGAGGTCGCGGATGGCGAGCAGGCGCGACGGTGGTTCGTCGTGGGTGTCCCACCACTCCTGCTCGTCGGCCAGCTCGTGGTCGGGGCCGGTGGGGTGGTCGACTTCGAGCACCGCGAACGTGTCCAGGACGCCGACGGCGGCCAGCGCGTCCGGCGTCCAGTTCGCGGCGAAGTCCGGCGACAGCTCGGCCAGGGGCGAGTCCGGCGCGAGGACCGCGAGCATCGGCGCGCCGGGCAGGACCAGTTCGTCCGCACGGCTCCAGTCGCCGGTGCGGGCCGGGAGCGTGAGGGCGCCGAGCCAGGGCAGCTCACCCGCGGTGAGACCGGCATCGGTGACCAGGCGCAGCACGGTGTCCACCAGCGGCCGGACGTCCACTCCGGACTCGACGTCGACCGCGGACTGGTCGACGGGATCGCGCAGCGCTTCCAGCAACTCGCGCGGGCCGGCCCGGCGAGCGCCCAGCTTCTCCAGCAGCGGGTGCACCGCGTCGGGGTGGACCAGGCGGACGCCCTCGACCTCGGCGACCTCGGCGCTCTCGGCGATCAGCGCGCCGCGCGGACCGGGCAGCGTCCGCCCGTCGGCCATCGGGACGGGCAGCGCGCCCATCGCTTCGCGGGCGGCGGCGTCGACGTCGGCGACCGGCGCCAAGGCCGCGTAGAGCTCACGCCACCACGACGGCGCGCGGTCCACGCCGGTGAGGGCGGCGACCAGGTCGGTCATGTCCAGCCGGCGGACACCTAGTGCGGCAAGGGCTTGCGCGTGCGACGGCGCACCGAGGGAACCGTGCGCGACCCCGGGCAGCACGTCAGCGATCAGCTCGGCCAGCGCGGGCGACGGCGTGTCCACCACGGTCGCCTCGGCCGGGCGCAGGTCGGGGCCCACGGCGGCGGGCAGCCAAGCCGCCTCGCGCAGGGCGGCCAGCACGCGTTCGCGCAGCAGGTCGTCCACATCGGAGCGGGGGAAGCCGGGCGGCGGCACGAACGAAGTCCGGTCGAGACCGTCCACCTTGGCGATCAGCGCCGGGTAGGCGGCGGCCGCCGCGGACAGCACCGCGTCGGCGGCCGGGCCGCGCATGACCTGGCGGCGCGACGGCTCGACCGGCACCGACGCGATCAGCATCGCCGGGATCGACAGGCGTTCCTCGGTCGGCGTCGGCGCGTACAGCACGCCGTCGGTCACGGGTGAAGCGTCCGGGATGGCCCAGCACACCGACCAGTCCGCGTTCGTCCGCGCCTCGACGCCGAGCGTGGCGACGACGTCGTCCGGCAGCCGGCCGGACGCGCGGTTCAGCAGCCAACGGCGCCCGCGGATCTCCACTTCGGACTCGCCGCGCGTCACCCGTTCCACGCGGTCGTCCTCGACGGCAATCGAGCCGAGCCACGGCAGGGCCAGCAGCAAAGCGTCCACATCGGACTTGAGCCGGGCCAGCAAGGCCGGACCGTCGATGGACGGGTGCAGCGGCAGCCGGACCTCGGTGTCGAACCCGTCCGGCACCGGGTCCTCGTCGTCCCCGAGCGGCCACGGCAGCCGCAGCACGGCCGGTTCCCGTTCCCCGTCGGGGAAAGCCGCACGCGAGCGCGCGGCGGAGAACGCGACCCCGCCGGTCCGCGACACGATCCGCGGCTCGTCGGTCACCGCGAGCACGGCCGCGAACCCCACGCCGAACCGCCCGGCCGTGCTCCCGTCGCGCTTGGCCGAAGCACGCAGCGAGGCGAGCGCGGCGACACCTTCGGCGGTCAGCGGCGCACCGGTGTTGGCGACCCGCAGTTCGCCCGACACCAGCGTCACCCGTAGCGCGCCCGGGATGCCGGCGAGCAGCGCGGCATCGGCCGCGTTCTGGGCGAGCTCGACCAGGAGCCGGTCCGCGTAACCGCCGAGCCGGAGGTCCTCCTCGGCGTTGGCGTCCTCACGCAGTCGCGTCGGCGACGACACCCAGGACGCCAGCACGGACTCGCGCAGTGCGGCGGTCCCGAACGGATCGCTCGTCACGCGTCCTGTTCCGCGATCGCGACGGATTCGGTGGTGTCGACAGACTCGGCGGTCTGCGCGGTCTCGGCCGATGCGCCCAGCATCTCGGCTGCCGCCGTCGGCAGGTCGGTCCTGGGTGTCGAGTGCTCGACGTCCAGCTCGGCGTCGTCGTAGATCAGGTCGGCGACCAGCACCGGCGAGACCTGCTCGACCTCGACCTCCGAGTGCGCGCCGCAGCCGTACTCGGCGTGCACCACGCGACCGTCCGCGGGCGCCAGGTCGTTCCCGCACACGCCGAAGGCCGCGCGCAACGACCCGGCGACCGGCACGTAGAACCCGCACGTCCCGCAGTGCGCGGGCGCGCTGCGGGCCATGTCCGAGTGCGGCCCGAACTCCCCGTCCTGCCAGCGGCGCGCGGCGTCGAGCCGGCCTTCGCGCGACATCACCCGCTCGCGGCCGAGGCCGAGGTCGCGCGCGACCTCCTCGACCGCCGGGTCGTCCGACAGCACGTACGCGGGCACGAGGCGCGGGTCGTCCGGGGCGGTGGGCATGAGGTCGCCGACACCGAGGTCCCCGGCGCGCACGCGCTCCTGCCACGGCACCCAGGCGGGTGCGGTCAGCGCGTTCGGCCCGGGCAGCAGCACGACCTCGCTGACGGTGACGTCGTCGGCGACACCGGAGACCGTCACCGCCCACCGCCACCCGCGGTAGCCGGGCTTGTTCGCCTCGAAGAAATGGGTCAGGGCGGTGTCGTCCTCGGCCTGCGTGCCGACGTGGTCGCCGACGGGCTCGTCGCCCGCCTCGACCTGGGCCGCGGCCCGCGCGAGGTCCACCGCGGTGGCGAGTGCTTCGTGGCTGGACATGGACGTCATCACCACCGAATTGTGCCCCACCGTGCGAGGCTTGGCGGGTGCGGGCACGGACCTTCTCGGCCATCGGCTGTGCCTTGCTGCTCACGGGGTGCGTGGCGAGCCCGCAATCCGCGCCGCTGACCGGCGTCGCGGTCCTGCGCGCCCAGGTGGTCGCCGTGCTCCCGCACCCGCGCGACGCGTTCACCGAAGGCCTCGAACTCGACGGCGGCGAGCTGTACGAGAGCACCGGCGAGGTCGGCCGGTCCCGGATCACCGTCAGCGACCCGGTGACCGGCGAGGTGCGGCAGCGCGTCGACGTGCCCGCGGTCTTCGGTGAGGGCATCACCGTCCTGCCGACGCGGGTGTGGCAGCTGACCTGGCAGGACGGCTTCGCCTTCGAACGCGACCGCAAGACCCTGGCCGAACTGCGCCGCGTCCCCTACCAGGGCGAGGGCTGGGGCCTGTGCCACCAGGACGACGGCACGCTCGTGATGAGCAACGGGACCGACACGCTCACCTTCCGCGACCCGGCGACGTTCGCGGCGAAAGGCACGATCCGGGTGCACACCCAAGACCGGTCAGTAGCATTGTTGAACGAACTGGCCTGCACGCCCGGCGCGCTCTACGCGAACGTCTGGAAGACCGACACCATCGTGCGGATCGATCCGCGGACCGGAGCGGTCACCGCGTCCATCGACCTGAGCGACCTGCCGGTCGACCGCACCGGCGCGGACGTGCTCAACGGCATCACCCCCGTGCCCGGAACCGACGACTTCCTCGTCACGGGCAAGCTCTGGCCCTCGATGTTCCGGGTGAGGTTCACCACGCAGGAGTGATCACCGTCCGGACCACGCCCAATAGGCGTGTCCGGGCCGGTCCGATACGGCAGGATGGAAGAGTGATTCGTTCGGGTTCGGGTGATCAGCCGGACGGCCGCCGCGGCCGGCCCGGCAAGCCCGCGTCCGGACGCAAGAAGCGCCGCGGCTGGACCGCGTCGCCGCCGCCCGAGCAGCAGCAGCAGCAACAGCAGCGCCGGCAGCCCCCGCCGCCCACCCGCAGGCAGCCGTCGCCGCCCCCGATGCACTCGATGCCGCCGTACTACTACGACGACCCGGCGCACGAGGACCCCCGGCCGCCGCGCTACGCGGAGCACCCGCCGCCACCGCGCACCCGGCGCCCGCCGCCACCCGACCCGTACTACGTCGACCAGCGCTACGAGACCTACGGCGACGTCGACCCGGAGAGCTACGGCCCGCCGC
Organism: Labedaea rhizosphaerae; assembly: GCF_004362825.1. Lineage (GTDB taxonomy): Bacteria > Actinomycetota > Actinomycetes > Mycobacteriales > Pseudonocardiaceae > Labedaea > Labedaea rhizosphaerae. The sequence continues at coordinate 563,596 of NZ_SNXZ01000001.1, forward strand.
CGCGCACCGCGCGACCGGCGCAGCAACTCCCGTCGTACCCTCCCCCGCCGTCGGAGGACGCGGAAGCACGCACCCAGTTCGTCGCGGGCCCGGGCGCGCCGCAGCCGACGCAGATGCCGAAAAAGCTGACCGTGACCCGGGTCGCGGCCATGCGGGGCAAGCAGCTGACCAGCCAGGCCTACGGCGCGTTCCGCAAGGCGGCCACCGCCGACGGCGCGGAAAAGTCCGGGCTGACCTCGCTCTACTACGCGACGATGCTCAACTACGCCAGCGACGCGGCGATGGCGGTCGCGCTGGCCAACACCCTGTTCTTCAGCGCCGCCACCGGCGAGAGCAAGGGCAAGGTGGCGCTGTACCTGCTGATCACCGTGGCGCCGTTCGCGTTCGTCGCACCGATCATCGGGCCCGCGCTCGACCGCGTGCAGCGCGGCCGCCGCTTCGCGATGTGCGCGACGTCGGCCGGCCAGGCGCTGATGTGCGTGGTCATGGCGGCCAACTTCGACACGTGGCTGCTCTACCCGGCCGCGCTGGGCAAGATGGTGCTGTCCAAGTCGTTCACCGTGCTCAAGGCGGCGATCACGCCGAGGGTGCTGCCCCCGGACATAACCCTCGCCAAGACCAACGCGCGGCTCACCGTGTTCGGTCTTGGCGCCGGAGCCGCGGCGGGCGTGGTGGCCGCGGGGCTGACCAAGCTCTTCGACTCACCCGGCGCGTTGTGGTTCACGGCGGTGATCTGCGTCGTCGGCGCGGTGCAGGGCCTGCGGATCCCGTCCTGGGTCGAGGTGACCGAGGGCGAGGTGCCCGCGACCTTGAGCGAGCACCCCGACAAACCACGGCGCCAGCCCATGGGCCGGCACATCGTGGTCGCGTTGTGGGGCAACGGAACCGTGCGCATGCTGACCGGGTTCCTGATGCTGTTCGCGGCCTTCGCGGTCAAGGCCCAGACCGAGGGCGAGCCGTTCCAGCAGCTGTTGCAGCTCGGGCTGATCGGTGGCGCGGCCGGGCTCGGCAGCTTCGTCGGCAACGCCGTCGGCGCGCGCATCCACGTCGGCAAGCCCGACCAAGTGGTGATCGGCTGCGTCGCCGGAAGTCTGATCGCGACCGTGATCGCCACGTTGTTGAGCGGCATCGGCACGGCGGCGATCGTCGGGCTGGTCGGCGCGATCGGGAGTGCGCTCGCCAAGATCAGCCTGGACGCCGTGATCCAGGACCACCTGCCCGAGGAGTCGCGCGCGTCCGCGTTCGGCCGTTCGGAGACGGTGCTGCAGATCGGCTGGGTCTTCGGTGGCGCGGTCGGCGTCCTGCTGCCTCCCACGTACTGGGTCGGCTTCCTGGTGATCTCGGTGCTGCTGGCGATCGGCCTGCTGCAGACGTACGTGTCCACCCGTGGTGGCACGCTCATCCGCGGCTTCGGCGGCGACCGGCCGGTCAACCCGAACGCCACCGGGACCTTCCGAGTGCCGAAGGCCTAGGGGTCGAGCTCCCGCGCCACGGCGCGCACGACTTCGGCGATCCGCTTGGTCTGCTTGCGATCCGGGTAACGGCCGCGCCGCAGATCCGGCTGCACCACCGACTCGAGCACCTTGATCATGTCCTCGATCAGGCCGTGCAACTCCTCGGCGGGGCGCCTGCGCGCCTCGGCGACCGAGGGCGGCGGGTCGAGCAACCGCACGGACAGCGCCTGCGGGCCCCGACGGCCGTCGGCGACCCCGAACTCGATCCGCTGGCCGGCCTTCAACCCCTCGACGCCAGCGGGCAACGCCGAGGACCGCACGTACACGTCCTCGCCGCCGTCCTGCGTGACGAACCCGAATCCCTTTGCCGAGTCGTACCACTTGACCCTGCCGGTCGGCACCGCTCTCACCGTTCCCTCATCGACTTGCCTGTCGCGCCTATGGCACGACGAACGCGCCCCGGGCGTACCCAGGACGCGCTCCAGTAAGCCTAGCCAAGTCGAGACCCGACGGACACCCGCATTAACCACGGTGCGCGTGCAACCAGGCCGGGAATTCGGTCAGGTCGCGCAACACGACATCCACTCCTGCCTCGCGCAACCCGGCCTCGTCGCACGGTCCGGTGGTGACGCCGACCGACGTCGCCCCCGCCGCCTTCGCGCCCATGACATCGCTCACATGGTCACCCACGTAAACGCTTGCGTGGTGGCTGCGCAGCGCCTCGCCCTTGCCCGGCCCCCACAGCGTCCCGACCACCGCGTCGACTTCCCAGCCGAGTTCGGCGATGTGCAGTTCGGCGTTGCGCTGGTACTTCCCCGTGATCACCACGACCCGTCCGCCCAGGGCGCGCACCGCGTCGATGGCGGCGCCCGCACCCGGCAACGCCACCGTGCGCGGGATGACGACCTCGGGGTAGTCGGCGCGAAAACGGGTGGTCAGGTCGGCTATGTGCTCCTCGGGCACACCGAAGTCGCGGAACACGACGTCGAGCGGCGGCCCGAGGTTCGCGGCGAAACGCGCGCCGTCCAAGGCGAAACCGGTCTGCGCGGCGAGCGTGTCGATCGCCATCGCCATGCCCGGCCGGGGGTCGATCAAGGTCATGTCCAGGTCGAAACCCACGGTGAACGGCACACACCCAAGTTACGTGTTCTGGTGCACGCAGAGGATGTTGCCTTCGGTGTCGGTGAACCAGGCGGCCTTCTCGTCGCCGAACTCGGCGATGTGGTCGACGGTCTTGAGGTCGGGCAGGTCGTAGTCGGCGAACGTGACGCCGCGACCGGTGAGCTCGCCGACCTCCCGTTCGACGTCCTTGACGAGGAAGGTCAGCGCGGTCTGTGCGCTCTGGGCCCCAGGTTCGGCCTGGCGCAGGCCGATCGAGCCCGCACCCGCTTCGAAGATGCGGGTGCCGTCCCCGGCGACGGCGATCTCGCGCAGGCCGAGGCGGTCGGCGTAGAACCGCCGCGCCCGCTCGACGTCGGTGACGGGGAGCATCGTGGTGATCTTGGCGTCGGTGAGCATGGACCAACGTTGCGCCATCCGGGTGAATGGGGCAACGGGGCTAAAGCCCCTTCGAGTGCGAGTGCGCAGGGGCGTCGCCGGGGATGTCGCGGTCGACGTGGTCGGCGTGGAACAACGCTTGGTCCAACAGGCCGCGCACGTGGTCGTTGGCCGCGGAGTAGTAGACGAACGTGCCCTCCCGCCGGCCGGTGACCAGGCCGGCCAGGCGCAACTTGGCCAGGTGCTGGCTGACCGCGGTCGGGGTGACGCCGGCGAGGTCGGCCAGGCACGCGACCGAGGACTCGCCCTGCAACAGCGCCCACAGCACCTTGATCCGCGTCGGGTCGGCCAGCATCCGGAACGACTCGGCCGCGAGGTGGACCTGTTCCTCGGCGGGCATGTCGAAGTCCGGGAGGTCGCTGTGCATGCCGGCCAGCTTACCTGCATACCTGCTTGTATGCGCAGGTATGCTGCTAGGGGTGTATCGCGGAGGGCGTCGTCATGGGTAAGCGGCATGGGCACGGTCACGGGCATGGACACGGCCACGGTCACGCCGACGTGGTCGATTCGGCGCTGACGACGAGCGCGCGGGGCATGCGCGCGCTGTGGATCTCGTTCGCGGGGCTGACCGTCACCGCGGTCGCGCAGCTCGCGGTCGTGGCCTTGAGCGGATCGGTGGCGTTGCTGGGCGACACGCTGCACAACTTCGCCGACGCGCTGACCGCGGTGCCACTGGCGGTGGCGTTCGTGCTCGGGCGGCGCGCGGCCACGAGGCGCTTCACCCACGGGCTCGGCCGCTGCGAGGATCTTGCCGGGCTGGTCATCCTGTCGGTGATGTTCGCGTCCGCGGTGCTGGCGGCGTGGACGGCGATCGACCGGCTGCTGCACCCGCGGGACATGCACGCGCTCGGGTGGGTCGCCGCCGCGGGACTGGCCGGGTTCGTCGGCAACGAACTCGTCGCGCGCTACCGCATCACCGTCGGGCGGCAGATCGGCTCGGCCGCGCTGGTCGCCGACGGCCTGCACGCGCGCACCGACGGGTTCACGAGCCTCGCCGTGCTGCTGGCCGCGGGCGGCTCCTGGCTCGGCTGGCGCTGGGCCGATCCCGCGGTGGGGTTGCTGATCACAGTGGCGATTCTGACCGTGCTGTGGAGTGCGGCGAAGGAGGTGTTCGCCCGCATGCTCGACGCCGTCGACCCGGAACTGGTGACGCTCGCCGAGAACACCCTCGCGGCAACGCCGGGCGTGCGCGGCGTGGACGTGGTCCGGTTGCGCTGGGTCGGCCACAACCTCGTCGCCGAGTCCGAAGTGGACGTCGAACCGACGCTTACCTTGGCGCAGGCCCACACGATCGCGCACGAGGCCGAGCACCGGCTGATCCACGCCGTGCCCAGGTTGACCCAGGCACTGATCCACGCGCACCCGAGCGCACACCACGCTTGAGTTGTCTCCCCCACGCCTGGCCCTTGTCCCATCCAAGGGCGCCCTTCCCCCACCCGAGGGGCGCACCACGCCTGACCCTTGTCCCCACCCGATCAGGTGACTCGCACCCTTGTGGACCGCGAATCACCGACGGAAGTTTCCGTTCGCACGCAAGGTTTTCCACAGATTTCCGCTGGCCCCGGATCGCGGCCGTCACACCGGTAGACTGGACTTGGGGTCGCCCCCCGGGAGGGTGGGGGACTGCCCAGGTGCAGAGCGCCGATTCGTTGTGGTTGAGCGGAATCAGGCGTGCTTGATGTTGGCGGCGTCTTCCAGGCCGAGCAGTTCCACGGACTTCGCGCGCATCTCGACCTTGCGGATCTTGCCCGTCACGGTCATCGGGAACTCGTCGACCACGTGCACGTAGCGCGGGATCTTGTAGTGCGCGAGCTTGCCCGTCGCGAACTCGCGCACGGCCTCCGCGGTCAGCGGCTCGGCACCTTCCCGCATCCGGATCCACACCATCAGCTCTTCGCCGTAGCGCTCGTCGGGCACGCCGATCACCTGTGCGTCGAGGATGTCCGGGTGGGTGTAGAGGAATTCCTCGATCTCGCGCGGGTAGATGTTCTCGCCGCCGCGGATGACCATGTCCTTGATGCGGCCGGTGATGTTGAGGTAGCCGTCGGAGTCCATGATCGCGAGGTCGCCGGTGTGCATCCAGCGCGCGCGGTCGATCGCCTCGGCGGTCTTGTCGGGCTGCTCCCAGTACCCGAGCATCACCGAGTATCCACGGGTGCAGAACTCGCCCGGCACGCCGCGCGGCACGGTCAGGCCGGTCTCCGGGTCGACGATCTTGACCTCGATGTGCGGGCCCACGCGGCCCACTGTGGACACCCGGCGCTCCACCGAATCGTCCGCGCGCGTCTGCGTCGACACCGGTGACGTCTCGGTCATGCCGTAGCAAATGGACACCTCGGTCATGCCCATCCGGTCGATGACCTGCTTCATCACCTCGACCGGGCACGGCGAGCCGGCCATGATCCCGGTGCGCAGGCTCGACAGGTCGTAGTCGTCGAACTTCGGGTGGCTCAGCTCCGCGATGAACATCGTCGGCACGCCGTAGAGCGACGTGCACCGCTCGTCGGCGACCGCCTTGAGGGTGGCCTCCGGGTCGAACGCGGGCGCCGGGATCACCATGCACGAGCCGTGGCTGGTCGCCGCGAGGTTGCCCATGACCATGCCGAAGCAGTGGTAGAAGGGCACGGGGATGCAGATGCGGTCGGCCTCGGTGTAGTTGCAGAGCTCACCGACGAAGAAGCCGTTGTTGAGGATGTTGTGGTGCGACAGGGTCGCGCCCTTGGGGAAGCCGGTGGTGCCCGAGGTGTACTGGATGTTGATCGGGTCGTCGGCGGTGAGCGTCCTGCCGATCTCGGCGAGCCGCTCCGCGTCCACCGCGGCGGACGCGAGGGCCGTCCACTCCTCGTGTCCCATGAGGATGACGTCCTCGAGCGCCGGGCACTCGGGCCGGACCTCTTCGATCATGCCCGCGTAGTCCGAGGTCTTGAAGCTCGGCGCGGCGACCAGCGTGCGGATGCCCGCCTGGTTGAGCACGAACTTGAGCTCGTGGACCCGGTAGGACGGGTTGATGTTGACGAGGATCGCGCCGATCTTCGCTGTGGCGTACTGCACGAGGGTCCACTCGGCACAGTTCGGCGACCAGATGCCCACCCGGTCGCCCTTGCCGACGCCGAGCCCGAGCAGTCCGAACGCGACCGCGTCCACGTCGACGGCCAGTTCGGTGTAGGTCCACCGCTTGCCGGTGGCGCAGTCGGCGAGGGCTTCCCGATCCCCGAACGCCGCGACGGTGCGGTCGAAGTTGTCGCCGATGGTGTCGCCGAGCAAGGGGACGTCGGAGGTGCCTGATGCATAGCTCGGCACCGCGGGCGCGACAGTGGACATGAGACCTCCAGCCAGGTGACGACGCCCACCATCTTCTACCCGATTACGCCGTTCGGACACCTTCAAGTGGTCAGTTGCCGAACTCGGATCGCTCCTCACCCGGCCTCCGGCACGCTGCGCCCACGGCGAGCGATCGCGGTTGCGCGCTCGCCGGATGCGGGTCACAGAGTGGTCAATGAAAGGACATCTCCGCAGGTCACGGCGGCCCTGACTGATAATGGTCAGAACATGGCACGCCACGGCCGGGGAGTACCTGCGGAGTCCACGACACATCTGGAAGTCGCCGCGCACCTCCTCGGCGTGCCCAGCATCGAGCAGTTGGCGCGGTCCCCGATCGCGAGGTCCGTGCTGCCCGGCGGCCGAGTCGAAGCTCATGAGTTCGGGCGCGGTCAGCACTCCTCGGCATCCGCTGGTGCGGTGCTCATGGGCATCTTGGGCAGTACCGGTGTGCCCGACGCCATGGCACGACCGCTGGTCGAACTCGCCCTCGACCTCATCGACGAGTCCGGGCGGCTCCGCGGCCACGACGGCGACGCGGAATCGGGCGACACGAGCTGGGCCATGGCCCAAGTCCTTCTCGGCCTCACCACTCGCCGTCATCTCATCACTCGAGGTCGCGGCCGCATCGCCGCGATGACGCGGCGGCTCATGCGGTGCAGGACGGGACCGGCGGCGGCTGGCCGTTGCGCGTTGGCGAAGAACCGCATCTGCTGTTCGCCTTCTACCCGAGTCTCGCGATCGCGCAATTGCTCCGAAACAGAACCACCCATTCCGAAAAGTTGGTGCGGTCGTTGTGCCGATCGGCGGCCTTCCTGCACGAAGCGCTCACCACCTCCACGCTGACCGTGGAAGAACAACTGCTCGGCCATTTCGCCTACGAGCGGATCGAGTCGTTCATGCCACCGAACCGGATTCCGTCGCTGGCCGGCCTGCGACGGCAGACAGTGGCGAACTGTTGGGACAGCGTTCACGGCTTGCAGCTGAAGGACCGCCCAATTGTGATCCACCGTCAACCTGTGTGGCACTCGATAACCTGGCACCCGTTGTTCTACCTCTGTGTCCGCAAGTGGCTGCCGCCGCTCGATGCGGTCAGCTCGTCCATTGGTGGCGCGTTGACACGGGCATTCGACAACAAGATCGACGCCTGGTCGGGTCCTTCGAGCGTACGGTCTGGGTCCGGTACCTCGTGGGCGTCCGCCCTCGCTTTGCGGGCAACGGTGGCACTTGCCATCGATCTGACGAGGTCGGCCGTTGACGTGGACGAGTTCATGCCTCGGGTGGCCCAGGTCGACTCACTGTCCTATCGCTACGACGTGGCGATAGGACAGTGACCTGGTGATACGCAAAGCCCGGAATCAACTTGGGTGAAAGCAGGCCGACACGCGGCGCGCATTCGCGGCGCCGCGGACGTTCCCGGTACCGTGCGCGCATGCTCTCAGCTGAGACCGTGATTGCCCGGGCAGAGCAACTCGCGAAGGACAAACTGGGTAGCGAATCGACCGGCCATGATTGGTGGCACGTGCAGCGGGTGCGCGATGTGGCCGTGCAGATCGCGGAAAAGGAAGAAGCCAACCGCTTCGTCGTGGAGTTGGCGGCTTTGCTGCACGACATCGAGGACTACAAGTTCTCCGGCAGCGAGGAAGCCGGCCCGAAGTTCGCCCGGGATTGGCTCGACGAACTCGGCGTCGACGCTGGTGTCACCACTCAGGTCGTCGACATCATCGCCGGGATGTCGTTCAAAGGCGCAAAAGTCGCACAACCGGAACTTTCCCTGGAAGGCCGTTGTGTGCAGGACGCCGATCGCCTCGACGCGATGGGGGCGATCGGCGTGGCCCGGACTTTCGCCTACGGCGGCTACGTTCAGCGGCCCATCCACGACCCCGGTTGCGACCCGGAGATGCACGACTCCGCGGAGAAGTACATGGCGAGCCGCGGCACGACGATCAACCACTTCCACGAGAAGCTGCTGCTGCTCACCGAGCGGATGAACACCGACCACGGCCGCAGCCTGGCCAAGGCGCGCCACGAGTTCATGGAGATGTTCCTCGAGCAGTTCCACGCAGAGTGGCGAGGGAAGCGCTAGACGCCGCTCGGGACCCCACGGGTCAGTGTTCGGGGTCGTAGGGCAGCGGGACCACCAGGCACGGGCCGCCGACGAAGAGGCCGCCGTCCACGCCCAGGGCGCGGCCGCCCGCGTACTGGAACGGTGCCTCGACCTGGGACGGGAGGATGCCGAGCTGGTCGGCGATCACGCTGTGGCCGTGCACGACCTGTTCCCCGCCCAGGACGTTCAGCAGTTCCTTCGCCACTTCCTCGCCCTGCGGGCCGCGGAAGGCGTACCGGGTGGTCATGCGGCGCCAGCACTCCCACCACTCCTCGAGGTCGTCGCCGGTCAGGACCTCGCGGACGGCCTCGTTGATCTCGTCGACGGTCTCGCCGTAGCCGAGGTACTCGATGGTGTCCGAATGCATCAGCAGGTGGTCGCCATCGAGGGTGACGACGTTGCGGCTGGTCAGCCACTCGATGTGCGCATCGGTGAGCGCCTCCTGGTCGCTCTCCTGCCCACCGTTGATCTCCCAGCTGCGGGCGAAGCTGCGCGGGCCGAAGTCCGACGGCACCTCTTCGTCCCCGAAGCGGTGCATGCCGAGCAGGAGGATCTCGTGGTTGCCGAGCAGGGTGTCGGCCATGCCGCCCGCTTCGGCCGCTTGGGCGTGCAGGCGCATCACGGTGTCGATCACGCCGACGCCGTCGGGACCGCGGTCGACGAAGTCCCCCAGGAACCACAGGCGCGCGTCGTCGCCGGCCCAGTCGCCGTCGTCGTCGACCAGACCCTTGGCGCGCAGCGCGTCTTCGAGCTCGTCGCGGTGACCGTGCACGTCACCGACGACATACGTAGGGGTCCCCGCGTCCTCCTCCACACAGGAGACGATAGGCGAGTCCGTTCGGCTGTGCGTCGCGAGCCGGTTCAGCCGAACGGCTTGTCCGTCGAACCGACCAACGCGGCCACCGAGTCGATCACCCGGCTGGGCCGGTAGGGGAAGTGTTCGGCGGTATCGGCCGCGGAAATGCCGGTCATGACCAAGATCGTCTTCAGACCCGCTTCCAGGCCCGACCGCACGTCGGTGTCCATCCGGTCGCCGATCATCAGCGTGGTCTCCGAGTGCGCGCCCAGCCGGTTCAGCGCCGAGCGCATCATCAACGGGTTCGGCTTGCCCACGAAGTACGGCGCGTGCCCGCTGGCCTGCTGGATCAGCGCGGCCACCGACCCGGTCGCGGGCAGCGAGCCCTCGCGGCTGGGACCGGTCGCGTCCGGGTTGGTCGCGATGAACCGCGCGCCCTGCTCGATCAGCCGGATCGCCCGGGTGATCGAGGTGAAGCTGTAGGTCCGCGTCTCCCCCAGCACGACGTAGTCCGGGTCGCGGTCGGTGAGGATGTAGCCGACCTCGTGCAGCGCCGTGGTCAGCCCCGCCTCGCCGATCACGAACGCCGACCCGCCCGGGCGCTGGTCGTCCAGGAACTTCGCCGTCGCGAGCGCCGAGGTCCAGATCGACTCCTCCGGCACGTCCAGGCCGGTGCGCAGCAGCCGCGCCCGCAGGTCGCGCGGGGTGTAGATCGAGTTGTTGGTGAGCACCAGGAACGGTGTCCCCGTGCCGGTCAGCTCGGCGAGCAGCTCATCGGCGCCGGGGATCAGGTGCTCCTCGTGCACCAGCACCCCGTCCATGTCCATCAGGTACGTCCACGTGGCCTCCGGCATGCCTCATGGTCTCGCAGCGACCGAGTACACGGCCACTTCGGTCGCCTTGACGGCCAGGTACACCCGCTCACCGAGGTCCAGTTCGAGGTCCGCGACGGCCGCGGGGGTCAGGTCGGCGGCAATTCCTGCCACCCACGCCGGGCCGTCCGGCGCGGCGGCGGCACGCAGGCGCACGACGGCGCCGTGCGGCTCGAGGGCGGCCACCACGGCGGGGAACACGTTGCGCGCGCTGCCGTGCGGTTGGTCCACGTGCACCGTGACCGCGCTCGGCTGGAACACCGCGACCGCCGCGTCGCCGTCGGCGACGTCATCGGTGCGCATGCCGTGGATCACCGCGCCGTCCTCGATCGCCAGCCCGTCCGCGGCGGCCACCCCGGACACGAGGTCGATACCGGCGATGCGCGCGGTGAACGCCGTGCGTGGCCGGGACAGCACCTGCTTGGTCGGCCCTTGCTCCACGATGCGCCCGTCGGCGAGCACCACCACGCGGTCGGACAGCACGAGCGCGTCCAGCGGGTCGTGCGTGACCAGCACCGTGGCGAGTTGCTTTCCGCTACTCAGTACCCGGCGCACCAGCCCGCGCAACGCCGGCGCGACGTCCACGTCGAGCGCGGCGAACGGCTCGTCCAGCAGCAGCAGCCGGGGCTCGGCGGCCAGCGCCCGCGCCAGTGCGATCCGCTGCGCCTGGCCGCCGGAGAGCGCGGCCGGCTTGCGACCGGCGAACTCCACTGCGTCCACTTCGGACAGCCAGTGGCGCGCGATGCGTTCGGCTTCGGCACGCCGCACGCCCCGTGCCCGCGGTCCGAACGCGACGTTCGCCAGCACGTCCAGGTGCGGGAACAACAACGCCTGCTGGGCGAGCAACCCGACGTCGCGGCGGTGGGCCGGGACGTCGACGCCCCGGCCCACCAGCACGCGGTCGCCGACCCGCACGCTGCCGCGGTCCGGGCGCACCAGCCCGGCCAGCACGTCGAGCAGCGTGGACTTGCCGGAACCGTTGGGCCCCAGCACCGCCAGCACCTCACCGGCGCCGACCTCGACCCGGACGTCGAGGCGGAACTCTCCCCTGCGCAGTTCCACCTCGGCGACGACCGCGGTCACAACCGGCCCTCCACGGCCCTCGGCCGGGCCACCACGATGACCACAATGGACACCACTACCAGCAGCAGGGACACCGCGACCGCACTGTCCACATCGGTCTCCGCGAGCGTGTAGACCTCCAGCGGCAACGTCCGCGTCACCCCTTCCAGGCTGCCCGCGAACGTGATCGTGGCGCCGAATTCGCCCATGGCGCGGGCGAAGCACAACACCAGCCCCGACCCGATGGCCGGCAACACCAGCGGCACGGTCACGCGCCGGAACACCGTCCACGGACCCGCGCCCAGGGTCGCGGCGACCGCCTCGTAGCGCTCCCCCGCCGTGCGCAGTGCGCCCTCGAGCCCGACCACGAGGAAGGGCATCGCCACGAACGTCTGGGCCAGCACCACCGCGGTGGTGGAGAACGAGAGGCGCAGGCCGAACGCCTCGTACAGCAGCTTCCCGCCGAACCCCGCGCGCCCGAACAGGTACAGCAACGCGAGCCCACCGACCACCGGCGGCAACACCAGTGGCAGCAAGACAAGCGCACGCACGACACGCAGCCCCGGCATGGTCGAGCGGGCCAGCAACACCGCGAGCGGACCGCCCAGGACCAGGCACAGGACCGTCGCCACCACGGCCGTGCGCAGCGACAGGTCCAGGGCGTGGACCGCGCCGGGGCTGGTGATGAGGTTCGGCAGGTTCCCGAGGTCGCTGCGCACGATCAGCCCGACGACCGGCAGGACGACCAGGGCCAGCGCCACGACCCCCGGGATCCAGAGGACGAACGGCAAGCCGGTGCGCCGGGCGCCGTGCTTGGTCATGGCAGCCGGAAGCCGGCCCCGGTCAGCGCCGCCTTGCCCTGGTCGCCGAGCACGAAGTCGACGAATTCCCGGGCGAGCGCGGCCTGGGGCGCGTCCTTCACCGCGACGATCGGGTAGTCGTTGAGCGCCTTGCCCGCCTCGGGGAAGGCGACGCCGTCGACCTTGCCCCTGGCCGAGTTCACGTCGGTGACGTAGACCAGGCCCGCGTCCGCCTCGCCGGAGGTGACCTTGTTGAGCACCGACTTGACGTCCTGCTCTTCGCTCACGGGCTTGAGCCGCGTGCCGGTGGCGTCCTCGACCTTCTTCGTCGCCGACCCGCACGGCACCTGCTCGGCGCAGACGACCACGGTGGTGCCGTCCTTGGCGAGGTCGGCGAAGGACGCGATCTTCTTCGGGTTGCCCGGCGCGACGGCGATCTCGAGCTCGTTCACCGCGAAGACCCGCGGCGGACCGTCGTTCAGCCCGGCCTGCGTGAGCTTGTCCATGTTCTTCTGGTCGGCCGAGGCGAACACGTCGGCGGGCGCGCCGTTGACGATCTGCTGGACCAGCGCGGACGAGCCACCGAAGCTGATCTTGACGTCGACGCCGGGGTGGGCGGCCTCGAACTGCTTCTCCAGCCGGCCGAAGGACTCCGTGAGCGACGCGGCCGCCAGCACGATCAGCTGGCCGCCGGTGCGGCCGCTCTGAGCGGCGTCCGAGCTGGTGCACGCGCCCGCCGCAAAGGCCACCGCGGCGAGCACCGCCGTGAGCTTCACCCTGTTCATCCGCGTTCTCCCCAGGCTCACGGCGTCTCGACGACGACCTGGGTCGCCTTGACCACGGCCACCGCCAGCACGCCGGGTTCGAGGCCGAGTTCGCGCACGGCTTCGGCGCTCATCAGCGACACCACCCGGTGCGGCCCGCACTGGAGCTCGACCTGGGCCATCACGGTGTCGGTGACGACGTCGGTGACCAGGCCGACGAACCGGTTGCGGGCGGAGCGGCCGACGCCCGTCGGGTCGGCCACCTCGTTGGCCGACGACTTGGCGAACGCGGCGAGCGCGGCCCCGTCGACCACCTTGCGACCGGCGCCGTCGGTGCCGACCGGGAGCGTCCCCGCCTCGGCCCACCGGCGCACGGTGTCGTCGCTGACCCCCAGGAGCTTGGCTGCCTCAGCCAACCGGAATTGCGGCATGCAGGAGAGATTAACGCCGCAAGTGCGGATCAGTCACCAGCGGCGGGCTTGACGTTCAGCATCGATCGCATCTCGTCCAGCAGCGCGCGCTGGTAGCGCTCGACGACCTCGAGCTCCTCCAGGGTGAACTGCTCCATCACCTTGCGCATGGTGTCGACGACCCCGCTGAACAGGTGCGCGAAGCGTTCGGGGTCCTCCTGGGACACCTCGATGAGGACCTTGCGCCGGTCGTAGGGGTCCCGCACGCGGCGGACGAACCCCCGCCGCTCCAGCCGGTCGATCACGCCGGTGACCGCGCCGGTGGACAGGCCGGAGAGCTCGGCGAGCCGGCCCGCGGTGATCGGCTCCTCGGCACGCATGGCCAGGTCGAGGCACTTGTGGTCGGTGCCGGAAAGCCCCATCTGCTCGGCGATGCGGGTGTGGAACATCACAGTCAGCGTGCTGCTTTCCCGGCCCAGTTCGCCGAAGCGCGCGAACAGGTCGGCAGGGATGTCGCTTGACATGCGGCCACACTCCTTCTACCGTCCAAGCATCTTAGTTCCTAAGAGACTTAGACCGTCATTCACTCTTCACTAGAGACATGATACCTGGGGGTGCCACATGGACCAGTCGTCTTACTCAAGAAGGTGGCTAGCGCTCACCGTCCTGCTCGTCGCGAGCTTCATGGACCTGCTGGACACCACGATCGTCAACGTCGCGCTGCCGGCGATCCGGTCCGACATCGGTGCGTCCTATACAGAGGTGCAGTGGGTGGCCGCGGGCTACACGCTGGCGTTCGCGGTCGGCCTGATCACCGGCGGGCGGCTCGGCGACCGCTACGGCCGCAAGCGGATCTTCCTGCTCGGCATGGCCGGGTTCACGGCGTTCTCCACGCTCTGCGGGGTCGCGCCGAACCCGGAGACGCTGGTCGCCGCGCGCGTGCTGCAAGGGCTGTCGGCGGCGATGATGGTGCCGCAGGTGTTGTCCACGCTGTTCGCGATCTTCCCGCCCAAGGAACGGACCGCGGCGGGCGGGCTCTTCGGTGGCATCGGCGGGCTCGCGGCCCTCGTCGGACCGCTGCTGTCCGGTCTGCTCATCGACGGTGACCTGTTCGGGCTCGGCTGGCGGGCGATCTTCCTGGTCAACGTGCCGGTGGGGGTCGTGGCGATGATCGCGGCGATCGTGATCGTGCCGGAGACCCGCTCGCCGAACCCGCTGCGGCTGGACCTGCCCGGCGTCGCCTTGCTCAGCGCGGCGATGTTCGCCATCGTCTTCCCGTTGGTGCAGGGCCGCGAGCTCGACTGGCCCGTGTGGACCTTCGTGCTGATGGCGGTCGGCCCGGTGCTGGTCGGGGTGTTCGTCTGGCACGCCCGGCGGCGCGAGGCACGCGACCAGGCGCCGCTGGTGCCGATGAAGCTGTTCAAGGACCGGCACTTCGCGATCGGGCTGTCGATGGGCGCGGTGTTCTTCGCGGCGATGAGCGCGTTCTTCCTGACCTTCACCCTCGCCCTGCAGATCGGGCTCGGGTTCACGCCGTGGCGCGCCGGCCTGATCACCCTGCCGTTCTCGGTGGGCTGCGGGATCGCCATCGGGGTGGCCAGCAAGCTGGTCGAGCGGTTCGGCGGCCGGGTCGCGACGGTGGGCGCGGTGGTGATGGCCGCGGGTGCCGTCGGCGCGAGCTACACGCTGGCGGGCGACTTCGACGCCGGGTTCTGGGCGCTGATGCCGTGGATGCTGCTCGGCGGGGTCGGCATGGGCGGCATCATCGGCCCGATCTTCGCGCTGGCCACGGCGGGCGTCGGCGGCCAGGAGGCGGGCGCGGCGTCCGGGACGATGAACGCGGTCAACCAGCTCGGCGGCGCGATCGGGGTCGCGGTGCTCGGCGTCCTGTATTTCGGGATGCTGCCGGGGCAGGCGGCCACGTCCTATGACGCGGTCGTGACCGGACCCGCTGCGGCGCAAGCGAAGGCCTGTTTCGTCGACCGCGTGACCGCGAAGGACCCGCTGCAGCTCCCGGCCAGTTGCATCGGCGTCCCGCAGATTCGGGACACCAGTCCGATCAGGACCGCAACTGCGGACACTTTCACCGCGACGCTCGTGCACACCTGCTGGTACGTCGCGGGTGCGCTGGTGCTGGTCGCCGTGCTGAGCCTGTGGTTGCCGCGCCGCGGGGCCAACGCCACGCAGCCCGGGCCGGTCCGTTCGGACGGGGACACCAAGGATTTCGCGACTACCCTGGCGTGAGTGACAGCCATCGATCTCGGCATGCCGGCCGTCCCGGCCGAGGAACCTGGTCAGCGCCCGGACACCCGGGCGCTGATCGACTCGTTCGGGCGGGTGGCCACCGATTTGCGGGTGTCCCTGACCGACCGGTGCAACCTGCGCTGCACCTACTGCATGCCCGCCGAGGGCCTGGACTGGATGCCCAGCGACCAGGTCCTCACCGACGAGGAGTTGCTGCGGCTGATCCGCATCGCGGTGACCGAACTGGGCATCACCGACATCCGCTTCACCGGCGGGGAACCGTTGCTGCGCAAGGGGATCACCGAGATCATCGCGCGCACGGCCGCGCTGGCGCCGCGCCCGACGATCTCGGTGACGAGCAACGGCATCGGTCTGGCCAAGCGCGCCGTGGAGCTCAAGGAAGCCGGTTTGGACCGGGTCAACATTTCGCTGGACACCATCGACCGCGAGCTGTTCGCGTCGATGACCCGGCGGGACCGGCTCCCCCACGTGCTCGCCGGACTGGCCGCGGCCCGCGAGGCGGGGTTGTCGCCGGTGAAGGTGAACACGGTCCTGTTGCGCGGGGTCAACGACGACGAAGCCGTGCCGCTGCTGCGGTTCTGCGTCGAGCACGGCTACCAGTTGCGGTTCATCGAGCAGATGCCGCTGGACGCCCAGCACGGCTGGAACCGCGCGAACATGGTGTCCGCCAACGAGATCCTCGACAAGCTGAGCGCCGCGTTCACCCTCACGCCGAGCCCGCGCAAGCGTGGCGCGGCACCGGCCGAGCGGTGGTTGGTGGACGGCGGACCGGCGGAGGTCGGCGTGATCGCGTCGGTGACCCGGCCGTTCTGCGAGGCGTGCGACCGGACCCGGCTGACCGCCGACGGCGCGCTGCGGTCGTGCCTGTTCAGCCAGGTGGAAACCGACCTGCGCGGGCCGCTGCGCGCGGGGGCCGACGATGACGAGATCGCGGGGCTGTGGCGTGGCGAGATGTGGCGCAAGCTCGCCGGGCACCAGATCAACGAGGCGGGCTTCGCGCAGCCCATCAGGCCCATGAGCGCCATCGGAGGGTGAGTTGACCAACGACGTCTATTCGCCCGAGCCCGGCGCTTCGCGGGCGCCGAGCGGGGACGAGGGGGGAACCGGCCTCGTCGTCCGCGTGCGGTACTTCGCGGGGGCACGCGCGGCGGCCGGGACGGCCGAGGAGAGCGTCCAGCTGCCCGTCGGGTCGACGGTGCACGACGCGGTGGCGGCGATGCGGGCACGGCACGGCGAGGGCCTGTCACGGGTGCTCGCCGCGTCCAGCTTCCTGGTCGACGGTGTAGCTGTGCGTGACCGGTCCGTCGTGCTTTCCGACGGGTCCGGGCTGGACGTTCTGCCGCCCTTCGCGGGCGGCTGAGGCCGCCATGAGGCCGCCGCAGTGCCGACCCGATCGGCCGAACGGTCCCGTGAACTGCATGATGCAGCTCTCACTTAGCGTGAATAATCTCGGTAAAGACACGGCCCGGTAACAGCCCGGTTCGCCACTTTGACCAGCGAAAAGGGCTGCAATCGTCCGAAGTGGCCGGACGTTACTGTGACCGTCGTCACCACCCGGTTCGATTTCATATCCCCCGTTTCGTTACGTACCGTCGCTTCTTGGTTGGCCCCGAACCAACCACGCATTACCCGGTGCCCTTAGCGCCGAGCCCTGTCCGAAGGGCGCCGGGTCGAAACGAACCCCCGAGTGAAAGCAACTTCCGGACAGGGGCGAGGGACCTAGGCGAACGCACCCCGTGTGCGTTCTGTAGCCAGGGATGTCGGCGACAGCCGGCCGGGCCACCCGAGGCCCGCCCGCCAACGCGTGCCGCGTGAACCGCGGCGCCGCGCAGGCGTGGGAGGGAGACCCTGATGGCGTACCGAGGTAAGCACCGCAAGGCATCGTCCGCTACCCGCACCATTGCTCGCGTCGTCGTTGCCGGCGTCGCGGTGGGCGCACCACTGGCCGTCGCGGCCAGCCCCGCGTCCGCTGACAGTGGCGTGAACTGGGACGCCGTCGCGCAGTGCGAGAGCGGCGGCAACTGGCACATCAACACCGGCAACGGCTACTACGGCGGTCTGCAGTTCACGCAGAGCACGTGGCGGGCCAACGGTGGTTCCGGCAGTCCGCAGAACGCCTCCCGTGCCGAGCAGATCCGCGTGGCCGAGAACGTGCTCAAGACCCAGGGCATCGGCGCGTGGCCGGTGTGTGGTCAGCGCGGCGGTTCGGCCCACGTGTCGGCCAGCGGCAGCACGCACCAGAGCACCAGGCACCACCAGAGCACCACGCGGACCCAGTCGCAGCACCGCACCAGCACCCCGAAGTCGACGCACAAGCACGCGCCGACCAAGGTGCTGACCGGCAACGGTGACTACACCGTCGTCGCGGGCGACACGCTGTCCAAGATCGCCGACCAGCTCAACGTGGCCGGCGGCTGGCACAAGCTGTACGACAAGAACAAGAACATCGTGCAGGACCCGAACCTGATCTTCCCGGGTCAGAAGCTGGTCACCAAGTGACCCAGCGGTAATACCGCGAAAAGGCTGGTCCTGACGACCCAGCGATGAATACCAACAGCCCCACCGCCATCCCCCGGCGGTGGGGCTGTTCGTTCACTACGAAACCCCGAGCCATTGGGTTTTCCCGAACCACCACGCCTCAAACATCGCAACCGCCGGCCAATGGGGAACGGAACGCAACCCAGCCACGGAAACCCACGAAACCGCAGGCCAAACAACGCAACCCAGCCATTTCCGGAAATTCCGGGGAGGCGGCTACGGACAGTTGACCCATTCGTCGGTGCCGTCGGCGAAGGTCTGGTGCTTCCAGATGGGCAGCTGTGCCTTCACCTCGTCCACCAGCTCCGCGCACGCCACGAACGCCTCGCGCCGGTGCTCGGCCGCCACGGCCACCGCCAGGGCCACGTCGCCGACCTTCAGCGGCCCGATCCGGTGGCTCACGGCCACCGCCCGCAGGCCCGGGTGCCGCGCCCCCACCTCGGCGGCAACCCGCTCGACCACCTCGGCCGCGCTCGGGTGCCCCGTGTAGTCCAGCGTCAGCACGTCGCGGCCGTGGTCGTGGTCGCGCACGGTGCCCGCGAACGTGACCACGGCGCCGGTGCCCGCGTCGCCCACCAGCACGGCGTGCTCGTCGACCGACAGCGGTTCCTCGGTCACCACGGCCCGGCGGAGCTGCGCGGGGCCCTGGAACCGCGGCGCGTCGTGTCCGTGCTGCGCAGCGTGGCCCCCGTGCTGCCCAGCGTGGTCACCCTGGCCGGGCCTGGGGTGGTCGACGCCCTTGAGCTGCTCGACGGCGTGGTCCAGCACGTCGGCGAGCACCCCGAGGCCGTCACGCACCCCGCCGGTCGAGCCGGGCAGGTTCACGACGAGGGTCCGCCCGGCCACCCCGGCGACCCCGCGCGACAGCACGGCCGTCGGCACCTTGGGCAGCCCGGCGGCCCGGACGGCGTCGGCGAGGCCCGGGACCTCGTAGTCCAGCACCGAGCGGGTCGCCTCGGGGGTGCGGTCCGTCGGGCTGATGCCGGTGCCGCCGGTCGTGACCACCACGTCCACGCCCTCGGCCACGGCGTCGCGCAGCGCGGCCGCGACCGGGTCACCGTCGGGCACGACGACCGGCTCGGGCACCGTGTACCCGCGTTCGGCGAGCCAGGCGGCGATCACCGGGCCGGTGCGGTCCTCGTACACGCCGGCCGACGCGCGGTTCGACGCCGTGATCACCCGAGCGACGCTCATCGATCCTCCTTGCGGGTCCAGCTGCCGGTCTTGCCGCCCTCTTTGCGCTCCACGCGTACGGCGTCGAGCACGGCGTCCGGATCGACGGCCTTGATCATGTCGTGCACGGTCAGGCCCGCGACGGCCACCGCGGTCAGCGCTTCCATCTCCACGCCGGTGCGGTCGTTGGTGCGCACGGCGGCGGTGATGCGGACCTCGGTCTCCCCCAGCTCGAGGTCGAGCTCGACCCCGGAGATCGCGATGGGGTGGCACAACGGGATCAGGTCCGGCGTGCGTTTGGCGCCCATGATCCCGGCGATGCGCGCGGCCCCCAGCGCGTCGCCCTTGGGCAGGCGCTCCGCGTCGAGCAGCGCGATGACCTCGGCGGTGGTGCGCACGACGCCGGTCGCGACGGCCGTGCGCGCGGTGGTCTGCTTGCCGGAGACGTCGACCATCCGGGCGGCGCCGGAGGCGTCCACATGGCTCAATTCACCCACGTACCGATGGTAGAGAACTCCGTCGCCGATCTCTTCGGCGGCGAGCAGAATCGCCACCATGAAGATCGGCATCATCCTTGGCAACGGCCACACCCCGCACCCCGGCGAGCTCGGCCGCGCGGTCGAGCAACGCGGCTTCGAGTCCTTGTTCTACCCCGAGCACACCCACATCCCGGTGCGCAGCAAGCGCGCCGACGGCACGCCGACGCGGAACTACGCGCGCACGCAGGACCCGTTCGTCGCGCTCGCCGCGGCCGCCGCGGTGACCTCCCACATCCTGCTCGGCACCGGGGTTTGCCTTGTGCCGCAACGGGATCCGTTCACCACGGCGAAGGCCGTGGCCACCCTCGACGACCTGTCCGGCGGTCGCGTGCTGCTCGGCGTCGGGGCCGGGTGGAACCGCGAGGAGATGGCCGACCATGGCACCGACCCGCGCACCCGGATGGCGCTGATGGCCGAGCGGGTCAAGGCGATGCGCGCGATCTGGACCGAGGACGAGGCGTCCTTCCACGGCGAGTTCGTCGACTTCGAGCCGGTCTGGGCCTGGCCCAAGCCGGCGCGCCCGGTGCCGGTCCTCGTCGGCGGCAACGGTCCGGGCACCGAGGACCGCGTCCTGGACTTCGGCGACGAGTGGATGCCCCAGTGCGGCCCGCTCGAGACCGTCGACGAACTGCGTGACCGCATCGCCCGGCTGCGCGACCGGGCCGGGCGGTACGTACCGGTCACCCTGTTCGGTGTGCCGCACAGGCGGGACCTGCTCGACCAGTTCACCCAGGCGGGCGTCGACCGCTGCCTGCTGCCGATCCAAGGTCCCGACACGGCCACCATCATGTCCACTCTGGACGCTCTGGTGCCGCTGCTCGGTTAGGCGTGGGCCGCCTTGCGCACCGCGTCGGCCACGGCCGTGGCCACGGCCGGGTCGAACACGCTCGGCACGATGAACGACGGGTTGAGCCGGTCGCCGTCGACGACGTCCGCGACGGCGTCGGCGGCGGCCAGCAGCATCGCGTCGCTGATGCCGCGGGCCTGCGCGTCGAGCAGACCCCGGAACACGCCGGGGAACGCGAGCACGTTGTTGATCTGGTTCGGGTAGTCGCTGCGCCCGGTGGCGACGACGGCGGCGTGCTTCTGCGCCTCCATCGGGTCGACCTCGGGGTCGGGGTTGGCCAGGGCGAACACCACCGCGCGGTCGGCCATCGTCGCGACCTGCTCGGCCCCGAACAGGTTCGGGGCGGACACGCCGATGAACACGTCCGCACCGACCAGGGCGTCGTGCAACCGGCCGGTCATGCCCTCGCGGTTGGTGGTGTCGGCGATCGAGCGCAGGTTGTCGTCGAGGTCGTCGCGACCCTGGTGCACGATGCCGTTGACGTCCACGGCGATCACGTCGCCCGGGTTCTTGTGCAGCAGCAGCCGGATGATCGCCGACCCGGCGGCGCCGACCCCGCACACGACGATCTTGCAGTCCTCGATCTGCTTGTCCACCACGCGCAACGCGTTGCGCAGCGCGCCGACCACCACGATCGCGGTGCCGTGCTGGTCGTCGTGGAAGACCGGGATGTCCAGCTTCTCGCGCAGCCGCGCCTCGATCTCGAAGCAGCGCGGCGCGGCGATGTCCTCGAGGTTGATCCCGCCGTAGACCGGCGCGATCAGCTCGACCGCGCGGATGATCTCCTCGGTGTCCTGGGTGTCCAGGCACACCGGCCACGCGTCGACGCCCGCGAACTTCTTGAACAGCGCGGCCTTGCCCTCCATCACCGGCAGCGCCGCCGCCGGGCCGAGGTTGCCCAGGCCGAGCACGGCGGAGCCGTCGGTCACCACGGCGACCGTGTT
The DNA here is from genome assembly GCF_004362825.1 of Labedaea rhizosphaerae. Classification (GTDB taxonomy): domain Bacteria; phylum Actinomycetota; class Actinomycetes; order Mycobacteriales; family Pseudonocardiaceae; genus Labedaea; species Labedaea rhizosphaerae. Next base: position 585,042 of record NZ_SNXZ01000001.1, read on the forward strand.
GCGCTTGATGGTCAGGCGCCGCGCGTCCTCCGGGTTGGCCGCGATCGCCTCGCAGACCCGGGCCACGCCGGGGGTGTACGCGCGGGAGAGGTCGTCACGGTTGCGCAGGGCGACCTTGGAGTTGACCTCGATCTTGCCGCCGAGGTGGATCAGGAACGTCCGGTCGGAGACCTTGCGGACCGCGACGCCGGGCAGCGCCTCGAGCGCGTCGGTGATGTCCTTCGCGTGGTTGGCCGACACCGCGTTGCAGCTGATGTCGACCACGATCCGGTCGGCGTGCGACTCGACGACGTCGAACGCGGTGATCACGCCGCCGACGCGGCCGATCGCGCCGGTCAGGTCGCCCGCGGCGCTGGCGGACGGGGGTGCCTCCACCCGGACGGTGATCGAGTAACCAGGGCCGGGCACGGGCATCGGGTTCGCTCCAGCGACTACTTGTTGATCTCGGTTACCGGGTGTTCGTAGCCGAGCTGCTCCACCGGCAGCGGGAACTCCAGGTCGCCGAACGGGGACATCGAGCCGGCCACGTCGGCGCGGAGCTCGTTGACCACGTGGTCGTCCGGGGACTTCGCCGGCCAGGTGGGGTCGATCCTGTGCGAGAGGTCCTTCGCCACGAGTCCTCCAAGTCCTCACTGCTGCCGGATCGAGAGAATACCCGACTCACCGTGCGTATACCGTGGTCAGGGTGCCCGCTCTCACCTTGATCGACTGGCTTCGCCAGCAGGACGACGAGGCGCTGGCCACGCTGCTGCAGGCGCGCCCCGACCTGGCGACCCCACCGCCGGCGGACACCGGGGTGCTCGCGGCCCGCGCGGCCACCCGCGCGTCGCTGGCCCGGGTCGCCGAGCAGCTCGACGCGTTCACCCTCGCCGTGCTGGACGCGCTGCTGGTCGCCGACGCCGACCACGAACCCGTGCCGCTGACCGAGGTGGCCGCCCTGCTGGGCACGGGTGTGCCGGCCGACCGCGTGGCCGCTGCCGTGCACCGGTTGCGCGAGCTCGCCGTCGTGTGGGGCGCGGACGAGACCCTCTCGCTCGTGCCCGCGGCCCGCGAGGCGGGCACCGCGTTCCCCGGCGGGCTCGGCGCCCCATCCCCGGAGCTGGACAGGGTCGACCTCCAAGCCCGGCTGTCCACATTGGACGAGCCCGAGCGGCACATGCTGACCGCCCTCGCCCAGGGCAGTCCGATCGGGCGCACCAAGGACGCCGCCCGCGTGGTCCCGCTCGACGAGGCGCGGACCCCCGTGCAACGGCTCCTCGCCCTGGGCCTGCTGGTGCGCCGGGACGCCGAGACCGTGGAGCTGCCCCGTCAGGTCGGGCTGGCACTGCGCAGCCCGGACAGTCCACTGGGGACGGTCCCGGTGGACGAACCGGCGATGGGTGTCAAGAAGCACGACCCCGACAGGGTGGACGCCACCGGCGCCGGCGAGGCCATGGAACTGGTGCGGCGCATGGAAAGCCTGCTCGCACTGTGGTCCGCCGAGCCGCCGCCGGTGCTGAAGTCCGGCGGTCTGGGCGTGCGCGACGTGCGCCGGCTCGCACGCGAGGTGGAGACCGACGAGCCGACCGCGACGTTCCTGGCCGAGCTCGCCGCCGGGGCCGGGCTGGTGGCCGACAGCGAGGCGCTGAGCCCGGAGTGGGTGCCGACGACGCAGGCCGACGTGTGGCTGGTGTCGAGCCAGGCCAACCGGTGGGCCGCGCTGGCCGCCGCGTGGCTGGAGCTGCCCCGGCTGCCGGGTCTGGCCGGGCGGCGCGACGACAAGCAGCGGCTGCTCGCCCCGCTCTCCGACGAACTGCGCCGGCCCGCCGCGGCCATCGAGCGCGCGAACGTCCTGGAGGTGCTCGCCGACCAGCCGGTGGGCGCGGGCGTCGCCGAACCGGACGACGTGGCCGACGTGCTCGCGTGGCGGGCGCCCCGGCGCGGGTCCTCCCGCTTCCGCGACGACCTGGTGCGCTGGACGTTCACCGAAGCCACGGCCCTGGGCGTGATCGCGCTCGGGGCGTTGACCTCGCCGGGCCGCGCGTTGCTGCTCGACGGCAGCACGGACGCGGCGAAGCGGATGCAGGCGGCGATGCCCGCGCCGCTCGACCACGTGCTGGTGCAGGCCGACCTGACCATCGTCGCGCCGGGCCCGTTGCAGGCCGACCTGGCCGCGATGATCAACCAGCTCGCCGACGTCGAGTCCGCGGGCAGCGCGACGGTCTACCGAGTGAGCGAGGAGTCGGTGCGGCGCGCGCTGGACGCCGGGCGCACGGCCACCGAGCTGCACGAGCTGCTGCGCACACGCTCCCGCACCCCGGTGCCGCAGGGCCTGACGTACCTGATCGACGACGTCGCCCGTCGGCACGGCCGGCTGCGGGCCGGCTCGGCGCTGTCGTTCCTGCGCTGCGACGACGAGGTGCTGCTGACCGAGGTGCTGACCCACGCGAGCGCGGCACGCCTGGAGCTGCGCCGGATCGCGCCGACGGTCGCGGTGAGCCCGGTGCCGCTGGCCGACGTGCTGGACGAGCTGCGTTCGGCCGGGTTCACGCCCGCGGCGGAGGGTCCGGAAGGCGAGATCGTGGACCTGCGTGGCCCCGGACGCCGGATCCCTGCGCGGCCCCGGCGCAAGCTCCCGGCCCCCCGGGTGGCGTCGCGGGAGCGGCTGCTGGAGATCGTCCGGGACCTGCGCTCCCACGACACCGCGGCCGGGATCCGGCGTGGCCGGACGGTGGCGCTGGCCGGTGGCGCGGGCGCGGACACGTCGCAGACGCTGGCGTTGCTGCAGGAGGCGGTCCGGTCGGGTCAGGACGTGTGGATCGGCTTCGTGGACTCCCACGGGGTGGCGAGCCAGCGCGTGATCCGCCCCGAACGCGTCGGTGGTGGCCTGTTCGTCGGCCGCGACCGCGCCCACGGCGAGACCCACCGCTTCCCGCTGCACCGCATCACGACCGCGTCGCTTGTCGACCCCGCCTGACGCCCGAACCCTACCCAGCGCGAAGAGCCCGCTGGGGGTGCCAGCGGGCTCTTCGCGAAAGCCGGGACCTAGACCGCGCGGGCCGACATGCGCTGGTGCATCGCGTGCTCGACCAGGGTGATCAGGGTTTCCTTGGTCGACGCCCGGTCGCGGGCGTCGCAGGTCACCACCGGCACCGACTGCTCGATCGTCAACGCGTCGCGCACGTCGTCGACCCGGTGGTGCAACACCCGGTCGAAGCAGTTGATCGCCACGATGTAGGGCAGCTGCCGGTCCTCGAAGAAGTCGATCGAGGCGAACGCGTCGGCCAGCCTGCGGGTGTCGACCAGCACGACGGCGCCGATGGCCCCGCGCACCAGGTCGTCCCACATGAACCAGAACCGGTGCTGACCGGGCGTGCCGAAGAGGTACAGCACGAGGTCGGAGTCGAGCGACACGCGCCCGAAGTCCATCGCCACCGTCGTGGTGACCTTGTTCGGCGTCGCCGAGAGGTCGTCCACGTCGACGCTGGCCTCGGTCATGACGGCCTCGGTGGTCAGCGGGACGATCTCGGACACCGAGCCGACCAGCGTGGTCTTGCCGACCCCGAAACCGCCGGCGACCACGATCTTCGCGGAGGTCGTCGGCTGCGGCGCCACGCCGCTGGGGTTCGGACGACTAGAGCCTGCGGAGCCCACTGAGCACCCTTTCCATGAACTCGATCGACGGCCTGTCACCGACGACCATGCCGCTCTGGTGAATCAGGACAAGGCCCATGCCCGCCATGTCACCGATCAGTACGCGCGCAACACCCAACGGCAACCGTAGATGGGCCGCAACCTCGGCCACCGACCTGGTGTCGAGGCAGAGCCCGCAAATGGACCTGTGCTCGGGCTGCACCACGGATTCCAGCGTCTTGCCACGCTCGCTGGTGGACACCAGCGCCTCGATGGCCAGGTCGTAGTCGGACCTGGTCCGGCCGCCGGTCTTCGTGTAGGGCCGCACCAGCGACCCCGTCTCGACCATCGGCTCGGGGATCGGCGGCAGGTCGGGCACCACCGGGATGTGGTCGGAGTTCCAGTCGGACTGCGCCGGCACACCACCGGAGTCGCCGTACAGCGTCGCGCTCGGACCGCCGAACAGACGCGTGCGGAACCCGTCGATGTCGAACCGGTTCGGCATGCTGCCCGTCCCGTGGTCCGGGAGTTCCTGCCACGCTTGCTCGGTCATGTCCTGCGGCCTCCGCCTGTCACCCCTCTGCTCCTGCTGCTCGCCGCGCCCCCGCGCGAACCCGTCCCCCTCGTCGCCGAGCCGTCGGCGCGGACGACGAGGCGGACGCTCGGCGTTCATCGCACGCTCATCTCCTCGCCCCGGTCACCGACGGTGCGCGCCCTGCAGCTGCGCACGCAGCTCCGGCGTCATCTGCTGACCCACGCGCTCCACGAGCAGGGTCATCTCGTACGCCACGAGACCGATGTCGCAGTTGGGGGCGGCAAGCACGGCGAGGCACGAGCCATCGGAGATGGACATCAGGAAGAGGTAGCCGCGGTCCATCTCGACCACGGTCTGGTTCACCCCGCCCGCCTCGAAGCAGCGAGCCGCACCCTGGGTGAGGCTCACCAGCCCGGATGCCACCGCGGAAAGCTGCTCGGCGCGGTCCCTCGGCAAACCCTGGGAGCCGGCCAGCAGCAGCCCGTCCGCCGAGACCACGACTGCGTGTGCCACTCCGGGCACCTGACGGACGAAATCTGTGATCAGCCAGCCAAAGCTGCCTGGCTGCTGAACGGACGCGGTCGTCACTCCTGCTCCTCGTCTAGACGGCTCTGGATAGAGCCTGACCTGTCACCAGGGTATGCCTCAACCAAAGCGTGCCGACCACGGCGCAAGCCCTGCTGGAAGCTGGACATGCGCCCACGGATCGCCTCCGCCGAGCGCGGTGGCAACTGCGGCGTCGGCCGCAGCTGTTGCTCCTCGTGCGTTTCGCGCTGCTCCTGCGTGTGGCGGGGAGCGGCGGAACCGGGCACGAGATGGGCTTTCGGCACGCGCTTGGGCAGGCCTGCCGTGGTCTTGGCCTCCTCTTCCTGTGGTGCGTTCAGCAATGCTTGCGCTGCTTGCCAACCCTCGTCGCCGGGCGACTGCCACGCGGCAGCGCGCTCGTCGGCGGCGTCGGCGGCGGTGGGCTGGTGGCCGTTGGCGCCGTTGGCACCGCTGCCGTTCGTGCTGACCTTGCCGTTGCCGTTGGTGGCGGCCTGCGGCGCGGGCGGCGGGTTCATCGACTCCGAGTCGGCCTCGAACCACTGCGACAGGACGGCTTCGTAGATCGGCAGCCGTTCGGTCGGCGAGTCCATGGCCTCGGCCGCGGGGTCGGGCTCGGGCGGGGCCGGCGGACCGGCCTGCTCGGGCTCCTGCAGCGGCAGCGGCTCGCCGAACAGGGCGAGGCTGCCGAAGTCGCCGGTCTGCTCGACCGGGCGCGGCGGCTCGGGCTCCGGCAGCCCGGTGGGCACCGGCGAGAACGGCTCGGCGGAGCGCGAGATCTGCTCCTCGCTGCGCCCGCCGCGCTTGGGCAGCGGGATGTTCGCGCTGCTGTCGGACGGGTCGAGCGGCATGAACCCGGTCGTCGGCGCCGAGGTCGGCATCGACAGCGACGAGGGCCCCGAGGGCGGCGGTGACATGGCCGTCGTGGGCTGCTCGCCGGTCCGCTCGGGCCAGCGCGGCTCGTCGGGCACGTCCGGGCGCTGCCTGCTGCCGCTGAACGCGTCGGCGATGCCGCCGGTCTTGACCTGCGGCTCGGCCGGGTCGACCGGGCCGAACGCCGTCGTGATCGGCGCCTGCGTGCCGGTGATCGCCGGCATGGACATCGAGGTCGACGCCGAGGTCGGCAGCATGGTGCCGGTCGCGCCGAACCCGCCGCCCCGCATGGGCTGGATCAGGTCGGCCGGGACGGTGATCCGGGCGATCAGGCCGCCCTCGATGTCCTCGTTGTCCCGCAGCCGCACCACGATGTTGTGCCGCTTGGCCAGCCGCGCGACCACGTACAGACCCATTCGGCGGGTCACGGCGACGTCCATGTCCGGCGGGTCGGCCAGGCGCGCGTTGGCGGCCTCGATGTCCGACTCCGACATGCCGACACCCTGGTCGGTGATCTGGATGGCCAGTTCCTTCTTGCGGGTCACAGCCATCCGCACGACGACCTTCTTCTCCGGCTCGGAGAAGGTGGTGGCGTTGTCCAGCAGCTCGGCGATGAGGTGCACGAGGTCGTTGACCGCGCGGCCCATCACGGCCACGTCCGGGGCGGACGTGACCTCGATGCGGGCGTACTGCTCGACCTCGGACACCGCGGCGCCGACCACCTCGGCGCCCGGGACCGGGCGGGCGAGCTGGCGGGACAGGCCGGTGCCGGAGAGCACCAGCAGGGACTCCGAGTTGCGCCGCATGCGGGTGGCGAGGTGGTCGAGCTCGAACAGGCTGGCCAGCTGGTCGGGGTCCTGCTCGTCCTGCTCCAGCCGGTCGATCAGGTTCAGCTGGCGTTCGACCAGCGCCTGCGACCGCCGCGACAGGTTGACGAAGATCGAGTTGATGTTGTCGCGCAGCAGCGCCTGCTCGGCCGCCAGGCGGACCGCCTCGTTGTGCACCTTGTCGAAGGAGCGGGCCACCTGGCCGATCTCCTCCGTGGTGTACACGGGCATCGGCTCGACGGCACGCCCGGCCGCCTCGACCGGGTCCGGGGCCCGCAGGATGTCGCGGACCTCGTCGGGCAGCCGACGCTCGGCCAGGTCGTCCGACGCGCGGCGCAGGGTGCGCAGCGGCCGCAGCAGCGACCCGGTGACGACCAGCATCAGGATCAGCGCGAGGACCAGGGCGGCGGCGATCAGCACGGCGTCGCGGATCCAGCTCGTGGTCGCGGTCTTCGCCAGGTTCTTGGTGAGCGTGTGCAGCTCGTCGAGCTGCTGGATCTCCACGTCGCGCAGCTTCTTCATGGTGCCGCTCGCGGCCGGGTCGAGCTTCGCGATGTCGATGCCGGTGGGCTGGTTCGCGTCACCCTTGTTCAGGGCGATCTGGGCCAGCTGCTCGCGGTTGTCGACCTCGGTTCCGGCCACCGTGTTCTGGTAGTCCTCGCGCTCCTCGGACGTCGCACCGTTGTTGAAGTCCGCGAGGGCCGCGGTGAACTGCGCCTGCGCCGCGCGCAGGGCCTGCACCTGGCCGGGGCCGAACGTCTGGCCGAGGGCCGCGGCGCGCAGGATCGAGTTCTCGATCCCCATCTGCTCCTTGGCCCGCCCGATCGCGTCGATCACGTCGGCCTTCTCGGTCACACCACGGTCGTCGGACACGCGGGTGATCTCGCGGCCCAGCTGCAGGACCTCGGCGATGACCAGGTTGTACTGCCGGATGAGGTCACCGGCGGGGTACTGGGTGGTCGCCGCCTCACGGAACGACGTGAGCGCGCCGGGCACTTCCGGGTGCCCGGCGGTCGCCGGGGTCCCGAGGCGCGCGACGACGGCGTCGTAGAGCCGCTGCACGGCGGGGTCGAGGTCGCCGATCTTCGACCGCTCGGCCTGCAGCGCGAGGATCGCGTTGCTGGTCTGGGCGACCTGGTTGTTCACCGGGGACTTGTCGGCCCGGCCGCCGCCGGCGACGAAGCCGACCTCCTGGTCCCGCTCGCCCTGCAGCTTGTCGGCCAGTTCGGCGGTGACCTGGGTCAGCTCCACCTGGGTGACCGCGCGGTTGTAGTCGTTGGCCCGCTGGACCTCGGTCTGCACGCGCAGGCCACCCAGCACGATCGCGAGGATGGCGGGCACGAGCAGGACCACGGCCATCTTCGTGCGCACGCGCCAGTTGCGCAGGCCATGGGTGACGGAACGGGGCCGCGCGGCGAGGATCGCCTCGTCGCGCTCGGCGCCGGCCGGTCGGTCTGCGACCACTTCTCAGCACGCTCCCCGGGTCGATGCCGGGATGTCCGCCCGGCCGGAGTCGAACGGGCACGCCTGAGACGCCCTCATGCCGGGACACGCCTGCAAGCTCGCCATCACCGCAGCACTCCCCGACCACAACCCGTGGAACACACCGGAACCTCTCGTCACCGCTGGCGGTCGCCCCGACCGACTCTCCCGGCGGACAAGGGGCACAGCGCTGCGCTGGTCACCTGGCCGGCAACCACGCCAGACCTGGTGCTTGTGAAGCCGGCCGTGGGACGGCCGTTGGGTGCTTCACCGAGTTCCCGGGGGAGCGGGGTGGGGTACATCGCGCCAAAAGGTACCGAACAGTACTGGGAGATGTCAGCCCTAAGGGTGACTAACTCGTCACGGACTTACGGACTGTGGACATTTCGTGCACCCCATTGCGACTCATGGGGCACTCGCCTGCCTGCGACGCTAGGTGCGCTCGTCCACGAGAGGCACCTGACCGACTACCTAAAGTCACCGACACCGTTACGTGACGCACGTCACAGTTGACTACGGGCTGCGACCGGTCCGTCGCAGGTCGCACGTCCTGTTCCGGCCAGGAGGGTTGCCGGGCGGTAGCCGAACCGTTACGCGGCATCGGAACTCGCTAGGCCGATCGGTGCATTTCTCTAACGCCTATTCCGGTGACAGTTGCACACGAAACTTGATCGTTATCGCACCCGCTGCTACCTGCGGTAACCGGTGGGCCGCCAACAGGTGACACCCAAAAGCATGCATCTTGTTGGTGGCTACCATGGCCCGCGTCCGACCGGCGACCTGTCGGCGACAACCACTCGCGCAAATGGAGAACACGCATGACTCGAACCAAGGGTGTCGGCTCCTTGACCAGACGGGCTGGATTCGTCGCGGTTGCCGCACTGGCCATCACGGCGCTGGCGGGGTGCAGCGCGTTGGGTGGTTCCGATTCCGGCAGTTCGGGTGGCAACGGCCAGGTCGAGAAGGCGAAGATCAAGGTCGCGGTGATCCCCGGCCTGATCGACATCGCCGGTTACAAGCGTGCTCAGGCGGCCGGCTACTTCAAGGCCGAAGGCCTCGACGTCGAGGACGTCTCGATCAAGACCGGAGCGGACGCCCCGCCGCTGCTGATCAACAAGTCGGTCGACTTCGCGTTCGGCAACTGGACCTCCGCGCTCGGCGCGCAGGCCAAGGGCACGTACAGCAAGGTCGGTGGTGAGGTGGCCGTCGCCGACGCGCTGACCGCCACGGAGGGCATGACCGCCCTTGTCGCCCTGCCGAGCTCCAACATCAAGTCGCCCAAGGACCTCAAGGGCAAGAAGATCGGCGTCAACGCGCTGAAGAGCAACGTGACGCTGACCTCGGACGCCGTGCTGGCCGCCAACGGGCTGCAGAGCTCCGACGTCACCTACACGAAGGTGCCGACGGCGGACGCCCTGAACGCGCTGACCAACCACCTCGTCGACGTCATGTCGCTGCAGGAGCCGAACCTGACCCAGGCCAAGCAGAAGCTCGGCGTCGTGACGGTGGCCGACCGCGCGACCGGCCCGGTGGCCAACTTCCCGGTCTCGGGTTACGTGTCCACGGGTGACTTCGTCAAGGCGAACCCGAAGACGGTGGCCGCGTTCCAGCGTGCGGTGGCCAAGGGCCAGGCCGACATGACCAACCGCCAGACCCTCGAGGACACGCTGCTGCAGTACACCCCGATCGACAAGAGCGTGGCCAAGCTCGTGGTGGCCGGTGTCTTCCCGACCGTGGTCGACAAGACCCGTCTGCAGCGGCTCGCCGACCTGATGCTCACGTACAAGATCATCGACAACAAGCTGGACGTCTCGCCGATGTTCGTCGCGGCGCCGGCCCAGGGGCAGTGACCCAGGTAGTGCTGGTTCCATGCGCCTGATCCGCAATGTGGCCGGAGTGGTCGTCTTCCTCCTGATCTGGGAGGGATTCGGCCGCTCCGGCTACCTGCCGGTGGACTACTTCCCGCCGCCCACGGTGGTGGCGGGAACGCTGGCGGACCAGTTCAGCTCGCCGGAGTACCTGCGCGCGCTGGTCGCCACGCTGCTCACGTGGCTGATCGCGTTCGGCATCTCGGTCGGCGTCGCCGTGCCCGTCGGGCTCGTCCTGGGCAGCGTGCCGTTCGTCCGGGACGCCACCCGCTCGGTCATCGAGTTCCTGCGGCCCATCCCGGCCGTGGCCATGATCCCGCTCGCGCTGGTCCTGTTCGGCAACGGTCCGAGCATGAAGATCACGCTCGCGGTCTACGCGGCGATCTGGCCGATCATGTTCAACGTCATCTACGCGCTCGGCCAGGTGGACCAGCAGTACCTGGACACCGCGCGCTCGTTCGGGCTCGGCCGGGTGCGCACCACCCTGCGGGTCAAACTCCCCGACGTGCTGCCCTTCGCGATCACCGGCTTCCGGTTGTCGGCGACGGTCGCGCTGCTGGTGATCGTCGCCATCGAACTGGTCAACGGCGGTTCGATCGGCATCGGCACCTACGTCATGCAGTACGGCGAGAACGTCGGGCACATGGACATCGTGTTCGCGGGCGCGGTCGTCGCCGGTGCGCTCGGCGTACTGATCAACAGCGGCATCGCCCTGCTGCAGCGCAAGCTGGTGCCCTGGGGCGGGGGTACCGAATGACCGCGACGGCCGAGCGGTCCGTGGCGCCGGCGACCACCGAGGCCCCGCGACCGCGCCGCCCGCTCCCCCTGCGCCTGCTCATCGGGTTCCTGCGGCACTGGCTGCTGTTCATCGTGCTGATCCTGCTCTGGCAGTGGTACACGGTGGGGGACGAGGACCCGTACTTCCCGCCACCGACGGAGATCGTCGGCAAGATGCACGATCTCTGGTTCTCCGGACCGGCGTGGCACCTGTGGCTCACCCAGGACGCGATCGACAACGTGCTGCCCAGCATCGGCCGGCTGCTCGGCGGCTGGGCGATCGCGTCGGTCATCGGCGTGCTGCTCGGCATGGCCATCGGCCGCTCGCCGGTCCTGCGCGACTTCGTGAACCCGCTGGTGTCGTTCCTGCGCGCGGTGCCCGCCCCGCTGCTGCTGCCGGTTTTCATGATCATCTTCAAGTTCGGCCTGGCGATGCAGGTCGCCACGATCGCGTTCGGCGTCGTCTGGCCGGTGCTGCTCAACACCGCGGACGGGGCCGCCTCGGTCGACAAGACCCAGGTCGACACCGCGCGCTCGTTCCGCATCCCGCGCCTGCAGTGGCTCTTCGGGGTCGTGCTGCCCGCCTCGCTGCCGAAGATCCTCTCCGGCCTGCGCATCGGCCTGGGCCTGTCCCTGGTGCTGATGGTCGTCTCCGAACTGGTCGGCACGACCAACGGCATCGGCTACGAGCTGCTCAACGCCCAGCAGAGCTTCGAGAACGCCGCTTTGTGGGCCGGGGTCGTCCTGATCGGCATCCTGGGTAACGTGCTGAACGGGCTGTTGATGCTCGTGGAGCGCCGTGCCCTGGCGTGGCACGGCGCGAACTCCCGCGAGAAGGAATGAGGCAACGATGCTGGATGTGACTGGTCTCGGTCACGCGTTCGGCGCCAACCAGGTCTTCACCGACATCTCGCTCACGGTCAACGAGGGCGAACTGGTCTGCATCGTCGGCCCGTCCGGCTGCGGCAAGTCCACGCTGCTGCGTTCGATCTCCGGGCTGATGACGCCGAAGTCCGGCGAGATCCTGCTGCACGGCCAGCCGGTGCGGGGCAAGGTGCCCGGTGACCTCGCGGTCGTGTTCCAGGACTACAGCCGCTCGCTCTACCCGTGGCTCACCGCGGCGGGCAACGTCGAGTTCCCGCTCAAGCGGCTCAAGCTCACCACCGCCGAACGCAAGGAGCGGGTCCGCGAGGCGCTCGAGTGGGTCGGCCTCGCCGACGCCGGCAAGAAGCGGCCGCGGCAGATGTCGGGCGGCATGCAGCAGCGCGTCGCGATCGCCCGCGCGCTGGCGTACCGGCCGGCGCTGATGCTGATGGACGAGCCGTTCGCCTCGGTGGACGCGCAGACCCGCTTCGAGCTCGAGGATCTGCTGCTGCGGGTGCGCCGTGAACACGACTGCACGGTGCTGCTGGTCACCCACGACATCGACGAGAGCGTCTACCTGGGCGACCGGGTCGTCGTGCTGTCCCGCCCACCGGCGACCGTCGCGGCCGACATGAAGGTCGAACTGCCCGCCCAGCGCGACCAGATCAAGACTCGCGCGTCGGAGGCGTTCGTGTCCCTGCGCAGCGAGGTCGCCCGCCTGCTGCACGGCAGCGGGAATTCGGAGGAGAACGAGACCGAGGCCGCCGAGGAGTAGCCGTCAGGTCCCAGTGACCTCGTTCAGGCAGAGCGTCTCGCCGGGTTCCGGGTACACCAAGGTGAGCCCGGTGTCCGCCGGGCAGGCGCTCTCGGCGGCCTCACCGTTGACCACCTTGTCCGCGCGGGCCTCGGCATCCGCGGCCGTGCACGCCACCTTCGCGGTGGTGCCGCTGGAGACGTGGCTGAAGCAGTCGCCTTCGACGGCGTTGAGCATGAGGCACAAGGTGAACTCGTCGCCGCGACCGGACTGCGTGTAGGTGTCGTAGGAGTCCGACGGGCACTGCTCGTGGGTGCCGTCCATCTTGGTGCCGACCTTGAACACCGCGTCGGGTGAGGTGCAGTCGACCTTCTCGACGCGGGCGTCGGTGGTCGAGGCGGAAATGACCTTGATGCAGTCCCCAGCCACCGCCTGCGACGGCTGGGCCTTCGCCCATTCGACGGGGCTGCGGTGGTCGTTGTTGACCACGACGAACGCGATCACGCCCAGCACCACGGCGATCGCGATGCCGGCGACGACGAAGGGCGCCTTGCGCTTCGGCGGGACCGGCGCCTGCCCGTATTGGAACGGCACCTGCACGGGTGGCCGCGGAGGCTGCTGTGGCCACGGCTCGCCTCCGCCGCCCGGCGGCTGCTGCGGCGGGTAGGGCTGCATCGTCGACTCCGAAGGGACGGGCCGGAAGTACCACTCGAATGTAGCCACCCGGCGGGCCCGTCGGGGCCGGGTTGACCGAAGACCCGCCTGCCGCCACGGCGGTGACGGCGGCAGGCGGGTGCTCTGGTTATGTCAGGAACCCTGGCCGCTGCCGACCGGGTCGACGCACACGGTCACCCCCGGCTTGGGCTCGGGGTAGTCCAGCGGGAGGCCGGTGTCCTCCGGGCACGCCTTGACGTCGGCCTTGCCGTTGATGACCTTGGTGACCTTGCCCTCGGCGTCGGGCGCCGTGCACGCGACCCGGGTGGTCTTCTTGTTCTCGTCCTGCGAGGTGAGGTTGGCGAAGCACTCGCCTTCCTTGGTGTTCAGCATCAGGCACAGCGAGAAGTCGTCGCCCTTGCCGGACTGCATGTACTGGATGTACGAGTCCGTCGGGCAGTCACCGGTCGCGGTGTCGAGCTTGATCCCGACCTTGTACACCGCGTCGGGCGAGGTGCAGTCGATCTTCTCGACGTCGGCGTCGTTGGCCGCCGCGGAGTTGACCTTGATGCAGTCGCCCGGGTTGGCCGACGAGGGCGCCACCTTGCCCTTCTGGATGGCGTAGATCACGGCGACGACGATGACCACCAGCACGACCCCGGCGGTCACGAACAGCCGCGTCTTCGACTTCTTCGGGGTGGGCGGGTAACTCGGCGTGGCGGGCACCGGGCCACCCGGCATCTGCGGCGGCTGCTGGCCGGGCATGCCCCCGGGCGGCGTCCCCGGTCCCCCGACCGGCTGGCCGTACGGTGGCTGCTGCGGCGGGCGCTGCGGCTGCTGCTGGCCGTAGGGCTGCTGAGGCGGCGGCTGCTGACCGTACGGTGGCTGCTGCGGCTGCTGCGGCTGCTGCGGCGGCCGCGGGCCGTAGCCGCCCCCCGGCGGCGGTGGCTGCGGCGGGTACTGCTGGGTCATCGAGACTCCGAACGGGAGAGATTTGGGGTGCCAGGCCCTCGCTGGCCGGAGCAATGTATCCGGCCGGGATGACATCGCGACGCGCAACCGTTGAAGTTCTCTGCAGGGTGACCAAATGATCGCTGACCGAAAACAAGGGAGAATGCGTACGTGACCGACGGCCCCTTGATCGTCCAATCCGACAAGACGCTGCTGCTCGAGGTGGACCACGAGCTCGCCGACGACGCGCGCATCGCGATCGCGCCGTTCGCCGAGCTGGAGCGCGCGCCGGAACACGTGCACACGTACCGCATCACCCCGCTCGCGCTGTGGAACGCCCGCGCCGCCGGGCACGACGCCGAGCAGGTCGTCGACGCGTTGTCGCGGTATTCGCGTTATCCCGTTCCGCAGCCGTTGTTGATCGACGTCGTGGACACGATGGGCCGCTTCGGACGTTTGCAATTGGCAAATGACCCGGCGCACGGCCTGGTGATGAGCACGACCGACCGCGCGGTGCTCGAAGAGGTGCTGCGCAACAAGAAGGTCGCGCCCATGATCGGCGCGCGCATCGACGACGACACCGTCGTGGTGCACCCGAGCGAGCGCGGCCGGCTCAAGCAGGTGCTGCTCAAGGTCGGCTGGCCGGCCGAGGACCTCGCCGGCTATGTGGACGGGGAGGCGCACCCGATCGAGCTGGACGAGGCCGACTGGCACCTGCGCGACTACCAGCGCAACGCGGCGGCGGCGTTCTGGGCCGGCGGCTCCGGTGTGGTCGTGTTGCCTTGTGGCGCCGGGAAGACGTTGGTCGGCGCGGCCGCGATGGCGCACGCCAAGGCGACGACGTTGATCCTGGTGACCAACACCGTCGCCGGCCGGCAGTGGAAGCGCGAACTGGTCGCGCGCACGTCGCTCACCGAGGACGAGATCGGCGAGTATTCCGGTGAGCGCAAGGAGATCCGGCCGGTCACCATCGCGACCTACCAGGTGATCACCCGCAAGACCAAGGGCGAGTACCGGCACCTGGAGCTGTTCGACTCCCGCGACTGGGGCCTGGTGATCTACGACGAGGTGCACCTGCTGCCCGCTCCGGTGTTCCGCATGACCGCGGATCTCCAGTCGCGGCGGCGCCTGGGTCTGACGGCGACGCTGGTGCGTGAGGACGGCCGCGAAGGCGACGTGTTCTCGTTGATCGGCCCGAAGCGCTACGACGTGCCGTGGCGCGACATCGAGGCGCAGGGCTGGATCGCGCCGGCCGAGTGCATCGAGGTCCGGGTGACGCTCACGGAGAACGAGCAGCTGCAGTACGCGACCGCCGAGCCCGAGGAGCGGTACAAGCTCTGCTCGACGGCGAACTCGAAGCTGGCCGTCGTTCGGTCCATTGTGGACAAGCACGCGGGTGAGCCGACGCTGGTCATCGGCGCGTACCTCGACCAACTGGAATCGTTGGGCGCGGCCCTGGACGCGCCGATCATCCAGGGCTCCACGAGCAACCGCGAGCGCGAGTCCCTGTTCGACCAGTTCCGCCGGGGCGAACTGCGCACGCTCGTGGTCTCGAAGGTCGCGAACTTCTCCATCGACCTGCCGGAGGCGTCGGTCGCCGTGCAGGTCTCGGGCACCTTCGGCTCGCGGCAGGAGGAAGCGCAACGGCTCGGGCGGCTGTTGCGGCCCAAGGGCGACGGACGGCAGGCGCACTTCTACTCGGTCGTGTCGCGGGACACGTTGGACACCGACTACGCGGCGCACCGCCAGCGCTTCCTGGCCGAGCAGGGCTACGCGTACACCATCGTCGACGCCGACGACCTGCTCGGACCGTCCCTGCCCGACATTCGCTGAGCTTTTGTCGGTGGCTGGTGCTAGCCTCAGGCTCGAACATCAGTTCGAACGTGAGTGAGGCGAGTCATGACCGTCGTTGCACCGGCAGTTCCTGCCGTTGACCTGCCCTCCGGCCGTCGCCACGGCCGGTTGTGGGTGAGCGATGCGCCGGTGACGGACCCATGGCTCTATCCCGCGTGCGTGTCCCGGTTCGAACGCACCGGGCAGTGGCCGGTGCTGATCCCGGTGGACACGAGGTTCAGCAGTCCCGAGGCGCGACGGGTGCTGGTGGACTGGGTGCTGGCCGACTGGGCCGTGCCGCACCCCCGGGAGGCCGAGCCACCCCGCTACGAGACGGATCCGTTGGCCGACGCGGCAAACACGGGTTCGGTGCTGACCGGAGCCGGCGGCCGTCACGGGTTACACCGGCTCGGCCTGGCCGAGGTCGACGACCCGGCCGACATCCCCGGCCTGCTGGGCTGGGGGCCTGGTGGCGCGGGCGCGGTGCTGCGCAGTTGGCAGAGCCGTTTCGGCGCGCGGCTGGTCGTGCTGGGCACGCAGACGATGGTGCTGTCGGTGGCCCGGCCGCCGACGACCATGGCCCAGGCGGAACGGGTCGCGGCCGAGCACAAGGTGTTCAAGTCGGAGACGGCGAACAAGCGGTCCTACGCGAGCTCGCTGGTGCGGGCGCGGAGGTGGCGCCTACGGTATGCGTAAGGATTTTGCTTGCCCTGCAAGCGAATCGGGTGTGATGCCCCCTTTGAGTGGACTTGGCTTGCGCTGACACCATTCGCCGCCCTGATCGTTCTAGGTTGGTTTTCCGGAACGCAAAGGGGTGGTGGCAGTGGTGGAACACCGGGAGTCGTCCGCGCTTTCCCGCGAGCTTGGCGCTGAGTTGCGCAAGGCTCGCGAGAAGGCCGGGTATGTGGGGTACCAGCTCGCGAACCGTTTGGGTTGGTCCGCGAGCAAGGTCTCGCGCGCGGAAACGGGCCTGCAGCCACCAAGCGAGGTGGACACGGCGATCTTCTTGTCGTACTGCCATGCGGAGCGGGACGAGATCAAGTACTTGATGGGCGTCGCCCGCGAGCTGAGCGACGCGTATCACTTGCGCCCGCACGGTTCCGGCCTGCCCGATGAGCTGCGCACCCTGATCATCCAAGAGACCACCGCCGACGTGATCACCGAGTTCGAGGTCACCCGCATCCCCGGCCTGCTACAGACCGATGACTATGCGCGCGCGCTCTTCATGGCTGGCGTTGTGCCGCCAAAGGAAATCGGTGCGCGGGTCCAGGCCAGGGTGGATCGGCAATCACTGCTTGCGCGTCCCAAGCCCGACATCACCTTTTTCATCCACGAGTCGGCACTACGCACACCGGTTGGCAGCAATCGGGTGATGCACGAGCAGTGCTTGAAGCTGCTCTTCGACGTACACCGGCATGGCTCGGTCATCCGGGTGATCCCGATCGAGCACGGTGCGCATGCCGGGATGTCAGGCGCTTTCCGGATCATGCAAGTCACCGGCTACAACCCTGTGGTGTACGTGGAAACCCAGACGGTGAGCCTCTTCCTCGAGAAGGTCTCGGAGGTGACAACATACCTCCGGATGGTCGACAAGCTGGCTCTCGCTGCGCTGGATGAGGGACAATCGCGAGAGCTGATTGCACAGCTCGCAAGCGATTACGACCGACCCGAAGGATCCATGACATGGCCCGCGCTTGGCGCACCAGTTCCCACAGCGGCGACAACGGGAACTGTGTTCAGGTCTCCCTCACCACCACCGACGCCCTAGTCCGCGACTCCAAGAACACCACGGCGCCCGTCCTCGACTTCACCCCCGCCGCGTGGCGCACCCTGCTCACCCGACTCGACCAGCAGCCATGACGCGGACCTGGCGCACGAGTTCCCACAGCGGCAACGTCAACTGCGTTCAGGTCTCCCTCACCACCGCCGATGCCCTAGTCCGGGACTCCAAGAACACCAGCGGCCCCTCCCTGCGCTTCACCCCGAAGGCGTGGCGCGCCCTCGTGACCCGCATGCCGTAGCCGGTCACGGCAGCCGCGCGCCGGGCACGTCGCGCAGCAGGACGTCGGGGTTGGGGATCCGGTAGGTGGGCGCCTTGAGGGTCAGCCAGAACCGGTCGAACGAGATCCTGGTCCGCTCTTCCATGGCGGCCAGGCTGGCCGCCTTGTAGTGCTCGATGTCGAAGTCGCTGCTGAGCCAGTCCGGGTGGATCGCCCCGGCGCCGGGTCGCGTGTCGGCGAACAGGGGCTCGAAGTAGGCGGTGATCTTCCCGTCTTGGGCCTCGGTCACGTATGCGTGGCCGTGGCGGTTCCAGTAGACGCCGAAGTACCGCCCGCCCTGGCGGGTCACCCGCCGCGCGATCTCCGGGACTTTGCCGCTCCAGCCGTTGTTCTCGGTCATCGCGACGAACCCCGGCGCGGCCAGGATCCGCAGGCAGAAGTACTGCCCGAACTCGTCCGCGGGCACTGCCGACTGCTCGAACGTCCGCGTGCCCATCCGTATGTCCGGATCCCCGCCGTGCGCCCGCACGACGTTCGACGCCAACACCCCGTTCGTGACCGCGATGGTCCACGCCAGGCCCTGCTCCTCCTCGATCCACGCGTACTTAGCCACCGAGCTGTGCATCCGCTTCCTCCACGACGTCGCCGACACCCACTAGCAAGCACCCATGCGCCCAAGACAAGCAAGTAGCCCTTTCAGGCGAATTTCGTGCCCGGCTCCGGCCTCCGCTTCCCCGCCCCCGTCAGCCTGCGCCCCGATCCCTCTCGCCGAACTGAGCAGCTCGCCGGCGTGATCTCGGCTCCCGACTCGGCGGTTGCTCTCGAAACGAGCGTCGCTTGCCGGGGTGGTGGCTGGAATGGGTGGCTGATTGGGGGTTGAGTCTTCGGGGATGGCTGCTCTCGACCGGGTGTTGCTGCCGCGGGTGTTCGCCGCCGGTGGCTGGGTTGGTCTCGGGGTTGGGGGCGGCGAACACCCTTGCCACCGGTGCCGGTGGTTGCGCTGCGAGGGTGGCCCGGTTGAGGGGTTGCGTTGCGTGGGCAGCCTGCAGCGGGCGCGGTGGTGCCGGCGGTGGCTGAGTTACAAGAATTTAGGAGGCGCGTTGTAGCCAGGGTGGTGGGGTGAATACCGGCAGCCCGTTATCCATGTGCACCGACCATTCGGTGTGATGGATCAACCGATGGTGGTATGGGCATACCAGCACGAGATTATCCAATGTCGTTGATCCGCCGTCTGCCCAATGCTGAATGTGGTGGGCGTGACATTGATGCGGTGTTCGCGCGCACCCGGGGGCGGCGCAGCCTTGGTCGCGGATGGCGAGGGCTCTGCGCAATCGCTTATCGGCCAGGCGTCGGGTTTCCCCGATATCCAGTGGCTGGGATTTGCTGTCGAGGACGATGGGGATGAGTTTCGCCTCGCACGCCACGCGGCGGGCCTGTTCTGGGGTCAGGGTGCGGGCGTCGTCGAGGATGGCCCGGCCGATGCGGGTTTGCAGGGTCTCCAGGGAGACCGTGACCGCGATGTGGGGGCGTTCGCCGCCTTCGGCGGGGGCTTGGCCGGAGTCGGCGGCGAACCCGATGATCTCGGCCAGCGCGTCGCCCTGCCGCTCGCTCAGGATCCGGTCATCCTGAGGCTGGGGCTTGGCCAGTGGGGAGAGCAGCGCGCGCAGCACGCTCGCGTCCTCGGTGCCGAGCCGGAACTGGCCTGACAGGGATCCGTCGCGGTGTTCGTAGAGGTCCAGCGTGTTCTGCGCGTCCACCACAGTCGGCTCGACCGGCTTGCGACCGTCGGGGTTCAGCGCGTCGACGATGCGCTTACCGAGGTGGATGAGCTGGGTCGGGTTGAACTCCCGAGCCAGCTCGGTCATGTCTACGTCGACCTGTTCGGCGTGCTCGACCGGGACGAGTTCCACCGCGGTGGCGATCTTGTCGACGTGCGCGCCAGAGATCTCCCCCGCGGCCATCGCCGCCCGCGCGGCAGGCAGCCGCGGCGGGATCGACTGGCCGGTGATCCCGACCTTCGGGCACAACAACTCGACGTGATGTTCAAGACGCTTGGCTTCAGGAGCGGTCAGATGCAGGACATCCTGCAGAAACCGCCACAACTGGGGATACCCGGACTCTTTCCACTCCAGGTGGGAAATGTCGTCGAGCAGCTTCAACTCCAGTTGTCGCATCTGCGCGACAGTCGAGTTAAGCTCCCCCAGCTCCATACCCCGATCATACCACAACAAACGACCAAACGGCCTAATCGAAGAATGGTGGAATATTCCGGTTCTTCCACGCAGCCCAGCCACCACCGGGACCACCCGCAAACGGCAGGAAACAACGCAACGCAACCATTCAACCGGCCACCCAAGCAACGCAAACCGCCGGCACCGTTGGCAAGGGTGTTCGCCGCCCCGACCCGAGACCAACCCAACCACCCGGCGGCGAACACCCGCGGCAGCCGCCCTTAATAGCTCCTAATCGAGCCCCAAGCGCCAGAGACCTCAGGCGAACTCGGCCAACACGGCATCCGTGAACGGCGTCCACGCCCCGACCGCCCACGGCCCGAAGTCCTTGTCCGTCAACGCAACGCAAGCCAGCTTCGCCGCTGGGTCGACCCACAGGAACGTCCCCGACTGTCCAAAGTGGCCGAACGTGGCGGGCGAGCTGTTCTTGCCGGTCCAATGTGGACTCTTGTGGTCACGCAGCTCGAAGCCCAGACCCCAGTCGTTCGGCTTCTGCATCCCGTATCCCGGCAGCACGCCGTTCAACTCCGGGAACGCCACCGACGTCGCCTCCTCGACCGTCGCCGAATCGACGAGCGTGGGCGCCTGCAGCTCGGCCGCGAACACCGCCAGGTCATCGCAACTGGACTCGGCCCCGGCCCCGGCGGATCCGACAAGGCGCGTCGAAGTCATCCCCAGCGGCTGGCAGACCGCTTGGTCGAGGTACTCCGCGAACGCGATCCCCGACGCCCGCGCGACCGTCTCGGCCAGCACCGCGAAGCCGGTGTTGGAGTAGATCCGCCGCGTCCCCGGCAACGCCTGCTGCTGCTCGGTGTCGAAGGCCAGCCCGGAGGTGTGCGCGATCAGGTGCCGCACGGTCGAACCGTCGGGACCAGCCGGGTCGGTCCACTCGACGGCACCCTCCTCGACCGCGATCAGCACGGCGTACGCGCTCAGCAACTTCGTCACCGACGCCAGCGGGAACACCCGCCCGCCGTCGCCGTACCGGCCGATCACGTCGCCCCCGGACGCGACGACCGCGACCGCCGCGTTGTCCACCGGCCACGACTCGATCAAGCGCGCGCTGTCCATGCGCCGCACCCTATGACACCAGCCGGTCCCGGACTTCCATCAGTGCGAACCCCAGCAGGTTCGTGCCGCGCCAGGTCGACGGGGTGGTCGCGCGCGGGTCGTCGGCCGCGAGCCCGATCCCCCACACCGGGTCCACCGGGCTCGCCTCGACCAGCACCGCGTCGCCGGTGCCCACGAGGAACTTGCCCAGGTCGTCGTGCTGATCGAACTTGGCCAGGTTCCCGCGCACCACGATGTCGAAGGCCGCCGCCTGCCAGGTCTCGTCGTCGAAACCGCGCACGGTCCGGCCCAGCTTCTTGGCCGCCGCCGGTTCGTCGGTCTCAAGGATCTTCATCGCGGCTTCCTCGTCGCCGAACAGCCGTGCCTTGCCGACCATCATGAAGTGCTCGGCGGTCGCGAACCGCTCACCACCGACCACGAACGCGGCGGGCCACCACTGGCTCAGGCAAGCGGTCCCGATGCGCCCGTCCTTGCGCGGCCGGTGCCCCCAGAACCGCACGTACTCGATGTTCTCCCCGGCGGCTTCCCGCCGCACCAACTCCGCCACCCGGTCCACGGGCGCACCCTAACCGCGGCTCAGGCCTGAGCGGCGCGCGCCGCGCTCTCGATGGCCGCGCACCGGGCGATGGCGTCCTTGCTCGGCGGGGCCGCGCCGTCGACGCCCACCGCGCCGTCGATCGACTCCCGCAGGATGTCGGCGTGGCCGGCGTGCCGGGTGGTCTCGGTGATCATGTGGAGCAGCACGCCGAAGAGCGTCACCTCGGGCTTGCGCCACCACGACACCCGCCCGGGCGCGTCGAGCGGGAGGCCCTCGATCGTCGCGTCGGTGTGCGCCCACACCGAGCGGTAGAACTCGACGACCTCGGTGCGCGACTCGTGCTCGGTCGCCCACAGGTCGGTGCCGCGCGGAGGCAGCGGCCGCGGGAACGGCCGGTCGAAGACCTCACCGAAGTAGCGGGCCTCCCAGGTCGCGAGGTGTTTGACCAGGCCGAGCAGGTTGGTGCCGGTGGGCGTCAGCGGCCGGCGCACGTCGTACTCGGAAAGCCCGTCGAGCTTCGCGAGCACCGCGCCGCGGACGAACCGCAGTTCTTCGTGCAGGGTGGCTTTCACATTGATCAAAGCTGATCACTCACCGCCGTCGCCGGATGATCAGGAAGATGATGAGCGCCAGCAGCGCGGCGGCCACCGGAGCTGCTCGCTTCGCGACCGACGCGCCGGCGAACTCCATCAGGTCGATGGGCTCCGACGTCGGCTGCGGTTCGACGAGCCGGGGCTTGGCGGCGGCGGACTCAGCGGCAGGCGTCTCGGCGGCGGGCTTCTCGGCGGCGGGCGGCGGCTCGGCCTTCTCGGCCGCCGACTGCCCCGGCGCCTCCTCAGCCGGAACCGAGGACGAGGACGCGGCCGGCGCCGAGGAAGCATCAGGGGTCGTGCCGAGCTTGGCCGCCAGGCATTCCGAGAACGCGTTGAGGATCTTCCCGCCGACCTCGGCGATGAGCCCACGGCCGAACTGGGCGGGCCGGCCGGTGATCGCCAGGTCGGTGTGCACCGTGCCCTCGGTGCCGTCGTCCACCGACGCGAGGGTCACCGTCACCGTGGCCGCGGCGGTGCCGTTGCCCCGGGAGTCCTTGCCGGAGGCCTTGATCACCACCTTGCGGGCGGCTTCGTCCTGCTCCAGGAACTCGCCGGAACCCTTGTACAGCAACGAGATCGGCCCCAGCTTCACCTTCACCGTGCCGGCGAAGGTGTCGCCTTCGACGCTGGTGAGCGTCGCACCGGGCATGCACGGCGCCACCCGCTCGGGGTCGAGCACCGCCTGCCACACGGTGTCGATCGGGGCGGGGACTTGGAACTTGTGCTCGAGCTGCACGGTCGGGCCTCCTTGAGAAAACGACCGGGGTGGTGTCCGTTCTACCCGGACACCACCCCGTTCGCACATCTGATCAGGAACCGGCGGCGGCCGCTACTGCCCGTCCGGTCAGTACCTCGGCGAGGTGCTTGCGGTAGCGCTCGTCGGCATTGCCGTCGGCGGTCGGGCTGGTGCCCTCGGCGGCGTGCGCGGCCGCCGCCTTGATGGACTCGGCGTTGGCGGGCTGCCCGACCAGGGCGTTCTCCACGCCGGTGGCCCGAACCGGCGTCGCCGCCATGTTCGTCAGGGCGACCCGGGCCTCGGCGATGGTGCCGCCGTCGGCCCGCACACAAGCCGCGACGCCGACGATCGACCACGCCTGCGCGACGCGGTTGAACTTCTCGTAGTGCGCGCCCCAGCCGGTGTGCTTGGGCACGCGCACCTCGACCAGCAGCTCGTCGGGCTGCAACGCCGTGGTGAAGAAGTCCACGAAGAACTCCGCCGCGGGCACGGTCCGCCGCCCGGACGGCCCGGCGATCACGAACTCCGCGCCCAGGGCCACGGCCGGGGCCGGTAGGTCACCGGCGGGGTCGGCGTGCGCGAGGGCGCCGCCGAACGTGCCGCGGTGGCGGACCTGCGGGTCGGCGACCGTGTCCGTCGCCAGCTTGATCAGCTCCGCGTGCTCGGCGACCAGCGGGTCGCGTTGCACCTCGTAGTGCGTGGTCATGGCGCCGATCACGATCGCGTCGCCGTCCTCGCGCACGCCCCGCATGTCGCCGACCTTGCGCAGGTCGACGATCGTGGTCGGCGCGGCCAGGCGCATCCGCAGCACCGGCAGCAGGCTCTGCCCGCCGGCCAGCACCTTCGCGTCCTCGCCCGCCTCGGCGAGCGCGCGCACCGCCTCGTCGACGCCGGCCGGGGCCACGTAGTCGAAGTTCGCCGGAATCACTGCTGACCTCCTGGCACGTCGATCGAGCCGAGACCGCCGCCGGACTCGCTGCCGAGACCGCCCGCGTCGGACGGTCCGCCGTTGATGGCCGTCCACACGCGCATCGGCGTGGTCGGCATTTCGATGTCGTTCACGCCGAAGTGCCGCACCGCGTCGACCACGGCGTTGACCACCGCGGGCGTCGAGGCGATCGTGCCGGCCTCACCGACACCCTTGACGCCCAACGGGTTCGTCGTGGACGGCGTCTCGGTGCGGTCGGTGGTGAACGAGGGAAGGTCGGCCGCCGAGGGCAGCAGGTAGTCGGCGAACGTGCCGCTCTGCAGCGTGCCGCTCTCGTCGTACACGGCCTCCTCGTAGAGCGCCTGCGCGATGCCCTGCGCGAGCCCGCCGTGCACCTGGCCGTCGGCGATCAACGGGTTGACCACGACGCCGATGTCGTCGACGCACACGTACTTGCGCAACGTGACGCGGCCGGTCTCGGTGTCCACGTCGACCGCCGCGAGGTGCGTGCCGTGCGGGAACGAGAAGTTCTCCGGGTCGTAGACGGCCTCGGAGTCCAGCGTCGGCTCCACGCCGTCGGGCAGGTCGTGCG
This sequence comes from Labedaea rhizosphaerae, assembly GCF_004362825.1. Classification (GTDB taxonomy): domain Bacteria; phylum Actinomycetota; class Actinomycetes; order Mycobacteriales; family Pseudonocardiaceae; genus Labedaea; species Labedaea rhizosphaerae. Next base: position 609,304 of record NZ_SNXZ01000001.1, read on the forward strand.
CGGCGAACACCGCGAGCGCGATGTCCTGGATCGCCGTGGACTTGTCGGTACCCCTGACGGTGAACTTGCCGTTCGCGAACTCGAGGTCGTCTTCTGAGGCTTCCATCATGTGCGCGGCGATCGGCTTCGCCTTGGCGATCACCTTCTCCGCCGCCTTGACCACGGCGATGGCGCCGACCGCGAGCGAACGCGAACCGTAGGTGTCCAGCCCCTTGTGCGAGGACTGGGTGTCGCCGTGGAGCACCTCGACGTCCTCGAACGGCACGCCCAGCTGGTCGGCGACGATCTGGCTCCACGCCGTCTCGTGGCCCTGCCCGTGCGGCGAGGAACCGGTGATGACCTCGACCTTGCCGGTGGGCAGCATCCGGATCGCACCGTGCTCCCAACCGCCGGCGCCGTAGTCCAGCGAGCCGAGCACGCGTGACGGCGCGAGCCCGCACATCTCGGTGAACGTCGAGATGCCGATGCCCAGCTGCACCGGGTCGTTCCGGTCGCGGCGTTCCTTCTGCTCGCGGCGCAGGCCGTCGTAGTCGAAGAGCTCCATCGCCTTCGACGTCGCGGCCTCGTAGTTGCCGCTGTCGTAGGTCAGCCCGCACACCGTCGTGAACGGGAACTCCTCGTGCTTGATCCAGTTCTTCTCACGCAACTCCATCGGGTCCATGCCGAGCTCGACCGCGAGCTCGTCCATGATCCGCTCGATGGCGAAGGTGGCCTCCGGACGACCGGCGCCGCGGTAGGCGTCGGTGATCGTCTTGTTGGTGAACACGTTCGTGCACGCGAACCGGTACGCGGGGAACTTGTAGATCGCGTTGAACATGAACGCACCCAGGATCGGCACGCCCGGCGCGACCAGGCCCAGGTAGGCACCCATGTCGGCGATCAGGTCGACCTTGAGGCCGGTGACCGTGCCGTCGCGCTTGGCCGTGATGGTGATGTCCTGGATCTGGTCCCGGCCGTGGTGCGCGGTCATCATGCATTCCGAGCGCGTCTCGGTCCACTTGACCGGCTTGTTCAGCTTCCGCGCGACCGTCACCGTCAGCAGTTCCTCGGGCAGCACGCCGATCTTGCCGCCGAACCCGCCGCCGACGTCCGGCGCGATGACCCGGATCTTGTGCTCCTCGATGCCCAGCGTCAGCGCCGTCATCGTGCGCAGGATGTGCGGGACCTGGGTGGCCGACCACATGGTCAGCTGGCTGCTGGTCGGGTCGACCAGCACCGAGCGCGGCTCCATGAACGCCGGGACCAGGCGCTGCTGGCGGAACCGGCGGGTGACGGTGACCTCGGCGTCGCGGATCGCGTCCTCGACGCTCGCGCCCGTGCCCGCCTCGCCGGAGTCGAACACCCAGAGGGCGTTCTTGTTGGTCTCCAGGTCGGGGTGCACGAGGTCGGCGCCGTCCTTGAGCGCCTCCTCGATGTCGAGCACCACGGGCAGGTCCTCGTAGTCGACCTCGATGGCCTCCATGGCGTCGCGGGCCTCGGCGGCGCTGCGCGCGATCACCACGGCGACGCCCTCACCGGCGAAGTTCACCGTGTCGGCGGCGAGCATCGGGCGGCGCGGGGCCTTCATGTCCGGGGTGATCGGCCACGCGCACGGCATGCCGATCGAGCTCTCGGGGTCGACGTCCTTGGCCGTGTAGACGGCGACGACGCCGCGCATCTTCTTCGCCTCGGTCGTGTCGATCGAGGTGATCTTGGCGTGCGCCATGGGGCTGCGCAGGATCGTCGCGTGGAGCATGCCCGGGACGGTCAGGTTGTCGGTCCAGCGGGTCCGGCCGGTGATCAGCCGCGCGTCCTCCTTGCGCAGCCGGGCCTTGCCGATCTCCGGTTCGATGGTCGCGGTCATGTGGTCACTCACCTCCGGCGGCGTGGCTGGGGGTGCGCTCGTCGACGCGTTCGGCCTCGGGGCCCGCGCCGGGACGCATGTGGTGGGCCGCGTCCCGCACCGCCTTCACGATGTTCTGGTAGCCGGTGCAGCGGCAGAGGTTGCCCTCCAGCCCTTCGCGCACGGCCTTCTCGTCCGGGTCCGGGTTGTCGGCGAGCAGGTCGACCGACTGCATGATCATCCCGGGGGTGCAGAACCCGCACTGCAGGGCGTGGTTGTCGTGGAACGCCTGTTGCACCGGGTGCAGCGTGCCGTCGCGGGCGAGGCCTTCGATGGTGGTCACCTCGCTGCCGTCGGCCTGCACCGCCAGCACCGAGCAGGACTTGATGCTGTGCCCGTCGAGGTGGACGGTGCACGCGCCGCAGTTGCTGGTGTCGCAGCCGATGACGGTGCCGGTCTTGCCCAGCCGTTCACGCAGGTACTGCACGAGGAGCATGCGTGGCTCTACATCATCGGAGTACTCGGTTCCGTCCACGGTCACGGTGATGCGCATGAGGCCTCCACGACGGTTCGTCCGCAGAACAACCGGCCCGACACCAGTACGTCAGTGATCGGGCTCACAGAGTGCAGCCTTCACCCCTGCGGCCATTCGGACAACCCCGTGTAGGCCACTCCGCCGGAATACACCCGACCGGACGGGGCACTTGTGACGAACCAACACGCTGACGCCCGGTACCTGTGGATCATCACAACGGCGATACCGCACGGTATGGCCTTGACCTGGGCATCTGTTACCTGCTCACCGAGTTGTGGACATACCCGGTGAGCGTTGTGCGGCGCGAGCGGAGTGTCGAACGCCGGTCAGCGGATCCCACCTTCGGCGGGCTCGTGGTGGATCTTGCCCGCGGTGTCGGCCAGGCGTGCGCCCGCGCCGCCCCAGCGCAACGAGATGATCTCCGCGGCGATCGACACGGCCGTCTCCTCGGGCGTGCGGGCGCCGAGGTCGAGCCCGATCGGCGACGCGAGCTTGGCCAGCTCCTGCTCGGCGACACCGGCCTCGCGCAGCCGCCGCATCCGGTCGTCGTGCGTGCGCCGCGAACCCATGGCGCCGACGTAGCCGAGCTTGGCCCGCAACGCGACTTCGAGCACCGGAACGTCGAACTTCGGGTCGTGGGTGAGCACGGTGACCACCGTGCGCTCGTCCACCCGGCCCGCCTCGATCTCGGCGGCCAGGTAGCGGTGCGGCCAGTCGACGACGACCTCGTGGGCCTGCGGGAACCGGCTGCTGGTGGCGAACACCGGCCGCGCGTCGCACACCGTGACCCGGTAGCCGAGGTAGCTGCCGAGACCGGCCATGGCGGCGGCGAAGTCGATGGCGCCGAACACCAGCAGGCGTGGCGGCGGCTCGAAGGAGTTGACGAACACGGACATGCCCTCGCCGCGCCGCTGTCCCTCGGGTCCGTAGTGGACGGTCGCGGTGCGGCCGGTGGCCAGCAGCCCGCGGGCGTCGTCGGCCACCGCGGCGTCCATCCGGGCGCTGCCCAGCGACCCGGCGATGCGGTCGGGCCAGACGACCATGCGCTTGCCGACCATGGCCTCGTTCTCGTGCGCGACGATCGTGGCGAGCGCGACCGGGACCTCCGCCTCGACCGACTCGGCCAGCTCGACCAGCTCCGGGAAGCCCGCGCTGTCGACCGGCTCCACGTACACGTCGAGGATGCCGCCGCAGGTCAGCCCGACCGCGAACGCGTCGTCGTCGCTCACGCCGTAGCGCTGCAGCACAGGCTTGCCGCTCTCGACGACCTCCTGCGCCAGCTCGTAGACCGCGCCCTCGACGCAGCCGCCGGAGACGCTGCCGGTGACCGACCCGTCGGGGGCGACCAGCATCGCCGCGCCCGGCGAGCGGGGCGCCGAGGAGAAGGTCGCCACGACGGTGCCGAGGCCGACGGTCTCGCCGGCCCGGTAGCGACGGAGCAACTCGTCAAGGACGTCACGCACGGCGCACCTCCACCAGCAGTTCTTCCAGCGTCGCCAGGCTGTGCCCGGCGAGCAGGCGGTCCACGTGGGGCAGGGCAGCCGCGATGCCGGACTGGACGGGTGCGTAGCCGTCGTGCCCGGCGTGCGGGTTCACCCAGATCACCGAGTGGGCCAGTCTTTGCAAACGAGCCACCTGCTCCTTGAGTAACGCCGCGTCGCCCCGTTCCCATCCATCCGAGAACAAGACGACGATGGCCCGGCGGGCCGCGCCGCGCTGGCCCCAGCGGTCGAGGAAAGCCCGCAAGGTCTCCCCGAGCCGGGTGCCGCCGGCGAAGTCCGGGACCGCCAGAGCGGCCTTGGCCAGCGCGTTCTCCGGGTCGCGTTGGCGCAGTTGGCGCGTCACGCGGGTCAACCGGGTACCCAGGGTGAAGACCTCGGTGTGCATGGGTGTGCGCCGCGCCACGACGTGCGCGAACCGCAGGAGCGAATCGGCGTACGGGCTCATCGAGCCGGAGACATCGACCAGCAGCACGACGCGGCGCGGTCGCTTGCCGCGGCGGTGGCGCTTGAGCCGGATCGGCTCGCCGGCGGTGGCCAGCATCGCGCGCAGCGTGCGATCGGGGTCGAGGTCGCCGCGGTGGTGTGGGCGCAGGCGCATCGCCGCCCGGCGCGGTGGCTCGATGGTCAGCGTGGCGAGCAGTTCGCGCAGGTGCTTGCGCTCGGCCGCGCTGAGCTCACCGAGGTCGCGGTGGCGCAGCACCTCGGTGTCGCTGGCGGCGACCTTCAGCGAGTCGTCGCCGGGTTCCGGGGTCGGACCCGCCGCCATGGCGAGCTGCTGCAGCGCCGCGATCTTGGCCCGTTTGGTCTTCTCCTTGCGGGCGCGGGGCGCGCGCGAGGAGCGTTGAGGCATGAACCAGGACGCGAACGCCTCGTCGTAGCAGGGCAGGTCGTCGGGCTCACCGCACAGCGTCAACCGCCCCGCCCAGTAGACCTGGGTCGGGTCGGCGGCGTCGAGGGTGTCGACGGCGCGCAGGAACGCCTGCACGCGCTCCGGCTCGCAGGCCAGGCCCGCGTGGCGCAGAGCCGCGGCGAACCCGACCAGACCCGGGACGGGATCGGCTGCGCTGGTTGTTGCGGACACAATCTCATTGTCCAGCAAATCCGCGCCGCGCGCTCCTACCCATCCGGGCGCGCTCACCCCGGCACCGGTCGAGGTGACCGGTGCCGGAGCCGCCCGCGAACAGATGCGGGCGATGCCGCTCCGCGCTGCTTCGGGCCCGGTCGGGTGAGCGGGCACGGCGCTGCGGAGCGCTTCACGCGGCGAGCGCGGGGAGTTTTGGGCACTGCCGGTGAAACCGCGCCGCCACTCGTCAGCCCCACCGTCGCGCCGCGCATTCCGGTCCCGCGTTCGCAGGACCAACTATGACAAGCGGATGTCCGGTTTCCTAATGGTTTTCCGCTCGCTCGAACCAGCGGGCCACCGCCTCGGCCAGCCCGTCGGTGGTGCCGTCGTCGGTCGCCCAGGCAACGTAGCCGTCCGGGCGGATGAGCACGCCCGTCCACTCCGGGTGCGCGCCGCAAATCGTTGTCACCACACGGATGTCGGCACCCTCGACCGCCTCCCGCAGCGCCGCCGAGTCGTCGAGGTCCAGCAGGATCGCGCTGCCGTCCTGCTGGAGTTCGCCGATCCGCCTGCCGTCGGCCAGTTCCGGGTCCGGCGCGCGCCGCCCGACCAGCGGGTGGTCGCCGAGCGCGTACGTCTGCGTCATGCCGGAGATGAACTTGGTGAAGTACTGGTTGCCCTCGTCGAGGTCCATCAAGTCCGAGACGACCGTGCGCAACGCCTCCACCAGCGGGTCCGGGCGCATCAACGCGACCTGGGCCCGCGTCATCTCCAGCACGCGGGCGCCGAGCGGGTGGCGCTCCTCGGTGTAGGTGTCGAGCAGCCCGTCGGGCGCGGTGCCCTTGACCGTGGCGGCGAGCTTCCAGCCGAGGTTCATCGCGTCGCCGATGCCCAGGTTCAGGCCCTGGCCACCGAACGGCGAGTGCACGTGCGCGGCGTCCCCGGCCAGCAGCACCCGGCCCATCCGGTAGGTGGTGGCCTGGCGCGCGTTGTCGGTCCACCGGGTGGCCGTGCGCACACCGGTGATCCGAACGTCCTTTTGCGACAGTCGACGCAGGCTGTTCTCCAATTCCTGCGCGGTGACCGGGTCGTCGCGGTCGGCAGGCGGGCCGTCGAACTCGACGGTGAGGATGCGGCCCTTGATCGGGCCGTGGACGTACATGCCGTCGGGCACCCGCTGCCAGCCGACGCCGAGCAGCTCCGCTCCGTCGATGTCCACAATGGCCTGGTGGCCGGTGATCGTCGGGGCCGTGCCGGGGAAGTCGAAGCCCGCCGTCTTGCGCACGGTGCTGCGCCCGCCGTCGCAGCCGACCAGCCACGCGGCCTCCACGTCACCCTGTCCGGTGTGGACGGTGACGCCGTCCGCGCGCGCGGTGAACGACGTCAGCGCGCAGCCGCGCCGCAGCTCGACACCGAGTTCGAGCGCGTGCTTCTCCAGCAGTTCCTCGATCTGCTGCTGCGCGACGGCGACGATCGCGGTGGCCTTGTCGCTGGCGACCACGTCCGGGTCGGCCGGGTCGAGCCGGGTGGGGTCGAGCTTGAACAACCCGGCGAAGTGCCCGCCGATCTTCTTCATGCCGCCGCGCTCGAACATCTTGCGCACCTCGGGCAGCAGCTCCGCGGTGCGCTCCATGACGGCCGTGCTCAGCGGGGCGAGCAGGCCGCGCCGGTAGAACGCCTCGGCGGTCGGCACGTTGATGGCGCCCGCCTTGATGGTGTCGCTGCGCTCGGCCAGGGGGTCGAGCACCAGCGTCGACACACCCCGCAGGCGCAGCTCGCAGGCGAGCATCAGGCCGACCGGGCCCGCGCCCGCCACCACAACGTCGTAACTCTCCTCGGTCATGGTTCCGAGTGTGCCCGCAAAGTTGTACCGAGTCAAAAATTTTATCGGGTAAAGTCCGGCCGTGGCTGGTTTGCGGGAGCGCAAGAAGGCGGAGACGCGCCGCCGGATCTCCGACATCGCGACGCGGCTCTTCCTCGAGCGCGGGTACGCGAACGTGACCGTCGCCGAGGTGGCCGAGGCCGCGGGCGTGTCGAAGATGACGGTGTTCAACTACTTCGCCACCAAGGAAGACCTGCTGCTGGACCGGCAGCCGGAGAACATCGAGATGCTGCGCGACGCCGTGCTGAACCGGGGGCCCGGCCAGTCGGTGAGCGCCGCGCTGCGGGAGTGGTGCCAGGACATGCTGGCCGCCCGGCACCCGATGGCCGCGGTCGGCGCCGGCGTCACCACGTTCTGGCACGAGGTCCTGTCCAACCAGGACCTGCGCAACCGCGCGCTGCAACAAGCCGAGGAACTCGGCGAGGCCCTGGCCGACGTGCTGGTGCACGCCATCCCCGACGACCGGTGGCACGCCGAAGCCGCGGCCCGGCTCCTCGGCGCCACCATCGGCACCGTGTTCACCACGGCCATCAAGAAGCAACTGTCAGGGGTTCCGGTCGAGCAGGTCCGCGCCGAGCAGATCGACGTCATCGACGCGGCCTTCGACCTCCTCGACGGCGGCCTGGCGAACTACGGCGCCTAACCGCAATGCCGGGAAGTTAAGGGTCATGGGTCGGTTGTCAACCCGGGCAGGATCTTGATGGTGATCTTGGTTGGATAGTTGGTGCGGTCGATCGAGCCTTTGGCGCGGTGTTTGGAGATTGCGCGTTTGACCACGCGGGGACAGAGCCGGGTTCGGCGTGGGGGTAGGAGGTAGGCCCGCACGGCGTGCCCGATCTTGCCCACGAGATCGATGACGGTGTCGGTGATGATTCCGGCCGCGTGAACGAGTTGATCACGTGCGGCGTTCAGTGCGACGGTGAATCCGGCGCGATCTGGTGGGATGTTGTGTCCGAGCAGCGCGTCGGCCATCGCCAGGCGCAGCGCCTGGTAGCCGCTGAGCAGTGCGTAGATTTCCTGCTCGATCCCGGTGGGGGTTCGCGCGCGTAGGACCTTTCCGCCCAGGAGGGTGGATTTCATCTCCAGGAATGTTGTCTCGATCTCCCAGCGCTGGTGGTAGAGAGCGACGATCTCGCGGGCGGGGTAGCGGTGGTGATCGGTGAGTGTGGTGAGCAGCCGGTAGTGGCCGGTGTGCTGCTTGCGGCCGCCGAGGGTGGCGGTGATCTCGGCGTCGATCACCCGGATCTCGAGCCCGCCAAGGCGAGACAGCCAGGATCGGTCGGGCAGGTGGTTGATCGGGGGAAGGGCTCGGTTGTTCTTGGCGCGGATGAGCAGGTCCGCTCCGGTGGCGGCGATGCGGGTGATCAGGTCTCCGGCGGCGAAGTTGCGGTCGCCCAGCAACAACATTCCCGGTCGCAGGCTCCCGAGCAGGCGTGGCGCCATGCTGGTCTCGCCGACCCGCCAGGACCCGAACGCGATGTCGAGGACGGTGCGGGTGCCGCAGGCCACCACCGCCATCAAACGCAGCATGGGATACCCCGAGGGCCCGTTGCCGCCGCCCTGGTAGGGGAAACGGGTCAGGTTGGCGGGACTGTCCGGGACGAACAGGGTGGTGCTATCGATGGCGCAGACCAGCAGTTTCCGCCAGCGGACCGCTCCAGCGGCGGGACCAGCGAGCAGCCCGAACACCGCGGCCAGCGGAGCAACCCCGACCCGACGACGAGCCTGGGTCAGCGCCGAGGAACTCGGCCTGGCCACCGAGATGCCGTCCAGTCCGGCGATCAGCCGCGCCCAAACCTGCAGGTAACCGAGCTCGCTGAACAAGCCGGCCGCGATGAGCAGATACACGACCACCCGAGAAGGCAGATCCCGGAGCCGTTTCTGAGTTGCCCTGGTCACCGCGAGCGCCTCGTCAACCAACTCGAACGGGACGAGACGGGTCAGTTCACCCAGATGACCAGGCGCGAAACGACCCTGAGCCACACACACGCGACGCGTGATGAAACACTGATCTTCCAACGGAGTTCCTGCCGAACGGTGATCTTGGTCGACGCTGTTCTAGCAGGAACTCCGTTGCCCATCTCAGCGGGTTGACACCCACGCCCAACTCTTAACTTCCCGGCATTGCGCCTAACCGACCGGCTGGGGCAACCGCATCTCCGTTGGTCCGAGGATTGATTGCTCTACGGATCTTTTGAATTCGTGCCAAGCGAGCCGTCGTTGCAGCCGCCAGCCAGAAGGTCGCATCACGTAGTCACGCCACTCGACCGAGTCGAGCGAGAACCCGGGGGTCACTCGTTCGGGTCGCAACAACGCGACCTCGTCATCACCGTCCTGCTCCCACCCCAACTCGGTGGTACTGCAGAGCATGCCCCAAGAACTCATCCCACGATAGGTGCGTCTGCGCATCTTCGTCGCACTGCCAGGCACACGAGAGCCTGGCGGGGCCACCGGAACGAAGTCACCAGGAATTACGATATCGGGCCCGCCAAATACTATTTGCTGTTTTGCGTGTCCAACATCCACTTGTGCACGTCTGATCCAATTGGCATCCAGCGAGCACGCAACCTCGATTACCTGCCCCGCTACCACACCAGTCGTCTTCACATCATCTCGCATTCTCACAGGCTTCTTGCACTTTTCCACAGTCGATCGAAGGTCGTCCGCGCCCGGTCCCGATGGTGTCCGGTCATGAGCATGTCGCTGTTGGTCACGGAGTTGGGCCGGATCACGTAGGCCAGCCCGCCGTCAGAACTGATGTAGTCACTCAGCTGCGCGTACAGCGCCGCCTCTTCAGAGCGGACTCGTTGCACGTCGAGCTGGTAGAGACCGGCTCCGGTGACAACCGGGTGATCAGTGCGCCGGAATTCACAGTTGGCCCACACCACGCCCTCGCCGACTTTGTCGGTGAGCAGCCCACGGAAATCGGGAACCTTGTCCTCGACGTCGCCGGGAACCAAGAATCTGTACCTGCACCCTCGGGTCAGATTGCCCGCCACGACATCGAGGAAGGTACCTGCCGCAGGCGACTCACCGGCCACTTCGATCAGGTCAAAGCCAAGATCGACACTGAGAATGTCGGCTTTGACACAGAACCGCTCGAGCCGGGCGGATTCGTCATCCTGAATCAGCCCTTCACGTCCCGCGGTCGCCGACTCCGCCAGCTCACGAGCAACCGAATCGACCCGATCCGCGAGCACCCGGCCGATCCGGCCGACCAACGCGCTGTGCTGGGACACTCTCGTGCGCACCGAAGTGAGCGACACGTCGATGAGTTGGGCCATCGACGAATGATCTACGCGCTGTTCGCCGGCGCCTTCGCCGTGGACCAGGTAATCGAGGCTGACGCCGAAGAAGTCGGCGAGGTCGAGCAGCTTTTGGAAGCTTGGTCTGGTCTGGTTGCGCGTGTATTGGGACAACGCGGCCGCACTGACACCTACCGCTCGCAAGATCTCCTGGCGATTTCTACTGAAGCCGCGCTCCTCGATCAGGCGGCTCAACGTCTCGCCCAGCTTCACTTCGCGTGGTGGCACTTCACTCGCCCCACCGTTCGGGGTACCTGAACGACATCAAGTCCGCCTGATAGTCAAGTTTGGCCGAAGTTTCAAAAAGTGACACTTTCATGACGGCCGTTGACCGCCGCCGTGACAGGGGGATACTTCTCCCTGAGCGGCTCGGAATCAAGTGCACCTCGACACTGTTTAGTTGGGGCGGTGGGCGCGATGGTTGTGCTGATCTTCTTGCTCGGAGCTTTACTCGGCGTCGTCGTCGGAGTGATCGTCTGCATCCGGTACGTCCGCCAGGAGATGACCGCCCGGATCGAGCCGACGATGCAGTTGGTGCAATCCCGGCTCGCGAACGTCCAATCCTCTGTGGACATGGCGCTGGCAGCATGGCACGCGGAGATGCACAGCCATCACCTCGGACGGGCGAGCCGGGACGCGACTGACTAACCGACCGGCACCGGCGCGCGGCCCGGCATCTCGGACGGCAGGTCGCGCAGCCGGCGGATCGGGCCGGTGAGCACCACCGCGCCGGCCAGGACGAGGGCGGTCATGCTGAGCACCATCGTCGGGCGCAGGCCGATCGCGTCGCCGAGGGCACCGCCCAGCAGGGCGCCGACCGGGATGGTGCCGTAGCTGAGGAACTGCCAGCTCGCCGAGATCCGGCCGAGCATCTCCTGCGGGCAGTACGTCTGCCGGAACCCGCCCTGCAGCACGTTGCTCACCACGATCGCCCCGATGAGCATGAACCCGCCGACCAGCGCCAACACGAGCCCGGCGCCGGGACCGGCGAACGCGACGAGCAACCCGAACGGGGCCGCGGACAACTCGACGCCCAGCAACGCCCGGGCCGTACCCACCTTGCGTCCCAGCCAGTTGGCCGTGGCCGCCCCGGCCAGGCCGCCCACGCTCATGACCGCCAGCACGGTGCCGACCCCCGCCGCACCGACGCCGAGCACCCGGATCAGGAACAGCACCAGCACGGCCTGCGCCATGTTCAGCGCGAGGTTGGCCGCGGCGCTCGACAGCGCGAGCGTGCGCAGCAGCGGATCACGCACCGTCAACCGGAAGCCCTCGGCGATCCCCGCCCACAGCGCCACCGGCTCGGCGGCCGGCGCGGGCTCTCGTTTGCGGATGCCGAGCAGGCACACCACCGACACGAGGCTGCTGGCCGCGTCCAGCGCGAGCCCGGTGACCACGCCGAAGAGCTGGCTGACCACGCCGGCCAGCCCCGGCCCGGCGACGTTGGCGAACGCCTCGCTGCCCTGCAGCTTCGCGTTGGCCTCGGGCAGCTCCGGCTTGGCGACCAGGCTCGGCAGGTACGCCCGGTACGCGGTGACGAAGAAGACCCGCGCCACCCCGGTCACCAAGGCCGCGAGCAGCAGGTGGGTGAACGTCAGCACGTCGCACCAGGCCGCGATCGGCACGCTGGCCAGTGCGACGACGGTGACCAGGTCGGCCGCGATGAGCACCGGCCTGCGGCGCATGCGATCCACCCACGCGCCCGCAGGCAGGCCGATGAGCAGCCAGGGCGCCCAGCCGATCGCCGTCAGGGCGCCGACGTCGAAGGCGTTGGCGTGCAAGACGAGCACCGCGAGCAGCGGAATGGCCACTTCGGACACCATGGTGCCCAGCCCGCTCGTGGTCTCGCCGATCCACAGCAGCCGGAAGTCGCGCTGCCACCACAGGCCGCCCAGGCGCCGGCCCGCGCTCACGACTGCTCCTCGTCGCCGGGCCGCACGGCCCGGTGCGGGAACGATTGGTACTGCACGACAACGATCTCGCTGCCTTCACCCACGCAGGCCTCGTCCGGGTCGTGCTCGGCCTTGTACCGGTCGACGATCGCGGTCACCTCGGCGTTGAGCGCCTTCAACGCATCCGGCGTCAACCGCAACCGCCAGTCCGACGCGGCCGCCGCGCGGTACCACTCGGCGTCCCAGTCCTCGGACAGGAAGTTCGTCAGCCGGTTGCTCACGGTCTGCACCTGCTCGTACAGGTAGACCGACAGCGGCCCGCGCAGGTCCGGGTTGGCCAGGAACTCGGCCGGTTCCACCGACATGCTGCGCGGCTTCATGCGCCACCAGCGCTCACGCTTGGTCCCCCGCTCGACGTCCTCCTCGATGAAGTCGTGCTCGGCGAGGTGGCGCAGGTGCCAGCTGACCGTGCCGCTGCTCTCCCCGAGCCGGCGGGCGAGGCCGGTCGAGGTCGCCGCGCCGTCGAGCCAGAGCAACTCCATGATCCGCACCCGCAGCGGGTGGGCGATGGCACGCAGGCTGCGCGCGTCGAACTGTTTGTGCCCCCGGTCCTCACTCATGAGGCCAAGGTAGCTTGCAGAGGCTCATTTGCAAAGAGTCCTCTGCGAAGAAGTCTCTGCAACCGAGATGGAGCGGGGCGGGGCCGGTGGGTGAGCCGGCCCCGCCCCTGGTCACGAACCGATCAGAACGAACCGATCAGAACGCGGTCGCCCCGTTCGGGGTGCCGAGCCCGGTCGGGCCGTCGTAACCGGTCTTGCCGGTGCACAGGTACGAGCCACCGCACGAGCCGTTGCTGCCGCTGGTCACGTCGTACAGCGAGCCCGCGTTGGCGTACACGGTGTTCGCGCCGTTCACGCCGGACACGCCGTTCAGCGCGTACACCGAGCCGACGACCGGCGCGGCGACGCTCGTGCCGCCGAACACCAGCCAGCCGCTCAGGCCCTGGTAGGCCGTGCTGTCGTACACGGCGACGCCGGTCGCCGGGTCGGCCACCGCGCTGACGTCGGCGACGGTGCGCTTCGAGCAGCCGGTGTCGGTCTGCCACGACGGCTTGCCCACGTACTTCGAGCAGCCGCTGCCCGCGCCGCTCCACACCGTCTCCGACCAGCCGCGCGCGGTCGAGGCCGTGCGCAGGCTGGTGCCGCCGACCGCGGTCACGTACTTCGACGCCGCCGGGAACTCGACGCCGTAGCCCGCGTCCCCGGAGCTGACCGTGATGGCCACCCCCGGGTGGTTGTAATACGTGTTCTCGTCGCTGGTCTCACCCGAGTACTCGGTGCCGCCGTAGCTGTTGCTGACGACCTCGGCACCCAGGCGCACCGCGGTGTTCACCGACGTACCCAGGTTGACCAGGGACGACGAAGAAGCCTCGACGAGCAGGATGTTGCATTTCGGGCAAATCGCGGACGCCATGTCGACGTCGAGCGAGATCTCCTGCGCCCAGCCACCGTTCTTCTTCGGGTAGGTGGTGCCGCCGTTTTGGTCGGACTTCGCGAAGCACGCGGTGGTGCTGGAATTGATCGACGACGGCGAGCAGGACGCGAGCGCGGGAATTCCGTATTGCGCCCGGTAGACATTCACGTCGGCGAACGCGGTCGGGTCGTCGTAGGCGTCGACGATGGCGATCGTCCGCCCCGCGCCCGCGCTGCCCGACAAGGACGCGACGTTGTACGCCGACCGCAGGTCGGTCGGCCCGTAGCCGGACGGCGTGGCCGCAAGCCCTTGCTTGCCAACGATGTCCGTGCGGACCCACGCCTGGCACGCCGCTGCGCCGGGGGCGGTCGCCGCGCACGAACGCTGCGCGTGCACGCCCGCGGCCGCACCCGGCGTGGGTGCCGCGGTCGCGGATTGCGCCATTCCGGTGACAAGCGTCACCAGAGCGGCGGCCGCCGCTAATCCGTAGAGAGAACGCAAAGGAACCTCCGGGGGAAATTGCAGGGAACCGGATCGGGGATCCGGCGCGCCCTCGAAGGTACGTCCGCGTTTGCCAACAATCAGGTGTTGATTTCCGACGCCGAACATGGTGGCTAGCGGACCGTGGCGAAAATCCTTGCCTGAACACGCCCAGTGATGGTTGCCAATTGCCAATCCCGGCGTGGCGCCGAGTGGTGAACCGGCCAAAAGGACATAGTGGTCAGCCGGCGAGCAATTGGTCCAGGCTCGCGGCCACGACCCGTTCGGCGTCCTCGCGGTACTTCAGCACCGCACCCAGCGTGGTCGCCGCGGACTCCGCGTCCAGCTCCGTGCGGCCGAGCGCCAGCAACGCCTGCGCCCAGTCCAGCGTCTCGGCCACCCCCGGCGGCTTCAACAACTCGGCCTCACGCAGCCGGCGCACCGCGGCGGCGACCTGGGTGGCCAGCCGCTCGCTGATGCCCGGCAGCCGGCGGCGCAGGATCGCCACCTCGCGGGTCAGGTCCGGGTGCTCCAGCCAGTGGTAGAGGCACCGGCGCTTCAGCGCGTCGTGCACCTCGCGCGTGCGGTTGGACGTCAGCACCACCAGCGGCGGCACCTCGGCCTTGACCTCGCCGAGCTCCGGCACGGTCACCCGGTTCTCGCCGAGCACCTCGAGCAGGAACGCCTCGAACTCGTCGTCGGCGCGGTCGACCTCGTCGACCAGCAGCACGCACGGCGCCTGCTCCAGCGCCTGAAGCAACGGCCGGGCCAGCAGGAACCGCCGCGTGTAGAGCGACTGCTCGGCGGCGTCCGCGTCCAACTGGCCACCCGACGCGGCTTCCAGCGCACGCAGGTGCAGCAACTGGCGCGGGAAGTCCCAGTCGTAGAGCGCCTGCGAGGCGTCGATGCCCTCGTGGCACTGCAAGCGGATCAGCTGGACGTCGAGCGCGGCGGCCAGTGCGGCCGCCAGCGACGTCTTGCCGGTGCCCGGTTCGCCCTCGCAGAACAGCGGCTTGCCCATCCGCAACGCGAGGAACGCGGCGGTCGCGACGCCCTCGTCGGCGAGGTATCCGACCCGGTCCAGGGCACCGGCGAGATCGTCAGGCGAGTCCACCGGTGCCCAAGCGTTCATGCCGACGAGCCTAATAGCCGTTGCCGGATCTCGGCCGGTCGAGCGCGAAGTCCGCCCTAAAGGTCAGCACGTGACCGCCGCACCCGCCCAGTCGGCGTGGTCGTAGGTGTTGCCGTCGCCGCCGTCGGTGACCCGCAGGTCGAGCACCCGCACGCCGGACACGTCCACGTCCACCGGAACGGCCGCGACACCCTTGTGCTGCACGCCGGTGGCCGCGAGCCGCGTCCCGTCGCCCCAGACCTCGAACGCCACGCTGCCCGCGCCGGTCTCGTCGTCCAGCCCGACCAGCGCGGAGAACGACGAGCAGCCACCGCCCAGGAACACCCGCACCGAGGAGGGCGCGTGCGTACCGAGGCCCGTCGGGTAGACGGTGCCCGCGATGGTGATCGGGTGGCCGTCCCCGGCGGCGGTCTCGCCGTTGCTGGTGTCGCGTTCGACCGGTCCCCAGCCGTTGCTGCTCGACACGAACGGCAACGCCGAGACCTGCGACTCCCCCGCCGCGGGCGGCTGAGCCGTCACGGTGGACGCCGTCGCGGACCTCGTCACCGAGGCCCCGCCCGCCTTGTACGTCACCGAAGCGGCCAGCTCGGCCGGCCCGGTGCCGGACGGGTGGACGGTCCAGTCGTGCCGCCACGCGCCCTCGACGCTCGGCGCCGACGCGGTCGTCCCGCCGTCCACGGTCCACCCGGCCGGCACGGTCAAGGTGGCCTGGACGTGGGTCAGCGCGGGCGATCCGTCGTCGTGCAGCGTCGTGGTGACCGTGAACGGCCGGTCCACGGCGGTCACCTCCGGCGTCGTCAGGGCCAGGGTGGTCAGCGGCGGCTGCGCGCCCCCGCCCGGCCAGACCCGGTAGACCACGGCGCCGTGCGAGGCGGCCGTGCCGTGCAGCGTGCCCGCGCTCTGGCTCTCCGCGCCGGACCACAGGTCCCGCACCCGGTAGTGGTCGGCCGTGGGCAGCCCGAGCTCGGCCGCGGTCACCGCGATGTCCGCGCCCGACCCGCCCCGGTTCAGCAGCACGACCGCGACCGAACCGTCGGACATCGGCTTGGCCCAGACCTCGGCGTCACCGTCGTCGCGGAGCTTGTGGCCCTGCACGCCGCCCCAGTCCTTGTCGACGGCCACGAGGTCCTTGTTCTCCAGGATCGCCTTGGTCGCGCCGTCCATCGCGCGCAGGTCGTTGCCCGCGATCAGCGGCGCGTTCAGCAGCGCCCACAACGCGAAGTGCGCGCGGTACTCGGTGTCGCTCATGTGCCCGTTGCCGACCTCGAGCATGTCCGGGTCGTTCCACGCGTTCGGGCCGGAGTGCGCCTCCAGCCCGACCTGCTGGTCGAGGATGCCCATCACGCTGCCCCAGCTGTCGTTGATGTCGCCGGTGGTGCGCCACAGCTCGCCGTACTGCGCGGCCCAGTTCCACGGCTGGTTCGAGCCCCACTCGCAGATCGACAGCACGATCGGCCTTCCGGTGGCGCGCAAGGCATCCGACATCGCCTTGTACCGCTCCTGGGCCGGGCGGCCCTGGTTGTTGCAGTTGTCGTACTTGAGGTAGTCGACGTCCCAGGACGCGAAGCTGCGCGCGTCCGCGGTCTCGTGGTCGAGGCTCGCGGGCAGGCCCTGGCACGTCGCCGTGCCCGCCGAGGAGTAGATGCCGAGCTTGAGCCCGCGTACGTGCGCGTAGTCGGCGAGGGCCTTGATGCCGTGCGGGAACCGCTGCGGGTCGGGCTGCAGGTTGCCGTTCGCGTCGCGTTGCGGCGCCATCCAGCAGTCATCGATGTTGAGGTATGTGTACCCGGCATCGCGCATACCCGTCGACACCAGCTCGTCGGCGGTCTCGCGGATCAGGTCCTCGTCGATGTCGCAGCCGAACTTGTTCCAGCTGTTCCAGCCCATCGGCGGGGCGGGCAGCAGGTTCTGGCCGGGCACCGCGGCGGCGGACGGCCCGAACACCGCGGCGGTCGCGGTGACCAGCACCGAAGTCAACAAACCGATCAAGATCCGACGCATGTGACCACCTCGAACGTTGGCAACCTCCCCTGATCTACGCACAAACGAACAAGAACCGTCAATACTCCACAGGAGGGTCAGGGTCGCCGCTGGTCCTCATCCAGCAGGTCAGGGCGAACCCTGAGGCCGGATTTCCGGGCCGATCCCCGATGTCACGGCGAGGTGCGCGACGCATCCTTGAGCCATGACGAACAACGCGACCACCACCACCAAGCTGACCCGCAGCCGCGACGACCGGATGATCGCCGGTGTCTGCGGCGGCTTCGCCAAGCGCTTCGGGCTCGACCCCGCGCTCGTGCGGGTGCTGCTCGCCGCCGCGACCGTCCTCGGCCTCGGCTCGGGCGTCGTGCTCTACGTGATCTGCTGGCTGGTGATGCCCGAGCAGGGCTGACCGAGTCAGTTCGCGCCACTACGCTGCGCCGGGTGAGCGAGCAGGAGGAGCCTCCCGGCGCCGCGACGAGCCAAGCTATGACGAGTCGGGCGCTGGTGTTGCTCGGCTCGGCACTCGCGCTGGCCACGTCCGGGGTCGTGAGCTTTCTCGTCCTGGTCTTCTGGCCGGTGCTCGCCCACCTGCAGGGGCTCACCGCGGGTGTCGTCTTCGGGGTCATCGGCTACGTTTTATTGGTCATTTCAACAATTGCGGCCGCTAACTTCATGGTGATCCGCCGCGTCCGTTCCGGGCCGGTCGCCATGATCGGCTGCGGCACCCTGATCGTCGGCACAGTGATCGCGTTTGGCCTGCTCATCGCCGTCCTGGCCGGATCTCGATAAGGCCCTTCGGCCCGTATCCCCCTGCCTGGGACGGGTACCTAATTGAGGTCCCCCTCCACCATTTTTTGCAGGGAGCAATCATGAGCCCTGACCGACCTCATTTGTCCGAACTCGCCACCGTCCGCGCCGCATTGTCCGATCTCGGCCAGCCCTGGCAGGCGGCCGAGACGCGGATGAGCAGGCTCTCCCCCGAATGGCGGGCGGCACGCCTGGGCGTGCCCACCCCGACCGACCAGGACCTGTCCGAACGCCGCGGCCAGCCCGAGGCCATGGCCGCCGCCGCGCTCGCCGCGCACGGGCAGTCCGTCACCGCCGCGAACGCACCGCAGGCGAGCCTGCCCGCGTCGTTCGACCTGCGCAACGTCGGCGGCAACAACTACGTCACCGCCATCCGCGACCAGGGCGGCTGCGGCAGCTGCGTGGCGTTCGGCTGCGTGGGTGCCATGGAGAGCACCGCCGCGTACACCCACGGCAGCCCCGGCATGGCGCTGGACCTGTCCGAACAGCACCTCTTCTTCGTGCACGCCAAGGCCCGCGGCTACACGTGCGCGACCGGCTCGTGGCCCGACGACCTCTTCTCCGACTGCGCCGCCAAGGGCATCACGTTCGAGGACTACCTGCCGTACCACGACAACGGTTCCGGCACGCTGAACGCCGACTGGCCCAACCGCCTGGCCAAGGCCGTGGGCCTGGTCAACCTGACCGGCGACCCGGCCGCCATCAAGCAGCACATCTACAGCTACGGCGGCGTGGCCTCGTGCTTCGTGGTCTACAACGACTTCTTCCACTACCGCAACGGCGTCTACAAGCACACGACCGAGGACGTGGCCGGCGGGCACTGCATCACGCTCATCGGCTGGGACGACGCGGACGGCTGCTGGATCGGCAAGAACCAGTGGGGCACCGGCTGGGGCGACGGCGGCTTCTTCCGCATCGCCTACGGCGACTCGTTCATCGAGGACTACCCCGGCGACCGGCCCACCGTGTTCGGCTGCACCGGCGTGAACCTGCGGGCGTGGCTGCCCGCGCAGCGCGTGCTGCGCCTGTTCGCCACGGCCAACGACGCCAACGGCTGGGCCTATCTGCAGAACTTCGGCTGGGCGCACCTCGCGGGTGGCCCGCACACCACCACCAACAAGCTGGACGAGCTGACCCACGCACGCGCCAGCGGCCACGCGGTCGCGCCGTTCCTCGACGGCTCCGAGCTGTCCAGCGTGCTGGTCTACGACTGAACCGGAAAGGACACACCATGACCAGCACCGGAAGCCGCACCCGCAAGCCGAAGCCCGACCACGCACCGCCGGACGTGCACGGCATCACCACCGCCGCCACCCCGGGCGCCGACCCCTCGACCATGCCGCCCCCGCCGCCGGACACGCTGACCGGCACCCCGGTCAGCGCGACCACGATGGACGTCAGCGCGCCGCGGCCGCCGCAACTGGACCCGCAGGGCATCAGCGCGCCCGCCGCCGGCTGGGTCTACGGCCGGGTGATCACGCACCTGTGGTCCTACGACGCCTCGACCGGCGTCTGGGCCTGGGTGGACGGCATCGGCTGGAAGCGGCTCGCGCCGAACTCGGAGTTCGGCCACAGCCACATGGCCTTGCTGGCGACCATGGCCACGCACGGCAACCTCACCGTCGACTACCACGAGGACGCCTCGGGCCGTATCGATCAGGTGCTCGCCTGACGATAAGGGCGTGATGGCATCCGATCGGTACGGACCTCGGCATGGACGCGGTGCCCGGACGAAGGCAGGGGATTCGTCCGGGCACCGCGCCCGCTCTGGAGCAGTTATGGCACTGGTTCACCTCGCCGAGGCGGACGCGGCCAAGACCACCCGGCTGCGCCGCGGCGACACGGTCGAACTGCGGCTCGCGGAGTCGCCCACCACCGGTTACCGGTGGCAGGTGCGGCCCTCCGTGGGCCTCGCGACGATCACTGACGAGCACATCCCGGCGGCCACGCGACCGGGGGCCGGCGGCGAGCGGCGGGTGGCCCTCGACGTGACCGAAGCGGGCACCCACGAGCTGCGGGTCGAGCTCGCCCGGCCGTGGGAACGTGAACCTGACCGCGCTCTGACGTTCTTGATCGAGGCAGAATGAGACATTTGGATCGGGTATGCGGCCGTTCGAGTGACTTGGATCTGCACGAAGCACGATTCGGTAGACACGGCGTCGCCACGGCGCGATATCCCTTGACGCGACTGCGAGACGAATCGCGGAGTGGGGTGGGATCGATGGGCGAGCTCGGCACGACGAGCACAGGCGTGCCGTGGGACGGGCTGCAGGGCACGGAACGGCACGCTGCGTGCCTGACCGCGGCCAGGGCCGGCAACTCCGCGGCGCTGGACGTGCTCGTCGCCGAGTTGACGCCGTTGGTCTGGCACGTCGCCCGCGGCCGGGGCCTGGACCGCGGCACCGCCGAGGACGTCGTGCAGACGGTGTGGCTGTCGCTGCTCAAGCACCTGGATCGCCTGGAGCAGCCACGCGCGCTCGTCGGCTGGCTGATCACCACCACGCGACGCGAGTCGCACCGGACCTGGCAGCGGCGCACCGATCACGTCGAGTTCACCCCCGACGTGGTCGAGCAGGTGCCGAGCATCGAACCGCAGCCGGAGGCCGTGGCGTTGCGCGAGGAGCGCGACCGCCAGCTCTGGGCGGCGTTCGGCCAGTTGAGCCAGCGCTGCCAGGAACTGCTGCGGCTGACCGTGCTCGCCGGTCGCGCGGAGTACCGCTCGGTGGCCGAGGCGCTGCACATGCCACACGGGAGCATTGGCCCGACCCGGGGTCGTTGTTTGACGTCGCTACGAGCGCTGCTCGACGAAGATGGGGGAGCCCGGTGAAGACCATGGAACCGTACGACGAGGAGCAGTTGCTCCGGAACCTGGACGCCCTGCTCGACCTCGCCGACCCGGTGCCCGCCGACCTGGTCGAACGCGTGAAGTTCGCGATCGAGATCGAGGACATCGACGTCGAGGCCGCCCGCTGGGAGCGCAGCCAGCTCGCCGGCGTGCGCGGCGACTCGCCCGGCACGATCACCTTCTACGTCGGCGACCTCACGGTCATGTTCAACGTGACCCGCACCGGCGAGTCCCACCGCATCGACGGCTGGCTGGTGCCCGCAGGCGAGCACGGGGTCGAGGTGCGCGTGGCCGAGCACGGCTCGACCACGACGACCTCCGACGAGGGTGGCCGGTTCGTGCTGACCGAGGTGCCGCGCGGGATCACCCAGATCCTGGTCCGGATGAACGGCGGCACACCCCGGACCGTCGTCACCCCGACGGTCGTCCTGTAGTCAGCCCGCCAGCTGCAAGGAGTCCTGGACGGCGCCGAGGACCTTCTCGGCACCGGTTTGCTCGCTCGCCGGGTAGTAGACGCCCATCCGCGCCTGGGTGATGTCGTCGATGCCGATGAACCGGTAGGTGCACTGGACGGTCTGCCCGTCGCGGCTGAACTGGTAGACGATTTCCGCCGCGCCCAGCCCGGTGGGTCCGCCCGGCGCCAGCGTGCGCTGGCTGATCATCCGGAAGCCGTCGGCCGCGTTCACCCGGTTCAGCTCGTCGGCGGCCGCCTTGGCCGGGGCCACCTGCAGGTCCGTGCCGGTCAGGCCCGCCGTGACGTCCACCCGCAGCCGCACCTGACCGCTGGGGTCCAGGAAGTCCGACCAGTACGTGTCGCGCTTGGTCTCGGTCCAGCCCCGCGGCACCTCGACGAACGCACCGGAGCCGCCGTTGGCCGGGTCCGGTTTGTAGGTCCAGGACTTGTCCACATAGGTGTCCGGCTCGACGAACGGCCGCGCGGGCGTGGTGGTCGTCGTCTTCGTCGGGGGCGTCGTGTTGGTCGTCAGGGGGTCGACGCCGGAGACCTGGGTCGGCCCGGAGCAGGCCGCGAACCACAGCCCTGACGCCGTGACCAGCCCAGCCAGCACCCGCCTCATGTCGCCCCCGATCCCCTCACCGTGTCCGCCGTGCGCTTCTTGTGATGCCACATACGGGCACGAAGTTGGCGCGGACAGCGAACAGGCATGATACGGGCCATGGCGGTGCCGGAACGGATCGGTCGATTCGACATCGAGGGGCGGATCGGCGGCGGTGCGTTCGCGACGGTGTGGAAGGCGCGCGACGAGGCGCTCGACTCCGACGTGGCCATCAAGGTGCTGTCGGAGAACTGGCTGGACTCCACGGACGTGCGCGCCCGGTTCCTCGCCGAGGCCCGGTTGCTGCGCCGCGCCGAGTCCGACCGCGTCGTGCGCGTGCACGACCTCGGCGAACTGGAGGACGGCCGCCCGTACCTGGTGATGACCTTCGCCGACCGCGGCACGCTCTCGCAGCGCCTGGCCGACGGCCGGTTCTCCTGGCGGGTCGCCACGGACGTCGCCATCGAGATCGGCAAGGGCCTCGTGGTGCTGCACGCGGCCGGGGTGCTGCACCGCGACATCAAGCCGTCGAACATCCTCTACCGCTCCACCCCCGGCGGCGGCGAGCAGGCGATGCTCGGCGACCTCGGGCTGGGCAAGCTGCTGGCCGAGGCGTCGATGCTGACCCTGGCCGGCGGCACACCCGCGTACATGGCGCCCGAGCAGGCACAACCGGGTGCGCCGGTGAGCGTGCGGACGGACGTCTACGGCCTGGCTTCGTTGCTGTACCGGGCGTTGACCGGTCGCACGACGCACAGCGCGGCCTCGCTCGCCGCCGTCGCCGACCCGTCCCGCTCGGCGGTGGCGCCGCCGAGCACGTTGATCCCCGACATCCCGCGCGCGCTGGACGCGGTGGTGTTGCGCTCGCTGGAGCCGGACCCGGACCGCCGCCACCCGGACGTGCGGTCGTTCATCGCCGACCTGCGCGACGTGCTCGAGGACCGCGTCCCGGCCGACGACTCGACCGTCGCGGGCACGACCCGCGTCAACCCGGTCGTGGACTCCACGGTCCCGGTGGCGCGGTCGACCCTCCTGCCCGGAGCTCCGCCGCGGGGTCCGCAACCGTCGACCCCGCCGAGCGGGATGCCGCCGCACTCGACCCCATTGCATTCGGCCCCGCCACATTCGACCCCGCCGCAGGGCTTCCGCTCGTCGACGCCACCGCAGGGCTTCCGCCCGTCCACCCCGCCGCAGGGTGTCCCCCAGCACCAGAGCCAGGTGTACGGCGGCCAGCCACCGCGACCGCCGGTGCACACACCGCCAGGGCAGACACCGTCAGGGCAGACACCGTCGGGTCCGGCCGCCGCCCGGCCGCGACGCCGCCGCCTGCTGATCGCCCTGGTGGCGACGGTCGTGCTGTTCGGCCTCGCCGGGGCCGCGGGTGTCTGGTACTACCTGCGGCAGCCGGTGGACGTGCTCAACAGCTCCGGTGAGATCCAGGTCAGCGTGCCCCGCCCGTGGGCAGGCGAGTCCCAGGACGGCTGGCAACCGAGCGCCCTGACCGGCGGCACCGACAAGACGCAGGCGCCGGGCCTGCTGGTGGCCGAGTCGGCGGGTGAGTTCGCGCAGACCCGCAGCACCAAGCCGGGCATCTTCGTCGGCCTGCTGCCGAAGGGCACGAAGCTGTCGGCGGACAAGTTCCGCACCGCCGTGACGGCCGCGGGCTGCACCGAAGCGACGCCCCTCCCCGTCCAGGCCCCGACCGTCTCGGTGGCCCAGCAGTGCAACACCCTGCTGCTGAACGACTTCCTGGTCACCACGCCGTCGGGCCGCCTCGCGTGGGTGCGCATCAAGAAGCCGACGAGCGACAACACCAACCCCGCCGACATCCTCACCAAGATCCACCTCAACCCTCACCCCTGACCCACACGCGTTCAGCGGGCTTAATCCCGCAAGGCCCCTTGACCAGGGCGGATGTGATTCAGCGGGCTTGATCCCGCCACCCCGCACACCACCGCCGAACGCGAAGATGATTCAGCGGGCTTAATCCCCAGGACCTCGCTGACCTGCGGAAATGGGTTCAGCGGGCTTAATCCCCGCGGCAGGTGGAGACAAGCAGAGGCCCGGATGCGCGGGGCGCATCCGGGCCTCTGGGTCAAGCAGGTGTTGCTAGATGGCGTGGATCAGAAGTCCATGCCGCCGGCGTCGGGACCGGCCGGGGCGGCCGAGGCCTTCTCCGGCTTCTCCGCGACGACAGCCTCGGTGGTGAGGAACAGCGCGGCGATCGACGCGGCGTTCTGCAGCGCCGACCGGGTGACCTTGGTCGGGTCGATGATGCCCGCGGCAGGCAGGTCCTCGTACTCGCCGGTCGCGGCGTTCAGGCCGTGACCCGGCTGCAGGCCCTTGACCTTCTCCACCACGACGCCACCCTCGAGACCGCTGTTCACGGCGATCTGCTTGAGCGGAGCCTCGACGGCCACGCGAACGATGTTCGCGCCGGTCGCCTCGTCGCCCGTGAGCCGCAGGCCCTCGAACGCGATCTGGGCGGCCTGCAGCAGCGCGACGCCACCACCGGCGACGACGCCCTCCTCCACGGCGGCCTTGGCGTTGCGCACCGCGTCCTCGATGCGGTGCTTGCGCTCCTTGAGCTCCACCTCGGTGGCGGCACCGGCCTTGATCACCGCGACGCCGCCGGCCAGCTTGGCCAGCCGCTCCTGCAGCTTCTCGCGGTCGTAGTCGGAGTCCGACTTCTCGATCTCGGCGCGGATCTGGTTCACGCGGCCCTGGATCTGCTCCGCGTCACCAGCACCCTCGACGATCGTGGTCTCGTCACGGGTCACGACGACCTTGCGGGCCTTGCCCAGCAGGTTCAGGTCGGCGTTCTCCAGCTTGAGGCCCACGTCCTCGCTGATGACCTGACCACCGGTGAGGATGGCCATGTCCTGCAGCATCGCCTTGCGGCGGTCACCGAAGCCCGGGGCCTTGACGGCGACGGACTTGAAGGTGCCGCGGATCTTGTTGACGACCAGGGTGGCCAGGGCCTCGCCCTCGACGTCCTCGGCGATGATCAGCAGCGGCTTCGACGCCTGCATGACCTTCTCCAGCAGCGGGAGCAGGTCCTTGACGTTCGAGACCTTCGAGCCGTAGAGCAGGATGTACGGGTCCTCGAGGACCGCTTCCTGGCGCTCGGCGTCGGTCACGAAGTAACCCGACGTGTAGCCCTTGTCGAAGCGCATGCCCTCGGTGAGCTCGAGCTCGAGGCCGAGTGCGTTGGACTCCTCGACGGTGATGACGCCTTCCTTGCCGACCTTGTCCAGGGCCTCGGCGATCAGCTCACCGATGGACTTGTCAGCGGCGGAAATCGAGGCGGTAGCAGCGATCTGCTCCTTGGTCTCGATCTCCTTGGCGGCCTTGTGCAGCTGCTCGGTCACAGCCTCGACAGCCTGCTCGATGCCGCGCTTGAGCGACAGCGGGTCGGCGCCGGCGGCGACGTTGCGCAGGCCCTCGCGAACCAGGGCCTGGGCCAGCACGGTCGCCGTGGTGGTGCCGTCACCGGCGACGTCGTCGGTCTTCTTGGCAACTTCCTTGACGAGCTCGGCCCCGATCTTCTCCCAGGGGTCCTCGAGCTCGATCTCCTTGGCGATGGAGACGCCGTCGTTGGTGATGGTCGGCGCGCCCCACTTCTTTTCGAGCACGACGTTGCGGCCTCGGGGGCCGAGCGTCACCTTGACGGCGTCGGCGAGGGTGTTCAGGCCACGCTCGAGACCGCGGCGCGCGTCCTCGTCGAACGCGATCAACTTGGCCATGCCTAGTTGTCCTCCAGTGCGGACAGGTGCTCGGCCAGGCTCGGTGCCCGCGACGGACGACCGGTCCCGGAGTGACCCGGATCCGATCTCACCGTTCTGACCTTGACTCCAATGACTGGCACTCATCAACCGTGAGTGCTAACACCGTGTTTAGCACTCGGAGCCATCGAGTGCAAGGAGCGCAGGTCGGGCGCGTCCCAGCTCGGGGTGGCCAGGCTCAGGGATGGCCGGGCTCGATCGGCAGGCCGCTGCCGCCACCACCGTGGTTCGGGATCGACAGCGACGGGATGGTCGGGATCGTGCCGCCGCCGGGGATGGTCGGGTGACCCGACGTCGGCTGCTGGCCGTCCGTGGGCTGGTTGCCGCTGGTGCCGACGGGGATCTGCGGGACGCTGGTCGACGTCGTCGTGGTCGGGGTGCCACCCCCGCCGCCAGGCTTCTCGTCGCCGCTGCTGAACCACAGGATGGCGCCGACGATCAGGCCGATGGCCACCACGCCGACGATCACCGGCGCGATCCACCGGTTGCCGCCGTTCTCCCCGGACGTGGTGAACGCGGTGCTGCCGGCGGGCACGGGCGGGCGCAGCCGCACCGGGTCGGCGTTGCTGCTCTGCTGGTGCGACGGGAAGGTCGCGGTCGGCTGGCGCAGCGTCATGCCCGGCCCGGTCCCCGGGCCGAGGTTGGGCTGGCCGCCCTGCTGCCGCGCGCCCGACAAGGCCTGCGCGGCGGCCGCGATCAGTTCGCGGCACGTGCGGTAGCGGGTCTCCGGGTCCTTGGCCATGCCCCGGCGCACGACGTCGTCGATGCCGCGCGGCAGGTCCACCCGCGAGGTCAATGCGGGCACCTCGGTGTTGAGGTGGCCCTGGATCACGGCGGGCACGGTGCCCTGGAACGGCGGCTTGCCGGACAGGCACGTGAACAGCACGCAGGCCAGCGAGTACACGTCGGTGCGGCCGTCGACCGGCTCGCCCCGCAGGTGTTCGGGCGCCGCGTACGTGGGCGAACCGAGGAAGTCCCCGCCTCGGGTGCGGTGGCCGGTGGCGCCGCGCCTGGTCAGGCCGAAGTCGGCCAGGTAGACGTGCTCGGCGGCCGATTCACGCGAGGTGACCAGCACGTTCGCCGGCTTGACGTCGAGGTGCACCAGACCGCGGTCGTGCAGGTTGTCCAGGGCCTCGGCGACCTGGCGCAGCAACGCGATGGCGCGTTCGGGCTTGAGCGGGCCGCCCTTGACCAGGCTGGCCAGGTCGGAACCGTCGACCAGCCGCATGGCGATGTAGAGCAGCCCGTCGACCTCACCGAAGTCGTAGAGCGGCACGACGTTCGCGTGGTCGATCGCGGAGGTGTTGCGGGCTTCGTCGACGAACCTCTCGCGGAACTCCGGGTCCTCCGTGAGGTGCTCGGCGATGACCTTGAGCGCGACCTTGCGGCCGAGTCTCACGTCGGTGGCGCGGTACATCACGCTCATGCCGCCCTTGCCGAGCACTCCGTCGATCCGGTAGTGGCCCAGGCGACGCCCGGTGAGATCCTCCGACACGTGACGAGCCTAACGAAGCAGTGACAGTGGCTTATACGCGGTGCAACGCGGCGGCCAGCTCCGCCGGTGTGCGGGTGTGCGTGAGCACCTTGCCCGGACCTGCGAAGTCCAGCAGCAGACCTTCGCCGGTGCGCACCGACTGGTGCCCGGACTGGCTCACCGCACGCAGCCGGCACTGCACTGTATCCGCGTAGGCGAGCAGATACCGGGGATCGACGGTCACGAACTCGTTCTGCTCGAGGTTGATCACGTCGACCGCGCCGCAGCCGGCGAGCACCATCGCGCCCTGCCCGGAGATGTGCTCGACGAACCCGTGCTCGGCCCCGAAGAGCTGGTGGAACCCGGCCCACGAGGCGTCGGTGCGGATGGTGCTGGCCAGCGCCAGCCTGCTCCCGCGCGCGACGCACCAGCCGGACACGCCGTCGAGCTCCAAGGTGTAGACCTCGCCGGGCAGCGCGGGGGCCAGGTCGACCCAGCCGCCCTCGACCGGTGCGGTGAAGACCGCGTCCCGCCCCTTGGAACGCGAGGACGTGCGTGCTCGCACATCGATCACCACGCCGAAGCTGGTGGCGATCATCGCGCCGAAGTCGGCGAGGGCCGCCTCGCCAGGGGCGAGCAGCAGCCTGGCGACGCCGAACGCCGGGGTGTGCCGGGTGCGGACCTGCACGCCTCGTTCCTCCCTCCGTCACCGTCGCGACGGCAGTGTGTCACGTGCCGGTGTCGCGTCCGGCACGGACGAGGCAGGATGACCGGCGTGTGTGCCGAAGCCAGGACTGCGCTGCAGGTGAACGAGTACCGGGACAGGGTCGCGGCGCTGCTGCCCGCGATGCCGGTGCGGCAGACGCGCGTCATCGACTGCCTGGGCCTGGTGCTCGCCGAGGACGTGACGGCGCCGATCTCCCTGCCCCCGTTCGACAACTCCGCCATGGACGGTTACGCCGTCCGCTCGGTGGACGTGGTGGGCGCGACCGTGGACGAGCCGGTGGTGCTCCCGGTCGCCGCCGACCTGCCCGCCGGCGCCGGGGACCTGCAGGTGCTGCAACCCGGCACGGCGCACCGGATCATGACGGGCGCGCCGCTGCCCCCGGGCGCCGACGCGGTCGTGCAGGTCGAGCTGACCGACGGCGGGACCGAGCAGGTGCGCATCGACGGTTCGGTGCCGCCGGGAACGCACGTGCGCCGCACGGGCGAGGACGTGGTGGCGGGTTCGGTCGTGCTGACCGCCGGGACGGTGCTGCGCTCGGGTCACCTGGGCCTGGCGGCCGCGGTCGGGGCGACCGCCCTGCCGGTGCGGCGCAGGCCCCGGGTGTTGTTGCTGTCGACGGGTTCGGAACTCGTGCCGCCGGGCGAGCCGCTCGGGCCCGGCCAGATCTACGAGTCGAACGGCATGCTGCTCGCCGCCGCGGTGACCGAGGCCGGCGCCGAGCCGATCCCCCTGCACTTCGTGCCCGACGACGTCGCCCGGTTCCGGGAAACCCTCGCCGACCACCTCGCCGACGCGGACCTGCTGGTGACCTCGGGCGGCGTGAGCATGGGCGCGTACGAGGTGGTGAAGGACGCGCTGACCGACCAAGGCGTCGAGTTCGTCAAGGTCGCGATGCAGCCGGGCGGGCCGCAGGGCTGCGGGCGCTACCAGGGCGTGCCGGTGGTGACCCTGCCGGGCAACCCGGTGAGCACGGCGTTGTCGTTCGAGGTCTTCGTGCGGCCGGTGTTGTTGGCCGCCATGGGTTTCACGGACGTCGCGCGTCCGACGGCACGGGCGTCGCTGACCGCGGCGATGCGCTCGCCGAAGGGCAAGCAGCAGTTCCGCCGCGGCCACTACGACCCGGCGGCCGGAACGGCGGTGCCGGTCGGCGGTCCGGGTTCGCACCTGCTGGCGTCGTTCGCGGCGTCGAACTGCCTGATCGTCGTGCCGCCGGACGTGACCGAGGTCGCCGAGGGCGACGAGGTCGAGGTCATCCTGATCTCTTGAGCTCGTCCGCGAGCTCCCGAAGGCCGGGCTCGATGGCGACGCACGCATCGGCCAGGTCGTACGGGGAGCCGGTGTTCGCGCGGCCGATGCGCGCGAATCCCCGTTCCAGCAAGCCTTCCGCTGACCGGCCACGCCGTTCGGCCTTGACTGCGGCGATGGCGTTCTCGAGCGCGCTCGCCGCCGCCGACCAGCCGTCGGTGCTGCGTGCGGCCGGGTTGTCCACGTCGTAGTGCTCGTCGTCGGCCACCGAGGCAGCACGGACGTCGAGGTCGATCCGCCAGAACAACGGCAAGCCGGGAAGCCGGAGGAAGACCAGCCGCCGCCGGTCGGACCGCGCGAAGTCCGGATCCACCCGGCGGGTGGCCGCCGTCAGGGCTTGCGGGAGCCCGTCCAGGGCAGCGGTGAACGACGCATCGGGCACGACCCAGAGAAGGTCGATGTCGCTGTACTTGTCGGCCGTCCCCCGAGCGAGCGAACCCCGCAACGAGACCCGCGACCCGGGCACCAACCCTTCGAGCGCGGCACCCACCTGATCGACGACTCGGAGCCTGTCCACGCGCCAACTCCCCACCGAAACAACCCCGTTTTCGGCGCTCCCTCGCGTAGGCAGCCCCCGCCCTCCCGGGGGCACCCCGTACTCCCAGTCTATCGGGAAAGCGGGCTGACCAGGGGCTTCGGCTAAATCTGTGGACAACCACCGCCTGTGGAAAACCCCTTCCGCAGGAGTGATCAGATAGGGTTCGCGCCGTGGGGATCATCGCGTGGATCGTGTTCGGGGCGCTGGCCGGCTGGGCGGCGAACCTGGTCGTCGGCGGCCGTGAGCGGCAGCGGCAAGGCTGTCTGGTCAGCATCCTCGTCGGCGTGGTCGGGGCCGCGCTGGGCGGGTTGATCTACCGGCTCTTCACCGGCCGGGACAAGTTCTTCGAGTTCGATTTCCCGAGTTTCGGGGTCGCCGTGCTGGGCGCGATCGTGCTGCTCGTGATCCTTCGCCTCGCGCAGAGCGCAGGCCGGCGTAACCGTCAGTAGTCGACTTATCTCGTAAAGCGTTGATTACTGCCAGCATCCGGCTTTACACTCTGTGGGCAATTCACGATCATCCGGCCGGCGCGTGCGCCGTCGGGGGGCGCACGGGCCGGTCGGATCCAACTCCTGATCCACCTGCGTATGTCTCGGCGCACCTGGCGTAGCGTTTGACCTCCATCCGCCGCCGGCCCGCGAGGACGACCCAGCCGCCATGACCGAGAAGAAAGCGCTTGCGCACGCCGTCGACCTGGCTCGAAGCGTCGTGCCGCCCATGCACCCCGCCGGTCGCCCGTTCGTCGCGGGTGGCCTCGCCCTCACCTTGGCGCTGCGCCGGTTCTCCCGGCCCGCGGGCGTCGCGGGCGCCGTCCTGACCTCGTGGCTCGCGTGGTTCTTCCGCGAGCCCAACCGGGTCACCCCGCAGCGCCCCGGCATCGCGGTCGCGCCCGCCGACGGCACCGTCTCGCACGTCGTCGAGGCCGTGGCACCGCCGGAACTGGGGCTCGGCGACACCCCGATGCTGCGGGTCAGCGTGTTCCTGTCCGTCTTCGACGTGCACGTGCAGCGCGCGCCTGCGACGGGTTCGATCGCCAAGGCCGTCTACCGGCCGGGCAAGTTCCTCTCCGCCGACCTCGACAAGGCCAGCGACGACAACGAGCGCAACACGCTCCTGCTGCACACCGACGACGGCCACCAGCTCGTCGTCGTCCAGATCGCGGGCCTGGTGGCCCGCCGCATCGTCTGCCACGTTAAGGACGACGACAAGGTCGTCGCCGGGCAGACCTACGGACTGATCAGGTTCGGGTCGCGCGTCGACCTGTACGTGCCGCGCGGCAGCCGCGTGCTCGTCGAAGCCGGTCAGCGCACCATCGGCGGCGAGACGGTGCTCGCCGAGCTGCCGCCCCACCCGGAGGCCTGACGAATGGCACCCGCCACCCCCGGCGTCCGGTTGCTGCCGAACGCCATCACGGTGCTCGCCATGTCCGCGGGGCTGTCCGCGGCGTTCTTCGCGCTCAACGGCAACTACCCGATCGCGATCGCGGGCATCGGCGTCGCCGCGGTGCTGGACAGCCTCGACGGCCGCATCGCGCGGCTGCTCGACGCGACCAGCAAGATGGGCGCCGAGCTGGACTCGCTCTCCGACGCCATCGCGTTCGGCGTCTCGCCCGCGCTGGTGCTGTTCAGCTGGAAGCTCGGCCACGGCGACAAGATCGGCTGGATCGCCACGCTGGTCTTCGCGGTGTGCATGATCCTGCGCCTGGCCCGGTTCAACACCCTGCTCGACGACACCGACCAGCCGGTGTACACCAAGGAGTTCTTCGTCGGCGTGCCCGCCCCGGCCGGCGGGCTGGTGGCGTTGCTGCCGTTGATCCTCACGCACGCGATCGGCCACGAAGGCTGGTGGTCGTCCTATGTGGTGGTGATGCTGTGGACCGTCGCCACGGCCGCGCTGCTGATCAGCCGCATCCCGACGTTGTCGGTGAAGACCATCAAGGTGCCCGCCAAGTTCGCGGCGCTGCTGCTGGTGCTCGTCGGGCTGCTGGCGGCCGCGGTCATCACCTACCCGCTGGCGACCCTCGCCGTGGCGGCGATCGGCTACCTGCTGCACATCCCGTTCGCGGTGCGCCGCCACCGCTGGCTCGCCAAGCACCCCGAGGCGTGGGACGTCCCGCCGCGGGAACGGCGGGCGATCCGGCGCAGCCGGGTCAACCGGCGCCTCGGGATCCGCCCACCGCTGCGCAAGGTCGCCGGTGCCGCCCGCCGGGCCGTCCGGCTGCCGCGGCGCGGGACCGACGACCACGTCCGGGTTCCGCTCGTGGCCCAGCGCGGCCGGCCCAACCCGCGCCGGTGGAGCCGCATCGGGTTGCGTCGCAACAACACGCGTCCCGGGGACCGCTGACCCCTTAAGCTCGTCGCCGTGTCGTCGCCACAGATCACGCTGACCGCCCGGCTCTCCCCGTCCGCACTGGACACCCGTCGCGGGGTGGTGCGCCTGCACCCGGAGGTGCTCGACGCCCTCGGGCTGCGGCAATGGGATGCGGTGCGGTTGGTCGGTGCCCGGGTCAGCGCGGCGATCGCCGCCGAGGGCGACCCGGCCGCGCCGACCGGCGTCGTGCTGCTCGACGACGTGACGATGTCCAACCTCGGCATCACCGAACAGGCCGAGGTCGTCGTCGGCCCGACCCAGGTCGTGGCGGCGCGGTCGGTGACCGTCGCCGGGTCGCGCCTGGCCACCAAGACGCTGAACGCGCAGACGTTGCGGCTGGCGCTGGCCGGCAAGGTGCTGACCGTCGGCGACGCGGTGTCCCTGCTGCCGCAGGACCTCGTGCCTGAGTCCGGCGCCGATCCGACCACCGCGCGCCAGAAGCTCTCCACCGCGCTCGGGGGCACGTGGACCACCGAACTGCTGACGGTCACCGCGACCGAGCCCGCGGGTCCCGTGGCCGTCCACCCGTCCACTGTGGTCAGTTGGCGCGACGGCACCCCGTCATCACCCGCACCGACAGCGGACGGGAACACGCAGCTCACCGCGACCACGACGCAGCAGGCGCCCGTGACGACCGCGCCCATCGTGACCGAGCAGCAGGAACCACCGGTCCCGATCGCCGACCTGGCGGGCGCGGGCACCCAGGCCCGCAAACTCACCGAGTGGTTCGAGCTCGCGTTCCGCCAGCCGGAACTGCTGCGCAAGCTGGGTGCGGCGCCGCGCCTGGGCGTGCTTGTCAGCGGACCGGAAGGCGTCGGCAAGGCCACCCTGGTCCGCTCGGTCGCGCACGCGGTGGGCGCGGGCGTGATCGAACTGGCCGCGCCCGCCGTGGCCGCGCTGGAGGCGAACGCGTCGGCCGCGAGCGTCGGCGAAGCGGTCGGCAAGGCGGTGGAACGGGCCGAGACCGGCGAGCCGACGGTCCTGCTGATCACCGACATCGACAGCCTGCTGCCCGCCACGAGCCCGCCGCCGGTGTCCACAGTGGTGTTGCAGGTGCTGACCACGGCGGTGTCGACGCCCAGCCTGGCGATCGTGGCGAGCACGGCGCGCCCGGAGTCGGTCGACCCGCGGCTGCGCAGTGTCGAGCTGTTGGACCGTGAGCTGGCGTTGCCGTTGCCGGAGGCCAAGACCCGCACGGAGTTGCTGCGCGTGCTGCTGCGCGACCTGCCCCTGGAGTCCGAAGTGGACTTCGGTGCGCTGGCCGAGCGCACGCCCGGCTTCGTGGCCGCGGACCTGGTGGCGTTGCGCCGGGAAGCAGCCGTGCGGGCGGCGTTGCGCCAGCGCGAGGTCGACGAGCCGCGCATCTCCGAGACGGACCTGAAGGGCGCGCTGGAGACCGTGCGGCCCACGTCGATGTCCACTTCGGACAACCTGCAGACCGGCGGTCTCACGCTGGAAGAAGTCGGCGACATGGTCGAGGTCAAGCAGGCGCTGACCGAGGCCGTGCTGTGGCCGTTGCAGTACCCGGACTCCTTCGCCCGCCTCGGGGTCATGCCGCCGCGCGGGGTGTTGCTGTACGGGCCGCCGGGGTGCGGCAAGACGTTCCTGGTGCGCGCGCTCGCCGGAACCGGCCAGCTGAACGTCATGTCCGTCAAGGGCGCCGAGCTGATGGACAAGTGGGTCGGCGAGTCCGAACGCGCGGTGCGCGAACTCTTCCGCCGCGCCGCCGAGGCCGCCCCGACGATGATCTTCCTGGACGAGGTGGACGCGCTGGCGCCCCGGCGCGGGCAGTCGTCGGATTCCGGGGTGGGCGACCGCGTGGTCGCCGCCCTGCTGACCGAACTGGACGGCGTCGAACCGGTCCGCGACGTCGTGGTGCTGGGCGCGACGAACCGCCCCGAACTGGTCGACCCCGCGTTGCTGCGCCCGGGCCGGCTGGAGCGTGTCGTGTACGTGCCGCCGCCGGACGCGGAGGCGCGCGCCGAGATCCTCAAGGCCGCCGCCCGCAAGACCCCGTTGACCGAAGGCGTCGACCTGGCCGAAATCGCCACCACCCTGGACGGCTACTCGGCCGCGGACTGCGCGGCCCTGATCCGCGAGGCGGCTCTGACCGCCATGCGCGAATCGCTGGAAGCCACCGAGGTGACCGCCGACCACCTGGCCGCCGCCCGCGAGAAGGTCCGCCCGTCCCTGGACCCGGTCCAGCTCGCGAACCTGGAAGCCTTCGCCGCCAACCGCGCCGCCCCATAAGCGAACGCAACGCACAACGCTGCTACATAAGGGAACTAGCGCAGCCCCCACCCTCCTCGGGGGGCACCCCTGCAGCCAGTCTATCGGCTTTGGGCGGTCCGATGGGCGCGGTGGAGTCTTCTGTGGACAACTGGGTGCCTGTGGAAAACTCCGCCGCCGAACCCGGACTCGGTGCGGGTCAGCCCTTGCCGGGCTTGCCGGTGTAGTCGTTGGTGACGATCACGATCACGCCCGGCGACGCGGCCTGGATGCCCGCGAACCGCGGCTCCACCCGCAACCCGTACGTCCGCGCGAGTTCCCGCGCCGCCGCCTCTTCGGCGGTGCCCGGCCGGTAGTACACGGTCGCGGTCGCGATGATGCCCTGCGAGTAGTTGCCGACCTCGACGACGTTCCAGCCACCGCCGCGGATGTCCTTCGCGGCCTGCGCGGCCAGCCCGTGGATGGTGCTGTTGTTGTAGATCCGCACGGGCTGCGCGTGCGTCGACGGCGGCGCGGACGTGTGCGGTGGCGGCTTGGCCGTCGTGGTCGTGGTCGTGGCCGGGGGCGGGGTCGACGACGACGTCGAGGCGGGCGGCGGCTTCACCGACGTGCTCGGCGGCGGCTGCGGCGAGGTCGGCGGCGCGGCCGACGTCGTGGTGGTCGACGGGGACGGCGTCGGACCGGCGTTGTCCTTGCCTGATCCGCCGAACAGCGTGATCACGCCGATGACCAGCGCGATGGCCGCGATCCCGAGCAGTAAGAAGCCCGCGGCTCGTGCCGAACGGTTTCCGGGCGGCGGTGTGGTCATCGCGGCTCGACACCGAACCGGCGAGCCGCGCGCGCCCGCAGGCGCCCGGCGCGCAGCCGGCGCAGCCGCTTGACCAGCATCGGGTCGGCCTGCACGGCCTCCTGCTTCTCGATCAGCTCGTTCAGCAGCTGGTAGTACCGGGTGGACGACATGTCGAAGATCTCGCGGATCGCCTGCTCCTTGGCGCCCGCGTACTTCCACCACTGCCGCTCGAAGGCCAGTATCGCGTGCTCACGACTCGTCAGCCCGTCGTTCGGCTCCGCTTGCGGTACCAGGGCCTCTGCGGCGTCCATCTGGCTCCTCGCCTCGCGGTCTGGACTCCTTGCGCACCGGGGAATCACACTCGTGGAATTCCCCGGTGACCATTACATCACGTCGTCACGCCGCCGCGACCGTGCCGCCCCGGCATGTCTCCTATCTGTACCAATAAGGTCTGACACATGGCCGTGCACCCCATCCGCATCGTCGGCGACCCCGTGCTCGCGGAGCCCGCCAAGACCGTCGAGACCTTCGACGACGACCTGCGCACGCTGATCGCGGACATGTTCGAGACCAACACCGCCGCCAACGGCGCCGGGCTCGCCGCGCCCCAGATCGGTGTGCCGCTGCGGGTCTTCGTCTACGACTGCCCCGACGACGAGCGCATCCGGCACAAGGGCGTGGTCGTGAACCCGGTGCTGGAGACCTCGGAGATCCCGGAGACCATGCCGGACCCCGACGACGACCTCGAGGGCTGCCTCTCGGTGCCCGGCGAGACGTTCCCGACCGGCCGCGCGCACTGGGCGAAGGTGACCGGCCAGGACGGCGACGGCAACCCGGTCGAGGTCGAGGGCACCGGCTTCTTCGCGCGCTGTCTGCAGCACGAGTGCGACCACCTCGACGGCCTGCTCTACCTGTCGCGGCTGACCGGCCGGCACGTCAAGGCCGCGAAGAAGACGGTCAAGAAGAACGGCTGGGGCGTGCCCGGCCTTTCGTGGGACCCGGCAGTCGAGGAGGACCCGTTCGCTTGAGGTGAACGGGTGCCTGGGAACACCAGGAATCGGCGCACACTTGTACTACCTGCAACGGTGTAATTCGTGAAAGTGGGTAGTCGCGATGACGGATCTCGAGGCCCTCGACGCCTACTCGCGCACGGTCAGCGCGGTCGCTTCGGAACTGACCCCGCACGTGGCGAGCGTCCGGCTCGGCAACGGCGGCGGCTCGGCCGTCGTCTTCGACACCAGCGGCCACCTGCTGACGAACGCGCACGTCGTCGGCTCGTCGCAGCGGGGGACGGCGACGTATTCCGACGGAACCGAGGCCGTCTTCCGGGTGGTCGGCACCGACCCGTTGTCCGACCTCGCGGTCCTGCACGCGATCGGCGACACCCCCAAGCCCGCCCGCATGGGCAACGCGGACGAGCTCGTCGTCGGTCAACTGGTGGTGGCCGTGGGCAGCCCGCTCGGCCTGGCCGGATCGGTGACCGCCGGCGTGGTCAGCGCGCTCGGCCGCTCGCTGCCGACGCGCACCGGCGCCGCGGGCCGCGTGATCGAGAACGTGATCCAGACCGACGCGGCGCTGAACCCCGGCAACTCCGGCGGCGCGCTCGCGGAGTCGTCGGGCAAGGTCGTCGGCGTGAACACCGCGGTCGCGGGCTTCGGCCTCGGGCTCGCGGTGCCGATCAACCAGACGACGTGGCGGGTCATCGAGACCCTGCTGACCGAAGGCCGGGTGCGCCGCGCGTACCTGGGCATCGTCGGCGTCCCCGCGCCGCTGCCCGACGACGTCGCCGAGCGGACCGGGCAGAAGGCGGGCCTGCGCGTGGTCGAGGTCGTTCGCGGCGGCCCGGCGCACAAGGCGGGACTGCGCCCCGGCGACCTGATCTTGACCGTCGGACGGTCCGAGGTGGCCGACGCCCAGGACATCCAACGCATGCTCTTCGGCGAAGCGATCGGCACCGACCTCCCGGTGACCGTCCTGCGCAACGGCGCGATGGTCGACGTGTTCACCGTCCCCGCCGAACTGGCCGCCTCCTGACCAAGAGGTTTTCCACACCGCGGCAGTTGTCCACAGATTCCGCCAACGCCCGCCTGACCAGCCCAAACCCGATAAACTGGACCTCGGGGAGCCCCCGGTGGCGGGTGGGGTTTGCTTACGCGAGGCGAAATTTGTCCGATTCGCCCATCCACCCAAGAAGACCCCGCTGACCTGGTGGTTCGTGATCCAGCGGGCTTGGTCCCGCGCCCGGCGTGAACCCGCGACCGACGCGGCAACGCCCCCGAGGATCGTGAGCCGGGGCGTAAATGCGTTGAGGCGAAGTGCCGTCCGCCGCGACCATCACCCGCGTGACCACGAGCCTCATCACCTTCTTCGCCGCGTCGCTGCTACTGGCGCTGTTCCCGGGACCGGGAACGGCGCTCGTGCTGCGACAGGCGGTGCGCGGCGGACGCAAAGCCGCGCTGGCCACGGTGATCGGGATGGAGCTCGGCGTGCTGGTCTGGGCGCTGGCCGCCGCGTTCGGGGTCTCGGTGCTGCTGACCGCGTCCGAGATCGCCTACACGACCTTGCGGATCATCGGCGTGATCGTGCTCGTCTGGATCGGCATCCGGTCGCTCCTGCACGCCCGCCGCCCCGACACCGGACCGGCGCAGGCGCCGTCGACGGCACAAGGGGTCCGCGCGGGGCTGCTGGTGAACGTCGCCAACCCGAAGCTCGGCGTGTTCGCGGTGTCGTTCCTGCCGCAGTTCGTCGCGCCCGGCCCCGGGCACCAGTCGACGCTGGTCGTGCTGGCGCTGCTCTGGGTGGTCGTCGACACCCTCTGGTACCTGGTGGTCGTCGTGCTGCTCGACCGGATCAGCCGGTTCCTGCAGCGCGCGAAGGTGCGCAAGCGCCTGGAGCAAGTCTCCGGCACCGTGCTCATCGGGCTCGGAGTGCGACTCGCTCTCGATTCGTCCCGCTGAACCCGCGCCAGGGCAAGCCGGTGCCGGCGAGCACCTCGGCGAGCGAGTTCAGCGACGCTAACTCGTCCTCGCGCCCGGCGAGCACGGCGACGCACACCCGCCGCCGCTGGTGCGAGCTGAGCGTGTCGCCTTCCAGCACGAACGGCAGGCACAGCCGCCAGGTCGTCAGCACGGCCGGGCGCACCCGGTGCGGCGCACGCAACGCGAGGGTCCCCGACCGCAAGGCGGCCTGCCGGTCGTCCGGCGTGGTCCACCGCCACCGGTGTGCGTCGGCGGCGCCGCACCGCGGGCAGTCCAGCTCACCGCTGCCGAGGGTGCCGCGGCAGTCGCGGCACGGCAGCAGGGTCAGCGCCTTGTCGACGCAACGCCACGGTCGCTTGTCCGGTTTCTCCGACACGACCTTCTCGGCGAGGTTGCGTTCCTCGACGCTGCCGGCGCTCACACCTTCGCCATGGAGCAAGGTCCGCCAGTCGGTGAGCAGTACCTGCTCGACGCGTTCGGTGCAGCCGTCGCAGCCCGGGTAATTGCGTCCGCGCAGGTCACCGCACGCAGGGCAGTAGAGGGCCGCGTCGGTGCGGGTGCGAGTGGTGCGCAAGGCCACGCGTACACGCTACGCGCTCCGGCCTTGGCAGGCCGGGCAACCCTCGCCTATGGTCGGTCGCACAACACAAAACACGCGGGAGCTCGCGCCACAGCGGGCTGAGAGGGCGGCTGGTGTCCATCGATGGACCCGGTGCCGCCGACCGCCGGAACCTGACCGGGTAATGCCGGCGTAGGGAGCATTCGCGATGACCGCACTGCAAGACCGTTCTGTCCGCCCGTCCGTCACCACCGGGCCGATCACCGGATCGCACAAGACCTACCGCGAGGTCGACGGCCTGCGCGTGCCCGCGCGCCGGGTCGAGCTCAGCACCGGCGAGCACGTCGACCTGTACGACACCTCCGGCCCGTACACCGACACCGACGCGACCATCGACGTCCACAAAGGACTGCCGAAGTTGCGTGAGCCGTGGATCGCCGGCCGGGGATCGTTGACCCAGCTGGGTTTCGCCAAAGCCGGCGTGATCACCGAGGAGATGCGCTTCTGCGCCGCGCGGGAGGACCTGAGCCCGGAGTTCGTCCGCGACGAGGTCGCCCGGGGCCGTGCGGTGATCCCGGTCAACCGCAACCACCCGGAGTCCGAACCGGCGATCATCGGCAAGAACTTCCTGGTGAAGATCAACGCCAACATCGGCAACTCGGCCGTCTCTTCGTCCATTGAGGACGAAGTGGAGAAGATGGTCTGGGCCACCCGGTGGGGCGCCGACACGGTGATGGACCTCTCGACCGGCAAGCGCATCCACGAGACGCGCGAGTGGATCCTGCGCAACTCCCCGGTCCCGATCGGCACCGTGCCGATCTACCAGGCGCTGGAGAAGGTCGGCGGTGACCCGGCGAAACTGTCGTGGGAGGTCTACCGCGACACCGTGGTCGAGCAGGCCGAGCAGGGCGTGGACTACATGACCGTGCACGCGGGGGTGCTGCTGCGCTACGTGCCGCTGACCGCCCGGCGCGTCACCGGGATCGTGTCCCGCGGCGGGTCGATCATGGCCGCGTGGTGCCTGGCGCACCACAAGGAGAGCTTCCTGTACACGCACTTCGAGGAGCTCTGCGAGATCCTGCGCGAGTACGACATCACGTTCTCCCTCGGCGACGGCCTGCGTCCCGGTTCGATCGCCGACGCCAACGACGAGGCGCAGTTCGCCGAGCTGCGCACGATCTGCGAGCTGACGCACGTCGCGCACGACCACGACGTCCAGGTCATGATCGAAGGCCCCGGTCACGTGCCCATGCACAAGATCGCGGAGAACGTGCGGCTGGAGGAGGAGCTGTCCGGCGAGGCGCCGTTCTACACCCTCGGTCCACTTGCGACGGACGTCGCGCCCGGCTACGACCACATCACCAGCGCGATCGGCGCAGCCCAGATCGGCTGGCTCGGCACCGCGATGTTGTGCTACGTCACACCGAAAGAGCACCTGGGCCTACCCAACCGCGACGACGTGAAGACCGGCGTGATCACCTACAAGATCGCCGCGCACGCCGCTGACCTGGCCAAAGGTCACCCCGGCGCGCAGGATTGGGACGACGCGCTGTCGGCCGCGCGGTTCGACTTCCGCTGGGACGACCAGTTCAACCTGTCCCTCGACCCCGACACGGCCCGGTCGTTCCACGACGAAACGCTTCCCGCCGAGCCGGCCAAGACGGCACACTTCTGCTCCATGTGCGGTCCGAAGTTCTGCTCCATGAAGATCACCCAGGACGTGCGCCGGTACGCCGACGAGCACGGGATGTCCACAGTGGACGCCATTGAGGCAGGCATGGCGGCCAAGTCGGCGGAGTTCGACGCGGCCGGCGGCAAGGTCTACCTGCCGGTGGTCGAACAGTGACGGCAGACGCGACCACACCGCCACGGGTGCTGACCATCGCGGGCTCGGACTCCGGCGGTGGCGCCGGGCTGCAGGCGGACCTGCGGGCTCTCTTCGCGTGCGGCGTGCACGGGATGACCGCGGTCACGGCGATCACCGTGCAGAACTCGCTCGGCGTCACCGGCGTCGTGGAGATCCCGGCCGACAAGGTCGCGGCGCAGATCGTCGCCGTCGCCACGGACATCGGCGTGCAGGCGACGAAGACCGGCATGCTCGCGTCGGCGGAGATCATCGAGGCGGTCGCCGACGCTTGCGACCAGGTCCACATCGGACAGTCCGGCACGCCGTTCGTCGTCGACCCGGTGTCCGCCTCGATGCACGGCGACCAGTTGTTGCACGACAACGCGTTGGACGGCCTGCGCACCCTGCTCTTCCCGCGTGCCACGCTGATCACCCCCAACCTCGACGAGGTGCGGCTGCTGACCGGCATCGACGTCCGGGTGCGCGAGCAGCAGCGCGACGCCGCGAAGGCATTGCACGAGTACGGCTCGCGGTGGGTGCTGGTGAAGGGCGGGCACATGACCGGCGACCCGGAGTGCCTCGACCTGCTCTACGACGGGCACGACTTCGTCGAGTTCGTCGGGCCGCGGCTGCCGACCAAGCACACCCACGGCAGCGGCGACAACCTCGCGTCCTCGATCGCGGCGGCGCTGGCCAAGGGCGCGGACGTACCGACGGCGGTCGGGTTCGGCAAGAAGTTCGTGATCGAGTCGGTGCGCAGCGGCTACCCGCTGGGCGCGGGGGTCGGCCCGGTCTCGCCGAGGTGGCGGCTGCCGGCCGAATGAAGGTCGCGACGCTGGCGCACTACCCGGTCAAGTCGACCGGCGGCGAGTCGCTGCGCAAGGCCACTGTGGACGGTCGTGGCCTTGCGCACGACCGTCGCTGGGCGGCCTACCTTGAGGACGGCGGGATCGCCAGCGGCAAGACCACCCGCCGGTTCCGCAAGGTCGACGGCCTGCTGGCGTGGCACTCGCGCATCGTGGATGGCACACCGGAGCTGCGTGAACCGGACGGCGAGTGGCTGCGCGTCGACGACCCGGCGGCCTCGGCCGCCCTCAGCTCGGCCTTCGGACGATCGCTGGAACTGCGGCCGGAGACGGAGATCCGGCACCACGACGAGTCCGGCGTGCACGTGGTCACCACGTCCGCCCTGCGTCAGGTCGCGCAACTCGTCGGCGCACCGGTCGACCCGCGCCGGGTGCGCGCCAACATCGTGCTGGAGACCGACGGCGTCGGGTTCGTCGAAGACGACTGGGTCGGCGCGGAACTCGCCGTCGGGCCGGAGGTCGTGCTGCGCCTGGGTGAGGGCATGACGCGGTGCGTGATGGTCGACTACCCGCGCGGCGAGGTGCCGGTGCTGCGGGCGCTCGGCCGGGCGCACGACCTGCTGCTGGGGCTGAAGGCGCACGTCGTGCGGCCCGGCGTGATCAGCGTCGGCGACGAGGCTATGTTCGTTTCGTGACGAACATGCGCGTGGTCGAGGTGTCCGAACTCGGCGGACCGGAGGTCCTGCGAGTCGCCGCACGTCCCAAGCCGGAGCCTGCGCCGACCGAGGTGCTGGTCGCCGTGCACGCGGCGGGCGTGAACCCGGTCGACTGGAAGGTGCGCCGCGGAGGCGGGTTCCTCGGCGAGCCGCCGTTCGTCGTGGGCTGGGACGTGGCCGGGGTCGTCGAGGCGGTGGCCGGCGGTGTGACGTGGCTGGCCCCGGGCGACGAGGTGCTCGGCATGCCGTGGTTCCCGCGCCAGGCGGGGGCTTACGGCGAGTACGTGACCGCGCCGGCCCGGCACTTCGTCCGCAAGCCCGCGTCGCTGGGCTTCGCCGAGGCGGCGGGCCTGCCGTTGGCCGGGCTGACGGCGTGGCAGGCGCTGGTGGACACGGCGGACGTGCAACCCGGTCAGCGCGTGCTGGTCAACGGCGCGGCGGGCGGGGTCGGGCACCTGGCGGTGCAGATCGCGAAGGCCCGCGGCGCGCACGTGCTCGGCACGGCCCGCGCGGCCAAGCACGACTTCCTCCGCTCGCTGGGTGTCGACGAGCCGATCGACTACACGACCGGGGACGTGGCGGCGCAGGCCGGCCCGGTGGACGTCGTCTTCGACATGATCGGCGGCGCCCACACGGCGACGCTCGCGCCCGCGGTGCGCGAGGGCGGCACCGTGATCCCGTTGACCGGCGGCCTGACGGAGGAGACCGCGGAGCTCGCGCGAGCGCGTGGCGCACGGGCGACCGGGTTGCTGGTCGAGCCGGACCACGCCGGGCTGGCCGGGTTGGTGGCGCTGATCGAGTCGGGCGCGTTGCGGGTGCACGTGGAGCGGACGTTCCCGCTGGCGCAAGCCGCCGAGGCGCACCGGCTGGGCGAGGCGGGCCACGTGAGCGGCAAGCTCGTCCTCACAGTCCGCGACTGAAAGCCCGCCCGACCACGACGAACACGGGCCCGGCAACCCGCGAAAGAACCCTTGAGCCGCAACCTTTCACGCGCTCTTGGGTAAACCCAAACCCCCACCCTCCCGGGGGCACCCCTGCGTCCAGTCTATCGGGAATGGGGTTTGACCAGGGGGTTCAGGGCAAATCTGTGGACAACTGCGATCGCGAAGGGCATCCCCGCGGCGATTAGTCGGCGGGAAGCCGAGCGCACTCAGTCCTCGACGAGCAGCTCCTCGAGCACCGGCAACGCGGCGATCAGCAGGGCACGACGGTCCTCCGTCAGCCGGTCCATCCGCTTGCGCAGGTCCTGCACGCGCGTCGACCGCAGCCCGGACACCATCCGCTCGCCTTCCTCGGTCGCCGTCACCAGCCAGGCGCGGCGGTCGACCGGGTCGGGCTTGCGGCGGACGTAGCCGGCCTCGAGCAGGGCGGCCACGATCCGCGACATGGTCGGCGCGGCCACGCCTTCGCGTGCGGCCAGGTCGCCGAGGCGCATCTCGCCGATGTAGACCAGCGTCGACAGCGCCGAGATCGAGCCGTGGCCCAGTCCCGGCGTGCCCGAACGCCGCAGCGCGCGCGACAGCCGGCCCACCGCCAGGTAGAGCCGTGAGGGGATGTCCTGCACGGTCGTTGAAGCCGTC
The DNA here is from genome assembly GCF_004362825.1 of Labedaea rhizosphaerae. Classification (GTDB taxonomy): domain Bacteria; phylum Actinomycetota; class Actinomycetes; order Mycobacteriales; family Pseudonocardiaceae; genus Labedaea; species Labedaea rhizosphaerae. The sequence continues at coordinate 652,783 of NZ_SNXZ01000001.1, forward strand.
ACGTCGCGCCTCCCGGAGCTCGTTATCCGCCCATTATTCAACGAGGAGGACTGGACGCCTGCGCCCAGAACCGTTTCGGGACCCGTTCGGCCCCCGAGGCCAGCCGTCCGGCGCGCACCGCGTGGCGCATCGCGGTGGCCATCCGGACCGGGTCGCCGGCCCGCGTCACCGCGGTCGCGAGCAACACGGCGTCGCAGCCGAGTTCCATCGCCAGCGCCGCGTCCGACGCCGTGCCGATGCCCGCGTCGAGCACCACCGGCACCCGCGAACGCGCCACGATCAGCTCGATGTTGTGCGGGTTGCGGATGCCGAGCCCGGTGCCGATCGGCGAGCCGAGGGGCATCACCGCCGCGCAGCCGACCTCCTCCAGCCGCAGGGCGAGCACCGGGTCGTCGTTGGTGTACGGCAGCACGGTGAACCCGTCGTCGACGAGGGTGCGGGCGGCGTCGAGCAGTTCGACCGGGTCGGGCAGCAGGGTCCGGTCGTCGGCGACGACCTCGAGCTTGACCCAGTCGGTGTGCAATGCCTCGCGCGCGAGGTGCGCGGTGAGCACGGCCTCGGCCGCGGTCCGGCAGGCTGCCGTGTTCGGCAACGGGTCGATCCCGTTGCGGCGCAACACGTCCAGGACACCTGTGCCGCCGGCGGCGTCGACCCGGCGGATCGAGACGGTGGTCAGCTCGGTGCCGGATGCGACCAGCGCGCGTTCCAGCACCTCGAGGTTCGTCGCGCCACCGGTGCCGGTGATCAACCGCGACGAGTACTCCCGCCCGGCGATGACCAGTGGGTCGTCCATGTTCAGCCTCCCTGCACGGCGGTGAGCACCTCGAGCACGGCGCCGTCCGGCACCGTCGTCGACGCCCACCGCACCCGCGGCACCACCGTGCCGTTCATCGCCGCGGCCACGCCCGGCCGGTCGTAGCCGAGGTCGTCGAGCAGTTCCCGCACGGTCACGTCGTCGGCGAAGTCGTGGTCCGTGCCGTTGACCCGGGCCCTCACCGGCTCGCCACCAGTTCGAGCACCCGGTCCGCGGTGACCGGCGCGAGCAGCAGCCCGTTGCGGTGGTGCCCGGTGGCCGCGAGCACGCCCGGCTCCAGCCAGTCGATCACCGGCCGGTTGTCGGTGCTACCCGCGCGCAGGCCCGCCGCGGATTCGACCAGCGCGTAGTCGCCGAGCGACGGCCACACGCGCCGCGCGTCGGCGAGCAGGTCCGCGACGCCCGAGACGGTGACGTCCGAGTCGTAGCCGACCTCGTACTGCGTCGCGCCCACCACGAGTTCGCCGCCGGGCCGCGGCACCAGGTACAGCGGCCGCGACTCGACCAGCGCGCGCACGGTGCGCCGAGGTGGCGGCAGCGAACCTCGGCGCGCCCGCAACCGCAGGATCTCGCCCTTCACCGGCCGCACCAGGCCGGCGAGCGCGGGGTGCAGGCCGGCGCTCCACGCCCCGGCCGCCACCACGGCGACGCCACACTCCACTGTGGACTCATCCAGCGCCACCGAGCCCGGGCCGACCGACACCACCGGCTCGCGGACGAACCTCACGCCCCGGCGGCGGCACCCCTCCAGCAAGGCCGAGAGCAGCCGCCGGTTGTCCACGGCGAGGTCGCCCGGCACCGAAAGTCCACTCCGGACGGTCGCCGCGACGCCCGGTTCGACCGCGCGGAGCTCCCGCGCCGACAACCTTTCCACGTCCCGGCCGAGCTCACCCAAATGCGCGGCGAGCAGCTCCAACTGCCCGCTGTCGGCCGCGTCCACGGCAACTATCAGCGTCCCAGTAGCATTGAGCAACCCACTGCCCAGCTCGTCGGCGAACGCGGGCCACCGCTTCACCGATTCCAGCCCGAGCGCGAGCCCGGCCTCCTCGCCCGGCCACGCCTCCGTGACCGGCGCGAGCATCCCGCCGGCGATCCACGACGCTCCCGAAGCGGGAGCCGGATCGACGAGGACCACCCGTCGCCCGCTCCCGGCCAGCCGCCACGCGACGGACAGCCCGATGACGCCGCCGCCGACGACGGCCACTTGTTCTGACGCACCAACCATTTCCTCGCTCCCTGCGCCGGCATGACCCGGATCAGGTTCGACGGTCGGAACTGGCAAGTTCCCTCTCAGCCCGGTTCCTCCAGGCTCCCGTGCGGACCACTTGCACCATAACCACTACCGTCGCCACCATGCCAGGCCTCCCCGCCGCCGAGATCCGCGCCAAGCTCGCCGACGCACAGCTCTACCTGTGCACGGGCATGCGCGACGAACTCGCCGAGTTCGCCGACGCGGCGCTCGCGGGCGGCGTCGACGTGCTCCAGTTGCGGCAGAAGGGCATGGAGGCGCGCGACGAACTCGCGGCGCTGGACGTGCTCGCCCAGGCCTGCGCACGCCACGGCGCGCTGCTCGCGGTGAACGACCGCGCGGACCTCGCGTTCGCCGCACAGGCCGACGTCCTGCACCTCGGCCAGGACGACCTGCCCGTGCCGATCGCCCGCCGGATCGTCGGCGACGACGTGGTGATCGGCCGCTCCACGCACGACGCGACGCAGGCCGGCGCGGCGGCGGTGGAAGCGGGCGTCGACTACTTCTGCACCGGCCCGTGCTGGCCGACCCCGACCAAACCCGGGCGCCCCGCGCCCGGCCTCGACCTGGTCCGGCACACCGCGGCGGCGAACCCGGATCGCCCGTGGTTCGCCATCGGCGGCATCGACGCCGGTCGGTTGCCGCAGGTTCTCGAAGCGGGTGCGAGCCGGGTGGTCGTGGTGCGGGCGATCACCGAGGCCGACGACCCGCGAGCGGCCGCGCAGCACCTGAAGTCGGTGCTGCGCGGCCGGTGATGCGGAGGAACCGGAAGGCAGGGTTCAACCGGTTCCCTCAGCCGTTGCTTCAGCCGGTGACCAGCGACAGACCCCAGTAGGACAGGGCCTCGTTGACCGGCTGGAAGAACGTCGTGCCGCCGGAGGAGCAGTTGCCCGAACCACCGGACGTGAAGCCCTGGGCCTGGCTGCCGGTGACCCACGAGCCGCCGGAGTCGCCGGGCTCGGCGCAGGCGTTGGTGCGGGTCAGGCCGGTCACCGTCGGACCGCCGGAGTAGGTGACGGTCTGGTTCTTGGCCTGGATGGTCCCGCAGTGCCAGCCGGTGGTGGAGCCGGAGCGGCACACCGACGAACCCGTGGCGGCCTCGGACGAGCCGGTCACGTGGACGTCGCTGCCGCCGTAGTGGTTCACCAGACCGGTGAGCGTCCACGACGAGCTGGTGACGCTGACCCGGCCGAAGTCACCCGTGCTGCCGAACACGCTGCCCGACATCGAGCCCATGGTCACCTGGTTGTAGCCGTAGGCCGTGCCGCCGCCCGCGGTGCAGTGACCGGCGGTCAGCATGTACTTCGCGCCGGAGCTGCTGCGCGCGCTGAAGCCGACCGAGCAGCGGAAGTTGCTGCCGTACCAGGCGTCGCCGCCGCGCACGTTGTACAGCGGGCGGGCCTTCGTGCCGTGCACGGTGCGCACGGTCACGCCCTGCGCCTTGGCCAGGAAGGCGTTGGTGGCGGCGGTGGGCGCCGAGGTCGTTTCGACCACCACGCTGTTGGTGGTGGTGTCGACGTACCAGCCGGCCACGTTCGCCGGGGCCTTGGCGGCGTCGAGCGCGCTCTTCGCCGCGTTCAGCTGGGCCTCGGAGTTGTGGACCACCTTGGGAGTCGCGCCCGCGGCGGTGACCTTGGCGGCCTGCGCGGCGTCGGTCACGCCGACGATCAGGCTGGTGCCCTCGATGTAGGCGCCGCCGAACGCCGAACCCAGCTGCGTGCGCAGGGTCTGCTCGGTCGCGGAGGCGTGCTGCTCCATCGTGATCCTGGCCATCGCCTGGTCGGCGGTCAGGTGCAGATCACGCTGCATGGCGCTGAGGACCTGGGGGTCCACGGACGGGGCACTGCTGGCCGGCGCTGCCGTCGCCGGCACAGCGAGCGCCACGGCCGTTCCGGTCGCCAGGACGGCGATGCCGAACAACCGCGCCACTTTGCTGCGATTCATGCGATGTCTCCCTCGCTACGAGTTGCAGGGCTCGGGAGCGGGCGGTTGCGCCGGCTTCCCGAGGGAGAAACGAGGTCCTGGTCTTGTGACGGACCCCACATGAACCTAAGAACCGGGGACAGCTATCGATAGGTCCGATCGGGGAACCCGGAACCGGACATTTTCCCAGTTAATTACACGCAGAGTAAGACGGTAATCAGTGAACCTGTGACCGAAGATCGTCCGAACGGCTCACTGCGACGGAACGTCGCCGTTCGGCGTCGTGGTCGTCGGGGGTGGGGTGGTCGTCGTGCCACCGGGCGTCGTCGTGGTGGTCGGCGGCGCGTCGGTGGTGGTCGACGTGCTCGACCCGCTGGTCATGGGGTGGCCGGTGGGGTCGGCGGGCACGGTCACCGTCTTCGTCGACGGGCCCGGCGTCGTCGTCGGGGCCGGCGAGTCGTCGTCCTGCCGCTGCTGCTGTTGCTGCTGCTTCGGGTGGATGACGCCGCCGACCGTGGTGCCGGTGCCGCCGGAGAGCGAGCCGCCGACCAGGCTCTCGTAGCCGGTGATCGCCAGCATGCCCAGCACGAACGCGAGCAGGCTGCCCGCGACGACCGCACCCCACCGGATCGCCCGCGCGGCCGGCGGGCGGTCGGTCGGCTGTACTTCCTCACCGTCGGGTTTCGCCTGGTCAGACCGGTCTTCGGTGGTCACTTCGCGCTCGATGATCACCCGGCCGGTGACACCGGACCGGACTCGTTCGCGGACCAACTGGACGCCGGCCTTGGTCCGTTCGAGTGAACGCAGGTACAGCGCACCGGCGACCGTGGTGACCACGCTCGCCAGGCCCGCACCGATCACCGTCCCGGCAAGACCCATCGTCGAACCGAGCACCGCGGCCGTGACTGCGGCCAATGCCGCCGAAATCACCTGGCCCGGCCGAACACCGAGGCCCTTGTCCTTCTCCTTGCTCATGAATCCTGTTCTGGTCGAAGACGTCTCATGGGTTCCAACGTGGGAGACGCCTGAGATGCTCCCCCGGTGCACCCATCGTGAGCAGACCCACTTTGTCCACAGTGGACATTGGCGTGCGGTGGCAAGATGACCTCATGGACCTTGTGACGATCGAGGACGTGCGGGCGGCAGCGGAGCGGATCAAGGGCGTCGCGGTGCGCACCCCCTTGCTGAGGTGCCTGTGGGGCGACCCGGAACGTCCACTGTGGATCAAGCCGGAGAACCTGCAGCCGACCGGTGCGTTCAAGATCAGGGGCGCGCACAACGCGGTGGCCCGCCTCGCCGGCCAGCCCGTGATCGCCCACTCGAGCGGCAACCACGCCCAGGCCCTCGCCTACGCGGCCCGCGCGGCCGGTGTCCCCGCCACGATCGTCATGCCCGACTCGGCGCCCGCGGTGAAGATCGAGCGAACGCGTGCACTGGGCGCCGAGGTGATCTTGGTACCGATCGCCGAACGCGAGGAACGCGCGGCCGAGCTGGTGAAGGAGCGCGGTGGCGCGTTCATCCCGCCGTTCGACCACCCGGACGTCATCGCCGGGCAGGGCACGGTCGGGCTGGAGATCGCCGCCGACCTGCCCGATGTCGAGGTGGTGCTGGTGCCCGTCAGCGGCGGCGGCCTGATCTCCGGCGTGGCCACGGCGATCAAGGCGCTGGTCCCGTCGGCGCAGGTCATCGGCGTCGAACCGGAACTGGCGGCGGACGTGGCGGCAGGCTTGCACCAGGGCGCGCAGGTCCACCTGCCCCTGGCCGACCGGGCCCGCACCATCGCCGACGGCCTGCGCATGGAGCCCTCGGAGCTGACCTACGCGCACATCGCCGCGTACGTGGACGACGTGGTGACGGTGACCGAGGACGAGATCCGCTCCGCCATCCGCACGATCGCGCACGAGGCCCGCCTGGTCACCGAGCCCAGCGGCGCGGTGACGATCGCGGCGTACCTCAACCGTGCGGAAAACCTGCCCCGCGGCCGCACCGTGGCGGTGGTATCCGGCGGCTCCGTGGACCCCGAGGCATTCCGCCAGTACCTTTCGTGACCCTTAGGTGACATTTTGCGGACACAGTTCCGCGAATGCTGCGTTCGCGCCGGCGTGATGGGTGATCATCGAAAGGATTCCCCCGGCCGCGGAGGCCCGCATGCCCGCCCGACCTGAGCCCAACGGATCTGAGCCCACCGGATCTGGCCCCAACGGATCTGACCCCAACGGATCTGACATCGTGCCCGGCACGCTGCTCAGCCACCTGCACCCGGACGCGCGTGCGTCGTTGCTGGCGGCGGGCGTGCGCCGGCGTTTCGACAGCGGCGAAACCCTGCTGCACCAAGGGGATCCGACCGACCACGTGCTGGTGCTCAGGTCCGGCTGGGTCCGGGTGTCGGCGACGACGACGGACGGCCAGGCGGTCCTGCTCGCGTTGCGCGGACCGGGTGACGTGCTGGGCGAGCTCGCCGCGTTGCACGGCTGGCCGCGCACCGCGACCGTGCGGGCACTGGAACCCGTTGTGGTGGCGCAGTTCCGCGCGCCGGTGTTCCTCGAGGTGCTGCACCGCCAGCCCGCGGTCGCCGTGGCGTTGCTGAAGCAGCTGTCCACGCGGCTGCGCGACGCCGAACGGGCCCGGGTCGACTCCGCGACGCTCGACGTCGCGCACCGGGTCGCCGCGCATGTGCTGCGCCTGGCCGAACAGCACGGCGAGGCTGAGGGACGCGTGATCGTCGTGCGGATGCCGTTGACCCAGCAGGACATCGCCGACCAGATCGGCGCGTCCCGGCGCGCGGTCGCCCGGGCGCTCGGCACGCTGCGCGAACGGCGGGTGGTGACCACCGGCCGCCGGCTGATCACCGTGCACCAGCCCGACGTGCTGCGCGCGTTCACCGCTTCTGCGCCAAATGGCACATAGCGCGAGCGCCACGGTACGTCGTCGCATCAGCGGTTTCCGAAGAAGCTGTTTTCAGACCAGAAAACGCCGAAAGGAAACCGACATCGTGCTGCGCCTGGTGTTCTGGCTGTTCATCTTCGGAATGGCCATCGGAATCCTGCTCGGCGTGCGGGTCTGAATTCACGATTCGCATCGCGGCAAAGGAGATGGCCATGCAGAGCCACATCATCGTTCTCGTGACGACGCTGCTCGCAGCCCTGCTGGGCAGCTGATCGGGAGACCCCAGGCCGGGAACGCGTCAGGCGGCGCGTTCCCGGTCCGGCCGGATGTGGGTCGGCGGCGCCTCGACGCCACAGGTGAAGCAGTCCCCCGGCTTGGGGTGCGAGGACCCAGCCGGCGTGGACTCGGCCAGCGTGGAATCCGCCGGAGCAGCGACGTCCGCGGGAGCGGATTTCGCCGCCGCGAGCACGTCGTTGCGCACGCCGAGCGCGATCACCCCGCCGACGGCCGTGAGCCCGGCGCACACCCAGCACGCCATCCGCCAGCCCGCGGTCAACGCCACCGGGTCCGCGTAGGCCGAGCCGCTCAGTCCGGCGACCGCGGGCAACACCGCGACCGCGAGCAGGCTGCCCGCCCGGGCGACCGCGTTGTTCACCCCGGACGCGACGCCCGCGTACCGGTCCGGCGCGGCCGCGAGCACGGTCGCGGTCACCGGCGCGACCACGATCGCGAGGCCGAGCCCGAACACCACGATCGCGGGCAGCACCGCACCCACGTAGGTCGCGCCGGGCGCGACCCGCAGCATCAGCACCATGCCGCACGCGACGACCAGCGGCCCGACCACCAGGAACCACTTGGGCCCGTACCGCTGGGCGAGCTTCCCGGACCGCGCCGAGAGCAGCAGCATGATCACCGTGATCGGCAGGCTCGCCACGCCCGCGGCCGTCGGCCCGAACTTCAACGACACCTGCAACTGCAGGACGAAGAGCATCATCACGCCGCCGAGCGCGGCGTACACCACCAGCGTGAGCGCGTTGGAGAGCACGAAGGTCCGGTCGCGGAAGAGCAACGGCGGCACCAGCGGGTCGTGTGAATGGCGTTGCAGCGCAACGAAAAGCCACAACGCGAGCACACCGAGCACGGCGCAGCCGACCACCAGCGGGTCGAAGCCGCGCACCGGCCCCTCGACCAGGGCCGCCGTCACCCCGGCGAGCCCGAGCGCACCGAGCGCGGAGCCGAACACGTCGGGATGGCCGGGTTGCAGTTGCCGGTCGCACGACTCCGGCACGAACTTGCGGGCGAGGACCACGACGATGATCGCGATCGGCACGTTCACCAGGAAGGCCAGGCGCCACGACCACGCCTGCACGAGCAGGCCACCCAGCAGCGGCCCGATCGCCGACGCGACGCCACCGAGCCCCGACCACGCGCCGATCGCCCGCGCGCGTTCCTCCCGCGCGAACGACGACTGCAGGATCGCCAGCGAGCCAGGGGTGAGCAGCGCGCCGCCGACGCCCTGCAGCACGCGCGCGATGATCAGCGTCAACGCGTTCGGCGCGGCCCCGCACAGCACCGACGCGGCGCCGAACCACAGCACGCCGAGCACGAACATCTTGCGCCGGCCGTAGCGGTCGCCGAGCGAACCGGCCACGAGGATCAGGGCCGCGAGCGAGAGCATGTAGCCGTTGATGATCCACTGCAGACCGGCCATCGGCACGTGCAGTTCGGCGCCGATCTTCGGCAGCGCCACGTTGACGATCGTGCCGTCGATCATGGCCATGCCGGAACCGAGGATCGTCGTGGCGAGCACGCCGCGCGCGACCGGCGTCCCCCACCGGACCGGCGCGTCGTCGACCGGGGCGGTCACGGCCGGTTCAGGGTGGCGACGAACTTGTAGCGATCACCGCGGTAGACCGAGCGGACCCACTCGACCGGCTTGTCCTCGCGGTCGAAGGAGTGCCGCGAGAGCAGCAGCATCGGCATGCCGACGTCCGCGCGCAGCAGGTCGGCCTCCTCCGGCCCGGCCAGCGCGGTCTCGATGGTCTCCTCGGCGTGGCCCATCTCGACGCCGAAGCGTTCGCGCAGCACCTCGTACAGCGAACCGCCACCGCTGACGTGCTTGCGCAGCCCGCGGAAGCGCCCGAGCGGCAGGTGCGTGGTCTCGATGGCCATCGGCTCGCCGTCGGCCAGGCGCAACCGGTGCAACCGCAGGATCTTCGCTCCGGCCCGCACCCCGAGCAGGCGGGCGAGCTCCACTTCGGCCGGTACCTCGGAGACCTCGAGCAGCTTGGTCGACGGCTCGCGCCCCTGCGCCCGCATGTCCTCGGTGTAGGAGGAGAGCTGCAACCGCTGCGCCACCTTGGGTTCGGCGGCGAAGGTGCCCTTGCCCTGCACGCGCAGCAGCCGGCCCTCGACGGTGAGTTCGGCCAGCGCCTGGCGCACGGTGGTGCGCGAGACGTCGAACTCGGCGGCGAGCGAGCGTTCGGTCGGGATCGGCGACCCGGGCGGCAGCGAGCTGAGCAACTCGAGCAGGTGTCGCTTGAGCCCCCAGTACTTCGGCTCGCGTTGCAGCCGAGCCCCGACGGTCTCGGCCGCCCCCGCGGGCGATGTGTCCAGCATCAGATCCTCCTCGAACGTCTCCCCGACACAGGATGCCCTGTACACGGTCGGTTCCGCGATCAGGTCACCGTCGCGGACCCGGGTGGTGACCATCCGCGACCGGGGTGATCAACGCCCGCACCGGTTACTATTGGTCTAGACCTGAATCAACCGAAAGGCTGGGCGATGACCGAGCACCTCCCAGGCGCCGCTGGCCAGTCCATGAGCGCCGAGATCGCCGCGCAACCCGAGGTGCTGGCCGCATCCGCGCTGCGCCATTCGGAGATCGCCGAGGTGGCGCGGGTCGTTTCAGCTCGCAGGCCGCGGTTCGCCCTGCTCGCCGCGCGCGGCTCCAGCGACCACGCGGCGACCTACGCCAAGTACCTGATCGAGGTCCTGCTGCAGCTGCCCGCCGGCCTCGTGTCCCCTTCGGCCACGACGTTGTACGGCGCGCGACCCGACCTGAGCGACGTCCTGGTGATCTCGGTCAGCCAGAGCGGCGGTTCACCCGATCTGGTGGAGGTCACCGAAGTGGCCCGCGGCCAGGGCGCACTGACGGTGGCGGTGACGAACACACCCGACTCGCCGCTCAACGCCGTCGCCGAACTCGCCGTAGACATCGGCGCCGGGCCCGAGGTGGCGGTCGCCGCGACCAAGACGTACACCGCCACCCTGCTGTCGCTGTACCTGCTGATCGACGCGGTCCGCGGCGGCAAGGCCGAGGCCGTGCGGGACATCGGCGCGCTGGCCGCGTCCGCGTTGGACGACACCGAGGAGCAGGTCGCCGAGTCCGTGCGGCGGTTGCGGTTCGTGGAGCGCGTGCTCACCACCGGCCGGGGCTACTCGTCGGCATCGGCGTCGGAGGCGGCGTTGAAGCTCGCCGAGACCAGCTACCTCGCGGCCCGCGCGTACAGCGGCGCCGACCTGCTGCACGGTCCCGTCGCCGCGGTGGACGAGGAGACCGCGGTGCTCGCCGTGACCAGCAAGGGCAACGGCGGCGCCGCCATGGTCGACGTGGTCAAGGCCGTGCGCGAGCGTGGCGCCGACGTGCTGGCGGTCGGTTCGGCGGCCGGCGAGATGGACGCGAGCTCGCGCCTGATGCTGCCCGACAGCTCCGAAGAGGTCGCGCCGATCCTGGAAATCCTTCCCCTGCAACGCCTCGCGCTCGGTCTCGCGCTCGCCCGCGGCGGCGACCCGGACAACCCGCGCGGCCTGCGCAAGGTCACGAAGACCCGATGACCACCGGGAACGCGCGAAGCGCGACCACCCGCAGCCACTAGTCGCTTACGCTGCCCGCCATGCGTCGCACGTCGTTCGCCGACTGGCCGTGCCCGGTCGCCCGGACCATGGACCTGCTCGGCGACCAGTGGACCATGTTGGTGCTGCGGGAGTGCTTCCGCGGCCTGACCCGGTTCGACGAGTTCGCCGCGTCGCTTGGCATCGCGCGCACCACGCTGACCGAGCGGCTGGACCGGCTGACCGGCGCCGGCCTGCTGTCCCGCCAGCGGTACCAGTCGCGGCCGCCGCGGTACGAATATGTGTTGACCGAATCCGGCCGCGACTTCCTGCCCGCGCTGGCCGCGTTGATGCGGTGGGGCGAGCAGTGGCTGATGGACGGCGACCCGGGCACGACCGTGCGGCACGCCGACTGCGGACGCACGGCGCACGGCGTCGTCATCTGCTCTTCCTGCGGTGAACCTCTGACGAACGGCACGGTGCGGGTATGAAGTACGTGATCGGGGTGGACGCGGGCGGCACGTCGACGCGGGCCGCGACCGTCGACATGTCCGGCGAGGTGCTGGGTCGCGGCACGGCCGGCGGCGCCAACCCGAACTCGCACCCACCCAAGGACGCGGCCGCCCGGATCGCCGACGCCATCGAAACCGCGATCGGAACCCTGGATCCGGGCCAAGCGGCGGCGTGCGTGGTGGGCATGGCGGGTGCGGGCAAGCTCGCGGACCCACGGGTGGCGGCGATCTTCGACGCGGCGTGGGCGGGGCTGCGGCTGGGCTGCCCGGTGCGCGTGGTGACCGATCCCGAGGTGGCGTTCGCGTCGGCGACGACCGACCCGGACGGCACCGTGGTGATCGCCGGAACCGGATCGGCGGTCGCCCGCATCGCTGATCGCCGGCTGGTGGGCCTGGTCGGCGGGTTCGGCTGGCTGCTCGGGGACGAGGGTTCGGCGTTCTGGCTCGGGCGTGAGGCGGTCCGCGGCACCCTGGTCGAACTGCAGGGATCGGCGCCGCTCTCCGCGTTGGCCACCGCCGTCCTGGCCGAGGCCGTCGGCGCGACTGTGGACGAGACGTGGGAGCAGCGGCGCCCGGCGTTCTCGAAGCTGGTGGCCGCGTGCAACGCCGTCGCCCCCATCGAACTGGCCCGCTTCGCGCCGCTGGTCAGCGCCAACGTCGGCGACCTCCTGGCCGACACGATCATCGCGGCGGCGGTCGAGCACCTCTTCGCCTCGGTCCTGCGTGCCAACACCTCCGGCCCGGTAGTCCTGATCGGCAGCGTCGCGGGCCCGTCCAGCCCGGTCGGCGCGGCGCTGCGCACCCGACTCGAATCGTCCGGCCGCCCCGTCCACTACGCCGCCGACGGCGCCCTCGGCGCCGCGTGGCTGGCGGCCGTAGACCTGCACGGCCCCACCGCGCCCCACCCCACCCGCACCCTCACGTGATCCAGCGGCCTTAATCCCACCCCAACGCGAACACGACCACCGCCCCGCAGGCTTCTCCACCGAAAGTCACCCTGACCTGCACCATCAGGATTCAGCGGGCTTAATCCCCCACGCGAACCCGAGCATCGCCCAGCAGGCTCGTTCACCCGAGAGCGCCCCGACCTGCAGCTTCGAGATTCAGCGGGCTTAATCCCAGCCCGGCATGAACGTGAGCGTTGTTCAGCAGGCTTGTTCACCGGAGGGCGGCCTGACCAGTGGGATCGGGATCGAGCGGGCTTAATCCCAGCCCAGCGCGAACATGAGCATCGCCCAGCGGGCTCGTTCGCCCGAGGACGGCTGACCTGCAGGTTCGGGATCCGGCGGGCTTAATCCCAGGCGGACGCGAACGCGAGAGGTGTTCAGCGGGCTTATTCACCGGAAGGGGCTGACCTGCGGTTTGGGATTCAGCGGGCTTAATCCCGGCCGAGCGCGAACGTGAGCGTCGTTCAGCGGGCTTGTTCACCCGAGGACGGCCCGACCTGCAGGTTCGGGATCCAGCGGGCTTAATCCCAGCCCAGCGCGAACATGAGCATCGCCCAGCGGGCTCGTTCACCCGAGGGTGCTCTGACCTGCCGGTTCGAGATTCAGCGGGCTTAATCACGCCGGACGCAAACGCGAGAGGTGTTCAGCGGGCTTGTTCACCCGAGGACGGCCCGACCTGCAGCATCGCCCAGCGGGCTCGTTCACCCGCGGGCAGCCTGACCAGCGGGATCCAGCGGGCTTAATCCCAGCCGGACGCGAACACGAGAAGTGTTCAGCGGGCTTGTTCACCGAGGGCGGCCTGACCAGCGGGTTCGGGATCCAGCGGGCTTAATCCCGGCCGGGCGCGAACGCGAGAGGTGTTCAGCGGGCTTATTCACCGGAGGGCAGCCTGACCAGCGGGTTCGGGATCCAGCGGGCTTGATCCCAGCGGGACGCGAACATGAGGGGCGTTCAGCGGGCTTGTTCACTCGAGGGCGGGCTGAGCTGCGGGTTTGGGAATTAGCGGGCTTAATCCCGGGCGGGCGGGGGACGTTCGTGGGAGGGGTGAGCGGGAGGTGGGAGTGGGGATTGGGGGCGCTGGAGGCGGAGGGCGGAGGTGGGTGGGAGGTAGCGTCAGGGGTCATGCGGCGGCGGGGTTGGTTGTGGGTTGTCGACCTTGGGTTGGTGCTGCTGCTGGGAGCCACGCTGGTGAGCGGATTCGCGCAGGTCGGCGACGCGGGCAAAGCCCAGCCGAAGGCCAGTGAGCCGGTCTACGACTACAAGCACGCCGTCCGCGAGACGGTCTGGGTCGACATCGGCCTCGATGAGGACCGCGACGGCAAGAACGACCGGGTCGCGGCCGACATCATCCGCCCCGAGGAGGCCGCCGAAAGAGGCGTCAAGGTTCCCGTGATCATGGACGCCAGCCCCTACTACCGCTGCTGCGGGCGCGGCAACGAGTCCCAGAAGAAGCAGTACTCCGACGGCAAGCCCACCGACTTCCCGCTCTTCTACGACAACTACTTCGTCCCGCGCGGCTACGCGGTCGTCCAGGTCGACCTCGCGGGCACCAACCGGTCCACGGGCTGCACCGATGTCGGTGGCCCCTCGGACATCGCCTCCGCCAAGGCCGTCATCGACTGGCTGAACGGCCGCGCCACCGCCTACACGAACGTCGCGGGAAACACCCGAGCCCAAGCGAGCTGGGCCACCGGCAAGGTCGGCATGATCGGCAAGTCCTGGGACGGCACCATCGCCAACGGCGTCGCGGCCACCGGCGTCGACGGCCTCGAGACCATCGTCCCGATCTCGGCCATCAGCTCCTGGTACGACTACTACCGCGCGTCTGGCGCCCCCTTCCTCGATGGCCCAGCCACGCTGACCAACATCGACGAGGCCGCCCGGCGGACCCGGTGCAAGCAGGTCGACGACGCCATCGGCCGAGGCGCCCGCCCCGATGGCAACTACAACGCCATGTGGGCTCAACGCGACTACGTGGCCGGCGCGGCGAAGGCCAAGGCCAGCGTCTTCATCGCCCACGGCCTGAACGACCTCAACGTCCGCACGATCCACTTCGGCCAGTGGTGGGCCGCTCTGCCACCGACCGTCGAAAAGAAGATCTGGCTCGCTCAGACCGGCCACGTCGACCCGTTCGACTACCGCCGCGCGGTCTGGGTCGAGACCCTGCACGCGTGGTTCGACCACTACCTGCTCGGTGTCGACAACGGCATCGACCGCGCCCCGCAGGCCGACATCGAACGCGCCCCCGGCCAGTGGACTACCGAGCCGGTCTGGCCCGCACGCACCACCCCGACCACGGTCGCCCTGAACAACAAGGTCCTCCAACCGCAGGGCGATGCCTTCACCGACGACCCCGGCCACGACGAGACCGACTGGACGAAAGGCCCGGCGAAGGACCACGTCACCTTCACGACCGGACCGCTCGCCGCGGACGTCCGCATCTCGGGCACGCCGTCGATCACCGTCACCGCCAGGTCGTCACGACCCCGAGCACGCCTGACCGCGATCCTGGTCGACCTCGGCAAGACCAGGACCCGCGACTTCACGGCCAAGGGCGAGGGGGTCAAGGACCTCGCCACCAGGTCCTGCTTCGGCGCGAGCACGCCCGACGACAGCGCGTGCTACCTGGACACGACCGCCGACCCGCTGACCACGACCACGTACGTCTTCAGTCGGGGCTGGGCCGACCTCGGCCACTACGCCACCCGCACCGAACGCCACGACCTGCGCCCCGGCACCGACTACTCGATCAAGTTCACCCTGGCGACCACCGATCACGTCGTGCCTGCCGGACACCGCCTCGAGCTCATCGTCGCCGGGACCGACCACGGTCTGCTCGAGCCGGTCGACGGCACCCCCGAGGTGACCGTCGAGCTAGGCCGTTCGTCCTTGTTCGTGCCCCTGACCGGCGCACTGTGAGGCATCGACAAAAATCACGCGAACCAACGGTGGCGTAGGTACAAAGATAAGGGGCATTCTCGGTATTGGTTGGTGCAGCCAACTACCGGTAGAGGGAGGGACACCGTGATCGAAAGCTGGATAGCGATCGGGGACAGCTTCACCGAGGGCGTGGGGGACGAAGGGCCGGACGGCGTGTGCATCGGCTGGGCCGATCGCCTCGCGACACAGCTCGCCGCCGTGAACCCGTCGTTCTCCTACGCGAACCTCGCGCTGCGCGGAAAGATGATGAAGGAGATCCTCGACGACCAGGTGCCGATCGCGGTCGCGGAACGACCGGATCTGATCACGCTCTGCGCGGGCGGCAACGACATCATCGTGCCGGGCGTCGACATCGACGAGATCGCCGCGATGTTCGACGCCGCGGTGGCCGCCTTGCGCGCGACCGGCGCCCAGGTGCTGGTGTTCACCGCGCCGGACGTGAAGTTCCAGCCGGTGGTGCGCATGGTGCGCACGAAGGCGGCCATCTACAACGCGCACATCCACGCGAGCGCCGATCGCCACGGCGCCAAGGTCGTGGACCTCTGGTCGATGTCGACGCTGCGCGACCGGCGCGCCTGGTCGGATGACCGGCTGCACTTCGCCCCCGACGGGCACCGGCGCATCGCCCTGCGCACGGCCGAGGTGCTCGGCCTGCCGGTGACCGAGGACTGGCGTGAGCCCCTCCCCGAGCAACCGCCGTTGCGTTGGCTGGACATGCGCCGCATGGACGTGAGCTGGGCCCGGGCCCACCTGATCCCGTGGATCGGCCGCCAGCTGCGTGGCCAGTCGCTGGGCGACGGCCTGGCCCCGAAGCGCCCCCGGCTCACCCCGTACCGGATACCGAAGGAACCTCAGCTGCAGAGCCTGAAGGACGTCACCACCTGCTGAAACGGGACCGGCCGGCGCTCTCCCCTGGTCGCCGGCCGGTCCGCAGGCGACACGTCCCCACCTTGTCCCATTCGTGCCGCCCGAGTGGCGCGGGACACCGCCAGCCCCGCGCCGCCCGACAGGGTGTCAGGTTCTTTCCGGTCAGCACTAAATGTCGGCTAAACATCTGGTTGCAGACGGTCGAGGTCGGCTTGGACCTCGGCCGCGGCCCGCTGGGAGACGTCGGCGTAGCGGCGTGCGGCGGCCACCAGCTGACTGCGTGCAGCCGCCTTGTCACCCTTGGCCAGCAAGACTTTGCCGAGCACGTGCCGGGCGAATCCTTCCTGGAGGGTCAGCGCCGAGGTGACGGCCTGGTCGACGGCCGCGCGGGCGTAGCGCTCGCTGTCGTCGAGCTCGCCGCGTTCCAGGTGCAGCTCGCCCAGGTTGGCCACGGCGAACACCGAGAACCCGAGCTCGCCGATCTCCCGGTACAGCTCGACCGCCCGCTCGGTCGCGGCCACGGCGTCGTCGAGGCGGGCGAGGTCGCGGTAGACCTGCGCGAGATTGTTCAGCAGCGCCGCCTCGACGGGCTTGAACTCGGCGCGCCGCGCCAGTTCCAGGGCCTTCTCCAGCCGGGCGACGGCGGGTTCGTGCTGGCCCTGGTGGTACAGCGCGGTGCCGACGTCACGGAACGCGATCGCCATCAGGGCCGGGTCTCGCAACCGGGTGGCGATGGCGACCGAGCGTTCGGCGTCCGGCAGCATCTCGTCGAGCCGGCCCAGCCGGTAGCGCGCCGAGCACCGGCACGACAGCATCCAGACCTCGCCGACGCCGTCGTTCGCCGCTCGCGCCGCCGCGAGTCCTTTGTCGAGCAACGCCAGCCAGTCGTCGCGGATCGACCGCACAGCACGGAAATCGTGCACGAGCCGGGCGAGGTGCCACACCTGGACGTGGTGCTCGGCCGCGGCCGCAGCGTCCAAAGTGGACATCAGGTTGGCCCACTGCGAACCGAACCAGTCCAGTGCGGACTCGGAGTCGGTGACCGGCGCCAAGGACTCCTTCGGGTAGTCCGAGGCGTAGTCGAGGCCGTCCGCGGGCGGGCGCAGGAACCGCCGGGCCTGGTCGGCCGCCGCGAGGTAGTAGGTCTCCAGCCGGCGCAACGCCTCGGATCGCTGGTGCTCGTACAGGTCCGCGCGCGCGAGGGTGGCCGCGTGCATCCGGACCAGGTCGTGCAGGTGGTACTCGCCGTCGGTTCCGTCCGGCACCAGCAGGGACCAGTCGGCCATCGTCCGCAGCCGCTCGGCCGCCTCCTCGACCGGCACCCCGCACAACGCGGCCGCCGCGTAGGCGTCGAGCATGGGGCCGGGGAACAGCCCCAACAGCCGGAACGTGGCGGCGAGCCGGCCCGGCAACGCCCGATAGGTCGCATCGAGCGCGGCCCGCACGCTGACCTGGTTGTCTTCGGCCGCAAGCACATCCAGCTGGCCCTGGCCGGAGAGCTCGTCGGCCAGCCGCGCCGCCGTCCACTGTGGATCGGCGGCGAGCCGGGCGCCCGCGATCCGCAACGCCAAGGGCAACCCACCGCACAACTGGGCCAGCCGGATGCGATCGGCGCGTTCGTCGTCACTGCCCGGGCCCGCGGTCGACGCGAGCACCTCGAGCGCGTCCTCGCGCGGCAGCGTGCCGAGGGTCAGCATCCGCGCGCCGCTGCCGACGACCAGCGCGTCCAGCCGGATCCTGCTGGTCACCAGCACCAGCGCCGACGCGCTGCCGGGCAACAGCGGGCGCACCTGCTCGGAGTCGCGCGCGTCGTCGAGCACGACCAGCATCCGGCGGTCGGCCAGCAGCGACCGGTAGAGCGCCGCGCGTTCGTCCAGCTCGACGGGCACCTCGCCGACCGGGACACCGAGCGCCAGCAGGAACCGCAGCAACAGCTGGGCCGGGTCGGCCTTGGCCCGGTGCACGTCGAACCCGCGCAACGACGCGTAGAGCTGGCCGTCCGGGAACCGCCGCGCCACCCGGTGCGCCCACCGCACCGCGAGCGCGGTCTTGCCCACCCCCGCCGGGCCGATCAGCCCGGCGATCGGGGTCGCCGCCATGTCCACAGTGGAGAGGTGCTCGTCCAGCCATGCCAGTTCGGCGGCCCGCCCGGCGAAACCCGCCGTGGTGTTGGGCAACTGCGCGGGCACCAGCACCCCGACCATCGGCGGGCGGGGCGTCGGCTGTTCGATGTCGAGCAGGGACGTGTCGTCGTGCAGCACGCGTTCGTGCAGCATCCGCAGCTGCGGACCGGGATCCATGCCCCGCTCGGTCCCGGCCCGGCGCGCGAACCGCTGGTAGGTCTCCAACGCCGCCGCGCGCCGGCCCGACCGGTACAACGCCAGGATCAGCTGGCGCACCAGGTGTTCGCGGAACGGGTGCTCGTCGACCAGCGCCGCGAGCTCGCCGACGAGTTCGTCGTGCGCACCCAATTCCAGGTCGGCGTCCACCCGGGCCTCGAGCACGGCCAGGCGCAGCTCCGCGAGCTCCGGCGCGGGCACCCGGTCCTTGATGTCGGCGAGCGCGGGACCACGCCAGATCCGCTGCGCCTCGCGCAGCAGTTCGGCCCGCCGCCGTGCGGGCTCACCACGCGAGCGAGCCAGCAGCCGCTGCGCCCACGTCACGTCGATCCGGCTCTCGTCGACCACCAGCAGGTACCCGGGCGGGCGGGTCTCGATCGCGACCGAGCCCGACGGGTCGGTCTCGGCCAGCAGCTTGCGCAGCCGCGAGATGTAGCCCTGCACGATGGTGCGCGCCGTCGCGGGCGGTTCGTGGGCCCACAGGACGTCCACCATCCGGTCCAACGGGACGACCTGGTTGGCGTTCAGCAGCAGCAACGCGAGGACGGCACGCGTGCCCGGCCCACCCAGCGGGAGGGGATCCTCACCGACCAGCGCGGCGATCGGTCCGAGCAGGCGAAATCGCACGCCGCCGGCCGCCGCCGCTCTACCACCCATACCCCGAACCCCCCTGCCACCGCCGTCCGGCACTCCCCCATGCGACGGCGTGGAACCAAACTAGGGGCGATCACACGCGATGGCTCGCAAACGGGATGTCCATCAACCGTTCGGAGTAGCGGGAACAGCACGCAACCCCGCACCACCCGGTCCCGATCCGGCCGGTGCGGGGTCACGCTTCGTGCGGATGGCGACCACCAGCTGAGCGGACCTCGCCCCGAGTAAAAGGAGATCCGGCTCGCTGACGCTCGCCAACGCGCTCACCTTACCGTGTGCGAACGAGCGACTACTGGGCCATCACCGGCGCAGCGGCTCGAACTCCCGGCTGGCGATGAACGTCGGCCGCGGCGACGGCGCCGCGTACGGCTCGACGAGGGTGTTCTCCACGCTGTTGAAAACCACGAAGATGTTCGAGCGCGGGAACGGCGTGATGTTGTTGCCCGAGCCGTGCATGATGTTCGAGTCGAACAGCAGTGCGGAGCCCGCCGGCCCGGTGAACTGGTCGATCCCGTACTTCTCGGCGAGCGCGGTGATGTCGGCCTGGCTCGGCACGCCGATCTCCTGCTCCTTCAGCGACGCCTTGTAGTGGTCCGCGGGCGTTTCCCCCGCGCACTGCACGAAGCTGCGCTGCGAACCCGGCATGACCATCAGCCCGCCGTTGAACGGGTAGTTCTGGGTGAGCGCGATCGACATGCTGACCGCGCGAGGCAGCGGCATGCCGTCCTCGGCGTGCCAGGTCTCGAAGTCCGAGTGCCAGTAGAAGCCGGTGCCCTTGAAGCCCGGCATGTAGTTGACCCGGCTCTGGTGCACGTAGACCTCGGAGCCGAGCACCTGCCGCGCCCGGTCGAGCACCCGCGGGTCGCGCACGAGCTCGGCGATCAGCTCGCTGATCTTGTGCACCTCGAAGATCGACCGGACCTCGCCCGACGCCTTCTCCACGACGGTGCGCTCGTCGGCCTTGAGCCGCTCGTCGGTGGCCAGCCGGGTCAGCTCGTCGCGGTAGGCCTGGACCTCGCCAGGCGAGAGCAGCCCCTCGTAGATCGAATAACCCTTGGCGTCGTGCGAAGCCAGGGTCGCCGGGTCGATCGGCCCGTCCCCGTGCCCCCACACGGTGGGATCGGTCCGCTCGATCAGGCCGGGTTCACCGGTGATCCGGGTGATGTACCGGTCCTCGGTCGTGGTGTCGGCGATCGCGGTCATGCCGTGGTCCTCCTTCCGGC
This sequence comes from Labedaea rhizosphaerae, assembly GCF_004362825.1. Classification (GTDB taxonomy): domain Bacteria; phylum Actinomycetota; class Actinomycetes; order Mycobacteriales; family Pseudonocardiaceae; genus Labedaea; species Labedaea rhizosphaerae. The sequence continues at coordinate 672,971 of NZ_SNXZ01000001.1, forward strand.
GCCCTGGACTTCCTCGTCGGGCTGTGGCTCGACGATCAGCGGGTAGACGCCGTTCTCGTCGTGCACCTCCCTGCCGGTGACCGGCGGGTTGAACACGCACACCGTCTTCATCTCGGTCCGCGGGCGGAGCTGGTGGTGCTCGTGCCCGTCGAGCAGGTACAGGCTGCCCGGGCCGAGCTGGTAGGTGATGCCGGTTTCCTTGTCGAGCAGTTCCCCTTCACCTTCGGTGACGAACACCGCCTCGACGTGGTTGGCGTACCAGAAGTCGTTGACCGTGCCCGCGTACAGCGTGGTCTCGTGCACCGAGAAACCGACTCGGTTGCGGGCCAGCACCACCCGTTTGCTGCGCCAGTTCGGGGTCTTGATGTCGTCGTCGGTGTCGGTGACCTCGGCCACGGAACGCACGAACATGTGGTTGCTCCCTCTCGCTCAGCTGACCGTGCGGACGGCGTCGGCGAGGATGTCCAGCCCGCCGTCGAGTTCGTCCTCGGTGATCGTCAGGGCGGGCATGATCTTGGCGACCTCGCCCTGCGGACCCGAGGTCTCCATCAGCAGCCCGCGGTCGAACGCGGCGCGGCAGACCTTGTTCGCGGTGTCGCCGTCGGGGAACTGCAGGCCACGAGCCAGGCCGCGGCCCTTCGCGGTCAGCCCGCTCGCCGGGAACTCGACGACCAGCTTCTCCAGCCGGGCCGCCACGTGCTCGCCCTTGGCCAGCGTGGCCTCCTCCAGCTCGCGGTCCGACCAGTACGTGGTGAGCGCGGTGCGCGCGGCCACGAACGACGGGTTGATGCCGCGGAACGTGCCGTTGTGCTCACCCGGCTCCCACACGTCCAGGTCCGGGCGCAACAGCGTCAACGCGAGCGGAAGTCCATAGCCACCAATGGATTTCGACAGGCAGACGATGTCCGGGGTGAACCCGGCGCCCTCGAAGCTGAAGAACGGCCCCGTGCGCCCGCAGCCCATCTGCACGTCGTCGACGATCAGCAGCATGCCGTGGCGCTTGCAGAGTTCGGCCAAGCCGCGCAACCACTCCAGTCGCGCGACGTTGATTCCGCCTTCGCCCTGCACGGTTTCCACGATCACGGCGGCCGGTTCGTTCAGGCCGCTACCGCTGTCAGCCAACAGCTTTTCGAACCACAGGAAGTCGGGCACCTGGCCGTCGAGGTAGTTGTCGTACGGCATCGGCGTGGCGTGCACGAGCGGGATGCCCGCGCCACCGCGTTTCATCGAGTTGCCGGTGACCGAAAGCGCGCCCAGCGTCATGCCGTGGAACGCGTTGGTGAAGTTGATGACCGACTCGCGGCCGGTGATCTTGCGGGCCAGCTTGAGCGCGGCCTCGACCGCGTTCGCCCCCGCCGGCCCGGGCAGCATCACCTTGTAGTCGAGGTCGCGCGGGGCCAGCACGACGTCCTGCAGCGTCTGGAAGAACTCGCGCTTGGCCACGGTGTGCATGTCCAGCGCGTGCGTGATGCCGTCACGCATCATGTAGTCGATCACGGCCTGCTTGAGCACGGGGTTGTTGTGCCCGTAGTTGAGCGCGCCCGCCCCCGCGAAGAAGTCCAGGTACTCCCGGCCGTCCTCGTCGTAGAGCCTGCTGCCGACGGCGCGGTCGAACACCACCGGCCAACTGCGACAGTAGCTGCGAACCTCGGATTCGAGGTCTTCGAAGACGTTCAACTCAACTCCTTTGTGGTGCCGTGGCGCATTACCGCGGCACTTACCGACTAAACGGCCCGATTCGGTGCAGCACCTCTGTTTCATGCTCATCCGGAAACTGCTCTCGGATGAACAGATCGGTGCGTTCGTGCTCGGTTCTCAGCCGTCGCGCGAGCCCGGTGAACAGCGCCACCGAGGCCTCGTTGTCCGGGGTGACCGTCGTCTCGAGGTACCGCGCACCCTTCGCCGCGACGTCCGCCACCAACTCGTCCAGCAGCGTCGCGGCCAGCCCCTGGCCACGAAACCGCTGGTCGACGGCGACCTGCCAGACGACGAGCGTGTCCGGCGCGTCCGGCCGGAGGTACCCGGTCACGAAGCCGGCCACCTCACCGTCGATGCGCGCGATCCGCGAGGTGGCCGCGAAATCACGGCACCACAGCAAATACGCGTAGGACGAGTTCAGATCGAGCTTGCCGGAGTCGCGCGCTATTCGCCACAGTGCGGCGCCGTCCACAATGGACGGCGCAACGACAACCACATCACCGCGCTCGGCGCGTTTCCCCGACATACCAGAGCAACGTAACCAGAAGGCTTTTCCGTGGCCAGCCGACGATGGTCGGGAACCCCGCGATCACCTGGGGATTCGCAGATGGCCGCGTGAGAATGGCAACACCGCTGTTGCCCCTGGTCCGCGCCCTGCGGTAGCGCCTCAGCGGGCGAAGTTCTCCACCATGAGTACCTGGAGTTCGCCGACCGCAAACCCCAGAACCGCGCCGACCGTGATCAGGATCCACTCGTCCTGCTCGAACGCCGGGCGGATCAACGCCTCGAACTCCTCGGTCGTGAGCTCCTGCATCTTCGTGACCAGCGTGTTGCGGATGTCCATGGCCTCGCCGGCGTAGTCCTCGATGTAGCTCATGGTCTCCGGCAGCCGGTCCATCACCTTCTCGGCGATGCGGTGCTTCATGGCCTGGTACTTGCGGCTGCCGACGGCGAGCACCACCAGCGGGCGCACGAGGCCGGACTGGCGGTCGATCACGTCCTGCACCTGCCGGTGCACGACGGCGAACACGCGATCGGCCAACGGTCCTTTGAGGACCGCCTCGATCACGTTGTGCGGGGTGATGATCTCCCGCGCGATCAGGTCGCCGTAGTCGGCCGCGACCTCCTTGCGCCGCTTGAGGAACAGGCCCTGCCACTCGAACAGTCCGAGGTAGCGCACCGGCTCCTTCGGGTTGAAGATCATCTTCAGCGCGAGCCAGTCGGTGAACCAGCCGGTCATCAGGCCGAAGAGCGGCATCACCCACGCCGAGTGCAGCGCGGCCCAGGCGAACATCTGGATCAGGCCGATGCCGAAGCCGAAGAAGATCCCCGAGCGGGCGATGAACTGGAACTCCTTGCGCCCCGCCTCGCGGAAGATGCGGTTGAGCAGCGCCTTGTCCTTGACCAGGTTGGTCACGACCATTGACTTGAGGTCGAAGACCTGGTCGATGTCCTGCTGCAGGGTTTCCATGATCGCCGCGACCATCTTCGGCGACTCGGCCTGGATGCGGCGGATCAGCAGCCGCCGTGCCGCGTCCGGCATCGACTCCCACAGGCCGGGCTGGTACTCGGCGGCGACGTCGCGGGTGATCTCCTCGACCGCGTCGAGCAGTGGCTTCTCGATCTCCTTGGCCACGCGTTGCGGGTCGAGGCGGCCGACCACCTCGGCGGCGGAGATCAGCTTGTCGGTCATCGTGTCGCAGGCGATGCTCGCCATCCGCGCCGCACGCCGCGGCACGATGCCCTGCCAGCCGAAGAACGGTTTGCGCCCGACGAACTCCAGCGGCTCGAACATCATCTTGATGGCGACCAGCTTGGTGATGTACCCGATGACCGCCGCCATGACCGGCATCGAGAGGTAGACGTACCAGTGCGCCTGGAAGTCCTCGAGGAACGCGCGCAACCGATCACCCCCGGGTGTTTGGCCGGAAGCATCTCACGGGCCGGGCCGGATCAGCGCTGGTCACCCGGGTGGTAGTTGCTGGATGCTCGGGTCGCAGGCCTGCCAGAACCGGTGCCCGAACGCGGAGAGCCGGAGCGTGTGCCGCAGGTACTTGGGGCGCTTGGCCTGCTTCTCGGCCTCGCGCACGTAGGTCTCGGTGAGCAGGATGTCGTACTGGGTCGCGAGGCCCGGGTCCTCGTCACCGACCTCGGCGACGCCGGCGGCCAGCAGGCGGGAAACGTAGAGCGGCGTCAGGTCCGGCAGGGTCACACCCGCGGCCTTCCCGACGGTCGAGGCGTTCTGCAGGATGACCTGCTGGCCTTTGCCCGCGACGTGCACCAGCGGGTACGCCGTGCCGTCGGACAAGGCGGCCACGATACGGGCCTCGTCGGGCGTGAGCTGGCGCATGACCCCGACGAAGAGGTGGTTCTCGGCTTCCTTGCGGGTCTCGCTGACCGACCGGTTGAGCAGCGTGGCCATCGCCCCGCGCAAGGGGTCGCGCTCGAACGCCCGGACCTCGACGGCCTCGTCGTCATCCTCGGGCGTCGGCCAGCCGGTCGGCCCGTCGACGCCGTCGAGCCGCTTGCGCACCTCGTTGACGGCGAGGTCTTCCAACTTCCGCAGCTGCTGCCCGGCCAGCTCCGCGCCCGGCAACCGCTTGGTGACGCTCAACCCGGCCTTGAACAACCACCCAGCCGCTCGCCCGGCACCCGCGACGGCCTCCTCGACAACCCCGCGGTCCTCGTCCCCCTGACCGGCCCGGCCATCACCTTGCCCGCCGCTTTGCCCGTCACCGCGGCTCTTCGCCACGGCATCCCGCGCCCGCGCCACCCGCGCCAACTCACCCCGCTCAACCACCGCGCCATTACACCACCGCCCCACCCCACCCACCCGCGTCCAGCCACCCTCAAACCCGAAAAGAGTTCAGCAGGCTTAATCCCCCGCAACCCCCTGACCAGCCGCTTCACCCCTCCTGGGCCTCACCCCAGTCACCCCCGCCGAGACTCCCCGAACATGAGCGGCATTCAGCGGACTAAATCCCACCCAACCCACTGACCTGCGGATCTGGAGTTCAGCGGGCTTAATCCCACGCCCAGCCAGACGCGAACAGGCCTCAGGGACCTCGCTCCCCCGACAGGTGCTGACCAGACGATCCGGACGTCCGCAGACTCGATCCCCAACGCCCTTGGTGAGCCCCGAACGTGAGAGGTGTTCAGCGGGCTAAATCCCGCGCAAGCCGCTGACCTGCGGATTCAGAGTTCAGCGGGCTTAACCCAGGCCCGGCAAACATGAGGAGGGTTCAGCGGGCTTGTTCACTCCAGAGTGCGCTGACCTGAGGACTTGGAACACGCGGGAGTCGGTCGGCGGCGGCGCCAGCGGGTGCCGAAGGTGAGAGGTGTTCAGCGGGCTTGATCCTGCCGATGTCCGCTGACCTGCGGGTTCGGAGTTCAGCGGGCTTAATCCCGGGCCGGGCAAACGCGAAGAGGGTTCAGCGGGCTTGTTCACCGGGGAGTGGGCTGAGCTGGGGGTTGGGTTCAGTGGGCTGATCTGGAGGGTGGGGCGAGGGGTGGGGTGGGTTATTGGTGCTGTGGGTGGTGGGAGGAGGGGTTGTCGCCCGAAAGGGCAGTTATCCCCAGCTTGATCCACAGCGGTGGACTACTCAGCGCAACTTTGTGCGTTCGTGCACAAGGTTGACCTCGAGCAGCAGCGCCCGCTCGCCGAGCACCTCGCCGGGCGTGCCCCCGGCGACGATCCGGTGATCCTCCCCGAACACCAGACAACGGTCGGCGATGCGGTCGAGCACGTCCAGGTCGTGGGTCGCGTGCACGATCGTCTTGCCCGCGCCGGAGAGCTGCTCGATCAACTCGATCAGCCACATCTGGGTGCGCGGGTCCAGCGCCGCGGTCGGCTCGTCGAACAGCAGGACCTCCGGGTTCATCACCAGCACCGACGCGATGGCCACCTTCTTCTTCTGGCCACCCGAGAGCTGGAACGGCGCCCGGTCGGCCAGGTCGGCGATCCCCAGCATGGCCAGCACGTCGTCAACGCGCGCCGCAGCTTCCTCGCGGCCGAGGCCCAACTGGAGCGGCCCGAACGCGATCTCCTCGCGCACGGTCGGCGAGAACACCTGCGCGTCGGAGTTCTGGAACACGAAACCGACCCGTGAGCGGAACGCCTCCGACATCTGCTCGTCTTCGAGCGCGTCCTCGGTGACCTCCTGCCCGAACGCGTGAAAGGTGCCCCGATCAGGGAAGATCAACCCGTCGAGGACCTTGAGCAGGGTCGACTTGCCGCACCCGTTCGCGCCGAGCAGCGCCAGCCGCTCGCCACGCGCGACGTGCATCGACACACCGTCCAACGCGGTGAACTTGTCGAGGTACGCGTAGTGCAAGTCCTTGCACACCAACAGTTCCTCAGACAAGAAGACCGTCCACGAACAGGGCCGCGAACGCGATCGCGGCGGCAGTCAGCAGGCAAACCCCGTCGCGCAGCGACAACTTCGGCGCGTCCAAGGTCTTGGCGTCGCCGCGGAACCCGCGCGCGGTCATCGCCTGGTGCACCTCTTCGGCCAGCTGGTGCGCTTTGCCGATCGTCACGCCGGCCGTCGCGGCAACGAACCCGCGCGCCGCCTTGTCGTGCTTCTGCTTGCCGATGGTCCGCGCCTTGCGCGCCTCGTACATGTCCATCACGACCGTGAGCAGGTGGAACAGGTACCGGTACGCCATGCCGATGACCAGGATGAACATCTTCGGCACACCCAGCCCGCGCAGCCCGGCGAGCAGCCGCGACCACGGCGTCGTCAACGTCACCAGCACGACGATGGAGATCGACACCGCGACCCGCAGCACCAGCCGCGCCGCGGTCGCAAGTCCTTGCGACGTAATGCCTTCCACCGTGCCATCCCACGTCCACAGTGGAATAACGACGTGCCCGGCCGTCACGATCGACAGCGTAGCCGGCAGGACGACGATGCCGGTGAAGATCGGCACGAACAGCCACACGCGTTTGACGAAGAACCCCAGCGGCAGCCCCGAAGCGGCGGCGGCCGCCAAGGTCAACGCGTAAAGCCCGACGAGCACGAGGCTCGAGTGCACGAACCCGGCCGCGAGCAGCAGGCCGACCATCGTGAGCACCTTCACCCGCGGATCGACGCGTTGCAGCAGCCCGCCGCGCGTCGCCGTGTCGTCGCTGAACACCACCTGGCGCAACACGCTCGCGCCGCCACGCAGGGTCTTCTCGACGAAGGAACCCTTGTGCCGCTTGCCGATGCAGCCGCACGGGCAGAGCCCGGGTTCTGCCCGCAGCAACCACTCCGGAGTGGACGTCGTGGGCCGGTCGATCAACTCGGTCATCGCGCGACCCCGGCCTCGACGTCGTGCCGGGTGAACCGCGCGATCAGCTTGCCGACCAGGAACACCACGAGCCCCACCACCGCGATCCCGACCACCGCGGACACGAGGTAGCCCAGCCACGGGTGCGCGTCGCCGCCGAAGTCGTAGCCGTCGAACAAAGCGTTGTGCCAGAAGCCGTTGTACTTGTTGAGGCCCTCGGGAATGGCCTGCAGGTTGACCTTGCCGAGGTCCAGGTCCGCCGGCGCGTCCTCGCCGAACGCGCCGCCCGGCGCGAGCAGGCCGATCGGGGTGAGCAGCGCCATGATCCCCACGGCGATGCCCGCGACGGCGATCGGCCGGACCTTGCGGGTGGTCCGCTCGTGGTCGACAGGCACGTCGGGGTGGTTGAGCTTCAACAGCGGCTGGTTGGCGCGCTGCAGGTAGGCCAGCACGCCACCGGAAAGCGCGCCCTCGGCGAAGCCGGCGACGACGAGGTGCGCGAGCAGCATCGCGGGAATCGCCTGGCCCAGCGAGTAAGGCGAGTAGAGCGGCGCGCCGGACGCGTCGTGGAACAGGCCCGGCTGGATGCCCAGCTCGATGCCGGTGAGCAGCGCCGAGACGTTCAGCCCGACGTAGCCGCCGAGCGCGGCGCCGAGGATGCGGCGCGGGCTGCTCAGCGCGCTGCTGCCGGAGATCAGCTTGTACAGCCCGTACGCGACGAGCGGCAGCGCGATGGCCATGTTGACCACGTTCACGCCGAAGGCGAGCACCCCGCCGTCGCCGAAGAGCAGCGCCTGGAACGCCAGCGCGACGGTGACCGCGATCATCGCCGCCCACGGCCCCAGGATGATCGCGATGATCCCGCCGCCGACCGCGTGCGCCGTGGTGCCGTCCGGGATCGGGATGTTGAACATCATCACGAGGAAGCACATGGCGGAGAACAAGGCGAGCGTCGGCACGTGGCGGGTGCGCACGACCGTCCGGACCCTGCGGGCCGCGAGCGCCAGCGTCGGCACGGCGACCGCGAAGCCCGCGATGCACGTCTGCGGGCTCAGGTATCCGTCGGGAATGTGCACGCTTCCTCCTCATGACCAGGCATGACGCCCTGTTGCCAGTCTTCTGCATTAACCAGGTCTGGGCAACACTTCCGCAGGATTGACCGCAACCGGCCATTCCGGCGCGCTGACCTGCGAGGATGCGTGGATGAAGTACATGCTGCTGATCTACCAAAACCCCGCCGCGTGGGCCGCCCTGCCCGAGGACGAGCGCACCGAGGTCATGGGTGAGGCGGGCACGATCATGGGCGAGCTGGAGAAATCCGGTGAGTGGGTCGGCGGCGCCGGCCTGCTGCCACCCGCCGAAAGCAAGGGCGTTCGCCTGCGTGACGGCGCCCCGGTCGTCACCGACGGTCCCTACATCGAGGCCAAGGAGTACCTGGCCGGGTACTTGACCGTGGACGTGGCGAGCGAGGAACGCGCGATCGAGATCGCCGCCCGCTGGCCGGACGCGCGCTACTGGGGAATGGAGGTCCGCCGCGTCGCAGGCTGAGCGCCGACCGCAAAGCGAAGGACGATCCACCGCTGGTCCAAGATCAACCAGCCCGCGCTTGATCGGTCGGAGCTCGCACCGTGGGGGTCCCGGGGCTCGGCCCCCGGGCAACACGCGGAACAGCCGTGGCGAGCGCTTCTCGCGAGCATGGGTCGCCCAGCTGTGGAGCCGGTGGCGGGACTCGAACCCGCAACCTTTCGCTTACAAGGCGAGTGCTCTGCCAATTGAGCTACACCGGCGTCGGGGGTCATCGTAGCGGGGTGGTGGAGGACACCACCGGGACCTGCAACGGTCGGGATGCGCGTCTCGATGGCATGGGCGACGATCACTTGCGAGGAGGTCTATACCAGTGTGGTTCGCGCACCGGTCCCGCAGCGCCCGGCCGCACCGCTGGCACACGCTCGCCCAGTCGCGTGGCACCACTGTGGACGGTGGGACACCCCAACCCGTTGTCGGGCCCGCGGTGCCCGACGACTACACGGTGCACGCCGTGCTCGACCTCGCCCTGCGCATCGGTGAGGTGCAGATGTCCTCGGGCGCGGGCGCGTCCGACGTCACCGCGACCATCCTCGCGGTCACGGCCGCCTACGGGCTGCCGCACTGCGAAGTGGACGTGATCTTCACCTCGATCACCGTCGCCTGCCACCGCGGGACGGAGGCCGCGCCGATCACCTCACTGCGCGTGGTCCGCACGCGCGGCCTGGACTACACCCGGCTCGCCGCCGTCGAACAACTCGTGCGCGACATCGCCCGCCACCGCATCGGCGCCGGGGACGCCGCCGCAGAGCTGCGCAAGCTGAGCGAGGCGCCGCACCCGTACCCGCGCTGGCTTGCGACCGTCGCCTACGCGGGCATGGCCTACGCGGTCGCGATCCTCATCGGTGGCGACGCGGCCATGGCCCTGTTCGCCGCGGCCATCACCGCGCTCGTCGACCGGGTCGGCCGCCTGCTGAACAAGCGCAACCTGCCGTTCTTCTTCCAGCAGGTGGTCGGCGGCGCGCTGGCGACCGGCGGCGCGCTCGGCCTGCTGGCCAGCGGCTGGCTGCCCACCGAGGTGCGCCCGACGCTGGTGGTCGCCGCGTCGATCACCGTGTTGTTGTCGGGCCTCTCCGTCGTCTCGACCGTGCAGGACGCGATCACCGGCTACAACGTCACGGCGGCAGGCCGCACCATGGAGGTCTCGCTGATGACGGCGGGGCTGATCGCCGGCGTGGTGTTCGCGCTGGGTGTCGCGGTCAAGCTCGGGATGCCGAACGCGCCCCTCGCGGACGCCCTGCCACCGTCGGCGCTGCGGCTGCCGCTGCAGGTCGTCGCCGGCGCCGCGGCCGCGTTCTGCTTCGCCTTGGCCAGCTACGCCACCCCGCGCTCGCTGATCACCGCCGCGCTCGCCGGCGGGGCGGGCACCGCCGGGTACAGCTTCCTGGTCCTGCTCGGCGCCGGGCCGATCCCCGCCTCGGCGGTCGCGGCGGCGGTGATCGGGTTCGCGGGTGGCGTGGTCTCGCGGCGGCTGCGCATCCCGCCGTTGGTGGTGGCCGTGTCCGGCATGGTGCCGCTGCTGCCCGGCCTCACCACGTACCGAGCCCTGTTCCAGCTCGCGGTCGAGCGATCGCCGGCCGGGGTGTCGACGTTGATGGTCGCGATGGGGATCGCGCTGGCCCTGGGCGCGGGCGTCGTGCTCGGCGAGTACCTGGCCCAGCCGGCTCGCGCGGGCCTCGGCCGGCTCGAGCGGCGCCTGGCCGGACCTCGACTCTCCGGCCCGCTCAACCCCACCGACCGGCCCCTGCACTGAGCATCCTCGCTGGCTCCGAAGGGTTCAGCGGGCTTGTTCCCGGGTACCTGGAGCAGGCAATTCGTGATTCAGCGGGCTTGTTTTCGGCGACGGCGCAGGGTGAGCACCGCCACGGTCGAGGGACTGGCGGGGGCCGTGGTGCTCAGTAGTGTCGATACGGAGAGTGCGCTCGGTGACTTTCTGGCGAGGAGGCACGGGTCCGTGAGTGAAGCCCCGACCACAAGACAAGAGGCCGATTTCATCGTCGTCGCCAACAGGTTGCCGGTCGACCTGGAGCGGCTGCCCGACGGCACCAAGCGCTGGAAGCACAGCCCCGGCGGCCTGGTGAGCGCGCTGGCGCCCTTCCTGCGCAACCAGGACGGCGCCTGGGTCGGCTGGCCGGGGGTCGCCGACGCCGACGTGGAGCCGTTCGAGGAAGACGGGCTGCTGCTGCACCCGGTCGCGCTGTCCGCCGACGAGGTCCGCGACTACTACGAGGGCTTCTCCAACGCGACCCTCTGGCCGCTCTACCACGACGTCGTCGCGCCGCCGGTCTTCGAACGCGACTGGTGGCAGAGCTATGTCCGGGTCAACAACCGCTTCGCCGACGCCGTGGCCAAGACCGCCGCGCCGAACGCCACCGTCTGGATCCAGGACTACCAGCTCCAACTCGCCCCCGCGATGCTCCGCGAACGCCGCCCCGACCTGCGGATCGGCTTCTTCCTGCACATCCCGTTCCCGCCCACCGAGCTCTTCATGCAGCTCCCCTGGCGCACCGAGATCGTCCGCGGCCTGCTCGGCGCGGACCTCGTCGGCTTCCACCGCCCGGGCGGTGCGCAGAACTTCCTCTGGCTGGCGCGGCGGCTGGCCGGCCTCGAGCCCAGCCGCGGCACCGTCGGCGTGCGCACCCGTCCCGGCCTCGTGCAGGTCGGCGACCGGACGGTGCGGGTCGGCGCGTTCCCGATCTCCATCGACGCGAGCGGCCTGGACGCGATCTCCCGCAAGAAGGAGACCATCAACCGCGCGGCCGAGATCCGCCGCGAGCTCGGCAACCCGCCGAAGATCCTGCTCGGCGTCGACCGCCTCGACTACACCAAGGGCATCGACCTGCGGTTGCGCGCGCTGCAGGAACTGCTGGCCGAGGGCCGGGTCGACCCGGGCGAGGTCGCCATGGTGCAACTCGCCACGCCGAGTCGCGAACGCGTCGAGCACTACCAGCGGATGCGTGACGACATCGAGCGCGTGGTCAGCCGGATCAACGGCGAGTTCGCGCGGGTCGGGCGCCCGGTCGTGCACTACCTGCACCAGTCGGTGGACCGCAGCGAGCTGGCGGCGTTCTACCTCGCCGCCGACGTCATGGTCGTGACGCCGCTGCGGGACGGGATGAACCTCGTCTGCAAGGAATACGTGGCGTGCCGCCACGACCTCGGTGGGTCGCTGCTGCTGAGCGAGTTCGCCGGCGCGGCCGCGGAACTGACCAGTGCCTTCCTGGTCAACCCGCACGATCTGGAAGGTGTGAAGAACTCCTTGGTCGAGGCCCTCTCCATCGATCCTGCGGTCGGCCGCCGTAGGATGCGCGCGCTACGGCGTCAGGTCCTCACGCACGATGTTGACCGGTGGGCGAAGTCTTTCCTTGACGCCCTGCGGTCGGAGCCGACGCCCCAATAGAACGTCGCGCGCGAAGGAGTTCCATGACCGCCGAGGCCCTCCCCGCCGACCTGCGCCGCGCGATCGTCCAACTGGCGCGCACCCCGCGGCTGCTCGTCGCGTGCGACTACGACGGCACGCTCGCGCCGATCGTGGAAGACCCCGACCACGCCCGCCCGCTGCCGGAATCCGTTGGGGCACTGCGGTCACTGGCCGGCCTGCACGAGACGACGACGGCGGTGATCTCCGGGCGCGCGCTGCGGGACCTCGCGACGCTCTCGCGGTTGCCGTCCGAGGTGCACCTGGTCGGCAGCCACGGCTCGGAGTTCGACATCGGCTTCGTGCACGCACTCGACAGCGCCGCCCGCGACCTGCACCGCAGGCTCGAAGCCGAGCTGGACGGGCTGACCGACGGCAAGCCCGGCGTGCAGCTCGAGGTGAAGCCCGCGAGCATCGCCGTGCACGTGCGGCGCGCGGAACCCGATGTGGCGCAACAGGTCCTGGACGCGGTGCGGGAAGGCCCGTGCACCTGGGACGGTGTGCAGGTCACCGAGGGCAAGGCGGTCGTCGAGCTCGCCGTCGTGCAAACGGACAAGGGCCGGGCCCTGGACACGCTGCGCCACCAGGTCGGCGCGACGGCCGCGGTGTTCCTCGGCGACGACGTGACCGACGAGAAGGCGTTCGCCCGGCTTTCCGGACCCGACGTCGGCATCCACGTCGGCGAGGGGCAAACGCTCGCCGGCTACCGGATCGAGAACACCGACCAGGTCGCGACGGTCCTCGCGTTCATGCTCGAAGAGCGGCGCAGCTGGCTCTACGGCCAGCAGGCCACGCCGATCGAGCGGCTGACCATGCTCGCCAACGAGCGCTCGGTCGCCCTGCTCACGCCCGAGGCCAAGCTGACCTGGCTCTGCCACCCCGAGCCCGACTCGGCGGCGGTCTTCGCGGACCTGCTCGGCGGCCCGGCGGCAGGCCACTTCTCCGTCACGCCCGAGCGCGGCGGTCTCCCGCTCGGTCAGCGCTACCTGCCCGGCACGATGACGGTCGAGACCCGCTACTCCGGGCTGATGATCACCGACTACCTCGACCACTTCGCCGAGCCGCACCGCACGGACCTGATCCGGGTGATCACCGGCACCGTGCCCGCGGTGATCGAACTGGCGCCCCGCCCGGAGTTCGGCCAGGTGCAGATGCGGCTGTTGCAGGCCGAGGACGGGTTGCGCGTGCTCGGTACCGGTGACCCGATCGTCCTGCGTGCGCCCGGCGTCGACTGGGAGATCACCAGCGACGGCATGCACGAGACGGCGCGCGCCGTCGTCACGCCGGAGCCCGACAAGCCGATCGTGCTCGAACTGCGGTGCGGCACCGAGGACCTCGGCCCGCACGTCGTCGCCGAGCCGGAACGCAAGGAACGCGCCGCGCGCTACTGGACCGACTGGCTGGCCAAGCTGACCCTGCCCGCGGTCGAGCGCGACCTCGTCGCCCGCTCGGCGTTGGTGCTGCGCGGGCTCTGCCACGCCGAGACCGGCGCGATCATGGCCGCGGCCACGACGTCGCTGCCCGAGGAGATCGGCGGCATTCGCAACTGGGACTACCGCTACTGCTGGCTGCGTGACGCGTCGATGACGGCGAAGGCGCTGGTCACCCTGGGTTCGACCGAGGAGGCGGAGAAGCTGCTGGCCTGGCTGCGCGGCGTGCTCGACACCCTGCCCGGCCCGGAACGGCTGCACCCGCTCTACACGCTCGCGGGCACGACGCTGCCGCCCGAGGCCGTCATCGACACGCTGCCCGGTTACGCGGGTTCGCGTCCCGTGCGGGTCGGCAACCTCGCGAACCAGCAGGTGCAGCTGGACGTGTTCGGCCCGGTCGTCGATCTCGTGGTCACGCTGGCCCAGACCCGCGGCAAGATCACCGACGACGAGTGGCAGATGGTCTGCGCGATGGCCGAGGCCGTCGCTCACCGCTGGCATGAGCCGGACCACGGCATCTGGGAGGAACGCCACCGCCCACGCCACCACGTGTACTCGAAGGTCATGTGCTGGCTGACCATCGACCGCGCGTGCAAGCTCGGCGAGACCTACGGCCGCGAGACCGACCTCAGCTGGGCGGGGCTGCGCGACCGGATCGCCGCCGAGGTGCTGGAGAAGGGCTGGAACGACGAGGTCAAGGCGTTCACCACGGCCTACGACGGCACCGATCTGGACGCCGCGACCCTGTTCATCGGCATGGTCGGCCTGATCGACCCGGCCGACGAGCGGTTCCAGTCGACGGTCACCGCGATCGAGGCCGAGCTGCGGAGCGGGTCCACGGTCTACCGCTACCACCGCGACGACGGCCTGCCGGGCAACGAGGGCGGCTTCCACCTGTGCGCGGCGTGGATGATCGAGGCCTACCTGCTGACCGGCCGGCGCCCGGAGGCCGAGGACCTGTTCGCGCAGCTCGTCGACGCGGCGGGCCCGACGGGTCTGCTGGCCGAGGAGTACGACCCCATCGCCGAGCGCTCGCTGGGCAACCACCCGCAGGCCTACTCGCACCTGGGGCTGATCCGCTGTGCCCAGCTCCTCGGCGCCTGATCGGCTGCCTATGAAGGCGTTCGGAACGGGGAAGGCGCGTTCGGGCAAGAACCAGTGTGACCACGACGAAGCCGGACGCGGCCGTTCCCACCGATGAGCCGCGCCTAGCCCTGGCGGCGCTCTTCGACGGCCACGCCCGCGAACTGCACCGCTACCTCGCGCGGCGCCTGGACCCGGCGAGCGCCGAAGACCTCGTCGCGCAGACCTTCCTGGAAGCCTGGCAGCACTGGGACCGGTACCGCCCGGAGGCCGGGTCGCCGCGGGCGTGGCTGTACGGCATCGCGACCAACCTGCTGCGCAGGCACAGCCGCGACGAGGAGCGCCGGCTGCGCGCCTACGGCAAGGCGGGCGCGATGGCACCCACCGACGAGCCCGCCGACACCCGTGCGGACGCACGCGTCGACGCCAGTGGGCAGTCGGCCGCGCTGGCCACCGGCCTCTCCGCCCTGCGCGCCGAGGAGCGCGACGTCCTGCTGCTCGTCGCCTGGGCCGGGCTGACCCCGGCCGAGGTCGCAGAGGCGCTGAGCCTCAACCCACCGACCGTCCGCACGAGGCTGCACCGGGCGCGCGCCGCCCTGCGCAAGCACATCGGCGCCACCGCACCCCAGGAGCACAACCATGGCTGAGATCACCGACGACCGCCTCGACGAGCTGCTCGGCGGCTTCCGCGCCGACGTGCCCGAGCCCAGCACGCAGACCATCGACGACCTGCGCGCGGACCTGCTCGCCGCCACCGTCCCGCCCGAGGTCCGGCCGCTGGCCCCGGACGCGGTCCGGCCGCTGCGCCCGACCACACCTCGTGGTCGCCGTCGCGCGCTCATCGGCCTGCTCGCCGCGGCCGCAGTGGTCGCCGCGCTCGCCATCGGCGCGGTGGCGTTCCTGCCCCACGCCGACGAGATCACGGTCGGCGGTTCGCACGCCGTGGGGCTGCCGCCCATGCCGGACAAGCCGATCAACCGGGCGGGCGAGCTGAGCAGGCACGTCACGATGCCGAAGCTCGGGCCGGGCCAGTACCTGTACCTGCGGGACGCCACCACGCAGTACCCGACCGCGTCCGGCCCCGGCGGCACCGTGACCGGCGAGCAGTGGGTGACCTACGACCCGAAGGACCAGTGGCGCGAGCACCGCACGTCCACCGGCGAAGCGCAGGGCGGCACCGACCGCAACCAGCCGGAAGATTGGCGCGGTCCCGGGACGGACATCGGCAACGGCAACACGGCGGCGATGCGCGCGCTGCCAAGCGATCCGGCCCAGTTGTACCGGTGGCTCGCCAAGAAGTTCGCGCACGACCAGGACGCACCGACGAAGGCGGTCAACTACCTCTTCCACAGCCTGTACGTGGACTACTCCATTCCTGCCGCGACGAAGGCGGCGATGTACGAGGTTCTCGGATATCTGCCCGGCGTCCAGGTCACGCGCACCACGTTGCCGGACCACACGCAGGTCACGGTGCTCACCCGGATGTACGAGGGCCTGCGGGTCCAGTTGTTCGTCGACCCCCGGGACGGGCACGTGGCCGGATACCGCGACATCGCCGCCGAGGACCAGAACGGCGTCAAGGCAGGCTATGTGATCCTCGTCGGCTACAACACGATGTCCGTTGTGGACAGCATCGAGAGCAGGCCCTGACGCTCCACTGTGGACGCTTCAGGTGGTCAGATCGGCAGCCACCTGAAGCGCCGCACCGATGTTCGGCACGACCTTCACCCGGATCCCCGGCGGCACTTTGCCCGAGTCGGGCGGCACCAGCGCGCGGGTGAACCCGAGCCGGGCGGCCTCCGCCAGCCGCCGCCCCACTCCGCTCACCCGGCGCACCTCGCCGGCCAGGCCGACCTCGCCGAGCACGACGAGGTCGCTCGGTAATGCGACATCGTGTGCTGCGGAGGCCATGGCCAGCGCCAGCGCCAAGTCCGCGGCCGGTTCGGTCACCCGCATGCCGCCGACGGTCGCGGCGAACACGTCGTTGCCGCCGATGCGCACCCCGCCACGGCGTTCCAGCACCGCCAGCACCATGGCCACCCGCGCGGAGTCGAGCCCGCTCACGGCGCGCCGGGGCACCGCGAGCGCGGACTTGGAGACAAGCGCCTGCACCTCGCCGAGCAGCGGCCGCTTGCCCTCCACGATCACCGTCACGGCGGTGCCCGGGACGTCGGCGTCACCGCGGTTGAGGAAAAGCCCGGACGGATCCGGCACGCCCTCGATGCCGTCGTCGACCATGTCGAAGCAGCCGACCTCGTCGGCCGGGCCGAACCGGTTCTTCACGCCGCGCAGCAGCCGCAACGTGGAGTGACGGTCGCCCTCGAACTGCAGCACCACGTCGACCAGGTGCTCGAGCACCCGCGGCCCGGCGACCGAACCCTCCTTGGTCACGTGGCCGACCAGCAGCACCGGCAGGCCGCGCTCCTTGGCCAGGGCCACCAGCGCCGCGGTGACCGCACGCACCTGCGTCACCCCGCCCGGCGAGCCGTCGACCACCGGCGACGACATGGTCTGGACCGAGTCCACGACCAGCAGACCCGGCTGCACGGCGTCGACGTGCCCGAGCAGCGCCGACAGATCGCTCTCGGCCGCCAGGAACACGGCCTCGTGCACGTTGCCCGTGCGTTCGGCACGCAGCCGGACCTGGCCCGCCGACTCCTCACCGGTGACGTAGAGCGCGCTCGTGCCCGTGGTGGCCGCCCATTGGTAGGTGACCTCGAGCAGCAGCGTCGACTTGCCGACCCCGGGCTCGCCCGCCAGCAGGACGACGACGCCCGGCACCAAACCGCCGCCCAGCACCCGGTCCAGCTCGTCGACGCCCGTCTTGGTCGCCCGCGCGGACTCGACGTCCACCTCGTGGATGCGTCGCGCGGGCGCGCTCGGGGCCCCCGCGGCCACCTTGGTCAGCGCGGACCGCGGCACACCGGTCTCCTCGAGGGAGCCCCAGGCCTGGCACTCCGGGCACCGGCCGAACCACTTCGCGACCTCGTGCCCGCACTCGCCACACCGGTAGGCGGCCTTCACGGTCCGTGCGTTCTTCGTCACCACGCCCTCACGGTAGAGGCGGGCACCGACAATCCGCGGTTACTCCGCCGGGGAGCCACCCGGCGGAGCGACCGGCACGTTCAGCGTCACCGAGCCCGACTGGGCGAAGGTGAAGGTGACGGTGATGCTCTGTCCGGGCTGCACCGTCGTGTTGACCTGCTTGAGCACGATGTTGATCTGGCCCGTCGGGAGCTGCGCGCTCGACGTCTCGGTCGTCGTGGTCGTCTCGGTCGTGGTGGTCGTGGTCTGCGACGAGCCACTGGTCTGGGTGCCCGTGGTGGTCGTCGGGGCGCTGCTGGACGAGGACTCGGCGGTCGGCGTGACCTGCGCCGTCGCGCTCTGGCTCGGCCGGTCCACGGCGTCCGCGCCCGCGACCAGCGCCGTGCCGGGCAGCAGGTCGAGCGAGCCGGTGAGCTCCGCGGGCTTGCTGATCGTGCTGGTCACCGAGACCAGGGTGTCCTTGACCGGACCGGAGTTGACGATCGTGACGATGAGCGGCACGTCGCTGCCGACCGCGTAGGTCCGCCCGTTCTCCGGGTACGCGACGAGCGCGTCGCGCACCGCGATCTTGCCCGCCTGGGCGATGCCGCCGTTGACCGCGGGCGGCATCCCCGAGGTCTGCGCGAGCTGGCCGGACCCGCACGCGGCCACCGTCAGCAGCGCGGCGATGCCGAGCCCCAGCACGGCCGGCACGGTCCGACGCCGAGGAGTCGCTTCCTGCTGTGCACGCCTCACGATCGCGGGTCCTTCCTAGCGTCACCCAGTCTCCGGCGGAAGGGTATCCGGGCACTCGCGCGCGTGTTGCGTGTGGTCCACCGGAAACGGTTCCGCCCACTGTCCACAGTGGAGATGAATTGGCGTTGTCCGGCCAAATCCCCAAGGGGCGCCATGCATGCCGCCAGCCGGTTTGTCAACCCCCGTTCGGCCCTGCATGGTGCCGCTGACCTGCGAAGACGGATCACCCATCCGGCGTGCCCCCTGTTCGGGCCGTGCTAAGATGGAGTCAGCGAAAGGGGCAGAGGACACATGGTTTTCAAGGTCGGAGAGACCGTCGTCTACCCGCACCACGGTGCCGCTCTCATCGAAGCAATCGAAACCCGAGTGATCAAGGGCGAGGAGAAGAAGTACCTCGTGCTCAAGGTCGCTCAGGGTGACCTCACGGTTCGCGTCCCCGCAGACAACGCCGAGATCGTAGGCGTGCGGGACGTGGTGGGCCAAGAGGGCCTGAACAGGGTTTTCGATGTGCTGCGTGCTCCTCACACCGAGGAGCCGACCAACTGGTCACGGCGGTACAAGGCCAACCTCGAGAAGCTCGCCTCCGGCGATGTGAACAAGGTTGCCGAAGTGGTGCGAGACCTTTGGCGGCGTGAGAAGGACCGTGGCTTGTCGGCAGGCGAGAAGCGGATGCTGGCCAAGGCGCGGCAGATCCTGGTCAGCGAGCTCGCCCTGGCCGAGGGCACCGATGAGGACAAGGCGGAGGTGCTCCTCGACGAGGTGCTCGCCGCCGCGCCCGTCTAACCTGACCGTTCAGCTCAAGACATCACCCCGTCCGGAAAAGCCGTCATGAGTGTCGTCGCGCTCGTGCCAGCCGCTGGGCGGGGTGAACGTCTTGGTGCGGACCTCCCCAAGGCGCTCGTTCCCGTTGCGGGGGCGCCCTTGCTCGTGCACGCGGTGCGCGGGCTGCTCGACTCCGGTTGTGTGGACCACGTCGTCGTGGCGGCCCCGCCGTTGCACGTCGAGCAGACCGAATCGCTTCTCTCCGGCTTGAGCCCGGTGACCGTCGTCGCCGGCGGCGCCGATCGCACGTCCTCGGTGCGCATCACCCTGGACCACGTTGTGGCATCGGACACCGTCGTGCTCGTGCACGACGCGGCGCGCGCGTTCACCCCGGCGTCGGTGATCAAGCGGGTCGTCGCGGCCGTTCAGTCGGGCAAACCGGCGGTGATCCCCGTCCTGGCCGTCACGGACACCATCAAGCAGGTCGACGCATCCGGTGTGGTGACCGCCACGATCGACCGCTCGTCCTTGCGCGCCGTCCAAACCCCGCAGGGCTTCGCCCTCGACGTCCTGCGCCGCGCCCACGCCTCAGCGGGCGACACCGCCACCGACGACGCCACTTTGGTCGAACGCCTCGGCATCCCGGTCCACACCGTCGAGGGCCACCCCCACGCCCTCAAGATCACCACCCCCTTCGACCTGGCCATAGCCGAATCCCACCTCCCCACCCCCTAACTCCCTCCCCCGGCCCCGCCACCCCTCAGCGGCCACCCTCCCCGCCTCGCCGCGTTCAGCGGGCTTAATCCCACCCCACCCGCCTGACCTGCGCCTCCGTCATTCAGCAGGCTTAATCCCGCACGCCCGCTGACACCCCTCCCCTGGCTGGCCGCGTTCAGCGGGCTTATTCACCGACACCTGTCTGACCTGCGGGTCTGTGATTCAGCGGGCTTAATCCCGCACACCCGCACACCCGCACACCCCAGGGCGGCGGCGTTCACCGGCTCGCCGCGTTCAGCGGGCTTAATCCCGCGCACCCCGCCTGACCTGCGGCCGCGGGATTCAGCGGGCTTATTCACGCGGGCCGGGCAGCGGATGGGAGGATCGCCGGGTGCGGGTAGGGATCGGAACGGACGTGCACCAGCTCGCCGAGGGCGTCGACTGCTGGCTGGCCGGCTTGAAGTGGGACGGCGCGCCCGGCTGCGTCGGCCACTCCGACGGCGACGTGGCCGCCCACGCCCTGTGCGACGCGCTGCTCTCCGCCGCCGGCCTCGGCGACCTCGGCGCCGTCTTCGGCGTCGACGACGAACGCTGGAAGGGCGCCTCCGGCGTGACCCTCCTGACCGAGGTCCGCAGGCTGGTCGAGGACGCCGGCTACCACGTCGGCAACGCCGCCGTGCAGGTCATCGGCAACCGGCCCCGCATCGGCCCGCGGCGCAAGGAAGCCGAGCAGGTCCTCACCGACGCGGTCGGCGGCCCGGTCGCGCTGTCCGGCAAGACCACCGACGGCCTCGGCCTCACCGGACGTGGCGAAGGTCTCGCCGCGATCGCCACCGCGCTGCTCCTCGATTCCTAGAGTGAAGGCATGACCGTTCGCGGCGTCCTGTTCGACTTCTCCGGCACCCTGTTCCACCTCGAACCCGAGCCCGGCCCCGGCACCGACCTGATCACGACCATGGCCTCGTCCGCGTTCCTCGAGCGCGACGTGCCCGCGGAGATCGCCGACGACTGGCACCGCCGCGACCTCGACTCCGACGTGCACCGCGCCGTCCACCTGCGTCTGCTGCAAGAGGCCGGTGTAGCCGACCCGGGCCCGGTCTACGAGCTGATGCGCGCGGGCACGTCCTGGCGGCGTTACCCGGACACCATCGAAGCCTTGACGCGCATCCGTTCCTACGGCCTGCCCGTCGCCGTGATCAGCAACATCGCCTGGGACATCGACGAAGCGCTGCGGCTCGGTGGCGCCCACGACCTCGTCGACTCGATCATCCTGTCCTATGTGGAGGGTGTGCAGAAGCCCGATCCGCGGATCTTCGAGCTCGCCTGCGAACGCGTCGGCATCAAACCGACCGACGCCCTGATGATCGGCGACAGCCCGGCCGACGCGGCGGCTACGGACGTGGGCGCCGAGTTCGAAATGGTGGCCAACGTCCCCACGCGCGAACGGCCGGACGCCCTGATCACGGCGTTGGCCAAGCACGGCATCGGCTGAAATGGGATGGAGCTCACCCCGTACCATCGTCGAGGTGAGCCTGCACTTGTACGACACCGCGACCCGGGGCATTCGGGAGTTCCATCCCGTCCGCAGCGGATCGGCGTCGATCTACGTGTGCGGTCCCACCCCGCAGGGCATGCCGCACATCGGGCACGTGCGTAGCGCGCTGAACTACGACGTCCTGCGCCGTTGGCTGACCACTTCCGGCCTCGACGTCCAGCTCGTGCGCAACGTCACCGACATCGACGACAAGATCCTCGCCAAGGCCGAGCAGAACGGCCGGCCCTGGTGGGAGTGGGCGGCGACCCACGAGCGCGCGTTCGAGGAGGCCTACGAGGCGCTCGGCGCGCTGCCGGCGTCGATCGCGCCGCGCGCGACCGGGCACGTGACCCAGATGGTCGAGCTGATGCAGATCCTCATCGATCGTGGGCACGCATATGCCTCGGAGGGCGACGTCTACTTCTCGGTGACGTCTTTCCCCGAGTACGGCGTGCTTTCCCGGCAGAAGCTCGACGACGTGCAGCAGGGCGAAACCGCGGCGACCGGCAAACGCGACCCGCGTGATTTCACCTTGTGGAAGAGCGCGAAGCCCGGCGAGCCGTCGTGGCCGACGCCCTGGGGTCCGGGCCGGCCAGGCTGGCACCTCGAGTGCTCGGCCATGGCGCGGACCTACTTCGGTTCGGCATTCGACATCCACGGCGGCGGGGTAGATCTGATCTTCCCGCACCACGAGAACGAGCTCGCCCAGTCGCACGCGGCGGGTGACCAGTTCACGCAGTTCTGGATGCACAACGCGTGGACCACGATGGCCGGCGAGAAGATGTCGAAGTCGCTGGGCAACGTCGTGTCGATTCCCGAGATGCTCGCCAAGGCCCGTGGCCAGGAGCTGCGGTACTACCTGATCGCCCCGCACTACCGGTCGACGATCGAGTATTCCGAGGCCGCGCTGCAGGAAGCCGTGACGTCCTACCGGCGCATCGAGACCTTCGTGCGCAACGTGTCGGACCGCCTCGGCACGGTCCCGGCGGACGGTCAGCCGTGCGCCGAATTCGTCGCGGCGATGGACGACGACCTGAGCACGCCGAAGGCGTTCGCGGCCATCCACAACACGGTCCGCGAAGGCAACCTCGCGCTCGACCGCGGCGACGACACGGGCGCACGCGGTGCGGCCGCTTCCGTGCGGGCCATGACCGCGATCCTCGGCGTCGACCCACTCGACCCGCGGTGGGCTTCGTCGTCCGGTGTGGACAGTGCGGGGCACGCCGCGTTGCAGTCGCTGATCGGCGATCTGCTCGACGAGCGGCTCCGGGCCCGCGCGAACCGCGACTTCGCGACCGCGGACTCGATCCGCGACCGGTTGACCGCGGCGGGCATCGCCGTGGAAGACACCCCCGATGGTCCTTTGTGGACTTTGAAGGACGGCTGAGCAAGTGGCAGGCAACTCCCGGCGCAAAGGCGCGATGCGCAAGGCCGGAAGCAAGAAGGGCGCGGTCGTCGGCTCCGGCGGCCAGCGCCGTCGCGCACTTGAAGGCAAGGGCCCCACGCCGAAGGCGGAGCAGCGGCCGGGTCACCCGGCGCAGCGCCGCGCGGCCGTCGTGGCCAAGCGCCAGCAGCGCGCCGACAGGCAGGCCGGCGGCCCCGAACTGGTCGCCGGCCGCAACCCGGTGGTCGAGTGCCTGCGCGCCGACGTCCCCGCGACGGCGTTGTACGTGGCGCTGGGCATCGACGTGGACGAGCGCGTGAACGAGGCCGTCCAAATGGCGGCCGACCGGGGCATCTCGGTGCTCGACGTCAGCCGCCCGGAGCTGGACAAGCTGACCGGCGGGGCGATGCACCAGGGCCTCGGCCTGCAGGTGCCGCCGTTCTCGTACGCCGACCCGGAGGATCTGCTCGACCTGGCCGCGGCGACCGGCGAGCCGCCGCTGCTGGTCGCGCTCGACGGCGTGACCGACCCGCGCAACCTGGGCGCCGTCATCCGCTCGGCGGCGGCCTTCGGCGCGAACGGCGTGGTGGTGCCGCAGCGGCGCAGCGCCAGCATGACGGCCGTCGCGTGGCGAACCAGCGCGGGCACGGCAGCGAAGCTCCCCGTCGCGATGGCGACCAACCTGACGCGGACGCTGCGCGCCTACGCGCAGGAGGGCCTGATGATCGTCGGCCTGGACGCCGACGGCTCGATCGACATCGACGGCCTGGAACTCGCCACGTCGCCGCTCGTCGTGGTCGTCGGCTCGGAAGGCCGTGGCCTGTCCCGCCTGGTCCGCGAGTCCTGCGACGAGACGGTGTCGATCCCGATGGCCGCGGGCGTCGAATCCCTCAACGCCTCCGTCGCCGCCGGCGTGGTCCTCGCCGAAGTAGCCCGCCGCCGCCGCGCCGCCGGCCGCATCTAACCCACCCAACCTCTCCACTCACCCGTCCCGCGCCCTCCGCCGCGGGACCCACACCCCTGCCCTAACGCACCCCGATCAAGCCCGCTGAACTCCAAACCCCCAGCTCAGCCGCCCCGCCGGGATTAAGCCCGCTGAACACCCCATGCCCAGCGCCCGCCCCGGGGATTAAGCCCGCTGAATCCCAAACCACCAGGTCAGCCCACCCTGGGGATCAAGCCCGCTGAACGCCGCGTGCCCAACCGACAGCACCCGTCGGCGCCCTGCTCCTCGCAGCACACACCCACGGGATTAAGCCCGCTGAATCACAGAACCCCAGGTCAGGCGGCCATGCGGGATCAAGCCCGCTGAACACCAGCAGGGTCGGGGAGGGCCAAAGCGGCCGATGCCCAACGGCGCGCACCGGGGCTCGGCTACAGTCGGCGGGCTGCCCTGCACGATGTCGAGAGCGCCAGGATGTCCTTCGCGAGCCCACTGTTCCTGTGGTACTTCATCCCGGTCGTGCTCGCGGCTGTGCTCATCGCGCCCCGGCACTGGCGCAACGGCATCATCGCCGTCGCGAGCCTCATCTTCTACGCCAGCGGCGCGGGCGCCACGACGTTGCTCCTGTTGTCGTGCATGCTGGTCAACTTCCTCGCCGGTCCACACCTGCAACCCGACGAATGGGATATAAACCCGCGCAGGCGCAAGGCAGTCCTCATCGGCGTGATCTCGTTCGACGTCGCCGTGCTGCTCGTCTGGAAGTACGCGGGCTTCGCCACCCAGCAGCTCGCCGGCTTCGCACACCTTTTCGGCGGCGACTTCCCGGTGACGCACCTGGTGTTGCCGATCGGCATCTCGTTCTACACGTTCCACCACATCTCGTACGCGGTGGACATCTACCGCGGTGAGCGCCCGGCACTGCGCGACCCGGTGTCGTTCGTGACCTACATCGCGATGTTCCCGCAGCTCATCGCGGGTCCCATCGTGCGGTACCGGGAGATCGCCGACCAACTGCCGCAGCAACGCACGCACCGCCTCGACGACATCGCGGCGGGCTTCCCCCGGTTCGCGCTGGGCCTGTGCAAGAAGGTCATCGTCGCGGACTCGCTGTCGCCCCTGGCCAATGCGTGCTTCGCAACGCCACCCGGCGACATGACGTTCGCGATCGCGTGGCTGGGCGCGATCACGTACACGCTGCAGCTGTACTTCGACTTCTCGGGCTATTCGGACATGGCCATCGGCCTGGGCCGCATGCTTGGTTTCCGCCTGCCCGAGAACTTCGCGCGCCCGTACTCCTCGGTGACGGTGACGGAGTTCTGGCGCCGCTGGCACATGTCGCTGTCCCGCTGGTTCCGCGACTACGTCTACATCTCCTTGGGCGGCAACCGCCAAGGCGCGCGCAAGACCTATCGCAACCTCTGCATCGTGTTCGTCCTGACCGGCTTCTGGCACGGCGCGAACTGGACGTTCGTCGTCTGGGGCCTGTTCCACGGCGCCTTGCTCATCATCGAGCGCGGCTTCGGCTGGGACCGTGCGCCCGCCGACCCCACCCGCCGCATCGCCCGGCGGGCCTTGACCACCGTCCTGGTCGTGTTCGGCTGGGTGTTCTTCCGCGCGACCGACATGGGCCAAGCACTGGCGATGCTCGGCCACATGCTCCTGCCCGACTTCACCGGCCTGTCCGACCTCGTGACCGCCGCGATCACCAACCAGCGCCTCGTGATCCTGCTGCTGGCACTGGTGATCGTCCTACTGCCCGCCCACCCGGTCACCGGCCCGATGCTGGAGTCGTCCCGCAGCCTGCCAGCGTCGGTAGTGCGGGTGAGCGTGATGACCGTAGGCCTCTTCTACGCGGCAATCCTTGTCGCTCAAGGCACCTTCAGCCCTTTCCTTTACTACCAGTTCTAGTCCCGGCCTTCCACCTACCTCGGCGTCCTGCGGCTACAGCCTTGCTGACCTGCGCGGATGCCTCTCACCAGTTCTCACCGGGTCTCGTCGTCTGTCACCGTCTGACGGCCTGACGACGGCCTGATCTTGGTCACCACCCACAAGGGATGGGCCTCGGCGTCTTCCCCGTCGGCTGGTGCCGTCTCGACCCAACGGCCGGCCAGGCTGCAACCACGCTCCACCGGTTGTGGCGTGGCCGGCCGTTGGGTAGGTACCTGCCGGTCGTCGGGGAAGGCGCCGCGTGCCCAGCCCGAACCGCAGGTTGACGGCGGACCGGACTTCCCTGGAGGCTGCCCGCCCGGCGAGGGCACGTCTGTTCGGCGTAACAGTCCGCTGACAGTCCGCGATGCCTGGCGCAGAGGTGATCACCGTGGATGACCGGATACGTGGCTCGGGGAGACCGTGCGCGCCGCCTGTGGCCGCACGCGGAACGCGCGCCACCGCGGGCGCACCGACCGGCCGGGCGGCGAAAGCGGAGCGGCAGCCGCCCGAGTCGAGTCGGAAGCGCCCGCAACGTGCGCCCGCTGGTACGCAGCCGCCGCAGGCGGCGCACCTTGATCCCCTAGAGCCAAATTCGGCAGATCTTAGGACAGCGAGTGGAATCCGAACAGACGTCCAACAATCCTCCGCAGTTACGACCAAGGACTTGGGTTGCAATCGTTTCGGCAATTCTGGGAGCCGGGCTAGTCGCGCTTGTGCTTCTACTCTGGGTTCCTGGACTATCAGAGGACCCAGCCGAAGCGGCCAATCAACTCGACACGATCAAGGTGTGCCTCAGCGTAGTCGCCGGACTTGGCGCAGGCGTTGCGCTTTGGTTGTCATTCCGTCGACAGCAATCAACCGAGCAGGACATAAACCAAAAGGAGCGCGCTCTTTCTCATCAGATTGCCGAGGCAGAGAAGAGTCGTGCCCATCAAGATCGGGTCGCTTCAAATACTGAAAAGGATGCTGCCGAGCGTCGAATAACTGATACATACGGTAGGTCTATCGAGCACCTCGGCAGCGACAAGGCCGCCGTTCGACTCGGTGGATTATACGCACTGGAACGGCTCGCGAATGAGAATGAGCCCTTGCAACAGATGGTCTGCAATGTAATTTGTGCATATCTTCGCATGCCCCCGGACTGCTCGCCGGACACACTCAAAACATACCTGAAGCGAAAGCGGCCTAAGGTAGCCGAAATTGAAACGGATATTTCTGAGCAGCAAATCGCTGAGGAAATACAGGTTCGGATGGCCGCTCAGAGCATCTTGCATCGACACTGCGTCGAATCGACAGACTTTCGCTACAACCTCGCTCCTCAAATCTGGAAGGAGATGACGTTCGACCTAGCTGGCGCCGTGCTCATCAATCTCGACTTCTCGGACGTCGTCCTGGGAACGATAAGCTTCCATAGCGCAACATTCGTTGGGCCAGCCATATTCAACGAATCCCTATTTGAAGGGTACGTCAACTTCTCGGGCGCTCGGTTTATGGATTACGCGTCTTTTGAAAAGTCCGTACACGAAGAACTAGGCTCGACGTTCTCCGAATGCGTATTCGACGGCACCGCGTACTTTACAGGAGCAAAGTTTGCCGGACGCGGCGCCTTCGATAGCTGCAAGTTCAAATCGGATGCAAACTTTGAGGCTGTCCACATTGACGGCCCCGGGGAGTTCTACTTCACAAAGTTCGAAGCTGGATTTGATCTCAGCACAATTCTGGAAATTGATCTTCAAGGCGCAACCGCGAGCAACAAGGATTGCGCTAGGAGTTGGGCTGATCCGTGGGTTCTAAAGCCCAAAGATGATACAGAGAAGATCCTTTACTTCTCCGACCCAAGAGATCCGTCGCCTGAATGCTGACGTGATTTTATTAGACTCGTGCCGTCATGCACCCTTACCGGTATGTTCTCTCCAAACGCATCGAGAATTCGAATGCTATACGCCTCATCCATGAGGTCAACTACCACTGAAGGCAGTATCCAGCGAACACGAGTCGCCTCATTCGTTTGAGTTGCATCGTTGCTCACGAGCGCTCGGCACCTAAAGACCAGTGCAACAATTCCACGTTTCATGTTCTTGTAAACACCAGTCAACCGCTGGACTTCGACGTGGACGCCGGTTTCTTCGAGGACCTCGCGCTTGACGCCTTCCTCGAAGGTCTCGCCCAGCTCCAGCACACCGCCCGGCGGTTCCCAGTGGCCGTTGTCCCGACGCTTGATGACCAGCACTCGGTCCTGGTCGTCGACCACGATTCCGGCGACGCTGACGGAGTGCTTCGGCGTCTCCTCGGGCATCTCCGCTTTCCCTTCAGGGCCCTGTATGCCACCATACATCTCGTCTAGTCGTCTACAGGAGTCCATCATGCTTGACCTTGGTGTCATCGATAGGACCGACGACCGCCCACCCTATCGCCAGATCGCCGCTCAGCTGCGACGACACATCTCCGCGGGCACGCTCGCTCCCGGCGAGAAGCTGCCGTCCGAGTCGGAGCTGATCGAGCACTTCGGCGTTGCGCGGATGACCGTCCGCCAGGCCTTGCAGGAACTCCGCGGTGAGGGCCTGGTCGTCGCCGAGCACGGTAAGGGTGTCTTCGTGCGGTCGGCTCCCCCCGTTCGGCGCCTCGCCTCCGACCGGTTCGCGCGGGCTCATCGCCAGGACGGCAAGGCGGCCTTCCTCGTCGAGGCAGAGGCGACCGGGCGCAAGGCCACCGTCGACCAGATTTCCGTGTCCACCGAAGCGGCGCCGGCCGAGGTGGCCGAGCGGCTGCACCTGGAAGAGGGTGCGCGGGTCGTCGTCCGTTCGCGGCGCTACCTCTCGGCCGGCGTCCCCGTGGAGATCGCGACCTCGTACATCCCCGAGTCCATCGCGGCGGGGACAGCGATCACCAGCACCGACAGCGGTCCGGGCGGGATCTACGCCCGGATCGAGGAGCAGGGCCACGAGCTGGCGCACTTCACCGAAGAGGTGACCGCGCGGATGCCGACGCCCGAGGAACGCAAGGCCCTCCAGATCGGCGCGGGTGTCCCGGTCATGACGCTGATCCGCACCGCGTACGACACCGACGAGACGCCCGTCGAGGTGTGCGACACGGTGAAGGTCTCCCATGCCTACGTGCTGGAGTACGACGTCCCGGCGCGCTGACCAGCACTAACAAGCCGTCTCGTTCACGAAAGCGAAGGAACGAGGCTTCTCGATTGGACTCCTCTAGACGACTATGTATCTTGGAACTTGTCTAGAGGACCGACAGGGAAGGGTGATGAAATGGCGATCACAGGTGGAGCCCGGCTCCCGATCAGCCACGACGATGTGTTCCCCGAAGGCGCCTTGGTGATGGGCGTCGAGCCGATGCTCAAGTTCCAGTCGGCCGACGACAGGGCGCGCGGCGTTCCGGTCCAGCCGGAGGTGGACAAGGTCTCGGGTCTGCCGCTGTTCGCGGTGACGGTCATCGACCAGGCCGCCGAGCGGAAGGCCGACGCCGTGGTCACGGTGAAGATCGCGGCCAAGCAGCAGCCGGTTCCTCCGGAGGCGATCCCCGGCACGAACCTGCGGCCGGTGATCTTCGAGGGTCTGACCCTCACCCCGTGGATCGACGACAAGGCATGCCGCTCGAACCCCGGTGAACGGCACAAGTGCCGGGCGCGCATGGCCTACAGCCTCCGCGCCACCGGCATGAAGCCGGTCGGCACCAACCGCACGGCGAAGGCGGCGTGATGGCCTTCAACGTCACGTGCACGCCCGGTCAGAACGCATCGGCGGCCTACATGCAGATCACGTCCGAGATTCCGGCACTCGTGATCTACCTCGACCCGGTGAACATGGCGGTCCAGTTGCCGCCGTTCCCGGGTGGTGACCAGGTGCTGGTCCGGTTCTGCCGAGAGCTGGCGCGGGAGGCGGCCAAGCTCGCCGATGCGCTGGAGTCCCACCAGGCGGCGGGTCCTCGGCACATGCTGGCGGACGGGGAGGACCTGTGAGCGTCGAGCCTGCGCGCAGGACCATCCTCGCTCCCTACATCGTGTCGTGGACCGAAGAGGTCGACCCGCCTGCCCGCGTCGAGCTGGTGCCTGGTCGCGGGATCGGCTACGCCGATGAGAAGGTCACCGACCGAGACAGCCACGGGGTCTTGTGGCATCGGTCAGCCTGGCGGCCCTACGAAGGCCGGCCGCAGTTCGCGCGGATACATCCCGCCCGGCAGCGTCGCGCCATGCAACGGCTGCTGTGCCTGGTCTGCGGCGGCCCGGCCGATGAGACCGAAGAGGGTGTCCTGTGGCTGCTCCAAGACCACCGAGAGGACTGGAAGGGCTGGCCCAACCGGATGGCGGTGGCCGAACCGCCTGTCTGCCTGCCGTGCGTCGAGGTGTCGGTGCAGAAGTGCCCCGCATTGCGCAAGGGCGCGGTCGCGATCCTGGCGGGCCGGTACCCGGTGGCGGGTGTCCGCGGCGTGCTCTACGCCGAAGGCCCGAACAGGATGCCCACCCCGGTCGAGGACGCCATCGTGGCCTATGACAGCCACAAATCCCGGTGGATCAAAGCCCACAACCTGGTCCGTCAACTGGGCGACTGCGAACTGTTCGAGGTCCACGAACTGATCAAGTAGGACAGTCCCATTTAGACAGACGGCGCACGCGAGCTCGTGCGGCGATGCCGCATGTCCTGTTGTGCCGCAACGAGTGCGTAGTCGCAGAAGCGGAAACCTGGCTACCAACCTGTCCGCTTCTGCGCTGCCTATCCAACCCAATGGAGTAGACGTGGCAAGCGTAGAACACGCATGTGGTGACCGCGCAAGGGGCGTCACCCAAGAGAACCGCACCGCCTCCGTTCTGGAGGTGAGCTGACATGTCCTCGAACCTGACGTGGCTGATCCCGTTCGGGCTCGGCTTCGCCGTCCTGGTCTACGTGCTGCACAAGGTCGGTAAAGCCATCACTGCCGTCCTTGAAGCCGCCGCAGCGCTGGGCGCCATCGTCTTCGGCCTGTACCTGCTCGGCCGGGCTCTGTTCCGCTGCATTCGTTGGTGTGTCAAGCATTGGCGTATGTCGCTCGGTTCTCTCGCCGTCAGCGCCTGGATGCTGTGGTGGGGTTGGCTGCCGGTCGTCCTGGCGCTCGTGGCCGTTGCGGCGGGGCTTGGTGGGTGGCGGCTGCTGCACCTCGCCTCGTTCGACCCATGGATCGGTCGGCGACTGCGGGCGTGGTGGCGGCGCTGGGGTGTCTACGCCCGGAAGATGCCGGGCTGGCTGGCGGCGTGTGAGTTGACGGTGCGGGAGCATGATCGGTCGGTCACGGTGAATGTGAACCCGTTGCGCCGCAATGCCATCCAACGTCAATCGAAGCCGCTGTCGGATCAGGTGCCGGTGATCACGGGTGTGCGGTCGGGGCCATCGTGGGACGAGGTCCGGCTACGGCTGGTGCCGGGACTGACACCGGAGGACTTCGACGAACACGCCCGCCAACTCGCCGTCGCAGCTGGCGTAGCTCGGTGCCAAGTCCGGGAAATCGGTCCGGCCGAGGTGTCCGTCGACTTCCAGCGCCGGGACCTGCTTGGCGACACTGTGCCCTGCACGGACCTGGTGCAGCTCGTTGATCAGCCCAGCGACTCGATCGATCTGCGGCGGGTGTGGTCCGGCATGACCGAGTACGGCACGCCCTGGACGCAACCCCTCGTGGGCACACACACCCTGAACGCAGGGGCGACCGGCGCAGGCAAGGGCTCACTGATGTGGTGCCCGCTCGTCTCCATCGCCCCGGCGATTCGTGACGGTCTCGTGCGGCCCTGGGGCATCGATCCCAAGGGGATGGAGCTCGCCTACGGGCGGGACATCTTCGCCGACCGCTACGCCGTCACCGGACGGGATGCCCTCGCCCTGCTCGACGAGCTGCTAGCGATCGCGGATCAGCGCAAGAAGGAGTTCGCCGGCCGCCTGCGCACTGTCCCCACCTCGGTCGACTATCCGCATGAGTTGTTGGAGTTCGACGAGATCGGCGCCCTGATGCGCTACATCGGCGACCGCAAGCTCAGAGAGCAGATCACCGAACGGGTCTCGCTGCTCACGACGCAAGGTCGGGCGTTGGGGATCACGGTCCGCGGCTACGTCCAAGAACCCACCAAAGACACCGTCCCGGTGCGGGAGCTGTTCCCCCGGCGCGTGTGCCTGCGGGTCGCGGCGAAGTCGCACGTGGCGATGGTGCTCGGCGACCAAGCCTACGAACGCGGAGCGTGGGCCAACAGGATCCGCGAAGACGAACCGGGCGTGGGCTACCTGTTCGGCGAAGGCATCCGCGAACCCCTGCGCATCCGCTCGGGTTGGGTGCCCGACTCGACGGTCAAGGCGCTGGAAGCGTTCGTCACCAAGCGGATCGCACCGGACGCACCCGCCAAGGTCGTGCACCTGCCTCGGATCACCGCCGAACGCCTGGACCGACCCGGTTCGTGGGGTGGTGAGTCCGCGTGAAGCGGACCGCGAACAAGACCGTCCCTGTGCTGCTCCTGCTGGTCGTCGCCTACATGGTCAAGCAGCCGACAGAGGCCGCGCACACCTTCTCCGGCGTCTGGGACTGGCTCGGCCACGCCGGAACCGCGTTCGGCCGCTTCCTCGACTCCCTCTGACCACAAAGGACACCATCACGATGTCTACGCATGCTAACCACCTGGCCGTGCTCGCGACCCTGACCGAGCACCTGATCACCTTCGACCTGCCTTGCCCGATCGCCTCGACCGCCGTGCACCACGAGCTGACCGGGCAAAGCGTCACCATTCAACTCAGCTGCCGGGCACTACCCGGCCTTGCTACCGCCTTGCTGGAGTGGGCCGACACCCTGACCAACGTCGCCGCTGAAGCATGGCGCACACCCTCGGGCGACTCGGTGCACCTGACTGTGGCCGGTCACTTGGCCAACGGCACGCCGGTGCAGGTCTACGGCGGGTTGTCGCACAAGGTGCAGGTGTTCGGGCCGTACCTCGAGCCCGGCGAGCACCACTCCATCCCGCTCGGCCTGCTGCGCCAGTGGGCCGATCTCGACAGCTTTCGGGAGTCGGCATGACCACTCCCGCACTCGCGCCGGGTGCACACCAGAGCCGTGCCGAGCGCATGAAGCAGCCGCGCGCGATCGACGTCATGACCGCTGCCGCCGAGAAGCACGGCGTGTGCGTGCGGCCGTTCACGATGGAAGTCGGGGACCTCGACACCGGCGAACTCCGCTACGTCCCGGTGCCCTGTGGATCAACGATCGAAATCTGTGTGCAAACCCTGTGCACGCAAGGCCCGCGCGTTGCGGATGGCGCAGTGCCGCGAGGGCTGGCACCTGCAAGAAGAGCCCGATTTCACGCCCGATCCACCGACTGTGGATCAACGGGAGATGCTGACCTACCGCGCGGACCTGGTCGCGCTCTACAGGCAGGCCATTGCGGACGGCCAAGCGGGCGACCAGGACGAGTTGCGCGACGAGATCAGGTCAGTTGACGACCAGTTGCACGCGATGGGCATTCGTGGACGGCTTCCGTCGCCCGATCCACAGCAGCAAAAAAGTCCCGCGCGTTCGACCAAGCGCCGCCAGGACGCACCCAACCTGCCTCGGCGGCGCGTCGACAAGCGCACTGTCGGTCGGGAGTTCGCCGGAGCGTACCGACCGTCGATGTTCGTCACGCTCACGTGCGACTCGTACGGCCCGGTCCGCGACGGCGTGCCCGTCGACCCGAAGCGCTACGACTACCGCCGTGCGGCAAGGGATGCCGTCCACTTCGCGTCCCTTGTGGACCGCTGGTGGCAGAACCTGCGCCGCGTCGTCGGGTGGGACGTGCAGTACTTCGCCACCGTCGAACCGCAGAAGCGCGTGGCGCCGCACCTGCATACCGCGATCCGCGGTTCCATCCCGCATGAGGTGCTCCGGCAGGTCACCGCCGCGACCTACCTCCAGGTGTGGTGGCCCAAGCACGACCAGCTCGTCTACACCGACCGGCTTCCGGTCTGGGATGGCACGCAGTTCGTCGACCCGGACACGCGTCGGCCGCTGCTCACCTGGGCCGACGCGCTCGGCGAGCTCGAAGAGCCCTCGCATGTCGCGCGGTTCGGCGAACAGGTCCACTCCAAAGGCATCCTCGGCGGCACCGAGGAAGCCGGACGGCACATCGGCTACCTGACCAAGTACCTCACCAAGTCCACCGGCGAAGTCATCGAAGCCTCGTCCGACCGACAACGCGCCCACCACGACCGACTGCACGCCGAGCTGGCCGTGACGCCATGTTCGCCTCGGTGCGCCGTGTGGCTGCTCTACGGCGTCCAGCCCCAGGGCGCGAACGGCAAGGCCACGCCCGGGCACTGCAAGGGCCGCGCACATCGGCGAACCACCCTCGGCCTGCCTGGTCGTCGGGTCTTGGTCTCTCGCAAGTGGTCCGGCAAGACGCTCGCTGACCACAAGGCCGATCGGAAGGCGTTCGTCGCCGCCGCGCTCAAAGCCGTGGGCATCGAGAAGCCGCAGCCGAACCCGGACCGGCAGGTCTGGCACAAGCTCCAGCCCGGCGATCCGAACGTGCCACCGCGCGCCCACCTGCTCATGCACGCGATCTCCGAACGCATCACCTGGCGCGCCGAGTACGACAGAGCCCTCCTCGCCGCTGGCGGTAGTCCGCCCGATCTTTCAGCAACTCCGCAAGCAGCCTGATCTACCTGGGGGAACCATGCGCAAGATCGATCGTCTGTGGAGCGCTGATGAGGTTGCCGACTACCTCGGCGTTCCAGTGAAGACGCTCTACCAGTGGAAGTGGCGCGGTGAGGGGCCACCGGTCCGCAAGGTCGGCCGCCACCTCCGCTACGACCCCGACGAGCTGCGCTCCTGGCTGCGGGAGGCGGCTTAGCCATGGGCCACATCCAAGATCGCTGGTACAAGAAGGCCGTCGATCCGGAGACCGGCAAGGCTGTGCGCGAGAAGACCTCGCTGTACGGCAAGGGCGACCGGTACAAGGTGCGCTACATCGACCACACCGGCCGTGAGCGGTCGAAGACCTTCCCCGACAAGCAGAAGCGCCAGACGGAGACGTACCTCAACGAAGTGGAAGGCGAGCTGAACCGCGGGACGTACATCGATCCGGCGGCAGGCAAGATCACCTTCGAGGAGTACGGCACGCGGTGGTTGCGCACTCAGCAGTTCGACGAGTCCACGCGTGAAGCGGTCGGTGTCCGGCTACGCGTGCACGTCTTCCCACACGTCGGGTCGACGAACATCGATGCGCTGAGGCCCGGCGACCTGCGGGACTGGCTGCGCGAGCTGCAAGAGAAGGGCCTCGCGGCGAGCTACCGACAGGTGCTCTTCATCCATGTGCAGACCATCCTGAACGCCGCCGTCGACGACCAGCGGATCAGGAAGAACCCGTGTTCTGCGTCGTCGGTGCAGAAGCCGCAGATCCCGCCGCGCAAGGTGGTGCCGTGGACGGCTGAGCGGGTGCAGGCCGTGCGAGAAGCCATGTCCGAGCGGTACCGCCTGACCGTCACGCTCGGCGCCGGCCTCGGACTGCGGCAAGGTGAGGTCTTCGGCCTGGCCGTCGATGATGTGGACTTCGAGGACAATACGGTGCACGTCCTCCGGCAGGTGAAGATCGTCGGCGGCAAGCCGTGCTTCGGACCGCCCAAACGAGGCAAGACCCGAGACGTCCCGCTGCCAGCCTCCGTGGCGAGGAAGATCCGCGCGCACATGAAGGCCCATCCCCCGGTGAAGATCACCCTGCCGTGGCAGAAGCCGGACGGCGAACCGACCACGGCCAACCTGATCATCACCAGCCGGGATCGCACGCAGGCGTGGCGACCGGTCTACAACCAGTGGACATGGAAGCCCGCGCTGGAGAAGGCCAAGATCACCCCGCAGGCACGGGTGGACGGCTTCCACGCCCTGCGGCACTTCTACGCCTCGACCCTGCTCGACGCGGGCGAGACGATCACGGCGCTGGCGAGCTACCTCGGGCACGCCGACCCCGGCTTCACGCTGAAGGTCTACACGCACCTGCTGCCGTCCAGTAAGCAGCGCACCCGTCAGGCCGTCGACGATGTGCTCGGCGACCCCGATCCGGCCTGATCACGGCCTGACGGCCCGAGACGCGCGTGAACCCGCAGGTCAGAGCCGTGCGCATGCGGTGAACTACCAGTTCTGACGACTTCGGCGGTGTCTGCGGGACGCTCCTATGCTCGTTCGCATGCTGCTCGAACACCGAGGCCAGGCACCGCGAATCGACCCGAGTGCTTACGTCGCGCCCAATGCGACGCTGTGCGGCGACGTCACCGTCGGGCCGGGGTGTCGGGTGTTGTTCGGGGCGGTGGTGACGGCCGAGGGTGGGCCGGTGCGGTTGGGCGCGGACTGCATCGTCATGGAGAACGCAGTGGTGCGCGGGACGCCCAAGGACCCGGTCGACGTCGGTGATCATGTGCTCATCGGACCCACGGCTTATCTGACCGGGTGCACGATCGCCGACGATGTCTTCCTCGCCACCGGCACGCGGGTGTTCAACGGCGCCCGGATCGGCGCGCGGAGCGAGGTGCGGATCAACGCCGTCGTGCACTTGCGGACCGTGCTCGCGCCGGACACGACGGTGCCGATCGGGTGGGTCGCGGTCGGGGACCCGGCGCAACTCTTCTCGCCCGAGCGGCACGACGAGATCTGGGCCGTGCAACGGGAACTGGACTTCCCCGGCTACGTGTTCGGGCTCGAGCGCAGCGACACGCTCATGCCTGAGATGACCACGCGCTACGGCCGGGCACTCGCGACACACCGAGACGACCGGGAACTGCCGAGCTGATCCCGTAGTCTCCCTTGCGAACAACGGGGAGACCACAGTGGACATCCAGCGCATCGTCGACGACTTCGGCGCGCACTGGCACATCTACGTCACCATGCCCTTCATCGCCGCGGCGATCGGGTACATCACCAAGCGCGTGGCCATCGAGATGATGTTCCGGCCGCTGGAGTTCGTCGGCATCCGCGTCATCGGGCTCCCGGTCGGCTGGCAGGGCGTTCTCCCCGGCAACGCCCAGCGCATGGCGACCATTGCGATGGACCTGCTCACCACGAACCTCATCAACCCCAAGGAAATCTTTTCCCGGCTCGACCCGAAGCGGGTCGCCGCGGAACTGCACGACCCGCTGCTGCGTTCGGTCGAACAACTGACTCGCGAGCTCATGGCCGAATACCAGCCGGGTATGTGGGAAATGCTGCCCGAGGCCGCGCAACGCCTCCTTCTGCGGCGCGTCGAAACCGAGGCACCGCGCGTGGTCGAGCAGATCATCCGCGATCTGGCCAACAACATCGACGACGTCCTCGACGTCAAGGCCATGGCCGTCGAGGCGATGGTGCGCGACAAGGCACTGCTGAACCGGCTGATCCGCGAAGTGTCCAAACCGGAGCTTCGGTTCATCGCGCACTCCGGGATCTACTTCGGGTTCGTGATCGGGCTGGTCCAGATGATCACGTGGGCACTGACCCACAACATGTGGATCATGCCCATCTTCGGCGGTCTCACCGGGTGGTTGACCGACTGGCTCGCATTGAAGATGATTTTCTTCCCCCGCACACCACGACGGTATTTGGGCCTGTTCACCTGGCAGGGAATGTTCCAGCGCCGACGGATGGAAGTGTCGCGCGATTACGGCCGGCTCGTCGCCGACGAAATATTGACGGTGCACAATGTTCTGCACGCGGTGTTGACCGGTCCGCGCTCCGACCGGTTGTTCGCCTTGGTGCACCGGCACGTTTTACGCAGCATTGACGCGAATTCCGGGATCGCCAAACCGGTGGTGGTCATGTCGATCGGCTCGCGCCGCTACCAGGAGATGAAGGAGACCGCGGCGAAGCGCGCCCTCGAGCTGGTGCCGGACACGTTGCGGCACGTCGAGAGCTACGCGACCGAGGCGCTCGACGTGCGCAACACGATCGTCGACCAGATGCAGCGGCTCACGCCGGTCCAGTACGAGGGCATCCTGCGCCCCGCGTTCCGGCAGGACGAGTGGAAGCTGATCGCGGTCGGCGCGATCATCGGCTTCCTCGTCGGCGAGCTGCAGGTCGTGCTGCTGCTGCATTGATACCGTGCCCTCGAACCCGGGAGGTGGCGTGCACGACTGGTACGTGTACCTGCTGCTCGTGGTCTTCGGCACGGTGATCGGGTATGTGACAAAACTTGTCGCGGTCCAGATGTTGTTCCGCCCGGCCACGTTCATCGGCATCCCGCCCGCGCTCGGCTGGCAAGGCGTCGTGCCGCGCAACGCCGATCGCGTCGCCCGCGTCAACGCCGAGCTGCTGGCGACCCGGCTCCTCGAACCACGCGACGTCTTCGCCCGCATCGACCCGGCGGCGTTGACGGCGCAGCTCGAACAACCGTTGATGGCCGCGATCGACGAGATCGTGCGCGACGTCCTGCGCGCGCACCACCCGCAGCTCTGGGAGATGCTGCCGATGCTGGCACAGGACCTGATCGTCAAGCAGGCGCAGGCTTCCGCGCCACGACTGGTCGAGCAGGTCGTGACCGAACTGCGTGCCGAGGTTGGTTCGGCACTCGGCGCGCGCGCCTTGGAAGCGGCATTCCGGCGCGATCCCGAGCTGGTGCCGCGGGTCGTGCGGGAGTTGTCGCGGCCGGAGATGGCGTTCATGGCGCGCTTCGGGATGTGGTCGGGGCTCGCGCTCGGCATCGTCGAAGCAGTGGTGTGGGGCCTGACCGGCACGGACTGGGTGCTGCCGGTGGCCGGCGCCGTGATCGGCGGGGTGACCAACGCCGCGGCCTTGCGATTGATCTTCTTTCCGCGGACACCGACCGGGTTCCTGTCGCTGCAAGGTGCGTTCCAGCGACGGCGGGACCGGGTCGCGGTGCGCTACGGCGAACTTCTCGCCAGCGAGGTGATCACCGTGCCGGCCCTGGTGGATGCCGTGTTGCAGGGCCCGCAGGCGGCGAAGGTGCAGGCGGTGATCGCGCGTGCGGTGAACCAGGTCGTCGACGAACAGCCGCGCATCACCCGGCTGACCCGGCTGCCCGAGGTGAAGCAGGCCGTGACCGTCGCCGCGGTCCGGCGGCTGCCCGAGACGATCCGCCACGCCGAGTCCTACCTGACGGCGGCGATGGACCTGGCTCGCACGATCACCGCCCGCGTCCGCAAGCTCAACCCGGTCGAGTACGAGGCCCTCCTGCGACCCGCCCTCCGCTTCCACACCTGGCCCCTGACCGTCGTCGGCACCCTCCTCGGCGCCCTGATCGGCGCCGCCACCACCCTCTTCCTCTGACCGGGATCAAGCCCGCTGAATCCCAAACCCCAGGTCAGCGCACCTTCCCCGGAACAAGCCCGCTGAACGCCGCCCACCCCCAGCCACCAAACCCGGCCCGCCACGAGCAGCAGGTGATAAGCCCGCTGAATCCCAACCCCGCAGGTCAGTGCACCTCCCAGGGAACAAGCCCGCTGAACGCCGCCGGCGATGGACGGTCGGAATCAAGACCTCACGGCGGTGTCGAATTAAGCCCGCTGAATCCCGAATCGGCAGGTCAGCGCGCGTCCCCGTGAATAAGCCCGCTGAACGCGGGCGGAGGTGAGCGGTCGGGATCGAGGCCTCGCGGGCGGCGCGGGATCAAGCCCGCTGAATCCCGTCGGCGCAGGTCAGGGAAGGTCTGGGGAATTAGCCCGCTGAATCACTTTCGGATTTGGCAGTCGAGGAAGGTGCAGGTCAGGAGGGGGTGGGGGAATTAGCCCGCTGAACGCCGCGGTGGGTCAGGCTGGGGTGGGAGCGGGGGTGGTGGTGGAGCGGGCGTGGGAGCGGAGGTAGTCGACGAGGCGGCAGATCAGGTAGATCACGAACGAGATGGCCGTGACGAACGAGCTGATCGGCTTGCCCGGCGCGAGCGACAGGATGATGCCGCCCACCGCCGATACCTCGGCGAAGATCACCGACAGGATCGTCGCCCGAAGCGGACTGGACGTGACCCGGCACGCCGCCGCGGCCGGCGTGATCATCAACGCCAGCACGAGCAGGGCGCCGACGGTCTGCACGCCCATCGCCGTCGCCACGCCGACCAACACCGCGAACACCGGCGTCAGCAGTTGGGTCGGCACGCCCCGCGCGACCGCCACCTCCGGATCCACCGAAGCGAACAGCAACGGCCGGTAGATCACGGCCAGCACCACGAGCACCACCACGGCGCACCCGCCGAGCAGCTCGAGCCCCTGGGTGTCCACGCCGATGATCTGCCCGGTGAGCAGCCCGAACTTGTTCGACGACCGTCCCTTGTAGAAGGACAGCAGCAGCACACCCACGCCCAGCCCGAACGCGAGCACCACGCCGATCACCGAGTCGTGCTCCGAACTGCGCCGCGACAACACCCCCAGGATCACCGCGGCCACGATCGCCCCGGCCAGGGCGCCGAAGCCGACGTTGATGCCGAGCAGCAACGCCGCCGCGCCGCCGGTGAACGACAGTTCGCTCGTCCCGTGCACGGAGAACGCCATGTTGCGGCTGATGATCAAGGGCCCGAGCACGCCCGCGAGCAGGCCGAGGATGGCGCCCGCGAGCAGCGCGGTCTGCACGAAGGGTCGCCCCAGCAGGTCAGCCGTGAGCGTGAAGTCGAAGAGGCGGTCCATCACGGTTCGTCGTCCAAGTGGTGGTGGGGCTGATCTTCACAAAGGCCGCTCTGCGCGCCGACCACGTGGATCTGGCCACGCACCCGCACGACGTCGATCGGCGTCCGGTACAGCGCGGTCAACGTCTCCGACGTCATCACCTCGTCGGGCGGGCCGATCCGGAACCGGCCGTCCACCAGGTACAACACCCGGTCGACCAGCGGCAGGATCGGGTTGATCTCGTGCGTCACGAACAGCACGGCCACCTCGGCCTCGCGCCGGGTGCGGTCGATCAGTTCGCTCACCGCGCGTTGGTGGGCGAGGTCGAGCGAGAGCAACGGTTCGTCGCACAACAGCACTTCGGGCGACCCGACGAGCGCTTGCGCCACCCGCAGCCGCTGCTGCTCACCACCGGAAAGCAGGCCGACCGGCTGATCGGCGAACGCCTCCGCGCCGACCGCCTCGATGGCCTCGGCCACCCGCTGCCGCCGGACCCGCGCGCCGCCGATGCCCATGCCCCACCGGTGCCCGTCGAACCCGAGTCCGACCAGGTCGCGGCCGCGCAGCCGCAGCGCCGGGTCGAGCGCACGCTGCTGCGGGATGTATCCGATCCGCCGGTTTCCCGAGCCGGGGTCGGCGCCGGCGATCCGAGCTGTGCCGCTGGTCAGGCGCTGCAGACCAAGCAGCACACGCAGCAGGCTGGTCTTGCCTGAGCCGTTCGGGCCGAGCACCGCGACGAACTCGCCCGGCTCGACGTTCAGGTCGAGCCCGCGCCAGAGAACACGGTTGCCATAAGCGAGCGTGGCGCCGGACAGCGCGACCACCGGACCGCGGCCCGGGCCCTCGACCGTCGCGGTGACGCCAGCCGTTTCGTGCATGGTCATTCTTTCGCCACGGCCGCTGCCAGCCCGTTCACCT
Source organism: Labedaea rhizosphaerae (assembly GCF_004362825.1). Taxonomy (GTDB): domain Bacteria; phylum Actinomycetota; class Actinomycetes; order Mycobacteriales; family Pseudonocardiaceae; genus Labedaea; species Labedaea rhizosphaerae. The sequence continues at coordinate 713,992 of NZ_SNXZ01000001.1, forward strand.
GCTTGGTCATCCAGCCAACGTAGTCGCTTTCACCCGCCGGGAACGTCTCGGATACGGCCACGACCGCGATGTCCGCCTTCTGCGCCTCGCCGACCAACGTGTTGGTCAACGTGGTCTCGGTCTGGACGTTGTTGATCAGCACGGACACCTTCTTGCCGGCGATCAGGTCGGTGATCTCGCTGACCGCGTTCGCCGACGGGTCGGACTCCTGCTCGATGGCCTCGGCGAAGTCCTCCGGCGTCACGTCCTGCACGCCGGCCAGGTCGAGCAGGTATTTCGCGACGGGTTCGGTCGCCACGGCCTTGCGTCCGGGGTGCGCCTTGCCGATGCCGCTGACCGCGGTGATCAAGGTGTCGATCTTGCCGTCGAAGGTCTTGGCGTTGGCGTCGAAGGCGGCCTTGCGATCCGGCGCGATGGCCCCCAGTTCCTGGGCGATCTTGTCGGCGACCTTCTTCACGGTCGGCAGGTCGTACCAGACGTGCTCGTTGTCGCCTTCGGAGTGGCCGGACACGTCGAACGCGACGACCTTGTGCGCGTCCTGGGCCGCGGCGTTGACCATGTCGGCGAAGAAGTCGTCGTAACCGCCGCCGTTGTAGACGATCAGGGCGGCACCGTCCAGTTCGGTCGCTTCGGCCGCGTCGCCTTCGTGGGCGTGCGGGTCGGCGGCCGGGTCGGCGAGCAGGGCCTTGACGTTGACGTCGTCACCCCCGACCGCCTTGGCGACGCTCCCCCAGATGTCGGTCGACGCGACGACGGAGATCTTGCCGTCGGCTCCCGGCGTGGCACCGCCCGCGCTGTTACACGCGGTCGCGACAAAGCCTGCTGCTGAGAGCACTGCGAAGGCCGTCACCGTGCGTGTCATCCATCGCCGCATCGCCACTCCCAGGGACCCTCGATAGAGATAATGGAAACCGTTGTCGTCTTCACTCTACAACGCCTCCGCCACCGCGTTCCACCAACCGGGTGGTTGTGCCAATCGCCACGTCTTCGCGGATGTGGGCTGCGGGTGGCGCCCTTCTGCAATTGGTTCTGAACCGTTACGGTCCCCTACATGGCGCGTTCCATGCATGTGCGAAGGCCGGCAACCCTTGCCTCGCTCGCCGCGGAACTCGGGGTCTCGCGGACCACCGTTTCCAACGCATACAACCGGCCCGACCAACTCTCGCCGGAACTGCGCCGCCGCGTGCTGGAGACCGCCCGCCGCCTCGGCTACCCGGGACCCGACCCCGTGGCCCGTTCTTTGCGCACCCGCAAGGCCGGCGCGGTTGGTCTACTTCTGACCGAGAACCTTTCGTACGCGTTCCGCGACCCGGCCGCGCTCGCGTTCCTCGAAGGCGTCGCGCTCGCGTGCGAGGGCGCGGGCCAGGGTCTGCACCTCGTGCCCGTCAACCCGGAACGGGAGGACATCACGGCCGTCCACCGTGCCGGTGTGGACGGTTTCATCGTCTACTCAGTACCGGACGACGACCCGCACCTCGCCGCCGTCCTGTCCCGGCCGGTGCCGACCGTGGTGTGCGACCAGCCCCGCGTCGAGGGCGTCGACCGCGTCGGGATCGACGACCGCGCGGCCATCGCGCAACTCGCCCAGCGGCTGATCACGTTGGGGCACCGCAAGGTCGGCGTGCTGTGCATGCGTCTCGCCCGCGACCGCAACGACGGCTTCGCGGCCATCGACCGCCAGCGCACCGCCCACTTCCACGTGCAGAAGGCCCGGCTCGCGGCGCTCAACGAGGCCTTCTCGGCCGCGGGCGTCGACTGGGCCGGCGTGCCGGTGGTCGAGCGGTTCGACCACAGCCAGGCCAGCGGCGCGTCGGCAGCCGCGCAGTTACTGGACAAACACCGCGACGTCACGGCGTTGATCTGCACGTCGGACATCCTCGCGTTGGGTGCCCTCGCCGAAGCCAAGAGAAGGGCGCTGCGGGTGCCGCAGGACCTGTCGATCACCGGCTTCGACGGGATCGCCGACGCCGAGCGGGCCGGGCTGACCACGGTCCGCCAGCCGATGCTCGACAAAGGACGCGCGGCGGGCACGCTGCTGCTCGACACCGTGGACCGCGGCCGGCCGCGCGAGATCACCTTGCCAACCGAGCTGATCGTGGGCAGCACCTCGGCGCAGCCGCGCACCGCCGAGGAGCGCTGGTTCGGCCCGTGAATCCCCAGGTCAACCACCCCACGCGGGATTAAGCCCGCTGAATCCCCGTCAGTCGGTGAGCTTCAACTGGGCGGGGCGACTCGCCAGTTTGCCGAGCTTGGCGACGACGTAGTACCGCCCGGCCGGCACCGTCGAGCGGTCCGCGGGGCAGCCCTTTGCTGAGGTCCGCCCGGCCCACGTGATCGAGAACGTCACCTTCTGGCCGGGTTGCAGCAGGCGCACGTCCTTGTCCGGCTCGGGAGTCGCGCAGTCGTTGCTCGACCACAAGCGCTTCACCCCGTCGCCGCTGACCACGACCAGCTCGCGCAGCTTGCGGCTGATGTCGCGGGTGCACGGGAGCTGGCCGTCGTTGCTGATGACGATCTTCATCAGCGGGTGCTGACCAACCTTGTAGTGCGATGCGCCGAGTTGCGCGGTGATGGTGATGGCGGCGTCGACGCACTTGAGCGGTGGCTGGGGCTTCGGCTGGGACTTCTTGGTCGTCGTGGGCGGCGCCGTCGTCGTCGGGCCAGAGGTCTTCGTGTACCTGCTCATCGGCGGCGGGGACGAAGGCGGGACGGACGTTCTCGTGTCACGCAGGCCCGCCATGTCCGGCGGTCCGGGATCGCCGGGACCGTCGTCCCCGATCAGGCCGCCGATGATCCACGCCAGCAGGAAGACGGCCACGATCGTGGCCACCACCGCTGCGGCGCGCCTGCGCCAATAGACCGCCTCCGACTCGATCATCGGCAGACGGTAACGCCGCAAGCACGCGAAGCGATGTATATGGTTCGCCACGATCGGGTCATATTCGCTGTTCGACCATCTCGGAGCGTGACATTCATCCAATCCTCTTGTCACGACTGCTATCACGGCACTGCAATGCTCGTGAGCGCGGGAGGGTGAGGCGATGAGCGGGATCGACGACCTGGTACGAAGGCACCTCGACGGCACCGACATAGGCGCACCGGAGATCCTGAGTCCGGTTCCCGGTCTGCATGTGACGGTCGTGACCTGCATGGATGCCCGGATCAAGGTCTTCGACGTCTTCGGGTTGAAGCACGGCGAGGTGCACATCCTGCGCAACGCCGGCGGCATCGCGACCGACGACATCATCCGCTCGCTCGCGATCAGCCAGCGCAAGCTCGAGACGCGCGAAGTGATCATCATGCAGCACACGCGGTGCGGGATGATGACGATCACCGACGACGAGTTCAAAGACGAACTCGAGGCGGACACCGGACTGCGGCCGCCGTGGGCGGTGGAAGCTTTCCGCGACGTCAAGGCGAGCGTCCGGCAGTCGATGGAACGGGTGCGGCGCAGCCCGTTCGTGCCCTACCGGGACAAGGTGCGCGGGTTCGTCTACGACGTGAACACCGCCGCGCTGGAGGAAGTCCTCGCCTGACAGAATCGGCGTCCGTATGGACGTCGATGTGTTGAGCGAGTGGTTCGACAAGTCCGCGCGGGACCTGCCGTGGCGCCGGGACGACTGCACCGCGTGGGGCGTGCTGGTCAGCGAGATCATGCTGCAGCAGACCCCGGTCGCGCGGGTCGAGCCGATCTGGCACGAGTGGATGGCGCGGTGGCCGAAGCCGTCGTCGCTGGCCGCGGCTTCGCAGGGCGATGTCGTGCGGGCGTGGGGCAAGCTCGGCTATCCGCGCCGGGCGTTGCGGCTGCACGCGGCGGCCGCTGCGATCGCTTCGACGCACGACGACGTCGTTCCATCCGATGTGGACACCTTGCTTGCGTTGCCCGGTATCGGGGCATACACCGCGCGGGCGGTGGCGGCTTTCGCATACGGCAAGCGGTGCCCGGTCGTCGACACGAACGTCCGGCGGGTGGTGGCCCGGTCAGTGCACGGCGCGGGTGACGCCGGTCCGCCGTCGACCACCCGCGACATGGCCGACGTCGAGGTGCTGTTGCCGCCCGACGACGCTTCGGCTGCCAAGGTCTCGGCCGCCCTGATGGAACTGGGTGCCGTGATCTGCACGGCCCGCGGTCCTCGCTGTGCCGACTGTCCGGTGTTCGCGACGTGCGCGTGGCAGCTCGCCGGTCGTCCCGCTTACAACGGCCCGGCCAAACCGGTCCAACGCTTCGCGGGCACGGATCGTCAAGTCCGGGGTCGCCTCCTGGACGTCCTGCGCGACACCACCGGCCCGGTCACCCGCCCCCAACTCGACCTCGCCTGGCACGACGCGCCCCAACGCGACCGATGCCTGGACTCCCTCCTCGTCGACGGCCTCATCGAACAAACCCCGGACGGCCTCTTCACCCTCCCCGGCGAACACCCCACGGCGGAACAAGCCCGCTAATTCCCAAACCCCCAGCCCACGGCCCTCCTCAAGGAATTAGCCCGCTGAACCTCCTTCACGTCTCCCCAACCCCCACCCCGCCCGGGATTAAGCCCGCTAAACCCAAACCCGCAGGTCAGCCGCCCCTCGGGGAATTAGCCCGCTGAACTACCTTCACGTTCCACGCCCACCCGGCACGCCCGTCCGCCCCTGCAGCCGCCTCGCCGCCGAGGCCGGTACCGGCGGCCGTCGAGGGGCCTGGTGTCCGGCGAGAATTAGCCCGCTGAACCTTCTTCGCGTCTGGGACCGGCCAAGAGTCGAATCGAGCCCGCGCGGGATTAAGCCCGCTGAATCACGGAGTCGCAGGTCAGAGGTGGCGCCGGGGAATAAGCCCGCTGAACGCGGGGGTGAGCGGAGGGGAAGAGGAGAGGTGTTAGAGGGTTACTAAGTAGGGGTGTAAGTGGGGAAGGGTTGTCAGGAACGTGGTCGGGCAACTACGTTCGGTGGCGCGCCAGTCACCGGTCTGGGTTGCCCGCAACCCACGTCGAGGGAGATCGAAGATGGGCACCACCCCTGAAATGAACCGCCGCGTCCTGTTACGGGCCGGCCTCGCCGTCAGCGCGGTCGGCGCGGCCGGGATCGCCGTTCCCGCCATCGCCGGCGCGCAACGCGGAACCGTCGGCAGCAAGATCAGCGCACCACAGATCGCCACTTGCGCCGACTGGAACGCGCGACCGCCGAACGGCACGATCCAGATCCTCAACTACAAACCCGTCTACATCGTCGTCCATCACACCGCGGGTGCGAACAGCACCGACACCTCGCGGGCCCACGCTTTCCAGGTCGCCCGCGACATCCAGAACCTCCACATGGACACGAATGGCTGGATCGACACCGGCCAGCAGCTGACCAACAGCCGCGGCGGCTACGTCATGGAGGGCCGGCACAAGAGCCTGCAGGCACTGCAAAGCGGCACGACCCACTGCATGGGCGCCAACGTCGCCAACCACAACAGCGAGGTCATCGGCATCGAGAACGAGGGCCTCTACTCCACCGTCGACGTGCCGCAGGCCCTGTGGGACTCGCTGGTCAATCTCGTGGCTTACATCGCCAGCCAGTACGGCATCGCGCCCGAGATGATCAAGGGTCACCGCGACTTCAACAACACCGAGTGCCCGGGCGAGGTCCTGTACGGGCGGCTGCCCGAACTGCGCAGCGCCGTGGGCGGCATCCTCGGTGTCTCGGTCGCACCCCAAGCGAACTGGCCGCTGCTCAAGCCGGGCAGCACCGGCCCGAAAGTCCTTGCGGCACAACACCTCCTGCGAGCCAACGGCGTCAATGTGCGTGCCGACGGCACCTACGGCGCGAGCACGGAGCAAGCCGTGCGCCAGTTCGCCGTTGCCCGCAAGGTCGCGTACGAACCCTGCTACGCGAGCAAGCACACGCCGGACGAACGCGGGCTGCTCGGCGCCGGCACCTGGCCGCTGTTGGTCCGCACCGTCAAGCCGGGTGACACCGGTGAGGCCGCCGAGGCCGTGAAGGCCCTGCAACGCGGTCGGCACGCCGCGCAGGTCGTCGACACGCAGACGTGGAAACAACTGCTCAGCCAGTAGACGAACCCAGCAGACGAACCCAGTGGACGAAACGTTGGGCCCGGCGGCACAAGCCGGGCCCGACGTCGGTCCGGGTAGCCCAGCACGTCTGGCAGGCTGACCGCATGCAGGCGCTCGTGATCCACTTCGACGACGAGGCCGAGACCGCGATCCGCGGTGTGTGGCGGAAGCTGGCGAAGGCCGGCATTCCGGTGCCCGACGCGTTCCCGCCGCACCTGACCTTGGCCGCGGCGAGCGCCATCCCGCGCAAGGCGCGCGACGCGGTGCGCGCCGAGCTCCGCATGCTGGCCCTGCCGAGCGTCTGGCTGGCGTCGCTGTCGACCTTCACCGCGAGCGAGAACGTGCTGATGCTCGCCGCGGTCACCGATCCCGAGCTGATCGCCGTGCACACGGCCGTGCACGACGTCCTGGCCGGGCAGGTCCGGAATCAGCAGGCTTATTACCTGCCGGGGTCGTGGATGCCGCACTGCACCTTGGCGCGAGGCGTCACCGACGCGCAGGTCGTCGCCGGTTTCGCCGCGGTGTTCCCGGTCCCGCCGATCCGGGCGAAGGTGCGCGAGATCGTCGTCACGGACACGACCACCGGCGACACCGAAGTCGTGGTCAGCGCCGCATGACCTCGGACAGGAACGCCTCGACCGCGCCTCGGTAGGCCAGCGGCCGGTCGTCGTGCACCACGTGACCCGCGCCCGCGATCACGACGTGCCGCCCACCGCCGGCCGCCCGGACCGGCAGCTGCGCCATCTGACCAGGTGGCATCGCGCTGTGCTCGGCCTCGACCGCCAGCAACGGGCACCGCACCTGTTCGACCAGCGACCAGTACTCCCGCTCACCCCACTCGCCGGCCATGGCGTAGAGGTCGTCCAGGGACGCGAGCAGGTGATAGCCGTCGTCGCGCTCCTCGACGCACTCGATGAAGTACTCGCCCTGCGCGCCGAAGAACTGCCGCACGTGGGCGAGCGACTGGAACGGCACGGGCCACGACTCGAAGTAGCCGCGCCACGCGTCGACGGTCTTGCCCCGCTGGTCGGGCGCCATGTCCTCGACCACGATCGCGCGCACCAGCTCGGGGTGGCGCGCGGCCAGCGTCCACGCGTGCAGCCCGCCCATCGAGTGCCCGATCACCACGGCGGGCCCGAGGTCGAGGGAGGTGATCACCTCGGCCGCGTCGTCGGCGAAGTCCTCGGTCCGCGCGCCGGCCGGCGACCGGGGCGCGCGGCCGTGTCCCCGCGCGTCCAGCCCGACCACCCGGCCGTAACCGGTCAGCCACTGCGCGCACGACCACCAGGTCCGCGCCCGTCCCATCAACCCGTGGAGCAGCAGGATGCCCGGCCCGTCCCCACCGAACTCGACGACGCCCATGCCGCAATCCCACCACGGCGTTACCCTCCGCCAGTCACAATGGCGGGCGAAGCCCACGGACGGGAGAGTCGATGCGGTTGCGGCACGCCACCGTTCTGGCGTTGCTCGTCGCGACGACGGCCGGGTGCACCGTGTCCGCGCCGTCGGGTCCCACGCCGACCTCGCCGCCCAGTCCCAGACCGAGCGCCACCGCGGGTCAAGCCGGTGCGGGTGACCCGTACTACCCCGACGACGGCAACGGCGGCTACGACGTCCTCGGCTACGACGTGACCATCAGCTACGACCCGAAGACCAGGCACCTCGACGGCGACACCACGGTGACGGCAACAGCCAAGGCCCCGCTGAAGGTGTTCAACTTCGACCTCAAGGGGTTCACGGTCAAGTCGGTCGAGGTCGAGGGCAAACCGGCGAAGTTCGCCCGCAGCGGTGCGCACGAACTGGTGATCACGCCTGGGAAACCGGCCGGCGGCACCTTCCACACGCGGGTGCGCTATTCGGGCACGCCGATGTCCGCCGAGGAAGGCAACCTCGGCGTCAACGGCTGGCAGATCAGCACGTCAGGCGGCGCGTTCGTCGCGGGCGAGCCGCATTCGGCCGCCTATTGGTACCCCGTCAACGACACCCCGCGCGACAAGGCGACGTTCACGCTCGCGGCCCGGGTGCCCGACGGGTGGAGCGTCATCTCCAACGGCAAGGAGGGCAAGTCGGCGAAGTCCGGCGGCTGGACGACGTACCACTGGACCGAACCGAACCGTGTGGCGTCGTACCTGACCACGGTGGCCATCGACCACTGGACGTTCGACCGCGGCACGTTGCCCGGCGGGACCCCGATCGTCAGCGCGTACGCGCCCGGCGCGGAGTCCAAGAAGTCCATCGAGGCGCGGCTGCCGGAGATCATCGCGTTCCTGTCGTCGAAGTTCGGCCCGTACCCGCAGAGCGCGGCGGGCGGCATCTACCTCGCCGACTCGATCGGCTTCTCACTGGAGACGCAGACCCGCCCGATCTACGCGCAGTGGACCGATCTGAACACGGTCGTGCACGAGAACGCGCACCAGTGGTACGGCGACTCGGTCTCGGTCGACGCGTGGGCGGACATCTGCATGAACGAGTGCTTCGCCTCGTACGCGCAGTGGCTGTGGTCGGAGGCCAAGGAGGGCAAGAACCTCGACGACCTCTACCGGTCGACGGTGTCGGGCGCCGGCAAGGGTTTCTGGGCCGGGAAGCTCTACGACATGGGGCAGGGCAACGAGTTCACGGCCGTCTACACCAAGGGACCGGTCGCGTTGCACGCGTTGCGCCGGCAGATCGGCGACAACGCGTTCGACAAGCTGCTGCACGACTGGGCAGCCCAGCACCGAGACGGCAACGCGACGTTCGAGCAGTTCCAAACGTTGGCGGAGCAGGATTCCGGGCAGAACCTCGACAAGTTCTTCGACGCCTGGTTCCGCGGCACGACCAAGCCCACCGACGTGTTCCTCTACCCCGGTTCGTTGCACAAGTAGGCTGTCGCGGTGACCGATCGGCTCGACATGGCCGCCGAGCTCATCGCCTCGGCCGACGCGCTGCTGGTGTGTGCGGGCGCGGGCATGGGCGTCGATTCCGGGCTGCCGGACTTCCGTGGTGACGAGGGGTTCTGGCAGGCGTACCCGCCATATGAGCGACTTGGCCTGCGGTTCGTGGAGCTGGCCGATCCGGTGCACTTCGTGCAGGATCCCGCGCTGGCTTGGGGTTTCTACGGGCACCGCTTGGCGTTGTACCGGGGGACCAAGCCGCACAGCGGTTTCACGGTGTTGCGTCGCTGGGCTGACACCCGCGAGGCCCGGGTCTTCACGTCCAATGTGGATGGACAGTTCCAGGTCGCCGGGTTCGACGGCGAGCACGTCGCCGAGGTGCACGGCTCGATCCACCACCTGCAGTGCGTTTTGCCGTGCCGGCAAGCGGTGTGGCCGGCGGACGACCTGGCCATCGAGATCGATCCGGAGAGCATGCGGGCGGTCGGCGAGCTGCCGTCGTGCCCGCACTGCGGCGCGCTGGCGCGGCCGAACATCCTCATGTTCGGCGACTATGACTGGGTGCCTGCGCGCAGCCAGCGCATCCTCGACGAGGTGAACGCGTGGAGCCGGCGCAACCGTGGCGCGCGGCTCGTCGCGGTGGAACTCGGTGCCGGCACGGCGATCCCGACCGTCCGGCGCCGGGCCGAGCTGGCCAGCGCATCGTCCGGTGCGCTGATCCGGATCAACCCGAGAGAGCCGGAGATCCGGCACGGCCGTGGGATCTCGTTGCCGATGAACGCCGCACTCGCCTTGGCCGAACTGGACAACCGACTGGCTCAGACCGGTGGCGCCGTCGGGTCGTGATCGGGGATCTGCACATCGGCCATGATCGCGTGGTGGTCGCTGCCGGGCAGGTCGAGCACGGCGTAACCGCGGGCGGCGGTCCGGCGGTCGATGAGCACGTGGTCGATGGTCATCGCGGGCACCCAGGGCTGCGACCACGTGGCGACCAGACCGTCGCCGAGTTGCTCGGCGACGTCGCGGTAGCCGCGGTTGATCACGTTCCGGAAGGCGGCGTGGTCGAAGCTCGCGTTGAAGTCGCCGACGACCATCCGCACCCGCCCCGCGGGCAGCGGATCGGGCAGGTGGTGGAGCTCGGAACTCCAGGTGGCGAAGTCGTGGATGGGCGGCTTGGCGTGGACGTCGACGATCTCGCCGTCCTGGTTGCCGGGCAGGTCCACGATGGCCACCGGCATCTGGAAGGTGGTGTTCGGGACCTCCGCGAGCTCACGCAGCGGGAAGACCGAGGCGATGCCGGACCCGGAGCCGCCCGGCTCGGCGCGGTAGACGTTGTAGGGCATGAGCCGGCTGAGGCCCGCGGCGTCCAGTTCGGACACCTCGACCGGGGTCAGCTCCTGCATCGCGAGGATCTGAACGTGGTTGTCGCGGACCAGGTCGACCAGGTGCTGGGCGTCGGCTTGGCCGAGGCGGAGGTTGGCGGAGAGGACGCGGACGTTCAGTCCGGTGGCGTCGGGTTGGTCGTTTCGCAGCACGCGCGGGCTGACCAGCGAGGCGAGCACCAGCGTGACGCAGATGAGCACGAACGCGGGCTTGCGCCGCCCGATGATGATCATCAGGACGCCGAGGCCGGCACCGCCCGCGACGACGTACGGGGTCAGCGCCAGCGCGACCGCGAAGTACCCGAACCCACCGAAGTCGTCGAGGCTGACCAGCCGGACCGTGCCGTACCCGAGCCAAAGCACGGTGAGCACGCCACAGAGCCCGGTGACGAACCGGCCACCCGGCCGCCACCGCCGTGGTTGCTCAACCTGCTCGAACTCCTCAAGCACCGCCACCCCCGCTCACTCCACCTTTGTATCCGATCTCCCCCACCCCCACCTCCGTTTCACCACCAACACCCCACCCCCACTCCTCCCTCTCCCCCGGTGAACAAGCCCGCTCAACGCCCCCGCACCCCTCCCACCCAGGTCAGCACACCCCACCTTCGCTCCCCGTGAATAAGCCCGCTGAACACCCGGCACGTCTTCCCGCCCAGGTCAGACCCACGTCCCATCCAGTCGATGCGCGAGTGCCCCACCCCTCGTGAAGCCCGCTGAATCCCCGGCAACGCTTCCCACCCAGGTCAGGCCCACATCCACATCCCGCCAATGGCGTCCGTGCCTTCCCCGTGAACAAGCCCGCTGAACGCCGACCGGACTCTCACCGACGTCAGACGCCCAGAGCAGCCACCGCCCCACCAACTCGGCTCTCGGGAACAAGCCCGCTGAACGTCCGCGCACACGGGAGCTGGCATCAAGCCCGCTGAATCCACCAGGGCGCAGCACAACCCCTGGGATCAAGCCCGATGAACCCGCGGCACACGTCGAGGGATTAAGCCCGCTGAATCCTGTTTGGGCTGGTCAGGAGGTGGGGCGGGATTAAGCCCGCTGGATTCGGGGTGGTGTGACAGCGGGCTGGCAGGGGGTTTGACAGCGGCGTGTGCGGGCGCTGGCAGCGGACGGGCGCATCTTGGGACCAAGCAAGCGACCCACACAGGGGGAAACACGATGACCAACGCCATCGAAGCCGAGGGCTTGGTGAAGCGGTTCGGCAAGACGACCGCGCTCGACGGCGTCGACCTGGCCGTCCCGGGCGGCAAGATCCTCGGCATGCTCGGCCCGAACGGCGCGGGCAAGACGACCGCCGTCCGCATCCTGGCCACGCTCCTGCGTCCCGACGCGGGCTGGGCCCGGGTGGCCGGCTACGACGTGGTGAAACAGTCCACACAGGTCCGCAGCCTCGTCGGCCTCACCGGCCAGTACGCCTCGCTCGACGAGGACCTCTCGGCGACCGAGAACCTGGTCCTGCTGGGCAGGCTCCTCGGCCTCAGCAAGCCGCAGGCCAAGATCCGGGCCGCCGAGCTGCTCGCGCGGTTCGAGCTGACCGACGCCGCCAAGCGCTCCATCAAGACCTTCTCGGGCGGCATGCGCAGGCGGGCCGACCTGGCCGCGAGCCTCGTCGGCCGACCGGACGTCCTCTATCTGGACGAGCCCACCACCGGGCTCGACCCGCACAGCCGCAACGAGGTCTGGGACACCGTCCGCACGCTGGTCGACGACGGCGTCACCGTCCTGCTGACCACCCAGTACCTCGACGAGGCCGACCAGCTGGCCGACCTCATCACGGTCGTCGACCACGGCCGCATCATCGCGACCGGCAGGCCCGATGAGCTCAAACGGCACACGGGTGGTCAGACGCTGCAGGTTCGTCCGACGCTGCAGGTCGACATGGACGCCACCGCCGCGATCCTCGCCGATCTGACCGGCACCAAGCCGCTGCGGGACGACGACACCGGCCTGCTCACCGCGCCGGTCGCCGACCCGATGCTGCTGTCCGCCGTCGTCCGTCGCCTCGACGACGCCGGCATCACCGCCGACGAGCTGGCCTTGCGACTGCCCAGCCTCGACGAGGTGTTCCTGTCACTCACCGGCCGCAAGTCCTCATCGGACACCGACGCGGCCCGCGTTCCGGAAAGGAGCAACGCATGACCGCCGCGACCGTGGCCGCGCCCCGGCACACCGTCATCACGCGCCGTGGACCCATCGACGCGCTGCGCGACTCGCTGGTCCTCGCCGGGCGCAACATCGTCAAGATCCGCAAGAACCCGGAGACGCTGCTCGACGTCACCCTGCAGCCGATCCTGTTCCTCTTCATGTTCGTGTACTTGTTCGGCGGCGCGATCGCCGGCGACACGCACGCCTACCTGCAGATGCTGATGCCCGGCCTCATGGTGCAAAACATCGCGTTCGCGAGCCTCGGCACCGGAACCGCGCTGAACACGGACATCACCAAGGGCGTGTTCGACCGGTTCCGGAGCATGCCGATCGCACGGTCCGCGCCGCTGGTGGGCGCCGTGCTCGGGGACATCGTCCGGTACCTGGTCGCGATGGCGGTGCTGGTGATCACCGCGGTGATCCTCGGGTTCCGGGTGCACACCGATCCGGGCTCGTTCCTGCTGGTCATCGCCCTGATGGTCGTGTTCGGACTGTGCCTGTGCTGGGTGTCGGTGTTCGTCGGCATGCTGGTCAAGTCGCCGCAGGCGGTGCCGGGTGTGCTGGTCGCGTTCATCATGCCGCTGACGTTCGGCAGCAACGTGTTCGCGCCGACCTCGTCCATGCCGGGCTGGCTGCAGGGCTGGGTGAAGATCAACCCGGTCACGCAGTTGACCGACGCCGCACGTGGCCTGCTTAACGGCGGTCCGTGGGCCGATCACGCCGCGTATGCGTTCCTGTGGGCGCTCGCGATCGCGGTGGTGTTCTTCCCGCTCGCGTTCCGCGCCTACCGCCGCCGCGTCGGCTGAGTCAGGGGGAGGGAGAGCGGCCCGTCACCACACCGGTGATGGGCCGTTTTCCTTTGGCAGTCCCATTTCCGCCACCAAGGCGGCGAGCGCCGCATCCCTGCCGATGCCTTCCCCTTCACGCAGCGCGGCCTCGAACTCCTCCTCGCCGAGGCGCTCCTTCAAGCGTCGCTTGAACTTGTTCAGCTGACGGTTACCGAGGTCAGGAGTGCCGCGAATGGCGGTCGCCCAGCCGATACACCGGGCGGCGCCCTGCGGATCGTCGCGCAGCCACAGCACCTCGGCGAAGCCTTCGCCGAGCGAGGCGATGACCGGCATGTCTGGCATGGCGTTCATGGCGGCCATGGCACGCGCGTAGGCCTTGGTCGCCGCGTCCGCGTCGCCTTCGGCGATGGCGAGCGCGCCCGCCTCGCCGGACCACATGGCGATCCCGTGTCCCTCGGCCATGCCGCTGGGAATGTTCTTGAACAACTCGATGCCACGCTGGAGGTAGTCGTGGGCTGCGGTCAGATCGCCGCGGATGCGGTGCAGCGCAGCCAGTCCGCAGTACAGAACGGCCTGCAGGTCGGCCGAACCCCGCCCGGAAGCGGAGTCCAAAGTCTCGAGCAGACCGCGCTCGGCACCGTCGAGATCGCCGGCCCGGAGCCGTTGCATCGCGAGGCGGCCTCGCTGCTCGGCGAGTTCCTCCGAAGTGCCGAGTTGGAGGGTCAGCCGCACCGCTTCCTCATGTTGGGCCAAGGCCACCGCCATCTCACCGCGCAAGGAATGGCGTTCGGAAAGCTGGCGCAACGCCATGGCCTGACCCCAGCGATCGCCGAGTTCGGTGAACCTCTCGAGAGCCTTCTGCGCCCGCTCCTCGGCCTCGGCGGCGTGGCCCTCGTTCTCGGCCAGGAAGGAACGGCCGAGTTCCGCGGCGGCGCGAGCCCACGGGTCGGGATGGGACTCGCCGCGACGCAGGCCTTCCTCGGCGGCTTCGATGTCGCCGGTGAACGCGGCGAGCAGGGGTTCGAGCATGGCGAGCATGGGGAATCTGGCCATGGCGTCGGTCTTGTGCAGCTCCTCGCGGAGACCGGCGATCTCTTCACGTGCGGGCGTTCCGGCGAACTCACCGAACGCGTCGAACGCGCGGAGGATCGCCCGGCCGTCCGCGGGCGCGGGACCGGTCAGTTCCAGCGCGCGCTTGGCAAGGGCCCCGACTTCGCCGTGCCGGCCCGTCACCATCCAGTACCAGCCACTGGACACGGTGATCCGGACGGCGGTGTCCGCGTCGTCATTGTCGACCGCGTGACGGACGGCGGCGATGATGTTGTCCTGCTCGGTGTAGAGCCGACCCAGCCAGTGGATCTGGTCGGCTCCGCGCAGGTGTGGCTCGGCTCGTTCGACCAGGTCACGCAGCGCCCGGGAAAAAGCCCGCTGAACCCGCTCGCGCTCCCCAGCCTCCGTCAGGCGTTCCTCGGCGAAGGCCCGCACGGTCTCGAGCATGCGGTAGCGCGGCTGGCCGTCGCGGCCTTCACCGGCTTCTACCAGCGACTTCTCGACCAGCGACGCGAGGACGTAGAGGACATCATCGGCGGGCAGCTCGTTGTCGGCGCAGACGGCGGTCGCGGTCTCGAGGGTCGCGCCGGCCGGAAAGACGGAGAGCCGGCGCGCGAGAACCAGCTCGGGCTTCTCCAGGAGGTCCCAGCTCCACTCGACGACCGCCCGCAAGGTGCGGTGCCTCGGCAGCGAGGTGCGGCTGCCGCCGGTGAGCAGGCGGAACCGGTCGTCGAGGCGGTCGGCGATCTGCGTCAAGGTCATCGCGCGCAGGCGTGCGGCCGCCAGTTCCAGGGCGAGCGGGAGCCCGTCCAGCTTCCGGCACACTTCCCCGGTAATTAGCCCGCTGGACTCGTCGAGGGCGAAGCCGGGGCGGACAGCAGCCGCGCGATCGCAGAAGAGGCGTACAGCTGCGGACTCGCGGATCTGGTCCAAGGTCGCGCCAGGCTCGGGCAGTTCGAGAGGGCCGACGGGCACCAGGGCCTCGCCGGTGATCGCGAGTGGTTCGCGGCTGGTAGCCAGAACGCGCAACGGTGCACAGCGGGCGAGCAGGTCGCCGCACAGGTTGGCCGCCGCGGCGATGAGGTGCTCGCAGTTGTCCAGCACCAGCAGGGTTTCCCGGGCAGACAGTGCGTCGACGAGCCGGTCGAGCGGGTCGACCTGGCGGATGTGCGCCGGCCGGTTCTCCAGCATCACGACTTCGTGCAGGCCGAGTGCGGTCAAGATCGCGGCAACGATGTCGGCACCGTCGCCCACACCTGCCAACTCCACGAAGACGACGGCCGAATCCACCCGTTGTCGGGCGGCGACCTCGGTGGCCAGGCGTGTCTTCCCGGCCCCGCCTGGCCCGAGAAGCGTGACCAGTCTGCTGTAGCCGAGGGCCGACAGGATTTCGTCGAGCTCCTCGTCGCGACCGACGAACGTGGTCAGCGGGGCAGGCAACCGCGGCGCCCGAACCTTGGCCTGCTGCGGTTCGGGTGGCGCGAGGTCCGGATCGCGGCGCAGCACCCGCAGGTGGATGTCCCGCAGCTCGGCGGACGGTTCGACCCCGAGTTCCGTGTCCAGCGCGCGCCTTGTCGCCTCGTACGCTGCCAGCGCATCCGCCTGCCTGCCGGACTGGTACAGCGCGACAACGTGCAGGCCGGCGGCACGCTCGCGCAGCGGATGCTCCCGAGTCAGCGCGCCGAGTTCGGCGATGACCTCGTGATGGCGACCGCGCTTGAGTTCCGCCTCGATGCGGTCCTCGTGCGCGGCGATCCGCAGTTCCGTCAGCCTGCTCCGCACCGGGTCGGTGAACGGCGCGTCACCGATGTCCGCCAACGGCGCGCCCCGCCACAGACCGAGCGCCGTCGTCAGTGTCTCGGCCGCGTTGGCCGGTTCACCGGCCAACAACTCGTCCCTTCCTTGGCGCGCAAGCTGTTCGAACCGGTGCGTGTCGACATCCTCGCGGTCGACCAGCAAGCGATAGCCGGCCGGATGCGACTCGAGCACGCTGACGTCACCATTACCGGACGTCCGCAAGCCACGGCGCAGCCGGGACACCAGCGACTGCAGGGCGTTCGTGGCGTCGGCGGGCGGCTGCTCACCCCAAAGGCCGTCGATCAGCGCCTCGGTCTGCACAACCTGCCCAGCATCCAGCGCGAGCCGGGCCAGCAGCATGCGCAACCTGGCGCCGCCGAGCTCGACCGTGGCTCCATCCGCCGCGCTGACCCGCAGCGGACCGAGCATCGCTATCTGCACACCGTCAAGCTTCCCAGAACAATCGTTGCCCTGGTCGTCGTGATCGCAATCCGGTCGGCGCGTCGGGGTGAGCCTCGCGCGTCGGCGAGCTCGATCAGGATCGGGTTGTCGCCGACCTTCGTGCCCGCCCGTTTAGGCAGGGCCTTGACCAGGGGTTTCGCGGTCAAATGCACCGCCGGCCGACGAGCCCAGAGGCGCACGTGAACCTGCGGCTTCCGCAGGCCGGACGACATTGCCGCGGCCCGGCGTTCGGCACGAGAGGCGTTGAGCGCTGCCCGGACGTCTCGAACAACGCCTTCGGGGTCGCCATACAGCCGTTCGGCGGTGATGGTGATGACGCGCCAGCCCGCTTTGCGGAAGCGGTTGAGCCTGACCTCGTCGCGCCGTCGCTGGGCTGGTTCGAAGTGATAGCGGCCGTCGTATTCGATGGCCAGACGCGCGCTCTCGTAAGCCATGTCGCAGCGGCCGGCGAAGCCCTTCTTGCCGAAGACCTCGACCTGGGGCGTCGGCGGCATGTCGTGCAGCGTGAGCAGTACGCGAAGCTCGGACTCCGGTGGCGACTCGGCGCGGGGGTCGGCGAGCTCGACAGCTTGACGGGCCAGGACGACGCCGTGATCGCGCCTGCGTCTCAGGAGTGCGGCAAGCACATCCCTGTCGACGAGCCCGGCGCGAAGCACTTGATCCAGGTCGGCCACGGCGACCTGCAGCCGACGTTGGCGAGACATTTCCCTTGGCGCTTGACGGAACAGCAGATCCATCGCCATACGCAATGGCGTCGCAATGGCGATCCCTTCCCAGTCCATGCGTTCGGAAGGCTTGACGGGACCACGATGCAAACGAATGCCACGGATCGGCCCGAATCGGTCTCGTTCGTTCGCCACGAATTCGACCGGATCGTACGTGTTCGCCAGGTCGATTCCATAGATGGCCGCCGCGGACCTCCCGGTCAGCACGGCGCCAGGGCGCGCGATCAGGGCAGCACCGTAGGACCGCACGACGTGGTCAACCCGCATACCTGCTGGTACGTAGACGTCCCGCACGACACGGCGGTAGCGGTCGCTGTAGAGCGCCCTGCGCTCGACCTGTTCCATGCCGACTGCGGTCGACCCCTTGAACAGGCCGACCGGCGGACACTCCCGTAGTGGCGTTGCCATAAACCGACCATGCCACAAACCCCCGACATTCGTCGAAAACTATCCACAGGCCCCCACTTATCCACAATTTGCCTCACCCCTCTTGACAACACCTCAGAACAAGTTCAGCAGGCTTAATCCGTCTCCCGCCCGGAACAAGCCCGCTGGACCCGCACCGCCGGGCTGTGGACGGGCGCGAGGATTAAGCCCGCTGAACGCGGATCGGCAGGTCAGCGACGCAGGCACGACAGGCGGGATCAAGCCGCTGAACGCGGGTCGGCAGGTCAGGGGCGCTGGCGGAACTAAGCCCGCTGGACACGGATCGGCGGGTCAGTGAACGCAGGCGGGATTAAGCCCGCTGGATCCGTGAGGGGAGGGTGGAAGAGGGTGGGTGGGTTGGGAAGGAGACCAAGGGGGTGGGTGGGCGAAGCGGGTGGCCGCGGTGGGGTGGGTGCGCAAGGGGTGCGTGTGCGGGCGGGCCCAGCACGGGTGGGGGTGTGGGAGGGGTGGAGATGCGGAAGGGCGGGGCCAGCGGCCCCGCCCTTCCGTGTGGTGATTCGTGTGGGTGTTACTCGCCAGCGGCTTCGGCGGTGTCGTCGCCGCCGCCGGAGGCGGCGAGGTCGACCGGCGGAGCGTCCGGGACGCTGGTCGGCTTGGCTTCGCCCCGGAAGGTGAAGTGCGCCTTGTCGTCCGAACCCTCGCCGTCCCAGCCATCGACGTCGACGATGATGATCTGGCCGGGCTCGATCTCCCCGAACAGGATCTTCTCCGACAGCTGGTCCTCGATCTCGCGCTGGATGGTGCGACGCAGCGGCCGCGCACCCAGCACCGGGTCGAACCCACGCTTGGCCAGCAGCTTCTTGGCCGTCGCGGTGAGCTCGAGCGCCATGTCCTTGTTCTTGAGCTGCGTCTCGACGCGGCCGATCATCAGGTCCACCATCGTGATGATCTGCTCTTCGGTGAGCTGGTGGAACACGATGATGTCGTCGATGCGGTTCAGGAACTCAGGACGGAAGTGCTTCTTGAGCTCGTCGTTGACCTTCTGCTTCATCCGCTCGTAGTTGTTGCTCTGCTCGTTTCCACCAGCAAAGCCGAGCGAGACGGCCTTCGAGATGTCCTGCGTACCGAGGTTCGAGGTGAAGATGATGACGGTGTTCTTGAAGTCCACCGTCCGGCCCTGACCGTCGGTCAGACGCCCGTCTTCCAGCACCTGCAGGAGGGTGTTGTAGACCTCCTGGTGCGCCTTCTCGATCTCGTCGAACAGGACCACCGAGAACGGCTTGCGCCGCACCTTCTCGGTGAGCTGGCCGCCCTCCTCGTAGCCCACGTACCCGGGAGGGGCACCGAAGAGCCGCGAGGCGGTGTAGCGGTCGTGGAACTCGCCCATGTCGATCTGGATGAGCGCGTCGTCCTCGCCGAACAGGAAGTTCGCCAGCGCCTTGGACAGCTCGGTCTTACCGACACCGGACGGGCCGGCGAAGATGAACGAGCCGGACGGGCGCTTCGGGTCCTTCAGGCCGGCGCGCGTGCGGCGGATCGCCTGGGAGACGGCCTTGACGGCGTCCTCCTGGCCGATGATCCGCTTGTGCAGCTCGTCCTCCATGCGCAGCAGCCGAGTCGTCTCCTCCTCGGTCAGCTTGAACACGGGGATGCCGGTCCAGTTGGCCAAGACTTCGGCGATCTGCTCGTCGTCGACCTCGGCGACGACGTCGAGGTCGCCGTCCTTCCACTGCTTCTCCCGCTCGGACTTCTGGCCGAGCAGTTGCTTCTCCTGATCACGCAGCTTGGCGGCGCGCTCGAAGTCCTGCGCGTCTATCGCGGACTCCTTCTCCCGGCGCACGTCGGCGATCTTCTCGTCGAACTCGCGCAGGTCCGGCGGCGCGGTCATCCGGCGGATGCGCATCCGGGCGCCCGCCTCGTCGATCAGGTCGATCGCCTTGTCGGGCAGGAACCGGTCGTTGATGTACCGGTCGGCCAGGGTCGCCGCGGCGACCAGCGCCGGGTCGGTGATGGTCACCCGGTGGTGCGCCTCGTACCGGTCGCGCAGACCCTTGAGGATCTCGATGGTGTGCTCCAGCGACGGCTCGCCCACCTGGATGGGCTGGAAGCGCCGCTCCAGCGCCGGGTCCTTCTCGACGTACTTGCGGTACTCGTCGAGCGTGGTGGCGCCGATGGTCTGCAGCTCACCGCGGGCCAGCATCGGCTTGAGGATCGAGGCCGCGTCGATGGCACCCTCGGCCGCACCCGCACCCACGAGGGTGTGGATCTCGTCGATGAACAGGATGATGTCGCCGCGCGTGCGGATCTCCTTGAGCACCTTCTTCAGGCGCTCTTCGAAGTCACCGCGGTAGCGGGAGCCGGCGACCAGAGAACCCAGGTCAAGCGTGTAGAGCTGCTTGTCCTTGAGCGTCTCGGGCACCTCGCCCTTGACCACCATCTGGGCGAGGCCCTCGACGACGGCGGTCTTGCCGACGCCCGGCTCGCCGATCAGCACGGGGTTGTTCTTGGTGCGGCGGGACAGCACCTGCATGACCCGCTCGATCTCCTTGGTCCGGCCGATCACCGGGTCCAGCTTGCCCTCGCGGGCGCTGGCGGTGAGGTTGCGGCCGAACTGGTCGAGCACCAGCGAGGACGACGGCGTGCCTTCGCCGCGACCGCCCGTCTCGGCGGTCTCCTTGCCACCCTGGTAGCCCGAGAGCAGCTGCAGCACCTGCTGCCGCACGCGGTTGAGGTCGGCGCCGAGCTTGACCAGCACCTGCGCGGCCACGCCCTCGCCTTCGCGGATGAGCCCGAGCAGGATGTGCTCGGTCCCGATGTAGTTGTGGCCGAGCTGCAGCGCTTCGCGCAGCGACAGCTCAAGCACCTTCTTCGCCCTTGGCGTGAAGGGGATGTGACCGCTTGGCGCGTGCTGACCCTGGCCGATGATCTCCTCGACCTGCTGCCGCACGCCTTCCAGCGCGATCCCCAGTGATTCGAGCGCCTTGGCGGCGACACCTTCACCCTCGTGGATCAGGCCCAGGAGGATGTGCTCGGTGCCGATGTAGTTGTGGTTGAGCATCCGGGCCTCTTCTTGGGCCAGGACGACCACCCGCCTCGCGCGGTCGGTGAACCTCTCGAACATTTGCACTCCCTGACTGCTGCGCCGGCGGTCCTCGTCCACCTCGCTCGGTGGAACCAGCACCGTAGGACCACTGTAGTCGCCCGTACCGTCGCGCTCAGTACTACTTGCGGCGGCTACCGCTCGCCGGGTGCCCGTGGACCCCCGATCTGCCTGTCACAACGTTCGTACACCGGGGCCGATTCCGCTCGGTAGCCGGTGTCCGCTCAGCGCGAACACGAGCGGCACGTGTGTAAGGTAAGGCAAGCCTACTCGCCCGGATGGAGCATCGATGACCTTGGCGCGACCGGCCGTCGGTGCGCCGCCGCTCGCCGACTCCATCGCCCGCATCGACTCGCTCCAGGACCGGACCCGGCTGCGGTTCGGCGCCCAGGACGGCTGGATCACGTGCGCCGACATGCTCGCTGACCAGGCGAAACTCATCCAGTGGGTCGACCGCACGGGAATAAGCCTGCTGAACGACTACGGGCACGCGCCGCGCCGGACAGCGACCGCCTATGTCATGGCGTGGTACTTGTCGGTGCCCGCCTTCGCCGCCGGGATGCTGTTCCACCACGAGCGCAGGGTGCCTTCGCTGCGTCCACACCACCTCGCGTTTCGCTTGGGTTCGCCTAGACCTGACCCTGTTGGTACGTCCCTGCTGTCCAGCCGGTTCACCTGCCTGCCCAGCGACCCGGCGGCCGGCGCCGTGGACGCGGACGTGGTGCCGGACGAACGGACGCTCGCCGCGGTCCTGCGTGGACGCTTCGCCGCACATGCGGCACGCTTCGTCACCGTGTTCGGCCCGATCGGGCGAATCGATCGGCGGACGCTCTGGGGTGCCGCCACAGACGCGCTCGACAACGCGTTGCTGCTCGCCGGTCGGGCCCACGGCGCCGAACAAGCAGGCGTGATGGACGCCACACTGGTGTTCCCGGCTGTTTTCCCGCCCTTCACGACGGCGTCGACCGTGCGGCCGAATGCCGCCGGGACGGGGTGGATCCGCCGCAAGGAGAGTTGCTGCTACCACTACCTGTTGCCCGCCGGGCAAGGACCGTGCGACACGTGTCCACGCGTCCTGCCGAAGCAATTCGCCAAATGATCATTTCCGCTTGGCCCGGACGCCAATGCGCCGATCGTGATCGTGTTCTGCACGACAAAAGGGGCTCCCCGCATCGCGGAAAGCCCCTTTTGCCGTAGGACGTCAGCCTTGCTTGTGGTAGGCGTCCAGCACCTCGGACGGGATTCGTCCCCGATCGGACACCTTCAGGCCCTGCTTGCGGGCCCATTCGCGAATTGCCTGGTTCTGCTCCCGGTCCGCCGAAGCGGTCCTGGGGCGACCACCAGGCCCGCGGCCCATCAGGCGCTTGCGTCCACCGGAACGGCGCGCGTGATTGACGTAATCGGCAAGCGCCTCGCGAAGCCTGTCGGCATTGCCCGAAGACAGGTCTATCTGATAGGAGGCGCCATCGAGACCGAACTCAACTGTCTCCTCTGCTGTGGACCCGTCGAGGTCGTCCACCAGAGTAACCATGACTTTCTGCGCCATATGCGCCTCCTTCGGCGGAATGCGGGTGCGATAGGGCGGTGGCGGCATGGATATAAATACTCCACCCATGCCGTACAACGCAAATCAGAGAGATTGCGTTAGCGTGTCCCGCACCCGCCGCACATCATTCGGGCTTGACCAACGGGAACAGGATGGTCTCCCGCATACCCAGCCCGGTCATGGCCATCAGCAGCCGATCGATACCCATTCCGACGCCACCGCTGGGCGGCATTCCGTACTCCAGGGCACGCAGAAAGTCCTCATCGAGCTGCATGGCTTCGTCGTCACCCGCCGCGCCGAGCCGGGCCTGCTCGGTCAGCCGCTCGCGTTCGACCACCGGGTCGACCAGCTCGGAGTAGCCCGTGGCCAGCTCGAACCCGCGGATGTAGAGGTCCCACTTCTCGGCGACGCCGGGGATCGAACGGTGCTGACGGGTCAGCGGTGAGGTCTCGACCGGGAAATCCCGCACGAACGTCGGCGCGTGCAACTGCCCGGAAACCAGGTGTTCCCAGAGCTCCTCGATCAGCTTCCCGTGCCCGAGCTTCGGATCGAGTTCGGCGCCGACGCGCTGCGCGTGCTTGCGCAACAGCTCCACAGGCGTTTCCGGGGTTGCCTCTTCACCGAGGGCCTCGGAAAGCGACTCGTACATGGACAAGGTGGTCCACTCGCCGGAGAGGTCGTACTCCGTACCGTCGTGCAACGTCACCACCTGGGTGCCGAAGACGGACTCCGCGGCCTCCTGGACGAGTTCCCGCGTCATGACCGCATTCGTGTCGTATGTCGCGTATGCCTCGTAGAACTCGAGCATGGCGAACTCGGGCGAGTGCGTCGAATCGCTGCCCTCGTTGCGGAAGTTGCGGTTGATCTCGAAGACCTTCTCGATCCCGCCCACCACGCACCGCTTGAGGTACAGCTCGGGCGCGATCCGCAGGTAGAGGTCGATGTCGAACGCGTTGGAATGCGTCACGAACGGGCGTGCCGTCGCGCCACCGTGCATGGTCTGCAGCATCGGCGTCTCGACCTCGAGGAACCCGCGCTGGTGGAACGACTCGCGCAACGACCGGACCACGCCGGCCCGGCTCCGCACCATGTCGCGCGCTTGACCGCGCATGATCAGGTCGACATAGCGCTGCCGGACACGCGTCTCCTCCGCGAGCGGCTTGTGCGAGACCGGCAAGGGTCGCAATGCCTTCGCGGCCATCCGCCATTCGTCGGCGAGGATGGAAAGCTCGCCGCGCCGCGACGTGATCACTTCGCCGCGGATGAAGACGTGGTCGCCGAGGTCGACGTCGGCCTTCCACGCGGCGAGCGCTTCTTCGCCGACCTTGTCGCGGCTCAGCATGACCTGCAGTTCGGTGCCGTCGCCTTCGCGGAGCGTGGTGAAGCAGAGCTTGCCGCTGTTGCGCACGAACAGCACGCGGCCGGCGACCGCTACGACGTCGCCCGTGGTGGCGTCAGGGGCGAGGTCGGGGTAAGCCTCACGGACCTGGCGCAGGCTGTGCGTGCGCGGCAGCTGCACCGGATACGGCTCCGTGCCTTCGGCGAGCAGCCGGGCGCGCTTCTCGCGGCGCACGCGCATCTGCTCGGGCAGGTCGTCGACTCCGGGTGATTGCTGCTGATCGGTCACGGTTCAAGGGTAGAGAGCAGGTTCGCGGCAGGACCAATGGGTATCCGCGGCGTTAGCTTGGTGGGCATGGCCAATGATCCTGATCTTCTCGCCCGCCGGGCGTCGTCGTTCGGCGAGGTCGCCCGGGAGTACGCCGAGCACCGGCCCGACTATCCGCCCTATGGCATCGCGTGGGCACTCGCGGGCTGCGCGCACGCCGTGCGCGACGTGCTGGATCTCGCCGCCGGGACCGGCGCTCTGACGCGAGGATTGGTGGCGACCGGGCACAGGATCACGGCAGTCGAGCCCGACGATCAGATGCGGGCGGAGCTGAGCCGGCGAGTGCCGGAGGTGCCCGCGCTGGCGGGGACGGCGGAGGAGATTCCGTTGCCGGACAACAGCACGGATGCGGTGATGGTGGGTCAGGCGTTCCACTGGTTCGATCCCGAGCGCGCGCTGACGGAGATCGCACGGGTGTTGCGGCCGGGCGGGGCGCTGGGACTGCTGTGGAACGGCGAGGACGACTCCGTCGGGTGGGTGCGTGAGCTGGTGCGGCTCAACACGTCGAGTGTGAGCAGGAAGTCGCGCACCATGAACGAGCTGCCGACCCATCCGTCGTTCGGCGCGTTCGAGGAGCGGGCTTTCCCGCATTCGCAGCGGCGGACGGCGGAGTCGTTGACCGCGACCATCGGCACCCATTCGCACACGACCGTGGCGACGGCCCAGGAGCGTACCGAGGTTCTGTCCCGCGTCCGCTCGTTCCTCGACACGAACCCCGCCACCGCTGAGGGCGAGTTCGACCTCCCTCTCCGCACCTTGGTCGCCCGCGCCACCCACCACCCGTGACTCAGCGGGCTTAATCCCTCACACCCTCCTGACCTGCGAATTCGAGTTCAGCGGGCTTAATCCCGGCCGCCTCGCCAAGCCCACCTCCTGACCTCTCAAACGTGAAGGAGGTTCAGCGGGCTAAATCCCGAAGGCCTCCTGACCTGCGGCTTTGGGATTCAGCGGGCTTAATCCCGGGTGGCGTTGAGGGGTGCTGCGCACGAGAAGGGTGAGGAGCGTTCAACGGGGCTCGGGAGCCTGCCGGCCGGGGTGAATGGTGCCGGTCGCGCGGGGACGCCTGAGGCCCGCGGGTTGGCGTCGAAGGCCCCTGGGCTGGTCTGTGCAGGGGGTGGGAGTTCAGCGGGCTTGTTCCCTGAGGTGGGGGTGAGCTGGGGGTTTGGAGTTCAGCGGGCTAATTCCCGGGTGGGTGGGGGGTGTTGCGTTCGAAGACGAGGCGGAGGCCCATGAGGGTGAGGTCCGGGTAGTGGTGGGCGATGGTGTCCGATTCCTCGAGGACGAGGGGGGCCAGGCCGCCGGTGGCGATGACGGTGACGGGACCCGGGTGGGTGGTGCGGTCGAGCTCGGCGACGATGCGGCGGACCAGGCCGTCCACCTGACCGGCGAAGCCGAACAGGATGCCGGACTGAAGACATTCCACGGTGTTCTTGCCGATCACCGAACGCGGGCGGACCAGCTCCACCTTGCGCAGGGCCGCGGCTCGGGCGGCGAGGGCGTCCACCGAGATCTCGATGCCCGGCGCGAACACGCCGCCCAGGAACTCACCCTTCGCGGAGATCACGTCGATGTTCGTCGACGTGCCGAAATCGACCACCACGCACGCGGTCGCATGCAGGTGGTGGGCGGCCAGTGTGTTGATCACACGGTCGGCACCCACCTCCTTGGGGTTGTCGACCAGCAGCGGCACGCCGGTCCGCACGCCCGGTTCCACCACCAGGGTCGGCACGTCCGCGTAGTACCGGCTCAGCATCACCCGCAGCTCACGCAGCACCGCCGGCACCGTGGACAGCGCCGAGATCCCGGTGACGGCGTCGGCATGCGAACCCAGCAGGCCACGCATGGTCAGCGCGAGCTCGTCGGCGGTCATCCGGGCATCGGTGCGCATGCGCCAATCCCGCACCAGCTGCGCCTGCTCACCCCAGCCCTGGTAGAGGCCGAGCACGATGTTGGTGTTGCCGACGTCGATGGTGAGCAGCACGCGTGGGCCTCAGTGTTCCGCGGCGAGCAGCGCGTCGAGCCTCGCGGCGTCGGCGGTCTCGGCGGGTGCTTCGTCGGCGGTCTCGGCGCCGGACTGCAGGTCGAACCCGGCAGGCACGTGCGCGGGGTCGTCGCCGAGGTCGACGATCTTGTTGTCGGCGTCCACGAACACGATCTTCGGCTGGTACGCGGCCGCCTCGGCGTCCGACATGACGCCGTACGCGATGAGGATCACCAGGTCACCGGGGTGCACGAGGTGCGCGGCCGCCCCGTTGATCCCGATCACGCCACTGCCCCGCTCGCCTGCGATGACGTAGGTCTCGAGCCGTGCGCCGTTGGTGATGTCGACGATCGTCACCTGCTCGCCGGGCAGCAGGTCGGACGCCTCCATCAACACCGGGTCGACCGTCACCGAACCGACGTAGTGCAGGTCGGCCTGGGTCACCGTGGCCCGGTGGATCTTCGACTTCAGCATCGTGCGGAACATGGTCAACCTTCCTACGAATCGTCGCTGACCAGCAGCACCGCGGCGTTGTCGATGAGCCGGGTCGAGCCGACCCGCGCCGCCACCAGCAAACGTGCGTCGCCCCGCTCGGGCGCCGGTCCAAGATCGATGTTACGGAGCGTCAAGTAGTCCACAGCGATGCCCGGCTCTGTGGACAACACCTCGTGGGCGGCGGCCAGCACAGCCGCACCGCCCTGTGCGCTGACGTGCGCACCCGCGGTCAACGCCGCCGACAACGCGACGGCCGCGGACCGCTCCGATGGGCTCAGGTACACGTTGCGTGACGACAACGCCAACCCGTCGGACTCCCGGACGATCGGCACGCCGAGCACCGACACCCCGAGGTTCAGGTCCTTCGCCAGGGCCTTGACCAGCACGAGCTGCTGGTAGTCCTTCTCGCCGAACATCGCGTAGTCCGGCCGGATGATGTTGAACAGCTTCGCGACCACGGTCAGCACACCGGAGAAGTGGCCCGGCCGCGCCGCACCTTCCAGCTCGTCGCCGAGCGGCCCCGGGTGGACGGTGACCTGCGCGCCAGGCGGGTACATGTCCTCGACCCCCGGCGTGAACACGATCTCCGCGCCTGCCTCGCGGCACACGTCGAGGTCCGCCTCGAGCGGCCGCGGGTAGCGCTCCAGGTCCTCTCCCGCGCCGAACTGCAGCGGGTTCACGAAGATCGACACCGCCAGCACGGTGTTGGGGATCCGTCGGGCACGGCGCATCAGCTCGCGGTGCCCGTCGTGCAGGGCACCCATGGTCGGCACGAAGGCGATCTTGCGACCGGTGGTCCGCAGCGCCCTGGAGACCGCACCGACCTCGGCGGGCGAGGTGTAGACGTGCAGGTTTCCGGGCACGAACCGCGGCGTCATGAAGGGTCCTCCGGGTGGTCGAGGGCGGCAAGGACGTCGGGTGCGAGGTCCGCGCGCAACAAGCCCGCTGATTCCGCGCGGGCAGCGGTTCGCCTGGCCAGGGCCAGATAAGCGGGCAGGATGTCGGGGGCGCGCTCGGCCAGGACGCGGCGGTGTGCGCGGATCGTGCCCGCGTCACCCCGGGCCACTGGACCGGTCAGCGCGCGATCGCCGTGCCGCAGGGCGTTGTCGAGCGCGGCCGAGAGCAGCGGGCCGATCATGCGCTGGGGGTTCGCGACCCCGGCGTCGGCGAGCAACTGGGCGCAGTCGGCGACCAACGTGACCAGGTGATTCGCGCCGTGCGCCAGCGCCGTGTGGTAGAGCGCGCGCGCTTCGGCGGGGATGCGCACCGGCTCGGCGCCCATCTCGACGACCAGGGCCTCGCCCACGCTCCACGCCGCCTCGTCGCCGGTCGTCGCGGTCACGCCGACCGAGCACGCGGCGATCCGCTCCAGGTCTTCGGCCCGGCCGGTGAAGGTCATGACCGGGTGCAGCGCGAGCGGCAACGCCCCCGCATCGGCCGCGGGCTGCAGCACTTCGACGCCGTGCGCGCCACTGGTGTGCACGACGATCTGCCCGGCCCGCAACGCCCCGGACGCGACGAGCCCGCGCACCATCCCGGCCATCGCGTCATCAGGCAGCGCGAGCACCACGAGGTCAGCCCGGCGGACCACCTCGTCGGGCGCGAGCAACGGCACGCCGGGCAACAGTTCCTCGGCACGCCGCACGGATGCGGCGGACACGCCGGACGCGGCCACGACGGTGTGCCCGGCCCGGGCCAGCGCCGCGCCGAACACGGCCCCGACCCGACCGGCCGAGACCACACCCACCGCAA
This sequence comes from Labedaea rhizosphaerae, assembly GCF_004362825.1. Taxonomy (GTDB): domain Bacteria; phylum Actinomycetota; class Actinomycetes; order Mycobacteriales; family Pseudonocardiaceae; genus Labedaea; species Labedaea rhizosphaerae. The sequence continues at coordinate 742,185 of NZ_SNXZ01000001.1, forward strand.
GTCGCGCCGGGCGGGTCACCGCGGACCGCCAGCAGGCACCATTGCGTGCGACTCCCTATCCCGTTCCGGTCCGCTTCGGGTACCGGACGACGGCCGCGAGAGTAACCGCACGCGTCGGACGGCGTGGCATCCGGGTGACCAGCTTCACCCGGTCGTCGAACCCGGCCCGCCGACGGTCCCGCGGATCAGCCGGGCGACCCGGTCCCGCGTCTCGCCGACCGCGTTGACCAGGGCGTCTTGCCGCTCTCCGGCGTCCTCGCCGACCGTGCCGCGGTGCATGCCGTGGCGCAGGAACGCGAGTTCGCTCACCGCGGTCTGGAACTCGCCGAGGGCGTCGGCGGCCTCCGCGCCGTGCTTGGCCCGGGTTCGTTTGCGCCACTTGGCCCGTTCGACGAGGCTGCACAGCTTCTCCTCGTCCGACCGGGTGATCAGCCCGGCGGCGACCATGCTCGGCAGGCCTTCGGTGACGATGCGCTGCTCGCGGTTGCGGTGCCAGTTCACGAACAGCACGCCGACGATGAAGATCGGGACCATCACCAGGAAGTAGACGACCAGGAACGAGTTCGACCCGCCCAGCGTCGCCGAACCGTTCCACAACCCGTGCAGCACCACGGCGATCACGTAGCCGGCGACCGGCGCGACGATCCGCACGACGTTGTTGGACGTGCGCGCGGCGAGGCCGATCCCGATGCCGGTCATGCACGTGAAGAGCGGGTGCGTGAACGGCGAGAGCACCCCACGCAACACGAAGGCGAGCAGCACGCCCGGCGCGGTGATGCTGCCGAAGCCGTATTCGGCGAACGCGCGGCCGAAGTAGTAGATGTTCTCGGTGAACGCGAAGCCGGCCGCGCACAGCCCGGAGTAGACGATCCCGTCGATCACGCCGTCGAACTCGTGCCGCAGCCGGACCAGCAGCGCCAGCACGAACGCGGCCTTCAGCGCCTCCTCGATCACCGGTGCGGTGAACACCGCGGCCAGCTTGTCGCCGTTTCCCTTGCCCAGCAACAGATCGCCGACCGCCTCGGCCGTGTTGTTCATGATCAACGCGGTGATCGCGGCCAGGCAGGCGCCCCACCCGAAAGCGAGCCACAACAAGCCCGCTGGTTCCGGTTCCCACCGGTCGACCCACAAAAAGGCGGCAACCACAGGGCCGACCGGGAGCAACGCGGCCGCGACGCCGACGAGTTCAGCGACCAGGCCGACCTTCGCGGTGGACAAGGCCAGCAGGGTCAGCCCGCACGCGGCCAGCACGACCAGCCCGATCACGGGCAACAACACGGTCAGCCTGCGGGGCCGGGGCCGGCTGTCGGTGGTCACAGCCGGCCACTGTAACGGTGTTGATCAGTCGTCGTCGTCGCGACGGCGGCGACGACGCGGGCTCGCGCCCTGGCCGTGCGCCGCAAGCAGTTCGCTCACCGACGTGCCCGACGCGTGCGACCCGGCCGGGGGTTCCTCGGCGGCCCGCCGACGCCCGCCGCCGGCCGCGGCGTCGGGCACGGCGTGGTGACCGCTCGGCTCGGCGTAGTTCGTCGACTGCTCCAGCGCCGAGGTGTAACCCGAGCGCTCGGTGACGAACTGCTCGGCGGCTGCGCGGTAGGTGTCGTTGTTCGCCGGACGGACGCCGGTCTGCTCGGCCGGGTTCGCGTGCCGCGACGGCTGGGCGGGAGCGACGTAGTTGCTCCCGGTTTCCTCGAGGCGGTTGGCGATGGACGACGGCGCGGGCGGCGGCTTCGGCTGGTACGCCGAGGGATCAGGGCGGTAACCGGAACTCTGCGCGCCCCTGTTCGGCGCCTGGACCGGCGTACTGGCCGGAGTGGTCCGCTCGCCGATCGGCCGATGGCTGGTCTCGGTGGCGGCCCGGCGGCTCGGCGGCTGCTCCGCGACCGTTGGATACCCGCCCGTCTCGGCAGCGGCTCGGCGACCGGGTGCCTGCTCGGCGACCGCACCGCGGCTGGGCGGCTGCTCTGCGACCCCTCGATAGCCACCTGTCTCGGCAGCGGCTCGGCGACCCGGTGCCTGCTCGGCAACCGCACCACGGTTGGGGGTCGGCTCCGCGACCGGCTCCACGCGCCGGCTCGGCGGCTCGGCCTCCGCGGTCCGGCGGCCCGGCACGCGCGCGCCGGGCCTCGCCTGTGCATCCCGTGCCTGGGGGCGCTCGGCGTCGATGGTCTTGGGGAGGTCATCAGGGCGGCCAACGGCCTGGGCACCGGCGAACCAGCGCTCCGAGCCCTCGTTGACGTACGACGACCGGGACGGCTCGGGCCGGCGCGGCTCCGGCCGTTTGGGTGCCTGCCGAGCGGGCTGGCGGGCGACGTGCACCCGCTCGATCAGCTCGGTTTCGCGCTCGGACTGGGCGGCGGTGATCCGGCGGATCCCGCTCTGCCGCACGGTGAGTGGCCGGGAGTCGGTGAGGGGCTGCGAACTGTCGGTCAGCGAGCGCATCCGCGTGGACTCGGCGTGCAGTGCGACGCGTTCCACGAGCACCTCGCCGCCGAGGAGGACTTCCAGGCTTTGACGCAGTGCGGAGACTTCCTGGCGCAAGGCGGCCATGTCGTCGTGGGAGCCGCGCTCGCTCTTGCGGCGCGCCTCGGCCTCCACCTCGAGTTCGAACTCGCGGCGAGCCGCGACCTCGCGTTCCAGCTCCAGCTCGTAGACGGCCTGGCGGTCGGCCATCTCGTCCTCGCGGTCGGCGACCTGCCTGCGGAACTTGGCGGCGACGAACGCGCCGACCAGTGCGGCCCACAACGCCGCCACGATGCCGAGGCGTAACCACTTGACGTCGTCGGCGAGGATGAGCAGCGCGGTCGCACCGACGGCTAACAGCAACGCAGCGACGAGCAGCACACGTCCGGTTTGTGTGCTTTCGGGCCCTTCGGCGTCACGCATGGCCTCTACCGTACCTGGCAGTAACTCAAACGAGACCAGGTCGGTATCAAAGTTTTTGATCTATTTCCCGGCGGCCTTGATCATCGGGGTCGTGCGGGGTGCGGCAGCAGTACTCGAGCCACAGCGCCGCACCGGTCAAACCCGCTGAACAAACGACTCCCGCGATCGCGGACGGTAGGTCATCGGCCGCCGCGGCGATCTGACCGCGTTCGGGCACCAGGTAGACCACGGCCGCCAGCCAGGCACCGAACATCAGCGCGCCAAGGATCGAGGATGCCTTCGCCAGCGCCACGGCGCGCGCGTACGTGAGCGGCTGGACCACGCGGGTCCCGCTGCGCACGCGGGCGCGGAGCGGAAAACCGAGCAGCAGTTCGACGATCGCGAGCACGCCGAGCATGAGCGCGGCGAAGATCGGCAACGGCGGGAGTTCGCCGTAGAACGCGCGCAACGCCAGGTAGATCGCGACGGCCGCGACCGCGGCGATGGCGATGAGGTCGCGCGGCCTGGTGGCGGTCATCCGGCGCCGTCCAGCGTGAGGTCGTCGCGGCGGTGCACGCCCGCGGTGTCGAGTTTGGCGAGAAGATCTTGTGCGCGGCCGTGCCCCGGCAGGACGGCGTTCGGGTCGATGTCGAGCCACGGGATGAGCACGGTGGCGCGGTCCGGGGTGCCGGGGTGCGGGAGGGTCAGCACAGGGTCGTCGCTGCGGACGTCGTCGACGGTGACTACGTCGACGTCGAGGGTGCGGGGGCCCCAGCGTTGTTCGCGGACGCGGCCGGCGGCGTGCTCGAGTTGCTGGGCTTTGCGCAGCCATGCCCAGTGATCAGCGGTTTCGTCCTCGGCGATGAGCACGGCATTGAGGAAGTCGGGTTGGTCTTCGACGCCCCAAGGTGCCGTTTCGTAGACCGGCGAGACGGCTTTGAGTTGATCCCTGAGGCCGTCGACCGCCGATTGCAGGTAGGCGAGCCGGTCGCCGAGGTTGGAGCCGAGGGACAGGACGGCGCGGCTCATGGCCGGCCCCTTTTTCGCGACCTGCGGACGGTGACGGCGACGTCGGCGAAGGTCAACGGGATGGGCGCGCTCGGCTTGTGGACGGTGACCTCGACGGCGTGGACGCGGTCGTCGGTCATCTCGCCTTCGGCGATCTCGGCGGCGACGGTTTCGATGAGGTCGCGCGGCTCACCGCTGACGATGTCGGCGACGCGCTGGGCGAGTTCGCCGTAGTGGAGGGTCTGGGTGAGGTCGTCGGTCTCGGCGGCCTTGTTCAAGTCGATCCAGACGGTGACGTCGACGACGAAGTCCTGCCCGTCGCGTCGCTCGTGGTCGAACACCCCGTGATGCCCACGCACCCGCAGCCCGGTCAACGTGATGCGGTCGGTCACGAGCATCGGCCTCCACCTGGCACAACCTGCACGAACCCCATCGAGCCTACCGAAACTCACCCCACCCGGGATCAAGCCCGCTGAATCCCAAACCCCCAGGTCAGCCCCACGTCGGGAATTAGCCCGCTGAACTCCCTTCACATTCGACCGCCCCCTCCGGGAACAAGCCCGCTGAACCCTTCTCACGTTCCCGGCGCCAGCGAGCTCTTCGCGCACGCCTACGCGCGCGGTTCGTGAATAAGCCCGCTGAACCTTCTTCACGTTCCTTGCACCTGTGACACCCCCTGCTCAGGCCTCAAGCGTGGTCGGTGAACAAGCCCGCTGAACCCTCTTCACGTTCCCCGGCGCCAGCGAGTCCCCGTTGGGCAGGGCTCGGGTGTGAGTCGTGAATAAGCCCGCTGAACTCTGTTCGCGTTTCGCGGGGTCAGCGAGTCTCTGTTGGCAGGTCGCGGAGGGGTCGGGGAATTAGCCCGCTGAACTCGGGCGGGGTGGGGTTAGGGCGGTCACCACGGCCAGGGCGTCGAGGGTTCGTTGGACGTCGTGGACGCGGACGCCCCACGCGCCGGCCGCGGCGATCAGGGCGGACAGGACCGCGGTGGCTTCCTCGCGGCCTTCGGGTGGGCGGGCCGTGCCGTCGGGGGCGGCGAGCAAGCTGCCCAGAAAACGTTTGCGGGACGCGCCGACCAGGAGGGGGAAGCCCAGGGCGAGCAGGGCGTCGAGGCGACGGAGCAGGGCCCAGTTGTGTTCGGCGTTCTTGGCGAAGCCGAGGCCCGGGTCCAGGACGATCGCCTCGGCACGCACGCCGGCAGCCAACGCGTCGGCGACGCGCTTGCCGAGTTCGTCGCAGACCTCGGCCACCACGTCCTGGTACCTGGCGAGGGTGTTCATCTCCCGGCTGTGGCCACGCCAGTGCATCAAGATCCACGGGACGTCGGCCGCCGCGGCGACGCGGGCCATGTCCGGGTCGGCGAGGCCGCCGGACACGTCGTTGATGATCGTCGCCCCTGCGGTGAGAGCCGCTTCGGCGACCTGGGCACGGGTCGTGTCGACGCTGGTGCGGACGCCCGCCTCGGTGAGACGCGCGATCACCGGACGCACCCGCGCGGTCTCGACGTCGGCGTCGATCCGCTCGGCCCCGGGGCGAGTGGACTCGCCGCCGACGTCGATCAGGTCCGCACCGGCCTGCCACATCTCGATGCCGTGCGCGACGGCGTCGTCGACATCCAGGTAGCGGCCGCCGTCGGAGAACGAGTCGGGCGTCACGTTCAGGACGCCGACCACGGCACACCGCCCCGGCGCGGGCAGCAGCCGGTGCGTCATCGGGTCCGGCCCTTGATGAGGTCCAACGCCTCCGCCCGCGACGACGACGAATCCTTGAGCAGGCCCCGCACCGCGGACGTCGTCGTGCGGGCGCCGGGCTTGCGGATCCCCCGCATCGCCATGCACAGGTGCTCCGCCTCGATGACCACGATCGCGCCGCGTGGGGCGAGCTTGCGCATCAAGGCGTCGGCGACCTGGGAGGTCAGCCGCTCCTGTACCTGCGGTCGCTTGGCGTACAGGTCGACCAGGCGCGCGAGCTTGGACAGGCCGGTGACCTTGCCCTTCTCGTTCGGGATGTAGCCGACGTGCGCCACGCCGTGGAACGGCACCAGGTGGTGCTCGCAGCTGGAGAACATCGGGATGTCGGTGACCAGGACGAGCTCCTCGTGGCTCTCGTCGAAGGTCTTCGACAGCACTTCGTCGGGGTCGGTGTACAGCCCGGCGAACATCTCCCGGTACGCCCGCGCCACCCGCGCGGGCGTCTCCAGGAGTCCTTCGCGGTTCGGGTCCTCACCGCACGCGATGAGCAGTTCCCGGATCGCCCGTTCGGCCCGTTCCTGGTCGAAGACCCGGGCCTGTTGTGTCACGCCGTCGAGCGTTCCCGTCACGGCTCACCTCCGATTACCGGGATGGCCGTGGTCAGCGAGCACCTTCCTACTCGGTGCCGCCGGGCCGCCCCTCGTCCGATTCTGAACCGTTGGACCGGTTGCCGCGCTGCTCGGTGTGGCCTGTCTCATGGGATGGATTCCACTCGCGCGGCTGCCAGTCCTGCTGGCGCGACGGCGTCGTGGCCGGCGTCCACCCGGGCGGGGCACCGTAGTACGGCGGCCGGCCCTGACGGTTCGGACCGCCGGACTCACCGCTGGAGTAGCCGGTCTGGCCGTATCCGTTCGGGCCCGCGCCGTTGCTGCCGGGCGGCGACGGCTGGGTGTGCGGCGGACCGCCGGGCAAGTCACCCCCACCGGGCACCGCGGCGACCGGAGTCGGATCGGGCTCGAGCTGGTCGGCCGGCGGCCACGGCTCACCGTTCTCCTTGGCCACCTCGGCGCGGGTCTTGATCGGCGGCTTGTCCGACGGCGTGCGCTCACCGAAGTCGTTGAACGCGGTGATCCGCGGCCGCTTCTGGACCTTGGAGAAGATCCGCTCCAAGTCCTTGCGCTGCAACGTTTCCTTGTCCAACAGCTCCAGCACGAGGTCGTCGAGCACGTCGCGGTAGGTGTTCAGCACGTCCCACGCCTCGGTGTGCGCGGCCTCGATGAGCTTGCGCACCTCCTCGTCGATCTCGTGCGCGACCTCGAGCGAGTAGTCCGGCGCGTGGCCCATCGACCGGCCGAGGAACGGGTCGCCCTGCTCCTGGCCGTACTTGACCGCGCCGAGCCGGGCACTCATGCCGTACTCGGTCACCATCGCCTTGGCGATCTTGGTGGCCTGCTCGATGTCCGAGGACGCACCAGTGGTCGGCTCGTGGAACACCAGCTCCTCGGCCGAACGCCCGCCGAGCGCGAACACCAGGCGCGCGATCATCTCCGAGCGGGTCATGAGCTGCTTGTCGTCCTCGGGGACGACGAGCGCGTGCCCGCCGGTCCGGCCGCGCGGCAGGATCGTCAGCTTGTACACCGGCTCGATGTCCGGCATCGCCCACGCGGCGAGGGCGTGGCCGCCCTCGTGGTAGGCGGTGATCTTCTTCTCCTTCTCGGAGATGATCCGGCTGCGCCGGGCCGGGCCGCCGATCGTCCGGTCGACCGACTCCTCCAGGGCGGCGCTGTCGATCACCGTGCCGTTCTGGCGGGCGGTGAGCAGGGCGGCCTCGTTGATCACGTTGGCCAGGTCGGCACCGGACATGCCCACGGTGCGCTTGGCCAGGCCGTCGAGGTCGGCGTCGGGCGCGAGCGGCTTGCCCTTGGAGTGGACCTGCAGGATCTTCTTGCGGCCCGTCAGGTCGGGCGCGGACACCGGGATCTGCCGGTCGAAGCGGCCGGGACGCAGCAGCGCGGGGTCGAGGATGTCGGGCCGGTTCGTGGCCGCGATCAGGATGATGCCGCCGCGGGCGTCGAACCCGTCCATCTCGACGAGCAGCTGGTTCAGGGTCTGCTCGCGCTCGTCGTGGCCACCGCCGAGGCCGGCGCCGCGCTGGCGGCCGACCGCGTCGATCTCGTCGACGAAGATGATGCAGGGCGCGTTCTGCTTGGCCTGCTCGAACAGGTCGCGCACGCGGGAGGCACCGACACCGACGAACATCTCGACGAAGTCGGAACCGGAGATCGTGTAGAACGGCACGCCCGCCTCGCCCGCGACCGCACGCGCGAGCAGCGTCTTACCGGTACCGGGAGGGCCGTAGAGCAGCACGCCCTTGGGGATCTTCGCGCCGAGGGCCTGGTAGCGGCCGGGGTTCTGCAGGAAGTCCTTGATCTCGTACAGCTCTTCGACGGCCTCGTCCGCGCCCGCCACGTCGGCGAACGTCGTCTTGGGCATGTCCTTGTTGAGCTGCTTGGCCCGGGACTTGCCGAAGTTGAGGACGCGGTTCCCGCCACCCTGCGCGTTGTTCATCATCCACATCAGCAGCAGGAGCAGCAGGCCGAGCGGGATGATGTAGAACAGCGCCTGGGTGAGCACCGACTCCTGGGTGACCTTGGTGTCGAAGTCGGCGATCGCGGGCAGCGGCTTCTTGTTCGCCATGATGTACGGCGAACCGTCGGGGTTCTGGCCCAGCAGCAGCTTGTAGACGTCGTCGGTCGACTGGGCCGGGAACGACGTGATGAGCTGGCTGGTCTGGGTGCCGTCCTGGTCGATCGGCTGGGTCAGGTCCAGCTTGAGCTGCTGTTCCTTGTCCTCCAGCGTCGCCTTCTTGACGTGGCCGCCTTGGATCTGCGCGATCGCCTTCGCAGTCGGCACCTGGGTGTAGCCACGGGTGTCGTCGGTGATGAAGGTGATGCCGAGGTACAGCAGCAACACCGCCAGAATCCAGACCAGCGGGTTGCGTAGCAGGCGCTTGCGGTCCATTAACTTACGGCCTAGGGCGGCCTCGACCCTCCCTGACTTGCATGTCGGGCAACAGCGTCCCACTGCCCGGCCGGAGTACCCGGTCCGACCAGGGTACCGCCCGTCCAAGCATCGCCACTGCGCGAAGTGTCAGCGGGCGCTTCCGCAGGATCCAACGTCCTCGTGCCGGGTGGAGTTCCCGTCAGCCCGCCGCGAGCCGCTGCACATCGGCGGTCATCTCGCCGAGTTGGTGGCGGATCATGGCGGCGTCGGCGGGCGCGATGGTGCGCCAGCCGGCCCGCACGTAGCTGATGTACCGGCCGCTGGCCTTGTCGCTCCAGGTCAGCACCGGTGTCCGCACCATGGTGCCGTGCAACGGGTCACGGGCGCTGACCGCGAACTCGCCGTAGCGCACGTTGGGTTCGGCCAGTAAACGGTAAGCGATCTCACGGCTGTGCTGCTCGGACTCGGAGGCGGCACGGCGGCGCACGGCGCCGATCGTGAACTCGCCGACGGGCAGCGACACCGACGTCTCGGTACCCCGGCGCTCGGCGGGCAGCATCGCGACGAGTTCGCCGGCCATCGCGTCGGCGCGGACCTGGCGCAACTCGATGCCCTGGTCGTTCTGCACGACGACGACCGCGTTGTCGCCGATGCGCCCGGCCCAGGCGGCGACGGCCTGCTCGGTGCCGTCCTCGGGCAGGAACAGCGAGTCGATCGCCGTGTCGGGGCGGGCGAGCACCGTCAGCAGGTCCTCCAGCTCGGCGTCGAGCCGGCCGGTCATGCTGACCAGGTGACGCGCGGCGAGTGCCGTCATCGTGTCCCGGCGCAGCATCGACCGGTGGCCCTCGGTCTCGCCGTGTTGCTTGAGCGTCAGCGGGAACGGCAGGTCGGCCGCGCCCAGCGCCTCCCAGAGGAAGTCCAGCTCGATCGGGGTGAAGAACTGGGACTCGAGCACGCGGGTCATTCCCCACCAATCACGGGCGGCGCGGTCATCTGGTCGGTGTCGAAGACGGCGTCCGGGTCGGGCTCGACCAGGTACGACGGGCGCTCGTGCTCTTCGTCTTCCTCGTCCTTGGCGCCGTGGCCACCGCCGATGACGCCACGGCCACCCATGCCGGCACCGCCCGCGCCACGACCGCCGCGCCCGAAGGCCTCTTCGGCAGCCATGCCACCGGCCAGGCCACGCGCACCAGCGCCGCGGCCGCCTTCGGCTCCCATGCCACCGCGCGCACCGGCGCCACCTTCACCGGCCCCCGCGCCTCCGGCCGCGTTGCCGTTGAAGTTGCCGAAGCTGCCGCCGAACCCGCCGGAGCCGGCGCTCGGACCCGCGGGGTGCGGGGTGCCGCCGACCGGGCCGGAGCCGAGGCCGGGCGCGGTGCTGACGGGCGACGGCGAGCCGGTGAAACCCGAGGTCGAGGTGCCCGCCACCGGCGTGCCGAACGTCGGGATGTCGTTGTTGTTGTTCGGGTCGTTGGGGTCGGCGGCCCCCGCCTGCGGCGAGCCCGAGGTGGGGACGCCGGTCGACGTGCCCTGGTAGGGGTTGTGCACGTCGCCGGTCTTGCGGCTCTGCACCGACGCGCCGTCGACGCTGGAGGTGCCGCCGCCGCCCCCGCTCTTGATCGTCTCCGGCGGTTTGACGAACACCGGCATCTGCTTGTCGGCGGCCGCCATCGCGTTGGTGTATTCGGTCAGGAAGCGGACCTGCTCGGCCTTGTTGGCGTTGGCCTTGCCGGTCTCGGCGTTGATGTCGATCGGCGTGCCGCCGTTGGCGTCGACTTCTTTGTTGTGCTGCAACGCTTTCGTCGCGTCGAACTCCATCGGCGGTGGAAGCCGCTGCACTTCGGACGCGGCAACGGACTGCTGCGACAGAGAGGTGCCCATGAGCTGAGCGGACTGACCCATCTGGCCGGAGTGACTGGCGAGGGGCTGGATGGAGCCACGCGCGGTGGAAGCTGCCTTGCCTTCCCACGCGGCGTCGAGGGTCGCCAGTGCGTCGTTGAGCTCGTTGGCCGCTTTGGCCAGTGCGTTGCCGTGCTGGGTGAACGCGCGACCGAGCCCGTCGGCGATGCCGGGCTCGTTCTGCTCGGTCGCCGCCTTGTAGAGGCTGGTCTGGTCCATCCCGTTCCAGAACGGCGGGTCGACGACCGCGCGGTCGTCGATCTCCACATGGCCCTTCAGCGCGGCGGCCTGCTGCTGGGCGTACTGCGCCTGCAGCTCAGATTGGGACGCCCGAACGCGGTCCTCCTGGGGCATGTGGTTGCTTGCCCGTTTGACGTTCGTTGCCTCGTCGCCCGAGTACTGCTGCTGGTCGTCGTAGTGCTGTCCGTCCGGCACGGCTCCCCCTACTTCACCTTCGAAAGGACAATGGCGGCCATTTCCTTGGCCACCTTGCAACGGTCATATTTACCTTGGCCACCGGTGAGGACACTGACGCCGGCTATCAAGTTGGAATGGTCGTTCAGATCAAAGCCGACCTGGCAGAAGCCGCCGCTGGTCTTGTCGTCGGACTGCACTCCAGGCGTGTTGCCGATCCGGATCTGGGTTTTGGTGATCCCGGGACCGGTCTTCAGATCGGCCACGACACCGTCATCACGGAAACCGAGGATCAAGGAGTTCGCGGCCGTCCACGTGCAGATCGGTTTCTTGGTTTCCACGTTCATGCTCGGCTCACCCTCCTCCGAGCCCCCGAGTTGCGTCGCCTCGGCGCTGGACAACAGCTCGCAGAGCTCGTCCTGCGAGAAGTCCGTCTTGCCTTTCATCCCCGAATCGGTGGTGGTCGGCGGCGCGACACTGGTGGTGGTTGCGTTCGGCAGCGTGGGCGAACTGGTCGCTTGTCCAGCCGTTGACTCGCTGCACGCCGCGCACGCTGCCGCGACGGCCACCAAGGAGATCGCGATACGTAGACGCATGAGTCAGTGCTGCGGCCGGAACCGGCGAGCGCCGGTCTCGTCGGTGTAGTCGTAGTTGTCCATGGCCCGCTTCACGGCGTCATGTGCGTTCGAGGCCTGGGTGAAAAGCAACTGCACGGCTGCGTGCAACGATTCGCCGCCGCTGGCCTTGTTGGTCGATTTCTCCGACATGGCGCGGCCCACGGGATTGGCGCCGAGTTGCAGGCTGTCGCCGAAACTGCCCTGCCGCATGGTGTTGAGCAGCACCTGGAGGCTGTCCCTGACAGCCCCGAGCTTCTGCACGGCAGCTTGCGCTTCCTGCGGATCGACCCGCAGGTCGCCTGCTTCGGCGGCGCCGAGCAGGAATGCCCCGTTGTCCAACACTGTGACCATCTCCCCTTTGGACCCCAGTACCCCAGCCGCGTCGACCGAGCCGACACGTCACTGTGAGTAGGTTAGCGCACGCAGATCGCTGCTTCTCCGTGATCGGACACCTTCCTGCCCTCAGCCATGGGTCAAGTCACCCAATGGGACGACGTCGACCTCGGATGGTGACGCCGGGACCTCTCTGGGCTGTCGGGCCGCGGCCTCGAAGACCTCCTTGATCACGGTCTCCGCACTGGTCTGGTCACCCGCGACCACGGAGATCAGCTGGTACGCCGGTTCCGAGTACTTCAGCGTGACGGGCAGGAGGATCGCCGGGGCATCCGCGAAGACCACCGTCACCTCGTAACCACCGCCGTACTTGTTTTCGAGCGCACAACCCGGGTGTCCGGCCACGGTCACCACCTTGGCGGTCTTCGACCCCGGGCTGACCAGCTTCCGCGGGTCGTACCCCAACTCCAGCTCCACGGTCACGTGATCCGCGCCCACGGCGATCTCGCACTTGCTCGGCGAAACCGGGTTGGCCGTCCAGCCGAGACCCTTGTCCACATCGGCCGCGTCACACGGGTCGACATCGGCCAGCGGCAAGTGCGGGGTGGTGTGCCCCTCGCTGAACAACGGCAGGTGCGACCACGTACTCGCAACAGCTTCGAGGTACTTCCGGCCGATCTCGCATGGGTCGGACCTTCGGTCGTCGTAGGGACGAGTGACGTCCAGCGTGATCGCCGAGAGCTTGCGGAAGCGCAGGGTGTAGCTGCACGAATCATCGGTGGCCTGGACCCGGGCGAACGTGGTGCCCGCGATCCCCGTCTTGGCTGCCCGGTCGTGGATCCACGGCGCACCCACGACGGTGCGGAACTCCCAGCTGTCCATCCGCCCACGTCTGAGCATGAGCTTGCAGTCCGCCAAGCCGTCGGACGGCGCCAGCCACATCGGACTGTCACCGGCGACCTTGGCAGCGGCCTGCGGGTCCAGCAGGGCGCAGGAGTCAACTTTGCGCAGTTCGATCAGCTCTGCGTCCAAGTCCGACCGTGGCACCTTCGCCGGGGCAGCCGAAGACGACGGCGCGGCAGGCGGCACCGCCACAGGCGTGCCGGGGACGGTTGTGCCGCAGGCAGTGAGCACCAACAGCAAAGCAACGAGCAGTGAGCGTTTGACCACGCTGCGAAGTTAGCGCAGGCCACCGACACTCTCGACCCGGTGCGCTCTATCGGGTGAGGAGCTCCGTGAGGCGTTGCCGTAGGGCCAACGCATCCGAGGGCGCGACGGTCAGCCACTCGCGGCCGTCCGGGCCTGGTTTCCGGTACATCAGGTACCGCCCCGACCGGAGGTCGAACCAGGCCAGCACGCGGGCGCGGCGGCGGCCGTCGACGGCGTCGCGGTGGTTCACGCCGAACTGGCCGCCGCGCAGGCGGGGTTCGGACAGGAGCGGGACCGTGGGCTCGTCGGCGGCGAGCACGGTGAAGGACCGCTCGGTGCCGCGGGTTCCGGGCGGCAACGCGTCGACGACGGTCGAGGCCAGGCTCGACGGGTGCAGGTCCTGGACCAGCACGCCGTCCGGGCGTTGCTCCGCCAGCAACGCGCGGTCGCCCGAGGCCAGCGCCACCATCGCACGCATGGGTTCGCCGTCACCCGGGACGAACACCGAATCGATGCTCCGCTCGGCCCGCGCCAGCAGGGCGAACCACCCCGCGAGGCGGCGGTCGAGGCCGCCTTCCCGGTCCAGCAAACCCGAATCACGCAGGATCGCGAAGGTTTCGTTGCGCAGCCGCGAACGCTCGTCCATGGTCGCGCCGTGCGAGGCCACTTCCAGCGGGTACGGCAGCTCACCGCCGCCCTGGGACTCCCAGAGGAAGTCCAGGACCGGCGGGCTCAGTAACTCGGCGCTCAGGACGAGTAGACCTTCGGGTCGAGGGTGCCGATGTAGGGCAGGTCGCGATAACGCTCGGCGTAGTCGAGGCCGTACCCGACGACGAACTCGTTCGGGATCTCGAAGCCCACGTACTTCACCGGCACGTCGACCTTCACCGCGTCCGGCTTGCGCAGCAGCGTGCAGACCTCGAGCGACGCGGGGTTGCGCGACTCCAGGTTCTTCAGCAGCCACGACAGCGTGAGGCCGGAGTCGATGATGTCCTCGACGATCAGGACGTTCCGGCCGGCGATGTCCCGGTCGAGGTCCTTGAGGATGCGCACCACGCCCGACGACGACGTCGCCGAACCGTAGGAACTCACCGCCATGAACTCGAGCTGCACTGGGATCGGCAGCGCGCGCGCCAGGTCGGTCATGAACATGACCGCGCCCTTGAGCACGCCGACCAGTACGAGGTCGGAACGATCGGCTGGGTAGTCGTCGGCCACCTGTTTCGCCAGTTCGGTGACCTTCTCGTCGATCTGCTGCTCGGTGATGAGCACGGAGGCGATGTCGCCCTCGTACACGCTCGGTCCCCTCTACCGCGGCGGCTGGAACACCGTCAGCCTGCCATGCGCGCGGCCGACCTCCAAGCCGCCCGGCAACCACACGGCGCCCTGACCACGCCATTCACCGATCAACCCGTCCACAGCACGCAATTGGGCGTCTGTGAGTTCCCGCACGCCCCGCTCCAGCAGCCACCGGCGCAGCACCCGGCGGCGCACCGCGGCGGGCTGCTCGGCGAGCACCTCGATGTCCGGTTCGCCGGTGAACCGGGCGGCGATCGCGTCGAGTGCTTCGGCGTCTTCACGCAGTTGCGCGGCGGTCCGGGCCAGCGCGGCCGACACGCCGCCCGCGAGCACGTCTTCCAGCACCGGCAACACTTCCCGGCGCAGCCGCACCCGGGTGAACCGCGGGTCGGCGTTGTGCGGGTCCTGCCACGGCCGCAGGTCCAACGCCACGCAGGCCGCCACCGTCGTCTCCCGCGGGAGGTCGAGGAACGGCCGCAGCCACGGCGGGTCGACCGGGCGCATGCCCGCGATCGACCGAGGCCCCGATCCTCGGCCCAAGCCGAGCAACACCGTCTCGGCTTGGTCGTCACGGGTGTGGCCGAGCAACACCATCGCGTCGGGCACCGCCTTGCGCAGCGCCTCGTACCGGGCGCGGCGGGCCGCCGCCTCCAGACCACCCGGCCCGGACACCTCGACCGGGAGCACCTGCACCTCGGTGAAGTCCATGGCGTGCAACGCTTTCGCGGTGTCGGCGGCCACCTGCTCCGACCCGTCCTGCAAGCCGTGGTCGACGACCAGCCCGTGCACAGCGAGACCGAGCCGGGGCGCCACATGCGTTGCCGCCGCGGCCAAGGCGAGCGAGTCCGCGCCACCCGAGACCGCGACGGCGACCCGGTCCGGCGGCTCGAGGGATTCGAGCAGGCGGCGCACCGCGGACCGCACCGCGGCGACGGCCGGGTGTGGCCCGGTCATGGGTCGACGCGCCGCAACCAGGCGTCGGGATCGGCGATCTCGCTGCGCCGCGGCAACGTCTCCGGCGAGGTCCAGATGACGTTGAACCGCGCCATGCCGACCGCGTCGATCACGTGCTTGGTGAACGCGGCACCCGCCGCGTACTGCTTGACCTTGGCCTCGACGCCGAGCAGCGTGCGCAGGACCCGGTCGAGCAGGCCGCCGCCCCGGCGCCGCGCGGTGAACCGGCTGCGGATGGTTGCGACGCTGGGCACGACGGCCGGGCCGACGGCGTCCATCACGTGGTCGGCGTGCCCCTCCAGCAAGGTGGACAACGCGATCAGCCGGTCGAAGACCTCGCGCTGCTCCGGTGACTGCAGGAGCTCCATCAACCCGGTCCCGTCCTGCTGCGTGCGGTCACGCACGGACCTGATGATCTCGGGCAGCCGGCCCAGCGTCGCGGAGGCGTCGCGGTCCATGCCGCCGATGAACTCGCGGACTTGGCCGGAGAAGTAGTCGCGCAGCCAGCTGTGCGCGGTGAACTGCAGCCGATGCGTGCCCTCGTGCAAGCACACCCACATGCGGAAGTCGCTGGCCGGCACGTCGAGTGCCTGCTGCACGGTCACGACGTTGGGCGCGACCAGCAGCAACGTGCCCGAGTCGCGGCCGAACGGGTCGTACTGGCCGAGCACGCGCCCGGACAGGAACGCCAGCACCAGGCCCGCCTGCATGCCCGCGCTGCCGGAGATGACCGCACCGAACGGGCCGGACGGCGGCTGCGGCAACGCGCCGTCGGTCAGGGCGGCCAGGCCGTCCGCCGCGGCGGCCACCCAGCCGTGCCGGTCGACGACGTCGCCGGGCAGCAACGGGAGATCCTCGCCGAGCCCGGTCAGGTCGCGGACGTGCTGCTCGGCGACCGTGGTGATGTCGCGCAGCTCGCGCACCGCGCTCTGCGCGTCCTCGGGGTCGATCACCGGGCCGCGGCTGATCAGCCGTTGCGCGGTCGAGACCGCCATCGACCAGTCGACGGCGTTGCCCGGTGCGTCCGCGTTCACACGTTCGACGCTACCCGACTCAGCCGCACCCGCATTCCCGAAGACGCGCGGCGACGGCGTCCAGCGCGGGCGGGGCCTGCAGGCCGTCGCCGTTGTTGCTCATCAACGCGAACACCAGCACCCGGCCGTCCTTGTCGAGCACCACGCCCGCGAGGGTGTTGACGCCGGTCAGCGTGCCGGTCTTGGCCCGCACCCAACCCTTGCCCTCCTTGGACTTCGCGTCGTGGAAGCGCGGGTTGAGGGTGCCGCTGCCGCCGGCGACGGGGAGCCCGCCGAGCAGCGGCCGCAGCTTGGCCGTGCGCGGGTCCTTGCCGTCGGGTGCGGCGGCGACGGCGAGGACGTCGGCCAGCAGCTTGGCCGTTGCTTTGTCCTGTTTGGACAGTCCACTGCCGTCGACCATCTGGTAGCCGGAGACGTCGAAGCCGTTGTCCTGCAACACCTTGCGCACGGCGCGGACACCGCCCGCGTACGAGACCTCTTCGCCGTTCTGCTTCGCGACCTCACGCAGCACGCCCTCGGCGAGCATGTTGTCGGAGATCTGCAGCAGGTTGTCGATCAGCTCGACCAGCGGCGCCGAGCGGACCTCGCCGAGCACGGGCGCGTTGGCCTTGGCGGTGGCCGTTGCGTTCTCCGGGACGGTGGCGCCGAACGCGTCGGCGATCTTGGTGGCCACCGCGCGGGCCGGGCGCGGCGACCGCGTGGACTTCTCGTCCTCGGTCGGATCGGCGCGACCGCCGTCCATCATCACCGGCTCCATCGGCGTCTGGTAGCCGGCGGCGACATCCTTGGGGTCCCAGCCGGGCGCGAGCAGCGGGCCGGAGTAGCGGTGCACGTCGATGAGAACCTTGTTCACCTTGCCGCCGGTGGCCTTCTTGACCTGCGCGATCAGGTCGTCCACGTGGGCCGAGCCGGGGTAGACCGAGTCCTCGCCGGGCGGCAGCGAGTTCAGCGTCAGGTCGCCGCCGCCGACCAGGATCACGGTGCCCGGTTGGTCGCCCTGGACCACGCGCGTGACGAACTGCGTGGTGTGGTCGAGGCTCAGCAGCGCGGCCGCCGAGGTGAGGATCTTGCCGGTGGACGCCGGGGTGAGGCCGGTGTCCGAGTTGCGATCCCACAGCACGGTGCCGTCCGCAGGGTCGACCACGACACCGGTCAGTGTGCCGAGCGCGCCGGCGGACGCGGGCCCTTCCAGGGCTTGCGCGACGCCGGACTGCGTCGGATTGGGCGCCTGCGGGTCCGGGCCCTTGAGCTGCGGGGCGAAGGCGACGGGCGAGGGCGGCGGCGCGATGGCCACGTCGTTGCCGCCCTTGAGGCCCAGCTTGCCGGCGAGCCCCGGAACCGTGAACACGACGCCGGCCGCGACCGCGAGCACCACGACCAGGGACAGGAGCGTGATCAGCAGGCCCTTGCGCCGCCGACGCGGCGCCGGCTGGTCGTCGTCTTCGTCGTCCTCGTCGTAGAGCCGGTCGTAGAGGTCGTCGTACTCCTCCGGCTCGGCGGCCTTGCGCTGCAGCAGCTCCCGGTGCGGCGGCAGCGGCTCCGGGTCGCGGCGCTGCAACTCCTCGCGTCGTGGCGGCGGCTCGAGGTGGAACATCTCGGTGCGCTCGGCGGGCGACTCGGGTTCGCGCTCCGGCAGCCGAGGCTCGATCCGCATCGGGCGGGCGCGGGGCGGGCCGACCGGCGGGATCACCCGGCCCGGCGGCGGACCGGACGGGCGCGGCGGACCTTGGCGTTGCGGTCCTTGCGGTCCTTGCGGTCCTTGCGGGCGCTGCTGAGGCCGTTGCAGTGGGGACGAGGGCGGCGGCGGACCTTGCCGTCGGGGCGACTGGAGCGCGCGCAGGTCGATGACCTGGGTGTCCTCGACGTACCTGCGCAGCAGCGCCGGCTGCTCACCGGTGGTCGCGACGCGCTGCGTGCTCTCACTGTCGGCTTCATGCCCACGGTCGTGCTCGTGCTCGTACTCACGGTCACGTTCGCTGGCGGGCTCACGTGCGTGGCCGTACTCGCGTTCGTGCTCGCGGTCGGACGTGCGCTCCCGGTCGTCGTCATCAAGCTCGTCTTCCGGCCCACCGACCGGTTCGTCGACGGCGACCGACTGGGTGTCCTCGCCGTCGCGGTCCTCATCCTCGCTGCGGTCCTCGGGAATCCGCAGGTCAGCCGTCGCCTGAGCCTCCGGGTGCGGCTCGGGCTCGGTCGGCACCGTCTGCTCGGGATCCGGCTCGTCCACCCACCGGAAGGATTCAGCGGGCTCAATCCCCTCGAGCCGCTGACCTGCGCCTTCGGATTCAGCGGGCTTAATCCCGTCAGGCCCGTGACCTGCATCTTCGGGTTCAGCGGGCTTATTTCCCTCAGGCCGCTGACCAGCTGTTTCGGGTTCAGCGGGCTTGTTCACCTCGGCCGCGGCGGGCTCCTCGGGAGCCTCCGCGTCGGAGGCGGGTTCGACATCCTCTTCCGGCTCTTGATCGGCCGCCTTGGGCAACTCGGCCGTCGCGGGCGGCTCGGCGGGCACCCGAACCGTGTCGTCGGAACCATCGGGCTTGTTCTCCTCCGGCTCCGCAGGTGGCTCCGGCTCACGCTCGACAGGCCGCTGACCTGCTATTTCGGATTCAGCGGGCTTGTTCACCGCCGGCGTGGAAGGCGCCTTGTCCTCGGTCTCGGGGGATTCAGCGGGCTTGTTCACCTCGGCAGCGGCCGGCTCGTCCACGGCAGGCTTCGCCGGGGGCTCGTCCGGGATCTCTTCATCGTCCGTCGGCCACTGCGGCTCGCTCGACGCGGCAGGTTTTGGCTGGTCAGCGGGCTTCGTGGATTCAGCGGGCTTGTTCCCGGACGCCTTGGGGGTGCTTGCCTCGGCAGCGCCTCGGTCCTCGTCGTCGGTCGGCCACATGGGGGCGTCCTGACCCGGCTGACGTTCGTCGGGCACGCATCCTCCTGCTGACTCCCACGCGGATGAACGTCACATTGTTCCCCCGCCGTCTCGATGACGGTCCCCGCCCCGCCGTGGTCCACACTAGTGGCGTAGGACCAGGGCTATGACGAGCGAGGACTGCGTGGAGTTCGACGTCACGATCGAGATCCCCAAGGGGAACCGCAACAAGTACGAGATGGACCACGAGAGCGGTCGCATCAAACTGGACCGGACGCTGTTCACCGCCACCCAGTACCCGGCTGACTACGGCTTCGTCGACAACACCCTCGGCGAGGACGGCGACCCACTGGACGCGTTGGTGCTCGTCCAGGAGCCGACCTTCCCGGGCTGCCTGATCCGCGCCCGCGCGATCGGCATGTTCCGCATGAAGGACGAGAAGGGCGGCGACGACAAGGTCCTCTGTGTACCCGCGCAGGACCCGCGCACCGAGCACCTGCGCGACATCCACCACCTCGCGGAGTACCACCGCCTGGAGATCCAGCACTTCTTCGAGGTCTACAAGGACCTCGAACCGGGCAAGAGCGTCGAGGGCGCCAGCTGGGTCGGCCGCACCGAGGCCGAGGCCGAGATCCAGCGCTCCTACCAGCGGCTCAAGGACGCGGGCGGCAAGCTCCCCTGAGGACACGAAAGGGCCCTGCACCGGCGAACGGTGCAGGGCCCTTGTCCTCCCCCGAGGATCAGACGGTCACGGGTTCGAGGTTCTGCTGCTCGGCCCGCAGTTCGATGCCGGACTTGTCCGACAGCGGCTTCTCCTTGAGGAACCAGATCAGCACGAACGCCACCGCGACCACGATGCCGCCGACCAGGTAGACGGTGCTCAGCGAGCTGGAGAACCCGTCGAGGATCGGCGTCTTCTGGGTCGGGTCGAGCCTGGCCAGGAACGACGTGTCGTTCAGGTCGATCCCGCCACCGGCGGGCATCGCCGGCAGGCCGGCCGCGGCCCGTTCGGCGCCGATCCGGCCCGGCAGCAGGCTGAACAGGATCGACAGGAACACCGCGGTGCCCACCGTGCCGCCGATGGACCGGAAGAACGTCGCCGACGAGGTCGCCACACCCATGTCCTTCGGCGCGACGTCACCCTGGATGGCCAGGATCAGCGTCTGCATGCACAGGCCGAGGCCCGCACCGAAGAGCAGCATGACGGCCATGGTCGGGATCAGCGACGTGGTCGTCCCCACCGTGGAGAACAGGAACATCGAGACCGCGACCGTGCCGAGGCCGATGACCGGGAAGATCTTGTAACGACCGGTCTTCGACGTGATCACACCGCTGCTCATCGAGGCCACGAGGATGCCCGCGGTCATGGGCAGGGTCAGCAGCCCGGACTCGGTGGGCGACGCGCCCTTGACGATCTGCAGGTACAGCGGCACCGACATCATCGCGCCGAACATGCCGACACCCATGATGAAGTTGACACCGTTGACCAGGCTGAACGTCGCCCGGCGGAACAGCCGGACCGGAAGCAGCGCGGCATCACCCATGCGGTTCTCGACCCACACGAACGCGGCGAGCCCGAGCACACCGATCGCGTACATCGACAGCGACGCGGCGGAACCCCAGCCCCACTCGCGACCCTGCTCGGCCACGACCAGCAGCGGCACCAGGCCGGCGGTCAGCGTGACCGCGCCCCAGTAGTCGACGCGCTGCTCGACCTTGCGGTGCGGCAGGTTCAGGAACCTGGCGACCACGACGAGCGCGAGCAGGCCGATCGGCACGTTGACCATGAACACCCAGCGCCAGCCGTCGATGCCGGCGAACGTGTCGAGGCCGGCAAACAGGCCACCGACGAGCGGACCGACCACACTGGACAGTCCCCACACTGCCATGAAGTAGCCGGTGTAGCGCGAGCGTTCCCGCGGCGACACCATGTCGGCGATGATCGCGATGGCCAGCGACATCAGACCACCGGCGCCGAGCCCCTGCACCGCGCGGAACGCGGCGAGCTCGTACATCGAGGTCGAGATGCCGGACAGCACCGAGCCGACCAGGAAGAACGAGATGGCGGTCAGGTACAGCGGCTTGCGGCCGTAGAGGTCGGAAAGCTTGCCGTAGAGCGGCGTCGAGATCGTCGACGTGATCAGGTACGCCGTCGTCACCCAGGCCTGGACGGTCTGGCCGTGCAGTTGGTCGGCGATGGTCTTGGTCGCCGTCGACATGATCGTCATGTCGAGGGCGGCCAGGAGCATGCCGAGCATCAGGCCGGACAGCACCGTCATGATCTGGCGGTGGGTCAGCCTGCCCCCGTTCTCGGCGGTAGATATTGGTTCGGACATCTGAACTCCCCTCAGGAGCGCGCGAAGGCGGCGCACTCGGTGACGAACTGCGGCAAGTACTTCTCGTGATCGGCGAGGAACCGCTCGAAGAGCTCGACGAACCGCTCCTGGTCCGCGGGCGCCCAGTCGGCGAGCATCCCCGCGATGGCCTTGGTCCGACGCAGCCGATTGGTCTCGACCAGTGCCTGGCCGGCGGGCGTGACGGCCAGCACGCTGGCGCGCCCGTCCTCGGGGTCGGCCTGGCGTTCGACCAGCCCGTCACGAACCAAGGCGGCGACCTGCCTGCTGATCGTGGACGGATCGGCGAAGACCGCCTCGGCGAGCGCGCCCGCGCGCATCGGGCCCTGCACGTGCAGGGTGCCGAGCAGGACGAACGCGCTCTTGTCCACGCCGAGCTTGGCGAGCTGGGAGGCGACCGTCGCGGACTGCCTGTGCAGCGCGGTCAGCGCGGCGGCGAGCCGCTCGGCCACGTCCAGGTCGTTGACCTGCGTAGTCATGGCCACCTCCGTCTCTTTGCTTGAGTCATCCAAGTACTTGCTAGATACAAGCATGCTCGCTCCGAAGCTATTCCGGCAACCGAATTACCTGTGACCGCAGTCGCACACCACCCCGTGCCGACCCCACTACCGCCCGCACACCCCCAACACCCACCCTGACCTGCCAACCCACGATCCAGCGGGCTTAATCCGCCGGGGCGCCCGCATCCCGCAACCCCGCCCCAAAAGCGCCCCTGACCTGCGGTCCACGGATTCAGCGGGCTTAATCCCGCGAGGGCCCGGCAGGGCCTCCCCCTACGAGTCGACGGAGCGCTGGCCTGCGAGTTGCGGATTCAGCGGGCTTATTCACGCAGCAGGCCGCGAGCTGCAGAGTCAGGCGCGAAGAGGCGTTGACGTGCACACCTGTGAATCAGCGGGCTTAATCCCGCCCGGCCGAGCAAGGAGCCGCAAACCTCGCCCGAGAAGGCGCTGACCTGCGGGTGCGGGATTCAGCGGGCTTAATCCCGCGAGGGCGGGCGAGGGCCGCAGGACAGGCATCAGCGGGCGGCTGACCTGCGGGTTGGGGTTGAGCGGGCTTAATTCGGTGGGGGCGTGCGGGGGTGCAGGTCGAGCCTTGAAGGGGGCCGCGACCTGGGGGTATTGATGGGGAGGGCTAGGTGAGGGTGTAGCCGGGCATGGGGTACGCGGTGAGGAGTTCGCGGACCTCGGCGGCGATGCGGTCGATGGCCTGCTCGTCCTCGGCGGCGCCTGCCTGGATGGCCAGGTCGATCCACTCGGCGAGCTTCGGCATGTGCGACGGGGTGAGACCACGCGTGGTGATCGCCGCGGTGCCGAGGCGGACGCCGGACGGGTCGAACGGCTTGCGCGGGTCGAATGGCACCGTGTTGTAGTTCAGCTCGATGCCCGCCCGGTCCAGCGCCTTCGCGGCGGGCTTGCCCGCTACGCCCTTGCCGGTCAGGTCGATCAGGATCAGGTGGTTGTCCGTGCCGCCGGACACCAGGTCGAAGCCCCGCTCGAGCAGTGCCTCGGCCAGCGCCTTCGCGTTGGCCACGATCCCCGCCGCGTAGTCGCGGAACGACGGCTGGGCGGCCTCGTGCAGTGCCACCGCGATCGCCGCGGTCGTGTGGTTGTGCGGGCCGCCCTGCAGACCCGGGAACACGGCCTTGTCCAACGCCTTCGCGTGCGCCGCATCCGACATCAGCATCGCGCCACGCGGCCCGCGCAGCGTCTTGTGCGTCGTCGTGCTGATGATCTCCGCGTGCCCGACCGGCGACGGGTGCGCGCCACCGGCGACCAGGCCGGCGATGTGCGCGATGTCCGCCACGAGCACAGCCTCGACCTCACGTGCGATGGCCGCGAAGCCCTCGAAGTCGATCGTCCGCGGGATCGCCGTGCCGCCACAGAAGATCAGCTTCGGCCGCTCGGCCAGCGCCAGTTCACGCACCTCGTCCAGGTCCACGCGGCCGGTGTCCTTGCGCACCCCGTACTGCACGGAGTTGAACCACTTGCCGGTCGCGGACACGCTCCAGCCGTGGGTCAGGTGCCCGCCGGCGGGCAGCGCCATGCCCATGATCGTGTCGCCGGGCGAAGCGAGTGCCATGTACACGGCCAAGTTCGCGGGCGACCCCGAGTACGGCTGCACGTTGGCGTGCTCGACACCGAAGACCGCTTTGGCGCGCTCGATTGCCAGCGTCTCGACCTGGTCGATGACCTGCTGACCTTCGTAGTAGCGCTTG
Organism: Labedaea rhizosphaerae; assembly: GCF_004362825.1. GTDB lineage: Bacteria > Actinomycetota > Actinomycetes > Mycobacteriales > Pseudonocardiaceae > Labedaea > Labedaea rhizosphaerae. The sequence continues at coordinate 765,883 of NZ_SNXZ01000001.1, forward strand.
CCGGCGTACCCCTCGGAGTACTTGTTGGTCAGCACCGAGCCGGTCGCCTCGAGCACGGCGGCCGACACGTAGTTCTCCGACGCGATCAGCCGGATCTTGTCGTGCTGGCGCTTGGCCTCCGCCTGCACCAGTTCGGCGATCTCGGGGTCGGACTGGGTCAGATGCGGGATTGCTGGCTCATGCACGCGCTGATGATAGTGGCCGACTAAGTTACTCACGAGTAATGTGCTGAGCATGGCAGATGACTTCGGCTGGGTCGCCGACGCGATGTACAAGACCGTGCCCTGGGTGTCCACGGCCGGGGTGAAGTTCACCGAGCTCGCCGCCGACCGCGTGGTCGCGACGCTGCCCGATGTCGAGGGCCAGCGAAACCACATCGGCGGCCCGCACGCCGCCGTGATGTTCGGCCTCGCGGAGACGGCCTCCGGCGCCGTGGGCCTCGGGTCGTTCGCGCACCTGATGGACCGCGCGGTGCCGCTGGTCGTGAAGTCCGAGATCCGCTACCGCAAGGTCGCCATGGGCGAGCTCACCGCGGAGGCGGTGCTCGGCCGGCCGGCCGCGGAGGTCATCGCCGAACTCGACGAGGGCAAGCGCCCGGAGTTCCCGGTCGACTGCACGATCCGCAACGCCGAAAGCGTCACGACGGCCGAGATGACCGTGGTCTGGACGTTGCGACCGAACGCTAAGCCGGCCTGACGGAGTTCGCGTGCCTGCGGGCGAGCTCCTGGTAGATGTCCGGGTTGCCGTCGACCCACATCTTGGCCTGCCCGTCGAGCGGCACCTGGCGCTTGGCCGGTGAGCCCATCGCCACGGTCTCGGGCGGGATCTCCATGCCCGGCGTGACCGTGGCGCCCGCCGCCACCAACGCACGCGCACCGATCTTGGCGCCGTCCTGCACCGTGGCGCCGTTGCCGACCAAGGCCTGCTCCCCGACGGTGCAACCGTGCACGACGCAAAGGTGCCCGACGGTCGCGCCCGGCCCGATCTCGGTGCCCTCCGGGCCGCCGTGCAGCACGCTGTTGTCCTGGATGTTGGCGCCCGCGCGGATCACGATCGGCCCGAAGTCGGCGCGCAGCACCACGCCGTACCAGACGGAGGCGTTCTCCTCGACCGTCACGTCGCCGACCAGCGTGGCCGTCGGCGCGATCCACGCGGCCGGGTGCACCTTGGGCGCGGCACCTTCGAACTCGAACAACGGCATGGCCCGAGCATAGTGGCGGTGGTCAGACCATCACCGGAACCGACGACTCGGCCGCGACGCGCGCGTTACGCCGGAGCCACAAAACGAATCCCACAGCGCAACCGAGGTAACACAGCACCCACCAGTTGTGCAGCACCTCGCGCGGCCAGCCGGACGCGGGCAGGTACAGCCAGCCGGACAGGATGTTCGAGTCCGAATGCGACGGATACTCGTCCGGGAACCCCAGGCACACCAACCAAAACACCGCGGCCGAGCGGTAGGCACCTCGGGCGAGCAGCCACACGAGGAGCAGCACCGGCCAGACCCAGTGGTGGTTCCAGGAGTACGGCGAAACGACGCAACTCAGCATGCCTGCCATGGAGATCGCCGCGAGTGTGTGACCTTTCCGGTGCAGGACAACGGCAAGCGCCATCCCGGCGACACCTACAACCACGGCCGCGATCAGCCAGGTGATCTTCTCCGCGTGCGTCTGGCCCATCGCCCGGAGCAGCCCGCCGTTGATCGACTGGTTGCCGGGGTTGAACGGGAACGCCACGCGGTTGAGGTCCAGGAACGTGCCGTGGAACCAGTACTGCGCGGCACTGCGCGGCGCGGCCACGAAGCTGATGCCCACCGTCACCGCGAACGTCGCCGACGCGATCGCCGCCGCCCGGAACCGCCGCGTCAGCAACAAGAACGGGATGAACAGCAACGGCGTCAGCTTGATCCCAGCGGCGATGCCGGTGCCGGCGCCACGCCACTTCTCGCGGGCGCACACCAGGTCCCAGGTGACGATCGCGAGCAGCAGGACGTTGATCTGACCGAGGTAGAGCGTGATGCGCACGGGATCCAGCCAGATCGCGAGCCCCGTCGTGAACAGGCCGAGCCGGGTCAGCTCGGCGCCGCGGTGCGTGGTGAGACTGCGCCAGCACACGCGGCTGACCAGGAACAACAACGCCACGTCGGCGCCGAGGACGAGGAACCGGGCGACGAGCTCCGGCACCAGCGAGAAGGGCGCGAACAACACCCCCGCGAACGGCGGGTAGGTGAAGAGCAGCCCGCTGGTCACCGGTCCGTCGTAGAGCGGTGCGCCGTCGAGCACGCGACCGCCGCCGGCCTGGTAGACCAGCATGTCGATCTCGTAGAAGTTGGCGTTCGGCCACAACAGGATGCTGAGCACGTGCAGGCCGAGCAGCCCCGCGAACACCCACGGCCCGGCCGCGATCACACGCCGGCGCCAGTCGGTCCCCTCCCCCATGGCGGGGATTGTGCTGGACGCGGGCGTGCGCACGAGAAAGGCCCCACCGGCTGACCGGTGGGGCCTTCACACTGCGAGCCGCCTGTCGGAATCGAACCGACGACCTGTTCATTACGAGTGAACCGCTCTAGCCGACTGAGCTAAGGCGGCAGTGCGCGACATAGTCTAGCCGGAACCGATGCGTCACCAGCGGCGGGTGCCGTCGTTAGGGTGGGTGACGCAGCACACGGCTCGTGCCGGTCGGCAACGGTGCCCTAAGGAGGACCCCGCAGATGCGCAAACGCCTGCCCGTCGTGATGGCGTTGCCGCTGGCTGCCGCCATGCTGGCGCTGGCCGCCGCTCCCGCTGCCGCGGATCCGTCCACCATCGTCACGACGCCGATCCCGCAGCCGGCCAACCCGAACGACCCGCCGGCGTCCGGCACCGCCGACCCGCACCCGACCGGCCGTGCGGTCGGCGACGCGGGCACGGGGCTCGCGGTCGTGCGCCTGCTGCCGAACTCGGCCCCGACCGGGACGATCCTGCCGGGCTACTCCGACAAGCTGCCCAAGCAGCCCGCCGCCGAGCTGGGCTTCGGGCTCTCGAGCGCGCAGGCGAACTCCGAGGCGTACCTGGCGCAGGAGCGGTCGATCGCGCAGGCCTCCCCCGGCGGGTTCGCGTTCCAGGGCAACACGCCGCAGACGCCGGGCTCGCTGGCCCAGATGGCGCTGCCGGACAACAAGGAACCCATCACGGGCGGCCTGAACCCGCCGTCGACGCCGCTGGACACGCTGCTCAAGGTCGGCGCGTTGCAGGGCCAGGTGCACGCCCGGTGGAGCGAGACGCTCGGCCCGTGCGTCGGCACGATCTCGGACGCGAGCACGTCGCTGGGCAGCCTGTCCGTGCTGAACGCCATCCCGACGCTGCCGAACTTCACGGAGCTCGACAAGGCGTTCGACATGAGCAAGCTGACCGACGTGCAGCAGCAGGCGACGAAGCTGCTGTCGGGTCTGGCCGGCCCGCTGTCCAGCCTGGGCGGCGTGCTGCCGACGGGCGGCAAGGGCACGGGATCGCTGCTGAGCCTGCCGAACACGATGTCGACGCGGTCGGTCGTGCGGCTGGTCGACCTGCCCGGCTCGAAGCACAAGGCCGTGCAGTCGGTGTCGACGCTGCAGGTCGCCTCGGTAAAGCTGCTGGCCAACACGCCGATGGAGATCTCGCTGAACGTGGTCAGCCAGCCGACGCTGACCGCCACGTCCGGCGGCGACGCGAAGACGTCGACGATCACCTACAAGGCCCCGGTGATCACCGTGACCCAGGGCGGCAAGGACCTGGGCACGCTGAGCAGCTCCAAGCCGAGCCTGGACATCCCGATCGGCGTGCCGCTGCCGAAGCTCGAGAACGTGCTGCCGAGCCAGCTGAAGAACCTGCCGCTGGTCGGCAACGTGGCCGCGCTGCTCGACCCGTCGCAGCTCAGCGGGCTCGACCCGAACCAGCTGAAGATCGACATCGGCGTGCTGCGGCTGAACGTCGCCGAGTTGACCAAGAAGGAACTGCCGCTCGAGATGAACGGCCTGAAGGGTTACCAGATCGGGGCGACCGCCCGGATGCTGGACCTGCAGCTGCTGCCGACCGACGCGCTCGCGTTGCCCGACCTGCCGTCGGCGCTGGCCCAGGTGTCGCTCGGCGAGCAGGTGACCCGCGCGGCCGCACCGGAGGGTGGCGTCGTGTGCGGCAAGACGTCGGCGCCGACGCAGAACCCGCCGGCCGGGCAGGGCAGCGGACCGAAACACCTCGCGTACACGAATGCCGCGTACCAGGCCGTACCGATGTTCTGGTCGGGGACGGCGATGCTCCTGGTGGGCGTGGTCATCGTGGCCGCGATGCCGGGCCGGCGTCCGCAGCGGGTGACGGTGAAACCGTCTCCGTCGCCGAGGCCGCCCACAGAGGACTGACCGGGGTCAGTTGGCCGTCCGTGGATCTCCCCGCGCCTGAGATCCACGGACGGCCTTAGCCCCGGAATCACCCCCGCTGGCGCTTAACCCACCCTCGCGGAATCAGGCCCGCTGAGTTCCCCGCGCCTCCCCGCACCCCACCCCCCACTCACCCGCTCCGAGGTTGACCCGGAGCGGGCAGTCTGCCTTGCCCGCGGGATTAAGCCCGCTGAATCCCACACACCCACGCTGACCAGCCCAAACGCGCCGCCCCGTGAACAAGCCCGCTGAATACCGCGCGGTCTCGTGCGCCAACCCGCGGGTGGTCCTCCCACCCTCGAAGGCGCTCCCCCGCCATCTGGGAATAAGCCCGCTGAATACCGAAGCCAGCCGCTGAGCTGGGCAAACGCAAGCTCCCGGGATTAAGCCCGCTGAACTCTGAGGGGGGCTGGCGGCCGGGTCGGACCGGGTCGAGGGGATGGGACTGAGCAGGCGAGGACGAGACGCGCCGATGGGGTCGCCCGAGGCACTCCCGTCGCCGAGTCCTGAGCGAAGCGCGGGGATTAAGCCCGCTGAATGCCAAACGCAGGGGCTGAGCTGGGCAAACGCGGGACCCCCGGATTAAGCCCGCTGAACTCCGGGGTGGCGCTGGCGAGTGCGGCGAGCCTTGACCGGGCCGGGTTGAGGGGTGGGCTTAAGCACCCGAGGCCGAGACGCGCCGATGGGGTCGCCCGAGGTCCTCTGGCCGTCGAGGACCTGAGCGAAGCGCATGGGGAATAAGCCCGCTGAATGCCAGACGCAGGCGCTGAGCTGGGCAAACGCCGGACCCACGGATTAAGCCCGCTGAACCGTGGGTGGGCTGGCGGGTGGGCGAGCCGTGACAGGGCCGGGCTGGGGGCGATGGGTACTGAGCACGCGGGGGCGAGATGCTCGGGATGGGGTCGCACGGGGAGCTCTCGTCGCCGGTGCCTCTGGCGGGAGGCGAGGAAATAAGCCCGCTGAATGTCAAGTGCCGCGGGTGAGCTGGGCAAACGTGCCGTCTTGGGATTAAGCCCGCTGGATGCCAGGTACTGCGGGTGAGCGGGGTGAATGCACCGACCGGGGTGAGGGGCGGGGCGGGACGGGGTTGGGTGGGTTAGCCGCGGTATAGGGCGGTGATCATTGCTTCTACGGCGATGCGGGGCTTTACGTTGAGTTCGAGGGCTTCGCGGCAGGCCAGGACGGCTTCCAGGCGGGTGAGCGTGGATTCCGGGGTCCAGGCGGTGGCGGCCGTCGTGGATTGGCGGGCGTGGTCGGGGTGGTTCAACGCCGCTTCGGAGCCGGATGCGGTGATCAGGACGTCGCGGTAGAAGCCGGCCAGGTCGACCAAGGCCAAGTCGAGGGCATCGCGCTGGGTTCGGGTGGCGCGGGACTTCTGGCGCCGCTCCAACTCCCGTTCCGCCCCCTTGGCGCCGCGGGTCGCCGCCGCGGTGCCCTTGCCGGTGCCGCCCGCGCCCAACGCCGTGCGCAGGGCTTCCTTCTCGGCGTCGTCGCGGGTTTTGCTCACCTCGGACGCGTCGCGTTCGGCGGCCTTGACCAGTTCGTCGGCCGCGGCGAACACGTCGGAGAACCGCCGGACGCCCAGCGGGATCCGCAGGACGGCGGCACGACGGTCGCGTGCGGCCTCGTCACGTGCGAGCCGGCGCGCCCGCCCGATGTGGCCCCCGCACACCGACGCGGCCCACCGCGCCATCTCCGGCTCGATGCCGTCCCGCAGCACCAGCACCTCGGCGATCGCCGGGGCGGCCGGCGTGCGCAACGCCATCGGGCGGCAGCGCGAGCGGATCGTCACCGACACGTCGTCCGGGTGATCCGACGGCGCGCACAACAGGAACACCGTGCGCTCCGGCGGTTCTTCCACCGCCTTGAGCAACGCGTTCGCGGCGCCTTCGGTGAGCCGGTCCGCGTCGGCGATGATCACGACCTGCCAGCGCCCGCCGGTCGGCCGCCGCGCGGACGTCTGCACCAGGGCTCGCATCTCCGCGACCGAGATCGACAGACCTTCCGGCACGACCACCCGCACGTCGGCGTGCGTGCCCGACAACGTGGTGCGACAGCCGTGGCACTCCCCGCAGCCGGGGATCGGGCCACCGTCGACGCACTGCAACGCGGCCGCGAACGCCGACGCGGCTGTCGACCGCCCGGAACCAGGCGGCCCGGTGAACAACCACGCGTGCGTCATGCCGGACGCGTCGGACGTGCGCCCCTCGACCAGCGCCTTGCCTGCGGTCGCGGCCGCGACCAGCACTTCGACGGCGTGCTCCTGGCCCACGAGTTGCGACCACACACCACCGGTCACGAGGTCTCCACGGGTTCGACGGCAACGAGTTCGGGCAGCTTGCGCCCGGCCAGCGACGTCTGCACGGCCAGCCGCACGCGCTCCGCCACATCCTCCACGGCGCCGTCCGCGTCGACCACGACGTAGCGGTCGGGGTCGGCGGACGCCATCTCCGTCAGCAGGTGCTGCACCGCCCACCGCTGCTCCGTCGCCGCCCGCGGGGGGCGCGTGGAGGAGTCGCGGTCGAGCAGCACGGTCATGTCCGGGCGCAGCCGCGCGGTCGCCCAGTCGGCGAGGCCTTCGAGTTCCTTCTGGTCGAGCCCGGCGTTGGCCGAGAGCTGGGCGAGCGGGCTGTCCACGAACCGCTCCATCACCACGACCGCGCCGCGGTCCAGCGCGGGTCGGATCTGCCGCTCGACGAGGTCCGCACGCACGGCAGCGGCCACCAAGGCCCGCGCCCGGGAGCTGGTCAACGCGGCATCGGAGAGCAACGTCGACAAGCGCCGGTCGTCCAGGGCCGGGTCGCTCGCCAGCAGGATCTCCCGCTTGCCGGAGTGCCGCAGCGAGTCGGCGAGCAGCGCGGCCTGCGTGCTCGTGTCCGCCACCGTGTCGCCCTCGACGGCGATCAGCAGGCCGGTGCGCCTGCGCGGGATCTTGCGCAGCACGGCGAGCAGATCGGACATGATCGTCTCGCTGCGCCGGTCGTCCATCTGCCGGTACGCGATCACACCGAAGAGCGCGGCAAGCAAGCCGGCGAGGAGGAGCACCGGGCGGGTGCCGTCGATGGTCATCGGCCGGCCGAGGACCTCGACCCGCTTCGGCCGCACAAGCGCGACCAGCGCGGGCACCACGGCGGTCGAGCCAAACAGGATGATCTTCATCAACGACTGGTAGATCGCGTTGATGCGACCGCGGATCGAATCCTCGATCTGGGTGCCGATGATCGTCATGCCGGTCAGGAACGCGATCCCGGCGCCGGCGCCGACCACCGCGACCGCGATCAGCGACACCGCCAAGTGGGGCGACAACGCCACGATCGCCAACGCCAGACCGGCAACGACGATCGCGATGCCGAACAACCGGTTGCGCGGCATCCGCTGGGCGAGCTTCGGCGCCGAGGCCATGCCGGTGCTCAGGCCGAGGAACACCGCGAGGAAGAGCAGGCCGAACGCGGCGGGACCGGCCTGGAGGCTGTTCACGTAGGTGTTGGCCGAGCCGATCACCGCGCCGCCGGCCGCGAATGCACCGACCATGCCGATGAGCAGCCCGCGCACCAGCGGGGTCTTGCGAACGAACTTGCCCGCGTCCTTGACCATCGCCAGGAAGCCCGGCTGGTCGACCTGCTCCTCGGCCTTCTCCCTGGCCTTCTTCTCGTCCTCGGCCTTGGCGACCGCGGTGTCGCGCAGCGACAGCTCCGGGATGCGCGTGGCCACCAGCAACGCGCTGGTCAGGAACAGCGCCCCGATGAAGATGACGATGACCTTGGCGATGCCGAGGTTGTCGTGGCCGAACTGGACGTGGAAGAGCGTGCCGAAACCGTTGATGATCGCGTACAACCCCGCGGCCGTGACCACGGAGATCCCGTAGGTCATCACCAGGCCGAGCTGGTTCGCGGTCTCCACCTGCTCCTTGCGGCGCAACAGGTTCGGGATGGCGGAGTCCTTCGACGGGATCCACATCATCGCGAAGCAGCCGACCAGGAAGTTGCCGATGAACAGCCAGACCGTGCTGCCCACCAGGCCGATCGAGACGAACAGAGCACAGCGCGCGAGGTCGCAGACGACCATGATCTTGCGCCGGTCGAACCGATCGGCGAGCAGACCGCCGATCGGGGCGAACAGCAGGCCCGGCAACAGTTGCGTGAGCACGACACCGGCGAACGCGAAGCTCTTGAGGCGGTAGTCGTGCACGAGCGTCGTGACCAGGCCGGTCAACGCGAGCAACGAGAGCCAGTCGCCGATGCTGCAGAGATAGGTGACACCCCAGAGCCTGCGGAACGCGCGAATGGCCAGCACGCTGCGCGCGCGGTGCACCATGGACGCGTCGGACTCGGCCGACGCACCATCGCCGACCCGGCCCGGACTCAGTCCCCCGCTGATGCCGTCACCTCATTCCATGTCGGCGCACCCAGCGTAGTCCGCGACCCTCGTCCCCCAAGCGGACCACGGAGCGCGCGACCCGGCCGTGGTGACGTCATGCAACCACGGCGGCGAACCGCTCATCTTATCGGGTGGTTCTTGGGGTCAGTTGCCCGTGATCCCCGTGATGACCGCCCGGGCGATCAAGAACAGGATGAACAGCGTCACGATCCATGTGATGAGAACCACACGCCCGCCGCTCCTGGGCGGGCGCTGGCGCACCGCGGGGCGCGGCCGATAGCCGGCGGCGGGAACGCCCGCGGGCCGGCGGACCTGCGGCGCGGGCTGCTGGGCCCGCTGCCGCCTGCCCCTCGGCTGCTGGGGCTCCGCGAACACCGCGCTGATCCCCGGCGCCACCGCACGCGGCGAGGGTGGTGGCGGCACGGCACGGGCGGCCTGCCACGACTCGGGCGACACGCCGGGCAACGCCTCGCCCGTCAACAAGCCGGCGAGCGGGTCGGGCAACAACGGCTGCGGCGGCAGGTCCTGCGTGCCGTCGAGCCACACGGGCTCGGTCACATGGTCGAGCGTAACCGCGCTACTTGCCGGCCGTCGCCTTCTTCGTGGCGGGCTTGCGCCTGGTGGTCGTCGTGCGCTTCTTCGGCGCCGGGCCCTTCGCCCGCTTCTCCGCCAGCAGCTCGGCGGCGCGCTCGTCGGTGAACGTCTCCACGCTGTCGCTCTTGCGCAGCGAAGCGTTGGTCTCACCGTCCGTGACGTACGGGCCGAACCGGCCGTCCTTGACCACCATCGGCTTGCCGGACACCGGGTCGTTGCCCAGCTCCTTCAGCGGCGGCGCGGACGCGGCGGCCTGGCGGCCCCGCTTCTTCGGCTCGGCGTAGATCTTGAGCGCCTCGTCGAGGGTCACCGTGAAGATCTGGTCCTCGCTGGTCAGCGACCGCGAGTCGGTGCCCTTCTTCAGGTACGGGCCGTAGCGGCCGTTCTGCGCGGTGATCTCCTCGCCGGACTCCGGGTCCTTGCCGACCACCCGCGGCAGCGAGAGCAGCTTCAACGCGTCGTCCAGCGTGACCGTGGCCAGGTCCATGCTCTTGAACAGCGAGCCGGTCCGTGGCTTCGGCTTGGTCTTGCTCTTCTTGCCGTCGGTCTCCTCCGGCTCGGGCAGCACCTCGGTCACGTACGGACCGAAGCGGCCCTCCTTGGCCACGATCTCGTGCCCGGTGACCGGGTCGGCACCCAGCGAGCGACCCTCCTGCGGGGTGGAGAAGAGCTTCTCCGCGATCTCGAGGGTCAGCTCGTCCGGCGCGAGGTCCTCGGGCAGGTTCGCCCGCTGCGCCGAACCGTCGACCTCGCGCTCCAGGTACGGGCCGTAGCGGCCGACCCGCACCACGATCGACCGATCGTGGTCGTCGGTGAACATCGGGATCGAGTTCACCGCACGCGGGTCGATCTCCTCGACGCTCGACCCGACGAGCTTCTTCAGCCCACCGGAGCGGCCGATGGAGTTGTTCACGCCGATGTCGCCGCCGAAGTAGAACCCGGCGAGCCAGCTGGTGCGCTCCTGGTTGCCCGCGGCGATGCTGTCGAGCTCGTCCTCCATGGCGGCGGTGAAGTCGTAGTCGACCAGCCGCTCGAAGTGCTGCTCCAGCAGGCCGATCACCGAGAACGCGATCCACGACGGGACCAGCGCGGAACCCTTCTTCCACACGTAGCCGCGGTCCTGGATGGTGTTGATGATCGACGCGTACGTCGACGGCCGGCCGATGCCCAGCTCCTCCAGCGCCTTGACCAGGCTGGCCTCGCTGTAGCGCGGCGGCGGGCTGGTGGCGTGCCCGTCGGCGGTCAGCTCGGACGCGGTGACCTGCTGGTCCTTGACCAGCCGCGGCAGCCGGCGCTCGGCGTCGTCGGCCTCGCCACCGGCCTCGGAGTCGACGGCCTCGACGTAGGCACGCAGGAAACCCGCGAACGTGATGGTCCGGCCGGACGAGGCGAACGTGCACTCCTCGCCGCTGGACGCCGTGCCGGTGATCCGCACGCTCATCGTGGTGCCGCGTGCGTCGGCCATCTGCGAGGCGATGGTGCGCTGCCAGATCAGCTCGTAGAGGCGGAACTCGTCACTCTGCAGCTCGTTCGCGACCTGGCCGGGGGTGCGGAACACCTCGCCGGCCGGGCGGATCGCCTCGTGGGCCTCCTGGGCGTTCTTGACCTTGCGGTTGTACTGCCGGGGCTGCGGCGAGACGAACTGCGCGCCGTAGAGGTCGGTGGCCTGCGCACGAGCCGCCGCGATCGCCGTCTCCGACAGCGTCGTGGAGTCGGTACGCATGTAGGTGATGTAGCCGTTCTCGTACAGGCGCTGCGCGGTGCGCATGGTGCGGTCGGCGGAGAACCGCAGCTTGCGGCCCGCCTCCTGCTGCAGCGTCGAGGTCATGAACGGCGGGTACGGCTTGCGGGTGTACGGCTTCTCCTCGACGCTCGACACGCGCATCTGCGCGCCGGTGAGCGCCTCGGCCAGGCGGGTCGCGTCGGCCTCGGCGAGCACCGTGACGTCGGCGTTCTGCTTGAGCTTGCCGTCGGCGCCGAAGTCGCGGCCGGTGGCGACGCGGGTGCCGTCGACGGCGACCAGGCGCGAGGAGAAGATCGGCGGCTCGGCGTCCTTGCCCGCGTCCATGCTGGCGGAGATGTCCCAGTACGAGGCCGAGACGAACGCCATCCGCTCGCGTTCGCGCTGCACCACGATCCGGGTGGCCACCGACTGCACGCGGCCCGCCGAGAGCTTCGGCATGACCTTCTTCCACAGCACGGGGCTGACCTCGTAGCCGTAGAGCCGGTCGAGGATGCGGCGGGTCTCCTGCGCGTCGACCAGGTCCTGGTCGAGTTCGCGGGTGCTCTGCGCGGCGGCCCGGATGGCGGACTCGGTGATCTCGTGGAAGACCATCCGGCGCACCGGCACCTTGGGCTTGAGCGCCTCCAGCAGGTGCCAGGCGATCGCCTCGCCCTCACGGTCGCCGTCTGTCGCGAGGTAGAGCTCGTCGACGGTCTTCAGGGCTTCCTTGAGCTCGGTGACCGTGGCCTTCTTGTCCGGCGTGACGATGTAGATGGGCTCGAAGCCGTTGTCGACGTTGACGCCGAGGTTCGACCAGGACTCGCCCTTGTACTTGGCTGGGACCTCGGCCGCCTTGCGGGGCAGGTCGCGGATGTGACCGCGCGAGGACTCGACCACGAAGTTGCGCCCGAGGTAGGACGCGATCTTCTTGGCTTTGGCGGGCGACTCGACGATCACCAGCCGGCGCGGCTCAGTGCCGGCCGACCCGCCGCTGCTCTTCGTCCTCGTGGATCCTGCCACCCTTGCCCTGCTCTTTCATCGACTCCTGCGTCAGCCCGTCAGTGTGCACCAGCCACGGCTGCGCCCCGTACTCCAGGTACGGAGCACATCGCCGAACCGCAGCCGCCCTGTTACCAGCTGTAGCACGTTCAGCTCATCGCATGCACTCTCGACGAGGCCGGCCAGTGCTCCAACGCGTGGCGGTCCGGTGGTGTTCCGACGAGCTCGACCAGGCGACTCAGCCTGCGTCGGCCGGTCACCTTAATACTTGGGTTGCCTTCGGGCGGCGTGAGTACACCAACGCGGAGCCCGGCGCGGGCCAGCGCGGCGACAAGCGGCTCGTGCGTCTGCGGCGCGTCCGGGTCGAGTTCCAGCAGGTAACTGCCCTCGAGCCAACTGCCCGCAGTGAGCACCCAGAGGCGCAGCGGACCGCCGGTGAGGGTCAGTCCGGGCGGGATGGTCTTCGTCGTGTCGCGAGTCCAGGCGTCGGCGAGCGGGGTCAGGTCCGTGCGGAACGGGGTATGCAGGGCGACCGATTCGTTCTCGTCCGGCTCAAGGCGTGCGGACACGCCGCGTTCGGCGAGGGCGGCAGCCAGCGCCCGGGCTCGCCACCGGCTGTCGACGGTGATGGAGAGCCGCGCCGCGGTGCGCGCGAATCCGGCCATCCGTCCCCGGGCGCACAAGACGCCCGCCAGGTCGCCGAGGCAAGGCGCGGCAGCCTCGGCGGAGAAGAACGACAACTGCGGCACGCGATCAGGTTAGAACACCCGTTCGACCAGGGTAAAGCACCATCAGCCCCACACGTCACGCCATTCACCCGCCTCGCCTGCCGTGAACAAGCCCGCTGAACCCCATACCCCCAGGTCACCGCCCTGCCCAGGAATAAGCCCGCTGAACCCCGTCCCCACAGTTCGCCCACCCGTGCGCCAGCCCGGCCCGAGACGGCCCCACCTAAGCCGCCGCCGAGGCGCCCGTGAATAAGCCCGCTGAATCCCGGACCCGCAGGTCAACGGCACCTTGCCCATCGGCGCGGGATTAAGCCCGCTGAATCCCGAGCGGCCAGGTCAGGTGCATCTCGCGCAGGCACGCCGAGAGACGAGCCGGCGGTCGCAGGGGCGCCGGTAGGAGGTCGCGGGGGCGGCCGTGAATAAGCCCGCTCAATCCCACACCCGCAGGTCAACGGCACCTTGCCCGTGGGCCCGGGATTAAGCCCGCTGAATCCCGAGCGGCCAGGTCAGGTGCATCTCGTACAGGAACCGGGGACGGAGCCGCCGATCGCAGGGATGCCAGTGAGGGTTCGCACGGGCGTCGGTGAATAAGCCCGCTGAATCACAGGTGGGTGGGTCGGGGGCACCGTGAGGGGTGCGGATCAAGCCTGCTGGATCGGGTTGGTGCAGGTCAGGACGGGTTAGGGGGTGGCTAGGGCTTGGCAGTGGGGGGCCTGTTTGGCGGCGTTTGCCAGGTCCTTGTTGTTCTCGAGGGAGGCGAGGGGGTTGCTCGAGCCGAGGGCCTGCATCTTGGGGCCGATGTCGGCCATGGACGCGGCGAGGGCGTTGGGGTCCTTCGTGGCCTCGAGCTTCTGCTTGGTCTCGAGGAACGCCGTGCGCGTCTTGTCGTACTGCGTGGCGAGGGCCTTGGCCGCCTCGTCGCCGCCCTTGACCGGCGACGGGCCGAGGGCCTTCAGCGCGGCGGACGTCTTGCCCAACTGGTCGGCGATGTTGCCGAAGAACGTCGCCAGCGAGGTGCGCATGGCGTCGGGGTTGCTCGAATCGATCTGCGGCTGCGTGCTCGCCGACTTCACCAGGTCGTCGATCGGGCGGCAGAAGCTGTCCATCCACCGCACGGACGGGTCGTTCGGCACCGGTGCGCTGCCCGAGTCCGTCGACGGGGCGGACGCGGAGGTCGAGGCGCCGGACGAGGGCGGCGGCGTGGCCGACGACGAGCCGCTCGCCTGATCACCGCCGGAAGAGCTGCAGGACACCGCGAAGGCAGCGACGAACGCAACAACGAGCAGCCGCTTGGTCATGCGGGAAACCTACCCGCAGGCAAACACGAAACGCGCCCGGTCCGATGAACCGGACCGGGCGCGTTCGCGACTAGCGATTGATCAAGCAGCCCCGTTGGCCACGCGCTCCGCCGGGTTGTCGGCGATGGCGTTGCTGCGGCGCTTCGACACGATGACCGCGCCGACGATGATCACCACGGCGACGAGCGCGATGACGACCCGCACCGGGGTGTTCTTGTCCTCGCCGATGGAGAAGGCGACGACAGCCGGAGCGATCAGCAGCGAGACCAGGTTCATGACCTTGATCAGCGGGTTGATCGCCGGGCCGGCGGTGTCCTTGAACGGGTCACCGACGGTGTCACCGATGATGGTGGCCTCGTGGGCCGGGGAGCCCTTGCCGCCGTGGTTGCCGTCCTCGACCAGCTTCTTCGCGTTGTCCCACGCGCCACCGGAGTTGGCCAGGAACACGGCCATCAGGGTGCCGGTGGCGATCGCGCCGGCCAGGTAACCGGCCAGCGGACCGACGCCGAGGCCGAAGCCGACGGCGATCGGCGCGAACACCGCGAGCAGACCCGGCGTCGTGAGCTCACGCAGCGAGTCACGGGTGCAGAGGTCCACGACCCGGCCGTACTCCGGGCGAACGGTGCCGTCCATGATGCCGGGGTTCTCGTGGAACTGGCGGCGCACCTCGAACACGACGGCGCCCGCCGCACGGGACACGGCGTTGACCGCGAGACCCGAGAACATGAACACGACGGCCGCCCCGAGCGCGATGCCGACCAGCGTGTTCGGGCTGAACACCAGGGCGACGAAGGACTGGCCGTCCGGGTCGCTGGAGGCGAACAGGGTGCCGTTGGTCAGCGTGTTCGCCGCGTCGGCCGTGGCGTGCGCGGCGTCGAGCACGGCCTGGCGGATCGCGTTGATGTAGGAGCCGAACAGCGCGGTCGCCGCGAGCACGGCGGTCGCGATCGCGATGCCCTTGGTGATCGCCTTGGTGGTGTTGCCCACCGCGTCGAGCTCGGTCAGGATCTGCGCGGCCTCGCCGTCGACGTCACCGGACATCTCGGCGATGCCCTGCGCGTTGTCGGAGACCGGGCCGAAGGTGTCCATGGCGACGATGACGCCGACCGTGGTGAGCAGACCGCAACCGGCCAGCGCGATCGCGAACAGCGCCACGAACAGCGAACCGGACAGCAGGAACGCGCCGTACACGGCGGCACCGATGACCACCGCGGTGTACACGGCGGACTCGAAACCGACCGAGATGCCGGAGAGGATCACGGTGGCCGCACCGGTCAGCGAGGTCTCGCCGACGTGCTTGACCGGCTTGTGCTCGGTGCCGGTGAAGTAGCCGGTCAGCCAGAGGATGAAGCCGGCCAGCACGATGCCGATGATCACCGCGACGGTCGCGATGACCGCCGGGCTGCCCGCGGTGCCCGACTCCGTGGAGTTGGTCAGGTCCGCGAACGAGTTCGGCAGGAAGATGAACGCCGCGGCCGTGCAGAGCACCGCGGAGATCAGCGCCGAGATGTAGAACGACCGGTTGATCGCGGTCAGGCCGCTCTCGCCGGGCCGGGCCTTGGTGATGTAGACGCCGATGACGGCGGTGATCACACCCAGCGCCGGGACGATCAGCGGGAACAGTAGACCCTTGTCGCCGAACGCGGCGGAACCGAGGATCAGCGCGGCGACCAGGGTCACCGCGTAGGACTCGAAGAGGTCCGCGGCCATGCCGGCGCAGTCACCCACGTTGTCACCGACGTTGTCGGCGATGGTCGCGGCGTTGCGCGGGTCGTCCTCGGGGATGTTCTGCTCGACCTTGCCGACCAGGTCGGCGCCGACGTCCGCGGCCTTGGTGAAGATGCCGCCACCGACACGCATGAACATCGCGATCAGCGCGGCGCCGAAACCGAAGCCTTCCAGCACCTTCGGCGCTTCGCCCGCGTACGCGAGCACCACGACCGAGGCACCGAAGAGGCCGAGGCCGACGGTCGCCATGCCGACCACACCACCGGTGCGGAACGCGATCCGCGTGGCCTTCTCGCGGGCACCCTCCTCACGGGACGCGGCCGCCACGCGCAGGTTCGCCTGCGTGGCGAGCCACATGCCGAGGTAACCGATGCCGAAGGAGAACGCGGCGCCGACGAGGAAGAAGATCGAACGGCCGATCCGCTCACCCCAGTTGTCGGCGGGGAGCGCGAACAGCAGCAAGAACACGATCCCACCGAAGACGGTGAGGGTGTTGCGCTGCCTGTTGAGGTAAGCCGCCGCGCCTTCCTGGACCGCCTTGGCGATGTCCTGCATCTTGGTGGTGCCTTGGCCAGTGGCCAGGACCTCCTTGAGCAGGACATACCCGACGGCCAGAGCTGCGAGGGCGACCACGGCGACCACGGCGACCACGCCGTAACCCCCGCCGGAGAGAGTGCCCTCCGCTAGGTACTGCCCGGACATCTGTCCTCCTGTGACTACTGCCAATGACAAGGCCAGTGACCGGAGACTGCGTCCGGTACCGACGCCGTGTGGTTGCGACCCTGAAGACGGGACGACCGGCGGAGTCTATTGGTATGCCAATCCAAGATCGTCAGCCGTCCCGGAACGTGCACCGTCCGTTATCACCGGATTCGCCTTCATGATCGATCCAGCCGACGTCGATTCGAACACTTGGTCGGGGTGCTCGCGAACGTGTCGGTGGGGCATGCGAAGCTCGACAGGTGGCCGATCTGGACGCGACACGCCGGGGACGCGGCTTGCTCGATCGCGTGCTCGCCGGCGTGCCGGCGGGCGAGTCGCCGCTGACCTACGCGACGGACCTGCCCGAGCGCATCGCCACTCTTGGTGACTGGCCAACGTGGACACCCGACGTCGTTGTTACCGCTTTGAGATCAGCGGGGATCGAGCGTCCGTGGGCGCACCAGGCGCACGCCGCCGAGTTGGTGCGCGCGGGGTCGCATGTGGTCATCTCGACGGGCACGGCGTCGGGGAAGTCCCTTGCCTACCAACTGCCGGTGCTCTCGGCGTTGGTCGAGGACCGCAAGGCGACCGCGTTGTACTTGTCGCCGACGAAGGCGCTCGGCGCGGACCAGCTGCGGTCGGTGCAGGCCCTGGACGTGCCGGACCTGCGGGTCGCGAGTTACGACGGCGACACGCCGATGGTCGAGCGGGACTGGGTGCGGGCCCACGCCCGCTGGGTGTTCAGCAACCCCGACATGCTGCACCGCGGCGTGCTGCCGCAGCACGCGCGCTGGTCGATGTTCTTCCGCAGGCTCACCCACGTCGTGGTCGACGAGTGCCACGCGTACCGCGGGGTTTTCGGTTCGCACGTCGCGTTGCTGTTGCGGCGGATCCGCCGGGTCGCCCAGCACTACGGCGCCGACCCGGTGTTCGTGCTCGCCTCGGCGACGGTGTCGGACCCGGCGACGTCGGCGGCGCGCCTGGCCGGGGTCGAGTGCGTGCCAGTGACGGAAGACACATCGCCGCGTGGCGCGCGCACGATCGCCTTGTGGGAACCGCCGCTGCTGCCCGACTACGCCGGTGAACACGGCGCGCCCGTTCGGCGTTCGGCCGGCGCCGAGACCGCACGCATCCTGACCGATCTCGTCATCGAGGGAGCGCGGTCGTTGGCGTTCGTGCGGTCGCGGCGCGGCGCGGAGCTGACCGCACTGGCGGCCAAGCGCGCACTGTCCGAGGTGGACGAATCGCTGGCCGAGCGGGTCGCCGCGTATCGAGCGGGCTTCTTACCGGAGGACCGGCGGGCGCTGGAGAAGGCGCTGCTTCAGGGGAAACTGCTCGGGGTCGCGAGCACGAACGCGCTGGAGCTCGGGGTGGACATCGCCGGGCTGGACGCGGTGGTGGTCGCCGGGTTCCCCGGCACGCTCGCGTCGTTCTGGCAGCAGGCCGGGCGCGCGGGCCGGGCGGGTGACGGCGCGCTGGTCGTGTTCGTGGCCCGTGACGATCCGCTGGACACCTACTTGGTGCACCACCCGGCCGCGGTGCTGGACCGGCCGATCGAGTCGACCGTGCTCGACCCGACGAATCCCTACGTGCTGGCACCGCAGTTGGCGTGCGCGGCCGCCGAACTCCCGCTCACCGAGGATTGCCTGCCGGTGTTCGGCGGGGAGGCCGCCGAGGAGGTGCTGGCCGCGCTGGTCGCCGACGGCGTGCTGCGGCGCAGGCCGCGTGGCTGGTACTGGACCAGTCGCCAGCGCCCGCACGCGGATGTGGACATCCGCGGCATGGGTGGCGAGCAGATCGCCGTGGTGGAAGCGGATTCGGGCCGGATGCTCGGCACGGTCGACCCGGCGATGGCGTGCGCGACGGTGCACGAGGGCGCGGTGTACCTGCACCAGGGACAGTCCTATGTGGTCGACGAGCTCGACCTCGAGTCGTCGCTTGCCTTGGTGCACAGCGAGAATCCGGAGTGGACGACCCAGCCACGCGAGGTCGTCGACATCTCGGTGTTGCGCACCACCGAGCAGGAGCGGTTCAAGACCGACGACGGCGAGGTGACCGTGTGCGTCGGCGACGTCGCGGTGACGTCACAGGTTGTCGCGTACCTGCGGCGGTTGCCGTCAGGTGAGGTGCTGGACCAGGTGCCGCTCGACCTGCCCGAGCGGACGCTGGAGACCAGGGGTGTCTGGTACACGATCAGCCAGGAGTTGTTGTGCGGCAGCGCACCGGGGGGCGCCGGTCTGAAACCGGCGCGCATCCCCGGCGCGCTGCACGCCGCCGAGCACGCGGCGATCGGCCTGCTACCGCTGTTCGCGACCTGTGACCGTTGGGACATCGGCGGGGTGTCCACCGCGTTGCACGCTGACACCGGGGAGGCGACGGTGTTCGTGCACGATGGTCATCCCGGGGGCGCAGGTTTCGCCGATCGCGGCCATGCCGCGCTGGTCCCGTGGTTGGCCGCGACGCGGGAAGCGATCGCTTCCTGCGAGTGCCCGGCCGGCTGCCCGTCCTGTGTTCAGTCGCCGAAGTGCGGGAATGGCAACGAACCTTTGGACAAGGCCGGCGCGATGGCTGTGCTGGACGTCGTGCTCGCCGCTATCGGCGAGCCGGCGCCAGACAGCCGGCCTGATGGAGTTGTGGTCGAAGGAGCTGCCGGGTCGGTCGTTCGCGCTACGACTCAGTCGACGGCGACGAGCTGACGCTCGGCGGCCACGCGTCCGGCCAGCGCGTCCGCCAGCACGTTCTGCACCACGTCGGCGTGGGGGAACTCCCAGCCGCACACCTCGGGCTTGACCCGCCAGTGCGCGACGCCGTGCCGGAAAGAGCTTGGTGGCAACGGGATCCAGCTGCCGGCGCCGTGCAGGGTCACGTCGGCGTTGTTCGCCAGGTCCGCCCGCAGCTCACCCGCGACGGTGGTGAGGAAGAGCCACTTGCCGTCCGGCGTCGCGACGATCGGCACCGGCACGCCGAGCAGTCGCAGCGCTCGGGCCGCCTGGCGGCCGAGCTCGTCGGGCACCTCGATGGCGTCGAGCACGACGCCGGTCGCGAGCAGGAGGCTGTAGGGCTGGCCGGTCCACCAGGCGGCGACCTGCTCGGCGTCGGTGCCGATGCGCTGCTGCCAGTTCTCGTGCACCGGCATGAGGCCGTCGGCCTCGACGCCGTCCCGGCCGGCCCAACGCGCCTGCGCCGGGTTGACCGAGCCTGTCGGATAGGTGCCGGGCAGCACGGGCCACCCGCGCCACGCCAGGCCGATCGCCTCTGCGCGCAGCTCCACACGGAAGGCTCCGCGCCAGCTATCCGACCACTCCGAATCCACCATGGTGGGTACTGCCTCCTTGACCCCTTCGGACACCGTTGCGGTGTCGTACTCATGACTTAACGGCACGGTGCGTGCCTTTCGTAACTTGCAGTCGACAACTGGTCGGTTGGCGACGACGAGTGATGCGGGTCCCATCGGGCGGCCCGATCCCTGTCTGCCGGTCGTCGCGGTGGCCACGTACGCCAAAACGGCGGTGTGATGCCGTTCACCGTGCCGGGGCGACCGTTGCTCGTGCGTTCGGTGCGGTGGCCGGGTGCGCGACCGGCCGCTCGTCGGCGGTGAGTTGCACCGGCCCGGCACGCGCGTGGGCGTGCACCCGGCCGGTGAGCGGTCCGCCGGGCTCGGCCGACACCTCGACCAGCGCGTCCGCACCGTCGAACCAGCAGCGGTCGAGGTGGACGGTCATGTTGTCCGCCACCCACCTGGCGCGTGCGCAGGCGTGCTCCTCGTCCGAGCCGTCGGCGGCCGCCGCGGCCGCGGCGAGCACCGCCAGGTCGGCGGCACCGGCCGCCCGGTGCCGGGCGATCTCCGCGGTACCGACCGCCATGACCAGCGTCGCGGTCAGCACCAGCGCGGCGATCGCCACGGCGCCGAGGACGGTCGCCGAGCCGCGGTCGCCGGTCATGGCGGCCCCGGTTCCGGCGCTGGGTCCTCCGGTTCGGCGACGGCCACGGCGTGGGCGTGCGGGTGGACGCCGGGCAGCAGTGGGCTCACCGCATCGAGCACGACGTCGACGGTGATGGTGTCGCCCTGCACCTTGACGTCCAGCCGCGCACCGCTCGGCGCGATGTCGGCGACCGCTTGACGTGCTTGACCGGGATCACCGCGAGCCAGCAGGCGTGCCGCTTCGCGGGCGGCGTCGGTGCAGCGCAGCTGGTCGAGCACCGCCGTGAGCCCGGCGAGCAGCACCGCGACCACGGTGACCACGGCGGAGAGGGCGATCGCCGCCTCGACGGTGGCCATGCCCGCATCGCGGGTCGGGCCCCGGGTGCGGGCGCGCATCAGAGGTTCAGCGCCAGGGCGCGGCTGATGATGCCGGTCAAGGCCGCGAGAACGTCGTCGCCGGTGACGATGTGGTAGAGCACCAGCGCGAAGGCGGCGGCCGCGACCGTGCCCACGGCGTACTCGACCGTGGACATGCCGTCGTCGGCGGTGACCAGGTGGTTCAGCCGGGCGTGGGTGGGATTCATTTCTCTCTCCTCTGTGGACGTTCAGGGGCTGATGCCGGTGGCGAGGCTCGCGACGACGGGCACCACGCCGAGGCAGATGAAGGCGGGCAGGAAGCAGAGCCCGAGCGGCCCGCTGACCAGGACCGCGGCCCGTTGCGCGCGGGCTTCGGCGGCGGCCTCGGTGCTCGCGCGGACCTCGTCGGCCAGGGCTGCCGCGGCTGCGGCCAACGCCGTGCCGGAGCGTGCGCTGCGGCGCGCGGCCCGGGCCAGCGGAGCGGTCGACGGGCACTCCCTGGCCGGGTCCCAGGCTTGGACCGGGTCCGCACCCAGGGCCAGGAGGTCCGCGGTGGCGCGTAAGGCTTTGCCGGGTGGGCCGGCCAGATCTGTGGCCACGGACTGGATGGCGTGGGAGACCGGGAGACCGGCGCGCAAGGCGGCGGCGAGGAGTTCCCAGGTGATGGCCAGCCGGAAGCTGTCGGCCTTGGGTTGGGGCGGTTGGGTCGCGCGGCGGGCGAACCACCATGCTCCGGCGGCCGCGGGGATGGCGAGGATCGGCGTACCGAGCGCGAGGCAGAGGGCGGCGGCGCCCGGTGCGGCGACGACCGGGAGCCAGTGACGTCGTCGGGCGGGCTTCGGGTTGAGGGCAGCGAGCCGTGCGGCCGCACGTCCGTCCGGGAACGCGAGGGCGGCGGCTGCGGCGAGCGCGGCGGCTACGGGTTGGGTGTTCATGGCGTCACCGGGTCTCGATCGGTTGTCTCACCGCAACAGACGCGGCCGCGGGCGAATCCGGGCAAGAAATTTGGTGGCCGGTCATCGGTGCGTCGCCTGGGCGGTGAGTTTGGCCGTCCACACCAGTCCGGCGCTGGTCAGGAGCGCGCCGAGGACGAGCATCGCTTGACCGATGCCGGTGTGGGCCAGCACGTGGATGGGTGAGACCCCGGTCGACTCGCCGAGGGCGATGCCGATCAGGGGCAGGGCGGCGAGGATCGTTGCCGTGGTCCTGGGGCCGGCCATGCGGGCCTGGACCGTCTTGGCGTGCCGGGCCCGCAGTTGGAGGTCGCGGCGGGTGGCGTCGAGGACGTCGGCCAGCGGCAGGCCGTTGCGGGTGGAGAGCCGGACGGCCATGCCCAGTTCGGGTAGGTGTCCGGCGAGGGCGGGTAGGTCGGTCGTGGCCAGGGCTTGCTCGATGTCGCCGCCCAGCCGCGACGCGGCCGCGATCGTGAGCAGGACGGTGGCGGCGTCGGGGTGGGCGTCGTCGGCCGCTGCCTCGGCCGCGGCCACCGGGTGCGCACCCGTGCGCAGGGCGTCGGCGAAGGACCGGAGGGCTTCGGCCAGGCCGGCCACGGCGGCGATCGTCGCGTCTTGCGTTCGGCGGATCTTGTGGAGGCGCCACAGGGTTGCGGTGATCAAGGCGGCCGCTGCCGCGCCACCGGGGCCGAAGGCCAGCAAGCCGACGGCGGATGCGGCGGCGAGCAGCAGCGGGAGGCGGGGTGGCCAGAGCCAGCGCGGGCGGGTGAACGCCCCGGGTTGGCGGGTCAGGCCTCGGAGTCGTGCTCGGGCTCTCGTGTCGGGCCACGCGAGGATGCCGAGGGCGGCGAGCACGGCCGATGCGGCGGTCATGCGGTGGAGCCGTTCCGCGTTGGCGGGCCGCTCGTGCTGCTCGCCGCGCCGGCCACGGTCGGAGCCGTCGACTTTCCGCGCTGCCGGGATGGCGTGTCGGCCGGGCTCTGCGCATGGGCGGAAGCGTTGGCAGCGAGGCGAATGCGCAAGACCGCCGGCCGTGCGGCGGGCGAAGTGGTGGTCATCGGAAGGCCAGTTCCTGGAGGTCGGCCTCGGCGGCCAGCCAGGTGCCGTCGCGCCAGGCGGGGATGGGCTGGACCCGGGCACCGGGGTGGTGGAGGACCGCTATCTCGGCGAGGTGGCGGGTTCCGTCGGCCTTGCGGCGCATGTGGAGGATCACCCGCACCGCCGCCGCCAACTGGCTGTGCAGGGCCTCGCGGCTGAGCCCGCCCAAGGCGCCCAGGGCCTCCAACCGCGCCGGGATCTCCGCCGGGGAGTTGGCGTGGACCGTGCCCGCTCCCCCGTCGTGGCCGGTGTTGAGGGCGGCCAGGAGCTCGCAGACCTCGGCGCCGCGGACCTCGCCGACCACCAGGCGGTCGGGACGCATGCGGAGGGCTTCGCGGACCAGCTCGCGGACGGTCACCGCGCCCGCTCCTTCCACATTGGACGGACGGGCGACCAGGCGGACGAACTGCGGGTGGTCGGGCTGGAGCTCACCGGCGTCTTCGATGGCGACTATGCGTTCGGTCTCGGGCACCCCACCGAGCAAGGCCGCGAGCAGCGTCGTCTTGCCGCTGCCGGTGGCGCCGGAGACCAGGAAGGCCACCCGGTTGACGACCAACTGGCGGACCAGGTCGGCGATCTCGATGTCGAGGGTGCCCAGGCGCACGAGGGTCTCGAGGTCGTGGCTCGCCGGGCGGAGCACGCGCAGGGACAGGCAGGTGCCGTCGGCGGCGATGGGCGGGAGGACGGCGTGCAGGCGGATCCGGCCGTGCGGGCCACTGCCGGGCAGCCACCCGTCGACGTACGGGGACGCGTCGTCCAGGCGCCGGCCGGCGGCCATGGCCAGGCGCTGGGCGAGCCGGCGGACGGCGTCCTCGTCGGGGAAGGTGACGTCGGTGCGGCGCAGGCCGTCGGGGCCGTCGACCCAGACCTGGCCGGGGCCGGTGACCAGCACGTCCGTTGTGGACTCGTTGCGCAGCAACGGCTCCAGTGGACCCGCGCCGGTGAATTCGTGGTCGAGGCGGTGGAGGGCGTCCAGCACGTCGGCGTGGCCGACCACCCCACCGGCTTCGGCACGGACGGCTTCGGCGACCGTTGCCGGGTCCACGGCGCCACCGGCGGCGGCGAGGCGTTTCCGGACGCGTTCGACTACATCTACTGTGGACATTCGAGGGCTCCTGGTTACGCGGCGGTCTTGACGGAAGTGGTCGCCGCGGCGACGGCATCGAGCACGACAGCCGTGGCCAAGGCGAGCGGGCTCCTTGGGGGAAGGTCGAATTCGCCAATGTCCAGGGATCTGGCCAGGGCGGGTTGGTCGCGCATCTCGGTCAGCAGCGGGACCTCCAGCACCTTCGCCAGGTCGCCGCCGGTCAGCCCGGTCGGCGACAGGCCACGGGCCACCAGCTGGACGTTGTCGGTGCGGTCACGCAACTTCGCCGCCAGGCCGCGCGCCGCCGAGCACGACCGGACGTCGACCGGAACCACCAGAACCGCCATTGCGGACCTGGCCAAAACCGCCGACTCGCGCTCTCCGATGGTGCGCGGCAGATCGCAGACGACCGTGTAGCCCGCGCGGAGGCCGGCTTCGACCACGGCGGTGACGGCGGCCGCGGTGGTCGGGCCGCGTTCGTGGCTGCGGCAGGCCAACACGGTCAGCTCCGCCTTGCCGCGGCCCATCGTGGGCAGCGCACGGCGCAACGCCGCCGCGGACACCCGGCCCGCCTCGATGCGCAGGTCGGACCACCGCGCGCCGTCCAGCGAGTCGGCGCCGAGCACCAGGTCCACGCCGCTGCCGTGTGGATCGCAATCGACGAGGAACACGTTGTGGCCACGGTGAAGCGCGGCAAGGCCGAGCGCGGCGGCGAAGACCGACGCCCCCGCGCCACCCCGGCCGCCGACCACGGCGATCACGACTCCGGGACTGCGTGATCGGCCCTCCGCCGCGTCGGCGAACTCCTCGACGAGGTCGCCCTCGCCGACCGGCAGGCGGATCACGCGGGCGGCGCCGAGGTCGACCGCGCTCTTGTAGACAGTCCCTGGGTGGTCCTGTGGACACACCAGTACAACGCCGTGGTGGGCGGGCAATCGGGCCGCGTGCCACTCGGCGGCGGCCGACGGGTCGAGCACGACGAGGCGTGCGCCGTGGGCGTCGCGGCGGGCCGCGACCGCGTCGGGCGCGCGGTCCACGGTGCAACTCGCGGCCGCGGCGACGCGGAGCACGGTGTCGAGCAGGTCCGGGTCCCGGACGCAGACGACCGCGCGGTTGGTGGTCATGGAAGCTCCCCCAGTTGTTGCCGGTTGTGCTTCCACCGTCACCCCGGGACATGGGGCGCACAACGGGGGTGAGCCGATCTGTGGATAACCGGGTGCCTGTGGAAAACCCCAGTCGCGGGAAGGAAAAAGGTGCAGACATGGGACGACCCCCGCCAGGGGGGAGGGGCGGGGGCCGTCAGAGGTTCAGCCCCGGGGGGTCGGACTGAACCGGCCCGGCCATAGGCCGGACATCTCCTACTGTATCCCCTTGGCCCCACTTCGTGGCTACGAAAGGGCGCAAGTTGCGCGGCAACCTCGTTACCTGGCCGCCGACACAACTCTTGACTAGGACGTTTGGGCGCCCCAACACCCCCGCCCGCGCTCCTATGCTGGCTCCGTGAGCAGTACTCCCGGGCGCGTCGCCGCCTTCTTCGACCTCGACAAGACGGTGATCGCCAAGTCGAGTGCGCTCGCCTTCTCGGGCCCGTTCTTCCGCAACGGCCTGATCAACCGCCGGGCCGTGCTGAAGAGCACCTACGCCCAGTTCGTCTTCCTCGCGTCCGGCGCGGACGCCGACCAGGTCGACCGCATGCGCGCGCACCTGACGTCGCTCTGCACGGGCTGGGACGTCGAGCAGGTGCGGTCGGTGGTCGACGAGACCCTGCACGACATCGTCGACCCACTGGTCTACGCCGAAGCCGCGCACCTGATCGCCGAGCACAAGGAGAAGGGGCACGACGTCGTCGTGGTCTCCGCGTCCGGTGAGGAGATCGTGTCGCCGATCGCCACCATGATCGGGGCGACCCACAGCGCGGGCACGCGCATGGTCGCGGTCGACGGCCGCTACACCGGGGAGATCGACTTCTACTGCTACGGCGTGAACAAGGCGCAGGCGATCGAGCACCTGGCCAAGCAACACGACTACGACCTCGCGGCGAGCCACGCCTACAGCGACTCCGTGACCGACCTCCCGATGCTGGAGGTCGTCGGCCACCCCGCGACGGTCAACCCGGACAAGGAACTGCGCGCTATCGCGCTCGACCGCGGCTGGCCGGTGCTCTCGTTCTCCAAACCGGTGTCACTGCGGTCGCGGTTCCCGACGCCGTCGGGCACGGTCGTCGCGGCCGCGGCGATCGGTCTCGGCGCGGCGGCCGCGGCCGGCGCCACCTGGTACGGCCTGCACCGGCGTCGCAAGCGTTCTTGATCGCCGAAACCCTTACGACGCAAGAACAAATGCCGCCCGTTCGGCGGTATCCGGACATCGTCCACAAGGCGTACACCGACCGGCCAAAGTGGTCACATGGCGTGGCGATCTACCACTCGCAGACTCTGTACCGGTGCACCCGTCTGTGGACTTGAAGTGACGGCCATCACTGGGTAGAAATGGTGGTGCGGACCCCAGTTGGCCAGGGGCAACACGAAGAGAAGTGTTGACCACCCCGATCGGGCTCCGTGCGCGAACGCCGGGCACCCACGCGCAGCACGCCGCGGGAGGCACGTCGACAAGGGCTTGCGTACCGGGACGCTGGACGCCGAGGCCCTGTGAGTACGACACAGTTGCACGCCTGGTAACCCGAGTGGTTCGCGCGGAGCGGGCGGGGCCTACCCATTGGGTGGGCCCCGCCCGCATTTGCGCTGTAAACAGCGGACTGCGCCCGTTGACCCCAGGTGGTGGCGTGGGTAACTTACCAGTGCCTTGCCAATCCGGTGAGAAGCTTTCGAGCCGGTGTGTTCGATCAGGAGGCCCTGGTGCCCGTTCCGCGTGCACGTCGCCGCGTCTTAGTACCCACCCTCACCGCAGCAGCGGTGCTCGCGTCGGCCGGCGTAGCCGCCGCGGGACCGGCTCAACCCGAAGGCCAGCACGTGGACGCGCTCACCGCGCAGGCCACCGCCCTCATGCACGGCATGAGCCTCGAGGAGAAGGTCGGCCAGCTCTTCGTCGCGACGGTCTGGGGCAAGTCCGCCGACGAGGCCACCCAGGCCAACATCGACCACTACGGGGTCGCGACACCGGCCGAGGTGGTGCAGCGCTACCACGTTGGCGGCGCCATCTACTTCAACAACGCGACCACCGACAACGTCGACAACCCGACGCAGCTCGCGCACTTCTCCAACGGGTTGCAGCGGGCCGCGATCACCGCCGGCCCGCACGTGCCGCTGATGATCAGCATCGATCAGGAGGGCGGCAACGTCACCCGGATCGAGGCGCCGGCCACCGAGTACCCGTCGAACATGGCGATCGGCGCGACCCGTGACCCGGCCAACGCGACCCAGCTGGCCACGATCAACGCCCACGAGCTGCGCGCCATGGGCATCAACCAGGACTTCGCGCCGGTCTCGGACGTCAACTCGAACCCGTTGAACCCGGTCATCGCGGCCCGCTCGTTCTCCGCGCACCCGGACATCGTGAGCCAGATGGTGTCCGCCGAGGTCAAGGCCTACCAGGGCTCCGGGCGGCCGACCGAGACCGTGTCGTCGGCGGCCAAGCACTTCCCCGGCCACGGCGACGCGGCCACCGACAGCCACACGGGCCTGCCGGTGATCAGCCGCAGCGAGGCCGACTGGCGCAAGATCGACCTGCCGCCGTTCCAGGCCGCGATCGCCTCGGGCATCGACGTGATCATGACCGCGCACATCTCGATCCCGAGCCTCGACCCGTCGGGCTGGCCGGCCACGCTGTCCAAGCCGATCATGACCGGCATCCTGCGCAACGAGTTGCACTACGACGGCGTCGTGGTCACCGACTCGCTGGGCATGCAGGGTGTGCGCGACATGTTCGGCGACGCCGAGGTGCCGGTCATGGCGCTCGAGGCGGGTGTCGACCAGCTGTTGATGCCACCGGACCTCAAGCTCGCCGAGGACTCGGTGCTCAAGGCCGTGCAGAGCGGGCGGCTGACCGAGCAGCGCATCGACCAGAGCGTGCTGCGCATCCTCAAGCTCAAGCTGAAGCGCGGCGTGCTGATCTCGCCGTTCGTCAACGAGAACAAGGTCATGACGAAGGTCGGCACGCCGGAGCACCTGGCGGCAGCGCAGGCCCTGACCGACCCGTCGGTGACCGTGCTCAAGAACGACGACGGCGTGCTGCCGTTGAAGAACCCCGGCAAGGTGCTGGTCGCTGGCGTCGGTGACACCGTGAACCAGGACAAGACGCCGACCCAGCTCGCGGCCGCCCTGACCGCGCGCGGTGCCCAGGCCACGGCGCTGCCGACCGGGCTCAAGCCGACCGCGGCCAAGATCACGGCGGCGACCGAGGCGGCCGCGGCCAGCGACGTCGTGGTCGTGCTGACCAACAACCTGCCGGTCAACACCACGCAGACCGACCTGGTCAAGGCCTTGCTCGCCACCGGCAAGCCGGTTATCGCCGTCGCGTCGCAGGCGCCTTACGACGCCGGGTACGTCACCGACGCGCCGACCTGGGTGGCCACCTACTCGTGGCGCGGCGTCTCGATGACGGCGCTGGCGAAGGTGCTGACCGGCGAGATGTCGCCGCGGGGCAAGCTGCCGGTGGACGTGCCGGTCGGCAACGACGCCTCGAACATCCTGTTCCCCTTCGGCACCGGCCTCACCTGGTAAGGGCGACCACATGACCATCGGCAGGCGCGGGTTCCTCGCCGCGTCCGCACTGGGCACGGCAGTGCTCGGTGCGGGCGTGGCGAGCGCCGACCCCAGCAAGGCGTTCAACCACGGCGGCGGCTCCGTGCCCGGCGCGGACGTGCTGGCCCAGCAGGGCTGGAGTGCGCTGGCGGGCAAGCGGGTCGGCGTGGTGTCCAACCCGACCGGCATCCTCGGCGACGGCACGCACATCGTCGACTCGATGGTGGCGGCCGGGGTCAAGCCGGTCGCGGCGTTCGGGCCCGAGCACGGCTTCCGCGGCACCTCGCAGGCCGGCGGGTCCGAGGGCGACTACAACGACCCCCGCACCGGCATCCCGGTCTACGACGCGTACGGCGCGACCGCCACCAAGCTCGCCGGGATGTACACGAAGGCCGGCGTGGACACGGTCGTGTTCGACATCGCCGACGTCGGTGCCCGCTTCTACACCTACATCTGGACGCTCTACACGGCGATGAAGGCGGCGGCCGCGGTCGGTGCCGCGGTCGTCGTGCTCGACCGGGGCAACCCGATCGGCGGCGAGGCGGACGGTCCGATGCTGGATCCGGCGTTCTCTTCGGGCATCGGATTGAAGCCGATCGTGCAGAAGCACGGCATGACCGTCGGCGAGCTCGCCCGCTACTACAACGGCGAGTTCCTGCCGTCGGACGGCGGTGCCGTGACGAGCCTGTCGGTCGTGCAGGCCCGTGGCTGGCGGCGTGATCAGTTCTTCAGCGAGACCGACCGGCTGTGGGTGCCGCCGAGCCCCAACATGCCGACCGAGCGGACCGCGCTGGTCTACCCGGGCCTGTGCCTCTTCGAGGGAACGATCCTGTCGGAGGGCCGCGGTACCACCAGGCCCTTCGAGACGATCGGCGCGCCGAACATCGACTGGCGGTGGTCGGAGGCGCTCAACGCCATGCAGCTGCCTGGCGTCCGCTTCCGCGAGGCCTACTTCGCGCCCACGTTCTCGAAGTTCGTCGGCCAGGCGTGCGGTGGCGTGCAGGTGCACATCACCGACGAGCGCCGGTTCGAGGCCATCCGCTCCGCGGTGGCCATGATCGTGACCTGCAAGCAGCTCTACCCGGGCATCTTCGCCTGGCGTCCGGACAACTACATCGACAAGCTTTCCGGCTCCGCCCGGCTGCGCACGATGGTCGACGCGGGTGCGTCGGTCGACGAGGTCGTGGGCGCGTGGCAGGCCGAACTCGCCCAGTTCCGTCAGCGCAGGCGGCAGTACCTGCTGTACAGATGAGGTGACCATGATCCGACGGATGTTGCCGGTGATGGTGGCAGTGGTGAGCATGACCGTCGGAATGACGGTCAGCGCATCAGCAGCCCCGGATCGCCACGGCGGGAACCCGCACGCGGCGGGCTTCGACCACCCCTTCGCCGGCTACATGCCGGGCGGCACGAAGCTGCGCGAAGGGTCGCTGGCCAGCCAGGACCTGGACCCGGGTCCGATCGCCGAGGCCGACGCCAAGATCGACAAGTGGACCCAGAACGACCCGAAGACGGGGCACCCCCTGTTCTCCGGCGCGGTCACCATGCTGGTGCACAACGGCGTGATCGTGCACCGGCACAACGCGGGCATGGCGCTGCGCTACGCCGACGCCACCGGCACCGAGCTGCCCGCGGACCAGCAGATCCCCATGCGCGACGACACGATCTTCGACATGGCGTCGATCTCGAAGCTCTTCACCTCGATCGTGGCCATGCAGCTGGCCGAAGAGGGCAAGATCGACCTGACCAAGCCGGTCGCGCAGTACCTGCCTGGCTACGGCGTGAACGGCAAGGACGCCATCACGTCGGTCATGCTGCTGACGCACACCTCGGGCCTCAAGCCCGACCCGGTGCCCTCGCTCTGGCAGGGCTACCCGGACGTCCCGTCGCGCAAGGCGGCGATCCTGAACGAGACGCCGCAGGCCACGCCGGGCACGAAGTACATCTACTCCGACGAGAACATGCTCAGCCTGCAGCTGCTCGAGGAGCACGTCACCGGCCAGCCGCTGGACGAGCTGGTGCGTGAGCGCATCACCGGCCCGCTGCACATGGTCGACACCGGCTACAACCCGCCGGCGAGCAAGAAGAACCGGATCGCGGCCGAGGAGTACGAGATCGCCCAGGGCCGCGGGCTGGTGTGGGGGTCGGTGCACGACGAGAACGCGTGGTCGCTCGACGGCGTCGCGGGTCACGCCGGTATCTTCTCCACCGCCGACGACCTGGCGATCCTGGGGCAGATGCTGCTCAACGGCGGCATCTACAAGGGCCACCGGATCCTGCAGCAGCGCATGGTCGACCAGATGATGGTCAACTACAACACCGCGTTCCCCGGTGACGACCACGGCCTGGGCTTCGAGCTGAACCAGCGCTGGTACATGGGCGGGCTGACCGGCACGCGCACGATGGGTCACACCGGGTTCACCGGCACGACCATCGTGATCGACCCCGACTCGCGCTCCATCGCGATCGTGCTGACCAACCACGTGCACCCGAACCGCAACTGGGGTTCGGTCAACCTCGCCCGCGAGGCGGTGGCCAACGGGCTGGCCAAGGCGATGGCCGTACACCCGGTGCGGGGTCGTGACTCCTGGTACTCGGGCATCGGCGACGCGAGCACCGCGGCGTTGACGACGCCGGTGTTGCAGTCCACCGATGGCACCGTTCGGGTGAATTTCTCGGCATTCGTGGACTCCGAGGAGACCGATCCGCTGGTTCTCGAGTCCAGCACCGACGGCACGACGTGGAGCCCCGTCCAGGTGACGGCGGAGGGTCACGGAGCACCGGCTGGAGCGCAGGATTATCTGTCCGGTGGTGGACATCGTTACTGGTGGAAGGTATCGGCCTCGATTCAGACGGCCGGTCCGGTCACCCTGCGGTGGCGGTACACCACCGACCCGCGCTACACCGGGCGTGGCATCAACCTCGATGGGATCTACATCACCGACGGTAACCACATGCTGCTGGACGGTGAGAAACAACCTCACCTGTTGAGCGCTCAATCTTGGCAACTTCGATCTCGTTGATCCAAAGACGTTAACGCGACGACCACGACCAGCGATTTCCAGGCAAGCTCGCCACCAGGGCGACTGAAAGTTCGGACACGTTTGGGTAGCGTGGAGGTTGAACGCTACCCACCACCTTGTCGGCCCCCATCACAGTTAGTAAGTTTCCCACGTGAGCAGACCTGAGACTTTCGCAGCGCAGCAGAGCGAGACCAGCCCGCTGGTCCGCATCCGCTCCCTACTTCCTGGCCTCGCGCGCGCCGAGCAGCGGGTGGCCAAGGTCGTGCTCGACAACCCGGCTGGAGTCGCTCGACGGAGCATCACCGAGGTGGCCGAGGCGGCTAACACCAGCGAGACAACCGTCACGCGGTTCTGCAAGGCGATCGGCGTAGGAGGCTACCCAGAGTTGCGGATCGCGCTCGCCGCGGACACCGCGCGCAGCGCGGCCCTCGACGAGCAACGCGACCTCGGCGGCGAGATCGCACCGGACGACGACATGCGCACGGTCGTCGACAAGGTCACCTTCGCCGACGCCCGCGCGGTCGAGGAGACCGCCGGGCAACTCGACACCGTTGTCCTGCAGAAGGTGGTGGACGCCGTGTCGACGGCGGGCCGGGTCGACGTCTACGGCGTCGGCGCCAGCGCGTTCGTCGCCGCGGACCTCCAGCAGAAGCTGCACCGCATCGGCCGGATCAGCTTCGCCTGGAACGACACGCACATCATGCTGACCTCGGCCGCGGTGCTCAGCAAGGGCGACGTCGCGGTGGGCATCTCGCACACCGGGGCGACCGCGGACACCGTCGAGGCGTTGCGCACCGCGCGCAACGCGGGCGCGACCACCGTCGCACTGACCAATTTCCCGAGATCACCGATCAGCGAGGTCGCCGACTACGTGATCACGACCGCGGCCCGGGAGACCACATTCCGGTCCGGGGCCACGGCCAGCCGCATCGCGCAGCTGACGGTGATCGACTGTCTGTTCATCGGCGTCGCCCAGCGGCACCTGGACGAATCGATCGGGGCATTGGACGCCACCCGCGAAGCGGTCGGCACTCACCGGTTGGAGAGCAGGCATGACGGTCGACGCAAGTCGCGTGACAGCGGTAAGTGATTCGGGGGTTAGCCAGGTGACCGTGCCGTCCCAATCGGTGAGCGTGGATTCACCCACGGAACGGCGCAACCCCCGCAGCACGGACATCGACCAGATGTCCACCATCGAGATCCTGCGCACGATCAACGCCGAGGACCGGCGGGTGCCGTACGCGGTCGGCATGGTGTTGCCCGAGCTCGCCTCGGCCGTGGACCTCGCGGTCCACGCGCTGAGCAACGGGCACCGGGTGCACTACGTCGGCGCGGGCACCTCCGGTCGGCTGGCGTCGGTCGACGCCGCCGAGCTCCCCCCGACCTACAACGTGCCGCCGACGTGGTTCGTCGCGCACCACGCCGGTGGCACGGGTGCGTTGCGCCAGGCCGTGGAGAACGCCGAGGACGACGACGACGCCGGCGCCCGCGAGATCCGCGGCGACGCGCGCCCGGGTGACTTCGTCCTCGGCCTCACCGCGTCCGGGCGCACGCCGTACGTGCTCGGTGCGCTCGCCGCCGCCCGGCAGCTGGGTGCGCGGACCGCGCTCGTGTCCAACAACCCGGACGCGCAGCGGGTCGACGTGGACGTGCTCATCACGGCCGACACCGGGCCCGAGGTGATCGCCGGGTCCACCCGCATGAAGGCCGGGAGCTCGCAGAAGCTGATCCTGACCGCGTTCTCCACGGCGGTGATGGTCAAGCTCGGCCGCACGTACTCGAACCTGATGGTGAGCGTGCGCGCGACGAACGCGAAGCTGCGCGGGCGGACCGTGCGGATCCTGCGCGAGGCCACCGGCCTGGACCAGCAGGAGTGCGCGGACGCGCTCAGCGAGGCCAACGGTGACCTGAAGGTGGCGCTGGTGCACCTGTTGTCCGGGGTCGACGTCGAGCGCGCGGCGGACGCGTTGACCGAGACCGAGGGACACGTGCGCAAAACCCTGGAACTACTCGGCGCCTCGGTCATCTGAGGCCCGATCCTCGATCTCGCAGGCGATGGCCACCCGGCCATCGCCTGTTGGTCGTGCGGTCCGCGTACGGCACGGGCCGGCAAAATGACACGGCGGCCGCGACCCACCCCAGGCCACGACCGCCGTCGTCACCGGCTTTGTCGTGCGGGCGGACACGGGCATTAGCCACCGAATGGATCTGTCCCAGAACTGTCCTGTTCGGAGATTCAGCCCGCGCTGCGGTACGTGCCCGGCGTGATGCCGTAGCAGCGGCGGAACCACCGCGTGAGGTGGGCCTGGTCGGCGAAACCGCTCAACGAAGCGGCTTCCGCGGGCGCGACACCGTCCGCCAGCAGGTTTCGCGCCGCACGCAAGCGAAGCAGCCGCTGGTACCCACTTGGTGACATCCCGTACGCGGCACGGAACGCGCGGTAGACCGCGAAGCGGCTGGTACCGGTCAGCGACGCCAGGGTGGCGGCGCTCAAGTCCTCCAAGTACCTGTCCTGCAACGCCGATCGCACCAAGGCCGCCAGGTGCTGCCCGCCGTCCACGGCCCGGATCGTGGGTGTGCTGCGGGCTCCCCGGCCGACCATCGCGGCGACCGCGCCGGCGAGGGCCTCGTCGCGGGCGAGGGTGCTGCCGCCGCCCGAGGCGACCCGGTGGAAGCGCAGCAGTGCTTGGGCCAGAACAGGATCGTGCAGCACCGGGTCGGCGAACAACGGGAGCGTGGGCGAACCGGTCAGCTCGGTGAGCAGGTCGCCGACCAGCGAGGGTCCGATGTGGACGATCCGGTAGGTGAACCCGTCCTCGGTGGCGGCGTGGCCGTCGTGCGGGTCGTCGGGGTTGAAGGCCATGACCATGCCCGCGACGCTCGTGCGCTGCTCGCCGCGGCAGGTGAACGCCTGCGCGCCCATCTCGGTCACGCCGAACGAGT
Source organism: Labedaea rhizosphaerae (assembly GCF_004362825.1). Classification (GTDB taxonomy): domain Bacteria; phylum Actinomycetota; class Actinomycetes; order Mycobacteriales; family Pseudonocardiaceae; genus Labedaea; species Labedaea rhizosphaerae. The sequence continues at coordinate 800,502 of NZ_SNXZ01000001.1, forward strand.
ACGCGTCGTGGCTGTGCGGGGCGTAGGTGTGCGCCTCGAAGTGGGCGTGCATCACCTCGAGCGGCTGGTCAGCCGATCGCCAGTAGGACGCCCAGTCCCCCACCGGTCCATTGTGCACCCGCGCACGTGCGTTCAATACCGGCCCAGCCGGTCGCCCAGAGACTGGGACGCATGCGACTCGTCCTGGTCATGGTGGCGTGGGGCAGCGCCTTCGCGGGCTCCAAGGCAGGCGTCGACGCGGTGGCCCCGCAGGTCGCCGCGGCGATCCGGTTCCTCGGCGGCGGGCTGGTCCTGCTCGCCGTCCTGCCGTTCACCGGCCAGGCCGCCCTGCGACCCAGGGATGTGGCCGTCACCGGCGGGCTCGGCCTCGTCGGGGTCTTCGGCTACAACACGGCGTTGTTCGCGGGCCTGACCCTGGCGCCCGCCGCCGACGCCAGCGTGCTGATCCCGACGATGAGCCCGGTCTGCACCACCGTGGTCATGGCGATCGTCAGCCGTTCCCGGCTCCGGTCGCGAACCGTCGTCGGGCTGGTGTGCGCGGTGGCCGGAGCCGGGGTCTTCCTCCTGGGCATCCCGGACAGCAGCACGCGATTGCTCGGCGACCTCGTCTACGTGGCCGGTGCGGTCTGCTGGTCGGTCTACACGATGTGCGGCGCGCCGGTCCTGCGCCGGTTGCCCACCTTGACCGTCACGACCTACGCCACGGTGGCCGGTGGGCTGGTGCTCGCGGTGAGCGCGCTGCCGGTGGTCGGTGACGTCGACTGGGCGGGCCTCACGACCGGGTTCTGGCTCGATCAGGCGTACCTGGTCCTGGTGCCGACGGCGTTGGCCTACCCGCTGTTCTACCAAGGGGTTCAGCGCCTTGGCGCGGCCCGGGCGGCGAGCATGATGTTCCTCGTCCCGGTGTTCGGCGTGACCCTGTCCGTGACGTTGCTGCACGAGCGGATCACCGTCGTGCAGGTGCTCGGCTCCGGGTTGCTGCTGGCCGGTGCGTGGCTGGTACAGCGCCAAACCAGGAAGGGTCAGCCCAAGGCGGCGTCGGCGATCGAGGTCGCTTCCTTGGCCCCGGCCACGACGGACTCGCAGCAGAACACCAGCCACGAAGCCACGGCGTCCGGGTCGCCGGTGCCGAAGGCCGCCGCGGCCGACGCGTAGTTCTCCGCGCGCCGCAGGCAGAACACCTCCGGCACGGTCAGCGCCTTCGGGTCCAGGCCGGTGCTGATCATGGTCAGCCGGGTCACGGCCCGCGCCACCACGCCGTTGGCGCTGTCGAAGGGCGCCAACGTCAGCAACTCGCCGTGCACCACCGCGGTGAGCACCGGACCCGGCACCGAAGTCCCGCCGGTGACCAGTGACGCCAGCAGGGTCAGCCGGCCGGATACCCCGCGGTCGGCGCGCGGCCGGCCGAGCGCCTCGTCGTCGGTGAGGTCGCGGGCGGCGAGCATGTGCAGGCGCGCAAGCGCTTGCAGCGGCGCGCGTTGCCAGGTCGGCAGGACCGGGCCGATCGCCTCGGCCACCCGCAGCGAACCGGCCAGCACGGGATCGGACACCTCGCCCGCGGCCGGGATCTCGGCGCTGCCGCCGTCCAGCGCGGCCGACGCCCGCGCGGCCCGGACCGACGCCTCGGCGGCCGTGGCCGGCCAGCCCCTGCGGTTCGCCGGGTGGCGGTGCACGGTGTCGACGGCGTCACGCGCGGCACGCACCGCGTCCTCGACGCCGGGCAACGTCAGCAGGCGGCTGAGCGGATCGGTCACGGCGCGGACAGTACCGGGTGCCGCTCATCGCACCACCGTCACTCACATGGACCAACGGTCGTGCCGTTGGCCGATAAAGGGCAACCCCAACCTTGTACGAAACCCATGGTTGGAGTAGTTCACTAATTGTCGGATGAACATCAAGAACTCACGGCTTGGGCCAAGAGGAGCACGTTCATGTCGAGCATCAAGACCAGTGCCCACTCCACCGCTGACACCCCGACCGCGCCGGCGACGCCGGCCAACCCCACCGCCGACCCAGGCCCGCTCGGCCTCGCCGGGTTCGCGGCGACCACCCTCGTGCTCAGCTTCGTCAACGCCGGGATCGTGGGCGCGGGCGTCGCCGCCGCCGTGCTGCCCCTCGCCCTGTTCTACGGCGGGCTGGCCCAGCTGATCGCGGGCATCATGGAGTTCCGCAAGGGCACCACCTTCGGGGCGACGGCGTTCTGCACCTACGGCCCGTTCTGGATGGCCTTCGCCTTCTTCAACTGGTTCTTCGCCAAGGACGCCGGCGCCGACACGAGCAGCGCCGTCGGCATGTTCCTGCTGGTGTTCACCATCGTCACCGCGTACCTCGCGGTCGCGTCGCTGGCCACCAACGGCGCTCTCGTCGCGGTGTTCGTGCTGCTGGCGCTGACCTTCCTGTTCCTGACCATCGGCGCGTTCGGCGAGGCCGACGGCATGACCAAGATCGGCGGCTGGCTCGGCGTCATCACCGCGGTCGTCGCCTTCTACACGTCGTTCGCGGTCGTCACGAACGACACCTGGAAGCGGACCGTTCTGCCAGTTTTCCCAATGGCACCTCGTGCATGACAATCGGGGCGGGTCGCCCGCCCTCGGGTGACCCGCCACAATGCGATTCACTGGTTCAGACCACAGCGGCAACGCCGGTCCTGACTGCGGACCGGCTTTCAGGAGGTCCATCACCATGACAGAGTCGTCGGGTCAGAGCCCCGCGCTGGACAACCTGCTGACCGAGAGCAGGACGTTCCCGCCGACGGACGAGTTCGCGGCCAACGCGAACGCCAAGGCGGAGATGTACCAGCAGGCCGACGCCGACCGCGAGGCGTTCTGGGCCGAGCAGGCCCGCCGCCTGCACTGGGACACCGAGTGGGAACAGGTGCTGGACTGGCAGCCGCCCTTCGCGAAGTGGTTCGTCGGCGGCAAGCTCAACGTCGCCTACAACTGCGTCGACCGGCACGTCGAGGCGGGGCTCGGCGACCGGGTGGCGCTGCACTGGGAGGGCGAGCCCGGCGACTCCCGCACGATCACCTACGCCGACCTGCAGCGCGAGGTCAGCAAGACCGCGAACGCGCTGATCGAGCTGGGCCTCGAGACCGGCGACCGGGTGGCCATCCAGATGCCGATGGTGCCCGAGGCGATCTTCGCCATGCTCGCGTGCGCACGCCTCGGCCTGGTGCACAGCGTGGTGTTCGGCGGGTTCTCCTCCACGGCGCTGCGCCAGCGCATCGAGGACGCCGAGGCCAAGCTGCTGATCACCACCGACGGGCAGTACCGGCGCGGCAAGCCCGCGCCGATGAAGGACAACACCGACGAGGCCACCAAGGACACGCCGAGCATCGAGCACGTCGTCGTGGTCAAGCGCTGCGACATCGAGGTGCAGTGGACCGAGGGCCGCGACCTGTGGTGGCACGACCTGGTGGATCGCCAGTCCGACCAGCACACCCCGGAGGCATTCGACGCCGAGCACCCGCTCTACATCCTCTACACCTCGGGCACGACCGGTAAGCCCAAGGGCATCCTGCACACCTCCGGCGGCTACCTCACGCAGGCGTCCTACACGCACCACAACGTGTTCGACCTCAAGCCGGAGTCCGATGTGTACTGGTGCACCGCCGACATCGGCTGGGTCACCGGGCACAGCTACATCGTGTACGGGCCGCTGTCCAACGGCGCGACCCAGGTGGTCTACGAGGGCACGCCGAACACCCCGAACGAGGGCCGGCACTGGGACATCATCCAGAAGTACAAGGTGTCCATCTACTACACCGCGCCCACGCTGATCCGCACGTTCATGAAGTGGGGCGACGACATCCCGAAGGGCTACGACCTGTCGTCGCTGCGGGTGCTGGGCTCGGTCGGCGAGCCGATCAACCCCGAGGCGTGGATCTGGTACCGCGAGACCATCGGCGGTGGCCGGACGCCCGTCGTGGACACCTGGTGGCAGACCGAGACCGGCGCGATCATGATCTCGCCGTTGCCGGGCGTCACCGCGGCCAAGCCGGGTTCGGCGCAGCGCGCGCTGCCCGGCATCAGCGCCAAGGTCGTCGACGACCAGGGCAACGAGGTCCCGCACGGCGGCGGTGGGTACCTGGTGCTCGACAAGCCGTGGCCGTCGATGCTGCGTGGCATCTGGGGCGACGAGGAGCGCTACCGCGAGACGTACTGGTCGCGCTTCGCCGATCAGGGCTTCTACTTCGCCGGTGACGGCGCGAAGTACGACAAGGACGGCGACGTCTGGCTGCTCGGCCGCGTGGACGACGTGATGAACGTGTCCGGGCACCGCATCTCCACCACGGAGGTCGAGTCGGCGCTGGTGTCGCACCCGACCGTGGCCGAAGCGGCCGTCGTCGGCGCGACCGACGCGACCACCGGCCAGGGCATCGTGGCGTTCGTGATCCTGCGTGGCAACGTCGCGCAGGACGAGGCCAAGGGCGAGGAGGCGATCAAGGCGCTGCGCGACCACGTGGCCAAGGAGATCGGCCCGATCGCCAAGCCGAGGCAGATCATGGTCGTCGCGGAGCTGCCCAAGACCCGCTCCGGCAAGATCATGCGGCGCCTGCTGCGTGACGTGGCCGAGAACCGCGAGGTCGGCGACGTCACCACGCTCGCCGACTCCGCGGTGATGGACATGATCAAGACGGGCATGGCCGAGGGCAAGTCCGAGGAGTAGGGCTCGACGCGCAAGGGCGGGGCACCTCGGGGGTGCCCCGCCCTTCGCGTCTGCTGGACGTTCCTGAACAGATCACCCGCCCCGGCCGTTGATTCCATGCAGTGGCTGGAAGGGCACCCCGTTCGTGCGGCGGGCCGGCTCCCCCTGCCGGAGCAGCTCGTCCGCGAGTGCGGAGATCTCCTGGTCGAGTTCCATGCTCAGGTAGACGTCATCGACGTGCGCCTGCTGTTCGGAGCTGCGGCGCCGGGAGCGGAGATCGGACACGAGGAACGCCTCGGTCGTGGCCATGGCCTCGTCGTAGGCCTTGCCCGTCCCTTGGCCGCGCCGTTCGACGCGGCGGTCGTACTCGGTGGTGCCACCGAGGAACTTCACGAGCACGGGCATGCAATCGATGGCGATGAAGAACAACCGAATGGCCCACGTGGCCCCGTTGAGGAACCCGTTCGAGCTGGTGAGGTCGTCCAGGGCGCGGAACCGCTCGAGCAGGCCGATCGGACCCTGGCTCGCGCGCAGTTCGTCGATCTTCGCCGCGATGGCGGTGGTGCGCCGCTGCTCGTAGGTCTGCTGCGTGGTGTTGAGATCACCTTCCAGCCGGACGATGCCGGCTTGCAGTGTGGACAGTTCGGTCTCGTGCTGGGCGGTGTTGTGCGAGACGCGGTATTGCCTCGCCTCGTCCTCCCGCTGCTTGCACTCGGGTCCGCGCCCGGCCTTGCCGGTCGTGCCGGGACCACTGGTGCCCGCGCATTCGTTCGCGGCCAAGGTGTCCCTGCGTGCCTGCTCCTTGTTGTCCTGGTTGATCGTGGTTTGCAGTGTCTGCGCCGCCTTGCGCTTCTCGTTGAGGTCGATCTGGTTGGCCGCGAACGCGGCGTCGAGGTTCAGCCGGTGCTGGTCGCATCGGGCGGTCTCGGCAGCTGCCTTCGCCGCGTCGCCCGCGTTCGGCTCGGGGTTGCATTTGGTCAGCGAGCTCTCCAGGTCGCGGACCGCGTCCGACCGCTCGTTGGTGATGTGCTGCTCGATGGCCGTCTCGAACACCCGCAACACCAACGGTTCGGCGATGACGACGCCGAACATGAAGGCGAGCACGAACCGTGGCACCAGCAAGGATGCCCGGCGCCCCCACCGGCCGCCGGTGGAGCTGGACACCAGCCACCGGTCCAGGTTCGCGATGAATACGCCCCAGATCAGCACTGGCAGGAGGATCAGCGGGCTGAAACCGCCCAGCACCTCGCTGAGCGCCATCGCCATCGAGAACGCCGCGATGGTGGCCGTGCCGAGCACGATACCGCCGAGTGCCGTGTACTTGGCCCGGTCACCCGGCGCCCAGAGCAGCAGCTTCTCGTCGACCCCGGCCAGCCAGCGCAGCGCCCGGCCCGCGTTGGCCCGGCGGTTCTCCTCGGCGTCAGGCACGGCAGGCACGATCTCCAGGCCCGGCGTGTCCAGGACGTCCGGCTGGTCGTCACGCCTCGAGCTGCCCACGGTCGCCATCCCCCTCGAGCTGGTGCGAGGCCGTCGGCCGACCTCCGACCAACCGATCCATCAACGAGTCGACCACCCGCTGGGCGTCCACCGCGATCATGTCCTTTTCGGCGTCCGACAACGACTTGAGCAGCTCCATCATCTGCTCCTGCTTGCGCTCCTCGAGCTCGTAAACCCGATCGGCGGCCGCGGCCACCGTGCGTTCGCCCCGGGCGACGGTGATGCCCGCGATCGCGGTGGCGCCGCGCTCGAGGTAGGACGAGTAGCGATCGGCGTCGCGGTCCTCGCCTTGGTGCACGAGGCCCTTGTGCAACTGGTCGCGTCGCGTGTCACGCATCCGCCGCTCGTGCTCGGCGAGCTCCTTCGGCGTCGCGGTGCGCACGCCGGCGAACTCGACCACGACGCCGTCGATCATCGGACCGCGGACCCGCACGTAGGCCTCGACCCGGGCCCAGACCTTCTCCCGGACGTCGTTGATCTGCTCCACGGTGTGCTGGACCCCGAGCTTGAACAGGGTGGCATCGCGCCGCAGGTACTGGCGCAACGGCTCGACCAGGTCGCGCAGGCCGTACTGCGCGACGAGCTCGGCATCGCGGACCTGGCAACGGAAATCCACCATCACGAAGAAGTCGTCGGCCGGGCTGCTCGACGGGATCTGCAGCGAGACCGTAACCGTGCGCGGTCGCATGTCGACCGTGGTCACCGAGATCGCGTTGATGACGAGGTCGTCGCGCTTGTGCAGGTGCCTGCGCTCGGTGAATGCCACGTAGCCGGAGTCCACCTCGAAGACCGGCACCGTGCCGGGGATGTGCTGGGGCAGCTCGGACACGTCGCGGCTGCGCCGCAACCAGCCGCGGATGGCGGGACTGAGCGGCTGCTCCTTGAGAACGGGGAAGGAATCTTGCTGAGCCATCGTGATCAACTCCGATTCAGTGCTTGGTGGCCGGGCGCAAGGCGCCGAGGAAGGTGGACAGGAGCACGTGCGAGGCGTTTGACCTGGCTCGGCGACCGGTGAGTTCGCGAACCAGTTCGGCGCCGCGCAGCTCTCGGTGGCTGAGCGGCATGGCGGCGTAGATGGCGGCCCCGAGCCGCGCGACCGCGTCCTTGGCCGCGCTCTCGTCCCGCAGTGAGTCGAGGACTTCGCGCAAGGCACCGATCGCCGCCGCGCGGTGCGGAGCGCTACACAGCACATCGGCCCAGAGCACACCGATCGCGTCCACGTTGTCCGGTTGCTCCAGCAGGATCTTGCGGATCACGGGCTGCTCGTCGCCGGCTTGTTCCGCGCACAACAAGGCGACGACCATGGACCGCGCGGACCGCACCACGTGCACGGTCAGGCCGCGCTCGTACCGCTCGGTGTTCACGTCCTGCGAGCCGTCCCGATCGAGGCCATCCCGGTCGGCACGCTGGTGCTCGGCCACAAGGGCATCGGCGCTCTCCCCGGTGTCCTCGAGCTTGGCCCGCCGGGGTGTGGTCACCCCGCGCACCTCGTCGGTGACCATCGCCAGCATCCGGCCGGCGTGCTCCGGACCTGCATCAACCGACACGGCGAACAAGTTGCCGACCGCGAACTGGGCGACCATGCCGATCCGCTTGGCCCGCAACGACAAGAAGACCAACCGGCGCATCGCCTCGTCCGGGAAGCGGACGCCGAGCGGACCGCCGAGGGCGAGCGCGGATGTGACGCCGCGCTTGATCCCCTGGTCCTGCCCCCATTCCAGCGCGGTGGTCAAGGCGACCGGGGCGAGCCTGCTGTTTGCGCTCATCACCTGCAGCACCATCGCCGCGGTCGTGCGCTCGCTCACCGTCCCGTTCGCCCACGGGTCCAGGTACTTGCGCCGGATCTCGGTGAAGTTGGCCTTGGCCAGCAACGCAAGGCTGACGGCGACCTGGACCTGGACCTCGTCGCGAGGATTGCCGCCGCACAGTTCGAGTAGCCACGACTCGACCGGTCGCCAGAGATGGTGGTCATAGCGGCGGTGCATCTCGAGCAGGACGTGCTCGCGGTGGTCATGGTGGCGAAATCGCAGCCGCCGGCCGTCCAACCACGCGTCGCTGCCGTCGTCCTCGTCGAGGCCCGATGTGTACAAGGGGTGGTCGACCACCCGCTTCGGGAGGACCTCCTCGCTCGGCGCGATGTGAGGAGCCGCTTCGCGCGCCCCCTGCGCCTGCTCCACGTGCGCCATGAGGAGTCTGGTGAGCGAATCGTGCATCTGCTCGGATTGCTCGCCCGCGACGGCGAGGGCGGTGACCGCCAGCAGGTCCTTCTTGGTGACGTTCCCCTCGATCCAGCTCGTGACCTGGGCGTGCGGCTCGTCGTCCATCGTCGCGTTCGCCTTGTCCGGATCGCTGACCAGAAGCCGGGCGAGAGCCGCGACATCCCCCGGGTGCGACCGGGTCGAGATGTACTGGCGTGCCTTGTCCAACAGTTCGGCCGGGACGGCGGCACCGTTCAAGTGGCTCAGCAGCACCGCTTCCGCGTCCGGTGGTGTGACGTCCACGGCGAAGTCCGGCAGCGCCTTGCGGCTGAGTTGCCGGGACGTCGTCGTGATGACCAAGAACGCCCCCGCCTTGCGCACGCTCTTGGCCAATCGCTCCGCTTCGAACCGCAGCACCGAGCTGTTCGCGTCATCGCCGACGAGGTCGACCACCACGTAGCCGACCCCGGCCTCGTAGTCCTGATCGGCGAGCCGGGCGACCGTGTTGGCGGGCGACGCCTTGACAAACCTGCCTCCCCTGCCGATCCGGCCCAGCAGCAAGTGCAGCGCGAGCGCCTGCTTCCCGACACCATCGGCTCCGGTGAGGACCACCATCGCGGCGCGGTCGAGCCGGTCGGCCGCCGCGCCTGTGCACCCCGGCGGCACGAAACCCTGAACGAGTTCGTCGACGACCTCACCCGGGAGCTCGCCCGGCGGCGACGCGGCGAACCGCGTCTCGCCCGCGAAGCCGAACGAGGCGCCGCCCGCGTCCACGCGGCCGTGGAAGTTGTTGACCACGTAGAGGCGGCGCATCGCGCTGCGTCCGTCCTCGGCGGTGAAGTCCTCTTCGACGCGCGCCTCGTCCTTGATCCGCGCTTGCGCTTCCGGCTGCTCCAGCTTGCGGTCCTGGCCTTCGTTCGGAGGAGTGGCGGCCGGGTCGGGCCGGGGCGCCGCAGCCTCGGGATCAGCGGTCATCGACCCACTCCGAGCTCGAAACCGAAATTCGCTCGCCGTGCGTCGACCGGCCCGTGGAACTCGTTGACCACCTGGGACCGGGCGGTTCCGACCACCGGATCACCGGCCGGTGCGGCCGCCGGGGAACTCGCGGTCGCAGACTCCGGCATGGGGTCACCGGCCTCGTGGCCCGGCACCCAGAGCCAGGCGTCTGCCTCGAATCCCTTCTCCCGTACGACGACCCGCCGCAGGTGGGCCGGCCGCACGGTCGTGCTCAACGTCGCGATGAAGTCCTGGTAGACCTGGTCGGAGAACAGCACCGCGAGATCGGCGTCGCTGTCGATCAGCGCTTGCCGCAGCACGGCGGAGTCCAGCATCCGGCCGACCACGATCGGCGCCGGGCCGGCGTAACCGTTGGCCGCTTCCGCCAAACGCCCGAAGTGGACCGCCAGCCGGAGACGGAGCCGTGCGTCCGGTGCGACACGGCCGTTGTACCGGCTCAGTTCGGCTGACAGTTCCCGGACGTAGCGATCGACGACGAGGTCTTCGCGCTCGTCGACCGGCAGCACGGCGAACTCGCCGTCGCCCGCAGGCTGCTTGGCCCAGGTCGCGCGGTCCAGGCCTGCTGCTCGTGCCGCGTGGTCGCACGACGCGACCAGTACGCGCTGCAACTCGCGCTGGTCCTGATCGGAACCGCGGCTGTACCCGCGCGCATCCACTGCCACGCAGAGCTTCCGCGTTGTTAGTCCATCGGTTGTCACGTTGGGCCTTTCGAGTGGTCAACTGCGATCCGTGACCATGGTCAACTGCGATCAGTCACAGAACTCCGCACAGATGCGGGATTGCTCAGTCGAGCGCGAGACGTTCCAGCTCGGCGAGATCGAGGACGATCAGCTTGCGGTACTTGCTGCGCACCACGCCCTCGCGATTGAGGCGCGCGAGCTCCTTCTCGGCAGTTCGCAGCTTTGTCCCGGCGAGCGACGCGACCTCCGCCTGGGTCAGGGGGACACCGAGATCCCAATGACCATCGACCTGCTTGCCATAACCACACACGACTTCGTAAAGGACACGGGCGACCCGTGTGCGCGGTTCTTGCGAGTTGAAGTCCAGGCGGCGCCGGTTCGCCCACCGCAACCGCCGTGCGGTCATCCTGGCCAGCCCGAGCGCGATCTCGGGGTACTTGCGGGAAAGCGCGATCAGCTCACCCGAACCGATGGCTCGAGCCTTGACCAAACCGCTCGCGACGACGTCCGCGGACCGCAGAGTGCGCTCGAGCGCGGCCATCTCCCCGACGATGTCACCCTGCACCCGGATGCCCAGCAATGCCGTGTCCCCGTTGGCATCCCGCGCCGAGACCTTCACCTTTCCGTCAACCAGCAGGTATGCGTGTGTACCCGCCGCGCCCTGTTCCACCAACGGCCGTCCGTCGGTGAAGGTCACCGCGGTTCCGGCCCGCAACAGGGAAAGCCTTGCCGATGACCCGAGACCGCCCAACAATGTCTCCTCCGACCAGCGCCGGTCGTCAACCGCGCGCGGCTCGACCAACTTGGACCTCCTGGCGGGAACGGATCATGTCCCAGTTTGGTCAGGGCAGATCCGAATCTCGCGATGTCGGCCAACAAGTCCACCAATGCCGCCGCAGATCATCCGAATGTCGTATCCGACGGATGACAGATCGCACATCTGGGCAGAGCGTTACGCCACCGGCGTGAATCGGAAGGCACAGCCCGGCTGGAGAGGAAATCGTCCAGAAATTGTCAATGAATCGCTATCACCCGCGGATGGTGGCCAGCTGTTCGGTGATGGCGGCCATGATGCGCTTGGTCGCCTCGTCCAAAGTGGTCTTCGTGCGAGGCGAGTCGTAGAGGTCGGTGAGGTCGACCGGCGGGCCCGCGACGACCTGGATCGTCTTGCGGGGCCACAACTTCACCTTCTTCGTGTCGGCCGGCAGCAGTTCGTGCGAACCCCAGATCGCGACGGGGACGACCGGCGCCTTCGACTCCAGCGCCACGCGGGCGATGCCGTTCTTCACCTTCGGCTCCGGCCAGTGGTCGGCCTGGCGGCCGATGCCGCCCTCGGGGAACACCACGACGCACTCGCCCGCGCCGACCGCGTCCACCATGCCGTGCAACGCCTGCACCGCCCGGATCGAACCGCGTTCCACCGGGATGTGCTTGCCGCCCGCCAAGACCCACTTGACGACCGGCGCCTTCCACAGCTCGGCCATGGCCAGGTAGCGCGGGATGCGCCGGCCGGCCAGCACGAACGCCGTCACCGGGATCGGGTCCACCATGGACAGGTGGTTCGACGCCACCAGCACGCCGCCCTCGCGGGGTAAGTTCTCCTTGCCGTGCCAGCGAAGGCGGGTGGTCAGGGCGATCAGCACCCAGATCAGGTCGATGGCAACGCTGAACCAGAACCCGCGGCCGCGACGCGGCGAGCGGAACAGGACGTCGATGGTCTTCGGGGTGCGCACGCCCCCATCATCTACCGGACGCCGTGCATCAGGGCGCGCACCTTCGGCACGAACGCGAGCAGGGCCAGGCCGATCACCAGCGCGACGATGCCGAGCAGGCCGAAGTACGGCGTCTCGTTCTCGTCGGCGTGGTAGTAGTCGGCGAGCTTGCCCGCCACCGACGTGCCCAGCGCGATGGACAGGTAGAACAGCGCCACCATCTGCGCGCGGAACGCCTCCGGCGAGAGCTTCGTCGACAGCGACAGCCCGATCGGCGAGAGGTTCAGCTCGGCCAGCACGAACACGATCAGCACGCCGACCAGCAGGAACGGGTTGACCGAGTCCTTGCCGCCGATGAAGCCCATCGCGGCCATGATCAGGAACGCCACGCCCATGCCGATCGCGCCCAGCGCGAACTTCACCGGCGTGGACGGCTGCCGGTCGCCCAGCCGCGTCCACAGCCACGCGAAGACCGGCGCGAGCAGCACCACGAACAGCGGCTCGACGGAGTTGAACCACGACGGCGGGACGTTCCAGCCGAACACGTTGAGGTCCAGCCGCTCGTCGGCGTAGATCGCGAGCACGGTGAACTGCTGCTGGAACAACGCCCAGAAGGCGAAGCTGACCAGGAACAACGGGATGAACGCGACGACGCGCTGCCGTTCGACCTGGTCGACCCGGCTGCTGGACAGGATCACCACGAACAACGCGATCGCGGCCACGGCGATCACGATGGTGACCACGTCGGCGAGGTTGTCCTTGGTGATCACGCCGGTGATCAGCAGCAACGCGATCACCACCGCGAACCCCACGACCAGCCCGATCGTCCGGATCCGGGCGGCGCTGGTGATCGGGTTGGGCACGACCCGGCCCTGTTCGGGCAGGTTGCGCCGCCCGAGGGTGTACTGGACCAGCCCGGCCGCCATGCCGATCGCGGCCAGCCCGAAGCCGTAGTGGAAGCCCAGGCGGGTCTGCAGCAGGCCGGTGAGCAGCGGGCCGACCAGCGCGCCGAGGTTCACGCCCATGTAGAAGATCGAGAACCCGGCGTCGCGGCGTTCGTCGCCCTGGGCATAGAGCATCCCGACGATCGTCGTCGCGGTCGCCTTCAGACCGCCGCTGCCCAGCGCCACCAGCACGAGCCCGCAGGCGACGCCGGTCAGCCCGGGCAGCACCGCGAGGCTGAGGTGGCCGAGCAGGATGAGCACGCCGCTGTAGAACAGGGTGCGTTCGGGGCCGAACAGGCGGTCGGCGACCCAGGAGCCGGCGATGGTGGCGAGGTAGACCGACCCGCCGTACGCACCGACGATGCCGGACGCGACGCCCTCGTCCATGCCGAGGCCGCCCTGCTCGGCGGTGTAGTACAAGTAGTAGAGCAGGATCGCTTGCATCCCGTAGAACGAGAAGCGTTCCCACATCTCGGTGCCGAACAGGTTGGCGAGACCCTTCGGGTGGCCGAAGAACCGCCGGTCGGTTTGAGGCTGCGTCGAGGTCGTCACCGCATCCCATCCAGGTGGTCTAGACATGTTTGGTCCTTCTTCCGAGGGTAAGTCCGATCAGGCCGCTCAGCAGCACGAGAACCAAGGCCAGCCTTTGCTTCCTTTGCGGGACAAGGAAAAGCGTGGTTTGGTCAGCACGTGGTAGAGCCATTGCCCACCCATGAGGACGAGCCGCACACCGAAGCGCTGGGCGAGCGGCTGAACTGGTTGCGCGCGGGGGTGCTGGGCGCCAACGACGGCATCGTGTCGGTGGCCGGCCTGGTGGTCGGCGTCGCGGGCGCGACGACCTCCCGCCCGGCGATCATGCTGGCCGGGATCGCCGGGCTGGTGGCGGGCGCGCTGTCCATGGCGGGCGGCGAGTACGTCTCCGTGAGCACCCAGCGCGACACCGAGCAGGCCGCCCTGCGCAAGGAGAAGCGCGAGCTCGAGACCATGCCCGAGGAAGAGGAGCGGGAGCTCGCGGAGATCTACGAGTCCCGCGGCCTGTCCCCCGAACTCGCCGCCCGGGTGGCCCGCGAGCTGACCGAGAAGGACGCACTCGCCGCGCACGCCGAGGCCGAGCTGCAGATCGACCCGGACAACCTGACCAGCCCGTGGCACGCCGCGTGGGCCTCGTTCATCGCGTTCACGGTCGGCGGGCTGCTGCCGCTGATCGCGATCATCCTGCCCCCGGTGTCCGCGCGGGTCTGGGCGTGCGGCGCGGCGGTCGTGGCCGGGCTGGTCCTCGCCGGATGGCTCAGCGCGCGGCTGGGCGACGCCGACGCGCGCCGGGCGATCACCCGCAACGTCGGTGTCGGCGTGCTGGCCATGCTGGTCACCTACCTCGTCGGGAAGCTCTTCGGCGTCACGCTCGGTTAACACCTTCGGCTACAATCAGTGCTCGGTGCGCCGGGAAGCCTGGTCGGCAGCAAGATCGACCTGTCGCCGACCCGTGGAGCCGCCGTGGCCCGCCAGCCCGTCACCCGCCGCCCTGTCACCGAGTTCGCCCGCTACCTGCGCACCGAGACCGCCGGCGGCATCGCCCTGCTCGTCGCCACCGCCGTCGCGCTGGTGTGGGCCAACTCGCCGCTCGCCGAGCACTACGACCAGCTGCGGAACCTGCGGGTCGGCCCGCCGGCCCTGCACCTCGACCTGTCCCTCGGTTCGTGGGCGGCCGACGGGCTGCTGGCGTTGTTCTTCTTCGTCGCCGGGCTCGAGCTCAAGCGGGAACTGGTGGTCGGCGAGCTGTCGTCGGTGCGCGCGGCGCTGCTGCCCGCGATCGCCGCGCTCGGCGGCATGGTGGTCCCCGCCGTCGTGGCCGCTGGGATCGCCGGCGGCGGCAAGACGTGGGCGATCCCGGTGGCCACCGACATCGCGTTCGCCCTCGGCGTGCTCGCGGTCTGCGGGCGCCGCATGCCTTCGGGCGCCCGGTTGTTCCTGCTCAGCCTGGCCGTGGTGGACGACCTCGGGGCGATCCTGGTCATCGCCGTGCTGTTCACCACCGGCTTCTCGGTGCTCGCCGCGGCGCTCGCGGTCGTGCTGCTCGGGCTCTACGCGTTCCTGCAGCACAAGCGGGTGCGCACGCCGTGGCTGTACGTGCCGCTCGCGCTCGCCACGTGGATCACGGTGCACGAGTCCGGCATCCACGCCACCGTCGCCGGGATCGCGCTGGGCCTGCTCACCCGGGCCCGCCCGGACGCCGGCGAACCGGAATCGCCGTGCCTGCGGCTGGAACACCGGCTGCAGCCGTGGTCGGCCGGGTTCGCGGTGCCGTTGTTCGCGTTGTTCGCCGCCGGGGTGAGCATCGGCGGGCACGAACTCGGCGCGATCTTCACCAGCGGGCTCGGCCTCGCCGTCCTCATCGGACTCGTGGTGGGCAAGCTGATCGGCATCTTCGGCGCGGTGTTCGTCGCGGTGCGGTTGCGGGTCGCGGCGTTGCCCGCCGGGCTGCGGTTGCCGGACGTGCTCGCGGTCGCGGCGCTCGGCGGGGTCGGGTTCACCGTCAGCCTGCTCATCGCCGAACTGGCGCTGCCACCGGAGCTCGCGGAGTCGGCCAAGGCGGCCGTGCTGGTCGCATCCACCATCGCCGCCCTGCTCGCCGCCGGTTTGCTCGTGCGACGCGGCCGTCGCCACGAGCAGGGTTGACCGGCCGTGCTGATCGAGTCATGGCACGATGGCGCGGTGACCCGTGCGCAGGACAATGCAGGCGGCGACCGGGACGGGGCTGGACTGCCCAGGGTTCCGTCGATCCCGCTGAGCGACGAGAAGACCGTTGCGGCGGCGGAGGCTGCCGACGCGTCCATCGGCAGCCTGGTGAAGGAAGCCACCACGCACCTGTCGACGCTGGTCAGGGCCGAGGTGGAGCTGGCCAGGACCGAGATGGCCAAAGAGGTCAAGAAGGGCCTGACCGGCGGCCTGTTCTTCATGATCGCGCTGGTGGTCATCCTCTACAGCTCGTTCTTTTTCTTCTTCTTCCTCGGTGAGCTGCTGTCGAACTGGCTGCCGCGCTGGGCCGCCTTCGGCATCGTGTTCCTGCTGATGCTGCTGTTCGCCGCGTTCTGCGGGTTCCTCGGCTACCGCAAGGTGAAGAAGATCCAGGCCCCGGAGCGCACGATCAGCAGCATGAAGGACACCGCGGCCGCGCTGCGCCACCCCGGCGCCGAGCACGACGCCCCGGTGGCGCCGTAGTGCGTTGACCGCGCGGCCCGAACCGAGCACGGTGCGCATCGACGGGCCGTGGGCACACCGTGACGTCTACGCCAACGGGATCCGGCTGCACGTCGCCGAGACCGGCAACGGCCCGCTTGTCCTGCTGCTGCACGGGTTCGCCGAGTTCTGGTGGAGCTGGCGCCACCAGCTGACCGCGCTCGCCGACGCGGGGTACCGCGCGGTCGCGGTCGACCTGCGCGGCTACGGCGACTCCGACAAACCACCGCGCGGCTACGACGCCTGGACCCTCACCGGGGACGTCGCCGGGCTGGTCAAGTCCCTCGGCGAGGACAAGGCGCACCTCGTCGGGCACGCGTGGGGCGGGCTGCTGGCGTGGTCGGTCGGGGCCATGCACCCGCGTGTCGTGCACTCGGTCACCGCGATCGCCGGGCCGCACCCGATGGCGTTGCGCACCCAGATCCGGCGCAGCGCCGTGCGCCGCCGCGCGCACAACCAAGCGCGCGCGCTCGGCCACGTCTTCCGCGCGCAGGTGCCGATGCTGCCCGAGCGCTGGCTCACCCGTGACCGCGCCGCCACCGTGGGCGACCTGATGACCAGGTTCTCCGGTCCACAGTGGACCGAGAGCGCCGAGTTCGACGGCGTTGTCGCCAAGTACCGCAACGCGATGCTGGTGCCCGGCGTCGCGCACAGCGCGCTGGAGTACTACCGCTGGGCCCTGCGCGCGCAACTGCGTGGTGAGGGCCGCCGGTTCGCCGAAGCCATGCGCCGCAGGCTGAACGCGCCGGTGCTGCAACTGCGCGGCGCGCTGGACCCGTGCATCCTGCCCCGCGCGGTCGAGGCGTCCGCGCCGTGGGCGGCGCGTGGCCACCGGTTGATCACAGTGGACGGTGTCGGGCACTACCCGCACCAGGAGGCGCCGGCCGCGACGAGCAAGGCGATCGTCGACTTCCTGAGCTGAGGAGAACCGTGACCACGGACTGGGCCACGCTCTCGCACGCCTACGGCGGCGCCGGGGACGTGCCGGACATGCTAACCGCCTTGCGTAAGGGCGACGCGGAACAAGCCGCCCACGACTTGTGGACCTCGGTCCTGCACCAAGGTTCCCTCTACGACGCGACCGCGCCGGCGGTCGCCGAGATCTGCACCGTGCTGAAGAACCGGTCGACCGCACGGGTCGAACTCGCCGCGTGGTTGCTCGCGAGCGCCGTCGCCGCCGCGCTCGCGCACGAGCCGGGCGACCCGCACCTGCGCACCCCGGGTCAATCCCTTGCCGCCGCCCTGGTCCTGCGTCCGGACGCGCTGGACGAAGAGGACATGGCCCTGCGCGCGGACGCGCTGTGCCGCATGGTCACCCGGTTGCCGGACCGGTCCGAGCAGGCCTGCGCCGTACTGGCCGCCGAGCCCGACACCGTCGCCGCCCTTGCCGGCCGGCTGCGGGCGTGGCGCGACGGCGACGAACTGTTCGACGCGTTGGGCACCATGGAGTCCGCCGGCTTCACCGACGTGGCGATCAAGGCCCGGATCGCGGTGCTGCTGGGCTAGGGAACGCAGCGCCCGGTGTCGACGGCGTTGTTCAGGCCCGACGCCCGCTCGGCGTCGTCGTGGACCTGGTCCGCGGTGAGCACGAAACCGGTCTCGGAGTTGTCGACCGCGGCACCGAAGACCACGCCGAGCACGTCCCCCGAGGTGTCCACCAGCGGGCCACCGGAGTTGCCGGACAGCACCCGGGCCCGCACCGTGAACACGTCCCTGGTGACCTGGCGCGAGTCGTAGATGTCCGGGCCCTTGAGTTCGATCCGGTCACGCACCCGCGCGGGTGCCGCGGTGTACGGGCCGTCGAGCGGGTAGCCCAGCACGATGCCGTCCTGGCCGGTCTTGCCGTCCTCGTCGGCGAATGACAACGGCGACGCCGTCAGGTCGGGCACGGCGAGGATCGCGATGTCGGTCTCCGGGTCGTAGAAGACGACGGTGGCGGGCAGCCGGCCGTCCTCGGTCTCCACCTGGACCTCGTCGGTGCCCGCGACGACGTGCGCGTTGGTCATCACGCGGCGCGGCGCGACCACGAACCCGCTGCCCTCCAGCGCCCGCTCGCACGACGGCGCCTTGGCGTGGATCTTGAGCACGCTGCCGTGCACGCGTTGCACGACCGAACTGCGCTGCAGCTTCGGGTTGGGCGGGGCGACCTCGCTGATCTGCGTGTGGCTGAACGGGTCGACCGCGGCCGGGAAGCCGGAGACGTCGAGCACCTTGCGCAGGCCTTCGGGCAGCTGCTGCGCGGCCGACGGCATGATGTCGTTGACCCCGCCGAGCACCACCGACTGGTTGATCGCGGCGGTGAGCTTGGGCAGGCCGCTGACCGTGGTGAGCGCCGCGCCGATCAGCCAACACACCACGAACACCACCGCGCCCTGCACGATGGCGCCCAGCGCGTTGTCGACCGGCGCGAGCTTGGGCGAGGTGATCTTCTCGCGCAGGCTGCGCCCGATCCACACGCCGAAGGTCTCGCCGAGGGCGACCAGCAGCACGAACACCGCGAACGCGAACGCCGCCTTGGTGGCCGGGTTGTCGATCGCGCCGACGATGACCGGCGCAAGCAGGATGCCCGCGATGGCGCCGAGCAGGACCCCCGCGAACGCCGGCAGCGCGGTGATCACGCCCTGGCGCGCGCCGGAGATGGCGGCGAGCACGGCAAGCCCCACCACCAGCACGTCGACCCAGTTCACACTCACACCTCCGCATCGGCCCCGAAGGGACCGATGGAACGCCACGCTACGTCAAGATCGCGTACATCGGAGGTGTCCCACGGCCGTTCCCAGCCGCCGATGGACAACAGCACGGTCATCAAGCCGGCGGTGAACCCCCACACCAGCATGCCCGGCACGGCGAACGCGGGTCCGACGAACCCCGACGGGTGGCCGACCTGGAACCGGTTGGCCGGATCGGCCAGCATGGCGATCGGCACCCGCGCGACCGCGGCGCTCTCGGCCGGGTCGACCGCGTGCACGGGGCTCGGGGTGTCCCAGTGCGCGAGCACCGGCGTCACCCGGAACCCGGACACGGGCACCAGGAGCGGCGGCAACAAGGCGACCGGCCGCACGCCCGAGGGGATCAGACCCGTCTCCTCCTCGGCCTCGCGCAGGGCCGTGTCGATCGGCCCGTCGTCACCCGGTTCCCAAGAGCCGCCGGGGAAGGCGACCTGACCGGCGTGCGCGCCGGTGCCGTCCGCGCGCAGTTGCAGCAGCACGTCGGGGCGGCCGTCCTGCTCGCTCTCGCCGAGCAGGATCAGCACCGCGGCCTCGCGCAGTTCGACGTCCTCGGGCGGGCTGAGCCGGCGGAACATCTCCTCGTCGAGGTCGGCCGTGCCGAGCAGAAGCTTGCGCATCCAGTCGGGCACGTCCGCCGGGTCCACCAGCGGACCGCTCCTGTGTTCGCTCACGCCGCTCCCCCGTACTTCGCGACCGCGGCGCGCACGTCGTCGACCGAGCGCAACAGCCGCGGATCGCCGACGAACCGGACGGTGCCGTCGGCGGCGACCACGTAGCTCGCCGGCAACGCGTCCGGCGTGTGCAGGGCCGCGACCACCGAGCCGCCGTCGATCAGGTTCGGGTAGTGCACGTCCAGGGCGGTGAGCAGTTGCAGCGCGTCGGCCTGCTCGCTCTTCACCGCGACGCCGACCACCCGGGCCGCCCCCGGTTCGCGCGCGTACCGAGCGAGCACCGGCATCTCGCTCTTGCACGGCTCGCACCAGGTGGCCCACAAGTTGATCAACGCAGGCTTGCCGTCGCCGACCGCCTTGGCCAGGTCCAGCTCGGTGCCGGTCGCGAGGCAGGTCGCGGCGACGCCGCCCAGCCGGCCCTTCGCCGTGCCGCCCGCCGCGCACGGCTGCAACGCGGCCTTCGTGCGTTCGGCGGTCAGGTCGGGGCCTCGATCGTCGTTGCCCCCGCGTGGCCACAGCGCGATCGTCACCCCGGCCACGATGACCAAGCCGACGATCGCCCAGCGCCAGCGGTTTTTCACCCGGCGGCTCCGGGCTTCCAGCCGTTGCGGACCTTCTCGGCCAGGTCGAGCAGGTGCGGCGCCTCCTCGCCCTTGACCAGCTTCGCCGCCGGCTCGAACTCGGTCGGGCCGGTGCCGAAGCTCGGGCAGTCCTTGGCCAGCAGGCACGCGCCGCAGGCCGGCTTCTTGGCGTGGCAGACGCGTCGGCCGTGGAAGATCACCCAGTGCGACAGCATGGTCCAGTCCTTGCGCGGGACCAGCTCGCCGATCGCGTGCTCGACCTTGACCGGGTCCTCCAGCTCGGTCCAGCCGAACCGGCGGACCAGGCGGCCGAAGTGGGTGTCCACGGTGATGCCGGGGATGCCGAAGGCGTTGCCCAGGATGACGTTCGCGGTCTTGCGGCCGATGCCGGGCAGCGTCACGAGGTCCTCGAGCTTCGCGGGCACCTCCCCGCCGAACCGCTCCACGAGCGCCGAGCCGAGCCCGATCAACGACGTCGCCTTGTTCCGGTAGAAACCGGTCGGCCGGATCATCTCCTCCAGCTCGATCCGCTCGGCGCCCGCGTAGTCGGCCGCCGTGCGGTAGCGCTTGAACAGCGCGGGCGTCACCTCGTTGATCTTCTTGTCCGTGGACTGCGCGGACAGGATCGTGGCGACGGCCAGCTCGAGCGGGTTGGTGAAGTCCAGCTCGCAGTGCGCATCGGGATAGGCCAGCGCGAGCGCGCGGGTCATCCGTCGAGCCCGTCGAACGAGACCTAGCCTGGAGTCCTCCCCGGCGCGGGGTGCTTTGCGAGTGGCAGCTGGCACACCGCTAGCCTACGGGCGGCCACTGACAGCCGAACGAGACCCGACCGCTGAACCCGGACCGCAGCTACGCGTCCTAGGGATGTAGCTCCACCGCCCAGACAGCGAGGAAAGCGCGCCATGACCGCTTGGTTCGTCATCGTCATCCCGTTGCTGATCATGGGTTTCGCCTTGTTCATGGAGCGCGTGGAGACCCGGCTGCGCAACGTCGCGGTCCAGGAGAGCGAAGTCGAGGAGTTCCTCGAGCAGGCCCGGCCCGACGAGGTCCGCGAGCTCTACGGGCACGGCATCAGCCGGGCGCTGGACCTGTTCCGCCTGCGCCGCCGCGGCGGCCGCTCGCGCCTGCGTGGCGGCCGCGTCCGCGGCTGACCCCTTAACCCGAATGTCGCACCGGGGCTACTAGCAGGTAACGTTCCGCCCGGGCGCGTGCCGCGCGGTGAACTGGGGCACAAGCCCTAGACTGCATCCAGTTGCAGGCGGCGCGACCTGCGAAGGTGCGCATTCGACGGGAGGGACTAGGTGGACGAGAGCCTGGCGAGGGCCGGCATCTTCCAGGGGGTCGAGCCCGCTGCTGCGGAGGCGCTCGCGCAGACCTTGGAGACCGTCGACTTCCCACGGGGTCACGTGATCTTCGCCGAGGGCGAGCCCGGCGACCGGTTGTACATCATCATTTCCGGCAAGGTGAAGCTCGGCCGCAAGTCGCCGGACGGCCGGGAGAACCTGCTGGGGATCTACGGCCCGTCCGACATGTTCGGCGAGCTGTCGATCTTCGACCCGGGCCCCCGCACGTCCACCGCGACGACGGTGACCGACGTGCGCGCGGTGACCATGGACCGCCCGGCGCTGCGGAAGTGGATCGGCACCCGGCCCGAGATCGCCGAGCAGCTGCTGCGCGCGCTGGCGCGCAGGCTGCGCCGGACGAACTCGATGCTCGCCGACATGATCTTCACCGACGTGCCCGGCCGGGTCGCCAAGGCGCTGCTGACGCTGGCGCAGCGGTTCGGCAGCCAGGAGGCCGGGTTGCTGCGGGTCACGCACGACCTGACCCAGGAGGAGATCGCCCAGTACGTCGGCGCGTCGCGCGAGACCGTGAACAAGGCGCTCGCCGACTTCGCCCACCGCGGCTGGCTGCGACTGGAGGGCAAGAGCGTGCTGATCCTCGACCCCGAGCGGCTGGCCCGCCGCGCCCGCTAGGACCCCCGACGCGAAACGGCCGCCCATCTCCCCAGATGGGCGGCCGTTTCGCTGTCCCCGTTTGCTGACCCTGCAGTCCCCGTTCAAACATCAAGGACCGGGCGCCGCCCCCGACGCGGCGCACCGGCCCTTGACGTCGGCGTGCACCATCCCCCGACGATGCACGCTTCCCCGCCCCTCCGGACTTGAGGCCCCGAACCCGTTGACCGGAGGGAGTGCTTGGTTCTACTTCATAGACACGCGGGATGTTCCATCCGTTGCTTGGAGGTACGCCACTTTCCCCCCTTCGTTACCCAACCGTGACATCCACCACTCAACCACCCCTCCGCAACCCCCCGACGCTCAGCAGGCTCATCCCCACCCACCTCGCCACCCCACCTCCAGCGGCCTTCTTCCCGCACATCCCCCTGACCTGCGGGTTCCGAATTCAGCAGGCTTAATCCCGCCAGGCTCGTGGCCGACCCAACGTTCAGCGGACTTGTTCCCACAGACCCCTGCCCACCTGCGGGTTCAGGATCCAGCGGGCTTAATCCCGCCAGGCCGGTAGGCAACCCGACGTTCAGCAGGCTTCTTCCCGCACACCCCCGCCCACCTGCAGGTTCCGAATCCAGCGGGCTTAATCCCGCCAGGCCGGTAGCCAACCCGACATCCAGCAGGCTTGTTCCCGCACACCCCCGCCCACCTGCAGGTTCGGAATCCAGCGGGCTTAATCCCGCCAGGCGGGCAGGCAACCCGACGTTCAGCGGGCTTGTTCCCGCACAGCCCTGCCGACCTGCGGGTTCGGAGTTCAGCGAGCTTAATCCCGCCAGCCCTCCAGACGACCGGCGTTCAGCGGGCTTGTTCCCCCAGACCCCCGCCCACCTGCGGGTTCAGGATTCAGCGGGCTTAATCCCGCGAGGCGGGTGCACGGCTTGGCGTTCAGCGGGCTTGTTCGCGTAGAGCCCGTGACCTGCGGGTGCAGGGTTCAGCGGGCCTGGCGCCGGGCGGGCGCCGGGCGGGTTGGGGTTCGGCGGGCTTGGTTCGGCGCGCCCGCGCTGACCTGCGGGTTTGCGGGGAAGTGGAGGGGTGCGCCACAAATGATTGGTACGTGCGTACCAGTTTAGGCATACTGGTACGCATGTCCCACTCTGCTCGGCTTGCCGACTACCGGGCCGCGCTCACCACCCCTGGTGCGCGCGGCGCGGTGGTCGCGGCCATCTTCGCCCGGCTGCCGATCGCCATGATCGGGCTCTCGCTGCTGCTCTACGTGCAACGCGAGACCGGCGCTTTCGCCACCGCGGGCCTGGTCTCCGCCGGTGTGCTGGTCGGCGTCGCGCTCGGTTCGGTCGTGCAGGGCCGGCTCATGGACCGCCTCGGCCCGACCCGGCCGCTGCTGGTCTCCAGTTCCGCGTTCGTCGTGCTGGCCACGATCAGCGTGCTCGCCGTCGAGGCGCACGCGAAGACATGGGTGCTGGTGCTGCTCGCACTTGGCGTCGGCTTCTCCCAGCCGACAGTCGGCTCGGCGTCGCGTGCCATGTGGCCACGGCTGGTGCCGGCCGGTTCGGTCCGCCAGGCGGCCTACGCCTACGAGGCCATCAGCATGGAGGTCTTCTTCATCCTCGGCCCCGCGCTCGCGGGCGTGCTGCTCGCCGCGCCGTGGCCGGGCACCGGCGTCGTCGCCGGGTCGGCGTGCATGGCGCTGGGCAGCATCTGGTTCGCGCTGACCCCGCTGCAACGCGGCCACAAGCCCGACAACTCCGAGCGCACGCCCGACCTGCTCGGCGCGCTCGCCAGCCCTGGCATGCGCACGATCGCCATCGCGGCGCTCGGCTTCGGTGTCACCGTCGGTCTCGTCGAGGTCGCGGTGCCGGCGGCGGCGACGCACGCGGGCTCACCCAGCATGAGCGGCTTGCTGCTCGGGCTGTTCTCGGTCAGCTCGGTGCTGTTCGGCGTGTTCTACGCGTCGCACCCGTGGCCGCGCGACCTGGCCAAGCGGCTGCCCGTGCTGCTCGGCGCGTTCAGCGTGCTGATCGCGTTGCTGGCGATCCCGAGCACGCTGCTCGGGCTGGCCGGCGCGCTGTTGCTGGCCGGCACGATGATCACGCCGCAGTCCACCGCGCACTCCGCGACGATCGAAGTGGTCGCGCCGAAGGGCACGGTCACCGAGGCGTTCGCGTGGGTGATCACCTCGGTGACCTTCGGCCTCGCCGGCGGGCAGTCGCTGAGCGGTCAGCTGGTCGACCACGTCGGCGTGTGGGCCTCGTTCCTCGTTTCGGCGGGCTTCGGCGTCGTGTTCGCGGTCGTGCTCTGGCTGCGCCGCGGCACGATCCGCGAGTATCAGCGCCCTTCGAGGAACACCGGGTTGGTCAGCGCGACCATGGTGTCCGGCGTCGTCGAGGTCGGCACCGGCCTGCGCACCTCGGCCCGCACGAAGCTCGAGTAACGCGACTGCGTCGTCCAGCGCGCGGTGCCCGAGCCCGACGCGCCGACCGGCACCACGGCCTCCGGGCCGAGCTGGTCGATGATCCGGATGCTCGTCCCCGGCGCCCCGGTCACCGACACCTCGACGGTCACCGGGACGCCGGTGTCGCTGCGCAGGGTGTCGCCGATCCCGACCGTGCGGTGCCCGTCCGAGACGCTCATGGTCAGGTTCACCGCGACCGACTCGGCGATCCAGTTGCGGCCGCGGGTCAGCCCCGCCATCAGGTCGCCGGCGTTCAGGCCGTCGGCGAGGACGACGTTGTGCGGCAGGCCGACCACCTGGTCGGCGTTGTGCGCGTCGGAGTCGCCGACCGCGAACTGGCGGTGGCCCGTGCGCAGCAACCCGTGCCACGTGGTGACCGCGGCCTCGTCGTCGAGGGTCCACGGACCGTTCCAAACCTCGACGAGGTCGGCCAGCTCGTAGCCGTACTCCCAGGCGCAGCCGACGCAGTTGGCGAACGGGTGCGCGGCCACGACGACGCCACCGACCCGGTGCACCTCGTCGACGAACCGCTTGAGCCCGTGGTGGTCGTCGGCGCGGTAGCGCCAGTCGATCCAGTGCCCGACCGGCAGGTGCCAGGCGGGCCAGTGGCCGGTGCGGGTGGTGACCTCTTCGCCGTTGACGATCAGCAGGTCGTCGGTGGCGTGGTCACCCCACCGCAACGACGCGCTCGGCGTGTTGTGCTCGGTGGAGATCATGAAGTCGAGCCCGGCCGCGCGCGCTGCCGCGACGACTTCCTCCGGCAGGCGGTGGCCGTCGGAGTGCACGCTGTGCAGGTGGCCGTCGCCGCGGTACCAGGCCCGCCCGCGTTCCCGGGCCGGTGCGGTGGTGGGCGCCGGGTTCGGCTCGACCGGCTCGTCCGGCTCGCCGAACCGCAAGGTGATGTCGACCCTGTAGTTCAGGCCCTGCTGGGCGACGGTGTACGGGCCGAGGATGACGTGCCAGCGGCCCGCGTCGACGGGACCGGGCAGGTAGCCGGGCGTCGCGGCCGACGCGCTGATGGTGAACCGGTCGCGGAACCCGCCGGACCAGCCGCGGAACCCGCGCGCGTTGCCCAGCTCGTGCCCGGACGGGTCGAACACGCCGATGTCCAGCGCGTTGCTCCGTTGCCCGGCCGGCACCTGCGGGCGGTCGTAGCTGTAGACGACCTCGAGCTCCCGCACGCCGCGCGGGACGTCGACCGGCACGTAGTACCAGTCGGGGATGTCCGGCGGCAACGTCCCGGTGATCGTCTTGGTCTGTTCGCCCTGCTTCGTCGCCGGTTCCGCGAACGCCACGCCGGGGAGCACCGTCCCCATCGCCACCACGCCGCCACCGACCAGCACGCTGCGCCTGCTCACCATGCTCATGAACCTATTGCCCCGCACCGGTTTCGCGGAACCGCCACGAGGTGAACGGTTTCTGTCGGGGGTGGGGTCTACCGTGCGCGCCATGGACCTGACCGTCACCACCGCGGACCTCGCCGCGGTCGCCGCCGACGCCGTGCGCCTCGTGCCCGGCAAGCTCCTCGACCCGGTGCTCGCCGGGTTGCTGCTGGAGGCCGGGCCGCGTGGCGTGGTCGCCGCCGCCACCGACCGCGATCGGGCCGCGCGGCTGGAGTGCCCGGCGCTCGTGCACACCGAGGGGCGCGTGCTCGTGCCCGCCAAGCCGCTCGCGGAAACGTTGCGCGCCTTGGATTTACCGCAGGTGCGGCTGGTGGTCGAGGGTTCGCGGCTGGCAATTCGGGCGCCGGGCGCGCGGTTCGCGCTGCCCTTGCTCGACGCGGACTCGCACCCGGGCGTCGCTTCGCTGCCGCGCGTGGTCGGTTCGGTGGACGCGTCCGTGCTGACGTCGGCCTTGGGTGTGGTGGCGGCGACGGCGTCGCGCGACGACGCGTTGCCGATGTTCACGGGCGTGCGCATGCGTGCCGAGGGTGATCGGCTGGTGGTGCTGGCCAGCGACCGGTACCGGCTGGCGGTGGCGTCGCTGCCGTGGGAGCCGACCGGCGAGGCCTTCGACGCGATGATCCCGGCGACGTTGTTGCTGGAGGTCGCGCGCCAGGCGCCCGACGGCGCGCAGGTGACGTTGCACGCGGACGGCGACCGGGTGGGTCTCGCGTGGCACCACGCCGTGGTGACGACTTCGTTGCTGGACGCGGGTTTCCTGCACGAGTCGAAGGTCTCGGTGTCCGATGTGGACACGACGGTCGAGGTGGACGCCGACGCGATGGCCGGGGCCGTGCGGCGGGTGAGCCTGTACGCCGACACCCGCGGCACCCTGCGCCTGGAGGTCGGTGACGGGGAGGTGTGGCTGCGCGGGGCCGACCAGCAGGCGGGCGAGGCCGAGGAGTCGGTGAAGGCCGAGGTGTCCGGCGGGCGCACCAGCCCCACCTTCCAGTCGCGGTTCCTGGTGGATGCGCTGAAGGCGTTCGCCGGGCGACGGGTGCGGATCGAACTGCAGCCGGGCTTACGCGCCACCGTCTTCCGCGCCGCGGACGAGGACCCGACGGACCTGCGCTACCTGGTCGTGCCGATCATGCCCCGAACCTGACCAGGCCCGCGCTGCAGGTCATTTGCTGCGCAGGTACTCCAACTGCGCCGCCACCGACCACTCCGCCGCCGGCCACACGGACTTGTCCACGTCGGCGTACACGATCTCAACCACCTGGCGCGGGGTCGGGTCCGGGCCGAGCTGGGTCAAAGCCGCACGCACCTGGTCCAGCCGTTCCTCGCGGTGGGCCAGGTAGGACGCCGCCACCGCGGGCAGATCCGGCAGCTCCGGACCGTGCCCCGGCAACACGACCGTGCCCGGCGACGCCGAGGTCAGCGAACGCAACGAAGAGAGGTAGTCCGCCAAGGTCCCGGCGATGACGGTCGTCCCGCGACCGAGGACGCTGTCCCCGGTCAGCATCGCTTGACTGTCCGAATGGGACAGTCCGAAGCAGACCGAGTCGTCCGTGTGGCCGGGGGTGTGCCGCACGGACACCGCCACCCCACCGGCGGAGAACGACTCGCCATCCGACAACGAAGGAGCCTGCCAGCACAACGAAGGATCAAACGCACGCAATGGAGCACCGACTCGCGAAGCGAACTCGCGTGCCCCGCCCGAGTGGTCGTGGTGGTGGTGGGTCAACAACACCAGCTCGACCGGCGCCTGCTCGGCGACCAGGGCGAGGTGCGCCTCGTCCAGCTCCCCCGGGTCCACCACCACGCACGCGTCCGCACCCGGCGCCCGCACGATCCACGTGTTGGTGCCGTCGAGGGTCATCGGGCCGGGGTTGTTCTCCAGCACCACCGACGCGAACGGCAACACCGACCGAAGCCGGCCGTAGGCCGGGTGGGTCATCGGCCCTCCAAGGTGTCGCCCGGGCGCGCGTCCAGGTGTGCGGCCGCGCTGTCGTACAACGGGCTGCCCGGCAACACGACGCGCAGCGTGCTGTCCTCGCGGATCACCTTCGGCATGATCTTCTCGTAGCTGCGGGGAGCCGCCATGGCGGAGGCGACCGTCGGGTGCTCGGCCAGCTCGGCGAGCGTCATCCAGGTCGGCGGGAGCAGGCCGCACTCGCCGCGTTTCCAGTCCTCGATGGCCTCGATCGGGCGCTGCCAGTGCGCGTGCTCGGCCTCCGAGGTGCTGTCGTCGGCCAGCTGGCCGTCGGGCATGGCGGCGAAGAAGAACTTCGCGTCGTAGCGGCGGATCTCCTCCAGCGGCGTCACCCACACCGCCCACGGGCGCAGCAGGTCGGCACGCAGCACCAGCCCGGCCTCGGCGAGGAACTGGGCCAGCGAGACGCGCCGGTCGACCAGGTCCTGACGGGCCGCGGCGTACCGGCTGGACGAGGCGACCACGGTCGACGGGTCGGGCCCGGCGAGCAGCACGCCGGACTCCTCGAACGTCTCCCGCACGGCCGCGCACACCAACGCGCGCGCCATCGCGGGCGTGCAGTCGAACTGGGCCGCCCACCAGTCGGGCGAGGGGCCGTGCCAGGCCACCGACGTGTCGGCGTCGCGCTGGTCGACGCCGCCGCCGGGGAACACGGTCATGCCACCGGCGAAGGCCATCGCGGCCACGCGTCGCTGCAGGAACACCTCGATGCCGTCGGCGGTGTCGCGCGCCAGCACCACGGTCGCCGCGTCCTTCGGGGTCGCGGGCGGGTCGGGCGGCACGGGTGGCACCAAACCTTCGGGCAACACCAGTTCCCTGGGCAGCTCAAGCATGCGCCCGAGCTTATGCGGCGAAATGGCCCTGGATCAGCTCGGCGTGATCAGGCCGACGGGAACGGCGGGTGATCGCCCGCCGGCGGCATCCCGTTGACCTGGTGCGTCCCGCTCGACGGCCAGTCGAACGTGCGGTGCGGGCCGGTGTGCTGAGCCGACTGGGCGCTGGGCCACGGCGTGCCGCGCGGCGGCGTCGGCGTGCCCGGACCCTGCTCCCGCTTCGCCAGCTCCTCGTGCAGCTGACGCAGCAGGTCCCGTTCCTGGTCGTTCAACGCCGACTCGTCCTGCGCCGGGTTGTTCGGCACCGGGTTGTTCGGCACCGCGCGGATCACCGGCTTGGCCGGGGACGGCGGGGGCTCGGCCGCCTGCTGCCACGCCGGCGGCTGGTAGGACTGCTCCGCGGGCGCGGGCATCGGCGCGAGCTCCGGCTCGGCCACCGGCTCCGGGTCGGGCAGGTAGCTGAACGGCTCGCTGGACTGCGACGGCGGCTCGGCCAGCGGGGACTCGGCCAGTGGGGGCTCCGGGTCCGACTGCCACGAGGGCACCTGGTCGGCCTGGTAGCCGCCGGGCAGGTCGAGCTTCGTCGCGTGCAGCATGGCGTCCGCGTGGTAGGACTCGCGCGGCACGCCGTCGCGCAGCACCTCGACGGTGGCGTGGATGTCCGCGCGCTGCAACGCGTGCTGCATCCGGTACGCCGTGGCGGGTGCGACGCCGGTGGCGCCGAGTTCGACGAGCACCACCCGCTGCGGCACCGGGCCCGGGCTCGAGCCTGCGGGCGTGGTGCGCCACACCGCCCACACCGAGGCGATGTCGGGTAACGCGTCGAGCACGGGCACCAGCGCGTCGGCGACCCCTTCGGCGGCCGGCTGCTGCGCGGCGCGCCCGTCGGTGAACCGGTGCCGGACGCCGCCGCCACCGACCGCGAGGCCGTCGAGCATGGCCGTGTCGCAGTTCGCTGCGGCGACCAAGTCGACCAGAGCGGTCCGCTCCTTCGCCGAAACGGGGATCGCGCCCGCCACGAGGCAACCGGCCACCAGCTCGACCGCGCGGTCGAGCTCGGCGGACGCGAGCAGGGCCCGCGCCTCGGTCACCGCGTCGTCATCGAGCCTGCCGGCCAGTGCCAGCAGCGTGTCGTGCACTCGGATCGGGAGCGCGACACGGTCCGCGACCTGTGTCACAAGCGTCTCCTTCCCTCAGCTAGCGACGGGCGTTGCGCCCACGAGCAGCGGCTCGGCCGCGTCGGCGGCGGCGCGGTGGTACGCGGTCAGGTCGGCACCCGGCGCGACGACTTCGACGCTGGGCGCCCGGCCCCCGAGCGCGCGCAGCACCCGCTGCAGCTCGCCGGTCAGCTCGGCGTGCCTGCCGGACGCGGTGACCAGCACGATGCGCTGCGACTCGGTGCGCCCCGAACGCGGTGCGCGCCAGCACATGCCCGCGCTGATCACGTCCGGCCGGCCGTGCAGCACCGCGGTGAGCACGACGGCGACCGGATCGCCCAGAGTCGCCCGATCGGGTGACTCTGGGGTGAAGGTGTAGCCGAGATCGTCGATCTCGTCCACCCAGGGGATGGCGGTGAGCCGTCCGGCGTCCACGCCGGTCGCACCGAAGGCGGCCGACAGCATGCGGGATTCGGCGGCGGTGATGCCGACGCGTTCACGCAGCAGGGTCAGCGGGAGCATGCGGGCCAGCGCCTGCACCGAGCCCGCGGCGTTCCAGTCGCGGAAGCGCCACAGGTGCTCGTCCGGCAGCCGTCCGGCCAGCCGGAGCAGCAGTTCGTGACAACGCTGTTGGGTCTCGACATCCATGCGGGGCCTCCCCGACCTCTCAGCGGACCTCGACGATCAGTTCGACCTCGACCGGCACCCCGAGCGGCAGCTCGGCGACCCCGACCGCGGACCTTGCGTGGGCACCCTGCTCGCCGAAGACCTCGCCGAGCAGTTCCGACGCGCCGTTGACGACCGTGGGCTGGCCCGTGAACCCCTCGGCGGAGGCGACGAACCCGACCACCTTCACCACCCGCACCACCGAGTCGATGCCGACCAGGTCGTGCACCGCGGCGAGCGCGTTCAACGCGCACGTGCGGGCGTGGCCCTTCGCTTCCTCGGGGCTGATCTCGCCGCCGACCTTGCCGGTGGCGGCGACCGCGCCGTCGACCAGCGGGACCTGGCCCGCGGTGTAGACGAGCGAACCGGTTCGCACGGCGGGCACATACGCGCCCGCGGGCTTGGGCACGGACGGCAGCTCGATGCCCAGCTCGGCCAGCCGCCCGGACCAGGTCACGCCGATCCCTGCGGGCGCTTGAGGTACGCGACGAGTTGCTCACCGGTCGGGCCCGGCAGCACCGTCACCAGCTCCCAGCCGTCGGATCCCCACTGGTCGAGGATCTGCTTGGTCGCGTGGACCAGAAGCGGCACCGTCGCGTACTCCCACTTGGTCATGCGATGCAGCGTAGATGAGCGCGCAGGGTCATCTCATCCCCACGCCCGACGGGTCGCCACCGATCGGTCACCAGGTCGAACGGCCGCCTTGTCCGCAGGAATGCGAATACCGAAGTAAAGAGATGGAAAAGGCCGCCACAGCCTTCTCTTCACACCCGCTACTTTCCGTTGCTAATCAACCGGCTCGGCCGTCACCAGCAGTGACCCATCCTACTTTGGTCGTTAACCGGACATTTTTGGCAAGCTTTCACAGCCGTTCACACTGCGCCCAGAACTGGGAAAACAAAACACGCGGCCCGTACAGTTTCCGGTGTTAAGTTTCCGATGCCGGGCGTGCGCGCCGTCGCGCTCCGGCCCTTATTCCGTCGATCACGCAAGGTCACCGGCCCCCTGCTCGGCCGGCGATGACGCATGCCCTCCGCCGGCGCGGGAGAGCGCGCGTGCATGTCATGCCCACTACTGGCGTTTCATCGCGAGGGAGAAACAACAGTGAGATTGACCCGTGCCGCTTCGGCGGCGCTGATCTCCGCGGTGCCACTGGTCGCACTGGCCGTGGCACTTCCCGCGGACGCGGACTCACAGCCGCACGTGACCCCGTTGTCCACGAGCGCCGCACCGAACATCGCGAGCGCGAGCAAGCTCGGCCCGGCCGACGCGAACAAGCAGGTCCAGGTCGCGGTCAGCCTGAACCTGCGCGACCGGGCCGGCCTGGACGCCTTCATCGCCCAGGTCAACGACCCGCACTCCGCGCTCTACCAGCACTACCTGACGCCCCAGCAGTTCGCCGAGCGGTACGCGCCCACCCAGGCGCAGGTGGACTCGGTGCGCAAGTACCTGGCCGACCAGGGCCTGTCGGTGACCGGCGTGGCGAGCAACCGGATGGCGGTGGACGCGAAGGGCACCACCGCACAACTGGAAAACGCGTTCCACACCGCCATGTCGCGCTACCACGACGCGAAGTTGAAGCGGGACTTCACCGCCAACGACTCGGCGCCGAGCGTGTCCAGCTCCATCGCCCCGCTGATCAGCGGCGTCTCGGGCCTGAACGACCACTACGTCCGCCACCACCAGGACGTCCAGCCGGCGGCGACGCCGAAGGTCGGCTCCGGCCCGGCCGGCGGGTACACCCCCGCCGAGCTCAAGAGCGCGTACGGCATCAACACGCTCGGCCTCGACGGCTCCGGCCAGAAGGTCGCCGTGTTCGAGTTCGCGAACTACGTGCAGACCAACATCGCCCAGTACAGCTCGCACTACGGCCTGGGCTCCCCGACCCCGGTCAAGGTGAACGTCGACGGTGGCAACACCACCCTCGGTGACGCCGAGGTCGAGGTCGAGCTGGACATCGAGGTCGTCAACGCGATCGCGCCCAAGGCGAACGTCGACGTCTACATCGCGCCCAACAGCGACGCGGGCGAGATCGACATGTGGAACCAGCTGGTCAGCAACAACGTCCCGATCACGTCCTCCAGCTGGGGCCTGTGCGAGCTCGACCGCACCGCGGCGAACCTGTCCGCTGTGGACAACGCGGCCGCCCAGGCCGCCGCGCAGGGCATGACGTTCCTGTCGGCCGCCGGTGACTCCGGCGCGTACGACTGTGAGCGCGACGGCGGCTCGAACACCACCAAGCTCGCCGTCGACTTCCCCGGTTCCGACCCGAACGTGACCAGCGTCGGCGGCACCGACCTCGCCCTCTCCGGCGGCGGCTACGGCTCCGAGTCGGTGTGGAACGAGAGCGGCGGCTGGTCCGGCGGCGGCGGTGTGTCCAACACCTACGCGCGTCCGTCCTGGCAGACCGGTCCCGGCGTCGACACCGCGGCCAAGCGGCAGGTGCCGGACGTCTCCGCGGTCGCCGCGGGTGGCGAGTACTCGATCTACACGCAGGGCAGCTGGACCACGGTCGGCGGCACGAGCGCGTCCACCCCGTTGTGGGCGGGCTACCTCGCGCTGGTGAACCAGAAGGCCGCCTCGCAGAGCAAGCCGCGGGTCGGTGCCGTGAACGCGAAGCTGTACCAGATCGGTGCGGGCAGCGGCTACGGCAACGCCTTCCACGACGTCACCACCGGCAACAACCGCTACTACAACGCGGCCGCCAACTTCGACAAGGCCTCCGGGTGGGGCTCGCCGAAGGCCGCGGGCCTGACCGACGCCCTGCTGGGCGGCGGCGGCACCGGTTCGATCTCGGTCACCAACCCGGGTAGCAAGACCGGCACGGTGGGCACCGCGATCAGCACGCTGCAGCTCTCCGCGAGCGGCGGCACCGCGCCGTACACGTGGACCGCGAGCGGCCTGCCGGCCGGTCTGTCGATCTCCAGCTCCGGCGCGATCACGGGCACGCCGAGCACGGCGGGCACGTACAACGTCACGGTGACGGCGACCGACTCGTCGTCGGCCCACGCCACCGGCAACGCCTCGTTCACCTGGACGATCAGCGGTGGTGGCGGCGGCACCTGCTCCGGTCAGAAGTTCGCCAACCCGGGCTTCGAGACCACCGGCGGCTGGACCACCTCGTCCGGCGTGATCAGCACGGCCAGCGGCAGTGCGGTCCCGCACAGCGGCACGCACTTCGCGTGGCTCGACGGCTACGGCTCGACCCACACGGACACCGCCGCCCAGACGGTGAGCATCCCGGCCGGGTGCCACGCCACGCTGACGTACTACCTGTACATCAGCACGAGCGAGACGGGCTCCATCGCCTACGACAAGTTCACGGTGAAGGCCGGCAGCACGACCGTGCAGTCGTACTCCAACGTGAACCACTCGACGGGCTACGTGCAGCACTCGGTCGACCTGTCCGCGTACGCCGGGCAGTCGGTGACGATCACCTTCACGGGTAGCGAGGACTCCTCCCTCGCGACGTCGTTCCTGGTGGACGACACGGCTCTGACCCTGAGCTGAGCACCCCGAGGTGACGAAGGGGCGGTCGCGGCAACCCAGCCGCGACCGCCCCTTCAGTATGTTGACCCCGTGGAGCTGCCCAGGGTGATCGCCGCGGCCCTGCTCGCCGTCAGCGGGCTCGTGCTCGTGCTGTACGTGATGGCGAAGGCACGCGAGCGCAAGGGCAGCACCAACGGATCGGTCGCGCTCGCCGGCGTGATCACGCTGGTCGTCTTCGCGGTGCTGACCGTGCTCGTGCTCACCGTGCTGCCGATGTGGCTCACGTGGACGCTGGTCGTGGTCGCCGTGGTGACCGTCACCGTGATGGCCGTCTCGAACTGAGGCCGTCGGGGCGGCACCGGCCGAGGTGGACATTTACGCTGAACTCGTGACCACCCCCGTCGCCGGCTGGCCCGCGGCCCGTGCCCGGTTGCACGTGGTGACCGGCAAGGGCGGCACCGGCAAGACGACGGTCGCCGCGGCGCTCGCGCTCGCCCTGGCGACCGGGGGCAAGCGGGTCCTGCTCATCGAGGTCGAGGGCCGCCAGGGCATCGCCCAGCTCTTCGACACCCAGCCCCTCCCCTACGAGGAGACCCGGATCGCCTCGGCACCGGGCGGTGGCGAGGTCAAGGCGCTGCACGTCGACGCCGAGGAAGCGCTGCTCGAATACCTCTCGATGTTCTACAACCTGGGCTTCGCCGGCCGGACGCTGCGCAGGCTCGGCGCCATCGAGTTCGCCACCACGCTCGCGCCCGGCCTGCGTGACGTGTTGCTGACCGGCAAGGTCAAGGAGACCGTCGGGCGCACCGACGACAAGGGCCGCCACGTCTACGACGCCGTGATCCTCGACGCGCCGCCGACCGGGCGGATCGTGAAGTTCCTCGACGTCACCCGGGCCATGGCCGACCTGGCGAAGGTCGGCCCGATCAAGGGCCAGAGCGACGGCGTGGTCCGGCTGCTGCACTCGCAGGACACCGCGGTGCACCTGGTCACGCTCCTGGAGGAGATGCCGGTGCGCGAGACGCTCGAGGCGGTCGCCGAGCTGGACGCCGCCGACCTGCGGCCCGGCGCGTTGATCGTCAACCGGGTCCGCCCGCCGCGCCTGCCCGCGCGGTCGGTGAACCGGGCCGCGGACGGCCGCGTGGACGCCTCCCGCGTGCGCACCGGCCTGCAGACCGCCGGGCTCGACCTCGACGAGGCGACCCTGGAGGGCCTGGTCGCCGAGACCGTGGAGCACGCCGTGCGGGTGCAGGCGGAGAACTCGGCGCGGGAGATGCTCGAGGAAAGCGACCTCGCCAGCCTGGAGCTCCCCGAGCTCACCGACGGGATCGACCTCGCCGGGTTGTACGAGCTCGCCGAGGCCCTGCTCGACCAGGGGGTTCGGTGACCGCATCCGTTGAGATCGACGCGCTGCTCGACGACCCGGGCACGCGCGTGGTCGTCTGCTGCGGCTCCGGCGGCGTCGGCAAGACGACGACGGCCGCGGCGCTCGCCGTGCGGGCCGCGGAGCGCGGGCGCAAGACCGTCGTGCTGACCATCGACCCGGCGCGCCGGCTGGCGCAGGCGCTCGGGTTGCGCGAGCTCGGCAACGTGCCGCGCCAGGTCGACGTCGAAGGGTTCGAGCCGGCGGGCGAGCTCTCGGCGATGATGCTGGACATGCGCCGCACGTTCGACGACATGGTGCTGGCGCACGCGGGTGAGCAGCGGGCCAAGGAGGTGCTGGCGAACCCGTTCTACAAGACGATCTCCACCTCGTTCTCCGGCACCCAGGAGTACATGGCCATGGAGAAGCTCGGCCAGCTCGCCGCCGAGGGCCAGTGGGACCTGATCATCGTCGACACCCCGCCGAGCCGTTCGGCACTGGACTTCCTGGACGCGCCGCAACGCATGTCGACCGCGTTGGACGGCCGGATGATCCGGTTGCTGTCCGGGCCCGGGCGGGCGGGCGGCTGGGGGCTGCGCAAGATCGTCGGCGGCACGGTGTCGTTGTTCGCGAAGGCCGTCTCGACGATCGTCGGCGGTCAGTTGCTGGCCGACGCGTCGGCGTTCGTGCAGGCCTTCGACAGCATGTTCGGCGGGTTCAAGGCGCGCGCCGCCAAGACGTACGAACTGCTGCGCTCCTCGGGCACGGCGTTCCTCGTCGTGGCCGCGCCGGAGCCCGACGCGTTGCGCGAGGCCAGCTACTTCGTGGAACGGCTGAACAAGGAGTCCATGCCGGTGCGCGGGCTCGTGGTGAACCGGACCCACCCGGTGCTGGCGACGTTACCGGCGGTGCGCGCGCTCGCGGCCGCCGACGAGCTCGACAAGGCCGGCGACGCGCCCCTCGCCTCGGCCGTGCTGCGCCTGCACGCCGACCGGATGGCTGTCGCCGACCGGGAACGCAGGCTGGTCGCCCGGTTCACCAGGGCGCACCCGGGCGTGGCGGTCTGCAAGGTCCCGGCGATGCCCACCGATGTCCACGACCTGTCCGGTCTGCAGGACATCGGTGAGCGCCTGGCCGACGGCGTCTGATCTCTGCGCTCGGGGCGCGTTCCTAGCCGACCTGGGCTTCTTCGGCGCCCTCGTCCTGGTGATCGCGGCGAGCCGCGTCCAGCAGCTCCCGCCAGGACAGCACATCCGGCCTGCGGCGCAGCAAAGCGCGGCGCTCGCGTTCGGTCATACCGCCCCAGACTCCGAATTCGATCCGGTTGTCCAGGGCTTCAGCGAGACACTCCGTGCGCACTGGGCATGCCAGGCAAACAAGCTTCGCCTTGCGCTGCTCGGCCCCCCGCACGAAGAGACCGTCCGGGTCCTCGTCCCTGCAGGACGCACGGACTCGCCAGTCGGCCGACTGATCGGTTTCGAGATCCATGTCTCCCCCAACCCCTTGTCGTCGCGACTTTCTCGACCCGATACCCCCCGGCACCGGGTGCTCCGTTCCCCCTTGCGGTTCGGAGCGCCTGTCGTGAGACGTTGACGGACTCTAGAGGCTGCCGGTTCCCATTCAGTAACCGGGACTCCGACTTGTTACAGAAAGTCAACCTCTCTCGTGTAGCAATCACGTGCTCCATACGGCTCCCGCGTACGCTTGGTTCGTGCGTGTGGGAGACGGTCTTCTCAAGCTGCTCGGTCTTTGCCTGCTCGCCGGCGTGCTGGTCGCCGGCATCCTGTTCCCGCTGGTCGGGGCCATGGGCGTGGTGTCGAACCGGGCATCGGACTCGATCGACTCGATCTCGGCGGACCTCGTCGCCAAGGACCCGCCGCTGGTCACGACCATCACCGACGCGAACGGCAAGCCGATCGCGTACCTGTTCGACCAGTACCGCATCCCCACTTCGGGGGACCAGATCTCGCCGACCATGAAGGCGGCGCTGATCTCGATCGAGGACCGCCGCTTCTACGAGCACCAGGGCGTGGACTGGAAGGGCACGATCCGCGCCGCCGTGTCCAACCAGTCCGGCGGCAGCACGCAGGGTGCCTCCACGCTCACCCAGCAGTACGTGAAGAACTACCTGATCAACGTCGTCTACCGCGACAACAAGGTCGAGCAGGAGAAGGCCCAGGAGCAGACCATCGCGCGCAAGCTCCGCGAGGCCCGCATCGCACTGCAACTCGAGCAGAAGATGACCAAGGACGAGATCCTCACCGGTTATCTGAACGTCGTCGAGTTCTCCGACCGCGTCTTCGGCATCGGCGCCGCGGCCAAGGCCTACTTCGGCACCACCGCCGACAAGCTGACCGTGACGCAGTCGGCGCTGCTCGCCGGCATGGTCAACAACCCGGTCGCGCTCGACCCGTGGAAGCACCCGCAGGCCGCCCTGTCCCGGCGCAACCTGGTGATCGACCGGATGGTCGACAACCAGAAGCTCTCCCCGGACGCGGCGTTCGCGGCCAAGAAGCAGCCCCTCGGCGTGCTCAAGTCGGTGCGCAAGCCGGTCAGCACGTGCGTCGGCGCGGGTCCGCAGTACGGCTTCTACTGCCAGTACGTCGTGGACTACCTGAAGCAGATCGGCTTCACCGACGACCAGATGAAAACCGGCGGCTACACGATCAAGACCAGCTTCGACGCCAACGCCACCAAGCAGGCGTTGCAAGCCGTGACGAACCAGGTGCCCAAGGACACCAAGGGCATCGCGAACGTGCTCGCGCTGGTGAAGCCCGGCACGAAGAAGCACCAGGTGACCGCCTTGGTCGCGAACCGCGACTACGGCGTCGACGGCAGCAAGGGCGAGACGAGCTACGGCCTGCCGTCCAACATCTCCAACATGTTCGGCGCCGGGTCGGTGTACAAGATCTTCACCTCGGCGTCCGCCCTGGAAAAGGGCATGGGCATCAACAACAAGATCGACACCCCGCCCACCTACGTGTCGAAGGTGTACAAGGGCGGCGCGGACAGTTGCCCCTCCGCGGGCGACGGGTTCCACTGGTACTGCGTGAAGAACGCGGGCCGCTACCCGCCGACGATGACCTTGCAGCAGGGTCTCGCCAAGTCGCCGAACACCGGCTTCGTGTCGCTCGAGGACCGGATCGGCGTGGACGGCCCGGTCGACATGGCCACCCGGCTCGGCATGCGCCAGACCATGGCCGGCAACATGGTCGGCCGCACCCCGGACCCGAGCAACGGCCGCGAGGAGTACTCGGTACCGCAGTCGGCGTACTTCAAGTCCCACGGCGGCAAGCCCTCGTTCACCCTCGGGGTGAGCCCGATGAGCCCGCTGGAGCTGGCCAACGTCGGCGCGACGCTGATGAGCGGCGGCATGTGGTGCCCGCCGACCCCGCTGGTGCAGGTGCTCGACCGCAACGGCCGGCCGTTGCCGCTCAACGAGCAGCCCTGTGAGCAAGCGGTGGCGAAGCCGCTGGCCGACACGCTGGTGGTCGGGCTCAGCCAGGACGACGTCAACGGCGGCACGTCGGCGAACGCGGCCTCCCAGTTCCACTGGACCCGGCCGATCATGGGCAAGACCGGCACCACCCAGGACCACAAGTCGGCCGCGTTCCTCGGCGCGATGCCGCAGCTCGCCGGCGCCGCGCTGACGTTCAACGACAGCCCGCACCCCGAGGGCATCTGCGACGCGACCGGCATCGGCCCGCCGCGCCTGTGCGGCGACAACGGCAACATCTACGGCGGCAAGGTGCCGGCCCGCACCTGGTTCGAGGCCATGACCAAGATCATGGCCGGGCAGCCGGTGAAGGGTCTGCCCAAGCCGGACAAACGCTACGTCGACGGCGGTCCCGAACTGCAGGTGCCGAACGTGGTCGGCAAGAGCCAGGAGACGGCCACCAACGAGCTCAAGAAGGCCGGCTACCGGGTCTCGGTGCAGGAAGAGAACAACAAGGCGGCCCGCGGCACCGTCGTCGGCCAGACCCCGCGCGGCGCGCGGTTCAAGGGCGAGACCATCACGATCTACGTCTCGACCGGCTACGTGCCACCCGTAGAGACCGAAGACCCGACGACGACCACGACCCAGCCGCCGCCCAGCGGCGGCGGGGGCGGAGGTACCGGCGGACCGGGCCACGGCACGCCAAGCCATACGTTCATACCGATCCCGCACCCGCCAACCAGGTGACGCCAAAAGGCCTCCTCCCGTTTCTCGGGGAGGAGGCCTTTTGGCGTGCTCAGTCCACACCGCGCACGAGAGTTGTCCACAGGCTGGTAGTTGTCCACAGATCGGCTGTGGATCACCATCGGAGCAGGTCAGACCGATAGACTGGCTGTAGGGGGAGCCCCCGGGAGGGCGGGCCCTGCGCGGGGCTCGAGTTTTTGATCAGCCTGCACGGCCTGGCACTCGTGCGTGTTGTCAACCCAGCAACAGCACCGGCGAGCCCACCACGCTCGGCGCGGGACTCAGACGCATTGCCGGGCTCGGCAAACTCGGCCCACAGCACGGCAACCCGCACGGCCCGTACGCGGTTTCAGCCCTGCGGGCAGACGACGACAGGCCGCCACCGCCAGCACAGGACTCGGGCCGCCGTCAGCCCTGCAGCTTGGCCCGCACGGCGGCGGCGACCCGGCCACCCTCGGCGCGCCCGGCGACCTTCGCGTTGGCGGCCTTCATGACCTGCCCCATCTGCCGCATGCCCGGCGCCTCGCCCAGCTGCTCGGTGACCTCGGTGACCGCCTGCGCCACGAGCCCCTCGAGCTCGGCATCGTCCAGTTGGGACGGCAGGTACTCGCCGAGCACCTCAGCCTCGGCGAGTTCGGTTTCGGCACGCTCCGGGCGGTTGCCGGTGGTGAAGGCTTCGGCGGCTTCCTTGCGCTTCTTGACCTCGCGGGTCAGCACGCGCAGGACCTCGTCGTCGGAGAGCTCACGTGCGCTGCTGCCGGCCACCTCTTCGTTGGTGATGCCGGTCAGCGCCATGCGCAGCGCGGCGACCTTGGTGGTCGCACGGTCCTTCATCGCCGCGGCCAGGTCGGCCTGCAGGCGTGCCTTGAGCTCAGCCATGCCCGGAACGGTACCGGGACTACCCTCGGGCAAGTGAACGGATTGCTTCGGAGTGCGGGCAAGGTCGTCCTCGGCGCGGGTGCGCTGGGCGCGGGAGCGGTGGCGTACGCCGCGGGCATCGAGCGGCGGCGCTGGACGCTGCGCCAGGCGACGTTGCCCGTGTTGGCCGAGACGGCGCGACCGATGCGGGTGCTGCACATCTCCGACATCCACATGTTGCCGGGGCAGGCGTCCAAGCAGCGCTGGATCGCCGAGCTCGACCAGCTCGACCCGGACCTGGTGGTCAACACCGGCGACAACCTGGCGCACAAGCAGGCCGTGCCCGCGGTGCTGCGCGCGCTCGGTCCGCTGCTCGATCGCCCGGGCGTATTCGTCTTCGGCAGCAACGACTACTACGCCCCGCGCCCCAAGAACCCGGCCCGGTACCTGTTCCCGAGCGAGAAGCGCATCCACGGCATCCCGTTGCCGTGGCGCGACTTGCGCGCGGCCTTCATCGAGCGCGGTTGGCACGACCTCACCCACGTCCGCCGCCTCATCAGCGTCGGCGGCCAGCAACTGGCGGTGGCCGGCGTCGACGACCCCCACCTCCACCGCGACAAGTACGGCGAGATCGCCGGCCGCCCCGACCCCAACGCGACGCTGACCCTCGGCGTCACCCACTCGCCGGAACCCCGCGTCCTGGACGCCTTCGCCGCCGATGGCTATGACCTGGTGATGGCCGGCCACACCCATGGCGGGCAGCTGCGCGTGCCTGGCTACGGGGCGCTGGTGACCAACTGCGAGCTGGACCGCACCCGCGCTCGCGGCGCGTCCCGCTGGGGTGCGCACATGTGGCTGCACGTGTCGGCCGGCCTCGGCACCTCGCCGTACGCCCCGGTCCGGTTCGCGTGCCCGCCGGAGGCCAGCCTGCTGACACTCGTACCCCGAGGCACCGGCGAAATCCCAGCTCACAGGGGTACAGGAACCCGCTTCGGCGCCCGTGCGGACGTCCGCTAGACTCGTCTCTGCAGTCACGGGGTGTGGCGCAGTTTGGTAGCGTGCTTCGTTCGGGACGAAGAGGTCGCAGGTTCAAATCCTGTCACCCCGACCAGCAAAGTCGCAGGTCAGGCCCTGTTCGCGGTTGAGCGGACAGGGCCAGACTCGTGTCTGGGGGTGGACTGGGGAGAAATCTGGGAGAAACACCTGCGGCGTTCGGATCGATCTTGGAGGCAACGTCGGCGCATCCGAGGGCGTCAGCGCCTCAACGAGACTGGCGACGTCAAGCCGATAACGCCACAATGAAGCCGACCTACCGGATGCAGCTCACCCTCATACTCCCCAGGCCTTGCTGGCACCACTGGCGCTGGCCTGACAGGCCACACGCGATCGCCCGCCAGAATCTCGCCTCGGGTGCAGAATGGACCGCGACTCAGCAAACACATCTAGTTGTTGCGGGTCATGAGGTTGGTGTCGGCGGGTAGGGCCTGAG
The DNA here is from genome assembly GCF_004362825.1 of Labedaea rhizosphaerae. Classification (GTDB taxonomy): domain Bacteria; phylum Actinomycetota; class Actinomycetes; order Mycobacteriales; family Pseudonocardiaceae; genus Labedaea; species Labedaea rhizosphaerae. The sequence continues at coordinate 842,247 of NZ_SNXZ01000001.1, forward strand.
ACGAGGGGACGGGTCTTCCGGCGGCAGGATGAGAAGTACCACCAACTCGTCCGCCGACAGGAAGACCCGTCCGTGAGTCACCGTAATGCCCCGTTGTCCATTGAGGGCCGTCGCCGTCTGATCGTCCGCTGTCAGTCCCGCCCGATCGCTCATGTCGCCGCGGAAATGGGTATCTCCCGGCAGTGCGCATCGAAGTGGGTCAACCGCTGGCGCCGCTTCGGTGAAGCTGGGTTGGCCGACCGGCCCAGCGTGCCGCACCACCAGCCCACCGCAACCCCCGCGCGGGTGGTGGCACGGATTGAGCGGCTGCGCCGGGACCGCAAGTACTCCGCCCGCCGCATCGCCCACGAACTCGCCGGCGAGGACACCCAGATCTCGGTGCGCACCGTCAGCCGGCAGCTGGCCCATCTGGGGTTGAACCGTCGTCGGTTCCTCGACCCCACCGGGGAGAACAACCGGACACCCCGCAAGATCATCGCCCGCTGGCCCGGGCACATGGTCTATCTCGATGTGAAGAAAGTCGGTGTCACTCCCGACGGCGGCGGCTGGTGGGTGCACGGCAAGGCCAGCGAACACGCCCGCCAGGTCGCACGCACCAAGATCCGCACCAAGACCAGCGGCACCCGCACCGGCTACACCTACCTGCACACCGCCATCGATGGTTTCTCCCGCCTGGCCTACACCGAAGCCCTACCCGACGAAACCGCCCGCACCGCGATCGCGTTCACCCACCGCGCCCGCGCCTTCCTTGCCGCCCACGGCATCACCCACATCCACCGGATCGTGACCGACAACGGCGCCTGCTACCGCGCCCACGACTTCGCTCACGTCCTGCACGGCGCCCGACACCAACGCATCACGCCCTACACCCCACGCCACAACGGGAAAGTCGAGCGCTACCACCGCATCCTGGCCGAGGAATTCCTCTACGCCCACACCTGAGACAGCGAACAACAACGCTCAGAAGCACTGCACATCTGGAACGTGCACTACAACTACCATCGACCCCACACTGCCGCCGGAAACCAGCCACCAGCAACCCGGCTCCACACCGCCGTCACCAACGTCATGGCCTCATACATCTAGTGAACGTCCGCCGAATCGACCACAGGGCGGCGACGGCAGCCACCGCCCTGAATCGCCGATTCCACTCCCCCTATCGTGAGCCCTGACCAGTTCCCGAGAAGTCCAAGCTCCGAAATCCGCATCAGTAGGAAGACAATCTGGCAATCTGCTAATGCGGATAGAAGGGCATCAGATCCTTCGCATATTTGCTGAGCAGGACCTCGCTCGGGGCGTTAGAAACATGGATCTCGCAAGTCGCTCCGCCGAGTTCGAATATCCAGTCCATGCAAGCGCCGCATGGCGTGAAATACTCTCGCATACTAGCCACAGCGATGGCAACGGCGACTCCCCCGTCAGCGCCCACCATAGTCGTGAGGGCGTTTACCTCTGCGTGGATATCGTGGGAGCGGAACCGGTGTTCGACATTACAACCCAGATATACCACACCATTGTCACTAAGAACTGCGGCACCGACTGGCGTCTTTCCGATTACGCGTGCGTGCTCGCGCGCCTGCCAGGCCGCGGAAACGAGTTTGGCCAGGTCAAATTCGTGCGTTGATCTGTCCTTGATCGACCCAGTCTCGAAATGCTTCAAGGCGGCCCTTCCAGCGTTCTCGGTTTATCTCATCAGTCTGCAGTTGATGGGCGCGCTCCAACAGAGGCCAAACTTGAGCGGCCCAGTGCTCTTTCCAGCCCTCTTGATCTCTATCGTATCGCGTGACCAATGCTACCTGGCCTAAGGCCTCAGGAGGAAGCTGTTCTAAGCGGGCACCTACCTCGGCAAGGATCGAGCTTGCGCGATCACTACTTGACAAGGCAGCCATTTCAAGCAGAGAGCGGACGGCCCCGTATACGACCCACGGATAGTCGTCGTGGTCGATCGCAAACAAAAGAAGATCGCTACTGTCGGTGGACGGATGGCAACCGAGAGCATGCACCGCCCGCCAGCGTACTGACCTAGAGATGTCATCTAAGCCATGACGGGCTCCGCGATAAGCTGATCGCACTAACGCAAGATCTTTCTCGTCCATCGATGACCATCGAATAACCTGAGACGCGGTCCACCCAATAAAAGGATTTGCGTCATCGAGCAGAAAGATATCGTTTTCGAACAACGGTTGATCCGAGGACCCTATTTTCGTAAAGAGCGTGACCCAGGTATTAAACCATGGTGAGCGGGCCTTCGGCGCGACCCGCTCAACCTCTTCGACCACGCCTTTGATGCCGACGGAACCGGAGAAGTTGTAGCCTCGGAGTTCATCTAGCTTGGAAGTCCACTCCACAGCGCGGGTACGAGATCCATGAACTCGATCGAACCGCTTCTCGGCGAGCATTGCAGAAAGGGTTACTAAAAGCTCGTCAGAAATTTCCAAGCCATCGCGAATGGCGCGGTCGACGCAGCGGATTGTTGCGAACCAGTTCCAGTTGTACAGTGCCGTCAGGTACGCGGTCATCATGGATTCTGATTCGATTTGATCCACAACCATAAAGATCGCCTCGTAGGTGTTCGCATCGAAGCTGAGCGAATCAAAGGTGCTCGGAACCCAAGAATCCGGACGGTTGTATACGGCTCTGCTACACAGGTAGTCATGAAGGAGTTGGTGATAGAACGATGCGGCCCCCTCCTGTGCGGGAATTAGCAGGCCGGACTCCGCCAGCTTCCTGGCCAATTCGCGTCCAGTTTTCTCAGCCAACGCACTCACATCAAAGTTCAAGCTTCGTTGAGTTTGATATACCGAAAGCGCAAACTCTGCAAGTTGAGTAAGTTCCGATTCCTCAAGTCCCAGACGGTTCTTAAACAAACTTCGGATGGCTTCCGTGCTGTTGCGCCATTCCCACTTGCCAGCCGTGACAGCGATCTCCAGGAAAAACGGGGTTCTAAGTAGCTCATACCGTGCCTCGGCCGCATTCTCAAGCGAGCCTGCGGCATGCTTTTGGACTTCGGCCCATTCAAGGTCTTGCAGCAAAACCTTAGTCCAATTCGAATCAACGTACCTAGCTTCAGACCTATCCGTAATGCAGAGAGACGAGGCTATAGACGATCTGAGGTGTTGCGTTACGACTGATAGAACATGGCCGCTAAGCTCACTCGGCAACTCATTAACTCCGTCAAGAAACCAGATTTGCCACAACGGCTGCTGATTGGAGCCTTGGACAACCTTCGCCAAAGAGTCCTCGTTAACTGGCACTATTGAGCTCTCGAGAATATCGTCGATAGCAATCGATGAATAAGAATCCGCCGCTGCCGACTTATGCTTCCAGGTCTTCAGATTTAGAAAAACGACAACGTTGTCCTGGCGTGCCAGAAGAGACATCGCCTCACGTACGACGAGCGCGCTCTTTCCTGCTCCAGCTTTGGAGCAGACGGCGAGCCAGCGGTTATCATCCAGTAGGTGGCTTAGGGCGATATTTTCTTGGCCGCCTTCTACAACATGATACTTGATCTGAAACTCATATTGGGGCTGGAGCTGTCGAAGCCTCATTGTTAGTTGCTTGCGATATTGATCTACGCCGCTTGCCCTTGTCGCGTCGATCTTGACCGCGCCTCCGCTGATGAGCTCGATCAGCTCGACCTTGTCGCGTTCTCTCGCCGCGTCCGACGCTTCGAAAGCTCTCCTCTGCATCTCCGCCATAATTTTCGCTTGCTCTGCCGCTGGCAGGATCCCAGGGAACTCAGCAACGGCTAGCGTTGCAATTTCTTCGGCCAGGCGGGGATTGAGGCTGTGTCGGCGCGGATCGAGACAAACGAGCACCTCGTCCTTGAGTTCTGCCACAACTCTCATGTCTGGCTGTATGAGCAGAGTCCATATACGTGGCTGAGCAAAAAGCGCTCTCAGTCTGACGAGTTCGCCTTTCTTAGGCCGGAGATTGGGATCAGGTGGAAGCTTGTCCACAACACGTTTCAGCAACGTATCAAAGTATGGGACCTCTGGGGCCTTCTTTCGGAGCCATTTGAAGATGCCGAACGCGAATTTTAAAGAAGATAGGTTCACGATCCCCTCCTGACTCCACGCGCCCTCGCCCCGGTTGCGCATCTGAGAGTCACGCTTTGGTCGATGAGTACTCGCTGAGGGAGGGTCGCAGCATCGCGGACTGCCGTTACACAGACGATCGTGAGTCACTCAAATGCAGATGGAAGTCTGTCTAACATCTCGGCCAAGCTTGGCGTCGCCGACCTGCCTTGCTTGGCTCGTTCGCCGTCAATCGTACTGACGGTCCTCTGTCGGACTGTCAGTACGATTGACGCGGTCGGTGGGAAGGTCGTGATCGAGTTGGACACTGACCAACGCGATGTGTACGTGTGCGCCATCTCAGACGGTGAACTACGTTACTCGATGCTGATCACCTGTCGGCACATGCGCGCAGGAGGCGGCCCAGAACGTTCACTGGCGAACTTTGGTTCATCGACCAACGGGCATGAAGACTCGCCTCCCACGCCCCTGTCAGGTCGTTTAGCAGCCGTTGCCGCATCCATCGGGTGATGTGGGTGTAGCGCGCTTGGACCGAGCCATCCTCGTGGCCCAATCGCTCATCCATGAGCTTCGGCGGTGTGCCGCGCTCGGCCATGAACGTCTTGTGTGAGTGCCGCAATCCGTGCGGAGTGAGACCCTTGGCGATAGGCAGCCAAGACCAGTTCGCCCGGGCATGTGCACCGCGGCCACGAATCGGAACACCGGGCCATGGATCGGCGAGCAACGGCACCGGACGCGGTTCGGCCGGCGCCTTGGTCGGGTACCAACCCGACACGGCAGGCTGGAACAACCAGGTAGCGAAACCAGTCCGGCGCCAATGGGCCGCTCGCTCCCCCACCGCATGACCGCGCACGTAGCCGAGATCGGCTATTGCTGCCTCGACCTTCTCCCGCGTCGCCGAGGGCACAGTCTCGGGACGGTTCAGGACGTTGGACACGGTGCCGGTCGACACGTCGGCGCGCCGGGCGACGTCAACCAACTTCGCTCCAGGGGTCGAGGCCGAACGATTCGCCGGCCGGTGCCCGCTGAACACATACGTTCGCCCGTGGCAGGGGCATGGCTTGGGCTGCGTGCGAGCGATGTGCTCGGAGAGCAGGCGCGACAGCCAATCGGGCGTGTCGACCGTGCGGTGCGAGTCGTCCTTCGGCGGGCACCGGAGCAGTTCGCCCGTGTCGAGTTCGTAGAGCTGCCACTCGACGCGGATGCTGTTCGGGCGCACGTACTCGGTCTCCAGGCCAACCAGCTCGCCCCACCGCATGCCCGTGTACCCCTTCGTCACGACGGCCACGAACTCGTCATCGCGACCCGACAGGAGCGCGGCGCGCTCGGCGATGAGGAGGATGCCGAGGGCATCAGTGACCTTCTTCTCAGGGCCGCGGTTGCGGGACCGGCCTGCCCGGCGTCCCCTCCCCCGTCGCCGCGCCGCAGGGTTGCTCGTCAGCAGGCCTTCCTCGACGGCATCCTCCAAGATCAGGTGCAGCGTCGAGCGCCAAGTCTTGATGCTGGACTCGGCGTAGCCCCGTGCGCGCTCGCCCTTCTCCCAAGCCATGATCCCCGCGGCGCTGATCTCGTGGAGATCCTTGGTTTCAAAGGAAGGCATCAGGTGTTCTTCGATGTGCCGCTTGTAGTTCTGCATGGTCGACGCGGCGAGGTCCTGCCGCGCGTACCAGTCGCTTGCGTACACACCGAACGCGACCTTGCCGCTTGACGGCACGCGCCAGATTCCGGTGCGCACCTTCGCCTCGGCGTCATCGGCCGCCTTCTTGGCATCGCGCTTGTTGCTGAACCGGATCGTCGCCCCAGTGGAGTCGGTGACCGTCCCGTAGCGGCCGGTCTCGATCTTGTAGCGCCCGCGCCAGTAGTTCCCGCGCTTCTCGGCGTATCCCATGTCGTTCCCCCTATGCGACTTCTGAGTTGTCGAGACCGGAGCGCGCTCGGCGCGGAGGCTTGGCGCGAAGTTGAGTGACGGACCCGCCTCGGCTTGCTGACCGCCGCCTCGGTGCCGGAGCAGCGGACTCCGCTGCGTGACCATCGCCAGGACGGCGCTCGAACAAGTTGACGATTTCGGCGATGTGCGACTCCGCGAACAAGTACGCGCCACCGATCCACGCGTACGGGATGCGACGCTTGCGCGCTTGTTCCTTGATCCACCACTCCGAGCAACGGAGCAGCTTCGCCACCTCGGCCGGCCGGTAGAACTTCTCGTTCACGCGATCCCCCTCGGCTCGTCGGTAACCTCGGTAACCCCGGTAACTTCGCTGGTCAGGCGGTTACCGACAGGGCTGGGGTTACCGCTGTGTCGGTAACCGGAGGTGGCTGTCACGCGACCTCCCGAGGTGCGGCGGTTACCGGTGGCTCGGTAACCGGGGCGGCGTCGGTAACCGGCTGAGCTGCAGGGTTACCGCAGTTACCGGGGTTACCGATCTCGGCGGGCAGGTAGCGGCTCCACGCGTCGGCGAGACCGACTTGGCGGTCGGTGGCGTAGGTCGTGTAGCCCTTGACGGTGGTCCCGTCGTGCTTGAACGGGACGACCCGCACGCCGTAGCGGCTCAGCTCCTTGGCCATGCGCCGCGCGTCGAGCATCCGACCGTCCAGGTCGCACCACGGCGACTCGTCCAGCTCCCGCAGCTCGCCGAGCAGCAGCGTGGTCGGGAGCCGATCGGCACCATGACGGCCGTAGATGTCGCGGAGATCGGCGAGCAGTTGCACGCCATGCGATCGGACTTGCGAGCCGCCGTTGAGCACGAAGTGCGTGCACGCGGCCCGTGCGGTGTGCGGCCAGTGGTCGCCGGCCGCGTCGGCGAGGGCCAGCAGTGGTTCCCACACCTCGGCGGATCGGTCGGTCACGCCCTCGGGCATGTCCGGTTCGGCCACGCCCACGGTGTCGGCGACGGACTTCACCCACGCGGCCAGCGCATCCCGGACCGGCCGGGACTCGCGCACGACGGTCCGGTAACGGTACGGCTGGACCTGTTGGTCGTTGCGGCGCTTGCGCATGTGGACGGTGATGGCTCGCGTTGTGATGGTGTCCGGCATGCCGCCCGCGATCCCGGCGAGTGCGGCCGGTGCGAACACGGGGAACCGCTGCACCTTCATCGCCTTGGCGTCACCGACGCACCGCGCGACGGACGCACCGTTCTTGTATCCGGCGTTGAGCAGCGCCCGGAGGTCTTCGTTGCCCGCGCCATCAGCCCGGAAGATCGCGTCGACCTCGTCGAACAGGATCGTCACCGGTCCCTGTGAGACGAGCCGGAACAACGCGGCCGGCGTCGCCGAGACGGTCATCTCCGGCGCGGCGACCAGGTGCGCGGCGACCTCCAGAACGCGGGTCTTGCCGCTGCCCGGTTCTGGGCTGTCCAGGATCAGCCGCGGGGTGATGTAGAACCGCTCGGCTGCGTGGGTGTGCGCATACCAGAGCGTCAGCACGGGCACGCAGTGCTCGTCCGGGAACACGTTGAACCGCGCCACGAACGCGGCCACGTCGTCGAGCACTTCGTGTCCCGCCTTGACGACTGCACCCTCGGGCGGCTCGCCGAGGAACGTCAACGGCACGGCCGGGCGCTGCTCCGGCAAGTCGGCATCCGGGCGGTGCCCGCCGTCGATCGGGCTCCCTTCGGTGCGCGCCGCACGCCACGCGGTCTCGCAGGTTTCAGAGCAGAAGTCGTCCGACGGCGACGCACCCAACGGACGCGCGCACTGCTGGCAGATGTGGTCGAAGTCGTCAGTCACGCTGCCACGTCCTCTCGTCGCTGATTGGGTTCCGAACATGCGTGGCAGACCGTCTGCGGATGCACGACCGGCCTGCGGCGGCACGTCACGCACGGGAATGTGTTGCGCCGCAACGCCAGTTCGGCATACGTCGGTCGGGCGGAGCGACGGCCGCGGTTCGCGTCGGCGATGGCTGCTGACAGGTCGTGCGACATCTGCCGTAGCCGAGCCACGGTGAGCCGGTCCGACTCGTCCAGCTCTCGCCGGAGCCGGGATGCGATTGCCGCGGGTGTGCTCTCGTCCAGCCGAGCGAGTGCCATTGGGATGAGCGCGGCGAGCTTGCGCGGATCGCAATCGGGCAGCGCACGCCACTCCGGGCCGCCGAGCGGAGGAATCGGGCCGTGCCGGGTGGCGGCGACGACCAGCGGTCGCGCCCACTCGCGGACGGCGGCAGGGTTGGCGTGCCGAGCGTTGAGCCACGCTCGGACAGAACTGATGTCGGTCGGGTCGGGCAACTGGTTGGACATGAGAGATTCCTTCGAGTCGTGGGATCAGTCGTCGCGGTTGGCGCGGCGGTAGTTGTCGCGGCTGGTGCGATAGCCGCGGACCACGGCGTTGTAGAACTGGCGTCCAAGTCGGAGAGTCACGCCGGAGCCCTCGCAGCGGCGGCAGAGCCGGATTGCGCCGAGGATCGACGAGCGGAACGCGCCGACTCCGTGGCACGCGCGGCACGCCCGGTACGGGAAGACCGCGCACGCCAGGCTGTAACCGAGGGTCATCACGATCACGACCAGGACGACGACGCCGTTGAGGCTGTCGGGGGTGCTCATGTGGTGTCTCCAGGCAGTTTGCGGGCGCGTTGAAGCCGCGCCTCTAGGAACTAGTGCGCTGATCAGTGAGGATTTGGCGGTCTAGGAGGGGCTCTAGGTCTAGAGGGGGCAGGCTCTAGACCTAGAGCCGCGCGGATGGTTAGCCGCGCTCCTTCTGGCGATCACGTTCGGTGATGGCTGCGGCGATCCACTCGCGTTGAACGCCCATCTTGTTGGCGCCCTTGCCGGTCGTCGGATCGGTGCCCCACACCTGTTTCGTGGCGATGCCGTAGGGCTTGAGCGCGGCGGCGAGCTGGGTCGCCTTGGCCGTGCTCGTCGGCAGTTCGGCCCATGGTCCGTACTCGGCCGGCCGCAACTCGGCGAGGCGATCCACGATGGACACCGACCACGCCTTGTCCGCGTCACCCATCGCGGCGAGCACATCGGCGAGCAGGGTGCTCGACTCGGCGGCGTCGTCCGGTTCGAGGTCCAGCCCGGCGGCGTAGCCGGTCAACCGGCCGGCCGCGATCCGTGCGGCCCGCGCACGTTGGGCGAGTCGCTTGGCGTCCGGGCCGTCGATGTAGACACCCCGCACGATGCGGGCTTCTTCCCCGTCGCCGACCAGGTAGCCGATCCCCTTGTCCCGAAAGGACAGCGTGGTTGCTCGGATGCCGTTCTTGTGGGCGGATGTGCCGAGCACCATGTCGTTCTCGGTGTGGCCACCCACCTTGAGGCAGAACCGGAGCACGGCGTTGGCGCTGATGCCGGTCGGGATGCTCTTCGCGTCCGGCCGCTGCGTGGCCAGGATGATGATCATGCCCAGCGCGGGACCGCGCTTCACCAGGTCGGTGCAGATGTCCTCGAACTCCCCGCCGTGCTCCGGGTGCTCGAACCAAACCTGGCACTCGTCCACGCCGATCACGATGGGATGCAGGCCCAGGGACCTCTTCGACGCCAGGTCGGGCGTGACCTTGTTCTCCGGGCAAAGGTCGTGCGGCAGCTCGCGGATGACCTTGGCTCGGCGGCGCAGCTCGTCACGCAGCTTGCGCAGGTCAGCAATGGCGTACTCCATGTCGTCGGAGTCGTCGCCTGCCCGGTACCGGTGGCAGATCGGCGCCAGCGGCGACAGGTCACCGGTGCCCTTGAGGTCGTACGCGTGCAGCTCCGTGCGCGGGTCCATCCCGGCGATCAGCAGCAGTTCCCGCAGCGTGAACGTCTTGCCCATGCGGGGAACCGCGCCGATCACCACGGACACGAACATCAACGTGACGTCCACCCACCGGCCGCGCTGGTCCGTGCCGAACGGCTGGGCCTTGAACAGGTCCACAGTGGAGCCGGGCTTGCGCAACGGCCATGCCGGTTGTCGCGCCTTGGACATGTCCTGGTCACCGACCCAGAGCACCAAGCGGCCAGGGTGGACCTCGGCGTTGCCGTCCGGCCACACGCAGCCCAGCGGACGACCCAGCGCCGATGCGAGCTTCGCCCGGCGTTCCATGACCTCCGTGACCGTCACGCCAGGCGGCAGGTCGACGTCCGCGCGCCAGCCCGGACCGTCACGGGTGATCGGGGCCGCGAACCCGATTGCGTTGGGGTTCTTGGCAAGGGCCTGGTTGATGCCGCCGATGCCAAGCACGGACAGCGCCCGGACCACGGCGTCACTGGAGAGCTTCTGCACCTTCGCGTCCAATACGGCCCGCGAACCGATGACCGGCTGGTCCTTCGGTGTGCCGAGCTTGCCCAGCACGCCGACGCCGGCCACCCCGATCGCGGCCAGAGCCCAGCCCGGCAACACGTGAGGCAGCACGAGCACCAGAACCATGGCGAGGATCGCAGCCACGATCAGACCTACCAACCGCATGGCAACACGCCGGTCCCGTTGCTGGGACAGCTTGAGGTACAGCTCGGCGTTGTCCGCGGTAGCCGTGCCCGATCGGGCTGGACGTCCCTCCGCATCGGACACGAACCGGCCGGTTGCGGCGGCTGCTCGCAGCACGCCGAGCGGGGCTCGGTATGCCAGCCGCAGCCCGTACAGCGGAACTCGCACGGCGTGGAAACCCACCTTGTGCGCGTAGTGCTTACCTGCCCACTTCGCCGCATCACGAGCATCCTGAACGGACTTGAGGTAGCCCGGGAGGATCGGTTGCCGCTGCTGCGACCGAACCCGGTCCAGCCAAGTCGATCCATCGGTTTCCGCCGTGTCCACCGACGTAGGAGGACCGTCCTCCTCGACGACCTCACCGTCCACAACGGTCGGTGGCTCTTCCTCGGCCTGTCGCGCAGCTGCGGGAAAGTGGATGACGTTCGAGCGGTCCGGTTCGGCGGCCGGCCTGTTGCTGGTCGTCATTGCTGGACCCCCTCGTCCGTGTTGAGCAGGTGTGCAAGTGCGGCGCCGCAACCGAGCACGCCGACCGGCAGGCACGACACGAACGTCGTGACCAACCATGGCGCCGAGACCACGCCGGCCGCGGACATGAGGTGATAGGCCACTTGACCGGCCATGCCGAGTACGAGCGCACCGAAAGCGGACCACATCGCGAACTGACGGGCTTTGCTCGAGTGTTCGCCGCTGACCAGCCAAACCCGCAGAGCGAACGCGGCGTACGCCTCGACGCCGATCGGCAACGTGATCGCCGAATTGATGACCACGTGGTCGGCGATGCCGGGTAGCAGGTTGATCGGCCCGAACCCGGTCATGCTGCCGAGTCCGACCCAGCCGCCCCACACCGCGACGAACGCGGGCAAGGCGAGCAGAACCAACGGCCACGGCTTGACCCGGTGTGGCTTGGCCGGCTGCGCTGGACCTGGGTCTGCGGCAGTCGTGACCTGCTCTTCCGGCTCGAAGGGCTGCATCATGGTGGCCGATTCGGAGTCGGTCTCCGTGTCCGGTTCCGGGACCGCGTGGAGAGTCCGGACGGGGGCCATCTCGGCTTCGCCGTTCAATGCCTCCAGGATGGCGCGCGCCTTTGGCGCACCAACCTGGAACTCGGCCATGATCCGGTTCCGAGACGGGACCGAGTCCAGGTCTGCGGCCCAGTCGCGGACTCGGGGCAGCAGCGCTTCGACCGATCGCGGGTACGCGCTGCCAGTGCTGTTCTTGGGCGTGTTCAGCCCTACCATTGGTGTTCTCCTGCCTTGCTTCGTGAGGGTTGGGAGAACCCGGTCCGGCGTCTGGTTCTTGGAGGTTCCGGTGCGCCGGGCCGGGGCGAACTCAAGCCGCGGTGTCGTCGGCATGCGACTCCGCCGGGCGGGTCAGAAACGCGGCGTCGATGGTTCGGCGGACAAGGCGCCGAACGTGTCGACTGGTCGCCACCTTGTCGGCGAGCATGCTCGGCTCTGGTGCAGCCGCGAAGTACTCGCTGATCAGTGCATCAACGTCCGCCTCGTACAGGCCGTCCGGCGCGTAGCTGAGCGGCGGCAAGTGATCGTTCACGTGGTCAACTCCAGTGCTGTGCTGGGAGGTCCTGGGGACACCAGGGACGCTAGGCAAGACTGCTAAGTCTGTCAATAAGCTTAGTTGTCTAGTTGGCTTGCACGAGTCGCCTGTAGGCTGGTTGACATGGGGAAACTCGACCCGAACAGTCCGCAAGCGCCGAAGTTCCAGATAGCTGATGACCTCGTGGCTGCGATTCGCTCGGGGGAGTACGCGCCGGGTGATCCGCTGCCGTCGTACAAGGCCTTGGCCGATGACTACGGCGTGGCGATCGGCACCGTTCAGAGCGCCATTGCCGTGCTGCGGGAGCGGGGCGTCGTCGTGACTCGGCAGGGAACGGGCTCGTCGGTCCATCCCGATCTCGACCCGAAGACGCTGCCCGATCGCGTCGCTCAGCAGGTGGCCGTGCCGGCCGCCGACCTCACCGAAATGCTGGCCCTGCTGCACGAGATGAACGAACGCCTCAAGGTTATCGAGGCAAACACCCGCGCGGACTAGCATCAAAGTTCCCGGAGAAACGTCGCGATCTGATCGATCCACCCGAAAACCGTCTTCACGAAATCGGCAGCATCGCTCGGGTGCTTCACCACGATGACCAGAACGGCCAGAACCACGGCCGTACCAACCACCTTCGACAGAACTCCGCCGCCGGTCTTGAATCCGGGAATCGCGTTCTTCGCCATCGGATTTCCTTCCGTTGTTGGGCATGCACCAACTGTGCCGCCGATCACGGAAGGCCAGAAGTGCCCCAATAGGCCCCCAGCGCTGAACTTTTACCGAACCCGGGCCTCTGAACTTTTACTGAACTTCGCCGAACTTGGACCGCACTCGGCGTGTCATCCGGGCCGTTCACCTGCGAAGGTGGTGCACATGCACCTGAACGGCGAGCTCCCGACCATGGACCAGATCAAGGCCCTGGCCTTGACCAACTACGGCCACTTCACGTCGATGCTGGTCGAGGATGGCTGCGTTCGGGGCTTGTCGCTGCACATGCAACGGCTCGCCCGGGATTGCCGGCTGCTCTTCGACGTCGACCTCGACGTCGATCGCGTGAAGCAGCTCGTCCGCCAGGCGCTGACAGACTCGGCTCCGCGCACCGTCGCCCGGGTCACGATCTATGACCCCGCGCTCGACCTCGGCACCATCGGCTCCGACGCAGCGCCACAGGTCCTCGTGACGACGCGTGCGGCGTCGGCGAGTGCGCCGGGCCCTTTGCGGCTCCAGGCCACCACCTACCGACGTGAGATGGCCGCCGTGAAGCACATCGGGCTGTTCGGTGCCCTCCAGTGCCGGCGAACCGCGCAACGCGAGGGCTTCGATGACGTGCTGTTCCTCAACCAGGACGGGACGATCTCGGAGATCGCCACGTCCAACATCGGATTCGTGCGGGCGGGCGAGGTCATCTGGCCTCGCTCAGAGTGGCTGACGGGCATCACGATGACCTTGCTGAACCAGGCTTTCGACGAGCCGATCAAGACCGAGCGGCTTACCCCCGCGGATCTGTCAGACATGGAGTTCGTGTTCGCTACGAACGCCGCGACGGGCATCCGGCCGGTCGCTTCGGTGGACGACCAGTCCTGGCCCGTCGATCACCCCATGCTGAAGGAGCTGCGCGACCTGTACGCAGACATCCCCGCCGAAGAGCTCTAACCGCTTCGGTCCGTTTGCCCAGCTCAAACGGTTGAGTCCCACGTTCGCTCACTCGAACACCGGCACCGGCGCTCTTGGCCCGTGCGCAACGTCCCGGTTGGCTGATGGCAGCACCCGGCGCCCACTGCAACGGCATCCCGAGCCGTGGCAGTCGTGCCCCAGCGCCGGCGCCGGGTGCGTCTACCGAAACGCCGGAACAGACAGGCCGAACGATGCAAATTCAGGTAGCGCAGTCGTGCTCGATCTCAGCCGAGAACACAGTCGAACATGACATGGCTAGGCGTTCCCGCGACCGAATTTACGAAACGCTCGAAGCCGCAGATGCGCTGGTCGATATTGGTGATCCAAGCGAGCACGAGATCGCGCTGACTCGACGCGTTGTCGAGGATCTGACGAGCGTGATCCACGATCTCGTGGCGTGTCATTCAGCGGCCGTCCAATTGAGCGAGATCGGCCGGCCCACCATGCGCTGCGATGCCTGTGAGTCACCGTGGCCCTGTCAGGTCTACCGGGCCATACATCAAGCCATCATCGACGAGAACCGTTGCCTCGAAGCCGCCCGCGTACTGATTTACGAGCGGCGGGACGACTAGCGATGCCCAGGCCGAACGGGAAGCAGATCCGAAAGCTGCGCCGGGAGCGCGGTCTCACGACCGCAGAACTCGCCGCGCGGGTTGGCTTCACCAACGAAGGCTCGATGCGCAACATCGAGAACCGCAACGATCCGATCGCGCTGATCAAGCTGCACAGGATCGCCCGGGAGTTGGGCGTCGTCGTCGACGAGATCATGGCGGCCGGCCCTGTTCCGTCCGCGCCGAAGACCAACCACTCAGCCGGTTTGCCCAGCTAGACCGGCTGAGTTCCACATTCGCTAAGCAGCGCCTCGCATAGACGCTCTGGGCCGCGCGCCTGTCTCTCGTTTTGCTGGTGATCACGGGTGCGCTCCGCCGGCGACGCCGAGAAAGGACGGGACGAATGGACCGCCACGACCACCACCATCGCCGTAGGCATGTCCGATGACGGCCGCACTGGCTGAGCCGACGCGCCTTGACGTTCCGAGTCCACCGGTAGCGCGCCGGCGAGCAGCCAGGAGGCTCCGTGCAATGCGCGCGCGGACCGGTCTTCGGCTGGTCGACGCCGCGGCACGGCTGGACATGAGTACCAGTGCGCTGCACCGCCTCGAAACCGGTGAGACGCTCGCCAACGTCCACGTCGTCCGATCGATGATGGACCTGTACGACCACTATTCGCCGAACCTCCTGGACCTGGTCCGCACGTCTCGAAGCCAAGGCTGGTGGCGCGCTTACGGCGTCTTCGACGACTACATCGGGTGGGAGACCGACGCTGCGCAGATGTGCGAGGTCGCCACCACGCGCATCCCAGACCTTCTCCAGGTCGACGACTACGCCCGCGCGACTGGCTCCGACGGAAGGGCCTTGTCCGTTCTCAAAGCCCGTCAGAGCAGGCTCACGGTGCTACGGCTGAACGTCGTGATCAGCGAGGCAGTGATCACGCACGACGTGCCGGGCGTCGACCTGCGTGCGCAGATCGCTCACCTGAGCAGGCAATCCGAGCTGTCTACCGTGGCTATTCGGGTCCTCCCCGCGGCCGAAACCGCACGGATGCAACCCACACCCCTTCGCCTGCTGGACTATCCGCATCCTGACCCGTGCGTCGCGTTCGTCGACTCCGCGCTAGGCCGTACACAGACCGACGAGCTGCGCGACACCGTTGCGGTTCGACGAACGTTCGAGTCCATAGCTGCGGCCGCCATGACGCCGCGCGAGACGCGAGACTTCCTCTCACGGATCAACCGCTAACGATCGGCGCTTATTCTGTTGTGACGCAACGAAAACCTGTGTCGTCGTCGCACATCTCAGCGGCGGCATCGTTGAACGACGAGGGGACAGCCCGCAGCAACGGACTGGTCCACGCACCGCCTTTCAGCTCGCGCCGCCCCGGCGTCGTCTCCGTCGAGCACCACTCCCACACGTTGCCGCACATGTCGAAGACGCCGTACGGGCTTGCGCCGCTCTGGTAGCGGCCCACCGCGGTTGTGCTGCCCACGCCGTTCTCACGAACGTTGCACTTGGCCGCCGTGGCCTGGTCGCCCCACGGGTACACGGTGCCCCTGGTGCCCCGTGCCGCCTTCTCCCACTGCTGCGCGCTCGGCAGTGCCTTGCCTGCCCACGCGGCATACGAGGCCGCGTCGTGCCACGTCACGAACACCACGGGGTGATCACCTCTGCCCGCCGGAGGACGTCCGTCTGCCCAGTGCTGCGGCGGCGCGTGGCCGGTGGCGGCGAGAAACCTCGAGTACTCGGCATCGGTCACGGGATGGACGTCGATGTGGAACGTCGGCACCCACATCGGTTCGTTGGCCTGGCCGGACAGGAACACGCTGCCCTCGACCCGAGCCATCAGCCGGCCGTCTACCGGATGCCGGCGGTGCCCTTCACCGATCGGCCGGTGGCCGATGTCCGGCTGTTCGCGGTTGGTGAGGAGTTCGGTCAGGCGGGCTGACGAGACCGCCAGAACCTTGCTCAGCTTCGGCCACAGATACGGCAATGGGCTGTGCCGACCCGCTTCCCAGTGGTGGACGGTGCTGCGGTCCACGCCCATCACTTCCGCAAGCTGCTCCTGGGACAAGCCGACGACCTTGCGCGCGTAGATCAGGTCGACCCGCCGCTCGAACGTCTTCCCGCGTGTCTGGCTCACGACCACTCCCGATGTCATGGATCGCCCTTGACGCCGACCCCCACGCGGGGGATTCCGCACCGCTACGGCCCGTGGAAGATCCGCAGGTCGGAATACGACGTCCTATGACAACAGGTGAGATCGTACAGCATCGCCGCAGGTCGGAGGACATCTACGGTCCGAATTGTGGCTTGGACATCTCGCGCCGATCAGATCGTCCGTGAAGGACCTGATCTGTTGTATCGGCAGGTCGCCGATGACATCGCGGCCATGGTCAAGTCCGGGGAGCTGGAGCAGGGCAGCCGACTGCCCGCCGAGTACGAGCTGATGGAGATCTACGCGGTCAGCCGGCCAACGATCCGATCGGCCATGGCCGAGTTGAGCAAGGCCGGCGTGGTGGCGGTTGTGCGCGGCCGCGGGACCTATGTGAAGCGGCGTTCATAGGGGGAGCTGGGACGATGGCCACCGTTCAACGTTGGTCGGGTGTCGAGGTGCGGGCGCTGCGCGAGGCCAAGCGGATGAGCATCCGGGAGTTCGCGGCCCACCTGGGCGTGAGCGAGCGCATGATCTCGAAGTGGGAGGCTGGCCGGGAGAACATCCGCCCGCGGCCGGTCAACCAAGCAGCGCTCGACACCGCGCTGGCCCGCTGCGACCCGGACACCCAAGCCCGTTTCGCCTTCCTCACCGGGGACTCGCTGGTTCCCGACGAGTCGGCTGGCGCGGTCGCCGAACCCATCGGTGCTGATCACGTTCGGCACCCGGTCGACGGGCGGCTGATGGCTCGGGTCGAGGGCAGCGTGTTCCTGTCCGGTCCCGGCAATGAGCCGGTATGGCTGCCGACCTTCTACATCGATGTGCACCCGGTGACCAACGCCGAGTACGCCCGGTTCGTCTCTGCGGCCGGCCACACCCCGCCCCAACACTGGGTCGACGGGCAACCACCAGCAGAAGCACTCGACCACCCCGTCGTCTACGTGACCTGGCACGACGCCACTGCGTACGCCGAGTGGGCAGGCAAGGCACTACCAAGTGGACAGCAGTGGGAGAAAGCTGCCCGCGGCACCCGCGGCACGGTCTATCCCTGGGGTGACCAGCCCACGCCGGCCAAGTGCAACGTCCGCGAGAACGGCGTAGGCAGCACCACCGCCGGCGACTGCTACCAGAGCGGCGTCAGCCCCTACGGCGTGTTCGACCTGTGCGGCAACGTCTGGGAATGGTGCTCCACCGAGACCAAACCCGGCCGACACGAACTCAAGGGCGGCGCCTGGACCAGCCCTCTCCTGCGAGCCACCCCCTCATCGTTCAACGACGCCGCCGCCACCATGTGCGACGACGACACCGGATTCCGGTGCGCCGTCACGACGGAGAACCTCGGGTAGTCGAGAGGTCGCGCCGAACCATGAGGCAGGAGTGATGCTCCGATTACAAACCCATCAGCTCCTTGGCCTTCTGGGCCAAGACTTGACTGCGCTTCGCCATAAACTCGTCAAAATCGTCGTCAAAGAGTGCCGCTGGACAGAAGGCGTGTTCAAGAATCTTCGGCACCGCTTGATCATCCATCCGACTTCGGTAAAGGCTTGGAGCGACGGCGCCCAGAGTCTTGTTGTCTGCACTTGAGAGGAAAACAAAGTTCGCTAGAGCGCCGATCTCCGACGTGGTTCTGCCTTGATCTTTAAGGTATTTCTGCGGATAAAGATGGTGGAACTCGTTTCGGTTGTACGCTTGTAGAACTTTCCCGAGGCTAATCGGCGACCCTGACACGAAACTCAGTGGGCCGCCTTGAGCAAGCAGGAGAACGAAGATCTTGGTATGAACAGTAGAAACATTGAATGTTTGATCGGAGAAGTACGCTGGCTCAACTTCGGCAGTAATCGCATCGAGGTTGGAGCCCTTACCTGTCCTGAGCTTCTCTGCTTCCTCTACATCCCGGTTGAGGTTACGGATAACCCCTGCGCTAAATCGACGAGAAAAGCATGAGCGCCAGAACCATGACAGGAGCACCCGACTTTGGGCTTTCGTGACCTTTACCTCTTTACCGTCCGGTGCCGCAAAGAAGACGGATAAGGGTACCAGGAGTGCCGGATATGGCAAGTTCGCCAGCGTTGCTACTCCAATATTTGCGCGAAGAAAGTCGATGGCGCCCTTGATTCCATTGACCATTTCAGTGAAACGGTCGCGAACTTCGCCGCCATTAAGTTCTACGAGGGCGCCTGGTGAAACATCTCCATTGACGATGGCTGCGCAGCAGCGCAACAAAAGGTTGGAGTCATCTCCTACCCCATGAAAGCCGAAAGGGCGGAGCTCCTCGGCGAACTCCTCGAACTTCTCTTGCAAGTCGAAGTCTTCACTCCAAGTCCAAGCGGACAGTAGCTGAAGAATGTCCAGCTCCATACCCATGCGATTTACCCGCTCAAAGACGATTGCGACCTTGGCGCGATCATCCGTTTCAACGAGTTGCACCGGTATCGATGCCTGCTGGAACACGGCTTGTACCCCACCTATGCGATCCGCAAGGGCGTCATCGAAGTCCTTAGTTGCCTGTCGATACGCGGGTACATTGAAGAACGTGCTCACGGGAAAGTGCCGTTCTGGATCTACTTTGTCCGCGGTCAGGCAGTGAAATTGCGACTCCTGCAGATCCGATTGGGCACCAAGATCGAAAAAGATCTTTGTCCAGGGCGCCACTTCTCGGGGTTCGATATCGGATTGGAAGACGCCAAATATCGACGTCAATCGCTGCTGGCCGTCGAGGACATAATCTATCGGCAGGTCTGGGTCATGCTCAGGCAGCTCGAAGGGGCCCAGCTGACGCTCCGACTTCAGTTGCTCTTTCGTTCGCCACAAGATTGCGGCGCCGAACGGATAGCCCTTATAGATACTGTCCATCAGGAAAGCTACTCGCTCGGCATCCCAAACAAAGCCTCTCTGGAAGGAAGGGATTCTTAAACGGCCGCTAGTGACGCGCTCAATGATGTTTCGAATAGAAAGATCGCTCACGTGGCCCTTCCCCGGGGATCGTCCTTTTAGCGGCTCCTGCCCACGCGGTATGTCGCCTGGCAAGCTCAAGGTGTTACGTCGCCGTCACCGGACTACTGGCGGTACACGGAGAGCGCCAGGTTGTGGCAGCCAGCATCGCTTCCTACGGCCCCGCTTGCGGGCCCCTATGCAGCGGAGCTGTTACCTATTCGGTCCCAGGCGGAACCCATCGAATAGTTGCAGTCGTGATTGCATTTGCTGATGGTCCCAGCGGCCTCGCTTGCCCGCTCGGCCGCGATAGCCTGTTCGAACACGGCCGTGTAGCGACCGGTCATTCGGCGCGCCATTCTTTGGCCAAACAATCTTGGAACACACGTGACGTGGACCGCTTTGTCACCAAGCGACCGGTCAACGGCGTCAGTACCCAGTGGTAGGAGGCCGCGAGTACGACTTCGCCTGCATCTGCGCACACCATAATCACGACTCACGAAGGCCACGCCCAGGGTGACTCGCCTGTTCCATCGTCCTAGTGTTTGAAATCTTCTGGAGTGAGGCCCAGCCCTACTATTTTGGCTCTGGGTATCGCGACCCAGGCCTCGTTGCTGAGGTCGTGACCCAGCTTGGCTGCGACGTTGAATTCTCCTCGCCAGGTACCAACTAGGACGACCAGACCGTGCTGATCTAGGAGGTACGGCTTGGCTTCACGAGCCCGCCTGAGTGGTTCACGAAGTCCGGCCCCTACCGTGGTGATGCTTTCGCGGGGAATAACTTGTTCGGGGAGGTACCCGAACAGGGCGATCAGGCGCTTGAGGAGGCTGTCTGAGCCGAAGACGACGCGGAGCTGATCGTGAGTGAGGCTGCGTAGCGGTTCAGGTGGGAGGTCAGTCCAGGGAGCAACCTCCAGTGCGTACTGCCTGACAGCGTCGGCGTACGGGCTGCGCTTGAGATCCCTGTTTCCTTGGTTGCCGCTGAGCCACGCCCGGTGTGCGCGCATTAGCAGCGCTCGGAAGCGGTGCCTGCGGGCGTCGATTTGGATCATTAAGGTGATCTCGCATTGGCCTTCGCGCGGGATCATCCAAGTCGCTCTGACCGTGCCCTTGATCTCCACGGGGATGCCCATGATCATCGTGTCGAGCGGCGGCTCTTTTACCAGTTCAAGGCTTTGGATGACATGATATTGGAGCTTAGTGCCGACCGAGGAGCGTTCATCCTTATCAACCTCCTCGCTCATGAGATCGAACCGCCATGTACGGGCGCCGTCCAACACGTAGCGCACAGCATCGTCGACCGCAGTGCGCAGAAGACTCGTGATCGGGCGCAGCGTCAGCCAGGTCAGGACCTGTTGAAGTTCTTCGTCGTTCTCCGGCGCGATGATGGTATGCAGTGGCCGCGGACCGGCCTTGCGCGGATCGGGGTGGCACAGGTCGCCCGGCGCCGGTAATGGCTTCTTGGTCATCAAGACCATTATTAGCCGGCTCGGTCAACCAGATGCCAGGTGCATAGGGGCGGCTGGCCGACAGCTGTACTGTCGGCCAGCCGACCTCAGTTACGGGGTGAGCGACTGGCCACCGGCGTCGTCGGCGTTTTTGGTGGCCTGGTGGGCGATCGGCGCGTTGTACTCGACGCCGGTTTCGTACCAATCATCGAACTTTGCGACGACGTCCCTGGCCAGCTTTCGCCACTTCTTGGCCGTCACCTTGGGGAGCCCCTGCTCCTCTACGATGCTGTTGCCATCCAGGTCTTCGACCGCCTCCAGCAGGGCGATGCCACCCAGAAGGTCTTCGAGGGCCTGCTCGATCGTGTGTTGAGCCGTAACGAACGGATCGACGTTGTCGCTGTCGTCATCGTTGTGGGTGCCGTTCTTCGGGAACAGCTCGTACCGGATGTAGGAGTTGGTGAGGGACACGGGCACCCCTTCACCGCTGAGGATTGCCTGGCCATCGTCGTCACGACGGTACGGCTGCTTGCCGCGGCGGCCGTCCTTGACGATGTCGGCCAGCACCCGAATGCCGTCGGCATCCAGAGCCATGGCCTCGAGGACTTCGGACACCTTGCGCCTGTCAGAGTTGGCGCCCTGGTCGTTTCGCGGCACCCGCAGCACGTCGTACACCGCGGCGTAGTACAAGGCCCGCACAGCAAGTTCGGCAGAGGACCGCCCCAGCTTCCCGGTTTCGGCGTCCCCAAGCGCTGCCTTGGTCAGCGCGGCGAGCGTACGGCTCGTCGGCTCCCACTCCGCCAGCATAGCGACAGGGCCACCGTTAATAAGGATCTTCGGGATGCGCTCCAATGCCACATCGCCGAACTGGTGCGTGCCCCTGAACTCCCGTGCGGTCAGCTCTACCGCGTAGGGCAGTTTCGTGGTGCGCCGAACCTGCACCCGGCGGTCGCCGTCCTTTCGCAGGACGAACGCAATGGGACGGCGGATCGCGTCGTGCACGAGCCGTTCCTGGGTGGTGAACAGCCAGATCAGCCGGGCAAAGCGGTCCTCGATGCTCTCCTCCAAGCCCGCCTCGGCTGCCTCTGCCCGAGTCAGCTCGCCACGCAACCACCGGTATTCCTCGTCGCCCCGGAGGAGGCCTGCACGGGAGGCCGCGGCCAAGCAGTCATCCGCGAGAACGGCGTCGCCGGCCTCGGTGTCCCAGTCCGCCTTCCGGTTGAGGTGCTCCTGGGCGACCTTGGCCTTGATCGCGTCCTCAAGATCGAGAGTGCCTTCCTCGTCGGGCCGGAACCCGACGATCAGGATGAAGTTCGTCGTCGCGCACCGCACCTTCGCGCGGTCCTCCTCGGAGATCGACGAGGCTGGCTGCTCGACGATCGCGTTGATCTCGTCGATGAACTCCCGGATGGGCTTCGCGCTGGACGGCATACGGAACAAGGCGTCGTCGGGTTCGTGCCCGAGAGTGTCCTGCGCCCAGCACACCCGCGAGGAGCCTTCGCGAACGCGTGGCACTGCAATGGCAGCGGTGCCGTCGTCGAACTCGAACGTCGACATGACGCCGAACGGTGCGTCCATGATCCCCTGCTCGGTGATCTTAGGGTGCGGTTCGTTCTTGGCTCGGGTCTTTTTCATCGCGCGGTCCAGCGCCCAGGTGAGCTCGTCGCGGCCGGAAACCTTAAGGGTCAGCTCGGCAACACCGGCCTGAGTGTCCATGGTGAACACCTCGGTGCCTTCGACGGCGTCGCCCGCCACGGGGTAAGTGTGCTCGTTGGCGTTGCGGGGGTTGTTAACGTCGGGCACTAGGCGCGGCGTCCACACCTCGCCCTCGATGTACCAGAGGTCACCACCCGGGATACGCATCCGACGCGGGCGCTCCAACTGCGGAAGGACCTGCTCCGGATCGACCCAGATCGTGGACATCGCGCCTGCTGCGCGATCGCTCATGCCGAAGTGCTTCTTAGCTGCCGCGCGCACGTGCCGGATCACGTCCGCTGATGGCAGCGCCGGGAGCCTGCGCAGCGGGCGCGGCATCTTGGTCTGCTCGCCGTCGACCTCAGTACCCTGCTTGTTCTTGCTGGTCACAATCGAACTCCTCGGTTCGACAACCACAGGAGTCGATCTCCCGCGGTGTGTTCACACGGGAGCCGGGCGCCGACCAGCTCACGCTCTGAGCGTCTAGTGGATCTGGCCCACCGTCCGCTCAAGCGGCACGAGATGCCGATCACAGCCATTGCGTGACCTCACGGCTACTAGCTAGCCATGTTGGGCCCTTGCGTGCCTCCTCCAGGATCTGGCGCCCTGGATTCAGCCAGCTGCGACGCAACTCACGTCGAAGACCAAACGCTAGCACAGCGTGCGGGCCGATGGAGTCCACATGGTCAGCCTCCCCTCGGCAGACGACCGGTCCTTGTGCACCAATCCGGGCGCTATCGTTGGGGAGAAAATTGGGAGAAGACCTCATCAAGTCCCCACGTATCAACCGCCGCAGACCAACGCGGAGCGACGGCCTGACCAGCTATTTTCGACGTAGTTGCTGACCGGCGAGGACGTCAGACCTAATTCGGGACGAAGAGGTCGCAGGTTCAAATCCTGTCACCCCGACGGTCGATCCGGGCGGTCCATGCTCGCGGAAAGCGCGAGCTGTGGATCGCCCGTTGTATTGCCCGGGGGCCGAGCCCCCGGACCCCCACGGTGCGAGCTCCGCCGAACCAGCGCTGGGCGCGTTCGCGTAGACCAGCAAAGCTGCATATGTCGCGTCGATTGAGATCGTGGTCATCTAGCCGGTCCGCTGAATCCGTTACCTTGCAACGAGAGCAGGCTCAGGTTCGTCCACTGTAGAGCTGGGGCCTACCTGCTTGTGAAGATGCGGGCTAGTTGGTGGTCGATGAGGGCTACGGCTTGGTCGGCCGTGTGTTGCTCCAGCAGGACGCCGGCTTGCAGGCCTTCCGCCCCGGCCACAGGAAAGCGGCTTCCGCGGCTACTCGCCTCAGGGTCACCTGTTCCAGACCGCCGCTGGTCGCCAGGCGCCAGACTGCTGGGGCGATGTGGCGACGACGCAGAGCGTGATCCACCTGTCGGGGCATGCCGTGCTTCCTCTCGGGGTACCCAACAAGGACCACAGAGTCGAGTTAGGAGCGGCATGCGAGCGCGATCTCTGGCCTACCTGATCGTTGGCATGGTCCTGCTGGTCCTCGGCGCGCAAGGCGCCATCCGGCTGCTGGCCGACCACGACAACGGCGGATTCCTCGGCTGGATCCCCGGCGGCTTCCTGGCCCAGCTGTCCTGCTACATCCTGATCGCCGTCGTCGGCTCGTACGTGGCGGCCCGGGGCAGCGGCAAGGTGAGGCCGGCTGAGCGAGACCGCTGACCAACTCGATCAGGGAGCTGCCAGGCGGGCTCGGCGGTTCTGCAGGAATTCGCGCTCGGTGTCGTTGGTGGCCAAGCTGATCGCCTCGTCGTAGGCGGCGACGGCCTCGTCCGTGCGACCCAGGCGGGTGAGCAGGTCGGCCCGGGTCGCGGGCAGCAGGTGGTAGCCCGGCAGCTCCAGGTCCTCGATGGTGGCCAGCGCCAGCAACGGGCCGTGGACCTCGGCGACGGCCACGGCTCGGTTCAGGGCCACGATCGGGGTCGGGGTGAACTGCATCAGCTGGTCGTATAGGGCCAGCACCTGGCTCCAGTCCGTCGCGGGTCCGTCGGTGTGGACGGCGTTGATCGCGGCTTGCAACTGGTACGGCCCGGGCTGGTTGCGGCGCAGGCACCTGCGCACCAGCTCGTGCCCTTCGGCGATCAGGTCCTGGTTCCACCGCGACCGGTCCTGGTCGGGCAGCAACACCAACTCACCCGACGGCCCGACCCGCGCGGGGCGGCGGGCCTCGGTGAGCAGGAGCAACGCCAGCAAGCCGATCGCCTCGGGCTCGTCGGGCATGAGCGAAGCGAGCTCCCGCGCCAGGCGGACGGCCTCTAGGCAGAGGCCCGTGCGCACCAACTCCCCCGACGTGGACGTGTAGCCCTCGTTGAACACCAGGTACAGCACGGTGAGCACCGACGCCAGCCGGTCGGGCAGGTCGGCGTCGTCAGGCACCTTGTAGGGGATGCCGGCGTCGCGGATCTTCTTCTTGGCGCGGACGATCCGCTGCGCGATGGTCGCCTCCGGCACCAGGTACGCCCGCGCGATCTCCCCCACCTCCAGCCCACCGAGCAGCCGCAGGGTGAGCGCGGTCTGCGCGAGCGGCGACAACGCCGGGTGGCAACACGTGAACATCATGCGGAGCTGGTCGTCACGCACCGGTCCCACCTCCTCCTCCGGCTCGTCGGATTGGTGCAGCAGCAAGGCTTCCGCGTGCCGGGCCTCCCTTGTGGACTCCCGGCGCAGGCGGTCGATCGCCCGGTTGCGAGCGGTGGTCACGATCCATGCGCCCGGGTTGGGCGGCAGCTCGTCCCAGTTCTGCACGGCCACCGCGAACGCGTCCTGCACCGCCTCCTCGGCGAGCCCGATGTCGCCGAGGAGGCGGGTCAGCGTGGCCACGCACCGGCCGTACTCGGCCCGGTAGACGTCGTCGATGTCCATCAACGGCGCGAGCCGTCGTCGAACGGGCGCACCTCGATCGGCTGCCCGCAGGCCTGCGCACACTTCTCGGCCCAGGCCAGCGCCTGGTCGAGGTCCTCGACCTGGATCACCCAGAACCCGCCGAGCTGCTCCTTCGTCTCGGCGAACGGGCCGTCGGTCATGGCGCCCGAAGGCTGGACCACCGTGGACGCGTGCGAGTGCTGCAGGCCGCCGACGAACACCCACGACCCGGCGGCCTTCATCTCCTCGGTGACCTTGCCGGTCCGGGCCATCTGCGCCTGGACGTCCTCTTCGGACTCCGGCGGTGCGCTCTCGTCGATCTGGACGGCGAGCAGGTACTGCTTCACGGCGAACTCCTCCGAGGGTCAAGCGGACAGGCGGCGCGCGATGGCCGGGACCACGATCGCAGCCGCGACGAGGTGCGCCACCATCAGCAGCCCCTTCGTGACCGTGGCGGCGTCCACGAGCACATCCGGCACCAGCGACAACGCGGTGAGCACGACCGTGGTCCGGACGAACGCCGTGCGCGGCCGGCGAGCCTTGCGGGCCAGCACGAGGGCGAGCACCAGGCCCACCACCGAGAAGATCGCGGTCAGCGTGGCGAACCCGGCCACCGGGATCGGCGCGCCGCCGACGTCGAGGCTGATCCCGGCGAGCTCACCCACCCCGGCGATCGTCGAGGTCGCTGCGGCGGCGACGGCCGTGGCGGTCAGGCCACCGACGATCAAGCGGCGCGTGGTCCGCGGCTTCGCGGGGGCGGTGGTGGAGACGGTGGTGGTGACGGGAGCGGTGGTGACGGACATCGTGAGCCTCCAGTGCTGGCGACCGACCCATGCCGGTCTCTCACTTGAGCTACGAACGAGCTCGACCGCATTCGACATCGCCGCCAAAACTTTTCCGTGGGCTACTTCGCGCGGCGGCGGCTGTCCACGTTCGCGGTCATCGTGTTGAGGGTGTCGGGCAGGGACGCCACGGTGTCTGGCGCCAGACCGGCGATCGTCTCCTCGGCCAGGGCGCACCACAGCTGTTTGACCTGCGTGGCCAGGGCTTTGCCGCTGTCGGTCAGTTCGACGACGCTCGCGCGTTTGTCCGACGGCACCGCCCGGAACCGAATGTGACCCGACGCTTCGAGCTTGCGGGTCATGAGGGTGACGCTGGGCGGCTCGCAGCCGAGGGCCTCGCTGAGCTGCGCCTTGATCATCGGGCCGGTGCGGGCCAGTTCCAGCAGCAGCGCTTCCTGCCCGGGGTGCAACCCCAGCGGGGCGAGGAGCGCTGACGCCCGGGCCCGGTGGCGCAGGCTCAACAGGCGGATGGCCTGGTTGATGGCGTCGGCTTGCTCGAAGTCCACGGCCGCTCCTTGACAGGTTAGTTACGCGCATAACATTATGCG
The DNA here is from genome assembly GCF_004362825.1 of Labedaea rhizosphaerae. GTDB lineage: Bacteria > Actinomycetota > Actinomycetes > Mycobacteriales > Pseudonocardiaceae > Labedaea > Labedaea rhizosphaerae. The sequence goes on from NZ_SNXZ01000001.1 coordinate 868,949, forward strand.
CATAACTAAGTTTACCAAGGGAGCAGACATGCGCGCCAAGGTCGCCGTCATCTACTACAGCGCCACGGGCACCGTGCACGCGTTGGCCGAAGCCGTCGCCGAAGGCGCCGAGGCAGCCGGGGCCGAGGTGCGGTTGCGCCGGGTCGCCGAGCTGGCACCGGCAACCGCCATCGATCAGAATCCGTTGTGGCGCAAGCACATCGACGCCAGCGCCACCATTGCCGAGGCCGGCACGGCGGACCTGGAGTGGGCCGACTCGTTCGCCTTCGGCACGCCGACGCGGTTCGGCTCGCCCGCCGCGCAGCTCAAGCAGTTCATCGACCAGACCAGCGGTCTCTGGCGCGCCGGCAAGCTCGCCGACAAGCCGGTCACCGCCTTCACCTCGGCCTACAACCGGCACGGCGGCAGCGAGGCCACGATCCTCTCGCTCGCCAACGTCTTCTACCACTGGGGCGCCCTGATCGTCCCGACCGGCTACACCGATCCGGCCGTCCACGCCGCGGGCGGCAACCCGTACGGCACCTCGTCCTTCGGCGGCGACGGGCCTGACGCGGCGACGCTCGACGCGGCCCGGTACCAGGGCCGACGGCTCGCCGAGATCACGATGCGGCTTGGGCGCGAGTCCTTCGCGCGGACGGCATGACCAGCACCGCACGGCGCCAGGGCACGGGGCTGGTGCTGGCGCTCGTCTGCGCGAGCCAGTTCATGGTGATCCTCGACGCGTCCATCGTGAACGTCGCGCTGCCCTCGATCCAGCACGAACTCGGTTTCACCGATGCCGGGCTGGCGTGGGTGGTCAACGGCTACCTGCTCACCTTCGCCGGGTTCATGCTGCTGGGCGGGCGTGCCGCGGACCTGTTCGGCCACCGCCGGGTGCTGGTCGGCGGGCTGGCCTTGTTCGCCGCGTCGAGCCTGGTCGCCGGGCTGGCGGGCGCACCGCAGGTGCTGGTCGAGGCTCGGGTCGCGCAGGGCATCGGCGCCGCCATGCTCGCGCCCGCCACGCTCGCGGTGATCAACACGACGTTCGTCGAGGACCGGGCTCGGGCGTTTGGGGCCTGGTCCGCGGCCGGTGGCGTCGGCGGGATGGCGGGGGCGATCGTGGGCGGGGCCATGACGACGGCCTTGTCGTGGCGGTCGGTCTTCCTGATCAACGTGCCGATCGGTGCCGCGCTGATCGTGATCGCCGTGGTATCGCTCGTCGCCACCCAGCCCGGCCGGCGCCATTCACTGGACGTCGCCGGTGCGGTGACGGGCACGGCCGGCCTCGCCGCGGTGATCTACGGGGTCATGGCGAACGGCTGGTTCGTCGGCGTGGGCGTGGTGCTGCTCGTCGCGTTCGTGGTGGTGCAGGGGCGGTTCGCGACCGAGCCGATGATGCCGCTGCGGCTGTTCCGGCTGCGTGGGGTGGCCGTCGGCAGCGGCATGCTGGTGCTGTTCGGCGGCATCGCCATGGCGATGTGGTACTTCACCTCGCTGTACTTGCAGAACGTCCTGCACTACGACGCCTTCCACGCCGGGCTGGGGCAGACGCCCGCGGCGGTCACGTTCGTGCTCGTCGCGCGCTGGGCGCCCCGCATCGGCGCGAAGGCGCTGTTGTGGCTGGGCGCCGCGTGCTTCCTAGCCGGGTTCGGGTGGCTCGCACAAGCCGACGCGGCCAGTGGTTACGCCGGCGGCGTGCTCGGGCCGACGCTGCTCGTCGCGGCCGGCATCGGGCTGGTGTTCCCCACGCTCATGGCGGTCGCGACGGCCGGCGTGCCCGAAGGCGACGCGGGGGTCGCCGGCGGCATCGCCAACACCGCGTCCCAGGCCGGCGCGTCGATCGGGCTCGCGGTGCTCACGACGATCGCCGGCTACGACCACGTGTTCCTGGTGGCCGCCGGGCTGGGCCTGGCCATCGCGGTGGTCAGCCTGCTGCTGCGCCGGCAGTAGGCTGCGTGCGACACCGGCCCCGAAGGAGTAGCAGGTCAATGGAGTGGAGCGACGTTCCAGGTCACCTCGACTGGTCCGGTGAGATCACCAACCTCGAACCCAAGCTGAAGGTCGCCGAGCTGGTCGCGGAGCGGGTGCGCGACGGCGACACCATCGGCGTCGGTTCCGGGTCCACGGCGTTCCTGGCCATCCAGGCGATCGCCAAGCGGGCCAAGGAAAAGCGGCTCGAGGTCGTCGCCATCCCGACGTCGGTGGAGGTTGGCCTCGCGTGCGCGGCGCTGGGCGTGCCGACCACGTCGTTGGTGCACGCCCGGCCCGACTGGTGCTTCGACGGCGCCGACGAGGTCGACCCCGACCGCAACCTGATCAAGGGCCGCGGTGGCGCGCTGTTCCAGGAGAAGCTGGTGATGGCGGCCGCGCCGGAGACGTTCATCTGCGTCGACGACTCCAAGATGGTCACGAGCCTCGGCCAGAAGCACGCGATCCCGCTCGAGGTCGACGTCCAGGCCCTGCGTCTGGTCGAGTCCACTGTGGAACGGGAGTTCCCGGTCAAGGAAATGGCCCTGCGACTGGCCAAGGGCAAGGACGGCCCGGTGCTGACCGAACGCGGGAACCTGCTGATCGACATCCGGCTGGAATCGGTCGAGTCAGATACTCAGGCTCGGCTGATCGCCATTCCGGGAATCGTCGAGACCGGGCTCTTCATGGGCTTCGACGTGACCATTCTGAAGGCCTGAGGCCGGGCGCCAGTCCGGGCCTCGGAAGACGTACGCGACCCGGGCGCGCCAGCTCGTCGCCGACGCCAGATCCTTGGCCATGGCGGCGTATTCGTGGGTGGCGACCCGCAGCGGGTTGTACGTCGAGATGTTGTGGGTCAAGCCGTAGACCGGCCTGGTCACCTCCGGCGCGAAGGTGCCGAAAAGCCGGTCCCACACGATGAAGATGCCGCCGAAATTGCGATCCAGGTAACCACCTTGCGACGCGTGGTGCACGCGGTGGTGCGACGGCGTGTTGAACAGGAATTCGAACGGCCGCCACAGTTTGCCGATCCGCTCGGTGTGGATCCAGAACTGGTAAACCAGGTTGACCGAGCCGCAGAACGCCACCGCGGCCGGCGACACGCCGGCGATGATCAGCGGCAGGTAGAACACGCCGAAGCTCAGGTCGGTCCACGGCTGGCGCAACGCCGTCGACAGGTTGAACCGACGGCTCGAGTGGTGCACCACGTGCTGCGCCCACAGCAGCCGCACGCGGTGGTTGCTGCGGTGCGCCCAGTAGTAGCAGAAGTCCTGGCCGAGCAGCATCAGCAGCACGGTCCACCAGGTCAGCTCGATGCGCAGCGGGGTCAGCTCGTAGCCGAGGCCGAACAGCGCGACGGCCGGGATCTTCCACAGCAGACCGGTGAACAGGCTGCCCAGGCCCATGACCATGCTGGTCGCCGTGTCCTTGGCGGCGTAACCCTGCTCGTCCTCGTCGGGGTGCCAGAGGTAGGAGACCGCTTCGAGGATCGTCAACAGGATGAACGCCGGGATCGCCCACAACACCGGATCAGGCAGCGACGGCATGGCTCGACGATACGGTCCTGATCGCGGCTGCGTCGACCACGCTCGCCCCGGCCACAGCGGGATCGGACCGCCCGGCGAGTGGGGTCGACGCAGCCTTAAAGGCGATCAGGGCGGAGCGCGGAGCGCGACCATTCGGCACAGCTAGGTGTATGAGGCCGTGACGTTGGTGACGCGGGTGTGGAGCCGGGATGCTGGTGGCTGGTTTCCGGCGGCAGTGTGGGGTCGATGGTAGTTGTAGTGCACGTTCCAGACGTGCAGTGCTTCGGTGCGTTGGTGTTCGCTTTCCCAGGTGTGGGCGTAGAGGAGTTCTTCGGTCAGGATGCGGTGGTAGCGCTCGACTTTCCCGTTGTGGCGTGGGGTGTAGGGCGTGATGCGCTGGTGGCGGGCGCCGCGTAGGACGGTGGCGAAGTCGGTCGCGCGGTAGCAGGCGCCGTTGTCGGTCACGATGCGGTGGATGTGGGTGATGCCGTGGGCGGCGAGGAAGGCGCGGGCGCGGTGGGTGAACGCGATCGCGGTGGCGGCTTTCTCGTCGGGCAGGGCTTCGGTGTAGGCCAGCCGGGAGTAGCCGTCAATGGCGGTGTGCAGGTAGGTGTAGCGGGCTCGGCCGCCGCGGGTGCGGCCCCGAACTGATTGCTTGGCTTGTTCGCTGCCACGGCCGTGAGCCCGCCACCCGCCACCGTCAGGGATGACACCGACCTTCTTCACGTCGAGATGGACCATGTGACCTGGCCAGCGGGCGTGGATGCGTTGTGGTGCGCGGTTGTTCTCGCCGGTGGGGTCGAGGAACCGGCGACGGTTCAAGCCCAGGTGGACCAGGTGCCGGCTGACGGTGCGCACCGAGATGACGATGCCCTCGCTGGCCAGCTCGAGGGTGATGCGGCGAGCGGAGTACTTGCGGTCGCGGCGTAGCCGCTCGATCCGAACCACGGTCTCAGCATGGGTCGCGGTCGGTTGGTGGTGCGGTGCACTCGACCGATCCAGCAGCCCGGCCTCGCCATAGCGGCGCCAGCGGTTGACCCACTTGCTGGCACATTGCCGGGAGATACCCATCTCCGCGGCGACATGCGCGATCGGACGGGTCTGACACCGCGCGATGAGACGGCGGCGACCTTCAACAGACAACGGGGCATTACGGTGAACCACGACGGGTCTTCCTGCTCGGCGGATGGGTGACTTGGCAGTTCTCATCCTGCCGACGGAAGACCCGTCCCCTCGTCTCAGCCCCTACCCGCCGACACCAACGTCATGACCCGCAACAGCTAGGGTGCCGGTCGTGAATGATCGGCTGGTGCGCCTGCGCATGGGTGGGTACGCGCTGCTCTGCTTGCTGCAGTTGGCGTTCGTCCTGTTCGGGCCGGACGTCGCCCGCATCGTCACCAAGGTCCTGCTGATGCCCGCGCTCGCCCTGGCCGTTCTGCCGGTGGCGCCGCCGCTGCTGCTCGGCGCGCTGGCGGCGGGCTGGCTCGGCGATATCTTCCTGCTCGCCGACGGCACGTGGTTCCTGCTCGGCATGGCGGCGTTCGCGGCCGGGCACGTCTGCTACATCGCGTTGTTCGCCCGCGGCGGGCGCCCGCACGTCGCCGCGATCCTCGGTTACGTCGTCGTCTGGGCGGTCATGATCGTGCTGCTCTGGCCGGATCTCGGCGCGCTGCGCATCCCTGTCGCCGGCTACAGCCTGCTGCTGGCCACGACCGCGGTGGTGTCGACGAACGCCGGGTGGCGGGCCGGGCTGGGCGGCGCGCTCTTCCTGATCTCCGACTCGATGATCGCGATGGGCCTGGCCGACTGGTCTCGACCACCCGCGGTGGACTTCTGGATCATGCTGACTTACGTGGCCGCCCAGTACCTGCTGGCCACCGGCGCCGTGCGGCGGTGGCCGGTCAAACGCTAGGGCGGACCGCGAGCACCTCGACCCAGCGCTGCGTCGCCCGGCCGTCCGGGCCGCTCGCCCACCGCAACGCCGCCTCGCGCGCCTCGCCGGGCGGGACCCGGCCCGCGATGTAGCGGGCCAGTTGCCGGTAGCCGAGGTCGACGCGGTCGCGCAGCCGGGCCGACCGCAGGGCGAACCCGGCCGCACGCACCAGTTTCGGCAGGTTGCCGCCGGCGAACGGGTCACCGCCCGACTCCCGGCGCAGGTCGTGGTGGGCGTCGAGGGCAAGGCGGATGTCGTCGGTCATCGGGTTGATCGAGGCGCCGCTCCAGTCCGAAGAGGACAAGGCGAGCAGGCCACCGGGCCGCAGCACCCGCCTGGCCTCGGCCAACGCCCTCGGCGCGTCGCTGAGGTGTTCCACCAGGGCGTGGGCGAAGACCACGTCGATGCTCGCGGTCGCGATCGGCAGGCAGTAGGCGCTGCCGGCCACGAACCGCCCGGCGCCCGGCAGCCGATCGGCTACCACGTCCAGCCCGATGACGAAGCCCGGCAGGCCCTCGGTGATCGTCCCGGGACCGCAGCCGACGTCCAGCACGCGGGTGTCCGCACCGAGCTCAGGCAGCAGAAACGCCGCGCGCTCGGCAGCGGTGCGCGCCGTCAGCATGCCGAGGACAGCGTGCCCCCAGCCGGGCGAGTAGCCGTCCCGGTCGGTCATCGAGGGCACAATCCCGCATCGTCGCCGCCCCGGCAAGTGGCAGGATCGCGAGGGTGACGACGCACCCTGAGGCCGAGATCCCCGGCACGCTCTTCGACGACCCCGAGACCGAGGCCCGCTGGCGTGCACGCTTCGCCGCGGCCCGGGTGTCGCTGCCGAACTGGGCGCACGACGCCCCGGACCGCAACGTCTACGTCTCCAACGCCAGCGGCGTGTTCGAGGTCTACGCCTGGGACCGGGCCACCGACACCCACCGCCAGGTCACCGACCGGCCCAACGGCACCCTGCACGCCACCGTCAGCCCGGACGGCGAGCAGATCTGGTGGTTCGCCGACACCGACGGCGACGAGTTCGGCGTCTGGGTGGTCGAGCCGTTCGCCGGGCACCCGGCCGACGAACCGGCCGTCGAGGCCATCGCGGGCGTGCGCCGCGGCTACCCGGCCGGGCTGGAGATCGGCCGGGAGGTGCGTGCGATCGGCGTCTCCGAGGACGACGGCACCACGATCTACACGGCGAACTCCTCGTCCGGCGGCGAACCGACGGTGATCTACCGCCACGAGAACGACGCCGGGGTCGCGGCCCTGTCCCGCGACGAGACGCTGCTGGCGATCGCGCACTCCGAGCACGGCGACTCGCGGCACCCCGCGTTGCGCGTGCTCGCGGTGGACGGCGGCGCGACCGTCGCCGAAAAGTGGGACGGCCCGGGCAAGGGCCTCGACGCGGTCGGGTTCAGCGAGGTCCGCGGCGACCAGCGGCTGCTCGTGGTGCACGAGCGGCGCGGCCGCGAGGAGCTGCTGATCTGGGACGTCGCCGCGGACACCGAGACCGAGCTCGCCATCGACCTGCCCGGCGAGGTGGCCGCCGACTGGTACCCCGACGGGTCGGCGTTGCTGGTGATGCACACCCACCAGGGTCGCAACACGTTGCACCGCTACGACATCCGGACCGGCTCGTTGTCCACACTGGATACCCCGCCGGGCACGATCGGCGCGGCCGACGCGCGGCCGGACGGCACCGTCGAGTACACGTGGTCGAGCGCCGCGCACCCCAGCGTGGTGCGCGCGCTGTTCACCGACGGCACCGACCGCGTGCTGCTGCGCCCGCCGGGTGACCGGGCGCCGGCGTCGCAGCCGCTGACCGACGCGCTCGTTCCGACCAAGGGCGGCGAGGTGCACGCGTTGATCGCGCGCCCGGCGGGTGCCCCGGACGGCCCGTTGCCGACGCTGTTCGCCCTGCACGGCGGGCCGCACTCGGCCGACGAGGACCGGTTCTCCGCGTTCCGCGCGGTGTGGCTGGACGCCGGGTTCGCCGTGGTGCACGTGAACTACCGCGGCTCGACCGGCTACGGCTCGGCGTGGCGCGACGCCATCGAGGGCCGACCGGGCCTGACGGAGCTGGAAGACGTGGCGGCCGTGCACGCATGGGCGGTGGAGTCCGGCCTGGCCGACCCGGCGCGGTGCGTGGTGAACGGCGCCTCGTGGGGCGGGTACCTGGCGTTGCTGGCGCTGGGCACGCAGCCGGCGCTGTGGGCCGCGGGCGTCGCGACGGTGCCGGTGGCGGACTACCTGGCGGCGTACGAGGACGAGATGGAGCCGTTGCGGGCCTTCGACCGCGCGCTCTTCGGCGGGTCGCCGGAAGAGGTCCCGGACCGCTACCGCGCCTGCTCGCCGCTGACGTACGTCGAGCAGGTCCAGGCGCCGGTGCTGGTGGTGGCCGGCGAGAACGACCCGCGCTGCCCGATCCGCCAGATCGACAACTACCTGGACCGGCTGGCTTCGCTGGGCAAGGACTACCAGGTCTACCGCTTCGACGCCGGGCACGGCTCGCTCGTGGTGGCGGAAACCCTGAAGCAGACGGCGATCGAGGTCCACTTCGTCCGCTCGGCCCTGGCCCGCGTCGCCGCCACGGCGTCGTGACCTGGCTGGTCGACACCCAGCGCTCCTACGACACGGTCGCCGATTCGTACGCGGACTTCGTGCGCGCGCCGCTGAACCCGCACATGCGCGCGGCCTTGTCCCTGTTCGCGTCGGAGGTCACCGGCCCGGTGGCCGACGTCGGCTGCGGACCCGGCCAGGTCACCGCGCGGCTGCGGGAGCTGGGCGTGGACGCGTTCGGCGTCGACCTGTCGCCGGGGATGATCGCCGTGGCGCGGCGGGATTTCCCGGGCTTGCGGTTCGCGGTCGGGTCGATGACCGCGTTGCCGGTGGTCTCCGGATCGCTTGGCGGGGTGCTGGCGTGGTGGTCGTTGATCCACGTGCCGGACGCCATGGTGCCTTCGGTGTTCGCGCACTTCCACCGGGCGTTGCGTCCGGGCGGCTTGCTGCAGCTCGGCTTCCACGTCGGCGACCAGACGCGGCTGAAGACCGAGGGCTACGGCGGGCACCCGATGAAGGTGCACGTCCACCGGCGGCGGCCGGACCAGGTGGCCGCCTGGCTGCGTGCGGCCGGGTTCGAGGTGGACGCCCAGTGGCTGCTGGACCCGGACGCTGCCGTCCCCGGCGCGATCCTGTTCGCCCGCCGCCCCTGACCTCCCGCTGACTCACTTTTCCACAGGCACCCAGTTGTCCACAGATCCATCCACAAGCCGTTCCGGCCCTGGCAAACCGATAGACTGGACCTCAGGGGTGCCCCCGGTGGCGGGTGGGGGCTTGCGTTACGCGAGAGTCGCATTAGGACAGTCGAGAGCGCGGGCGGCGGTCGAAGCGGATTGCCTGGCGGCGGCCCGAAATCGGCGCAAAGGTTGGGGCTCAGGCCAAGAGCTGACGGGCGCGGTCCAGTCGAGCCGCCCACCACGCCGCCCGCTCCTCGTCCCGCATCCGGTACCGCTCCAGCAATTCCGGCGACGGGTCCACCGGCGACGTGGGCACGGCAAGCGCGCCGTCGACCGGGATCGCAGACGCCGCAACGACATCTCCCTCGAACAACCGCACGGTTCCCAGCCCGCACGCGAAGTCCAACGCGGGCAACGCCCCCGCCAGCGCCAGCTCCGCCCCCATCCCCACCGAGGTCTCCAACGCCGACGACACCACGCACGGCAACCCGGCCGCCTCCGCCACCCGCAACGCCCGCCGCACCCCGCCCAGCGGCGTGCACTTGATCACGGCCACGTCCGCCGCCCCGGCCACCGCGACGCGCATCGGGTCCTCGGCCGTCCGGATCGACTCGTCCGCCGCGATCGGCACGTCGACCTGCGCGCGAACCTCGGCCAGTTCGGCCAGCGACCGGCACGGCTGCTCCACGTACTGCAGACCACCGGCGGCCGCGTCCAGCTCACGGATCGCCGTCACGGCCTCGGGAACCGACCACGCGGCGTTGGCATCGACCCGCACAAAACCGGACGGCCCCAGCGCCGAACGCACCGCCGCCACCCGGGCCGCGTCGTCGGCCAGCGGTCCCTCGGCCACCTTCACCTTCGCGGTGGCGCAACCCGACGCGCGCACCAGGTCGAAGGCGGCAGAAGGGGAAACCACCGGAACGGTGCAGTTCACCGGCACCGAGGTCCGCACCGGCGCGGGCCACCCGACAGTGCACTGCTCCACCGCGGTGGCCAGCCACGCGGCCGCGACCGCATCCGGGTACTCCGGGAACGGGCAGAACTCGCCCCACCCGGCGTCGCCGCGCAGCAGCATCCCCTCGCGCACGGTGATCCCGCGGAACCGCGTCCGCAGCGGGATGGCGTACGGCACCGCGTCGGCGAAGTCGACCTTCATCGGTGCGCCAGCGCGAACTCCACGACCTGCACGCCGACGGTCCGCAACCGCTGGGTGACGTCGTCGTTCGTGCACCCGCCGACGCCGTCGAACTCGACCTCGGCGGAGTTCACCGCGACGCCGAGCGGGGTCGGCCAGCCGCGCAGCGAGTGCACGATCGAGCGCAGCGCCGTCAAGGTGGTCACCGCCGCCTGCCAGCCGAGCGCGGTGGCCACGCAGCCCACGGCCCGCCCGTCCAGGTACGGCCGGGGCGCGTCCCGCAGATCCTCGATGTAGTCCAGGGCGTTCTTGACCAGCCCGGACACCGTGCCGTGGTAGCCGGGTGAGACGAGCACGACGCCGTCGGCCTCGGCCAGCTCGGCGACGAGCCGGCTCGCGGCGGGCGAACGCTCCGGCACGGCTGGGTCGTAGAACGGCAGCACGAGATCGGCGCCGGTGATCAGGCTGGTCTTCGCACCGGCCTCCTGCGCGCCCTCCAACGCCAGGCGCACGGCCCGCTCGGACTGCGAGTCGCCACGCAGCGACCCACCAATACCCACCACCGTGACGGTCACGGTCTTCGATCCTTCCGCACCAGGGGCCGAAGAGTCGACCGTACGACCTCCACCGAAGTCGAGGTCCAGCCCGTTGTGATCACCCTTACGCCGTCGCCTACCGAGCAGTAACGTCACGGTGTCAAACGGAACAGGAGGCATCGATGGCCCTCAGGGCGGTGCAACTGCTCGAGCGAGTCCCGATATCCGTGCAGGCCACCATCGCGAGAGCGCTGTTCGGCCTGCCCAAACCGGTCCGCAGGCTGCTGATCGGCGCGCCGGTGCGCCTCGACGGGCAGGAACTGGCCTCCGACGCCCAACTGCTGCTCTGGCTCGACAAGCTGACCGACGCGAGCATGGTGCAGAGCCGGGACCACGTCATCGCCCGCACGGCGCTCGACGCGAAGTCCGAGATCGTCCGCAAGCGCGACGTCGAACCGGTGGACGTGCGCACGGTCGAGGTCGCCGGCGCGGAGGGCCCGTTGCAGGCGCGGCTCTACACCCCCGCCAAGGCGCCGGACGACGGTCCGCTGCTGGTCTTCTACCACGGCGGCGGGTGGGTGATCGGCAGCTTGGGCACCCACGACAACCTGTGCCGGTTCATCGCCGCGAACGGCGAGCTGCGGGTGCTCTCGGTCGACTACCGGCTCGCGCCGGAGGCGCCGTTCCCGGCCGCGGCCGACGACGCGCTCGCCGCGTTCCGGTGGGCGGTCAAGCACGCGGCCGACCTCGGCGCGAACCCGGACGCGATCGCGGTCGGCGGGGACAGCGCGGGCGGGAACCTCGCGGCCGTGACCAGCTACCTGGCCAGCAAACGGCGCGGCGCGCAGCCGGCGTTCCAGTTGCTCTTCTACCCAGGCGTCGACGCGAGCGTGCGCAGGCCGTCGCGGGAGCTGTTCGCCGAGGGCTTCTTCCTCACCTCGCGCGAGATGGACTGGTTCCTGGGGCATTACGCGCCCGACGAGGCGAGCCGGACCGACCCGAAGCTCTCGCCGCTGCTCGCGAGCAACCTGGCCGGCTTGCCGCCCGCGTACATCACGACGGCCGGGTTCGACCCGCTGCGCGACGAGGGCGAGGCTTACGCGCGCAAGCTCGGTGAGGCGGGCGTGCCGGTGGTGCTGCGCCGGCACGCGGATCTGATCCACGGATTCGCGAACTTCATCGGCCTCGGGACGCGATTCACGGAGGCCGTTTCCGAGGCGATCGGCGCGCTGCGCACGGGCCTGGCAATGGGGTCGATGGGATCACCGGGATCGTCGGCAACCACGAAACCGGCGCAACCGCGAAAACGCAGTACGCCGGCAAAGAAACAATAAGTGTCGCTCCGGCCGTGGGTCACCCGGTGCCTGGTGACCCACGGCCGGAGGCGCTCCCCCGCCTCTAGGGAGCGGGCACCGGCACTGGCAGCGGTGGCACCGGGACGGGGATGGGGACAGGCAACGCCCCCAGCAACGCCGCGAGGAGCGCCTGCACCGCGCTCAGCAGACCTTGCAGCAGGCCACCGAGCAGGGTCAGGGGATCCGGCAGCGACGGCAGGTCCCGCTGGGCCTGCGCGGCCTTCTGATCAGCGACATCGGCCATGTTCATGGTGCTGCGCTCGACCGGCAGGTTGTGCACGGCGGCCAGTTGCGGGCGCAGGTCGTCGACGGCCTTGATCACGCCGGGGAGGTCCTTGGCGTCGATCGAGGACTTCAACTGGTCGTGCAGCGCCTGCAGCGTGGCGGCCGCGGACTGGGTCGCCGAGGCACCGGTGCCGTGGCCCTCGGTGCCCGTCGGGCTCGCCGCGGCCATCGCCGCGCCGGACAGGGAAAGCACGCTGCCCGTGACGACTACCGCGACCAGCCGCATGAATCCTTTTCTCATCGGCAACTCCATCCTGGGTATTTCCTCGGCCACCTCATGGTTGACCGGAAATAGCGGATGCGCTAGCCGCGCCGAAAGTCGAAACAATGTTTGTTGCGCAATGGGTCATTACCGCACACCCATTTCCGGTCGGGCGCCCATCGAACGGGTGACGGCCGCGCACGCAACGCAGCCGGGCGGTCCGGTCGAGGCCGAGGCGTCGAGCGCGGGTAATCCGTCCGAGACCGCGACACACCCCGATCGGTGCGACTTTCAGAGCGGCAGGCCCTGCTGCAGGTGTTCGAGCGCCCGGTCCATGGTCTCGATGTAGGTCTTCATCGGCTGCTCGAGCGCCTCGGAGAACCCGGTCAGCGCGGTGCCGAGCACGACGCCCGCGAAGTTGCGCACCTCGAAGTCGGCGGGGTCCCGGCCGACCCGTTTCGCCACCTGTTCGGCGAACACCGCCACCGACTCCGAGAGCCGCAGCAGCACCGCGGCCCGCAGTTCGGGCACCGACGCAATCAGCACCTGGCGGTGGCGCTCGAGTTCCCAGTCCTCCTCGGACAGGTTGCCGAACACGTCGGTCAGCGTGGCCCGCAGCGCCTCCAGCGGGGTCATCTCCGGCGGCTGGTTCTGGAACGACTCGAAGGCCACCGGGTCGATGTCGTCGGCGAGGACGACCTCTTCCTTGGTCGGGAAGTAGCGGAAGAAGGTGCTCGGCGAGACCTCCGCGGCCTCGGCGATCTGCTCGACGGTCGTGGCCGCGTAGCCCTGCTCGGTGAACAGGCGCATCGCGTGGTCGCGGATCGCCCTGCGCGTGCGCGCCTTCTTCCGCTCCCGGAGCCCGGGGCGATCATCCGACGGCTGCGCCATCCTTCGATTCTTCCGTTCCGACCGGCTTGGGCTCAACAGCGCCACGCCCGGGCATGAAAACCGCCGCCGCGAACACGCCGAGCAGCGAGATCGCCGCGCACACCAGCAACATCGAGTCCATGCCGTGCACGAACGCCCCGCGCGCGGAATCGAGCAGTGCGGGTGCCTGCTTGGCCACCGCGACCGCCGAGTTCACGCTGTCCCGCGCCGCGTCGGCGACCGCGGGCGGGAGCCCGGCCGTGTCGAGGTGGTCGCGGTAGCCGCTGTTCAGGATGGTGCCGAGGACGGCGATGCCGATCGTGCCGCCGGCCTGGCGCAGCGCCGTGATCAGCGACGACCCCGAGCCGGACCGCGATGCGGGCAGCGCACCGAGGGCCGCGTTCATGGCCGCGGGCATGGCGAACCCGAGGCCCGCACCCATCAGCGCCGTCCAGGTCGCGATGAAGCCGAATCCGGAGTGGACGGACGAGGTGGCGCCGATCGCCAGCCCACCGGCGATCAGGAGGTAGCCGAACGCGATGATCACGCGGGGGCCGAACCGCGCGACCGCCTTCTCCCCGACCCGCGCGCCCACGAGCAGCCCGCCGATCATCGGCAGCAGCCGCAGGCCGGCGCCGAGCGCGTCGGCCCCGCCGACCGACTGGAAGAACTGCGGCACCGTGAACATCAGGCCGAACATCGAGAAGTTGACCAATGTGCTGAGCGTCGCGCCCCACGCGAAGCTGCGCGAGCGGAAGAGCCCGAGGTCGACCAGGGCGTCGGGCCGCCGCTGCGACCGGACGAACACCACCCCGGTCACCACCGCGATGGCGAGGCAGACCAGCGCCGTGGCGTCGGAGAAGTCGTGGTCGCCGACGCGGATCACGCCGTAGGTCAGGGCGAGCAGCGCGACGCTGGAGAGCAGCGTGCCGCGCACGTCGATGCGGACGGGTTCGTCGCTGCGCGACTCCGGCACGAGGAAGACGACCGCGAGGACGGCGAGCGCGATCAGCGGGACGTTGATCAGGAAGACCGAGCCCCACCAGTAGTTGTCGAGCAGCCAGCCGCCGAGGATCGGCCCGAGCGGCAAGCCCAGGGCGACCGACGTGACCCAGACCGTCAGGGCCTTGGAGAGCTCGTCCTTGGTGAACATCACCGGGAGGACGGCCATGGACAGCGGCATCATGAACGCCGCGCCAACCCCCAGCGCGGTGCGGGCGGCGATGAGCGTGCCGGCGTCCCCGGCGAACGCGCAGGCGAGCGAGGCCAGCCCGAACACCACCAGGGCGCCGACCAGCAAACGCTTGCGGCCATACCGGTCACCCAGCATCCCCGCAGGCAGGACGATCCCGGCGAGCACCAGCGTGTAGGCGTTCGCGATCCACTGCAGTTGACTGGTGGAAGCCTGCAGGTCCACCGCCATCGTCGGCACGGCGACGGTGAGCACCGTCGTGTCGAGCCCGATCGTCAGCGTGCCCAACGCCAGCGCGCCCAGCGCCAGCCACCGTGCGTTCATGACAGTCCCCTCTAGTTGGCATTGGCTCGATTTTGAGAGTAGCTGTCACTTTCTGAGATGTCACTCGGCTTTGCGTCACACCGCCCGGTAATCGACTTGCACGGCCGTACCAGTCTTTGGTGCCATCGAGGCATGCAGAGGTATCGGCGTCTGTTCGCCATCCGGGGCGTGCCGTCGACGGTGCTGCTGATGGTGCTGGCCCGCGTTCCGTCGGCCGGGGCGGGCATGGCGCTGACCCTGCACGTCGCGGTCGGCATGGGACGCGGCTACGCGGCCGCGGGCACGGTGGGCGCGGCGGCGACCGTCGGCATCGCCCTCGGCGGCCCGATGATGGGGCGAGTGGTCGACAAGTACGGCCTGCGCCGGATGCTGGTGATCACCACCATCGGCGAGGCGGCGTTCTGGTTCTCCGCCCCAGCGATGCCCTACGTGCTGCTGCTGGTGTCCGGGTTCGCCTGCGGGATCGTGGCGATGCCCGCGATGTCCATCGGCCGGCAGACCATGACCGCGCTGGTACCCGAGGCCGACCGGCGCACGGCGCTGTCGCTGGACTCCATCGGCGTCGAGCTGACGTTCATGATGGGCCCGGCGCTCGCGGTGCTCGTCTGCACGCAGTTCTCCACGGTCACAGCGTTGTACGCGGTGGGCGGCGCGACCACGGCGTCCGGTCTCGCGTTGTACCTGATCAACCCGCCGATGCGGGCCGACCACGAGCGCGAGGAGCAGTCGCCACCGCGCCGGTCGTGGCTGACCCCGCGGTTCGCCGCCGTGCTCCTCGGCGCGGTCGGCGTCGTGTTCGTGCTGGCCGGGCACGAGGTCGCGTTGGTCGCGGCGCTGCGCGGCAACGACCAGCTGGACTGGACCGGCATCGTGATCATCGCGATGTGCTTGGCGTCCGCGCTCGGCGGCGTGGTCTACGGGTCGTTGCGGCGCTCGGTCGGGTTGCTCCCGCTGCTGGTGCTGCTGGCCGCGCTGACCGTGCCGATCGGCGTGTTCGGCAGCCAGTGGTGGGTGCTCGCGCTGATGCTGGCACCGGCGAACTTCGCCTGCGCACCGGCCATCACGTCGACCGGCGAGCAGGTGTCGAGGCTCGCGCCCGCGGGTGCACGGGGCGAGGCGATGGGCCTGCAGGGTTCGGCGTTCACGTTGGGCGCGGCCATCGGCTCACCGCTGATCGGGCTCGTGGTCGACCATGCGCCCGCCGGGTGGGGCTTCGCCGTCGCCGGGCTCGGCGGGCTCGTGCTCGCCGCGCTGGCGTTCGGGCTCAGCCGGTTCGGGTCTCGGCCCCGGAGCCGGCCGCCGCTCGCGCCGCGGCCCGGCGACGCTCTCGCCGAGCCCGCGCCGTCAGGTTGAGGATCTCCACCAGCACCGAGAACGCGATCGGCCCGTACACGTAACCCTTGGGGATGTGCAGGTCGAAGCCCTCGGCGACCAGGCTGCCGCCGATCAGCAGCAGGAACGACAGCGCGAGCACCTTCACCGTCGGGTGCTTGTTGACGAACGAGCTGATCGGCCCGGCCAGCGCCAGCATGACGCCCATCGCGACGACGACCGCGCTGATCATGATCGACAGCTGTTCCACCATGCCGACCGCGGTAATCACCGAGTCCAGTGAGAACACGATGTCGACGGCCACGATCTGCGCCACCACCGCGCCGAACCCGGCGACCTTGCGCCCGGCCCCGTCTTCGTCCTCGTCGGCGCCCTCGAGGTGGTGGTGCAGTTCGTAGGTCGCCTTGCCGAGCAGGAAGAGCCCGCCCAGCAGCAGGATGAAGTCGCGTCCGGACAGCTCGTGGCCGAACAGCGTGACCCACGGCGCGGTCAACCCGATCACCCACGACAGCGACGCGAGCAGCAGCAGCCGGGTGATCAACGCGAGCGAGAGCCCGACGATGCGGGCGCGCCCTTGCTGTTCGGCGGGCAGCTTGCCCGACAGGATCGAGATGAACACGACGTTGTCGATGCCCAGCACGATCTCCAGCATCAGCAACGTGACAAAGGCCAGCCACAGCTCAGGACTGGTCATCCACCCCACGAGGGGCCTCCCGCCACTAGGACATTTCGCCGTCCACTGTGCCAGGCAAATGGCGTAACTTCCGCACGTGCCATGCCCCGATCCGGTGATTTCTTGCCAGGATCCGGGTCATGTCGACCACTCCGTCCCGCCGCACGATCCTCAAGGCCACCGGCATCGGCCTGCTCGGCCTGGGCGCCGCGGCGGCGGTGCCGTCCGCGACCGCCGCCGCCACCGTGCCCACGTCCAGCCGCTTCGACCTCAGCCAGCCCTCCTACGAGCGGTTCCGCTCGGTCAGCCTGCACGAGTCGCACCACGCGATGCAGGGCATGGCCTACGACAACGTCAACCGCAGGCTCTACATCGCCCAGATCCGCAATGGCAGCGACGGCGACGACCTGTGCATCAACCAGCTGTCCATCGAGGGCGAGCTGACCGGGCACATGCACGTGAACAACGCCGGGCACGGGGTGTCCATCGGCGTGGAGCCGGTCGGGTCGGCGTCCTGCATCTGGATGGAGAGCAACTCCAGCGAGCACAGCGACGACGGCCGGGGCACCGCGCTGGCCCGGTTCAAGTTCGTCAACGGCGGCACCCCGTCGTCGGTGAAGAAGTTCCTCACCGGCAGCAAGTCGATCACGTGCGCGACCGACCCGGTCTACAAGCGACTGCTGGTGCGGCGCAGCGAGGGCGGCCACATGCACTACCGCCTGTTCTCGCTGGCCGACGCGGCGGCGGGCCGGTTCAGCAGCCCGTTGGCGAGCTTCGACCAGCCCAAGCTCGGCGACGGTTCGGTGACGTTCCAGGGCTACACGGTGCTGGGCCGCTACCTGTACACATTGGACGGCACCGGCCACGCCGACGCGTCCGACATCAACTCCTACGTCACGGCGATCGACATGAACTCCGGCAAGGTGGTGCAGCGGTCGCTGACCAAGGCGGGCAAGACACTGGTCTTCCGGGAGCCGGAAGGGATGATGGTCTACAAGACCGTCGGCGGTCACCTGCGCCTGTGCTTCGGGTTCGCGTCGCGGCCCAGCATGTCCAGCTCCACCCGCTACGCGAGCGTGTACTACAAGGACGTGCTGATCTGACCCCCCACGGCAAAAGCCGCGCACCCGGTCATCGGGTGCGCGGCTTTTCCGTCAAGCATCAGGCGCCGAGCAGCAGCTCCGCGATCTGCACGGTGTTCAGCGCGGCGCCCTTGCGCAGGTTGTCGTTGCTGATGAACAACGCGAGACCGTTCTCGCCGTCCTGGCGGATGCGGCCGACGTAGCTCGGGTCCTGGCCGGCCGCCTGCAACGGCGTCGGGACGTCGGTCAGCTCCACGCCCGGCGCCGAACGCAGCAACTCCGTCGCGCGTGCGACGGACAGCGGCTCGGCGAACTCGGCGGTCACCGACAGCGAGTGGCCGGTGAACACCGGCACCCGCACGCAGGTCCCCGACACCCGCAGCCCGGGAATGCCCAGGATCTTGCGGCTCTCGTTGCGGAGCTTCTTCTCCTCGTCGGTCTCGAACTCGCCGTCGTCCACGATGGACCCGGCGATCGGCAGCACGTTGAACGCGATCGGCCGCACGTACTTGACCGGCGACGGGAACTGCACCGCCGTCCCGGAGTGGGTCAGGCCCTTGGCCCCGTCGACGACCGCGTGCACCTGGTCGTCCAGTTCGGACACGCCGGCCAGCCCGCTGCCGGACACCGCCTGGTAGGTGCTCGCGATCAACCGCACCAGCCCCGCCGCGTCGTGCAACGGCTTGAGCACCGGCATGGCGGCCATCGTGGTGCAGTTCGGGTTGGCGATGATCCCCTTGCGGGCGTCCTTCACCGCCTCCGGGTTCACCTCGCTGACCACGAGCGGCACGTCCGGATCCATCCGCCACGCCGACGAGTTGTCGATCACCGTGACACCCGCGGCGGCGAACCGCGGTGCCTGCGCCTTCGAGGTCGCGCCGCCCGCAGAGAAGATCGCGATGTCCAAACCGGACGGATCGGCGGTCTCGGCGTCCTCCACGACGACCTCGCCGTCCCGCCACGGCAGCTTCGAGCCGGCCGACCGGGCCGACGCGAAGAACCGGATCTCCGAAACCGGGAAGTCCCGCTCCACCAACAACTCCCGGACGACGGCACCGACCTGACCGGTCGCGCCCACGACACCCACTCGCAAGCCGCGAGCACGCCCGCTCTCGCGACGCGCCGTGTCCGATGATTCGCTCGCAAGCTCGCTCATCGGCCGGTCCCCGCGTACACAACGGCCTCCTCGTCGCCGCCGAGCTCGAACGCCCGGTGGATCGCCTGCACCGCGCCGTCGAGCTCGGTGTCCCTGATCAGCACCGAGATCCGGATCTCGGAGGTGTTGATGATCTCGATGTTGACCCCGGCCGTGGCCAGGGCCTCGCAGAACGTCGCCGTGACGCCGGGGTGCGAACGCATGCCCGCGCCGACCAGCGACACCTTGCCGACGTGGTCGTCGTAGAGCACCTGCGCGAAGCCCAGTTCCGCCTTGACCTTCTCCAGCGCGGCGACCGCGGTCGGGCCGTTGGCCTTGGACAGCGTGAACGTGATGTCCGTGCGCCCGGACTGGGTGCTGGACACGTTCTGCAGCACCATGTCGATGTCGATCTCGCTGTCCGCGATCACCCGGAAGATCCGGGCGGCGGCACCCGCCTGGTCCGGCACGCCGGTCACGGTGACCTTGGCCTCCGACCGGTCGTGCGCGACGCCGGTGATCATCGCCTGTTCCACGGTGAGGTCCTCCACTGAGCCGGACACCGTCGTGCCGGGCTTGTTGCTGTACGACGAACGGACATGGATCGGGACGCTGTAGCGCCGGGCGTACTCGACGCAGCGCAGCATCAGCACCTTCGCGCCGGTGGCCGCCATCTCGAGCATTTCCTCGTAGGTGACCCGGTCGAGCTTCTTCGCGTCCGGGACGATGCGCGGGTCGGCGGTGTAGACGCCGTCCACGTCGGTGTAGATCTCGCAGACGTCGGCGCTCAGCGCCGCGGCCAGCGCGACCGCGGTGGTGTCCGAGCCGCCGCGCCCGAGCGTGGTGATGTCCTTGGTGTCCTGGCTGACGCCCTGGAACCCGGCGACCAGCACGATGAATCCCTCGTCGAGGGCCGCCTGCACCCGGCCCGGCGTGACGTCGATGATCCGGGCCCGGCCGTGCGAGGAGTCGGTGATCACCCCGGCCTGCGACCCGGTGAACGACCGGGCCTCGGCCCCCAGCGCGGAGATCGCCATGGCGACCAGCGCGTTGGAGATCCGCTCACCCGCGGTGAGCAGCATGTCCATCTCACGCTCGGGCGGCACCGGGTTGACCTGCTGGGCCAGGTCGGTGAGCTCGTCGGTGGTGTCGCCCATGGCCGAGCACACCACGACGACGTCGTTGCCCGCTTTCTTGGTGGCGACGATCCGCTCGGCCACCCGCTTGATGCGGTCGGCGTTCTCCAGTGAAGAGCCACCGTACTTCTGGACCACGAGCGCCAACGGGACGTCCCTCCTGCGGTTGCCGGGCGGCCCGCCCCCCACGTCTCGCTACGCGCCGTCCGTGTTTTCGACAGGCTACCGGCAAGGCGCTGACCAGCCTCGTCGTCGTGTGGCCGGGACCACGTCCGGTCCACGATGCGGACTACCGGCTACTCTTGGTTGCCGTCCCCAACGGAGAGGATCGACGGTGTCCGCGACCGAGCTGACCCGGTCCGAGCCCGACCTGAGGGCGACGGATCTGGCGCAGTTGCGGACCGCGGCCGTGCGCCGTGTCCGGTTGGCCCGGTTGTTGCGGCTGACCGCACCCGCGTTGATCTTCCTCGGCATCCGCGAGTTCAGCCTGCTCGTGGTCAGCTGGATGACCAGCAAGAACCAGATGTCGATGGGCGACGCGTTGACGTCGTGGGACGGCCAGTGGTTCCTGGCGATCGCCCGCAACGGCTACGACGGCGTGCCCGGCGACCTCGTCGACGCGTTCAACCGGCGCGCGGACGACACCCCGATGGCGTTCTTCCCCGGCTACCCGACCGTCACGCGGTGGCTGGCCGGGGCGGACGGCCCGGGCGGGATCGGCTACGTGGCGGCCGCGCTGGCCGTCACCATCGTGTGCGGCGTCGTCTGCTCGTACGGGCTCGCGCGGCTGGGCACCATCGTGCCCGGCGGATCGCGCAAGGTCGGGCTGGTGTTGGTGGCGCTCTTCGCCGCGGCGCCGATGTCGATCGTGCTCGAGATGACCTACTCCGAGGCGATGTTCTGCGCGCTCGCGGTGTGGGCGGTGCTCGGGGTCCTTGAGCGCAACTGGCTGGTGGCCGGGGTCGCGTGCGGGCTCGCCGGGCTCGTCCGGCCGACGTCCGCGGCGCTGATCGCCGCCGTCGGGGTCGCCGCGATCGTCGCGGTCGTGCGCAAGCAGGACGGCTGGCGGCCGTGGGCCACGCTGGTGCTCGCGCCGTTCGGGCTGGTGGCGTACCTGCTGTGGGTGGCGTCGCGGACCGACGACC
Organism: Labedaea rhizosphaerae; assembly: GCF_004362825.1. GTDB lineage: Bacteria > Actinomycetota > Actinomycetes > Mycobacteriales > Pseudonocardiaceae > Labedaea > Labedaea rhizosphaerae. Next base: position 889,984 of record NZ_SNXZ01000001.1, read on the forward strand.
TGTTCGGCTGGTTCACGCTGCAGGACCAGGGCTGGGACTCCGGCTTCGACGGCGGCGCGGCGACGGTGAAGTACATCGCGTCGGCGCTGGCCACCGGCTCGTCCGTGCTCGAGGTGGCGACGGTCGGGCTGATCGTGGCCGCGCTGGTGCTCCTCGGCGCGATGATCCGCGGCCGGCTGCCGTGGCCGCTGATCGTCTACGGCGCCGGCGTGCTGGTGATGGACCTCGGCTCGAACGGCCTCTTCAACTCCAAGGCGCGCTTGATGGTGCCCGCGTTCGTGCTGCTGTTGCCATTGGCGATCGGGCTCGTGCGGCGCCGACCCGCGACGCTGTGGCTCACGCTCGCCGGGTTCGTCCTCGCCGGGTGCTGGTTCGGCGCCTACTCGATCACCGGCTGGCACTATGCGATCTGACTTTGGGCGATCTGACTTTGGGCCATCTGATCCTGAGCTGCATCCCTTGATCGCCCAACGCTGGAGCCCGCGCGCCCTCGTGCCGACTGCGACCGTTCCGGACGAGGCGCTGCGCTCGATGCTGGAAGCCGCGCGCTGGGCGCCTTCGTGGGGCAACACCCAGCCGGCGCGTTACCTCGTCGGGCGCCGCGGCGACGCGACCTTCGGCGCGATCTTCGAAACCCTGAGCCGCGGCAACAAGAGCTGGGCCGGCGCCGCCGCCGTGCTGCTGCTGGCGTGCGCGGTCACGGTGAACGAGAAGGGCGACCTCCCGCTACCCGAGTACGGCGTCGGGCTGGCGACGGAGAACCTGGTGCTGCAGGCGGTCGCGAAAGGCTTCGTGGCCCACCAGATGGGCGGCTTCGACCGCGACGCGGCACGCTCGGCCTTCGCATTGCCGGACGACGTGCGGCCGCTCGTCGTCGTGGCCATCGGGGTGCTCGGCTCACCGGACCTGCTGCCCGAGGAACGCCGGGAGCGCGAGACCCGACCGCGTCAGCGGCTTCCGTTGGCAGAGCTGGCTTTCACCGACACCTGGGGCAAACCCGCAAGGTTCTAGGCGAGGGTGGGGCAACTACCGACCCCCGTTTGCGGCTTCGCAGGATTTCCAAGGCACGGAGTGCATCGCGCCGCCGACTCGGCGAAGACGGCAGCACCACGCCAAGCACGACGATGACGATCGGAAGCGCGGCAACTGCCGCGAGCACTGTTACCAGAACCATCGCCTGTCTCCTCCTCGAACTTCAGAGTGAACAGTACGCAGTTCAGGCGATAGCAGGTTGGATACCACTTACCCTTCTACCGGGGTAGGCTTCCACGTGTGAGGACCTGGTTCGGCAACGCGGGTTGGATTCGGATCGAAGACAGCACGCTGAGCGGAACGCTGTACATCCGCTTCGGTATCGCCGACGACAAGCGACCCGTGATGCGCGAGATCTACTTGGACGGCAACCGGGAAGTCCTGTCTCCCGCCCTACTCCGCCAAGTGCGCTTCGACCTGATCGAAGCAATCGTGAGCAAGAACATCGACCGCCTCGAGCGCAGCATTGCAATCCCTGGCTCCGACCTGCACCGACTCGCAGCCCACTACGGGACTTCTTGGGGTTCAGGCACCTATGCCGGTGAATCGTGCGACGTGTGCGGCGGTCCGGTGAAGCACCGGACCATGGCTGATGGCACGGACTCCGTCCGAGCCGTGCGCAACTGGGCGGCGCTCAGCTGGTACGCGCAATTCGACACCTCAGGCATTCCCCAAGTGCCAATGCCCAGAGACCGCCCTGCCGAGGACCTGGACTTAGAGGAGTTCCCCGACGTTAAGCCACCATCAGGTGGGGTGATTACGGACGACTTCTTGGCCGTTGTCCGCCACGCGTACAACCTGGCCCGAGCGAAGCGTCTGCCGCCCGCCCCAACCATCGGCAAGTTGGCAAACGTCAGTCCGAGGACTGTCCACAAGTGGGTGGCGAAGGCCAGAGAGCGGGGGATCATGCCGCGCGGGTCGCAAGGCAGGATCGGTTAGGCGAGCCTGCGGATCAGGCGCGTCAGGACCGACGACACGATCAGCCAGAAGATCGCCGCGAGGCCGTAGTTGATCAGCACCCGCAGCTTCTCGTCGCTCGGCGTGAACAGGCTCTTGAAGCCCAGTGCCAAGGGATCGGCCCAGCCGGCGAAGAAGCTCGTGATGCCGTTGAGGGGGTTCGCGTTGCCGATCGTCAGCACCACGTGCACCGCCAGGATGAGGGCGAAGATCAGCCCGACCCAGCGCACGACGCCGGCCACCACCCCGACGACCTGAGCCCGGAGCTCACCTGGAGCGCGCTGGGGTTCGCCCTGTGGCTCGGTGCGCTGGTCGGCGTGCTCAGCCATGTCCCGAGCATGGCACGCCGATCAGCACTCCGCTATGACGTCCGGGCTACGACGTCCGGACCAAACCGCTCGCCCGTGCGCCGGGGCGGCTCAGGCGACGGCCCGGGCGATGAGGCCCGTCACCACGATCCAGAACACGGCGGCGAGGCCGTAGTCCAGGATCACCTGCAGTTTTGCGCCGCTCACGTCGAACAGACCGGGGAAGAACAGCGCGAGCGCCCCGGCCAGGGAGTGGATGAACCGGTAGAAGGCGTTGCCCGCGTTCGCCCCGAGGAGCACGAGGAAGATGAAGAGGATCTCGATCAGCGCGAACAGGGCACCGACCCCCAGGATGACCCTGGCAGCGGTGCCACGCGAGGAAAGTCGGCGAGTTGTCATCATGTGTGTGACGTGCCACTTCTCCGCCCGGACGAAACTGCTCCATTGGGACCAACGGGGTGCTCGTCCCAGCATGCGGACCCCCGATTCCGGTTTTCGACCCGGTCATGGCATCCTCCTGGGCGTGGCACGCGCCCTCCTGCTTCGCTGCCGCGACGGGGCCTGATCCGGACCGGCTCCCCGCCGCGGAGCGTCGACACGCCGCCGGTCGCCCGCATCCCGGCACGCAGGAGTTCTCCCGAATGACCACCGAAATCTCGCCCGTCAGCAAGCTGCGCACGCCCGCGCGGCAGGCGCCGGCCGACCAGCCCTCCTGGAACGCCCAGCGCGGCAGCTCGATGCCGGTGCACCGCTACCGGCCGTTCCACGAGCTGGTCGAGGATGTCGCGCTGCCCGATCGCACATGGCCCGGCAAGCGGATCACCAAGGCGCCGCTGTGGTGCGCGGTCGACCTGCGCGACGGCAACCAGGCGCTGATCGACCCGATGTCGCCGGCCCGCAAGCGGCGCATGTTCGACCTGCTCGTACGCATGGGCTACAAGGAGATCGAGGTCGGCTTCCCGGCGGCCAGCCAGACCGACTTCGACTTCGTGCGCGAGATCATCGAGGACGGCGCGATCCCCGACGACGTGCGCATCCAGGTGCTGTCGCAGTGCCGTCCCGAGCTGATCGAGCGGACCTTCCAGTCGCTGGAGGGTGCCCCGCACGCGATCGTCCACATCTACAACTCGACGTCGATCCTGCAGCGGCGGGTGGTGTTCCGCGAGGAGCGCGAGGGCATCAAGAAGATCGCGACGTCGGCCGCCGAGATGGTGGTCGAGCTGGCCGGCAAGTACTCCGACACCGACTTCCGGTTCGAGTACTCGCCGGAGTCCTACACCGGCACCGAGCTGTCCTACGCGGTCGAGGTGTGCAACGCGATCAGCGAGATCTGGCAGCCGACGCCCAGCCGTCCGGTGATCATGAACCTGCCCGCGACCGTCGAGATGGCCACGCCCAACGTCTACGCCGACTCGATCGAGTGGATGCACCGCAACCTGGAGCGCCGCGACTCGGTGATCCTGTCGCTGCACCCGCACAACGACCGCGGCACCGGCGTCGCGGCGGCGGAACTGGGGTACCTGGCGGGGGCCGACCGCATCGAAGGGTGCCTGTTCGGCAACGGTGAGCGCACCGGCAACGTCGACCTGGTGACGCTGGGCATGAACCTGTTCAGCCAGGGCATCGACCCGCAGATCGATTTCTCGGACATCGACGAGATCCGCCGAACCGTCGAGTACTGCAACCAGCTGCCGGTGCACGAGCGGCACCCGTGGGGCGGTGACCTGGTGTTCACGGCGTTCTCGGGCAGCCACCAGGACGCGATCAACAAGGGTTTCGACGCCCTGCGTGACGAGGCTTCGCGGGCCGGGCACCGGGTCGAGGAGCACCCGTGGGAGGTCCCGTACCTGCCGATCGACCCGAAGGACGTCGGCCGCACCTACGAGGCCGTCATCCGGGTGAACTCGCAGTCCGGCAAGGGCGGCGTGGCCTACGTGATGAAGACCGAGCACCAGCTGGAGCTGCCGCGCCGGCTGCAGATCGAGTTCTCCCAAGCGATCCAGGCCTACACCGACACCGAGGGCGGCGAGGTGTCGCCGGCGCTGATGTGGGAGACGTTCAGCAAGGAGTACCTGGAGCGCACCGCACCGGTTGTCCTGCAACGCAACCGCATCAGCGTCTCGGAATCGCCGGACGGTGACCGCCTGACCGCGGCGATCGTGGTCGAGGGCGACGAGCACGAGATCACCGGTGCCGGCAACGGCCCGATCGCGGCGTTCGTCGACGCGCTGGCCGGGGTCGGCTACGACGTGCGGGTGCTGGACTACTACGAGCACGCCCTCACGGCCGGCGACGACGCCCGGGCCGCGGCGTACGTCGAGTGCACGATCGGCGACCGGATCTACTGGGGCGTCGGCGTGGACAGCTCGATCGTGATCGCGTCCCTGCGTGCGGTGGTGTCGGCGGTGAACCGCGCCAGCAAGTGACCCGTTAGCCTTCGCCGCGTGAGCGATCTTTCCGGCCCGTTAGCCGGCGCCAACGCGGTCGGTTCGTTGGCGGGCGACGATGCGGTCGTCGTCGTGCACGCGGGTGAGGAGCCGCCGGACCGGTGGGTGGCGAGCCTGTTCCTCGCCGGTCCGACCCCGCGGTCGGCCGAGGTCGCGAGCTGGCGCCCGGACGCGCTTTCGGCGATCCGTGAGCGGTGGTCCGGGCCGGGAACCCTGGTGGTTTTCGTGCCCGAACCCCGCTCCGGCGCGCCGTGGCCCGAGTACGAGCACCAGCGCACCTGGGAGCTGCGCTGGGGCGACCGCGCGGACCAGGTCGTGTTCTGGATCCCCCGCGGCCCCGGCATGCCCGCCCTCACGACCAACGACGAATTCGGTCGCTGGAAGGACAGCGGCCGCGTCGTGCTCGGCACCCCGCCCGACGCGGAAAGCGTGCGCTACCAACGGGGTTACGCCGCCGACCAGCGCATCCCGGTCGCGTCGACGCTCACGGGCACCATCGACCTCGCCCTGGCGCGCCTCGGCTCCGGCGCGCTGCGCACCGGCGGCGAACGGCACGTGCCCCTGCTCGTCTGGCGGACGCCGTCGTTCCAGAACTGGCTGGCCCGCCAGACCGCGGCCGGCAACGAGCTGCTCGCCGGGCGTCTGGAGTGGACGTTCCGCGTCGGCGACGACCTGGAACGCGTGTTCCTGTGGGCGTTCCACGCCCACGTGCGCGTCGCCGCCGAGGACCGGGTGAAGACCAACGAGGTCGTCCTCGCCCGGCCGGACATCGCGACCGTGGTGGCCCACCGGCCCGCCGCCGAGGTCGCCGACACCGAAGTGGTGCTGGTGCGGGAGTTCCGCTCTCCCGCAGGATTCGTGCTCGAACTCCCCGGCGGTTCCAGCGAGGGCGACGAGCCGATGCGGGAGGTGGCGGCCGTCGAACTCGGCGAGGAGACCGGGCTGACCATCGCACCGGAACGGTTGCGGGCCCACCACGTGCGTCCGCTGGCGGCGACGTTCAGCGCGCACCGGCAGCACCTGTTCTCGGTGGAGCTCACCGAGGACGAACTGGCGGCCGTGCGGGCGGTGACCGGGCCGCTCGGGGAGACCGGCAGCTCCGAGCGGACCTATCCCCGGGTGATGCGATTCGGGGACCTTCTCGCCGGGGGCGAGGTCGACTGGACCACGCTGGGGGCGCTCGCCGAGGTGTTGTTGTCGGGCCGGGATTCGAGCTAGCCCTTCCCGGCGCCGCTCGGACTGGCTCATGCCTCGCCTGTCGTCAGGCTGGCCTGAGTGGCTCCCCTCCTGATCGTGCGGGGACAAATTTCCAGGTCGGTCGCCGCTTCGAGCGCTCGGCAACCTCGTGCACCTATTCGGCCGCCAAGGCCCGTTCTTCCTCGCTGGTGGCGGCGGCGTGCGCCTGGGCGGCCTTGGCGGTGCGGTGCTTGATGTACCAGCCGACGCCCAGGCCGATCACGACCGCCGCGCCCAGGGCGATCCAGGAGTAGCTGGACAGGTACTTCTCCGCCGCCTGCCCCGCGTAGTAGATGACCGCGGTCGTGCCACCGGCCCAGCAGACACCGCCCAGGGCGTTGGCGATCACGAACTTCCAGTACGGCATGCGCAGCACGCCCGACAGCGGGCCGGCGAAGATGCGCAGGAGCGCCACGAAGCGGCCGAAGAAGACAGCCAGCATGCCCCAGCGGTGGAAGACGCGCTCGGCCACGGCCACGTGCTCGGGACCGAAGTGCTTCGGGAACTTGCGGCCCAGCCACGTCAGCAGGGGCTGGCCGCCCTTGCGGCCGATCGTGTACCCGATCGAGTCGCCGATGATGGCGCCCGCGCTGCCGGCCACCGCGATCCAGACCGGGCTGATGTGGTGCTGTGACGCGCTCAACAACGCGGCGCTGACCAGCACGATCTCGCCCGGGAACGGGATGCCGAGGCTCTCGATCCCGATGACGCCACCCACCAGCAGGTAGATGGCCAAAGCCGGGATGTGCTCCAGCCACTCGGTGATGTGCACGCGATCGACGCTCCCCTGGATCCGGTTGCGGGCAGTCCCCAGTGTGCCCGAAGTGCCCGGTCTACTGGAGCGAACCCCAGGAAAACAAGGGTCGGAATCAGGGATCTCAGGGTCAGCACACGTGTGTTGACTCAGTCAACCAAAAGGATCTTGGTTGACTGAGTCAACACGCATACGTCAAGTTGAGTGGATCAACCAGGCGTCGGCTACTACCGCGGCGCGTTCTCCGGGTAGTGGCAAGCGACCTGGTGGCCGGGCTTCAGATCCACCAGCGGCGGCGTCTCCGTCGAGCACCGCTCGGTCGCCTTCCAGCACCGGGTGTGGAAGCGGCACGCCGGCGGCGGGTTCAGCGGGCTCGGCACGTCGCCGACCAGCCGGATCCGCTCTCGCTTGGTCCGCCGCGACGGGTCCGGCACCGGCACCGCCGACATCAACGCCACCGTGTACGGGTGCATGGGCCGCTCGTACAGGTCGTCGCGGTCGGCCACCTCGACGATCTTGCCCAGGTACATCACGGCGACCCGGTCCGAGACGTGGCGCACCACCGACAGGTCGTGCGCGATCATCACGTAGGTCAGGTCGAACTCGCTCTGCAGGTCCTCCAGCAGGTTGATCACCTGCGCCTGGATGGACACGTCCAGGGCGGAAACCGGCTCGTCCGCGACGATCAGCTTGGGCCGCAACGCCAGCGTGCGGGCGATGCCGATGCGCTGGCGCTGCCCGCCGGAGAACTCGTGCGGGTAGCGGTTGTAGTGCTCCGGGCTCAGGCCGACCAGGCTCAGCAGCTCCTGCACGGTCTTCTTGACGCCGCCCGGCGGGTCGATGCCCTGGATGCGGAACGGCGCGCCGACGACCGTGCCGACGGTGTGCCGCGGGTTCAGCGACCCGTACGGGTCCTGGAAGATCATCTGGATGTCTTTGCGCATCGGGCGCATCTGGCTCGCCGACACGTGGCTGATGTCGCGACCCTCGAACACCACCCGGCCCCCGGTCGGCTCGAGCAGCCGGGTCAGCAGCCGGCCCGTGGTCGTCTTGCCGCAGCCGGACTCGCCGACCAGCGACAACGTCTCGCCCTGCCGGACCTCGAAGTCGAGCCCGTCGACGGCCTTGACCGCGCCGACCTGCCGCTGGAACAAACCCTTGCGCACCGGGAAGTGCTTCTCGAGACCCGACACCTCGAGCAGGACCTCGCGGTCCCGCACGGGTGGCTTGACGGCCTCGCTCTGCGCTGTGCTCACCGTGGCGTCCTCGTTCATAGCGTCGGCTTGATGTCGTTCTCCCAGATGCGCGTCCGGTCCTGCTGGGTCAGGTGGCACGCCACCGTGTGCCCACGCGTGACCTCGACCAGCGACGGCACCTCGGTGGTGGAGAGGCCACCGGTGAGCTCGCAGTAGTCGCACCGGGGGTTGAACGCGCACCCGTCCGGCACGTTGATCAGGCTCGGCGGGCTGCCCTTGATCGGCAGCAGCCGCTCGCTGCGCACCCGGTCCAGACGCGGCATCGAGCCGAGCAGGCCCCACGTGTACGGGTGCTGCGGCTCGCGGAAGATGTGCTCGGCGGAGCCGTACTCCACCTGGCGGCCCGCGTACATGACCATGATGTTGTCGGCGAGTTCGGCGACGACACCGAGGTCGTGGGTGATGATCACGACCGCGGAGTTGAACTCCTGCTGCAGGTCGCGGATCAGGTCCAGGATCTGCGCCTGCACGGTCACGTCGAGCGCGGTGGTCGGCTCGTCGGCGATCAGCAGTTCCGGGTCGCACGAGAGCGCCATCGCGATCATGGCGCGCTGGCGCATGCCGCCGGAGAACTGGTGCGGGTAGTCGTTGACCCGGCGGTCCGGCTGCGGGATGCCCACGCGGTCGAGCATCTCGACAGCGTGCTTGCGGGCCGCGGCCTTCGTGACGTTGTGGTGGATCCGGTACGCCTCGATGATCTGCTGGCCGACGGTGTAGAACGGGTGCATCGCCGACAGCGGGTCCTGGAAGATCATCGCCATGTTCTTGCCGCGCAGCTTGCGGACCTCTTCCGCGCTGGCGCTGACGAGTTCCTTGCCGTCCAGCCAGATCTCGCCGCTGATCCGGGCGTTCCCGCCCTTGTGCAGGCCCATGATCGCGAGGCTGGTCACGCTCTTGCCCGAGCCCGACTCACCCACGATGCCCAGCGTCTTGCCCCGCTGGAGCTGGAACGACAGGCCGTCGACGGACTTGACCCGGCCGTCGTCGGTGTCGAAGTGCACCCGCAGGTCACGCACGTCGAGGAACTGGTGCTCGGCGGTCAGGATCGCGGCCGAGGTGTCCGGGTATGCCTGCGCCTCCAGCGGACTCGGCGCGGCAAGCGGGTCGGTCTGATCGGTCACTACAGGCGCACCCTCGGGTCGATGACGGTGTACAGGATGTCGACGACAAGGTTGGCGATCACGACGAAGCCGGCCACGAACAGCACCACGCCGAGCACCTTCGGCAGGTCCTGCGAGGTGACCGAGTCGATGGAGAGCTTCCCCAAGCCGTTCAACGAGAACGTGCTCTCGGTGAGCACCGCACCGCCGAGCAGCAGGCCGATGTCGAGACCGAAGATCGTGGCGATCGGGGTGAGCGCGGCCCGCAGGCCGTGCCTGGTCACCACCGTCCGTTCGGGCAGGCCCTTCGCCCGCGCCGTGCGGATGAAGTCCTCGCTCATGGTCTCCAGCATGCCCGCGCGCGTCAGCCGGGCGTATGCGGCGGCGTACAGGAACGCCAAGGTGATCCACGGCAAGATCAAGTCGTAGGCCCATCGGCCCGGGTTCTCGGTGATGGGCGTGTATTCACCGCCGTGCGCGGTCCAGCCGAGCGTGTAGCTGAAGATCAGCAGGCACAGCTGGCCGGTGAAGAAGATCGGCAGCGAGACGCCGCCGAGCGCGGTGCCCATGGCCAGCCGGTCGAAGATGCTGCCCCGCTTGAGCGCGGAGAGCACGCCGGTCGCGACACCCGACAGCAGCCAGATGATGCCGGCGCCGAAGGCGAGCGACACGGTCACCGGCAGGCGGTCCAGCACGGTCGGCAACACCGGGCGCTGGTCGATGTAGGAGTAGCCGAGACAAGGCGCCGGGCAGTGGTCCACGGTGTTGCCCAGCTGGACGTCCCGGCCGACCACGATGCCCTTGGCGAACTGCCAGTACTGCTCGTAGAGCGGTTGGTCGAAGCCGAGCCGCACGGCGATCGCGTGGATCTGCTCGGGGCTCGCCGACTTGCCCGCGTACCGGGACGCGATGTCGTCCGCCGTGGCCCCGGCAAGCCTCGGCAGCAAGAAGAAGATCGCAAAGGTGACCGCGGTGACCACGAAGAGCAGGATCACCGAGCCGATCAGCCTGCGGATGATGTATGCGACCACGTCAACCTCGGCGGTGGCGACCGGTGGGCCCACGCTGGTCTCGCGTGGGCCCACCGGCCACCGGTGCCTTCACCTACCTCTGCATCTCGTCCGCGGGCGGTGAACCCGCGTGGCCGTGACTACTTGTTCGTGGTGCCGAGCGCGAGGTAGTCGTACTCCGAGAACCCGTCCGTCACGAACACGTTGGTCACGTTCTTCGGCCGGTACAGCAGGCCCTTGGCCCAGACGCCCGGGATCGTGTAGGCGTCGCTCATGGTCTGCTTGTCGACCTCGACCCAGATGCTGTTGCGCTTGGCCGCGTCCTTCTCGTTCAGGGTCGAGTCGATCAGCTGATCGATCTTCGGGTCCTTGATGCCGAGGTTGGAGTTGCCACCACTCTGGTGAATGGTGCGGCTGTCGACGATCTGCGCCATGAAGCCGAAGCCGTCCGGCCAGTCGGCCGCCCAGCCGTACACCATGATGCCGATGTTGTTGGCCTTGGTGAACGACGGCTTGCCCGCGTACAGCTTCAGGTAGTCGCCGGTCGGGTAGTTGTGCAGCTCGGTCTTGATGCCGATCTTGGACAACGACTCGGCGATGGACTTCGCGGTGGCCTCTTCCTTGTCGCGACCCGCGCGGTAGGAGATGTTGAAGCTGAAGCCACCGTCCGGGTGACCGCAGAGCTTCAGTTCCTCCTTCGCCTTGTTCAGGTCGCCCTTGTGATCCGGCGTCGGGTACAGGTCGAACTGCTGGGCACCCGGGATGACCGGCGGCAGCATGTTGGTCGCGATGTCGCCACCGACCGAGCCACCGTAGGCGCGCTGCAGGTTCGTCTTGTCGACCGCCCACTCGATCGCCTTGCGGCAGTGGATGTTGTCCAGCGGCTTCACGTCGGCGTTGATGACGCTGTACCAGAGCCGGGTGGTGATCGCCGAGTCGGTCTGGGCGCGCAGGGCCGGGTCACGCAGGATCTGCGCCTGCGCGGCGGGCTGCACACCGGAACCGGCGATGTCCACGTCGGCGCTACCGGACATCAACCGCTGGTCGATGTCGTTGGAGTTGGTGACCTTCAGCTGGACCTCGATGCGGTCCGGCAGGGCCGGCGGCCGGGTCGGCGCGGTGGCCGGGTCGTAGTGCGGGTTGCGCTTCATGGTGAAGCTCTTGCCCGGGTTCATCTGGTCGAACATGTACGGACCGCTCGAGAGGACGTGGTCCTTGTACTTCGTCTGGGTGTCCTTGCTCGGCGGCACCGGGGCCGTCGACGGGATCGCCGCGAAGTAGTCGAAGGCCGCGAACGGCTTCTTCAGGTGGAAGATGATCGTGTAGTCGTCGGGCGTCTCGATCGCCTTCAGGCCCAGCTTGTTCGGGTCGCTGTCCTTGTAGGGACTGGTGTAACCCTGCAAGTCGAGGAAGTCGTTGAAGTACGTCGGACCGTTGGGGTACGTGTCCTTGTCGAGGGAGCGCTCGACGTCGTACTTGACGTCCTGCGCCTTGACCTCGGTGCCGTCCTCGTACTTGACACCCTTGCGGATGTGGTACGTCCACGTCTTGTTGTCCGGGCTCGCCGTGCCGAGGTCGGTGGCGAGGTCGGGCACCAGGGTGGCGCCTTCGCCGCCGGGCGCGGACTTGAACATCACCAGCTGGCGTGCGTAGTAGCGGATGAAGTTCCACGAGTAGGCGTAGTACGTGTCCGCCGGGTCCAGCGAATCCCAGTCGTCCTGGTTGACGTACCGAAGTGTCCCGCCCTTTTCGCTGGACGGGTTGGCGATCTTGCCCACCCCGGCGTTGTTGGCGGCGGGCCCGTTGCTGCCACCGGCGGGAGGCGCGTTGTCCCCGCACGCGCCCAGGGTTAGGGCAGCCACCGCGCCGAGCGCGATGACAGTGGCCAGACGTTTCCTTCTCATTGTGCTGATGCACCCCACTTTGTGTCGGAGCCAGGGACTGGCCGGGATTCCGGGAAGAACTAGCGGGTCTTCGGGTCCAACGCGTCGCGTAGGCCATCACCGAACAGGTTGAACGCCAGCACGGTGACGAAGATCGCCAGGCCGGGGAACAGCATGTAGTTCGGCATCACGGTGAACCACTTGGTTGCGTCGGCGAGCATGCCGCCCCAGCTCGGGTCCGGCGGACGGATACCTGCGCCGACGAAGGACAGGGCCGCCTCGAACAGGATGTTGGTCGGGATCAACAGGGTCGAGTAGACCAGGATCGGCGCCATCAGGTTGGGCAGGAGTTCCTTGAACAGGATCCGGCCCGGGCGGGCGCCGAGGCTGCGCGCGGCGTCGACGAACTCGCGTTCGCGCAACGACAACGTCTGGCCCCTGATGATCCGGCCGATGTAGGGCCAGTTGAAGAAGCCGATGATGAAGATCATCACCGCGATCCGGACGTTGTTGCCCTTGAGCCCGAAGGCCTCGTCCGGCAGGGCACCGGCGAGCGCGATCGCGAAGAGCAGCAACGGGAACGCGAGGAAGATGTCCATCAGCCTGCTGATGACCGTGTCGACCCAGCCGCCGAAGTAGCCCGCGACGACGCCCATGATGGTGCCGATCACCACGGACAACAGCGTCGACAGGAACGCCACCAGCATGGACACCCGGGAACCGGTGATCACCCGGGAGAAGATGTCCTCGCCGAACACCGGCTGCAGGCCGAACCAGAAGTGGGAGCTGACGCCACCGAACGCGCCGTACGGCGTCGAGGTGTTCGGGTCGACGTAGTCCGTGTGCGGTTCGTTGGGCGGGTAGCCCACGAGCGAGACGATCAGCGGGGCGAAGATCGCGACCAGCACGATGAGGATGACGATGCCGCCACCGATCAACGCGACCTTGTCACGCTTGAGGCGCATCCAGGCGATCTGGCCGAGCGAACGGCCCTGGATGGCCTTGCCCCGCATCCCCTGCAGTGCCGCCTCGGGGTGTGCCTGGGTTTCCCCGCTCGACACCTCCAGCGGTGCACTCACGCGTTTCCCTCCATTTGCGTCCGGCCCGATCGCATGCTGATCTCACCGTGTGGTCGCCGACCCTAGCCCCTGCGCCATACATCCCTCGACGACACTTGGTTACGATCCGGCCACACAGCTTCCCGTTCAGTGCCGTTCAGACCGGGAATTGTGACTGTGAGTAACGCAATGGCCGCAGATCGACTGTCGGACGCGGCCGTCCGAGTGAAGTCCAAAGTCCGATAACGGACGTTCACATTCGCCAGTCCGCGCGAGCGCGCGGACGATCGACGGCGAACCAGCCGCGCTCGAATTCCTGCCACCGGAGCAGCGGCATCCGGCACGCCTCGCCGTCGCGCGCCACCGCGCGCTCGAGCCGTTCGGCGGCACTCGGGCCGTCCAGGTGGACCAGACCGGAGAGCCGCGACGCGATGCTGCGCCGCCCGGACGAGACGCCCTCGACGATCAGCACGTCGCACACCGGCACGTCCACGAACTCGCCGCGCAGCGGGTTGCCGTCCTGCCAGCGCAGGGCCTGGTAACGGCCGGGCTCGGCCTTGGCCAGCGGGTCGAACACGCCCTCGACCAGCCGCGGCCACCAGCTCACCGGGTCGTCCCAGGTGGCGAAGTGGTCGGTGGGCACGAGCGCGGTCGACACACCCGCCGCCCGCAGGTCAGCCGCCAGTTCGGCGGCGAAGACGGTCTTGCCGGCGCCCGACGGGCCGTCCACGGCGACCAGCCGCACCGCACCGAGGCGCGGCGGCCGGGCGAGGAGGCCAGCTCCGAGGCTTGAGCTCACATCGGCCCCGGAATCCGCTCGATTCACACCGTGCGGCGGCCCGACAGCGCCCGGCCGAGGGTCAGTTCGTCGGCGAACTCGAGGTCGCCGCCCATCGGCAGGCCGGACGCGAGCCGGGTGACGGTGAGGCCCGGGAAGTCGCGCAGCATCCGCACCAGGTAGGTCGCGGTGGCCTCGCCCTCGGTGTTGGGGTCGGTGGCCAAGATGATCTCGGTGATGTCCTGCGCGCCGATCCGGGCCATCAGCTCCCGGATCCGCAGCTGGTCGGGACCGATCCCGGCCAACGGGTCCAGCGCGCCGCCGAGCACGTGGTAGCGGCCCTTGAACTCGCGCGTCCGCTCGACCGCGAGCACGTCCTTGGGCTCCTCGACCACGCACACGACGGTCGCGTCGCGGCGCAGGTCGCGGCAGATCCGGCACTGCGTCTGCTCGGAGACGTTGCCGCAGATCTCGCAGAAGACGACGCCTTCCTTGACCCGGCCCAGCGCGTCCTGCAGCCGCCCCACGTCGGCGGGGTCCGCGGCGAGCAGGTGGAAGGCGATGCGCTGCGCGCTCTTCGGGCCGACGCCGGGCAGCCGCCCGAGCTCGTCGATCAGGTCCTGGACCGGTCCCTCGTACACCGCTACATGCCCGGCAGCTGGAGACCGCCCAAGCCGCCCTCGCCCATCATCCCGCCGAGGCCGCCGGTGAGCGGGCCCATCTTGTCGGCCTGGAGCTTCTGGGCGTTGTTCGACGCGTCGCGCACCGCGGCCACGATGAGGTCTGCGAGGGTCTCGGTGTCGTCCGGGTCGACCACCTTCGGGTCGATGGACAACGACTTCAGCTCCGCGGACCCGGACACCGTCGCGGTGACCAGGCCGCCGCCCGCGGTACCCGTGACCTCGGCCTCGGCCAGCTCCTGCTGGGCCGCGAGCAGCTGCTCCTGCATCTTCTGCGCCTGCTGCAGGATCGCCTGCATGTTCGGAGCGCCACCAGGTTGCACCGTGCGGCTCCTCTCGTGGGTGGGGTGTAGCTACAGACTAGTCCGGGTCGGCGTCTGGCATGGTGTGCAGCCATGGCGGTTCGTCGGCGTGGCTTGCTGGTAGTCGCACTGGTGTGTCTGGCGAGCGGGTGCCGGCCGGCGCCGTCCTCGTCGCCGCCACCGGCACCGACCTCGACGCAGTCCCCGACCACCACGACGACGACTGTCACGACGACGCCAACGACCACCACGACGAAGGCCAAGCCGACCACGACGACGACCACCGCCAAGCCGGCGGTGACGGGCAAGGTCGTCGTGCTCGACCCCGGCCACAACGGTGGCAACGCGTCGCACCCGTCGGAGATCAACCGGCTGGTGCCCGCCGGGCGCGGGCAGACGAAAGCCTGCAACACCACGGGAACCGCGACCAACGGCGGCTACCCGGAACACGCGTTCACATGGGACGTCACCAAGCGGGTGCAGGCGATCCTGGTGGCGCACGGCGTGAAGGTCGTGCTGACCCGCAGCAACGACACCGGCGTCGGCCCGTGCGTGAACGAGCGCGCGGCCACCGGGAACGCGGCGCACGCGGACGCGGTCGTGTCCATCCACGCCGACGGGGCCACCGCGACCAGCGCGCACGGGTTCCACGTCGCGTACTCCTCGCCGCCGCTGAACGCCGAGCAAGGCGCGCCGTCGGTGCAGCTGGCCAAGGACGTGCGCGACGCGCTGGTCCACGACGGCTATGCCACGTCCACCTACATCGGCTCGGATGGACTGTCCAAGCGCAGCGACCTCGGCGGGCTGAACCTGTCGACCCGGCCGTCGGTGCTCGTCGAGTGCGGGAACATGCGCAACGCCACCGAAGCCGCGGCGATGACCAGTGCCGGCGGCCGGCAGCGCTACGCCGAGGCGATCGCCGCGGGCATCCTGTCTTACGTGGGCTGAGCCGGCGTATGGAAGGCTTGCGCCATGCGGGTCTTCGACATCGACGACGACGCCCACGTGCTGACCGGGGATAACACGACGCTTGTCGAAGTCGACCCGCGCACCGGCGCGGCGACCGAGCTGGTGCGCGTTCCCGCACTCGGCAACGCCCGGTACCTGCCGGGCGAGCACAAGATCGTCCTCGAGCACGGCCGGCCGCCGCAGCTCTCGGTGCTTCCGTTGCGCGGCAAGGGTTCTCTCAAGACCCTGGTGGCCGCGCCCGCAGCTTCGGTCGAGCTCCTGGACGCGTTGCCCGGCCGGGTCGTCTACCGGACGAACCAGCGTACGAAGCTCGAGTTCGACGTGGTCATCCGCAACGTGTTCATGGGTGAGGAGCAGGCGGTCTGGGACCGCGGCGGCGAGGTGCGCGAGGCGGCGGTGAGCCCGGACAGCCGGTTCGTGGCCGTGCGCCTGCCCGAGGAACTGGTGCTGGTGGCGACCATGCCCGAGACCGAGGACGACCACTTGTACCGGGTGGCCGAGGAATCCGGCACCGGCGGGCACCGCACCCTGCACTGGCTGGCCGACAGCACACGGCTCATCGCGACGAAGGCCGGCCCCGAGCGGACCGAGGTGCAGAGCTACAACGTCACGCAGGAGCGCTGGGTGACGCTGGTGCCCGACGCGGGGCGCGGAGCGGTGGTCACCCCGTCACCGGACGGCTCGCTGCTGGCCGTCGCCGTCGGGTCGCGGATCTCCTTGCACAGCGCGGAAAGCGGCGAACCCCTGCGCACGGTGGAACTCCCCGGCCCGGTGACCAGCGGGCCGCACTGGTCGCCGAACTCGGTCGCGATCGCACTGTCCACTCAGGACCAAGCACACCTGCTGATGGCGGCGAAGGCCGAGCTGGCCTCGTTCCCCGTCACCTGACACTTGACTTGTCGCGGAGGCAATCCCCGAGGCAATTCGCGGGCCTCCAACGCGGCCGTCGGCTCGAAGGCGCTTCGCGCCGAGCTGGTCAGCAAGCACCGCTCCAGTTGCGTCTGAGCGACCAAGGCCGAGCGGGCGCCCCAGACGACTTTCCATTCGCCGTCCGGGGCGTTCGGGCTGAACCGGTTTGGCGAGCAGCTCTCCGGCGGGCGGGCAGGACTGGCATCCTCCCCCGACGACTGGGCTACTTGCCGTCCAGGGGTTTCGCGCCGAGCTGGTTGGCGAGCAGCTCCAGCATCTCCTTCTCCGGATCCCGCGCCGGGCCCGGCTCCCCGACCGGTTCGCGGGCGGCCTGCGCCATCATCTCGTCCTCGTCCTCCGGCTCCGGAGGTGGTGGGACGTCGGGGAAATCGTCCGGCGGCTCCGGCGGCGGTGGCTGTTCGGCTTGCCGTGCCTGCTGTTCCGGCGCGGGCGCCTGCCGCTGCGACGGCCTGGTGGGCGCGGGCCGCGCCGGTTGCGGGGTGGCCGGCGGCGGTGCGGCCAGGGCGGGCCGACCGCCGGCAACGCACTGCACGGACCACTCGCCGCCGACCGCGTGCATCAGCGCCTCGCGCAGCACGCGCACCCGGCTCTCGCCGGAGAGCTGGCGGGCCAGCGGCTCGGTCGGCATCGAGAGCACCAGCGTGTTGCCCTCGACCGACTGCACGGTCGCATTCATCAGCAACGCCAGCGTCGGCTTGCTGTGCTCCCGCACATAACGTTCGATCTCCGGCCACACCCGGCGGATCGCGGCCGCGTCCATCGTCCCGGCCGGGCTGGGTTGCGACTGCGGCTCGGGTTGGGGCTCGGCCTGCTGGGGAACCGACTGCGGCTCGGCCGGCGGGCTGGCCGGCGCGGGCCTTTCGGTGGCCGCGGGCGGCGGGCTGGCCGGGCGGACCGGCTCGCGCGCGGGTGGTTCCGGCGCCTGCTCCGACCGACGGGTGTAGGTCTGCTTCGACTGAGTCGGTTGCGGCGCTTGGGTCTGCTGCGGCGCTGGGCTCTGCTGCGGCGGCGGGGCGGCCTGCGGCTGGGACGGGGGGGCTTCCTGCGGGGCCGGGGTCGGCTGCGCGGGTCGTGCGGCGGGAGCGGCTTGGCCCGGGGCCGCGGTGACCCGGCGTTCGAGCTGCTCGAGTCGTTGCAGCACAGCGGATTCGGCCGCCGGATCGACCGGAACGGCGGCGGGCAGCAACATCCGCGCGCACAGCAGTTCGAGCAGCAGCCGTGGTGCGGTGGCGCCGCGCATCTCGGTCAGCCCGGTGTTGACCACCTCGGCGTAGCGGGACAGCGTGGCCGGGCCGATCCGTTCGGACTGCGCCTGCATCCGGGCGAGCTCGTCGGCGGGCGCACTGACCAGCCCCCGGGCTCCGGCGTCCGGCACCGCACGCAGCAGGACCAGGTCACGCAGCCGGTCGAGCAGGTCGGCGGCGAAGCGGCGCGGGTCGTGCCCGGCCTCGACGAGCCGGTCGACGGTGCCGTAGACGGTGGCGTGGTCGTTCGCGGCGAGCGCGTCCACCATGTCGTCGATCAGCGCGACGTCGGTGACGCCGAGCAGCGCGACCGCGCGTTCATAGGTGACACCGTCCGGTCCGGCTCCGGCCAGCAGCTGGTCGAGCACGGACTGGGTGTCGCGGGCCGAACCGCCGCCGGCCCGGATGACCAGCGGGAACACCGACCGCTCGACCGTGACGCCCTCGGCGGCGACGTTGCGTTCGAGCAGCTCACGCATGGCGCCCGGCGGGATCAGCCGGAACGGGTAGTGGTGGGTGCGGGAGCGGATGGTGCCGAGCACCTTCTCCGGCTCGGTGGTGGCGAAGATGAAGACGAGGTGCTCCGGCGGCTCCTCGACGATCTTGAGCAGGGCGTTGAAGCCCTGCGTGGTGACCATGTGCGCCTCGTCGACGATGAACACCCGGTAGCGCGACTGGGCGGGCGCGTAGAAGGCGCGGTCACGCAGCTCGCGTGCGTCGTCGACACCACCGTGGCTGGCCGCGTCGAGTTCGACGACGTCGACGGTGCCCGGCCCTTCGGGGGCGAGCCCGATGCAGGATTCGCAGACGCCGCAGGGGTCGGGCGTCGGGCCCTGTTCGCAGTTCAGCGAGCGGGCGAGGATGCGGGCACTGGACGTCTTGCCGCAACCACGTGGCCCGGAGAAGAGGTAGGCGTGGTTGACCCGCTTGGCGGACAGGGCCACCCGAAGCGGTTCGGTGACGTGCTCCTGCCCCACCACCTCGGCGAAGGTGGCCGGACGGTATTTGCGGTAAAGGGCGAGCGCCACGACCGCGACCATACCGGTTGACACCGACAGTCCCCGAGGTCGGCGTCCTGAGCCTCGACCGAACAGACCCGAACCAACTCAACCCAGGCCAGGCAACACAACAGAACCACGACGGAAGCTATGGGCACCAGAGGCCCGAGGTCGCCGCCCCAAGGACCACCCGAAGCGGCCCGGGGCGCTCCCCATCGCAAACACAGGCAAGGCGAGCCTGGCCAACGCAACAGAACCACAACGGAAGCGGTGGCCGCTCGGGGCTCCGGGGGTCGCCCCCGGGAATCATCCGAAGCGGCCCGGGGGCGCCCTCCGCCGCAAACCCAAGCAAGTCGAGCCAGGCCAACGCAACAAAACCACGATGGAAGCCGTGCCGCTCGGGGGTCCGGGGGTCGCCCCCCGGGAATCATCCGAAGCGACCTGGGGAGCGCCCTCCGCGACCACAGGTCGCCGGAGCGAAGGGGACCCCGCGCACCCGCCAGAGCTCGCTTATCCTTGCTGCCTTCCGGCCCTGGGGAGGTTCACGAGATGGACGCCGCGCGGGGTCCACGATCAGTGTAGCTAGCGGGGTTCTCCCTACGCCGTCGGGGTGAAGGCGTCGCGGGCGGCGAGCATCACGGAGTCGGAGACGACGGCGCTGCTGCCGAAGGTCTGCACGAAGTACGGCGACGCCGTGTCGCCCGCGTGGTTGTGCAGGAACGTTGCCGACGCCGAGTTCAGCGTGGTCGCCGGGGTGAGCACCAGCGGCGCGCCGATCTCGGCGAGCAGGACCGTGCCCGCGAGCGCGTCGGGGAAGTTCAGCCCGTTGGCCAGGCCGACCGAGTTGCTGAACAGCTTGCCGGTGGACGGGACGGTGAAGTTGTCCTGGTTGATCAGGAACGCGGTGTTGTAGCGGTCCTTGCCGACATAGCGGGCCACAGGCAGGTCTGCGCCGAAGGTCGCGACGACGGCCTGGTCACCGGAGCGGCCGGCCGTGTAGAGGCCGATGTAGTCGTTGAACTGACCGGCCCGCTGGACGATGAAGTTCGACGTGGCCGCCGGCATCTTCGCGTCGTTGGTGAACAGCAGCGCGACCGGCAGAGCCGTGTCGTCGCCGCCGTACTTCGCACCGACGGTGAACATCGCCGCCGCGTTGCCCGCCGCGAGCGCGTCGGGGAAGTTCATGCCGGTGGTGACGAAGAACTGGTTCGTGGCCGGCATGGCCTTGGCGATGGCGATGGCGGTCTGGAACCGGTCGGAGCCACCGAGGCGCACGGGCGTGTAGCCCAGGGAGACGATGGCGTTCTTCACGCCGTCGGACAGCGATCCGGTGCTGCCCAGCAGGTACACCTTGCCGCCGGGGGCGAGCACGCGCTGGATCTCCGCCTGCACCTCGGGCAGCAGCGTCGTGGACTTGGTCAGCAGCAGCGGCCCCTCGACCTGCGCGGCGAGCGGGCCGCCGGCCAGCGCGTCGGGGAACATGTCACCGCGCGCGAGCACGACCGCGTCGGCGACCCAGTCCTGGTCGTCGGGGTTGGTGTCGGTGGCGTCGAACCAGGTGCCCTGCGACACGCAGACCGCGGTCTTGTAGCGGTCGGTCCCGGCGTACCGCACGGCGTTCATGCTGTTGTCGGCGTTCGGGTACACGCCCATGCAGGACGCGTCGTCCGCGGCCGCCCTGGTCGTCGCGGCGTGGGCGGCGTGCCGCTGGGCGCCCTGCGCGCCGTGGTCGCGGGCCACCTGGGCCGACGCGAGGTGCTCGGTCTTGGTGAGACCTTGTCCGGGTGCGGCCTCGGCCGCGGCGCCCAGCCCCCCGACCAGGATCCCCGACAGGACGGTGGCGGTGGCAGCGGCGATCGAGAGCGCGCGTAAACCTCTTGTGTGCATGTGTGACTAAGGGTCCTTCCCCAGATCGATTCGCCACCGCCCAGACTGATCCCCCCTAGGGACCCGGCGCGAAGACCTGCCCAGTCTGGAGTAGACGGGCCGGGTTCACCATGGGTTTAGTCCAATTGTTTCGTCACATCTCGGAGTCGGGACCGCTCCCCGGACACCGGCGCGGCTTCGCCCCGCGGGCGCGCTTGTTCAGCACTTGAGGCTGCCGCCCGGCCGGGTGTGCAGAAGGGGGCGGCTAGTTGGCCGCCCCCTTCTTACGTCCATCTCAGATCGAGTCGTCCCGACCCGCGGCGAGAGCTGCGCGGAAGGCCAGCCATTCATGCCTGGAGACGACGATCACCGGACCATCCTGATTCTTCGAGTCGCGGATCGCGGCCCAGCCATCAACCTTGGCCACCTCCACGCATTGGCCGCCGTTGTCGCTGCTGCGGCTGCTTTTCCGCCACACGGCGCGGGAGATGTCGGGGCTGATCATGTTCCCTGCTCTCAGCTACGAGTGCTCGTGCTCGTCAGCGATCCGCCGGAGCATCTCCCGCGACTCGACCTGGCCGAGCGATGCCGCCGACAAGCGATGCCACAGAGCATTGTAGGCGCGCACGGGCTCCTGGTCGTCGAGGTATACGGCGTCCGTGTAGTCCTCCAAGTACACGACGTCCGTCGCGGCATCGTGGTCGAACCTCAAGATCGTGAATATGAAGGACGCCGGGCAGAAGGTCTGGGCATTGAACGGCAGCACCTGCAGGTCGATGTTGGGACGCTCGGCGAGCCTGGCGAGGTGCCGCACCTGGCCGGCCATCAACTTGGGATTGCCGACAACCCGGCGCAGTACCGACTCGCTCAGGATGAAGCCCAGGGAGACATCGGCGCGATCGACAACCGATTGACGTTCCATCCGCACACTGATCAGGCGCTCCAACTCGTCGTCGACGCTGCGTGGTGCTCCCGTGGTGAAGACGGCGCGGATGTACGCCTCGGTCTGGAGGATGCCGGGAACCACCTCGGACTCGTACACGCGGATCTCCAAGGCATCCTCTTCGAGATCGAGGTAGTCCCGAAACCAGTTCGGCGTGACGTTCCGGTAGGCGCTCCAACGTCCACGCTTGCGGCCGGCCCTGGCGAGGTCCCGCATCGTGACCGCCGCGTCCTCGTCGACGCCGTACAGGTCGATGAGGACGTTGAGGTCGGTCAGCTTGAGTCCGCTCTGGCCCTGCTCGATGCGGCTGATCTTGCTGGATGCGGCGTCGATCGCCGCCGCGGCATCTTCTTGCGTCTTGCCTGCCTGCTCGCGCGCCCGCTTCAGGACGATGCCGAGTCGACGTCGCTGGAGAGTTGCTGATGCCAAGTCAAAGACCCCCTGTTCTTTTGCGGTGCCCATCTTGGACTTCCATTACGGAGCGTGGCAACCGTCCCTCATCGGATTCACCCAGTTGAACGGTTCTCAAAGTAGAAGTCCATCTATAAGCTCATCGCAGACCTAAGTTAGAAGTCCATTTTGAGAGCTGGTAATCGTGGTGAGCCCTCGCGACGCCGCTCGACGGGGCGAGTGTCGCCGGATCAGGCAATGCGTGCGCGATGACCTCGCGGCCTCAATCCGGGCGCGCCGCGCCAGTTGGCCGTCGAAGACGGCGGCCTCAAGCAGCCCGACGGGCGGGATCGGACCCCCGACCCAGTCCCGCCCGTCGGGTGTTCAACCAATCGGCGCCTCGTGCCGCGGCAACGTGGCATTCCGAAACCGACGACACATGGCGAGCGTTCCCGTCCGCAGCGTGAACGAGACCGGAGCGACATAGATGTCGCACAGCATGAACCGAACCAACACGGAGAAACGATGAATGAACAGGCGTCCAGCCCGAGTCCCGGGCAAATGCCGGAGCTGCTGCGCATCCTGTGGGCGGCCCGGATCGACACCACGGCCAACCGGTGGCATCTGACCAGGCGGGCCATCCCCCAGCTCAAGACGATCGCAGACGACACCGACGATTCCCGTCTGCGCAAAGCCGCCGAACACGCCGAGGCAGCCATCGCGCACCTGGACACCATGGTCGAGGAACTCCGAACATCGATCGACTTCATTCAGCCTCGCCCGCTGCCCGACAAGCAGAATCCCGACCGCCGAACCGCGTGACAATGCCACGACCCATTGGCGAACAGATCCGCCGCTGTCGACGAGATCATCGCGCCGGAATCCGATGACGAGCAAGGTGGTCCTTGCCCGTGAGCGGCGACGCGTGCCGCGATGGAATCACAGCTCGTTCCAATCTTCTGGGGGTAGTGCCCGCTCAAACTTCAAGTCGCCAGCGGGTCGATTACGTGGGCGATGGGTGATGTCGGCATGATCGAGCTACCAAGCGAGAGGACGCTGCCGTGAACTTCCCGCTGATCGCGCCGGTGATCATGACCGATCACCCAGCATGGCTCGGAGGAGCCGGAGGCAGGGCGGTTCGCGCGCTCAGGCGGAACGACGCCATCTGGCTTCTTGAAAGCCAGCTGACCAGCAAGGGCTACGTCGTGACAACCACTCGGATGTCCGGCAGCAGCAGTACCCCGGCGGTCGACGTGGTGAACCCGGACCGGCTGATCGGCCCGGCTGAGTTGGTCGGACCGCTTCGTCGAGCGGGTTCCGTTGCGCGCTGGCGGAATCCCGACCTCTGGGACGCACTCGCGACCGCGATCATCCGGCAAGTGATCCGCGCCGGGCAGGCACGCAAGTTGTACCGGGCGTTAAGCCGCGAGCACGGCGAAGCCGTTCCTGGCATGCCAAAGGCACTGCCGCTGTTCCCGAAACCGGAAACAGTGCTCGCGTTGCCGGACGTCGAGTATGCGCGTCTCGGTCTGGCATTCAAACGCAACGCATTGCGAGCCGCGGCCGATGCAGTTCTGGAGTTCAGCGGCAAGTGGACTGAGCTGCATCCGGTGGCACTGCGCGACGAGTTGCAAACCGTGCCGAGGATCGGCCCTTGGACTGCTGGCGCCGCGGTCGCCGACCTCACCAATGACTATGCCCTCTATCCGTTCGCCGACCTCGCCGTGCGCACGTGGGCGCGACGCCTCGCGCCGAACCGGGCCTGGCCTGACGCCGAGCCGGATTTCGGCCGCGCGTGGTCGCGGTTGGCGGGAACGCAGCTGTCCGACTGGACGCTGCTCACGCTCGCTTGGGGAGTTCAGCATGCGCACAACAGCGGAGGGACAGCCCTCTGATCTGATCGCAGGAGCCGACCCGCAACGGCCCTTGGACGCGCTGTTCGTCAACGCGCCATTGCGCGACTACACGCAGCGTCCGAGGGTAAACGACTTCACCTTGCCCGTGCTCGGTATGGGCTACCTCGCCACTTACGCCGCCAGCCAGGGCTTCAACGTCGGCATCCTCGACGCCGAGGCGCATGGGTTGGGGATCGAGCGGACCGTCCAGCTCATCAACACCACCGCGCCGCGCTGGGCAGGGTTCAACCTGTTGGCGCCGACCTACCGCATCAGCGCTGACATCGCGTCGCAGCTCGACCCGGACATCAAGATCATGCTCGGCGGCCACCAGGCAAAGGCCATGCCCACGGAGATCTTGAGCGACCCGCGTATGGCGCGGTGCGCAGCGCTGATCATCGGTGAAGCGGAGACGCGCGTCGCCGCGCTGCTCGCCGATCACCGCCGGCGAACCGAACTACCTGGCGTGATGTGGCTCGATCCGGTCCTCAAAGCCCCGGTGACTGGCGGCATGCCAGGCAACGGACACCACTTGACACCGGACATCGACGCCCTGCCCTTCGTCGACCGCCGATACCTCACCCAGGACCCGTACCTGGCTGATGGACTGTGGGAGGCGAACATGGTGGGCGCCCGCGGCTGCCCCTACAACTGCTCGTTCTGCGGCGCGGCCGTATCCGCCAACCCCGACGTGTCCATCCGCACGCGGAAACCTGACTCGATACTCGCCGAGATGGATCGGCTTCGCGCCGATGGCGTGACGGCTTTCCGGTTCGTCGACGACCTCTTCCTCGGCGCACGCCGCGTTATCGACCAGATGATGACGGCGTTCAGCGCCAACCAAGTTGGCGAATGGGCGGCTTGGGACGCGACCGGCCGGATCAACGTGCTCAACAGGGCCAGTGACACGACGCTAGACACGTTGGCAGCCAACGGTTTGCGCGAGGTGGCCCTTGGGATCGAGTCCGGCAGCGAGCGCATGCTTGACCTGATCGACAAACGGATCAACCCAGCCATGACCCAGTCAGTGGTCCGTCGGCTCACCGAACGCGGCATCAACGTCAAGGGCTACTTCATCCTTGGGTTTCCCACGGAGACCACCGCCGAGGTCGATGCGACTGTCCAACTTGTCCACAGCCTGTGGACAGCTACCGACCGGCAGCCTGGCTGGTTCCGCGCCTCGGTGTTCGAGTACCGCCCTTACCCGGGCACACCCGACTGGCACCGGTTGATGAAGACCGGCCGCTTCACCGCCGACCAGTTGCTCGACTACACGGCTGTCGACCTAACTGAGCACGGCGTAGACGAATCCATGCGAGAGCGCGACGAGTTCAACTTCTCGGTCAACTTGCCCTTGGCAGATGCATCAATCGACTACGTGCGGCGCAATCTCGTTGCCCTGTCCCGCGAGCAACACCACCGCAAGGCGGCTGCCGCATGAGTGGCCACGGCATCTTCGTCACGATCGATGGGCTCGCCGGTGCAGGCAAGAGCGTGACCACGGGCGGGCTCCGCTCCAAACTCGTGCGGCTTGGATACCGGGTGCACACCACCGCCGAGCCCACGCAAGGCCGACTCGGCAAGATCGCGCGCCGCAGCACGGAGATCTACTCCGGCCACGCACTTGCGTGCCTGGTCGCCGCCGACCGCTATCACCATGTGCTCCAACGAATGGACGGTGTGCCCGTCGAGTTCATCGAGGCACTCAACAGCGCTGCTCCGCCTCCAGACCTGGCAATTTTCCTGCTCGCCGATCCGAACGTCGCGGCACGCCGTATCGCTCGTCGCGGGTCCCACGACCGCTTCCAGGCAGGGCTGGCAACAAGCACCGCCGAAGCCGAATTCTATCGCGACGCCGCCGACCGACTGGCTGATCGCTGGGGCAAGCGTCCGTTGCTACTCGACACCACAACAACCCGAACGGATGAACTCGTTGCTGTGATAGCGATGCACGTCGCCGCACTGGCGGGTCCTCCACGACATCAGTCGGAGACCGCGTAACCTGCCGCGCATGCCAGACCGCCACCTCATCGATGTTCATGTCCTCCTGGTTGATGGCGAAGATCTCCTTCTAACAGAACGGCGCGACACCAACCCTGAGTTCGATGGCTGGTGGCACCTCCCGAGCGGCAAGGTCGACGCGTGGGAATCCGTCTTGGACGCCGCCGCGCGCGAGACCGAGGAAGAGGTCGGGGTACTGGTCGCACCTTCTGATCTCCGCCATGTCCACACCATGCACGTGAGCGGATCCGGTCCCGAGCCCCGGCTCGGTCTGTTCTTCGAGGCTCGACGTTGGGTGGGCGAACCCACCAACCGCGAGCCGGACAAGTGCTCCGCCGTGCGGTGGTTCCCGCTCTCCAACCTCCCGGAACGCTTGATCCCCTACCCAGCGGCAGGCATCGACGCCTACCGCCAAGGGCTCGTGTTCAGTACCAGGGGTTGGAACCGCGAGACCGCGCTCGTCTGAGCTGCGCGCTACCGGCCCCGTGATCGCACGCGGGCACTTCGCAACGCAAGACCCCGGAAGTAGGCCCTACGGGCCGACTCTGTACGCGCCGACCGATCGGCGGTCTTCGCCCACGACGCATGCGCTGCGGCTGAGGAAGGAAGCCCGGTGCTGCTGAAGCTGATCCAGCGGAACTTCTTCCCCTGCCGATGATCGGGATCCGCCGGTTCTTGAAGTCGACGTCGTCCCCGTCGATGACGTGGACCTCAGCGACCCGTGGACCGGCGTCGATCAGCAGGAGCATGATCGCCCGGTCACGCAGGGCGTAGAAGTCCTTCCCGCCCCAGGCAGCGAGCAATGCTGCGTGATCCTCGTCACTCAGCAGCGGAGTGGTGTGCCTGGACAGGTCCTTGGCCCGGATGGTCTTGCGGAACCGCTCCCGGAGCATTGGTCGACGTCGCACTCATGTAACAGACCCTCGATCGTGTCGTCACCGAGCGCTGTGCTAGTCGATCTCCAGGGCGGCACACCGTCTATGACCACCCGTTTTGGGAGGTCAGGACCACATCCGGTACCCTCTCCGGCGGAGGATTCGCATAGTGGCCTAGTGCGCACGATTGGAAATCGTGTTGGGTGTTAAAGCCCTCGCGGGTTCAAATCCCGCATCCTCCGCGCTCGAGCCGAGACGCCGGTCGCCCCCGTGGTGACCGGCGTTTCGTCGTTTTGTCGGTGGGTCGTGCGAGCCTCGGGACCAGCAGCAACACCGAGGAGAGGACCACCGATGACCGCCCCCGAGGGCTACTCGACCGTGCAACCGTGGTTGGTCAGCCGCGACACGGGCGGGTTGCTGGACTTCATCAGCGCCGCGTTCGGCGGCACCGAGCTCGCGCGGATCCCGACCGAGGACGGCGGCATCGGGCACGCCGAGATCAAGGTGGGCGACTCGATCCTGCTCGCCTTCGACGCGCGGCCCGACTGGCCGGACACCCCGAGCATGCTGCGCATCTACGTCGAGGACGCCGACCGCGCGTTCGAGCAGGCGGTGGCGGCGGGCGCCCGGGTGGTCACGCCGTTGAGCAACGCGGCGTGGGGAGATCGCGGTGGGCGGGTGCGTGACCCGTTCGGCAACATCTGGTGGCTGGTCGCCCACGTCGAGGACGTACCGCCCGAGGAGATCGGCGTGCGATTACAGGATCCGCGGTACGCCGAGTCGATGCGCCATGCGCAGGAGAGCCTCGACGCCGAGCTGGGTGGCGGCGGCTGGTCGAGCCGGCCCGTGCTCTGAACCCGGCCCGTGCGCTGAACCCGGCCATGCTCTGAACAGGGAACGGCGCCGACCACCGGGACGGTGATCGGCGCCGTTTCGACCAGCACTCCTAGTCAGGCTGAGGTCAGTCGTCGTCCTCGTCGGGCTTCGCGTGGTCGGCCTTGCCCGGGTTGGGGTCCCGGGACAGGTCGACCAGCGGGTGAGTCGGCGCGCCGTCGGGCAAGGCGTGCCCGCCGGTCTTCGGCTCCTGCTCCTGCGTGGAACGCACGTCGGCTCCCCCGAGCTGCTCAGTCATGACGTCTCCCTTCGTCGTACCGGCCCTACGGTAATTGCCGCTGGTCAATGCCCTGCGCCCGGCCACGGCACACTCGTCGGGACGAAGCGCACGACCTGCGGATCGTGGTCACTTGCCTGGTCGGCGAACTCGGCGTTGATGTGCACCACGTCGTAGCTGGGCCGCAAGACGAACGGGCTGGTCAGGATGTGGTCCAGCACCTGCGAGTTGCCCTGGAACACGTAGCTGTACTGCTCCGGCTTGGGCAGCGTCGTGATCAGGTCGGTCAAGGCGTGCCCGCTGGTCAGCGTGCCCAGCGCCGGCGAGAACGGGTAGTCGTTCATGTCACCGAGCACCACGACGTTGGCCAGCGGATCGATCTTCTCGATCTGCTTGACGAAGTTGTTCACCAGCGTCGCCTGCTTGACCCGCTGGACCTCCGAGCTGCGGGTCGGCGGCTGGTTGCGACCGGCCAGCGGCTGGTCGCCGCCCTTGGAGTTGAAGTGGTTGCCGATCACGAACACCGGGTGGTTGTGGAACAGGAACTCGCCGACCAACGGCTTGCGGCTGCTCTCCCACGCCTCGTCGGCGGGCGCGATCCGGCCGGGCGACGCCGAGAGCTTCGGGTCGAGCGGGAAGCGGCCCTGCGTGACGGTGACCGGTGTGGTCGCGTCGCCACCGGGGATGTCCACGAACGAGACGCGAGCCGGGTTGAACAGGAACGACACCCGGATGTTGCCGCCGGGCTGGCCGCCGTCCTTGTCGTTCTCCGGGTCGATCGAGCGGACCTCGTAGTGCGGGCCGCCCGCCGCGACGATCGCGTCGGTGAACTTCTTCACGGTGACGTCCGAGGCGACGGTGCCGTCGTCGGTGGCGCCGCTGTTGTCCTGGATCTCCTCGATGGACAGGATGTCCGGGCTCGCGAGGTGGGTGACCACGGCCGCCGCCAGCCGGTCGAACTTGGCCTGCGGGTCGGACGGCGCGAGGTTCTCCACGTTGTAGGTGGCCACGGCGAGCTCGCTCGGCCGCTGCGCGCGGGTGACCTCCGGCTGGAGGCCGCCGTCGACCCGGTCACCGAGCTGGGTGGCGAGGATCTCGTAGCCGCCGAACTGGCTGAAGTTCAGCGGGCCCGCGGTCACCCCGGCCAAGCGGTCACCGGTGTTGACCTTCGGGAAGGGGTGCTGGGCGAACGGGATCAGCGACTCGACGAGCATCCGGCCGCTGTTCTGCTGGTCGTAGCCGGAGTAGAGCGTGCCGCCGCGCGGGGTCGGGTTCTGCTGCGGCTTGGAGGTGATCCACAGCTCGTTGAAGCTGGTCGACGGGCCGACGACGTGGGCGTCGTCGATCTCGACGAGCATGCCTTCGCGCGACTCGTAGAAGTCGAGCGCGTACTTGCTCGGCTCGAGCGCCAGCGGCTCGATGTTGCCACCGGGCTCGGGCGTGAACGCGGTCGGAACGGTGTCCGGGCCGAGCTTCTCCGGCGCGGGCACGGGGTTGCCGTGCGACGTGACGGTCCACTTCGGACTGGTCAGCTCGGTGGTCGACTGCTGCGTCGACGAGCTCGGCGACGCGTCCGGGTAGAACTCGTCGACCGTGGCCGAGGTGATCTCGACCGCGTCGCCCACCGCGACGGCGGGCGAGGTCGAACCGGTGAACGCGAAGACGCCCTCACTGGTGGCCGGGTCGGCATCGGGGGCGGTGTCCTGCACCCAGAAGCCACGCGCCGAGCCGAAGGACCGGACCGCGGTCACGACGCCGGTGACACCGCCGACCTTCTTGCCGTCGAGCGGCGATAGCCGGGTGGTGCCCTGGATGTCGTGGACCTTGGCCTGGATCGGCGGGGTCGGGTCGCCGCCGGTGGTGTCGCCTGCCGCGTTGGTCGGCGTCGGCGCACCCGAAGTGAAGTCCACGCTGTTGTCGTCGGTGTCGACCAGCGCGCTGCGGGCCAGCGAGGTCGTGTTCGTGCCTGCCGGCGCGGGCGAGCCCTCGCGGATCGTGGCGGCGCCGAAGCCGACGACGTCCTTCACCGTCGCGTCGGCAGCGCAGTCGGCAGCGGTCTTGCAGGTCAGCGCCGTGGTGGCGTGGACGAGGGCGATCGTCCCGCCGGTGGCCGACATGGCGATCGTGCCGGTGGCGTCCGGGGTGGGCAGGTCGACCGTGCCACCCGCGCCCTTGCCCTCGGCGACCAGGAAGCGGCCACCCGCCGGGATGCTGCCGGTCAACGGCGTTACCTGCCAGCTGCTGCCGGACGCGGGCGCGTACTGCACGCTCCAGCCGTCGACCGACGCGGCACTGGCGCCCGCGTTGGCAAGCTCGACGAAGTCCGACTTCAGGGTGGCGCCGGAATTGCCGCCGCCGCCGTATACCTCGGCGATCATGGCGTCGGCACTCGCGGCGGCCGCGGGTTGAGCGGCGACTGCCAGGCCGACCCCCGCGGCGGTGGCCGCGACGGCGAGCGCGGCTAAGCCACGGCGCCGGTGCGCTGGTGAGATCAACACGTCCTCCAGGTCTGATGGTTCGCCGCATCCTCACATTGATGGGTGAACGAGAAAAGACCGGGAAGTCTCCAGTTGCTCAGCAAGTCACCGCCGTTACACCATTCGGTGGCGACATGGTCACGCCTTGCGGTCGAGCACCTCCAGATAGTGCGGGCTGTGCATGAGGCCGACAATATTGCCGAACGGGTCGACAACGGACGCAACCACGAATCCACCGAAATCGCGCACGGGTTCGTGCTCGGTGGCGCCGAGGCGCACCAGCCGCTGTGCGGTCGCGACGACGTCGTCGACGTGCCAGTAGGCGACGGCACCGGCCGGACCGTCCGCAGTGGACGTCCGCAGGCCGGCCCCGCTCGCCGCCGACGTTTCGACGATGCCCAGCTCGTGCTGGTAATCCCCCACGCGGAATTCCGCGTAGCCGGGTCTTTGGAAGTACGGTTCGACGTCGAGGACGTCGGTGTACCAACGAATCGCGGCGTCGAGGTCGGGGGTCTGGAAACGCAGGGTGCTCAGTCCACGAAGGCTCATTGGGTGGACGGTACGGGCACTCACCGACAATCCTGGCGACATGGCTGAGGTTCCCAAGCTGCGGCAGACCGTGCTGGACACGACGGACGCCCGCGGGCTCGCCGAGTTCTATCGGCAGCTGCTCGGTTACACCTACCGCGACGGCGACGAGCCGCCCGCGGCCGGCGAACCGGACGAGCGCGGCAAGGACTGGCTGGTCCTGCGCGCGCCGGAGACCGGCCACGGGCTGGCATTCCAGCAGGTCAGCGCGCTGGCCGAGGCGACGTGGCCGGAGCACACCGTCCCCCAGCAGCTGCACCTGGACATGACGGTGGACTCGGTCGAGCAGCTCGAGGCGCAGACCAAGCGCGTGCTGGAGCTCGGCGCGCGGCTGCTCCGCGACCGGATCGACGACCATGAGGAGCCGTTGCGGGTCTTCGCCGACCCCGCCGGTCACCCGTTCTGCATTTTCGTCGGCTGAGGTGTCGATGCGCGGCGAGTTCGTTTGTCGTCATCACGTACGGCAAGCGACCAACGAAGGAGACCGACCGTGAAGTACATGCTGCTGATCAACACCCCGCCCGCCGACAACCCGGCCGAGGTGGACAACGGGTGCACCTTCGAGGACTGGATCGCCTTCGACAAGGCGGTGCAGGAGGCGGGCATCTGCGTCGACTCGCACCAGCTCGCGGACTTCACCACCGCCACCCGCGTCCAGGTCGGCGCCGACGGCCGGCGCGCGATCACCACCGACGGCCCGTTCGCCGAGACCCGCGAGATCCTGGGCGGCCTCTACGTGATCGACGTGCCCGACCTGGACGAGGCGTTGGACTGGGCGGCGCGCTGCCCCGGTTCGCTGGGCGGCGGGTCGGTCGTCGTGCGGCCGGTGGCCGAGGTCCAGGGCTAGTGGAGCCGGCGATCGCGGCCGTGTTCCGCGAGGAGCACGGCCGCCTCCTCGGCGCGCTGGTGCGCCGCTTCGGCGACCTGGACCTGGCTGAAGAGGTGGCCTCGGAGGCGATCGAGGCAGCGCTGACCCATTGGCCGGTCGACGGCGTGCCGGCGAAACCGGGCGCCTGGCTCCTCACCACGGCCCGCAGGCGTGCGGTGAACCGCCTCAAGCGCGACCAGACCTACGCGGCGAAGCTCGCGGTCCTGCACGTCGACGCGCAACGCACCGAGCCGGGACCGTCCGTCGACGCCTCGTTGCCGGACGACCGGTTGCAGTTGTTCTTCACGTGCGCCCACCCGGCCTTGGCCGCGGAGGATCGGGTGGCGTTGACGTTGCGCTGCCTGGCCGGGATGACGACGGTCGAGGTGGCGCGGGCGTTCCTGGTGCCGGTGCCGACCATGGCGCAGCGCATCGTGCGGGCGAAGAAGAAGATCCGCGAGGCACGCATCCCGTTCCGCGTGCCGGGGCCCGACGAGCTGCCGTCGCGGCTGCCGGGCGTCCTGCAGGTCGTCTACTCGATCTTCACCGAGGGCTACGCGGCGAGCTCGGGCCCGGCGCTGCAACGGATCGAGGTGGCCGCCGAGGCGATCCGCCTGGCCCGAGTCCTTCGTGGACTCCTGCCGGCCGAACGCGAGGTGGCCGGCCTGCTGGCCCTGATGCTCCTGATCCACGCCCGCCGCGATGCCCGCACGGCACCGGACGGCACCCCGGTGTTGCTGGCCGACCAATCCCGCGCCGCGTGGGACCGGTCGATGATCGAGGAAGGCCGCACGCTGGTGATCGCAGCGCTGACCGGTGGATCGCCTGGCGTGTACGGCGTGCAGGCCGCGATCGCCGCGCTGCACGACGAAGCGGCGTCGGTGGAAACCACGGACTGGCCGCAGATCGTGGCGTTGTACGACGTGTTGCTGACGCTGTCGCCGTCGCCGGTGGTGTCGCTGAACCGGGCCGCCGCCGTGGCCATGCGCGACGGGCCGGAAGCGGGGTTGGTCCTGCTGGATGCGTTGGCAGAGGAGCCTTTGCTGCGTGCGTACCACCCGTACGCCTTGGCGCGCGCGGACTTGCTGGAACGCGCCGATCGCCTGTCCGAAGCAGCCGAGGCGTACCGGAAAGCGTTGACCCTGGCCGCGACCGACGCCGACCGCGCTCATGCGGAACGTCGTCTCAGCGGGGTCTCAGCAACCCTGCGGAACACTCCGATGTGATGACAACCGTTGCACCGGAACGGTGACCAAGAGGGGGCGAAGCCTCCGGCCGATGCCGAGGGCTTGCCCCCAGACAGAGCACGGGCGACTACGTGACGGCGAGCGACCGCGCCTTGTTGTCCCAGCCGCTGTAGCAAGTGGCCATGTTCGGGCAGCTGAAGGCCTTGGTGATGCTGTCTCCGCTGAAGTTGCCCTTCCAGAACGTGACGATGCAGCCGGAGTTCGGCGCGATCACGAACGAACTGATCGACAGGTCGACGGACAGGCCGTTGGAGTACTTGTCGGCGCTCAGGTAGCGCTGCGACGCCTCGTTGTAGTCGGTGCGGTCGTCACAGTAGATCCGGCCGTAGGCGCTGACGTAGTTCTTGTACCCGCCCGAACCAACGTAGTTGGTGTTGCGGAAGACGGTGAGCAGCGGAGTCAACGACAGTTCCGACTGGTAGGCGTTGAGCGCCTGCTCGGTCGTGAAGCACGACTCCGGCCCGTCGGACAGGTCCTGGACGCAGTACTTGCCGTTCGGGTCGGCCAAGCTGCTCGCATCGGCTGCCGCAGGCACGGTCAGCGCGACGATCGCCGCGGCCGCTCCACAGACCAGGGTTCGCAGCACCTTCATGGTGCACTTCCAATCCAGCAAGAGGAATGAGGCCAGGAGTACATCCCGCGCCAGGGGGACGGCTCAGACGTTGCTGGACATATCTGGAAGAACCTGGACGCAACCAGACAGCAGAACGCCGGGTGTGTCACAGTGGACGCACCCGGCGTTGTGCCTGGTCAGAAGCGGTGGCGGTGGGATTTGAACCCACGGAGGGCGTAAACCCTCACACGCTTTCGAGGCGTGCTCCTTCGGCCGCTCGGACACGCCACCGGTGGTGACGATACCGAACCCGGTCGAGGGTCACGCTGGGAGGGTCAACGGCGGTCGTCGTCGAGGCGGTCCTTGGCGTCCTTGTAGGCGCCGGCGGCCTTGTCACGCAGGTCGTGGCCGGTTTCCTTCAGTTCGCCCGCGACCTGGTCGCGCTTGCCGGCGTCCTTCAGCTCATCGTTGTCCGTGGCGCGGCCGGTCTTCTCCTTGGCCTCGCCGACAAGCTGCTCTGCCTTGTCTTTCATCTTGTCGAAGATGCTCATACCTGGAGGGTCCCCCCAGCCAAACCGTCACAAACGGTGCGTTCGGAAGAACTCCTCCAGCAAGGCCGAGCTCTCCGCGGCCAGGACGCCTGCGACCACCTCAGGCCGATGCGACGACCGGCGATCGCGCACGACGTCCCACAGCGAGCCGACCGCGCCCGTCTTGGGCTCCCAGGCGCCGAACACCAGCCTGGACACCCGGGCCAGGACCAGGGCACCGGCGCACATCGTGCACGGTTCGACCGTCACGACCAGGGTGCAGCCCGTCAGGCGCCAGCCGTCACCGTGCGCAGCCGCGGCGGCACGCAGGGCGAGGATCTCCGCGTGGGCGGTGGGGTCCCCCGATGCTTCCCGGCCGTTGCACGCACCGGCCAGCACCGAACCGGAAGGCGACAGGACGACGGCGCCGATCGGCACGTCATCTGTCGCTGCGCGCGCGTAGGCGAGCGCCGACCGCATCGCGGCGACGTCGGCGTCGGTCGGCTTCACTGCAGGACGGTGTCCAGGACCTTGCCGAACTCGCCGTCGAAGCCGCAGCGCTGGGCGATCATCTGCAGCTGCTCGTCCGGGTACAGGTCCACCTCGTCCACGATGACCTGCATCTCCGGCGCGGGCAGGCCGAGGTCGGCGACGATGTCCAACGCGCCTTCCGGCCACATCTCGTCGTCGTCCTCAGGTGGCTCGACGCGCAGCAGGTCCAGGGCGTCCGCGGCCACGTCGTAGTCCAGTGCCGCCGTCGCGTCGGACAACAGCAGGGACACGCCACCGGGGCTGGGCCGCAGCAGGATGAAGAACTCGTCGTCGACCGCCAGCATCCCCAGCACGGCGCCCGACGTGCGGATCTTGCGCAACTCGGTGATGGCGGCATCCAGCTCACGCAACGCCGAATCGTCCAAGGACTGCCAGCGCCAGCGGCCCTCTTCCCGGACCACCGCGACGGCGAAGCCCGCGACCGGCTCCTGCTCGGACATGGGCACACCGTATGCCTAGCACCGGTCGCCCGGAAGAACCAATCGCCCGGCGACAGTGCCGGAGCGCGAAGCGCGACCTTTCGAGGCCGACGATGACACTATCGACGCATGAACACCACCCGTCCCGATCACGCCGCGAGCATCCCGAACCTGGGCACCGACCCGCGGTTCATCGGCCTCGTGGAGGCCGCACGCGCACTGCAGCCCAAGACCGTCGCGCTGCGCAGGCAACTGCACAAGAACCCCGAAGAGGGCCTCCAGCTGCCCAAGACCCAGGCCGCCATCCTGCACGCCATCGAGGACCTCGACCTCGAGGTGACCACCGGCAAGACCACGACGTCGGTGGTCGCCGTGCTGCGCGGGGCGAAGCCGGGGCCGACGGTGCTGCTGCGCGGCGACATGGACGCGCTGCCGCTCACCGAGGAGACGGGCCTGCCCTTCGCGTCCGAAGTGGACGGCAAGATGCACGCGTGCGGGCACGACACGCACGTCGCCATGCTCGCCTCGGCGGCACGGGTGCTGTCCAGCCGCAAGGGCGCCTTGGCGGGCAACGTGGTGTTCATGTTCCAGCCCGGCGAGGAGGGCCAGCACGGCGCCCGCTACATGATCCACGAGGGCGTGCTCAAGGCCGCCGGTGACGATGTGGCGCGGGCGTTCGCGCTGCACATCACGTCCAAGGAACCCAGTGGGGTCGTCGTCTGCCGGCCCGGGCCCATGATGGCCGCCGCCGACACGTTCCACGTCCGGATCACCGGCAAGGGCGGGCACGGCGCGAGCCCGCACGACGCCGTCGACCCGATCCCCGCCGCCGCGGCCATGGTCGGCGCGCTGCAGACCATGCTCGGGCGCCGGGTCAGCGTGTTCGAGCCCGCGGTGATCACGGTCGGGCGGATCCAGGCGGGCACGGCGACCAACATCATCCCGGAGACCGCGGAGATGGAGGGCACGATCCGCAGCCTGTCCGAGGCGACGCGGTCGTTCGTGCACACCGAACTCGCACGCATCTGCGAGCACGTCGGTGCCGCGCACGACTGCCGCGTGCTCGTCGACATCACCCCCGGCTACCCGGTCACGGTCAACGACCACGACGTCGCGCTCGGCGCGGTGAAGCTCGCCCAGACCGTGCTCGGCCAGCGCTGCGGCAAGGTGATGGCCGACCCGATGATGGGCGCGGAGGACTTCTCCTACGTGCTGCAACGGGTTCCGGGCGCGATGGCGTTCCTCGGCGCCTGCCCGCCGGACGTCGAGCCGGACGAAGCACCGCCGAACCACTCCAACCGGGTCCACTTCGACGAGTCCGCGTTGACCAACGGGGTGGCCATGTACTCGGCGTTCGCCCTGGACGCGCTCCGGGCGACGGGCTGATCGACGGACTGATCGACACAGTCGCGGCCGTGGTGGAGGATGTGCGCGTGCTCCCTGTTTGCGTGATCGGGCTCGGTCTCATCGGCGGCTCCGTGCTGCGTGCGGCCAGAGCCGCGGGCCGCGATGTGTGGGGCTACACGGAGTCCGGGCAGGACGCCGCGGTGGCCCGCGCCGACGGCTTCCTGGTCGAGTCCGATGTGGACGCCGCGCTGACCCTTGCCGCGCAACGGGACGCGCTCGTCGTCATCGCGGTTCCGTTGCCCTCGCTGGCCAGCGTGCTGCGCCGGATCGTCGTGATGGCACCGAACTGCCCGGTCACGGACGTGATCAGCGTGAAGGGGCCGGTGCTGGACGCGGTCGAGCGGCTGGCGCCGAGCCTCACCTTCGCCGGTGGGCACCCGATGGCCGGGCGCAGCGAGTCGGGCTGGGCCGCCGGGTCGGCCGAGCTCTTCCACGGTGCGGCGTGGGTGGTCACCGCCGACGAGAAGACCGACCTGGCCGCGTGGCGGATCGCCGCCGAGCTGGCGCTGGACTGCGGCGCGCACGTGGTGCCGACGACGGCGTACGAGCACGACGACGCCGTCGCGCGGATCTCGCACCTGCCGCACGTGCTGGCCGCGGTGCTGGCCGCGGTGGGCGCCGACGTCGGCCCGCTGCCGCTGGCGCTCGCGGCGGGCTCGTTCCGCGACGGCACGCGGGTGGCCGGGTCACGCCCGGAACTCGTGCGGGCCATGTGCGAGGGCAACGCGCCCGCACTGCTGCCGGCCCTCGACGACGCGCTGGGCCGGCTCGGCGCGGCCCGCGGCGCGCTCGCGTCCACCGGGTCGCTCAAGGCCACGCTGGACGCCGGGCACCGCGGCCGGCTGGCGCTGATCGGGCAGCAGCAGAGCGAGTGGCTCGCCGTGACCGTCGACCTCACGGCGCCGGACGTGCACGACGCGCTGCAGTCGGTCGGCGCGCAGGGCGGCCGCGTCGTCCGGTTGGCCGAGAACACCGCACTGGCGGAAATCCCGAGGTCTCGGGTCGACAACGATCTGTGAGACCGAACTGACCGAGCCCTACCGTTGCGGCGTGGATCGAGGTCCCCTCTTACGCAAAGCCGGGCTCGCCGTCGCCGGACTCGCTGTGCTCGGCGGCGCGATCATCGCGTTGCGCAGCCCCGAAACGCCGGGGACCAGCCAGCCGCCCCCGCGGCCGGCGCAGACGTCGGTGTCGAAGTACGCCGCCGAAGGTGTCGTGCTGCCCGAACCCGGGCCGAAGCCACCCCGCCCCGGCCCGGTCGTGGTCACGCCCGGCCCGCACCGGCTGCTGGCCCGCTGGGATGCCTCCCCCGCACCGACGACCGTCGCCGGCTACGAGGTGCGGTGGGGACGGCCGGGCGCGCTGAACAGCACCCGGCTGGTGGCCGAGCCGCAGGTCCAGCTCGACGGGCTGGACGACGGGGTGACCTACGGCATCGAGATCCGCAACGTCGACATGTTCGGCCAGCGGTCCGCGCCCGTCGCGGTGTCGGGGACGCCGGGCACGCAGCCCGACCCGACGGCCTACACGTTCGTCGACCGGTTCGACGGGCAGGCCGTGCCCGACCCGACGAACTGGCGCTTCGCCAGTCCCGGCGCGTGCGGGCGGGCGACCAGGGGCGACGGGTCGGACACCAAACGGCTGGTGATCAGCGCGAACTGCGGCAGCGCGTCGGTGGCGTTGCGCGCCCGGGCCCCGTTCAAGCTGGCCGGCGGCGTGGGCAGCGTGGTGATCGACACGGACTCGCCGAGCGAGGCCGGGCAGCTGATGATCGACCTGGTGCCCGGGTCGGCGGACCTGATCGACGGGTCGCCGTCCGGGCCGCCGAAGCCGGACAAGCCGGGCGTCGCGCAGGCGGACCCGGCGCTGCCACCGGGCACCATCCGCGTGCTGATCACGTCGAAGCCCGACGACCGCAGCCAGCCCAAGCCCGTGACCACCGTGCAGGTGCTGACCGCGCCCAACGTGCACCGCAACGGGCACGTGGTGTCGAAGATCGCGCCGCTGCCGACGCCGCGGATCGGCGAGAACGTGCGCTGGCAGGTGTCGATCGGCAAGGACAACATCAGCGTGCTGCGCAACGGCGTGCTCGTCGGCGGCGGGGACGTGACCCCGGCGTGGCAGCAGGCGACCGCGTTGTTCGGCTTCGTGGGGCCATCGGGCGGCTTCCGCGCGGGCGTCGCGGTGATCGGGTTCACGGGCGCGCCGACCGCGCCGCCGGTCGCGCTGGCGGCGCCGACCGTGCGCACCAGCCGCACCGTGCAGCAGACCGGCATGGTGCTCGCGCCCGCCCCCGCGGGCACGATGATCCAGGACGTGCAGGCTGCCCAGCTGCGGATGTCGCTGCTGCCGCAGGCCGACCAGTCGATCAAGAGCCTGGACGGCACGCTGAGCGTGGACGTCGGCGGCAAGCGCGTGCTCGCCACCCCGGCCGTGCGCGGGCAACCGTTGAAGCGTGGCGTGCGGTACCCGGTGGTGGCGTTGATCCCCAAGGAAGCGCTGGTCCTCAGCGGTGACCCGCAGGTGCTCGACGTGGGGGTGAGCAGCAACGTGCAGCAGAAGGGGCTGGCCACCCGGGTCGAGTTCAGCGAGATCGAGCTGTACGCGGCACCGGGCGTGACACCCCCGCCGGTCGCGGCGCCGAAGGACCCGCCGCTGCCGCGCCCGCGCCCGGCCGTCGCGCGCGCGGAGGCGCAGATGCTCGGTGCGACCGGTCAGCCGATCCCCGAGGGGGCGACCGCGGTGCCGGGGCGGGTGCTCGTGGACGTGCACCTGAACGGCTCGGCCGCGCAACGGATCGCGGGCGAGGTGGCCGGGCTCGGCGGCATCGAGATCCGCCTGGACGGCCGCAAGATCGCCGCGTTCCCGACCACTGTGGACGGTCCAGGGGTGGGCGGTCAGTGGCGGCTGCCGTTGACCACCAACCAGTTCGGGGCGGGCCCGCACATCATCGAGGTGCGTGCGGTCGGCGTGGACGCGGAGACGCTCTACGCGTCGACCGTCCTCTCCTTCACCGTCTAGACCCGGCGGGAGACACCCGGGTAGTCGAGGACCATGCCGTCGGCGTCGACCGTCAGCTCGGTGACGTTGTCGCCGCGCTGCAAGGCGATGACCGACTCGCGCTCGCCGATCGAGACCGTGCGGTAGGTCTGCTCGACCACCGTGATGGCCAGGTCGGGCAGGCTGATGAAGACCACCGGCAGGGTCTGCTCACCCGGCGTGCGGTGCAGGCCGAAGCGGCGGATGGGCAGCGCGTTGAACGTCACCGCGCCCGCCACGTCCACGTCGATGGCGCCACCGAACTCGTTGCGGTTGGTGCCCCCGCCGGTGTCGCACAGCCAGAAACCGTCCTCGGAGCGGCTCAGCGAGATCTGGCGCTCCTCGGTGACGGTCGCGGTGCGCAGCAGCAGCCGTCCCGACGGGTCGGCCTTGTCGACCGACGCCTCGAAGGACGCGCTGAACGCCTCGGTGCCGCGCTCGGGGTCGGCCGCCGTGATCATCCGGCCGGAGGCGCGCATGCGGTCGGCGGCGACCAGCAGCCGCACCGACTCCATGCTCGGCGGGCTGGCCCCCTGCCAGGTGATGATCACCGGGTGGCGCGTGGTGGCCGAGCGGGCCGGGGCCCGCTCGGCCCCAGCTCGCTCGGCTGTGCCGTCGTGGGGCACGGTCACGCGGTGCCGCCCTGGTCGGTCGGCTTGTCCTTGTCCGGGATGGCGTCCTGGATCTTGTCCACGACCTTGTCCACCTGCTCGTCGTGCCCGAACCGCTTCTTGGCGAAGTCGCCGGCCTTCTCGACGCCCTGTTCGATCTGCTCGCCGTGCTTCTCGACCAGGTCGGCCGCCTTGTTCTTCAACTCGTTGAAGTCGATTCCCATGGTGCTCCTTCGCACTCCCACGTCCGGCGGCCCTGAGCAGGGTACCCAAGCCGGACTCGCGTTCCCACTGTCGATGTCGACCGGGTGCGCCCACGCTACCCAGCGGAACCGGGTTGCGCGCCACGGCGCCTCGGCAGCAATCCGCCGACGCGCCAAGTCCGTCTCGGTCGCGTCGCCGCAGGCCCGCGCAGCGTGCGCAACACCCCGTCCAGTTCCCTGGTGACGGCCTCGAGCTGGTCGGTCGCGGGCAACTCCAGCTTGGCGGGTTTGCGACCCTCACGCAGGGCGGCGGCAGCCTCGGTGACCCCGGCGGACAGCAGCGTGACGTCGGCCTGGTCGGGTGGCGGCGCGCCGCGTTCGATCTGCACCGCGACCTCGGTGACCGCGTCGGTCATGCGTTCCAGGAACACGATCAGCGGCCACCACGCCGAGGCCGTCCGCCCCGCCTTCGACGGCTCGACGATCGCGCGCTGGAACACCGTGCGCAGGTCCGAGAGCTCGCGGTATGCCTTGCGGCGCAACGCCGAACGGCCTTGCGGGGCGCCGGAGAGAGCGCGGTCGAGGTACGTGCCGACGGTGTCGCAGGTGCGGGCGAGCTGGTCGCCGACGTCGGCCTTGCGGCTGCCCGGCCAGAGCAGGTAGCCGAACACGACGACGATCAGGCAGCCGACCGCCGTGTCCACCAGACGCGCGACCACGAGGGTGAAGCTGCCCGAGTTGGCGAGGTCGAGCTGCACGATCACCAGCGGCGTGACGAACGTGGAGAACATGCCGTAGTTGCGCACCTGGCCGACCGGCAGCATCGCCGCGACCACCGCCATCACGATCACCAGCAGCCAGCCGTGCGGGGCGAGCGCGAGCAGTCCCGCGCCGAGCACCACGCCGACGGCCGTCCCGCCCGCGCGCAGCACCGCCCGGCCGAACACCGAACCGAAGTCGGGCTTGAGCACGATGGCGACGGTCAGCGCGACCCAGTTGGCGTGGTCGAGGGAGAGCACGATGCCGACGAGCTCGGCGAGCGTGACGCAGACGGTCAGCCGAAGTACGAACAACCACGTCTGTGGGCCGGTGATGGTGGTGTCCGCGAGCCGGCGCAGACGTTCGCCGACCGTCGCCTTCTCCTTGCTCGGCGTCGTGCCGCGGGCGTCGTCGTCGCGGTCGTGCACCCGGCGCAGGGCGTCGTGCAGAGCGGACGAGGCGTCGGGCAGGGGCGGGAACGGCTCGTCCTTGCGGATCGCGTCGGCCAGCGCATCGATGTGGTTGATGAGGGTGTCGTCCGGCCGGTCGCGTGCCGCGACGGTGGCCACGCTCGCCTCGATGAGCGGGGTCGTCGCGGTGAGCAGGGTGAGCAGGTTGCGGTAGGCCTGGTTCCGGCCCGAAAGGCGGGAACGGGCGTCGAGCAGCCGGTCGTAGGCGACGTTGATGGCCGCGGTCGCGCGGAGCCGAGCCGGGCGGGCGGCCGGGGTTCCGGTGCCGCGCAGCATGTCGGCGAGGGCGTCGTAGACGTTCGCGATGGCCGTGCGTTCCGGCGCGGTGGCTCGGACCGGCCAGGCGCCGATGGCGAGGAGCATCGCGAACGCGGCGCCCGCGGCGAAGCAGCCGAGCGCGGTCAGCGGCGGTGCGGTCTGCGCCGAGCCGACCACGGTGAAGACGAGGAGCTGCAGGCCCGCACGGGAGGCGATGTCGCCGTTGACGCTGATCAAGGCCGAGAGGACCGCGACCACCACGACCATCGCGCCGGAGAGCCACGCGGTGCTGCCGGTGGCCGTGCCGGTGAAGAAGCCGAGGGCACCGGCCGTGATCACGTAGCCGATGCGGCGGGTGCGGTACCAGTAGGGGCCGTCGGTGTCGGCGAGCGTGGCGCAGAGACCGCCGATGGACGCGAGCACGCCGAGGTCCAGCCGCCCGGCCGCCATCCCCGCGGCGACCGGCCCCGCGATGCCGGCGGTGGCGCGGGCGACCCGCTTCCACGGGACCGGAGCGGGCGCCGGGCGCAGCAACTGGACGAGCCAGTGCGGCGCCTGCGGTTCCGTCCGGACCGTGGTCATGTTGTGCACGGTAAGGGACTTCGGCCGCCTGTCGCACTTGCTCGCGGCGGAGCTGGGACGGGCGCGGCCGAAGTGTGGGACACGCCCAGCCGGACCGAGGGACACACCCGACGGGGACGAGGGACACACCCAGCTGGAACGAGGGACACACCCAGCTGGAACGAGGGACACACCCGGTCGGAACGAGGGACACACCCGGTCGGAACGAGGGACACACCCGGTCGGAGCGGGGGACACACCCGGCGGGAGTGTGGGACACGCCCGGTTGGAAGGTGGGCATGGGCTGGGTGGTGGGCCGGGTGGTTGGGCTGGGATTGGTGGGGAGGGCTTGGGCTACGTCTTGTTGTCTCGCGCGCGTAAGCAGACCCCACCCGTCCCGGGGGCTCCCCGAGGTCCAGTCTATCGATTTCTGGGGGGTTCAAACCGGCTGTGGGTGAATCTGTGGACAACTGGGTGCCTGTGGAAAACCTCGAAAGCACAAGGGCCGAAAGTACTGAAAACAACAAAGAGGGCCGGCTCGCATTTGCGAGCCGGCCCTCTTTGTCGGATCAGGTGTTGCTAGGCGCGACGGCGGCGCTGGAACAGCAGGGCGCCGACGCCCGCACCGACCAGGACCACGCCCACCAGGACGGGCACGAAGATCGACGCACCGGTGTTGGCCAGGCCGCCACCGTTGCTGCCCTGCGGGGCCGGCGGGGTGGTGGTCGTGGTCTTCGGCGCGACGGTCCAGCTGGCGTTGGCCGAGGCCTCGAGCTCGGTGTCCGTACCGGTGGCCACGATCAGGGTCTGGCTCGGCTTCTCCGCGTAGTTGTCACCGACGAACAGGCGGCCGGTGTCGAAGTGCGCGTTGGCCTTCACGGTCAGCGTGGCCGAACCGGCGGCGGCATCCGCGGGCACGCTCAGGTAGACCTTGCTGCCGTTCTTCAGGGTGCCGGAGGCGATCGCCTTGCCGTCGGCGTCGGTGATCTTCACGCCTTCCGGCAGCTCGCTCGTGAGCTCCTTGATCGTGCCGTTGGTCTTGATGGTGAACGGGCCGAGCTTGTCGCCCGACTTGCCCTTGATCGAGTCCGGCGTGAGGGCCAGCGAGGGGTTCTCGTTCTCCTCGATGCCGACGTTCTTCGGGCCGGTCAGGTACTGGTACAGCGCGACGATGTCGGCCTGGTCATCGGCGTCACCCTGGTTCGGGGCCACCATGTCCTTGCCGTCGCTGAAGTGCCAGATGGCGGCCTGCGTGGCGGTGATCGCCTCACGGGCGTCGAGACCGTCGTGGAACTGGATGGCGGTGTCCCCGGCGATCGCCGCGAGGTCGCCGTTGTGGGCGGCCGGGTAGCTGTTGTGCAGCACCCAGTTGATCTTGGCCCGGTTCTGGTTGAACGGCAGGTTCTTGTCCGGGTAGCTGTCCCACGGCTTCTCGGTCATCCCGTGCTGCCGGTCCAGGTTGACGTCGATCTGCACGCAGTAGGTCTGCAGGACGGTGCCGTCGTCGAGCTTCAGCTTGATCAGCGAGGTCTGCAGCGCTTCGTTCTCGCCCTGCATCTTGACGGAGTACCCGTCCTCACCACCTGGCTGGTACGTGCCGTGTGCGGGGGTGTCAGCGTAAGCCGGCAGTGCCGCGACGAGCAGCGCGACCGAGCCGGTGAGAACCGCTGCGCCCACACGGGCAATGCTGCGACGTCCCATGACTCTCCTCGGAGCTAGTGAGCGGCGTCCACAGTGACCGTCACCCTGCGGTGCACACGGGAAACCGAATTGTGGCGCGGACTCTACCGAGCGAAGCGATCACTGCCCGAACGGGGTCCACAAAAGGACAATCGTTACTCCAAATGGGCGCATTGCTTGTTGCATGGGCAATTAGAGCAACAGTTGTCAGGACGTCCGCCAGGCCGCGCGGCCTGGCTATCGTTGATCCGTGAGCGATTCCCCGGACGAGAACGACGACACCGTCGTCGGCGGCACCGGGTCGCACCCGCCCACGAGCGAGTACCCGGCCGACGTGCTGTCGCCGACCGGACACCTCCCCGCTTCCGGGCAACTGCCGGCACCGCCACCACCACGTCGATCGCGCGCCCAGACCCTCGTGGTCGGCGGGAGCATCGCGGCGATCGTGCTCGTCGTCGCCGCGGTCGTGCTCATCGTGGCGACCAACCGCGGCGGCGGCCAGGCCGGGCAACCCACCGGGGCGCCCCGGACGTCGGCCGTGCCGCCAACCACCTCGGCC
This sequence comes from Labedaea rhizosphaerae, assembly GCF_004362825.1. Classification (GTDB taxonomy): domain Bacteria; phylum Actinomycetota; class Actinomycetes; order Mycobacteriales; family Pseudonocardiaceae; genus Labedaea; species Labedaea rhizosphaerae. The sequence goes on from NZ_SNXZ01000001.1 coordinate 934,788, forward strand.
AGCACCACGCCCGCGACTTCCTCGACGCCACCGCCGTCGCACACCGAGCGCTGGCACCCGGTCGCGGGCGCCTCGTCGTCCGGGCTCACCTACTCCGTGCCGCAGGACTGGGCGAACAGCTCGAAGCCCCGGTCCACCGGGCGCGGCGAGCAGTGGGGCGGGGTCGCGGAGTTCGGCACCTACCAATGCCCGCAAGGCCGCTACACCCGCGGTTTCGTGGCCAGCGGCAAGGCGCCCACCGGTGACCAGACCGACCTCGGCGCGCTGGCCGGCGACTACGCCGACGCGCTGGCCAAGCACTGGTACGGCGAACCGCGCATCGAGACCGGCACCCCGCAGCAGCGCCAGGTCGACGGGCACGAAGCCGTTCTGGTGACGGCCAAGTTGAGCATCGACCCGGAAAACCCGGACTGCGACGCCAGTTCCGCCGAAGTCCTCGTGCTGGCCGTGAAGCTCGACCGAGGGGTCGGCGTGCTCGCCGCGGTGAACGACCTCGAAGGCGGCCCTTCGGACCCGCCGTGTGCGCCGGATGGAGTCATCCAACAGATCCTCAGCACGGTGAAGGTTCGCTAAAGCGACCAATCCTGTTGGATTTTTTCTCGATGTGGTTCTTTTCTGGTGATCAATGCGGCAGGCTCCCCGGTGGATCGTCCCTGACCACGATTCAGCGGAAAGGCAGCAGCACGCATGTCCCTACCGTCCGCACGCCCCCTCCCGGTCAAGGTCGCAGCTCTGACCGCCGGCGCCGCGTTGGCCCTGGTCACCGCATTCGCCGGCACGTCTTCCGCCGCCACGGGCGCGGAGGTCACCCCACTCACCGACGCCTGCAGCATCGCCGGTACCGGCGACCCGCACACGTGCGCCCAGGCCGTGACGTGGGCCAAGAACCACATCACCACGACCTACCACGCCGAGTACTACAACGCGTGCGACCACATCGTCGGGCTCGCCTACGGGTTCCCGCACAGCGGTTCGGTCACCGCGATCGCGCACTGGCGGGCGATCCCCGGCAGCTTCAAGCACGCAGGCGACCGCTCGGTGCCCGCCGGCGGCCTCGCGTTCTTCAGCACCTCGTCCTCCGGCCACGTGATGATCTCCATCGGCAGCGGCGAGTTCGTCTCCAACGACATCCACGGCAACGGCACCTACACCAAGACGACCATCGGCGAGATCGAGAGCAAGTGGGGCGCGAGCTACCTGGGCTGGGCCCAGCCCTGGTTCCAGTACAACCACTGACTCCTCAAGCCCCACAACGGAATGCGCGCGCGAACCGAGCGCCGCACCTGGGGTCGTCTCTTGCCCAAGATCAGCGGAAAGGCAACACCATGAGGGTTCTCCCCGTCCGTCGCTTACCGGTGAAGATCGCCATCCTCGCCGCGGGCACCGCGGCCGCCTCGCTCACCTTCCTGGCCGGCAGCGCGGCCGCGGCGACCGGCACCGTGCACACCAGCTCGGGCGCGGCGGTCAACGTGCGCTCCGCCCCGCACACCAGCGCGAGCATCGTCGGCTCGAAGGCCAACGGCGCGACGGTCACCATCACCTGCCAGACCCACGGTGACACCGTGACCGGCAAGTACGGCACCAGCGACATCTGGGACAAGATCAGTTCCGGCGGTTACATCTCGGACACCTACGTCTACACCGGATCCGACGGCACGGTCGCCCCCGCGTGCGGCAGCACGTCGACCGGCTGCAGCACGTCCGGCACCGGCGACCCGCACACCTGCGCGCAGGCCGTCACGTGGGCCAAGAACCACATCACCACGAGCTACCACTCGGACTACTACCGGCGCTGCGATCACATCGTCGGCCTCGCGTACGGCTTCCCGGCCAGCGGCTCGGTCACGGCTTACGCGCACTGGCAGGCGATCCCGAGCAGCAAGAAGCACGCCGGTGACCGCTCGGTGCCCGCGGGTGGTCTCGCGTTCTTCAGCACCTCGTCCGCGGGGCACGTGATGATCTCCATCGGTGGCGGCACGTTCGTGTCCAACGACATCCACGGCAACGGCACGTACACCAAGACCACCATCGGCGAGATCGAGAGCAAGTGGGGCGCCCACTACCTCGGCTGGGCCCAGCCCTGGTTCCAGTACAACCACTGACGGTTCCACGGCTTTGCCCTGCCGGTGTCACCGGCGGGGCAGGCCGTAGGCCACTCGGTTAAATTTTTTCCCGCTTCTTGTTCTCATCGTTAGATGCCGTCACGCTGATCGCTGGATCGTCCCGGCTCACGATCAGCGAAAGGCAGCATTATGTCCATAATGTCCATTCGCGCACTGCCAACCAGGGTCGCGGTCCTGGCCTCCGGCGCCGCGCTGGCCCTGCTCACGGTCTTCACCGGGAGCGCGGCCGCGGCGACCGGCACCGTGCACACCGACTCCGGGGCGTCGGTCAACGTCCACTCCGGTCCGTACACGTCGTCGAGCGTGACCGGTTCGGTAGCCAACGGCGCCACGGTCACCATCACCTGCCAGACCCACGGCGACACCGTCACCGGCAAGTACGGCACCAGCGACATCTGGGACAAGATCAGCACCGGCTACATCACCGACACCTACGTCTACACCGGATCCGACGGCACCGTCGCGCCCGCGTGCAGCACCGGCACCACGGCGTGCAGCACGTCCGGCCTCGGCGACCCGCACACCTGCGCGCAGGCGGTGACGTGGGCGAACAACCACATCTCGACGAGCTACAACTCCGACTACTACAACCGTTGCGACCACATCGTCGGGCTCGCGTACGGCTTCCCGGCCAGCGGCTCGGTCACCGCGATCGCGCACTGGAACGCGGTGCCCAGCAGCTACAAGCACGCGGGTGACCGCTCGGTCCCGGCGGGCGGACTGGCATTCTTCAGCACCTCGTCGGCCGGCCACGTGATGATCTCCATCGGTGGCGGCACGTTCGTGTCCAACGACATCCACGGCAACGGCACCTACACCAAGACCACGATCTCGGAGATCGAGAGCAAGTGGGGTGCGCACTACCTGGGCTGGACCCAGCCCTGGTTCCAGTACAACCACTGATCGTTCAGGGCTGGGCCTTGGCCCAGCCCTGAACCACCGTCTCCAGCACGCTCAACGGGAGCGCGCCGCCGCCGAGCACGACGTCGTGGAAACCCTTGATGTCGAACCGGTCGCCCAGTTCCGCCTCGGCGGCGGCGCGGATCCGCTGCAGTTCCAGCCGTCCGACCATGTAGGACAGTGCCTGCCCCGGGTAGGACAGGTACCGGTCGACCTCGGCGACGATCTCCAGCTCCGCCATCGGCGCGTTCGCCCGCATGTAGTCGATGGCCTGCTGCCGCGACCACCGCAACGCGTGCATCCCCGTGTCCACCACGAGCCGGCACGCGCGCATCGAGTCGAGCGCGAGCATGCCGAGCCGCGCCGTGTCGTCGGTGTAGAGGCCCATCTCGTCGGCCAGGCGCTCGGAGTACAGACCCCAGCCTTCGATGAACGCGTTGACCGCCGCCGTCTTGCGGATCATCGGCAGGTCCTCGAGCTCGAGCGCGAGGCTGAGCTGGAAGTGGTGGCCCGGCACGCCTTCGTGGAACGCCATGGCCTGGCTCTGGTAGCGGAACCGCTGCTCGACGCCATGGGTGTTGGCGTAGTAGGTACCCGGGCGGCTGCCGTCCATCGCGGGCTGCATGTAGTACGCGGCCGGGGCGCCCGGCGCCTCGCTCTCCGGCACGGCGGCGACCTTGCAGCGCTGCGCGGGCAGCCGGCCGAACCAGCTCGGCGACACGCGCTCGGCCCGCTCGATCGCGGTGCGCGCCTCGCCGAGCAGTTCGTCGGCGTCGTGCCAGCGCATGGCCGGGTCCTCGCGCAGCTTCGCGAAGATCTCCCCGAGGTCGCTGGTGCCGAGCACCCGCGAGCCCAGCTCCGCGTAATCCCCGGCGAGTTCGTCGATGATCCGCAAGCCCGTCTCGTGCAGCTCCTGCGGGTCGCGGTCGGTCGTGGTGTGCACGCGCACGAGCGCGGCGTAGTCCTCCTCGCCGCCGGGCAGCCAGCAGATCCCGGCCTGGTCCTCGCTTCGGCCGTGGTCGGCGATCTCGTCGGCGAGCACCCTGCGGTACCCGGCGAGCGCGGGCCGGACGACCTCGGCGACCAGGCGCTCCCGCTCGGCGTCGAACCCCGCGGCCGCCAGCGGCGCTTCCTGGCCGCACAACGGATCCGCGGCGACGTCGACGGCGAGCAGCCGGTCGAGGTAGGCAATGGTGGCCCGCACGTGGTGCGCGATCGGCAGGCGGCCGGCGGCGACCCCGGCACGGTTGCGTTCGGCCACCGCGTCCACGTAGTCCGGGACGCGGCCCAGCCGCTGCAGGTACGCGTCCGCGCGCTCGGCGTCGGGCAGCGGGATCAGGGGCAGCACGGTGAGCAGGCCCGCGATCGGCGAGACGAAGATGTCCGCGATCGTGTACTCGGCCTGCCGGGTGCCGAGCATTTCGGCCAACGCGGTCGCCTGCTGCGCGACCACCGCCGCGGTCACGCGCTCCTCGGCGATCGCGGGTTCCAGCGCGCCCGCGCGGGTGGCGATGTCGCGCGCCCGCGCGGCGACCGCCTCCTCGGTCGCCAGCGACGGGTCGTCGAGCAGGTGGTCGCGGCCCGGCACGCCGAGCATCGTCGCCTCCAGCGGCGACGCGGTCATCTTCAGCTCGAACAGCTCGTCGGCGAGGTCGTCGACCGTCGTCATGCTCGTCATTCCATGACTCCCAAGGAACCCGGTGCGTGTGTGGTGCGCGGGAGACGTTACGCGCCGTGCCACGATGGGCGGGGAGCCGTCGATCGACTGGAGGCCAGATGCCGCGCCGGGAGTACACCGCGCACGCCACCGAGCGCAGCTCGGCCGACCCGGACACGGTGTACGAGCTGGTCAGCAACGCCGAGAAGTGGACGACGTGGGCCGGTGCGCTGGCCCCGAAGTCCGAGTGGGCGCGCAAGGGGACACCGGAACCCGCGGGCGTGGGCGCGATCCGCAAGGTCGGTCTGTGGCCGGTCTGGGTGCGTGAGGAGACCACCGCCGCCGAGCCAGGGCGGCGCCACGAATACGTGCTCCGCAGCCGCGGGCCGATCAAGTCCTACGTCGGCGAGGTGTTGCTCACCAAGCGCCCGGACGGGGGCACGGACATCGAGTGGACGGTGCGGTTCACCGAACTGGTGCCGGGCACCGGAGCCGCGCTGCACGTCGGCGTGCAGCAGTTGATCAAGGCGCTGGCCGGGAAGCTCGCCCGCGGCGCCGAACGGGCTTAACCGCGCTGTTCCTGGGCGCGCCAACGGTCCATCAGGCCGGGCAGCTCGGCGTGCACGAACGCGAAGAACCGGCGCGCCTGGCTGAGGCGCCGGCCGGCCGAGGTGTCCACACCGGCCGCCCTCGCACCCTCTTCCAGCATGCTCTGCCAGCGCACGAGTTCCTTGTCCCGGCTCATGATCGCCTCGTACCAGGGGTCGTCGAGCAGGCTGTAGTGGTCGCGCTTGTCGCCGGGTTCGCGCTTGCGCACGATCAACTGGACCTGCATGAGGTAGCGCACGGCGCCGGAGATCGCGGCCGGGCTGACGCCGAGTTGCTCGGCCAGCTGGGCCGCGGTGAGCCTGCCGCGGTCGTCGACCATGAGCGCGGCCAGCGTCCGGGCGGGCATGCGCGGTATCCCCGACTCGTTCAGCAGGAGGGCGAACTCCTCCACGAACCGGGCCACCGCGTCCGGATCCCGTGCCGCACCACCGTTCTGGCTCACCCTCACATCCTCTCCACCGATCGAGCGACCCTACCCGGTTCATGGATTTTTCTAACTTCACAACTTTGTGAAACCAGTGTAACTTCACCTCCATGACAACCGCAATATCCGTGTCCGGCCTGGTCAAGACCTTCGGCCGGACCCGCGCGCTCGACGGGCTGGACCTGACGGTGCGTACCGGGGAGGTGCACGGCTTCCTCGGCCCGAACGGCGCGGGCAAGTCGACCACCATCCGGGTGCTGCTGGGCCTGCTGCGCGCCGACTCCGGCGACGTGACGCTGCTCGACGGCAACCCCTGGCACGACGTCGCCGCGCTGCACCGCCGGCTCGCGTACGTGCCCGGCGACGTGGCCCTGTGGCCGACGCTGTCCGGCGGCGAGGTCATCGACCTGCTCGGCCGGCTGCGCGGCGGACTGGACGCCAAGCGCAGGGCCGACTTGCTCGAGCGGTTCGAACTCGACCCGACCAAGAAGGGCCGGACCTATTCCAAGGGCAACCGGCAGAAGGTCGCCCTGGTCGCCGCGCTCGCCTCGGACGTGGAACTGCTGCTGCTCGACGAGCCGACCTCCGGGCTCGACCCGGTGATGGAGGCCGTGTTCCAGGAGTGCATCAACGAGGAACGCGAGCGGGGCCGCACCGTGCTGCTGTCCAGCCACATCCTGGCCGAGGTCGAGGCGCTGTGCGATCGCGTGAGCATCATCCGCGACGGCCGGACGGTGGAGTCCGGCACGCTCTCCGAGCTGCGCCACCTCACCCGCACGAGCATCACCGCTGAGCTCGCCGGCGCCCCGAACGGGCTCGCCGACCTGCCGGGCGTGCACGACCTCAAGGCCGAGGGCGACCGGGTCAAGTTCGAAGTGGACAGTGACAAGCTCGACGCCGTGCTGCAGGCGCTGGCGCGCACCGGGGTGCGCAGCCTCACCAGCCAGCCGCCGACGCTGGAAGAGCTGTTCCTGCGCCACTACGCCGACGAGCTCGCACCCAACGGCAAGCACACGGCGGCGGTGTCGCGGTGAACTCCCTGACCGGTACCCGGACCTTGGTGCGGCTCGCGCTTCGCCGCGACCGGATCATGCTGCCGGTGTGGGTCGTCGTGCTCGGCCTGGTGCCCGCGAGCACCGCGGGTGCGTACGACCAGCTCTACCCCGAGGCCAAGGACCGCGCCTCGCTCGCCGTGGGCGGGAACAACCCGGCCGTCGCCGTGCTCTACGGCAAGGCGTACGACCTGACCACGGCGGGCGGCTTCACCGCGTGGCGCTACGGCGTGTTCCTCGGCGTGTTCATCGGCCTGATGGCCACGTTCACCGTCATGCGGCACACGAGGTCCGAAGAGGACACCGGACGGCTGGAACTGCTGTCGGCCGGCGTCCTCGGCCGCAACGCGTCGCTCACCGCGGCCGTGCTGGTGAGCGGGGGCGCGTCGATCCTCATCGGGCTGGTGCAGGTCCTGGCCATGGCGGGGTCGGGACTGTCCGCCACCGGTTCGCTCGCGCTCGGGGCCGGCGTTGCCGCGTGCGGGCTCGTGTTCACCGGTGTCGCGGCGATCGCGGCGCAGGTGTTCACCTACTCGCGCACCGCGAACGGCGTGTCCTGCGCGGTGATCGGCGTGCTGTTCCTGTTGCGCGCCGTGGGTGACTCCAGCCCGTCCGCGCAGTGGGCGTCCTGGCTCAGCCCGATCGGCTGGATCGAGCTGTCCCGCCCGTTCGCGGGCGAGCGGTTCTGGGTGCTGCTGCTGCCGTTGGTGCTCGCCGGGCTGCTGGTCGCCGTCGCGTTCCAGCTGCAGCCACGCCGCGACGTCGGCGCGGGTCTCGTCCCGCCGCGACCCGGACCGGCGACCGCGGCGGCAGGCCTGCGCTCCCCGTTCGCGCTGGCGTGGCGGCTGCACCGCGGCCCATTGATCGGTTGGACGCTGGCGATGCTGGTGATCGGCGGCGTGTTCGGCGCGATCGCCACGGGCATCGGCGACCTGGTCGGCTCGAGCGAGCAGACCCGCGTGATGTTCGAGCGGATGGGTGGCGCACAAGGGATCGTCGACGCCTACATCGGCGCGCTCGGCGGGATCTACGGGCTGACCGCGGGCGTCTACGCGGTGCAGGCGACGTTGCGGATGCGGGCCGAGGAGTCGGCCCTGCTGCTGGAACCGTTGCTGGCCACCAAGGTCACGCGTGGTCGCTGGGCGGCGAGCCACCTCGCGTTCGCCATCCTCGGCCCGGCCGTGCTGCTCGCGGCCGTGGGTCTGGGCACCGGGCTCACGTACGGTCTGCGCATCCACGACGTGGGCACGCAGGTGCCGCGCGTGCTCGGCGCGACGCTCGCGCAACTGCCCGCCGTGCTGGTGATGGCGGCGCTCGCGGCGCTGCTGTTCGGCCTGCTGCCGAACCTGACCGGGCTGTCGTGGGCCGTGCTCACCGTGTTCCTGCTGATCACGTTGTTCGGCCCGATCCTGCAGGTGAGCCAGGCCGTGCTGGACGTGTCGCCGTTCTCGCACGTGCCGAAGCTGCCCGCGGCCGCGTTCACCGCGACGCCGTTGCTGTGGCTCACCGGGATCGCGGTCGTCGTGTTCGCCGGCGCTTTTGCAGGCTTCCGGCGCCGCGACATCGGTTAACCGACCGGAGCAGCGGACACCGCGGCGGCCTTCCAGCCCTGCGGTGTCCGGCTCATGTCCAGGATCATCCGTTGCTGCCGCGGCGAGCTGTCCACCGAGGTGGTCACCTCGACCAGGACGAGCACCGTCGCCGTCCCCGCCGCCGGGTCGACCGCGCTCGGCGCGACCTCCAGCACCTCGCCTGTGGCCGTCATCCCGGACTGCCGGATCTGCGACACCCAGTGCGCGCGCTGGGTGCGCAGGTTCGCCAGCAGCGGACCGGTCGCGACCCGGGTCATCCGGTCGACGGTGCCCTCCGGGTCGGCGGCGTCCGCCGTGGTCAACGCCGGCGCCGCGGTGCTGGCCCCCGCGACCGCGCCGTCGCGCGCGGCGACCACCGGGTTCACGACCACGGCGATCGGCGTACCCGCGACCGTCTTGGCCGGGCTGACGACGGCGAGAACCACAGCGACCACCAGCAGGACCGCGGCGCCCGCCGCGAGGAGCATTGCCTTGGTACGGGTCATCGCCGCACCTGCAGATCGCTGAGCTGCCAGCCCTGGGCGCCACGCTGGGCACTGACGACGATGCTGCTGGGCGTGATCGCCGTCGACCGGCCTTGGGTGGTGGCGTTGGTGTTCAGGAACGCCAGCAGCTCCGCGTGGTCAGCGCGTTGGTCGCGCACGCCGAGGGCGACCACCGTCGTCGCCGCGGTGGCCTGCTGCTGGGTGATGGCCGGCAGCGTGGTGTCGAGCCGGCCCTGCAGCTGGCGTTTCGCGTTGCCGGTCGTGTAGGTCTGCACGGCTCGGCGCCAGGAATCCGGGTCCGACCAGGTGTAGGACAGGACGGCCTCGAGCTCGGCCTTGACCTGGCCCGTCAGCTCCTTGGTGGCCACTGGGTCGACGAAGGCCTGGTTGGCCGGGCCGTTGACGTCGGGTTCCGGGGCCGCGGCGCCGCCGGCGAGGAGCACGGCGACGAGCAGGGCCGTCCGGAGAACCATGCCAGGAGTATGTCAGGTCCACTGTGGACAGAGGGCCGAATCGGCGGGTCGAGAGGACAACTCGGCCGGATCAGGGCATGCTGACAGGTGGTGAGCTCGACTCACCGACCGTGAGGACGGCAGGTCATGGACGACGAGCAACAGGTCGAGGTCTTGTGCGAGCGCGTGCGTGAGCACCGCAGGCGGTTCGACGCGGCCGAACCCGGGCGCCCGGAATACCAGAGCGCGCTGGCCGACGTGCTGCACGCGACCAAGGAACTGGTCGACTTCGAGGAAGGCATCCCCGGCCGGCGCGACCGCGCGGCCCGGTCGGGCACCGCGTCGATCGTGCGTCGGTGCGGGCTCGCCGTCTTCGTCATCAGCCTGGGGATCTCGGCCCTCGCCCTGCCGCACATGATCGACATGTGGTGGCTGATCTTCTTGCTGCCCATGGCCGCCGTCGGTGCGTGGATGGCGCTGACCAGGGGTGAAGGCAAGGCGCCGGACGACATCGTGCGCCGGTCGCGGGCGTACGGCATGGCCGGCGCGACAGCCGCGGGCGGCGCGGGTGTGCTGCTGTCGATGGTGATGGTGAACTGGTTCGTGGGCGGCCTCGTGCTCGCCGGGACCGCCGTCGCCGTGCGGTGCGGCATCGACCTGTACCGGCGGCACCCCGCAGCGCCGTCGGCAGGAGGCCTCGATGCGTCCTATGGGTGAACCACTGCCGCCGGTCGACTCGGAGGTCCAGCAGCTCCGGGCCGACCTGGAGGACCTGGAGAGCTTCACGCTCAAGGTGCGTGCGGAGCTCAGCGACGACGTCGGCGACCTCGACGGGCAGGTCGCGGAGCTGACGAAGCTGGTCGCCCGGCTGACCGACCGGGTGGACTGGCTGGAGCGCCAGCTGCGCTCGAGCGGGTCGGTCGCCGAGTTCGACCTCGACGACGTGGGCAGCGAGGCCACGTCCCTGGCCGAAGCCGCGGAACTGGCGCGTGTGCGGTCCGGCCAACTGCTCTCCGACGGCGAACGCGGCGAACTGCACGCCGCCATCGTCGACTACGAGAAGGTCTCGGCCGAGTGCGACCAGCGCACCGCGGATGCCTTGCAGGCCAGCGCGATCCTGTCCGTGACCAGTTACGACGACAAGGAACACCAAGCCGCGGCCGAGGAGTTCCGCGAAGCCTTCGCGTTGCGCACCGACGCGGTGCACCGGCGGGAGAAACGCCAGGAACCGGCCGAGCGCGCCCGCCGGGCGCTGGCCGAGGACAAGTTGCTGCGCGCGGAGTACGAACCGGTGATCGCCGACGGGGCACGCGCGGCCGAGGCGCTGCTCGACCTGTTGCGCGAGCGCATCACCACCGCGGTCGGCAAGGGCGCGATGCTGCCGTTGTGGTTCACCACGTCGCTCGGTCCGACCGCGCCGGCCGCCGACACCGACGCGTGGATCCGCACGGCGACCCAGGTGCTCGCGTACCGGGTCACCTACCGGGTCGGCGACGCGTTGATGCCGCTCGGCGCGACGCCCGGCTCGAGCGCACCCGCACACCGGCGCGAATGGCACACCGAACTGGCTTCGGCGCTCGCCGCTTTACAGTGACCTGATATCGACCCGGAACCACTCGCCGAGCCCGTCGGCGCCCTGGTCCGTGATCCGCAGCGCCCGCCCCGTCCGGCCCGCCTCCACCCAGCCGCGGTCCTGCATGTTCTGGGTGATGGCCGCACCCAACGCGCCGGCCAGGTGCATGCGCCGCTGCGTCCAGTCCAGGCACGGCCGGGCGAACTGCCGCCGCGACTGGCGGCACGCCGCGACGTCCACCCCCAGTTCGCCCAGCCTGCGCTCGCCGACGTCGGCCAGCTTGCAGTCCTCGTCCAGCCAGCTCTGCGCCACCATGCCGTCGAACATCGCCACCCCCAGGGCACCGGCGACGTGGTCGTAGCAGGTTCGCGCCACCCGCAAGGACTTCGCACCGACCGACTCACGCAGCGAGCGCACCGGTGTGCTCGGGCAGATCCGGGCGAACGCCTCCAACGCGGCGGCCACGTCCTGGCCCGCCAGCGTGTAGTAACGGTGCCTGCCCGCGTTGACCACGGACAGCAGTCCGCCGTCGACCAGCGCCGCGAGGTGCTCACTGATGGTCGAGGGCCGCACCCCCGCGATCCGGGCCAGCTCCCCGGCGGCGAGGTGCCGGCCCGACATCAGCGCGTCGACCACGGCCGAGCGCGCGGGTGTGGCCAGCAACCTGGCCACCGCCGCGAAGTCCGTACCCATGCCTGAACGGTAGAACGCCGACGCTTCGGCGGGCGCCGAACTCTCGCCTTCCAGCGCTGTGACGAAAAGTGTCGTACCCCGCACCTACAGTCACCGGCATGGGATTTCACATCGACTACCGGGGCGAAACCAAGGCCGCCGGGATCAACTACGTGGTGACCGTCAAGGCACTGAGCAGCGAGGAGCGCCTGGCCCTGTACCTGGCCGGCGCGACCGACGACGGCAAGGTGCTCGCCGAGGGCGAGTTGTCCATGCCGCCGGGCGGCATGACGCCTGTGGCCAGATTGCTGAAACAGGCCCTCGACGCGGTCACCCGGCTCGATTCCCGGGGAGCGGCCGCACGCCCCGCGAACGCCTACCAACCATGGACAGCCGAACAGGACGAGGAGGTACGAGCGGCCTGGCTCGCGGCGTCGCCCCGATCACCGGCCACGCCGTTGATCCGCGAGCTCGCCGAGTCGCTGAAACGCAGCCCGACCGCGATCCGCGCGCGCCTGCCGCACGTCGGTTGCGATCCGGACGTGCCGGGCCGCGAACTGGGCGACTCGGCGGGCGAACTGCTGACCCGCTACCGCCAACCCCAACCCGAGGAACAACCACCCGCCACGACCAGCTGATAACCGAAAGTCCACTGTAGACGGTTCGGTGTCGCCCGCCGATCGTTCTGGCGGGTGACACCGACGTTGAACCCTTGCCCAGCAACCGAACACACACGTGCCGGTGCCGCCCGCCGATTCTCTTGGCGGGCGGCACCGGACCAACCACGAAGGAGCCGCCGTTGGCCGAACTCCTAATTGAATAGTGAGATCAGGCCAGGGAAAGACCGTAGGCCGACAGTTCCAGCGTCAGCGGGTAGAAGTAGCTCGTGACGGTGTCGCCGCCGGACAGGGTGCCCAGGCCGGTCGAGCCGTCGTAGGCCGGACCACCGGAGTCGCCGTGGTCGGTGTGCGCCGTGGTGCCGAACTCGTGGTTGAGCACGCCCACGTCGAAGTTCACCGACTGGTCGACCGAGGTGATCTCGCCGCTGCCGCCACCTGTGGTGGAGCCCTGCTTCTCCATCTGCTCACCCACAGTGGGCTCGCCGGCGCTGGTGATCGCCTGGCCGGTGTTGATCTGGCCGGGGCCGCTGCCGTTGGGCCGGGTCAGCAGGCCGGAGTCGGCGCCGGGGCAGTCGCTCTCGACGACCTGTGCGCCGGAGACGTCACCGCCGGCCCAGGTGCCACCGAGGTTGGTGCAGTGGCCCGCGGTCAGCATGAACGGCTCGCCGCCACGGGTGACGTTGAAGCCGAGCGAGCAGCGACCCTGCTCGTTCTGGATGGCGTCGCCGTCGGCGATGTACAGCTCGAGCTTGCCGGTCTTGTACTCGATGCGGGCCTTGTCGCCCAGCTTCGTCGCGGCCGCCTTCACCTTGGCCTTGGTGGCGTCGCTGGCCGAGTCGTAGATCGACACGACGACCTGGTTGCTCCGGGTGTCGATGCCCCACGCGGTCTGCGGGACGTTCTTCACGCTGTCCAGCGAGTTCTTGGCGGCGGTCAGGGTGGCGAAGCTGTACTTGACCGTCTTCGGGGTCAGCCCGGCGGCCGTCACGGCCTGCGCGTCGGCCGCGTTGGTCACGTTCACCACGGCCTTGCCGTGGTCGAGCCAGACACCGCCGGAGTCGATGCCGATGCCGGCCGACACCGTCTTGGCTTGGGCGATGGCCGTGTGCTGCAGCTGCGCCATGCTCTGTGCGTCCGGGGCGGCGCCTGCGGACGTCGACATCGTGGCGAAGGCCAGTGCCGCGGCGGAAGCGGCGCCGGCCAGCCCGATGAGGGTTTTGCGGGGAGCCATCAACATCCTCCTGATCAGAACCTGGAACCGCACTCTGCGTGCCAGGCCGTGCACCCAGTGGGACTTGTTCACCATGTAGTGGTTCAGTCCGGTGCAACACCAACGAACGTCGGGAGCTCCCCACGGATAACCCGTTCGGCCCCGCGAATACAGGTGAAATGGGTTCGAATGGGCCCGTAGCTACGCCGTTCGGTCCAGGCGGACCGGGCCCCTAGTCGACACTTCCGCCGGCTGTGAAGAGGATTGGTCTAGTTCTGTGCATCGGGCATGGACCCGTGCCAAGGTGGCTTCCGTGACCAAGGTGGCGGTGTTCGGGCTCGGCGGCACGATCGCGATGACGGCGGGCGAGCACGGCGGCGCGGTCCCCGCCCTGTCCGCCGGGCAGCTGGTCGCGGCGGTGCCGGGCCTCGCCGAGAGCGGCATCGAGCTGGCGGTCGTCGAGTTCCGGCAGTTGCCCGGTGCCTCGCTCACGTTCGCCGACCTGGCGGAGCTGGCCGACGCGATCGCGGCGCACGACGCCGACGGTGTGGTGATCACGCAGGGCACGGACACCATCGAGGAGACGGCCTACCAACTGGACCTCACCCACGCCGACGACCGGCCGCTCGTGGTCACCGGGGCCATGCGCAACCCGAGCCTCGCAGGCGCCGACGGCCCGGCGAACCTGCTCGCCGCCGTGCGGGTGGCGGCCGACCCGGCCGCCCGCGGGCTGGGCTGCGTGGTCGTCCTGGCCGACGAAGTCCACGCGGCGGCGCGGGTGCGCAAGACGCACAGCACCAGCGTGGCCACGTTCCGCTCGCCCAACGGCGGCCCGCTCGGCTACTTGGTCGAGGGCGGCTTTCACCTGGTGAACCGACCGGCGCACCGCCTGGTTCTCCCCCGGGCCACCACCCACCCCAAGGTCGCCCTCGCCACCATCACCCTCGACGACGACGGCACCCTGCTGGCCGCCGCCGACCGCTGTGACGGCCTGGTGGTCGCGGCGATGGGCGTCGGTCACGTGCCCCAGCGCTTGCTGTCCACGCTGGACCACCTCGCCGCCCGGATCCCGGTGGTCCTCGCGTCCCGCACGGGCGCGGGTCCGGTGCTCACCACGACGTACGGCTTCCCCGGCTCCGAACGCGACCTGGTGGCGCGCGGCCTGATCCCCGCCGGCTACCTGGACCTGCTGAAGGCACGCATCCTGTTGCGCCACCTGCTCGCGACCGGCGCCGGCCAAGCCGCGATCAAGGCCGCGTTCGCGCGGTCCTAACTCACCACGCCCAGCGGCAGCGAAGCCGCGACCCCTTCGGCGTGCTCACCGTCCATCCGGTCGAACCGCACGTCGTGGTCGTTGCCCAACCGCACGAGCGCCGCGGCCGCCGCTTCCAGTTGTTGAACGCTCTGGGCCGCGATCCGGACCACCGCCGTCTCGTGCCCGACTTCACCGTCCACCGAGCCCGCGCCGACGGAGACGGTCAGCACTGCCCCGGTCTGGGCCGTCAGCAATGCGCGAAGGACGCGAGCGGCCGCCTCGTCGCGCAGGTCGGTCCAGCCACCGAGCCGGAAGGTCACCTGGGCGACCGGCCCGCAGAACCAGCACCGCCACTGCTCCTCGACATCCGAGCGCCCGCCGCTGACGTGCGCAAGCGAGGCGATGGTGCTGAGCATCTTGGCGTCGCCGAGCCCCGCGACCTCGACGTCCCGCTTGCCCAGGGCCCGCAGCACCCGCTGCGCGGAATGCCGCAGCGACTGCGTGATCTGGTCCTCTTCGTACAGTTCGGGGGTGCGGATTGCTTGCACCGCAAGCCAAGCCCGCGGATAGGAGCGGTTCCCGGAGATCCCGTGGAAGATCACCTGCACCCCCACGGCATTGGCTTCGTCCCCGCTTGGCAACAACGCCGACGGCCGCGGCAACGCGACGATCGGATCGGCGTCCGCCAGCTGCGGCCGCAGGACCGCCGTAGCCCCACAAGTCCGCGAGATGACGGCGACGTCGGTGTCGCCCAGCTGGATGCCGGTGAGCGCTGCGTCCTTGGCGAACAGGTGCAACAAGGCGCGTGAGTGGCCTTCCCTGGGCAGGAAGCGCTTTCGTTCGCGAAGCTGGAACCGCAGGTAGCGTCCGGCCCACTGGAACAACCACTGATTGCGGACTCGAATCGTGGTGAGCGCGAGCAATCCCGCCGCACAAGCACCCGCAGGCGCAGCGACAACGGCGGGGCGCCCCACCGCGAGACCCACCAGGGCGATGGCGGCCTGCCAACAAGCAACCTGCCCGATCCGCAGCGTCGCAACCAACCGCCGCCGCGAATCAACCGGCAAGACCGCTGCCGCCCGCGGCCGCACAACGGTGACCTCGTCGTCGCCGGAGCTGTCGACCTTGCCGTCCTGAGGGCGCCCAACCCGAACCCCCGGCGGCGCCACCGCAACCGCAGGAACAGCAACACCATTGCCCGCTCCAACCGACCCGGCCGCTGACACCGGTGCGGGCGCAGGCATGCCGTTGGGCACCAGCACGGGCACCAATGCAGGCGCGGCCCCAAGTGCAGTTGCCGCCGGCTCGCCCGGCCCTGGCGCGAACGCTGCCCCAGGCGCCGTCGCTGGCGCAGGTGCCGACCCAGCCGCGGCTGGGTGGGGCGCCGATGTTGACCTGGCCATCGGTGCAGACCTCGGCGACCATGGCGGCACCAGCGCTGGCATTGGAGCTGAGGCTGGGCCTGCCATCGGCATCGGCATCGGCATCGGCATCGGCATCGGGGCTGATGCTGACGTTGGCTCGGTCATCGGCACCGGCGCGGGCGCCGACGGCGGTGTCCGCGCTGGTACCGGAGTTGGGGCTGGCGCCGGCATTGGCGAGCCGTTGACGACCATCGGCAAGGGCGCATCGCCGCCACTCAACATCCCGAGAACCGCGCCCGTCCGCCCGCCACCAAGCATGGCGGGTCCGGAAACAGGCCCAACACCCCGAACTGCCGGACCAGCGCTCGACAATTCGGGCAGGGGCGCAGATGGCCCGCCCGCCGCACCGACAGGTCCTGGACCTGCGCCACCCGACACCGGCGCGGGACCTCGCCACGAGTCACGACCCGTCCCCGGCATGCGGCCCGGCACCGAAGGCGGGCCTGACAGCGAGGCCGGACTCGTCACAGGCATTGAGCTCGGCGGCGGCGCTGAGCCCAGTGCTGGCCCGGGGCCGGAACCCGGCACCGACGCGGGGCTCGGTGGCGGTACGGGAGCGCACGACCACTCGGAACTCGCGACAGGCATGGAGCTCGGCCGCGAAGCAGAGCCTGGCGCCGGGTCAAGCACCGGCAGCGGGGTTGGCCCGGCCGGCCGCGCGGGACCAGGCACCGGCGTGGACTCTGGCAGCAGTGCAGGGCCGGACAGTGACGCGGGACCGGACAGCGGCGCAGAACTCGCCACAGGCACGGGACTCGGCCGCGAAGCAGAGCCCAGCACAGGGTCAGGCACCGGCATCGGAATTGGCCCAGCCAGACGCGCAGGACCAGGCACCGGCGCGGACTCCGGCAGCGGTGCATGGCCGGACAACGGGGCGGGGCCGGACAGTGCCGCCGGGCCAGGCGCCATGGGATCGACCGTCAGCGCGGGGGCCGGCGGCGACGCGGCACCGGACAACGGCGCAGAACTCGCCACAGGCACGGGACTCGGCCGCGAAGCAGAGCCCAGCACAGGGTCAGGCACCGGCATCGGAATTGGCCCAGCCAGACGCGCAGGACCAGGCACCGGCGCGGGGGCCGGCAGCGACGCGGGACCGGACAACGGCGCAGAACTCGCCACAGGCACGGGACTCGGCCGCAAAGCAGAGCCCAACACGGGGCCAGGCGCCGGTGCATGCTCCAGCAGCGGTGCTGGGCCAAGCACCGGCGCTGACTCGCGGAGCGACGTGTGGCCAGGCACCGGCGTGGAGTCGCGCACCGGCGCGGGACCGGAAGGGGGTGCGGGGTCTGGCGCTGGACTGGCGGGCGGGGCGGGGTTTGGCGCAGGCATCGGACCGGGCGGCAACGCCGGAACTGCCTGCGGTGCTCGCGGCCGCCCGTCCGGCGTGCTGGGGCCCGTTTCAGAAGAACCCTCGACCGCCGGCTGGCGGGGCCTGCGGTTGCGAAGGGCCGCCGACACCCTTGGTTTGCGGGGCGGCTGTCCCCCGGCCGGGGGCGAGGCGGTCACGACGCACCGCGCAGGGGGACCACCTCGGGCGAAACGGTGACTCGCGCCAGGTCGCGGACCAGGGGGTGCATGGTGAACCGGCCGGGTGCCGATTCGGTCAGGAGGTGTTCGTCGGCCAGGCGGTCGAGCATGCGGGCGGCCTCGGGGCGGCGGACGTGGGCCAGGGCCGCCGCGGTCGGGGCGTCGATCCGCTCCGGTGCGCTGGCCAGCAGGTCGAACAAGCGGCGGTGCGCGGGCGGCAGCCGGTGGTACGCCGGTTCGAAGCGCGCGCGGACGCTGCGGCCGTTGCGGTGCAGCTCCTCGTCACGGCCGTGGGGGTCGCGGAGGCGGTCGGCCAGGTCCGACACCGTCCACAACGGACGTTGGATCAGACGCGCTGCCGCCACCCGGATGGCCAGAGGCAGGTTGCCGCAACTGTGGACGACGTCCAGTACGGCCGACGGGTCGCGCGGGCCGGCAATAGCGGTGAACAGGTCGGTGGCGTCGCGGTCGGGCATCAGCTTCAGGGGCACGATCGCCGCCCCGTCGATGGCGACGTTGCCGGTGACCACCACACCGCAGCCCTCGCCGCCGGGCAGCAGGGGCAGGACCTCCGACTCGTCCTCGGCGTCGTCCAGGACCACCAGCACCCGGCGGCCGGACAGGGCGGCGCGCCAGCGGGCCACGCGATCGGCGAGGGCGTCCGGGACGTCACGCGGGGCCACGCCCAGGGAAACCAGCAAGCGGCGCAAGGCTTCGGCAGCTCCCACCGGAACACCGTTGTCCCGCAATGAGACGAAGAGTCGTCCGTCCGGATAGGACTCGGCTAGCCGGTGGGCCACGTGCACGGCCAGCGCCGTCTTGCCGACGCCGGCCATGCCGGTGACCAGCACCAACCGTCGGTCGGTGCAGGCCGCCAGCAACGCCGGCAGTTCGCGGTCGCGGCCGACGAAGTCCGGGAGGTCGCGGGGCAGCGTGTTCACCGCGGTGAGCACGGGCGCGCCGGTCAGTACTTGTTGTTGCGCCGCGGCCAGTTCTGCCCCGGGTTCGACGCCGAGTTCGTCCACCAGCACGGTTCTTGCCTGCTGGTAGCAGGCGAGGGCCTCCGCGCGCCGGCCGTCGGCGTGCAGGGCCAGCACGAGGCTCGCCCACGTCGACTCACGCAGGGGCTCGTCGGCGGTGAGGCCGCGCAGCAGGGTGATCGCCTCGGCGCGGCGGCCGGACGCGATCAGGGACCTGGCCAGCGATTCCTGTGCGTGCCTGCGCAGTTCGCCCAGCCGGGACGCGGCGGCGAAGGCTTCGTCGGTGGTGACCTCCTCGAACGGGGTTCCGCGCCACAACACCAGCGCCCGGGTATAGATGTCCACAGCGGACTGTCCGTGTTCGCGATCCGCTTGGGCCACCAGGTCTCGGAAGACGTCGGTGTCCAGCTCGCCCTTGGCGACCACGATCCGGTACGCACCGTGGCGGCTTTCCACGCGACCGGGCAACACCTTCCGGATGCGCCAGACATATGTCTTCAAGTTGCGGTCCGCCGACTGCGGCGCGTCCCGTTCCGGCCAAATCGCGGCGATCAGTCGTTCCGCGCTCACCCACGCGTTAGCCTGCAAAAGCAAGGTGGTCAGCAAAGCGGTCGGCTTGCGGGCGCCGAGCTCGACCCGGTCACCACCCGGCGAGTGCACCTCGAGCGGGCCGAGAACGCGAAACATCACGAGCGCTCCTCCTTGCGGTCGGCACCCACAACCATCGACGGACCAACCTGAGATTTCGATGACACGCACCGACGACTGGCGCACTCGCAGCAGGCTGGGCACCGCGGCCACCACCGGACTGCCGGCCGGCCGGTTGCTCGGCGTGCCGCTGCGCGTCTCCTCGGCCTGGATCGCGGTGATCGCGCTGGTCACGGCGCTGTACCCGGGCATCGTGGCCCGGCTCGTTCCGGGGTTGCCGGTGCCGGTCGAGTACCTGATCTCGTTCGTCCTGGGCTGGGTACTGCTCGGGTCGCTGCTGGTCCACGAGACCGGGCACGTGCTCGCTTGCCGCCTCGCACGCGTGGTCGTGCGTGCGGTGGTGTTGTCGCTGCCGGGCGGATCGGTCGAGCACGACCGCGCGTACACGCCCAGGCAGGTGGCGATCGCGGCGGTCGGCGGGCCGGCGGCGAGTCTGGTGCTGGCGATCGCCACGGGGGCGTTGGCGGTGCTCAGCGGCGGGGTGCCCGGCGTGCTGTTCGGCACGACGACCGCGGTGAACCTGGCGGTCACGGTGTTCACGCTGCTGCCCGGCCTGCCCATGGACGGCGGCGAACTGGTCCGCGCGGCCGTGTGGCAGTGGTCGGGTTCGCCGGCGACGGGACGCAAGGTCGCGCGGGTGGCCGGGCAGGTCGTCGCGATCGCGGTGGCGTTGGGGCCGTTGCTGCTCGTGCGCTCGGACGACCTGGTGGGCAGCGGCGTCGTCGTGGCCGCGGGGCTGCTGGTCGCGGGGTACGTGTGGCAGCCGGGGCCGGCGAAGGCCGTCAAGGACGAGGCCGTCACCGGGGCGGCCATCCGGACGTGGTTGGTGGTCGGCGCGGTGTCGGTGGCCGCGGTGCTGGTGCTGCGGGCGTACGTGGTGCAGAGCCTGGTGGTCGCATCGGGGTCGATGGACGACACGCTGCGGACCGGCGACCACATCGTGGTGGACAAGCTGAGCTACCTGATCGGCGGCGTGCGGCTCGGCGACGTGGTGGTGCTCGACCGGCCGCCGGGCGTGGCGTCCGAAGAGGACGAACTGGTGAAGCGCGTGATCGGGCTGGCCGGCGACCGGATCGAGGCGCGCGACGGGCGGGTGCTGCGCAACGGGGTGCCGATCGACGAGCCCTACCTGCGGCCGGGGTGCGCGGACAACGCGGCCGGGCTCAAGCCGGTGACCGTCGCCAGCGGACAGGTCTACCTGCTCGGCGACAACCGCTGCCACTCGCTGGACAGCCGCGGGTTCGGGCCGGTCGACGAGAGCTTGGTGGAGGGCCGGGCGGTCGCGATCATCTGGCCGGTGGACCACGCGGGCTCGATCTGACCTCGCCGTTGCGGTTTTCCACAGGCGGGCAGTTGTCCACAGATCGCGCCGAAACCCGTTGCGACCCTGGTAAAACGAGAGAATGGGACTCGGGGAGCCCTCGGGCCGGGTGGGGTCTGGCCTACGCGAGGCGAAAAGTCGCTGGTCAGCGGGTGGCGGAGTGGCCGTTCAGCGGATCACATCTGGGCAGCCGGTCAAACTGAGCAGCGGATCGACGGAGCCGAATCCAAGGGAGGGTTACTGGCCCTCGCTGCACACTGCCTGCCGGATGGGTTGGGGCTCGGTCTGGAACGTGTCGATGCCGTCCGTGCCCTGCACCTGGAAGCAGTACCGCCGCACCTTGTCCACCGGCACGCGCGTCGATGCCTTGCGCCCGACCCGCACCACCTTCGTCTCGATGGACTCGCCGGCGATGACGACCGCGTACTCGAGGTCGGCGTCGCTGTGCCACGTCAGGACCACCGACTTGCCCTTGTCCACCGGCGGGTCCAGCACGAAATCCAGTCGCCGGGTGGTGTGCACGGTCAAGCCGACGTTCGAACCGGCGTAGTTCGGGGGTGCGTCCAGCTCGGGCGGTGGCTGGCGACGGGCCAGCACAGGCACCGCGATCAGCACCGCCAGCGCGGCCACGATGCCCAAAGCCTTGCGGCGGGCGGGAAGCGGGACGTCCTCATCGGACGAAGCCGCCTTGGCGACGGGCTTGCCTTCCCACTCCGCGAAGAACTCGTCCTCGACCTCTTTGGTCGTGCTGTGGTCGACGTCCTCGGGGAAGTCGTCGAAGCCCGCGGCCTCCCCGGGTGCCCCGGTCAACTCGCTCAGGACGGCGCGCGCGTTCGGGGGCCTCTCGGCCGGATCGACCGCCAGCAGTCTGGTGACCAGCTCGCCCAGTGCCTCGGGGAGTTCGGCCCGCTCGCCGGGTCGCCGGCCGGTCAACGCCGTGAACAGGACCGCGCCCAGGCCGTAGAGGTCGCTGCGTTCGGTCGGTTCGGCACCGCCGGCCACCTCGGGGGCGGTCCACGGTCCGGCCGACTGGCGGTAGCGGCGGCGCAACGCGACGCCGAAGTCCGCCAGCACCGGCTCGCCGTCCTCGCGCAGCAACACGTTGTGCGGGGTCACGCCCCCGTGCACGAGACCGGCCTCGTGCGCGGCCACGAGCGCGGTCGCCACGGCCTCCCCCACCGCCGTCGTGTCCTCGACGGACAGCACGCCGCACGCGTCCAGCAGTTGCCCGAGCGACTGCTCGCACAACTCCATCACCAGCGCGGGACGCCCGTCCGGCAACTCCTGGACGTCGTCGACCTGCACGATGGCCGACACCGACGCCAGCGTCGCGAGCACCGAACGTTCGCGTTCGAACGCCGCGCTGGTGAACCGGTCCATCGGCTCCGGGAACACCTTGAGCGCCGCGTGCCCGCCGTCCGGGCGACGCGTGCTGTGCACGGTCGCGATCGGACCAGCCCCGACAACGTCCATCCCGCGCCCCGGTCAGTACTCCATGCCGGCGGCGAGCTCGTGCCGGCGCTGGTCGGCGGCGTGCTCGGCGCGCCGGATCGCGTCGGCGACGAACTCCGCCACCTGCGCGGCGTCGTAGCGCCGGCGCACCCAGGTCTCGACCTCGACCGACACGAGGTAGCCGTCGACGCCGATGACCACGGTGACGCCGTCCTCGATCCGCCCGATGGTGAGCTTCTCCGCCGCGATCCGGTCGGCGTAGCGGCGCAGCGTGTCGGTGACGGTCGCGTAGAGCACCTCGGGGCTCTCCCACCCGGTGATCACGCCGGCCAGCCCTTCGCCGCCCTGGTCACGCCCGCGCGGTCGAGCACGGTGAACACCGCGTTTCGCTTGCCCGCCAACGCCGTCTGCCGGGCGGTGCGGTGTGCGGCGACGATCGCGGCACTCAGCTCGGCGGTGTCCTTGGTCTGGTACACCGGCTCGTCGAAGGTGAGGTCGAGGAGTTCGCCGTCCACGCTCACCTCGACCGACACACCGGGGGCCTCGCCGGTGAACGGTCCCGGTGGGCGGGCGTCCTGGAATGCGGCCCGCAACTGCGTGGTCAGCTCGTTCGGGTCGATGGTCATGGTACGAAGGTAATCCGCGAAGGAGGCCGAGAACGGCGTCCGGCAGTTACCGGCCACTAGCTCGGCATCTGCATGACCGCAAGGGTTTCGCCGCTGCGCCCGGCGAGCAACGCGACCCGGCCGATGCGCGGGATGTCGAACGGCGCGACCGGCACCGCGCCCCCGGCCTCGACGGCGCGGGCGGCGATCGCGTCGGCGTCGGTGACCTCCACGTAGGGCAGCCAGTAGGACGGTTCGGCCGGGGCGAACGCCCCCTCGGCCGGGAGCACGCCGCCGACCTCGGCCTCGCCCGCCATGAACACCGCGTAGTCCACCTTGCCCGCCGGCATCTCCATCACGATGTCGATCGGGTTCCAGCCGAACAGTCCACTGTAGAACGTGCGCGCGCCGGCCAGGTCGTTCGTGCAGAGCTCCGCCCACGTCAACGCCATCGGCTTGTGCAAACACGAGGCCTGTCGGCCCGGCTCACGCACGACGAAGGCGGCACCCGCGGGGTCGGCGAGCACCGCGGTCTTGCCCATGGCCGAGTCCACCGGCCCGGCCAGGACGTCGGCGCCCGCGCAGACCCGCGCGACGTCGTCGACCTGGACGTGCAGGCTCCACCGGGGCCCCGAACCGGGGATCGCGGGCGCGCCGTGCCCGGCGACCACCGCACCGTCGAGGGTGAACGCGTCCACTGTGGACGACCAGCCGAACACGTCGCGGTAGAACATCAGGTCGCCTTCGGACAGATCCATCCAGTACATCGGTGCCTCATCGGGATTCGGTGCTCTCGCGCAACATCTGCGCGCTGATCCAGCCGCGTTCGGCGGCCAGGGCGCCGGCCTGGAACCGGCTGCGCGAGCCGAGCCGCTCCATCAGGTCGGCCACCAGCCGGCGCACGGTGCGCACCGACACGTCGAGCTTGCCCGCCGCCGACTCGTCGGTGCAGCCGGCGAGCATGAGCGCGAGCAGTTCCCGTTCACGCTCGTCCGGCGCGTCGCGCCCGCCCGCGGCCTGGTCGAGCGGGGTCGCCTCGGTCCACACGCGCTCGAACAGCTCGACCGTCGTGATCACCACGCTGGGCAGGCGCAACACGACCGCGCCGACGCGGTGCCGCGTGGTCGCGGGGGCGAGCGGGAACACGGCGACGGTGGCGTCGACGACCAGCGCCGACATCGGCACCTCGGGCGCTGTGCGCACCTCGACGCCGTCGGTCACGGAGTTGTTCAGGTGCCGCAAGGTCAGCGGGTCCTGGCGTGCGCGGTCCATGGCGACGGTGCGGAACCGGACGCCCGGCGCGGGCGAGGCGAGGTCGCCACGGCGCGGCATCGCCACCGGGTCCACGTAGCCGGACCCGGACAGCATCATCGAGACGACCTCGGTCTTGGCCTGGCTGACCAGTGCGGCGATGCGGGCGCGGACGGCTTCGGGGCCGTGCGCGACGTCCAACGCGCCGTCGATGTGCGTGCGGTTCGCGGAGTCGAAGTCCGCGGCCAGGTTGGCCGCGGCCAGCCGGCTGCGCTCCAGTTCGTGCCACGAGCTGACCATCTCCGCCTCCCGGCGGGCGATCAACGCGGTGAGCCCCAGTTGCGGGTTGACCGGGCGCAGCCGGCTGCGATCGCCGCTGGTGTGGACGAGGTCGAGCTCCGCCAGCCGGCCGACCAGTTCTTCGGTCTTCGCCAAGGACATGCCGATCCGCCGCGCGAAGTCCGCCACTGTCCACGATGGACGTTCAAGCGCGGCCCGGTACGCGCCCTCCTCCACCGGCCGCAGGCCGAGGTGGGTCAGCTGCATGTCCTCCGCGCTGGCCCGTTCGAGCGCGGGCGGCGGCACCAACCGCACCGGTGCGTCCTGCGGCGCGGGCAGGTTCTCGACATTGCCCACGTCGCCCGCCGTCAGCGCCATCACACACCCCTCTCGTCACGACGATCGTGGCGGCTCGGCATCCACGGGGGATACAGCCGAGGTCAAGCACTGCGGGCTCGCTTGGCCCGCGTTCACGGTCTGCTGCCACGGCGCCTCGGCGACGGCCATCCCACTTCCTCGGCTACTTGGGCAGGTTCGCCGCCACCCGGGCGACGGCGGCCTGGTCGGCGTTGATCTCGAAGTGCATCTCGTCGACGCGACCGTGGTAGTCCCCGCCCCAGCGCACGACGTTGCCGTGCTCGGCGAGGATCTTGTGGATCTCGTCGACCTGCTGCGGGGTGAACGTGCCGCGCTTGCCGAGCGGGTGGCGGGTCGCGTTGAGGTCGACAGCGGTCGCGCTGGCGTGGTTGGACGTGTCGGCGCTGCCCCGCACGGTGCGGTGCGCGTACCCCCAGTCGTCGAGCTGCCCGCCGTCGGGGCTCTCCACCCGCTTGGCCACCTGGGCGAGCACGCTGAGCAGGACGTCGCCTGCCGGCCCGTCGGCCACCACCACCTTCGTGGTGGTTCCAGGAATCAGCCGCGAGTGCCGCGGCGGGTCCACCGGCCAGCCGTTCTGCGACACGCCACCGGCGGCCGCCAGCTTCCGGTACTGCGCGTCCACGGTGTTCTGCCAGCCGATCACGTGCGGCCGGCCGAGCTGCTGGTCCATCTCGCGCCTCCTCGCCTACTTGGTGAAGGTCCGGTCGCCGGTGACGACGAAGTTGCGGGCGAGACCCGTGGCGTTGAGGTGCTGGATGTCGTCCTGGCTCAGCTTGCCGCCGAGGACCGGGATGTTGATGTCCGACCGCGGCGCACCGAAGATGTACGGCTTGTAGATCTCCACCTTGTACTCGGTGTGCGGCTGCCCGTCGACGACCGTCGAGGTGCCGGTCACGCGGTAACGCCAGTCGTGCAGGGCGTAGTACCAGTCGAGGCTCTGCTGGCCGGTCACGTTGCCCGCCGCGTCGGTGATGTCCGTGTTGGTGTTGATCCAGCCGGAGTCGAACGCGCCGGTGCCCGCCTTGCCGGCGACGAAGGCGTCCACATCGCGTTGGAAGCTCGGGACGTCGCGCATCAGCTGGGCGGGGTCCACGGGGAAGTCGGTGCCCTGGTTCTCCAGGAAGTGGCCGAGCAACGCGCCCGCGTGCTTCCAGTCCTTCAATGCGAAGTACTCCAGGCCCGCGGTGTTCAACGCCAAGTCCAGCCCGAAGTCCTGGGGGCCGGGGGTTTCCACGCCGTGCGGCGGCAGCGGGGGCTCGTTGCCGGGTCCGCCGCCGGCCAGGAACCGGGTCTGCTGCTGGTGGACGTGATCGACGATGCGCGTCCAGCCCAGCAGCTCGACCCGACCCGGTTCGCTCATGCTCGCAACATGTTCAGCGCGGTCGCGGTGATGCCGGTCGCCGACACCACCGTGTCCTGCCCGCTCTGGATGTTGTTCGCGACGGCGTGCACGTGTGCCGACAGGGTGTTGGCCGTCTCGGCGGTCGTGCCGACGTGGGCGACGAGCTCGTCGTGGTACGGGCCGAACGCGTCGGCGTACTGCCCCTGCGAGTTGGCCAGCACGTCGTTGCCGGTGCGGTGCATGTCCTGCTGACCCGCGGCCAGCCCAGTGGCCACAGTGGACAGATCGGTGCCGTGCTGCCGCAATGCCGCCGGGTCGGACTGCATGATCATCTGGGCTTTCTTGACGGTGTCCGAGATGTCGATGCCCAGCCGGGCCGCGTGGGCCTGGATCACCTCGAGACCCGCGAGTTCTCCTGGCATCTCAGCCCCTCCCCATGGCGGCGCCGCCCTGGGCGTCGATGGCCGTGGACCCCGTCGCGGCGTCCCGCAACATCGAACCCGCGTTCGCGGTGCGCTCGTGCGCGGTCTCGAAGTGGCCCATCAACTCCTGCACCCGGGCCTGGATGCCCGGCAACGCCGACATGCCCACGCCCTGCAGGGCGCTCGGCAGCGCCGCGGCCACCTGCTCGATCGACCGGGCGTGCCCGACCAGCATCTCCGCGTGCTGGTCGAACGCCTGCGCGCCGCTGTGCAGCTCGTCCGGGCGAAAGGTCAGCTCGCCCATGCTTGCCTCCTCGCTTCCGGGTCCCCGGCCAGCCTGCTCGCCGCGGCGACCGGGTCCTTGGTCATCAGCTCGACCATCTCGAGCACCGGGTGCCCGAGGAAGGTCACCGTGTGGCCGACCTCGGCCCGCCTGCGGGCCACCGCGTCCTCGGCCGACGCGATCGCGTCGGTGAGCAGGTCCGCGACCTCGTCGGCTTCCTCCCGCAGGGCCCGCGGGTCGACCACGACCTCGAGCAGCACGCCGTCCAGGCGCATCACCGCCGTGATCAGGCCGGTCTCGACCGTGACCCGTTCCGTGGCGAGCACCGCGCGGTAGTCCTCGACGGCCGTGGTGATCTCGCGCCGCAGCGCGGTGGCGTCCCAGGTCATCGCGGCCCGCCACCGTTCGCCGCCGCGAGCGTCGCGACCGCCTCGGCGTGCGCGGCGACCACGGCCGAGCCCAGTTGCTCGGGCCACAGCCGCCGCAGCACGTCGGGTTCCAATTCCACTGTGGACACCCGGCCGTGGTCGTCGACCGCCACCTCGACGGCACCGTCGAGGGCCGAGCCCCAGTGCTGCCCGGCATCGTCGGTGGACATCGGCTCAGCGCAGCCGGTTCGCGAGCTGGCTGTCGAACGAGGTGATGTCCTGGTAGGAATCACCGGCCACGCGGGCGAGGCCGTTGAGCGCCTCGTTGTGCGCGAGACCCGACTTCTGCCACATCTGGTGCGCCTCGTCGAACGCACCGACCGCGGCGCTCTGCGACGTGTTCGTGAAGGCGGCGACCTTCTGGTGCAGGTCGTTCATTTCCTGGTCGAGCAAACCGGCCGCACGCTGCATCGTGGACACGGCTTCCATGATTTCCGGCGGGAAGTTCAACTGGCCACCAGCCATGGTCCTACCCCTTTCAAGAATTGTCGTCGACGGCTCAGGAGTTGAGGTTGCCGGAGAGGAACTGGTTGCTCATCGCCTCGGTCTTCTGCCTGCCGGTGGTGTCCTGGCTGTCGAAGCCCTGACCACCCGCGCGGACGTGCCCCGAGACCTCGTCCAGCTTGCGGACCAGCTGGTCGAGCATGGCGCTCTGGCCCTGCATAGCCGTCCGGTAACCGTCGCCGGTCTGGCCCTGCCACGAGCTGAGCACGTAGTCGATCCCGTTCTTCAGGGTTTGCGCGTGCCCCTTGATGCTTTCCACCGAATTGGCGGCCTGCTGCGCAACCTGCAGCATGTGCTGGGTATCGAGCTGCACCTGACCGTTGGCCATGATCGCCCTCCTTGGGTTCGGGATGTTCAATGCGGAAAACGTAGCAATCCGCTATTGGCAGTCTCGCCGTTCGCGGCACTATTCGGACACCGGTTGGCCGCCTGTGGCCACTACCGGGCGGGCCAGCCGTGCAGCACCGCGCGCGCACCGGCCTCGAACCGGCTGCGGGCGTCGAGCGTTTCCATCAACCGCGCCACGATGCGGCGCACCGTGCGCACCGAAACACCCAGCTGCGCGGCCGCGGACTCATCCGTGCTGCCGGACAACAACAGGCCCAGCAGCTCGTGCTCGCGGTCGTCCAACCCGTCCGGGGTGCCGTCGCCCAACGGTGACGCGCCGGCCCAGACCCGTTCGAACAGCTCGGAAATCGCCGTCACGACCCCAGGGAGCCGCAGCAGGACGACGCCAGGGCGCTTGCCGGTCATGGACAACGCGACCGGCAGCACCACCATCTTGTCGTCCACGGCGAGCGCCGAGGTCGGCAACGCACGCGTGGTGCGCACGAACGCCCCCGCCGACACCAGTTCCCGCACGTACCCGCCGAGCCGCGGATCCGCACGCACGCGGTCGAAGTAGACCGAGCGCACGGTCACACCCCGCCGCACCGCGGCATGGGTCGCCGTGGGCGGCAACGCGACGGGATCGAGGTAGCCGCCCGAGGACAGGCTGATCGCGATCACGCTGCTGGTCGCCTCGCCGATCAGCGCGGCGACCCGGCCACGCACGGCGGCCTCGCCGTAGACGACGTCGGGTGACCCGGCGGCGGCCGGCGTGCGCTGGCGCGGGGTGTCGTGCTCGACCGCGAGCGCCGCCGCGGCGAGCCTGCTCTGCTCGAGCTCCCAGCGCCGGTCGGCCAGTTCGGCCTCCCGGCTCGCGACCAGTGCGGCCAGCCCGATCCTCGGGCTGACCGCCTGCACGTCGCCGTCACCCGTGCGGCGCACCAACCGCATCGCGGTCAGCCGCTCGACGGCGCCCGTGAACTCGGCGGGCGCGAACCCGAGCCGCTCGGCAAGCCCGTGCGCCGGCCAGGACGGCCGCCGCAGCAGCCCCCGGTACACCTGCTCGTCGAGCGGTTCGAGGCCCAGGGCGGCGAGCCCGGCCAGGCTCGCCGGGCCGGCCACGCCCGTTTCGGTGGTCATGCCACCGGCGGCCGACCGGACACCACACCGCTACCGGCGCCCGGGGTGTCGAACGCCTCGGTGTCCAGCTGCTGGTCGCTCTCGTCACGCAGCCGCAGGGTCTCCCGTTGGCGGCCCTGGGGCACGCCCGTGATCACGGTCTTGCGGTTCGCACCGGCGGTCCGGCCGGCCAGTCCACTCGGGACGGCGACCGAGCCGCTGGCCCCGGCCCGGCCGGCGATCGGCGGCGCCATCAACGGAACCGCGACCGGGACGGGATCGGTCGTGTGCCCCGGCTGCTGCTGCGGCGCGGCCGGCTGCGGGAGGTTCGACCCTATCCGCGAAGCGCTGCCCGGTGCACCCGCGGGCGTCACCGGCACGGACGTGAGCGAACCCGTGGACGCGACCGAAGGCGTCCGGGCGATGCCACCGCCACCACCGCCGCCACCCATTGGCATCGAGGTCATCGGCACGAACCCGGCTCCGGCGCCGGTGACCGTCGGGGCGGTGCCCATGGGGGCGGCCGCACCCGTTGGCACGGCGGGCATCGGCGCGAGCGTGCCGGCGCTGCTGCTGGCCAGCGTCGGGCTCGAGGCAACCTGCGCGGCCGAGTCGCCCGGCATGGTCACCTCGGTGCCCTGGCCGCCGCCCGCGCTGATCGCCACGCCCGGCGCGTGGGCCATGCCCTGGCCCGTCGCCGCGGTGACGGTGCCGGGGTCGGTGATCCCGGAGGCACCCGCGACGGTCGGCGCGTGGGCCACCGCGACCTGCTGGCCCTGGCTGACGTTGCCCGGGTCGGTGAGGCCGGAGGAGCCGGCGACGTTCGCGAACTGCTGGGTGTTGCCCGCCTGCGCGTCGGTCAGCTCGATCCCGGCCGGCGGGGTCGGCTGCGGTGCCAGGTTGTCGGTCTGGACGCTGTTCTCCAGCGCCGTGCCCGCCTTGAGCATCTGCATCGCGATGTTCAGCATGATCGGGCGGCCGCGCAGGGCGACCTGGCGGCAGGCGTTCAGGTCCTGCAGCACCTTCTGGTACTCGGCGTCCAGCGCGGTCATCGGGGCGACCGCGTCGTTGATCGTCTGGACGACGTCGTTCAGCTTCGCCGGGTTGTCCCGGATCGCGTTCGCCTTGGTGGTGATCGAGTTCTCGAGCCGGTCCAGCGACTGCGCCATCGTCTGCGCCGACGGGCCGGTCCACTCGGTGAGGTCGGCACGCATGCCGCGCACGTTCTGCAGCGACGTGTCGAACTGGCCGATCAGCGTCTGCCAGTCGGTGCTCGCCTGCTGCAGCGCGGGCACCGCGTTCTTCAACTGCTTCACCCAGTCGAACCACAGCTCCCAGCTGGGGCGCGGGTCGGCGGGCAGGTTCCAGTCGGTCCACCACTGGTTCGGGTCCCAGGTGGCCCACTGCGACTGGGCGTTGGTGCCGACCACCGGCATCGCCGAGTTGCCCGAGTTCGCGGGCGCCTGGCTCACCTTGGTGGTCTGCTCCGGTTTGAAGTCGACGTCGAGGTCGTTGGTGAAGCCGTCCTTCGCCATGTCAGTCTCCCGTCATCCGCTCAGGTCGCCGACGGACCGCTCGACGGGCCCATCGGACCGCCGGCCTTGGTGACGTTCGTGGCGCTGTTGTCGTCGGTCATGTTCGCGGTGTTCGCGGTCGACCGGAGGTGGTCGCGAAAACCGTCGATGGCGTTGTTGATGTGCTGCTGGAACTCCTTGGTCCACGTCACGGACGCACGATTCGTGAGCGCAAGGAATTGCGACTCGATCATCATGGGCATGGCGATTCACCTGGTTTCTGAATGCTTTACGGTTTGACGCTGCGAACGTCTTGCTGGGGCAGGCCGCTGCCCGCCTGGCCCAGGGGCGTGGTGCCGCCGCTCGGCAGGTCGTTGACCGTGGGGGCGTTGAGGTTGGTCTGCGTCTTCAACTGGTCGACGTCAGGGTTGTTCTGCGCGACGGCACCGGTGGCGTTGTTGGCGTTCTGCTGGCCCGCGGCCGCGCCGCCACCACCGCCACCACCACCGCCGCCGACCAGGTCCAGGACGTTGAGCCGCGTCTCAGCACCCGCGGTCGCCGCGAGGTCCGCCTTGCCACGCTGGATCGTGTTGCTGGCCGCCTCGATGTTGTCCGTCGGCAGGTTCGCGCCACGCATCTTGCTCTCGCCCTCGACCTGCGTGGCCGACGTCTTGACCAGCCCGCCGGACCCAGTGGAGCCCAGGTCCAGCGGCGCCGAGGCGGCCGCCGCGCTCGCGACGTGCACCACCTCCACCGCGCCGGAGGGGTTCGTCGCCGTTGCTGTCACGTGGTGGGACACGACCTGCTCCTAGTTGCCGAGGGTCGGCGTCTGCGGGGTGGCGTTGGCGGCGCCTTGCTGGGAGTTCTGCGAGGCCTGGTCGACGTCGGGGTTGTTCTGCGCGACGGCACCGGTGGCGTTGTTGGCGTTCTGCTGGCCCGCGGCCGCGCCGCCACCACCGCCACCACCACCGCCGCCGACCAGGTCCAGGACGTTGAGCCGCGTCTCAGCACCCGCGGTCGCCGCGAGGTCCGCCTTGCCACGCTGGATCGTGTTGCTGGCCGCCTCGATGTTGTCCGTCGGCAGGTTCGCGCCACGCATCTTGCTCTCGCCCTCGACCTGCGTGGCCGACGTCTTCACCAGCCCGCCGGACCCCGTCGAACCCAGGTCCAGCGGCGCGGCCGACGTCGCCGTGTTCGCGACGTGCACGACCTCGACGGCTCCTGACGGATTCTGCGCGGTTGCGGTCACGTGATGCGACATGGATCTCCCCACCCTGCGTTTGTATTTCCGATGGAAGTTCGCTCGATTCGACGTTAGCCAGCGTCTGCGACGGTGAGAAGGAATGGACCACAAGCGGCCACCGAATCGCTTTCACCAGTCCGCATTTGGCCAGTCAGGTCTCGCGTGGCGGCCGGCGGCGCGCCGGTTGTGGCGGTGCGGGGAGCGGCTGGGCGCCCGGTACCTGCCACAGCTCTTCGTCGAGCAGGTTCCCGTCCGTGGGCCGCTGCACCTCGGCCGGCTTCTCCTCGCGATCGCCGGACCGCCCGGCCAGTTGCGGCCGCAAGGCGGCGCGCCTGCCGTCCCGGCCACCCGCACGCAATGCCGCCCCACCACGGGATCCCGCCTCACCCGGTCGCACGCCGCCGCCACCTCCGCCACCACCACCGGCCATCGGCGGCATCATCGGCGGGATGAACCCGCCGGACGCACTGCTGCCCGAAGCACTGCCGCCCGACGGACCGTCGGACACCGGCCTGTTGTCCCGCTGACCGGTGTCCGACGAGCTGCCGGACATCGGGCCGCGGGCCAGTGACGGCGCGGGTCGGTTGGCTGCGAGACCAACACCTGAGGACGATCCCGGGCCAGGGAAAGGAGTCCCGGAGGCCATCCCCGGGGTCATCCCGAGCGGGGTGAACGACGACGGCGTGAACGTCGCGGGTGAACCCGGGCTGGGCGAGCTGAGCGCGCTCGGCGTGGTCAGGTTCGGCGACGTGAAGCTCGGCGTCGTGGTGTCCAGGGTGGACGGCGTGCTGGCGGACAACGACGGGTCCGGCAACGGGATCGAGCTCGACGGGATCGACGGATCGGGGGTCGAGGAGTCCAGCGACGGCACCGCATTCTGCGTCGACGGATCCGTCGACGTGTCGGCGCCCGGGATGCTCGGCGTCGCGCCGCCAGGGGTGTCCGCGCCGGGGGTGCCGGTCGGGGTGCTGGCCGGGGTGCCGCCGGGGGTGTCGCCGCCGGGGCTTTGGGTGCCCGGGCTTTGGGAGCTGGGGCTTTGCGAGCTGGGAGAGCCCGGGGTCTGGCCGTTCGACGAGGTCGGGCCCGGGCCGACGTCGCCGGGGCCGACCGCCGGGGCGTCGGGCAGGACCCCGCCGTTGGCGTTCAAGGTGTCCAGCGCCTGCATCTTCGCCTGAGCGGTGGTGAAGCTGCCGTTCAGCGCGGTCATCTCGGTGTTGTAGTCGTTGACCAGGTTGACGATCGTGACGATCTCGCCGCCGGCGACCAGGCCCTCGAGCACCTCGCCGACGACCGGGATCGCCAGGGCGGCCGCCGTCAGGCCGGCGCCGACCGCGGCCGCGATCAGGTCCTTGCGGATCGTGGCCAGCCTGGGGGCCGCCTGCCGCAGCGCGTCGGCGACCTCCATCGTGCCGTCGCCGAGCTTGGCCATGCCGTCGCCCAGCTGCAGGCGGTACTCGGTCATGCGCTTGGCCAGCGCACCCTCGGAGTTGAACTCCACGTCGGTGATGCCCCGCATCACCACCGGCTGCTGGCCCTGCGCCGCGGCGGCGACCTGCGCCCACCGCTGGGCGAAGTCGTTGAGGCGATCGGGGTTGCTCTGGATGATCAGGCGGACGTTGTTGATCAGGCCGCCGATGTCGTCGAGGACGGTCATCGCGGGGCCGCCTGCTGCATGGTGCGCCCGTGCTGGTCGTCGCGTTCGGCGAACCCGGTGGCACCGGTCCGGAACACCTCGGCGCCGTGGTTGAGCTTGCCCGACGCGGAGTGC
This sequence comes from Labedaea rhizosphaerae, assembly GCF_004362825.1. Classification (GTDB taxonomy): domain Bacteria; phylum Actinomycetota; class Actinomycetes; order Mycobacteriales; family Pseudonocardiaceae; genus Labedaea; species Labedaea rhizosphaerae. The sequence goes on from NZ_SNXZ01000001.1 coordinate 968,287, forward strand.
ACGTAGTCGGGCAGCTTGCGGGCCATGGCCGCGTAGACCTCGGCGACCTGGGTGGCCGGCCCGAAGTACTCCTTGTAGAGGTCAGCGGCAATCCACATCGCCGGGTCGCTGTTCATGCCGAGCGAGTCGTCGAGCGCCTTGCCGGCGCCGGCCAACTCGTCCGCGAGCGTGCCCAGTTGCTCGGGCGTCACCTTCGTCGGTTCCGGTGCCATGGTCCCAAGTTAGGCAGGACACGGTCCCCGGCACCGGGTCCAGGCAGCAACCGGCCACCCGCGCGCGGCCGGTGGCCGCACCCGGCAGGGCCTCATTCCGTGGGCGGTGTCCAGCCGACCTGGACCAGTTGCGCGTCCCCACGCCGGCCGACCAGGAAGCCCCGGCCGGGCGGCAGCGCCGTCGGGCGCACCGAACCGAGCAGCTGACCCTCTTCGCGGTCGCCGGACATGACCAGCCCGGGCGTGCCGATCTCGCGCAGCCGCTGGATGATCGGGTCGAACAAGGCCCGGCCCGCGCCACCCGAGCGCCGGGCGATGATCAGGTGCAGGCCGATGTCGCGGGCCTGCGGCAGGTAGTCGGCCAGCGCCACCAACGGGTTCCCGTGCGCGCCGCTCGCGACGAGGTCGTAGTCGTCGACGATCACGAACAGCTCCAGGCCCTTCCACCAGCTGCGGGCCCGCAACTGCTCCGGCGTGACGTCCGGGCCGGGCAGCCGTTCCTCCATCGACTGCGCGACCTCGCTGATCATGCTCGATGTCACCGTGTTGTTGGTGCCGTAGCCGATCAGGTTCTCCTGCGGGACCTCGCCGAGCATCGTGCGCCGGTAGTCCACGAGCAGGATGCGTGCCTTGTCCGGCGGGTACGCCTCGGTGATCCGCTTGGCCAGCAAGCGAAGCACCGCCGTCTTCCCGGATTCGGTGTCGCCGAACAGGATGAAGTGCGGGTCGGTGTTCGGCCACAGGTAGACCGGCCGCAGGTCCTGCTCGGCGATGCCCAGCGACATCGCGCGGCCGGCCTCGCCGGGCGGCAGCTCGGTGGCCTCCACCAGCTTCGGCAGCATCCGCACCGGCGGCGCGCCCCGGCGCATCGGCCACGCCCCCGCGACCGTGGCCACCAGGTGCGCGACGCCGTCGGCCAGGTCCTCGGTGCTCGCCTTGCCGTCGACGCGGGGCAGCCCGATCAGGATCTGGTGCTTGGTGTCGATGATGCCGCGGCCCGGCGCGTCCTTCGGCACGTTCTGCATGGCCTTGCGGTCGATGAACGAGTCGTTGTCGTCCCCGAGGCGCAGCTCGACCCGGGTACCGAAGAGGTCACGGATGCCCGGGCGCAGGTCGAACCAGCGCGCGCAGCTGACCACGACGTGCACGCCGTAGGACAGACCGCGGGTGGCGATGTCGGTGATCTTGTCCTCGAGGTCCTCGAACTCGTTGCGCAGCGTCATCCAGCCGTCGACGAGCAGGAACACGTCGCCGTACGGGTCGTCGCCGAACTTGCCCTCATGCCAAGCGCGCCGGTACCCGGCCATGCCGTCCACGCCGTTCTCGGCGAAGCGCACCTCGCGGTCACGCACCACCTGTTCGATGTCCGCGACCGTGCGGCGCACCGCGCTCGCGTCGCGGCGCTCGGCCACGCCGCCGACGTGCGGCAGGTTGCGCAACGTGCCGAGCGTGCCGCCGCCGAAGTCCAGGCAGTAGCACTGCACCTGCAACGGCGTGTGGGTCAGCGCGAGTCCGGCCACCAGCGTGCGCAGGAACGTGCTCTTACCGCTTTGCGGACCTCCGACCACAACAGCATGCCCGGCGCCTCCGGAGAGGTCGATCACGAACGGGTCCCGGCGCTGCTCCAGCGGCCGGTCCACCAGCCCGACGACGGCGCGAAGCGACCCGTGCAGCCCGGTTTCCTGGGCGACGGTGAAGCCGCGGCCGGGGTCGAGGCCGAGCGGCGGCAGCAACTGCGACAACGGTTGCGGGTCCTTCAGCGGCGGCAGCCACACCTGGTGCGCGGGCGTTCCCCGCCCGGCCATCCGGTCGACCAGGATGTCGAGCACGCTGTCGCCGACGGCCTCGTCGTCGGCTTCCTGCTCCTCGTCCGCGTCGGCCTCGAGGTCGGGTTGGACGTAATCGCAGGTGTAGTCGCGCAGTTCGGCGGCCACCTTCGCGGCCTGCTCGGTGGTCACCACCTCGGTGTGCCGGTACGCGCCGGAGACGTAGGCGGCGCGGAAGCGCACCATGGCGTCGGTGCCCGCCTTCAGCAGGCCGTGACCGGGCGCGCGGGGCAGTTCGTAGGCGTCGCCGACCCCGAGCACGACCCGGCTCTCCACCGCGGAGAACGTGCGCAGGCCGATGCGGAATGACAGGTGCGTGTCCAGGCCGCGCAGCCGGCCTTCCTCCAGGCGCTGGGAGGCCAGCATCAGGTGCACGCCGAGCGATCGGCCGACCCGTCCTATTTGGACGAACATGTCGATGAAGTCCGGCTTGGCCGACAGCAGCTCGGAGAACTCGTCGCAGATCACCAGCAGGGTGGGCATCTCAGCCAACGGCGCGCCCGCGGCCCGCGCGCGCTCGTAGTCGCGCAGCGAGGCGTAGTTGCCCGCGCTGCGCAGCAACTCCTGGCGCCGCAACAACTCGCCGTTGAGCGAATCGGTCATGCGGTCGACCAGCGGCAGTTCGTCAGCCAGGTTGGTGATCACCGCGCTGGTGTGCGGGAGCTTGTCCAGCTTGGTGAACGTCGCGCCCCCCTTGAAGTCGACGAGCACGAAGTTGAGCGAGCTCGGCGAGTGCCGCACGGCCAGGCCGAGCACCAGCGTGCGCAGCAGCTCCGACTTGCCGGAACCGGTCGCGCCGATCAGCAGGCCGTGCGGGCCCATGCCGTCCTGCGCGGACTCCTTGAGGTCGAGCTCGACCGGGCTGCCGTCGGGGCGCAGGCCGAAGCGGACCCGCAAGCGCTCGCGGTTGGGGCGCTGGACCCACGTCGTGGCCGGGTCGAAGTGGTAGGGGTCGCCGAGTTCGAGCAGGTCGGCCAGGGCCAGCTCGGCCGAGAGCGGCGACTCCCCCTTGCCGTCGGCCGACAGGCGCAGCGGCGCGAGCTGGCGGGCCAGCATCTCGGCCTCGACCAGCGCCATGCCGTCGGCCTGACCCAGCTCGGTCGAACCGTCCATTGTGGTCGAGAGCAGCGTGCCGAGGCGGTCGGGATCGAGGTCGAGCACGACCGAGGCGGCGTCGAGCGCCCGCGGTGGCAGGCCGCCGAGGTCGATGATCGTCACGCCCTCGATCCCGGTGCCCGCGAGCAGGTGCTCGGACCCAGCCCGCTCGCCGCCGTCGAGCACGATCACGATCTGCGGGCCCGCGTACGCGGCCTGGTGCCCGGGGTCGAACCGGGGCCGGTCGCCGATCAGGTCCTGCAGCATCTCCTCGAGCGCCGGGACGGACGCCGCGACCAGCCGCATCCGGCCGAGGGCGTCCACCGCCTCGGGGTGCAACGCGTGCGGCAGCCACTTGAGCCAGTCCCAGTCGGCGGCGCGGTCGGGGTGCACGCACGCGGCGATCAGCAGGTCGTCCGGTGCGTGGAACGCGACCAGCTGCGCGAGCACCGCACGCACCATCCCCAGCGAGCGGTCTTCGTCGCCACGCACGTAGACGCGGCTGAACCCGTTGACCGCCATCGCGGCCGGCATGTCGGGCAGTGACGTGTACGTGGTCAGGAACCGGCGCAAGGCCAAGGCGGACAACGGTTCCAGCTGGTCGAGCGACTTGGTCGCCGGTGGCACCAACGTGGTGGCCAGCGCTTGCGGGCCGAGCCCGATCCGCGCGACGCCGAAGTCCGGGTCGTCGCGGCGGCGTTCCCAGAGCCGGTAGCTGACCACGACCGACCACAGCTCATCCGGGTCGGGGTGCAGGTACCACAACGTTTCCCGCTGCTGCTGCGCCACGCGGTAGACCCGCACCCGGTGCTGGGCAAGGGTGCGCAGGTACTGCCGGCGCGCGAAACCCATCTCCTTGCGGGTGCCCTGGCCGAAGCTCATGCCGAGCATGCCCAGCGCGGACACGCCGAGCAGACCGGCCACCACCCACCGGGTCGCGCCGCTGCCCGCGCCGCCGCCGAACATCATGGCCATGGCGGCCGAACCGCCGACCATCGGCAGCACCATGAGCATCTGACCCATGTTGCGGCCCTGCGGCTTCGGGATCTCCGGCGGCGCTTCGAGCACCAGCTGACCGGCGGGCAGGGGCGGTGCCTGCCGTCGCGGCGGCCTGCTGACCAGCACAGTAGCCATGGTCGCCGAGCCTGGTGCATGGGAAAGGCGTCGATCGGGGCGTGTCCTCTTGCTGCCGCCGGACCGATCACGTGTCCGCAATAGGGCACCGTCGTGGCGTGCCTGTCCAGCTGGTTCGAGTCACCATCGCCGCGCCGAAACGCCGGATGGACCTCGCTTTGCCCGAGGACGCCGTGGTCGCCGAGATCATCCCCGGCCTGCTCGCGCGCGCGGGCGAGGAACTGGCGGACGACGGGCTCGACCACGGCGGCTGGGTGCTGCGCCGGTTCGACGGCGCACCGCTCACCCACACCAGAACCCTTGCCGCGCACCGGTTGCGTGACGGCGAGGTGCTGCGCCTCGCGCCCCGCCGACTGGAGTGGCCCGAACTGGAGTACGACGACCTCGTCGACGCCATCGCCACCGGCGCGAAGAAGCGCGCGCGCTGGGCGCCGCGCTACACCCGCACCGCGGGCCTGGCGATCGGCGCGGTCGCGCTGCTGCTCGGCCTGGTCGCGGTGGCGAACGCCGGTCCCGACTGGGCGGCGCCCGCACGCTGGGCGTTCGGCCAGGCGGTCCTGTTGCTGGTGGTGGGGATCGTGCTCGCGCGCGTCGTCGGCGACAGCGTGGCGGGCGCGTTGGCCGGGCTCGTCGCGTTGCCGTACGCGTTCGCGGGTGGCGCCTTGAGCCAGGCGGGCGCGGAGCTGGAGTTGCGGGACTTCGGTGCGCCGCAACTGCTTGTCGGGTGTGCCGCGCTCGCCGCGTTCGGGCTGGTCGGGTACATCGCGGTCGGCGACGGCACGTGGTTGTTCGCGGGCGGCGTCGCGACGGGGTTGTTCGGCATGGCCGGCGCGTGGCTCGGCACCGACCTGGGCCTGCCCGCCGACCACGTCGCCGCCGTGCTCGTCGGGTTCCTGCTGCCGCTGTCCCCGCTCTTCGGCTCGCTCGCGATCCGGCTGGGCAAGCTGCCGCTGCCGGTGCTGCCCCGCACCACCGCCGACCTCGTCCGCGACGACCCGCAGCCACCGCGTTCGCTGGTCTACCGCGCGGTGAACCGGGCCGACGCGTTGCTCACCGGCATGCTGACCGGCGCGTCCGTGGTGTGCACGATCGGCATCGTCACGTTGCTGCGCACCGGGAGCATGACGGCGCAGGTCCTCGCGCTGATCGCCTCGGCGGCGTTCCTCCTGCGTGCCCGGTTGCACCCGATCGTGCGGCAGCGGGTGCCACTGCTGGTCACCGGCCTGACCGGGCCCGCGGTCGCGTTGGTCGGGCTGGCGAGCCCCGGCAACGCCACAGGCCTCACGGTCGGCGCGTCCGGCGTGGTCGCCCTGGGCGCGGCGGCGATCGCCATCGGCATCGTCTACAGCAGGCGCGCGACGAGCCCGTACCTCGGTCGCTCGGCCGAGTTCGCCGAGGTGTTGCTGATCCTGACCGTGGTGCCCCTGGCGTGTTCGGTGCTCGGCCTCTACGGCTGGCTGCGGGGGCTGGGTGGCTGATGGGCACCAACAAGGACCAGCTGCAGGCCCACCAGTTCATGCTGCAGCGGGTGATCTCCGCGCTCGCCGTGCAGGAGACCGACCCGGAGCAGCCGCCGTTCCGCCGCCCCACGATGGCCGCGATCGCCGGCATCGTCATCGGGATCCTGTCGTGCGGTGCGGTGTGGGTGTTCGGCCTGCTCGTGCCCGGTGGCAACAAGTTCACGGCAACCGATGTCATCGCGGTCGAGGAGGAGACCGGCGCCCGGTTCGTGCTGATGGACGGCCGGCTGCACCCGGTCATGAACTACACCTCCGCGCTGCTCGCCCTCGACAAGCACGCCGACGTGCGGATGGTCTCGCACGCGACGCTCGCGGGCATCCCGGCCGGTGTGCCGATCGGCATCCCGGACGCGCCGGACTCGTTGCCCGGCAAGGACCAGCTGCTCAGCGGCGGCTGGAGCGTGTGCAGCCAGCCCGCGACGGACACGCAAGGCCAGCGCACGCAGCAGACGGTGCTGCTGGTCGGTCACACGCCCGACCACAGCTCCGCCCTCAACGGGCGTGGCGCCCTGGTCACCGCGGCCGGCCGCGAATACCTGCTCTACCAAGGTTTCAAGCACGAGATCACCGGCAACGTGACCGTGGCGCTCGGCCTGGCCGACAAGTCGGCGACCGACGTCGCGAGCCGGTGGCTGGACACGGTTCCGTCCGGGGCCCGGGTCGACCCGATCGCCGTGACCGATGCGGGCACGGCGTCGACCGCCGTGCCGGGCAAGAGCCTCGTCGCCGGGCAGCTGATCGAGGTCAACGACGCTCCGGACAACGGCCTCGACGACATCACCCAACCGCAGTTCTACCTGGTGCTGTCGGACCAGCTGATGTCGGTGAGCCCGCTGCAGGCCGCCGTGCAACACGTCCTCGACCCGCGCGCCAACCCGTACGTGCCGATGAGCAACCGGGAGCTGGCAGGCGCCGTGCGCACGCCGCCGGAGCCGTCGAAGAAGGGCGGCCTGCCCCGCAGCGTCCCGCCGGTCGCGCAGCTCGACGAGCCGGACGCGGCCGTGTGCGCGTTGTTCCAGCCGGGTGAGGACACGCCCCAGATCCTCGTCAGCGCAAGCCTTTCCGCCGCCGACCGCGGCTCGGCCACCGTCCCGCCGTCGCCCGACGGCATCGTGCGGGTGGCCGTGCCGGCGGGCAAGGCCGCGCTGGTCGAGGTCATGACCAGCCCCACCCAGGAACCGGGGCAGGGCACGATCGCGCTGGTGAACGACCAGGGCAAGCTGCACCCGCTGCTCGACCCGCAGCACGTGCAACAGGTGCTCGGCTACGACGGCGTCGTCCCGGTCCGGATCACCGAGGTGCTCACCGGCCGGGTTCCGGCGGCGAGCCCCCTGGGCCCGGACGCGGCCCGCGTGCCGGCCACCGGCGGCTGACCGGGTGGGGCCACCTCAGCCAGGACGGCCTGACCGCTAAATGCCGGTGAGCGGATTCATGCGCCGCGCCGCGCTACGTTCGTGACAACCCGCCGAAACGGGGGAAACGAATTTCGCCGAGAAAAGACATTGGAGTGACAATGGCCGGCGCAAACATGGCCCGTGCCCAGGGCGATACTTCGGCGCTGCTGAGTGCTTCGCAGATGACCGACCAGGTGGCCGAGCGGATGAAGGAGCACGCGGTCGTGCTGCAGTCCCGGCTCCAGCCGCTCGAGCAGGCGTGGGTGGGCAAGTCCTCCACGGCGTTCCAGACCTTCCACACCGACTACCAGACCTCGATGAACCGCCTGCAGCTCAAGCTCAAGGAGCTGGCCGTGCAGATCCGGCGCACCGCCGCCGCGCACGAGTCCGCGGACCAGACGAGCAACCAGAAGCTGGCCTCCGCGTCCGGTGGCGACAGCCCCGCGAGCAGCTCGCTTTCCGCCAACCTGAACGCCTGACCGGACCGAGGAGCTACCGAAATGGTTATTCGCGCGGAGTGGGAAACAATGCGGCAGGGCGCGAACGACGTCGCCAACGCCGTCAACCAGATGGACCAGGAGATGGCCACCTTCGAGCGGACGATGATGAACGTCTACGAGTCGTGGGACGGCCCGGCACGCAACGCCTTCGACGAGGCACGCCTGCAGTGGAAGGCGATCCAGCAGGACCTGCACGCCCGGCTCGCCCTGGTCGGTCAGGCGGTGACCGGCTCGGCCAGTGAGTTCGAGGCCAACGAGATGAACATGGCCCGGTCGACGCCCGGCGTCATCCAGGCCTAGTTCAACACCGAACGGGCCCGCGAGCACATCCCCTGCTCGCGGGCCCGTTCGTTTGGGTCGGGTGGCCCGAACGGTCAGGGAGTCCGCCGGGTGACCGTCCAACGGCGACGGTGACCGGCGACGACGAGACCGGCGACGACCAGCACGAGCGCGGTACCGCCGAGCAGCACGGTGGCCGTGTGCCGGGCCCGGTCGTTCTCGGCCGCGACGGCCGCGGCCTTGCGCCCCGCCACCGGATCCGGGTGCGGGGCGGGAATCGGCGTCGGCTTGGCGCCCGGCTCGCCGTCGCCCAGCGTCGTGTCCATGACGGCGCGGTACGGGTCGACGATCCCGGCGCCGTAGGCCGGGCCGCCCCGGCCGCCACGGGCCACGCTCGCCGTCTCGATCAGCCGGTCGGCCACTTGGGCCGCGGTCAGCTTCGGGTAAGCCGCACGCACGAGGGCGGCGACGCCCGCCACGTACGGCGTCGCGAAGCTGGTGCCGTTGTAGTACTTGAGGCCCTGGATGGGGTTGCAGCCGGTGACCTTGACCCCCGGCGCCACGAGCTTGACGAACGGGCCGGTCTGCGAGTCCGTCGCCTTGGCCCCGCTGATGTCGATGGACCCGACGCCCAGGACCCCGGGGTACGCGGCCGGGTACGGCGTGGGGTTGCCTTCCCCGCTGTGGTTGCCCGCGGCCGCGACGACCAGCACGTCGTGCGCCTGCGCGTACTCCACGGCGGAGCGGAGCACCGGGTCGTCGTCGAACATGGTCAGCGACAGGTTGAGCACCTTCACGCCGTTGTCCACCGTGTACCGGATGCCCTGCGCGACGATCGCCGCGCCGCCCTTGATCTCGTCGCTGTCGGTCACCCGGGCCGGCACGATCCGCACGTCCGGCGCGATCCCGTGGAAGGCCGTGCGCGCTATCGGGGCGGCCACGATGATGCTGGCGACCGCCGTGCCGTGCGCCGCGCAGTCGATCCGGGCCCCGGCCCGGTTGAGTACGAAGTCGTAGCCGGAGAACACCTTCTGGCGCAGCTGCGGGTTGTCGCTGTCCACCCCGGAGTCGACGACGCCGACCCGGATGCGCGCCCCCTTGGTCACCGGCCACACCCGGCTCGGGTCCAGGAGCTTGTCCTCCCACGGCCGGTCCGGGATGAGCGGGGTGATCGGCGTCCTGGTCAGGCAGCCGTTGGGCGGTGGTTCGGCGTGAGCCACCGCCGGTGCGCTCACCTGCACGCCCAGGCAGAACAGGGCGAGCGCCGCACACCTGACCTTCATTGCTGGGCCTTCATTGGCTCGGCGGGATCCGGAAGACGTTGTCCTGGGTCTGCGTGCCGGCGTCCATCGCGATGATCTGCGCGAGCGAGTGCCGGTAGGTCAGCCCGTACCGCTGCTCGATCAGCCGGAGCGCCGGGTCGTTGGCGAAGAAGAACCGGTCGCCGTCGCGCAGGTCGCGGAACTGCTTGGTCCACATGGCCTTCTGCAGTGCGCCGAGTTCCTGGCCGACCGGGTGGAACTCGCACATCATGCCGACGAACGCGTCCACCTTGTTCACGTTGCCGTAGATGGCTTTCAGGCGGGCGGCCGTCGTCGTCTTGCGTACCCCGGCCACGGCCGTCTCCTGCGCCTGCGGGGAGGCCGGCTCGCCGTTGACGGCGTTGCCGTTGATGTCGGTCAACTGGGTGAACTCGAGGATCTGCGGGTCGTCGATCGGCTTGCCTTGGACGTCGGAGGGGAACTCGTCGGTGTTCTCACCGGTGATGTCGGCGAACGACGTCACCGGCGCGAGCCCGTACGCCTTGCGCATCTCGTTGTAGGTCGGCATGCCGTGATCGCGACCGCGCTGCACGTCCACGGCGCCGAGGTCCATCACCGTGCCGTAGCAGTCGGGCAGCACCGTCGGCTTGCCACAGACCTTCGGGTCGCGCGCGCCCGGCTTGGGCACCTGGAACAGCACACTGCGCATCGAGTCGTCGATCAGCTCGTCGTTGCGGTACTGGTGGCCGTCGGCGAACTCCTTGGCCAAGCGCCCGATGCCGACCTGGCCGACCAGGTCCGGGTTGCCCTCGGTCGCGCTCAACGGGATCTCCAGCGTGCCGCCGCCGGTGTTGTTCGTGGTTGTGGTTCCACTGGTACCGCTTGCGTTCTTGACGATGCCGATGCCTTCCTGGCGGAACTCGGTGATCTGCGCGTCCGAGTAGTCGCCGTCGACGAACGGCGGGTCGAACTCGCCGTGCACCATGCTGTGCGCGCGGTACCCGACCGTCGCGAACTCGTTGGAGATCGACGGGTTCACACCCGGCTTGTAGCCGGTGTACTGCGGCATCTGGACGCCGACCGACGGCAGGAACTCGTTGTAGGTGATGAACTGGATCTCCGCGGCGACCAGCCGGCGGGCGACCTCGAACTTCTCCTGTTCGGGCAGCCCGAAGCTGGCCAACGAGTCGACGATCCGGTTGTGCTCGCGGGCGAAGAGGGTCTGGGCCAGGGTCAGCGGCGCGTTCTCGTTGGCCCGGAAGTCACCGGCGATCCGGATGTTCTCCGGGTGCGCCTGCAGCGGGCCGTCGGGCTCCATCACCGGCGCGGCCACCCGTGTGTCGCGGTCGCCCGCCCTGGGCAGGAACCCGTTGGGCAGCAAGAGTTTCGCCGAGTTGTTGGTCGGGTCGCCGTCGACCGGGCCCTCCCGCATCCAGTCCAGCCGGATCGGCGAGCTGCCATACACCTGCGAGGCGTCGATGAACGACGTGATCTGGTTGAGCTGCTGGCGCGGGCTGGCCGCGGTGCCGGTGCCCGGAGCGGCCGGGGTGCGCGTGAAGGCGATCTTGCCGTAGGCGTTCTTGTAGCGCTCCAGCGGATCGCCGGCGTCCCACTTGAGCGGCGCGTCCTCGCCGGGCGTGAAGTCCTCGAGGCCGATGTCGTGGTCGATGAACTGGCCCCAGATCCACACCCACTGCGACGCGTCGTTCTCGGAGAACACGTTCTGCCCGAGGTCGTTGAAGACGCGGTTGCTGATGTAGCGCGCGGACGGGCCGGTCACCATGGCGCCCTTGCCGTCGGCGTAGTTCGGCTTCGCGACGCGCAGGTACGGCGTGCCGGCCGCGCCCCACATCGGATGCTCGAGGTTGTTGCCGCGACCGTCGAGGGCCGGGCCGTTCGCGAGCAGGTCGGCGAGCTCGTCGCCGCCGCCGGGGTCGCCGGGCGCGGCACCGACCGGCAACGCGATCACGACGCCCGCGAGGACCGCGAGCACGCCCACGCCGATCAGGATCCGCCGGTGTTTGACCAACATGACGCCGAGGATCGATCGACGCGGTCCAGGGGGCATCCACCGGAGATACACGGTGTATCGGCACTGGACCGGGGCCGGGCACAGTCGTTTCGTGGAACCGTCCGCCAAGACGCCGGATCCAGCCGGGCTCGACCGCCGCGCCAAGGCGGCGATCGCGGCGTGCGTCGTGCTGCCCGTGCTGATCGGCATCGTCGTCACCGCCGGCACGTTCCGGCCACAACCGGCGCCACCGCCGCCGATGGTGGGGCACTGGGTGTACGTGCAGAGCCTCGGTGCCGCGGTGCACGTCGACGGCGGCAACAAGAAGGTGGACGCGTCCGTGCCGGTCGGCTCGGCCAGCGCCGACAGCCTGGTGGTGCAGGACCAGCACACGAACTACTTGGTGGACACCGACAAGACGATCGAGTTCACCCGGACCGGCGTGACCGACGACAAGCCGTCGGTGGGCGTCGGTGAGGCGCCGGTGCCCATGCAGGCGGGCGGGCGTGGGTACCTGGTGTATCGCGCGGCGGGCATGATCGTGCCGCTGGGCAGCCAGCAGCCGATCACCGCGGGGGTCAAGCTCGGTGCGCCGGTGATGACGCCGGCCGGCGAGCTGTGGGTCAACCGTCCCGACACCGGCGAGGTCTGCGTGGTCGAGACGACGTTGCAGTGCAAGGTGAAGATCCCGGCGCAGGGGGCGCTCACCCTGCTGGACGGCAAGCCGGTCTTCGTCGACACGGACACCTCGACGGTGCACCCCCTCACCACGAAGGACCGTCCCACGAAGCTCGGGGTCCGGCTGCCGGGCAACGCCCTGATCGGCGGGTCCTCAGTGGACGGCCGCATCCCGGTGATCGATCCGGTCGGCAACCGGCTGCTGCTCGTCGCCGTCGGCGGCGATGTGATGCGCGTGCCCTTGGCGCCCGGCAAGTACGAACGTCCTTGCACCGCGGGCGATGCGGTGGCCGTCGTCGACGAGAACACCGGCACGGTCACCAGTTACGACGCCACGGGCAACCGCCGCGCCACCCACATCCTCAGCGGCAACGCGCGCGCCACCCAGGGCGACGACGGCCGGGTGTACGTGGATTCGGCGGACGGGCTGAAAAGCGTGGTGATGGACCCCAACGGCACGCTGACGCCGGTCCCCACCAGCGACCAGATCCCACCGGTCTACAAGGAAGCGCCCTCGACCACGACCCCACCGCCGCCATCCCCGACCATCACGCCGACGACGACGGAGACCATCCCCGCCACCCCCGACACGGTGACGTTGACCCCCACCGCGCCGCCCGGCGGTACGAGCGGCGGAACGGGCGGCACGGGCAGCTCGGCGGCTGGTTCCACCACGAAGCCCAAGGGCCCGACGTCGACCAAGCCGCTGCCCGGCGCCCCCGGCCCGACCGTGGACGTGCTGAGCGCGACCCCCCTGGGCGACGGCAAAGCCCGCGTCCGCGTCTCCGTCCGCGGCGGCGGGTCGGCCTTCTGCCACGTGTTCTTCAACTCCGTGGAACGCGCGGCGGCCAAGTGCACCGGCCAAACCGATATCACCGCGACCGGCATCCCAGCGCACCAGCTCTACGACGTGCACGTGTTGGGTGTCAACGACAAGGGCACCGGAAACCCGGGCCGCCGCGTCCAAGTCGCACTGTAAGGATCACCTTGCAATGCGGGCGATGCGCGGCATGGCGACCTGCAGGTAGCTGCGGACGTCCAGTTCCAGGGAGCGGTCCAGGCGGGCGGCGTTGAAGTAGATCGTCGGGTGGTCGAGCAGCCGGACGTCGACGACGAGTTCGAGGGCGCCTTCGAAGGCGAACGGCGGGATCGAGCCGATCTTCGCGCGGCCGAACCGCTCCGCGACCTCCGCCGGGGCCAGGCTCGCGTCAGAACACCCGAAGAGCCTGCGCACCGACTTGAGGTGGACCCGCCGGTGGCCTTCGACGACCGCGAGCACGTACTTCGGTTCGGTTTCGCCCTTGAGCTCGACGATCAGGCACTTCGCCGCGTCGGTCAGGTCGTGCCCCCGCTGCGCGCTCGCCTCCGCGGTGGGGCCGGCCGGCTCGTGCTCCATGACCCGGTACGCGGTGCCGTGCGCGTCGAGGAGATGCAGGATCGCGTGGTAACCATCCTGGCCGGTCACGACTGGCCCACCAGGGACAACGCCGCGTCGCGGCCGTGGCGCCGGTAGGTGCGGATCAGCTCGGCGAAGCCGGCGACCGACGGGCGCTGCAGCCACACCGCGTCCGGCACGTCGACCTGGTAGGCACGCCCCAGCCGGGTCACCAAGCGAGCAGCCAGGGCCGAATCGCCGCCCATGGCGAAGAAACTCTCCCCGACGTCCACCGACTTGATCGCCACCAGATCACCGACGATCTCGCTCACGTCGCGTTCCAGGTCGGTGTCGGCGGTGCCGTCCAGCGACTCGAGCAACAACGTCCGGTTCACCTTTCCCTGGGTGGTCAGCGGGAACGTGTCCACCGCGTGGACCTCGGCCGGGACCATGTAGTCGGGCAACCGCTCGCGGAGCACCCGCAGCACGCCGTCGGTGTCGACACCGTCGTCGAGCTGCACGAACGCGGTGAGGGCGGCCGCACTGGTGCCAGGCGCGCGCAAGGCCACCGTCACCGCACGAACCCCCTCGATGCCGCGCATGACCGTCTCGACCTCGCCGAGTTCGATGCGGTGACCGCCGAGCTTGACCTGGTCGTCAGTACGGCCGACGTAGACGAGCATCCCGCCGCCGTCGCGGCGGACGAGGTCGCCGGTGCGGTAGACCCGGCCGCCGTCCGACCCGGGATCCGGCAGGAACGCGGCGGCCGTCATGGCGGGCCGGTGCAGGTAACCGCGACTGACCGGCGGGCCGCCGACGTACAACTCGCCGACCTCGCCGTCCGGGACCGGGCGCAGCTGCTCGTCCAGCACCCGCAAAGTGGCGCCGGCGATGGCGTGCCCGATCGGCACCGGTCCGTCGCCACCGGTCGCGGCCGGGAATTCGTTGGCACAGCAGGCAACCGTCGCCTCGGTGGGGCCGTACTCGTTGACGATCACCGTGTCCGGGCTTGCGGTGCGCCACAAGTCCAGCTGAGCGAACCGCAACGCCTCCCCGCCGATCAGCAACCTGGCCGCGCCGCCGGCCGTCGCGGGGTCGAGCGCCGCCGAGAGCAGGTCGAGGTGGGCCGGGGTGAGCTTGACGAAGCCGAGACCGCCGCGGGCCAAGGCCATGGGCAGTTCGTCGATCAGGGATTCGGCGCCGGGCAGCACATGCACCGGGCGACCGGTGAGCAGCGGCACGAACAACGAGGTGATGCCGAGGTCGGTGTTGAGCGGGCTTTGCAGGACGGCGCCACCTTCGGCGCCCCCGTAGTGCTCGGCGGCCCAGGTCAGGTAGTTGACCACGGAGGCGTGCTGGACCATGACGCCCTTGGGCGTGCCGGTCGAGCCGGAGGTGTAGATGACGTAGGCGAGGCTGTCCGGGTCGGGGTGGTGCGCAGGCGCATCGGCCGGGAAGCTGTCGATGATCGACTCGTCACAACGCAGCCGCTCCTCGGTCAACGTCAGCAGAACATGCGCGTCCTCGACGATGAACCGTTTGCGCTCCAGTGGTTCCAGCGGGTCGATCGGCAGGAAAGCGGCGCCCGACTTGAGCACCCCGAGGACCGCGACCACGAAGTCGACCGACCTCGGCAAACTGATGCCGACGACCACCTCGGCAGCGGCGCCCCGGCCCGCCAAGTAGGCGGCAACCTGGTTGCTGCGCCGGTCCAACTCGCCGAAGGTGAGGCACTCCTCCCCGGCGATCACCGCCGGCGCGTCCGCGCAGCCCAGCCGAGCGGCGAACAACTCGGGAAGGCTCAACACCCGTTCGTCCATGATCGATTCCCAACCGTGCTGGGACCCACCCGACGCGGCGGCGCCAGGGCAACCCGGAGCATGGCGGCCGAAGCCATAACGGACCAATAGTCGGCGCTGTTTGCCTGCCCGGCGAGGGCGTTGGTGGCGCAGTAACGATGTGACCCCACAGTGGGATAGCGTCTGTAATCGGGTGCTTTGGGGGGTCTGTGAAGAGTCGGTTCGAGCTGTGGATGCGCCTCACCATGGTGCTTGGTGCTGTCTTGTTTGTGGCTCTTCCCATCGGGTTCTGGCATGACAAGCACGGGGTCACGGTGTCCGCGATCCTCATCGGCCTGTTCAGTGCTTCGTGGGCACTGTCTGGCCTGCGCCGATGGCTGGATGTCGTGGTCTCGGTGGGGCACATCGCGCTTGGGGCAACCTCGGTGGGGCTCGGCGTTGCCATGTCGTTGCCGGCGCTGCTCTGGCTCGGCGTGTTCATGCTGGTCACCGGCGTCCGGGAGATAGTCAGGTCGCGCAAGGCCGGGACGAGCCCCCGCGAGCGGCGCTCGAAGACAGACACACTGAGCCACACGTTCTTGGACAACTGAACTCCGCGCCGGCGCGCCACCGCACGGAACCGGACCACCCGCGCCGCCCAACCGCGCCCTCCTGCTTCCCTGGAGGCTGCCTGCCCGGCGAGGGCATATCGTTCGACAGGCGGATTAGCGTCAGGTCGTGGCGAACGAGGACTTGCTGGCCCGCTGGGATGAGAATTGGCTGTCGTGCCAGCCGTACGGGCCTGTCCTGCGACAGGTGTATCCAGATCGCTGGGTGCGGTTTCATACTTTGCCGGGATCGAAGCGCTACCCGGACACGGTGGACGAGCTCGCCACCATACTTGGCCGCTACAACGCCATCCTCGACGAGCTGTTTTGCGGTCAGGATGTCTTCGTCGTCAGCCCGGACTGGAGCGACGAGCCACCCGCGCCCTCACGCCCTGCGGAGCATGAAGCCTGGCATCCGGGCGCACGCTACTGGACCTCGGTCGACCTGGAGAGCGGCTCGCAGTGGCACATGTACGTGAGCACCGTCCACTGGACGCCCGGGTGCCTGGATCCCCTGCTCGACGCTGCCGCCGACGACAAGACGGCCGGCGTGCTCATCATGGATGCAACGATGCGGCGAGTCTGTCATCCGTACGACGGCGGCATTGACGTCTTGCTGGTTGACCTCGCCGAGGTGGATCCGGTTCGAAGCAGGTTCACTGACTGGTTGTCGCCGAACGCGTCTGGGCTGTAGGCCCTGGTTCGCCGTCGGCTCTTCGGTGGCTGTGCCGAAGGTGGCCAAGCTGCTCCCGGTCATCGACGAGAACGCGTGATTTTGTGTGGGCGTGATCTTGGCGCCCGCAGACATGTTGCCGTCTCGACCCGTGCGCGGACGGCCTGCAAGCAGTCGGTCCATGCTTGTGGGCCTGCCTCGCACCGGGTAGGCAGTGCCGGCCGATGGGGAAGCCACCGCGCGGAACTCCAACCACCCGCCCCTGCTCGGCAGCGCTCCCCTTGCTTCCCTGGAGGCTGTCCGCCCGGCGAGGGCCATTTCTTCAGCTTGCCTCGACTGCGACGCCTAGGTCGTCTACGGCAGCGTCGTACTGCTCGCGGTCGAACATGAATGGTCCGAAGGAGCTGTAGTCCCTCGTGGGCCGGTGAGGCTGTCGGAAGTGGGACCAGATCACAAGGTCGCCTGCCAGGGTGATCCGGGCCATGAGTGGCCAGCAGCCGACGTCACCGCAGTCGCATGCGAGCAGAGGTGTGTCGACACCGAGCCCGAAGTCGGAAGTGCCGTGGAAGAGGTCGTTCATCGAGTCGTGGCGGAAGAACGATGGGACGAGGCCGCCGTACGCCCCACCAGCCGGATGCATGCCGGCGGCGAGCTCGAACCGGTCGATCAGGGTGGTAAGCGCGGTGCCGTCAATGGCCGGAACGACCTCGAACGCGTCATCCGGTCCGCGGCGCCGGTACTCGAAACGGATCGCGTGATTAGCCACGGCTCATCGTCGCAGGAGGACCAGGCTGGTTCCAAGCGTGCGGGGGCTCCGCGGCTTGCGGGTTCTACTCGAACCGACCCGCTCGGTCTGCGCCTCAGCAACCGGTCGCCTTCGGTGGCTTCCCCGCACGGAACCCGACCACCCGCCGCACCGACCAGCGCTCCCCGGCTTCCCTGGAGGCTGCCCGCCTGGCGAGGGCATGTCGTTGGAGCCTATTGCTGCATGGTCAAGGCCATTTGCCAAAGATCGTGGTCGGCCCATCGCCGCAAGTACCGGTGGCGGCGGCGCGACGGGGTCGCGAGCCATTCGTTTGCGGCGAGCAACATGACCGCGTGAGCCTGCTCGTCGGTGAGGAGTTCAGACTCCCAGCCGATCCGGACCAGGCTTTCGCTCTCGAACAGATCCGTAAGGTCAGCCCACAGCATGTAGAGCGTCCCGTCTGGATATCCCTTGACCATCCAGTCGGTGGCTAGCCCGGCGATCAGTGCGCCGGTCTCGTAGGCGTGCTGCGGGTCGGTGCTCCTGGCGACCTCGCTGATCAGTGGATCCACATCGCGGTAGAGCGCCCGATCTCGACGCCATGACACGATGGCCGTGGTCCGAAGCCTCCAGAGTGCCCGCTTCCACCACGATTCCGGGGACGACCGCCGCGACCGTCGTTGGCTCCCGTTGGCAGTCTCGGATGCGGCGTCCTGCCTGGCGCGGCGACGACGGCTGCTCACGGTGGCAGGTTAAGCCTCATGTGACGCGCGGACACACTGTTATTGACCTTGATGCCGTGGCCGCGGCGCGCCTTGAAGCATCCGGCCGCGTGTCTGCCGCTCGACAAGCATGTCCGCGCGCACACGACCTCCCGAGGAGTCGCCAACACAGCGGAACGCGCCGGTCATGCGCTCCCACACTCGACGAATGCGCCCGATTTTGTGTCGGTTTCGTGTGGGCATGATCTTGACGCCGCAGACATGAGAAAGCCCCGCTACCTGTTTGACCAGGTAGCGGGGCTTGCTGTCTCAACCAGACGCGCGCCCGAAGGGATTCGAACCCCTAACCTTCTGATCCGTAGTCAGATGCTCTATCCGTTGAGCTACGGGCGCTTGTTCAGTTGTGTGCTCGGCCGAGGCCGAGACAGCGGAGGCTCCGGGATTTGAACCCGGGAGGGGCTGTGAACCCCAACCGCATTAGCAGTGCGGCGCCATAGACCAGACTAGGCGAAGCCTCCCGGGGCCCCAGGCCGCTCGACGAGCAGAGTACACAGGCCGCTCATCGCCCTCCAAACTGGCCCCACCTACCGCCGCAGGACGCGCAGCAACGCCGGCGGGCGACCGCCGAAACCCTCGGCTTCGATGGCCGCCAACGCGATCCGCGGGAGGTCGCGCACTGCGGGAAACAGCAGGTAGCGGGGCACCCAAGCCGGGTCGAACTTGGCGTTGAAGCGGTACAGCGACTCGATCTGCCACCACCGCGAACCCAGCCGCAGCGCGCGGGCCCACAGCCGGGCGACCGGACCGGCACCGATGCGGCGGCCGCGTTCCAGGGCGGCGCGGAACACCGCGAAGTTCAGCGACACCCGCGACACGCCTAGGGCCGGGCACTGCGCCAGCAGCGAGGTGATCATCAGCTCGTTCAGCCCGTTGTCGCCCGCCAGCCGATCGCGGCGCATCAGGTCCAGGGACAGGCCGTCGCGACCCCACGGCACGAACTGCAACATGCCGCTGACCTGGTCATCCTTCTCCGCCGTCACGACCACGCATGCGGGGTCCACGCGGGCGGCGGGCCGGGACAACGCCATTGAGAAGCCTCGTTCGGTCTCGGTGCCGCGCCAGCGTTCGGCCAGCTCGGCCAGGCTTTGACGCTCCGGCTCCGCCAGCTCGGCGACGCGGCGGACCGACACCGTGTACCCGGCGCGCCGCAGCTTCGCCACGGCCTGCCGCACGCCACGCATGCACCGGCCGTCCAGTGTGAACGTCGCCACATCGACCACGGCCTCGTCGCCGAGTTCCAGCGCGTCCAGGCCATGCCGGCACCACACCGTCGCGCCCAGCTCGGAGCAACCCAGCACCGCGGGCACCCAGCCGTGCCCGCGGCACTCGGCGCGGAACGCCTCGATCGCGCCCGGCCACGCCTCCTTGTCGCCGAGCGGGTCGCCCGACGCCAGCGCGACCCCGGCCAGCACCCGGTAGCTCACCGCCGCCTTGCCGGTCGGGGACAGCACCACCGACTTGTCGCTGCGCAACGCGAAGTACGCGAGCGAGTCGCCCGTGCCGTGCCGGTCGATCAGCTCACGCAGGCGGTCCGCCTCGTCGGTGGACAGGCCCGGCTTCGGCTCCGCCGTGCGCAGCAGGAAGTACCCGCCGAGCAGCAACGCACCCATGCCGAACACCCCGCCGACCAGCGCGACGAGGTCGCCCATCCACTCCGAGCCGAACCGGACGTCGCCGCTGATCCCGGCGAACGACAGCGCCGCGTGCTCGACGCGTTGCCACCACCCGTCGGCCATGACCATGTGCTTGGGCGGCAGCGTGAGCAGCAGCATGTTGATCACGAAGCCGGCGCCGACGAGCTGGCAGAACACCAGCACGCCCCGCCCCTTGCCCACCGGATCGGGCTGCGCGGTGAACTCACTCCTGGTCCGCAGCAACGCCACACCCAGCGCCAACGCGGTCAGCGCGGACCCGACCCCGCGCCAGAGCACCAGGTGCGGCAGCGCGATCGACGCGCACATCAGCAACGCGAGCTGCCACGCCCGGCGCTTGCGCCTGCGCAGACCCGTGGCCACCATCAGCAACAACACGCCCGACGCGAGCACCAGTGCCGCCGCCGCGAGCGTGGCCTGCGGCGGGAGGTCGAGCCAGCGCTCGACGGTGCCCCGCAGCCGCACCCGACCAGCCGGCCAGACCACCGACGCCACCGCGATCAGCCCGACGATCCGGGCCGACCAGGTGATCACGCGCACGGTCTCCCGGCTCGCGACGGCGGTCCTGGCCGACGCCTGGTCGAGCGGCCTCGCGGCGGCGACGATCATGTGACCAGGTCCAGGAACGGTGCCAGCGCGTCCGGGTTGGCCAGCGCATCCCGGCTGACCGCCTTCTCCGGAGCCACACCCGCCAAGATCTTCTTCACCGGGACCTCGCACTTCTTGCCGTTCAGGGTGCGTGGCACCTCCGCGACCACCAGGAAGCGGTCCGGCACGTGCCGCGGCGACAACGTCGAGCGCAGGGCCTTGCGAAGCTGCGGCTCGACGGCCTCGAGCGACGCACCCGGCGCGAGGACCAGGAAACACAGCAGCTCGCCGTCGGTCTGCCCGGCCCCCGACGTGTCGATCACCAGGGAATCCGCCACCTCGTCGAAGCCCTCGACGACCCGGTAGAACTCGCTCGTGCCCATCCGGACACCGCCCCGGTTCAGCGTGGAGTCGCTGCGGCCGTAGATCACCGCGGAGCCGCGGGTGGTGATGCGGATCCAGTCGCCGTGGCGCCAGACGCCGGGGTAGGTCTCGAAGTACGACTCATGCAGCCTGGTGCCGTCCGGGTCGTTCCAGAAGAACACCGGCATCGACGGCATCGGCTCGGTCACGACCAGCTCGCCGACCTGTTCGACGACCGCGTGGCCAGCCTCGTCGAACGACGCGACCGCGGCGCCCAGCGCGCGGCACGACAGCTCGCCCAGCCACACCGGCACATCCGGTGCGGACCCGACGAACGCCGTGCACAGGTCGGTGCCGCCGGACACCGAACAGATCTGCACGTCCGCGCCCACCTCGTCGGCGATCCAGCGGAAGCCCTCCGGGGTCAGTGGCGCGCCGGTCGAGCCGAGCGCGCGCAGCGACGACAGGTCGAACTTCGCGGCCGGCTTGACGCCCGCCTTGAGGCACGACTGCACGTACGGCGCCGACGTGCCGAAGAAGCTGACCTCGTTGTCCTGTGCCAGCTTCCACAGCGCGTCGAGGTCGGGGTGGGCCGGGCTGCCGTCGTACAGGACGATCGTCGACCCGACGAGCAGGCCGGAGATGAGGAAGTTCCACATCATCCAGCCCGTCGTGGTGAACCAGAAGAACTTGGCGCCGGGACCGAGGTCGCAGTGCAGCGCGAGCTCCTTGAGGTGCTCGACCACGATGCCGCCGTGACCCTGCACGATGCCCTTGGGCAGGCCGGTGGTGCCCGACGAGTACAGCACCCACAGCGGGTGGTCGAACGGCACCGCCTCGAAGGCCAGTTCGCCTTGGCGGTCAAGCAGATCGCGCCACGGCAGCGTGTCGGGCAGCGTCGCCTCGCCGGTGAGGTAGTCGATCAACACCGTCGCGGTCAGCGCCGGGATCTCGGCCCGCAGCTTCTCGATCGTCGGCCGCACGTCGAAGGACCGTCCGTTGTAGACGTATCCGTCCACCGCGAACAGCACGACCGGCTCGATCTGGGCGAACCGGTCGACCACGGCCCGCACGCCGAAGTCCGGCGAGCACGACGACCACGTCGCCCCGAGGCTGGCCGCGGCGAGGAACGCCACCAGGGTCTGCGGGCAGTTCGGCGCGAGCGCGACCACCCGGTCGCCCCGGTTGACGCCGAGCTCGACCAGCGCGGACCGCACGGCGGCGACCTGCGCGCGCAGCTCCCCGTAGGTCAGCTGCTCACGGTGCCCGTCCTCGCGCTCGAACACCAGCGCCAGGTCGCCGTCGCCCTTGCCCGGCCCCTCGGCCAGCGCGTGCTCGGCGTAGTTCAGCGTGGCGCCCGGGAACCACCGCGCGCCCGGCATCTTCCGCTCCTCGAGCACCCGCTCGGGCTGGTCGTGGAAGATCACGCCGAGGAAGTCGGCGAGCGCGCCCCAGAAGTCCTCGATCGACCCCGTCGACCAGCGCCACAGCGCCTCGTAGTGGGCCAACCGCACGCCACGCTCGTCGGCGAGCCACTGCCGGAACGCGGCCATCCGGGTCCCGGCGACCTGCGCGGGATCGGGCTGCCACAACAGTTCCGGCTCGGGCGCGGTGTCGGTGCTCTGCGTCATGACCCGTTCTTATCCCACACGAACGACGGTGACCATAGGG
Organism: Labedaea rhizosphaerae; assembly: GCF_004362825.1. Classification (GTDB taxonomy): domain Bacteria; phylum Actinomycetota; class Actinomycetes; order Mycobacteriales; family Pseudonocardiaceae; genus Labedaea; species Labedaea rhizosphaerae. Next base: position 990,433 of record NZ_SNXZ01000001.1, read on the forward strand.
GTGGACCACATGAGCCCTGGGACACACCGGGTCACCGCACCTCGTCGAGCAACTCCCCCGCCATCCGCACCAGCCGCGCGGCGTCCACAGGCGTGATCGTCAGCCAGCCGGCCCGCAGCTGCACCGCGTACCGGCCGTCGTCGGTGTCGAGCCAGTTCAGCACCGTGCCGGCGCGGTGCTCCCGCGGTGTGCGCCCGGAAGCGCCGAGCTGACCACCCGCCCGGCGCCTGGTAACCGCCTTGGCCAGCGTGCTCGCGTCGGTGTCGCGCAGGCCGCCGGCCTGCAACGCACGTGTGAATCCGGTGACTCCATCCCGTTCCCCCTCCTCACAGGCGGCACGGTACTCGGCGATACCGACATTCACGGGACGCCCAGGTCCGGCGGGTAGCGGGCGCAGCGAATCGAGCAGCGATCCGACGATTCGGTGCGCGGGCACCGGACCCATCCGCACCTCGTCGCCGACCCGGGCCAGCGCGGCGGCGCCCCGGCGTCCGACCGCACCGAGCCCGCGCAACGGCACGTCGTCGCCGTGCACGACGAGGTCCGCGCAGGTCGTGTACTCGGCCACGGTCCGCAGGGTCAGGGCGACGTCGCGGGCCGGGCGTGCGACCGTGCCCAGCTCGCGGCTCTCCAACGCCGCCGACACCTGGTCGGCGAGTTCCTGCGCCGACTTCGTGGTGCGGCCGAGCCGGTCGAGCTCCAGCACGGCGGGCAGGTCGCCGAGGTCGAGCGCCTGCCACAGCACGACGAACTCGGTCGACGACAGCTGCAGCCAGCCCGAACTCGGGTCACGCACCGGGCTCGCCGATCACCGGCGGCGCGACCTGGCCGGCGCTGCCCCACAGGTCGTCGTCGGCTTCGAGGTACTTGGGCGCCTTGCGCTCCTGGTCTTCCTCGCGCCGGGCACCGCCCATGCCGGGCACCATGCCCATCGACCGGCCCGGCCCGGTCGACCGTTGCTCCGGCCGGTCCTCGTGCGCGGCCGCGGCGGCGGGGACCGGCGGGCCACCCGAAGGGCCGGGCGCGGCCGGAGCCGCCTCGAGTGGTTCGGCGGGTAAGGCACGCGGCGCCACCGGAGTACGCGGCGCCGGATCCTGGGTCGAGTCCTGGGGCGGGGTGTGCGGCGGCGGCTCGGGCCGCGGTTCGGGCTTGGGCGCGATGCGCGGGCGGTGGTACGGCGAGGAGAAGGCGGGCACCGTGCCGTAGACCTCGCGGCTGCCGCCCTGGAACTCCTGCATCACGCCCGCGGCCTGCTTGTGCGCCTCCCGGCGTTCGTGCAGCACCTGGGTGTTGTCGGAGCTGATCGCGGCCACGGAGACGAAGTCGTCGCCGTTGAACGTGTCCGGCGTGATCGTGTCGACCGGGGGCGCGAACGGCGCGGGCATGGCCCGGCGGGCGTGGGCGAGGTTGTTGATCTCGCGGGTCACGCAGCCGGACGCCTCGAGCGCGCCGACGCCGGTGTCCTTGGTCCAGTTCACCAGGTGGTTGACGCTTTCCCTGGCCGAATCGGCGGCCGGCCCCTCCCACGCGTGCTCGACCTGGGCGACGGCGGCGGCAAGATCGCGGGAGAGCTGCTCGAGGTCCTCGCCGAGCGCCGCCCACCGAGCCGAGACGTCGGTCGCGCCGTCGAGGTCGACGCCCTCGTGGACCATCCGGTAGAGCTCGGCGTGCTGGTAGGTCATCCAGTCGACCGGCTGGTCGAGGTCGGTCGGGGTCGGCTCCGGACCCGGTCGCGCCGCGAACATCATTCGCCCCCTTGCACGGTGACGCCGGTGAGACCGAGGTGCCGCGCGGCCTTGCGGACCCGGTCGGCGTTCTGGTCGTCGGTGGTCTCGTAGAGCTGGGCGGCGGCGCGGACCGTGGCCTCTAGGTCGTCGATGACCTGCAGGAACTCGGCCATCACCGAGGTCATGGACAGCGAGTCGGTCGACGCGACGGCGCGCAGCCGCGCGGCGACGATGTCGCCGACCCAGTTGTCGCCGAAGCGCAGCGGTCGGTCGAGATCGGCGCAACCGGTCACCAGGTCGGCGGCCCGAGCGCGGAGCTGAGCGAGGTTCGCGAGCAGCACGCCCGCCTCCGCCTTGTCCATCCGCAGCCCGCCGAGCTCAGCGGACTCCCGGGCCTTGTGCACCTCACCGGCGACCGGGGTGAGCCGGTCCGCGGCCATGTCCGGGAAACCCGTCATGTCCTTCACTCCTCGGTCACGGCCGCGAGCAGCTCCCGCAGCCGGTGTTCGATGCGGGCCGAGTCGGCGGGCGCGAACGTCAGCCACGTCTCGCCGTCGCGCGACGTGCTCGCCTGCACCGAATAGCGGCCGGCTTCGGTGTCGATCCAGTTCAGAACGGGGGTGCGGGTGCGCCGGTTCAGCCGGTCGGTGGCGTTGGCGGCGAACTGCCCGCCCGCCTTCCGGTTCGTCTCGATCAAGGTGGCCAGCGTCCGGATGTCGCGCCCGGTGATCCCCGCGTCGGCCAGCGCCGACTCGAACGCGGTGAACCCGAGTCGCTCGTACTCCTCGACAGCCGCGGTGAAAGCGGCGTTCGGCATCCGCACCTCACCGCCCGGCCCGGCCGGCGTGTCCGGCAGGAGCTGCACCAGCGCCGCGGGCAAAGCCGTGCCACGCACGGGAATCAGCCGCAGGACGTCCTCGGTGAGCACCGCGAGGACCCCGCGATCGCCCCGCGCCGCGGCCAGCACCTGCAGGCGTTCGCGGATCATGAGCTGACCGTCGATCGTGACGGAGTTGCGCACCAGCAACAGAAGCATGTCCTCGAGGTCCTGCGCGAGGTCGTCGCCGTCGGCGAGCCCGCGGTCGGCGAGGTCGTCGAAGGTCTGCTTGCGCAACTGGTCGCGCTCGTCGAAGGTCATCCCGTGGGACCGCACGTCCAGCGGATAGGGCCGCTCGCCCACGTCGAGCCGCTCCCAGACGAAGTCGAACTCGCTGTGCGACAGGCTGAATGCGCGAGGTGCAACCACAGGGTCAGCCTCTCATCTACAGGTAGCGATCGTTCTGCCCGATCACGCTCGGGGCCACCATTTCGCCGCCGTACATGTCCTCGGACTGAACGAGGTAATCGGGTTTGGGACGTTCTTCCTCGGGCGCTGGTTTCGGTTCTTGCTGGGGCTGCTGAGTTGCGCCGTCGACGGGTTGCCACGGCGGGCGCGTAGGCGGGCTGATGGGCCCGATCGGGGCGGACGGGCCGGCCGGGCCGAACCCCGGACCGAAGTCACCCGAAGGTCCGAAGCCGTCTTGCCCAGCCCAGGGTTGCGCCGGAGTTGGGGGTGGTGCGAAGTTCGGCTGCGGTTGAGCGCCGGGTTGGCTGGGGTTGGGCTGCGGTCGAGGGCCCGCTGGGGTCGCGGGTCCTTGTGGCCCAGGCCGGAACTGCGGCGGGGCACCAGTGTTGGGCGTCGGCCCAGCGGCTGGCGGGGACGCTTGCGGCACAGGACTGAACTGCGGCGGCGTGCCGCTGCTCGGCGGCGGCCCAGCGCTTGCCGGAGACGCTTGCGGCGCAGGACTGAACTGCGGCGGAGCGCCGTGAGGCGCCTGTCGGCCCGGATTGGGCGGTGGTGCGGCACTCACCGAGTGCGGCCCCGGACTCACGGGCGCTGGCCGGCCGGGATTGGACGGCAATGCGGCACTCACCGGGTGCGGCCCCGGGCCCACAGGCCCCCGTCGGCCGGGATTGGACGGCGATGCGGCACTCACCGGGTGCGGCCCTGGGCCTACGGACGCCGGTCGGCTGGGATTGGGCAGTGGTCCGGCACCCGCCGCTTCTCGCGGCCCAGGACCGTACGCCGTCCCCGAACCGAGCGGTGACTGGACGCCGTGGGCGCCGGGGTTGGGCGGCGCTCCAGCTCCGGTTCCTTGCGGTCCACCAAAGGGCGACGGGGCGCCGTGGGGCGCCGGCTGAACGGCGTTGGGGTGTCCAGCACCCGCCCCTTGCGGCCCAGAGGAACGGGCGCCGTTGTGGCCGGGCGGGGCCGCGTTGGGCATCGGCCGGGGCCCGGTTGTCTGGGACACGGCGGCCGGCTGGGGCGGTGCCCCGCTGACTCCCGGTCCGGGGTTGGCGTTACGTGGACCGGGGTTCGGACGAGGCGGTTGAGCGGCGTTCGGCACCGGCTGCGCCGGATTGGGCCACGGCGCCGAGGTACCTGCGTTCGGCATCGGTTGTGCGCCAGTGGGTTGCGGACGTGGTCCCGGGTTGGGTGGACCGGGATTGGGCCATGGCGCCGACCGCGGTGCTCCGTTGGGTGGAAGGTTCGGCCAGGACGCCGAAGTACCGGCATTGGGCGGCGGGCCGGGGTTCGGGCGAGGCGGTTGGGTGGCGTTCGGCCCGGCCTGGAATGGCGGGCCGGGCCGGTTGAGCTGTTGACTCGGAGGCGGCTGGACGGACGGCGGTCGATTCGGTCCACCCGCGGGAAACGGCGGCTGACCACCAGGTGGCGGGCCGGGGCGCAAGGCCTGTGTTCGCGGTGCGGCCTGATCGAACGGCGTCCCGGGCTGACGAGTGGGCGGGAACTGCGTTCCCGATGGGGCGCCGAATTGGTGCGGGGCCGGCGTTTGCGGCATCAGACCAGGAGGATTTCCGGGCGGCGGCTCGCCTTGATCGGACATCGGTCCTTCGGGCACACCAGCCGCGACTTGCGGATCCGGGCTGTCCTCACCAACAGGAGTCGGCGTGCTGGGCGGCGGGACATCCGCCGAATCCGGATCTTGATCCGTCGGCGGTACCGGAACGCCGACGAACGACTCCAGATACGAAGCTTCGTCGGGGGTTACTGCTACCAGTGGCGCACCCGGTTGCGGCGCAGGATCGGCGATACCCGCTCCGGACTCTCGAACAGCTTCGACCGCGCCATCTTGACCGGAGGCCGTCGATTCCTGCGGCTCGACAGCCTTGGTCTGGCCGTCCTGACCAACTGGCGCCGGCTCCGGCCGGGATTTGTGCTGATCAGTCGATGAGGGCTCGGCCTGCACTTCTGTGCTGTCCTGCCCATTCGGCGCGAACTCAGGACGCGAATGCTGCCCCGCCCACGACTCGGATTCGACGAACTGGCCTGCTTCACCGACCGGCGCCACCTCTGATCGCGAGGCCTGCTCGCCGACCGGCGCCAGTCCCGACCCAGCGCTCAGGACGGCCTGCGGATCTTCTTCGACAGCCTCGATTTCGCGGTCCTGGCCAATGGGTGTGAACTCGGGCCGAGAATGCAGCCCAGTTCGGGAGGGTCGCGGATCCGGATTCTCTTCGAGGGTCTCACTCTCCTGGCCGACCGGCGCGAACTCGGGTCGCGAGTGCTGCCCGGCCGGAGGCCCAGGCTGGTTCTCGGTCTGCAGATCTGGAGCTTCCCCGGGGGCCGCAACCTGGCCGTCCCGATCAACCGGCGCGAACTCCGATCGCGAACGCCGCCCACCTGTCGGACCAGGCTCGATAGGCCGAGTCGCCTCGAACCGGTTCTCACCCGGCCCGGCCGGACCCAACCCCGGTCGCGAATACGGCCCAGGCTCAACTGACTGACCCGCCTCGAACCGGTGCTCCTCCCGCAGACCTGAAGGTTCCTCGGCGGACCCAACCTGGCCATCCCGAGCAACCGGCGCGAACTCCGGGCGCGAACGCCGCCCAGCTGACGACCCCGGCCCGACAACCTGGCCTGCCTCCGACCGGTTCCCCTCCCGCAGATCCGGAGCGTCCCCGGCGGACCCAACCTGACCATCCCGATCAACCGGTGCGAACTCCGGCCGCGAATGCTGCCCACCTGTCGGGCCAGGCTCGACAGACCGACTCGCCTCCGACCGGTTCTCATCAGGCCCGATCGGAATCAACCCCGGCCGCGAGTATTGCCCGGCCAACGGCCCTGGCTCGACTGACTGAGCCGCCTCGAAACGCTTGTCCTCCCGCGCACCTGAAGCTTCCCCGGCAGCCCCGCCCTGGCCGTTCCGACCAACCGGCGCGGACTCCGGTCGCGAACGCCGCCCACCTGTCGGACCAGACTCAACAGACCGACCCGCCTCGAACCGGTTCTCGTCCCGCAGATCCGGAGCTTCCCCGGCGACCTCAACCTGACCATCCCGACCAACCGGTGCGAACTCCGGTCGCGAATGTTGCGCAGCGAAGGGCTCAGGATCGACGAGCCGGCCCGCCTCAATCAAGCCCTCATCCGACCCGACCTCGGCGAAACCCGGTCGCAAATGCTGTCCGGCCAACGACCGAGGCTCGCCCGGCCGACCCGCCTCAAACTGGTTCTCCTCCTGCGGATCCGGAGCTTCCTCGGCAGCCGCAACCCGGCCAACCGGCGCCAACCCCGGCCGCGAACGCTGCCTGGTCGACCGCCCCGGCTCGGCAAGCTGATCGGCCTCGGACCGGTTCTCCTCCCGCAGCTCTGGAGCTTCCTCGGCAGCCTCAACTTGGCCGCCCTGATCAACGGCTGCGAGCTCCGGTCGCGAGTGCTGTGCGGCGAAGGGCTCGGGATCGACGACCCGGCCCGCCTCAAATTCGTTGTCGCCCCGCGGAGCTTCCCCGGCGGTCCCAGCCTGGCCGTCCCAAGCAACCGGCGCGAATTCCGGGCGCGAATGCTGCCCAGCCGACGGCCCAGGCTCAACAGACCCACCCGCCTCGAACCGGTTCTCCTCCCGCAGCTCCGGACCTTCCTCGGCGACCTCAACCTCGCCGTCCCGAGCAACCGGCGCGAACTCCGATCGCGAACGCCGCCCAGCCGACGGCCCAGGCTCAACAGACCCACCCGCCTCGAACCGGTTCTCGTCCTGCAGCTCCGGAGCTTCGTCGGCTGCCTCCACCTCGCCGTCCCGACCAACCGCCGCGAACTCCGGGCGCGAACGCCGCCCAGCCGAAGGCCCAGGCTCAGCCGCCTCGGACTGGTTCTCGTCACGCAGATCCGGAGCTTCGTCGGCAGCCGCATCCTGGCCATCCGGATCGACGGCCGCGAACTCCGGGCGCGAATGTTGTGCAGCGAACGGCTCGGAATCGCCGAACCGGCCCACCTCAATCAGGCCCTCATCCGACCCGACCGGAGCGAACCCCGGGCGCGAATGCTGCCCAGCCGACAGCCCCGCGCCGACAAGACGGCCCGCATCCGACTGGTTCTCGCCCCGCGGATCCGGAGCTTCCTCGGCTACCTCCACCTCGCCGTCCCGATCAACCGGAGCGGACTCCGGGCGCGAACGCCGCCCAGCCAACGGCTCCGGATCGACCGGCTGCTCCGCGTCGAACTCGTTGTCGGCCGGCAGGTCCGGAACTTCCCCGGCAGCCGCAGGCTGGCCATCCCGATCAACGACCGCGAACTCCGGCCGTGTGTGATGCGCAGCGAAAGGCTCTGGATCGACGACCCGGCCCGAGTCGATCAGGCTCTCATCCGACCCGACCAAGGCGAGCCCTGATCGCGAATCAGGTTCGACAGGATGACCTGCCTCCGACGGGTTCTCCCCCTGCAGATCTGGCGGTTCCTCGGCAGCAGCATCCCGATCAACCGGCGCGAACTCGGCCGGCGGCGACTGCTCGGCACGCGAACCGAACCAGGGCTCCCGCCCGTCGGCATCGGGCTCGACCGGTGGTGAAGTCGGTGGCAACTCCGGAGCCTGCGCCAGGGCGTCAGGAGAGTCTTCGGCGACGCCGTGCTGGCCGGCCGGCGAGTCGAACCAGCCGGAGGGCTCGGTGGTGGCGAACCACGACGGGTCCTGGGGCGGTTGCGGCTCGGGCATGGGTGAATCATCCGGTGCGGCCACGTCGTCGCGGGCCGTTTCGGCGATCGGGTCATCCGACCGTGGGACGGTGGGCTCCGGGTCTGGCGCTGCGTGACGGCCGCCGCCCGTCGGAGGTGCCACCAAGGTCGGCGGTTGCGTGAACTCCACCATTCCCTCCGCGTTGGCAGCCGTCGCGCGCTCGTAGTACGCCATCACTTCCGCGGCCTGGCGGTGCGCGGCCCGGGAGCGTTCGGCTTGGGGCGCGTGGTCCTGTAACGCCGCCAGCAACGATGCCGCGCCGGTCCCGAGGAAGCCGGTCACGGGATGCACCGCAGGCGGAGCCACCGGCATCTGGAAGCTCGCCACGGCCAGCGCCGCCGACTGCTCCGACACGCGACCGCCGATGTCCGACGCCGCCTGCGCCGCCTGCTCGCCCCAGTCGATCAACGGCACCAGCGCCGCATGCGCCCCGACCGCCTGCTCGCCGTGCCAGACGGAGGTGCCGATGCTGTCCATCGTCTCGTGGAGGTCGCCGGCCAGCGCACCCAGTTCGTCGGCCAGCTGCTTCCACTCGTCGGCGATCTTGGCGACGCCTTCGGGGCTGGCCTCGTCGATCATGTCCGCCAGCTCGGCGTGCTCGCGGGCGCGCCAGTTCTCGCCCCGGTCGGGGTCGGCGTCGGGCCACGCGCTGCTCATCGGTCGCTTGCCCGGTCGACGACCGCCTCCGCGGCACGCAGGGTCCGGTCGTACGCGGCGAGCGCGGACAGCGAGCCGGCGGTGCGGCGGGCCAGTTGGCGGGCGAACCGACGGCTCGCCGAGTCCGATCCGACCGGCAGCGGCCTGCGCAGCCATTCGGCCCGCCCGCGTAACACCGCGAGCCGGGCACGCGACCTTGCCAGCGCGGCACGAAGCCGCCGGGCGCCCGCCGGATCGAGCGTGACCCGGCCGTCGGCGACCAGCGCGGCGAGCTGAACGGGGTCCGGCCCCATCGGCAACGGCTCCTCACCACGGCGACTGCGGCACTATGCCACGCCCCGACGCCGGTTGTGCCGCGGTTCTAACGGAGATGCGCGTCGAACCAGTTCAGCGTGCGTTGCCACGCTTCCTGGGCCGGACCGTGATCTTCGTCGGGCTGGTCGGGAGCGAGCCGGACGACGTCGGACGCCGCTTCCGCGCTGATCGCCGCCTCGCGCAACTTCGCCACCGACTCGACCGAAATGCCCGGTTCACGTTCGCCGTAGAGCCCGAGCCACGGACACCGCAGGTCGCCTGCGACGTCGACCAACGCCGGCAGCCCGTCCGACAGCGGTTCGAGGATGCCGCGGGCGGACACGCTCACCGCCGCGCCGATGTCCCGGCCCGCGGCCACGACCAACGCGACGGAGCCGCCGAGCTCGAAGCCCACGACGCCGAGCAGGTCCTGGCGCACGCCGCGTTCGCCGAGCCAGCCGAACGCCACATCCGCGGCGGCCAGCACGGCCTCGCCGGAGAGCCCGCTGATCTGCTCGCGAGCCGTGGCTTCGTCGATGTCGCCTGCGCCTTCGTCGCCGGGGTAGAGGTGCGGCGCGACGGCCAGCCAGCCCTCCTTGGCCAGCGCGTCGACCAGCAGCCGGACCGTGCTCGTCACGCCGTGCGCACCGTGCAGGACCACGATGCCGCCGCGCACCGCCCGATCAGGCAGCGCATACGTGATGTGCAGTGCGCGGCCGTCGGTGAGCGTGGCGTGCTCGGTGCGGGTATCGGTCATGGCGTCACACAATCACGTGTGGGTGAACACCAGTCAACGTGATGATCGGGACCCACAAGGCGGTTGACAGCCCAGGTGCCCCGCCCGGCAGAGTAACCGCGACCGACGAACAAGGAGTGCCGATGACCGCCCGCACCCGCGCTGACCTGGCTGCCCTGCCGAGCTACGTGCCCGGCCGCGCCATCGAGGGCGCCATCAAGCTGGCGTCCAACGAGGTGCCCGGCGGCCCGTTGCCGAGCGTCGCGAAAGCGATCGCGGACGCGACCGCGCTCATCAACCGCTACCCGGACTCGGGCGCGACCGAGCTGATCGCCATGCTCTCGGCGCGCCTTGGCGTTCCGGCCGAGCAGATCTCCGCGGGCTGCGGCTCGGTGACGTTGTTCCAGCAGCTCGTGCAGGCCATGTGCACCGAGGCCGACACGGTGGTCTACCCGTGGCGCTCGTTCGAGGCGTACCCGATCATCGTGCAGGTCGTCGGGGCGCAGCAGGTCCAGGTGCCGCTCCACGACGACCAGTCGCTCAACCTCGACGCGCTGCTCGCCGCCATCACGCCGGAAACCCGCATGGTCGTCGTCTGCACGCCGAACAACCCGACCGGCACGGCGGTGCGCCGCGAGCCGCTGACCAGGTTCCTGGACGCGGTGCCGGACAACGTGCTCGTGGTGATCGACGAGGCGTACCGCGAGTTCGTCACCGACCCCGAGGTGCCCGACGGCGTCGAGCTGGCCAAGGAGTACTGGGCGAAGGGCCGGGACGTGGCGGTGCTGCGGACGTTCTCCAAGGCCTACGGGCTCGCCGGGCTGCGCGTGGGCTACCTGGTCGCGCCGCCCGAGGTCACCGACGCCGTGCGCAAGGTGTTCGTGCCGTTCGGCGTGAACGCGCTCGCGCAGGTCGCCGCGATCGCGTCGCTCGAGGCGGCGGACGAGCTCCTGGAGCGCTGCAAGGAGATCATCGCCGAGCGGTCGCGGGTGCACGCGGCCCTGACCGAGGCGGGCTACGACGTGCCGCCGACGCAGGCGAACTTCGTGTGGCTGCCGCTGGGTGACCGCGCGCTCGAGTTCGCCGAGCACTGCCTGACGCACAAGGTGATCGTGCGACCGTTCAAGGGTGACGGCGTGCGGGTGACGATCGGCACGCCGGCCGAGAACGACACCTTCCTCACCGCCGCAACGACTTTCGTGCGGTGACGGCTGTGCCGAGCAGGATCTAGCGCACGAGCAGTTGCACGATCGCGGCCACCCCGACCACGACGATCACGCCGCGCAGGACGGTCGGCGAGAGCTTCTTGCCGACCTTCGCGCCGATCTGCCCGCCGACCACGGAGCCGACGGCGAGCAGCAGGACGGCGAGCCACGCGACGTCCGCGGCGAAGGCGTAGATGAGCCCGGAGACCAGATTGGCAAGCGCGGCAAGGACGTTCTTGGCTGCGTTGATCCGCTGTAGACCTTCGTCCATCAGGATTGCCATGAACGCCACCAGGATCACCCCCTGGGCGGCGCCGAAGTAGCCGCCGTAGACGCCAGTCGCGAACACGGCCAGCCACAGCAGGACGCCGCCGTGCGGGTGTCGCTCGGTCTCCCGCGCGGCCAGCTTCTTGGCCAGGAACGGCTGGACGATCACCAGGACCAGCGCGATCACGATCAGGACTGGCACGACCGCCTCGAACGCGTCCGCGGGCAGCGTCAGCAGCAGGATCGCGCCGACGATCGCGCCGAGGCAGGTCGCCGAGGACAAGCGGATCAGACGCGCGCGCTGGCCGTGGAGTTCGTCCCGGTAGCCGATCGCGCCGCTGACCGAGCCGAGCACCAGCCCGAGGCCGTTGGACACGTTGGCGACGACCGGCGAGTAGCCGACCGCGAGCAGCACGGGGAAGGTGACGAGCGTGCCGGAGCCCACCACGGTGTTGATGCCACCGGCGAAAACCCCGGCTGCCACGACGGCGAGGCCTTCGAGCGGCGTCACCGGATTCGTCCCATCATCCCCGATCTAGCCCGCACGTCGCGGAGCCTAGTCGCGCGGGGCGAACACGCAGAACTCGTTGCCTTCCGGATCGGCCAGCACATCCCAGTCGATCTCGTCGTCCTTGGCCCTGACCAGCGACGCTCCTCGGTCGAGGAACTCCTGGGTGTGACCGAAAACATCGAGGTGCATCCGGTTCTTCACGGTCTTCGCCTCGGGCACCGGAACGATCCAGAACAGCGGGCCGACGCCCTCGGGGTCCACGATCGGCACGGGCCACTCGTGCGGCCGCACCCAGTCCGGGTCGTCCGACGACGGGAGCAGTTCGTCCTTGCGGCGGTAGTTGATGGCGGCGCACCACCAGTCGGCGAGCGCGTGGTGGTCCGCGGCGTCGAGGACCAGGTCTTTGAAACGTCCAGGCATGCGCCGGATCTTGCCAGCGGGAGCCGGTGGTGCCACCCGAATTTGTCAGCCGGGGTAGACGTCCAGCAGCTGGCGTTCGGCGTCGTCGAGGTACTGGGTGAGCAGCCGTTCGGCCGCGGGCGCGTCCCGCTTGACCAGCAAGGTCTCGGCGATCTCGCGGTTGCGCGGCAGGTACGGGAGGTAGAACTCGCGCGCATCGCTCATCGCGTGGAAGACCAGGCGCAGCTCGGCTAGCACCTGGCTCATCATCGTGTTGATCCGCTCGCTGCCCAGCAGTGCGCTGATCGCGCGGTGGAAGCGCATGTTCGCGGTGCCGACGCCGGCGAAGTCCAGTTCGGACTTGGCTTCCTCGCCGGCCTCGACCGCCTCGAAGACCCGGTTGGCGCCCGCGGTGTCGAACCCGGCCCGCATCGCCTGCAGCTCGATGAGCCTGCGCACGTGGAAGACGTCTCCCACGTCTTCGCGGGTAGGCATGCGGACGAAGAAGCCGCGGTTGAGCTGCTGGGTGAGCAGGCGTTCATGCACCAGCATCCGGCACGCCTCGCGCTGGGTGTTGCGGGCGACGCCCAGGTACTCCTTGCCGATGTCGTCCGGGACCTTCTCGCCCGGCTGCAGGTGCCCTTCGATGATCAGGTTCCGGAGCCGGTCGGCAGCCGGCTCGACGACGCTGTCGCGTTCCAGCGGACCGTGCAGCTTGCGCAGCTCGGCGAACCGATCAGAGGTGATCACATCCTCGCTTCTATCAATCCCACGAGAGGATTGTCAAATCGTCCCACAATCCTATACCTTGAGTCGACACACTGAGTTACGAGACGTGCGAGGTGAGTCATGGCAACCGTCCACCAGCTGCCCGCCACCGACAAGGGGCTGGGCTGGTACCGCCAGCTGCCGAAACCGGGGAAGCGTGCCTTCGTAGGCGCATTCCTGGGGTGGGGCCTGGACTCGTACGACTACTGGGTGCTGCCCCTGAGCGTGACCGCGATCGCGGCGACGTTCGGGCTGACCAACGGACAAAGCGGCTTGCTGGCCACGACCACGCTGGTGTGCTCGGCGGTCGGCGGCGTCCTCGCGGGCGCGCTCGCCGACCGGATCGGCCGGGTGCGCACGCTGATCGTGACGGTGCTGGTCTACGCCATCTGCACGGCGTTGTGCGGCCTCGCGCCGAACTACGAGACGTTGCTCGTGCTGCGTGGCCTGCAGGGCGTCGGCTTCGGCGGCGAGTGGGCGACCGGTGCGGTCCTGGTCGCGGAGTACATCGGCGCTCGCCACCGAGGTCGCGCGGTGGCCGTGGTGCAGAGCGCGTGGGCGGTCGGCTGGGCGCTCGCGGTGGGCGTCTACGTCCTGGTGTTCAGCATCGCCGACGACCGGTGGGCGTGGCGGATCCTGTTCCTGACCGGCGTGCTGCCCGCGTTGGCCGTGTTCGTGCTGCGGCGCGGCGCGTCCGACGCACCGGTCTACCAGGAGAAGCGCGAACGCGGCAACCTCATCGACATCGTGCGCCCGGACCTGGTGCGCACCACGGTGTTCGCCTCGATCCTGTCGACCGGTCTGCAAGGTGGCTACTACACGATCGCGACCTGGCTGCCCGCGTTCCTGAGCAAGGAGAAGCACCTCCCGGCCACCGGCGTCGGCGGCTTCCTCGCGTTCACCATCGCCGGCGCGTTCACCGGCTACCTGGTCGGCGGGCACCTCGCGGATCGGCTGGGCCGCAAGCCGACGTTCCAGCTGTTCGCCGTGCTGAGCGCGGTGGCGATCGTGCTGTACACGTCGCTTCCGGCCGGTGCCAACGGATACGTGATGTACCTGGGCTTCCCACTGGGCTTCTGCTCGTCGGCGATCTTCAGCGGGATGGGCGCGTACCTGGCCGAGCTGTTCCCGGTGCGCGTGCGGGCGACCGGGCAGGGCTTCACGTACAACTTCGGCCGCGGCGTGGGCGCCTTCTTCCCCACCGTGATCGGCGTGCTGTCGACGTCGTTCGGCCTGGGCGGCGCGATGTCGTTCGGGGCGGTGGCCTACGTGCTCGCGTTCGTGGCGTTGTTCTGGCTGCCGGAGACCCGCGGCCGGGAGCTCACGTGATCACGTCGGCTGCGGTCGGGGTGCTGCTCGCCTCGCTCGCCAGCGTGTGGCTGCTGAGCAGAACCAAACTGATCGGCCCGATGGCCGTGGCCGGCTTCGTCCTCGGCGCCCTCGCCACGATGTCCATGGTGGTGCTGGTGCAAGGACCCACATGAGTCCGGTGTGGACGGTCCACCTCCCGGACCGTCCACACCGGCGCCTCAGCCTAGGCGGTGCGCCACCGCCGGGTGGCCAGCACCAGGGCCGCGCCCGCGGCCAGCAGGAGCACGCCGCCGAAGAGCGGCGGGAAGACGTCGACCCCGGTGTAGGCGAGGCCGTGCGCGCCCGCCGAGCCCTGCGGCGTCGGGGTCGTGCCACCGCCGGTACCCGGGGCTGGTGCCGTGGTCGTCTGCGGATCCGGGTGGTTCGGGCCGGGCTTGATCCGCAACGGCTGCGGGTAGATGCGTGGCGGGTTCTTGATCTCCAACGTCAGGGCGCCGCTGACCGGCTGCCACCGACCGACGACCTCGACTTCGTGCCGGCCCGACGGGAGGTCGGCGAAGTTGACGAAGCCGCGCTTGTCGGACGTGGCGCGACCGATGATCTTGTGGGAGAACTGGTCGCGCAGCACCACCTTGACGCCACTCACTCCCTCGGTCTCCTGGTCCCAGGTGCCATCGCCGTTGCGGTCGTACAGCAGCTGACCTCGGCCGGAGCCGCGCTGACCGGGCACACGTGCCTGGTCGTGGGCGGTCGCGCGGCCGTCCACGTCCGCGTCCGGGCCGAAGTCGCAGCTGACCGAGACATAGCCGTCTTCGCGCGCACCGGCCGGGACCGTGTCGTACACGTCGAAGGTCCGCGTCTGGCCCGCCGCGAGCGTGACGCCGGCACCGTCGACGGCCAGCGGGCCGTGGCCCGGCTTTGACGGGTTGAGTTCGTTCTGGAAGCCGCCCCGGTCGCACACGGCCTTGACGCCGGTGAGCTCGGCGTTGCCGCTGTTGGTCAGCTTGACCGTCGCGTGCGCGACCTCGCCGACCTTGTAAGTGGACTTGGTCAGCTTCATGGTTGCGTGCAAGCGATCCGACAGCGGCCGCTTGAACGCGACGAACTGGTTCTCGCGGCCGGCCTCGTCGAGGTAGAACGAGTCCTCGCGCACGATCGGAACGTACCCGCCGTCCATCCGGTACGAGGCCGTGTAGTTGCCGATGGGGACCGTGAAGCTGAAGTGCCCCTGGGCATCCGTGACTTGTGATTCCTCGGTGTACGGCGGGCCGCCGACGATGTGGACGGTCACGCCCGGCAACGCCTGCTCGCCCGGGTCCATCGTGGCGTTGGCGTTGGCGTCGAAGTAGGCGGTGCCGGAGTAGACGCCGGTGAGGGCCGAGATGGGTGCGGTCAGCGTGACTCGCTTGTGCGGGCCGTCGGAGGAGAAGTTGTTGAACGCGTCCAGCGTCTCGGTGAAGGACGTGGTGTCACTGTGCGGGAAGGTGACGTCGGCCGTGACGTCGAGAACCTTGCGCTCCCCCGCCGCGAGCACGACCCCGATGCTGGTGCCGTCGATCAACCCGTCCCACTGGGCGGTGTCGAAGCTGAGGTCCCCGTCCACGTCGACCGCCATCGACACCGGTTCGGTGCCGGTGTTGGCCACCTCGACGTGCACCTTGATGGGCTCGCCGAAGTGGTACGCGGCCTTGTCGAGCGTGGCACTGAACGAGAAGCCGGACCCGGCAGGCGGGATGGTCGGCACCGTCGGGAAGGTCGGGTCGTCGGCGTACGCCGGAGCGCTGCCGAGAAGCAGCGCCAAGGCGGAGATGGACGCGACTATGCGCGCACGAGTCACTGGGTTCCCCCTGGTAGGAAAGGACTCAGGCGCCCCCGACGCGTCCCCCGCAACCGGCCTGATGATCGAGCGGACTCTACCGAAGCGGCTTTTCGGTGCGCAGGGTCCATCCGGGTCAATGCGTACGCTGGGCTCATGTGCCGCAACATCACCACCCTGCGCGGTCTGCAGCCGGCCGCGACCACCGAGGAAATCGAAGCCGCCGCGCGCCAGTACGTGCGCAAGGTCAGTGGCGTGCAGTCGGTGTCCGCCGCAACCCGCGACGCGTTCGAACTGGCGGTGGCCGAAGTGACCGCCGCGACGACGAAGCTGCTGGAGCAGTTGCCGGAACGCAAGCAGCCCCCGACGACGGTGCCGCCGCTGCGACGTCCTGAGGTTCAGGCCCGGATCGCGGCTAAGCAAACCGCCAGCCGGTAGACCTCCTACACCTAGGTCCAACTTGAGGTCCACGCGCGTCGTCCCGGTCTATCGGGCCGTTACTCGAACTCCGCGCCGCTGTGCTCGAGGTCCAGGGCATCGACGTCCGAGACAAACGCGCGGGAGCCGTCGGCATGCGGAGTGGTAACACCGCCGACGATGACGACCGTGCCTTCCTGCTCGACGGTGCCGTCGACTGAGCCCCGGGGTTTGGGGAGCAGCACGTCGAGCAGGCTCCACCGGTCCATGGCCGGATCGTAGATCTCCGTGGTCCTGCGGCTGCCGATGGGAACACCGTCCTTCGCCTCGGTACCGGCAACAGCGACGATCACCGGGCGATGCCCGATCTTCGTTGCCACGACGCAGGCCAGAATGCGCGACTCTTGCATGTCGTGGACCGCGGACCACTGGTCGCGCGCCGGGTCGTAACGTTCCACCGACGACATGGACTGCTCGTCCGCGGAGAACCCACCGAGCGCATACAGGTGGTCCTCCAGTGCCACGAGCCGAAACTTCTCGCGTGGCGTCGGCATCGGGCTGAGTGCGGTCCAGCCGTTTCCCGCCGGGTCGTGCACGAGGACCGAATCCGTTGTCGTGCCGCTGTCGGGACCCGAGGGGATGAAGCCTCCGACCAGGTAGAGCAGCCCGCCGAGCCCGGCCGCGCTCGCGCTGTTCCGTCGTTCGGGGAGCCGCGGCCCGTTCGTCCAATGCCCGGATACCGGGTCGTACACCTCAACCGAGTCCAGAGATTTGTCGTTACTTCGTATACCGCCGATCGCGTATATGAGACCGGCGACCACGGCCGTCGCATGATTGGCGCGTGCCTGCGGGATCTTCTTGACTTCGTGCCAATCGAGATCGCCCGTGGCGTGCCGGGCCTCGGTATCAGGCCACACTCTCTCGTCGGTGAACCCGCCGACCGCGAAGATGTCCGACCCGACCCTGGCGACGCCCAGCGCGGCGCGGGCGCGCAGCAACGGTGGTCGCGATACCCATTTGCTTGGTGTCTGGTTGCCCATCAGAACTCCTAAGTTCCCCACCTTCGACATCGGCACGTCCAGCCTGGCCGTGACATGCCTGAGCCATCCATTTGAAGAAGGGGCCAATGGGCCCGCTGGTCCCTACGAGTTCGCGTCTGGGACAAACGGTCGACTCGCAGGTGATCTCGACCTGTGGTCACCTGGAATGGACACGAAACGTCGGACGATTCAACGGTCATAAACTTTTGGATGGCGGCCCACCGCCATTTATTTTTCGACCCAAGTGGAAGACCACGATCTTGAGGCAGTGCCTAGTTCGCGTTCCGTATGCCAGCACTGCAGGGCCAGCGGTCGAGATGCACGATGAGCGAGCGGGCCGAGCGCGCGAATGTCTACCTACGTCAACGGCATGAGACTGCGAATGAGACTGTGACGCGCGAAGGGTGCCGCACCGATCCGGTGCGGCGCCCTTGTTCGTGCAGGTCAAGCCGAGCGGAGGCGGAGGGATTTGAACCCCCGGACCCTTGCGGGTCTTCCGCTTTCAAGGCGGATGCATTCGGCCGCTCTGCCACGCCTCCTCGACGCCACAGACTAGTCGGTGAGGTTGTCGAGGTGGTCGATGACTCGTTCGAACACCGCCGCCACGACTGCTTGCTCTTCCGGAGTCATGAGATCGATCAGGTGGTCGCGCACGCCGTCGACGTGGGTGGGCGCGGTGCGGCGGAGCATCTCCGCGCCCTTGTCGGTCAGTTCGGCCAGTACGCCGCGTGCGTCGTCCGGGCAGAGCCGCCGCTGGACCAGGCCCGCATCCTCCAGGCGGCTGATCTGGTGCGACAGCTTGCTCTTCGTGGCCCCGACGTCTCCGGCCAGTTCGCTCATGCGCACGCTGCCGTCGCGTTCGGACAGTTGGACCAGCACCTCGTAATCGACCAGTGACAGTTTGTGCTTCTCCGCCAGCTCCCGGTGCAACTGCCTGCGCAACAGGCTCGTACCGACCACATAGGCCCGCCACGACCGCATCTCCGCGTGGCTCAGCCACCGCGGCGGCGCTTGCGTCTCCGTCACGTTTCCAGGCTAGACGCTTCCAGCTCTGGTGTTTGTCGCTTTCGCCCGGCAGACTCCCGCTCCGTGCGCCCGCAGGCACCGACGCGGGCATCCCCCACGGAGGACACATGACCTCATCGACCCGCCATGCGCGCAGGTTAGCGGCGGCGATCGCGGCCATCGGGCTCAGCGCGACCGTGGCAGCAACCCTGCCGCCCGCCGCCGCTGCGGCCGCACCGGCGCGCACGACCGACGTGCGCATCATCGGCATCAACGACTTCCACGGCAACCTCGAGCCGCCGGCCGGCTCGTCCGGGCGCGTGACGCTCTCCGACGGCACCACCGTCGACGCGGGCGGCGCCGTCTATCTCGCGACGCACGTCAAGCAACTGCGTGCCGAGGTCCGCAACTCGCTGGTCATCAGCTCCGGTGACAACGTGGGCGCCTCGCCGCTGACCTCCGCGCTCTTCCACGACGAGCCGACCATCGACTTCCTCGACTCGCTCGGCGTCCTGTCCGGCACCGTCGGCAACCACGAGTTCGACGAGGGCTACAAGGAACTGCAGCGCATGCAGTTCGGCGGCTGCCACCCGACCGACGGCTGCCAGTTCCGGCCCACCTTCCCGGGTGCGAACTTCCCGTTCCTGGGCGCCAACGTCACCTTCGACAACGGCATGCCCGCGCTGCTGCCGTTCACCGTCACGTTCTCCGGCGGCCAGCCGATCGCGGTCATCGGCGTCACGCTGCACGACCTGCCGAGCGTCGTCACCCCGGAGGCCATCGAGGGCCTGAAGTTCGGCGACGAGGTCAAGGCGATCAACAACACCTCGAAGCTGCTCGACTTCTTCGGCATCCGCGCGCAGATCGTGTCCATGCACCAGGGCAACAACACCGAGGGTGGCGGACCGAACGACTGCAAGATCGCGCCCGGGCCGGCCGTCGACATCGCGCAGAAGGTCAGCCCGAGCGTCGACGCGATCTTCACCGGGCACAGCCACCAGCAGTACAACTGCCAGATCAACGACCCGGCCGGCCACCCGCGCACGGTCATCCAGGGCTCGTCCTTCGGCCGGCTGCTCTCCGTGGTGGACCTCAAGATCGACAACCGCACGCACGACGTGCTCCGCGACCAGACGACCGCGCACAACGAGATCGTCACCCGCACCGTCACGCCGGACCCGGCCACCCAGGCCCTGGTCGACGAGGCCAAGGCCAAGGCCGCGCCGATCGGCAACAAGACGGTCGGCACGATCACGGCGGACCTGCTCAAGGACGGCGGGACGACCGGTGAGTCGACGCTCGGCGAGGTCATCGCGGACGCGCAGCTCGAGGGCACGCAGAGCAACAACGCGGTCATCGCCATCACCAACCCGGGCGGTATCCGGGCCGACCTGAACTACGCATCGTCGTCGGCCGGTGAGGGCGACGGCGTGGTCACCTACGCCGAGGCGTTCACGGTGCAGCCGTTCAGCAACATCATGCAGACGATCACGCTGACCGGCACGAACCTGAAGAACGTCCTCGAGCAGCAGTGGCAGGCCGGCGGCATCGTCCGGGTGCTGCAGGTGTCGTCGTCGCTGCACTTCACGTACTCGCAGTCCGCGCCGATCGGCTCGAAGATCACCAGCGTCACGGTGAACGGTCAGCCGCTCGACCCGAACGCGACCTACCGGGTGTCGGTGAACAACTTCCTCGCCGCCGGCGGGGACGGGTTCACCGAGTTCACCAAGGGCACCGACCTGGCCGGTGGCCCGGTGGACCTGGACGCGTTCACCGCGTACCTGACCGCCCACCCGAACCTGGCGCCGCCCGCGCTGGACCGGGTCACGGCCACGCCGTAACGCACCGCGCAAGGGGCGCCGCTCGGGTGGA
This sequence comes from Labedaea rhizosphaerae, assembly GCF_004362825.1. Lineage (GTDB taxonomy): Bacteria > Actinomycetota > Actinomycetes > Mycobacteriales > Pseudonocardiaceae > Labedaea > Labedaea rhizosphaerae. Next base: position 1,010,463 of record NZ_SNXZ01000001.1, read on the forward strand.
GAACTCACCGAGTGGCGCCCCTTGTTCGTCCCAACCAGACGGAGATCGACAGTTTCACCAGTTCAGGGGGCGCGTTTCGGGTTGTGTCCCCGGTCACAGCGGAGCATCATCGAGGTAACGGCCGGACACGCGAGCGGCATGCGTCAGGTCCCGCGGCGTACCGCGGCGATGCCCTGCCGGGAGAGGACAGGTGGTGCCGTGGCACTGCAGCACTCCGACAGTGGCCACTCATCGGCTGCGACCCCGCGGGCGGGACGAGCCGTCTCGATCCGATCGCGATTGTGAGCAGCAACCAGGTTCGTGGTGCGCGCCTCGGCGTTGCAGCGCAGCAAGGAAGCGCACGCTGACGAAGTTGAGCCCCACTTCGGGCGGCGTCTCTGTGGCGCCCCTGGTCGGGCTCCTCGCCCCCTGGCCCAGATGAGGACCACTCGACAACTCGCAAAACCCCGGGTGCGGCGCCGTGAGGCGCCGCATTCGGGCATGTACGGGACGATCTCCTGCCTTAGGGTGTCCCCGTGGATTTCAACGACGATGTTTCGCTGGACACCTCGCAGGTCCAGGACACCCGTGGCGCGGGCGGCGGGGTCGGCGGCCGGGTCGCGCTCGGCGGTGGCGGCCTCGGGATCGTCGGCCTGGTCATCTACTTCCTGATGTCGCAGTTCGGCGGCGGTCTCGGCGGCGCGGGCAACCTCCCGCTGACCGACGGCGGGCTCGGCGACAACCAGGCCGTGAGCAACAGCAAGATCTCGTCGGAGTGCCGCACCGGCCGCGACGCCGACACCAACCACGACTGCGCGCTGGTCGCGATCATCAACTCGATCCAGGGCTACTGGCAGGACGAGTTCGCGCGCTCCGGCAGCACGTACAAGGTCGTGCCGACGATCTTCTTCACCGGCAACGTGAACACCGGCTGCGGTGGCGCGACCGCCGACGTCGGGCCGTTCTACTGCCCCGCGGACGAGCGCGTGTACATCGACCTGTCGTTCTTCGACGAGCTCAAGCAGCGCTTCGGCGCCAAGGGCGGGACGTTCGTCGAGGCCTACGTGCTGGCGCACGAGTACGGCCACCACGTGCAGAACCAACTCGGCACGTCGAACCGGGTGGGCAAGGAGAGCGGGCCGACCTCGGGCTCGGTGCGGCTGGAGCTGCAGGCCGACTGCTACGCGGGCGTGTGGGCCAACCACGCGACCACGTCGCCCACCAAGGGCGGCGGACCGCTGATCAGCGACATCACCGACGACGACATATCGCGCGCGCTGGATGCCGCGAGCCGCATCGGTGACGACTACATCCAGACGCACCTGGGCGGCGGGTCGGTGGACGAGAGCCAGTTCACCCACGGCTCGTCGGCGCAGCGGGAGAAGTGGTTCACCACCGGCTACCAGAGCGGGGACCCGACGCGCTGCAACACCTTCGACACCAACAACCTCGGCTAACCCGCGTCCCACCACGCGAGCACGCGGGTGGCGTGGAAGGTGACCCACTTCGACGGCTCGCCCGCGGGCACGTCGACCTCGAACCACACGTCGCCCGGGTGCCGGCCCACGGTCAGCCAGGTGCCGTCGGGTCGGCGTGCGGCGCGGATGCGATCGATCGCCTCGGCCATGCGCGGGTCGGGGGCCGCGCCGTCGTGCAGGCAGGCCTCGCGAAAGTAGTCGGCGGCGTAGAGCACGCTGTACGACCAGCGGAACGGGTAGCGGAAGTCATCGAGCCACGGCCCCACCGGTTCGCCGGTGGACCGGCGGCGGACCAAGTGCCGTTCCAGCAGGTAGATCTCGCCTGCGCGACGGGCCGCGGACGTCTGCCCCGTCGAGGTGTCCCAGGCCAGCAGGGCGCGCAGCGAGTTGATCGTCGAGTGGAACGACGAGCGGGTCGAGCCTTCGACCCACTCGCAGTTCCAGCCGCCGTCGGGCAGGCGGTGCTCGACGAACCAGTCGGCGATGGCCTGGATGTCGGCGCCGAGCCACAGGCCGTTCATCAGCGTCCAGGCGTTGATGCAGCAGTCGACTTCGCCGCCCCAGTAGGGCAGGTTGTCGTACTCCCAGCGGGAGTTCGCCGCGAGCTTCTCGACCGTGCCGGCCAGGACGCCCGGGTCCAAACCCCAGTCCCGCAACAGGTTCAGCGACCACGTCGTCGCGGTCCACGGTTGTCCCTCGGACTTCGCGCCGTCCGCGGGGAAGAACGCGCCGCCCGCCCACTGGCCGTCCGGGTCCTGCAAGGCGAGCAGCCGGGCGCCGAAGCCTTCCGTCGCGACCCGGGCCCGGGTGGCCTGCCAGACCTCGGGTGGCTCGCCGACCAGGTCGCGTTCGACCTGCCAGCGCAGGGCGGGATCGCTGTCACGCAGCCACGCGGTCAAGTCCATGCGCACACCCTAACCGTGCAGAAGCGGCAGGCACCCGGCCAATCCGGACACGTCAAGCGTCCACTCAGGACGGATGAACTCCTCGGGCCGGACCACGAATTCCAGCTGCCGCACCGGTTCGCCGCGACGCGCCGCGCACGACGAGCCGTTGTCGCGGTAGCCGAGCTTGCGGCTGACCCGGATCGAGGCGACGTTGTCGGTCCAGGCATCGGACACGGCCTCGCAGGCGCCGAGGTGGTCGAAGGCGAACGCCAGCACGGCGGCGCGCATCTCCGTGCCGAGCCCCTTGCCGTGGTGGCGCAGGCCGAGCCACGAACCGGAGCGAACGGTGCGCGCGACCGGGAAGGCCGTGGCCGAGATCCCCTGGGAGCCGATGACCTCGCCGTCGAAGCGGACCAGGAAGTTCAGGGTCCACTTGTCGGTCGCGAACGTGGCGCGCTGGTTCCAGTAGAACTGCAGGACGTTGCGGCCCAGCACATCCTTGGGCTGATCGGTCCACGGGACCGTGAACGGCATCTGCTCGGGCGGGTGGACGCCGCGGTGGACCTCGTCGACGAGCTCGAGCAGGCCCGCGTCGTCGTCCGGGCGCAGCTCGAGCCGGGGCGTGCGCAACACCAGGTGGCGCAACGGCCACGGGTCGGGGATCTGCTCCATGCCTGAGGATGGTGTCGGCTGCCCGGCCGCGAGCGCCAGCGGGTTTCGAGTCATAGGGTCGGGGCATGCATGCGATCACGATCCGGGAACCGGGTGGACCCGAGGTGCTGGAGTGGACCGAGCAACCGGACCCGACGCCCGGACCCGACGAGGTGTTGATCGACGTCGCCGCGAGTGCGCTCAACCGCGCGGATCTGATGCAGCGCGAAGGGAAGTACCCGCCACCACCCGGGGTGACTGAGGTGCCGGGGCTGGAATGCAGCGGCACGATCGCGGCGGTCGGCGACAACGTGACCGGCTGGCAGGTCGGCGACCGGGTGTGCGCGCTGCTCGCCGGCGGCGGGTACGCGACCAAGGCCGTCGCCCCGGTCGGGCAGATGTTGCCCGCGCCGAACGGCGTCGACCTGATCGACGCGGCCGGGCTGCCCGAGGTGGCGTGCACGGTGTGGTCGATGGTCGTGATGAACGGGCGGCTCGGCGCCGGGGAGACGTTCCTCGTGCACGGCGGGGCCGGCGGCATCGGCACGCACGCGATCCAGGTGGCGCGCGCGCTCGGTGCGACGGTGGCCGCGACCGCCGGGTCGGGCGAGAAGCTGGCGCGCTGCGCGGAGCTGGGCGCGCAGATCACCATCAACTACCGCGACGAGGACTTCGTCCAGCGCATGAAGGAAGCCGGTGGCGCGGACGTCATCCTCGACAACATGGGCGCGGCTTACCTCGGCCGCAACGTCGACGCGCTGAACCGGTTGGGCCGCTTGGTGATCATCGGCATGCAGGGCGGGATCAAGGGCGAGCTGAACCTCGGCGCGCTGCTCGGCAAGAACTGCGCGGTGATCGCGGGTGCGTTGCGCAGCCGGCCGCGGCCGGAGAAGGCCGACATCGTGGCGCAGGTGCGCGAGCACGTGTGGCCGCTGGTCGAGTCGGGCGAGGTCAAACCGGTGATCCACGAGATCGTTCCCGCCGACCGGGCATCGGACGCCCACCGCGCGCTCGCCGGTCCGGACGTCGTCGGCAAGGTCGTGCTGCGGATGCCCTGACGCCTGGGTTTTCCACGGGCGACCAGTTGTCCACAGATCCGCTTCAGGCGCCCCACACCCCACCTGACCTCGATAGACTGGCATGAAGGGGTGCCCCCGGGACGGGTCAGGGCGTCGTCAAAGTCGATCACCTGTATGAGGGCAGGCACGGTCTCTGGTTGATCATGTGAGTGTCGAAGTCCCATGATCATGTGAGAGAGCCGTGCCTGCCGTTGTATCTTCCCCGATTCCTGCTGTGTTTGATCGCCTGGGCCGACTCCCGCTCGGGGAGGCGGTTGATCTGCGGGATTACCTGGACGTGGTGAGCGATCCGCGGGATCGCCGTGGTGTGCGTCATCGGCTGGGGGCGTTGCTGGTGATGGCCGCGGCCGCGGTGGCGGCCGGGTCGCAGTCGCTGCTGGCGATCTGGGAATGGGTGGCGGATCTGCCGCAGTGGGCGCTGGCCGCGCTGGGGGCCCGACTCGACCCACGGACCGGCCCCCGGCATGTCGCGCCGGGGGAGGCGACCCTGCGCCGCGCGCTCGCGATGATCGACGGTGACGAGCTCGACGCCGCGGTCAGCGCCTGGATCGTCGATCACACCGAACCCCACGATCTGGAGCAGTTGGGCTGGGTGCCGGTCGCGGTGGACGGCAAAACGTTGCGGGGCACGGTCGGACGCACCGGTGGCGCCGGAGTGCACCTGCTCTCCGCGCTCACCCACCAGCGACCGGTCGTGGTCGGGCAACGACTCGTGCCCATCGGCTGCAGCGAGATCAGCGAATTCGCGCCCCTGCTCGAGCGCATCAGCCAGGCCGGGATCGACCTGAGCACCGTGGTGGTGACCGCGGACGCCCTGCACACCACCCACGCCCACGCCACCTACCTACGCCAGCGCGACGCGCACTACGTGTTCGTGGTGAAGAAAAACCAGCGCCGCCTCTACCACCAACTCGCCGCGCTGCCCTGGCCCCACGCCATCCACCACACCAGCACCGGAATCGGACACGGCCGCCTGGAACAACGCACCCTCGAAGTCCTGCCCGCCCCCACCAACCTCGGATTTCCCGGTGCCGGATTTCCTGGTGTCGCGCAGGTCTGCCAGATCACCCGCTACCGCACCAACCGCACCACCGGCATCCGCCAAACCCACACCAGCTTCGCCCTCACCAGCCTCACCCCCGACCACACCACACCCGCACACCTCACCCGCCTGCTCCGCGGACACTGGAGCATCGAAAACCAACTCCACTGGATCCGCGACACCACCTACCGCGAAGACCACTCCCAGGTTCGCACCCACACCACACCCCGCGCCATGGCCACCCTGCGCAACCTCACCCTCAGCGCCCTACGCCTCACCCACCACAACACCAGCATCGCCACCGCACTACGCACCATGACCCGCAACATCACCAACCCACTCACCCTGCTCGGAATCCCCACCCCCACCAACAACCAACCAACTTTGACGACGCCCTGCCGGGACGGGTGGGGGGCTGTCTTCGCGCGCGCGAGGCGAGCGCCGGTGAGGAGCTGATCGACCTCGACAGCGGGTTCTAGGGCGCTAGTTCGGCGACCGCGGCGACGAGTTGATCGACCTCGGCCGCCGTCGTGTAGTGCGCCAGGCCGACGCGCACCGCGCCGCCGATCTCGGTCACGCCGAGCGCCGCGAACACGCCGTTCGTGGTCTCGTCGGCGAAGGCGCAGATGCCGCGCTCGGCGAGGTGGTTCACCGCGTCGGAAGCCTTCACGTCCTGGATCGCGAACGACAACGCCGGGATCCGGCGCATCGCGTCGCCGATCACCATCACGTGGCGTTGCCCGCGCAGGTCGGAGATCAGCTTCGCGAGCAGGCCCGCCTGGTACGACTTGGCCGAGCTCAACGACGTCTGCAGGCGTTCGCGGCGGGTGCCGGTGGCCGCGTCGTCCATGTCCGCGAGGTAGTCCACGGACGCGACCAGCCCGGCCAGCAGCTGGTAGGCGTGCTGACCGAGTTCGAGCCGCTCGGGGCCGGTGGCGGCCGGGTCGAGGGCGTAGGACGGCAGGCGCGCGAGCAGGCCGGGGTCGGCGAACGCGAGCGCGGCCACCGACGGCCCGCCCCACGCGCCCGCGGACACGGCGACCACGTCCGCGCCGAGCGCCTTGATGTCCAGCGGGACGAACGGCGCCGCCGACGTCGCGTCCACGATCACCTTCGCGCCGTGCTCGTGCGCGGCGGCGGCGATCTTCGGCACGTCCGGACGGCTGCCGACCAGGCCGGAGCCCGCGGTCACCGCGACCACCTTGGTGCGGTGGGACAGCAGGGTCTCGTACTGCCACGCGGGCAGCTCGCACGTCTCGATGTCGATCTCGGCCCAGCGCACGGTGCCGCCCGCACGTTGCGCGGTGCGCAGCCACGGCGCGATGTTGGCCTGGTGGTCGAGCCGGGAGACGGCCACCTCGTCGCCGATGACGAACCCGCCGCCGATGGCGTCGGCCAGGCGGTTGAGCAGGGTCGCGGCGTTCGGGCCGAGCACGACCCCGGCCGGATCGCAGCCGACGAGGTCGGCGACGGCGCGGCGGGCGGCGTCGACGATGGCGCTGGCGCGCTGGGACGCCGGGAACACCCCACCCGGGCCGGAGACCGGGGCGCGCATCGCGGTGGACACGGCGGTGGCGACCTGTTCGGGCACCTGCATACCGGCCGGCGCGTCGAGGTGCACCCAGCCATCACCCAGCGCGGGAATGAGCCCACGGATCCGAGCGACGTCGAACGCCATGCTGACACCGTACGGGTGTCCGAAGGGGCTCGTTTGCGGGGGCGGCGGGGCGGATAGTCTCGACCCCGAACACCCGCGCTACCGCAGGACGGAGCCGATGAACCAGCCCAACGACGCCGACGAAGAGCGTGAGCAGGCCCAGCACGTGATGGTGGTCGGCCCAGACGGTGCGCCCCTCGGCACCGCCAAAATCCCCGGATCGGGCGACGACGAGGACGGCACCGCCGAGTCGGTCGGTGACATGGTCGAGCAGCCCGCCAAGGTCATGCGCATCGGCACGATGATCAAGCAGCTGCTCGAGGAGGTGCGCGCCGCTCCCCTGGACGAGGCTTCCCGCAATCGTTTGCGGGAGATCCACAAGCGGTCGATCGCCGAGCTCGAGGGCGGGCTGGCGCCGGAGCTGCGTGAGGAACTCGAGCGCCTGTCGCTGCCCTTCACCGAAGAGGGCACGCCGTCGGACGCGGAGCTGCGGATCGCGCAGGCCCAGCTGGTCGGCTGGCTGGAGGGCCTGTTCCACGGCATCCAGACCGCGTTGTTCGCCCAGCAGATGGCCGCGCGCGTGCAGCTGGAGCAGATGCGCCGCGGTGCGCTGCCGCCCGGCATGGGTGGCGCCCAGCAGCAGGACGGCCCGCGGATCGGCGGCGGTCAGTACTTGTGAGGCGGCTGGTTGTCGTCGCCGTCGCTTTGCTAGCGGCGGCGTGTACCTCGTCGCCGTCGGACAGCGCGCCGCCGCCGGTGTCGACCACTCCTGCGCCGGCTACGTCGGCGCCCGCGGTGACGACGACGCAGGGCTCGCCTGCGTCCCGCCCGACCGGGCCGGTGGACAAGGCGTGCGCGTTGCTCAGCGCCGCGGAGCTGGAGCACGCCTTCGGCCCGACGGCGTTGAAGCCGGTCGAGCAGCCGCCGAAGGGCCTCGGAGTGGCGTACCGGCACGGCTGCCAGTACTCGAATCCGTCGGTGACGATCACGCTGGACGTGCTGTTCGCGCGCGACCAGGGCGGCACCGAGCGCAAAGCCATCCAGGACGCGACCAAGCACCGCGTGGACGTCGAGATGGTCCCCGGTATCGGCTCGGCGGCCGCCTACTTCCGGATGGAGACGGGTTCGACCAGCGGCTTCGCGGCGGCCAAGCCCATGGGCACGGACAGCGTGATGGTGATCCTGCTGGCCAAGGCGGCTGATCACGCCGGGTCCAAGGAGACGTTCGCACAGTTGTGCACGCTGGCGCTGCAACGGATCAAGTAGCGGTGGCGGAGCTGGCCGCCGATGCGGGCGAAGACCTGACCCGACGCGCGCAGCGATTCGTCGGGGTGCACGGCGTGGAGGTCGAGGTGCGCCCGTTCGCGGAGGACCGTCAGCATTGGCTCGCCCTCGACGTGCCCGCCGAGGTGATCGACCGCATGGCCGCCTACCACCGACGGTGGGGTGGTCTTGCCCTGCCGCCCGCCCCGCACTACGACGGTGGTCCTCGGTGGTTCGAACCCGACCTGCCTGAGCGGTCCGATCAGGGCTGGGCGTTCGAGGCGGGTCTGCCGCGGACCGCGGTCCCGTACTCGTTCGTCATCGGGCCGGATGGCGAGTTCGGCATAGCGGCCGAACGGTACGTGCCGCTGTACGCGACGATCGAAGGCTGGGTGGAATCGGTGGCCTTGGCCCACGAGGCTTTCCTGGACGCGGAGCAGGTCACGAAGTACAGCGGGGACGAGGTCGACGAGCTCCAGCTCGACGGCTTCGAGCCGATGCCCGAGGTGCGAGGCGTGGCGGACACCTGGTGGCGTGGCCCGGATTCCCTGGTGGCGATCTGCACCGGTGAAGCGGTGTGCCTGGACCACTCGCCTAGTCGAGCCGCGATCCGTTACTCCGGGATCAGGTAGTAGTAGCGATGGCCGGCTTCGACTGCTGACCGAGCCGGCCTCGAATCGCGCGCCGGGCCACCGTGGCTTGCCTGACCGGTGCAACGCATCGGGCGGTGGCGGCGATGGATCTTGTCGTGACTGCTGCAAGTGAGAGTGCCCCGGTTCGAGTTCGGTCCGACACGCCGGCGCAGGCCCGGCACCGGGCCCATCAGAGCGCCTACCGCGCCGAGGTGCTCAGGTTGCCGCCCGGACCGCCGACCGGGGCCGCGCGGCACATCTACCGGGTGCTCGGCAGCTACCTGCCGGTGCAGCACGACGGGGTCAGCGCCGCCGAGGGCGGCTGGAACCTCATGTCGTCGGCAGCGCGCAGCTACACCAAGGATCGGCTCGACGTTGGTTCGCGCGGCGAACGGGCTCGCCGAAGCGGAGCGGCTCTGGCGCAACATGTTGTCCAGCCAGCCCTTGGCCTTCAGCATCGTCGGGGAACTGCGGGCGCACGAGCGGGCGGCGCTGGCCGTGCTGGGCCGGCTGACCGGGCTCGAGCTGACGGCGTTCGACCGCTTGGGCGCGCCGGGCGACCCGTGGGCCTTGGACGGGTTGCAAGCCGAATGGGCACCGCCCAGGGACGCGCACACCGGTGACAAGTCCGGGTTCGACATGGCCGCCGTGGCGCGGACAGCCGCTGGCGAGCGGGTGCTGGTCACCGTCGAGGTCAAGTACGTCGACACGTTCTCGCCGGCGAAGCTCGACCCGGCGCGCTACCGCCTCGACGGGCTCACCGAGTCGGACGTCGCCGAACTGGTCGATCTCGGTGCCAGCCAGTTCCTGCGGTCGGTGCTGTTAACCGAGTCGGTGCGGCAGCACGGGTTGCGTGACAACGGCGGGCTCGACAAGGCGGTCGCCCTCGTGCTGTGCCGCGCCGACGACGCCCAGGCACGCAAGGTCGTCGACGCGGTCGCGACGGCCTGCCCCAACGCTGACCTCGCGGTCGCCCTGCGGACCCACGACGAGCTCTTCGACGCCGCCGACGCCCAACCGGACCTGCGGGAGTGGGCGCGGGCGATGCGACGGCGCTATCTCACGCCCTGACGGCGCGGACGAGCCAGGCGCGGGAGTCGAACCACACGCCGTCGGGCTTCGCGTGCGCGGCCATGACGTCGTACAGGCGGTCGGCTTGGGGACCGACCATGCGCAGCGCGCTCGCCGCTTCGACCGCCGCGGCCGGATCCGGGCCGTACCAGACCGGTTCGGCCACTTCGGTCACGGTCACGTCGGCGAACCCCGTCGCCGTCAGCAAACTGTCCACTGTGGAGGGCTCGGCCAGGGAGAACGCTTCGGCGCCCGCTTCGCTGGGGCCGAGCGTGCCACGGATCTCGCGCACCCATTCCTGCCGGTCGGCGGCCTGCCACACCAGTTGGACGAACTGCGCGCCCGGCCGCAGAGCACGCCCGATGTTGGTGAACGCCGCGACCGGGTCGGCGAAGAACATCGTGCCGAAGCGGCTGATCGCCAGGCTGAAGTGGTTGTCCGGAAAGGGAAAGTTCTGCGCGTCGGCCAGCTCGAAATGCACGTTTCCCAACTCGACGGCGCGGGAACGGGCAGCCGCGACCATCGCCGGGGAGATGTCCACGCCGAGCGCACTGCGGGCCAGGCTCGCCGCGGCGCGGGTCGTCTGCCCGGCACCGCAACCGATGTCCAGCACATCATCCGACGGTCCTATGTGGACAGAAGAGGTCAGCCGCGAGGCATAGCGGCGCAGCTCGGCGTCGTAGTCGAAGATCGCGAAGCGCTTCTCCCAGCGCTGCCACTCACCTTCGGCCCGCACGCGGCGGTAACCGGCACGCTCGAACAACGCCAGCGACGGCGCGTTCCCCTGGTGCACCCACGCGACCAGCGAAGCACCGCCCTCCAGCGTCGCCTCGGCGCACGCCAGCAGCGGCCCGGCGAGCCCGCGCCCCCGGCACGCGGGCGCGACGGTGATGCTGACCTCCCACGCGTCGCCCTCACGGTCGAACCGGACGGTGCCGACCGGGCCGTCAGACTCGATGATCAGCAGCCGCCGGTCGGCGTCGGCGAGCACGGCGGCCAGCCAGCGCAGGTGCTCGGGCTGCGACACCGGGTCGGGGCTGCGCGACCACGCGATCGTGTCCGGGTCGTTGCGCCAGGCCAGGAGCAGGTCGGCATCGGCGGGGGTGGCCGGGCGCGCGCGCATCAGGCGAACAGGTCCCAGGTCAGGATCTCGTCGTCCTCGATGTCGCGTTTGGGCGACCGCCCGACGACCGCGTCCAGCTCGTGCACCGGGATGCCGTAGCCGGGGCGCTTCACCGCGATCGCGTCGCGGTCCAGCGGCTCGCCGGCCTTGAGGTCGCGTCCCGCGACCAGGCTGCGCCGGCCGAGCCGGAACATCTCCGCCTCCGCCTCGGTCACCCGCTTGATCGACGTGCCTAGCGACGCCTCGGCCTCGCGGATCGCGGTGATCATGGCGGCCAGCTCGTCCGGCTCGAGGGCAAACGGGTGGTCCGGGCCTTCCTGGTCACGGCTGAGCGTGTAATGCTTCTCCACCACGCACGCGCCCAGCGTCACCGCGACCACGTCGGCGGTGTGGCCCATCGTGTGGTCGCTCCAGCCGATCGGCACGCCGAACGCCGAGGCGAGGGTGCCGATCGCGCGCAGGTTGAGGTCCTCGAACCGCGGCGGGTAGTTGATCGCGCAGTGCAGCAGCACGATCTCGGTCGCGCCCGCGCCGTTCGCGGTGTCCAGCGCGCGCTCGATGTCGGCGAGCGACGCCATGCCGGTGGAGATGATCAACGGCTTGCCGGTGCGCGCGCACTTCTCGATCAGCGGCAGGTGGTTCACCTCGTAGGAGGCGATCTTGTAGGCGGGGACGTCCAGCTTCTCCAGCAGGTCGACCGCGGCGTCCTCGAACGGCGTCGACAGGAAGTCCACGCCGACCTGCCCGGCGTGCGACGCGAGCTCGTCGTGCCAGTCCCAGGGGATCTCGATCCGCTTGATCATCTCGAAGACCGACTCCTGGTCGGCGACGAGCCCGCCGTCCTTGAGGTAGGACATGGTCGGCGTCTTGCGGCTGTAGAGGCCCTCGGCGGTGTAGGTCTGGAACTTCACCGCGTCCGCGCCCGCCTCGGCGGCCACGTCGATCAGCCGCTTCGCGGTGGCGAGGTCGCGGTTGTGGTTGGACCCGGCCTCGGCGATCACGTAGGTCGGTTCGCCCGGGCCGACGCGACGCCCGGCGATGGTCACATGGTCGTTGCCATAGCTGCGTGCTGCCACGACCGCCAGTCTGTCACCCGGTCGTGGCGTCCAGCACCCGGGCGGCGCCCCGGCCGTCCACCAGCGTCGCGGCCGACGCGGCGAGGTCGGCCCGGCGCCGGTCGTCGGCCAGCAGCCCGGCCAGCACCGCGGCGACCGCGGCCTGGTCGAGGGCGTCGGCCGCGCCGAGCCCGACGGCCGCGCCGTGCTCGATCGCGGCCCGGTAGCCCATCGCCTGGTTGTCCGCGAGCAGCACCAACGCCGTCGGCACGCCGATGCAGCACAGCTCCAGCAACGTCACCCCGGCCGCGCTGACCACCAGGCCCGCACCGGCGAGCACCGACGGCAGGTCCGTGCGTGGCGGCTCCACCTCGACGCCAGGAACCGAGATGTCGGCCGACGTGATGGCCCGGACCGGCGCCCCGGTGGACGCGGCCGCACGCATGATGGTCGTCAGCGGCCGCGTCGGGGCCGTGCCGCCGAGGACCACGACGATCTCGTTCGACGGCGTCCGCGATTCCCGTGCCCGCACAACGGATTTCCGCAACGGCGCGTACCGCGGGCCCAGCAGGACCCGGCCCGAACCGTCGTCCGGCCGCTCGACGGCGGCCAGCCCGCAGTCCACGACCACGTCCGCCCGACGCCGCCCAAACGGTCCGTCCTCAATGGACACGAGCAGGCCGTCGACGTTCAACGCGCCCAACGAGTAGTGGTCGACCAGCACGACATCGGCCGCGAGCGGTCCCGGCGCCACCTCGACGCCGAGCTCGTCGAAAGCCGCGCGCGCCCACCCGGACACCGCGCCGTCGAAGCGCACCTGCCAGCCCCGCGCCACCGCCTCCTCGGCGAAGGCCAGGCAACGCACCACGTGCCCGACGCCGATCGACGGGCCGGAGTCGGCCCGCAACAGCAGCGAGGTCACCCCTGCGCCACGGACTTCTGCCGCACCTGAGCGTTGCGCGCGGCCAGTTCGGGCCGCTCCCGCAGCACCCGGACCACGTCACGCCAGCACGGCGCCCGGTCGCCCAGCTCGGCCACGACGCCCTCGATCACGGCCGCGTCCTCCGCGGTGTCCAACGTGACCCGCAGGTCGTCGGCGGCCGGCGCGACGACGACACCCGCGCACCGGTACCGCGACGGGTCGGCGTAGATCCCGGAGGTCACGTGGATGCGGTCGGCGCCGGTCGCGGTCGCCACCTGCTCGGCCAGCACGTCGGCCCGGACCAGTTCGGCGTCCAGCCCACGCGGCAGCGTGCGGACCAGCACGTTGCTGACGTACTGCAGGCCCGGGTCGGCCCGCCAGAGCGCGATGACCTGGCCGATCACGTCGGGGTCGAGCAGCGGGCAGTCGGCGGTCAGCCGGACGATCGCGTCCGCGGGATAACGCTCGACGGCCAGCGCGAACCGGTTCAGGACGTCGTCGAGCGGCCCACGAGCCACGAGCGCGCCACACGCGCGGGCCTCCTCGGCCACGGCGTCGTCGTCGGCCGCGTCGGATGTGGCGACCACCACTTCGTTGCACCCCGGCGCCTGCCGCGCAGCCCGCACCACCCAGCTCAGCACTGAGCGTCCGCCCAGGTCACGCAGCACTTTGCCGGGCAACCGGGTCGACGACGACCGTGCCTGGATGACCGCGTTCACTCGCACGGGTGCCATGATGACCCACGGCCTGCGGGGTTGCGAAAGGTGGAGGGTCGACACATGGGGTTGCTGCAGGGGTCGGGCATCCTGCTGACCGGCGGTACGGGGTCGTTCGGCAAGGCGTTCATCGAGTACGCGCTGCGTGAGCTCAACCCGCGCCGCCTGGTGATCCTCAGCCGCGACGAGCTCAAGCAGTACGAGGTGCGCCGCCAGTTCGGCGACGACCCCCGGCTGCGCTGGTTCATCGGCGACATCCGCGACCGCCGCCGGCTCGAACGCGCCATGCACGACGTCGACTACGTCATCCACGCCGCCGCGCTCAAGCAGGTCGACACGGGTGAGTACAACCCGTTCGAGTTCGTGCAGACGAACGTGCAGGGCTCGCAGAACGTGATCGAGGCCGCCATCGACTGCGGGGTCAAGAAGGTCGTCGCGCTGTCGACGGACAAGGCGTCCAGCCCGATCAACCTCTACGGCGCGACCAAGCTGTGCGCCGACCGGATGTTCGTCTCCGCCAACCACTACGCGGCCGGGCACCCGTCCCGGTTCGCCGTCGTGCGCTACGGCAACGTCATGGGTTCGCGCGGCAGCGTCATCCCGTTCTTCCGCTCGCTGGCCGAGCGCGGTGAGCCGTTGCCGATCACCGACCTGCGGATGACCCGGTTCTGGATCACGTTGCCGCAAGCGGTGAAGTTCGTCGTCGACTCCTTCGACCAGATGTCCGGCGGCGAGCTGTACGTGCCGCGGATCCCGAGCATGCGGCTGATCGACCTGGCCAAGGCCATCGCGCCGAACAGCGAGCTCGAAGAGGTCGGCGTACGCCCCGGCGAGAAGCTGCACGAGGAGATGATCGCGCCCGACGACGCCCGGCGCACCGTGCTGCTCGGCGACCGCTACGTCGTCATGCCGCACATCGCGGGCTGGGGCTACGAGCCGCCCGCCGACGGCAAGCCGGTGCCCGAGGGGTTCGCGTACCGCTCGGACACCAACGACCTCTGGCTCACCGACGACGACCTGCGCAAGCTGGTCGAAGAGCATGGCTGAGCCGCTCCCCTACGGCCGCCAGTCGATCGCCGACGAGGACCTCGCGGCCGTCGCCGAGGTGCTGCGGTCGGACTGGCTGACCACCGGCCCGGCCGTCCAGCGGTTCGAGGCGGACCTGGCGGAGTGGACCGGCGGCACGCCCGCGGTCGCGGTCACCTCGGGCACGGCCGCCCTGCACGTGGCGTACGCGGCGGCCGGCATCGGCGCGGGCGACGAGGTCGTGTGCAGCCCGATGACGTTCGTGGCCACGGCCGCGACCGCCGCGCTGCACGGCGCGAAGGTCGTTTTCGCCGACGTCGACGCCGACACGGCGAACCTCGACCCGGCCGCCGCGCGGGCCGCCATGAGCCCGCGCACCAAGGTCGTCGCCGCGGTCGACTTCGCCGGGCACCCGGCCCCGGCTTCGTTGTACGACATTGCCCACGACGGTGGTGCCCTGCTTCTCGCGGATGCCGCGCACTCGATCGGCGGCCGGCTCGACGACCGGCCGGTCGGCTCGATGGCCGACCTGACGACGTTCTCCTTCTTCCCCACCAAGAACCTGACCACGGCCGAGGGCGGCGCGGTGGTCACCGGCGACGAGCGACTGCTGAGCCGGGCGCGGGAGTTCCGCAACCACGGGCTCGTGCGCGACCGGTCGCGCCAGCGGTTCCCGGACGAGGGCGGCTGGCACCAGGAGGTGCACGAGTTCGGCCTGAACTACCGGCTGCCGGACGTGTTGTGCGCCTTGGGTTCCAGCCAGCTGCGGCGGCTGGCGGCGTTCAAGCGGCGCCGGGCGGAGATCCACGCCCGCTACACGGCGGCGTTCGCCGACCTGGCCGGCGTGCGCACGCCGGTCACGCTGCCGGGCGCCGATCCGGCCTGGCACCTCTACCCGTTGCGGGTGCTGGAGGGGCGTCGCCGCGCGCTGTACGACCACCTTCGTGCGCAGGGGATCCTGGTGCAGGTCAACTACATCCCGGCTTACTGGCACCCGGTCTTCGCCGACCTCGGTTACCGGCGCGGGCTCTGCCCCAACGCCGAGGCGTTCTACGCCCAGGAGCTCTCGTTGCCGCTGTTCCCCGACCTGGACGACGACGGCGTCGACCGGGTGGTCGACGCCGTGCGCGCGTTCTTCGGGGCCTGACGGAGGAACACACCCAACGCGAGCGTGGGACACACCCGACGCGAGCGTGGGACACACCCGGCTTGAACGGGGGACACACCCGACGCGAGTGTGGGACACGCCCGGTCTGAACGTGGGACACGCCCGGGCGGAGGTGCTGCGTCGCGCTACTTGTCCTCAAGCTTGCGCAGCCGGTCCTCGTACTGGGCGATGCCGGTGAGCCGGACGCGGATCTGGGCGTGCTCGCGCTTGACCTCGTCGATCAGCGATCGGGCGGCGGCCAGCTCCGGCTCGTCCGCGGCGGGCACCACGGTGAGCTTCTGGCGCAACGCCTCGAGCTGCGACTCCTGCGCCGACACGTGCGGGATCAACCGCTCGACCTCGTTGGCCGTCCAGTGCAGCCGGTCGCGGGCGTCGCGCAGGGAGGCCTCGGCCTCGTCCAGCCGGCGGCGGTGGTCGTCGGTGCACGCCTCTTGGTGGTCCATGCGCCGTTCGATGGCCTGCAGGCCTTCCTTGACCCGGAAGTCCACGAAGCGGACCACGCGGTCGACGATCCGCGACCGCGCCGCGTCCGCGAGGTTCTTCAGCCCGTTGTTAGCCATGACCATCCAGTTTGTCAGCGCATGAGTGTGGTGGAGCCGGAATCGACCCAGGAGGCCAGCAGCCGCCCCTCGGCGGCGATCTGGTGTTCCGGGCCGACGATGCACGAGTCGCCGGACGCGTGTTCCCACGACGTCTGGTTGGGGTTGTCGATGAAGGAGTACCCCGTCAGCAGCAGGTGCGCGTCCGGGTACATGGTGCGCGCGATCCAGGCGGCCATGGTGCCGGTGGTGGCCCAGTGCGCCTGGGCGCCGTCGAGGCCGAGCGCGTTCGACAGGGGGATGGTGATCTCGCGGTTGGACACCGGGACCAGCCCGAGGTCCTCCGGCCACCACGCCGGGATGACGTCCGGCTCCCAGTGCAGCCGGCCCGGTTCGACCATCAGGTACAGCCGGGTGGAGTAGTCGCGGAACACCCAAGGGGTGGCACGCAGCGCGCGGTTGAAGACGACGGCGTGTACCTTGCTCCCCGTGACCGGTTCGTCACCCGGCTCGTCCATGACGAAGCCGTTGACCCGGATCACCAGGTCGCACGCGTCGACCGCGGCGGCCCGGTCGGGGTCCCGGGCGAGCGGCTGGTTGCCGACGACCGCCACCGTCCGGGGGTTCGGCCGGTCCGCGTAGGCGTCCAGCAGCGAACGCAACAGGCTCGGCGCCTGCGTGTCTGCAACCACAGCCGCAGAAGTTATCAGGAGATGAACGGTTTCCAACACGGCATGGCTCAGGCTCCCCAGGCCACGTCGATGTTCTGCCGTTCGTGCTCGTCGGCGAGCATGTCGCCCAGGATCAACACGCAGGCCACGCAGCGCGTGCCCTCGTCGGTCAAGGTGAGCAGGTCCGCGGGCACCGTGTGGTCGCACAGCGCTTCGGCGTACTTCTCCCCCGCTTGCTCGGCCAGGAACACGTGTACCCGGTCGTCGTAACCAGACCTCCACCAATGGACGTTGATCACTGGTTCCACCTCCGCGCCAGGTAACCGGCGTGCCCCGAACATTCACTAGAATGGACTAATCGAGACGGTTGCGAAACCGGCCAAAGCGATTAACTGTTGCCAACCTCCGGCGGCCACGCCCGGGGCGTAGGCCACCGGAGCCCCGCCGGTACGCTCGATACCCGTGCAAGCAGCAACCGCGACCGAACGGCTGACCACCCTGGAACCGCCACCGGAGTCGAGCAGCAAGACGTTCACGCGCGCCTTCCAGGACATCGTGGGCGGCCTCCGGGCACGTGAGCTCTGGGGTCACCTCGGCTGGCAGGACATCAAGCAGCGCTACCGCCGCTCGGTGATCGGGCCGCTGTGGATCAGCATCTCCATGGGCGTCACCGCGCTCGGCCTCGGCATCCTGTACGCGGTGCTGTTCGGCAACGACCTCAAGACGTTCCTGCCGTACGTGACCACCGGGTTCCTGGTCTGGGGCTTCATCAACGGGTGCATCACCGAGGGCATGGACGCCTTCATCTCCAACGAAGGCCTGATCAAGCACCTGCCGGCGCCGCTGACGGTCTACGCGCTGCGCACGGTGTGGCGCCAGACGTTGATGTTCCTGCACAACTTGGTCGTCTACCTGATCATCATCGGGATCTTCTTCAAGTGGCTGGCCGCCGACAACTACACGTTGACGGGCAAACCGTGCGGTACGACGGGCGCCGGGGTCTGCCACCCCGGCCTCTCGGCGATGTGGCTGACCGCCATCCCCGCGTTCCTGCTGCTCGCGGTCACGGGCGTGTGGGTGACGCTGCTGCTGGGCATCATCAGCACCCGGTTCCGCGACATCCCGCAGGTCATCAACAGCCTCATCCAGCTGTTCTTCTACATGACCCCGATCGTCTGGTCGCCGGACGTGCTGTTCGCCAACCCGGGCCACGAGTGGGCGCACGTGCTGTTCCAGTTCAACCCGCTCTACCACTACGTGCAGATCATGCGGGCGCCGATGATCGGCCAAGTCGCGTCGATGACCAGCTGGCTCGCGGTGATCGCCATGACCGTCGTCGGGAGTGCGCTCGCGGTCGTGGCGATGCGCAACTACCGCTCGCGCGTGTCCTACTGGGTCTGAGGGGAACTGATGGTCAGCATCGACGTCTGGAACGCATCCGTCGACTTCCCGATCTTCGACGCGAAGACGCGCTCCTTGAAGAAGCAGGTCCTGGGCAAGGTCGGCGGCAAGATCGGCACCGAGACCCGGGTGCCGATCGTCGAGGCGCTGCACGACATCACGCTGAGCCTGCGTGAAGGCGACCGGGTGGCGCTCGTCGGGCACAACGGCGCGGGCAAGTCCACGCTGCTGCGGCTGCTCGCGGGCATCTACGAGCCGACCCGGGGCGCGGCCAAGATCAACGGCAAGATCGCGCCCGTGTTCGACCTCGCGGTCGGCATGGACCAGGAGATCTCCGGCCTCGAGAACATCATGATCCGCGGCCTGTTCCTCGGCATGCCCCGCAAGGAGATGGAGAAGCGGGTCGACGACATCGCCGAGTTCAGCGAGCTCGGCGACTACCTGCAGATGCCGCTGCGCACGTACTCGACGGGCATGCGGGTGCGCCTGGCGCTGGGCATCGTGACGTCGATCGACCCCGAGATCCTGATCCTGGACGAGGGCATCGGCGCCGTGGACGCGGCGTTCATGGCCAAGGCGCGGGAGCGGCTGGTCGATCTGGTGAAGCGGTCCGGCATGCTGGTGTTCGCCTCGCACTCCGACGACCTATTGTTCGAGTTGTGCAACACGGCCATCTGGATGGACGAGGGGCACATGAAGATGCAGGGCACCTTGCGTGAAGTGCTCACCGCGTACAAGGGTCGCGACCCCTTCGAGCACATGAGCGCGGAGACGCTCAAGAGGATTGGCGAGTCGGTATGACAGACGAGGCTCAGCTCCCGGCCGATTCGGTGGTGGCCGTCGTGGTCACCCGCAACCGGCGTGAGTTGCTGGCCGAGTCGCTCAAGATGCTCGCCGCCCAGACCCGCCAGCCCGACCACCTGGTGGTGGTCGACAACGGCCCGGACGAGCCGGTGCGCGACATCGTCGAGTCCTGCGGCCTGCCGACGACGTACCTGGTGTCCAAGCGCAACCTCGGCGGCGCCGGTGGTTTCGCCCTCGGCATCCTGCACGCGCTGGCGCTGGGCGCCGAGTGGGTCTGGCTCGCCGACGACGACGGCCGGCCCGCGGACGACACCGTGCTCGCGGTGCTGCTGTCGGAGGCGGTCTCGCGCGGCCTGGCGGAGATCTCGCCGGTGGTGACCAACATCGACTCGCCGGACAAGCTGGCGTTCCCGCTGCGGCGCGGCCTGACCTGGAAGCGCCGCGCCGAGGAGCTGGGGACGGACTTCCTCCCGGGCATCGCCTCGCTGTTCAACGGTGCGCTGTTCCGCGCGTCGACGATCGACGTCGTCGGCGTGCCGGACTACCGGTTGTTCTTCCGCGGTGACGAGGTCGAGGTGCACCGCCGCCTGGTGCGCTCGGGGCTGCCCTTCGGCACCTCGTTGAAGGTCGCGTACCTGCACCCGGACGGCTCCGACGAGTTCAAGCCGATGCTGGGTGGGCGGTTCCACGCCCAGGACCCGGCCAACGACGTGAAGCGGTACTACACGTACCGCAACCGCGGGTACCTGTTGTCGCAGCCGGGGTTGCGCAAGATCGGCGCCCTCGAACTGATCCGGTTCGGGCTGTACTTCCTGGGGACGAAGCGGGACCCGAAGGCGTTCATGCAGTGGTTGCGGCTGGTGCGCCAGGGCCGCAAGGAACGCTTCTTCCGCGCCTGAGCCTTCGCTCTGAGCGGATCCGCTGCGGGTGAACTTCCCTTGCGGGGCAACAAGATCACTGGTGTGGTCGGGATCATGACCACACCAGCGCTCGTCCTGCACCTGACCGGCAACACCGAACCCGTGATCTTCGCGCTCTCCGAAGGCGGCGCCAAAGCCCTCGCCGGGCGCGTCGACAAGCTCATGGGCTCCGGCGCCGTCGAGAAACTGGAACTCGCCGACGGCACGACCGCCGTCGTCAACTTCGGGCACGTCGTCACCGCGCACGTCGAAGACCTGCCGCCGCACACCAAGGTCTACGGGACCAAGGCGCGGGCGGCAGGTCTCGGACACCACTGACGGCCGGCTACACGGTCTACACGGTGGCCTTCTCGCGCTCCGGCACCTCCTCCGGCGAGTGGTCAGCGCGGTGGCGCAGGCGCAGCCACCCGAAGTAGGCCGAGGCCAGCAAGACCACGACCACACCCGCCACCCAGTACGGCCAGACCGGCGAACCAGCGGGTGAGGTCACCGCGTGCACGTCCGACGCGCCCGCCAGCTGCTCGATCCGCGTCGAGCACGTCAGGCGGACGCCGTCGGCGATCACGCACGCCGATGCCGGGTAGCCCTTCATGCCGGCCGCCGGCGCGCCGGCGATGAAGTCCGCCGACACCGTGACCACGCCCTTGGCCGGGACGGTCAGCGACCACGCCGCGAACCACGGTTCGGCCGCCTTGCCACCTCCGGCCACGGAGGCCGCTCGGGCGCCGACCGGCATGGTCAGCTCCATCCGCACCCCGGTGTGCGCGTGGCCGCCGGTGTCGCGCACCGTCACGCTGTAGTGCAGCCGGTCTCCTTCGTGGACCTGCGTGGCTCCGCCGGTCAACGAGATCGCCAGGTCCCGCGACGGTGGCTGCGCGGACGCCACCGCTCCACTGGTCACCGCCCCGCTGGCCGTCACTGCCAGGGCAATCAGCAACCCACTGGCCAGGCGCTTCATCGCGTGGTCCCTTCTCGACGGATCCGGGTGACGGCCAGGAACACGAGCCCGAGCAGCACCAGCCCGGCCCCGGCCGCCAGGTAGCCGCCGACGGCGGCACCCGTGTAGGCCAGCCCGCCACCGCCTTGGGGCGCGGGCGGTTTGGGCAGGGCCTTGGTGCTCACCGAGCAGGGGCAGTTGCTGTCCAGTGCGATCACCGCGTTGGTCAGCTTGCGGTCACCACTGGCCGGGTCGTTGACCTTCACCGAGTACGTGACGGTCGCCGTGGCGCCCACCGCCACCGGACCCGACCAGCTCAGCTTCGGCTCCTCGTAGTGCGTGGTGCCGGCCGAGGCGTGGGCGTCGCCCTTGTAGGTGGCGTCGTCCAGTACTTCGGACATGTCGTCGGTGAACATGGCCGGGCCAACGCCGACCTCGTCCGCCGCCGGCTCGGTGGCCAGGTAGTCCACGGCGCCGACGTTGGTGACCTTCACCGTGTACACCACCGTGTCGCCGACCGTGACCTGCTTGGTGTTCGCGGTCTTCGCCACGTGCAGCTCGGCCACCTTCACGGTGCCCTCCGATCCGCAGGCGGGATCGGGATCGCCGGTGGGCACGCAGTTGCTGCCCGGCGCGAAGACCACATTGGACAGCACGTGGTCGCCCTTGCCCTGCTTGGCCACCGTCACCTTGTAGGTGATCGTCGCCGAAGCCCCCTGGACCAGCGCACTGCTCCAGGAAAGCGTTGGCGTGGCAAAGGTTGCCGTGCCCGCGCTGGCTTCCGGGTCACCGGTGAACTCGGCGTCGTCGAGCACCTTGCTCAGGTCGTCGGTGAACGCCGCCGGGTTGTCGTCGGTGAAGTCGACCTTGCCGGTGTTCGTGACCGTGATCGTGTACGTGACCACGTCGCCCGGCCGGGCCACCTGGACGTCCGCTGCCTTGTGCGCGGTCAGCCCGCTGATGGGCAGCTGGTCGCCACCGTGGCACTCGGGGCCGTAGTCCCCCGACGGGAGCGGGCAGTTCGCCCCGCCGATCACGGTGTTGACCAGTTCGTGGTCGCCGTGCAGGTCCGGGTCGAGCACGCGGACGGTGACCACGATGGTCGCCCCCGCCGTGGTCGCCGGATACACGACCGGCAACGGCCCGGTCCACACGATCTTCTTCGCATCCTGTTGGTAGTCAAGGGTTCCGACGTCGGCGGCGAGCTTGTCCGGCAGCAACTCCGCGTCGTCCAGGATGCCGGTGAGGTCCTCGGTGAACGTGGCCTCGCCGTCGGCGTAGGCCACGCGGCCGGTGTTGGTCACCGTGATCGTGTAGGTGACCTCCTCGCCCGGCGCGACCCCGCCGGTCTTGTCGACCGACTTGTTCAGCACGAACGCCTGCACCAGCGTCGACCCACCGTGCGTGCCGCACGGCGCGGTGGGCAGGCAGTCGTCGTCCTCGATGCTGCCGACGGCGTTGTCCAGGCTTCCGTCGCCGGCCTGCGGGTTGCGCACCAGCAGCGAGTACGTCACGTGCACGACCTGGTCGGTCGCGAGCGCACCGGTCCACGTGAGCACCGAGGCACCCGGCGCGGGCGGCGTGACCGTGCCCGCATCGGCCGACGCGGTGACGAAGTCGGCGTCGTCGAGCACCTTGGCCAGGTCGTCGGTGACGACCGCAGGATCCGCGTCGGTGAACGCGAACCCGCCGTTGTTGCGGATCTCCACGGTGTAGGTGATCGTCTCGCCGGGGTGCACAACCGGGCTGGACGCGACCTTGTCCAACTGCACGCCGCGGATCGCCACCGGTTTCGGCCCGCAGTCACCCGGACCGGTGCTGGGCGGGCAGTTCGTGCCGCCGACGACGAAGTTGACCAGCTGGTGGTCACCGCCCGCACCGGGATTCTTGACCAGAACGGTCACCGTGAGGGTCGTCGACGCGTTCGCGCCGATCGGGCCCTGCCAGCTGAATCCCTTGTCGTTGTTGGTGATCGTGCCGCCGCCGGGCTCGACGGCGTCGAGCGTGGCGTCGTCGAGCACGCCGGACATGTCGTCGGTGAACGACGCCAGGCCGCGGCCCGTGTCATAGGGCACGGTGCTCGGGTTGGTGACGACGATCGTGTACGTCACCCGCTGCCCGGCCCGGGCAGAACCGTTGCCCTGCACGGTCTTCTTCAGGGTGAAGCCGCGGATCGGCACGTCGCTCGCGGCGTGGTTGTCGGCGTCGTCGAGCTCCTTGACCGAGCCCGTCACGCTCGCGGCGTTGTGCCCGTTGCCGGCCTGCGGTGGCGCGGTGACCGGAACTTGGAGCGTGACCGGCGGGCCGTTCGCGACCAGGTCACCGACCGTCCAGGTGACGGTGGTCGTCCCGTCCGCGTTGGGTGTCGCGGTGCCGCCGCTGCTCGGCGCGCCGACCGGGAACCCGGCGGGCACGGTGTCGGTGACGACCACGTTGTGCGCCGTCGACGGGCCCTTGTTCGCCACCGTGAGCGTCCAGGTGAAGCCGGTGCCCGCGTCCGCGAACGGCGGCCCCTGGTCGGTCAGCACCAGGTCGACGGTGGGGTCGATGGTGGTGTCCACGTGGCTCTGGTTGTTGGACATGTCGGGATCCGCCGCGGAACCGGACACCCTCGCCTCGTTGGTCAGCACCGCCGGCTCCGGTGGCGCCGGTGCCTTCACCACCACGGTCAACGTCTTCGTCTGACGGACCTGGAGCGGGCCGAGCGCCCAGCTGATCGTGCCGTTCTGCAGCGCGCCACCGTTGTCCGCCGACACGAACACCGTTCGGTCCGGCAGCGGGTCGTCAACCCGCACGTCGGACGCGGTCGACGGACCGTTGTTGCCGATCAGCAGCGTGTAGGTGACCTGTCCGTTCGCGTCCACCCGCTGCGGGCCGGACTTGACGATCGTGAGGTCGGCGACCGGCTGGATGGTGGTCGAGGTCTCCGAGTGGTTGTTGTCGGTCGTGACTTCAGGGGTGACCGTGGTGATGTCCGCCTTGTTGACCACGGTGGTCGGCTCCGCGGGGGCGGTGACGACCAAGGTCAGCGGCTCCACCGGTGCGTTCGGCGCCAGGTTGCCCAGCGTCCATTGGACCTCCGAGCCCTGCAAGGTCCCGCCGTTGCCCGCCGAGACGAAGGTCGTCCCGGCCGGCAGCGGGTCGTGCACGACGACGTTGGTCGCGGTCGAGGGGCCGTAGTTGGCCGCCTGCAAGGTGTAGGTGATCGGGCTGCCAGCCTGGGCGCTGACCGGCGCGGTCTTGAGCAGGGAGACGTCCGAGAGCGGCTTGATCTCCGTGTGCACCGAGCTGAAATCGTTGGTGGGGTTGTTGTCCGGCGTGCCGCCGCCGGTCACGGCCACGGTGGCGGTGTTGTCCACTCCGGTCGGTTCGTTCGGCGCCTTGACGTGCACG
The DNA here is from genome assembly GCF_004362825.1 of Labedaea rhizosphaerae. GTDB lineage: Bacteria > Actinomycetota > Actinomycetes > Mycobacteriales > Pseudonocardiaceae > Labedaea > Labedaea rhizosphaerae. The sequence continues at coordinate 1,034,877 of NZ_SNXZ01000001.1, forward strand.
CTCACCTGCACCGGCGTGCCCGGGGTGACCGCGCCCAGGGCCCAGGTCACGGTCTGCCCGTTCTGGCTGCCACCCGGCGAGACCGAGAGGATGGTCAAACCTGCGGGCACCTGGTCGGTGATCGTGGCGCCGGTCGCCGCCGTGTCGCCGTTGTTGACCACCGTCATCGTGTAGTCGAACTCGCTCCCGGCGTTCACCTCCGCCGGAGCCGACTTGGTGATCCCCAAGTCCACTGTGGGCAGTTTGGTCACGGTTACCGTGGCCTGCGCGACGTTGTTGGTCGCGTCGGTGTCCTGGTCCGCGGTGAGCGTCGCCGTGTTCACGGCCGGGCCGGGCGGCGCTGTCGTGCTGACGGCGGCCGTGATGGTGCAGTTGCTGATGCCGTTCTTGGGGAATGACGCCCCCTGCCACGACACGACCCCGCCGGCCAGCGAGCAGTCCTGGCTCGCGGCGGTCGGCGTGAAGCCGCCGGGCATGGCCTCCTGCACCGACCACGCACCCGCGCCGAACCCGGCCTTGTCGGTGACGCTGAGGTGGTAGGTGACCGAGCTGCCCTGCATCACGCTGGTGGGGTCGGCGGTCTTGGTGATCATGAGATCGGGCTTGTCGGCCGGTCTCAGGTACACCGGGGTGGGGCCGGGGTCGAACGCCGTGGTGGTCGGGTCGTGCGAGACCACCCCACCGGCCGGCAGGCCGGTCCCGGTCAGCGTGGCCCGGTTCAGCTCATCGACCTTCGGGGCATCCGGCGCCACGTTCACGTCCGCGTGGATGACCATGGTCTCCTTGGCGCCCAGCCGGTTCCCCGTGATCGTGAGCGTGCCGGGGGCGTCGCCCTGGTTCACGGTTCCCGGTGTTCCCTGCCCTTCGAACCGCACGGCCCCGCGGGTCAGGTACGGCGGGAAGGTGTCGTGCAGGTCGAAGGTCTTGGCCGCGCCGGAACCGTTGACGATGGTGAAGTCGAAGGTGGTCACGCTGCCCCCGGGGGCGCGCGATTGGTCGGTGGTGTGGCCGGCCTTCTCGAGGTCCATGGTGAACGCGCAGTTGGTGGCGTCGCCGGACTTGCCGAGGCTCGGCTGGTCGCCGAGGTGGCGGATCCTGGTGTACAAGTGGGTGGTGCTGTTGTACGGGGCCGCGAAGAAGTGGATCTGGCCGTTGCCGTCGGCTTTGCCGTCGGGCCCCTTGTAGGACTCGGCGAAGGTGAGCTGCCCGTTGCCGTCCATCCAGACGGAGCCGACCGCGTCCGGGAGGCCGCCGTCGTAGTTGGTGCCCCCGGCGCTCTTCGTCGCGCCGGTCCGCGGGTCGATCTGGACGATCGTCTTGGTCACCGTGTCGAAGGTGTAAGCCTGGTTGTCGATCGGGTTGACCGCCCAGTCCGCCGTCGTGATCTCCGGCGCGGAGGTGATCGGCCCGGTGAGGATCCGCGGCGGGCTCTGGTTGACGTCCATGACGATGATCCGGCTGCCGCCGTTGGACACCGCGAAGGTGCCGTCGGACAGGAACGCGCCGATGTTCGCGTTGAACTGGTCGAGCGGCTGCCCGGCCGCGGTGACGGGCTCGCCGAGCAGCTCGAAGGTACCTTCGGCGCCAACCCGGAACAGCTGCTCGTGGTCGTCCTTCGGGGTCACGGTGATCCCGTAGATCAGGTTGTCGCTGGGGTTGAAGCCCATCGCGTTGAACCCGAACGGCGCGTTCGAGAGGGCGGCGAACTGACCCTGGGACGAGCCCGACGGGAAGACCACCTTGCCGAGGACGGACTTCGTGGCGTCGGACGAGTTCGGTTGCATGAGGTAGTACGTGCTGTCACAGGCAAAGGGCGTGTGGGTGGCCGCCGCCGCGGTCGGCGCGGCGAGCAACCCGACCGGGACGAACCCCGTGACACCAGTTGCCACCAACAAGATCAGAGTGGTGACCAGAGCAAGGAAAGTCGTTCTTCTAGTGGGCACCTGAGCCTCCCGGGATCGCACGACATGCGGTCGTCGCCGGGGTGGACGTTATGGCTGGGGTGCATGAGCAAGATCGCCCCTGGGGGCACCGTCAGGGGCAGATTTCGGGTGCACAAAACAAGAACGCCCCCACCTGGCGGTCGGGGCGTTCTCGGTGAAACCGGAGTTCAGAGGCGGTAGAGGCGGGCCCAGTTCTCGCGGCTGGTGAGCTCGGGCATCGCGTCCTTGAACTGCTGCTGGACCGCGTTGCCGTCCTTGATGAAGCGGCGCATCAGGGCCGCCCCCTCCTTGCCCAGCCGGAACATCGTCTCGCGGTCGTAGCGGCGCACGCGCACGCCTTCCTGCGAGGCGTCCGTGACGACGGCCGTGTCGAACTGGGAGACGTGCCACCACGACGCCTCGTCCGCCGGGATGGTGCCCTGGTGGTGGACGTGGCGGCCGCGCAGCTGGTTGACCACGCGCTTGGCCAGCACGAGGCGCTTGAGCTTCGGCGTCGGGCCGGACGGGATCATCGGCAGCTCACCGGAGCGCAGGCCCGGCACGTCGGAGGCCGGGTGCCGGAACGTCTCCGGGTACTCGGCACGCAGCTTGCGGATCATGCCGACCGCGTCCGCGCCGCCGTCCTGCAGGATCTCCGGGCCGGCCAGGAAGTCCTCGACGGCCTTGAGCAGGGTCGCGGCCAGGCCGTACTGCATGGACAGCAGGTAGCGGGTCAGCTGCGCGAACAGCACCCGGGCGACGTGCTTGGTGTCGAACCGGCTGTGCAGCGCGGCGGTGATCAGCGAGTTGCGCAGGTTGAAGTACCGGTGCCAGTCGTCCCAGTCCTTCCAGCCGAAGTCGGCGTGCCACACGCCGGCACCGGGCAGGGTGACCGTGGCGAAGCCGTGGGCCTTGGCGCGGTAGCCGTACTCCGCGTCGTCCCACTGGAAGAACAGCGGCAGCGGGTAGCCGCACGCCTTGACGATCTCGGTCGGGATCAGGCACGACCACCAGCCGTTGTAGCCGGCGTCGACGCGCTTCTCCTGGCGGTTCGGCTTGCCGGTCTCCTCGTCGACGCCGGTCAGGTCGGCGGCGCTCAGCGCGTCCTTGGCCACCTGGCCGGGCGCGAGGTTCTCCAGGTCGGCCCACTCGGCGCCGACGTGGAGCTGCTTGGGGTGCAGCAGGTTCAGCATCTGCCCGCCGACGATCACCGGGTCGACGGTGCGGTTGGCGAACGAGTTCAGCCGGATCGTCATGTCCGGCTCGAGCAGGATGTCGTCGTCCATGAACAGGACGTTCGCGTGGTCGGACTGCTTGGCCGCCTCGAACAGGCCGCGGGTGAAGCCGGCCGCGCCGCCGAGGTTCGGCTGCTGGATGTAGCGGAACTTCGCCCCGAGCGCCGCGCTGACCTCGGCGAACGCCGGACGCGAGTCGACGGTGTCGTTGCCCTGGTCGGCCACGTAGACGGCGTCGAGGAACTCGAGCGCCTCCGGGTCGGCGGCGAGGGTCTTCAACGTGGTGATGGCGTCGTCGGCACGGTTGCACGTGCACATCACGACGGCGGCCGGGCGCAGCTTCTCCGGCGACTCGACGGTCCAGCGCACCTGCTCGACGGCCAGCTCCTGGCCGACGCCGGTGCGCAGGTCCAGCCACAGCGCGCCGCCGTCGTTGAAACGGTCGATCTTGGCCGAGAGGGTGACCTGCTCGTCCTTGGCGCCCCAGACGTCCTTGACGGCGACCGTGCGCGGCTCGCCCTCGGCGTCCGAGGCGAGCACCGAGAGGCGACCGGAGCCGGTGACGACCAGCTCGACGCTCACCTCGCGGACCACGGTCCAGCGCTGCCAGTACGCGGCGGGGAACCGGCCGAAGTAGGTGTTCATCGACACCTCGGCCGACGGCTCGAGCACGATCCGGCCGCGCTCGCGGCGGGCGAGCCCGACGGTCACCTCGGCGTACAGCTCCTCCGGGGCCACCGGGGACGGGCCTGCGAACAGTCCGCGCTGGGCGATGAGTCTGCGCGGCGCGGTGTGCTCTACGAGCGTGACCTCCGCGTCAGGGGCCGGGGTCGCGGGTGCAGTCCTGCCGGGCATTACGCCTCAGTCCTCCATGGGGTGCCGTGCGGGGGTATCGCGCCATTCCAAGGTACAGGCCGGGAAGTCCGGCCTGGCCTGCACCTTTGGAACGGGGCCTCAGCTGCGGAAAACCACCGTGCGCAACATGATGAAGTTGATCAGGGTCGCGGTGCCCTGGGCGATCACCCACGCCAGCGCGTACTCCCAGCGGAAGGCCGGGAGCACGGCGAGCATGAGCGCGTTCACGCCGACGTTGACGAAGAACGTCACGACGTACAGCAGGACGAACCCGCCGACCTGCGAGGCGCCGCCGGTGCGGGCGCTCGCGAACGTGAACCTGCGGTTGAGGAAGTACGCGGTCGTGGTGCCGCAGACGAAGCTGATGGCCTTGGCGATGTTCGCGTTCAGGCCGAAGTGCAGAAGAAGGGCGTAGACGCCCGCGTCGATCAGCGCGCAGAAGCCACCGATCAGGACGAACCGGACCAACTGCGCGACCAGGCCGAGCTTCTGCGCAGGCACCTCGGCTTGTTCTGCCGACACCGCAGTCACCGCAACTCCCTTTACCGCTGAGACAGCACGCAGTGTAAAGGTCACATCTTGGATCAGTACCCTTGACGTCCGTGGACGCCGAGAGTTATGAGCGCAGGACCCTCACCGGATGGGGCCGCACCGCCCCTACCACCGCTTTGGTCGGCACCCCGCGCTCCATCGACGACGTGCGCGCGGCCATCGCCGACGCGGGACGACGCGGTGTGATCGCCCGCGGCCTCGGCCGCTCCTACGGCGACCCCGCGCAGAACGCGGGCGGGCTCGTGCTCGACATGACCGGGCTGGACCGCATCCACGAGGTCGACGTCGACAGCGGCCTCGTCACCCTGGACCCGGGCGTCAGCCTGGACAAGCTGATGCGCGAGATGCTCCCGCACGGGCTCTGGGTGCCGGTGCTGCCGGGCACGCGCCAGGTGACCGTCGGCGGTGCCATCGCGTGCGACATCCACGGCAAGAACCACCACTCGGCGGGCAGCTTCGGCAACCACGTGGTGGCGATGGACCTGCTCACCGCCGACGGCCAGGTGCGCACGCTGACCCCGGACGGTCCCGAGTCGGAGCTGTTCTGGGCGACCGTCGGCGGCGTGGGGCTGACCGGCGTGATCGTGCGCGCGACCGTCCGGTTGAAGAAGGTGGAGAGCGCCTACTTCTACGTCGACAGCGACCGCACCGCGAACCTCGACGAGACCCTGGAGCTGTTCAAGAACGGCTCCGACGCCGGGTACGACTACTCGATGGCGTGGTTCGACGCGATCGCCACAGGCTCGAACTTCGGCCGCGCGGTGTTCTCCCGCGGCTCGCTCGCCACCGTCGACCAGCTGCCCGACAAGCTCAAGTCGGACCCGTTGAAGTTCGACGCGCCGCAGCTGCTGACGCTGCCCGACGTCTTCCCGAACGGCCTGGCCAACAAGCTGACGTTCGGCCTGCTCGGCGAGGCGTGGTTCCGCAAGGCGCCCAAGAAGGGCCGCGGCCTGATCCAGAACCTGACCGCGTTCTACCACCCGCTGGACATGTTCGGTGAGTGGAACCGCGGCTACGGGTCCAGGGGTTTCCTGCAGTACCAGTTCATCGTGCCGTTCGAGGCCGAGGCACAGTTGCGGGCCATCACACGGCGCATCGCCGAGTCCGGGCACGTCTCGTTCCTGAACGTGCTCAAGCGGATGGGCGAGTCGAGCCGCGCGCCGCTGTCGTTCCCCATGCCGGGCTGGACGATCACGGTGGACTTCCCGATCAAGGCCGGGCTGCACGAGTTCTGCGAGGACCTGGACCGGATGGTCCTCGAGGCCGGTGGCCGGCTGTACCTGGCGAAGGACTCGCGGACCAGCGCGGAGACCTTCCACCGGATGTACCCGCGCATCGACGAGTGGCGCAAGATCCGCAACGCAGTGGACCCGGAGGGCGTGTTCGCCTCCGATCAGTCGAGAAGGTTGGAACTCACGTGATCGACGCTGTCGGCAACCCCCAGTCGCTGCTGCTGCTCGGCGGCACCTCGGAGATCGGGCTCGCGATCGCGTCCGCTTATGCGTCGCGCCGCCCGTTGCGGGTGATCCTGGCCGGGCGCCCATCGTCCCGTTTGGACGCCGCGGCCGCGTCGTTGAAGGAGCAGGGCGCCACGGTGTCCACGCTTCCCTTCGACGCTCTCGATTTCGCTTCGCACCAGGAGGTCGTCGACAAGGCCTTCGCCGATGGCGACGTCGATGTCACCGTTGTTGCTTTTGGACTCCTGGGTGACCAGGAGCAGGCCTGGCAGGACCACGCGACCGGCGTCGAACTGGCGCAGGTGAACTACACGGCGCCGGTGTCGGTCGGCATCGCGCTGGCCGCGCGGTTGCGTGAGCAGGGCCACGGCAAGGTGATCGCGTTGTCGTCGGTGGCCGGCGAGCGCGTGCGCCGGTCGAACTTCGTGTACGGCTCGACGAAGGCCGGGTTCGACGGGTTCTACCTGGGTCTCGGCGAGGCGCTGGCATCCAGCGGCGTGCAGGTGACCGTCGTGCGGCCCGGCTTCGTGCACACGAAGATGACCGCCGGGATGAAGGCCGCCCCGCTCGCGACCACGCCGGAGAAGGTCGCCTCGATCGCGGTTGCGGCGTCGGCCGCGGGCAAGGACCTGGTGTGGGCACCCTCGCAATGGCGACTGGTGATGTCGGCGCTGCGGCACGTGCCGCGCCCGATCTTCAAGAAGCTGCCGATCTGATGGTCATCGTCGCGGGCCGGCTGTACGTCGACGACCGGGACGGCTACCTGGCCGGGTGCTCCGAAGTGGTCGCCCTGGCGCGGCAGGCGCCGGGCTGCCTGGACTTCAGCGTGTCCGCGGATCTGGTCGAGTCGGACCGGGTGAACGTGTTCGAGCGCTGGGAGTCGCGGGAGGCCGTCGAGGCCTTCCGCGGCAGCGGCCCGACCTCCGAGCAACTGGCGGCGATCCGCTCGGCGTCGGTGAGCGAGTACGACGTGACCGGCGAGCGCTCCCTGACGTGATCTCGGCGGCCCAGCAGGCGTTGCTGAACCGGTGGCTGTCGGGCGCATCGGTGGTGTGCGACCACAGCTGGGGTCTGGTCGGCACGACCGTCCTGGAGCTGGCCTGGCTGGACCAGGAGCACAACATCGCGCCCGCGATCGTCCAGCGGACGAGGCGGCTCATCGAGTCGTGGCCGACGCCACCCGCCGTGCTCGTGCCCACCCACGGGGACTGGCAGCCGCGCAACTGGCTGGTCCACGAGGGCGTGGTGACCGTGATCGACTTCGGCCGCGCCGCCCTGCGCCCGGCGTACACGGACTTCGAGCGGCTCGCGGCCCAGCAGTTCCTGGCCGACCCGTCGCTGGAGCCGGCGTTCTTGGCGGGGTACGGCACCGATCCGCGGGAGCGCGAGGCGTGGCCACGGGCCCAACTCCGCGAGGCTGTCGGCACCGCTGTCTACGCCTTCCGGGTGGGCGATGGGGAGTTCGAGCGGCAAGGCCACCGCATGGTCGCCGACGCCCTACGCGCCTTTCCTGACTAGCGGCCCGTCGATCCAGGAGCAAGCCGGCTCCGCACGCCCGTCACATTGCGGCGAGATATGCCTGCACTGCACCATGCGCGTGAAAGGCCAGGTCAGCGCGTTGGTCAAGATTCGCATCGGCACCGACGAACCGAGCATAAGAAATGGAACCGTGATGGTTTTCACTGGCGAATGCCGCAGCTAGTTGGTCGTTTAGGGCGCCGATCGCCGCCGAGTGGCGCTGTGCAGCGTCCTCAGCGATTTCCTGTGCCAGGCCGGCTGGACCTCCAGGCCAAGCGTCCAGCAACCAAACCAAGTCGTATGCGTCCTTGTCTTTGTTTCGTTCTACCAATGCCGCCACTTTGGCAGCCATGAAGCCAGCCGGACCAGTTACGGGGAACTCGAAGTCCATCAGTCCGGCCCCACCGGGAAGTGGCACTGTTCGCTTCACCAGGCGGCGCTCGGCGGTAAGCAACTCACCGGCGTTCAGCGCGAGAGCGGTCAGTCGGCTACCCATTGTCTGCCGTCCGCGCCCTGGCCGCGGGCGGTACATGCGACCGGCAACGCGACCTTTTCCAGCAGGGCAGAAGAACTCTACTTCCGTTCCCGAGGGGTGCAGCCAACGGAATGTCACGTCGCTGGGCTCGAATCCGTTCTGCCGCAGCTGGGTCTCCATGCGCTCGTAGCCTTCCGCCCCTTCCTCGAGGAGGGCGATCGACAGGCACAGGTCCACATCTCGTGTGCCGACGTGCGGCTTCGCGTAGGCCGGGTCCACGACAGGCACGAGCAGTGTCGGCACGAGACCGCCGATGATCGTCGATCCATCACCGGCGAACCCCAGAACCCGCAGCACGTGCGCGGCCTCTCCCAGGATCCGATCGAGATCATTCGGATTGAAGGCCGTAGTGTCCCGCCCGCCATTAATAGCCAAGCATCACTCTCCGGTACGTGGTGGCAACCTCAGACCCGCGGGGCAAGGACAGCAGATCCAGATACACCCTGACAGGCGCGGATACGGCTAACCCGTCGATGTCGACCGATCCTTTCCGTCCACTGCCATCCGCATCCGACCAGAGCACGACATTCGCTCCGCGCGGGGTCCGTTTCATCCCAGCACGCTGCGCTACGGTCGCGAGGTCCTGGTTCGGGTCGATCCACACGTGGACTCTGGTGAACTCTGTCGGACCAAGCTCCGACAACGTCGCAGCGGCCATCCCGGTCACGGCATAGTCGCAATGAGCTGTTTCCAAACCCTGCACCGCACGATCAAGAATTTCGCGCCCGTTACGCCCGTACACATGGGTGGCCCACTGCAAAGGTCTTGGACGAGCGGCCGGCTGCTCGGCAAGCCAGTCCAACAGAGCGCCAGGCTCGCGGACTCGGCGGTGACTGGTGGGCCCACTGCCGACGCTTGTCACCAAATCGGCTTGCTCGAGGGTCGAGAGGATCCGCTGTGCGTGTCCCACAGACAATCCGGCGTCCTCATGCAAGCGCCGCACGGTCCACGGTTTCTCTGCATCTGCAAGGATCGTCATCACCGCGCGGACGCCGCCTGGCGGCAACGGTGGAATAGCGCGCTGCGGCTTGTCGGGTTCATTGTCGGTCTGATCAACATGCGCCAGGTGCAGCACGCCGTCGGCCGCGACCAGGTGCAAGGTGTGCCGGTCACCGAAGGACTGCCCTCGACGTGCCATCTGCGACCGCAACCTGCTGCCGAGATTGGCTGCGACCAAGACCTGCTCGGGAGTTAGTTGCGTCGACCGAACTTGCGGCCACGACGCGATCGCCCAACGATGCCGCTGACCGCCCAGGTGCGCGACGACCTCATCGCCATTGACCGCTACCCGCGCCCAGGGCGCATATTCGACCCAGGCTCGTATGACGGCCGCCTCGGGACTGGCCACTTCGCGGCTCCGTTCACTCACAAGCTATCGTTCACTATACACTGAACATCAGCTTTCTAGTGAACAGTAGGAGCGCCGGACAGTCCATGCGCCTGTCCGTCCGACGTGGAACACACCCAACGCCAACGGGGGACACACCCGGTCCGAACGTGGGACACACCCGGCGCGAACGTGGGACACACCCCGCGCGAGTGTGGGACACGCCCGGTCTGAGCGTGGGACACGCCCGGAGGGTTAGAGGTAGACGGAGAGGGCGAGGGTGGCTACCCAGGCGGCGCCGAGCACCTGGAGCACTCGGTCGCGCAGGGCGATCTCTTCGGGTTCGCCCGCGTTGCCGCCGTCGACGTCGACGGCGTAGCGGAGCACGGCGATGGTGAACGGGACCATGGAGATCACCGGCCACACGGACCGCGCGTGCTGGTGGATCTCGAAGGCCCACAGGCCGTAGGTCATGATCATGATGGCGGCCGAGGTGGCCCACACGAAGCGCAGGTAGCTCGACGAGTACTTCGCCAGCGAGGCGCGGATCTTCGCGCCCGTCTTCTCGAAGAGCAGGATCTCCGCGTACCGCTTCCCGGCCACCATGAACAGCGACCCGAACGCGGTCACCAGCAGGAACCACTGCGACAACGGGATCCGCGCTGCCACGCCACCGGCGATGGAGCGCAGCAGGAACCCCGACGCCACGATGCACAGGTCGATCACCGGCTGGTGCTTCCAGCCCAGGCAGTACCCCAGCTGCACGGCCGCGTACACCGCCAGCACGACGAGCAGCGGCCACCCGGCGAGCAGGCTCACGCCGAACGACGCCAGGGCCAGGACCACGGCGGTCCCGTAGGCGACGGGCACCGGGACGATGCCCGCGGCGATCGGGCGGTTGCGCTTGGTGGGGTGGGCCCGGTCGGCTTCGACGTCGATGGCGTCGTTGACCAGGTAGACCGCGGAGGCGATCAGGCAGAAGCTGACGAAGGCGATCCCGCACTTGAGCAGCACGTCGCCGTGGTGGATCAGGTTGGCGGTGAACGGCGCGGCCAGCACCAGGACGTTCTTGACCCACTGCCTCGGCCGCGCGGTGCGGATGAGGCCGAACAGCATCCCGCCCGGGCGGCGCTCAGCCTGCTCGGCAACGCCCTCTACCGCACTCACGACCCCTTCTTCCTCCTGCGCAGCTTCCGGCCGACCAGGCCGCCGATCGCCGCGCCCAGCGCGGAGCCGGCCAGCACGTCGCTCGGGTAGTGCACGCCGAGGACCATCCTCGACACCAGCATCGGCGGCACCAGCAACGGGACCAGCTTCCGCCCGGTCAGCCGCGAGTACAACACCGCCGCCGCCGTGGTCGACGTCGCGTGCGCCGACGGGAACGACAGCTTGCTCGGCACGCCGACCAGCACGCGCACCGACGGGTCGTCCGGGCGCCGGCGCCCGACCACGCGCTTGACCACGATCGACGCGGCGTGCGCGGCGACCACGCCGCCCGCCGCGATCAGCCAGTCCTTGCGGCGCTCACGGTCGACCGCCGCGCCGAGCAGCCCCAGCGCCAACCACCCCGCGCTGTGCTCGCCGAAGAACGACAGGCGCTGCGCCGCCTTCACCACCTGCGGCGTGGCGATCGCGTTCTGGACCGACGCCAGGGCGGCGGTCTCGGCCTGCGACACGTCAGCCGTCCAGTGATCCGTCGAGCGGCGCGCCGTCGGTGAGGTGCGGTCCGACCTTGTTGTCGAACACGGACAGGGCCGAGCCGATGGCCATGTGCATGTCCAGGTACTTGTACGTGCCGAGCCGGCCGCCGAAGATCAGGTTGCGGTTCTTGGCCTCGCCCTTCGCCAGCTCGCGGTAGGCCACGAGCATCGCGCGGTTCTCCGGCGTGTCGATCGGGTAGTACGGCTCGTCGTCGTCCTTGGCGAAGCGGGAGAACTCCCGCATGATGACCGTCTTGTCCTTCGCGTTCGGGTACTCCCGCTCCGGGTGGAAGTGCCGGAACTCGTGGATGCGGGTGTAGGGGACTTCCTCGTCGTTGTAGTTCATGACCGAGGTGCCCTGGAAGTCGGCGGTCGGCACGACCTCCTGCTCGAAGTCGAGCGTGCGCCAGCCCAGGCGGCCCTCGGAGTAGTCGAAGTAGCGGTCCAACGGTCCCGTGTAGACGGTCGGGGTGCCCTCGGGGATCTGCGAACGCACGTCGAAGTAGTCGACGTTCAGGCGCACCTCGATGTTCGGGTGGTTGGCCATCTTCTCCAGCCACGCCGTGTAGCCGTCGACCGGCAGGCCCTCGTAGGTGTCCTTGAACCACTTCGCGGTGAAGTCGTAGCGGACCGGGAGCCGGGTGATGATGTCGGGCGAGAGCTCACGCGGGTCGGTCTGCCACTGCTTGGCCGTGTAGCCGCGGATGAACGCCTCGTAGAGCGGGCGCCCGATCAGCGAGATGCCCTTCTCCTCGAGGTTCTTCGCGCTGGCGCTGTCGATCTCGCTGGCCTGCTTGGCGATCAGCTCGCGGGCCTCGTCGGGCGTGTGCGAGCGGCCGAAGAACTGGTTGATCAGGCCCAGGTTCAGCGGCAGCGGGTAGACCTGGTCCTTGTACTTGCCGAACACCCGGTGCTGGTAGTTGGTGAACGCGGTGAACTGGTTCACGTACTCCCACACCCGCTTGTTGGAGGTGTGGAACAGGTGCGCGCCGTAGCGGTGCACCTCGATGCCGGTCTCCGGTTCCGCCTCCGAGTAGGCGTTGCCGCCGATGTGGTGGCGCCGCTCCAGCACGAGCACCCGCTTGTCCAGCTGGGTGGCCGTGCGCTCGGCGATCGTGAGCCCGAAGAATCCGGAACCCACGACGATGAGGTCGTAGCCGTCGTATTTGGCGTCCGCAGTCACGGGAATCGAGGGTACCGGCGCGCCTGGCCTGCTCTGCGTCAGGCCAGGTACTTGACGGCAAGACCGGCCGCAGGCGGCACCGGCCGGGCCGTCAGAAGTGCTTGGCCACCTCGGCCATCAGCGGTTCGAGTTCGGTCTGGCGGCTGGGGTCAGCCTTGCCGTCCGTGTTGCGCGGCACGCGGAACGTCGCCACCACGCACCAGTAGTAGGGCTGCGACGTCTTCGGGTCCTGCTTGCCGGGGTCGACGCACACCGAGGTCTGCGGCGGCTGGCGTTCCGCGCGTGTCTCGGCGTACACGCCGGGGTGCCCGGCCACGGCGACCTTGCGGGAGACCGACGGATCGAGGGCCGCCGACGGATTCCCCCAGACCCGGAAGTCCAGCTGAACGGCGTGATCCGGCCGCACGTAGGAGCACCCCAACTGGTCCGTGACCGGCCGCATGCCCGGGAACCGTGCGTTGACCGCGTCGAGCGTCGCCGCGCAGAGGACGTGCCCGTCGGTCCGCGCGGCCACGGTGACGTTCGCGGGCAGCGGAGTCGGCTGGTAGGGCTCGCACTCGTCCTGCGGGTAGTCCACGCAGGCGCCCGGGTTCGGCTCGTCGGGCTCGTCCGGCCGGTAGGTCAGGCGTGCCACGGTGCCCGGGACCTGCGGCTTCTCGAGTTCCTTGATCAACGCGCCCAGCACCGCGGTCATCTGCGCCTTGGTGCCCTTGCAGTCGTCGACCGACAACGTCATCAGCCGGTTGTGGTCGCCGGAGTAGGTGCCCTGGCTCCACGTCCACCGGCAATCGCCGTCGCCCTTGTAGTAGATCGTCTTGCCCGCGACGGTCGCCCACTTCGTGCCCCAGCCGCCGTCCGGCGGTCCCGGCTCGATCAGCATCGAGAAGATCGTCATGCCGCCCCCGTAGAGCCCCGACGCGTAGCAGTCGTCGATGGTGGTGCGGATGTTGGACGGGCCCTCGGCGATCTTCGTGCCGACCGTCGCCACGGCGTTCTCCAGCACCGTGCACGCCTCCTTGCTCAGGTCGGGCCGGTTGGCCGGGTGCTGCACCGTGGTCAGCTTCCGCAGGTTCCCGACGACCTTCGCCGCGTACTTGTCGATGTCGTTCGCCTTGCACCCGCGGCGGCTCGGGTAGGGCAACAGGTCGATGGTGATGGCGTAGTCGAAGCTGACCGGCACCTCGGCCCGGCAGAGGTCCGAGGTGAGCACGGAGATCCCGTCGACGGTCGCCCCGCCGATCTCCTTCTTCCCGCCCGCGAACCGCCCGGCGCGGGGATAGCGATCGGCCACGGTGACGTGGACGCTCGAATGGTCGGGCAGGTCGACGATGCACATGTGCGGGCTGCGGCGGTGGGCGTCACCGAAACCGGCCAGCAGGCACGGGTCGAGGTTGACCAACGTGCCCAGCACGGCCTTCTCATCGCGGTCGGGCACGCGGGGCGCGGGCGGGTGCGCCACCGGCGCGCTGGGTGGTGCGCTCGGCGGCGCCGGGTCGCTGGTGCACCCGGCGACCAGCGACAACAACCCCAGCACCACGATGAGAGCGCGCACGTCCAAGGGACGCAGCCGCGCCCGGTTCGGTTTCAGAGGTGGGGCAAAACGTCCGCGGCGACGCGTTCCAGGACGTCCTCGCGGCCCGCGTAGACGCCATCGGGCCGCGGCCAGTGGGTGATCACGTCGGTGAACCCGAGCTCGCGGGCCCGGCCGGCCATGTCCTCGAACACGGCCACGCTGGACAGCGAGAACACCGGCCCGTCCAGGCTCAGGAACCGGTCGATGTCGGCCCCCAGCTCGTTGAACCGCTCGACCAGCCCCGCGATGCTCCGCCACCAGCTCTCGTAGTCGTCGGCCTCGCCACCGGTGGTCACCCACGCCTGACCGAACCGCGCGGCGAGCCGCATCGCCTTCGGGCCGTTGGCCGCGATCAGGAACGGGATGCGCGGCTGCTGCACGCACCCGGGCGCGCTGCGCGCGTCGACCGCCGCGTAGAAGTCGCCGCGGTAGTTGGTGATCTCGTTGCGCAGCAAGGCATCGGTGAGTTCAACGAACTCCTCGAAGCGTGCCTGGCGCACCTTCGGCGTGGGTTCCGGGTTGCCGAGCACCACGCTGTCGTAGCCGCCGATGCCCCCGCCACCGGACCCGATGCCGAGGGTGAACCGGCCGTTCGAGACGTCGTCGAGGGTCAGCAGCTGGCGGGCCAGCGTGACCGGGTGCCGGAAGTTCGGCGACGCCACGTACGTGCCGAGCCGGATGGTCGAGGTGACCAGGGCGGCCGAGGTCAGCGTGGGGATCGCGTCGAACCACGGGCCGTCGACCAGCGTCCGCCAGCCGAGGTGGTCGTAGGTCCAGGCGTGGGCGAAGCCGTAGGACTCGGCCGCCTGCCAGCGGGGCCTGGCCTCGGACCAGCGGTGTTCGGGGAGGATCACGATTCCGGCGCGCATGTGCGCATCATGTCAACGCGGGGTGCTCCCGCGCGAACGACATCGGCCCGGTCAGCGCCCGGCCAGCTCGGGCAGGACGTCGGCGGCGATGTCCTCCAGGACCTGCTCGGCGCCGGCGAAGATCCCGTCGTCGCGGGGCCAGGGGGCGACGACGTCGGTGAAGCCGTGTTCGGCCGCGCGGCCGAGTGCGTCGCGGAAAGCCTCCACCGAGGCCAGGGGGTACTCCGGCGCCGCGTCGAGTTGGAGGAAGCGGGCCGGGCGGCGGGGCTGGCCGACCTCGATCAACGCGTCGGTGAACTTCTCCGAAGCCTCGCCGACCGAGCGCCACCAGTCGTCCATGGTCACGTCGGCGCCCCACGCGCCGCCGGTGGTGGCCCAGCCGGTGCCGAAGCGGGCGGCGATCTTCATGGTCTTCGCGCCGTTCGCGGCGACCACGAAAGGAAGGCGCGGTCGCTGCACGCAGCCGGGCGCGGACCGCGCTTCGTCCACTGTGTAGTACTCGCCGTGGAACGTCGTCCGGTCCAAAGTGAGCAGTTGGTCGAGCACCTCGACGAACTCGCCGAACCGCGCGGCGCGCTGGCCCGCCGTAAGTTCCGGCGAACCCATCACGGTGTTGTCGTAACCCGTTGCGCCACCGGCACCCACGCCGAGGATGAACCGGCCGTCGCTGATGTCGTCCAACGCGGTCAGCTCCCGCGCGAACGGCACGGGGTGGCGGAAATTGGGTGAGGCAACGAAAGTGCCGAGGTTGATCCGCTCGGTGACCATGGCGGCGGCCGTGAGCGTTGGCACGGCACCGAACCACGGACCGTCCACCAAGGACCGCCAGCCCAGGTGGTCCATGGTCCAGGCGTGGTCGAAGCCGTAAGACTCGACCGCTTGCCATTTGGGCTCAGCGGCCCACCAGCGGTGTTCCGGGAGTATCACGATGCCGACACGCACGCGTGCACGGTAGTGGGCGGTCGCACATGTGCCTACACCTTTGGGGTAAGAATCGCCGTCACCCGTCAGGGATGATGGGCACGTGCAGAGACCAAGACTCGTTGCGTCCGACGTCGACGGCACCTTGCTCGGCCCGATGGAAGCGCTTTCGGACCGGACCTTCGACGTGCTCCGGCGTGTCGAGGCCGCCGAGGTGCCGTTCGTGCTGGCCACGGGCCGGCCGCCCCGGTGGATCCCGCCGGTGGCCGTGCCCGCCCAGCTCACCGGGTACGCCGTCTGCGCGAACGGTGCGGTGCTCTACGACATCGCGGCCGACCGGGTGGTGCGGGTGCATGGTCTGGACCCCCTGCAACTGGGCGACATCGCGCACGCGCTCGAGCCGGTGCTGCCGGACATGTCGCTGGCCGCCGAGCGGATCGCGGTGGGCGACCCCGCGACCGGCGGCGACGACGTGCCGTTCGTCACGGAGTTGTCGTATTCGAACCCGTGGGGCAACCGCGAGAACCACAACGTGCCGCGCGCCGAGGTCACCGGCCGGCCCGCGGTGAAGCTGCTGGTCCGCCACCACGACATGACCAGCGACGAGATGGCCGCGATCGCCCGCGAGGTGCTGGGCGAGGCCTTCGACATCACGTTCTCGACGGGCCGGGGCCTGATCGAGGTGTCCGCGCCCGGCGTGACCAAGGCGACGGGCCTGGCGGACGCCGCTGCACGGCTCGAGGTCGATCCGGCGGACGTGATCGCGTTCGGCGACATGCCCAACGACGTGCCGATGTTGAAGTGGGCGGGCCAAGGGGTCGCGATGGCCAACGCCCACCCGGAGGCGCTGGCCGCCGCCGACGAGGTGACGGCCTCGAACGCGGAGGACGGGGTCGCCCAGGTCCTGGAGCGCTGGTTCTAGGCGACCAGGTGGGCGGCGGTGGTGAGGGTCGGGCAGGGCCAGAGCTGGCGGCACGTGCGGCAGGTGAGGCTGTCGGGGTGGTCGTGCTCGGCGACGAGGGTGCGAATGATGGAAACGAGATTCGGCACCAGCTCTCTAGCGCGCGCTACGTCGCCTGCGCGGCTTTCGAGTTCGTCGAGGGTGGCGAAGATGGCCTCGCTCATGCCATCGATTTCAATGTTCATAGGATGATGACAATGGGTGCCACGCGGGACATTCGATAGCCCAATCCGGTGGCAAACTCACATTGACAGGTGGGACAATCGGTTTACTGACCTCATGCAGGATCGCGAACCCACCATCCGCGGCAGAGTCCTCGGCGAAGGATTGCGCCGAGCCATGGCCAACGCCCGGTTGACCGGCAAGGCCGCGGCACACCAACTGGACTGGGACGAGAGCAAGATCTCCCGGATGCTCTCCGGCAAGCGGCCAGGGTCCGAAGTGGACACAGCCGCGCTGCTGGCCTTGTGCCGGGTGCATGGCGAAGAACGCAACCGCCTGCTCAGCCTCGCTCGCGACCAGAGCACCCAAGGCCTACTCCGGCAGCACGGCTCGCACCTCCCCAAGGAGGTGGCGGAACTGGTCGAGCACGAGAACCTGGCCGTCGAGCTGATCAACTATGAAGGAGTGGGAGTACCGGGGCTCCTTCAGACGGATGAGTATGCGACAGCCGTGATCACGGCCCTCCCGAACGTGCCGAGGTCGGAGATTCAAGAGCGCGTTGCCATTCGCCTGGCCCGGCAGGCCCTGCTCAGTGCTCCGGGCTCGCGAAACTTCACCTTCTATCTCCACGAGTTCGTGCTACGGCTGCCCGTGGGCGGGCCCGCGGTTATGTCCGCGCAGTTGCACAAGCTGTTGCAGCTGTCGGTTCGTCTGAACATCACGATCCGTGTGCTCCCAGCAGAGCTTGGCGCACACGCTGCATTTTGTGGCTCATTCATGTTTTTGGAGTTCGCGGATTTCCACCCTGTGATCTACCTGGAATCAGACACTTCGAGCTTGTTCTTGGAGAAGCAAGAAGAATCCACCGCTTACCGTCAGATCATTGCTTCGCTAGCAGGCAACGCGCTCGATGTGGGACAATCGCGAGAGCTCATTTCCCAGGTCGCGGTTGAGCTGTATGCGGATGGAGACGATCACTATGACCTCACCTGAGCCGCTCGTGTGGCGCACAAGCAGTTTCACCGGAACCGGCAACTGCGTCGAGGTCGGGTGGCCTGAGCGGCGCGTGGCTGTTCGCGACTCCAAGAACACCTCGGGCCCCACGATCGACTTCCCCCGCTCGACCTGGGCGGCGTTCCTGGCCCAGCGCTAGGCGCACCCGGCAACCCCCATACACTCGATCGGCCGAAACCCTCCTCCATCTCCACCTAGGGACGTCGTGATCGAGTCGCTTCAGCTGATCGCTGCTGTTCTCGTCGTCCTCGTCCCCGGCCTCGCGCTCCTCATCGCCCTCGGCATCCGGGACAAACTGTGGTGGGCGGCGCTTGCCGCTCCCATCACCTTCGGCCTCATCCTCATCACCTCGGTCCTCACCGGGCTGACGCGCATCCCGTTCACCGCCTACGCCGTCCTCGTGGTCACCGCGCTGGCCGTGGGCATCGGGTTCACCATCCGGCGCCTGTCCGTGAAACCCCCCGCCTACGACCCGCCGCCGAAGGCCACCGCCACGGTCCGGCTCGCGCAGGTCGTCGGCGCTTTGCTCATGCTCGCGGGCATCGTCACCGCCTACGTCACCTGGCGCACGAGCATGGGCGCCTGGGCCACCCCGACCCAGGAACACGACCCCATCACCCACTCGGTCCTCACCGCCTACATCCACTTCACCGGCCGCGCCGCCCCCTGGCAGCTCGCCCCCGCCAACGTCCTCACCGGCCAGCCCGTCGCGTTCTACCCACCCGGGTTCCCGCAGCTCTCGGCTGTCATCACCGACGTCACCGGCGGGCACCCGCTGGTCGGGATGAACCTGGCGACGATCGTCGTGCTGGCCATCGTCTGGCCGCTGACCGCGGGCGCCCTGGCCGCTGCCGTCGTCCGCCTGACCGACCGGGGACCGGGCTGGACGTACGTCGCCGCCGGGCTTGCCGGGCTCATCGCCGCCGTCATCTACAAGCCGACCATCTCGCTCCCGCACGACGGCGGCGTCTACCCGCAGGCCGTCGCATCCGTGCTGGTCCCCGGGTTGATCGCGGCGATGCTCACGGTCCGGCGGCGGCACTGGGCCGGCGGCGTGCTGATCGGCATCGCGCTGGCCGGGACCATCAGCGCGCACTCCAGCACGATCGTCCCGATCGGTGTCACGGTGGCCGGGGCCGCGATCGGGCTCCTGGTCACCCGCGCGGGCCGCGCCCGGTTCGCCGAGGTGGTCCTGCCGCTGCTGGTCACGCTCGGGTTCGCCGTCATCCTGCTGTTGCCGGTGATCTCCGGGTCGGCCTCGCAGGGCGGCTCGGTCTCCGACCACCCGCCGGACATCGAGGTGCAGACCCTGCGCCAGGCGCTGGACAACACCTTCGACCTGACCTACGGCGGGTTCTTCGACCCCACCGGCGCATTGCGCCAGCTGACCCTCGGGATGATCACCATCCTCGGCGCGCTGGCGGTCATCGTGCTGCGCCGCGGCTGGCCGATCCTGACCGCCTACCTCGCGTGGGTCGGCGTCGTCATGCTGTTCCAGCTCGCGCCGACCAACGTCATCTCGCGGACTCTCGGCGCGTTCTACTACCAGGGCTTCCTGCGCCTGGAAGTGAACATGTTCCTGCTGATCCCGGCCGTGATCGGGGTCGGCGGCGCGATGGTCGCGGCGGCACTGGCCGGGCTGGCGAAGTTCTGGCGGTTCGCGCCGATCGCCACGCTGGCCGCGGTGGTCGTCGCGACCGCCGTGCTGTTCTCCACCACGTTGAGCGGCTACGCCGACCGCAACACCGAGGCCCTGACCTCGCGCTACACGAAGCCGGACATCAACCGGTACGACATGTCGGACTTCGTCGCCGTCGACTGGCTGCACCAGCACGTCAAGCCCGGCGAAGTGATCATGAACAACGCCAACGACGGGTCGACGCTCGCCTACGTCGAGTTCGGGTTGCCGCTGGTCAACACGTCCTCGATGGGCCAGCAGTTCCTGGTGCCGCAGACCGTCACGCTGCTGTCCCGGTTCAACCAGTACCCGACCGACGGGGAGATCCAGCGCATCCTGCGCGACTACAACGTCACCTGGGTCTACGTCGACTCGTGGGCACCGATCATCCTGGCCGACCAGCGCAGCTGGGTCGGCGCCGAGTACTACACGCTCGCGCCCGGCCTCAACGACATCGCGGGGCTGCCGGGGATGAGCGTGGCGTTCAAGTCCGGGCACGTCACCATCTACCGGCTGGACCTGAGCGCGATGCCCGCGACCAGCCCGCAGCCCGCCGGTCATCCCCCGAGGTAAGGAACCGCATGTTGACCCAGGGATACCAGCTGTTCGCCGGGACGGTCGCCCTGTTCGTCCCGGGCCTGGCCGTGCTGCTGGTGCTGGGTGTGCGGGACAAGCTGTGGTTCGCGGGGATGGCGGCGCCGATGACGTTCGGCGTCCTCGTGCTGGCCTCGTGCGTGACCGGGGCGACCGGGCTGCGCTTCTCCGCCTACACGGTGGCCGGGGTGCTGGTCGTCCTGCTCGCCGCGACCTACGGGATCCGCCTCGTGCTGCGCAGGCGCAGGTCGCCGGCCCCGGCGGAGGACGAACCCGAGCCGCCCCACGATTCGCCCGGATCGCTGACCGGCGGCACGCTGCGCGCCACCACCACGATCGGCGTGGTGGCGATGCTCGGCGCGATCGGGCTCAGCGTGCGCACCTGGTACCGGGGTCTGGGCGGCACGTGGGCCACCCCCACCCAGGAACACGACACGATCACGCACAGCGTGCTCGCCGCGTACGTCCACTTCTCCGGCAAAGCGGCGCCGTGGCAGATCGAGCCGCTGAACGTGGTCACCGGCAAGCCCGTCTCGTTCTACCCACCCGGTTTCGCGCAGCTCTCCGCCGTCATCGCCGACCTCACCGGGGCCGCCCCGATGACCGGCATGAACGTGGCGACCGTGGTGGCGCTCGCGATCGCGTGGCCGCTGTCGGCCGCCGCGCTCGCCGCCGCCGTGTGCCGCACGGCCGGGCGCAACAAGGGCTGGACCTACCTCGCGGGCGGCATCGCGGCCGTGATCGCGGCCGTGCTGTACCGGCCCGCGATCGCCTTCGCCCACGACAGCGGCGTGCTGCCGCAGGCCATCTCGATCGTGCTCGTGCCGGGCATCGTCGCGGCGGTGCTCACCACCCGCAGGCGGCAGTGGTCGGCGGTCTTCGCCCTGTCGCTCGCGGCCGCCGGGGTGATCGCGGTGCACCCGAGCGCCATCGCGTCGCTGGCGTTCACCGGCGGAGCCGCCCTCGTCGGCCTGCTCCTCAGCCCGGCCGGACGGCAACGGCTGCGTGAGCTGGCGCCACCCCTGCTCATCCCCGCCGGCGTCGCCGCCGTGGTGGCCGCCGCCGCGGCGATCTGGTTGCTGGCCAAGGGATCCGGCATCGGACGGGGCACCGCCGACATCCCGCCGCAGTCGTTCGGGATGGCGCTGAACAAGACCGTCGCCCTGGCCTACAGCGGCTACCTCGACCCCAGCAACCAGCTGCGCCAGCTCGTCATCGGAGCGCTCGCGGTGGCCGCGGCGATCGTGGTGGCCGTGTTCCGACGCGGCTGGCCAGCGCTGGTCATGTGGGCGTTCTGGGTCGTGGTGAACGTCCTGTTCCAGCTCGCGCCCAACAGCATCGTGGGCGATGTGTTCGGCACCGCCTTCTACCGCGTGTTCAACCGGCTCAACGCGCACACCTACGTGGTGCTCCCCGCGTTGATCGGCGTCGCGGTCGTGCTCGTCACGGCCGCGGCGCTGCACCTGCTGCGGTCGTGGCGGCTCGCGCCGATCGCGGTGCTGGCCGCGGTGGTGCTGGTGGGTCTCGCGTTCGGCGGTTTCGTGCTGCGCGGCTACGCCCAGCGCAACGTCGACGCGCTGGCCAGCCGATACAGCAAGCCGGAGTTCGACCGCTACGACCAGTCCGACTACGACGCGGTGCGGTGGCTGCACGACCACGTGCGGCCCGGCGAGATGATCATGAACAACGGCAACGACGGGTCGACCCTGGCCTACGTCGAATACGGGATGCCGATCGTCAACGTCACGTCGATGGGCGCGGGCTCGACGCCGTACACGGTGGCCCTGCTGGCGAAGTTCAACACCTACCCGCAGGACCCGGGGATCCGGCAGATGCTGCACGAGCACGACATCACGTGGGTGTACGTCGACACGCACGCCCCGATGATCGCCGCGAGCCCGACCAGCTGGGTCGGCCAGTCGCGGTACACGGTGGCGCCCGGGCTGCAGAACGTGGCCGGGTTGCCGGGGATGAGCGTCGCGTACCAGTCGGGGCACGTCACGGTCTACCGGCTCGATCTCGACGCCGTGCCCGCCCGCGGCTGACCACCCACCAGGCGCGGACTACCGTTGCCTCGCCCCCGGATCGAAGGAGCACAGTGTCCTGGTTGAGCTTCGTGCCGGCCGTGCTGGTCGCCGCCGCGTGGCTGCTGCTGCCGGGGCTGGCCGTCGGCTACGCGATGGGCCTGCGCGGCGTCATCTGCTGGGGCCTCGCCCCCACGATGTCCGCCGCGGCCATCTCCGTGTCGGCGATCCTGCTGGGCGCGGCGGGGCTCGGCTTCACGCCGGTCACCGCGCTGATCCCGATCGTCGTGCTGGTCGCGGCCATCGCCGCGGTCGCCCTCACGCTGCGCAACCGGTTCAACGTGATGCGCAGGCCGGACCCGCGCGCGGTCGCCTGGTGCGCGGTCGCCGGGGTCGGCATCGCCGCCGTGCTGGGCGTCATCGGCACGGTGTCCGGGTTCGGCCGGCCCGACAACATCCAGCAGACCTACGACGCGGTGCTGCACTACAACGGCGTCGCCGCGATCCTCGACCTGCACAACGGCTCGCCGCTGGCGGTCAGCCCCAAGCTCGGCGCGGGCGCGTTCTACCCGCTCGGCTTCCACGACGTGGCCGCCCTGACGTCGATGACCACCGGCGCGGGCGTGATGGGCGCGGTGAACGCGACCGTCGTGGTGACGCTGGCGTTGATGTGGCCGCTCGGCTGCGTCGCACTGGCCCGCCAGCTCTTCGGCTGCCGGCCCATCGCCATGACGGTGACCGCGGTGCTGAGCCTCGGGTTCACCGCCTTCCCGTGGGGCTTGTTCAACTTCGGCGTGCTGTGGCCCAACGCGTTCGGCTTGGCCATGGTGCCGGCCGGGCTCGCGGCGCTGTGCGCGCTCGTCGGCATCGCCAGAGACGACGCGATCGGCCGGGTCCGGTCGATTCCCGTCCTCGTCGCCATTGGCGCGGCGGCTGTGCTCGCGCAGCCGAACACCGTCTTCAGCCTAGGTGCGCTGGCGCTGGTGCCGATCACCGCGAGCCTGTTGCGCTGGGCGTGGCGCCGCCACCGCGACCGCGGGCAGTGGTGGCTGGGTCTCCTCGCGATCGCCGGGTACCTGGTGGTGCTCTACGGCGGCTGGAAGTTCATCAACTCGCTGGCCATGGTCAAGCAGGTCAAGGACTTCAACTGGCCGGCGTTCCAGGGCCGGCTCGAGGCCGTCGAGGACGTGCTGATCAACGGCACGAACTGGTGGACGCCGCAGTACTTCCTGGGTGCGCTGGTCGTCATCGGCGCCGTGATCGCGTTGTTCACCAAGGGTTTGCGGTGGGTGCCGTTCGCGCACGCCGTGACCGCGTTCCTGTTCATCCTGGACGCGTCGCAGGACACGCCGCTCTCGGCCAAGCTGACCGGCTTCTGGTACAACGACTCGGTGCGCATCGGCGCGATGCTGCCGATCACCGGGGTGGTGCTGGCCGCGGTCGCGGTCGTGCGGATCGGCGACTGGATCTTCGGCTACGCGTCGCGGTGGGCCTCCGGGCGCCAGCTCGGGGTGGCCGGCCCGGCGTTCAAGTCCCCGGCGACGTTCCCCGCGTTGCTGCTCGTGGTGGTGCTCGCCGTGACCGGCAGCATGTACACCCGCCAGCACATCGGCGTGATCAGCAGCCCGTACAACGCGCGCGCGGCGACCTCGAACGGCAGCATCGTCGACCAGCAGGAGCTGCCGTTCTTCGCCGAGGTCGCGAAGGTCGTGCCGCCGGGCGTCGTGATCGCGAACGACCCGTGGGACGGCAGCGCGCTGCTGTACGCGTTGCACGACCGGCAGGTGCTGTTCCCGCACATGGGCACCTCGGTGAACGGGGACCGCAAGCTCCTGGCGACGTCGCTGAACGCGCTGTCGACCGACCCGGCCGTGTGCCAGGTCGTGCGGAAGCTCCACGTCGGGTACCTGGTGGTCGCCCACGACCGGTTCTGGGTCACCGACAACCGGCAGAAGCTCTACCCCGGCCTGCAGGACCCGACGCTGCCCGGGTTCGAGAAGTTGATCGACCACAACGGGTTGCGCCTGTACCGCGTGACCGGGTGTTGACCGGCGGCCGGTAGCCTGCTTCGGGTAGTTCATCCCTGTCCCAGTGGGAGGCGACGTGGCCAACCAGTCCGATGTGTGGCTGGTCGTACCCGTCTACAACGAGGCGACCGTGATCGCCGACGTGGTGCGCGAGGCACGCAAGACCTTCCCCAACATCGTCTGCGTCGACGACGGCAGCAAGGACGCCTCGGCCGACGAGGTCCGGCTGGGCGGTGCGCACCTGGTGCGGCACCCCGTGAACCTGGGCCAGGGCGCGGCCCTGCAGACCGGCATCGAATACGCGCGCGCGCAGCCCGGTGCCCAGTACTTCGCGACGTTCGACGCGGACGGCCAGCACCGGGTCGAGGACGTCGAGCGGATGGTCCAGCGGCTGCGCGACGAACCACTGGACATCATCGTCGGGACCCGATTCCACGGGGACGAGGGCGACATCCCGTGGCTGAAGCGGGTCGTGCTGAAGACCGTGGTGTTCCTGTCGCCGACGTTGCGCAAGCTGAAGCTGACCGACGCGCACAACGGGCTGCGGGTGTTCAACAAGACCGTGGCCGACGGCATGAACATCACGCTGAACGGCATGGGGCACGCGTCGCAGATCGTGGAGATGATCGCGCACAAGGGCTGGCGGGTGGCCGAGGAGCCGGTGACGATCCTCTACACCGAGTACTCGATGGCCAAGGGCCAGTCGCTGATCAACGGCGTGAACATCCTGTTCGACACGGTTCTCCGAACCAACGCTCGGCGGTGACGGCATGATTGTGATCCAGTTCCTGCTGATCCTGGCGGTTCTGCTGCTGCTGGTGTTCTTCCTGCGCCACCACGGGACCACCCGCGCGGCGGCGGGCGTCAAGATCGGGTTCGCCCTGTTCCTGATCTTCGGCGCGGTGGCCGTGCTCGCCCCCGGGGCGGTGACCGACCTGGCCAAGATCGTCGGCGTCGGCCGCGGCGCCGACCTCGTGATGTACGGCTTGGTGGTCGCCTTCGGCTTCGCCACGATCAACACGTACCTGCGGTTCAAGGAGCTCGAGCTGCGGTACGCGCGGCTGGCCCGGGCGATCGCGTTGCGGTCGGCGGAAAGCCCGTCACCAGGCGATACCGACCACGACGGCACGCTGCACCAGAGCTGATGGCCTCTCACGCCGTGCCCGGTTCCGGGCTAGCGTGGTGGTCCTGACTCGGACAGGACCACCATGGAAAGCAGCAACGCGCACGTCACCGTCACCGCATCCTCCGGCGCAGCCGTCGTGCTCACCATCGACGGCGCCTTGGACGCGGTCTCGTCGTCCGCGGCCGGGGAGAGCCTGCGGGAGGCCGTCGATTCCCTGCCGCCGCCATCGCTCGTGGTGGTGGACCTGTCGACCGTGGGGTTCTTCGCCGCTGCCGGAGTGCACTTGCTGGCCGAGGTGGCGAACGCGTGCACGCGGCGGGGATTGCGGATGAGGCTGGTCGTGGCGCCGGAGTCGGTGGTGGCGCGAGTGGTCAGAATCGCCCGCCTGGACGACTTGCCCACCTACCCCACCCTCGCCGACGCCCTCCACAACTAGCGCGCCGAGGGTCGCTACCTGCCGTTTTCCGGTATCGTGGTGATCGAACCCGGGGGGGCAGGAGGTGTAGTTGTGGCGTCCGTGGACGACGTAGCCGCTGCCCTCCTGGCGAAGACCGGGACGATCACCACGCGCAAGCTCTCGTACTACTCGAGGCAGCTCTCGGACCCGGACACCGCGGTCTCCCATGCCGCGGCCAACGCCGCGATCGAAGGCCAGGAACTCGACGACGACTGGCAGGAAACCCTGCGGAGGATTGCCACCGGTGAAGCGTCGGTCGACGACGTGATTGCGGCCGAGATCCGGCGGATCGGTCCAAGTGCCTGAACGAGGCAAAGCGCAAAGATCCTTATAGCCTCCCGAACGGCTGCTTGCGGAACAAGCTCAACATCACCGACGCGCAGGTTCTGGCGACCATCGATGCCTCCGCACTTCGTCGCGGACCAGATGTCCTCGGTGCTGGCTGAGCTGGACCGCGATCGCTGGCTCATCGGGCGGTCGCGCGCAAGCGTCCTCGAACGGCTCGCCTACTACTACGGCGAGATCAATGCCCGGCACCCGTTCCGGGAGGGCAATGGACGCACGCTGCGGGCGTTCCTCCGGCAGCTGTGTGCGTCGGCCGGCTATCGCCTCGATTGGTCAGCTCTGGATCGAGAGGCGAACATGGCCGCGTCGGAACACTGCTTCCACACCGGGAAGTACGACAGGCTCGTCGCCGTCCTGGACCCGGTGGTCCACCGGATCTAGTCAGGCGAGTTTGCGGAAGTAGTCGACCGTGCGGCGGACGCCTTCGGCGACGTCCACTTCGGGGGTCCAGCCCAGTTCGGCCCGCGCCGCCGACACGTCCAACGCCGACGCGCGCAGGTCACCGAGGCGGGCCGGGGCCATTTCCGGCTCATCGGGGGCGTTGG
This sequence comes from Labedaea rhizosphaerae, assembly GCF_004362825.1. Taxonomy (GTDB): domain Bacteria; phylum Actinomycetota; class Actinomycetes; order Mycobacteriales; family Pseudonocardiaceae; genus Labedaea; species Labedaea rhizosphaerae. The sequence goes on from NZ_SNXZ01000001.1 coordinate 1,061,457, forward strand.
CCGCCGCGGCCACCAGGCTGTGGAGCTCGCGGTCCGACGTCTGGACCCCGGTCCCGATGTTGAACCGGCGGCCGTCGCCCGCCGAGCCGGAGGCCGCGATGAAAGCGGACACCACATCGCCGACGTACACGTAGTCCCGCGTGTTGCCGCCGTCGCCGAACAGCTTGGTCGGGCGGCCGGCCAGGAGGGCACCGGCGAAGATCGCCACCACGCCGGCCTCGCCGTGCGGGTCCTGGCGGGGGCCGTAGACGTTCGCCAGCGCCAGGTGCGTGCACTCGAGGCCGTACAGCTGGCGGTAGGTGTTCAGGTACACCTCGCCCGACACCTTGCTCGCGGCATAGGGCGACATCGGGTTGATCGGGACGCTTTCCGACACCGGGAGCTCGGTCGGGGTGCCGTAGATCGAACCACCCGACGAGGCGAACAACACCTTCCGCACGCCTGCCTTGCGGGCGGCCTCCGCGACGGCGATGGTGCCCAGCACGTTGCGGCGCGCGTCGTCCATGGGGTCGGCGACGCTGGCCCGCACGTCGATCTGCGCCGCCAGGTGGAAGACGACCTCGGGCGCGAACCCGGCGACCACGTCGGCCAGCGCCGGGTCGTTGATGTCGGTCTCGTTCAACACGAAGCGGGCCGACTCGCGTGCCGACGCCAGGTTGTCGGTGCGCCCACGCGAAAGATTGTCCACGCAGCAGACGTCGTGACCGTCGGCCAGCAACCGGTCGACCAGCGTCGATCCGATGAATCCGGCACCACCCGTGACCAACGCGCGCACGAGAATCCTCCAAGGTTCGACAGCGGCCCATCGTAGGCTCTGACCCGTGCAGCGTGTGGTGGTGGTTGGTGGCGGCATCCTCGGGCTCGCGGTCGCGCGCGAGCTGGTCCGGCGCGGCGATCGGGTTTCCGTGCTGGAGAAGGAGGACCGCTGGGCCGTGCACCAGACCGGCCACAACTCCAACGTCGTGCACGCCGGGCTGTACTACCCGCCCGGCTCGGCCAAGGCGACCATGTCCGTGGCCGGCAACAAGTCCATTGTGGACTACGCGGTGGCCCACGACGTCCCGGTCGAGGTGTGCGGGAAGCTGGTCGTGGCCACCACCGACGACGAGCTGCCCGCGTTGTGGGTGCTCGCCAGTCGCGCCGAGGCCAACGGGGTGCCCGCGCGGCTGATCGACCCCGTCGAGGCCCGCGAGTACGAGCCCGAGGTGTCCTGCGTAGCCGCCCTGCGGGTCGAGTCGACGGCGATCATCGACTTCCCCGCCATCTGCCAGGAGATGGCCCTCGAGCTGGCCGAACAGGGCGCCGACCTGCGGTTGAACACGGCCGCACGGGCCATCCGGACCACCGGCAACCACGTCGAGGTGGCCACCGGCGACGTCGTCCTGCAGGCCGACCTGCTGGTCAACTGCGCCGGGCTGCACAGCGACCGGGTCGCGCGCATGGCCGGCCTGGTGCCGGAAGCGTCGATCGTGCCGTTCCGCGGCGAGTACTACGAGCTGCGCGAGGACCGCCGCCACCTGGTCCGCGGGCTGATCTACCCGGTGCCGGACGCGTCGCTGCCGTTCCTCGGCGTGCACCTGACCCGCATGCTCGACGGCTCGGTGCACGCCGGCCCGAACGCCGTGCTCGCGCTGCGCCGCGAGGGGTACCGCTGGCGCGACTTCTCCGCGCACGACGTCGCCGAGGTCGCCCGCTTCCCGGGTACCTGGCGCCTGGCCAAGCGCTACCTGCGCACCGGCGTCGACGAGGTGGTGCGCTCGCTCTCCCGCAAGCGGTTCGCCGCCGACCTGGCCCGGCTGGTGCCGAAGATCGAGCCGGCCGACATCGTGCCGGCCGGCTCCGGGGTGCGCGCGCAAGCGCTTGCGGCCGACGGTTCGCTGGTGCAGGACTTCCTCATCCAGCAGGCGCCGCGCCAGGTGCACGTGCTGAACGCGCCCTCACCGGCCGCGACCTGCGCGCTGGAGATCGCCAAGCACATCGCGAACTCGATTCGGGGATAACGCGGATAACGGGTGACAGTCCGACGACGAGAGGTCACCCGATGACCGAACCCGCGCATCCACCACCGGACGATGCGTCGATCATCGCCCGGTCGCTGACCGCCCCGGAGGAGTTCGCGGCGATCTTCGACCGGCACGCACCCCACATCCACCGCTACCTGGCCCGACGCGTCGGGCCCCAGCACGCCGACGACCTGCTCGGCGAGACCTTCGCCGCAGCGTTCCGCAGGCGCGGCACCTACCGCGTCGACCGCGCCAACGCCCGGCCGTGGCTCTACGGCATGGCGACCCACGTGGTCGGCCAGCACCACCGCGACGAGGCCCGGCGGTACCGGCTGCACGCCGTCGCCCTGCCCGACCTGCCGGTCGAAGGGCCCGACGACCGGGCGATCGCCAGCAGCAGCGCCCGCCTGCTGAGGGGTCAGGTGGGTGCCGCACTGCAGGCGCTGGCCCAGGGCGACCGCGACGTGCTGCTGCTGATCGCGTGGGAGGACCTCAGCTACGACGAGGTCGCCGCCGCGCTCGACATCCCCGTCGGCACCGTCCGATCGCGCTTGCACCGGGCGCGCAAGCAAGTCCGCGACGCCCTGGCCCCAGCTTTCGAGGAGACTTCCCATGGATGAGATGACCCTGATCCGCGACCTCGCGGACGACGCCCCGCTGCCCGACGCGGCCCAGCTCGCCGACGTCCGCGCCAAGCTGATGACCGAGATCGAGCCACGCCGCAGGCGCCGGTTCCGGCTCGTCGGGGTGACTTCGGTCGGTGTGGCCGCCGCAGCCGCCGTGGCCCTGGTCGTGGGCCTGTCCGGCACGCCCCGCGGCCCGGACGCCGCGCCGACCCCGCCGCCCACGGTCCAGGCGCCCAAGGTGCTGACGGCGGCGGCAGTGCTGGACTACGCCGCCGAGGCGGCCCTCGCCGAGCCGGTCGTCGCACCGCGGCCCGACCAGTACATCTACCTGCGGCTCCAGGCGGCCAACGGCTACTGGGAAACCTGGACCGCGGCCGATGGTAAGCGCCCCGGCTACATGATCCAGACGATCCCGAACGCGATGGGCAAGACCGGGCCGACCCCCGCCTGCGGGACCAAGCCCGCCGATGGGCCCTGCGTGTTCGCCTCGCGGTACGTCGCGGCGAACCCGAAGTCCGTCGCGGAGACCATGCGGTTCGTGATCCACCGCGAGTGGCCGGGCGGCCCGGTCAACGAGGCCAACTTCATCAAGCCGGCCAGTCGTCTCGTCGCAGGCAACCTGCTGTCGCCGCAATTGAAGGCGGCCGTGTTCCGGGCGCTGAAGACCACCAGCGTTGGCGGCCGGCCGGTCACCGTGCGCCCGCACGAGCGTGACTTCGCGGGCCGGGAAGGCATCGGCCTCATCTGGGGATCCGGCCCGGGTCATGTGGAGCTGATCTTCGACGCCAAGACGTTCCAGTACCTCGGCGGCCCGGGCGGCGCGTTCACCGCGCTGAAGGTCGTGGATCACCTCAAGGAGCGCTGAATCACCCTGACGAGGCCGCTTCCGCCGCCGCGGGAGCGGCCTCGCCGCGCGTAACCTCCCGCTCGTGAGAGATCGTGCCGCGCGCGTGTGCTTCGCGTTGACCGCCCTTGCCGTGCTGATCGGGCTGGTCACCCAGCTCTTCGTCACCGCGAACACGTCCGGCGGGTTCTTCCCGGACACGACCAGCCGAACGCTGAACGTGTTCGCCTACTTCACCATCCAGTCCAACATCATCGTCGGGGTGACGTGCGCGATGCTGGCCCTGCGCCTCGATGGCGGGTCGACGGCGTTCCGCGTGTTCCGGCTGGACGGGCTGCTGTGCATCACCGTGACGTTCGTGGTGTTCCGGGTAGCGCTCGCCGGGTTGCACGACCTGCACGGCTGGACGGCGTTCGCCGATTTCATGTTGCACGGCCTCGTGCCGGTGTTGTGCGTGCTCGGCTGGCTCGCGTTCGGTCCACACAGGACACTGACGCCGGCGGTCGCCGCCTGGTCGACCGTGTTTCCCTTGGCGTGGCTGGCTTTCACGCTGATCCGCGGCGCGTTCCTGGACTGGTACCCGTACCCGTTCATCGACGTGGTCGCGAACGGGTACGGGAAGGTCAGCGTCAACTGCGTGCTGATCGCCGTGTTCTTCGTGGCGCTGGCCGCCGGGGCGACCGCGTTGGACCGCCTGCTCAGCCGCCGGAGCGAACCGAGCAGGCGGTGACCACCGCTACGTCATCCGGGTGCCACGCGGGCTCGCCGCGAAGCCGGTCCGGTAGATCGACGTGTAGTCCACATCGGACCGCGCACCCGAGCCGTCGACGCTCCACGTGCTCAGCGTCTGGGCGTAGTCGACGTCGGCCGGCATCGTCAGCGTGATCGTCGCCGTGCGGTCCGAGCCCATCGGCAACGCCTGCTCCGGGCCGTCACCCCACTGGTACAGGTAGGACTGCGCGCCGACCTGCACGGGCGCGAGCGTGCAGGTGAACTCGCCACCAGCCGGCACCTCGGACGGGGTGCACTCCACCTGCGGCCCGTTGCCGTTGACCATGAACGACCAGAACAGTTCCTCCGAGGTGGTGCCGTCGGTGAACGTGGTCTGCACGGTGAGGTAGTTGGTGTCGCGGTGCGGTGGCGTGTACCGCACCGACGCCGTGCCGTCCGCGCCGGCGGGCACGGTCACCGGGTCGTCGTCGTTGAAGTGGTAGGTGTACGACGCCGCACCCGGCACCGGCGAGGAGAACACGAACGTGCCCTCGACGCCGGTTGCGCCGCCGTACTCACCGGGGTACGTCGTGCTGGTCACCGTCGGCCGGTTCTCGCCACCTGCACCTGCGCGGTGGCCGTCCACGACTGCAGCCCGGACCCGTCGGTGGTGTGCACGAAGAGGTAGAAGTAGCCGGATCCGTTGGGCTGCACCGTGATCGTGGCCGTGCCGTCCGGGCCGACGGGGATGGTGTGCTCGCCTTCGTAGTTCCACTCGTAGGTGAACGTCCGCGAGTCCGGCAGCTTCGCGTGCATCGTGATCTGCACGGGCGCGCCGAACGCCACCGGTGGCGGGGGCACGTCGACGGTGGGCTCGCCGCCGTCGGTGTCGAGCACGACCTCGGCCGGGTCGGACCGCCTGCCGTCGTCGAGCGTGGCGCGCACGTACACGTGGGTGTGACCGTCGCTGGTCGACCTCGGGGTGAACGTGAACGCCGCCGTGCCGTCCGGGTTCGCGGGCACCGGCACGTCGGGGTTGCCGTAGTCGAGCGTGTAGACGTAGCCGGTGACGCCGGACGACCCGGGCGTCACGGTGCACTGCCTCGGCTGCCCGACGAAGGCCGACTGCGGGCTGCACGACACCGTCGGGCTGTTGTCGGTGACCCAGAAGCGGTAGTCGGCCGCAGGCGACCGTTGACCCGCCCGGTCGTAGCTGTACACGAGGAGCTGGGTCGGGCCGGACGCGTTGGGCGTGAGCTGGAGCGTGACCGGGGCGCCCGGTTGTGGCGCGTCCACGAACCCGCTCATCTGGTCGAACTGCCACCCGTAGCCGACCACATCCGGGACGCCGTTGGCGGTGAACGTGAAGGTGCCGGGGATGCCGCTGCCGCCGTGGCCCGGGCCGGTCGACTCCCTCGGGTAGTCGGTCGAGCTGACCACCGGCGCGACCGATGGTCGGGTCACGTCGGGGATGAAGGAGCAGTTCGCGCTCCACTGGCCGGCGTTGTAGGCGTCGCTGACGCGCATGTGCCACGTGTACTGGGTGTTCTCGACGAGATCCGCCGGGAAGTACGTCTCGGTCTCGCCGCCGGCGGAGACACCGGTCAGGTCGAGGTGCTGCTTCTGGGCGGGGTGCGCGGTCGGCCACCACTCGAACCGCACGGCGAGCGTGTCGTACTCCGGGTCCGTGGTGTTGCCGCTCATCGGCGGGTTGAGCGTGTCCACGTAGACGGGGTCGGGGCCGCAGTGCCGGCCGCCGACCGACAGGTAGGTCGCCGTGTCCGGCGGCTGGTCGGTGTCGACGTCGAGGCTCACCTGGCTGTAGGAGCGCGCGAAGGCCGGGTCGGCCTGCTGCGTGTCGGGCAGCCGCAGCACGAACGTCACCGACGTGCGGCCGTCCCGGATCGCCTGGCGCAGCGCCGTCGTCGCGTTCCACGCCAGCGACCCGCGCGTGCAGGTGTCGTACACGACGGGCGTCGGCAGTTTCACCAGCTCGGCGGGCTGGGTGTCCCAGGTCGGCGCCGTCGCGGTGCCGGTGAGCCACGCCTGCGTGCTCGCGCGGTTCTTCTTGCAGTTCGCGACCGACTGCTCGGCGGCGGTGAGCCGGGCCGACGCGATCGGCACGCCGGTCACACCGGAGAGGTCGAACGTGACGTAGGACTTCGACAGGTGGGTCATGCCGTCGATCACCCGGGCACCGACGGGCAGGTCTGTGTCCCAGTCCGGTTCGAGCGCGCTGCTCGGCGCCGCGGAATCCACGTAGGACTCGGCCGTGGTCGACAGGTGCTCGCTGGTGGCACTCGCGGCGGGCGCGACGAGCACGGACGCCGAGCCCGCGAGCACCACCCCGGATAATGCCGCGCCAACGATTCTTCGCAGGTTCACGCATGCCCCCCTTCTCCAGGGCGGCATTGTTTGCCACCCGGTCGCTCGGCCTATCACTGCCGGCGACCGGGTCGTTACCGCTACCGCGGCTGCAGCACGTCCATGCCGAGGAACGGGCGCATGGCCTCGGGGACGCGCACGGAACCGTCGGCCTGCTGGTGGTTCTCCAGGAGGGCGACGATCCAGCGGGTGGTCGCGAGCGTGCCGTTGAGCGTGGCCGCGGTCTGCGGGCGGCCCTGCTCGTCGCGGTAGCGGACGCCGAGGCGGCGCGCCTGGAACGTGGTGCAGTTCGACGTCGAGGTCAGCTCGCGATAGGCCTGCTGCGTCGGCACCCAGGCCTCGCAGTCGAACTTGCGGGCCGCGCTGGAGCCGAGGTCGCCGGCCGCTGTGTCGATGACGCGGTAGGGCACCTCGATCTTGTCGAGCATCTCGCGTTCCCAGGCGAGCAGGCGCTGGTGCTCGGCGTCGGCGTCCTCCGGCTTGCAGAAGACGAACATCTCGATCTTGTCGAACTGGTGGACGCGGATGATGCCGCGGGTGTCCTTGCCGTAGGAACCGGCTTCGCGGCGGAAGCACGTCGACCAGCCCGCGTAGCGCTTCGGGCCGCGCTCCAGGTCGAGGATCTCGTCGGCGTGGTAGCCGGCGAGCGGCACCTCCGACGTGCCGACCAGGTAGAGGTCGTCCTCAGCCAGCCGGTAGACCTCGGCCGCGTGCGCGCCGAGGAAGCCGGTGCCGCCCATGATCTCCGGGCGCACGAGGACCGGCGGGATCATCAGCTGGAACCCGGCCGCGGTCGCCTGCGCGGCGGCCATGTTCAGCAGGGCCAGCTGCAACTGCGCGCCGACGCCGGTCAGGAAGTAGAAGCGCGAGCCGGAAACCTTGGCGCCGCGCTCCATGTCGAGCGCGCCCAGCTTCACGCCGAGGTCGAGGTGGTCGGCGGGCTCGAAGTCGAACGTGGGCGGCTCGCCGTGGTGCTCGAGCACCACGTAGTCGTCCTCGCCGCCGGCGGGCGCGCCCTCCTGCACGACGTTGGGCACGGCCATGTGAGCCTCGAGCAGCTCGGCCTCCGCGGCCTGCTGCTCGGCATCCGCGGCCTTGACCTCGGCCGAGAGCTCCTTGCCCTTGGCCAGCAGCGCCTCCCGCTCCTCGCCGCGGGCCTTGCCGACCTGCTTGCCGAACTGCTTCTGCTCGGCACGCAACGTGTCGAACCTGGAAACCGCGGACCGGCGCCGCTCGTCGGCGGCCAGCAACCGGTCGACGGAACGCTCGTCCTCGCCGCGCATGCGCTGCGAACGGCGAACGGCGTCGGGGTCATCCCGCAGAGTCTTCAGGTCAATCACGGCATTGAGCCTATCCGCCGCTTCCAACCGCTTTGCATCCTGCTTTGCCACCGAGTTGTCCACACCCGGGCAGTTATCCACAGATCTGCCGTGAGCGGCTGTTACCCCAGGTCAACGCCGGTAGATTGACATCCGTGGCCACGCAGCAGGCAGGCGAGGGAGCCAAACAAGGAGGAGGCAGCTTGGCAGCTCAACGACTCTGGTCGAGGGCGCGCAGCAACGTCAGCAGGGTGCGGTTCAGCGGCGCAGGGTGGCCGTGCTTGTCCGCGTAGCGCACGACCGCGCCGGTGATGTACTCGTGCTCCATCGGCCGCCCGGCCAGGCGGTCGTACAGCATCGACGAGCCGCCGCCCGGGTCCATCTGGCTCCAGCGCTCGAGGATCCGCGCCACCTCGGCGTCCGGGTCGACCGCGGCGCCGTCGGCCACGCTGACCTCGACCGTCTCGTGCAGCACGCGGGCGGCCAGGTCACGCAGCTCGCCGGTGCGCAACCGGCCCATGCGGCTCAGCGTCAGCGCGCCGAGCGGGTTGGCGGCGGAGTTCGCGTAGAGCTTGCGCCACGCGTTGGTGCGGAAGTCGGCCGCGAGGTCGACCCGCATGCCGGATCCGGCGAGCGTGGCGAACGCCGTGCCGAGCGCCGTGTCCGGCACCTCGAGCCAGCCCGGCGTGTGCGTGCGGATCCGGTCGGGCTCGACCCGTTCCACCGCCACGTAGGCCAAGGCCGGCAGCACGGACGGCGCCTGCATGCGCTCCTCGTGGTCGATGCCGTTCTGCACCACGACGACCGTCGAGTCGTCGTCGAGCAGGCGGTCCAGCCACGGCTGGGCTCCCGCGGTGTCCTGCGCCTTGGTCGCCAGCAGCACCCACGGCACCGGCTCGACGTCGGCCGGGTCGGCCGTGATCCGCACCGGGACCTCGACGTCGTCGACGAAGAGCCGGTCGACCGGGGTCCGCACGCACAGCGCCACGTCGTGCCCGGCGTGGGCGAGCCCGGCGGCCAGCCAGCCGCCGATCGCGCCGCCGCCGACGACCGCGACACCCGCCACTAGGAGATGGCGACCGCGACGATCAGGCCCAGGGCGAGGTGCACCGCGGCGACGACGACGCTCGCCGGGGCGAAGCGCTCCTCCTCGATGGTGCGGGCGACGTCGAGCCGGGTGATCCACTCCAGCAGCCGCACCGCGAGCACCTGGGCGACGATGCCGATCAAGCCGTAGATCAACGCCGTGAGCAGGCCGGTCGCGTGCGTGTCCGCCGAGGCGATCGCCACCACGATGATGAACGCCATCGACAACATGCCGGAGGCGGTCACGATCACCGCGTTGGGCTTGCCGGTGCGCACGAGCTCGGACAGCTTGCCCGGTGTGGTGAAGTCGATCGCGTAGAACCCGATGAACATCAGCACCAGGCCGACGATCGCGAACAGCACGATGGCGACGATGCCGTCCACGACATCCCCGCCGAAACCGGTGGGGATGCTGAAGAAGCTGTCGTCCTGCGCGAGCGTCAACGACGTGGCGAGGTGGCCGATCACGAATCCTCCAGGGCTGGCGTGTGGTGCGGGCGTTTTATCACGATTCGGGGATGCGGTGCGGGACGAACGCGGCGCCGTCGTCGGTGACGAGACCGGCCGTCTCCCGGATGCCGAGGCCGGCCGACGCGTCGCCGACGATCCAGGCGCCGAGTGCGGGCCGGAAGCCGTCGAACTCCGGCAGGGGGTCGAACGCCTGGTAGACGAAGCCCTCCTCGCCGTAGACGCCGCCGGTCTGGGTCTCGTAGCCCGGCGCGACGATCTGCACGTTCGCGCCCTCGCGGCCCAGCCGCGGCTTGCGCACGTACTCGGTCAGGATGTTGGGCTCGTCGAGGAACGCGGGCAGCAGGTTCGGGTGACCCGGGTACATCTCCCACATCACCGCGAGCAGCGCCTTGTTGGAGAGCAGCATCTTCCACAGCGGCTCGACCCACAACGTCTTCGGCAGGCTCTCCACGGCGTGCCGGCCGAACTCCTCGTCGACCACCCATTCCCACGGGTAGAGCTTCAACACCGTGTTCATCGGCGCCTCTTCGAGGTCGACGAACCGCTCGAGCTCGGTGTCCCAGCCGACCTCCTCGATCGCGAGGCCGATGGTGTCCAGGCCCGACTCCGCCGCCGTCTCCTGCAGGTAGGCGGTGGTCATGTGGTCCTCACCGGTCGGGTCTGCGGTCGACCAGGTGAAATGCACTTCCTTGGACGGCAGCTTGTCGCCGATCTCGCCCCAGCGCTCGACCAGCTTCTCGTGGATGGAGTTCCACTGGTCGTCGTCGGGGAACACGTCGGTCTTCCAGAACCACTGGACGACCGAGGCCTCCAGCAGCGACGTGGGCGTGTCGGCGTTGTACTCCAGCAACTTCGCCGGGCCCGAGCCGTCGTAGCGCAGGTCGAACCGGCCGTAGAGGTGCGGGTCCTGGCGGCGCCAGGACTCCGCGATCTTCGGCCACACCCACTCCGGGATGCCGAAGTCGCGGTAGCGCTCGGTCAGCACCACGTTGTCCACGGCCTCGAGGCACATGGAGTGCAACAACTCCACGTCGGCCTCGATGGACAGGACCTCGTCCATGTCGAAGACGTAGTGGACCGACTCGTCCCAGTAGGGCCGGGACCTGCCCGCCGCGTCGCGGGCCGGGGTGCCGAAGATCAGGCCCTGCGACTCCACAGTGGACTGCCAGTCCTTGCGCGGCGTCGACCGTTCGCGACGCACTCAGCTGCCCCCGCTCTTGCTGCCGCCGGACACGCCGAACCCGCCGCGCTGCACCGTCTTGCCGCTGTGCGTGGTGACCTTGGTGTTGCTCGACGGCTTGGTGTAGGAACCGCCGCTGACGTAGCCGCCGGAACCGACCGAGCCGCCGTAGTTGTAGCGGTAGCTGTGGCCGCCGATGTAGTAGAAGCCGCCGGAGTAGTACCCGCCGTGCGAGCGGACGTAGTCCTCGTCGCAGTAGTCGTCGCCGCTGTTGGAGCCGGGCGCGACGTGACCGGAGTCGTCCACGCAGGTGGCGCTGACCTCGTCGGGCTGCATGGCCACGACCCAGACCGCCACCATGGCCACCAGGCCGACGGTGACGCCGCTGCCGATGAAGATGCGCCGGCGGGTGCGCGCCTTGTCCTCGGCTTCGAGTCGGGCGGCGCGCGCCTCGTCGCTCTCCCGCTTGCGCGCGCGCTGGCGGGCCCGCTGCTCGGCCAGGGTCGGCTCGCGGGGCGTCGTGGTCGCGGGGTCCTGGAACCGCACGGAACCACGTTTGGGCTGCTCAGCCTCGGGTTCCGGCGCCTGCGGGTGCTGGGCCGGGAACGCCTCGGTGGGCGCCTCGCCGGCAGCGTCCTCTGGCTTGTCGTTGTCAGTCATCACCACTCCCGCGGGCACAGTACCGACCGAGGCAGCCTCGCGTGGCGTCGTGTTCGAAATCGCAACACTCGGGCTTGCCCTCCCCCTCACCGAGCCCCTACCTGGTGGCACGGCATCATGGAATAGATGTATCGCGGCGCCGATTGGTTTCGTGGTGACTCGAGCACCATGCGGACCAGGCTGGTCATGATCGGGGCGTTCGTCGGAGCACTGGTGGTGCTGGCGACGAGCGTGGCTTTCTCATGGCCTGTCGGCGTGCAGGCCGAGCCCGTGGACGAGGCGGCGCTGGCCTTCAACTCGCCGCCCGGCACGTGCCTGGCCTGGGCTAACCCGACCGGTGCGGACATCCACCGGGTCGACTGCAAGCAGCCGCACGTGTTCGAGATGAGCGGCGTGGTGGACATCTCCGCGGACTACCCCGGCGATGCGCCGTCGCCGCCGATCGACCAGTGGCAGAAGATCAAGGCCGACAAGTGCACGCCGAGCGTGACGGCGTACCTGGGCGGCAAGCTCGACCCGTACGGCAAGTTCACCGTGGACGCCCTCAAGCCGACCGACGCGCAGTGGCGCGACGGTGACCGCAAGCTGCGGTGCGGCATCCAGCGTGCCGCCCCGTCGGGCAGCAGGCTGGCGACGAGGGGCTCGGCGACCGGTCAGGACCAGTCCAATGTGTACGACCCGGGCACGTGCCTCGCACTGGTGGACAACACCATCGGTGATCCGGTCCAGTGCGTGAACGGGCACGCGTACGAGATCGTCGGCAACGTGGACCTCAGCGAGGCCTTCGACGGTTCGTCCTACCCGGACGAGAAGAAGCAGGCGTCGAAGCTGATCGACCTGTGCGGCAAGGCCAGCAAGTCCTACACCGGCGGTCTCGACCTGTCGAAGCGGAAACTGACGCTGTACTGGGACACCCTGAAGAAGGAGAGCTGGGCGGCCGGATCGCGGCGGGTGGACTGCAAGGTCGGCGCCGTGAGCTCGGACGGGAAGTCGCTGCGGTCGGTGGTCGGGAGCGTGCGCAAGGCCCCGACCACGCCGACGACCACGCCGCCCACCACCACGACCAAGCGCGGCGGCTGACGTGCCCGTGCGGATGTCCGCGCGACGGTTCGAGGAGCTGGTCTCCGATGCGCTGGACCTGATCCCGGAGGAGTTCGCGCACGCGATGTCCAACGTGGTCGTGCTGGTGGAGCCGTCGCACCCGGACGAGCCGGGCCTGCTGGGCCTCTACCACGGCGTGGCGCTGACCGAGCGCACGTCGGACTACGGCGGGGTGCTGCCCGACCGGATCACGATCTACCGGGAGCCGATCCTGGGGATCTGCTCGTCGGAGGACGAGGTCGTGGACGAGGTCGCGGTGACCGTCGTGCACGAGATCGCCCACCACTTCGGCATCGACGACGCCCGCCTGCACGAGCTCGGCTGGGGCTGACCCGCCGTTCGGGCGGGGCGGCGTGTCGTTGGACGTGGTTCGGCGTGGGCTGTGCGACGGTGGACGCACGGAGGTGAGCGATGACCAACCTGACGGTGGTCCGCCTAGCCGACGACCTGCGGTGGTGCTCGCAGTGCCGTGCCGAGCGCACGGTGGAGCTGGTGGACCTTCCCGACGCCGAACCCGAGACCGTTCCGGTGTGCGTGGACTGCGGCTGCTCGATCGGTTAGCCGACCCCGGCCGTGGTGATCACCGAGAGCATGGCCGGTTTCAGCACGTCGGTGCGCGGCCGGTCCACGATGTCCGCCTGCGTGACCTGCTCGACCACCGTGAAGCCGTGCTCGCGCAGCAGTTCGGCCATGTCGTCCGGGCTCAGCAGGGACAACCACGGCTCGCCCCACTCGGCGGCCGTCGGCGCCACTTGCTCGACGTAGAACTGGCCCAGCTCGTCGCGTAGTTCGGCCGGCAGCATGTGGTCGAGGACGAGTTCCGTGCCCGGTGCGAGCCGGCTCAGCTCGTCGAGGACCTGGCCGATCGCCTGGCTCGTGAGGTACATGGTCACGCCGAGCCAGCTGACGACCGCCGGTCGGCCGAGATCGAATCCCGACCGCGTCAAACCATCGATTATCGAATCGGTTTCGAAGTCGAGCGGGACGAACGTGACGACCGGTTCGATACCGGCTTCGGTCAGCCGTTCCCGCTTCCATTCCTGGGTCGCGGGGTGGTCCAGCTCGTACACGTCGCGGACGCCGGGGTGCCGGTACGCGAACGTGTCCAGGCCTGCGCCGAGCAGCACGTACTGCCGTGCTTTGCTTGCCATGACACGGTTCTCGGTGTAGCGGCTGCGGCAGACGACCTGCATGCGGGCCATCGCGAGCACCGGGTGCGCGCCGGACTGCCGGTGGTAGTCGAGCAGTGGACCGGCCTCGGCACCGAGGATTTCCTCGGCCAGGTCGTCGACGAAAACAAAGGGCTCGTCGTCTACCAGGAGATGTGCGGCACGGGCGGCGGCAGCGGTTTTCGCGGTCTGACTCGTCGTTTTTTCTTGCACGCCATGCACCGTACTCGACGATTTCGCAATCATAGCACAAAATAGTTTTGTTCACAAGATATCGACGGTTTCAAGGGAGTTGCGATATTCGCTGGCGCGTACCGCTTAGCCTTGGACACATGGCAGCGACGACCCTTCACGGAACCAACGTCGACATCCGCCTGTGGACCCGGCCGGACGAGGTCGAGGACCAGGCGATGCGACAGTTGCAGAACATCGCCGCGCTGCCGTGGACCTTCAAGCACGTCGCGGTCATGCCGGACGTGCACTACGGCAAGGGCGCGACGGTCGGCTCGGTGATCGCGATGCGCGACGCCGTGTCCCCGGCCGCGGTGGGCGTGGACATCGGCTGCGGTATGACCGCGGTGCGCACCAGCCTGCGCGCCGAGGACCTGCCCGACGACCTGGGCAAGCTCCGCTCCGACATCGAGAAGGCGGTGCCGGTCGGCTTCGCCAAGCACAAGGCGACGGCGTTCAGCGGACGCGACGCCGCCGACTGGGACCAGTTCTGGCGCGGCTTCGACGACCTGACCGACGCCGTGCGCGGGCAGGCGGAGAAGGCGCTGCACCAGATGGGCACCCTCGGCGGCGGCAACCACTTCATCGAGCTGTGCCTGGACACCGAGGGCGGCGTGTGGCTGATGCTGCACTCGGGGTCGCGCGGGATCGGGAACCTGTTGGCGCAGCACCACATCGAGGTGGCGCAGCGGCTCGCGCACAACAAGGCGCTGCCGGACCCCGACCTCGCCGTGTTCCTGGCGCACACGCCGCAGATGGCCGCGTACCGGCACGACCTGTTCTGGGCGCAGGACTACGCGCGCCGGAATCGTGCCGTGATGACGCGTTTGATCTGCGATGTGCTGCGCAAGCGGTTCTGGCAGATCAAGTTCGACGAACCGATTTCCTGCCACCACAACTACGTGGCGGAGGAAACGCACTTCGACACCGACGTGCTGGTGACCCGAAAGGGCGCCATCCGCGCGGGGCGTGGCGACCTCGGGATCATTCCGGGCTCGATGGGAACCGGGTCGTACATCGTGCGCGGGCTCGGCAACCCGATGTCCTTCGAGTCGGCGTCGCACGGCGCTGGGCGGCGGATGTCGCGGAACAAGGCACGCAAGCAGTTCTCCGCGGCGGACCTGGCCGAGCAGACCGCGGGCGTGGAGTGCCGGAAGGACGCGGGCGTCGTGGACGAGATTCCGGCCGCGTACAAGGACATCGACCAGGTGATCCGGGACCAGGAGGACCTGGTCGAGGTCGTGGCGAAGCTCAAGCAGGTCGTGTGCGTGAAGGGCTGAGGGTCGCGCCGCCGCCGTAACAACCGGGGCGGCGGGCGCGACCCTTCGCCGGTGAACATATGGGAAGACCACGGCCTCGAAGACAAGGTTGTGCAGGTCTTGAAATCGGTTCCCGCGAACCCGACGGGGCACGAGTTCGGCCGTCCCTACTTGTCTTCTTATCAGCTGGCGATTGCCCTGAACCGGCAGTTCCGGGCAACGGTCGAGGCCATCGGCAAACCATTGGGCGGCGCCGGGACCGGACAGCAGGACAGCCTCGCGCAGTACCTCGCGATGGCGTTGCGGCGCGAGATCAAGAAGCGCGGGCCGAGCCACCCGGTCGAGTGCGCCTATCTGTCCAATCACCACGTGAAGGACATGATCTTCGGTGGACCGGCCGGGCCGATGCGGTCATCACTACCCGAGGGCGGCTTCGACATGACGATCTTCCGGGTGCGCTGATGGAATCCCACGACCGCTGACTCGACGATCCCGCCGGCGGCCTCGCTAGGTGGGGCCGGCGGCGGAGAGCAGGGACTCGGCGGCGGACGTCCTCGCGTACAACACGAACCTCCCCGCGCGGTGGGCGCTGACCAGGCCCGCGTCCCGCATCGCCGTCAGGTGTTGCGACACGCCGCTGCTGGACAAGCCCGTGCGGGCGGCCAGTTCCTGGGTCGACGCCGGTGCCTCCAGTTCGGCCAGCAGCTGAGCCCGCGACGGGCCCAGCACCGCCGCCAACGCCGACGACGGCGCCCGGCTTTCCTTCTCCCACAAGGTGGCCACGCGCCGCGGCGGGTAGCGCAGGGTGGGTTGCCAGCCGCTCGCGCTGATCGAGAAGACCCTCGGCCACACGAACACCGACGGCACCAGGAGCAGGCCGCGGCCGCCGAGGCCGGTTCGGCGGGACACCGTGCGGTGGGCGACCGTCAGGACTTCACCGTCCCAGCCGATGTTGGGGTCCAGGTCGGCGAAGAGGCTGGTCAGGCCGCCCTCGGTCAGCTTGCGGGCGCGTGCGTGCACATCGGACTGGTACAGCGTCGTGATCCTGGGCCAGTGCGGGCGCAGGACCAGGTCCCAGTAGGACTTGATCACGTCGGCCAGCGCCGCGAGGCCGGACGGCGGGTCGTCGGCCAGGTCGTGCAGGGCCGGGGTCGGCGGAAGGCTCTTCAGGTTCGAGCGGACCACCGCGGGCGGGGTCGAGCGCACCGCGGCCAACTCCAGCTCCAGGTCCGGCACGGGCACGGTCGGCGGCGGGCAGACGAACGCCGGGATGATCTTCGTGGGGACGGGCACCAGGTCGGCCAGAGGTGCCAGGTCCAGGCCGGCGGCGGTCAGGCGGGCTCGCGCCTGGTCGGCCCACGGCCGGTGCAGCGCGTGCTCGGCCGGGCGCTTGAGCACGCGGATGCTGGCGACCACGTCCCACAGCGGCGAGAACGCGAACCTGGTGGTGACCAGGTCCTGCGGGGTGAAGGTCAGCTCCAGCACAGATTCAGTAGACCCTGAATCGCGAGCCGATGCTCAGTACATCGGTGGGAAACCACCCACGCTGAATAGCCCGATCGTGTGAGTCCGTGCCAGGGTGTCAGCATGCGTCGCCTGCTGCTCACCGCCTAACAGGAGGACGATTTTGTGCCACAGTGACGACAGCCGGCCGCCGGGACCTCCGGATCCGGGCGGCGTCGCCGAGCACGGCCCGCTCGTGCTCACCGCCGAGGACGGCAACAAGACCGACGCCTACCTGGCAAGACCAGAGACACCCAACGGCATGAACGTGGTGCTGCTGCCCGACCGGCGGGGCAAGCACCCGTTCTACGACGCCTTGGCGCAGCGGTTCGCCGAGGCGGGGTTCACCGCGATCGCGTTCGACTACTTCGGCCGCACGGCCGGGCTCGGGGCGCGCACCGAGGACTTCGACTGGCAGGCACACCTGCGCCACGTCGAGCCCGCGCACGTGCGCGCTGACGCGGCCGCGGCCCTCGGGCAGCTCGACGGCGCACCGACGTTCAGCGTCGGGTTCTGCTTCGGCGGCAGCCATTCGTGGCGGCTCGCGGCCAGCGAGCTCGACCTGGCGGGCTGCATCGGCTTCTACGGCAAGCCGAGCATGGTCGAGGACGTGCTGCCCGAGTTCCACCGGCCGCTGTTGATGCTGGTGGCCGGGGCCGACGCGGCCACGCCGATCACCGAGTTCCACGCCATGGAGGAGCGGCTGACCGAGCAGGAGAAGCCGCACGACATGCACATCTACGAGGGGGCACCGCACTCTTTCTTCGATGTCGGGTTCGCACGGTGGCAGGACGCCTGCGCGGACGCGTGGCGGCGGATCCTCGAGTTCACCGAGCGCTACCGCTGACCAGCATCGGGTAACTCGCCGGTCTTCGGCGCCGATGACACCCAGAAGGCTTGCGCGGAGGTGTGAGTGTGGCGGTGGACGTCTTCGACCGGATAGTGGCGAGCTGGGCGCCGCCCGAGCTCACCGCTCAGGACGAGCTGGACGCCGAACCGGCCACGGCGTTCGCCGCGCTGCTCGACCAGCAGAGCCCGGTGATGGAGACCGGTGACCCGCTGCCGCCGCTCTGGCACTGGTTCCACTTCCCGGAGTGGCCCGCGCAGAGCGAACTCGGCGAGGACGGCCACCTCTCCGACGGCGCCTTCCTGCCGCCGCTGCCCCAGCGACGGCGGATGTTCGGCGGCGGCCGGCTCGTCGTGCACGCGCCGCTGCGGTGCGGGGACACCGTGCGGCGCAGCACCAGGGTGTCGGCGGTGCGCACGACGGAGGGGCGCACCGGCAAGCTGCTGCTGGTCACGACCACGGCGGAGTTCTCGGTGGACGGGGAGCCGCGGCTGCTGGAGCAGCAGGACATCGTCTACCGGATGGCCGCGGACGTGGCGTCGGTCGCGCCGCCCGCGCGGGCGGAGCCGGCGGAGGAGGAAGACGTGCCCGGGCCGTGGGTGCTGACGGTGAACCCGTCGCCGGTGCTGCTGTTCCGGTTCAGCTCGCTGACCGGCAACGCGCACCGCATCCACTACGACCGCGCGTACGCCGCTTTCGAGGGACACCCGGGGCTGGTGGTGCACGGACCGTTGCTGGCGTTGCTGATGCTCGAGCTGCCGCGGCGGTTCGACCCGGGCCGGCGCGTGGAGCGGTTCTCGTGGCGGGCCAAAAGACCTTTGTTCGACGCGACCCCGGTCGAGGCGCGTGGTGGACCGGACGGTCGCTTGGTGGCCGGTACCAGCACATATCCCGCTGCGGTGACCGGTCGTTACGAGTAGCTCTTTCCGGAGAATCCGCGCGCCGATGTATTTAGCGCGTGCCTTCGCGCTCTCTTGTACCGAGAGTCACCGCGGAGGAGGCACCACATGTGGGGCAACGCGCAACTTGCCGAGCCGAACGAGGCCGTTCCGGTCCAGGTGCGGCCGAGGCTGCATGTGCTGCCCGGCGGGCACGAGGACGAGGAACCGCAGGACGTCCTGAGTCCGATGGTCGACGCCGCGATGGCCGGGGACCAGCGGGCGCTGGACGGGCTGATCACGCAGATCCGGCCCTTGGTGATCCGGTACTGCCGCAGCAGGCTCGGCCGGGTCGAACACGCCTACGGGGCGGCGGACGACGTGGCGCAGGAGGTCTGCATCGCCGTCTGCAAGGCGCTGCCGACCTACCGCAAGCTCGGTCGGCCGTTCCTGTCGTTCGTGTACGGGATCGCGGCGCACAAGGTCGCCGACGCCCGGCGTGCCGCGGCGCGCGACCGCACGGAGCCCACGGACCAGTCGCTGGACCGGATCTGCGCGGAGGCGGGACCGGAGTTGCTGGCCGAGCGCGAGGATTCGGCGCAACAGCTGGCCGGGGTGCTGACGGTGCTGACCGACAAGCAGCGGGAGATCCTGCTGCTGCGGGTCGTGCTCGGGCAGTCGGCGGAAGAGGCGGCCGAGGTGATGGGCTCGACACCGGGCGCGGTGCGGGTGGCCCAGCACCGGGCGCTGAGCCGGTTGCGGAAGATCCTCGCGACGCAGCGCTGAGGGTCGTTTCCCGAGGGAGGCTGCGCGGGCCTGCCGGGGAAGCGCCGAGGGCGCGGTTCGGGTGAACGCCCGGGCCGCGCCCTTGGCCTGTTCATAGGCCGATTCGTCGTCGAGACCGGAAAAGGCTCGAGCGCGGTGCGGGACCATGCCCGGCACCGCGCCCGAGAGGGGTGATGCGAGTACTGGCGGCTCAGCCGCCGGTGCCCGCGACCACGGTCTTCACGGCCAACTGGTGGCCCGGCACGCTGCCCGTGCACCCGGTGCCCGACTGGGCCACGAACATCGCCGCCGTGTCGTGCGGCGGGTAGATGCGCAGGCCGCGGGTCGAGGTCGGGTGGCAGGCGGACGGGTCGAAGTTGTGCACGTTGACCTCGTCGACCGGGGCGTAGGCCGAGCCGCCCGGCTTGAGCGTCACGCGGGGGCCTTTCGTGCCCTCGCGGTACGCGGCCGCGCCCACCTGCTTGCCGTTGTCGCCCGTCACGTACGAGACGCCGGGGAAGCCCTGCATCGTGCACGTCTTGCTGCTCTTGTTGGTGAACACCACGTTCACGTACACGTGACCGGCACCGGCGTCGGCCGGCTTCAGGGTCAGCTTGAGGCCGGCGGCCTTGCAGTCGGTCGGGTCGGCACCCGGGTCGGTGGCCTTCGTGCTGGCCGCCGGGCTCGACGTGTCGGTGCCCGAGGACGTCGGCTCGTCGGTCGTCGAGCTGTCCGAGGTGTCGCTGGACGGTGACGCGACGGTCGTGAGCGTTTGCTGGTCACCTTGGCCGTTGGTCTGGGTCGGGTTGCACGCCCCCAGCACCAGCGCCACCATCGCGCCGCCCGCCAGGAGCCCCGCACGCCCGATACGGCTTCGCACCATGTCCATCGCCTCCAGGTCCCCGAATTGCTGGATGCCGCTACCCATAAAGACGCCTCAGCACCACCGAGGTTGCCCCGGCCGGTTGATCGCTAACCGACCATCACACCGACGTGTTTCTTGTCCACGGCACGATCACGCGAATCCCGGCGTCATCGCGGCGGCCATGGCCAGGTGCGGCGCCGCCTCCTGCGCGCGGCCCATCCGGTGCAGGGTCCGGCCGAGCATGAGCCGGCCGTACGCGTCGTCCGGCACCGCCGCGACCAGCGCGGTCAGCACCTCGTGGGCCCGGTGCAGCTGAGCGGAGTGGAAGTAGCCGCGGGCGGCGAGCCGGCGCACGTTCGGGTCCTCGGGGTGCTCGGCGAGCAGCGGCCGCAGCAGGCTGAGCGCACCGAGCGGATCACCTTGCGCCAGCAGGGATTCCACCCACCGCAGCCGCTGGACCTCGACCGGCAACGGACGGTCTTCGCCGCCGCCCGCGAGGAACTCCGCGATCACTTCCGGGTGCTGCGCACCGGTCAGCAGGCGATCGCCGACCACGATCGTCGGCGACGACGTGATCCCGCGCGCCTTGCCGATCAGCAGGAGCTCGCGCACCTCGCGATCACCGGCGTCGGTGTCGAGCAAGCCGGCGCCTTCGGCGAACCCGGCCTTGGCCGTGAGCTCGGCGAGGACCTTCCGGTCGCTGATGTCGGCACCGTCGAGGAAGTGCGCCTTCATCACCTGCTCGGCCAGCTCGTTCTGGACCGCCGCCCCCGCACGCTCGTGCGCGAGCAGCAAGAGGCGGTGCGCGTCGTGGCTGCTGGTCCGCCACTTCGCACCCCAGCCGGGGCCGATGCCCTCCGCCGCGGCGATCTCGGCGACCCGGACGCGGTGCTGCGCGGGTGAGACGCCGGGCGCGCACTGCTGCAGGGCCGCGTCGACCACCGGGTCGCGCAGCGCCTCGGCCAGCGGCGTCGCCTCGTCGGGCGTGGTCGGATCGATGCGGAACGGACGCCACACCACTTCGACGTCCGTGCCGGCGACGGCCCGTTCGAGCCGCCGCTTGCCGATGTAGGCCCACCCGCAGACGACATCCGCCCAGATTTCGATGTGCATGCCCGCCAGACTAAGCGACACTTGTCGGTTAAGCTACCGACATGAATCCGGACGACCCACGGGCGCAGCGCAGCCGAGCCCGGCTGCGGGAGACGGTCCTGCGGTTGGCGGCCGACGAAGACCCGGCGTCGATCACCATGGCGGCGGTCGCCAAGCACGCCGGCGTGCACCGGGCGACGATCTATCAGCACTTCCCGGACGTCGACACGCTGCTGGCCGAGGCCATGGCGGACGCCGTGGCCCACGTCGCCCGCGCCGCGGCGTTGTGCCCGCTCGAGGCACCGGCGACCACGGTCCCACCGCCGCTGACCGAGCTGTTCCAGCGGTTCGACGATGCCGCGCCGCTGTACCGGCGGATGCTCGGCCCGCAGGGCAGCGCCCAGTTCGCCGCGCACCTGCGCGAACGGCTGACCGCCGAGCTGGCGGAGGCGTTCCGTGGCGGGCGACGGCCACCCGGCTTCGACGACGTGCCGCTGCCACTGCACGCCGCATACCTGTCCGGAGCGTTGATCGGTGTGCTCGCCACCTGGGTCACCGACCCGGCGCCGGTTGCGGCGACCGAGGCGACCGAGGCGGCCGCGGCGTTCTGGCGGCTGTTCCGCGGGTAGCTACTTGCTGGCCACCTTCCGGTACTTGGCCACCGACAACGGCACGAAGATCAGCAGGATGACGGCCGCGCACAACACCGTGTAGAGCACCGCGTGGTCGACCGGCCAGCCGTGCGGCATGGGCAGGCCGGGCGGGCTCGGGTTGCCGAAGAGCTGGCGCACCGCGTTGATCACCGAGGTGAACGGGTTCCACTCGGCGAACGCACGCAGCGGACCAGGCATCCCGCCCACCGACACGAACGCCGACGAGATGAACGACACCGGGAACAGCCAGACCAGACCCGCGCTCTGCGCCACCTCGACGCTCGGCGCCGCGAGGCCGATCAACGCGCCGACCCACGACAGCGCGAAGGCGAAGAGCAGCAACAACAAGTACGCCGCGACCGCGTCCAGGAAGCTGCCCCGGATCCGCCAGCCGACGACAAGGCCGCACAACGACATGATCAGCAACGCGCCGCAGCTCACCACCAGGTCGGACACGGTCCGCCCGAGCAGCACGGCCAGCCGGGACATCGGCAGCGACCGGAACCGGTCGATGATGCCCTTCTGCAGGTCGTTGGCCAGGCCGATCACGGTGAACGCCGAGTTGAACGCGACCGTCTGCACGAAGATGCCCGCCAGCAGGAACTCGCGGTACGCCGCCGGGTTGGAGCCGATGCTGCCCGCGAACACGTAGGCGAACAGCAGCACGAACATCACCGGCTGGATCACCGCGGCGAAGAGCCAGTCGGCGTTGCGCCGCACGTTGAGCAGGTTGCGCCACGCGACGATGCTGCCGTCGCGCAACCCCTGGGTCAGCACGGTCATGAGGGGTCCTTCTCTTCCTCGGCGGAGTGGCCGGTGAGCGAAAGGAACACGTCGTCGAGGGTTGGGCGGTGCAGCGACACGTCGAGCACCGCGATGTCCTGCGCGTCGAGCCTGCGCAGCGCCTCGATCAGCGCCTTCGAGCCGGTGTCGACCGGCACGTGCGCGCGGCGGGTGTGCTCGTCGACCACCGGCTCGGCTGAGCCGACCTCGGCCAGCACCTTCGCCGTCGCGGGCAGGTCGGCGGCCTCGGCGAGCACGAGCTCGAGCCGCTCGCCGCCGATCTGGCTCTTGAGCTTGTCGGCGGTGCCGCTGGCGATGACCTTGCCGTGATCGATCACCAGGATCGTGTCGGCGAGCTGATCGGCTTCCTCGAGGTACTGGGTGGTCAGCAGCACGGTCGCGCCGTCGGCGACCAGCTCGCCGATCACCTCCCAGGTCTCCATGCGACCACGTGGGTCGAGGCCCGTGGTCGGCTCGTCGAGAACGACGACGGCGGGCTCGGCGACCAGCGCACCGGCCAGGTCGAGGCGCCTGCGCATGCCGCCGGAGTACGTCTTCGCCGGGCGTTCGGCCGCCTCGTTGAGCCGGAACCGGGTGAGCAGCTCCTTGGCCCGCGCGCCCGCACGCGCTCGGTTCATGCCGTAGAGCCGGCCGACCATGTAGAGGTTCTCGTAGCCGGTGAGGTTCTCGTCGACCGCGGCGTACTGACCGGAAAGCCCGATCGCGCGGCGCACCTTGTCCGGCTCGGCGGTCACGTCGTGCCCGGCGACCCACGCACGCCCGGAATCGGGGCGCAGCAACGTGGTGAGGATGCGGACCGTGGTGGTCTTGCCGGCCCCGTTCGGGCCGAGCATGCCCAGCACGGTGCCGGTCGGTATCTCCAGATCGACGCCGTCCAGGGCGCGGGTGTTGCCGAAGGTCTTGATCAAAGCCTCGGCGCGCACCGCAACCTGGTTTGATGCGGTCATCGCGGCCCCCTCCTGCTAGGCGTAGGGCGATGTCCGGACCTTAGCGAGGGAGTCGGACATTCTGCGCGCAATTACCCGACCGGAGGACACCCGTGGTCAGGCTCGCCGTGCTCGTCGCCGCCGCCATCCTCGTGATCGGGGCCGCGGTCGCCGTCATCGCATGGCTGAACGACGACGACGAACCCGACCGGTCGAGCGTCGCGCTGGCGTGCGGCGCGGTGCACCGGGCCGAGCCCGTGGACGTGCGTGACCCCGTCGACGTGCACCTGATGGGCGCCGCCGAGCAGTTCAGCCGGGCGGCCGCGGTCGAGGACAAGGCGCGACAGCCGCTCGCGGAGGCCATCGAGCAGCTGGCGAACCTGGTCTTCTACGAGAGCCGGCCGGCCGACAGCCCGGAGCTGCGCGCGGCCGTCGCGGCGGTGGACCAGCAGTGCGGGGCGACCGGCCAGGACCAGGAATCACTTGCGGGGCAAGCATGTGCGGTCACGCCGACGACCATCGCGACCGGCGACGTGGCCGCGCGCGACCGGTTGATCGGCGCCGCCGAACTCGTGTCGGCCGCGACCGCGGCGGAACCGAAGTACGCGCGGCTCACGGGTGCGTTGCGCGACGCGGCCGGTGAGTACGGCCTGGCCATGACGCCCGCGGCGGCCCGGCGGTGGCTCGACCCCGTGCACGCCGTGTGCCGCGACCTACAGCTTGAGCCCTGACCACTCCAGGCAGCGCCAGCCCGCGCCGTCGGCCTCCAGCACCACGTGCCCGGTGTTGTGCAGCAGGCCCTGATCGGCCAGGCGCGCGGCCAGGTCCGGCACCAGCCATTGCGTGCCGAGCCGGATGATGCCGCCGTGGCTGACCAACACGACCAGGCCGTCCTCGTGGGCGGACCGGATGCCCTCGACGCCACCGACGAAGCGCTCGCGGGTCTCGGCCCCGGACTGCGCGCCGGGCATCCGGACGTGCAACTCGCCCCTCGTCCAGCGGTGGAAGACCTGCGCGAACTCGCCCAGCGCGGCGGCGTCGGTACGTCCCTCCAGGTCACCGGCCTGCACCTCGTGCACGCCGTCGACCACGACGAGGCCCGTCCGGTGCACCTCGGCGACCGGCTGCGCGGTTTGCTGCGCACGCACCGCCTGCGAGGCGTACACGCCGTTGACCGGCTCGTCGGCCAGTCGCTCGGCCAGCGCCTTGGCTTGTGCGAGCCCCTCCTCGGTCAACGGCGGACCCGGCAACGCGGAGTCCAGCGCGCCCCGCACGTTCGACGCGGTCTGCCCGTGCCGCACCAACATCAGCCGCAAACTGCTCATGCCCTCGTCCCCTCCCGCACGCCCGCCAACCACTGTGCCGCAGCCGCGTAGCTGTCGTCGCTCGTGTCGGGGTCGGCTGCGTCACGTTCGACGCTCGGGGCGGCCTGCGGGTAGGAGCCGAGGAAGCGGACGTCGTGACAGCGCCGGTGCAGGGCGGCGAGCGCGTCGCCGACGCGCTGCTGGGTGATGTGGCCGTCGATGTCCAGGTAGAACTTGTACTCGCCGAGCCGTTCCTTGGTCGGCCGCGACTCGATGCGGGAGACGTTGATCGAGCGCAACGCCAGCTCCGTCAGGATCCCAGCCAGCTCCCCCGGCCGGTCGGCGGCGACCGCGACCACCGACGTCCGGTCCGCGCCGGTCGGCTCCGGCACCACGCCTGGCTTGTGCAGCAACAAGAAGCGGGTCACCGCGTCACGCACGTCGGCGACGTCCGTGGCCAGTTCCGCCAGCGGGTAGTGGTGCACGGCGACGGGTGCGCTGACCGCGGCGTCGAACCTGCCCTCGGCCACGCCGACGGCGGCGGCCGCGGTCGAGGTGGACGCCACGACGGCGGCGTCCGGCAGGTTCTCGTCGAGCCAGTGGCGGACCTGGGCGAGCGCGTGCGGGTGGCTCGCGACGGTCTTCACGTCGGTGGTGCCCGGTCGCACGAGGACGGAGAACCGCACGGGCAGAACGACTTCGGCGACGGCGACGAGCGGCGCATCGGCGGCGAGCGCGTCCATGGTCGCCGACACCGAGCCCTCGACGGAGTTCTCCACGGGCACGCACCCGAACTCGGCCTCGCCCGCCCGCACGGCGGCGAACACGAGCGGGATCGTCTCGGCGGGGACCAGTTCGTGGCCGTCGGCGAACGCCAGAGCTGCTTGTTCGCTGAAGGTCCCGGTCGGGCCGAAGTAGGCGATCCTCGTCACGCGGCCACCCTACGCAGTCGAATCCACCCCGGATGGACGCCTCCCGAGCGACCTTCGTCGATGACATATTGGAATCGTGAGCGCCGATCCGCGGTCCGATCCGATTGGCGCCGGGCCGTTCGCGGTCGCGGTGCCCCAGCTCGTGCTGTGTGCCGTCGACGACGCCATGACCGAAGCGTGGCAGCTGGCCGCCGCGAACCACGACAACATCACCGTGCACCGCGGCTCCGTGCTCGACGTCGGCGCGCAGGCCGTGGTGAGCCCCGCGAACTCCTACGGCTGGATGCGCGGCGGCATCGACGCGCTCTACGCCGAGCTCTTCCCGGACGTGGAAGCCACGGTGCGCAGCGCAATCCTGGCCTTGCACGGCGGCGAACTGCCGGTCGGCGAGGCCATGGTCGTGCCGACCGGCTTACCGGAACCCCGCTTCCTCATCAGTGCCCCGACGATGCGTGAACCGGGCACCTTGTTACCGCCCGACACCGTGAACCCGTACCTGGCCGCGCTCGCGGTCTTCCGGCTCTGGTCCGACGGCAGGCTCGACGACGGCACGCGGGTCCGCGAGGTCGTCACCACGATCGCGATGCCGGGGCTGGGCA
Source organism: Labedaea rhizosphaerae (assembly GCF_004362825.1). Classification (GTDB taxonomy): domain Bacteria; phylum Actinomycetota; class Actinomycetes; order Mycobacteriales; family Pseudonocardiaceae; genus Labedaea; species Labedaea rhizosphaerae. The sequence continues at coordinate 1,087,670 of NZ_SNXZ01000001.1, forward strand.
CCGGCGTCGGCGGGGTCGCGCCGTCGGACTGCGCCCGCCAGGTGATCGCCGCCTGGGACGCGATCTTCCCCTGAACGCACGAAAGCCCCGCCGGAGTCGGCGGGGCCTCGCACTGTGGAGATCATTCGATGGCGGTGTCTTCGGCCTGCGCGGGCGCGATGCTGCGAACCTGGATGCGGCGCGGCTCGACCTTCGGCTTGCTGACGCCACGCACGCGGATCTTGAGCAGACCGCGGTCGTAGTCGGCGTCGACGTCGTCGGCGGTCACGTGCTCGGGCAGGGCGAACTCGCGGTGGAACGACCCGAAGCGGGTCTCCCGGACCACGATGCCGTCCTTGTCGGAGCTCTTCTGCTCGCTGCGGTTGCCGCTGACGCGCAGCCGACCTTCGACGACCTCGACCTGGACGTCGTTGTCGATGTCCACGCCGGGCAGCTCGAGGGTCACGACCACGTCGGAGCCGTCACGCACGACGTCGGCCGCCGGGACGAACCCGGTCACGGTGCCGGTACCGAACGCACGGCGCACCAGCCGGTCGAACTCACCGTCGCGCTGACGGACGAGCGCACCGAACGGATCCCACACTGAACGGACTGCGATAGCCATCTGTACTGCCTCCCACCTCGGAGAACCCTGGCCGATTTAGCACTCGGCCTTCGAGAGTGCCAACGTCTTGCTCCCCGAAGGTGTTCCCGGGATGGGCTCCGTCACAGCGCAACACCAGCAACAACGCCTACGTTGGCGCCGTGCATCCCGCAACGGCGCCCGCGCAACTGAGCCCGTACGTTGAGCTGCGCCGCGAACAGTGGCGCGCGCTGCGCAAGGCCACCCCGCTCACCCTCACCCTCGACGAGCTCGTCGACCTGCGGGGTCTGCGCGACCCGGTCGACCTCGACGAGGTCGCGGAGGTCTACCTGCCGCTCTCCCGGCTGATCAGCCTGCAAGTGGCGGCGCGGCAGCGGCTCGCGGAGACCACGGCGGCATTCCTGGGCGAGGACCGGGTCGAGGCGCGGGTGCCGTTCGTGATCGGCATCGCGGGCAGCGTGGCGGTCGGCAAGTCGACCACGGCCCGGCTGCTGCGCACGTTGCTCGCCCGCTGGCCCGACCACCCGCGGGTGGACCTCGTGACCACCGACGGCTTCCTGTACGACAAGGCGTCGCTGATCAAGCGCGACCTGATGAGCCGCAAGGGTTTCCCGGAGAGCTACGACCGGCGTGCGTTGCTGCGCTTCGTCTCCGAGGTGAAGGCGGGCGCGGAGGAAGTGCGCGCGCCGGTGTACTCGCACCTGGCCTACGACATCGTGCCCGGTGAGTTCCAGGTGGTGAAGCGGCCGGACATCCTGATCATCGAGGGGCTGAACGTGCTGCAGCCGGGGCCGCGGCTCTCGGTCGCCGACCTCTTCGACTTCTCGATCTACGTGGACGCGCACGCCGAGGACATCGAACGCTGGTACATCGACCGGTTCCTGGCGTTGCGCGGCACCGCGTTCGCCGACCCGGCCTCGCACTTCCACCACTACGCGACGCTGTCGGACGAACAGGCGACCGCGGAGGCGAAGGCGTTGTGGGACCAGACGAACAAGCCGAACCTGATGTCCAACATCCTGCCGACCCGGCCGCGCGCGACGCTGGTGCTGCGCAAGGACGCCGACCACCGGATCACGCGGGTGCGGCTGCGTAAGCTCTGAACGTGATCCGCGTGCTGCTCGTCGACGACCACGAGGTGGTCCGCCGCGGGCTGCGCGACCTGTTGACCAGCGAAGACGACATCGAGGTGGTCGCCGAGGCGGGCGGCGTCGGCGAGGCGCTCGCGTTGGCCGGCCGGCACTCGATCGACGTCGCGGTCGTCGACGTGCGGCTGCCCGACGGCGACGGGGTGGCCCTGTGCCGTTCGCTGCGTTCGCTTCCCGACGGGCCGCGGTGCCTGGTGCTGACCGCCTTCGACGACGAGCGGGCCATGGTCGAGGCGATCATGGCCGGGGCGTCGGGGTACCTGTTGAAGCAGGTGCGGGGGCAGGACGTGGTGAACGCCGTGCGCGAGGTGGCGGCCGGGCGGTCGCTGCTCGACCCGTTGACCACGGCGCACGTGCTGGAACGAATGCGGCGCAGCGCCGAGGCCGACGAGCTGGACGTGCTGACCGAGCGCGAGCGGGCGGTGCTGGAGTTGATGGGCGAGGGCCTGTCGAACCGGCAGATCGCCGAGCGGTTGTTCCTGGCGGAGAAGACCGTGAAGAACTACGTGACTTCGGTGCTGGCCAAGCTGGGGATGCAGCGGCGTACGCAGGCGGTCGCGTGGGTGGCTCGCCGCTCAGCGCGCGAGTAGCGGGCGCGCGGCCGCGGCGAAGAGCGCCAGCCCGGACCCGAGCCCGGCGACGACGGCCACCGCGACCGCCGAATGCGTGGTGACGGCGAGGACGATGCCGAGCACGCCGAGCACGGTCATCACGACCCCGAGCACGGTGAACAGGGCTTCGCGCCAGACCCGCGCGAGCACCACGAAGTGCACGCCGACGACGACCGCGACCCACGCGACCGAGGCCTCCGGGTGGTGCAGCACGCGGTTGATCACCAGCACGCCGCCGAACAGCAGGACGACCTCGCCCAGCACGACCAGCCAGTAGCCGCGGCCGAACCCGAGCGCGTCCGGCGCGACGGTGACCCGCCGGCGCAACTGGATGATGCGGACCAACAGCGCGACCCCGATGGCGAGGCCGACCACGCGCACGACGATCGCGCCCGGCGTGCCGAACGGGCCCGCGTTGGCCACGAAGAACACCACACCGAAGACGACGCCGATCAGCGAACCGAAGAGCGGGCGGGCAAGGTCGGACATGGCCGAACCCTAACCCGGCGGCGAACCATTCCCGGCCGCCGAAACCCCGTCGACCGCCTTGCGCAGATCCGCCAAGACGTGCAGCGAGCGGTATCCGATGGCGATGAACCCGTTGTCCCGCAAGCTCGAGAGCACGGCCGACACCTGTGCGGGCGCGGCGCCGACCGCGGCCGCGATGTCGGGCTGGGTGAACCCGACGTCGATCAGCACGGCCCCGGTCTCGGTGTCCTCCCGGCCGTGGGCGGCGGCGAGCCAGCGCAGGAACATGATCACCCGGTTCCGCACCTTGTGCGAGGCGAGGGCCAAAGCGGCGTCACGCTCGCGGAGCTGTGTCGCGATGGTCCACACGACCGCCTGCTCGATGCGGGGGTTCTCGGCACGGAGCCGGGCGAAGTCGGCCAACGAGATCGCCCGCACGGAGGCCAGCTTGGGCCCGCAGAGGTAGGTGGCATGCGAACGGCTGCCGACGACGAGGTCCTCCAAGGCGACCAGGTCGCCGGCGCCCAAGATGTCGAGCAACATCGTCGGCCCGTTGGCGAGCGCCGCCCGGTGGACCCGCACATGGCCGCCGGTGACCAGCAACAACCGGGTGACGGCGTTGCCTTGCAGCAGCATGGCCGCGTTTGCCTGGGTCGGTGTGGGCCGCGACACCGCCAGCACCTTCGACTCGAGGTCGCCGATGCGTCCCATGAACGTGTGCTTCGGCCAGCAGGCTCGGACAACCATCACGCGGCGACCGCGGCGAGGGCGTACAAGATGGGCGGCAGGGTCGCGAGCATGGCGGCCAGCGCGGCCAGCACCCGGACCACGGGCCAGGAGGACGCCAGCATCCTGCGCGTGATCACGACGGCCAAGGCCAAGTAAGCCATGGCGATGAGACAGGCGGTGACCACCACCAACGGGTGGGTGAACTCACTCATCGTGACTATTCGTCTCCTCGTTCCAGGTCGGCGCTCGCTGGGGATCGGCCCGGGAGGCAAGGAGTTCGTTGGTAGGGACGCCGCCTCCCGAGGGGTGCTCAGAAGGCTAAGGATTCGATCTTGAGCCCGAAAGTGCCACCAAACGGGCGATTAAGTGCACTGCCACAATGACCGAGACGCCGCTTGTGACAGTGGGTACTTACCGTTAGTGGCGACTAACGCCCGATCGCCCGAGCGGCGGCCAGGTAACGATTAATCAAGCGCGACCTGCGGATACCGTGGATGTCCTGATTTCAGCGGAAGAAGGACGGACGGGTGGTACAGGGTGGCCGCGTCCTGCACCAGGTCATCGTTCCCTCGCTGGGGATCGGGCGTGGCGAAGGGCACGACGGGGGTGGGTCGGGGGTGGTAGCCCGGCCCACTCCCGTCAACCGGGCCCAGCGCGCTGGTCCGTTCTGCTCACGCCAGAAGTGTTGCCTACTCACCGTAATCGATCTCCGAAGCAGCCACAGCAGATCGAGTGATCTAGAACACTTTCGCAAACCCCTGATTTCACGTCTTGCCTGGCTCAGGCACGTGATCGGCGGAAGAGCGACGCGGACGCGACCACGCCGGCGACGGCGGGCAGCAGGGCCAGGATCCCCCACAGCGGCGGGTAGATCGTCGAGCCGTATTCGGCGGAGACGAGCAGCAGCAATGCGAGCGCCGCGGTGAGCACGGTCATGACCACAGCCAGCACCGGCGCCGAGCGGCGGTGGTTGCGGGCGGGCCTCAGCACGACCAGCCAGAGCAGCGCGCCGACCACGGCGACCGTGTAGATCAGCCCGTACAGCAGGCCGGAGCTGGGCTGTTCGCCGTGCGGTGCGTACATGGCGGTGGCGTGTTCGGCGAGGGTCCGGCCGCCGACCTGGTCGATCACGGCGGCGACGACGAGGACGACCGGCAGCGCGACGGCGACCACGATCGCCCTTTCAGAAAGTGACTGTCTCATAGCTAGCGACTGTACGAACGCTCCAATAGACAGTCAAACTCATTCAGACAGTGACTTGCTGATAGCCTGATCACATGGCTACTGGTCTGCGGGAACGCTGGCGGCGCGAAGCGCGGCGCACGATCCAGGAGCGCGCGCTGGACCTGTTCGACGAGCGCGGGTTCGACGGCGTCACCATCGAGGAGATCGCCGCGGCGGCCGAGGTGTCGGCGTCCTCGGTCTACCGGTTCTTCGGCACCAAGGAAGGGCTGATCGTCGCCGACGAGTTCGACACACTGAGCCAGGAAGGGCTCGAGGAGGTCGTCGACGCGCGCGACCCCGTCGGCAGCCTGCTGCGCGCGGTCTTCGCCTACGAGACGCCGGACGACGGACCGGGCCCGTGGCGGCGCGTGCGGTGGTTCTTCAAGGAGCCGTCGGTGCGGATGGCCGCGTGCGCCGCGTTCGACCGGGCGAGCCAGCGGATCGTGCCGTTGCTGGTCAAGGGCGGGCTGTCGGCGACGCAGGCGCGGGTGGCCGCGAACGCGTTGGCGTTCGGGTACTTCGGGGCGTTGGAGCAGTGGTACCTCGACGGTGGCGACCAGCCGATCGCCACCTACGTCGAGGAGGGTTTGGCGCCGTTGCGCCGGATCTGGGCCTAGCGGGCGGTCCAGAACGGGTCGCGGCCGATGAAGGCGATCATTCGCGTTTGGACATCCGCGTCGGCCGGGACGGCCACGCGCGGGCCGTACTGGCCCGACGCGCGCAGGACGTCGTCCATCGGTTCCATGCCGCCGAGCATCGCGGCGCAGAAGTCCTGGTCCAGGCGGTCGTCCTGGCCGGTCGCGCGGGACAGGTCCCACGTGTGCATGAAGATGTCCGACGTGTAGAACTGGTCGATCGCGGCCGGCAACGCGAGCGTGCCGATGTGGCGGTTGGTGAGCTCGCGGTTCGCCGTCTCGGGGTCGTCGAGCAGGGCCTGCACGCCATCGCTGTGCACCTGCCACGCCGCGACCGGGTCCGCGTCGACCGACGGGCCCTTGGGCAGGTCGATGCCGGCGCCCGCGGACAGGAAGCTCGGGAACCACTCGACCAGGTGGCGCACGACGTCGCGGGCCGTCCAGTCCTCGACCGGGGACGGCGCGTCCCAGTCCTTGGCACCGCGAACGCGTTCGGTGAAGGTTCCCGCGACCGCGCGGTGGCGCGCGGCCGGCTGCTCAGGCAGTGCCATCGTTCAACATCCTCTCCAGCTTGGCGTATCCCTCGTTGATGCCGACTTCCATGCCGGAGCGCAGGAGGCCGTCGCGGGCCTCGATGCTGTCCACAAGGGACTGTGTGCGCAGCCGCGTGCGGCCGTCGCCCAGGTCGTCGAACCACATCGTCTCCAGCACGACACCCTCCGGCTCGCCTTCGAAGGTGAAGGTCTGCACGATCCGGTCCGGCCGCACGTCGTGGAAGCAGCCGTGGAACGCGTACTCCACACCGTTGACCAGCGACACGTAGCGCCAGCTGCCGCCGGTGCGGGCGTCCCATGCGTCGATCCGGGTGGTGGTCGCGTCGGGACCGACCCACTTGGCGAACAACACGGGATCGGTGTGGGCGCGGAAGAGTTGCGCCGGCTCGGCCGTGAAGTCACGCACGGTCCGGATCACCGGCAGGTTCGGGTCGGCTTCTATACGGGCCTCAATGATCTTGTTCATGGTCTTCACCCATCTCCGCGAGGACGGTGTCGAGGCGGCGGTAGCGCTGCTCGAGACGCCTGCGGTAGCGCTCGATCCAGCCGTCCATCAGGTCGAGCACCTGCGCCTCGAGCCGCACCGGCCGGGGCTGCGGACCCGGCGGCCGGGTGACGAGCCCGGCGCCTTCGAGTACCCGCAGGTGCTTGTAGACCGCTTGCAACGACATCTCGTACGGCTCGGCCAGCTGGCTCACGGTCGCTTCGCCGTCGGCCAGCCGGGCCACCATGTCGCGCCGCGTCGGATCGGCGAGGGCGGCGAAGGCTTGGGACAGCGTGTCGGCGGGCATCTTCGTCTCTTTCAACTTTGTGGTTGAAACGACCTTAAGGCTTCAGGTCTCCGAGAGTCAACCCTTCGGTTTAAAGCGCTGTTCAGACCGGCACTTGCCAGACGACGGTGGTGCCGCGGGGCGACGAACGCAGCTCGAACGTGCCGCCCGCGCGTTCGGCGCGCTCCGCCAGGTTGCGCAGGCCGCGCTTGGTCACGCCGTCCGGGATGCCGCTGCCGTCGTCGGCGACCAGCAGCCGCAACTTCCCGCCGGTGATGTCCACCTGGACCGAGAGCCAGCCGGCGCCCGCATGTCTGACCACATTGGACAGTGCCTCACGCAGGGCCGCGCGGGCGTCGTCGGCGACCGAGACCGACACCGCGGACAGGTCGCCGTGCAGTTGCAGGATCGGGTCGAAGCCGAGCAGTTCCCGGGCGATGTCGACCTCGGCGCGCACGGACGCCGCCAGGTCGGTGTGGTTCTCGCCCGGGTTCGGGTCGCGCAGCGTGCGGACGACCGCGCGCACGTCGGCGATCGCCGCGTCCAGCTGGTCGACGGCGTCGGCCAGGCGGGTGGCGTCGCGGCGGGCGAGCTTGCGGGTCGGCTTGCGCGCCAACAGGTCCAGCTGCATGCCGGCGCCGTAGAGGCGCTGGACGATCACGTCGTGCAGGTCGCGCGCGATGCGTTCACGCTCCTCGTACAGGTCGACGCGCTGGCGTGCGGCCGAGCCCTCGGACAGCACGGTGACCAGGCCGGCCTGCGCGGCGAACGCCGTCAGCACGTCCACGGTGACCGGCTCGAACGACGCGCGGCCCCGACGGCGGTAGACGGTCAGCACGCCGAGGCTCCGCTCCCGCGTGCCGAACGGCGCCGCCGCGAACGCCCCGTACTGGCGCAACTCCTTCGGGACGAAGGGCGCGGTGCGCGGGTCGGTGGTCACGTCGTCGACGACGATCGGCACCCCGCTGCGCGCCACGCGGGCGGCCGAGGACCGGCTGGACAGCACCAGGCCGAGCGGGGACGTGCCCAGGACCGTGCCGCCGTGCGCGGCCTCGATCGTGACCGAGCCGTCGTCCGCCTGCGCCATGACGAGACCGAGGTCGGCCTCGGCCAGCGCGGCGGCACTGCGCACGACGAGGTCGAGCACCGCCGCCGGGTCGTCACCGGCGAGCGCGGCGGTGGCGATCTCGGTGGACGCGGTCAGCGTGCGCGCGGCCAGGGTCGGGTCCATCAGGCGCAACACTAGGTCCTCGCCAGGACGCGGCCACGGGAAAGGTCGAGCACGAGGTCGGCCGTCTCGGCTTCCTCAGGGCGGTGCGTGACGTGCAGGACGGTGCGGCCGCGGAACCGTTCCCGGAGCCCGGCGAGCAGTTCGGTCGCGGTCGGGACGTCGAGGTGGGCCGTGGGTTCGTCGAGCAGGACGAGGTCGGCGTCCTTGGCCAGCAAGGCCCGCGCCAGGGCGAGGCGCGTCGCCTCCCCGCCGGAGGTCCCGCTGCCGCCGGCGCCGAGCTCGACGTCGAGGCGATCGACCCAGGCCGGCAGGCAAGCCGAGCGGAGGGCGTCCGCGAGTTCGGCGTCGGTGGCCGTGGGGTCGGCGAGGCGCAGGTTCTCCCGGACGGTGGTGGCGACCAGGTGCGGTTCTTGCGGGCACCACGCGACGCGCTCGGGTCGGCCTGCGGTGCCGCGCTCGGGGTCCAGGAAGCCGAGGAGCAGGGCCAACAGGGTGGACTTGCCCGCGCCGGACTCGCCGACGACGGCAACGTGCGTGCCTTCGGGGATGGTGATCGTCAGGTTGCGCAGCGCGGGTTGGTCGGCGCCCGGCCACCGCACGTCGACGCCGACGAGTTCGATGTCCCGCGACGTCGGCCGCGATCTCGGTTGTGGCGTGCGGTCGGCCCGTTCCGGAAGCGTGATGCTGGTCAGGGCCGTGCGTAGCGAGCCCAGGTGCTGGGCGGCGCCGGGCAAAGGCGCCAGCGCTTCGGTCAGGGCCAGAGGCACCAAGGCCAGGACGGCTACCAGGACACCGGATCCGACGCCCAGCCACGCCCCCGTCAACGCGGCCAGCCCCATGGCCAGGACGACCAGGCCTGCTCCCGCACCGGCGCCGAAGGCCTGGCGGCGGGCTCGCCTGGTCAGGTCTTCGTCCAACGCGGCCAGCTCGGCCCGCACCTGCTCGTCGGCGCCGTAGGCGACCAGGTCAGGGGCGGCGTCCAGCAGGGTGAGCAGGCGGGTGGCCACGGCTCGGCGGTCGGCGGCGAGGGCCGCCGTGGCCTTGCGGTCCAGGCGGACGGTCAGCCAAGGCGCCACCAGACCGGCGATCAGCACCGCCGCCAAGAGCGCCAGGCCCGCCGTGGGCAGGACCGCCCACTGGACGGCGACCGCGAGGGTGGTGACGCCCAAGGCGATCAACGGCGGGGTCAGCACGCGTGGGGTCAGGTCGCGGACCGTGGTCACGTCGTCGACCAGGCGGCGGGCGGCCTCGGCGGGCTGGGGCGCGGCCGCACCGAGGCGGATCACCTTGTGCCACAAGCTTTCGCGCAGGACCGTGGCCGTCCTGAGCGCGGCGTCGTGGGTCATCAGGCGTTCGGCGTAGCGGAGGCCGGCCTTGGCCAGGCCGAAGGCCCGCACGCCGACGATGGCCACCGACAGGGTCAGGATCGGCGGACGCTGGGACGCCGTGGCGATCAGCCAGGCGGACGTCGCCGTCAGGGCCACCCCGGCGGCCAGGGCCAGGGCGCCCAGCAGGGCGGCGGTGAGCAGGCGGGCGCTGACCAGCGACCGCAGGCGGGCGCGGCCGGGCTCCCGCGCGGACCGGAGCTCGCCTGACGGCGGTCCGGTCCGCGCGGGCCCTTCCCCCGGGGCGGTGGCCCGATGGCTGGCCAGCAGCACGGCGGCCCCCGCGTCCGCCGCCCGCTGCACCTGCGCCTGCACAGCGGCGGCATGACGCGGGTCCAGGTGCGCGGTCGGCTCGTCGAGCACCAGCAGCCACGCGCCATGCCGAGCACGCAGCAACGCCCGCGCCACGGCCACGCGCTGCCGCTCCCCCGTCGACAGCTCGGCCGTGCCGCGGCCCAGCAACGCATTGATACCCAATGCCACCGACAATTCCGTGATCTCGCTGGTCAGCGCCTCGGGAACGGCCAGTTCGAGTTCGTCGCGGACGGTGGCGCCGGTGAAGGCGGGGCGCTGCGGCACCCACGCGATCGAGCGCCGCCACGCGGCCAGGTCGGCGCCGGCCAGGTCGACACCGGCCACGGTGATCCGGCCGTCGGACGGTGGCGCGAAGCCCAGCAGGGCGGCGATCGCCGTGGACTTGCCCGCGCCGCTCGGCAGGTCGAGGCGGGTGATCCCACCCGGGCGGACGGTGCAGGTCACCGGGGTCATGGCGCGGCGATCGACCCGCAGGCCCGAGATGCGGACCTCACCGCGGGGCAGGGGGTGCCCACCGGCCGGCGGGTCGACCAGCAGGTCGGCGACCCGGCGCACCGCCTCGACGCCGTCCTCGCTCGCGTGGTGGGCGGCACCCGCGGCCCGCAGCGGCAGGTAGCACTCCGGCGCCAGGACCAGCACGAACAAGCCGGTGGCCAGCCCCAGGTCGCCGCCGACGAGCCGCAGGCCGATCGCCACCGCGACCAACGCGACGGACAACGTCGAGACGAGTTCGAGCACCACCGCCGAGCTGAACGCCACGCGCAACGTCGCCATGGTCGCCGCGCGGTGCCGCTCCGACACCCGGCGCACGGCCGTGACCTGGGCGTCGGCCCGGCGGAACGCGACCAGCACCGGCAACGCCTTGATCAGCTCCAGCAACCGGCCGGACATGCGCTGTTCGGCGTCGGCCAGTTCGCCGACCCGGCCCTGGGTGTACTTGCCGACCAGGATCGCGAAGACCGGGATCAACGGGACTGTCACGGCGACCAGCACCGCGGACAGCGGGTCGGCCACCAGGATCGCGAAGCCGATCGCCACGGGTAGCACGGCCGCGGCCACCAAGGCGGGCAGGTACTGCGCGAAGTAGGCGTCCAACGCGTCCAGGCCGCGGGTGCCCAACGCGGTCAGCTCGGCGGGCCCGCGAGCGGCGATCCACTCCGGCCCGCGGCGCACCGCACTGTCCACAAGCGACGCTCGCAGCTCCGCCTTGGTGCCCGCCGCCGCGCGGGCCGCGACCACCTGGGTGGCCCAGGTCAGCACAGCTCGGACGACGACCGCGGCCGCCAGCACGGCCAGCCAGCCGCTCGGCCACGGCCGCCCGCCGACCACGGCCGCGATCAGCTGGGCCAGCGCCAACGCCTGCGCCACCGCGGAAACAGCGGTCAACGCGGAGAGCGCGGCGATGCCCGCCAGCGCTCGGCGCGCCGCACCGGACAGTGCGGGCAGCGCGCCGAGCGGGCCCCCGGACCGCACAAGGGCGGGTGGACGGCGATCCGAGGCGTTCATCAGTGACCTGCCGGGATGTTGTGGGTGGCGATGCGCTTGCGGAACACCCAGTAGGTCCAGCCTTGGTAGAGCAGCACGACGGGCAACCCGATCAGCCCGACCCAGCTCATCACCCCGAGCGTGTAGGGGCTCGACGCCGCACCGGCCACGGTCAACGAGTACCCGCTGTCCAGTGTGGACGGGAGCACGTCCGGGTAGAGCGCGCCGAACAACGTCACGACCGCGCAGGCGAGCAGCACGCCCAGCAAGGCAAACGCTTGCCCCTCCCGGGCGGCACGCAACCGAGCCAGGGCCGCGGCCCCGGCCAGCACGCCGAGACCGAGCACCGGCCACAGCCACGCCGAGCCGCGTTCGAGCTGCACGAGCAGGGCCAGCGCGACCAGCGGGAGCAGCGTGACCAGCCCGATGCGGCTGCCCAGCACGCGGGCCCGGCGGCGGATCGACCCGTCGGTCTTCAACGCGATGAACGTCGCGCCGTGCACCAGCGCGAACCCGGCGAACGCCAGCGCACCCAGAGCCGTGTCCCAGCGCAGCGCGGCGAGCGGCGAACCGTCGCGGTTGCCCGCGGCGTCCAGCGGCAGGCCGAGGAAGGTCGCCGACAGCAGCAGCCCGATGCCCAGTGACGGCACCAGCGAGCCGATCACGATGATCCGGTCCCACGTCCGCCGCCACCGCGCCGAGTCGACCTTGCCGCGATACTCGAAGGCCACGCCCCGCCCGATCAGGCCGAGCAGGATCAGCAACACCGGTAGGTAAGCGGCGCTCAGCAAGCCCGCGTACCAGGCCGGGAAGGCCGCGAACGTGGCGCCGATCGCGACGATCAGCCACACCTCGTTGCCGTCCCAGACCGGGCCGATGGTGTTGATCAGCACGCGCCGCTCGCGGTCGTCGCGGCCGAGCACCGGCAGCAGCATGCCGACGCCGAAGTCGAAGCCCTCCAGGAAGAGGTAGCCGAGCCAGAACACGGCGACGATGCAGAACCAGAGCACGGGAAGCGTCATCGTGGGCTCCTAGTAAGCGAACGCGAGGTGGTCACCCTCGGCCTCCTCCTCGGCTTCCGGTTCCGGCAGGCCGGCCAGCACGTACCGGCGGATCAGGACGACCTCGACCACCGCCAACACGCCGTAGACCGCGGTCAGCGCGATCAACGAGGTCAGCACCTCGCCGACGCTCAGCCCGGACACGGCGCGGGCGGTGAACATCCACACCCCGTCCACACCGGACGGATTGGGGGCCACGACGAACGGCTGGCGGCCCATCTCGGTGAAGATCCAGCCGAGACTGTTGGCCAGGAACGGCGCCGCGATGCCCAGCAGGGCCAGCCGCGGGAACCAGCGGCCCAGCGTGGTCCCAGCTCGAGGGAACCGGCCCTTGCGGGTCAACCACAACGCGACCAGCGCGCCGAACGCCGAGAGCGCCCCGAAGCCGATCATCAGGCGGAAGCCCCAATAGGTGACGGGCAGGTTCGGCACGTAGTCGATGGGCTTGCCGGACAGCTCGCCCAGCTGCGGGTCGACCGGGTAGTTGGTGCCGTATTTGGCTTGGTAGAGCGGGATCAGCTCCTGCACGCCCTTCACCTCGGTGGTGAGGTCGTGGTGCGCCAGCACCGACAGCAACGCGGGCAGCGTGATGGACTTGACGTTCTCGCAGTCCGGCCGGTTCACGTCGCCGATGGCGAGGATGGAGAACGATGCCGGTGCTTCGGTGTGGCACAAGGCTTCCGCCGACGCCATCTTCATCGGCTGCTGCTCGAACATGAGCTGGCCCTGCCGGTCGCCGGTGATCGCCACCGCGGCGAACGCCACGACCGCGACCACGCCGCCGAGCTTGAGCGACGCGCGCCAGACCTGCTTGTCCTCGTCGCTGTGCTTGCGGGCCAACCGGAACGCGGCGATGCCGAGCAGGAACGCGCCCGCCACCGCGAAAGCGCCGGAAATGGTGTGCGGGATCGCCGACAGCGCGGTGCTGTTGCCGAGCACCGACCAGATCGACTCCAGTCGCGGCTTGCCGTCGGTGAAGGTGACGCCGACCGGGTGCTGCATCCACGAGTTGGCCGCGAGGATGAAGTAGGCGGAGGCGAGGCTGGCCAGGGAGAACGCCCACGCGCAGGCCAGGTGGACACGCTTGGGCAGCCGGTCCCAGCCGAAGATCCACAAGCCCAGGAACGTCGACTCGATGAAGAAGGCGACGAGCCCCTCCATGGCCAACGGCGCGCCGAACACGTCGCCGACGAAGCGGGAGTAGGCGCTCCAGGTCATCCCGAACTGGAACTCCTGGACGATGCCGGTGACCACGCCCATGGCGAAGTTGACCAGCAGGAGCTTGCCCCAGAACTTGGTCATGCTCAGGTAGCGGACCTTGCCGGTGCGCACCCACGCCGTCTGCATGCCCGCGACCAGGACGGAGAGGCCGATGGTCAGCGGGACCATCAGGAAGTGGTAGACGGTGGTGATGCCGAACTGCCACCGCGCGAGGCTCAGGACATCCACGTGATCGACTCTGCCCGTGGTGAAGGTCGCACGACAGGTCCCGCGGTCCCGCTCGGCCGGGACGTAAGTCCCGGGTAGACTCGGACCTGCCAGAGGGGAGTAGTTCCCACGGCCGCCTCTTGCGGGCGGCCCGGCGAGGACATCGACATACTGATCCGGCGTGAGCGAGCTTGCGAGCGAGCCATCCGACACTTCGGATCCGGTGCCTCACCCGCTCACGCGGGCGAACGAGACCTCCGGCCGGGTTGCACGTGTGCCTGGTCGGAGACAACCTGCCTCCTTCCGTCCGGGCGAGACGGAATGGAGATGTGGTGCTGGCGGCATTCTTCGCGGCGTTCGCCGCGGTGTTCCTGTTGGAACTGCCGGACAAGACGACCGCGCTGACGTTGGTGCTGTCCACTCGGTACCGGGCGCGCGCGGTGTTCGCCGGGGCCGCGGTGGCCTTCGTGTTGCAGGCGGCGATCGCCGTCGGGTTGGGCAGCGCGATCACGTTGCTGCCGACCAGGATCGTGGCCGGCGCCGTGGCCGTGTTGTTCGCGATCGGCGCGGTGCTGTTGATCCGCGAGAGCCTCGAGGAACCCTCCCCGGAAGCGTCGAACGGCGCGGAGCTGCGTGCGGCGACGCCGGTGCTGAAGGCGGCGGGCGCGTCGTTCGTGTTGCTGTTCACCGCCGAGTGGGGCGACGCGTCCCAGGTGACCGCGATCGGCGTGGCGGCGCACTACGACCACCCGGTGATGGTGTTCCTGGGCGCGTTCCTGGCGTTGATGGTGGTGACCACTTTGGCCTTGGTGGTGGGCCGGACCATCCGCGACCGAGTCCCGGCGCACTTCATCCAGCGCGGCGCGGCGGCGGTGTTCATCGTCTTCGCGATCATCGCGGCGGTGGAGGCGATCGCCGGCTGACGTGGCGACCACCGCGGGTGGTTCTCGCTCCCCCTCGATGAACGAGAACCACCCTGCGGCTTCCCCGGCCATTCCCCTGTGTCCCGTGAGCTACGACGACGCGGGGAGGTCCACGGTTCCGGACTCCTGGAAGATTGTTCGGTGATCGACGCCACCGAGGTGTCGCGTGCCTTTGCCGTGCGGTGGTTACCGGAGCTTCGCCCGGGCGTCGCGGCGCCAGTGGGCCGGTGCGCTGCCGTGGTGGTTCTTGAAGGCGCGGCTGAAGGCCGCCTCTGAGGTGTAGCCGACGTTCTTCGCGATGAGCGCGACCGGCAGGGACGTGCCGCGCAGCAGGTCGGTGGCGGCGTCCAGCCGCACGTGCGCGAGGTAGGTGGCGGGTGGTATCCCGACGCCCGCCACGAACCGCGCGGCGAACGCCGAGCGGGACAAGGCGCACTCACGCGCGAGGTCCTCGACCGTCCACTCGCGACCGGGCGTCCGGTGCATGGCGCTCAGCGCCGGCCCGATCTGCGGGTCCAGCGCCGCGGCGAGCCAGTTCGGTTCGGCCGCGCTCGCGGCCCAGGCCCGCAGGATCTGGATGAAGAGCAGGTCGAGGATGCGCGCGACCATCACCGCCGAGCCCTGCGTGGGCGACTCCATCTCCAACACGAGCATCCGGCGGGCCACTTCGAGCCCTTCGAGGGCCGGCCCGCCCTCGCCACGCAGGACGATCACGGGCGGGAGGCTGCCCAGCAGGTGGCTCGCCCGCGGGTCGCCGATCGTGAACGTGCCGCAGAGCCACCGCGCCGCGACGGCCGGGTCGTCGGCGCTGAGGTGGTGCGTGTCGCCGCGCGGCAACAAGACGAGATCGCCTGCGCTCAGCCGCTCGTCGCGCGGGTGACCGTCGATGCGCAGCGTGAGGTCGCCCTCGTCGACGATGTGCAGGCTGCCGACCCCGGTGAACCCGACCGAGAACGGCGGCGGCGGGGCATGGGCGACGATCCGTTCGCCGCTCAGCCGCACGCTCCTGAGCAACTCCGAAAGCAGGTCGTGTGTCCGGCTTGGACGATCTGCAAGGTCTCCCGGCGGCGCGGTCATGGCCGTCCCCCGTTCCTCTGGCTACGTTTTTCCCAACGGCACCAACCAAACCAGGAGATCATCCATGACCGCGCAAGACACCGCGACCAAGATCAGCTTCATCTACTCCAACCCCACCGATCCGGACGCCTTCGAGGCCGCCTACCCGGACCAGCTCGCGCTCGCCCGCAAGCTCCCCGGCCTGGTCCGGCTGCAGGCGTCGAAGGTCTGGCCCAAGGAGGACGGCAGCCCGACCCCGGCCTACCGCCTGCTGGACCTGTACTTCACCGACTACGCGGCGGCCAGCGCGGCCGTGGCCGAGGCCGGCGACCTCGTCGGCGCCACCTTCGAGCACGCCACCGGCGGCGTGCTGATCGCCTTCGCGGAGATCGTCGAGGAGAGCTAGGAACTCAGGACAGGGCTTTCGTGACCGCGGCGGCGGCCGCCACCACCCAGGGGCCGACCTCTTCGGCGTTCAGGTCCTCGAAGGTCACCACGCCGACGCTGGCCCGCAGGCCGGCGACCCCGAGCACCGGTGCGGCAAGGCCGTTGGCCGCGGGTTGCAGTTCGCCGCTGGACAGCACCCACGACTCGCCCGGCGGCAACTCCATCGCCCGGCCGGCGGCGCCGCGCCGCAACGAATGCCTTGTCCCCGCGCGGTAAGCCATGTGGTACGCCGTCCACGACGGCTCCACGACCGCGATCGCCTGTGCCTCATCGCCATCCGCGACCGTCAGGTGTGCGGTCGCGCCGACCTGTTCGGCCAGGGCACGCAGCGCGGGCAGGGCCGCGCTGCGCAGTTGCGGGGCCACGCTCGCCGCGAGCTGCAGCAACCCGAGGCCGAGGCGGACCCGGGAGCCGTCACGGCGGACCAATCCCCTGGCCTGCAAGGGAACCAGCAACCGGTACACCGCGGCGCGGCTGGCGCCGATGGTCTCCGCGAGGTCCGAAATGGTCGGGGCGTCGGTCTCCGCGTCGGCCACGGCCTGCAGCAGCGCGAGGCCCCGGTCCAGCGTCAGCGAGCTCTCCTTGCCCGCGGGCGCCGGGGCGGACGGACCACCGCGCGGCGGCACCGGTCAGTCCTCCGCCGGGAGGATCGTTCCGGTGACCTCGGCGATGCCGACCACGGCACCGTCCGCACCCGGCGCGGTCGCGGTGATCGTCACCGTGTCGCCGTCCTCGAGGAACGTGCGCTCGACGCCGCCGGCCAGCTTGATCTTGTCCTTGCCCGCGCGGGAGAGCTCCATGAAGCTGCCCCACTCTTCGCGGTCCGGACCCGACACGGTGCCCGAGGCGAACAAGTCACCCGGCCGCACGGTCGCGCCGTTGACCGTCATGTGCGCCAGCTGCTGGGTGCACGAGTACGACATGTCGGCGAAGCTCGGCGTGGACACGACGCTGCCGTTCCACGCGACCTCCAGCCGCAGGTCCAGACCCCACGGCTGGTCGTCGACCAGGTAGTCCAGCAGCTTGTGGCCCATCGGCGGCACCGGCACGCGGGCCACGGCGAGCGCGTCCAGCGGGGTGATCCACGCCGAGATCGACGTGGCGAACGACTTGCCCAGGAACGGGCCGAGCGGCTGGTTCTCCCAGCCCTGCACGTCCCGCGCGGTCCAGTCGTTGACCAGGCCGACGCCGAAGATGTGATCGGGCGCGGACGACGTGGAGACCCGGCCGGTCACCGGGCCACCGCACACGAAACCGACCTCGGCCTCGATGTCCAGGCGCTGGGTCGGGCCGAACTCCGGGCCGTCCTCGCCGCGGCGCTGGCCGTGCGGGCGCCGGACGTCGGTGCCCGACACCACGACCGTGCCCGCGCGGCCGTGGTAGCCGACCGGCAGGTGGGTCCAGTTCGGCAGCAGCGGCTCGCCGTCGGGCCGGAACAACCGGCCCATGTTCACCGCGTGGTGGCGCGACGAATAGAAGTCCACGTAGTCGCCGACCGTGAAGGCCAGCCGGTTGCGCACCTCGGCCAGCGGCAGCAGCTTGGCGCCGGTGGGCGCCGTGCCCTGGCCGACCAGTTCGGTCAGCTTGGCCCGCAGCGTGGTCCACGCCGGGCGCCCGGCGGCCAGCAGCGGGTCGAGGGTCGGCGCGGCGACCTCCTCGCCGAGGCGGTCGGCGAGCGGGGCCAGCGGCAACGCGTGGTCGCCGACCCGGACGGCGACGCCCGTGCCGTCCTCGGTCTCGATCACGCCGTAGGGCAGCGTCTGCGGCCCGAACGGCTGGCGGGTGTCGAAAGCCGGGTCGTCGATCCAGGTCACAGCAGCCCCAGCCCGGTCAGGTCGTTCAACGGGTCGGTCAGCGAGCACGAGCCGTAGGAGGCGAACACCGCGCGCACCGCGTGGGCGTTCTGGTCGGACAGGTTCGCGGCCTCGGCGGCGAGCTTCTCGCCGTCGGTCTCCGCGAGCGCCTCCTTGACGTCACCGCCGCCCAGCGAACGGGCGGTGGCCACGAGCAGGTTGAGGAAGCCGTGGTGGGTGAAGCCGGTCTGCTCGTCGGTGTGCCGCACGGCGTTGTGCAGGCCCGCGGTCGCCTTGAACGACGCGCCACCGCTGTTGACCACGGCCAGGAAGTCGGCGATCTCGTCGATCGACGGGAACGCCTGGCTCGACAGGCCACCGCAGCGCAGCTTCGGCCAGCTGCCGTGCCCGATCACCCGGCGGATGCCCTCGAGCCACTCGGCGCCCCCGCGACGTGGCTCGATCACCCGGATCACGTCCTCGGGCACGAACTCCGAGACCCGCTCGAGCCACACGTCGTCCACATCGGACGGTGCGGGCATCTCGACCATGCGCAGCGCGAGGATCTCGGTGCGCGACTCGACGATGGACAGGGCCTTCGGCACGCCGCCGAGCCCGGTGTCGATCACCAGCGACAGACCCACCGGCTTGACCGGCTTGGCCTTGATCAGCTCGGTGATCAACTCGGGCAGCCGGGACGCGTGGCACAGGAACAGCCCCATGACGCCGGCGTGCTCACCGGCCCGTCCGTCGAGGTGCGCGCGCACCGCGTCCGGCATGGTCGCGTTCCCCGGCGGGAACAGCGCGGCGTCGTCGACGAGCCGGGCAAGCAGGGGCGGTATGCCGCGCGGGCCGGATGGGCGGAGTTCTGCTGCGCTTGACACGGTTGACACGCTAGCGTATCGCCTACTGAACAAAGACGTTCGACTATCGGACGTAGCCGCCGGCCTCTCGTCGGACGAGCGTGCCAGATCCCCCAAGCAGTGTTACAGCCCCCAGCTTGACAGTGGTGTCACCCTGGATGGGAACGAATCCGAACACATGTGTCCGATAATCGGACAGACGGAGGGGAACGGTGCCGTACTACCGGAAGGTCGGGGAAATCCCGCCGAAGCGCCACACGCAGTTCCGGTCGCCCCAGGGTGGCCTGTACGCCGAGGAGCTGATGGGCGTCGAAGGCTTCTCCTCGGACTCCGCGCTGCTGTACCACCGCTTCCTGCCGACCGCGATGGTCAACGCCGAGGTGCTCGACGACACCCGCGGCGCGTTCGCCGACAACCACCCGCTCAAGCCGCGGCACTTCAAGACCCAGGACCTCAAGTTCGGCGGGACGACCGACGCGGTCACCGGCCGGCGCACCCTCTTCGGCAACAACGACGTGGTCATCTCGTTCACCGTCGCCGACGAGCCGAGCCCGCTCTACCGCAACGCCACCGGCGACGAACTGCTCTACGTGCAGGGCGGCGCGGGCACGATCGAGACGGTCTACGGCGCGCTCACCGTCGGCGACGGCGACTACGTGGTGATCCCGACGTCCACCACCTATCGAGTGGTGCCCGACGGCGAACTGCGCCTCTTCGTCGCCGAGGCGACCGGGCACGTCGGGCCGCCCAAGCGCTACCTCTCGGCGAAGGGCCAGTTCCTGGAGCACGCGCCGTACTGCGAACGCGACCTGCGCGGCCCCGACGAGCCGCTGCTGGTCGAGGGCGAGGACGTCGACGTCGTCGTGCGCAACCGCAACGGGCTGACCAAGGTCACCTACGCCAACCACCCGTTCGACGTGGTCGGCTGGGACGGCTGCCTGTACCCGTGGGCGTTCAACATCCGCGACTTCGAGCCGATCACCGGCCGGGTGCACCAGCCGCCGCCGGTGCACCAGACGTTCGAGGGGCCGAACTTCGTGGTGTGCTCGTTCGTGCCGCGCAAGGTCGACTACCACCCGCTGTCGATCCCCGTGCCGTACAACCACGCGAACGTCGACTCCGACGAGCTGATGTTCTACGTGGGCGGGAACTACGAGGCACGCAAGGGTTCCGGCATCGGGATCGGGTCGCTCTCGCTGCACCCGTCCGGCGTGGTGCACGGACCGCAGCCCGGTGCGGCCGAGGGCTCGATCGGCGCGGACTTCTTCGACGAGACCGCCGTCATGATCGACACGTTCCGACCGTTGCAGCTCGGCGAGGGCGCCATCGACTGCGAAGATCCGCGCTACGCGTGGACATGGGCCAAGCGGGGCCCGGACTGGGACTGATCCGGTGTGCGGGTTGGCTTTGCTCCCGCTGGGGGCTTTCCGAGTCGGAAGCGGTCAGCTCGCGGAGGTGGTGAGGCGGGCCAGCAGGACCGTGGCCCGCTGGTCCACGAACACGGCCGTGCGCCCGTCCAGCGCCGGGCGCAGCATCAGCACCCGGCCGCGGTTGTCGATGGCGCGTTCGGTCGCCGGGCTCATGTCGCGGACCCACAGGCAGGCGGCGCCGTCTTCGGACAGCACCATCAGCCTGCGACCACGCACCCCGCGCCGGCCGATCCAGTGGGCCTCCGCGTACTGCCACCTCTCGCCGCCGGCCAGCCTGCGCACCGCGCGTACCAGGTGGACGCGACGAGCGGCTTCGAGCAGCATCACCAGGGCGACCGTGAAGGTCGCATCCATGAGCACCTGGCCCCAGCGGACCGGGTGGGCGCCGGCCAGCAACAACCCGGTCCAGCCGGCGACGAACAGCACGGCCAGCCCGACGAGTACCGCGGCGACCTGGCGCACGTTGTGCAGAGCCGCGTCGACCAGCGCACCACGGGCAATGCCGTACGCATGCGTCGGCTTGTCCCGGTAACGCGGGATCACCGGCTCGGTCACGACCAGAACTCCCCAGGATCGGCGGCTTACACCCGTTCTTTCGTGTCGAGGCCGCCGAGCGCTACAGAACTCAGGCAGTGAACGTCGCCACTGCCAGCAAGGGGTAACCCGGCAGTCCGGCGACCGTCCGGCGACCGGCCGCCGGCTCGCCGACGACCCAGAGCAGGCCGGTCGCGGCGACGTTCGCGGTCAGCACGAACCCCGCCTTCGGCACCGACACCGCCACCGTGCCGCCGCCGGGCAGGGTCGCGTTGCCGCGCAGCTGCGGGTTGCGTGGATCCGGCTCGCCATCGAGGTCGACCGGCACCGCCCGCCACGGCCCGGCCGCGAGCATCCGGTCGATGCGGCTGGTGCGCAGGAGCCGGGCGATCCGCCAGCCGGCGAACGCGACGAGCACGGCCAGGATGGCCAGCGCCCACCCCAGCATCTCGCCGTAGCGCGGTACCGCGTGGTTGCTGCGCAGTACCGCGACCAGCACGAAAACCGCCAGGACGAGCAGCAGCACCGGCGCGACGAGGTCGGTGCGCGACCGGCGCCGCGGCCCGGCGAGCAGGTTGGCCACCACGACGTCGTCGCGGGCCTTGGGGGCACGACGAGGCGCCCGCTGCGCGGCCTCGACGATCACGTCCGTCGGCTGCTGCGCCCCCACCTGCGCCATGGCGATCGGCACGGCGAGCCCGCTCGACCGGATGGCCGCGTTGCCCTCGGCGTCCGGGCCGACCAACCACGCGCGACCGGTGCGGGCGAGCACCTGCTGCCCGCTCCAGCCCAGGCCGACGACGCTCAGCCACACCGGCTCGCCGCTCGCGTCGAGCACGCGCAACCGGCAGCCCGGCGTCCGGCCGCGGGCCGGGCGGAACACGCTGACGTCGGCGGGGCGCCACGGCTGGGTGTCGAGCAGCGTGCGGACCGGTCCCCGCCAGTGCAGCCAGCGCAGGGTGACCGGCGCGCCCGCGCTCAGGCCGAGCACCCCGGCGAACGCGATGACCAGCACGAACACCTCGGCGACGCCCGCGAGGCCGACGGCGATCGCGACCACGATGGCGATCATGCTCAGGATGGCGGGGGCCAGCACCGACGCGCGCAGGGCGCGTAGGGCCCACTCGGTGGCCGGGTCGGCCGCCGCCGGGGCGTCCCCGGCGGGTTCGACCGCGGGGACCTCGTGCTCGGCATGCTGGTTCACGCGATACCTCGCATGCTCGGGGTGTTCGATGACTCGCTCATGAGCCCTTCCTCGCCGGGCCGCAAGCGTAACCATTTCGGGCGAGTTGTCCGGCAGGACTTTCGCTGCGAGCCGAGGCAAGTTAGGTTTGCCTAAGTTGACGCTTCCGGAGGTGACCCGATGGGCCGACCGCCCGCGCCGCACCCGGCCGAGCGCGCTCGCACGATCGCCGCACTCGGCGGCCGCGCGAACCTCGTGCCCGCCGCGGACAGGGTCACCCCGATCGTGCACCAGCTCCACGGCGACGGCTCGGCCGCCGTCGTGCTGCCCGACGACCACCCGTTGGTCGCGCAGGCTCGCAGCGGCGAGGTGAGCGCGGTCCTGGAACTCGCCGACCTGGCGCCGGTCCCGTTGCGCGAACCGGTGCGCGGGCTGTTGTGGGTGACCGGGTGGCTGCGCGCGTTGTCCGGCGCCGAGGCACGAGCCGAGGCGGTGCGGATCAGCGAATCCCGCCCCGACCCGCGGCTGCTGGACGTCGGCCACGACACGACCGTGCTCGTGCTGCGCCCGGCGTCGATGGTGCTCGCGGACGGGGCGGGCACGACTTCGGTGTCCCTCGAGCAGTTCGCCGCAGCGGACCCCGATCCGTTCTGCCACTACGAAGCGGAGTGGCTGCGGCACTTGGAACTGCGCCACGCCGACGTGGTCGGGTCGCTGTCCCGGCACGTGCCGGACGACCTGCGTGGCGGGCACATCCGCCCCCTTGGTCTGGACCGGTTGGGCCTGCGGCTGCGGGTGGAGGCGGTGAACGCCGACCACGACGTGCGGATGGCCTTCTCGCGCCCGATCGCGACACCGCAGGAGTTGTCCGGGGAGCTGCGCCGCCTGGTCGGATGCCCGTTCCTCGCCGCTCGCCGCGTCGGCTGAGGACTTGTCGAGAATCCGGCGCCTGCTCCGTCCCTGGGTCACAATCGGCCAAGACGGAGGAGAACCGAAGTGAAGTACCTGCTGCTCAAGCACTACCGCGGTGGCCCGGCCCCGGTCGTCGACTTCCTGCCGATGGACCAGTGGACCCCCGAAGAGGTCGACGCCCACGTCAAGTACATGCAGGATTTCGGCGACCGGCTGCAGGAAAGCGGCGAGTTCGTCGACATGCAGGCGCTGCTGCCGGACGGCGCGTTCGTCCGCTCCGATGACGCGGGGCGCCCGCCGGTGACCGACGGTCCGTTCGCCGAGACCAAGGACCTCATCGCCGGCTACTACGTCATCGACGTGGAGTCCTGGGACCGCGCGGTCGAGGTCGCCGCGGACCTGTCGGCCGCGCCCGGGCCCGGCGGCAAGCCGCTGCACGAGTGGCTCGAGGTGCGGCCGTTGTTCAGCGCGGCACCCGCGGACGCCGGGTGAACGAAGGGCTGCTGCGGGAGCTCGTGCCCGCGGTGATCGGGGTGCTCGTCCGGCGCGGCGCGGACTTCGCGTCGGCCGAGGACGCCGTGCAGGAAGCGTTGATCAAGGCGCTCGAGACGTGGTCGGCCGACCCGCCGCGCGACGCGAAGGCGTGGCTGATCTCCGCGGCGTGGCGCAAGTTCCTCGACGCCACCCGGTCGGAGACGGCGCGGCGCGGGCGGGAAGTGGTCGTGGACGCCCAACCGGACCTCGGTCCGGTGTCCGGTGTGGACGACACGCTGCGGCTGTACTTCCTGTGCGCGCACCCGAGCCTGCCGCCGCCGGCGGCGCTCGCGTTGACCTTGCGCGCGGTCGGCGGCCTGACCACCAAGCAGATCGCGACCGCGCACCTGGTGCCCGAGGCGACGATGGCGCAACGGATCAGCCGGGCCAAGCGGAAGATCGCCGGTGTGCCGCTCGACGAGCCGGGCGACCTGGCGACGGTGCTGCGGGTGCTCTACCTCGTGTTCAACGAGGGCTACAGCGGCGACGTCGACCTGGCGGCCGAGGCCATCCGGCTCGCGCGCCAGCTCGTGGCGTTGTCCGACGAGCCCGAGGCGGCGGGCTTGCTCGCGTTGATGTTGCTGCACCACGCGCGGCGGGCGTCGCGCACCGGCGACGGCGGGCGGCTGGTGCCACTGGCCGCCCAGGACCGCTCGCGGTGGGACACGGCGTTGATCGCCGAAGGCGTCGCGATCCTGCAGGGCGCGCTGGCCCGCGACCGGCTCGGCGAGTACCAGGCGCAGGCCGCGATCGCCGCCCTGCACGCGGACGCGCCGACGGCCGACGAGACGGACTGGGTGCAGATCGTCGAGTGGTACGACGAGCTGCTGCGGATCACGGGCAGCCCGATCGTGCGGCTCAACCGCGCCGTCGCGATCGGCGAGGCCGACGGCCCGCAGGCCGGTCTCGCGGCCCTCGCCGACGTCGACTCGTGCCTGCCCCGGTACAACGCCGTGCGCGCGTACCTGCTCGAACGCACCGGGGATCTGGAGCGGGCGGCCGAGCTGTACGCCAAGGCGGGACGGGCGGCGAGCAGCGTGCCGGAGCGCGACCATCTGACCCGCGAGGCGGCGCGCGTGCAACAAACCCTGCGCTCCGAACGTGGGACTCACCCGGCCTGAGTGTGGGACACACCCTGCCTGAACGTGGGACACACCGGGTCGGAACGGGGGACACACCCCACGCCAACGTGGGACACACCCAGTCGGAACGTGGGACACACCCGACGCGAACGGGGGACACACCCGGGCGGAAGAGGGGACGCGCGCGGTCAGGACGCGGGACACGCGCGGTGCGGCGGGGCGGATAGCCTGCGCGCCATGGCGGTGCGGGCGGTGATCGGGTCGTGGCTGGCCCCGGCGCGCCCGGCGTTGCCCGAGCCGGTCGACGCGCCTGAGCGGCGGATGCTGCGCATCGAGCTGGTCATCCTGCTGACCGTCACCTTCGGCATCCAGGGGATCCGGTCGCTGCTCGAGTTGATCGACGACCTGCTGAGCCCGGTCGCGCTCGGCGACCAGTCCGTGGCCATCAACCAGCCGCAGGCCTCGGTCAACGTGATCGACCTGTTGAGCCAGCTCACCAGCGTGGCCGTGCTGGTCGCCTGGGGCGCGCTCGCGCTGTTCCTGTTGGCGCGCACGGGAATCCGGCCGGCGATGGTCGGGATGGACCGCGGGCGGCTCGGGCGCGACACGGCGTGGGGCGCCGGGCTCGCCGCGGTGATCGGCATCCCGGGCCTGCTGCTCTACCTGGCTGCCGTCACGCTCGACCTCAGCAAGAAGGTCGCGCCGAGCACGCTCGTCGACTCGTGGTGGACCGGCGCCGTGCTGATCCTGCTGGCCATCGCCAACGCGATCGCCGAGGAGTCGGTCGTGGTCGCCTACGTGATCACGCGGCTGCGCCAGTTCGGCATGCACGAGAACGCGTCGCTGGTGAGCGCGGCCGTCCTGCGCGGGTCCTACCACCTCTACCAGGGCTGGAGCGCCTTCGTCGGCAACGCGTTGATGGGCCTGCTGCTCGGCCGGATCTGGCAGCGCACCAACCGTTTGTGGGCCCTCGTGGTCACGCACGCGCTGCTCGACGTGGTCGCGTTCGTCGGCTACCAGGTGTTGCACGGCCACGTGTCGTGGCTGCCGTGACCGCATCACCGGAAAGCAGGCGTACCGGCGAGTAGGTCACCGTCGTTGGGTATGACATGCGTCTCACCAGACTCGCCGCGATCACCGCGATCACCACCCTTGCGTCGGCGGGCCTGGCCGCCACGCCCGCCGGGGCCGACCCCGGCTACACCGTCACCACGTTGCACTTCGCGGTCACCGCCGGACCGTCGAACCAGCACTGCGACGTCATCGGCGACTTCTACACCCCGGCCGGCGCGAGCAGCACCCACCGGGTGCCCGCCGTCCTGACCACCAACGGTTTCGGCGGCTCCAAGGACGGCCAGGCCGGGATCGGCAAGTGGCTGGCGGGCACGCAGGACTACGCCGTGCTGTCCTACTCGGGCCTCGGCTTCGGCGGCTCCGGCTGCAAGATCACCCTCGACGACCCCGACTGGGACGGCAAGGCCGCGAGCCAGCTGGTGAGCTTCCTCGGCGGGCAGGACGGCATCGCGTTCACCGACGCCGCGCACACCCAGCCCGTGGCCGCACCCGACTACGTGGTGCGGGACGCGGTCGACCACGACGGCGTGGCCCGCGAGCACGACCCGCGCGTCGGCATGGTCGGCGGCTCCTACGGCGGGGAGATCCAGTTCGCCGCCGCGTCGGTGGACAAGCGGATCGACGCGTTGATCCCGCTCATCACGTGGAACGACCTGTCGTACTCGCTGACCCCGAACAACACCGCGCAGACCACGGGCGTCACGTCGTCGGTGCCCGGCTCGGCGAAGGTCTTCTGGGCCTCGCTGTTCTTCTTCGAGGGTGCCGTGCTGGAGAACCTGGAGCGCCCGCCGAACGACCCGAGCCGGCTGATCGGCTGCCCGAACTTCCCGGACGTCGTGTGCCCGGGCCTCGCGGTCACCGCGCTGCAGGGCTTCCCCACCGACGACGTCACCGCGCTCACCCGGCACGCGTCCGTGGCGAGCTACCTGCCGCAGATCAAGGTCCCGGTGCTGCTCGGCCAGGGCCAGCACGACACGTTGTTCAACCTCAACGAGGCCGCGGCCACCTACCAGGCCCTCAAGGCGCAGGGCACGCCCGTGAAGATGATCTGGCAGGCGTGGGGGCACTCCGGCAACGGCGGCGTGACCGGCGAGGTCGACCTGGGCAACCCGGACCCGGCGGCGCAGTACGAGGTCGGGCGCTTCCTGAACTGGTTCGACCACTACCTCAAGGACGAGCCGACCGACCTCGGTCCGGACTTCGCCTACTTCCGGCCGTGGGTGCCCTACACCGGCAACGCCGCGCCCGCGTACGCGTCGGCGGACGCCTTCCCGGTCGGGACGCCAAGCAAGCTGTACTTGTCCGGCAACGGCTCCCTCGTCGCCGACGCGTCGCAGGCGACGTCCGGGTCGCACTCCATGACCACCACGCTGGCCGGGCTGCCGACCAGCTTCGGCACGGTGGACGGCATCAGCACGGCGGGCCTCTTCCCGGACGCCAACCTGCCGGGCACCTACCTGCAGTGGACCTCGCCGGCGCTGACCGACGACCTCGACGTGGCGGGCAGCCCGCAGCTCAACGTCAAGATCACCTCGCCGACCGCGTGGCTGACCCAGGGCCTCGGCCCGATCGGCGATCCCGTGGTCTACGCGAAGGTCTACGACGTCGGGCCGGACGGCACGCAGACCCTGATCAACGACCTGGTCGCCCCGTCCCGGGTGGCCGACCTCGGCAAGCCGGTGAAGATCACCCTGCCCGCGTTCGTGCACCGCTTCGCGCCGGGCCACCAGGTGCGGCTGATCCTGGCCGGTGGTGACCTCAACTACCGCGGCGCGATGGTCCCGATCCCGCTCACCGTGGCGGGCGGGAGCGGGCAAACACTGACACTGCCGCTGGTGGACTGACTGACGCAACGATCCGCTCATCGATCGAGCAGATTGGTTAACGAATAGACCGTATAAAGCGCAAACACCATCAACTTGTGCGGAAAACCGGGCTCCTCAGGCAGCAAATCGCCGGTCCGGCGGTTACCCTTGCCTGGTGACCACCGCATCCGCACCCCATGTCGACAGCGAGGTCGGCCCCCTGCGCACGGTCCTGCTGCACCGGCCGGGCACCGAACTGAAGCGGCTCACCCCGCGCAACAACGACCAGTTGCTCTTCGACTCGATCCCGTGGGTCGACCGCGCACAGGACGAGCACGACGCGTTCGCCGACGTGCTGCGCGGCCGGGGCGTCGAGGTGTTGCTGCTCGCCGAGGAATTGGTGGCGGCGCTGGCCGACGCCCGCGCGCACTCGGCGGCCGTGCACACCGCGGTCGACCGGCGCCGGCTCGGCAACGAACTGGCCGACTCGCTGCGCTCGCACCTCGCGGGGGTGGACGCCAAGGAGCTCGCCGACGTCCTCATGGGCGGCATGACCTTCGAGGAGCTGCCGGCCGCCGAGGGTGCGTCACTGGTGCGGAAGATGCACCACCCCCACGACTTCGTGGTCGACCCGCTGCCGAACCTGCTCTTCACCCGCGACTCGTCGGTGTGGATGGGCGACCGGGTGGCGATCGCGTCGCTGGCCATGCCGGCGCGCGCCCGCGAGACCGCGCTGCTCGACCTGATCTACGCCTACCACCCGCGTTTCCGCACGGCCGGGCGCGCGTACGGCGCGCACTCCGCGCCGGTCGAGGGTGGCGACGTGCTGCTGCTCGCCCCCGGCGTGATCGCGATCGGCGTCGGTGAGCGGACCACCCCCGCGGGCGCGGAATCCCTTGCCCGCTCGGCATTCGCCGACGGCATCGCGCACACCGTGCTGGCGGTGCCGATCGCGCAGGACCGCGCGACCATGCACCTGGACACCGTGTGCACGATGGTCGACCGCGACGCCGTGGTCATGTACCCGGCGGTGCGGGACACGTTGACCGCGTACTCGTTGCGCCCCAACGGCAACGGCGACGGCGTGCGGGTCGACGGACCGGAGCCGTTCCTCGAGGCGGCGGCCGCGGCCATGGGCATCGACCGACTGCGAGTGATCGACACCGGCCTCGACCCCGTGACCGCCGAACGCGAGCAGTGGGACGACGGCAACAACACCCTCGCCGTGGCGCCGGGCGTCGTCGTGGCCTACGAGCGCAACGTGGAGACCAACTCCCGGCTGGAGGACGCGGGCATCGAGGTGCTGCGCATCGGAGGCTCGGAACTGGGCACGGGCCGCGGCGGCCCGCGCTGCATGTCCTGCCCGATCGAGCGCGACGCCCTGTAAGACCTCGGCGGGCGGTCCGGCTCGCGCCAGCCGGACCGCCCGTCGCGGATCAGCCCAGGATCAGGCTGAGATCAGCGCCGGTGTTCGCCACCGCGCTTGTCGCGAGTGGACTCACGGTCGTCGACCTCGATGCGTTCCTTGCGCACCTGACCCTTGACCGTCTGCTCCTCGGTGACGGTTTCCTTGCCCAGGCGCACCTTCTCCACCGCGACGGTCTCGGTGTCGACCACCGGCCGCTGCTCGTGCAGCACGATCTCCTGATCCTGCTCGTCGGAGATCTCGGCGCCGCGCGCGGCCGGGTCGCCGTCGCGGATCGGCTCCCGCTCGACGCGCAGTTCCTCGTGCACGACCGGGACGGTGACCTGCTGCTCCTCGGTCACGACGTGCTTGTGCAGCCGGACCCGGCCGGTCTCGTGGTCCTGCATGCCGACCTTGAGCTGCTCCTCCGAGCGGATCATGGTCTGCCCGTCGCCGTCGGCCGTGTTTGCCTTGCCGGCCATGCCATCGCGGCCATTCATGGCGTTCGGCTGGCGGCGCCGGTCGCCGGAGCGCTCCGGGCCGGCCTGGCCCGGCACGCCCTGGCTCTGCTGCCGGCCCTGCTGCCGGCCACGCATGTCGCCGGTGCTGGTCATGCCGTAGTAGCGGTACAACTCGCCGCCTTCGGCCTCCGACAGCCGGCCGTCGTCGTTCATCTGCGGTGCGGACTTCACCATGTCCTTGGTGGTGGCCACGTGCAGCCCGTCACCGGTCAGCTGGGCGCCGGCCAGCGGCACGAAGCTCTCCTTGTGTCCGAAGAGGCCGGTGCGCACCGTGATCCACTGCGGCTGGTGCGTGTTGTCGTCGGCCACGTAGACGTTGCCGACCTTGCCGATCTTGTCACCGTTGGTGTCGAGCACCTCGGTGCCGATCAAGTCCTGCGGGTTGTGGGTCATCGTCATGATGGCCTCCCTCGATCGCTGGGGTGTGCCTCCAGCGTCGGCACCACCCCTGACCAGCGGCAACAGCGATGTCACCCGATCGTGGCCGGACCGTCGGAACCGACCGCGGGCTTCGCTGCGCTGTGCGACCAGCGCTCTCACAAGATCGAGTGAATTAGGCCCGGCAGGTCTTGGGTAGGGCGGTCAACCCGGGGTGGCGATCCGGCCGCCGGCCGGAGGACAGGCAACCCGAACAGGCCTTTCTCGACGGATCGCGGTCGGGGCGCTGGAGTATGTTTCGGGGCATGACCAGCTCAGAATCCGGTTCCAAGTTCCACGAGATGCTGCGCGCGCAGGTGCGCAACGAATTCACGGCGGCCCAGCAGTACACCGCGCTCGGCGTGTGGTTCGACAACGAAGACCTGCCTCAGCTGGCCAAGCACTTCTACCGCCAGTCGCTCGAAGAGCGCAACCACGCGATGATGATCGTGCAGTACCTGCTGGACAACGACATCCACGTGCAGATCCCCGGCATCGACGACGTGCGCAACGAGTTCGCCGACGCCACGGAGCTGATCGAGCTGGCGCTGCAGCAGGAGCGCGACGTGACCGAGCAGATCATCACGCTGGCCAAGATCGCTCGCGACACCGACGACTACAAGGGCGAGCAGTTCATGCAGTGGTTCCTCAAGGAGCAGGTCGAGGAGGTGGCCCAGATGTCGACGCTGCTGAACGTGGTGCGCCGGGCCGCGGCCGGCGGCAACCTGTTCGACGTGGAGAACTACCTGGCCCGTGAGACGGTCGGCGCGACCAGCGACCCGCTCGCCCCGCGGGCGGCCGGCGGCACGCTCTGAGCCTCAGCTCAGGCAGCTGCCCCCCGTGAGCTCCAGGCGCATCAGGACGACCCGGCCGCCGTCGAACAGGAACTCGTACTGCGCCTGCGGGTTCCCCGGCACCGGCGCCGTCCACTCGGCATCGGAGCCGGATCCCTCGGGGTATGTCGTGTGGACCTTCTCGATGCCGACCCCGGCGTAGATCCCCTCCGGGGTCACGGCGTTGGTCAGGCTGGTCAGGCGCGTGATCCCGCCACCACCGGACAGGATCACCGAGTACTCGCCCGCCGGGCGCGGGAAGTCGGTGTAGTCGTAGCCGTGGCAGTCCGGCCCGCTGTCGGGCTGGAGGTTGGGCGTGATCGTCCCGGTCGACTCGGCCTCCTCCTGGGTCATGCCGAGGGTCAGGCCGTCGAAGCCCGCCGGCCCGAACGGCACCGGATTGCCCGGCGGCGGGGACCCGGTGCTCGTCGGCTCCGTCGTCGTGGTGCGGTGCTTGGTGTGCGGACGGGTCTGAGCGGTCCGGGTGAGCGTCCCGCTCGCCACCGTGGTGCCCCCGGCCGGTGGCACCACGACCTTGGACGGCGTCGGCCGGCTGCTGGTCGAGACGACGCTCAACGACGGGTTGGCCGGCGGCGAGCCGGTGGCACCACCGACGCCGGCGGCCGCGACGCCGACGCCGATCACCGCGGCCAGGGTGAGCGCGCCCGCACCACCGGCCGCCAGGCGGCGCCGCCTGCGGATCCGGCGGGCGCCACGTACCACCGTGTCGGCGGCGTCGTCGGCCACCGGGACGTCGAACGCCGCCTTGTCGGCGAACAGCTTCGACAGCTCGTCTTCGAGGTTCATGACCCCGCCTGCCCGAGCCGCAACCGGAGGCTGGCCATGGCCTTGCTGGCCTGGCTCTTCACCGTGCCCTGGCTGACGCCCAGCGTCGCGGCGATCTCGGCCTCGGACAGGCCGTCGTAGTACCGCAACACGATCACTGCCCGCTGCCGCGTGGGGAGCGCGCGAAGCGCCCGCCAGAGCGGCTCGTTCTCCACCGCGTACACCGGGGTGGCGGGGTCGCCGTCCGGCGGTTCGGCGACAAGGCTTTCCTTCCTGGTCCGGCGCCACCGGCTGACGTGCGCGTTGGCCATCGCCTTGCGGATATAGGCGATAGGGTCGTCGGCCTTGCGTGACAGCGTGTGCCACCGGACGCCGACCTTCTCCAGCACCGACTGGACGAGGTCGGCGGCGTCGTGCGGGTTGCCGGCGAGCGCGTGGCCGTAGCGCAGCAGCCCGGGGAGCGCGGCACGCACGAACTCGCCGAACTCGCCCGCCTCACCGAGGCAGTCCCCCACCGCACCCCGCGCCGGGTGGGTGCCCGCAACCCGCGGGGCATCCGCTCGCGGTGGTGGTACCGCAGCCAAGCCGGTCGTGTCGGTCATCCCCGTGACCACCGCGCCTCCCCCTTTGCAGGGGAAGACGTTTGCGCGTGGGTTCGGGTTGCCGCGAGTTCACCCGGTGCTCCGGGCGTGGTGCAACGCCGCCCTGGACGCGGACGGCTCAGCGCAGGGTGATCTGGCGGCCGATCAGACCGTCGCGGGCCCGGCGCTCCTCGCTGGTCAGCGGCTCGTCGTCGAGCGAGGCGACCGCTGCCTCGAGGCGTTCGCCCAGCTCTTCGGCGCCCTTGGTCCACTCACGCGCGTGCAGCTCGGGATCGAGGTCCCACACCGGGACCAGCACGCCATGCGCGCGGAACGAGCCCGCGTACCGGGAGCCCTCGCCGAGGCCGAGCTCGCCGCGTGCGGACAGGCGCGCGAGCGCGGCGAGGAGCTTCTCCTCCGGCTCGGGGCGCACCCAGCGCAGGTGTGCCTTGTCGCCCGCGTCCACCCAGTACGCGGCGGCGCCGATCCGGTCGGTCGGCATGATCGCCTCGTTGGCCCGCTCGAGGGACAGCGCCACCTCACCGGAGGCGTCGGCGTCCTCGGGCAGCCACCAGGCGAAGTCGGTGTGCAGGGTCGGCTCGAGGGCCACCTGCGGGTCGAGCAGGTCCTGCAGGCGGGTCGCCTTCGGGTCGGGGTCGGGGTCGGCGCCGACCACGGGCAGCACGTCGCCGGGCTCGGCGGTCTGCACCCACTCTATGGCCCGGGCCAGGTCGCGGCTGACGTCGCTGGAACGCGTCTGCACCTGCAGTCCTACGTAGGCGGTGCCGTCGGTGCGCACGAGGGCGGCCGCGGCCATCGGCAGGACGGTGCCCAGGGTGACCGGGCGGTCGGCCTTCACCAGCGGCAGCTCGACCGTGGCCGACGGCACGAACTCACGCAACGCGATCAGCTCGCACTCGGCGGCCAGGCCCTCGAACGGGCGGGCCACCGGCACGTCGAGGATCGCGTCGCCGGAACCGTGGCAGGCCTTGTAGCGCTTGCCGGAGCCGCACGGGCAAGGCTGGCGCGGGTTGATGCCCTCGGCGTCCTGGCTCGTCTTGCGTGCCTTGACCGCCGTCCGCTTGGCCATTGCGCCACCTTCCTCGTCGATCGCGTGACCTGGCGACGGTACCCAATCAGCCTGCTGCCAGGGTTTCTCGGGTGGCCGCTGGGCGGTTGGTGGCCACGTAGCGCACACCGAGCCTGCGGCAGAGCTCCACGTCCTCGGGCTTGTCCACGGTCCAGCAGTAGGTCGGGTGGCCGTGCGCCGCGGCCCGGGCGACGTAGCCGGGATCGTTGCGCAGCATGCGGATGCTCGGCCCGGTGTAGTCGGCACCGCTGCTCAGCGCGCCGTCGCGGGTGGTCGGGCTGAAGTCGTGCAACAGCTCCACGGTCGGCAGGCCCGGCGCGTGCTGGCGGACCCGGCGCACGGCCCGCACCGAGAACGACATCATCAGCACTTGGGAGTCTTCCTTGGACTTCGGCGTCGCGAGGCCGAAGCGGTGCAGCATCGCGACCAGCTTCGCCTCGACGAGCGCGCCGTAGCGGACCGGGTGCTTGGTCTCGATGAACAGCTTCTTGCCCGGCCGCTCGACCACGAGGCCGAGCAGCTCGTCGAGGGTCAGCACGCCGATCTCGTTGTGCGAGTTGCGGGTGGTGATCAGCTCGTCGGCGTTGTCGGGCAGACCGCCGTGCCAGCCGGCGTAGTCCAATTCGGACAGTTCGGCCAGGGTCAGGGTGCTGACCACGCCGCGCCCGTTGGACGTGCGGTCCACGGTGCGGTCGTGCACGCAGACGAGGTGCCCGTCGCGGGAGAGGCGGACATCGCACTCCAGGCCATCGGCGCCTTGGTCCAGTGCGAGTGCGTATGCGGCGAGCGTGTGCTCCGCGCGGTGGGCGGAAGCTCCCCGGTGCGCGACGACGGCGGGCTGCACGGCCGAAATAATCGCATACGGTGAGGTGGTGCTGTTCGACCCCGCCGATCCCGCGTTCATCGCCGATCCGTACCCCGCGTTCGACCGGATGCGCGAGCACCCGCTCGTCTGGCACGAAGGACTCGGCCTGACCGTGGCGGTGAGCCACGAGGCCTGTTCGGCCCTGCTGCGCAACCGCGCGCTCGGCCGCATCTGGACCGACGCGTCGCCGTTGGCGCGGTTCGAGGCGTTCAACCTGCTGCACCGCAACTCCCTGCTGGAAAGCGAGCCGCCGCGGCACACGCGGTTGCGCCGGCTGATCGCGGGCGCGTTCGGGCGCGGGCACACCGAGCGGCTGCGGCCGTGGGTGCAGGACCTCGCGTCGTCGATGGTGACCCGCCTGGCCGAGGAGATCGCGTCCGCGGGCTCGGCCGACCTGCTGCCGGTGCTGGCCCAGCCGCTGCCGGTCGAGGTGATCGGCGAGCTGCTGGGCGTGCCGGCAGCCGATCGCGCGTTGCTGGCCCCCTGGTCGAACGCGATCGTGAAGATGTACGAGTACGGGTTGCCGGACGACCAGGCCGCGGCCGCCGAGCGGGCCGCGGCGGAGTTCGTGGCGTACATGCGCTCGCTCGCCGCGTCCCGGCTCGGCGCGCCGGGCGAGGACTTGATCACCGACCTGGTCGCGGTGTCCGAGGACGGTGACCGGCTCACCGAGGACGAGCTGATCGCCACGGCGGTGTTGCTGCTGATGGCCGGGCACGAGGCGACGGTGAACGTGATCGGCAACGGCGTGCAGGCGTTGATGCGCAACCGTTCGCAGTGGGACCGGCTGCGGGCCGACCCGTCCCTGATCGACATCGCGGTCGAGGAGCTGATCCGGTTCGACGCGCCCCTGCAGCTGTTCGAGCGGACCGCGACCGAGGACGTGACGTTGTTCGGCGTGGACATCCCGGAAGGGTCGAAGGTGGCGGCATTGCTGGGTTCGGCGGCGCGGGACCCGCTGGTGTTCGACGCACCCGACGTGCTCGACGTCGGGCGAACGCCGAACCCGCACCTGGGCTTCGGCGCCGGGATCCACTACTGCGTCGGCGCTCCGCTGGCGCGGGGGGAGGTGGCGGCGGCCTTGCGCGCGTTGCTCGAACAGCTGCCCGACTTGGAGTTGGCGGCCGAGCCGCAACGACGCCCGGAGTTCGTGATCCGCGGCCTGCGGACCCTGCCGGTGACCACCCGATGATCGAGATCAGCCCGCTGCGGCCGGACGACCGGGCCCGCTGGGAAGTGCTGGCCCGCGGCTACAAAGCCTTCTACGAGACCGAACTCGCCGACGCGGAGTACGAGCGGACGTGGCAGCGGCTGCTGCAGGCAGAGGACGTGTTCGGCAGTGCCGCGCGGTTGGACGGGCAGGTGGTCGGCATCGCGCACTACCTGTTCCACGCCAACCCGTGGACGGCCGGCTCCTGCTACCTGCAGGACCTGTTCGTGGACGAGGCCGCCCGCGGCCAGGGCGCCGCGCGTGCGCTCATCGAGCACGTCGCGCAGGTGGCCCGGGAGCGCGGCGTCGAGCGGCTCTACTGGCACACCAAGCAGGACAACGCCCGCGCCCGGATCCTCTACGACAAGGTCGCGAGCTTCCGCGGCTTCATCAGCTACGTCCGCCCCCTGACCTGATCAGCTCCGCCCACCCGGGACTCCGACCAAGATCGACATCCGCGCGCGCGTGAGAGCAGCCCCCACCGCTCCCGGGGGCACCCCTGATGCCAGTCTATCGAGGTCAGGTGGGGTGTGGGGGGCGTGGAGCGGATCTGTGGACAACTACCCGCCTGTGGAAAACTCCCGCTTGCCGACCGGGCCGCGCACGAGCCTGCCGTCAGCGCTTGGCGCTCGCCGGACGGGGCGCGCGGGTGACCTCGGGGGCGCCGACGACCTTGACCACGCGCAGCCGGCGCACCTTGTCCGGGTCGATCGGGGCCAGCAGCACCGTCATCCGCCGGATCACCAGCGCGCTCAACGCCGCGACCACCGCGGCCGCCAGGTCGGTCAACGCGTGCAACACCACGCCGTCGGCCATCGCCTGGACACCGTCGCGCAGGCCCCACAGCACGGTCACGCCGAACAGCACGCCGCTGACCACCCACGCGGCCCACCAGCCCAGCACCAGCCGGCCGGGACGCGGGCGTTCCAGCAGGCCGCGGCCGAGCACCGCGTGCTCCAGTTCGGCCACCATCGAGCCGGCCACCAGCAGGTTCAAGCCTGGGATCACCAGCCACAGCAACACTTGCCAGTCCGGGCGCCCCGGCTTCTGACCCGCGTGCTCGGCCGCCGCGCCGCGCGCGACGTAGAGCCACCACAAGGTCAGCACCACGGCGACGACCGCGACGACCATGGCCATCAGGGATGCGCCGACCACCAGCGTGTCCGACAACCGCACCGTGCCGGCGTCGAGCGCGCCGTGACGGCTGCGCACCAGCAGCACGTAGCGCCACGCCTCGGCGAACCCGGCCAGGGCCGCCACGCCGGCGAGCAGCCAGAGCACGCCCTGCGCCGGGCGCGCGGTGATCCGCAGGCGCTCGACCAGTGACGGACCGGCGCCCGGCCCGCCGGGCACGGACGTCTGCCACCGCCAGATCAGCGCCGGGAAACCCCAGCGCGGTGGCGTCGCGTAGGACGGCGGGCCGTTGTAGCGGATCCGGCGCCGCACGACCGGGCGATGCCGCGGCACGCTGGGCGGCGGGGTCGCCACCCAGTCCACCCGCGGCGGCCGTTGGTACTGCTGCGGGTGGACTGGGGGCGGTGGATGCCCTGGCACCGGTCCCGGGTGCACGGCTAGATGACCTCGGGATCCCCGGCGTGGTCGCCGACGAGCGGACGCCCGGCCGCGTGCCACGACTGCATGCCGCCCGAGATGTTGACGGCGTTCCAGCCGTTGGCGTTCAGGTAGGCGGTCACGCGGGCGGACCGGCCGCCGCTGCGGCAGACCACGTACACGTCGTCATCGGCGGGCAGCTCGGCCAGCCGGCCGGCGATCTCGCCCATCGGGATGTGCACCGCGTTCGGCGCGTGCCCGGCGGCCCACTCGTCGGGCTCGCGCACGTCGAGCAGGGTGGCACCCTCGGGCAACTGCTCGGGCAGCTCGGCGATCTGGACTTCGGGCACGTTCAGCGGATTCACCCCACGATCGTGCCACGTGGACCTGTACGAAGGGGGTTAACCGAGCTTGGCCACCTCGTCGGCGACCGTCGCGAGCTGCTCCTCGGTCAGCGGCCACTGGATGTCCGGGATCAAGGTGAGCAGGTAGGTCCGGCCGCTGGGCGTGAAGACCTGCAGCAGCTGCGCCTTGCTCCCCCGTGGGTAGAGCTGCATGACGGTGCCGTCGGACAGCGTCTTGCGCCGCGGCGTCGCGCACTCGGGAGCGGGACCGAGGGAGGCGTTCGCCGCCTCTTGCGGCGTGCCACCGTGCACCGAGAGGTCGAGCACGAGTTCACCGGCCTTGTCCTCGACGACCACCCGCTGGACGGTCCCGTCCGTCCGGTCCACGGTGTCGCGCCCGGACGGCCGCACGGCGACCGGGTTGTGCCCGGTCGTCGTGTAGTACGCGTGCAGCAAGGTCTGGTCGACCGTGCTCTTGGGCAGCCCCGGAGCGTGTGCCGGGGTCAGGAACACCGCGTCGCACCTGTCGCCGACTCCGGCGCCCACCGGCAGCTTGGTCGTCGTCGTGGTGAAGGTCGTCCCGGTCGGCGGCGGCCCGATCGGGGAGGTGTGGACGTCGCCCGGTCCCGGCGCCCGGGGCACCGGGGAATACCCGGCGAGCGCGCCCGTCGAAGGCGCGGTCGGCTGGCTGGCCACCGGGACACCGCTCCCGGACCCGTCCGGGCGGAAGAGCAAGGTGCCCGCGGCGATCACCGCCACCACGGCCGCGACCCCGCCGACGGTGGCGACGCGCTGCACCCGCAGCCGGCGCTTGCCCTTGCGGATGACGTCTTCGACGCTGGTCGTCGCCATCGGGACCGGTTCGCCCGCGAGCGCGCCGAGGGCGTTGCCGGCGCTTTCGTCGTCGTGCATCACGTTCTCCCGGTGGCCGTGACCCGGTCGGAGCACGGCGGTTCGGTGTACGCGGCTCGCAGGGTGGCGAGCCCGCGTGCGGTCTGGCTCTTCACGGTGCCGGTGGAGCACTTCAGGGTTTGCGCGGTCTCCTCGATCGACAGGTCGGCGACGAACCGCAGCACGAGCACGGCCCGCTGGCGGGGTGGGACGGCCAGCAGCGCGGTGTGCAGTGCCTGGCGCTCCTCCGTGCCGAACTCGTGCGCGGTGGGTCGGTCCGGTGGCTCGGCGACCGGGTGCTCCCGCGCCCGCCCACGGCGCCGGGTGTCCAGGAAGACCCTGGTCAACACGGTGCGGAGGTAGGCGTCCACGGTCTCCATCCGAATCGAGGACCACTTGGCGTACAGGCGGACGAAGGCGTTCTGCGTGAGCTCCTCGGCCTCGCTCCAGTCGCCGCACATGGCGTGCGCGACCCGCCGGGTGCTGTCGAAGCGCCCAGCGAAGAAATCGGCGAACTCGGCGTCTCGCGCCGCCGCGCCGCGCACCCGCTCACCCCGTTCCGTGCCGCCTGCACCCCTACTACGCCGACGTCACCGGCCGGGTTGCATGACGGAGGGTATTGGCACGCCGAAGGGGCACGGCCGGTCGCCCAGCCGTGCCCCTTCGATGGTCGGCTCTTAGTGCACGACCGCCTTCTCGGCGCCCACACCGGTCAGCGCGCGCACCTCCATCTCGGCGTACTTCTCGTCGTTGCGCTCCTTGGAGAGCATGGTGCCGAGCCAGCCGAGCAGGAAACCGGCCGGGATCGAGACCAGGCCGGGGTTCGGCAGCGGGAACCAGTGGAAGTCGACGGTCTTGAACATCGACTTCGCCGTGCCGGACACCGCGGGCGAGAACACGATCAGCACGATCGTGACGAAGAGGCCGCCGTACATGCTCCACAGCGCGCCCGACGTGTTGAACCGCTTCCAGAACAGCGAGTAGAGGACCGTCGGCAGGTTCGCCGAGGCGGCGATGGCGAAGGCCAGCGCCACCAGGAAGGCGATGTTCTGGTCCTTGGCCACGATGCCGCCGGCGATCGCGAGCACGCCGATCACGCACGCGGTGATCCGGGCGACCTTCACCTCCTGCTTCTTGTCGTCGACCGTGCCCTTCTTGATCACGTTGGCGTAGACGTCGTGCGAGAACGCGGCCGACGAGGTGATCGTCAGGCCGGCCACCACCGCGAGGATGGTGGCGAACGCGACCGCCGAGATCAGCCCGAGCAGCACGGGGCCGCCGAGCGCCTGGGCCAGCAGCGGCGCGGCGGAGTTCGTGCCGCCGGCCTCGAGCGCCTTGGGTGAGACCAGCGCGGCCGCACCGAACCCGAGCACCAGGGTGAACAGGTAGAACACGCCGATGACCACGATCGCCCAGGTCACCGACTTCCGCGCCTCCTTGGCCGTCGGCACGGTGTAGAAGCGCATCAGCACGTGCGGCAACCCGGCGGTGCCGAGGACCAGCGCGAGCCCCAGCGAGACGAAGTCGAGCTGGCTGGTGCCGGTCTTGCCGTACTGCAGGCCCGGCCCGGCGATGCCGGGCTTGCCGCTGTTGGTCGCGGCGTTGCCGAGCAGCTCGGAGAGGTTGAACCCGACCTTGCCGAGCACCCACAGCGTCATAACCAGGGCACCGAGCAGCAGCAGCACCGCCTTGACGATCTGCACCCACGTGGTGCCGCGCATGCCGCCGACCAGCACGTAGGTGATCATCAGGACACCGACCACGGCGATGACCAAGCCTTGTCCGAAGTCGCTCGAGACGCCGAGGAGCAGCGACACGAGCGAGCCCGCACCGGCCATCTGGGCCAGCAGGTAGAAGAAGGACACGACCAGCGCGGAGACCGCCGCCGCGGCCCGGACCGGACGCTGCTGGAGCCGGAAGGTCAGCACGTCGCCCAGGGTGTAGCGGCCGGTGTTGCGCAGCAGCTCGGCGACCAGCAGCAGGGCGACCAGCCACGCGACCAGGAACCCGATCGAGTAGAGGAAGCCGTCGTAGCCGTTGGTCGCGATCAGGCCCGCGATGCCCAGGAAGGAAGCCGCGGACAGGTAGTCGCCGGAGATCGCGACGCCGTTCTGCGCGCCGGTGAAGCTGTGGCCGGCGGCGTAGAAGTCCGACGCCGTCTTCGTGCTGCGGCTGGCCCGGAAGACGATGACCAGCGTGATCAGCACGAAGATCGCGAAGATGATGATGTTGAGGGTCGGGTTGCCGCCCTCGACGCCCGCAGCGAGGTTCACCGCGCACCTCCCTCGAGCTCGTCACGGATCTTGTCGGCGATGGGGTCGAGCCGCCGGTTGGCGTACCGGACGTAGAGCCAGGTGATCAGGAAGGTGGAGACGAACTGCAGCAGGCCGAGCAGCAGGCCCACGTTGAAGTTGCCGATCAGCTTCGTCGCCATGAAGCCGTGGGCGTAGTCGGCGAGCAGGACGTAGAGCAGGTACCAGACGAGGAAGAGCGCGGTCATCGGGAAGACGAAGTTGCGCAACCTCCGCCTGAGCTGGGCGAAGTCATCGCTCGCCTGCACGATTTGCCAGTCGGGGGCGTTGGGGGCGCCGCCCGTCGGCTGTTCTTCGGTTGTGCTCACGTGAACTCCTGCCTCTCGGTCGCAGGGATCTTCACGAAGATTGTTTATCCGCTTAAACGGAACCTACAACGATCAAATGGGCGAAGCGTTGAAAGGTCGGATCCGTGAGACGAGGGACATACCGACCAGACCAGACACGCCAGTCCCTGATCGAGTGAACTTTGCTGACCCGATCGCTCCAATGGCCTACTTCCGGTGGCGGCCGTCCGCGAGCCGAGCCCGCTCCTCCGCCGTCCCGAAGCGGGCGACGTCCCGGTCTCGGATGAAGCCGAGCTTGTCGGGCGCGTGCATGCGCAGCCGGATGCGGTTCACGTCCGGCGGCACCTTCGCCTTCGTGGCCTTGCTGCCCAGCACGACCACGGCGAACGCGATCGGCACGGTGACCAGGGCCGGCTGCACGACGAACCACGGCGGCTGGCTCCCGGTGTAGCGGCTGACGACGTTGAGCACCAACGCGGTCAGCACCAGGCCGCCGCCCGTGAGCATGCCCAGCAACGCCCCGACCCAGGTCAGCCGCCGCCACCAGATGCCGAGCACCAGCACCGGGCAGAACGTGGACGCCGCGAGCGCGAACGACAACCCCACCGACATCGACACATCCGACGGGTGCAGCACGATCGCCAGCGCCAACGGCACCGCGCTCGCGATCGTCGTGGCGACCCGGAAGTCCCGCACCCGCCCCGGCAGCAGGTCGGTGGACAGCACCCCGGACACGCTCACGAGCAGGCCCGACGACGTGGACAGGAAGGCCGCGAACGCACCGGCCGCGGTCACCGCGCCGAGGACCTGGCCGAGCGTGCCGGACGCGATCTTGCCGGGCAGCAGCAGCACCGCCGCGTCGGTCTGGCCGGTCACCAGCAGCTCGGGCACGTAGAGCCGGGAGAGCGCGCCGAGCAGCATCGGGAAGAGGTAGAAGAGGCTGAGCAGCAACATCACGTGCAGCGTCGTGCGCCGGGCCGCGCCCCCGTCGGGGTTGGTGTAGAAGCGGACGAGCACGTGCGGCAGGCCCATGGTGCCCAGGAAGAGCGCGAACATCAGCGAGTACGTGGCCCAGACGTCCTGGCTGCCGGTCACGGGTTTGAGCCAGGTCGCGTTGTCGGCGGGCGCGCCCGCGACCACCGGCACCGGCGAATCCTTGGTGAAGCGCAGGGTGGTGCCCGCGTCGACCTTGTGCGTGCCGCCGCCCCAGAACACCGGCCCCTCGGCGGCCGCGCCGTCCAGCGTGCCGTCCGCGGACAGGTGCACGGGTTCCTGGACGGTGAGCAGGACCGGCGTCCGCACGGTGACGGTCGTGTCGGCGGTGAACCGGGGCGACTGCGGCTGGGCCAGCCCCGGCCCGTGGAACCCGCCACCGCCGAAGAACAACGCGCACATCACGAACGTCGGCACGGCGATGGCGCAGAGCTTGAGCCAGTACTGGAACGCCTGCACCAACGTGATCGCGCGCATGCCGCCGCCGAACACGTTGATCATCACGAGCACGGCCACCAGCACCGCGCCGAACCACGACGGCATCGGCAGGATGCTCGAGATCGTCAGGCCGGCGCTCTGCAACTGCGGCACCAGGTACAGGATCCCGATGAAGACGACGAAGACCGTCGCGAACCAGCGCAGCACCCGCGAGCTCAGCCGCGCCTCGACGAAGTCGGGCAGCGTGTACGCGCCGGAACGACGCAGTGGCGCGGCGACGAACAGCAACAACGCGAGGTAACCCGCGGTGAAGCCGATCGGGTACCAGAGCGCGTTGGCGCCGTCCTTGAGCACGAGCCCCGCGACGCCGAGGAACGACGCGGCGGAGAGGTACTCACCGGAGACGGCGGCGGCGTTGCGGCGCGAGCGCACCCGGCGCCGCGCGACCAGGAAGTCCTGTGTGGTGCTGGCGAGCCGGGACGCCCGGAAGCCGATGGAGAACGTCGCCACGGCCACCAGCAGAACGGCGGCCGCGGCGAACAGGTTCAGCTCCACCGGCCCATTGTCTAGTGCTCCACCATGTCGACGAACGCGCGCTCGTGGCTTTCGGCCTTGTGGTTGAACCAGTAGGCCGCGCCGAACATCAACGGGAACGGCATTACGCCGAGGAGCAGCCACGGCAGGTGCACGCCCGCGAAGGTGACGTCGTTGAGCCTCGGCAGGAAGTACAGCAGCGCCGGGATCGCGAGGAAGATCACGCTGATCGGGATGGCCACCCGCAACGCGGTCTGCAACTGCTCCCTGATCAGGCCGCGCACCAGCTGTTCGCCGTAGCTGGTCTGCTCCTCGAGTTCGACCACCGTGCGCAGCACCGTGACCGGCGCCCGTGCGTCGGCGAGCACCACCCGCTTGCGCCTCGGCTTCGGCTGCTCGACCGGCGGCTCGAAGCTCGGGGTGCCGTTGCCGGCGGCGTGCTTGCTCATGGTCGTTCTAGCTTCCGCTGCGTGGCGCCCGGACGAGTCGGTCCTTGAGTTCTCGGGTGTGCCGCCGGCTCACCGGCAGGATCTTCTCCTCCTGGCCGATCACGACGCTGTAGCCGGAGGTGCCCATGCGCAGCTCGGTGATCCGCGCGAGCGGCACCAGGTACGAGCGGTGGATGCGCACGAAGCCGGCCTTGCCCCAGCGTTCTTCCAGCTGCGCCAAGGGAATCCGCACCAGGTGCGAGCCGTCCGCGGTGAACAGGCGGGCGTAGTCGCCCTGCGCTTCGACCCAGCGCACCGACGCCCGCGAGACCAGCTTCGTGGTGCCCGCGAGCTCGACCGGGATCACCTCGTCGTCGCGCGGCTCGGGCACGACGGGCTCGGCCTCCCCCATGCCGTCGAGGCGGATCTTGGCCAGCACCCGGTCGACGGCCTTGTTCAGCCGGTCCTGCTCCGGGGGCTTGAGCAAGTAGTCCACGGCGCCCAGCTCGAACGCGTTGACCGCCTCGCCGGGGTGCGCGGTGACGAAGACCAGCACCGGCGGCGGGGAGAACTCGTTCAGCAGCGCGGCCATCTCGATGCCGGTCAGCCCGGGCATGGTGATGTCGGCGAAGACGGCGTCGACGACCGGCAGCCCGGCCCGCTTGCGCGCGACCACCAGCTGCTCGTCGTTGCCCGCGAGCGTGCGCAGCGCCTCGGTGGCGTCGAACGCCTGCAGCACGTGGCGCACGTGCGGGTTGCCTTCCAGCAGGCCGACCAGATTGGTCAGCCCGTTCGCCTCGTCATCGACGGCGAGAACGACGAGACCGGTGGTGTGCTGTGGAGTACTCACGGTGAGCTGCATCTTGCCCATCGCAGGACACCCGTGTCCATGGTCAATTCATGGTCAACTCAGCCGCCACACGACTGGGTGAAGATGACCTGCGGTGATCACAGTCCGAAACGTGACCAAAGTGCGCGATTTTCCACCGCTTCCATGAGCATCCCCGCCGCGCCGCCGAGGCCCAGGCGGGCCAGCAAAGGCTTGCGGGGCTCGGCGATCGAGATCTCCGCCTCCGGGAAGCGCTTGGCCACGACCTCGCGCAGCGTGCCGATCCCGTCGACCAGGCCCAGCCGCTTGGCCTCCTCGCCGGTCCAGACCTCGCCGGTGAACAGGTCGTCGGCGCTCGTGTCGAGCTTGTCGCCGCGGCGCTCGCGGACCCAGCCGACGAACAGGTCGTGCAGCTTGCCCTGCATGGATTCCAGCCACGCCACGTCTTCGGGCTTCTCCGGGCGGAACGGGTCGAGCCGCACCTTGTTCGCGCCCGCGGTGTGCACCCGGCGCTCGACGCCGATCCGGTCGATCAGGCCCTGCAGCCCGAAACCCGAGCTCACCACGCCGATCGAGCCGACCAGCGACGTCGAGTGCGCGTAGATCTCGTCGGCCGCGCAGGCGAGCCAGTAGCCGCCGGACGCGGCGACGTCCTCGCAGAACGCGAGCACCGGCACGTTCTTCTCCGCCGCCAGCTCACGGATCCGGTCGGCGACCAGCGCGGACTGGGTGGGCGCGCCGCCGGGCGAGTTCACCGCGAGCGCCACCGCGACCAGCCGCTCTCGACCGAATGCCCTGGTCAGGACGGATTCGACGCTGTGGGCGTTGATCGTGCCCCTGGGCAGCGGGGACGGCGTCGGGGTGATGACGCCCTGCAGCCGCACGACGGCGACCACGGGCTTGCGATCACCGCGGTCCCCGAGTCCCGGCAGGTTCGCCAATTTCTTGGACACGCTCATGACTCGACATTACGTGATCAGGTATGCGTCGGGACTTCGTCTTCGCTGGCGGTGTAATCCGGCAGATCGGCGCGCACCCCGCTGTGGAACTTCGGCACCCGCAAGGTCACCTTCATGCCCAAACCCGGCGCCGTCTCCACCATCAACGCGTACTCGTCGCCGAAGACCGAACGCATGCGCTGGTTGATGTTGCCGATGCCGACGTGCGCGCCGGTGGTGTGCGCGTCACGCAGGTCGGCGAACAGGCGGTCGGCGTCCATGCCGACGCCGTCGTCCTCGACGCTGATCAACGCCTCGTTGCCGTTGTCCTGGGCGATCACGGTGACCGTCCCGCC
The DNA here is from genome assembly GCF_004362825.1 of Labedaea rhizosphaerae. Lineage (GTDB taxonomy): Bacteria > Actinomycetota > Actinomycetes > Mycobacteriales > Pseudonocardiaceae > Labedaea > Labedaea rhizosphaerae. Next base: position 1,132,542 of record NZ_SNXZ01000001.1, read on the forward strand.
GCCGGTCTTGCGGCTCACGCCGTGCTTGACGGCGTTCTCCACCAACGGTTGCAGCACCAGGAACGGCACCGTCACCGACAGCACCTCGGGCGCGATCTTCAGCCGCACGTTGAGGCGGTTGTCGTAGCGGGCCCGCTCGATCATCAGGTAGCGGTCGATGTTGCGCAGTTCCTCGGCGAGCGTGGTGAACAGGCCCGACGTGCGGAACGAGTAGCGGGTGAAGTCGGCGAACTCCTGCAGCAGCTCACGCGCCTGCTCCGGGTCGGTGCGGATCAGCGAGGAGATCGTGTTGAGCGCGTTGTAGAGGAAGTGCGGTGAGATCTGCGCACGCAGCGCGCGGATCTCCGCCTGCGCCAGCTGCTGCTTGGACTCGTCGAGCTTGGCCAGCTCCAGCTGCGTGCAGAGGAAGCCGGCGATCTCGTTGGCCATCCGCATCAGCCGCTTGTTGCTGTTCACGCCGCCGACCACGATCAGCACGCCCGCGATGCTGCCCTCGACGATGAGCGGCACGACGACGGCCGAGCGCATCGGGCAGCTCCCGCGCTGCGCGCACGGCAGGTCCTCGTGGTTGACGTGCTCGCGCCGGTTGTGGTCCTTCGCGCTCTGGATGGCGTATTCCATGTCGCGGTGGTGGTGGTTGGCCTGGCCGTCCCACGACATGACGTCGCCGCTGACGTCCTCGATGCCGACCGCGACGCAGTTCAGCAGTTCGACGAGGTGCTTGGCGGCCTGGTCAGCGGCACGTTCGGTGAGCCCGCTGCGCAGTTCGGGCGCGGCCTTGGACAGCCGCTGGATGGCGTCGAGCACGGCGTCGTCGACCGTGGTGTGCACCCGGCGGAACCGGCACAGCACCACGAACAAGGCCAGCACGGCGCCGACAACGACCGCCCCGATGACGGCGTTCTCGATCACCTGCTGAGCCACTCCTCCATGCTGAGGCCGGGATATCGCCGTGACAAGGGCGGCGACGAGACTACTGAGGCTACTTGAGCAGACGCGACAGCCTCCGGTCAGCCAACGGCTTGCCTCCGGTCTGGCACGTCGGGCAGTACTGGAAGGACTTGTCGGCGAAGGACACCTCACGCACGGTGTCCCCGCAGACCGGGCACGGCATCCCGGTGCGGCCGTGAACCCGCAGGCCGGAGCGCTTCTCGCCCTTCAACGTGGCCGCGTGCTGGCCGACCGAGCGCGACACCGCGTCGGTGAGCACCTGGTGCATCGCGGTGTGCAGCGCGGTCAACGCGTCGTCGTCCAACTTGCCCGCGGTGGCGTATGGGGAAAGTTTCGCCACGTGCATGATCTCGTCGGAGTAGGCGTTGCCGACCCCGGCGATGATCTTCTGCTGGGTGAGCGCGGTCTTGAGCCGCTCGGTGCGCCCGCGCAACACGTCGGCGAGCGCGTCCCGGCTCAGGCTCATCGCGTCCGGGCCGAGCGCCGCGATGCCCGGCACCTCCTTGGGGTCCTCGACGATCCAGACCGCCAGGCCCTTCTTGGTGCCGGCTTCGGTCAGGTCGAAGCCCGGTCCCTGCCCCGGCGGGCCCAGGTGCACGCGGAACGCCAGCGGACCCTTGCCGGGCTTCGGCGGCATCGCGGACAGCGTCTCCGCCCAGCGCAGCCAGCCCGCCCGGGCCAGGTGCACGATCAGGTGCAGGCCTTCGCAGTCCATGTCGAGGAACTTGCCGTGGCGACCCGCGCCGGACACGGTCCGGCCGTGCAGCGCGGTCCACGGTGGGCTCGCGGTCTTGAGCACGCTCAGCGACGCGACGTCCACCCGGGCAACGGTGCGGCCGGCGGCGTGCTCGCGCAGGTGTTCGGCGAGCGCCTCGACCTCTGGGAGTTCGGGCACGCGACCAGTCTCACCGCAAAACGCCTGGCTGTCACTCCACCCAGTTATTCCACGGGGTGGAGCGGACCCTCGAACGTGGGCAGTGCGTCGGTCTCGATGCTCTTGGCGATCTTCGCCGTCTCCTGCCGGGCGTGGAAGACGCCGCGCACCGTGCCGACCCACTTCTCGGCCGGCTCGCCCGGGTTCTCCTCACCGGTCTCGGCGACGAGCTTCCACGGCCGGTGCAGCGCCCAGCGGACCGGGAAGAACAGCAGCAAGGCGATCAGCAGCAGCACCAGCCACCACGGGATCACCACGTCGGCCGGCGACCACACGAAGAGCACGACGATGAACGCCACCACGAGGACGATCATCGCGATGCCGGGGACGTAACCGGCGCTGAACTCGTGCTCGAAGTCGTCGGCGGTGGCCGGCGACGACCACTCGACCTGGCTGCGCAGAGTCCACATCCGGCCGTCCGCGCCGCGCACAACGCGCGTCATGTCCGCCTCCCCGGCATCGGCGTGACCTGGTTGTCACACTGCGTCACCGTATCGAACAAGAACTCTACCGTCCCGTACCTGCGCCTTGCGGGTGAAATCGTCGTCCCACCGGGGCATTGTCCCATCCCGGGCGGCGTGCGCGAAAGATCACTGAGCGACGACGGCGGACCCGCTGGGCGAAGCGGGCGTCGATGCAGGTGAGGTGGTGGATTCGGGCGGATTCGCCGGTTTGCGCGGTGCGGACGTGCCGACGGTGTCGGACTTGCCCGACAGCGTGGTCGGGGTGGCTGACTGGGTCGACGTGATCGGCGTGGTCGGGGTGCCGGTCGCCGCGTCGAGCGTGGGCTCCTCCGCCGACATCACCGTCATCATCTGGGTCGTGGTGTACGAGGTGGTCTGACCGGCCCGGTTCACCTCGGTGACCACGGTGGTCTCCTGCACCTGCGTGCCGTAGGCGTCGACGACCGTCGCGCGGTAGACGGTGGTCTCGCCGTAGACGACGTAGTTGTCGTCGCCGCGGACCGTGCCGTCGGGCACGGACGACTCGGTGAGCACGACGGTCTCGGTCGGATCCGCCGCGGCGTGCGACGAGCTCCCCGGCGCCCCCGACCCCTCCGGGTGCGACGCGGGCGCCACCAGGGCCGTGCTGAGCGCGCCCGTGGGCAGCGCCACCGACGGGAGGCTCGTCGTGGTCGCGTGCGTGGTGATCCGCAGGTTGTTGTCATCGTCGAGCTCGTGGCTCGCCACCGGCTTGCCGTGGAACAGCGCCGGGCCGACGGCGATGCCGACCGCGCCGACCACCGCCGCGGACGACGCGGCGACCAGGGTCTTGAGCTTGATCCCGCCGAGCAGTCCCTTGAGCCCGGCGGCCAGCCCGCCGCCCTTGGTCGCGGCGAGCCCGGCGCCGACCGGCACGATCAGCGCGCCGGCGTGGGCGCGGAGCCCGGAACAGACCTCGCGCAGTTCGTCGTGGGTACGGCGGCAGTCCGAGCACCCGCCGAGGTGGGTGTGGATGCGCCGGCGTTCGGAGCCCTTGATGCTCCCGGCGGTGTACGCGCCGAGCTTCTCCAGCACCGAGCGGCACCCGGTCGCGCTGCGGTCCACGGCGAGGTGCGCCTGCAGGTACGCGGCGCGCAACCCCTGGCGAGCGCGGCGGGCGAGCGCGGCCGTCGCGTTGGGACTCAACCCGAAGTTCATGGCGACCACGGCCGGGCGTTCGCCCTCGACCTCGACCTTCCAGAGCACGCTTCGCCACCGCTCGGGCAGGCTCGAGAACGCGCGGACGATGAGGTGGCGCTCGGCGGACTGGCCGACCGCGTCGTGCTGGTCGGGGCGGTTGGTGAGCTCGTCGTCGGGGACGAGCACGTCCTTGCGCCGCAGGCTCCACTCCCACGCGACCCGGCGCACGACGATCAGCAGGTAGCCGCGGACGTTGTCGACGGGGCCCGAGCCGCGGCGGATCGCTTGCAGCACCCGGAAGAACGCCTCGGCGACGAGGTCTTCGGCCTCGGCGCGATCGGCGGCGAGGCCACGCGCGAGCCTGCGCACGGCGTCGGCGTGCCGCGAGAACAACTCGCCGAAAGCGGCGTCCTCACCGGCCCGAAGGCGCGCCAGCAGTGCCCGATCGAGAGCGGCTGGGTCCTGGGTGTTCGATCCCCCTGCGGCGAGGTCGACCACACGCTCGTCGTCCCGATCGCGGGACACGCCAGAAGCAGCCCGGTCAACCCCGGTCATCCGGCCCGGTACCTCCTCCCGGCCGCCACGCGACTGTCCGGCAACATTGCCACAGCGCGCGCGGCCGCCGTGACGGTTGACCGCGAACTGCCTCGCCAACCACCGTTCGGCGTGGGCCATTCGGCGTAGCCTCTGCGACCGATTGGTCGCTTCAGTGCTCGTGTCGTCAACCCGACCCTCGCTCCCTGCCTTTGCAAGAGGGACGGCCAGATGACGGGGTCATGACGAGAGCCCGAACGGCTTCGGTATATGCTTGCTCCGCACGCGGACGTAGCGCAGCTGGTAGCGCATCACCTTGCCAAGGTGAGGGTCGCGGGTTCGAATCCCGTCGTCCGCTCGTCGACGAAGGCGGTCCTTTCCAGGGCCGCCTTTTTCATGCCCGCAGCCAGTCCCGCCACGTCGACACCGTGGCCGGAAACTCCGGGTGGTCGAGCATGTGGCCGAGGTACTGCGCCTTGACCCGGGCTTCCGGGCTCTCCTCGGTGGCCTCGATCGCCCGCAGCCGCGCCCGCAGCCCGGAGTCGTGGACGGCTCGGGCGAGCGGGACGTACCAACGGTTCTCGCACCCGCGCGTGGTCAGCACGGCGGAGACGACCAACGCGCGCAGGCGGGCGGCGAGCCACTCCGGGTGCTCGGGCAGCTGGGCGAACCCGCGCAGCACCTTGGCCTTGAGCCGCCAGTCCTTGACCCACTCCTGCGGGTAGCCCGCCTCCCATTCCAGGTAGAGCAAGGCGTAGGGCAGCAGCCGGTCCTCGCCGCCGCGCACCCACTCGGCGACCGTGTGCAGCAAGAGGTACTGACCGGCGTCGCCCACGGCCGAGAGCCGCTGGTCCATGTCCGCGGCGAGGTGCGGCTCGGCCGGCCACGGCGTGCCGGTCCGGCTGCTCAGCTCGGCGACCCGGCGCTGGGCGTCGGCGTGCCGCTCTTGCAGCGCCGCGTGCCTGCGCAACGCCGCCTCCCGCACCTGTGGATCGCCCGAGACCAGGTCGAACGCCCAGTCGAGGTCGAGCCCGGACCGCCAACCGAGGGTCACGGGTACCAGCCTGCGCCCCGTGGGGCTCACGTCAAGACCCCGCGGGCCCAACGGCGGCGCTTTCCCAACTACTGCCCCGGCCCCAAGGGAATGAGCCGGTGGGCCAGGGGGCTCACGTCGAGCGCTCGCACCTCTACGCTACGGAGCGCAGAGCGTTCGGGGGACGCGGCAGCCGGAGGACTTCAGGGGAGACTGGACTGATGGACTGGCAGGACGAGCTGCGCACCTTGGACGGCAAGCTGACCGAAGGTGAGATCTCGCAGGCCGAGTACCGCAAGCTGCGCGACCAGGTGCTCGCGGAGGCCTCGAGCGGCGGTCCCGTGCACCGGCCGGTCGGGCCCGAGCACCACGACCGGGTCCACATCCCGTCGTCCGCGGCCGAGGAAGCGCCTTCCGGCGAGATGACGCAGGTGATCAGCACCGAGGAAGCGGCCGACGAGAAGACGCTGCGCACCCAGAACCAAGCACCGGTGCAGACCGTGCAGTCCGTGCAGACCGCCCCGCCGCTGCCCGAACTCGACGCGGACAAGACCGTCGTCGTCGGCACCCAGAAGACCGGCCCGGCCTCGGCCTACCAGCCACCGGTCCGCGCGGCCGCACCGCCGCCACCGCCGCCGTGGGAGACGGGTCCGGCCACGCCCGCGCCGATGGTGCAGGGCAACGAGGTCTTCTCGGTGGCGCGCAAGGAATCCTCGGCCAAGAAGGCCGCGCTCGGCTCGCTCGCCGTGCTCCTCGTCCTGGCGCTGATCGGAGCCGGGGTCTGGTTCTTCGTGTTGCGCGACGACGACCAGCCGACCAACGCGGGCGGCCCGAACCCGGGCACCACCGTCGTGCCCAAGGACACCGATCCCGGCTCGCAGATCCCGTCGTTGCCGGGCGTCGCCAACGCCAACGACGGCACCATGTCCGCCGATCGCGCCGTCCAGTTGAAGATCATCGCGCCCGCCGAGGCCGCCCTGCTGAAGAAGCTGGGCGCCGACCAGCTGGTCTTCCGCGGCTCCACCGGCGAGTTCACCGGCTACTCGTTGATCGCCGTGCGCGGCGAAGACCCCAAGAAGACGACCGACGGGTTGAGCAACTACTTGACGCAGAACGGTTTCCAGGCGGCCGGCCCGGTGCCCGGCGGCTACCCGGTCCTCGCCGCCCACTACGGCGACGTCACCATGCTCCAGACCGTCTACACGTCCGGCGCGTTCTCGGTGAACCTCGGGGTGGCCCGCAAAGGCGGCTCGGACGCGGCGCTGCGCGACGACCTGACCAAGGCACTCGGCACGCTGGCGAAAGCGCTACCGCGGACCTGACGTCTCGACCGCGGGTTCCACGACAGGTTCGACGACGGGGATGACCACGGTCTGGGCGTTCACGAGTTCCTCCTGCTCCTTGCGCCTGCTTCGCTCGAGGGAGGCCCGGAAGATCTTCGACCGCAGGTTCATGCACGGCTTCTCGACGATGTGCCACGACAACATGCCCAGCACGAACGCGATCGGCAGGGACAGCAGCGCGACGAGCACTGTCGACCGCGCGCCGAAGTGGACCACGACCTGTTCGGTCGGGAAGCCGTAGAGGTAGATGCCGTAGCTCGCCATGCCCACCGACTGCGGGACCCACAGCCGGCGCGGCATCAGCGACGCGAGTGCGAGCGCGAGGTACGGCACGGTGACCAGCCTGGTCACCTCGGTCGTGGCCGAGGCGTACATGACCACCTCGACGCCGAGCGCGACCGCGACCCCGGCCCACGAGAACCTGACGTGTTCGCGGTAGGTGTACATGGCGACGCTGACGCCGTAGATGGCCAGGTACTGGATCAACGGGAGGGTCGGCGTCAGCAGCAGCGTGCTGGGCAGGTCGACCTGGTTGGTCAGGATCCGCTGCAACAACGCACCCAGCACGAGCACGACGACGATCGCCAGGTAGCGGCGCTTCTTCGCGACACCGAGCAGGCCCAGCAGCGCGACCCCGCCGTAGCCGAGCACCTCGACCGGGATGCTCCACAGCGACCCGTTGACCACGTTCGGGTAGGGGTTGTCGGTGAAGACGCCGGGCAGCGCGTACTGCTGCGGGAACAGTTCGAGGTTGTGCCAGATGTACTGCCAGGTCGGGCCGGCCTGGAAGTAGTCGGACACCGGCATCGTGGTGAACACCGGGCCGAGCACGGTGGCCGAGAGCAGCAGCACCACGGCCAGGCCCGGCACGATGCGCAACGCGCGGCGGACGGTGAAGCGCCACACGCTCGGGTCGCGGATCCAGCTCTGGATCACCAGGTAGCCGCTCATCGCCATGAACACCGCGACGGCGACCGCGCCGAGGTCGACCCCGAAGCGGCTGGGCAGGACCGATCCGCCGGAGCCGGTCAGTTCGGCGGCGTGGTCGACGATGACCGCGAAGGCCGCGAGAAGCCGCACGGTGCCGTACCCGTCGGTGGCCTTGGCGCGCTCGGCACGCCCACCGGCCGTCCCGCTGGTCACCCCCACGCCCCTCCAACCCCATCCTCCTGCCGGACGTAGTCCAGCGACTCCGTAGGATAACCACGGCAGCCGCGGCAGTCGGGGCCTGATGAGGCGTGCCCGCCCAATCCAGGAACAGAGGGGAGCCGGGTCAGGTGACTTGGCAGGAGGAGCTCGGCCAACTCGACCGCAAACTCGCGGCCGGGCAGATCTCCGCGGACGACTACCGCCGTCAGCGCGACCGCATCCTGGCCGCGGCATCGGGCGGACAGCAGGCCGCGGCACCAGGGGAACCCCAGACTCCGGCGCCGGGGGTCGAGCAGCCGCAGCAGGGCCAGAACCCCGCGCCGTTCGCTCCGCCGTTCCGGTGGGAGGCGGTCCCGCCGAACGAGCCGACCCAGGCGGTTTCGCACGGCGCCGCGGCGGAATCGGCCCAGTCCGGCGACGCGGCGGACAAGACGCAGATCGTGTCCAGCGACGCCACGGCCGACCGCACCCAGGTGGTGCCTCGCGCGGCGGGGGCGGGTAACACGGCCGACAGTCCGGCCGAGCGGACCCAGCACATCCCCGCGATCGGCGCCCACCAGCAGCAGCCGCCCATGCAGCAGCCGAACCAGCCGACCTGGCCGCCTGCGCCCGGCCCGGCGCCCGCGCAGGACCCGAGCAACCCGTGGGGCAACCCGGACGAGCCGCTTTCGTTGTGGGCGCCCGGTTTCCACCAGGGTCCGGAGGTCTTCGAGACCACGCCGAACAAGAAGAGCAAGAAGCTCCCCATCATCATCGCGGCCGTCGTCGTGGTCGCGCTCGCCGCCGCGGCGGTCCTGTACTTCACGGTGTTCAAGAAGGGCTCGGACCAGGCCGGGCCGACCCCGCCGCCCACCAGCACCTCCGCGCCGCCGACCACCACGGAACCACCGCAGCCGAAGGCGTTCGGCCCGCTGGCCATCCCGGTCGGGCACACCGGTGTCGGCAAGGTCTACACGCCTGCGCAGCTCGAGTCGATCAAGCCGCTCCCGACGCCGGACCTCGTGCTGCTCAAGCAGCACGGTGTGAGCCGGGCGCAGTCGGTCGTCGGCAACATGGACAGCAGCACCGTGAGCCTCTGGTCGTTCCGCAGCAAGAACGCCAAGGACCTGCTCTCGGCGATCGTCGAGGACCAGCAGCGGTTCGGCTTCCAGGAAGTGCCGGAGGCCAAGCAGGGCTCGGTTGAGGTCTACAAGTCCAAGCAGAAGACGGCGACCGGCTCCACGATCGTCGCCTACCGCGCGCACTACATCAGCGGCGGCGACGTCATCCGGGTCGAGTCGTACGACACGGACGACGACACCGCCAAGGCGAACTTCACGGCGGCGCTGACCGCGCAGGTGCAGCACAACCCACCGGCATGACCGACGTCGCCGAGCAGGACCGGGCGCACCCGAGCGCCGGCGTGACCACCCGAGCGGCCGACGACGCGACCCCGACCTCGGTCCGGGTCGCGATCGTCGCCTACGCCAACCCGCTCGACGAGCTGTGGCGGTGCGTCCGGGCCCTGCTGCGGTCGATCGACAACGCGTTCGAGACGCCCGGCGTCGAGTTGAACGCCGTGACGATCGACCTCGGCGACTGCTCACCACGGCGGTTGCTCACCAACGAGGACGCTGCGGCGTTGAGCGCTGCCTGCCCGAGCCGGGTGCGCTTCGAGTACCGGTGGTTCGGACGCAACCTCGGGCACAGCGCGGGCACGAATGCCTTGTGCGACAACGCACCCGAGGACGCATTGTTGTTGCTGAACCCGGACACCTACGCCTCCCCCACGCTGTTCCTGCGCATGCTGCGGGCACTGCGGGACGGGGACGTGGTGGCCGTGGACGCCCGGCAGATCCCGGCCGAGCACCCGAAGCACTACGACGAGGTGACGGGCACGACCAGCTGGGCGAGCGGTGCCTGCATGCTGGTCCGGACCCCGCACTTCCGCGGCGTCGGCGGCTTCGACGCGGACCACTTCCCGTCCTACGTCAACGACGTCGACCTCAGCTGGCGGCTGCGCCTGGCCGGTGGCCGCATCGTCCACGAACCGACGGCCGTGGTGTTCCACGACAAGCGGCTCACGGTCGAGGGCGGGGTGCGCCCGACCTCGTCCGAGGAGTACGCGGGCCTGCTCGGCCGGCTCGTGCTGCTCAGCAAGTACGGCAAGGACGACGACATCGCCGACCTGCTCGACTACCTCGAGGAGCACGGCACCACGACGCAGGCCTCGGCCGCCGAGGAGTTCCGGCGGCGGCGCGCGAGCGGCGCGCTGCCGGAGACCGTGGCGGGCGCCGACCACGTCGCCGAGTTCACCGAGGGCGAGTACGGCCGCCGCCGATTCTGACGGGACGACTGCTGATGTCTGGCTACCAGTTCGACTTCACCGAGCACGGCCCGTACGGCGCCGCGATGCGGTTGCTGCGCGACAGCGACCTGCGGGGCAAGGTCGTGCTCGACCTCGGCTGCGGCGCGGCCGCCGTCGCCGCGCCCCTGACCGGGCTCGGCGCGACCTACGTCGGCCTGGACGTCGATGAGGACGCCGTCACCAAGGCGACCGAACGCGGCATCGAGGCCCACGCCATCGACCTGACCGCGGACTCGCTGCTGGCCGACCTGCGCGCGGTCGTGGGTGAGCGCCCGGTGGCCGCCGTGCTGTGCCTCGACGTGCTGGAGCACGTGACCGAGCCGAGCCAGGTGCTGGCCGCGGTCACCGAACTGACCACGGTGAACCCCGAGGCCGAGCTCGTGGTCAGCATCCCGAACGTCGGGCACCTGGACATCGCGGCCCGCGTGCTGGTCGGGCACTGGGACGTCACCGAGTCGGGTTTACTCGACCGCACGCACCTGCGCTTCTTCACCGACCGCTCGTTGTCGGAGCTGATGAACGCCGCCGGGTGGTACGAGGCGGCACGCGAGGACTTCCGCCTGCCCGAGTCCGACCAGCACTGGGCCGGGCACCCGGTGTTCGAGCGCGGCACCAACATCGGCGCCCTGCTGGAGCTGGTGCGCGCCGGCGCCGACGAGCACGGCACGGTGAACCAGTTCGTGCGCCGCTACCACCGCGGTCTGCCCCGACGCCGCGAGCAGCAGCTGCCGGAGCAGCCGTTCGCGACCGTGGTCGTGCGCACCACCGGCACCCGCCCGGACACGCTCACCGACGTGCTGTGCTGCCTGGCCGCGCAGACCACGCTGGACTTCGAGGTGGTGCTGGTCGCGCACGACGTCGACTCGACCGTGCCGCTGCAGCAGCTGGTCGACCAGTTCGAAGGCAACATCGCGCGGCGGGTGCGGATCGTGCCGTGCACCGGCGGCACCCGTGCCCACGCGGCGAACGCGGGTCTCGACGCCGCGCGCGGTGACTACGTGGTCTTCCTCGACGACGACGACCTGGTCACGGCCAACTGGGTGGAGAACATCCGAGATGGCGCCCAGACCCACCCCGGCATGGTGGTGCGGTGGTTCGCCGCCGAGCAGCGCCGGGTGTGGCTGGAGCCGGGCAAGCGGGCCAAGCACGCCGCCGTCGGCCCGCTGACCGCGACCTACGCGACCGAGTTCGACTTCCTGCGCCACCTGCGCCAGAACGAGACCCCGTTCCACTGCTTCGCGTTCCCCCGCGTGCTGGCCACGCTGGGCATGCGGTTCACCGAGAACCTCACCGTCTGCGAGGACTGGGACTTCCTGGTGCGCGCCGCGTCGCTGTGCGGGGTGTTCGACACCGGCGAGATGACCTCGATCTACAACAAGTGGGGCAGCAAGAACTCGTCGGACCTCATCGCGACCGACGAGTGGCAGGCCATGCGCACGATGATCCACGTGAGCATGGACGCCAAACCGATCCTGCTGCCGCCGGGTTCGGTTCGAGGGGTCGACGTGCTGCTGGCCGAGCTCGAGGAGGCGCGGCGCACGATCTCCGCGCAGCGGGCCGAACTCGAGGCGACGCGGCAGTCGCTCAACGACTACCGCGAGGTGGCCGACAACGCGCACCGCGCGCTGGCTGAGCTGCGCTCGTCCACGTCGTGGAAGGCGAGCGCACCCATCCGGGCCGCGGGCTCGCTCGCGCGCCGCATCCGCAACCGCTAGCGGATCGGGCGCTTGGCCAGCTCTTGGCCGATCACGTCGACATTGCCCGGGTCGACCAGCGGGTTGATGCCGGCGACCAGGCTGCGCTCGACCAACTCGAGCACCACGACGTTCTGGTCGGCCATCGTCCGCCCGACCAGGTGCGGGTCGGTGCCCACCGTGTCGCTGTGCACGATGGTGATGTCCTGGAAGCCACCGGCCAGGTACGGGGTCGCGTACAAGGTGAAGGAGTCGGCGATCAAGCCGACCTTCGTCGCCACGACACCGCTGCCGGGCGCCTGCGTGAGGCGAAGCGGTGCGCGGAACTCCTTGTCGATCGTCCGGCTGCGCACGGTGGTTCCGTCGGTGGCCAGCCGGTAGGTCTGCAGTGGGTAATCCTGTTTGTGGTGCAGCAGCGGCGGCAGGTCGCCGGGCTCCTGCAGCACCCGGTCCGGGGTGGTGACCCAGCGGCTGGTGACCCCCGGCTCGATGCGTTCGGCGACCTCGCGGGTGAAGACCAGGCCGCCGCTGTGGGTCCAGTGGGTGTCGACCGACGAGTAGATCGGCGAACCCTGGCGCTTCGCCGCGCTGTTCAGTGCCGGTCGAAGGTCGACGGCACCGTCCTCGGCGACGACTCGGCGCCAGAATTCGGAGCGCACGGCCGCCGAGCAGTTCTTGCCGACGTAGTTGTCCGGCAGGTACTGCGGCACGGCCGTGGTCTTGTCGGGCGCGACGACGAGCACGAACTGCCGGCCGGAGGCCTGCACGGCGTCGCGCAGCTTGCCGAGCGCGTTGATCACGTCGTTCAACGGCCGTTCGGGAAGGCACGCGCCGAGCGTGTCGTAGCCCAGGTACAACCAGCCCTTCTTGCCTTCCAGGACCTCCGGGTAGCCGGCGCTGCGCATCTTGTCGCGCTCGGGGTCCGGATGGGACGGCTCGGGAATCGGCCCCTGCACCGGCACCGACTCGTCGGCCTGGTCGTTGGGCGGCGCCTCGCCGAACACGCTCCGGCTGATGCCGTCCTCGGCCTGGATCGCGTTCTCGCGGAACGGCAGGTAGTCGATGGCCCACGGGGACAGCGAGGTGAAGAACCGCCAGCCCTGCCCGAGGCTGGGGAACTGCGACAGCGGCCGGTTCTCGAAGGCTTCGGGCCGCACGCCCAGGATGAGCAGCAGCAGCGGCACGCAGAAGAACACGCCGGCCGAGATGAGGGCGCCGAACTGGCGTTTGCCGTGCCGCGGCCGGTACATCGTGTGCTGGTTGGGCAGCCACGCCTCGTGAACCGGTGGCAGCTTGGACGAGCGGCCACGGGACGCGAGTTGGTCTTGGCCGCTGGTCACGCGGCAAGACTAACCAACGCGGGCCGGCAGCGGCTCGCCGTTGCGGCAACCTGACCTAGCGGTTCGGTGTGAAATTCACGATTGCGGCTATTCCGGTCACTGGTTGTGCGGGGACACCAATCCGGACTCGTAAGCGAGCACCACCAGTTGGGACCGGTCGCGTGCGCCGAGCTTGGTGAGGATGCGGCTGACGTGCGTGCGCGAGGTGGCCGGGCTGATCACGAGGTGGGTCGCGATCTCGTCGTTGGACATGCCGGCGGCGACGAGCGCGAGCACCTCGCGTTCGCGGTCGGTCAGCTCACGCAGCACGCTGGTGTCGAGCCGGCGTTGCTCCGGCCGGGCAAGGAACTCGCTGATCAACCGGCGGGTCACGGTCGGGGCGAGCAGCGCCTCGCCGGTGGCCACCACGCGCAGCGCGCGCAGCAACTCGACCGGCTCGGTGTCCTTGAGCAGGAAGCCGCTGGCCCCGGCCCGCAACGCCTCGAAGACGTACTCGTCGAGGTCGAAGGTGGTCAGCACCAGCACCTTCACCTCGGCGAGGGCCGGGTCGGCCGTGATCATCTTGGTCGCGGCGAGGCCGTCCATGCCGGGCATGCGGATGTCCATCACCACGACGTCCGGCTTGTGCCGGCGGGCGAGCGCGACGGCCTCGGTGCCGTCGGCGGCCTCGCCGCACACGTCGAAGCCGTCCTCGGTCTCGAGCAGCACCCGGAACCCGGCGCGCACCAGCGCCTGGTCGTCGGCGAGCACAACCTTGATCACCTTGCTGCTCCCTCGGATCACACCGCCCCCTCGATCGGCAGGACGGCACGCACGCGGTAGCCACCGGCGCCGTCCGGCCCGGCGGACAGCGTGCCACCCAAGGCTTCGGCGCGCTCCCGCATACCGCGAACACCCTGGCCCGAACCCGGGTCGACCGAGCCCGTGCCGTTGTCGACGATCTCCAGTTCGAAGCGGGATCCGTTGCGCGCGAAGCTGATGCGCACCTCGCTGGCCTTGTCGGCGTGCCGCACGGTGTTGGTGAGCGACTCCTGCAGGATCCGGTAGGCGGCCACATCCACCGGCGCGGGCAACTCGCCGGGATCACCGTCCACATCGACCTTCAGCCCCGCCGCGGTGACCGAGGCGATCAGGTCGGCGCGGCCGGCGAGGCTCGGCGACGGCGCGCGTTCGCCGGTGCCGCGCAGAACGGCGAGCGTCGCGCGCAGGTCGGTGAGCGCGACCCGGCTGGCTTCCTTGATGGCGAGCAGCGCCTCCTTCGCCTGCTCGGGCCGGCGATCGGCGACGTGGGCGCCGACCCCGGCCTGCACGTTGATCATGGCGAGGCTGTGCGCGACGACGTCGTGCACCTCGCGCGCGATGCGCAGCCGTTCCTCCTCGGCCTCGCGGGCCTCGCGGTCGCGTGCCTGCTGTTGGGCGGCGTGGCGGGCCTCGCGCCGTTGGCGGACCACGACGCCGAGCGCGATCACCGCCGTCGTGCCGGCGAGGATGCCGAGCGTGCCCTGGAGGCTCCACGTCTGGTCCAGTGAGAAGGCCAGGATGGCGTCGGCCAGCAGCACCGCACCCGCGGTGAGCGCGGCGTGCAGGGCGCGCACGCGGCTCGCGAGCAGGAACAACGCCACCGCCGGCGCGACGGCGCTCGGCCCGTGCGGGTAGTCGGTCAGGTAGTAGCCCAGCGCGGCCGCCGCGGTCACCACGAAGACCGGCGTCGGGAGCACCCGGTTGAGCAGGAGCGGCAGGGTCGTGCCGAACAGCCAGAGGTAGCCGAGCAGGCCCAACGCCCGCATGCCGGCCTGACCGGACCACTGGCCGCTGGAGAACTCGGCGGCGTTGGCGGCCCCGGTCGTGCCGCCGACGACGATGGCGGTCACGACCACCGTCAGCAGCACGTCCTTGAAGCCGATCCTGGTCACGGGCTTGAAGTTACGGCAGGGCGGCGGCCGATGCGTACCGCGTGGTGCGCAAATCCGGGCTACGCGTCGCACCGTAGGCGAGCAGCACGGCCGCGAGCACTTTGCTCACCTCGGCGGCGATCGCGACCGGATCAGCACCGCTGGCTAAGACGGTCCCACCGACGACGTTGACCACTCCCCACGCACCCCACGAGAACATCGCGCCGGTCCCGACCCACCCGGCCACGGCGGGCGGCCAGACCAGGCCGCCCGCCCACCACCCCTCGACGATGGCCGACACCCCCAGGACGCCGGCCAGCGCCAAGAACCCGTCGAGCGCACGACCGTCGGCGAATTCCGCCCACGCGACGAAGAGCCCGAGAACCGCTCCGGCCAAGGAAGTGACCGTGCGCGCCTTTGCCCTGCGTCGTGCCCGTGCGAGCCACGGCCACCTGACCCGCACATAAAGAACGAAGGCCAGCAGCAAGGCCGCGCCCTGCCAGACAAACCCGCTGTAGACCAGCGGCTGCACCCACGACTCGAGCGGCAGGTGCGCCTGCTCGGTGAAGATCAGCGGCGCCATCAGCAGGATCGGCGTGAGGAACCCGGTGCCGATCCAGATCGGGACGAGGACCACCCAGGCGGGCAGTCGTTGTCCCCAGTTCTGGGTGAGCGCGAGAGCGACGAGGATCGCCACGGCATCCATGCCCCCGGTGGCGAGGTTGAGCGCTCGTAAGGAAGAGTCGTTCGCGAAGCCCGGATCGGTGAGTCCGACGGGGTTGCCGGTGAGCCAGAGGGTTTTGAGCGCGAGGTAGGGCAGGGCGCCGAGGATGACGGCGGCACCGGCGAGCTTGCGGACGTTGACGACCATGAGTTCAGCTTGGCCGGGTTGGGGGTCCGCGCACCTCCCGCCGGCGACGGATTCGCCTCCCTCCCAGGAGGGATATCCGCCTGGCACCTGGGTTTTCCACAGGCACCGGGTTATCCACAGATCCCGCACTCGCCCGTTTTCGCTCCCACAAACCGATAAACTGGACCTCGGGGAGCCCCCAAGGGCAGGGCGGGGCTTGTTACGCGCGCGCGAAGCGAAATTCGTTATGTCGCAAGGAAGTCTGGTCCTGCGACCAGCTCCGTGTGGTCGAGCTCGGCGGGAAAGACCCGTTGCGGGAAGTCGCGATCGCGCGAAGCACCTCCCAGCAGCTAGTCTTCACCTTATTACTGCCGAGTAGGTAAGGGAGCGGGATGGGCGACGGGACGATCGGACTGGCCGAGCTCACCATGAAGCTGCCTGCGCTCGCGCTCGACGTGCCCAAGATCGGCAAGGGGCTCTTCGGCCTCCTCCGCTACCGGCCCGGCACCACCATGTCGATCGGGCTGGTCTTCCAGCGCGCCGCGGCTCGCCACCCCGAGCGGGACTTCGTCCGCTTCGAGGGCGACGCCATGACCTACGGCGACGCGAATGCCAAGGTCAACCAGTACGCCGCCGTGCTCGCCGGGCGTGGCGTGAAGCCCGGCGGCGTGGTCGGCATCCTGCTCAAGAACCGGCCCGAAGCCCTGCTCGTCGCGCTCGCGGCGGTCAAGCTCGGCGCCGCCGCGGGCATGCTCAACCACCACCAGCGCGGCGACGTCCTGGCGCACAGCGTCGGCCTGCTCGACGCGGCCGTCCTCGTCGCCGGCCACGAGTGCCGGGAAGCGCTCGACTCCATCGACACCGACGTCCCGACGCTCGACGTCGACGAACTCGACGAGCTCACTAAGGACCAGCCCGACACCAACCCGCCGGAGTGCGCGCGGATCAAGGCCAACGCGAAGGCCTTCTACATCTTCACCTCCGGCACCACCGGACTGCCCAAGGCGAGCGTGATGAGCCACCACCGCTGGCTCGCCGCGATGTCCGGGCTGGGCGGCGTCGGCGTCCGTCTGTCCTCTTCGGACACGATGTACTGCTGCCTTCCGCTCTACCACAACAATGCGCTCACCGTCGCGCTCTCCGCGGTGCTCGGCGCGGGCGCCACCATCGCGATCGGCCGGTCCTTCTCCGCGTCCCGCTTCTGGGACGACGTGATCCGCAACAAGGCGACCGCGTTCGTCTACATCGGGGAGATCTGCGGCTACCTGCTCAGCCAACCGGCCAAGCCGACCGACCGCGAACACCGGGTCCGCGTCATCGTCGGCAACGGCATGCGCCCGCAGATCTGGCACGAGTTCACCGAACGCTTCGGCATCGCGCGGGTCGCCGAGTTCTACGGCGCGAGCGAGTGCAACGTCGCGTTCATCAACGCCTTCAACCTCGAGCAAACGGCCGGCGCCTGCCCGCTCTCGTTCGAGGTCGTCGAGTACGACCCGGACACCGGCAAACCCACGCGCGGCCCGGACGGCAAGCTGCGCAAGGTGGCCCGCGGCGACGTCGGGCTGCTGCTCTCCGAGGTCACCACCAGCGCCCCGTTCGACGGCTACACCGACAAGAAGGCCGGCGACGACAAGCTCGTCCGCGACGCCTTCAAGCGCGGCGACTGCTGGTTCGACACCGGGGACCTGGTGCGCCGCCAGGGTTTCCGGCACGTGGCGTTCGTCGACCGGCTCGGCGACACGTTCCGCTGGAAGGGCGAGAACGTCGCGACCACCGAGGTCGAGGGCGCGTTGACCGCCCATTCGAGCATCGACCAGGCCAGCGTGTTCGGCGTCGAGGTCCCCGGCACCGGCGGCCGCGCCGGGATGGCCGCGGTGGTGCTCGACGGCGACTTCGACGGCAAGGCGCTGGCCGAGCACCTCTACGCCAAGCTGCCCGCCTACGCCGTCCCGCTGTTCGTGCGGGTCGTCGACTCGCTGGAGCAGACCTCGACGTTCAAGAGCCGCAAGGTCGAGCTGCGCAACCAGGGCTACGGCGACGAGGTGACCGACCCGCTGTACGTGCTCGCCGGGCGCGCGGACGGCTACGTCGAGAGCTACCCGGACTACCCGAAGGAAGTCGCGGACGGCCGCCGGCCGGTAGCGTGAGGTGTGGACCGGCGCACCGAACTCGGCGAATTCCTCCGCTCGCGGCGCACCCGCCTGCGGCCCGAGGACTTCGGCCTGCCGGTGGGGACCCGGCGCAGGGTCGCCGGCTTGCGCCGCGAAGAGCTCGCGCAGCTGGCCGGGATCAGCGCCGACTACTACATCCGCATCGAGCAGGGCCGCGCGACGCAGCTCTCCGACAGCGTGTTCGACGCCGTCTGCACCGCGTTGCGGCTCACCGTCGACGAACGCACGCACCTGCGCAACCTGCTCGTCCCCAAGCGCCGCAAGTCCCCGGCCGGTGTGCTGCGGTCGTCGTTGGGCCAGACGGTGTCGGCCATCGAGGGCCGTCCGGCGTACCTGATCGACCGCACGATGGAAGTGCTGGCGTGGAACCGGCTCGCGGGCGTGCTGTTCGAGCCGGTCGTGGCGCAACCGTTGGGGCGGCGCAACGTTGCCCGGTTCGTGTTCCTGGATCAGGCGTCGAAGTCGGTGTTCGTGGACTGGCCGATGGTCGCGCGGTCCACGACGGCGTTCCTACGGCTGGGTGGCGGTCAGCACCCGGACGACGCCCGGCTCGCGTCGCTGGTCGGCGAGTTGGCCGACGGCAGTGAAGACTTCCGACGCCTGTGGTCGGAGCAGTTGGTCGCCGACCGGGGGCACGGCGTGAAGGAGCTGCGGCACCCGGCGGCCGGCACGCTCACGCTCGACTTCGAGACGCTGCGCGACGCCACCGGGCACGTGCTGGTGGTGTTCACGGCCAAGCCCGGCTCGGCTTCCGAGATCGCGTTGCGGGCGCTGGAGCCGGCCAAGGTCTGAGCCTGGTACTGGCGGTCCCAGGAACAGCTCGACCTGTTGGCAGCACCCGTTTCCTCCCTACGGTTCGGCTGAAACCCAGCCACCGAAAGGGAATCCGATGTGCCACAGCACGGACAGCAGGCCACCCGCGCCACCCATCGCCGGTGCCGTCGCGGACGCCGGCGGCCTCGACCTCGAATCCGCCGACGGCGCCAAGTTCTCGGCGTTCCGCGCGGTGCCCGAGCAGGCCAACGGCATGAACGTGGTGATCCTGCCCGACGTGCGGGGCGTGCACCCGTACTACCAGGAGCTGACCAGGCGCTTCGCCGAAGCCGGGTTCCACACGATCGCGATCGACTACTACGGCCGCACGGCCGGGCCGGGCGATCGCGGCGAGGACTTCGACTGGTCGTCCCGCCTGCCGCACGTGCGGCCCGAACAGGTCGAACTCGACGTGGCCACCGCGGCCGACCACCTGCGCGAGACCAACGCCGGACCGGTGTTCACCGTCGGCTTCTGCTTCGGCGGCAGCCAGTCGTGGCGGCTCGCGGCCGCTGACCTCGACCTGGCCGGCGTGATCGGCTTCTACGGTCAACCGAAGCTGGTGCGCGAAGTGCTGCCGAAGTTCGACAAGCCGGCGTTGTTGCTGATCGCGGGCGCGGACGTCGCCACGCCGCAGGAGGAGTTCATCGAGTTCACCGACGCGTTGACGGCGGCGGGCAAGACGCACGAGAAGTACGTCTACGAGGGTGCGCCGCACTCGTTCTTCGACCGCGCCTTCGGCGAGTGGCAAGCGGCGTGCGACGACGCGTGGCAGCGGATCCTGGCGTTCACCGCGCGCCACGGCCGGTCATGAGCGACCGCTTCGAACGCGGTCTCGCGGCCATTGACCGGCTGGCCGCCGACCACGCCGCGATCTTCGACCCGGTGGCGGACATCGCGCCCGACCTGAGCCGGTACGTGGCCGAGTTCGCGTTCGGCGACCTGTACACGCGACCGGGGCTCGAACCGCCGCACCGCCAACTGCTGACGATCGCCGCGCTGGCGGCCCTCGGCGACGTCCGGCCGCAGCTGAAGTTCCACGTCGCCGGCGCGCTGAACCTGGGGGTCGAGCCGGCGACGATCGTGGAGACGCTGCTGCACTGCCTTGCCTACGTCGGCTTCCCCCGCACGGTGAACGCCGTTGGCGCCGTGCGGGAGGTGTTCGCCGCGCGTGGTCTGCTGCCCGTTGGCGATCAGCGGCCGACGGCGTAACCCTGCATCCCGCGGGGGTTGGCGGCGGCGCGCAGCCAGCCGTCACCCTGGCTCACCGCGGACATGCGGCCGAGCGCCCACGGACCCGAGTCGACCACGTCGTGGCCCCATTCCCTAAGCGTGGCAAGGGTTTGCGCGCCCAACCGGGACTCGGCGACCAGTTGGCCCGGGTAGTGGTCGCGCGGGTAGAACGAGCTCGGGAACGCACCCGAGTGCCAGGCCGGCGAATCGATCGAGGCCTGCAGGTCGAGGCCGCCGACCGTGTGGGCCAGCCAGAAGCACAGCTGCCACTGGTCCTGCTGGTCACCGCCGGGGGTGCCGAAGCCGAGCACCGGCCTGCCATCGCGCAGCGCGAGCGACGGCGACAGCGTGATCCGTGGCCGCTTGCCGGGTGCGAGCGAGTTCGGCAGCCCCTCCTCCAGCCAGAACATCTGGCCACGGGTGCCGAGGCAGAAGCCGAGGCCGGGGATGGCGGGCGAGGACTGCAACCAGCCACCGGACGGGGTCACCGAGACGATGTTGCCGTGCCGGTCGACCACGTCGATGTGCACCGTGTCGCCGCGGGTGCCACCGTCGCGGGCCACCGTCGGCTCACCCGTGGTGCCGGACGGGTCGGCCACCGTGGGCCGGTGCTGGGTGATGAAGCCAGGCAGGCGCGGCTCTTTGCCTTGTGGCGCACCAGGTCGAAGCTCCAGCGACGCGGAGTCGGCGACCAGCCCCGCACGCGAACGGGCGTACTCGCGCGACAGCAACCCGGCGAGCGGCACGTCCGGCACGTCGCCGTACCAGGCCTCCCGGTCGGCGAACGCGAGCTTGGCGCACTCGATCGCCAGGTGTACGGTGCGCGCGGTCGCCACACCATCCACATAGGACAGCTCGTCGGCGAAGTTCTCCAGCAGCAGCACCTGTTGCAGCAACGCTGGCCCCTGCGACCACGCGGGCAGCTTGGCCAGCGTCCAGTCGCCCGTCGTCACAGTGGCCGGTTCGGTGTAGCTCGCCTGCCAACGCGCCATGTCCTCACCCGTCAGCACGCCGGCGTGCGCGTGCCCGGACGAGTCGTGCAACGGCGTGCGGCAGAACTTGTCGACCGCCTCGGCGACGAAGCCCTGCGACCAGGCGCGCCGGGCCGCGTCGATCTCGGCTTCGCGGGTCGCGCCGCGGGCTTCGGCGAGCAGCCGGGTCCAGGTGTCGGCCAACTCCGGGTTGCGAAGGCGGCTGCCGGTGGCGGGTGCGTCGCCGTCGACCAGCCACAACGCCGCCGAGGTCGGCCAGTGGTCGGCGAACATCCCGGCGACCGCGCGGATCGTGTCGGGGATGCGTGGGATGGCCGGGTAGCCGTCGCGGGCGTAGCCGATCGCGTACTTGAGGACGTCTTCGAGGCGCTTGGTGCCGTGGTCGCGCAGCATCGTGAGCCAGCCGTCCCATGCGCCGGGCACGGTGGCGGCCAGCAGCCCCGCGCCGGGGACGAGGTCCAGGCCGAGGTCGCGGTAGTGCTCGATCGTCGCGCCGGCCGGGGCGACGCCCTGGCCGCACAGCACGCGCGGCGTCGGGTCTTGGGCGGTGGCGAAGATCGCGGGGACCTCGCCGCCGGGGCCGTTGAGGTGCGGCTCGACCACCTGCAGCACGAATCCGGCGGCGACGGCGGCGTCGAAGGCGTTGCCGCCGTCTTCCAGGACCGCCATGCCGGCGGCCGAGGCGAGCCAGTGGGTGGACGCGACCATGCCGTGGGTGCCGATCAGTTCGGGCCTCGTGGTGAACACAGTTGGCACGTTAGCCGCCGCGGCCGAGATTGTTAACCCTGCTAACGATCACCTGGAGTATCCGCCCGATTGCTGGCTTCACTCGACCGTGGCGCCATAAGGTGATCGGTTGTGGAACACCGTCACGCTGGCGCGTCGGGGCTCGTGGTCAGCGCGGTCGGCCTCGGGTGCAACAACCTGGGCCGGCCCGGCACCGCGGCCGAGTCGTTGGCCGGTACGCGTGCGCTGGTGGGAGCGGCGCTGGACGCGGGCGTCACGCTGTTCGACGTCGCCGACGTCTACGGCGCGCCACGCGGACGCAGCGAGGAACTGCTCGGCCAGGCTCTGCACGGGCGGCGCGAGCAGGCGGTGATCGCCACGAAGTTCGGCGTGGACATGCAGGGCACGAACGGCCCGGACTTCGGCGCGCGCGGGTCGCGGCGCTACATCCGGCGCGCGGTCGAGGCGTCGCTGCGTCGGCTCGGCACCGACTGGATCGACCTCTACCAACTGCACCGCGTCGACCCGAACACGCCGATCGACGAGACCCTGTCCGCGCTCGACGACCTGGTCACCGCCGGGCACATCCGCTACGCCGGGCTGTGCAACCAGGCGGGCTGGCAGATGGCCGACACGATGTGGACCGCCCGGCACTACCGGCACCGCCCGCCGGTGACCACGCAGCACCACTACTCGCTGCTCGAACGCGACGCCGAGCGGGAGATCGTGCCCGCGTGCCAACGGTTCGGGCTCGGCATGCTGCCGTACTACCCGCTGGCCAACGGGTTGCTCACCGGCAAGTACCGCCGTGACGTCGAGCCGCCGGCAGGCAGCAGGCTCGCCGGGCGGACCCGGCTGCTCGCGGACGCGCCGTGGGACCGGATCGAGAAGCTGCGCTCGTTCGCCGAGGAGCGCGGCATCGAGATGCTGTCGGTGGCGATCGGGTGGCTCGCGCACCGCCCGTCGGTGACGTCGGTGATCGCGGGCGCGACCACCCCGGAGCAAGTGAAGGCGAACGCGGCGGCGGCGCGGTGGCAGCCCACCACCGAGGACCTGCGCCAACTCGACGACATCTGCCCGCCCGGCCGTCGCTGAGCGTGCTCGCGGGTCATCCCCCAGTCGGATGCCGGAACGCCCCTCGTGGCCGACGCGCGTTCGGCGGTCCGCGAGGGACCGTGGAACGCATGGAACTCGTCGGGATCGCCGCCCTCTTCGTGGTGCTCGCGGTGCTCGCCGCGGTGCCCCTCCTGATCTTGCTCAACGCCGGCCCGGGCCGCGGCAAACGGCCGTCCAGCTGAGTTCAGCGGGCTGTTCCCCTCGGGGTGACCCCGAGGGCACGTTCCGGGTTGTCGCCGGATGTGTAAAAGGTCCGCGCACGCGACATTCATGGGCATGCGGAACCTCAAGTACGTCTTCGCCGTGACGATCCTCGTGCTGGCTCTCCTGCCCAAGTCGTTGGAGTTGGTCGGGATCGTCCTGCTGTTCGTGGCGCTCGCCTTGCTTGCCGCGCTTCCGTTGCGGCTCATGCTCGGCGCGGGCGGCGCACGTCACAGGCGACCGGTGGGCTAGCGAGCGTTAACCTCTGCACCGGCACGTACTACCTGTGGGTGAAGGGGACCAGATGGAGATCAAGGACACCGCCGCCATCGTCACCGGCGGCGCTTCCGGGCTCGGCGGAGCGACGGCCAAGGCGCTCGCCGCGGGTGGCGCCCGGGTGTTCGCCCTCGACCTGCCGGGCGGGATCGAGAAGGCCGAGGCCGTCGACGGCATCACCTACGTTCCTGCCGACGTCACCAACCCCGAGCAGGTGCAGGCCGCCGTCGAGACCGCCGCCGAAGCCGGCCCGCTGCGCGTTGTCGTCAACTGCGCGGGCGTCGGCACCGCCGGCCGGATCCTGTCGAAGAAGGGGCCGCACGACCTCGACGTGTTCCGCCGGGTCGTGGAGATCAACCTGATCGGCTCGTTCAACGTGATGCGCCTGGCCGCCGACGCCATCACCAAGACCGACCCGCTGGACGACGACCAGCGCGGCGTCATCATCAACACCGCTTCGATCGCCGCCTTCGACGGACAGGTCGGGCAGGCGGCCTACGCCGCGTCCAAGGGCGGCATCGTCGGGCTGACCTTGCCGGCCGCACGCGACCTCTCGCAGTTCGGCATCCGGGTGGTGACGATCGCGCCCGGCATCGTGGACACCCCGATGCTCGCCGGGGTCACCGAGGAGTTCCGGGCGAAGCTCTCCGAAGGTGTGCCGTTCCCGAAGCGCCTGGCCGAGCCCGCCGAGTACGCGCGGCTCGCCACGATGATCATCGAGCACGACTACCTGAACGGCGAGGTCATCCGGATGGACGGTGCCCTGCGGATGGCGCCCCGCTGATCCCTCGCGCGAGGTCGTTCAGAGGTCGCCGACGTAGGGGATCTCGGCTACTTCGTCCGAGGACATCCAGTTGCGCAGGGCGTACGTGGCCCGCACGTCGTCCT
This sequence comes from Labedaea rhizosphaerae, assembly GCF_004362825.1. Taxonomy (GTDB): domain Bacteria; phylum Actinomycetota; class Actinomycetes; order Mycobacteriales; family Pseudonocardiaceae; genus Labedaea; species Labedaea rhizosphaerae. Next base: position 1,156,647 of record NZ_SNXZ01000001.1, read on the forward strand.
CGTTGTACTGCAGCAGGCGGCGGCGCTGGTCCTCGTTCGGCTCGCCGGTTTCCATGCCGACGGCGTCGCGGTACCAGCGCATCGAGTTCTCGCCGCTGGCCTCCGGGTCGCGCCAGTGGAAACCGGCGACCGGCGCGATCGTCTTCAGGCCCTTGCCGTGCGCGCACAGGAAGTGGTCGCGGACGCTGCCGAACAGGTCCACCCACGAGTCGGACTCGATGAACGCCTGCACCTGCCGTCGCGGGGGCACACCCGGCGTGCCGGCGAACCGGCGGGTGGACGCGAGCAGCCAGCGGTTCTCGGCGAGCTCGTTGTAGCAGTAGGCGCGGAAGCTCAGCCCGCGGTCGGCGGCCCGGTCGCGCACTTCGGTGAGCCATTGCCAGAACTCGCCGAACGAGCGCCCCTCGTCGGGGTCGGGCAACGGGCGCCAGGTGGCGAAGGCGCGATAACCCTGCGGCACGCCGATGTCCACACCGGACAGCAGCGCTCCCCAGAGGTAGGCCCCCGCGTCGCCGAAGCTCTCCATGTCGACGTCGACCTCGACGTCGGCGCGCGGGACCTTGACGTCGACGACCTTGCGCACCACGGCGAGGTCGGCCAGCCACGCTCGCGCGAGGCCGACCGCGTCGGCCATCGGCATGCCCACCATGGGGAAGCCGAGGTCGGCGTCGGGCTCGAGGCGGGCCAGGTCGTCGACCGTGCGCACGCCCGAGCCGCGCAGCCCCAAGGCGTCCTCGCCGCGCACGACCAGGCTCACGTCGCGGCTCGCGGTCAGCTCGGCGCCGCACACCGGCCACCACGGGCAGCCGCGGCACTCCACGATCCGCGACGGCCGCGCGAGCGCCGGGGCATGGGTGTGAGCGGCCGTCGCGACCGCCAGCCGGTCGGCGAACCGAACGTCGTACTCGTCGAGCGCGGTGCGCCCGCCCGGCCACGTCGGCGCTTCGAGGTCGTGCCAGACCACCACGTCGCCGTCCATGCCGATGACGCCGCCGGTCGCCCGGCCGGTGGCGCCGTACCCGCAGGCCTGCAGCATCCGGTGCACGTGCGCGAGCCGCAGCTGATCGCGCGGCTGCGGGCGCATCTTCCGGATCGCGTCGACCGAGCTCGCGGACGGGACCGGGGCGTCCAGTGTGGACGTGCGGGCCCCCGCGCCGGGGTCGCTGACCTTGTGCCGGACCACCAGCACCGGCACGTAGCCGTCGGCGGAGCGGACCAGCAGGTCGACCGTGCCGCGACGGCCGCCTTCGAGGTCGCGGGGCAGCTGGGCGGCCCAGATCAAGGCCACACCGTCGGCCATGGCGGCGAGGGTCGCACGTTCACGCTCGCCCGTGCGCGCGTCCGGCTCGATCTCCCGCCAGCCGTCGCCGGCCAGCGCGGCCAGCGCGTCCGCGACGGCGCGCCGGTGCCGCGCGGCATCCGCCCTGCGCTGCTGGCCGGTAGGGTCCGGCGCGGCGCGTGGGGCGTCCTGCATGTCCGGATCGTGCTCGAGGTGCACCCGACGACGGCAGCGGCTGACCACGCCTGCGTCGAGTAGCACCACTTCCGTCACACACCGCAGCCTAGTTCGCCCCACCGACACGATCTCCCGCACGCTGCGGACAAGCCGGTGGATCAGTAAATTTCTCCTCATCGAGGAAGGGCGGGGCCATGGCATTGGGCAAGCGCAAGGCGGCCAAGGACGGGTCGCCGCGGATGACGCCCGCGAAGGCGAAGAACGCCGTGGCGGTGGCGAAGGTGATCGGCCCCGCGGTCATCCCGGTGGTCACGCCGTTCGTGGTGCAGGCCGCGGGCGCGGTGCGCGACCAGCTCGACCGGCGTCGGGCCCGCAAGCTCGGCGTTCCGGTCGACGACCTGGGCAAGTACACCGGCCGGGGCGGCGCGCTGCACGCCCGGATCGCCGGGGCGGCCGACGCGATCGCCGAGATGCGGGAGCGGCCGAACGCCAAGGCCGAGGACAAGGAGTTCGTCGCCAACGCCGAGACGACGTTGCGCCAGCTCACCGCGGCGGTCCGGGCCGCGGAACGGATGCCGACCGTACGGCGCAAGGCCGCGCACCGGGCCATCGCGTCGGAGCTGGACGGACTCGAAGAGCGGGTGTTGCACCGGCTCGGGGTGTGAGAGCGGGCATTCTCCCGGCTGGCCAGCCGATCCGATCCGGTGGCGCCGTACCCTGAGCGGTTGTGGGACGCGGTCACGGGAGCACACGGCGCGGGTGGCGCGCCGCCATGCTCACGTGCGGTTCGGCCGCGCTCGCGATGGTCGCGCACGGCGGCGCCGGTGGGACCGTGCCCGACACGTCGATCGCGGTGGTGCTCACCGTGCTCGTCGCGTGGGCCGGCAGTTCGATCGCGTGGACCCGCTACGGCATGCCGGCCCTGCTCGGCGTGCTCGGCGCGTCCCAGTTGGGCATGCACGGCTTGATGGCGGCGATGGCGCACGAGCCGCTGACCACCGGCGATCCCCTGCTCATGATCTTCACCCACGCGGTCGCGACGCTGGCCACGGCTATCCTGCTGCTGCGCGCGGACGCGACCCTGCAGGTGCTGGAAACGGCGGTCGCCTACCTGCGTGGACTGTTGCGGGTCGCCCACCTCGCGGGCGTGCCCGGCCCAGTACTCGCGCGGCCGGCCTCCGTCGACCACGCCCCGGTGCAGCTGGCCGTCGACCTGCGGCGAACGCACGGCCGCCGCGGTCCACCTGTCGGCTCCTGATTTCCGCATGTCATCGACCACGTCGAACGCGTGGTCACCCACACCTGCATTCAGGAGCTTTATCTTCATGTCGACAAATCGATTCCTGCTGCGTGCCGGGGCCATCGGGCTGACCGCCGGCGCACTCGCCGTTCTCGGCAGCGGCATCGCCAGCGCACACGTCACAGCCAAGGTGCTCGGCGAGCCCGCGACCCAAGGCGGCTACACCAAGATCACCTTCCGGGTACCGAACGAGCAGGAGACCGCGGGCACCATCAAGCTGCAGGTCACCATCGACCCGAAGTACGCGCTGTCGTCGGTGAGCACCAAGCCGATGCCCGGCTGGACGGCCTCGGTCACCAAGACCAAGCTGAACCCGCCGGTGCAGTCCGGCAACACCAAGGTGGACGAGGCGGTCACCGGGGTCACGTGGACCGCGGCCAAGGGCACCAAGATCGCGCCCGGCCAGTTCGACGAGTTCGAGATCTCCGCCGGCCGCCTGCCGGCCAACACCGACCAACTGGTGTTGCCCGCCAAGCAGACCTACGACAACGGCGACGTCGTCGACTGGAACGCGCCGCCGGTGGCCGATGGCGCCGAGGAGCCGGACCACCCGGCGCCGGTGGTGACCCTGACCGCGGCATCCGGCGGCGAGCACGCCGACCCGGCGGCCACGCAGCAGGCGGCCCCCGCCGCGGCGACGCCGTCGAGCTCCGACGACACGGCGCGCTGGCTCGGCGGTGCCGGGCTGGTCGTCGGCGCGCTCGGGCTCGGCGTCGGCATCGGGGCCACGGTGCGGGCGCGGAAGGTCGCGCAGGCATGAGGCGGCTCGTGGTCCTCACCGCCACCGCGCTGCTCGCGATGGTCGGGTTGACCGGAACGGCGTTGGCGCACAACGTGTTGGTGGACAGCAGTCCCAAGGCGGGGTCCAGTGTGGACGCCGGACCGCCGGTCGTGACGCTCACCTTCGACCAGCCGGTGCAGGAGGGCGAGCAGTTCAACTCCATCGTGGTCATCGGCCCGAACGGCGACCACTGGGAGGGCGGCGAGACCACTGTGGACGGTCGGACGGTGAGCGTGCCGCTGCGCACGCTCGGGCCGGCGGGCAAGTACGAGATCAGCTACCAGGTCCTGTCCGACGACGGGCACCCCGTGCGCGCGCAGGTGCCGTTCACGCTGACCAAGGCGGGCGGCGGGACGCCGACACCGGGCACGAACACGGTGTCGCAGGACAGCGGCGGTGGGCTGCCGGTCTGGGTGTGGATCGCCGGTGCCGTCGTGCTCCTCGGCGTGGGCGTCACGCTCGCGTTGCGGTCGGGTAGCCCGAAGAAGCCGGTCGAGTGACGGCGACCCGGACCACCGCGTCCCCGCGTTACCGGCTGCTCGGCCTGCTGGTGGCGGCCTCGGTGCTCGGCGTGCTGATCGGCATCGCCGTCGTCGGGTTCGCCTCGGTGCCCGGGCTCGCGGACAGCGGCGTGGTGGTCCGGGTCGGCATCCCGGTGGTGCGGGCGCTGCTCGACATGTCGGCCGTGCTGACCGTCGGGCTCGCCGTGCTGCCGGTCCTGATCGGGTTCGACCGCCCGGCGCAGGCCGAGACCGCGCTCGCCGGGACCCGCCGGCTCGCGCTCGCGGCGGCGCTGGCGTGGGTGGTGTTCGCGCTGATCACGTTGGTGCTGCAGACCGCGGAGCTGCAGCCGGGCGCGGACGTGTCGTTCGCCGCGATCAGCGACTACGTCGGCAAGGTGGCCGCGGGCAAGGCGTTGGTCGTCGTCGCGATCTTCGCATTGGTGTGCGCGTTGCTCGCCGGGCTCGCGGTCCGGTTCGGCGAGGCGGTGCCCGCCGAACTGCGGGCCGCGGTCGCGTTGTTCACGTTGCTGCCGTTGCCGGTCACGGGTCACGCCGGAAGTTGGAACCTGCACGACCTCTCGATGATCTCGATGGAGTTGCACGTGCTCGCCGCCGTCGCGTGGACCGGCGGGCTCTGCGCGGTGGTGATGACCTTGGTCGCCCACCGGACGCTGCTGGCCATCGCGCTGCCGCGGTTCTCGAAGCTCGCGACCGCCTGCGTCGCCGCGGTCGCGGTGACCGGCGTGGTGAACGCGGTCGAGGAGCTGACCATCACGCCGGACCACCCACTCCTCGGCGCGTTGTTCGGCACGAGCTACGGCGTGCTGGTGCTGCTCAAGATCACGTGCGTGATCGCCCTCGCCGCGCTCGGCGGCACCATCCGGCTGCGCCTGCTGCCGAAGGTCGCCCGCCACCAGCCCGGAGCGATCGCCACGTGGGTCGCGATGGAACTGTCCGTGATGGGAATCGCCTTCGGGTTCGCGGTCGTGCTCACCCGGGCACCCGTCGGATAGCCGGTGGTCGACCGCTCGTCGCGCAGGGTACGTCCGAATCGCCAGACGCCCTACGAACGGATACCGCCAGATGGCGCAAACGTCGAGCGGTCAGTCCTGCTCGGTGAACTGCGCCGGACGCGGCCGGTGCTTGCGGAGCTCCGCCAGCTTGTCCGCCGCGGCAAGACCCCGGCGCTCGAGCTCGCGGCGGGTGATCCAGCCGCTCGCGTGGTGGCGGTAGGCCTGCGCCAGCATGACCAGCTCGGCGAGGTAGTCGGCGGCACGTCTGCGACTGTCTTCGGGCAGCTGGGCGATCAGCGGCAGCTGGGCCTCGACCACCTGGTCCAGCACGTTCGCGGAGTGCAGCGCGCGGGTCACCCGCCTACTGTCCCGCGTAGCGGGGCGCTGCAAACCGAACACCGGACTGAATCACCTCATCGTGCGGCACCGAGATCGTGAGGTCCGCACTCAGCGTAGCGGCCGACACGGAAGGAGGACCAACCGGTCCCCTGTCGAGAATGGATTCGCTGAGGGCGGGCGCTGCGTTACCGGTACCGCTCCCACGTCGCCTCGGTGTTCCCGTCCCGGAAGTCCTGCAACCTGCGCATGAGCTCCGGGCGGACCTCGGGGTGGCTGGTCATGATGGGCAGCACGCTGGTGGTGAGCTTGAGTTCGCGCACCTCGCGCAGTACCTCGAAACCCGACCACGTCGTCACGTCGAGGCCGTAGGTGTCGACCATCTGCCGGTAGGTGTCGACCGGCTCACCGAAGCGCAGGACACCCACCGCGACCGGGACCATGTCCCACTCCGGCGGCCCGATCCCCGAGGAGTCGAAGTCGCAGAGCACCGGGCCGTTCGGTGACGGGATGACGTTGCCCAGGTGCGCGTCGCCGTGCACCACCCGCCACGGTCGCAGGAACTCCAGCTCCGCGAGCGCGCGTTCGACCTGGTCGCAGCGGTTGAGCAGGTACTCGCGGTCGTCGGGGTCGAGGGCCTCGGCCTCACCGACGCGGTTGCGCACGGCGTCCAGCGGCGCCCACGAGGGCAGGTCGAGCTCCTTCGGGATGTCGAGGGAGTGCATCTTGACCAGCAGTTCCGCCAGGTGGCGGCCGGTCGGGCGGTACTCGCCGGACGGCACGAAGTCCCACGCCGTGGCCAGGTACCCGTCCACCTGTATGGGCTGCTCGTGGCCGGCCAGCAGGCGTACGGCCGGGACGTCGTGCTCCTGCAGCCACCGCGCGATCCGGACGACCGTGTGTACGCGGTGGTCCAGCGCGCGCGACGCCACGATCCGCACCACGACCGGCTCGTGCGCCAAGCGGTAGACGGCGTTGTTGGTCAGCCGGAGCAGCTGCGCACCGCGGTGGTCCGCACCGATCACGGCGCACACTTCACGCAGCGCGACATCCAGCTTCGACCTGCTGAAGTGTCCGGCACCGGGTTCGTTCAAGTCGGCGGCCGCAGGTGCCGATCAGGCCGCGAACATGCGGGAGATGATGTCCGCCAGATCCGCCGCGTCGGAGTTGTTGCGCCGCTTGGCGGCTTCCTTGCCCAGCGGTTCGAGGCGGTCGATCGCCCGCTTCGAGCGCAGGCCCTCGGCCATGTTGACCGCCTGGCGACCGACCTTGGTGCCGTGGTCGACGTCGCCTTCGATCAGGTGGTTCGTGGCCAGCGCGCTCATGTTGAACATCTTGCTGCGGGCCATGTTGTCGCCGAAGCTGTCGATGGCCTTCTGCAGCGCCGGGATGGCGAACCGGGTGTGCTTGGGGTCGGCGGTCACCGCGAGGACGGTGTGGACGGTGCCGATCATCGCGGTCAGGTCGGTCTCGTTGAAGAACTTGACCCAGTCCTGCGCCTCGGCGAGGTTCGCGCGCTCGAACTCCGAGCGGGCCCGGCCGAGCTGCTTCATCGTCTGTTCCTTGTGGCCCATCATCGCGTAGGCCCAGGCCTGGTTCGCGCAGATGACCGAGACGGCGAGCTCGGAGCCGCAGTTCTGGGCGGCGATCTGGCCGAGCTGGAAGATCTTCAGCGCGTCGTCCGGCTCCTTCTGGTGCAGGTAGACGCGGCCCATGCGGTAGAGGATGTTGGCGACGAGCGGCTCGTTGCCGCCGGCCTTGGCCAGCTCCAGGGCGCGGCCGAAGTGGTTGCGTGCGGGGTCGTTGAGTCCGATGTCGAACGAGGTCCAGCCGGCCAGGTTGTGCAGGTCGGCGAGCGCGACGTGCAGACGGGTGCGTACGGCGTCCGAACTGGACGCGGCGAGCATCTGCTGACCCCAGGTCAGCTGGGCGACCACGGCGTCACGACACGCACCGCCGCCGTACTGGTAGTCCAGGGAGCGCAGGGCCCTGGTCGCCGCTTCCACCTGGCGGACGTCGGTCATGCCGATCCGGCCGGGCGCGGGCGTCCGGACCGGGTTGGACACCCAGTCCCCGTCATCGGCTCCCAGCACGGACGCGCCGACCGTCACGGCCGCCGCGCGCGCCAGGAACTTGCGCCGCTTCACTTCTTCGGACTCCTTGGTCTGGGAGGCCTCGTGCGCACCGGCGACCCGCACTGCCGTGAGGTCGTCGTACGCGAGGCCCATGTATCCCCTTGGGACACCCAGCCCGTCGGCGATCCGTGCGAGCACGTCATATGCCATGACCTGCCTGCCCTTGAGGATCTCCGACACCTCGGACTGCGATTGACCGGTCGCGGCGGCGATCTGACGCTGTGAGACACCGTGTTGCCTGAGCAACCGGTAGACGGAACTGATCTCCCGCGCTGCGAGCGCTTCTCGCATCTTCGGTGCTTCCCAGACCTCCGGCGGTACTGGGCTGCTCTGAGATCCGATGGAGTTCATCCCGCCCCCTCACAGTCCGCTGGGCGTCAACCGCAGAGTAAGGGCACTCCGCGAGCCCGGAGAAGTGCTGATCGGCGAGCCTGATCGGTCCTGCCGAAGTCCGGTGACCGTTCACCGTGAAACTCCGGCCGATCGGCGCTGCTCCTCGCCAAACGCAACTCCCGCACCGCAATCTTAGATGCTGTAAGCGTGCGAGTACGGAGGGAAACCGAGAGTGAACATGGCCGGAACGGCAGTGGCTCCACTTGAGCCTGTTGTGCGCGACGCCGATGGCCAAGGTTTGCCCGGGTCCGCTGAGGGTCGCAGGGTGTGGCGCATCAACTGTGGTGACGTCATCAACCGCGACAGATGCCTCACCGTGCTCGCCGAACGTGACCGGGTGGTGCTCGTCGGGCCCCCCGGAGAGACAGCGGTGTTGACGGCGGGCCAGTTGAGCCAGCTGCGCGTCGCACTACGAGAAGCCGCCGAACAGGCGGAAAGGTGACGGTGACGTTCCGGTGGACGAGATACTCGGCCAGGTCCTTCGCGATGCGGTCTGGGAGCGCCTCGACATGCTCTCCGAGCTCGCGAACCGCGCTGATGCACCGTCCTTGCTGTCGGTGGCTCGCTCCGAGCTGCCGCGGTTGACCGAAGGTTGGCGGGCGATGCTCGCCGAGCACGAGCCGGACGAGAAGGGCAACTGCCCGACCTGCTCCGGTCGCTGGCGCCAGCAGAAGGCGCCGTGCGCCGTCTGGCGGGCCGCGCACGAACACCTGGTAGTCGGGGGCTTGGCCCCGGAAAAGCCCGCGGGACGGCACGGCCGCGTGCCCGCGCAGGACCGCCGAGCCGTGCCCGCACGCGCCAGGTAACCCAGACCGGCGACCTCGATCCGCGTTTCCCCGGACGCCTGCGATCGAGAAGTCGTCTGGGCCGACGGTCCGGATCGCCCGTACCCCCGAGCGCGACGACCCGGACCGCCGGCCACCACAACTGAATCAACGCCAAAGACTCCGCGGGCCGGTGCCGTAGCACTCCCCTCCCCCGACCGGTATCGGTCCGCGGCCCCAACCCGGCGTCGGTGCTCGTACTCCCCGGTCGAGCACCGACGCCGTCCCATTTTTGTCAACTCTTGGTTTCGTCGGAGCAATCGTCGAGAACGGTCCTTTCGACAATTGCCGCTCGCCGATTAATCGACAGCAAGCGAGAGTACGCACTTTAGGTACAACGCCGGCGAGACCCTTGCGCTTAGCGCACGCGGTAGCTACTACTTGTGACTAGACGAGCACGTTGGCTACGCACAGGGGGCGGCGCCATGGCGGGTGTTACGGCTGACCAGGGCCATGTCCAGCAGCACAACAGCGCACCCCCGCCTTCCTCCGGAAACATCCAGCACCTCAAGGTGACCCCAGAGAATGTGGTGGACCTGGCCGAAGCCATTCACCAGATCATCGAAACACTCGATGCATCGACATCGCAGAACCTGGCCCTTGATCTCCTGTTGCCGAGCGACGCATTCCTGGGCGACCCCCACAGCAAGTGGGCGGTCGAGGAATTCAACGAGTACCTCGTGAATGCGGAGAATTCGTTCACCAATGTCGTCACGCGATTGATCGCCGAACACAAACGCACGTACAACGCGTTGAAAGAGATCGCGGACAGCTATGGCAAGACGGATGAATGGAACGCTCGCCAACTCAACGAAGCATACGGCCTGCCATGAGCGGCAGAGCCAAGGCAGTGGCAAGCGTCTTCGCCGCGATCCTCGTCGTGGGCGTTGTCGTGGTCGTCGTAGCGGTCGTTCGCACGCCGAAGTCGGAGGGAACGGCTCAGGCGCAGCGCACCATCACGACCACCACGCTCGCAACGACCACCACAAGCCGACTGCTGCCACCACGGCCGCGGGACGTCGACGTGAGTGGGTTGGATCCCTGCAAAGCGTTGACCGATGAACAAGAAAAAGAACTGCAGTACAACCGCGGCTGGCAGAGCCCACCCATCGCTGATGTCGACGGGATCACTGGCGCACCGAACTGCGCTTACGGCTCCGCACCACGAGAGTTCGGATCGCTGATCTCCTTCGTCACCAATGCGAATGTCGACGTTTGGCTGACAGACCCGGAGTACAAGACAGATCTACCGCCAACGAAAACGACGGTATCCGGATTTCCGGCTTTGCAGATCACAGTGCCTCGCTCGGCGCCCCTGCCGGACAAGTGCACGATCCTCGTCGACGTCCACGACGGGCAGTACATCAACGTTTTCAGCTCCAGGCTGGCCGGTGGCGGAGTGACCGGTTCGGCGGCGTACTGCCAGGAGGCGAAGAAGGTCGCCGCGATGGTGCTAGAGAATGCGGAGAACCGTTAGGGGGAGCAAATGACGGTGGAACCCGACGTCAGACTCGCGGGCGTCACCCACGAGGAGATCCTGGCCTGGGTGACGCAGGGCAAGGCGGGGGCGTCGGCCCACGTCATCGATACCCACATGAAACGCATCGTCGACGCCCTGCGCGAGGCCGCGGATGGGGTGCGCTGGTCGTTGGCGAAGATCGACGCCGGGGGTTGGGAGGGTTCCACGGCCGATTCGGTGACCTCGGTCATGGCAGCTTTGCGGGATTTCGACAGCGAGTTGCACCAGCACGGCAATGACGACCGGGATTCGACAATGGGTCAGTCCGGCGAATCGGCCGCAACGCGCCACCGGGTACCACCGATTCCCCTCGACTTGGATGGCCAGCACTCGATTCTCGGCACCACGGTCGACCCGAAGGTGCGCATCGACGCCCGTCGCAACGCCGAGGACCGGGCCCGCGAGGTGATGGCCGAGTACCAGGAAGCCACGCGAGAGCGCCTGGCCGCGCTGCCGCGGATCGCTCCGGTGCCGTCGCTCGTGTTGGACACCACGACCGATGGCCCATCCACGCAGACCACGACCCACGGTCAGGCCGGTCCGACGGCGACGCGTCCCCTGCCGGCGAGCAGCGGCAAGCCGACGACCGCTCCGTCGCAGGCCCCGGTCAAACCGGTAGCCCACGCTCCCGATTCGCCTGGTCACCACCGGGAAGAGGTCCCCGTTTCGGCAGCTCAGCGGGCGACCGGCCGGATGTCGGTCAGCCGCGGCCAAACGCCGGCCGGTACGTCGGCAGCGAGAGGTGATCCGGCCACGGCAGGCAGCGGCCCGGTGCCGACTGCGGTGATCGGAGGGATCGCGGCGGTACCGGTCGGCGGTGGCCCGGTGGTAGGTGGGTCACCGGGCGGTGATCCCGACGTGCTCGGCACTGGTGGGCCGCAGCCTGGTGAAGGGTCGAAGTCCGGCGTCGAGCGGCAGGTCGAGCGGGTGGTGGAGCGGCAACCCGCCGGGCAACGGCCGACGACGCAGCCGCGGACGAGCGGGAACGGCGGGCTGGTCGGCGGGGCGGCGGGAGCCCCGGGCAAGGAGCAAGAGGAGCACCACAACCGCTATCGCGTGCCCAGTGGGGAGCCATTCGATACCGACACCGACGACGAGTACTTACGGGATGGCGAGTTCTACGTGGTGCCGGACGTCATCGGCGGGTCGGAGTGAGGGTCGCGCTCGACGCGACGGAGTTCGACGTGGTCTGGCGGGCGGCCGGGCTCGGGGTCCCGCCCGCGGTGCTGGACATGCCGTCGCCGGGTGGGAGTCACGCCGAGCGGGCGCGGATCGAGCACGCGGTCTGGTCGGCGCTCACCGGACGCGGGCTGGCCACCGGGTTCGGCCAGGCGACCAGCCGGTTGCGGACCGCGATCGGGCTGGTCGCCTCGCGGGTGACGTCGTTCGAACTGCACACCGCGCGGTTGCGGGCGTTGCTCGGGCGGGTGAACCAACGGGCGGTCCTGGTCGAGTTCGCCGACGGGCGGTTGTTGCTGCGTACCGTGCCCGACACCGGGTTGGCGCAGACCATCGCCGGGTTGCTGCCGGAGCTGCCCGCCGGGCCGGGGCGGTCGATCACGGTCGACGTGGGCCTGCTGGCCAAGGCGGAAGCCGCGGCTTCGCGCCGGGTGGTCCTGCGCCGCGGCGGGTTGAGCCGCGACGACGCGCGCACGCTCGCCGACATGATGTGTGGCGCCGACGGCCACGGGCAGATCGTCGCCGAGGTGACGCACCACGGCGTGACCCGGCGCTCCGCGAGCGTGGTGGCGTTCTTCCACAACGACGGCGGCCGCTACCGGGTGATCCGCACCGACGACCACGTCACGATCACGCCGGTCACCACGGCGCAGCTGGCGGCGGCCGCGGACGAACTGCTCAGCGAACTGCGGTGACTAGCGGACCGACTTGATCCGGGTGACCACGACGCCGCCGCCGAGGGTCACCAGAGCGGACAACAAGAACAGCAGGCTGTACCCCGCCGACGCCTTCAGGACCAGCCCGGCCAGCACCGGGGCCGCCACCTGCGGCAGCGAGTTCGCGATGTTGATGACGCCCAGGTCCTTGGCCCGGTCGCCCGCCGACGGCAGCACCTCGGTGAGGATCGCCAGCGCCACCGCCCAGTAGATGCCGAAGCCGAACCCCAGCAGCGGCGCGGCCAGCAGCGCCGAGCCCCACGTCGGCCAGATGACCAGCAGCAACGCCGCCAGCGCCATCACGATCGCCGACAGCACCACGTACTGCTTCCGCTTGCCCGTGCGGTCCGACACGATGCCGAACACCACGGCACCGATGATCAACGCGACGCCGTAGATCGCCATCAGGATCAGCAGGCCGTCCTGCGGATCGGGCTGGTAGTGCACGACGTCGTCGAGGAAGAACAGCAGGTAGAGGGTGCCGAGCGCGTTGCCGAGGTTGACCAGGAAGTGCGTGGCCCAGCCCCAGCCGAAGTCCGGGTGCTGCCGCGGCGAGATCCACAGGTTGCGCAGGCCGGTCACCAGGCCGCCGGTCGGGCGCAGCTCCACCGGCAACCGCTCGTCGTGCGTGCGCAGGACGAACAGCAGGGCGAACGCCACCGCGACCAGGCCGCACGCGATGTAACCCGAGATCAGCCCGGTGACGAGCACCGTGACCAGCAACGCGCCGATCACCGTGCCGAGCATCTGGCTGATCCCGACGTACCCGCCGATCTCGGCCCGCTGCGCCACCGGCACCCGGTCCGGCAGCGCGGAGGTCAGCGCCGCGAGCATGCCGTTCAACCCGATCTGCGTGATCGCCCACCCGACCACCATGAGCGCGACGTTCGGCGCGAAGGCCAGCACCACGAGGCCGAGCAGGCCGACCACCGCACCCAGCAACGTCCACGGGTGGCGCCGGCCCCAGGAGGAGGTGGTGCGGTCGGACAGCATCCCGATCACCGGGTTCGCCACCAGTGCGGCGAGCGCGCCGACACCCATCACCACCGACAACACGACGGTCTTGTTCGCTTGGTCGAGCAGTTCGGCCTGACGCGGCAGCAGCACCTGGATCGGCGCGTAGACCGCGAGCCACAGCCCGAGGTTCGCCAGGAACAACAGCGAAGTCCACCCTGGACGGACGCGGACGGTCGGCTCGGCGAGCGCGGCGGGGGCGTTCATCTCGCGCTCGCGATCAGATCCCGGTACCAGCGATAGGAATCCTTGGGTGTGCGTTGCAACGTCTTGAAGTCCACGTGCACCAGTCCGAACCGCGGGGCGTAGCCCTTGCTCCACTCGAAGTTGTCCAAAATGGACCAGACGAAGTAGCCGCGCACGTCCACCCCCGCCGCCATCGCGTCCGCCAGCGCGCGCAGGTGCGCCTCGAGGAACTCGATCCGGGCACCGTCGCGCACCCGGCCGTCGGGGCCGACCTCGTCGTCGAAACTGCACCCGTTCTCGGTGATGTGGATCGGCGGCAGCGCGTCGCCGTAACGGTCGCGCATGCCGACCAGCAACTCGGTCAGCGCGCCGGGCACGATCGGCGAGTCGTTGGTGGTCATCGGGTAGCCCTCGACCGGGACCAGGTCGAACGGCAGCGGGTTGCCCGGCGACGGGGACGCGGCGGCCTGCGGCTCGTAGTAGTTGACGCCGTAGAAGTCGATCGGCGTCGCGATGGCCGGCAGGTCGTCGGCGAACCCGGCCGGCAGGTGCTCGGTGTACCGGTCGGGATAACGGCCCAGCAGCACCGGATCGGCGAAGAGCCGGTTGATCAACTCGTCCATCGCGCTCGCGGCGTCGCCGTCGTCCGGGCCCACCGGCCAGACCGGGCCGTGGTTGTTGGCCGTGCCCACCTGGTCGGCACCGGCCGCGCGCAACGCCTGGACCGCGAGCCCGTGCGCGAGGTTCTGGTGGTGGGCCGTGGGCAGCGCGTCGAGCAGCAGGAACTCGCCGGGCGCGTATTGGCCGATCGCGTAGCCGTAGATGGAGGTGACCATCGGCTCGTTGATCGGGATCCACATCGGCACCCGATCGGCGAACCGCTCGGCCGCGATCCGCGCGTACTCGCCGAAGCGCAGCGCGGTCTCGCGGTTGCGCCAACCGCCCGCGTCCTCCAGCGGCTGGGGCGTGTCCCAGTGGTACAGCGTGCCGACCGGGGTGATGCCCGCCGCGCACAACGCGTCGAGCAGCCGGTCGTAGAAGGCGATGCCCTCGGGGTTCGGCTTGCCGCTGCCGTCGGGCTGGATCCGCGGCCAGGCGAAGGACAGCCGGTAGGCGTCGACGCCGAGCCCGGCCATGAGCGCGACGTCCTCGGCGTAGCGGTGGTAGTGGTCGCACGCCACGTCGGCGGTCTCGTCGCCCGCGATCTTGCCGGGCGTCGCGCAGAACGTGTCCCAGCTGGACCGGCCGCGCCCGCCCTCGGCGACGGCGCCCTCGATCTGGAACGCGGACGCCGAAACGCCCCACAAGAAGTCGGCGGGGAACTGCGGACCGGCCATCCGAACCTCCACAGCAACGTGAAAAGTATTCAGATATTAGCCCCGGGGTCGCCCACTGGGAAGACGCGGCGAGCCCGACAGGGCACTATAGGAGACGTGGCCAGCACAACCTCGCTTCGCAGGCGCCCGGTCCAGCAGCGCAGCGCACAACGCTTCGAGCGGATGCTCGACGCGTGTGCCGAGCTGATCGACGAACTCGGCTACGACGGCGTGACCACGACGTTGATCGCCGAGCGGGCCGAGGTCGCGGTCGGTTCGCTCTACCAGTTCTTCCCGGACAAGCGGGCCGTGGTGCGCGCGCTGACCGAGCGGAACCTCGAGCGGTTCATGGCCGGGGTGCTCGCCAGGCTCGAGGAAGCCGAGCTGACCGAGTGGTGGGACGCGGCCGACGTCGTCTTCGACGTCTACGTGCAGCTCTTCCGCGAGATCCGCGGGTTCAGCCAGATCCGCTTCGGCGACATCGTCGACATGCGGCTGATGGACGACGAGCGCGACAACAACACCGTCATCGCCGACCGGCTCGCCGACCTGATCACCGACCGGTTCGGGGTCACCAGCGACGAGATCCGGCTGCCGCTCGCGGTGGCCGTCGAGTGCGCGGACGGCATCCTCAACCTGGCGTTCCGGCGCAAGCTCTACGACGTCGACACCGTGGTCGCCGAGGCACGCAAGATCGTCCGCGGCTACCTCTCCGGCAAGCTCGATCAGCCGAAGGACTTGCCCTCGCCCCGGTAGGTCGGGACGGTCGCGGTCACCTGGTCGCCCTCGATCAGGTGGTACTCGGTGAACCGCTCGGCGAGCTCGCCCGCCTTGGCGTGGCGCAGCCACACCCGGTCGCCGAGCTTCAGCTCGTCGGCGGCCTTGCCGGTCACCGGCGTCTGCACCTCGCCCGCGCCCTCGAACGGCAGCAGGCTCAACCCTTCCGGCAGGTAGGGCTGGGGCTGGCGGGTCTCGCCGACCGGACCGGACGCGATGAACCCGCCGCTGAACAACGTGACGATCTTCGGCTTCGGCCGGCGCACCACCGCGAGTGCGAACAAGACGGCCGGTTCCGGCGAGAACGCGCGATAGGCGTCGAACAGCGTCGGCCCGATCAGCCCGGACCCGGCGGCGACCTCGGTGGTGGACGGATCGGCGCTGGTCAACTCGATGCTGCCGGTGCCACCGCCGTTGACGAACTGCAGGTCGGCGACCTCGCGCACGGCCGCGACCGCCGCCTGCCTGCGGTCGACGAGCTCCGAGCCCGACCGGCGCTGCATCCAGCGCAGCACCGCGGCCTGCAGCCGGCCCTTCGGGTTGTCGCCGAGCCCGGCGATCTGCCCCTCGTAGGCCATGATCCCGACCAGCTCGAAGCCGGGACGGTCGCCGATGACCTTGGCCAGCTTCACCGCCTGGGCCGGCGAGTGCACCGGCGAGCGGCGCGGGCCGACGTGCAGGCCCGGCAGCGGCCGCCAAGAAACGTCCAGCTCCAGGCACACGCGGATGGTCGGGTGGTCGGCGCCGAGCGCCGCGTCCACCAGGTCGAGGTGTTCGGCCGAGTCGACCATGATCGACACGGCGGCGCGGGCGGCGGGGTGCTTGGCCAGCGCGCGCAACGCGGTGTCGTCGACGGTCGGGTAGGCGACCAGGATGTCGGTGCCCGCCAGGTCGGTGCCCGCCCACCCGTCGGTGAGCCACAGCGCTTCGGCCAGCGAGTAGGCCATCACACCCGCGAACCCAGGCCTCCGCAGTGCGCGCTCGATCAGGGTCCGGCAGCGCACCGACTTGCTGGCGATGCGCACGGGCTTGCCTGCCGCGCGGCGCACCAGGTCCTCGGCGTTGCGGTCGAACGCGGCCAGGTCGGCCACGGCGAACGGCGCGTCGAGGTGTTTGGTCGCGGCGTCGAGCCGGTGGCGGTCGGTGCGGGGTGGCACGCTTGTCACGGTACGACGCCGACCGTTGAAATGTGAATACCTTTCACTTATCGTTTCGGTCACCCCGAGTTCAGTCACCCGGGGGAACGGAAGGTGGCAGATGGCGAGCACCGCGTGGCGCAACTGGGCGGGCACCGAACACGCGGTCGCCGCGTCGGTGCGCACGCCGGTCAGCACCGACGAGCTGTGCGCGGCCGTGACCGAGGCCAAGACAGCCGGGCACACCGTACGCGCGCGCGGCAGCGGGCACTCGTTCACCGGCGCGGCCGCGTGCCACGGGGTCGCGCTCGACCTCTCGCGGTGGACCGGGATCGTCGACGCCGACAGCGACACCGGGCTGGTCACCGTGCGGTCCGGCACGCCCCTGCGTGAGCTGAACGCCGAACTCGACCGGCTGGGCCTGGCCATGGCCAACCTCGGCGACATCGACGCGCAAACGATTGCGGGCGCGATCAGCACCGGCACCCACGGCACCGGCGCCGGCCTCGGCGGCATCGCCACGCAGGTCACCGCGCTCGAACTGGTGCGGGCCGACGGCACGCTGGTCCGCTGCTCGCGCGACGAGCGGCCGGACCTCTTCGACGCGGCGCGGATCAGCGTCGGCGCGCTCGGCGTGCTGACCTCGGTGACGCTGCAGACCGTGCCGTCGTTCGTGCTCGAGGCGCAGGAGCGGCCCGAACCGCTGGAGCGGGTGCTCGAGACCATCGACGACGAGGCCGCGCGCAACGACCACTTCGAGTTCTACTGGTTCCCGTACGGCCCGAAGGCGCTGGTCAAGCGGAACAACCGGGTGCCGGCCGGCACACCCGCGCGGCCGATGAACAAGGCCCGGCAGTACTTCGAGTACGAGATCATGGAGAACAAGCTCTTCGGCCTGCTCTGCCGAACCGGACGAGCGGTGCCGAAACTGGTGCAGCCGCTGAACAAGATCTCCTCACAGGCCCTCTCCGCCCGGACCTACAGCGACGTCTCGCACCGCGTGTTCGTCACCAGCCGGTCGGTGCGGTTCGTGGAGTCGGAGTACGCGGTGCCGCGCGAGAAGCTGCGCGAAGTGCTCGACGAGCTGCGGGCCCGGGTCGCGAAGCTGGCCGACCCGGTGATGTTCCCGGTCGAGGTGCGCGTCGCCGCGGCCGACGACATCTGGCTTTCCACGGCGTACCAACGGGATTCGGCCTACATCGCGATCCACCAGTACGTGGGGATGCCCTACCGCGAGTACTTCGACGCCTTCGAGTCGATCGTCGGCCAGGTCGGCGGGCGGCCGCACTGGGGCAAGATGCACACGCTCGGCGCGGCCGAACTGCGCGAGCGCTACCCGCGCTTCGACGACTTCCTGAAGGTGCGCGCCGAGCTCGACCCGGAGGGCCGGTTCGCCAACCCGTACACCGATCGCGTCTTCGGCTCGGTCTAACGCACGCAGCTGGGCCGAGCCGGGTCGACGACTCCGTCCACTTCGGACTCGTTGAGCCGGTCGAGCAAGGCTTCCGTGCCCTCGGTGAGCTTCAACGCCAGCTCGTCGGCGTGCAGCGGCAGCACTTGGTAGAACGCGATCCGCTTGCCGGACGGCGTGATCAGCTCGTCGAACTCCGCCGCGGTGACCACCGGCGGGGTGATCATGGCGGCGCACAACGCCGTGTCGTCGGCGTACGGCTCGGGCGGGTCGCCATTGGGGATCGTGTGCCAGTGCCCGAGCCAGGTGCCGTACTCGTGCGGGAGCCGGCCGAGCACCTTGAGCAGCCGGATCGGCCAGTAGTGCCGCTCCTCCTGGAACGCCTCCTGGGTCAGCGGCCAGTCGACGGGCAGGTGCACCACCAGTTCGGCGAACTCGGGCACGTCGGCGTCCTCGGGCACGGTCATGGGGCGATCGCTCATCCCCGACGTGACCAGGGAGTAGAAGTCGTGGTCGGCCGACGGCGCGACGACGTGCACGTCGATGTGGACGAGGTCGGAGACGATCTCGTGCCAGACGCCGCTGACCTCGCCGAGGTACTGCGCGATGTGCCGGTCGACGGCGGCGATCGTCTCCTCGTCGCCGTGCGCCACCTCGAAGTCCGACGTGCGAGCGTGGTGGTGGTAGACCCGTGACCCGCCGGGCGTCTGCTCCTCGGTCACAGCGCCTGGTCGACCGGGGTCTCGCCGCCGACCAGTTCGAGGGTCCGACCGGCGGTGGCGGGGTGGTCGAGCAACGCGACCAGCACGGCGGCCACGTCGTCGCGGCTGATCTCGCCGTAGCCGACGCTCGGCGCGAGGGTGACCGTGCCGGTGGGCGCGTCGTTGGTCAGGCGGCCCGGGCGCAGGATCGTCCAGTCGAGGTCGCGGCCGGCGAGGTCCTGCTCGGCGGCGGCCTTGGCCCGCAGGTAGGCGGCGAACACCTCGTCCACGCCAGGGTCGTCGGCGCGGTCAAGGCCCATGCCACTGACCTGGATGAACCGGCGAACACCGGCTGATTCGGCGGCGCCGGCCATGAGCGCGGACGCGCCCCGGTCGACGGTGTCCTTGCGAGCGGCGCCGCTGCCCGGGCCCGCCCCCGCGGCGAACACGACCGCGTCGGCGCCCCGCAGCACTTCGGCGGCCGCCGCGACGGTGGCTGATTCGAGGTCGAGGAGCACCGGCTCCGCACCCGCGGCACGCACGTCATCGGCGTGGTCGGGGTTGCGGATCAGGCCGACGGGCTGATCACCGCGGTCGGCGAGCTGCCGTGCCAGGCGAAGCGCGATCTGGCCGTGCCCACCCGCGATGACGACCTTCACAGGCCGAGGAGCTGCTCGTACGCGAGTTCGCCGAGCCAGCGGTAGTTGGCGTCGAAGCCGGCGAACATCCGGTCGCCGCGGCCCGCGAGGTCGACCGACACGACGGCCTCGGGCTCGGCGCTCAGCACGGCGACGCCGTAGGCGCGGGCACGGGGCAGGCCGTTGTCGACGTAGTCGTCGGTCATCACGGCGGGGGTCGGCAGCACGACGGCGGCGTCGCAGTAGCGCAGGAACGGCACCGTGCAGGCGAGCCCGGTGCGCCAGTGCCGCTGCACCGAGATGACCCCGGTGATGCGCACGGCCTGCTCCGGCACGAGGCCGTTGAACTCGGGCCACACCCACGTGGAGACCGCGTGCCGGTCGGTGACCGGCTCGTGGCCCAGGCAGATGCGCTCGGCGTGCACGTCGGGCAGCAGCTCGGCCACGACGTTGACCTTGCGGCCGAGGAAGGTCATCTCCGGCAGGACGGTGCCCCGCCAGCCGAGCCGGTCGGCCGCCGCGACCGCGAGGTCCTGCACGGGTGCAGGAAGCGCGATCGGCGGGGTCACGCGGGCAGCGCGAACCGTCGTGCCGGTCGATTCGGCGGTTCGTCCTGGTGTGCCGCTCACGAGCGTGCCCCCTCCTGCCGCGGATGTCGCGGAGCCGGATTTCGTCGTGTACAGGTTCCGGAGTACCAGGCAGGCCAACCCGATCCCGAGAGCTGGTGCATTTCGTGCGATCGGCGGCGGTCGCCGGTCGATGACCGGTCGATAACCGGTAGCCAGACTTCGGCCCGGCAATGCTGCCGTCCGGGTGAGCCCTGAGCCAACCGGTTGGCCCCGCGCCGTCACCTACCGTCAACGGTTCGTCCACTTCAGACGCCCTGACCAGACGAGCCGAGAGATGAGAACATGGCCCCACACCGTCAGCAGGAGGCACCGTGACCACCGAGCAGGACGTCCTAGGCCGCATCAAGGCCCTGACAGAAGAGGAACACGAGCTACGCCAAAAGGCCCAGCAAGGTTCGATCGACAGCGCGGAGGAACACGAGCGCCTCAAGAACCTCGAAGTGGCCTTGGACCAGTGCTGGGACCTCCTACGCCAACGCCGCGCCCTGCGCGTGGCCGGCGGCAACCCCGACGAAGCCCAAGCACGCCCCGGCAGCGAAGTAGAGGGCTACCTCCAATAAAGAGGAAAGCAAGAGCCAAGGCCCCGAGGCCGAAGCTCACCGCAAGACGTCGTCCCCACCAGCACCCGAGACCACCCCCAACCTGGACCCACAGCTCCAGCAGTTGGGGGCTCCGGGCGCAAAAGCGCTCTACCCACTCCCTGAACCCACCGCACACCCGCACGCCGCCAGGTCGCCAGACCCACACCGCCACCCTCAAATGGCCACACCGCCGCACGGCACCACCACACGACCAACCCTCACGTGGCCCAGATCGCCACACGGCCAACCCTCACATGGCCCAGATCGCCACACATGGCCCGACCACCCGCACACGCCACATGGCGGCGATTGCGTCCAATGACGTGGGGGGTCCGGGGGGCGAAGCCCCTCCGGCCGGGGGCGTGGGGGCTTGGCCCCCACAAAAACACACCAGCCGATCCAGGTCCGCGCTCTCCGCGGACATGAATCGGCCAGATCGGGTGGGCGAGGGGGGAGTTGAACCCCCACGTCCTTTCGGACACACGGACCTGAACCGTGCGCGTCTGCCATTCCGCCACTCGCCCTGAAGTGACGGGGCAGAGACTAGCACGGCCATCCGGGGCCACTTCCGGCCGGGTTGGAAGATCCCGGTGTCGCCCCGGCCGCATCCGGATACGATCGGACGAGGGACGCATTCGTGAAGGGATGAAGCCGTGGGCCTCGTGCAGCGCTTCGAGCGCAAGCTCGAAGGCATCGTGGGCGACACCTTCGCGCGTGTGTTCGGTGGCAACGTCGTGTTCCAGGAAGTGGCGCAGGCGCTGCAGCGTGAGGGTGAAGATCACATCAGGGAGCTGGCCGGCGGCCGCTTGCTCGCCCCCAACCACTACACGGTGGTCGTGGGCCCGGCGGATCACCAGCGGCTCGCGGGTGAGGAGGATCGCATCACCGCGCTTCTCGCCGAGTGCGTGGCGGAGCATCTCGCCGAGCACGGCTGGGACACCTACGGTGACGTCGTAGTGTCATTGGAGCGCTCCGACACGCTGCACACCGGACAGTTCCGAACACGCTCGGCCGTCGACCCTGACGTGAAGCCTCACGGCAGGCGGTCAGCATCACCTCGCAACGCAGGAGACCGATCCATGAGCCAGCCTCCCGGCTACGGCCAGCCGCCCGAGGGCGACCCCTACGGACAGCAGTACGGGTACGGCCAGGGCCAGTACGGCAATGACCAGCAGAACTACGGCCAGGGTTACGGCCAGCAAGGCGGGTACGACCAGGGTTACGGCCAGCAAGGTGGTGGCGGCTACGACCAGGGCTACCAGCAGGGCGGCTATGACCAGGGCTACCAGCAAGGTGGCTACCAGCAGGGCGGGTACGACCAGGGCTACCAGCAAGGCGGGTATGACCAGGGGTACCAGCAAGGCGGGTACGACCAGGGCTACCAGCAGCAGCCGGGTGGCTACCAGCAGGGCGGCTACGACCAGGGCTACCAGCAGGGTGGCTACGCGCCTCCTGCCGTGCAGACCGGCAACCGCCCGCTGTCCGCGACGCTGCAGTTGGACGACGGCTCGAACCGCAACTACTCGCTCAAGCAGGGCGGGAACGTGGTCGGCCGTGGTCAGGACGCCGATTTCCGCCTCCCCGACACGGGCGTCTCCCGCAGGCACCTCGAGATCACCTGGGACGGTCAGAGCGCGACGCTCGCCGACCTCGGGTCGACCAACGGCACCACGGTGAACGGCACCCCCGTGCAGACGTGGCAGCTCGCTGACGGCGACGTGGTCCGCATCGGCCACTCGTCTCTGGTGTTCCGCACCCAGGGCTGACGTTTGGCGACGCTCCGCAGGCACGTACCGTGCCCTGCGGAGCTGTGATGTGTCCGAGTACAGGGGAGCGTTCACGACCGGTGCCAGAGCTGGTGATGCAACTGACCAGAGCAGGGTTCTTGGCCCTGCTCTGGTTGTTCGTGCTGGCCGCATTGCGGGTTGTCCGGTCGGACATCTATGCGGCTTCGGGCATGCGCGTGGCCATGCCCGGCTTCGGCAAGCGGGCGCAGAAGCAACGCGGCGGCAAGGCGCCGCGTCAAATGGTCGTGACGCACGGGGCGCTGGCCGGGACGAGGATCTCCCTGGACGGCCGACCGATCATGATCGGGCGGGCCGACGACTCGACCCTCGTGCTCGACGACGACTACGCCTCGACCCGCCACGCGCGCCTCGTGATGCGCGGAACCGACTGGTACGTCGAAGATCTGGGCTCGACGAATGGCACGTACCTGGACAGGGCTAAGGTCACGGCACCCCTTCGGGTGCCACTGGGTGTCCCGATCCGCATCGGCAAGACGGTGATCGAGCTGCGCTCATGACCCTCGTCCTCCGCTACGCAGCCCGCAGTGACCGGGGCCTGGTCCGTTCGAACAACCAGGATTCGGTGTACGCGGGCCCGCGCCTGCTCGCGCTCGCCGACGGCATGGGTGGCCATGCCGCGGGCGAGGTGGCGAGCAAGGTGGTCATCGCCGCACTGGCCCCGCTCGACGACGACGAGCCCAGCGACGACCTGCTCGGGCAGTTGCGTGAGGCGACGATCGCCGGCAACGGCGCGATCGCCGAGCTCGTGGCGGGCGACCCCGACCTCGACGGGATGGGCACGACGTTGTCGGCCATCTTGTTCGCGGGCAGCCGGATCGGTCTGGTGCACATCGGTGACTCGCGGGCGTACCTGCGCCGCAACGGCCAGTTCTCCCAGATCACCCACGACGACACGTTCGTGCAGTCGTTGATCGACGAAGGCCGGATCACCGAGGACGAGGCGGCGACGCACCCGCAGCGGTCGCTGCTGCTCAAGGCGTTGACCGGGCACGAGATCGAGCCGAGCCTGACCGTGCGCGAAGCACGCCCGGGTGACCGGTACCTGCTGTGCTCCGACGGTCTTTCCGGCGTGGTCAGCGACGAGACGATGGCCGAGGCCATCCAGATCCCGGACCCGCAGGCCTGCGCCGACCGGATGATCGAGCTCGCGCTCAAGGGCGGCGGTCCCGACAACGTCACGGTGATCATCGCCGATGTGGTGGACGTCGACTTCGGCGAGGACGTGCCGATCGTCGGCGGGGCCGCGGGCGACGGCCGCGACGACCCGCCGCCACCGGACTCGGCCGCTTCGCGCGCCGGTGCGCTGACCGCACCGAAGCCGCAGCCCAAGCGGCCCGAACCGGAGGCGCGCCCGGACCCGGCGGTCAAGCGCCGCAAGCGGATCCGGCTCCTGGTGATCTTGCTCGTCGTGCTGGTCCTGTTGGCCGCGGGTGCGGTCGCGGTGCGCTACTGGGTGCTGCGCCAGTACTTCGTCGGCGAGGCCGGCAACGGCGAGATCGTGGTGTACCAGGGTGTTCGCGGCAGCGTGCTCGGCCTGCCGCTGCAGCGTGAGGTCGCCGGTTCGTGCGACCCGGCACCCGCCGTGTGCACGAAGCTCTACATCGACGACCTGAACCAGACCGGCAGGCAGACCGTCAAGGACGGCGGCACCTACTACGACAAGGTCGAGGACGCGAAGTCCTTCGTCGACACCCTGCGCCGGGAGAACCGCTTCAAGCTCTCCTGCGCGGAGCTGTCCGCCCAGCAGAGCGCGACGCCGACCACCACGTCGTCCAAGGCCAAGCCGACGACGACCACGACGAAGGCGGCCGGTCAGCCCGGCGGTGGTGCGACGCAAGGCCCGACCGCGCCCCGCACCACGACAACCACCACGACCACGACGGTGGCGCCACCGCCGGCGAACCAGGCCCCGCAGCCAGGGGTGAACTGCAGGCCACCGCACGACGGCGACGGCGGCGGCTGATGGGCGCCCCGGTCTCCGAAGGGTCGCCTGCCCGCGACGCTCAGCAGGCGGGTTCGGTGGCCGGGCAGGGCCCGTCGGGCCCGCCGACGCGGCGCGGCACCGAACTGGTGATGCTGGCATTCGCGGCCGGTCTGGTGACTGCGGCCCTGATGCTGGTCGACGTCAACCAGGAGCAGGCGCTCAGCCTTCGGATTCTGTGGTACGGCCTGGCTTACCTGGCGGTCTTCGCCGTCGCGCACCTCGCGGTGCGCAAGTGGGCGCCGTACGCGGACCCGCTGATCCTGCCGTGCGTGGCCGTGCTCAACGGCCTCGGCCTGGTGATGATCTACCGCATCGACCTCGCCATGTCCGAGGTGGCGCTGACCAAGCAGGACGAGGACTTCTCCGCCGCCACGCCCAAGCAGGTCATGTGGACCGTCGTGTCCCTTGCCCTGTTCCTCGGCGTGCTCCGCTGGTTCAACGACCACCGCAAGCTGCAGAGCTACGGCTACACATGCGGGCTGGTCGGCGTCGTGCTGCTGGCCATCCCGGCCGCGCTGCCCTCCAGCCTGTCGGAGGTCAACGGCGCGAAGGTGTGGCTGAAGCTGGGCTTCGCGTCCATCCAGCCCGGTGAGTTCGCCAAGATCCTGCTGCTGATCTTCTTCGCCGCGTTCCTGGTCTCCAAGCGGGACCTGTTCATGGCGACGAACCGCAAGGTGCTCGGCATGGAGTTGCCGCGCGCCCGCGACCTCGGCCCGATCCTGCTCGCCTGGGGCGCCTCGGTGGGCGTCCTGGTGCTGGAGAAGGACCTCGGCACCTCGCTGCTGATCTTCGGCATCGTGCTGATGATGTTGTACGTGGCCACCGAACGGGTCTCGTGGGTGGTCATCGGCATGCTGCTGTTCGTCGGCGGCTGTTTCATCGCGTACAAGCTGTTCACGCACGTGCAGCAGCGCGTGGCGAACTGGCTCGACCCGCTCGCGACCTACAACGATCCGGGCGGCGGCTACCAGATCGCCCAGGGCCTGTTCGGCATCGGCACCGGCGGGATGGCGGGCACCGGCCTGGGCGCCGGCCGGCCGGACACCGTGCCCGAGGCCAACACCGACTTCATCGCCGCGGCGATCGGCGAGGAGCTCGGCTTCATCGGGCTCACCGCCGTCCTGCTCGTCTACGTCGTGCTGGCCCTGCGGGGCATGCGCAGCGCGCTCGCGGTGCGCGACAGCTTCGGCAAGCTGCTCGGCGGCGGCCTGTCGTTCGCGATCGTCATGCAGCTCTTCGTGGTGGTCGGCGGGGTCACCAAGCTGATCCCGATGACCGGTATCACCACCCCGTTCCTGTCCTACGGCGGCTCGTCGCTGCTGGCCAACTACATCCTGGTGGCGCTGTTGCTGCGAATATCCGACGCGGCGAGGCGACCGCACGCCGGCTCGAAGCCGAGAATCGTGCCGCAGGCGCCGATCGCGGAACAGCACACGGTCATGGTGGAGCGGCCGAAGTGAACACCCCACTGCGCAAGGTCGGCCTCGCCATGCTGGTCATGGTGTTGCTGCTGCTGGCCAACACGACCTACCTCGAGGTGTTCAAGGCCGACGAGTACCGCGCCGACCCGCGCAACCAGCGGGTGCTGCTCGAGGAGTACGCACGCCAGCGCGGCCAGATCGTGTCCCAGGAAAACGGCCAGGTGCTGGCGAGCGTCAAGTCGACCAACGACCGGCTCAAGTACCAGCGCGTCTACGCCAACGGCCCGCTGTACGCGCCGGTCACCGGGTTCTACTCGGTGATCTACGGCTCGAAGGGCATCGAGCGCGCTGACGACGAGATCCTCAACGGCTCGGACGACCGGCTGTTCGTGCGCCGGCTGTCGGACCTCATCACCGGCCGGGACCCGCGCGGCGGCAACGTCGTCGTGACGATCAACCCGAAGGTGCAGCAGACCGCCTACAAGGCCCTGACCGACCGCGGCTACCGCGGCGCGGTCGTGGCGCTCAACCCGAAGACCGGCGAGATCCTCGGCATGGTGACCACGCCGTCCTACGACCCGAACACGCTCGCCTCGCACACGCGCGACGACCAGGTCAAGGCGTGGACGAAGTACACCAAGGACCCGGCGAACCCGATGCTCGACCGCGCCATCCAGGGCGTCTACGCGCCGGGCTCGACGTTCAAGCTGGTCATCGCCTCGGCCGCGCTCGAGGACGGCCGGGACAAGAACACCCAGCTGATGGCCGCCAACGGCGTGGACGTGATCAGCGGGCAGCCGTGCGACCCGTCGGACGGCAGCACCCGGTGCCTGTCCAACTACGGGGGCAGCCACTGCGGGTCCGGGCAGACCGCGTCCATGGAGACCGCGATCGAGCTGTCCTGCAACACCGCGTTCGCCGACCTCTCGCACCAGCTCGGCGAGGACAAAGTGCGTGACATGGCGTCGAAGTACGGCATCGGCGACCAGGACCTCGAGATCCCGATGCCGGTGGAGACCTCGTGCATCGGGCCACGCAACGACGGCCAGTGCATGGACGTGGTCGACGCGCCCGCGCTCTACCAGACCGGCATCGGCCAGCGTGACGTCGGACTGACCCCGCTGCAGAACGCGATGATCGCCGCCACCATCGCCAACGGTGGCGACCGGATGCGCCCGCAGCTGGTGGAGAAGATCCTCGCCGCCGACCTGACCACGATCAGCGACTTCGAGCCCGAGAACCTGGGCCAGGTCATCTCGCAGGGCAACGCCGGCCAACTGCGCGACATGATGCTCAAGAGCGAGCAGCACAGCTGCGCGAACGGTTGCTACGGCGACAACAAGGTGGCCATCGCGTCCAAGACCGGTACCGCCGAGAAGGGCGTCGACCCGAAGAAGACCCCACCGTTCGCCTGGTATGTAGGCTTCGCACCAGCCGACAACCCGCAAGTCGCCGTCGCCGTGGTGGTGGAGAGCCGGGAGGTCACTGCTACCGGGGGCAAGGTCTCCGGTGACATCGGCCGCATGACCATGTACGCGGCTCTCGGGGGTAGTTGATGCTGACGTCGGGGCAGTTGCTCGCCGACCGGTACCGGCTCGTGCGCCGGATCGCGGTCGGTGGCATGGGTGAGGTCTGGAAGGCGGCCGACACCCGACTGGACCGCACCGTCGCGATCAAGGTCCTCAAGCCCGAACTGTGCGGCGACGCCGAGTTCCTGCACCGCTTCCGCACCGAGGCCCGCACGACGTCGTCGCTGAACCACCCCGGCATCGTCGCCGTCCACGACTACGGCGAGACCGCCGCGATCCCGGACGGCCCCCAGGACACCGCATACCTGGTCATGGAGATGGTCGAA
The DNA here is from genome assembly GCF_004362825.1 of Labedaea rhizosphaerae. Lineage (GTDB taxonomy): Bacteria > Actinomycetota > Actinomycetes > Mycobacteriales > Pseudonocardiaceae > Labedaea > Labedaea rhizosphaerae. The sequence goes on from NZ_SNXZ01000001.1 coordinate 1,184,259, forward strand.
GGCGACCCGCTGGCCGCGATCCTGGCCAAGGAGGGCCGGATCAGCGCCGAGCGGACGCTGGACATCCTGGAGCAGGCGGGCATCGCGCTGCAGGCCGCGCACGAACGCGGTTACGTGCACCGCGACGTCAAGCCCGGCAACATCCTGATCACGCCGACCGGCAAGGTGAAGCTGACCGACTTCGGCATCGCCAAGGCCGCGGACGCCGCGCCGGTGACCCGCTCCGGCATGGTCATGGGCACCGCGCACTACATCGCGCCGGAGCAGGCGCTCGGGCACGAGGCCTCACCGGCCAGCGACGTCTACTCGCTCGCGGTGGTCGGTTATGAGTGCCTCGCCGGGCACCGGCCGTTCCTGTCCGAGAACGCCGTGACCGTCGCGATGATGCACATCCGCGACGTGCCGCCGCCGCTGCCGCCGGACGTGCCGCCGGGGGCCCGCGCGGTGATCGACGCGACCCTGGTGAAGGACCCGAGGCAGCGCTACGCCAACGGCGCCGAGTTCGCCGCCGCCGTGGCCGCCGTGCGGGCCGGCATGCCGCTGCCCGCGCCGTCCGGGGTGACCTACGCGGCCGCGCCGATGGCCGCGGGGCACACCGGCACCCAGCCGCGGATCATGGTGCCGCCGGGGATGAGCGGGCCGCCGACCACGGGCTCGTTCCAGGTCGGCATGCCGCCGCCGCAACGGCGCGGACCGAACCGCACGGCCCTGTGGGTGCTGCTCACCGTGGGTCTCGTGCTGATCATCATCCTGCTGGTCTGGGCCATCATGCAGGCCTCGGACGACGGCGGCGGCCGAGGCGGCGGGTCCGGTGGTGACACCCCGGTAACGCAGACAACCCAGGCGGGCGCCGGCGCGTCAGACACTCAGGAACCCGGCGGGACCCCTGGTGAGACCATGCCTGGTGGCTCGGAGCCAGGCGGGAGCGGTGGACCCGGCGGTCCCGGCGGCGGCGACGTGGTGCATGTCGACGCCGACGACTACAAGGGCCGGTCCGCCTTCGAGGTCGAGCACATGCTCAGCGGCGGCGGTCTGGAGGTCGGCGTGATGCCCAAGAACGCCGACCCGGCCGATGTCGACCTGCGCAGATGCATCGTTTACGACGTCACGCCCGAGGGCGACCTGCAGCCGGGCACGCAGGTGACGATCGAGTGTGCGGTCACCAAGCACGAAGGTCCGCCGAACTGACCGGGCACGACACGCACGGTTCGGGGACCGCGCCAGGCATGATGGGACGACTGTTGACGAGGAGCGGGACGACGTACCGATGACCACACCGCGACTGCTCTCCGATCGCTATGAGCTCGGCGAGACACTCGGCTACGGCGGCATGTCCGAGGTCCACCGGGGCCGCGACGTGCGCCTGGGGCGCGACGTGGCCGTGAAGGTGCTGCGTGCCGACCTCGCGCGTGACCCGCAGTTCCAGGAGCGCTTCCGCCGCGAGGCGCAGAACGCCGCCGCCCTGAACCACCCGGCGATCGTGGCCGTGTACGACACCGGCGAGACACGCCTGGACACCGGCCCGCTGCCGTACATCGTGATGGAGTACGTCGACGGGCGGACGCTGCGCGACATCGTCAAGACCGAGGGCCCGCTGCCGGGCCAGCGCGCCATGGAGATCATGGCCGACGTCTGCGCGGCGCTGGACTTCTCGCACCGGCACGGGATCGTGCACCGGGACGTGAAGCCGGCCAACGTCATGATCACCCGGACCGGCGCGGTCAAGGTGATGGACTTCGGCATCGCGCGTGCGGTCGCCGACGGCCAGGCCGCCGTCACGCAGACCGCCGCCGTGATCGGCACCGCGCAGTACCTCTCCCCGGAGCAGGCGCGCGGTGAGGCGGTCGACGCCCGAAGCGACGTCTACGCGGCCGGGTGCGTGCTCTTCGAGCTGCTCACCGGCGAGCCGCCGTTCACCGGCGACTCCCCCGTGGCCGTGGCGTACCAGCACGTCCGGGAAGACCCGAAGCCGCCGTCGGCGCTGAACCCGAGGGTCACCCCGCAGCTGGACGCGATCGTGCTCAAGGCCATGGCCAAGGGCCAGGCCAACCGCTACCAGTCGGCCGCGGAGATGCGGGCCGACCTGGTGCGCGTGCTGTCGGGCCAGCGCCCGTCCGCGCCGATGGTGATGACCGACGCGGACCGCACCACGATCATGGGGGCCGGCCGGGCGCCGGAGACCCGGGTCACCGGGCGGCACCGCCCCGATGCCCTCGTCGACGACTACGACGATTACGACGACTACGACGAGGAAGAGGAGCGCAGGCGGCGCAGGCGGCGTGCCTGGCTCATCGCGCTCGGCGTGCTGCTCGCGGTCGTGATCATCGGCATGGTCATCTGGCTGATGACCAGCAGCAGCAACCAGCAGGCGCCGGGGGCCGACACCTACAAGGTCCCGAACCTGGTCGGGCAGACCGAGACGGCCGCGCAGAACCAGCTGGCCAAGGACGACATCAAGTACCACACCGAATACGTCGCCTGCGGGGCCACGGCGGACAACTCGCCGGGCGCCTGCGGGCCGAACGACATCGGCAAGGTGGTCAGCACCGACCCGGCCGCGGGCGCGTCGATGCCCAAGACCCAGCAGGTGTTGCTGAAGATCGGCAAGCAGCCCGACGCGGTGCCGGTGCCCAACGTGGTCGGCAAGTCGCCCGAGGACGCCACGAAACAGCTGACCGACGCCAAGCTCTCGGCCGCGCCGGACGTGCAGGAGACGGAGACCAACGACCCGGACAAGGTCGGCAAGGTCATCGCGCAGAGCCCGTCGGCCGGTACCCAGGTCAAGCCGGGCACGCCGGTCACCCTGACGGTCGGCAAGGCGCCGGAGAAGGTCACGGTCGACGACTACACCGGCCAGGACTACGACGCGGCGGCGCAGAACCTGCAGAGCGCGGGCCTGCAGGCGACCCGGCAGGACGTCGACTCCGACAAGCCGAAGGGCACGGTCGTCGACCAGGCCCCGAAGGCCGGCACGGAGGTCACCCCGGGCACGACGATCACGCTCATGGTGTCCAACGGTCAGGCGAACAAGATCACCATCGACAACATGGTCGGCATGACCGAGCAGGAGGCGCGCCAGCACCTCGCCCAGCTCGGCTTCACCGGGCAGATCCAGATCCAGAAGGCGGACACCGACGACCCGACGAAGATCGGCCAGGTCGACGACCAGAACCCGGGTCCGGGCGAGAAGGTCGACAAGGACGGCACCGTGACGCTGATCGTCCTGCAGTACCGGCCGGGTGGCGGCGGCGGAGGCGGCGGCGGGGGCGGCTGACCCGACACAGCACACCGCCCCGGGACCAACCTTGGTCCCGGGGCGGTTCTGTGTTCGGGGTTCTGTGTTCGGGGGCCGATCAGCGAGCGGCGGCCTTGGTCAGCTCGCGCATGTCCCGGGTCAGCCGGCTCACGAGCACCTCGTCGACCGGGTGCCCGGCCCCGGCCATCCAGTTGGCCAGCATCCGGTGCCCGTCGTCGGTGAGCACGGACTCGGGGTGGAACTGCACGCCCTCGACCGGCAGCTCGCGGTGCCGCATGCCCATCACGATCCCGGTCTCGGTGCGGCCGGTGACCTCGAACTCGGCGGGCACGGTGTCGGGCAGGATGGTCAGCGAGTGGTACCGGGTCGCGGTGAACGGGCTCGACAGCCCGGCGAGCACGCCCTTGCCGTCGTGGAAGACCTGGCTGGTCTTGCCGTGCAGCAACTCCGGCGCGCGATCCACGGTGGCGCCCCACGCAACGCCGATCGCCTGGTGGCCGAGGCACACGCCCAGCACCGGCAGCCGCCGCCGCGCGCACTCCTTGGCGATCTCGACGCACGCACCGGCCCGTTCGGGCGTGCCGGGCCCGGGGCTCAGCAGCACGCCGTCGTAGCCGTCGAGGGCGCCGTCGGCGGACAGTTCGGGGACGTCGTTGCGCAGCACGGTGCACTCGGCGCCGAGCTGCGCGAGGTACTGGACGAGGTTGTAGACGAAGCTGTCGTAGTTGTCGACCACCAGCACACGCATGGTCGCCACAGTAGCGGCTACTGCGTGGTCACCTCGTTGAACGGCAGCATGGGCTCGACCCACGGGAACACCACGAACATCAGCAACGCGACGACACCGAGCACCAGCACGGTCGCCGTGGCGACCCGCACCGCGAACGGTCCGGGGAGATGCCGCCAGATCCAGCCGTACATCAGCTCTCCTTCATCTCATCGGGGAGTTGGCCGGGTGCCAGGTCGTCCTTCGAGATGACGTGCACGAGCACGGCGTGCACGATCAGCCGCTGCCGGTCGGAGAACTTGGGGTTGCACGTGGTCAGCGTCATCAGCCCGACCTGCTGATCCGGCGGCGGGACGACGTCCTTGTGCGGCACGGTGGCCACCACGGATCCCTCGCTCGGCAGCACGATCTCCTGCCCGCGCACCTGCGTGTACTGCCCGCCGAGCGGCGCCACGCCCTTGCACCTGGCTCGCTTGCCCTTGCCCGCGGCCCAGCCGCTGACCTCGTCGTCCTTGGGCAGCACGCGGTAGACGAACCAGGTGTCCCGGGTCTCCACCACGATGGCGTCGCAGGATTCGAGCAGGTCGATGTCGTTGAACGGGGCGCCCTTGCCCACCCGGTGGCCCGCGACCGCGAAGTTGCCGGTCGGGCCCGGATAGGCGGTGCCCTTGTAGTGGCCGGGGCCGACCTCGAGGGTCGACTCCGTGGTGCCCTCGAGGATCGTGAAGCGGTAGTCCGCGCCGAACGCCGGCACGTACATCTTCGCGAAGCCCTCGCCTTCCTTCAGGCCCTGGAAGTGGGCCTTGCGCTGGGCCTCGGTGGTCGAGGGCGGCTGCTTCCACTCGCGGTCGAGCGCCGCGGTGGCGTCGCGCTGCTTGCCCGCGGAGATCCAGTCGGTGACGTAGACCTCGTAGGCGACGAAGAGCAGCACCACCAGACCCACGGTGATCAGCAGTTCCCCGATCGTCCGCACGGTCATGCGCACCGGGCTGCGCCGCTGCGGTGGTTCAGGCGGCTGGACGTTCTCGTCCGCCCCGATCTCTTCGACGGTGCCCACCACGCGCTCCTCTCGGGCAGGTAACCCTTGTATCGCCGCACTGGTGGTTCGACGACCCAGCCAGTTACGTTAACGTGTCGGGCCGACGGGGGTTGCGCCGTCACCCGCAACTTGACACCAGCACGTCAGACGAGGACTCCGATGCCCAAGTCCAAGGTCCGCAAGAAGTCCGCGTACGTCGCGCCGGCCGACCGGCGCACGCCGGTGAAGGTGCGCTCCGCCGGGCCGTCCCACCCGATCTACGTGGGCGTGATGCTCGCGGTCATGCTGCTGGGCCTGGCCTGGCTGGTCGTGAACTACATCGCCGGCCAGAAGATCGGGTTCATGAACGACCTCGGCAACTGGAACTTCGCGATCGGCTTCGCGCTGATGATCGGCGGGTTGCTGATGACGATGCGGTGGCGTTGAGCGGTCGCTTCCACACCCCTCTCCACCGGACAGTGCGACCGGGTAGCCCGACCGATACCCCCGTTCAGCGCAGCGTGATTGAACCACATGGCTGTAACTCATCCCCAGTGTGGATAACCGCTGTGGACAACTTCGTATTGGGACACTCGATCAGGTGACCAACCCCCGCGAACCCGCTGCGTGGGCGCCGGCGGCGGCCCTCGTGGCGCTCGGCTGGTTCCTGGCCGTCGTGGCGGCCGCCATCGCGATCCTCGGTCCCGATCCGATGGGCAAGCTGCTCTTGGGTATCGCCGCGGTCGTGCTGGCCTTCGTGTCCCTGTTCGGCACGATCGCGCGGCCGCGGCTGCGTGCGGACGCCACCGGCGTCGAGGTGCGCGGGCTGCGTGGCTCGGTGCGATGGTCGTGGGCGGAGGTCAACGTCCGGCTCACCAAGACCCGGAGGCTGGGCCGCGAGGTCCACCTGGTCGAACTCGACGCCGAGAACGCCGCCCAGCCCGGCCTGATCCTGCTCGGCAAGCTGGACCTCGGCGAGGACCCGCAGGACGTGGCCTACACGCTGCTGGCGCTGCGGACCTAGTTCGCGCAGAAGGCCTAGTTCGTGCAGAAGGCGCTGTCGAACGCCGCCTTCGTGCAGTCCAGCGTGCCGATCCGCACCACGATCAGCGCGACCACGAGCAGGAACACCAGCACGACCACCCCGCCCTGGACGAGGTTGCGCCGCTCGCGGGGCGCGTACACGATGCCCGCCGTGGCGATCGCGCCGGTGACCAGACCGCCGAGGTGGGCGGCCAGCGAGATCCCCGGCAGCGCGACGCTGAGGAAGATGTTCACGGCCAGCAGGCTGAGCACCGGGGTGAGGCTCAGCTTGAGCCGGTATGCGACCACCGCGATCCCGCCGAAGAGGCCGAAGATGGCCCCCGAGGCGCCCGCCGCGAAGGTGTACGGGCTGCTGAACAGCATCACCGCGGCGGACCCGCCCAGCAACGCCAGCAGGTAGACGGCGCTGAAGCGGGCCCAGCCGAGCAGCGGCTCGAGGTCACGCCCGAGCACGTACAACGCGAACATGTTGAAGATCAGGTGCACCGGGCCGTAGCCGCCGAGGCTGCCGAAGTGCAGGAACCCGGACGTGACGAGCCGCCACCACTCCCCGGTGTCCACCAGGGCGGGGAACAGCGCGCCCTTCTCGAACGCGTCCGACGCGGTGTTGTTGGTGATGCTCTTCGCCTGCACCGCGGTCAGCACGAACACGCCGACGTTGATCACGATCAGCACCGGCACGGCGATCATCCTGCGCCGCAGCGACCGCGAGCCGGCCACCGTCGTGGGCCGGCGCTGGGTGCGCTGGCCCTCGTTCACGCAGTCGACGCACTGGTAGCCGACCGAGGCCTCCCGCAGGCACTCCGGGCATGCTGGACGCCCGCAGCGCACGCACGTCAGCCCCGTGGGCCGGTCTGGGTGGCGGGCGCACACCGGTTGTACGGGCGCGCCGTGCTCACCCGGGTGCTGCGGAGGCTCGGCCGGGTTGGTGGTCACCCCTCAACCCTACGAAGGGTTGCGCTCGATGGTCACCCGTTCGATGACGATGTCCTCGACCGGCTTGTCCTGCGGACCGGTCTGGGTGCGCGAGATCGCGTCCACCACGGTGCGGGACTCCTGGTCGGCGACCTCACCGAAGATCGTGTGCTTGAAGTTCAGCCACGTCGTCGGCGCCACCGTGATGAAGAACTGCGAGCCGTTCATGTTCGGCCGGCCCGGGTTCGCCATGGCGAGCAGGTACGGCCGGTTGAACTGCAGTTCCGGGTGGAACTCGTCGGCGAAGTCGTAACCGGGGCCACCACGGCCGGTTCCGGTCGGGTCTCCGCCCTGGAGCATGAAGCCGTCGATCACCCGGTGGAAGATCGAGCCGTCGTAGAACGGCCCGGTCGCCCCGCCCTTGGCGTTGGTCGTCGAGTAGTTCTTCGTCCCCTCGGCGAGGTCGACGAAGTTGGCCACCGTCTTCGGTGCGTGATCGGGGAACAGGTTGAGCCGGATGTCGCCCTGCGTGGTGTGCAGGATCGCGGTCAGCTTGGATGCAGTGCTCTCTGCCACCGCGACATCCTGTCATCCCCGGCGGGATCGGCGCGGAAGGGGCAGGATGAGAGGTGCAAGAACCCTCTCGGGGAGCAAGCCACCGGGAGCAGGAGGACGAAGAGGTGACGCCATGACCCGGGCACAGACGGCGGAGAAGGCCGCGCGCAAGGGCGTCCTCGCCGTGCGCCGCGGTGTCGATCGCGCCAAGCAAGCAGGCGTGGAGGCCGCGGCGGTGGCCGAGCAGAAGCTGACCGAACGGGGCATCGCGCCCCAGCAGTTGGCCTCGGCGCTGGCCGAGGGTGCCGACGTGGCGCGCAAGGAAGCCGCGAAGACCACCCGGCGGACCCGCAAGAAGCTGGTCGCGAAGGCCAAGACGACCCGCAAGGATCTCGCCAAGGCCGCGAAGAAGGCGCGCAAGGACGCTGGCAAGGCCCGCAAGAAGGGCAAGGGCAGCGACCTGGCGAAGCAGGCCATGGCCACCGCCAAGCAGCTCAGGGCGGATGCCAAGGCGGCGGCGGTCAACGCCAAGAAGGCCAAGAAGGAGAACAAGCGGCGCAAGTGGCCGTGGATGGTCGGGCTGGCGGCGGTCGCCGCTGGTGCCGCCTACGTGCTGCGCTCGAAGCCGGAGCCCCAGGCGCCGGAGCCGAAGCCGGCTCCCAAGGCGTCCGACGCGCCCCGGCCGGCCGCGGAGCGCAACGGCCAGCACGTGCCGAGCTCGCCGGTCAGCGAGAAGAAGTAGGCCACACGCAGGAAGAGGGCGGTCCCGGCCGGGACCGCCCTCTTTCGCTTGCGCTAGAGGCCGAGTGACTCGATCGCCTGGACGGTGATCCGCTTGGCCTTGATCGTCTGCTTCTGGTTGCTGGTCGTCACGACCGCGTTGCCACCCTTGGCGACGGCGTAGATCGAGCCGTCCGGGGTCGGCATGGCGCCCCCGTTCCAGCCGTCCGGCGCGGTCGCCGGGTTGGACGTCTTGACCGGCGCGGCCCGGTCGACGATGGCCCGCGCCGTCTTCGCGTCGCCCACGTACACCTGCACGGTGACCTGCAGGCTGCCGTCCGGGCGGTAGAAGAAGCAGGCCGGGTGCGGCTTGTCGGCCGACACCTTCACGCCGGTGACGTGCTGGCCGTTGGCGTCCATCACGAACTCGGTGTCCAGGTACGGGCACGGCCCGTCGGCGGCGGGCTTGGGGGCACCCGGCATGTGCACGCCCTTGTCGGGCAGCGAGGACGACGTGTCCGCGCCCGCGGTGCTGGTGCCGGCGGTGCCGGTCGGCGGCTGGTCGGCGGTGTCCGAACTGCACGCGACCAGTGCGGCGAGCAGGACCGGCAGGGACACGGCCGTGGCGATGGCTCGGTTCATAGGAGCCTTAGTGAACCAGACTGGGAATGTCACCCTACGTGTGGCCTGGGCCACGTAGCGGTACCGTAATTTTCACCTACTTATTAGCCTTGCCTTACCTAACCTTATCCCCCGGCACGAGGAGCTCCCCGATGCGTCGGATAGACCAGGCAAGACCCCATGTCACCGCCCTGTTCCGGATCGTGGTCGGCCTGCTGTTCGCCTGCCATGGCGCGGCGACGCTGTTCGGCCTGTTCGGCGGCGGGCACGGCGCCCCGCCCTCCTTCGCCGAGTGGCCGAGCTGGTGGGCCGCGGTCATCCAGCTGGTCGGCGGCCTGCTGGTGGCTCTCGGGATCGGCACCCGGGTCGCCGCCCTGATCTGCTCGGGCTCGATGGCGTACGCGTACTTCACCGTCCACTTCCCCAAGAACTTCCTGCCCATCGAGAACGGCGGCGAGTCGGCGGCGATGTTCTGCTGGGCGTTCCTGATCATCGCGGTCACCGGGCCCGGGAAGTGGGCGCTGAGCAGCGTCTTCAGCCGCAACCAAGAACGCGTGGGGGTCCCCGTCGCGGCTTGATCGGTACCGACTGCGGGATCCGGTTCCACGTGGAACCGGATCCCGCGGTCGGGCGTGTCAGCCCTCGAATTCCACGTGCGGGTAGCTGGGCGACGGGGCGTCGAGCAGGTGGTCGTCGTGCCCGCGCAGGAACCGGTCGAGGAACGAGGCCACGTACGCCCGCTTGGCCGCGGTCGCGTCCGCCGGTCCTTGGTGCAGCAACGGTGCCGCGTCGGTGAAGGCGCCTTCGGTGGTCCCGGTCAGCAGCAGGTCGCGGTGCCAGCCGGTCGAGTGCTGCCAGAGCGAAGCCCACGACGGGCGCTTCGCGTGGCCGCCGGCTTCGGTGCCGAACAACAGGAACGGCCGGTCGACGCCGTCAATGGCCACAGTGGACAGATCCGTGCCGTTGTCGCCCAACGAGATGGCGAGCTGACCGTCCATGTCGACCGCCGCCTTGATCCGCCGGTCGTCGTGCATCGCTTGCAGCGCGGTGAATCCACCGCCGGACTGGCCGACCACCGCGATCCGGTCCGAGTCGGCGAAAGGCAGACCGTGCAGCCGGTCGAGCACGAACCTGGTGTCCGCGACCCGGGTGTCGAGGATCGTGTGCAGCAGCTGCTGGGTCGGCTCCGCGTCGAAGACGACGCTGCGAACCACGCGGCCGCCCGGGAACTCGACGCCCGACGACTCGTACGTCGGGTCGATCGTGACGACGACGTACCCGCGGCTGGCCAGATCCTCGACGAGGCTGGTGTTCCAGTCGCGCGGGTCGCCCAGGCCCGGGGAGTAGAGCACCACCGGCCACCGGCCGTGTTCGACCGGGGCGCGCCAATGGGCGTGGCTCATCGTCGCCGCCCAGTCGACCGTGCCCGGCGGCACGCCGTAGTTGACCTTGCCCGCCAGTTCCCCGAACGCCTGCGCAGCACCCGGGAGTTGTTGTGGGGCAAGGGGTTTCTGTGTGCCGCCGGACGCCGGGTACCAGACGCTGACCATCAGCTCGCGGACCGGGACGGTCGGGTCGAACGGGTCGCGCCTGCTCGCGTCGACCAGGTGGACGTCGAACCGCCCGACGTGGTGCGGGCCGGTCGGCGGGGGCAGCGTCGGCGTGGCCGCGCCGGCCACCGACGCCTGCGAGCCACCGAGCAGCGCCGCCGTGATGGCCACAGCGCTCACGAATGCCTTTGTCCTCATGGGTTTTCACGCTAGGGACGCGGCCGGGCGCGGTGAATCACGCCAACCCCCGACGTTGGGTGGGGTTATCCCCCGAATGTGCCGCGCAAGCCGTGCACGGCGGCGTCGACGGCCCGGCGCACGGCCGCGAGCGCGGTGTCGAGGTCGTCGCCGCGCTTGAGGCTGATCACCGACGCCGCCCGCAACGCGCCGAACACCATGCCCACGGCGACCGCGATGTCCACCTGGTCGCGGTCGGGGTAGCACTCGACGAGCACGTCGACCAGGGCGGCCTGGGCCCGGTCGATCCGCCGCAACGAGGCGGCTTGCAGTGCCGGCACGGACTCGACCAGGCGCAGCACGGCGGGTCCGAACTCGAACAGCTCCGCGGCGGAATCCGTTGCGCTGGAAAGCTTGTCCTCCACAACGGCGAGCAGATTGTCCACAAGAGACGTGCTCGGCGCGTTGGCCCGGACGAGTTCGGCCGCCCGTTCGAGCCCGCGGCCCTGCTCGCGGAAGACGACGTCTTCCTTGCCGTCGAAGTAGCTGAAGAACGTGCGCGTGGAGACGTCCGCGGCCGCCGCGATCTCGGCGACGGTGGTCTGTTCGTAGCCCTGTTCCTCGAAGAGCCGCAGCGCGGCCGCGGTCAACGTCGCCCTGGTGCGCAGCTTCTTGCGCTCGCGCAGGCCAAGGGCGTCGGTCATCGCCGCATGGTACGCCGTGAAGGGAAAAGTTGCATTGATTGAAAAGTGGTAGTGACTCCTGCTATTACTGGAGTTACGCGCAGTACAGGGAGGGACACACGCGATGACGACCGTCGAAGCACGCTCGCTGCCCATGACCCGGACCACGCCGTTCGACCCGCCGGCCGAGCTGGCGCAGCTGCCGCCGATCAGCAGGCTGCTGTACCCGGACGGCCACGTCGGTTGGCTGGTGACCGGTCACGCGCTGGCCAAGGAAGTGTTGGCGGACAAGCGGTTCAGCTCCCGCTTCGAGCTGCGCCGGTTCCCGATCAGCCGCGGCGGCGAGCCGTTCAAGCCGCAGGGAGCGCAGCCGGGGTTCTTCATCGGCATGGACGCGCCGGAACACACGCGGCTGCGCAAGCTGCTGACCGGCCAGTTCACCGTCCGTCGCATGCGCCAACTCGAGCCGCGGATCGAGGAGATCACCCAGGCCCGGATCGAGGCCATGCGGGCGCACGGGTCGCCGGTCGACCTGGTGCAGGAGTTCGCGCTGCCGATCCCGTCGCTGGTGATCTGCGAGCTGCTCGGCGTCGACTACGCCGACCGCGACGAGTTCCAGACGCAGACCGCGCGTCTGCTCGACCTCGAGCTGAAGCAGAGCGAGACGCTGGCCGCCCGCGACGCGGTGAACGAGTTCATGCTCGACCTCGTCGCCCAGAAGCGCCGGAAGCCGGCCGACGACATCATGAGCGGCCTGGTCCAGCACGACGACCTGACCGACGATGAGCTGGCCGGGATGGGTTTCCTGCTCCTGGTAGCCGGCCACGAGACGACGGCGAACATGCTCGGCCTGGGCACGATGGCGTTGCTGCACGACCGGACGCAGTGGGACGCGCTGCGTGCCGACCCGTCACTGGTGGAGAACGCGGTCGAGGAGCTGTTGCGCTACCTCACCATCGTCCACTTCGGCACCGTCCGAACCGCGATCGCCGATGTCCCGTTGGGTGACGTCGTCGTGCGCGCGGGCGACGCCGTGTCGATCTCCCTGCCGGCCGCCAACCGCGACCCGTCGCGGTTCGAGGAGCCGGACAAACTGGACCTGCACCGGCCGACGCAGGGCCACCTGACGTTCGGCCACGGCATCCACCAGTGCCTGGGCCAGCAGCTGGCGCGGATCGAGATGCGGATTGGCTATTGTGCGTTGATCGACGCGTTCCCGAACCTCCGCCTGGCGGTGGAGGAATCGGCCATCCCGATGCGCACCCGGATGGCGATCTACGGAGTGCACCGACTGCCCGTGGAGTGGTGATGAAAGCAGAAGCAAACCGCGAAGTCTGCATAGGCGCCGGCATGTGCGTCCTGACGGCGCCCACGTGCTACGACCAGGACGACGACGGGACCGTGGTCGTCTTGCGGGCGGAAGTGGCGCCTGGAGACGAACAAGCCGTCCGAGATGCAGCGGACTCGTGCCCCTCAGGCGCAATCACCTTCGTGGAGTGAGGCGAGGGCGCTGAATCCGCATGCGCCGCGGTGCACCGATCGCCGACCCACAGCGACCTCGACAGGCGGTATCGCCGTCGGGATTCTGGATCTTGTTGTCGCTGGTGTTCGGCGGAATGGTCACCGCGGCGTTCCGCGCCAAAGAGATGCGGCGACAATTGACACTCGGCCTGACCACGCACAGTTCGTCGTGGAGACGAGGGGAATCGAACCCCTAACCCCTGCCTTGCAAAGGCAGTGCTCTGCCAATTGAGCTACGTCCCCTGGCGGTGCGGCTCGTACGGTCGAGCGCACCGGGATCCGGAGATCCGGGAAGTCAGGCCTTCTTGGCGCCGTTGTTGCCGGCCGGAGCGGTCGCCTCGCGCCACAGGTCGGCTTCAGCCTTGGCCGAGCGGCTCCGCTTGACGAACAGCAGAACGCCGCCAGCGACAGCCGCGAGTGCGAGAAGCTTCTTCACGTCCGATGCCTCCTCTGGCATGTAACAGCTTTTCCCCAGCCACATGAGCTGTTGCCCGCCAGTCTGCCACAGCACCGTGGCCACCCGGGTGGTCACCCGGAGCAACAAGCTTGGGGGTCCGGGGGCGAAGCCCTCCGGGCGGGGCGTGGGGGTTGCACCCCCACAAGAAACCGGAAGCGACGTGGTCCGCGCGTTCCGCGGACACACGTCGCCAGAGGTTCCGTGGGCCTAAGAGGACTTGAACCTCTGACCCCTTCGTTATCAGCGAAGTGCTCTAACCGTCTGAGCTATAGGCCCTGGTACGTGGTGAAGATTAGCGTACCGAGTCCGTGCCCCGAGCGCGGGGGGTTTTATTCGCGCTCGGCGAGGGTGACCTCGATGCCGCCGGCAAGATCGGCGGACACGTTGTAGATGAACGCACCCACCGTCGCCAGCGCGCTGAACAGCACGATGTTCACCGCGCCGATGATCGCGGCGACGCCGAACACGCGCCCGGCGCTGATCAGTGGCTCCGCGGTGCCGCCATCGCTCCCGGTCTGGAAGAACTCGGTCGTGGTGCTGTTGACCTTGTCCCACACGCCCATGCCGTCGAGCACCGCGTACAGCACGCCCACCGCGACCAGCCACACGAAGAACAACGCGATGCCCAGCACCAGCGACAACTTCAGCACCGACCAGGGGTCGAACCGCTTGATCTGCAGGTTCGCCCGCCGCGGCCCACGCCCCGGCCGGCGCAGCGCGCTCGGTGGACTGGTCGGACGGACGGTGCCACCCGAGAGCCGCACCGACGACCGTTCACGCTGGTCCGCCCCCGACGGGATGGCCGGTTGCGGACCGGTGTTGAACAGGCTCCCCGCCGCGGTCCCGGACACCACCGGGCGCTCGATGTGCACCGTCTCCTCGCCGGTGTACGACGGGACCTTGGCGACCTCGTCCTCGTCCAGGCGACCGGATTCGCGCTGAGGCTCGTCGTCGTCGGAAGACGGCACGGGGACGGCGACCGTCGTCTGCGCGTCGGCCTCGTCCTCGCGCGCGTCCTCGGCGACCCGCCGCCACGGCGGCGGGTTCACGCTGGCGAGCTCCATGTCATCGGCGGACACCGGGCGCTTCTGCGGCGACGTCGCCACCGGGGAGGTGCGCTGTGTCGTGCTGTCGGCGTCGCCGTCGCTGTCCGGCGTGTGCGGTGGTGTCACGGAGCTCCCCTACCGATTCCCCTAGCGTCCTTCGTCAGCTCTCGTCGCTGTCACCGGCGGGCTGTTCGCCTTCCGTCACCTGCGGAGCTTCGGCTTCCGCTTCCACGGACTCCTCGGCGCTGCGGGCGATACCAACCAGGGTCGCGGAATCGCCGAGGTTCATCAACCTGACACCCTTGGTCTGCCTGCCCGCCTTGCGCACCTGCTCCGCCGATGTCCGGATGACACCGCCGGTCGAAGTGATGGCGTACAGCTCGTCGCGCGCATCGACGATGAGCGCACCCACCAGCCTGCCACGCTTGCTGTCGTACTGAACGGTGAGCACGCCCTTGCCACCGCGGCCCTGGACCGGGTAGTCCTCCATCGGCGTCCGCTTGGCGTACCCGCCGTCGGTCGCCACCAGCACGAACATGCCTTCGCGGACCACGCCGAGGCTGAGCAGTTCGTCGCCGTCACGGAACCGCATGCCGAGCACACCCGAGGTGGCACGGCCCATCGGGCGCAGCGCCTCGTCGCTGGCGTGGAACCGGATCGACTGACCGCCCGCCGAAACCAGCAGCAGGTCGTCCTCGGCCGAGCACAGCACGGCGCCGACGAGCTCGTCGCCCTCACGCAGGTTGATGCCGATCAGGCCACCGGAGCGGTTGGAGTCGAAGTCGGCGAGCTTGGACTTCTTGACCAGGCCCGACTTGGTCGCGAGCACCAGGTACGGCGCGACCTCGTAGTCCTTGATCTGGATGACCTGGGCGATCTGCTCGTCCGGCTGGAACGCGAGCAGGTTCGCCACGTGCTGGCCACGGGCGTTGCGGTTGGCCTCGGGCAGCTCGTACGCCTTCGCCCGGTAGACCCGGCCCTTGTTGGTGAAGAACAAGATCCAGTCGTGGGTGGAGCTCACGAAGAAGTGGTCCACCATGTCGTCCTGCTTGAGGCCGGCGCCCTGCACGCCCTTGCCACCACGCTTCTGCGCGCGGTACAGGTCGGTCTTCGTTCGCTTGGCGTAACCCGATCGGGTGATGGTCACCACGACGTCCTCGACCGCGATCAGGTCCTCGATCGAGACGTCGCCGTCGAACGGGATGATCTGCGTGCGCCGGTCGTCGCCGTACTTGTCGACGATCTCCATCATCTCGTCACGGATGATCGTGCGCTGCCGCTCCGGGCTGGCCAGGATGTCCTGCAGGTCGGCGATCTCGGCCTCGATCTTGGCCAGGTCGTCGATGATCTTCTGGCGTTCCAGGGCAGCCAGGCGACGCAGCTGCATGTCGAGGATCGCGGTCGCCTGGACCTCGTCGATGTCCAGCAACGACATCAGGGCCGGGCGGGCCTCCTCGGCCGACGGCGAGCGCCGGATCAACGCGATGACCTCGTCGAGCGCGTCGAGCGCCTTGACCAGACCACGCAGGATGTGGGCGCGGCGCTCGGCCTCGGCCAGCAGGTACTTGGTCCGCCGGACGATGACTTCGATCTGGTGCTTGACGTAGTGCCGGATGATCTGGTCGAGGCGCAGCGTGCGCGGCACGCCGTCGACCAGCGCCAGCATGTTGACGCCGAAGTTCTGCTGCAGCTGGGTGTGCTTGTAGAGGTTGTTCAGCACGACCTTCGCGACCGCGTCACGCCGCAGCGTGATCACGATGCGCATGCCGTTGCGCTTGTTGGACTCGTCGGCGATCTCGGAGATCCCGGTGATCTTGCCGTCGCGGACCAGCTGCGCGATGTTCTCGATCAGGTTGTCCGGGTTGACCTGGTAGGGCAGCTCGGTGACGACCAGGATCTGCCGGCCGCGGGCGTCTTCCTCCGCCTCGACGATGGCGCGCATGCGGATCGAACCGCGACCCGTGCGGTAGGAGTCCTCGATGCCCGAGGTGCCGAGGATCAGGCCGTAGGTCGGGAAGTCCGGGCCCTTGATCCGCTGCATGAGCGCGGCCAGCGTCTCGTCCTCGCCGGCCTCGAAGTTCTCCAGCGCCCAGACCACGCCCGCCGCGACCTCGCGCAGGTTGTGCGGCGGGATGTTGGTCGCCATGCCGACTGCGATGCCGGAACCGCCGTTGACCAGCAGGTTCGGGATGCGCGAGGGCAGGATGAGCGGTTCCTGCGTGCGACCGTCGTAGTTGTCGGCGAAGTCGACGGTGTCCTTGTCGATGTCGGCCAGCATGTGCATGGCCAACGGGGCCAGCCGCGCCTCGGTGTTGTGGCTGACGAAGCCGTCGGTGACGAACGCGTGGTCGTCGCTGTCGACTCGCAGGCTGTAGACCGGCTGGACGCCCGCGTCTTCGACGGAGGCGACCTCGGCGTAGTAGAAGCGGCCGTCCACCAACGGCTCGACGACCTCGAGCGCTTCGCGGTCGGTGATCCGCTCGACGATCTCGTCGCGACGGGTCTCCCACCGCGCGACGCGGTCGATGTTGTTGCGGCGCAACCAATCCCGCTCGGTCCACCGAGTTGCCCCGTGCGCGCGGAGGAAGTCGGCGACGAACGGCACGTGGTCGCTCGACATCGACCGGCTGTCCAGCGGGATCGCTTCGAGGATGGCGACCAGCTTGTCCTGCTTGGCGCCCAGGAACCCGACGCGCTCGGCGAAGAGCCGGGCATCACGACGGTTGGTGATGACGACCTTGATCTCGCCGTGGTCGTAGCGGACCTGCTTGCTCACCACGCCGAACTCGAGCAGCAACTGCTGGACGTCGAGCGCCAGCCGCTCGCTGCGGGTCGAGTACGAGACCTGCACGCTGTTGCGCGGCAAGGAAGATGCCGAGCCATCGCCGGTGAATAGCGACGCAAGGAACGCACGCTTGACCGCCGCACCGCTCTGCCAGACGAACTCCGGTACGTGCTTCTCAGCGCTCAAGTAGCCCAGGAGCTCAGTCAGGACGCTGCGGCGCACACCCGAAGCTGTGCCCCTGAACCTCCGCAGAACCTTGCCGGTGGATGTGATCTCCGTGCGTTCGTTTGCCGAGCTACCAACAACTTGCGCGTAAGCATCACGAACGATGTCGAAGTAGTCACTGTCCGTGTTGGCAAATTCAACGAAGGTTCGCGACAGATAGCCTTCGGAGATCAGGCCACCGGCCAAGATCGCGGCTGCGCGCTGATCGTCGGTGACAACCGATGCGTCGTCGTTCATGACGCGCTGCAGGACGACGCGGTCGCCGGGCTGGACTTCTTCCAGGAGCTTCCACAGCAGCGTCGGCACACCGAGGACGTTCACCAGGCACAGCACGGGGTGGTTGAGTGTGCCGGTCAGCTCGTAGCCCTCGCGGGTGGTGACCTTGCGCGTCGGGTGGCTGCCGGAGTGGAACAGCATGTCCGCGCGAACGAGCTCGCCACCGCGACCGATGACCTTGAGGTCGATCGGGTTGTCCGAGTTCGGCGCCGCGTCCGGCACGATCTCGTCGAGCCGGACCGAACCACCTTCGGCCAACCGCACCCGAGTGTGACCTGGGTTACAGTACCTCATCGCGGCGGCCGGATCGTTTCCGGGAGAGCCGAAGTTGCCCTGGCCGTCGACGAGCGGGTAGCGCATCGACCAGGGCTGGGCCAGGCGCACGAGAGCGTCGTAGATCGACGAGTCGCCGTGCGGGTGGTAGTTGCCCATGACGTCGCCGACGACGCGGGAGCACTTGTTGTAGCTGCGCTCCGGGCGGAAGCCCGAGTCGTACATCGAGTACAGGATTCGGCGGGCCACCGGCTTGAGGCCGTCTCGTACATCGGGCAGAGCGCGACTGACGATCACGCTCATCGCGTAGTTGATGTACGAGTTCTGCATCTCCTGCTGGATCTCGACCGGTTCGACCCGGTCGTGCTCGGGAGGCAGTGTCTCGGTCACGACAGCTTCGTCCTTTCCGCCGGGCGTTCGGTGCCCGAGGTCACTCAGATGTCCAACAAGCCGGCGTCGCGGGCGTTGCGGGTGATGAACGAACGGCGCGCCTGCACGTCCTCACCCATCAGCACGCTGAACAGTTCGTCCGCGGTTGCCGCGTCGTCGAGGGTGACCTGCAGCAGCAGGCGGTTAGCCGGGTCCATGGTGGTCTCCCACAGCTCGTCGGCGTTCATCTCACCGAGACCCTTGTACCGCTGGATGCCGTCGTCCTTGTTGAGCTTCTTGCCGTTGGCCAGGCCCTGCTCGATCAGGCCGTCGCGCTCGCGGTCGGAGTACGCGTAGTCCGGCTCGATGCGCTGCCACTTGATCTTGTAGAGCGGCGGCTGCGCCAGGTACACGTGGCCGTGCTCGACCAGCGGGCGCATGAACCGGAACAGCAGCGTCAGCAACAGCGTGCGGATGTGCTGGCCGTCGACGTCGGCGTCGGCCATCAGCACGATCTTGTGGTAGCGCAGCTTCGACAGGTCGAAGTCCTCGTGGATGCCGGTGCCCAGCGCCGTGATAAGGCTCTGGACCTCGGTGTTCTTGAGCACGCGGTCGATCCGCGCCTTCTCCACGTTGATGATCTTGCCGCGGATCGGCAGGATCGCCTGGAACCGCGACTCGCGCCCCTCCTTGGCCGAGCCACCCGCGGAGTCACCCTCCACGATGTAGAGCTCGCACTCCTCGGGGTTGGTGGAGCGGCAGTCCTTCAGCTTGCCCGGCAGGCCGCCGATGTCGAGGGCGCCCTTGCGCCGCACCAACTCCCGCGCCTTGCGCGCGGCCAGCCGGGCCTGCGCGGAGGACACCGCCTTGGTGACGATCGACCGGGCCTCGTTGGGATTGCGCTCGAACCAGTCGGCGATCCACTCGTTGCACGTGGTCTGCACGAACGTCTTCGCCTCGGTGTTGCCGAGCTTCTGCTTGGTCTGCCCTTCGAACTGGGGCTCGGCCAGCTTGATCGACACGATCGCGGCGAGGCCCTCGCGGATGTCGTCGCCGGTGAGGTTGGCGTCCTTCTCCTTGAGCAGCTTCTTGTCGCGCGCGTACACGTTCACGACGCGGGTCAGCGCGGCGCGGAAGCCTTCCTCGTGCGTGCCGCCCTCGGGCGTGTTGATCGTGTTGGCGAAGGTGTAGACCGACTCGCTGTAGCCGGTGTTCCACTGCATCGCGACCTCGACCTCGACGCCTTCACCCTTGGCCTCGAAGCCGAGGATCTTCTCGTGGATCGGCTCGCGCGTGTGGTTGATGTGCTTGACGAAGTCCTCGAGCCCGCCCGGGTAGTGGTAGGTGCGCTCCTTGACCCGCGCGGTCTGCCCCTCGGCGTCGGCCTCGGTGTCCACATCGGACACCCGCTCGTCGCGCAGCACGATGGTGAGGCCCTTGTTGAGGAAGGCCATCTCCTGCAGCCGGCGCGCGACGGTCTCGGCGTTGTACTCGGTGGTCTCGAAGATCTTCGGGTCGGCCCAGAAGGTGATGATGGTGCCGGTCTTGGACGTGGGCTCGCCCTGCTGGACGGGGGTGACGGGCTTGGAGTCCTGGTACTCCTGCGTCCACACGTGGCCATCGACGAAGATCTCGGCGGTCAGCCGGTAGGACAGCGCGTTCACCACGGAGATGCCGACGCCGTGCAGGCCACCGGACACCGCGTAGGAGTCGCTGTCGAACTTGCCGCCCGCGTGCAGCATGGTCATGACGACCTCGAGGGTCGACTTGTGCTCCTCGGGGTGCTCGCCGACCGGGATGCCGCGGCCGTCGTCGACCACGCGCACACCGCCGTCGGCCAGCAGGGTCACCTCGACCTTGGTGGCGTAGCCGGCCATCGCCTCGTCGACGGAGTTGTCGACGACTTCCCAGATAAGATGGTGGAGGCCGCGCTCGCCGGTGGAGCCGATGTACATACCGGGGCGCAGCCGGACGGCCTCGAGCCCCTTCAGGACTGAGATGGAGCCGGCACTGTAGTCGTTGTTCTGCCTGTCAGCTGCCACGTGCCGCTCTCTCTCCCTGGTCCACTCCGACGTCCCCGTCGGGATCCCTCTCTCCATAGTACTGGGGCGACTCGTCAGAAGTGGGCCTGGGACACGTCTAGATTGCTCACAGAGACGATGAAGTCGACCCAGACGGGTGGCACCGCTGGCCCGACATCCGCGAGGCGGCAGCGTCAACGCCAGACACGCGCTGTCAAGCTGCGGTCAGCCATAGGTGTCGCGCGGGCCTCTGCCGGACACATGGCGGGGCCCTTTACGCCAACTGGGCGCAGCGGGTCCCTGCACTTTGAGCTTGGTGACCACGCCGTTGCCGACCCCCCGGGCGATCTTGGCGATGAGCTGGCGTTGCAGCAGCCGCAGCTGCGTCGCCCACGCGGTGGAGCTGGCCGCGACGGTCAACTCGCCTTCCTTGAGCGTCACCGGCTTGGCGTGTTCGGCCACCTCTTCACCGACCAGTTCGGCCCACTTGCCGAAGACCTGCCCGCCGACCAGGCGCTCGTTCCAGCCGCGGGCGGTGGCGACGCGGGAGGCGAGCCGGCCCAGCGGCTGCGGGTCGCGGTCGTCGGCGCCCGCCCCGGACCAGCGACGGCGTCGGCGCGACCGGCTCGGCAGCGCGCCCGCGACGCCCTTGCGGCCCGTCGGGTTGCGGGTTTTGGCGACCTCCCGCGCGGCCGCCAAAGCGGCTCTGGCAAGATCTGAACCCCGCAGTTCCGGCCCGGTGTGCTGATCACCATCGGTTGCCAACTCACTCGTTCGAGTTTGGCCGTTGTCCGGTTTGCCCGTTTTGGTCGGCCCATTCGGGCGCTGGGTGACCGCGTTATCCACACTATCCACAGGGTTGTCCCCAGATGTGGGTTTGATCACATCACCCCGCGTGACCTCGGGCGACTCCGATCGGTCCGACTCACTCGACACGACGCACCTCCCCGTCGGCCACCCGGAAGCGGGTGCCGGCCAACTCGCCGGGCACATCCTCCTCCACCGCCGCCGTCACGAGGACCTGTTCGGCCGCTATGGCCACTTCGGCGAGTCGCTGTCGCCGGCGCCGGTCGAGCTCGGCGAAGACGTCGTCGAGCACGAGCACCGGTTCGGTGCCTTCCGCGCGCAACAACTCGTAGGCGCCCAGGCGCAGCGCCAGCGCGTACGACCACGACTCGCCGTGACTGGCGTAGCCCTTGGCCGGGGCCTCGCCGAGCACGAGGTCGAGCTCGTCGCGGTGCGGCCCGACCAAGCTCACCCCCCGCTCGAGTTCCTGACTTCGTTTCTCCCCAAGCGCCGCGAGCAACGCCTCGGTGATGGCAGAAACGTCGGCGCGCTCGCCGCCGGTCGGCAACGCCTCGCCGAGCGAACTGCGGTATCCGATCGCCGCCGGCCGCGATTCCGGCGCGACCCCGGCGTAGGCCGCGGCGACGAGCGGGGCGAGGTCGTCGACCAGGTCCAGCCGCGCGGCCAGCAACTCGGCGCCGTGCTTGGCGAGGTGCCCGTCCCACACGTCGAGCGTGCTCAGGTCGTTCTCACCCCCGCGTCCGCCACGGCGCGCCGCGCCCGCCGACTTCAACAGGGCGTTGCGTTGCCGCAACACCTTCTCGTAGTCCGCCCGCACGCCCGCGTACCGCGGCGCGCGCTGCACGAGCAACGCGTCCATGAACGCGCGCCGCTCGCCGGGGTCGCCCCGCACCAGCGCCAGGTCCTCGGGCGCGAACAACACGGTGCGCAGGATCCCGAGCACGTCGCGCGGGCGCGGCACCGGACCGCGGTTGACCCGCGCCCGGTTCGCCTTGCCCGGCGCGATCTCCAGCTCGACGGTCAGCTCACGGTCTTCGTTGACCAGGGCCGTGCGCACCACCGCGCGCGGGCAGCCGTGCCGGACCAGCGGCGCGTCCGTCGCCACCCGGTGCGAACCGAGGGTGGCGACGTAGCCGATCGCCTCGACCAGGTTGGTCTTGCCCTGGCCGTTCTGACCGACGAGCACGGACGCGCCGGGTTCCAACGCGAGATCGGCGTGTTCCCACGAACGGAAGTCGGTGACCTGCAGGTGCCGGACGTACAGCGTGTTACCTCACTGGGTGGAGCCCGAACCGGAGCTCGGGCCGGCCGCGTGCACGGCGTGCCCGCCGAACTGGTTGCGCAGCGCGGCAACCGCGCGCATGGCGGGTGAGTCGTCCTGGCGCGAGGCGAACCGGGCGAAGAGCGCCGCGGAGATCACCGGCGCGGGCACCGAGTGGTTGATCGCCTCCTCGACGGTCCACCGGCCCTCGCCCGAGTCCTCGACGTAGCCGCGCAGGTCGTCCAGCTCCGGGTCGGAGTCCAGGGCGTTGACCAGCAGGTCGAGCAGCCACGACCGGACGACGGTCCCGCGCTGCCACGCCTTGATCGTCGCGGGCACGTCCTCGACGAGCTCGGACGCCTCGAGCAGTTCGAAGCCCTCGGCGTAGGCCTGCATCAGCCCGTACTCGATGCCGTTGTGGATCATCTTCGCGTAGTGACCTGCACCGGCCGGGCCGACGTGGGCGAAGCCCTGCTCGCGCGGGCCTTCCGGGCGCAACGCGTCGAAGATCGGCAGCGCGCGCTCGACGTCTTCCTTGGCACCGCCGACCATGAGGCCGTAGCCGTTCTCCAGACCCCAGACACCGCCGGACACACCGCAGTCCAGGTAACGCAAACCCTTGCTGTCCAGGTGTTCCGCGTTCGCCTTGTCGTCGGTGAACCGGGAGTTGCCACCGTCGATGACGAGGTCGCCCTCGCTCAGCAGGTCGCTGAGCTCACGCACGGTCTGCCGGGTCGGCTCGCCGGACGGGACCATGACCCACACGGTCCGGGGTGCCTCGAGCTTCGACACCATGTCTTCCAGTGACGTGGCGTCGGAGCGCTCCGGGTTGTGGTCGAAGCCGACGACGTCGTGGCCCGCCTTGCGCAACCGCTCGCGCATGTTGAAGCCCATTTTGCCGAGGCCGACGAGTCCGAGCTGCACGGGTTTGAGTCCTCTCGATCGCGGGATCGTCTCAGCCGGGCAGGCGCACCGGCATCAGCAGGTACAGGTAGCCCGGGGTCACCTTGTCCTCCTCGCCCACCGGCTTGACCAGCGCGGGCCGGTTGGGCGTGGTGAACGAGAGCTCGGCCTTGTCCGAGTGCAAGGCGGCGAGCCCGTCGGAAAGGTAGCCCGGGTTGAACGCGATGGTCACCGGATCGCCGGTGAAGCTCACCGGAAGTTCCTCCTCCGCGCTGCCTTCGTCGTCGCCGCCGGCCGAGAGCCGCAGGCCGCCGTCGTCGAACTCCAACCGGACCTGGGTGCCCCGCTCGGCCACCAGCGACACGCGCTTGATCGCCTCGGCGAGCGGGCCCACCTCGATGATCGCGCTGGCCGACTGCTCGGCGGGCAGCAGCTGGCGGTAGCGGGGGAACTCCGCGTCGAGCAGCCGGGAGGTCGTGTTGCGACCGTTGCCCGACAAGCCGAGCAGGCCGTCGCTGGCCGACAACGCGAGGGAGACCTTGCTGCCCGCGGAGCCGAGCGACTTGGCCGCGTCGGCGAGGGTGCGGGCGGGCACGAGCACGGCCGCGTCCTCGACATCGCCGTCCGGGGTCCAGGTGAACTCACGCATCGCGAGCCGGAACCGGTCGGTGGCGACGAGGGTCAGCGTGTCGCCGTTGATCTCGACCCGGACGCCGGTGAGCATCGGGAGGGTGTCGTCCTTGCCCGCGGCGACCGCGACCTGGCTGACCGCCTGGCCGAAGACCTCGCCGGCGAGCTCACCGGCGTGCTTGGGCATCGCCGGGAGCGACGGGTAGTCCTCGACCGGCATGGTCGGCAGGCTGAACTTCGCGCTGCCGCAAGTGATCGCGACCCGGGAGCCGTCGACGGAGATCTCCACCGGGTGGTTCGGCAGCGACTTGGTGATGTCGGCGAGCAACCGGCCGGAGACCAGGGTGCGGCCGCCGTCGGCGATGGTTGACGGCACGCCGACGGTCGCGGACACCTCGTAGTCGAACCCCGAGATGGTCAGCGCTTCGCCGTCGCTGCCGGACCCCGCGTCCAGCAGGACGCCGCCGAGCACCGGAACGGGCGGGCGGGACGGCAGGCTGCGCGCCACCCAGGCGACGGCGTCGGCGAGCCCGTCGCGTTCGACGCGGATCTTCATGGGAGTCCTTTCCGGCTCAGGTGTTGCGGCCAGACGTAGAGGGCAACCGTAGAGCGTGACCCTCGGCCCCGTCACCTCGGGCCGCGTCGTCCAGCCTGCACCGGCCGAGGCCACGAGGCGAGCTGTCCCCAGATCCGGCGTCCCCCTGTTTTTAGGTTTTTCTTCTTGTGGAGAAGAGAAAGACAGCAGCAGTAGTAAGCGTTGTGGATTGTGTGGACAGCCGGTGTCTCAGCAGGTCGGCAGGCGCGGTCGCCTGTGGGCGGACGACGGTACGGACCGGTGGACAGCTCGGCCCGTCGGTGGAGAACTCGGCGGCGGTCGCGATCCGTCCACATTCCGGGGAAGTTGTCCACAGATCCATCCCCAGGTGTGGGTCGGTTAGCCCCCAGGCACTGCACAGGGTGACGAACGCAAGTTGAGGTCCAAAGTCCCCCGTACTGGTGACGCAGACCACGCCTCGAACGGCCCAACGGGCGGATTCGGAGCGTGTCCGGGTGCCTTGGAGTGCCCCGAGGCGGCAGGTTTTATTCGCGGTGGGGAGCGTCCGGCCCACCGGCAATAAAGATCCGCGGCACGAGACGGCGGGAAGACGGCAGTACGACGGCGGCGCGAGACCCGGCGGCCGGTCGGGGAAGGGTGGCAGAGGCCGGGCGAACCCGCCAGCCGCACCTTCTTATTGCGGCTGGGGAGGCTCGTGCACAGCGCCAATAAAGAGGTGCGGGCGACCGTGTGGTCCAGATGACCGAGACACCGACGACGGAGACCCCCGACCGACGGGCCGGGGGTCTCCGCGTGGGGACTGGGTTTTCCTAGGCGCGGGCGCGCTGCTTGATCCGGGAGGTGAGCTCCTGGACCTGGTCGTAGATGCGCCGGCGCTCGGCCATCTCCTTCTTGATCTTCTTCTCCGCGTGCATGACCGTCGTGTGGTCACGGCCGCCGAAGGTCTGCCCGATCTTGGGCAAGGAGAGGTCGGTGAGCTCGCGGCACAGGTACATCGAGATCTGCCGCGCCTGGGCGAGCGCCTTCGTCTTGCCGGGACCGCACAGGTCGTCGATCGTCACGCCGAAGAACTCGGCGGTGACCGCCATGATCGTGGTGACGCTGATCTCCGGCGCGTGCGAGTCCGGGATCAGGTCGCGCAGCACGATCTCCGCGAGCCCGACGTCGACCGGCTGCTGGTTGAGCGACGCGAACGCCGTCACCCGGATCAGCGCGCCCTCGAGCTCGCGGATGTTCGCCTCGATGCGGGCGGCGATGAACTCCAGGACCTCGGCCGGGACGTTCAACCGGTCCTGCGCGGCCTTCTTGCGCAGGATGGCGATGCGTGTCTCGAGCTCGGGGGGCTGGATGTCGGTGATCAGGCCCCACTCGAAGCGGGTGCGCAGGCGGTCTTCCAGCGTTTCCAGGCGCTTCGGCGGCCGGTCGGAGGAGACGACGATCTGCTTGTTCGCGTTGTGCAGTGTGTTGAAGGTGTGGAAGAACTCCTCCTGAGTACCTTCCTTGCCCTCCAGGAACTGGATGTCGTCGACCAGCAGCACGTCGATGTCGCGGTAGCGGCGCTGGAAGGCGACCTTGCGGTCGTCGCGCAGCGAGTTGATGAAGTCGTTGGTGAACTCCTCGGTCGACACGTACCGCACGCGCATGCCGGGGAACAGCCGCTGGGCGTAGTGCCCGACCGCGTGCAGCAGGTGCGTCTTGCCGAGTCCGGACTCGCCCCAGATGAACAGCGGGTTGTACGCGCGGGCCGGCGCTTCGGCGACGGCGACCGCGGCCGCGTGGGCGAACCGGTTGGACGCGCCGATCACGAAGGTGTCGAACGTGTACTTCTCGTTCAACCGGGTCTTCGAGGTCTGCGGCTGGGCGGGGGCGGTGAACGGCTGACCGCTCATCGGGCGCTGTCCGGTGAAGGTCGGCCAGATCTCGTGGACGGTGGCGAGCGCGTCGCCTTCCTCGTCCACCTCGTCGCTCTCGGACCCGTCGCCGTCGGAGTCCTCGACGGTGACCCCGTTCAGTCCGTTGACGCCATTGACCCCGTTGCCGTTGGGCGCGGAACCGTTCAACACGCCGTGGCCGTCGACGGCCTCCATCGGCGGCATGGGGGGAATCGCCGGGATGGGCGGCATCGGCGCGGAGGTCTCGGGCATGCCGTGGGTCTTCGGCGCGGGTGCGGTCACCGCGTCCACCTTCACCGCGAGCGAGACCGTGCGGCCGAGGCGCCGGGACAAAGCTTCGGTGATCGGCTCGCGCAGCGCGCGTTCGATCGCTTCCTTGGCGAACTCGCTCGGCGCGGCGAGCAGCGCGGTGCCGTCCAGCAGGCCGATCGGCCGGGTCACCCGCATCCAAGCTCGCTGCTGGGGCGACAGGGTTCCCGCGGACAGCTCCCGGACGACCTGTTCCCAGACGACGCCAAGGGTGTGCTGTTGCTCGGACACCTGTTGCGCTCCCCTCCCCTCGATTTGCACAGCCTTGTGCCCACGGCCGGCGAAGTGGGGCGGGCCGCGACACTCGGACGCCACGCGGCATCCACAGGGTTGTCCACAACTGTGCACGAAGGTACGGCGAACCGCAGCGAAGCCCCTCTTCGGGTTCAACGTACTTCAGCGGCGCAGTAGGGGCTCCCACTCCCCGATCCGGCCAACCAAGAAGGGGCACGCTAACAAGAGGCGACGCATGCCACAAGATGCCGGGCGTCGCAAGCACCTCAAAGGTTGCGGCGTGTCGGTGGGCGGCGCGGACGGCCACTGGCGGGAGGGCGGGTTGGAGGGCGTTTCGACGCTCGCGTACCCTTGTCGGAGTCTCCCGCTGGTAGCGGGTCTGTTCCGCGCGCCCGCCAGCGGCGCCGTGCTGGGCCGATGGCAGGGGACAACCACAAGCCTGTCAGTACTGGAGACCGACCGTGAGCAAGCGAACCTTCCAGCCCAACAACCGCCGCCGGGCCAAGACGCACGGCTTCCGCCTGCGCATGCGTACCCGCGCCGGCCGCGCGATCCTCGCCGCTCGCCGCCGCAAGGGGCGCGAGAAGCTGTCGGCCTGACCGGGTCGACCTCTGCCGTGCTGCCCCCGGCCGCCCGGCTCACCCGAGGTGAGGACTTCCGCCTCGTCACACGGCGCGGGCGCAAAGCCGCGCGCCGTACCGTCGTGGTGTACGCCTTGCCGCGCCCCGAAGTGGTCCAGACCACAGTGGGGTTCGTGGTGAGCAAGGCCGTCGGCAACTCGGTGGTCAGACACCGGGTGACCAGGCGGTTGCGCCACATCGTGCGCGATCGCCTGGGAACTCTGCCGTTGCACGGATCGTTGGTCGTGCGGGCGTTGCCGCCGGCGGCCGACGCGTCGAGTGCCGCCATGCGGGCCGATCTCGATGCCGCGTTGCGGCGATTGCGCCTGTCGGGGACCGATGACGGCGGTGTTGAGTGAGCACGACGACTTTGTTGCGGACCGGTGTGGAGCCCCGGCCCGGTTTCGTCGCTCGCGTGCTGCTCCAGCCGATCAGGTTCTACCGCCGGTTCATCTCACCGGTGCTGCCCCCGTCGTGCCGCTTCGAGCCGAGTTGCAGTGCGTACGCCGCCGAGGCGATCAGCACGCACGGCGCGGTGCGCGGGCTGTGGCTCGCGGTGCGCCGCCTGCTCAAGTGCGGCCCGTGGCACCGGGGCGGTTACGACCCGGTCCCACCCCGCCGCGGTGACGCGGCCCTGAACTCCGGGACGACCCCGGCACACCCGATCCCCGTCGAGGAGTAACTGGCGTGCTCGACTTCATCTACTACCCGGTGTCGTTCATCCTGTGGTGCTGGCACTGGGTGTTCGGCAAGGTCCTGGGCGACAACAACGGCGCCGCGTGGGCGCTCGCGATCGTGTTCCTGGTCTTCTCGCTTCGGGCGATCATGTTCAAGCCCTTCGTGAAGCAGGTCCGCTCCATGCGCAAGATGCAGGAGTTCGCGCCGGAGCTGAAGAAGATCCAGAAGAAGTACGCCAACGACCGGCAGCGCCAGGCCGCGGAGATGCAGAAGCTGCAGCAGCAGCACGGCTTCTCCCCGCTCGGCGGCTGCCTGCCGATGCTGCTGCAGATCCCGGTGTTCATCGGTCTGAACCACGTGCTGCGCTCGTTCGGGTCGATCCTGCCCAACGGCCAGCCGCGCACCGAGAACTACTTCTTCGACCAGCACGGCGTCGAGTCCTACAACGCGGCGACGATCTTCGGTGCGAAGCTGAACAACTTCATCACCGAGCCGGCCGCGAGCCTGGGCACCGTCGACCGCGGTTCGGTCATCCTGGTGGCCGTGCCGCTGATGATCGCGGCGTCGATCGCGACCCACTTCACCGCGCGGCACTCGGTCTCCCGCCAGAACGCGGCGGCGGCGACCTCGCAGACCGCGATCATGAACAAGGTCACGCTGTACTTGTTCCCGCTCGGCGTGCTGGTCTTCGGTGCCTTCTTCCTCATCGGTCTGCTGCTCTACTGGTTGAGCAACAACGGCTGGACGCTGATGCAGCAGCGCCTGGTCTACAACAAGATCGACAAGGAAGAGGAAGAGAAGAAGACCGAGGCGGTCGAGAAGCGCAACGCGCTGGCGCCCAAGCCCGGTCAGAAGCCGACCCGCAAGCCCGGCACCGCCGCCGGTTCGACCGCTGGTTCGACCGCCGGCACCGCGGCGAAGTCGTCGGCCGCGCCGAAGCCGGGTCAGAAGCCGGCCGCCAAGCCCGCAGCGAAGCCCGCGGCCAAGCCGGGTACCAAGCCCGCCGCGACCAAGCCGGCCGGGCAGGCGAAGGCGACCAACGGCAGCCGTGCCGCTTCCTCCGACGAAGTCCCGGGCCTGATCTCGGACTCGTCGCGGAGCAAGAAGTCGGGCCGGAAGAAGCCGTGAGCGACGTGATCCGATCTGGAGAGGAGCTGACCGTGTCGGAGGCGGTGGAGTCCGACGTGGACGCCGTGGACAGGGTGGAGAGGGTGGACACCGCAGGCGCTGTGGACACTGTGGACACTGCGGACGCCGCGGCGGAGACGTCCGAGGCCGAGCAGCACGAGGACCAGCGCAGCGGCGCCGACCTGCTGGTGCGCGAGGGCGACATCGCGGGCGACTACCTCGAGCAGCTGCTGGACCTGCTGGACTACGACGGTGACATCGACCTGGACGTCGAGGCGTCCCGCGCGATCGTCAGCATCGAAGGCGGCGAGGACCTGGACAAGCTCGTCGGCACGCGCGGTGCGGTGCTGGAGGCGTTGCAGGAGCTGACGAGGCTCGCGGTGCAACAGGAAACCGGGACCCGCAGCCGGCTGATGCTGGACATCGCCGGGTGGCGAGCCGGTCGTCGCGAGGAGCTCCGCGACCTCGGCCGGGCGACGGCCGAGCGCGTGCTGTCCTCCGGCGAGCGCGTGCGGCTGCAGCCGATGACGCCGTTCGAGCGCAAGGTCGTCCACGACGCCGTCGCGTCGGTGAAGGGCGTGCACAGCGAGAGCGAGGGCGAAGACCCGAAGCGCCGCGTGGTGGTGTTCCTGGACTCCTGAGTCCACTTTCGAGAACGGCCCGTCCCTTCCGGGGGCGGGCCGTTTTCTTATTTCACTGGCGGGCCCGGCGATACTCCGGCCATGCAGTTCACACCCGGCCTCGAGCTGTCCGCCCTCCTCTACGGCGAGGCCGTCCGGCCGTTGCTGGACCGCTACTTCCCCGGCCTCCCCCACACCGCGGCGTTGATCGGCCCGGGCTCGGAGGTGCTCGGCTACGACACCGCCCGTTCGACCGACCACGACTGGGGGCCGCGCCTTCAGCTGTTCCTCACCCCGGATGATCTCGCCGTGCACGGCACGGCGATCTCCACTGTGCTCGCCACCGAGCTCCCGCCGCGCATCGCGGGCTACCCCACGAACTTCGTGGCGGTCGGCGGAACCCACCACATGGAGCCGGCCGACGGCCCGATCCACCACGCCGTGGCGATCGCCGACCTCGGCACGTGGTTGATCGACCGGCTCGGCTTCGATCCGCTGGACGAGATCACCGTCCTCGACTGGCTGGCGACGCCGACGCAGGTGCTGGCCGAACTGACCAGTGGTGCCGTCTTCCACGACGGCCTGTCGCGCTTGGCAGCCGTTCGGCAGCGCCTGGCTTGGTACCCGGACGAGGTGTGGCGCTACGTGCTGGCGTGCCAGTGGCAGCGCCTCAGCGAAGAGGAACCGTTCGTCGGGCGCTGTGCGGAGGCGGGAGACGAGCTCGGCTCGGCGGTGCTGGCCGCCCGCTTGGTTCGGGACGTGATGCGGCTGTGCCTGTTGCTGGCTCGGCGGTACCCGCCTTACAGCAAGTGGCTCGGCTCGGCGTTCGCCGCGCTCCCCGATGCCGGTCGACTCCGGCCGTTGCTGACCGCGGCGCTGGCCGCCACGGACGTCCGTGCCCGCGAAGCTTCGCTGGCGTCGGCGTACGAGTTGGTGGCGGAACTGCACAACGCGAGCGGCCTGACCGATCCGGTCGACCCCACCATCCGCCCATTCCACGGACGGCCGTACCGAGTGCTCCACGCGGAACGATTCACCGAAGCGCTCAGGGCGACCATCGAGGACCCTGACCTTCGCGCTCTGCCGATGACGGGCGCGATAGATCAAGTGGTGGACAACGTGGCCGCGGTAGGCAACGCGCGGTGTCGCCGGGCCGCCATGAAGGCGGTCGCCGATGTTTCACATGAATCCAGCGTCGCCGGCGATCGCTAGAGCTGTTTCACGTGAAACGCGGGTGGTCTTTCGGTGGGTCGGACAGGAGGACCGAAGTCTTCGGGGACAATCGACTGAGTCGTTGTTTCACGTGGAACGGGAGTTGTGATGGTGGAGGCGGACCACGGGGTGGTGGGCGAGGTGCCCGCGGCCCCACCGTCGGCGTCGGTCGTCTTTGGTGACCGGTTGGCTGATGCGGAGCGCTTCACCGCCCTCCTCGCCCGCCACGGCGTCGAACGCGGCCTCATCGGCCCGCGCGAGGTGGATCGGCTTTGGGATCGACACGTGTTGAACTCCGCCGTTGTCGCCACGGACATGACCGCAGGAGCTACCGTGGTGGACATCGGGTCGGGGGCGGGGTTGCCTGGCATCCCACTCGCCATCGCCCGGCCTGATCTCCGGATCACGCTCGTCGAGCCGATGGCTCGCCGGATCGAGTGGCTCTCCGAAGTCGTCACGGCGCTGGGACTCCCCATCTCGGTGATTCGTGGGCGAGCTGAGGAGCGAACTGTTCAGGAACAGGCCGGCGGTGCCGATGTCGTCACCGCGCGGGCGGTGGCACCGCTGGCCAAACTGGCCGGCTGGGCGCTGCCTCTGCTTCGTCCCGGCGGACACCTCGTGGCCCTGAAGGGCGCGAGTGCGTCGGAGGAAGTAGCCCGGGATCGCGATGCGGTGCGGCGCCTCGGTGGCGGCGCACCATCGATCCGGCAGTACGGCGAAGACGTCCTGGACGTGCCGACGACGGTCGTCGTGGTCGAGCGGACCAGTTCGGGGACCCGGCGTGACCGCGCGCGCAAGACACGGAAGGATCGGTGAAGGTGCACACCGAAGCGCAGATCGGAGCAACGCATGTTCCACGTGAAACTCCACGAGCCGAGTCGGCTCAGGATGGAGCTGTCGGGGCCGGGGAGGTGCTCCGTCCAGTGAGCCACGCGGCACACGATCCCGTTGGCCAGGGTTGGACCCCGATCGCCGAAGAGGCGGCGCGAGCCACCCGCGTGCTGCACCCCAACGAGCAGCTCCCGCGCCCGACCCAGCGGCGCGTCCTCACCGTCGCCAACCAGAAGGGCGGCGTCGGCAAGACCACCAGCGCGGTCAACCTCGCCGCCGGACTCGCTCTGCACGGTCTCAAGGTCCTCGTGATCGACCTCGACCCCCAGGGCAACGCCTCCACCGCGCTCAACGTGGAACACCGCTCCGGCACCCCCTCGATCTACGAGGTGCTGCTCGGTGAGGTGTCCGTCGCGGAGGCCGCACAGGTCAGCGACCAGTCGCCGAACCTGTTCTG
The DNA here is from genome assembly GCF_004362825.1 of Labedaea rhizosphaerae. Classification (GTDB taxonomy): domain Bacteria; phylum Actinomycetota; class Actinomycetes; order Mycobacteriales; family Pseudonocardiaceae; genus Labedaea; species Labedaea rhizosphaerae. Next base: position 1,216,636 of record NZ_SNXZ01000001.1, read on the forward strand.
CGTGCCGGCGACCATAGACCTCGCCGGCGCCGAGATCGAGCTCGTCACGATGGTCGCCCGCGAGTCCCGCCTCAAGGAGGCGCTCACGAGCGAGGCGCTCGACCAGCTCAACCCCGACTACGTCTTCATCGACTGCCCGCCGTCGCTCGGCCTGCTCACGGTCAACGCGATGGTCGCCGCGCAGGAGGTCCTGATCCCCATCCAGTGCGAGTACTACGCCCTGGAAGGTCTCAGCCAGCTGCTGCGCAACATCGAGCTCGTCCAGTCGCACCTGAACCCGCACCTGGACATCTCGACCATCCTGCTGACGATGTACGACGGCCGGACGAAGCTGGCCGACCAGGTGACCAACGAGGTCCGCAACCACTTCGGTGAGACGGTCCTCAACACGGTCATCCCCCGCAGCGTGAAGGTCTCCGAGGCGCCCGGCTTCGGCCAGTCCGTGCTCGCGTACGACCCGGGTTCCCGTGGCGCGATGAGCTACCTCGACGCGGCGAAGGAAATCGCCGAGCGCGGGACCAAGCGATGAGCGAGCGCAAGGGCGGTCTCGGCCGCGGTCTCGCCGCGCTCATCCCCCAGGGTCCCCCGCCGGGTGCGCCCGGCACCCGGCCGCGCCCGGCGGCGGTGCCCACCACGAACGGCGCGACTACCGAACCGTCCGTGGCCGGGGCGATCTACCGCGAAGTGCCCACCGACGCGATCAAGCCCAACCCGAAGCAGCCGCGCCAGGTCTTCGACGAGGACGCCCTCGCCGAGCTGGAGCACTCGATCCGCGAGTTCGGCCTGATGCAGCCGATCGTCGTCCGGGAGCTCGGCGACGACACGTACGAACTGGTGATGGGTGAGCGCCGCTGGCGGGCCACCCAGCGGGCGGAGCTGGCCACCATCCCGGCCATCGTCCGGCAGACCGCCGACGACGCGATGCTGCGCGACGCGCTGCTGGAGAACATCCACCGGGTCCAGCTCAACCCGTTGGAAGAGGCGGCGGCCTACCAGCAGCTGCTCGACGAGTTCGACGTGACCCACGAGCAACTGGCCGGCCGGATCGGGCGCAGCCGCCCGGTCATCACCAACACCATCCGGTTGCTCAAGCTCCCCCTGCCGGTCCAGCGTCGGGTCGCCGCAGGCGTGTTGTCCGCCGGTCACGCCCGCGCTTTGCTCGGTCTGGACAGCCCGGAGGCGCAGGAAGACCTCGCGACCCGCATCGTCGCCGAGGGGCTTTCGGTGCGTGCCACCGAGGAAGCGGTGACGCTCGCGAAGAGCGCGCCCGCCGCCAAGCCGAAGCCCGCTCCCCGCAAGCCGATGCAGGCGCCGGGGTTGCAGGACCTCGCCGACCGCCTCTCCGACCGGTTCGACACCCGGGTCAAGGTCGAACTCGGCAAGCGAAAAGGACGCATCGTCGTCGAATTCGGGTCCGTTGACGATCTTGAACGCATCGTCGAGCTGATGCGGACAGAAACGGACAAAAAGGGTTCGTGAGAACGATGAGGGAACGTACCAGGGCCTTACGTCACGGTGACGATGACCTTGGGTAGTCGATAACTAACCCGCAGTGCGCTCGACGGCACGCTCGATCAGCGACGCGTAGATGTCGCCGAGCGAGCGGCCGTCGGTCTCCACGGCCATCGGCAGCAGCGAGGTCTCCGTCAGCCCGGGCGAAGAATTCACTTCGAGGAAGTAGACGGTCCCGTCGGGCGCGACGATCGCATCGGTTCGCGACACGTCGCGCAGCCCGAGCCGTCGGTGTGCGGTGACGGCCAGCTCGGCGAGCGCCGCCGAGGTCTCCGCGCCGACGCGGGCCGGCGCGTGGAAGTCGGTGAGCCCGGCGGTGTAGCGCGCGGTGTAGTCGTAGACGCCGCTCTCCGGGACGATCTCCACCGCGGGCAACGCCTCCGGTCCGTCCGGCCCGTCGATCACGGCGATCGCCACCTCGACGCCGTCGATGAACTTCTCGGCGAGCACGGTGTCGCCGTACGCGAGGCAGCCGACCATCGCGGCGGGGAGGTCGGCGGCGTCACGCACCACCTGGGCGCCGAGCGCCGACCCGCCCTGGTCGGGCTTGAGCATCATCGGCAGCCCGAGCCGCTCGACCATCGCGTCCAGCACCGCCCGCGCGCCCAGCTCGCGGAACGTGCTGTGCGGCAGGACGATCCAGTCCGGCGTCGCGATCCCGGCCGCGGCCAGGTCCGCCTTGGCCGACGGCTTGTCCCACGCCCGCCGGCACGCGTGCGAGTCGGTGCCCACGAACGGCAGGTCCAACATCTCCAGCACGCTCTGGATCGAGCCGTTCTCGCCCTGCCCGCCGTGCAACGCGATCACCACGGCATCGGGCCGGTGCTCACGCACGCGATCGAGCAGCGAGCCGTCCGCGTCCCACTCCGACACGGTCACACCGGCCGTGCGCAGCGCGGCGGAAAGTCTGCGCCCGGACCGCAGCGACACGTCACGCTCGTGGGACAAGCCCCCGGACAGCACGGCAACCCAGCGGTCGGTCACGCAAGAACTCCTCACCACTCGTCCACAGTGGACGAACGAAACGCTACTCGGTGTCGGGCGCCGGCGTGAGCGGGCCGTGGCTCGACCGTGGCGCGGCAGGACCGAAAGTATCCACCAGCTGGAGCTCTTCCGACAGCACGGCGGCCAGGCGGCGCACGCCCTCGCGGATCCGCTCCGGGGTCGGGTAGCAGAACGACAGGCGCATCTGCCTGCTGCCGAAGCCGTCCGCGTAGAAGCCGGTGCCCGGCACATACGCGACCCGCTCGGTCACCGCGCGCGGCTGCATCGCTTTGGTGTCAATGCCTTCCGGCACGGTGAGCCACACGAAGAAGCCGCCGTCCGGCCTGGTCCACGTGCACCCCGGCGGCATGTGCTGCTCGAGCGCGCCCAGCATGGCGTCGCGCCGTTCCCGGTACATCTCCTGGAACGACTTGATCTGGCTCTTCCAGTCGTGCGTGGCCAGGTAGCGCGAGACGACCATCTGGTTCAGCGTCGGCGCGCACAACGCGGCGGATTCCGCGGCCAGCACCAGTTTCTCGCGCACCGCGTGTGGCGCGAGCGCCCAGCCGACCCGCAGCCCGGACGCGAACGTCTTGGAGAACGAGCCGAGGTAGACCACGTTGTCGGCGTCCATCGAGCGCAGCGCCGGGTAGATCTGCCCGTCGAAGCCGAGCAGCCCGTACGGGTTGTCCTCGACGACGAGCACGCGGTGCCGCGCGCAGATCTCCACGATCTCGGCGCGCCGGTCCACAGCCATGGTCACGCCGGCCGGGTTCTGGAAGTTCGGGATCGTGTAGAGGAACTTGGCGCGCTTGCCCGCCCGCTCGACGGCCGCCAGCGCGGCCCGCAGGGCGTCGGGCACGAGACCGTGCTCGTCCATGGCCACGTGGACCACGTCGGCCTCGTAGGAGGCGAACGTGCCCAGCGCGCCCACGTAGGACGGCCCTTCGGCCAGCACCACGTCGCCGGGGTCGCAGAAGATCCGGGTCACCAGGTCGAGCGCCATCTGCGAGCCGACCGTGATCACGATGTCGTCGGGGTGACCGGTGACGCCCTCCAGGGCCATCACGTCGCAGATCTGCTCACGCAGCTTCGGCACGCCGTGCGCGGAGCCGTACTGCAACGCGGTCAGCCCCTCGGTGGCGATGATCTGCGCTACCTCGGCGGAGAGCGAGTCGAGCGGCAGCGCGGCGAGGTTGGGCATGCCGCCCGCCAGCGACACGACCTCGGGCCGGCTCGCCACGGCGAAGAGCGCACGCACCTCGGACGCCGTCATGCCCACAGCGCGCGCTGCGTAGCGCTGCAGGTGCGGATCGAGGTCGTGTCTTGTCGAACGTTGCGGATCGTTCGAGGTCATGAGCACTCCGCCGGGTCGGGGCACGTCAATCGATCGAGTGTAACCAGAGGTTCTGGGCCCTCCGGCAACTTCCGACGCTCATCACACCGCTCTATGCTCAGCTGCGGGTCCGCGTGAGCCTGTGGCATGGTGGAGACAGGCCGATGCGATCACTGCGGGCCGCTCGAGCAGGAATCTTGGGAGGTCGGGTGTCGCGACGCGTCGTGGGCGTCACGCTGGACAACCTGGAGGACTTGCCCAAGCACTGCCGGGGCTGCGTGTACTGGGAGGTCGCGCCGCACCTCAAGGAGCAGATCGAGCAGTTCGGCGAGGCCGAGCTCGAGAAGGAGGCCTGGGTCTCCAGCGTGCTGCTGGAGTGGGGCTCCTGCGGCCGGATCGTCTACAGCGACAAGCTCCCGGTCGGGTTCGTGCTGTACGCGCCGCCGAGCGCGGTGCCGCGCGCCATGGCCTTCCCCACCTCGCCGATCAGCCCCGATGCGGTGATGCTGACCGGTTTCCACGTGCTCCCCGAGTTCCGCGGTGGCGGGCTCGGCCGCATGCTGGTCCAGGCCGTGGCCAAGGACCTCACCCGGCGCGGCGTGAAGGCCATCGAGGCCTTCGGCGACGCGAAGCCGGACGAGGACAAGTCGTGCGTCGTAGCGGCCGACTTCCTGACCTCCGTGGGCTTCAAGACCGTGCGCCCGCACCCCCGCTGGCCCCGGTTGCGGCTGGAGTTGCGCAGCGCGCTGACGTGGAAGGAAGACGTCGAGGCGGCGCTGGAGCGGCTGCTCGGCACGGTTTCCGTCACCACGGCTACGCCGGTGCTTCAGCGCTGATCGCATGATTCACGTGGAACAAGCCTGATCGGTCGCGGACTGGCCTGTGGGTAACTTGTGGACAACCCGGGTTCGTTCCTGGACGAATCTGCGGAACGCGTGAGAAACGCAGGTCAGCGCCCATGTTCCATTGTGGACATACGGGGGACAGCCTGTGGACAACTCGCCGGAAGTTGTGGACTACTCGGCCTTCGCCAGCTCGTGCCGCAGGACGTCCGCGAACGTGAACGTCCCGGTCGGCTGGTCGCCCTCGCCGAGCAGGTACAGGCGCTTGACGGCCACCAAGATCCCCTCGGCGACCACGTCGCGGAACGCCGGGTCCGACATGCGGGCCCGGTCGTCGGCGTTGGTCAGGTAGCCGATCTCGACGCGGACGGCGGGACAGCGGGTCAGGCGCAGCGCGTCCCAGGTCTTGCGGTGGGTGCGGCAGTTCTTCAGCCCGGTCCGGGCCACCAGCTCGCGCTGGATGTACCCGGCCAGCAACTCACCGACCGTGGACGTGCCGTTCACCGTGCCGAAGTGGAAGCTCGCGACGCCCTGCGCCACCGGTGAGGAGTTCTTGTCGCAGTGCAAGGACAGGAACAGGTCCGCGCCCGCCTCGTTGGCGAAGTGCGCGCGATCGCCCTCGTCCGGGCACTGGTCGGGCCCGCGGGAGAGCAGGGCCTCCATGCCGGTCGCGACCATCCGGCCCTCGAGCCGGCGCGCCAGGTCCCACACCAGGTCACGCTCGCGCACGCCCTCGACCTCGACGCCCGTGTCGGAACCGCCGTGGCCCGGGTCGATGACGATCCGCTTGCCGGTCAGGCGCGGGCCGGCGCGACGCACGCGCTCCTGCTCGCGCAGCAGGACCGGGCTGCCGCCACGGGCCCGCGGGGAGAGCTGGCGCAGCGCGCGCACCGTCTCGGCGCCGCAGATGCCGTCCACGGTCAGGCCGTAGTCGCGCTGGAAGTTGCGCAGCGCGTGCTCGGTCTGCGGGCCGAACACGCCGTTGCCCCGGCCGGCGTCGTACCCGAGCTCCAGCAGCCGCTCCTGGAGCGCGAGCACGTCGTCGCCGGAGACCGGGGAGGACACCATGTAGGCCAGCGGACGGCCGCCCAGCTGGTACGTGGCGTCCCGCAGGGCGCGGTAGGTCGCAGGACCCACGATGCCGTCGGTGATGAGCCCACGCTGCTGCTGGAACGCCCGCACGGCGTGCTCGACGTCCCCGTCGAACGGCGCCTGGTCGGCCATACCGCGGATCGGGGGCAGCAGTTCCAGCGCAGCAAGGGTGGAGCGAACCTCGGCAACGGCCGGACCCACATCACCACGGCGCAGAACCCGCATGCACCCCTCACTCGGGCCGGGCACCAGCGGGTCGCCGGTGCGTCTCAAGACATGAATCGCAAAGCTTCGCGATCGATTACGTCATTGTGCCCTGTGGGCGTCCGCCGATCGCGTAGGGTCCGCGAACTTCGTCTGCCGCGTCGGTGGTTACCTCACTTGGTCGGGGCGTAACCCCCGCCGACCAGCTCAGGAGCTTCGGCCGCCGCTTCCTCACCGTGCTCGGCCAGCCACCGCTCGGCGTCGATCGCCGCGGCACAGCCGGAGCCCGCCGCCGTGATCGCCTGCCGGTAGGTGCGGTCCACCAGGTCGCCGGCCGCGAAGACGCCGTCGACGTTGGTGTAGGTCGTGCCGTTCTTGGTCAGGACGTAGCCGTCGTCGTCGACCTGGACCACGCCGCGGACGAGATCGCTGCGCGGGTCGTGGCCGATCGCCATGAACAGGCCCGAGACCGCCAGCTCCGACTCCTCGCCGGTGATCGTGTCGCGCAGCTTCACGCCGGACACCGTCTTGTCGCCGAGCACCTCGAGGACCTCGGAGTTGAGCTGCCAGCGGATCTTCTCGTTCGCCTTCGCCCGCTCCAGCATGATCTTCGACGCCCGGAACTCCTCGCGCCGGTGGATGATCGTCACCGACTTGGCGAACCGGGTGAGGAACGTGGCCTCCTCCATCGCCGAGTCACCGCCGCCGACGACGGCGATGTCCTGGTCGCGGAAGAAGAAGCCGTCACAGGTCGCACACGCCGACACGCCGTGGCCCAGCAGGGTCTGCTCACCCGGGATGCCCAGGTAGCGCGCCGCCGCACCCATGGCCAGCACCACGGCCTTGGCCGCGTAGCGCTTGCCGTGCGCGGTCACGTACTTGACGTCACCTTCGAGCTCGACCGACTCCACGTCCTCGGGCCGCAGCTCCGCGCCGAAGCGCTCGGCCTGCGCCCGCATCTGCTCCATGAGGTCAGGACCCATGACGCCGTCACGGAAACCCGGGTAGTTCTCGACCTCGGTGGTGGTCATCAGCGCGCCGCCGAACTGGCTGCCCTCGAAGACGAGCGGTGCCAGCTGCGCGCGGGCCGCGTAAACCGCTGCGGTGTACCCGGCCGGACCGGACCCGACGATGATCAGGTTCCGGACCTCTTCCTGCGCAGTCATTTGACCTCCGTGGTTCACCTGCGTCGCAGGACGTCCGCCTGCACCATCGTGAACAAAATCCTAGAGGCCGGTGTTCCAGCGCTCAGTGGCCGGGAACCCCACCGAACTTCTGGTCGCGGATGGTCGCCGGGTTGCCCGCGGAGCACGTGTTCTCCACGAAGAGCAGCCGGAACTCCGCCGTCTTGCCGGTGGTCGTCATGATCAGCATGGCGGGGTGCCCGTCCAGGGTGACCGGACGCACACCGACGGTCTGCGCGTTGGCCGGCACGCCGTTGGCCGCGCGGCAACCGGCGAGCGTCTTCTCGTCCTTGAACGCGCCGAGGTCGTGGTGGTTCTGCGTGCCGCTGACCGCCGACTGCATGTCGCTGCTGCGCACCGCGAGCGGCGCGCCGCCACCGTCGGAGCCGGACGGACCCGGGATGGTCGCCGCGACGCCACCGCCGTTGCCGGTGGTCCCGCTGCCGGGCAGCACCGCGACCGCGATCGCGGCGACCGCAGCGGCCGCCGCGACGAGCCCACCACCGATGGCGAACCACCGGTTCCGCTTGCGCCTGGCCTCGGCGAGGCTCACGACCGGAGCGGCCCCCTGCGCCACTCCCGACCGCGACCGGGCCTCGTTGGCGATCGCCTGGTCCAACCGCGCGGCGAACTCCGCGGGCATCGGCGGCGGCGGTGCCGCCCCGAGCTCACGAAGGTTGCCGGTTGTCGCGTCCAGCGCCCGCAACACGGCCTGAGCCTGCGGGTCCTGGTTCACTTGTGCCCACACCCGCGACGCGGTAGCCGGCTCGAGCGCCCCCGCATGCAGGTCGGCAAGCAGGTCGACAGACCACGGCGGCCCCATCGGCCCGCCGCTCCCCCGAGTGCTTGTCATGACCCCTCCCAGTGACGCATCCGACGCAGATCGCGTCGTCCTCCAACGTCACCTGGGACGTTCGCATCTGCATCGGGGTTCCGCAGATGTCCCAGAACTTTGGCCAGCTTCGCGCGACCTCGGGCACACCGGCTCTTCACCGTGCCCTCGGCGATGCCGAGCATCTTGGCGGTTTCCGCGACCGAGTAGCCCTCGACGTCGACGAGCACGATCGGGACCCGCTGCTCTTCCGACAGCTCCGACAAGGCGTTCTGCACCACGAGCTTGGTTTCCCGATCCGACATGGCGTCGCGGTTCGTGGTGGGCTCGCCGGGCCCGGTCTCGGGCAGCGGCACCGTCGGGCGCGCCTGGCGCCTGCGCACGCGGTCGAGGCACGCGTTCACCACGATCCGGTGCAGCCACGTCGTGACCTGTGACTCCGCGCGGAACGAGCTGGCCGCGCGGAAGGCCGAGATGAACGCCTCCTGCAGCGCGTCCGACGCCTCCTCGGGGTCGCGCAACGTGCGCAACGCCACCGCCCACATCCGGTCGCGGTGCCGGTGCACCAGCTCCGAGAACGCCCGCGGATCACCTGCGGCATGCGCCGCGATGAGGTCGGCGTCCGAAGCGGCAGCGGCAGTCACATCGAGCAGGATATCGGTGCTGCACCCGCCGGCGGAGAACGCCCACTAACCGGCGCGGTGGAAGGCCACCTCGGTCAGCTCGGAAACGAACCCCTTGTCGGTTTCCGACAGCTTGGTCAGCCAGACGATCACGTTCTGCGCCTGCGTGCCCGCCGGCAGGTTGATCTCGTTGTGGCCGTTCTTCAGCGTGACGGTGGTGATCAGCTTGGTCTGGTCGAACTGCGGTTGGCTGGAGTCGGCGGTGCGGATCTCCACCACCGTGCCCTCGCTCGGCGAGTCGATGGTGATCTGCGCCAGCTTGACCGGCTCGGTGAACTGGGCCAGCAGGCCGATGCCCGGCTTGAACGTCGGCAGCTGCTGCTTGTAGATCGACGTCTTCCAGCCGCTGCCCGGGTCGCCGTCGACCGCGCGGCTCACCTTGGCCGGGTTGTCCGGGCCCTCGGCGATGTTGTACTCGGTGAGCGAGCCGGGCTGGACCGGGCCGGCCGGCTTGGGCGGCGCGGGCTTGTGCGAGGTCGGCGTGTTCTGGGTCTGCTGGTTGACCACGGCGGTCGGGCCGCCGGTCGGGCCGCTGTCGTCGCTGAAGAAGCTGATCAGCTGCATGCCGAGCCAGGCGAGGATGCCGACGGTCGCCACGGCGAGCAGGGTGACGCCGATGGCGAGCTTCTTGCGCCGATCGGCGTCCTGGACCGGCCTGCGCGTGGTCCAGATGGTGCCGTCGTCGTCTTCCTCGTCCTCGATCGGCTGCATCAGCTCGGTCGCCGTCTCGGCCGCGCTGACCTGCTGCAACACGTTCATGAGGGCGGCTGAGGTACGGATGCCGCCGATCGACGTGTCCTCGATGCTGCGCACGGACGCCATCGACAGGTCGCCGGGCACGGCGGGCATCACCGCGTGCGGCGGGAGGATGTGACCGTCCGGGCCGACCGGCGCCTGCGGGATGCCCTCGGGCCCGCCCGGCAGCGACCACCGGCCGGTGAGCAGCAGGTACAGGATCGCGCCGAGGCCCTTGACGTCGTCGCGCAGCGACGAGTCGGGCAGCGGGCCGGGGAAGGCGAGGCGGAGCATGCCGTCGCCACCGACCCGGATCCGCTGCGGGTGGTCGACGCCGAGCACGAGGCCCTGGTGGTGTGCCTGCTCGACGGCGGTGGCCAGCGGCTCGAGCAGCCGGATCGCGGTGGCGGGCGGCAGCGGGTGCTCGGCGATCAGGTCGATCAGGTCGGTGCCCTGGGACCAGTCGGCGACGACCATGCCGAGCACGCCCTCGTTGGCGGTGACGCCGTTGCCCAGCGTGAGCACGTCGAGCACGCGGGAGACCGCGGGGTGCGAGAAGCGGGCCGCGTGCGCCGCCCGGTCGAGGGTCTTGCGGGCGTCCTGCACGGACTTGGTGTCGCTGGGATCGCCGATGATGATCGTCAACGCGACATCGCGGCGCAGCTGCCCGTCGCGGGCCCGCCACAGGTGGGCCGCACCGCGCTGGTCGACGCCGAACTGGGCGAGCAGCCGGTAGCGGCCGTCACCGACAACGCCGCCGGGCAACAGCGTGCCGCCCCGCGCCCGCACACCGGGGCGCGCCTGCGCCCGCCCGGTGTGGGCACCTGGGTGGTCGACCCGCCTCGTCGTCACCGCACTCTCTCCGCGTCGTGTCCCCGGCCACTTAGTCTCACCAAGGTTACGGGAAACCGCGAGGTGACGCGGGCTGTGCGGGCTAACCCCGGCGAACCAACCGGGTGATTCGGCGGGTCGCCGGACGCAGTTCCTCCACTCGGAACAACGCGAGCGCGCCGAACGCGATCACGAGCACGACGATCCCCTGGACGATCAACTTCGCCCAGGCCCCCGCGAGGGTGCCGAAGCCCGCGAACACGGGTCCGATGAGCTTCATCAACCCGAACTCGACCGCGCAGGCGATCCCGCTGGCGACGACGGTGACCAGCAGCGTGCGCAGCACCCGCTTCGTCTGCAGGTTGCCCAGGCGCACCCAGAGCCACATCTGCCCGGCGACCGCGCCCACCACGTAGGTCAGCGAGTTGACCATCATCACGCCGACCACGACGTCCCGGTCGGCCAGCGACGCCTGGCACATGAAGAGCAGCGGCACCTTCACCGCCGTCATCAAGATCATGATCAACGTCGGGGTGCGCGAGTCCTTCATCGCGTAGAACACCCGCATCTGGAGCATGACCAGTGCGTACGGCAACAACCCGAACGCACTCGCGCCCAGCGACAGGCCCAGGGTGGCCGCCTCTTCCGGCTTGGCGTGCCCCAGGGAGAACAGCGCAAGCCCGATGGACACCCCGGCGACGGACAGCGCGGCGCTCATCGGGCCGAGCAGAACCGTGGACAACCGGCTGCTCAGCGACAGGTCGTCGACCAGGCGCGGGATGTCGTTGTCGGCCGCGGCCTTGCTCATCCTCGGCAGGATCGCGGTGAGCAGGGACACGCCGATCACGCCGTAGGGCAGCTGGAGCAGCAACCACGCGTTGGCGTAGATCGCCGGGCCGCCGGGGTCGCCCGCCGTCATGACCCGGGTGCCGATGACCAGGCCGACCTGGCTGACCGCGACGTAGAGCAGCATCCACGCGGCCAGTCCGCCGAACTCGCGCAGCCGGTCGTCCAGGCCCCAGTGCCAGCGGAAGCGGTAGCCGGAGCGAAGCAGCGGCGGAATCAGGACCAGGGCCTGGATCGCGATGCCGAGGGTGGTGCCGAGGCCGAGCGTGAGCAGCTTCGCGTTGCCCATCTCGACCGGGTCGATCGACAGCTTCCCGGGCATGACCATGTACAGGACGATCGTCACGCAGACCACGACGTTGTTCAGCACCGGCGCCCAAGCCCCCGGACCGAAGACGTGCTTGGCGTTCAGCACGGCCTGCAGCAGCGCGAACAGGCCGTAGAAGAAGATCTCCGGCAGCAGCAGGTAGGCGAACGCGGTGGCGAGGTCGGGGTTGGACTTGCCGGTGTTGTCGATGAACAGCCATGTGAAGAACGGGGCCGCCGCGACGGCGATGACCGTGGTGATCCCAAGCATGACCATGCCGACGGTCAACAGCCGGTCGGTGTAGCCGTCGCCGCCGTCCGGGTCGTCCTGCGCGCGCACCAGCAGCGGCACCACGACACTGGACAGCACGCCACCGAGCAGGAGCTCGTAGATGATGTTGGGCAGCGTGTTGGCGACGGTGAACGCGCCGTTCTCCGCGGCCAGGCCGAGGGCCGCGGCCAGCAGGATCTTCCAGAGGAACCCGGTGATCCGGCTGACCAGCGTGGCGATCGCCATCGACCCGCTGGCCTTGGCCAGCGAAGGCTGCTGGGGTGCCGACCGCGGCTTCGGTTCGGGTGCGGGTTCGGGGCGCCGCCGAGGTGGCGGTGGCGGTGGCGGAGATGACGGTGAAGGCCGCGGCGGCACTGGTGGCGGTGGTTGCTGGGGCGGCAGCGGACGCCGGCCCGGAGGCGGCATCTGCGCTTGTACGGGACGGCGGGGCCGCGCGCCTGGTCTCGGCCGCTGCCTCCCCCGCTCCGGGGGTTGGGTCACCGGCGTGCCTCACCCTGGGGTTCAGGCGCGGTGGCCGCGCCCGCACGGGCGGTGCGGATACGCCGGTAGATCCGCCTGCCGGACAGCAGGACCAGCGCACCGCCGGCAATACCCGTGACCACGATCGTGATGGTGCCGTACGAGGTGGAGTTCAGTTCGAGCCGCGCCGTGCTGCCCAGCACGGTGTCCCCGCTGGGTGTGGACAACGACACGTCGACGGTGAACCGGCCCGACCGCAGCACCTTGCTCTCCGCGAACACGGTGACGTTGCTGCCCGCGGGCACCATGCGCACCGGCACGGGCGCGGCCTGCAGGCCGGGCACGTCGCTCAGCTTGATCTGCACGGCCATGGCGACCGGGAGCCGGTTGGTGACGATCACCGGCAGCGGCGCGTTCTGCGAGCCGAGCGAGATCGGCGGGCCCGGCGCCTGCACGCTGACCTTGCCGATCATGCCGCTGAGCTGCGTGCGCACGCCCGCGACCCGCGCCTTGGCCATGGCGACGTGCCCGCGCCAGCCGGTCGAGGTGGCCCGCACGAGGCCGAACTTCAGCGGCTGGATCAGGCTGCCCGGCACCACCTTGCTCGCCGGGTCCTCGTGCATGGCGTTGACCAGGTCGCGCTGGGTGTTGTCGACCCGCACCAGTTCCTTCGTCACCGAGCGCGGGATCTCCGCCGCCTGGTCCGCCGGGCTGTACTCGAGTCCGGCGGCGGTGCCGCCGGCCGGGCCGTGCACGAGGTCGGCCAGTGACTCGGGCTCGGCGAAGGAGCCGGCGAACCACGAGCCCAGCTGGTCCAGCCACACCTCGAGCTCGTTCGCCGGCATCGCCCAGTGGCGCGGCGGGGCGATCAACAGGTGATCACCGCCGGTGCCGTCGAACAGCGTGCGGTAGGCCAGCACGGCCAGGGCGTCCTGCACGGACGTGCGGTTGGTGAGCGCGCTGCCGAGCAGGCCGTCCACCGGCACGGCCGTGGTGGACGAACCCGTGGCCCCCACCGTCCACGGCGCCGGTCCGCTGGAGCGCTGCACCTTGGCGGGGTCGGCGAGCACCGTCACCGGGCCGTTCGCCGCCAGGTCGGCGAGCGTGCGCTGGTCGAGCGTGCCGCGGTCGGGCCAGTACAGGCCGGGTTGCGGGGTCACCCCGAGGATCCCCTGCACCACGGCCGAGCCGGACAGGGCGAGCTGCTCGATGTCGACCGCACCCGCACGCGACAACGCGGCGAGGTCGACGTCGGCGTACGGCAGCGCGAGCACGCACTGGTTGCCGGTCACCAGCGACCGCAACCGGTCCACCCAGATGTCCGCGGCCGTCGCGCCCGTCCCCTGATGGGTCCGCCCGTCCTTGCCGGCGACCAGGTACCCACCGGCCATCGCCCGGGCGGTCTCCACCAGGTCGGGGTCGATGGCCACGCACACCGAGGACTGCAGGTCCGGATCGGTCGACGTGGCCGAGTCCAGCTGACCGAGCAGCTCGTAGAGGCGGCCGCCGGCGGCCAGCGAGGTGGCGAGGGCGTCGTCGGAGAGGACCACCTTGTCGCCCTCGGTCCGCACGACCCGCGGGTAGTCGTCGATCAGCGGCCAGAGCAGGGACACCTTGCTGGGCCGCGACGGCGCCTTGGTGTTCTTGCCGGGCACTCCGAGCACCGGCAGCAGCAGGCCGGACGTGGCCAGGCGCGCGGTGCCGCCGAACTCGGGCTTGCCGTTGATGTTGACCAGCAGCGGGTAGACGCCCGGCTGGTCGATGCCCAGGCCAGTGCCGTCCTGGCCGGTGATCGGCACCGTGATGGTCAGGTTCGCCGACTGGCCGGGCTGCAGCGCGGGCGCGACCGGCGTGAACGCGGACTGGCCGGCCTCGGTCGGCTGGTTGTGACCCAGCGCCTCACGCATCTGCTGCTCGGAGGTCTCCGGCTGGCCGCGCTGCACGCGGACCTGCAGGTCGTCGATGCGCCGGTCGCCGATGTTGGTGATCTTGCCGGTCACGGTCAGCGAACTGGACCCGGAGGTGATCACCCGCGGGCTCAACTCACCGATCGTGAGCCGCAACCGGATCGGGTCCTGCGGCTGGGGCTGGGCCAACGCGGGCGAGGGGGCGCCGAGCACAGCGAACGCTCCCGCGCACAGCAGGAGCACCAACCGCCCCGCCCTGCTCTTCACGTCCTCAGCCCCGTCCCGACCGGTGTCCACTCTCGGCAGGGTCGTCTCCTGCCCGGTCGGAGAGTAGTTGCTTGGCCTTGCGGACCAGACGGCGCTCGTCGGCATACGCCAGCCGGCTCTCCAGTTCGGTGAGCGGGACCCACGCCACCTCGGTGACTTCCACGTCCTCGTCGGAGAGCTCGTGGTCCTGCGCGATCAGCAGGAAGTGGTGCACGGTCTTGTGCACCCGCCGGTCCTCGGCGACGAACCAGTAGTCGATCGTCCCGAGCGGGACGTCGACGATCGCCGTGATGCCGGTTTCCTCCTTGACCTCGCGGATCGCGGTCTCCGCGGCGGTCTCGGTGCCCTCGATGTGGCCCTTGGGCAACGACCACAGCAGGCGGCCGCGGCGGTCCAGCCGGCCGATCAACGCGGCGTGGGTGCCCAGGTCGGCGTCGAGGACCAAACCACCCGCCGACGTCTCGTCGACCGTCGGCAACCGCCGACCACGCCGTCGGGATCGGCGGCCGGGCCGGCCTCGACTCGATCGTCCGGACGACGGGGGCACACCAACGATCGTAGTGCGATCACCGGCCGGGCGTGGGCGCCCGGCGTATCGCGGTTACGCTGGTCGGCCGTGCCAGGTGAAGTGACGTCAGGGGATGACGGGGTGACCGCCCAGCAGGCAGCTCAGCAGGCCGCCCAAGAGACGGCCCAGCGCAATGCCGTGGTGGAACTCGTCCGGATCGCCCCGATCGCCGACGAGCTCGCCGCGCGGTTCGCCGCCGCCGGTCACCAGCTCTACCTGGTGGGCGGCAGTGTCCGGGACGCCCTGCTGGGCCGGCTTTCCAGCGATCTCGACTTCACCACCGACGCCCGCCCCCAGCAGATCATGGAGCTGGTGAAGGGCTGGGCGGACGCGATCTGGGACACCGGGATCGCGTTCGGCACGGTCGGCGCGGCGCGGCGCGGGACCACGGTCGAGATCACGACGTTCCGCGCGGACTCCTACGACCGGGTGACCCGCAACCCGGAGGTCCAGTTCGGCGACTCGCTCGAAGCCGACCTGGTTCGCCGGGACTTCTCGGTCAACGCCATGGCCGTCGACCTGGCCTCGAAGACGTTCGTCGACCCGTACGGCGGGATGCAGGCGCTGGCCCAGCGCCTGCTCGACACGCCCGCGACCCCGGAGGAGTCGTTCGCCGACGACCCGCTGCGGATGATGCGGGCGGCCCGGTTCGCCAGCCAGCTCGGCTTCACCCTGGCCCCCCGGGTGCGCACGGCGATGACCGAGATGGCCGGCGAGATCACCCGGATCACGGCCGAACGCGTGCAGATGGAGATCTCCAAGCTGCTCTGCGGCGCGCAGCCGCGGCTGGGCATCGAGCTGCTGGTGGAGAGCGGGATCGCCGAGCACGTGCTGCCCGAGCTGCCCGCGATGCGCCTGGAGATCGACGAGCACCACCAGCACAAGGACGTCTACCAGCACTCCCTGGTGGTGCTGGAGCAGGCGATCGACCTGGAGGAGCCGGACGAGTCGCCGGATCTCGTGCTGCGCATCGCCGCGCTGTTGCACGACATCGGCAAGCCGCGCACCCGCCGGTTCACCCCGGGTGGTGGCGTGAGCTTCCACCACCACGAGGTGGTCGGCGCCAAGATGGCCCGCAAGCGTTTGCGCGAACTCCGGTACTCGAAGGAGATCGTCGAGGATGTCGCCAACCTCGTGTACCTGCACCTGCGGTTCCACGGCTACGGCAAGGGCGAGTGGACCGATTCGGCCGTCCGCCGCTACGTCACCGACGCCGGTGACCTGCTGCCCCGGCTGAACAAGCTGGTCCGCGCCGACTGCACGACGCGCAACAAGCGCAAGGCGGCGGCGTTGCAGCGCAGCTACGACGACCTCGAGGAGCGGATCGCCCGGCTCGCCGAGGAGGAGGACCTGGCCAAGGTCCGTCCGGACCTCGACGGCAACGAGATCATGAAGATCCTCGGCATCCCGCCGGGCCCGATGGTCGGCAAGGCGTGGCAGCACCTCAAGGAACTGCGCCTGGACAACGGCCCGATGGCGCACGAGGACGCGGTTGCCGCGCTGCTGTCATGGGCGAAAGCCCAGGGCCTAGGCGCGCCGGAGGCGTAGCACCCCGAAGTAGCCGGCCAGCCCGATCACGTACAGCCCCGCCGCGGCGAGCACCATCGTGACCGAGTGGCCGTTCGCGGGGATGAACGCGGCGCACACGGCGGCCGCGATCACCGACGTCATGTTGAACAACGTGTCGTAGAGCGCGAACACCCGGCCGCGGGCGTCGTCGCCGATGTCACGCTGCACGGAGGCGTCCACGCAGAGCTTGATCACCTGGCCGGCGTAGGTCAGCAGGAACGCCGCGCCGAGCACCGAGGGCAACGTCATCGGCAGCCCGAGCCCCAGCTGGGTGGCCATCGCGAGCACGAGCGCGGTCGCGACGGCCGTGTTCCGACCCAGCCACGTGACGACGCGGGCGGTGGTCAGGCCGGCCAGCAGGATGCCGGCCGCGCCGAACGCCGCGACCTCGCCGAGCCCCGGCAACCCGGCCCGCAGCGGCCCGCTGTCGTGGAAGTAGTACCGCATCAGCAGCACCGTGATCAGCAGCGATGCGCTGAACGCGGCCCGGTGCATGATCAACGCAATGAACCCGGCGGTCACCGCGGGCGCACGCCACGCGGCCCGCGCGCCGTCGAGCAGCCCACGCAGCACGGCGAGCGCGGCCGCGGCGGGTTCGCTCACCTCGTCGGGCCCCAGCGCGCCCGCGACGAACCGGCCGGCCAGCCACGCGGCGAGGATCGAGCCGACCACGGCGGTGCCCGTGGTCAGGCCCGAGCCGAGGTCGCCGGTGCCGTAGACCCCGCCGAGCACGACCCCGCAGCCCGCGCCGATCACGGTGACGACCGAGCCGAGCGTGGTGGCCAGGGCGTTGGCCTCGACCAGGTTGGTCAACGGGACCACGTGCGGGAGCGACGCGGAGAGCCCCGAGCCGACGAACCGGCTGATCCCGATCACGACCAGCGCCAGCAACGACAGCGTCGTGCTGGACGCGCCGGTCGCCATGGCGAACGCCGAGACGACGACCATGACCCCGCGCACGAGGTTGGCCACGACCAGCACCCGCCGCCGGTCCCAGCGGTCGAGCAAGGCTCCAGCGAACGGCCCGACGAGCGAATACGGCAGCAGCAACGCCGTGAACGCCTCGGCGATCGCGATCGCGTCGGGCTGGCGCTCGGGGTTGAAGATCACCGCGCCGGCGAGGCCGATCTGGAAGAGGCCGTCGCCCCACTGCGAGGCGAACCGCGACAGCAGCAGCCGCCGGAACCCGGCCATGGCCAGCAGTTTGCGCGCCCCGATGCGGGTGTCGGGCGTAACGGCGGGCGTGCCGGCCACGGTGTTCACGAGCACACAGCGTACGGCCGTGCGGTACCGGCCGTATAAGGCAAACCCCCCGAACTCCGGAGAGCTCGAGGGGTTTGCCGGCACTCGGGGTGCGGGGTGTCCCCGCTGCAAACGCGGAACGACCCATGCTCGCGTGGTCTGCGAGCACGGGTCGCCCCGAGTTGTGCTCGACCAAAGCGCCCGGTCGCCTCTCGGCGGGGTGCGCAGTGTGGCTCCAGCCGGACGGTATTCCACAAAGGCGATTCAGTTTGAGCCCGGGGGACACGGTGGCGCTTTGGCTACCTCGTCCAACGGAGGCGGGTCGGGGATTGTTCCCGGGCGGTCTTACCGGCTCGTGACTCGTGGATGGGATCATGTCCAGGTGCGACCGGACGCTGATGTCGAGCCAGGGACGCTCCTCGTCGCGTCACCTGGGTTGCTCGACTCCAACTTCCGCCGGACGGTGGTCTACGTCATCGACCATCGCGGCGAGGGCACGCTCGGCGTGGTGCTGAACCGCCCGAGCGAGGTGTCAGTGGATGACGTGCTGCCCGCGTGGGGCCCGCACGTCACCGAACCGAGCGCCGTGTTCGTCGGTGGACCGGTCGATCCGAAGACGGCGTTGTGCCTGGCCGCGATGCGCACGGGTGAGGACGTCTCGGCGATGGCCGGCGTGATCGGCGTGCGTGGCCCGGTCGCGCTCGTCGACCTCGACTCCGACCCGGACACGCTGGTGTCCCGGTTCCGCGGGATGCGGGTATTCGCCGGCTACTCGGGCTGGGACGTCGACCAGCTGGCCGGCGAGATCGACCGCGGCGACTGGATCGTGGTCCCGGCCCTGCCCAGCGACGTGCTGGCGTCGCCGTCCGAGGACTTGTGGGCGCGCGTTCTGCGTCGTCAGGGCATGCCGTTGGCCTTGCTGGCCACACACCCCGTGGACGTCAAGAACAACTAAGCCTTCGCGAAGGCGCAGGTCCCGCACTGGCAGCCCGCGCAGCCGGCAGGCACTTCCGGCTCGGGCTTCTCGTCCGGCACGGCCGCGGCGGCCCGGTGCCCGAGCACCCCGCCGCCCGTGGCGATGGCCAGCAGGCCGACCAACCCGATCACGGCGGCGACCAGCGTGCCCACCGCGTTCGGCATGAAGAACCCGGCGACGCCGCCGAGGACGCCGACCAGGCCCGCGACCAGCAGCGGGAGCCCGGCGACCTTGTTGGCCACCCGGAAGGTCTCGTCGGAGCGCATCGTCGCGTCCGTGCGCACGCCACCGAACCGGTTGCGCGGCAGGCGCTCGGTCAACCCGAGAAACCCGACAACAGCGATCAACAGGCCGATAACCACAGGCACGACAGCGACGGCAGCCACAGGGTTAGCGTAAGCGCCGCCTGCCGGCCAATCCCCGGACACCCCGATCGGATGTGCTGCACCTCATGCGAAGCCGTTTAGCCACCGCCGTCGCCGCCGCTGCCTGTGCGGCCTGCCTGTTCGCGCCGGCCGCCGAGGCCCACCCCGGCCACCAGCTCTCCGCCCGGTTCCTCGGCGAGAGCGTGGTCCCGCACGCCCTGGACTACCAAGGCACGACGGTGGGCGGCCTGTCCGGCATCGACCGCGACCCGCGCACCGGCCAGTACGTGATCATCTGCGACGACCGGTCCGCCCTGCAGCCCGCCCGCTTCTACACCGCGTCGATCCCGGTGGACGAGCACGGCGTCGGCCCGGTGACGTTCACGTCCACCCACCCGCTGCTGCGCGCGGACGGCAGCACCTACCCGCCGGTGACGGCGACGACGGGCACGATCGACCCCGAGGACCTGCGGGTCGACCCGTGGACCGGGAACTACCTGTGGAGCCAGGAAGGGCAGCGCACGGTCGCCGACGGCAAGGCGCCGGTGCTGGTCCAGCCGTCGGTCGGCGTCGTGCGCCGTGACGGCTCGTACGTGCGGACCCTCCCGCTGCCCGCCGACGAGCGGATCACGGCGGAGCACCGCGGCCCGCAGGACAACTTCTCCCTCGAAGGCCTCACCTATGCCGCGGGTGGGTCGCTGGTGGTCAGCGAGGTCGAGGGCCCGCTGCTGCAGGACGCGCCGAACGCGACGACCGAGCACGGCACGCTCAGCCGGATGACGGTGCAGACCCGTGGCGGCGCGGTGCTCGCGCAGTACGCCTACCCGCAGGAGCCGCTCTTCGCGAACCCGGTGCCGCCGACCGCCTTCTCGATCACCGGGGTGTCGGCCATGCTCGCGGTCGACCCGCTCGACCCGACCCGGTACCTGATGATGGAGCGCGGGTTCGCCGTCGGCGTCGGCTACCGGATCCAGATCTTCGAGATCGACACAAAGGGCGCCACGAACGTCAAGGACTACGACACGTTGGCGGGCAAGCACTTCAAGCCGGTCAGCAAGCGCCTCGTCGCCGACCTGGCCGACTACCCGCTGTCCACTGTGGACAACGTGGAGGGGATGACCTGGGGCCCACGGCTGCCCTCCGGCGAGCGCACGTTGATCCTGATCAGCGACGACAACTTCGCGGCCACCGAGGTCACGCAGGTCATCGCCCTGGCGGTACGCGACTGAACGGTAGCGGGCGTGTTGTACCCTTGTATGCATGAGCACGGCACGCCTGCTCCTTAGTCGGCCGCGTTGACCAGTTAGCTGGTGAGCGCGGCAACCCCTCATGCCCATCGGGCTGGGGGGTTTCGTCATTCTTGGCGCAGGTGAACCGCATGGAGGGGAAAAGGCGATGAGCGAGGGCACGGAAGAGGCGGTACCGGGCTACCGCTACACCGCGCAGCTGGCCAACGGGATCGAGAAGCGCTGGCAGGACTACTGGGAGAGCAACGGCACCTACCACGCGCCGAACCCGGTCGGTCCGCTGAAGGGCGACGTCCCCGAGGACAAGCTGTTCGTGCAGGACATGTTCCCGTACCCGTCGGGCGCGGGCCTGCACGTCGGGCACCCGCTGGGCTACATCGGCACGGACGTCTTCGCCCGCTACCACCGGATGAACGGGCGCAACGTCCTGCACACCATGGGCTTCGACGCGTTCGGCCTGCCCGCCGAGCAGTACGCCGTGCGCACCGGGCAGCACCCGCGCAAGACCACCGAGGACAACATCGCCAACTACCTGCGCCAGCTGCGGGCGCTGGGGCTGGGCCACGACGACCGGCGCCGGATCGCCACCATCGACCCCGGCTACTACCGCTGGACGCAGTGGATCTTCCTGCAGATCTTCAACTCCTGGTACGACACGCGCATACGGAAGGCCCGGCCGATCGACGAGCTGGTCGCCGAGTTCGCCTCCGGGGAGCGCGCGACCCCCAACGGCCACATGTGGGACGACCTGACCCCGGCCGAGCGCGAGGACGTCCTGCGGGAGTACCGGCTGGCCTACCTGTCCGACGCCCCGGTGAACTGGGTGCCGGGCCTGGGCACCGTGATCTCCAACGAGGAGGTCACCGCGGACGGCAAGTCCGAGCGCGGCAACTTCCCCGTGTTCCGCAAGAACCTGCGCCAGTGGATGATGCGGATCACCGCGTACGCCGACCGGCTGATCGACGACCTGGACCGGCTGGACTGGCCCGAGAAGGTCAAGTCCATGCAGCGCAACTGGATCGGGCGCTCGCACGGTGCGCGCATCACGTTCACCGTCGGCAACGAGGGCATCGAGGTCTTCACCACCCGGCCCGACACCGTGTTCGGTGCGACCTACGTCGTCGTGGCGCCGGAGCACCCGCTGGTGGACGCGATCGCCACGGAGCGTTGGCCGTCCACTGTGGACAAGCGGTGGACCGGCGGTGCCGACACCCCGGCCGAGGCGATCGCCGCGTACCGGCTGGCCGCGTCGATGAAGTCGGAGCTGGACCGCCAGGAGAACAAGGAGAAGACCGGCGTCTTCACCGGTGCGTTCGCCGAGAACCCGGTCAACGGCAAGAAGATCCCGGTGTTCGTCGCCGACTACGTGCTGATGGGCTACGGCACCGGCGCGATCATGGCGGTGCCCGGCCAAGACCAGCGCGACTGGGACTTCGCGAAGATGTTCGGCCTGGACATCATCCGCACCGTCCAGCCGACCGAGGGCTTCGAGGGTGAGGCGTTCACCGGCGAGGGGCCCGCGATCAACTCGGGCTTCCTGGACGGCATGGACGTCGACGAGGCCAAGAAGACGATCATCGCGTGGCTGGAGGAGCACGGCTGCGGCCGCGGCACCATCCAGTACAAGCTGCGCGATTGGCTGTTCTCCCGCCAGCGCTACTGGGGCGAGCCGTTCCCGATCGTCTACGACGAGCACGGCACCGCGATCGCCGTGCCGGAGGAGATGCTGCCGGTCGAGCTGCCCGAGGTGGACGACTACTCGCCGCGCACCTACGACCCGATGGACGCCGACACCGAGCCGCTGCCGCCGCTGTCCCGCGCGGACGACTGGGTCGAGGTCGAGCTGGACCTGGGCGAGGGCAAGAAGACCTACCGCCGCGACACCAACACGATGCCCAACTGGGCCGGTTCGTGCTGGTACCAGCTGCGCTACGTCGACCCGACCGACACCGAGCGGTTCTGCGAGCCGGAGAACGAGCAGTACTGGCTGGGCCCGCGCCCGGCCGAGCACGGCGCGAACGACCCGGGTGGCGTCGACCTGTACATCGGCGGCGTCGAGCACGCGGTGCTGCACCTGCTGTACGCCCGGTTCTGGCAGAAGGTCCTGTTCGACCTGGGCCACGTCAGCGGCGACGAGCCGTACCGCCGGCTGTTCAACCAGGGTTACGTCCAGGCCTACGCCTACAAGGACAGCCGCGACGTGTTCGTGCCCGCCGAAGAGGTGGAAGAGCGCGACGGCAAGTTCTTCTGGAACGGCGAAGAGGTCTTCCGCCAGTACGGGAAGATGGGCAAGACCGAGCGCAACGTCGTGACGCCGGACGAGATGTGCGAGCGCTACGGCGCCGACACGTTCCGGTTCTACGAGATGTCGATGGGTCCCATGGACGTCTCGCGCCCGTGGGCGACCAAGGACGTCATCGGCGCCCACCGGTTCCTGCAACGCCTGTGGCGCAACGTGATCGACGAGGACACCGGCGCGGTCGTGGTCACCGACGCGCAACCGGACGAGGAAACCCTGCGGGCGCTGCACAAGGCGATCGCGGGCGTGCACGAGGACTACGCGAACCTGCGCTACAACACGGCCGGCGCGAAGTTGATCGAGCTGAACAACCACCTGACCAAGCACTACGGCCCGGGCAAGTCACCCCGCGCCGTGGTCGAGCCGATGGTGCTGATGCTGGCGCCGCTGTGCCCGCACGTGGCCGAAGAGCTGTGGACCAAGCTGGGCCACGAGGGCTCGCTGGCCCACGGCCCCTTCCCGGCGGCCGACGAGCGCTACCTGGTCGACGACACGGTCGAGTACCCGATCCAGGTCAACGGCAAGGTCCGCGCCCGCATCACCGTCCCGGCCGACGCGTCCCGCGAGCAGGTCCACGACCTGGCCATGGCCGACGACAAGGTGACGGCGTTGATCAACGGCGCCACCCCGAAGAAGGTCATCGTGGTTCCCGGCCGCCTGGTCAACATCGTCCTGTAGCAGGGCATCGGGGGTGCGGGGTGGAGCGCGATCTCCACCCCGCACCTCCACCCGCGCGCCGATCCGCTCCGGCGGCCGCGTCCATAGCGTCGCCGCCATGAAAGACGCACTGCAGTTCGGCGGCCTCTTCCTGGGGATCGTGCTCTTCACCCAGATCGGTACCAGGCGCCACAACCTGTTCTGGACCGTCATGCCCTTCGTCACGTCGGGCTCGATCGGCGCGTTCGTGATACTCACCGGCCAGCACCACTACCAACTGCCCGGCGACGTGTGGTCCGGCGTGGTCGGCGGCCTGATCGGGGTCGCCATCGGCTTGACGCTCACCACCGTCATGCGCGTCTTCCGCCGCGACGGCCGGCTTTACGTGCGCTCCGCCTGGGCGTACCTGGCCATCTGGTTCGGCGTCCTCGCCGCCCGCACGGTCTTCGTCTGGCTGCTCGAGAACGTCCCGTCCTTCGCCACCAGCGTCGGGAAGTTCATGTTGCGCAACGGGATCGGCCCCGACGGCGCCACGTTGTTCTTCGTCCTCATGGCGCTGGCCATGTCCGTCAGCCGTGAGCTCGGCGTCCTGTACAAGGCGCACCGGTTGAGTCCGGAGCCCGAGCGGGTCAGCGCTTGACCGCGAGGTGGACGGTGATGTCGGCCGCCACCGCCACGGTTTCGGGCAAGACCGCCAAGACCCGTTCGAACAGTTGCTCCCGGGTCGAGACCGGCAACTCGAGGTAGGCCGAGACGGTGGAGAGGTGGCCCACGTAGTCCTGAGCACTCAGCCGCAGGTGCCGCTCGACCACCTCCTGCCGGACCTTGGTGAACAACCCGGATCGCAGCAATTCCGTACCCGGCCACTGCATGTCTTGCTCCGGCGGCGTTCCGTCCGGCGACGGGATGTCGTCGCTCGCCAGGAACGGCGCCCGCGCGGCCTGGAATGCCGACGCCACCTCAGGATCCGCCAAGCGGGCCGGCGCCCCGAACGACGCGAAGACGCCACCGGGCGCGAGCAACGCGGCCACGCGCTCCCACCGGCCTTCCGGCTTCGTCCAGTGCAGCGCCGCGGCCGCGTAGACGAGGTCGTAGGCGCCGGTCCGCAGGTCTTCGAAGGCGCCGGTCACGGGCGTGACGTTGTCCGGCACGTGCTTGCGCAGCTCCGCGAGCATCGCCGGATCGGGCTCGGTGGCGGTGACGGCGATGCCGCGTCGCGCGAAGAGCCGGGTCGCCTTCCCCGTGCCCGCGCCGATCTCCAGGGCCGTGCGGAGCGGCCGGTCGGCGTACCCCACGACCAGGTCGGCGACCTCCGCCGGATATCCGGGCCGGAATCGTTCGTAGGCCGCCGCCACCGCTCCGAAGCTCAACGCACGAGCAGACATGCCGAGAATCCTGCCTACCGGGTCAACCCCAAATCCGCGACCAGGTCGGCGAGCATCTTGTCGAACAACACCGCCGGGTCCGAGACCGCCAGCGGGAACCGGCCGAACACCTCCAGCGTGACCTGGCCGTAGAGCCGCACCCAGACCTGCAACATCGCGTACGAGACCCCGAGGGTGAACCGCCGCTCGTCCACCGCGATGCCGTCGGCCGACATGATCTTCATCAGCAGCCGGCGGAACCCGTCCAGGTCGGCGCGCAACTCCGCGGGCACGTCGTCGTCGGCCGGCACCGTCAGGTCCTGCGCGGCCAGCAAGCGCCCGGCGACCACCAGGAAGATCCGGCCGAACGGGTCGGCGCCGAGGTCCTCGTCGATCCAGTCGAGCTTGCTCTTGCCCTGGACCTCCATCAGCGACGCGAACACCAGCGTGAACTCCTGCGGGTGCGCGAGGGCCCAGCGCCGGAAGCCGCGACACGCCGCGAGCAGCTGCCCGATCGGATCGGCCACCTTCTCGATGTCCACGGCGAGCTCGGCGGCCGCGTCCGCGCAGATGTCCTGGCGCAGGTGGTGCATCAGGTCCTCGCGCGAGGAGTAGTAGCGGTACAGCGCGGGCGCGGTGATGCCCAGGTCGCGGGCGATCGCGCGGAGCGTCACGGCCTGGTGGCCGTGCTCGACCAGCAGCGCGCGCGCCCGGCCGCGGATCTCGCGGTCGGTGTCCTCCCGGCCATGAGGTCCACGGTCCCGGCGGGTGGCCTCGGTCATAGCGGTGCTCCCCGAGCTTGTAAACGGTGTTAACCGCAGGTACCTTCGTACCGGTAAACGCCGTTTACTAGCGGTACGACCAGCACACATAGTAGGCATTTCGGGAGGCGCTGTGTTCGTTCGGTGGGGGTCTGTGGTCTACCGGCGCAGATGGTGGGTGTCGGCCCTCGTGCTGGCGATCACCGTCGGCGGCGGGCTGTGGGGGCTCGGCGTCTTCGACAAGCTCACCCAGGGCGGCTGGGACGACCCGAAGTCGGAATCCGCGCTGGTCAACACGATCGTGCAGAACGAACTGGGCCAGCGCAGCGACATCGCCATCCGCTACACCGCGCCCGACGGCACCACGATCGACGACCCCGCCGTCGCCGGTCCCGTCGAGGCCGCGCTGTACCGCTTACCCGCCGACGCGGTCGCGCGCGTGACGTCCTACTGGGACACCCGTGCCCCGCAACTGCACGCAGGCGACAAGTACGCGCTGGCCACGATCACGTTGGCCGGCAACGGGTACGACGAACGCCAAGCCGCGTACGGCCGGATCGCCGACCAGTTGCGGGTGCCCGGCATCCAGACCGAGATCGGCGGGCAGTTGCCGACCGAGCACTCGCTGAGCGAGCAGTCCAACTCCGACCTCGCGGTCGCCGAGTCCATCTCGATCCCGGTGACGCTGATCCTGCTGGTGCTGATCTTCGGCAGCGTCGTGGCCGCCGCGCTGCCCGTGCTCGTCGGCGGCCTGTCGATCTTCGGCGCGCTCGGCGTGCTGCACCTGCTCACCCAGTTCCTCGAGGTCAACAACTTCGCGTTGAACGTCGCCTCCCTGCTCGGACTCGGCCTCGCCATCGACTACGGCCTGTTCAGCGTCGGCCGCTTCCGCGAGGAACTCGCCAAGGGCGCCGACACCGCGAGCGCGGTCCGCACCACCGTCGCGACCGCCGGTCGGACCGTGGCCTTCTCGGCGACCTTGCTGGTGCTCGCGTTGTCCGGGCTGCTGGTGTTCCCGATGGACTTCCTGCGCTCGATGGCCTACGGCGGCATGGCGGCGGTCGCGATCGCCGCGCTGGTCTCGCTGACGCTGCTGCCCGCGGTGCTCGGCATCCTCGGTCACCGCGTCGACAAGTTCGCCGTGCCGTGGCGCCGGGCCGAACGCGAACCGCGGTTGCTCGGCAAGCTCGCGGGTGCCGTGATGCGCCGCCCGATCGCGTTCGTGCTGCCGATCGTCGCCGGGCTGGTCCTGCTCGCGGTGCCGTTCACCAGCGCGAGCTTCGGCGCGGCCGACGAGAAGCAGCTGCCACCCGGCGCGTCGGCGCGTGTTGCCGCCGAGTCCATCAGCGAGACGTTCCCGCAGTTCAGCAACCGTGCCGTGCGGATCGTCCTGCGGGGCGAGGTCACCGACCCGGCGCCGTTCATCGCCGCGGCCGACGCCGTCGACGGGATCGGCCCGGTGCACCCTGTCGCGCAGCGCGGCGAGTACACCGTGTTCGGCGCGGACGTCGAGTCCGACGCGATGTCCGACCATGCCAAGACCGCGGTGCGCGACCTGCGGCAGGTCGCGCCGCCAGCCGGCACGACGATGCTGGTCGGCGGGTTCTCGGCCCAGGTCGTGGACAGCGTCGACGCGATCACCGACCGCGTGCCGGACATGATCGCGATCCTGGTCGCGGCCACGTTGTTGCTGATGTTCCTGGCGTTCGGCTCGGTGCTGCTGCCGATCAAGGCCGTGGTGATGAGCCTGCTCAGCCTGTCCGCGACGTTCGGCGTGCTGGTGTGGGTGTTCCAGTACGGCCACGGCGCCGGCCTGCTCGACGTGACCCCGCAACCGGTGCAGGCCGGGATGATCGTGCTGATCGGCGCGATCGTGTTCGGCCTGTCCACCGACTACGAGACGTTCCTGTTGTCCCGCATGGTCGAGGCCCGCGAGGCCGGGATGTCCACAAAGGATGCGATCCGGACCGGGCTGGTGCGCACCGGCCGGATGATCAGCGCCGCCGCGTTGCTGCTGGCCGTGGTCACCGGCGCGTTCGGGATGTCGTCGCTGGCCACGATGCGGTTCATCGGCGTCGGCATGGTGGTGGCGTTGCTGCTGGACGCGACCGTCGTGCGGATGATGCTGGTGCCCGCCGTGCTGCGCCTGTTCGGCGATGCCGCGTGGTGGGCGCCCAAGCGGCTGCGTCGGTGGCAGCAGCGCAGTGGCTTCGGCGAGCGTTCCGAGCTGCCGGAACGCGAGCCCGAACTGGTGTAGACCCGCGCCGCCGGCGCCGATCGCTCGGGGGGCTACGCGATCGACGCCGGCCGCGCGGAATCCGGTGCACGGCCCCCTGGCCCTGACCGGACCCCGGTGCCGCGTGGGCCATGGAACCCTCGCGGCGCCGGCTCTACGGTGCCGTCGCCGACCCCGTACATGAATTGACGCACATTTAGGGCCCGTGGGTCCGCTATACGGCCTAATCCTTTACAGATGCGCACGGTCGAGCGCTAGTGCCGTCCGGCTACCAGCCGGGCATACCGGGTCCCGGCGGCCAGCAACACCAGCCCGGCGCCGAGGAACGCGGCGACCCGCGCCAGCCCGTCGAGCGAGGCCAGGTCGAACAGCACGAGCTTGGCCAGCGCGGCCCCGGTCAGCACGAGCCCGGTCACCCGCAACGGCAGGTGGTCGATGCCGCGCAACAGCAGGACCAGCGCGGTCACCGTCCACGAGATGGTCACCAGCACGTGCCCGCCGAGGAAACCCGCCCGGTCCGGCGCGATCAGCAACCCCACGGTCAACACGGCGCCGGACGCCCCGTAGAGCCCGATCGCGGCACCGGTCAGCCACGGTCCGGGCTGGTGGTCCGGCCCGGGCAGCACACCGGCCTTGGTCGCCGCGACCAGCAGCACCGCGACCACGGCGGTCAGCAGCAAACCGGTGCCCGCGGCCGTGGCCAACGTGCCGAGCGGCGGTGCGTAGCGCGGCGGCTGGAGCAGGTAGACGATCGGCAGCCCGTGCACCAACGCCGCCAGCAGCCCGGCCAACCCGAACCCGGCCGACGCAACCAAGACGCCCGTGCCCCGCGACCGCCACGCGAGCAGCCCGAACAACAACGCCTCGCCGAGCAACACCGGCGCCAGCCCACGCCCCTGCGCGGCCAGCATCGTCGCCTGGAACAAGGCGAGCGCACTCCCGGCACCCGCGACGGTCACGAATCGCCGAGGCAGCTCGAGCAGGCCGCTCCGATCGACGAGCCACACCACCAGCAGGAACCCGCAGACGACGATGGCGAGTCCCGCGGCCGGCAGGCGCGGCACCAGGGTGGCGGCCAGCAGCCCAGGCACGACTGCGCCGACGAGCAGGCCCGGCAGTTGATCGCCATCGGGCTGCCGTGCCGCAGCGGCGGTGGCGAGCGCGATGACCAGTGCCGTCGTGGCCACCCCGAGCATGGCGGCCGTGGTCTTCGGCGTATCCGGATGCGTGGCGGTCCGCGCCACCAGAATCGTCACGGTCGAGGCGACAACCGGCGGCACCCCGGCGGCGAGCGCGAGCCCCGGCCACCGGCGGCGCAGGAGCACCGGGCTGGTCGCGGTCATCAGGACGAGCAGGAAGCCCAGCAGCAGCGGCTTGAAGCCCCCGGTCAGCACGGGCGCGCACACCGCGCAGCCGACCACGACGAACACCGCGAACAGCTCGGCATCCCAGCGCCCGGCGAGCAGCAACCCGGCACCCGCGACGAGCAGGCCCGCAAGAAGCCCGAGCCAGGACGGCAGGTAGTGGTAGAGCGTGGTCGCGGCGACGAGGTCGAGGTAGACCACCGCGAACCCGGTAGCCGCCACCGCGAGCGCGCCGATCCGATTGGCAGGCGTGCGATGCAGCCGCATCCCGGTGCCCGCAAGCCCGACGCCGAGCGCCGCCCCGAGCAGGACCCGGCTGAGCGGTCCGAGGTAGCCCCGCTGGATGGCCAGGACGAGCAGAAGCACGACACCGAGCAAGGTGACCGCGCCGCCGACCCAAGCCAGGATGCGACTACCGGCACCGTCCTTGCTGAGCCGCTGCCAGAGCGTAGGTCCCAACGGCGGTCCGGCGGGCGGGAACAGTTGAGGTGGCGGCGCACCCCACTGCTGCCCCATCGGCGCTCCCATCGGCGCTCCCATCGGCGCTCCCATCGGCGCTCCCATCGGCGGTGCCCACTGCTGGCCCGCTTGCTGTACCTGCGCTGATACCGGCGGCTGGCCGGCCTGCGCCATTGATTGCGCGTCCGGCGGTAGACCCTGCGGCGCCCCCAGCACCGATTGAGCGGCGGACATCGCCGGCCCCATTGGACTGGCCTGCTCCGCCGGACCGGGCTGCCACGCCGGAGTTGGCTGTCCTGCCGGACTGGCCTGCCCTACCGGACCGGCTTGGCCTGTGGGACCGGCTTGCTCCGCTGAACTGAGCTGTCCTGCTGGGAGCGGCTGCCCTGTTGGTGCCGGCTGCCCGGTCAGGGGCGCCTGACTCGGTCCGCCTACCTGGCCTGCCTGTTCCGCTTGGGCGGCTTGTTGCGGCGTGCTGGGCAGGCCCGCAAGGCCTTCCACACTCGGCCGGCCTGCTGTGCCCGGCAGTCCCGTTTGGTCGGTCCGCTCAGCTTGCGCCGTCAGGTCCGAGCGGATCGCTTGGGCCGTCGGATCGGGTTGGTGTGCCAGATGCGGCTGGCTTGGGTCCACCCAGCCTGGCTCGTCCGTCGAGCGCGGCGGCGTGGCCGGCGTCGGCTGCGGCGATCGCTGCTCGACGGCCAGCTCCATGAGCTCGGCGCTGATGGCGTGCAGTTGGTGGCCGACCTGATCGAGCGCGTCGGCTAACCGAGGGAGCGGGTCCTGTGCCTGCATGCTCGTCAGTGTCAGCCCCCGCGGGCGGCAGGGGATCCGTAGCATTACTCAACCGGCGTGGCAGGGTTGGCGCGTGGATGTCGTGGTGCTCGGATCGGCGAACGCGGACTTGATCGTGCGGGTGGCCCGCAGGCCGGGCCCCGGCGAAACGGTGCTGGGCTCGGACACCGAGATCCTCCCCGGCGGCAAGGGCGCCAACGTGGCCGTGGCCGCCGCCCGCCTCGGTGCCTCGGTGGCCCTGCTCGGCGCGGTCGGCACCGACGCCAACGGCGACCTGCTCCTCGACTCGCTCCGCTCCGCGGGCGTGGCCACGGACCGGGTCCGCCGCTCCCCGCGCCCGACCGGCACCGCCTACATCACGGTGGACGAGGCCGCCGAGAACTCCATCATCGTCTCCCCCGGCGCGAACACAGACCTGGATGTGTCCGATGTGGACCTGACCGGAGCCAAGGTCCTGGCCTGCTCCTTGGAAATCCCGGTCCCGGTCGTCGCCCACGCGGTCCGCACCGCGGTTCGAACCGGCGTCCGCCCAGTCCTGAACCTCTCCCCGGTCACCGACTTCGACGCCTTCGAGGGCCTGGACCCGTTGGTGGTCAACGAACACGAGGCCGAACTCCTGGGCGGCGACCCGGCCGAGCTGCTGGCCCTCGGCCCACGCAGCGTGGTGATCACCAAAGGCGGCAACGGCGCCCTCCTGGCCACCCCGGCCGGCGTTGAAGAGGTAGCCGCACCCCAGGTCGACGTCGTCGACACGACCGGCGCGGGCGATGCCTTCGTCGGCGCCCTGTCCGCTGCCCTGGCCGACGGCGCCGACCTGTCGGCCGCGGTCCGCCTGGCTGTCCGGGTGGCCTCGAAGTCGGTGACCGCCCGCGGCGCCCAACCTTCTTACCCAACCCGAGCCGACCTCGACGCTTAGGTTTTCCACAACCCCCGACCGAAGTTTCCCTTCGCGCCCCGAGTTGTCCACAGATCCGCTTTCCGACCTCCCACACCCCCGCTGACCTCGATAGACTGGCTTCAAGGGGTGCCCCCGGGAGGGTGGGGGCTTGGCTACGCGAGGCGACTTCTTGGCGGGTGGCTAGTCCAGTTCGGTGGCGCGGTCGCGCAGAGCGGAGCGCACGGCGGCGAGGCGCGGGTGGTCCTCGAGGCCACGCCGGACCGCGGCGAACACCCGGCGGGTCGGTGCGTCGCCGGCGATCGGGTGGACGACCACGTCCGGTGCGCCCGGTAGCGCCGTGCGGGGAATCAGTGCCACGCCCAAGCCCGCCGCCACCAGGGCGACCTCGGCGGTGAAGTCGTCCGACGCGTGCTCGATGCGTGGCGTGAAGCCCGCCTGCGCGCAGCACTGGACCACCACGTCCCGGCAGGGGTTCCCCGGCAGGGTGCCGATCCACGGCTCGTCGGCCAGCTCGAGGACGGCCACCTCCGACCGGTCGGCGAGCCGGTGCCCCGGCGGCAGCACCGCGACGAACGGTTCCGTGTACAGCGGGTCGGTGTGCACGCGGGTCTGCTCGTCGATCCCCGCGCGGTAGGCCATCGTGACCGCGAGGTCGATCTCGCCGTCGAGCAGCATGGGCAGGCTTTGCTGCGCCTCGGCGTCGGTGATGCGCAAGGTGATGCCCGGGTGCCGCTCCCGCAGCAGCTTCGCCGCCGGCGCGACCAGCTGCCCGATCGCCGACGCGAAGGCCGCCACGCGCACGCGGCCGATCGAGCCGTCCGCGTGGGCGGCCATCGTGGCTTCGGCCCGGTCCAGTTCGGCCAGCACCGCGTCGGCGTGCTTGACCAGGAGGTCGCCCGCGGAGGTCAGCCACACGCGGCGACCCCTGCGCCGCAACAACTCCTGGCCGACCTCCGACTCCAGGGCCGCCAGCTGCTGCGACACCGCGGACGGCGTCAGGTGCAACGCCTGTCCGGCCGCGGTCACCGTGCCGTGGTCGGCCAGTGCCCGCAGCACGCGCAACCGCCGGGGATCGATCACGGCACCATCGTCCACCACCACACGGAGTTGTCCACAGGCACTCCACTCAGATCGGGCAGTTGTCCACAGATTTCGTCGATTCATCCCCAAGTCGATCAACACAAACGTATGCGAATCGCATACAGTTGACTTATGGAAGACGTCATCGCCCAGTGGCACGAGGCCGTGAACAGCGGCGATCGCCAGCGGGCCATCGCTCTGGTCACCGACCCGATCGTCGTGCTCGGGCCGAAGGGCGCCGGACCGATCACGCCCGATCAGTTCGCCGAGTGGATCGTGCGTTCGGGGATCAAGCTCGTGCCACGCGACTGGCACCCCGTCGACGAGCACTGCGTGGTCGTCGAGGAAGACGCCACCTGGCCCGACAACCCCGAGCCGACCCGGGTGGCCACGGTGTTCCGGCTCAGCGACGGCAAGGTCGCCGCGGCCCTCCGCAAGCCCGACCTCGCGTCGGCACTCGAACTGGCCACCGAGCTGAGCCGATGAATCCAGGTCCCGGTCAGGTCCTGTTCGAGTTCGTCCGGCACTGGGCCCGCCGCGCCCCCGACGACCAGGGCCGCCTCGTGCAGGTGACCGAAGCCGTCCACACCCGGGCCCGGCGCGGGCAGAGCGCCACGGTCAACGACGTCGCCCACGAACTCGGCATCGACCAAAGTGGAGCGTCCCGCTTCGCCAAAGCCGCCGCGGCCGCCGGATACCTCGAAGTCCGGACCTCGCGTGAAGACAGCCGCCGCCGCGAACTGGTCGTCACCGAGGCCGGGCTGGCCCTGCTGGACCAGGCCCACGCCTGGCAGGAACGCGTCTTCGCCGAGCTCACCGAGGACTGGACCGACCAGCAACGCGCCGACTTCCAGAAAGCCATGACGCAGTTGGTCGAGCGCTCCTAGAGCTCCGCGCGGGCGTCGATGAAGGCGTCCACCGCACGGTTCACGTCGTCGGTGGAGTGGGCGGCCGACATCTGCGTCCGGATCCGCGCCTTCCCGTGCGGCACAACGGGGTACGAGAACCCGATCACGTAGACACCGCGGGCCAGCAGCAGATCCGCCAAACGCCCGGCGAGAGCCGCGTCGCCGATCATCACCGGGATGATCGGGTGCTCGCCGGGCAGCAGGTCGAAGCCTGCCTCGGTCATCCGCCGGCGGAACAGCTCGGTGTTCTCGCGCAGCCGGGAGAGCAGCTCGCCGGACGAGTCCAGCAGGTCGAGTGCGGCGATGGCCGCCGCGGTGATCGACGGGGCCAGCGAGTTCGAGAACAGGTACGGCCGCGAGCGCTGCCGCAGCATCTCGACGATCTCCGCGCGCCCGGACGTGTACCCGCCCGACGCGCCACCGAGGGCCTTGCCCAGGGTCCCCGTCACGACATCGACCCGGTCCTGCACGCCGAACAACTCCGGTGTGCCGCGACCGGTCGGGCCGACGAAGCCGACCGCGTGCGAGTCGTCGACCATCACCAGGGCGTCGTACTTCTCCGCCAGGTCGCAGATCTGGTCCAGCGGCGCGTAGTAGCCGTCCATCGAGAACACACCGTCGGTGGCGATCAAGCGGTACCGGGCACCGGCCGCGTCCCGCAGCTGCTGTTCGAGGTCGGCCATGTCGCGGTTGCGGTACCGCTTGCGCTGCGCCTTGCACAGCCGCACGCCGTCGATGATCGACGCGTGGTTCAGCTCGTCGGAGATCACGACGTCCTGATCGGTCAGCAGGGTCTCGAAGAGCCCGCCGTTGGCGTCGAAGCACGAGCTGTACAGGATCGTGTCCTCGGTGCCGAGGAACTCCGACAGCCGCTTCTCCAGCTGCTTGTGCGGCGCCTGCGTCCCGCAGATGAACCGCACCGACGCCATGCCGAAGCCCCACTCGGTCAACGCCTTCTGCGCCGCCTCGATCAGGGCCGGGTGGTCGGCGAGCCCGAGGTAGTTGTTGGCGCAGAAGTTCAGCACCTCGCCGTCGGCCACGCGCACGTTCGCGTTCTGCGGTCCCTCCAGCACCCGCTCGGCCTTGTAGAGCCCGCCCGCCCGGATCTCGTCGAGGCTCTTGACCAGGTCCTCACGCATCGCGCCGAACATCTACGCCTCCCAGTCCAGGATGACCTTGCCGCACTGACCGCCACGCGCCGTGGCGAACGCCTGCTCGTACTCCGCCGCCGGGAACTTGTGCGTGATCACCGGCGTGAGGTCGAGGCCGCCCTGCAGCAGCACCGACATCGAGTACCACGTCTCGAACATCTCGCGGCCGTAGATGCCGCGGATGGTGAGCATCTTCAACACGACGTTGCCCCAGTCCACCGGGAACTCCGCCGCGGGCAGGCCGAGCATGGCGATCCGGCCGCCGTGGGTCATGTTCGTGATCATGTCGCGCAACGCGACCGGCTGACCCGACATCTCCATGCCGATGTCGAAGCCCTCCACCATGTTCAGTTGCTTCTGCACCTCGGCGATCGACACGCCACGCACGTTCAGCGCGAGGTCGACGCCGAGCTTGCGGGCGAGCTCCAGGCGGTACTCGCTGACGTCGGTGATCACGACGTGCCGCGCGCCCGCGTGCCGGGCGACCGCGGCGGCCATCAGGCCGATCGGGCCGGCGCCGGTGATCAGCACGTCCTCGCCGAACACGGGGAACGCCAGCGCCGTGTGCACCGCGTTGCCGAACGGGTCGAAGATCGCGGCGACGTCCAGGTCGACCTTGTGCTGGTGCACCCACGCGTTCTGCTCGGGCAACGTCACGAACTCGGCGAAGGCGCCGTCGCGGTGCACGCCGAGCCCGCGCGTGTTCACGCACAGGTGCCGCCGGCCGGCCCGGCAGTTGCGGCACCGCCCGCAGACGAGGTGCCCCTCGCCGCTGACCAGGTCACCCACGGCCACCCGCGACACCGCGGCGCCGATCGCGACGACCTCGCCGACGAACTCGTGCCCGAGCACCAGCGGCGGCTTGATCGAGCGCTGCGACCACTCGTCCCAGCTGTCGATGTGCAGATCGGTGCCGCAGATCCCGGTGCGCAGCACGCGCAGCAGCACCTCGTCCGGGCCCGGCACGGGGTCCGGCACCTCGGTGAGGCTCAGGCCGGGGCCTGCCTCCGTCTTGACCAGTGCCTTCACCACACGCCTCCGATCACCGCCACGCGGCGCCAGTCTCGCGGCGGGCGCGGACGCCGTCCATCAGTACTTTCTGCACTGCGTTGTCAGCGCCGCTGCAAAGGTCACCGCTCCCAGCTGACCTTCCACGGGAAGCGCAGCACCATCGCGCCGATCCGCACGTACTTCGGCCTGCGGATCTCCACCGAACCCGCGCGCACCGCACCTTTGATCACGAACTGCGGCGTGCCGCTTTCCTTGGGCCGCTTGTCCTCGAGCTTGCCCATGGTCATCGTGACGCCGGAGCTCGTGACGCCCGCGTTCTCGGCGAACAGCAGCTCCACCGAGCCGCCCGCGACGTCGAGCTCGATCTCGACCTGCCGCGTGTTGATCACCGCGTCGGTGAAGTCGAGTTCGGTGGAACCCATGCGGCTGCGGATGAGCAGGCGCTGCGGCACGACCCACGGCCCCGACCGCTTCAGCGACGACATGGTGCTGCGCAGTTCGATCTGCGGTGGCGCCGTGGCGGCGGGGGCGTTCTCCGCGTGCACGAGTCCGGGCAGGTCGACGAGCACGGAGTTCAGCTCGCCCCTGGTCTTCGCGGCGAGGGCGGTGTCGGTGCGCTCGCTGAACTCGTCGAGGCTGATCAGCCCCTTGCCGATGGCCTTCTGCAGCACTTCGACCACGTGCTCGCGTTCCGCGTCCGAGACCCGCAGGTTCTTCGGATCAACCGGGCTGTTCACCCGCCCAATCTATTCCTCGCCGTCCAGCCCGTGCTCGATCGCGTACCGGGCCAGCTCCACGCGGTTGTGCAGTTGCAGCTTGCGCAGCGTCGACTGCACGTGGTTCTCCACGGTCCGGTGCGACAGGACGAGCCGGTCGGCGATCTGCCGCGCGGTCATGCCCTTGGCGACCAGGCGCAGCACCTCGGTCTCCCGCTCGGTCAGCTGGGGCGTGCCGGCCTCGGGGGCCGCCGCGATCCGCCGGTACTCGCCGAGCACGAGACCGGCGAGGCCGGGCGTGAACACCGCCTGCCCGTTGGCCGTGCGCTGCACCGCGTCCACCAGTTCGTCCGCCGACGCCGACTTGAGCAGGTAACCCGACGCGCCAGCCTTCACCGCCTCGAGCACGTCCTCGTGCTCACCGCTGGCCGACAGCACCAGCACCTTGGTGGCGGGCAGCTCGCCGGTGATCGCCCTGGTCGCGTCCACACCGGAGGTCGCCCCCAGGTTGAGGTCCATCAGCACGACTTCCGGTTGCACGGCACGCGCGATCCGCACCGCCGCCTCGCCGTCCGGCGCGGTCGCGCGCACCTCGAAGCCGCGCTCGGTGAGGTCGCGGGCGACGCCGTCGCGCCACATCGGGTGGTCGTCGACCACCATCACGGAGATCACCGGGTCCTCCCCTTGGGCAGGTGGAACTCCCACTCGGTGCCCGCGCCGGGCGCGGTGGTCACGGTCGCGGTGCCGCCGAGCTCCCCGATCCGGCCGCGGATCGACTTCGCGACGCCCATCCGCCCCTCGGCCGCGGCGTCGTCGAGCCGGGCGGGTGCCATGCCGAGGCCGTCGTCGCGCACGCTCACCACGACCTCGTCCGGCAGGTCCTCCAGCAGCACCCAGGCCTTGGCGTCGGGACCCGCGTGCTTCGCGACGTTGGTCAGCGCCTCGCTGACGACCGCGACCACCTCGCGGCCGACGGCGTCGGGCAGCAGCACCGGCGTGCTCGGCGCGGACACCTGCACGCGCTCGGTGGTCAGCACGATCAGCCGGGGCACGAGGTCGGCCGTGCCGTCACTGCTGGTCTCCCCGGGCGCCGTGGAGACCAACGCGCGCAACGCGATCTCCTGCTCACCGGCGAGCCGGGCGAGCTCCGCCGCCTCACCGCCGACCTCCATGCCACGCTTGCGCACCCGGGCCAGCACCTGCAGCACGCTGTCGTGGATGGACCGGGCCAGCCGTTCGCGCTCGGCGGTCGCCGCCTCCGCCCGCAACGCCAGGGCCAGCCGCTGCGCCGAGACGCGGGCCGACGTCGCCGCCATGCCCAGCACGAAACCGACCCCGGTCAGCAGCACCATGTCCCGGCTGAGGTCGGTGTCGACGTAGCCGCGCACCGCGAAGTTGACCAGCCCGAGCACGATGCCGAACCCGGCGCCGGCCAGCAGCCCGCCCCGCACGGCGCCGACCGCGACGACGCCGGTCACCCACACCGTCGGGACCAGCGGGACGCCGGTCACGGTCAGCTGGTCGTGGGTGAGCACCAGCCGCGACGACGCCATGAACCCGCAGCACACCACCAGGTCGAGCACGGTGAACCAGAGCCAGCGGCGGTGCTCCGGCAGGTAGCACAGCGCGATGACCACCGTCCAGGCCGTCATGGCGCCCAGCACTGCCCACGCCAGCGCGGGCCGGGCGTACTCGTGCCGGTAGGCGAACACGACGGCGGCCGCGAAGACCAGCGTCAGCACGCGCAACAACACCGCGGCCCGCCACAAGGGCGTGGTCGAGTGGTCCGCCTCCCGGCCCGGCCTCGGTTTCGCGGTTGGTGCTGGGGGTGTCACGCCGTGCCGCCGGGCTCCGGTCCGGTCTTGGGGTTCGGCTCCGTCGCCGAGGTCAGGCCGCCGGTCTCGGTGGTGTCCGTGGTGTCGGTGGTGTCGGTGGCGTCCGTGGCTTCCGGGTCCGGTTGCGAGCCTTCGTCGTCGAGCACGTCCACCGCGTCCGGGTCGACGTCGCCGTCGTGCAGGAACGACCGCACGCCCGCGTTGAGCACCGCGAGCAGCGGCACCGACAGCAGCGCACCGGCGATGCCCGCCGAGATCAACCCGGCGGTGATGGCCAGGACCACGGCGAGCGGGTGCAGCCGCACGGCCCGGCCGAGCAGCCACGGCTGCAGGACGTGGCCCTCGAGCTGCATCACGCCGACCACGACGGCCAGCACGATCAACGCCTTGACGAAGCCGAGGGTGACCAGCGTGACCAGCACGGCCACCGAACCGGCGACCACCGCACCGATGATCGGGATGAACGCACCCAGGAACACCAGCGCCGCCAGCGGCACGAACAGCTTCACACCGACGATCCACAGCCCGATGCCGATGC
This sequence comes from Labedaea rhizosphaerae, assembly GCF_004362825.1. Taxonomy (GTDB): domain Bacteria; phylum Actinomycetota; class Actinomycetes; order Mycobacteriales; family Pseudonocardiaceae; genus Labedaea; species Labedaea rhizosphaerae. The sequence goes on from NZ_SNXZ01000001.1 coordinate 1,254,984, forward strand.
CGAGCGCGTCGACGAGCGCGACCGCCGCGGTCGCCCGCACGTAGCTGACCAGCGACGAGAAGCCGCGCCGGCCGGCCACGTCCACCCGCTGGCGCACGTGCGACGGGACCGCACGCACCAGGAACACCCAGATCTGCTCGCCGCCGTACAGGAAGAAGATCAGGATGAAGACGGTGAGCAGGAAGCCGGCGAGCACCTCGCCGACCGTCGCCGCGGTGGTGATCGCCCCCGAGGTGATCTCGGCCTGGTTCGACTTGAGGTTGTCGATGATGTTCTGGATGAAGCCGGTGATCTGCTCCTGGCGCAGGTGCAGCGGACCGTGCAGCAGCCAGTCGCGGATGGTGTCGAGCGAGTCGCCGACCTGCTGCTGCACCTCCGGCAGGCCGTCGGCGAACTCGCTGATCACGAACGTGAGCAGCCCGCCGACCACCCCGATCCCGCCGATCAGCACGATCAGCGTGGACAGGCCGCGGGGCACGTTCCACTCCGTCAGCTTGCCGACGGCGGGCGCCATGAGGGCCGCGAGCAGTAAGGCGACGGCCAGCGGGATGACCAGGCTCGTGAAGTAGCCGATCAGCCAGATGATCACGTACAGCGCGCCGATGACGACCAGGAAGCGCCACGACAGCGCCGCGCCGACCCGCAGGCCGGTGGGCACCAGGTTCTGCACGTCCTGTTCGCTGGTCACCTTCGGTGGCCCGGACCCGGTGCGCGACGCCTTGATCGCGCGGCCGACCCGCGCGATCCGCCGTCTCGTGGCGTCGCTGCCGCCGTGGCCGGTCTCGCTGCCGCTTGCCGTGCTCACCCAGTTGCCCCGTCCGAAAACCGTGTCCGATTCGTCGAGCTCACGCTAGCGGTCAGCACCGACACCGTGGACGACTTTCCCCGCTAGGTTGAACATCAATCGCGTATGCTGAGCGTAACATCAACTACACGCACGGTAGTGAAGGGGGATCGGTGCCGGGTTTGATCGATGCGGGCACGCTCACCGCCACCGAGCGCGCGGTCTGCGCGGCGTACCGGGGCGGCGATCGGATCGACCTGTCCGGGCTGGCCGACGCGGCCGTGCGCGGCCAGGTCGTGGCCGGGCTGCTGACCGGCGGCTACCCGCGGTTCACCGGCGGCCAGTCCCGCATCGACCTGGTCGGCGCGACCGTCACTGGCGAGCTCGACCTCTCCGGCGCGCGGATCGAGGTGGTCGCGAGCTTCTCCGGGTGCACCTTCGAGCGGCCGCCGAACCTGGAGATGGCCGAGCTGGTCGGCCTCTCCTTGCGCGGCTGCACGGTGCCCGGCCTGCACGCCCGCAACCTGCGCGTGCGCAGCGACCTCGTGCTCGAGTCCGGGTTCACCAGCACCGGCGTGGTCGACCTGACCGACGCGACGGTCGACGGCACGGTCCGCCTCGCCGCGTCCCGGCTGCACAGCCGCTCCGGTCGCGCGCTGCTCGCCGCCCGCATCCGCGCGTCCGGCTCCATCCAGGCCACCGAGATGAGCGCGCGCGGTGAGATCCGGCTGCGGGGTGCGCAGCTCGGCGGCAGCCTGCACCTCACCCAGGCCCGGCTGGTCAACCCGCTCGGCGACGCGCTCGACGGCACCGGCCTGACGATCACCGGCAACCTGCACTGCGATCGGGGCGAGCGCGGCACGGCCGCGTTCGACGCGGCCGGCCGGGTGGTCCTCGCCGGTGCCCGGGTCGGCGGCGACGCGGTGTTCTCCGGCGCCCACCTGCACGGCGCGCGCGGCGGCAACGGCCAGGTGCTGGTCACCCCGCGCGGGTCCACGGTGGAACGCCTGGTGCTCGACGCCGACCGGCTGCGCGTCGACGGCGACATGCGGCTGGACAGCGGGTTCGTGGCCGAGGGCGTGGTCGGCCTGCGCAGCATCCAGGTCGGCGGCCACCTCGTGCTGTCGGGCGCCACGCTCGGGCACCGCTCGGCGGTCCGCCCGCTCGCCGAGGCCTTCCGGGCCGGCAAGGCGGTCGACGCGGTGCCGGTCGCCCTGGTCGCCGACGGCGCCGAGGTCGCCGGTGACCTCGAGGCGCGCCCGACCCACGAGCCGCACGGCGCGTTCCGCGCGTACGGCCAGGTCCGCCTCGTCGACGCCAACATCCACGGCAGCGCAACGCTGTCCAAGGCGCGGCTGCTGGGGCCCGGTCTCGACGTCCTGTTCGCCGACCGCCTGCAAGTCGGCGGCACGCTGTTCCTGCGCGGACTCCGCGCCCGCGGCTCCATCCGGCTGCAGAACGCGAGCATCGGTTCCAGCCTCGACTGCTCCGGCGCGCGATTACTTGTGCCGCGCCTGCGCGCCGACGGCAGTGTCAAGCCCTCGCTCGACGCCCGCTCCGCCTCGATCGGCAAGGACCTCTTCTGCAGCTACGGCTTCCGCGCTGACGGCGGGGTTCGGGTGCGGATGGTCGAGGTCGGCAAGATGGCGAGTTTCCGCCGGGCCCGGCTCGGCGGGCGCAGCAGGCCGGGACAACCGATGGCCGACAAGGCGTTCAGCGGCTACGGCCTGCGTGCCCACGAGCTCGCGCTGACCTTCCCACCCAACCGCCCGCCACGCGGGATCGTCGACCTGACCCGCGCCCACGCCGTGTCCTTCATGGACTCCGCCGAGTTGTGGACCCGCCCCGAAGGCCTGCTGCTGGAGGACTTCGTCTACGAGTCGATCGAGGCCCGGCCCGACGTCGACGTCCGCACCCGGCTCGCGTGGCTGCGCACCGTCCAGCCCGACTTCGTGCCCGGGCCCTACGAGCAGCTGATCCACGTCTACGCCGAGAGCGGTCACGAGGAACTGGCCCGGCGCGTGCAGCTGGAACGCCAGCGCCGCCGCTACGCCGAGCGCGGACCGGCCGGGCGGATCTGGGGATTCCTGCAGGAGTACACCGTCGGCTACGGCTACCGGCCGTGGCTCGCGATCGTGTGGCTGCTGGTGTTCTGGCTGCTCGGCACGCTGTGGTTCGCCGGGCACGTGATGACCAAGCTCGACGCCGACCAGGTGCCGGTGTGGAACCCGCCGCTGCTGGCCACCGACCTGTTGCTGCCCATCGTGGACCTGGGTCAGGACAGCATGTGGCGGATGGTCGGCCCGTCGCAGTGGATCGCCGGTGTGCTGATCGCCGTCGGCTGGATCCTCGCGTCCACGGCGGCCGCGGGCGCCGCGCGAGTGCTCAAGCGGGACTGATCTCGAAGCACTACGGAACGTGGCCTGTGGAAACACTCTGTGTTCGTCACACGATCGAGGGGTGTTCCGGTGTCGCGCTCGCGCCGGCGTGCCGCGGGCTGGCAACCTCCGTCGTGCACCGCGAGTGAAGACGTTGCGTACTCGTACGAGCACCCACCGCTCGCGCTGCCGCCCCAACCAAAGCACGAGAGGTACCGGCAACCAGCCATGGCACGAGTTCGCACCGAGACGGCCGCACGTGTGCGGCGCGTTGTCTCGCGCGGTCTGCTCGTCGTCGGTGGCGTGGTTGCCGGCACCGCCGCCGCGTGGCTGCTTTCCTCGGCCACCGCGTCCGCCGAGACCCAGCCACACCCCCTGTCCCACCCCGGGCTGGGCTCGGTGGAAGTGCCCTCAGTGGACGGCGCGAAGGCGTCGCTGACGCAGAACTCCTTGGCGCGCAACGCGACCAAGGCGGTCAAGGACGTCGACAAGGTCGTGCAGACGACCGTGCACGCCGTCACGGCGCCCTCGGCAGCGCCGATCGACCTGTCCACTGTGGTCGGTGACCTCGACGCGTCGCTGCACGGCGAGGACGCCCAGACCTCCGGTCTCGGCGCCCTCGGCGACCAGGCCAAGAACGCGTTCAGCCAGGTCGGCGAAGACCTGGCCGAGAAGTTCGGCTTGCGTGCCGGCGGCCAGGTCGACGTCCCGAGTGAAGACGTGCCCCCGGTCGCGGACGGTCAGCCCGGCGACTCGTCGCCGATCGTCGGACCTGTCTCGCACCCACAGCCGGTGGTCGGCCCCCGTGCCGCCGCCGACGGCTTCACCGCACCGGCCGTGCAGGACCGGCTCCGGATGGGCGGGCTGAACCGTGGTTCGCCCGCCACGCCGGAGCCCCTGCGCGCGCCGGTTTCGCCGTTGCCTGCCCCGCTGGGCACCAGCGGTCACTCGTCCTCCTCCGCCGGTGGCCAGGACGGCCCCGCGTTCGGTGCGTTGCCGTCGAACGGTTTCCGCGCACTGCTCGCCGTGATCGGCACCTCGCGCCCGGCCGTTGCCGGCGCCCCGGTGCACACCGGCGCCCAGCCGGGCAACACGCCCGACTGACTTTCCCGCTCGCGCGACTCGCGTGGGTCATCGCTGCCTGATCCCAGGCCGACCCCGCACGCGCATCAACGGCTCCCGCGGGAGAGCCGCATCCCTTCCCGCATCCCTTATCTCGGGCGGACGCTGCCTGGCGCCGTGGCGAATGAGCTCGCGCCGGACCGCCTGATCAACCCCCGCAAGGGGAATCGGAAGAAGGAGAACCCAACAATGCACACCTGGGCGAAGCGTGGACTTCAGACCGCGCTGGTCACCGGTGGTTTGCTGATGCTGGGCACCGGTATCGCGTCGGCTGAGGAGAACGTCGACCCGGACCGCCCGGCATCGCCGATCGATGCGTCGGTGTCGGTGCCGATGCACATCGCCAACAACGTCGTTGGCACGCCGATGGGTCCGAAGACGCTTCCGGCCATCAACCGTGAAGCGACCCTCAGCACGGACGACGTCACCAACGCGCTGCCGACGCAGGCCAAGTCGGCGGCGGCCCCGGTGACCAAGGACGTCACCGCGAAGGCCGCGCCGATCATGAACAAGGCGGGCAACAACGTGCTCGGCCACGACGTGTTCCGCGGCAACCGCGTGAACGCCGACCTGGTCGTGCCCGTGGACGTGTCGGGCAACGCCATCGCGTTGGGCGGCAAGGCCCAGACCACCAACGACTCGTCGCAGGCCGCCGACACCGACCGCCCCGTGACGACCCAAGGGCGACACACCCTGCTCGGCGGCAACGTCGTCGACGCGGACTGGGCGGCCCCGGTGCAGGTCACCGGCAACGCGGTCAGCGCGCTGGGCGTGGCCAACACGCACAACTACTCGTCGCAGGAAGCGAGCTCCACCGGCGACATCCAGACCGACGGCACCAAGGGTGTCCTGTCGGGCAACCTGGTCGCGCCGCAGTTCGCCACCCCGGTGCAGGTGACCGGCAACGCCGTCACCGGCGCGGGCAAGGCGAGCGCCGTCAACGAGTCCGACAGCTCGGCGACCTCGGGCGGCACGCTCGCCGCCAACGGCAACCACGCGCTGCTGAGCGGCAACGCCGCGGGCGGCCCGCTGGCCACCCCGGTCGAGGTCAACGGCAACCCGGTCGCCGGGCTCGGCCACGCGTCGACGCTGTCCAACACGTCGGCCAACGCCACCTCCGGCGACACGCAGACCGGCCCGCACAAGGAAATGGCGTACATCCTGACCAACGGCGACCCCGCCGTCGGTTCGGGCAACGCCGCGCAGCCGGGCCATGCAGGTCCGGTGGCCCTCAACTGCAACGCGGCCGCGGGCGTCGGCGTCGCCGACTGCACCGGGCAGACCACCACCGACAGCACCGCTGGTGGCGCGACCGAGACCACCGGCCACAGCTCCGTGGCGTCGGGCGCCATCGCGTCCGCGCCCAGCGCCGCACCGGTCGAGGTGTTCGGCAACACGGCGGGTGCGGGCGGCACGGCGGCCACGGCCACCGACAACGCCACCAGCACGCAGGCGGGTGGCTCGACCTACACCAACGGCGGCAGCAGCCTCGCCAGCGGCACCCTGGCCACCGCGCCGGTGTGCGCGCCGGTCGACGCGTTCGGCAACGTCGCATCCGGTGCGGGTGGCTCGCACTCGACCACCACCAACGCCCTGGACTGCGCCGCCGGTGGCGCGCACGACGGCAGCACCGGTGACGACTCCGCGGGCGGCGGCAACACGGCCACCGTGCCGGTGTCGGTGCCCACCGAGGTCTTCGGCAACGGCGCCGCGGGCGTCGGCACCGCCGACACGCTGACCACCGAGAACAAGACGTCCACCGCCGGTGGCGAGAGCAACACCAACGACGACGCCGGAACGCTGGCGGCCAACCTGGTCACCGCGCCCGTCGCGGGCGCCGGTCAGGCGTACGGCAACGGGGCGGGCGTGCTCGGCTACACCAACGCCCATAGCGACACCACCACCGAGAGCACCGCGGGCAACGGCCGCACCCGGGCGAAGGGCACCGGCGGCAAGCTCGCCGGCAACCTCGCCCAGGTCCCCGTGACCCTGCCCGCGCAGTTGGTCGGCAACGGTGCCACCGCCGGTGGCCGCGGCCACACCGGTGGCACGAACGACGCGTCGTTCACCGCGGGCGGCCCCGCCGAGACCACGGGTGACCACGGCTTCGGCGCAGGCAACATCGTCGCCACCCCGGCCGGCACCGTCACGCAGGTCGAAGGCGCCGCCGCCGGTGCGCTCGGCAAGCACAACTCGGCCGTCGACAACGCGACCGACAGCACCGCGGGCGGCGACCTGCTCACCACCGGCGAGCACGGCTTCGCGGCCGGCAACGTGGTGAGCCCGCAGGCCCTGCCGATCTCCGGCGTGTTCGGCGACTCGGCGGCCGGTGCCGGCCACGCGACCAGCCTGACCGACAGCACGATCGACGCGGCCTCCGGTGGCGACATCGCGACCAACGGCGACCACGGTTTCCTGTCGGGCAACCTGGCCCACGTGCCCGCGGCCGCCGTGCCGCAGGTGTTCGGCGACGCGGCGGGTGCGGTCGGCGGGGTCGCCGGTTCCGCGTCCGACAGCCAGACCAACGGTGCCGTCGGTGGCACCACGACCACCAGCGGCCGGCCCGGCAGCCTGTCCGGGCTCAACGCCAAGCTCCCGGTCGGCGCGGTCGCGCCGGTCTACGACGTGCCGGTCGAGGTGCTCGGCAAGGCCTTCACCCAAGCCACGAACGGTGGTGCGATCGTGGTCGGTGACCGTGACCCGCAGCTGTTCGTGCCGGTCGACGGCGGGCTCGGGGCCAACCAGCTGCCGCGCATCCCGCACTTCCCGTTCACCCCGATGCGTTCGTCGCTGCCCGCCCCGAGCGTCGTGCCCGGGCTGAACGCGCCGGAGGGCCTGCCCTTCGCCGGTGACCTGGCCGGTGACATGGTCCAGCTGCCGTCGGTGCCGAGCGTCGGCTCGCTGCCGACCGCCGGCCTGCCCGGTATCGGTGCGGGCCAGCTGCCCACCGCCGACGTCCCGGCCGTGTCGAGCATCGCCCCGGGCGAGCCGACCGGTGGCCTCCCCGCGTTCGGCGGCCTCTTCGGCGCCCTGCCGGGTGTCGGCCAGGCTGTTCCCGCGCTGCCGGGTGCCGAGCGTGCGGACATGCCGACCGCTCAGCTGCCCGTGATCGGGGACGCGGTTCCGGCCGTTCCTGGTCTGCCGGCTGTGCCTGCCGTGCCTTCGCTTCCGGCTGTTGGTGACGGCGTGCCGTCGCTGCCCGCCGTCGGCGGCGGTGTCCCGGCTCTGCCGGGCGTCGGCGACGCGGTGCCCGCGGTTCCGGCCCTGCCCGCGGTCGGCGACGGGGTTCCGGCCCTGCCTGCCGTTCCGGGTCTGGCCCAGGCGGACCTGCCCACCGCTCAGCTGCCGGTGATCGGTCAGGGCGTCCCGGCGCTGCCGGGTGCGGACCTGCCGACCGCTCAGCTGCCGGTGGTCGGCAAGCCGGCCATGCCGCTGCCCACCCCCGTGGCCACCCCGGCGCTGCCGGTGAACGCGGTTCCCGCGATGGCCATCCTGCCCATGGCGGCGGTTCCTGCCCTGCCCGCCGCCACGCCTGCCCTGCCCGCGATGGACGCCGCCCCGGCGCTCCCCGCGGACACCGCTTCGCTCGCCGACACGGCCGCGAAGCTGCAGGCACTGTTCGGTCAGCTGCCCTCGGTCACCTCCCTGCCGATGGCCTGATCGTTCAGCAACAACACCGAGCCCCCGGAGACCGACCATCTCCGGGGGCTCGGTTTTTGCGTGCCTGAACGCAGTTTTCCACAGCCGACCAGTTGTCCACAGATCCGCTTCGCGCGTCCCACACCCCCGCTGACCTCGATAGACTGGCATCAGGGGTGCCCCCCGGGAAGGGTGGGGGCTGTCTTCGCGCGCGCGAGCGAAACGGCTGGTTATGCGCGTAGCGCTGCTTCGGCGCGAGCCAGCAGTTCGTGGCCGGGTACGCCGCCATCGCTTGTGGCCCAACCGATCCGCACGGCGACGTCACCGGCGAGCGCACGCACCCGAGCCGCTGTCGCGGCCCCGGTGCTGTGGTCGTGCTCGGCGACCACCGCGAAGGTGCCGCCGCCGTAGCGGGCCACCGTGTGGTCGGCGCGCAGGTCGCGGCGCAACCGCGTGCCGAATCCCGCGAGCAGTGCGTCCGCGTGGGCGACGCCGTGCGTCGCGGTCAGATCCGCCAGCCCGCGCACGTCCGCGAGCACCACCGACACCAACCCGCCCAGCGTCCGGGCCCGCGTCACGGCCTGGGCCAGCCGGTCGCCGAGCAGCACGGCGTTGGGCAGCCCGGTCAGCGGGTCCAGCAACCCGGCCGATTCCCGCAGGTCCGCTTGCACACCACGGACTTCGACGACCGCGCCATCGGCGTTCGGGGTGATCACCATCAACAGCGAACGCCGCTCGACGTCGTCGGCGACCACCAATGGGCGCATCACCCGCACGCCCGTCCGCACGGCTTGGCGGACCACCCCGACCAACGGCAACGCGGGTGTGCCGGTCGGCTCGACCGCGTGCCAGCCCGGCGGGCGGGTGTTCTCGACCAGGTGCGCCGCCGAGACGCCGAGCAGCCGGGCGGCCTGGGCGTTCGCCCCGACCACCGCGCCGTCCCGGTCGCACACCAGCACACCGAGTTGTCCTGTCGCGGACGGCACCGTGCCGACCTCGGTCATCGCGACCACGCTCCCCGACCTGCGATGGGCACGAGCCTGGTGTGCCCGGCGCGCAACCCGGGGCAGCGACATACCACCCGGTCAGGTGAATCTCAGTCGAACTGCCACGACCGCTTGGCCAGGCCGTACCAGAACCCGTCGATCACGCTGCGCCGCGCGCCCGCGCCGGCCGCGCCGAGCGAGACGAAGAGCGGCGCGAAGTGCTCGGTGCGCGGGTGGGCCAGCCGACCCGCGGGGGCGGCGTGCTCGAAGTCGATCAACGCGTCGAAGTCGCCGTCGGCCAGCGCCCGGTTGCCCCAGTCGTCGAACTCGCTCGACCACGACGGCGGCGCGCCGTGGACGCCGACGTTCATGGCGCTGAGGTTGTGGGTGAAGAAGCCGCTGCCGATGATCAGCACGCCCTCGTCGCGCAGCGGGGCGAGCTTTTCACCGATCTTCATCAGCTCACGCGGGTCGAGCGTCGGCATGGACATCTGCAGCACCGGCACGTCGGCGTCGGGGTACATCTCGACCAGCGGCACGTAGGCGCCGTGGTCGAGGCCGCGGTCCGGGTCGTCGTGCACGGGCATGCCGGGCGCGCGCAGCAGTTTGCGCACCTTGTCGGCCAGTTCCGGCGCGCCCGGTGCCGGGTAGGTGACCTGGTAGTAGTGCTCGGGGAATCCCCAGAAGTCGTAGGTCAGCGGCACGGTGGTGGTCGCCCCGATGGCGAGCGGGGCGGCTTCCCAGTGCGCGGACACCACGAGGATCGCGGTCGGGCGCGGCAGGTCGGCGGACCACGTCGCCAGCTGCCGGGTCCAGACCTCGTCGTCGGCGAGCGGCGGGGCGCCGTGGCTCAGGTAGAGCACCGGCTGAGCGGCCATGACCAACCTCCATCGGTTGAATGTTCAACCAATGCTACTCCAGGTTCGCCGCCATGCGCCGCAAGGTCTCGACGGTGCGCAGGTACTCCTCGTCCGGGATGCCGTCGATGATCCGGCGGCGTTCGGTGTGGATGCGGGCGGCGACCTCGTCGAAGCCGGCTCGGCCGAGTTCGGTGGTGGTGACCAAGTCGCCGTCGCGTGCCGCCCAGCCCTTGGCGATCAGGTCGTCGACCTCGGCTCGGACGTCCTGCTGGAACGGTGCGAGCGCGCGGTCGAGGTCTTCCTGGCTGGTCGGGGCGGCGGCGATCGTGTTGAGGACCTGCCAGTGCCGGCGCGTGAGGCCGTGGTCGGCGAGGGTGCGCCCGAAGCGGGTCTCGATGAGCGTGTCGAGGTGCTTGAGCCAGTAGCCCAGTGGCTTGGGTGTCGTCATGCATGTCACTTTACATCTAAATGTAAGATGACATCCATGGATCCGGTCCAGGAAGTCGAACGCGCCATGATCGCGATCCGGCGTTCGCAGAGCCGCCGCGTGCTGAGCAGGCAGGCGGACGTCGACCCGAACTCGGTCGCGGTGCTCGACGTGATCGAGGAATGCGAGCAGACGGGCGAATCCTGCACGGTCGCGTCGGTGCGCACGGCGTTGTCGGTGGACCAGCCGCGGGCCAGCCGCCTGGTCGCGAAGGCCGTAGAGGACGGCTTCGTGCGCCGCGAGGCCGACCAGCACGACGGGCGCAAAGCGTTGCTGCGCATGACAAGCGCGGGCCGCGCCGCCCTCGGCCAGGTGCACGAGGTGCGTCGGCAGCGGTTCGCTGAGGCCATGGCCGGGTGGTCGGTTCGCGAGCAGGAGACGTTCGCGAAGCTGTTGTCCCGCTTCATGGACGGCTTCGCCCGCTAGGTTGGCGGCCATGGCGAAGATCCACCCCGGCGCGACGCTGACCCCGCACTTCCGCGACTTCCTGCCACCGTGGATCGCGCGTCAGCCGTGGTATCCCGGCACGCAGATCCCCACCATCAGCGCGGTCGGCTTCCTCCGCCTCGAGGACCCGGCGGGCGAGGTCGGCATGGAGATCCACCTCGTGACCGACGGTTCGCGCGTCCTGCAGCTCCCGCTGACCTACCGCGGTGCACCGTTGGACGGCGGCGCGCTGGTTGCGACGGCCGAGCACAGCGTCCTGGGCACCCGCTGGATCTACGACGCCGAGACCGACCCGGTGTGGACCACCGAGCTGTTGCGGCTCGTCCGCGCGAACGACGTCTTCGACGAAAGCCGCATGCGTGGCGCCACCGAAGCACGCGGCCACCGGATCCACGACTTCGCCGATGCCGAGGTGCGCATCGAGGTCGTGCGCGTGCTGAACTCGGTCGAGCCCATCGACGACCCGAGCGTTGTCGGCGTGGTCGAGGCAACGTGGCCAGACGGATCCGGTCGCCTCGCCGTCGTGCGCAGGCTCGCTCAGCCCTGAGCGAGGTCGGTGAAACGGCTGTAGTGCAGCTGGTGCGCGACGGTCACGGTGGCCTGGGGGCCGGCGCGGTGCTTGGCCAGGATCAGGTCCGCTTCGCCGGCCCGCGGGTCGTCGCGTTCCCACGCGTCGGGGCGGTGGATCAGCATGACCATGTCCGCGTCCTGCTCCAGCGAGCCGGACTCACGCAGGTCGGCCAGCATCGGACGCTTGTCGGAGCGTTGCTCCGGACCACGGTTCAGCTGGCTGATCGCGATCACGGGCACTTCGAGCTCCTTGGCCAGCAGCTTCAGCGCACGTGAGAACTCCGAGACCTCTTGCTGGCGGGACTCGACCCGCTTGCCCGACGACATCAGCTGCAGGTAGTCGACCACGATCAGCTTGAGGTCGTTGCGCTGCTTGAGCCGTCGCGCCTTGGCCCGGATCTCCATCATCGTCATGTTCGGCGAGTCGTCGATGAACAGCGGCGCCTCGCTGATCTCGCTCATCCGCCGGGCGAGCCGGGTCCAGTCGTCGTCGGTCATGCGACCACCACGCATGTCGGCGAGGCGGATCTTCGCCTCCGCCGAGAGCATGCGCATCACGATCTCGGTCCGGCTCATTTCCAGCGAGAAGATCACGCTGGAAAGGCCGTGCTTGATCGAGCACGACCGTGCGAAGTCCAGTCCCAGCGTCGATTTCCCGACACCGGGCCGGGCGGCGATGATGATCATCTGGCCGGGGTGCAGGCCGTTGGTGACCTCGTCGAGGTCGGCGAAACCCGTGGGCACGCCGAGGGAGGAGCCGCCGCGGGAGGCGATGGCGTCGATCTCGTCCATCGTGGGCTGCAGTAGCTCTTCGAGCGAGACGTAGTCCTCGCTCATCCGGCGCTCGGTCACCTCGTAGATCGACGACTGCGCGCGGTCGACCACCTCGTTGACGTCGGAGCCCTCGGCGCCCTGGTAGCCCAGCTGCACGATGCGCGTGCCCGCTTCGACCAGCCTGCGCAGGATCGCCTTCTCCGCGACGATTTCCGCGTAGTAGCTGGCGTTCGCCGCGGTCGGCACGGTGGCGATCAGGGTGTGCAGGTACGGCGCGCCACCCACCCGGCGCAGCTCCCCGCGGCGCTCGAGCTCGGCGGCGACGGTGATCGGGTCGGCGGGCTCGCCGCGGCCGTACAGGTCCAGCACGCAGTCGTACACCGACTGGTGGGCCGGCCGGTAGAAGTCGCCGGGGCGCAGCACCTCGACCACGTCGGCGATCGCGTCCTTCGACAGCATCATGCCGCCGAGCACGGACTGCTCCGCCCCGAGGTCCTGCGGTGGTTGCCGGTCGAGGGCGCCCCCACCGCTCGACATCGCGTCAGGCCCGGGCCCGCGCTCGTCGGTGAGTGCCACGACGTCCCCCGTTTCGAGCAAGAATCGAACACAAGTTCGATATCACCACTGTAGTCGCCACCCGACGGCCGGGGCAATCCGGCACGCCGTGAACCGGTGACGGCGTGACGTTAGAGGGCTTGATCCGCAGGTCGCAAACGACCCTGTGGATGACTTTGGGGACAACTTGGGGATGGTGGCCGCCATCTGAACACAGGCGCGGAATTGCCTGGGGACAACCTGTTGACAACCGGTCGGTCCCATGGGAAACCCACAGGTCAGGCCCTGTGTACAAGGTGTGGACAGATTGGCCGGAGAAAGTTTCGGCGTGTCGTCCAAAAGGTGTACTCGGCGTGTCGCGGTGACCGCTCACCCGATCGAGGGATGGGTGGTTATCCACAAGTCGCCGTACACGCCAGCGACCGCCCTGCCGGGTGGCGAGGGCGGTCGCTGAGCGTGACGAATCTAGTTCGCGGAGACCTCGACCTTGAAGGACGCGGTCACCTCGGGGTGCAGCCGCACGCTGACCGCGTGCTTGCCCACCGTCTTGATGTGCCCGGACACCTCGAGGGTGCGCCGGTCGAGCGCGGGGCCGCCGGCCTGCTTCACCGCGTTCACGATGTCCGCACCGGTGACCGAGCCGAACAGCTTGCCGGAGCCGGCCGCGGCCTTCGCCTTGAGCGGCACGACCTCGAGCGCCTCGATGCTCGCCTTGAGCTCCTTGGCGTGCTCGAGACCCTTGACCTTGCGGGCCTCCTGCGAACGGCGGATCGCCTGGACCTGCTTCTCCGCACCCTTGCTGGCGACGATCGCCAGGTTGCGGGGCAGCAGGTAGTTGCGGCCGTATCCGTCCTTGACCTCGACGGTGTCGCCGGGGCCGCCCAGACCGCTGACGTCAGCGGTGAGAATCAGCTTCATCACGCGCCTCCTGATCAGCGAGCGGTCGAGGTGTAGGGCAGCAGCGCCATCTCGCGGGCGTTCTTGACGGCCACCGCGACGTCACGCTGGTGCTGGCTGCAGTTGCCGGTCACGCGACGCGCGCGGATCTTGCCGCGGTCGGAGATGTACTTCCGCAGCAGGGTGGTGTCCTTGTAGTCGATGTTCTGGGGACGGTTCTTCTTCTCGTCCTTGCAGAACACGCAAACCTTCTTCTTGGGCTTGCGCACAGGTGGCTTGGCCACGGTTCTACTCCTGTGGGTAACGCGTATGTGGTCTGAGTTTTAGAAGGGAGGCTCGTCGTCGAAGCCGCCGCCGCCCCCGCCGCCACCGGCGGGCGGGGCCGAGCCCCACGGGTCGTCGGCGGGCGGAGCGGACTGACCGCCGCCACCGCCACCGCCGCCGAAGCCGCCGCCTCCACCGCCACGACTGACCTTGTTCACCTTGGCCGTCGCGTAGCGCAGGGACGGGCCGACCTCGTCGACGTCCATCTCGACAACCGTGCGCTTCTCGCCTTCACGGGTCTCGAACGACCGCTGCTTGAGCCTGCCGCTGACGATCACCCGCGCGCCGCGGGTGAGCGACTCGGCCACGTTCTCCGCGGCCTGGCGCCAGATGCTGCAGCGCATGAACAGCGCTTCGCCGTCCTTCCACTCGCCGGACTGGCGGTCGAAGGTGCGCGGCGTGGAGGCGACCGTGAAGCTCGCCACCGCCGCCCCGGACGGGGTGAAGCGCAGTTCCGGATCGGCCGTCAGGTTCCCGACCACGGTGATCGTCGTCTCGCCTGCCATCGCCGAACCCCTTGCCTCAGGCCGCCGCGGCCTTGCGCGGGAGCTCCCGGCGCATGACCTTGGTACGGAGCACGGACTCGTTGAGCGAGAGCTGGCGGTCGAGTTCCTTGACCGCGTCCGGCTCGGCGTTGAGGTCGAGGACGGCGTAGATGCCCTCGGCGTGCTTGTTGATCTCGAACGCGAGGCGGCGCTTGCCCCAGACGTCGACCTTCTCGATGGCTCCACCCGATGTGCGGATCACGTTGAGGAACGTGTCCAGCGACGGTGCGACAGTGCGCTCGTCGAGACTGGGGTCGAGGATGACCATCACTTCGTAATGACGCATGTAGACCACTCACCTCCTGTGGACTCGGCGGCCACGGACTTTCCGTGGCAGGAGGGTCGTCGCGTCAGCAACGCGACACAGGGTATCAAGCCCTGCGCAGGACCCACGTGCGGACCAGGGTGCCAGTAACCACCGACAGCGCGAGCACCGCCAGCAACACCGGCAGGCCGATGCCGTCGGGGTGGCTCACGGGCAGCACCTCGGCATTGCCCGCGGTGCGCAGGCCCTGGTCGTCGTGGGCGCCGACCAGGCCGAACTGGGGCGTGTAGCCGGGCACCGCGCTGCCGTAGCGGGCCGAGGGCGACGGCGACCACGCGCCGGGTGCGGCGGCCGGGATGCCGCTGTAGTCGCGCAGCGGGGTGCGGCCGGTGAGCTTCTCCGGTGTGTAGAGCCAGAGCTGATCGGGGTTCTTGTAGCCCGCGCCCGCGACGCCGGTACCCGGGTTGCCGGTGGCGTCGCCCGGGCCCTGGTCGCCGGCGCCGTCCTGGCCGGCCTCCGTCGGGTTGATCGCCATGCCGCAGTTGTCGGTGACGATCTTGCGCAACGCGGCGAGCCCGGCGTCCTTGTTGGACGCGAACTGCGGCAGCGACGCGGCAGCGGGCACCACGACATCGGCAATGGCCTTGCCGGTGATCACCGGGTCGTCGCCGACCGTGCCGACCGGCAGAGCGGGACCGAGGTTGAACGCGGTCGAACCGGCGAGCGCGTTGACCGTGGGCAGGCTCTTCGCCGTCGCCTGGATGGCGTCGCCGACGAAGCCGGACACCGCGAGCCTGCTGAGCTGGACCGGCCGGCCGTTCGCGGCGTGGACGTCCTGCTTGCAGTTGAGCGCGAGGTAGGCCAGCGGGGCGGCCGCCGACGTGGTCGCCGCGCCCGCCAACGCGCAGGCAGACGCCAGCAGTCCCACCAGGGCCGCGGCGATTCGGCGCACCTGCTGTCTACCCCCGACGGTGTCGTCTCGTGTGCGGTCAGCTTGCGATCGTACGACGTAGCACCCACGTGCGGACCAGGGCCGCCGTCACGCCGGACAGGGCGAGCACCGCGAGCAGCACCGGGAACGCCACCCGGTCACCCGAAGGCGCGTCGAGCGCCTCGGCGTGACCGGCCGCCTCGACGCCGTCGGGCTGGCCGTTGCCGCCGAGGATGCCGAACTGCGGTGAGTACCCCGGAACGGAGCTGCCGTACTGGGCGCCCGGCGTCGGCGAGAAGAGGCCGGGCTGCGCGAACGGGAGGTTCGCGTACATGGCCATGGGCGAGCGGCCGAAGTTGTAGGGCAGGCCGTTCGGGTCGTACAGCTGCACGTCGCCGAGGCCCAGGCCGCCGACGACCGGGTTGTTGGCGTGCGGCATCTGGGTCACCGGGCCGTTGCCGCTGCCAGCGCCGGAGCCGCCGCCACTGCCGCCACCGCCGGGACCGGTCGAGCCGCCACCGCCACCGCCGCCGGAACCACCCGCACCGGGGATGCCGAGCTTCTTCTGGACGTCGGTCGAACCCTGCTCCACCGCGGCCGAGCCGTCCTGGGCGACGCCGCCGACGTCGTTGGCGACCGTCACGGTCACGCCGCAGAGCGAGGTCAGCGTCTGCTGGACGCTGCCGACGATCAGACCGAGCACCGGGCCGAGCAGCGGGATCTTCTTGAGCTGCGTGACGACCTGGGTGGCGATCGTGCCGCCGGTGATGACGGTGGTGCCGTTCTGCACGCCACCGATCGGGATCGGCGGGAGCGCGTTGAACAGGTCGGTGAAGGGCTTCTTCAGCGGCGGCCCGAGGATCGGCACCGCACCGATGATGTTCGCGACCGGCTGCACGACCGCGCTGGTGCTGAGCTGGATCGGCTGGCCAGGGGTGCCTTCGATGGTGGTCGAGCAGTCGCCGACGACGATCGGCGACGACGCTTGCGCGGTCCCGGAGGTCGCCGTGAGCCCGGCCATCGCAACGCCGAGAACGAGCGCACCCGCGCCCGCCAACGCTCCGAAGCGCCGTCGCATGGTTCCTCCGGTACTGCCGAGTAGGTTCACTCGATTAAACGACAGTAACCGCCGAACGTGACGCGGACCAGCCCAGATTGTGTACCCCCTACTTCTGTCGGTGGTGGCGACTACCCTCGTCGCCCATGAGGATCGGTGCGCACGTCCGGGACGACAAGCCGCTGGAGACCGCCAAGGACCGCGGCGCTGACGTCGTGCAGTTCTTCCTGGCCGACCCGCAGGACTGGAAGGCGCCCAAGCCGCACCCGCAGGCGGCCGCGCTGGCCGAGGCCGGGATCGACGTCTTCATCCACTCGCCCTACGTGCTGAACGTGGCTTCGACGAACAACCGCATCCGGATGCCGTCGCGCAAGCTGGTCGCCCAGCACGCGGCCGCGGCCAAGGAGGTCGGTGCGCTCGGGCTGGTCGTGCACGGCGGCCACGTCACCCGGACCGACGACCCGGCCAAGGGCCTGGAGAACTGGCGCAAGCTCTTCCAGCGGCAGGCCGACGCGGGCGGCTTCGGGGTGCCGATCCTGATCGAGAACACCGCGGGCGGCGACAACGCGATGGCCCGCCGGTTCGACATGCTCGCCCGGCTCTGGGACGAGGTGGCCGAGTTCGGCGCCGGGTTCTGCCTCGACACGTGCCACGCGTTCGCCGCGGGCGAGGACCTGGTCGGCATCGTCGACCGGGTGAAGGCGATCACCGGCCGGATCGACCTCGTGCACCTCAACAACTCCCGCGACGAGTTCGACTCGGCGATGGACCGGCACGCCAACATCCACTCCGGCACCATCGACCCGGAGCAGCTGGCCGAGGTGGTCCGCACGGCGGGTGCGCCGGTCATCGTGGAGACCCCGAACGAGGGCCAGGCCAAGGACATCGCGTTCCTGCGCGAGGCGGTCGCGGGCGCGGGATGACCGCGGGCTATTCGGGAACCCCGCTGCCGCGCAAGCTCGGCGTCAAGCCCGGCTCACGCGTGCTGGTGGTCGGCGCGCCCGACGGCTTCCAGCTGGACGCGCCCCACCACAGCCGCCCCGGACGCGAGCCCTACGACGTCCAGCTGATCTTCTGCGGTTCGTTCGCGCGGCTGCGCGCGGTGTGGCCGAAGGCGGTCGAGCGGATGACGACGGCGGGCGGCATCTGGATCGCCTGGCCGAAGAAGGCGTCGAAGGTGCCGACCGACCTGACCGACGACGTCGTTCGCGAACACGCCCTGGCCGAGGGCCTGGTCGACGTGAAGGTCTGCGCGATCGACGCCACCTGGTCCGGTTTGAAGCTTGTTCGCCGAATCGCCGACAGGTGACTGCTTGCGCCGCTACGATCACCCGCTGTGCACAACGACCCTGCTCTGGCTGAAGCCGCCAACCGCGCCCGTTTCATCACCACGATCGTCGTGGGGGTGAGCCTCCTGCTCGACGTGTTCGCCGCGTTCGTCGGCGGTGACCCGGGCACGGAGCGCAACGGCATGCTCATGGCGGTCGTCGGGTGTGTGATCGCGACGAGCGTCGTGTTCGCCATGCCGGCCATGTGCTTCTACTACACGTTCATGGCGCGCCGGGCGGGCACCGCGCGCAAGCCGGTGACGGCGAGCTTCCTGATCCTCAACGCGGTGATGCCGCTCTCCGGCGTCATCCCGGCCTGGATCATCGCGCTGGCACTCGGCCTGCGGGTGATCGGCATCGCCGCGGCCGTCGCCACCGTGCTGGCCGCCGCTCTGCTCTGGCCGACCGAGAAGCGGCTGGACCTGGTCGTCCGCGGCGAGGCGAAGGTGCTCTTCCCGGTCCAGAGCCCCGCGTGACCGCCGCAGAGGAGCCGGACGCAGAGGAGCCGGACGCAGAGGAGCCGGACGCAGAGGAGCCGGACCTGGTGCGCGCGGTCCGCGCCGCGCGGTTCGCCGCCACGCTCGGCATCGGAGTCGGCCTGCTGATCGACGCCTTCGTCGCGTTCACGAGGTCGTGGGACCTCGAAACCGCGCCCTGGGCCGTGGTGCCGGTCCTGTCGGTCGGGTGGACGCTGGCCCTGCTCGCCGATCACCGCCAACGGTGCCAGGACCCGGCGGAGCGCCGGGTACCGAGCCCGGCCGGTGTGCTGCTGTACGTGTCCGGCAAGTTGTGGCCGATCGCCGTGTGCACTCTCGTGACGATCGGGGCGTGGAACTGGGTCGTCGCCGCCGGTTCGTTCGTGTCCGGCGTCTTCTGCGCGGCGATCTGGTGGCCGCGGCAGGCCCGGATGGACCGAGTCCTCAGCGGCGAGCGCCGCTCCGCGTTCGCGACCGAACGGCCGGCGGCGAAGGTCAGCCGGAAGTGACCTCGGCCGGTTCCCGTCGCGCTCGGCGTGGTGGGGCCAGGCGGACGACGTCCTCGGCGTCTTCGAGCACACCGCCCGCCGGATCGTCGTCGCCGCTCGCGCGCACCACGTCGTGCTCCGGGCGGTAGATCTCCCGGATGATCAGCACGCACAGCCCCACCACTGCGAGGTCGCGCAGCACCACCGCACCCAGGAACCAGTCCTGCGGCAAGCCCTTGTGGTCCTCGCCCAGGTAGAACATCATGCGCGGCACCCAGACCAGGGCGTCGATCGTCATCCACGCGAGCAGCGGCTTCCAGCGCGGGATGGCGAGCACGGCCAACGGCACCAGCCACAACGAGTACTGCGGGCTCCACACCTTGTTCGTCAGCAGGAATGCCGCCACCACGAGGAAAGCCAGCTGCGCGAAGCGCGGCCGGCGTTTCGCGGACAGGCCGACCCACGCGATCGCGGCGCAGCACACCAGGAACAGCACCAGGCTGACGGCGTTCAGGATGGTCGGCGCTTCCCACGGCATCAGGTCGGGCCGGTCGAAGCCGGACCACCCGGTGAAGTACTCGATCACGTTGTAGAGCGAGTCCGGGTCCGCGCCGCGGTCGGTGTTGCGCCGGAAGAACTCGCCCCAGCCCTCGTGGAAGAGCTCGTAGATCGGGAAGTTCACCACGGCCCACGTGAGCGCGGTCGTGCCCGCGGCGATGCCCCACTGCTTGACCTTGCCCGCGCGCACACACAACACGAGCAACGCGCCGAGCAGGAACAACGGGTAGAGCTTCGCCGCGACACCGAGCCCGAACAACACGCCGGCGAGCGCCGGTTTTCGCCGCGCCCACGCCAGCATCCCGGTCGCCGCGAACGCCGTGGCCAGCGTGTCGAAGTTGGTGAACGCGTGCACCAGCACCAGCGGCGAGACCGCCACCAGGATCGCGTCCCACGGTCTGCGCCGCGCCGTGCGCGCCACCGCCCAGACGGTCACGAGCCAGGCCAGCGCCAGCCAGAACGCCGTGATGTCGAAGTAGACCGCGACCGTGATCCCGGTCGGCAGCCAGCCCAGTTCGGCGAAGTGCGTCCACCCCTGGGCGAGCTTGGCGTTGACCCACTGGAACATCCCGGTCAGCACCGGGTACTCCATGTACCGGATGTGCTGGGTGGGTTTGCCCTGGTCGTCGTACCAATAGGACTTGTAGGGGAAGCCGCCCTTGTCCAGCTGTTCGGCCGAGTACAGCGGCACGACGTCCGAGTAGCACATCGCCACGTATGGCCGGTTCGCCCGCCAGTCGAGCTGGGTGACGCCGTTGTCGTCGGTGTACTGCTGGATGCACGACGCCTTGCCGAACCAGCTGAACACCAACGCGAGCAGCGCGAACGCCAGCGCTATCCGCAGCGGGCTCCAGAACCAGTGCCGGCCCACTGCCGCGTGCCGGCCGAGCGGGCCGCCGACCGGGGTGCTGGCATGCCGGGCGAGCGTCTCGCTCCAGGTCGGGACGATCCGCTCGTGGTGGTCGAGGAAGTCCGTGTCCGCCACTTCCGCGGCCGCCGCCCCGACGCTGCGCTGCTCCTCCGGCACGGCGGGGATGCTACGGGTATCGGTGTTGGGTCAGTGTCGCGTGTGGCCGATCAACCGCCTGGTGTCCCGTGGCCGGGGCCGCCACCGCCTTGCGGGGGATCCGTGGTGGTGGTCCCGCTGGTCGGGCAGCCCAGGAAGCCGCACGGCTCGGTCGGCGTGGTGGTCGTGGTGCGGCCCGGGTGACCGCCGCCGCCGTGCTTGCGCGTCGTGGTGGTGGTCGTCGTGTCGGACTGCGTCTGGCTCGAGCTCGACTGCGTCGAGGTGAACGTGCTGTCCGGCGCCTCCGACGCGCCCTTGCCGATCGGCACGTACAAGCCCCAGGCGGGGTCGTTCTTGCCCTTGAGGTACTTGTCCATGAACGACTGCCAGATGTGACCGGGCAGCCCGGAGCCGTAGATCGGCTTGCCCTGACCGTTCACGATCGGCTCGTTCTTCTGCGCCGTCATGGACACCGCGGTCGAGATCGACTGCGTGTAGCCCACCATCCAGGCCTTCGCGTTCTGGTTGGCGTTGGCGGCGGTGTTGCCGTCCTGAAACTGCTGGGTACCGGTCTTGCCCGCGCAGTCGTGCGGCTTGTCGCACGGGATGTGCGACGACTCGGGGATCGGTCGCAGCGACTCGGTCACGTTGCGCGCGATCTGCGAGTTCAGCGCCGCGTCCTGGCTGAACGCCGGCGTGCCGTCGTCGTTGAACTGCTTGATCAACTGGCCGTCGGCGCTGAAGATCTTGGAAACCAGGTGCGGGGTGCGCCGGGTCCCGCCGTTGGCGAAGGTCGAGTAGGCCGCCGCCATGTCGAGGGTGCGAACCTGCGTCTTGCCACCGCCGATGGAGATGTTGCCGTCCGGCTCGTTCAGCAAGGGCTTCATGGTGTAGCTGCCGTCGTCGTGCGCGTCGCCCCACGGGATCTGCTTGGGGATGCCGGCCTCCTGCGCCGCCTGCACCACCGGCTTCACGCCGGTCGTGTTGAGCACCATGTCGTAGAAGACGGTGTTCACCGAGCGCTTCATGGCCAGGGCGACCGTGCAGTCCTTGCCGCAACTGCTGTTCGGACCCGCGTTGTGCACCGGCGTCGCACGGCCGGGGAACTTGCGCCCGTCGGAGCCGTCGTAGGTCTCGCCGAGCCCCTTGCCCTGCTTGAGCAGCGCCACGAGGTCGAACGGCTTGAACGAGGAGCCCGGCTCCTGGATCGCCCACGCGTAGTCGTAGTCCTCGGTGCCGCCGTAGTAGGCCTTGATCGCGCCGGTGTTCGGCTCGACGGCGACCAGGGCGGGCCGCAGGTTCTTCGGTTCGTTGGCCATGACCTCCTTGACCGACTGCTCCGCGTACTTCTGCGCGTTGCGGTCGATGGTGGTCTGGATGGTCAGGCCCTGGCGCTGGATGTCGTCCTCGGTCATGCCCAGGTCGATCTCGACCTCCTGCAGCACCCGCTTCTGGATCAACGCCATGTCGCCGGTGAGCGCCTTGGTCTTCGACTTGGACTTGTCGACCATCTTCGGCAGTTGCGCCGCGGACCGCTCGGCCGGGCTGAGCCAGTTGTTGGCGACCATCTGGTTCATCACGTAGTTCCACCGCTTGGCGACGTAGGCCTGGTCGCCGGAACGGCTCGGGCCCTGGATCATGCCGGCCAGCAACGCGGCTTGCGGGGTGGTGAGCTTGCCGACGTCGACCCCGAAGTACGCCTGCGCCGCGGCCTGGATGCCGTTGGCGCCACGACCGAAGTAGATCGTGTTCAGGTACGCGGTGATGATGTCCTTCTTGTCGTACGTCTTGCTCATCTTGTAGGCCTTGACGACCTCGAGCGCCTTGCGCGTGAGCGTGTGCTGCTCGTTCTCGCTGGCCTTCTTGATGTACTGCTGGGTGATCGTCGAACCACCGCCGACGCCGCCGGTCGCCTGGTTGTAGGCGGCGGCCAGGATGCCGGTGATGTCGAAGCCGGAGTTGGTCTCGAAGGTCGAGTCCTCGGCCGCGTAGACCGCGTGCAGCACGTTCTGCGGGATGTCCTTGTACTCGACCATCTTCCGGTTCGAGCCGACCGGCGCGATCTTGGTCATCACCGTCTTGCCGTCGCCCCACAGGAGCGTGATGGCCTGGCCCTCGCGGTCGGCCACGCTCTTGGGCGTCGGCACGTCCACGGTCTGGTACGCGATGAAGAACCCCACGATGGGGCCGATGATCATCACCGCGATCATCGCGTACGCGGTGCGCCGCACCCGGCGCCAGATCCGGCGGCGGCGCAAGCGCTTGTCGTCGGCGGTCAACGCGGGCAGCTCACGGCTTTCCGGGCCGCTGTCGTAGGCGTCGACCGCCTCGTCGAGGGCGGGTTCGCGGTGGGTGAGCAGCGCGGGCTCGGGGCGCAACGCCGGGTCGGCCTTGGGCAGCATCTCGGTCGGACCGTCCGGGCCGCCGGGCATCGGGGTACCCGGGGGCGGGCCACCGGGGCGGCCGCCGCGCGGCGGGCCCGCGGGCGGGCGCGGCGCGCCACGGCCGGGTGTCTGTTGGCCACGCGGCGGCACGGGCACGTGACGCGTGCGGCCACCATCCGCGGGCTCGTCGGTCGGCCACGCGGGCTTGCTCGCGGAGGGGCGAGCGCCACCGCCAGGCGAACCGCCACCGTCGTCGTCCCAGCTCGGGCTCCAGAAGCCGGTCCGCTCCTGGGGCTCCTCACGACGCTTGCGGTGGTCCTCGTCGGTGGGCCATGCCGGCTCGCCCGACCGGCGCCGGCGTTCCTCGTCCTCGTTCACGAAAGAGCCTCCGTGGGCACGCCCGTGGGCGTGTTTGTACTCAGTGACCTGCGCAGATGTGTGCGGTTCACTCTGCGGCCGTCCTCCTGCGGGGCTTTGGATCACGCAGACCCCGCGTTCCCAGGACGTATGACTGCACCAGGTGGTTCCATGCGCAGGTGCGGCAGACCTCGACCACGTAGACGGTGAACTCCTCGAAGAGAGTCGCCATCCGGGCGAGTTCCTCCGGGGCACGTGCCGAACCGGAGGCGTGTTTGAGCGCGTCGCCGTAGACCCACGCGACGTTGGTGAGGGGTTCCTTGCGGCAGACCGGGCACGTCAAGTCGGTCGGCTGGCCGTGGAACTTCGCGGCGCGCAGCAGGTACGGGCTCGCGTCGCACACGTCCATGGTGCCGACCCGGCCCGAGTAGACCTCGGCGAGCAGCGACCTGCGCTGCAACGCGTAGTCCACCACCTGCCGTTGCGTTCGCACGCATCCAGAGTACGGGCTGACGCCAGTGCTGCGGTCGGGCCGTCAGCTGCCGACCGGGGCCGCGGGCTCGGGACCAGGGCATCCGCGCCCGCGTGGCGATTCACACAGCGCGATCCGCTGTACAGCCGCTTGATGTATCGCAACGATATAGTGGCCGAGTAGATCGCAACGACACCGAAAGGGGTCATGATGCTCGAGTTCGCCATCCTCGGGCTGTTGCACGAGACCCCGATGCACGGCTATGAGCTGCGCAAACGTCTGTACGACACGCTCGGCACGCTGCGCACGTTCTCCTACGGCTCGCTGTACCCGACCCTGCGTCGGCTGCTGCGTGCCGGCCTGATCGCCGAGGAAGGCGAGGCGCAGGAGGGCGACGAGCGAGCGCGCACGTGGGGCAAGCGGGCGAAGCGGGTTTACAAGCTCACCGCCGAAGGCAAGGAGCGCTTCACCGACCTGCTCGCCGACGCCGGCCCGAACGCGTGGGACGACGAGGGTTTCGGCGTTCACGTCGCGTTCTTCTCGCGCACGCCGGCGGAGATCAGGATGCGCATCCTCGAGGGCCGCAGGCGCCGGGTCGAGGAGCGCCGGGAGGGGTTGCGGTCGTCGCTGGCCCGTGCGGGCGAGCAGATCGACCGCTACACCCGCGAGCTGCAACGGCTCGGGCTCGAGTCCAGCGAGCGGGAAGTGCGCTGGCTGAACGAACTGATCGCACGCGAACAGCGCGAACAACGGCACACGGAAGACTGACGAGAAGGAGAACCGGCATGGGCGAGGACCGCCGGAAGAGCACAGATCGCACGGTGCGGGTGGCCGTCGTCGGCGTCGGCAACTGCGCGGCGTCCCTTGTGCAGGGCGTGCACTACTACCGCGACGCCGACCCGGAGACCAGGGTGCCCGGCCTCATGCACGTGCAGTTCGGCGACTACCACGTCCGCGACGTCGAGTTCGTCGCCGCGTTCGACGTGGACGCCAAGAAGGTCGGCCGCGACCTGTCCGAGGCGATCGTGGCCAGCGAGAACAACACGATCAAGATCTGCGACGTGCCGCCCATGGGCGTGACCGTGCAGCGCGGGCCCACCTTCGACGGCCTCGGCGAGTACTACCGCGAGATCATCGACGAGTCCGACGAGCAGCCCGTCGACGTGGTCGCCGCGTTGCGCGAGGCGAAGGTCGACGTGCTCGTGTCGTACCTGCCGGTCGGCTCGGAAGAGGCGGACCGCTTCTACGCGCAGTGCGCGCTGGACGCGAAGGTCGCCTTCGTCAACGCGCTGCCGGTGTTCATCGCCTCGGACCCGGAGTGGGCCCAGAAGTTCGTCGACGCGGGCGTGCCGATCGTCGGCGACGACATCAAGTCCCAGGTCGGCGCGACCATCACGCACCGGGTCATGGCGAAGCTGTTCGAGGACCGCGGGGTGGAGTTGCTGCGCACGTACCAGCTCAACTTCGGCGGCAACATGGACTTCATGAACATGTTGGAGCGCAAGCGGCTCCAGTCGAAGAAGATCTCCAAGACCCAGTCGGTCACCTCGCAGATCCCGCACGAGATGGCCAAGGCGGACGTCCACATCGGACCGTCGGACCACGTGCCGTGGCTCGACGACCGCAAGTGGGCCTACGTGCGGCTGGAGGGCCGCTCGTTCGGCGACACCCCGCTGAACCTGGAGTACAAGCTCGAGGTCTGGGACTCGCCCAACTCGGCCGGCGTGATCATCGACGCCGTGCGTGCGGCGAAGATCGCCCTGGACCGCGGCATCGCGGGCCCGATCCTGTCCGCGTCGAGCTACTTCATGAAGTCCCCGCCGGAGCAGTACTCCGACTCGGTCGCGCGTGACGCCGTCGAGAAGTTCATCGCCGGCGAGGTCGAGCGGTAGCACCCGGTGCGCCCGGGGCCTAAACCCGAACCTGGCCCCGGGCGTCAGTGTGGTGTGCAGCCGGGATTCGAGGAGTTGTTCCACCAGCAGTTCGAGCCGATGAAGCGGCTCGCGTTCCTGCTCGGTGCGGACGATGCGGAGAACATCGCGCAGGAGGCGTTCCTGCGCTTGCACCGGCGGTGGCCGGGTTTGCGCGAACCGGACAAGGCGCTGGCGTACCTGCACCGGACGGTCGTGAACCTGGCCAAGTCGCGGTTGCGGCACCTGCGGGTGGTCCGCCGGGCGCCCCGCGAGGAGCCCGGCCTCGCCGACTCGGCGGAGGTGCACGTGCTCACCGGCCTGGTCGGTGGTTCGGTGCGGGCCGCGCTGGCCCAGCTGACCGAGCGGCAACGCCAGGTGCTGGTGCTGCGCTACTGGCTGGGGCTGGACCAGGCGGCGATCGGCGGTGCGCTCGGCATCGCCGTGGGCACCGTGAAGGCGACGAACTCCCAGGCCCTCGACCGGCTGCGCACCCTGCTGACCACCGAGGAGGTGCGCTGATGAACGACCTGGAAACCTTGCTGCGCAAGGAGTTCGACGAGCAGGCGCGGTCGGTCCCGGACTCCGCCGAGCCGTGGCGAGCACTGCAACGACGGCTCGCCCGCCGTCGCGCGCTGCTGGTCGGCGCGGCCGCGGCGGTGCTGCTGGTCGCGGTCGCGATCGTGGTGCCGCTTACCCGGCACCAGACCCCCATCACCCCAGCGACGGCCGCACCCACGAAGCCGTCGCCCACCACCGTTGCGCCGGTCTTCGACCACAACCACCCGGTGCTCCTCGCCGAGGGGGGCCGGGACAAGGCTTGGGCTTTCATGGTCGGTGACCGGGTCATCTGTGTCGCGATGACCAAGGGCAGCGCCGCCGTCGATCCGCAAAAGGCAGATTGCGCGCCGGATGCCGCGAATGACTCCAGCGGGCCCAGCCCGGTTCGGACCAGGGCGATCGGGCCGGAAGACGGCCCATTCGGTCACTTCTTGCTGTTCGTGGCGGATGAGGGTGTCCACGACTTGTCCGTCCGAAGCGGCGACGGCACCGCTGTCACGCTCCGGTTGCTCGGCACGACCCGGCAGCGGCAGTTCTGGGTAGCCGACTTCGGTGGCAGTCACCAGGGCTTCGGCTACGACGGGATCGATGCGAAGGGAAACCACTTCAGCGCGATCACGTAAATTTCGCGCCATGAGCGAGCGACCCACCGCGTTGATCACCGGAGCGTCCCGCGGCATCGGCGCGGTGGTCGCCGAGTCGTTGTCCGGCACCCACGACCTGCTGCTCGGCGGCCGCGACGTGGCGGCGCTGGAGAAGCTGTCCGCCCGGCTGCCCGAGGCGCGTCCGTGGCCGGTCGAGCTGACCGACCCGGCCGCGCTGGCCGCCGCGACCGCGGGCATCCACCGCCTCGACGTGCTCGTGCACTGCGCCGGCGTCGCGCGGGTGCTGCCGCTCGAGGACACCACGGTCGACGTGTGGCGCCAGGCCATGGAGGTCAACGTCATCTCCGTCGCCGAGCTGACCCGGTTGCTGCTGCCGGCGTTGCGGGCCGCCCGCGGGCACGTCGTGCTGATCAACTCCGGGGCCGGGCTGAACGCCAACCCGCACTGGGGTGCTTACGCCGCGAGCAAGTTCGCCCTCCGCGCGTACGCCGACGTGTTGCGTGCCGAGGAGGACGAGCACGGCCTCAAGGTCACCTCCGTGCACCCGGGCCGCACCGACACCGACATGCAGCGCGGTGTCCGCACCGACGAGGGCGGCGCGTACGAGCCCGACCGCTACCTGCGCCCCGAGTCGGTCGCGCAGGCCGTGCTCACCGCGGTGACGGCACCGCCCGACGCCCACTTCACCGAGGTCGTCGTGCGTCCGGCGCGCCGCTAGCCGCGCAGCCGGGTGGTGACCGCGCCCGCCGCGGCCTGCACCTCGTGCCGGTCCACGGTCGTGGGCTCACCCGCGGCGACCACGTGCTCGCCCGCCACCCAGACGTCGGTCACGTCGCGGTGCCCGCCACCCCACACCAGGTTCGACAGCAGGTGCTCGTCGGGCACGTCGAGCCCGGCCGTGAACGCAGGACCGTCGACGCCCACGTGCACCAGGTCGGCCCACGCGCCGGCTTCGAGCCGGCCGAGGTCGTTGCGCCCCAAGGCATCGGCGCCGCCCCGGGTCGCCAGCAGGAACGCCGTCGCGGCGGGCACGGCGGTCGAGTCCATAGTGGACAGGCGGGCCAGCATCGAGGCGAGCCGGGCGTCCTCCCACAGGTCGAGGTCGTCGTTGCTGGCCGGGCCGTCGGTGCCGATGCCGACCGCGACCCCGGCCGCCTGCAGGTCCACCAGCCGCGCGATGCCCGACGCCAGCTTCGCGTTCGAGCCGGGGCAGTGCCCGACTCCGACACCCGCGTTGGCGAACACCTGGATGTCCTTGTCCGACAAGTGAACCGCGTGCGCGGCGAGCACCCGGCCACGCAGCATCCCCACCGTCTCCAGCAACACCGGCACCGAACCGAACTTCTCGCGCTGCTCGGTGTCCTCGGGCAGCGACTCGGCCACGTGCACCTGCACCAGGGCACCGCGGGCCTGCGCGTGCTCGGCGACCTCGGTCAGCGCCTCTGGCGACAGCATGTACGCCGAATGCGGGCCGTAGCCCAGTTCCACGCGGTCACCCGGCCCGAACCGCAGGCCGTCGGCGTCGATCCACGCGCTGATCTTGTCCAGCTCGGCCCGCCAGTCCCAGCCGGGTGCGTCGATCACCGCGGGCGCGACGAGGACGCGTGCGCCCGTGGTCAGGACGGCGTCGACCAGCTGCTCGGCGTGGAAGTACATCTCGGCGGTGGTGGTCACGCCGTGGCGCAGCATCTCCACCGAACCCAGCAGCATCCCGGTCCGCACATCGACCGGGGTCATCTTCGACTCGGCCGGCCAGATGACCTCGTGCAACCAGCGCAGCAGCGGCAGATCGCCGCCCATCCCCCGCAGCACGGTCATCGGGCTGTGGGCGTGCGCGTTGACCAAGCCGGGCAACAGGATTCCCGAGCAGCGCCGGACCGGCCCGCGGTGTTCGGGCGCCGCGGCCGACGGCCCGCAGTAGGCGATCCGGCCGTCCGGCCCGATGTCGACGGCGGCGTCGCGCAGGACGGAGCACCGGGGATCGGCGGGCAGTACGGCGGAGGCCAGCAGGCGAACAGCGTCAGGCATGTCCAGATACTGCCGTATCAGGTTCGGACGAAGGCGGGGCCGTCCTGGTCGCCCGGCATCGGCAGGTAGGCCTGCGACGTGTGCTCCATCCGCACGCCGGCCGCGTCGAACGAGTGCAGCACCGCGCGGTTCAGCTCGACCGCCGCGCGCTCGCGCCACAGGCTGCGCTCCGAGGTCACGTCCAGCCCGAGCCGCTTCGCCACCGTGTGCGCCATGCCGTAACCGACCTCGTCGGCGAGCACGTCCTCGCCGATGGCCTGGCACAGGTAGACGCCGTTGAACGGGGCCGACGGGTATTCCACGCCGCCGATGCGCAATCGCAGGTTCGCGATCGCGGGCACCGCGTGCCAGCGCAGGCCGAGCTCGCCGAACCACGGCAAGTCCGGGTGGCTCAATGGGACCTCGCACACCGATTCACGCGGGATCGGGAAGAGCAGCGGCTGACCCGCGTTCTCGATCACCAATGGGAGCAGGTCGAACGCCGTGCGCTTGGCGGGTGGGCGCCAGCCGAGCCGGGTCACGCCCGCGGTGAAGTCGACGTAGCGGCGATCGCCCAGCACGCCACCTTCCTCCTGGTAGCCGGCGTAGCGGACCAGGTGGTCGTTGCGGATGCGTGGCGCGTCCTTGGCGAACACCGTGACCACCGGGGTCACCACGCCGTTGCCCGCGGCCATCCGCAGGTGCTTCAGGCATTCCGTCGCCACCGCGGCGGGTTCCCGCACCGCACGCAGGTCGCGGACCAGCACGTCGCGCCAGCCGACCGTGCGCGGGCACCACCCGCTCTCCCGGACGGCCATCCGGGCGCCGTAGGCCAGCTCGGCCTTGGTGTGCCGGTAGCTGCCGGTCGCCGCGACCTCCGCCCGCACCTGGGCGATGCGCGTGTCGACCTGGCCGGCTTGGGGGCGCACCCGGTGGAACCGGCGCAGGAAGTCCTCGGCCGCGGCCAGATCGACCGTGTGCTCGGGACGCACGTCTGGGAGGTCGTCGCGCAGAGCGGTCACCCGGTAGGTATCGTCGCCCACCCTCACGGGCTCGATTACACCTTCGGGTGGCCTTGACTCACATTCGGTGACGCTATTGCCGCTCAAAGAGCAGGTCGCGGCTGATCCTGCCCTCTTCGTCGGCACGCGACTCGAATTTCGTCACCGGCCGCCACGACGGGCGGGGTGCCCACCCGTCGTGCTTGTTGCGCAGCAGCGGTTCGGCCGAGCAGACCTCGAGCATCTGCTCGGCGTACTCGGCCCAGTCGGTGGCCAGGTGCAGCACGGCGCCCTCGGCCAGCCGGGACGCCAGGAGCGCAATGAACTCTGGCTGCACCAGCCGTCGCTTGTGGTGGCGCTTCTTCGGCCACGGGTCCGGGTAGAAGATGCGTGCGCCGGCGAGCCGGCCCGGCTCGATGTGGTCCTCGAGCAGGGTCACCGCGTCGCCGCGCAGGACCCGCAGGTTCGCCAGGCCCATCGCCTCGGCCCGCAGCATCAGCTGGGCCACGCCGGGCTGGTAGACGTCGATGGCCAGGTAGTTGGTCTCGGGCTCGGCCTGCGCGAGCAGCGAGGTGGTCTCACCCATGCCGGAGCCGATCTCCAGCAGCAGCGGCGCTTCGCGCCCGAACCAGCTCGTCGCGTCCAGCGGGCCCTCGGGCAGGTCGACCACCGCGCGCCCGATGGTCCCCCAGTGGCGTTCCCACGCCTTCTCTTGGCCGACGGTCATCCGGCCGCCGCGGTGCACGTAGCTGACGATGCTGCGGCGCCTGCCGAGCTGGGAGTCCGGGGTGGTCACCCGCAGACGGTAACCAAACTAGGAAAGCGATTCGATGCGGGCCACGTTGGCGCGCAGGTCGGCCAGACCCGCGACGGCGACCGGCGGCCGCTGCGCCTCGCCCGCGTGCACCGGGTAGACGTCGATCAGGCCGGGGTGACGGTCGGTCAATGCCAACGTGGTCGGCACGCCCGGTTCGGTCAGCGTGCGCTCGGAGGGCATGTACTCCCAATACCCGGTGTCCCCGTCCGCTCCCCACGGCACGAAGACCCAGCCCGCGCGTGCTTCCAGCAGGCGGGCGACGCGGTCCTCGACGGCGAACGCCTCGGCCCGCGAGCCCAGCAACCCGCTCGCGACGGCGCGCAGCCACCAGGGCGCCGGCACGTCGGGCTCGAGCTCGGTGGTCTTGCGGTAGAGGGCGAGCACCTCGCGTTCGGGTGCTCGGTGCAACCAGCCGCGGCGGGCCTCCGCCGGGCTGCGTGCGGAGTCGACGGCGTGCTGTTCGACCGCCTGCGCCCACTCGAGTGCGATCGTCGGCTCGACGTTGAACGCCGCGTGCGTGTCAGCCACCACCGTCAAGGGCCACCTCCCGACTGTCTTACGTACCAATACCCATGTGACCTGCGGTGATACCCAAGTGTCCGCCAGCTGTGCCGGAACTCACAAGGTCGTCACGAGATGTTGACGCGAGTTCATCGAAAGGTCACAAGTCCGCGTAACTCGCGTATCGCCGCCCGGAGGCCGCGTGTTGCGGTATCGACTTGGTTTCACGCGACTGGACCAATATCCGATTAACCCCGGACATGCGAAGGCCCGGATCACCCCCCGATGGTGATCCGGGCCTTTGCCTTCCCCCAGCTACCGCAGCCCCGGTCGACCTGAACCCCGAAGCTCAGGCGTCCCTGCGGTTGACCACCCACAGCGAGATGATCAGCAGCACCAGCGCGAAGACGCCGAAGTACAGCAGGCCGACCCACGGGCTGTAGGTGATCTCCGATATCGGCGGCCCGTCAGCCCCGCGGGCACCGGCGTCCGGTCGCCCGGTCAAGAAGTGCTGGGCCATGTTGAACGGCAGCCAGCGGTGGATCTTCGGGCCGACGTTCGGGATGATCTGGATCAGGTTCTCGGCCAGCTGCGAGTAGATGAGCACCAGCGAGATCGCGCCCGCCGAGTGCCGGATCATCGTGCCGACCGACACCGCGATCACCGCGGCGAGCGCGTAGATCAGGCCGGTGCCGGCCACGACGCGCCACTCGTACGCGGAGTTGATCGCCAGGTCCGCGCTGCCCTTGATCAGCTTGGCGATCCCCCACGAACCGAACGCGGTGATCTCACCGATCACCCCGGCCAGCACCGCGACCACGGTCGTCTTGGCCAGCAGTGCCTTGCTACGGCTGGGCACGGCCTGGAAGGTGGCCCGGATCGTGCCGAACCGGTACTCGGTGGTGACGGCGAGCGCGGCCATCACCATGATCACGACGAGGCCGAAGCCGTAGCCGAACTGGGTCGTCGCGACGGTGACCGGGTCGTCGGCGTTGCTGGTCCCCGCGACGAGGGCGGCGAACCCGACGGTGACGACCAGCGCCATCACCATGCACCACCACGGTGATCGCGTGGTGAAGAGCTTGATGCGTTCGACGGCGAGCAGAGTCATCGGTTCACTTCCCCTGGGACATGAGTTCGGCGGCGGCCGCGGCCGCGACGGCGTGGTCGTCGGTGATGTCGGTGTGGTACTCGACGGAGTCGCCGGTCAGCTGCATGAACGCCTCTTCCAGCGAGCCGCGCTGCGGCGAGAGCTCGTGCAGGACGACGCCGTGCTTGGCGGCCAGCTCACCGACCGTCGCACTGTCCACACCGGACACGACGAGCGCGTCCGCGTCGTCGCGGACCTCGATGCCCTCCCCGGTCAGCGCCTGCCGCAGGGCCGGCAGCTGCGGGCTGCGCACCTTGACGGTGTTCTCCGTGGCGCGCGAGACGAATTCCTCGGTGCTGCTCTGCGCGATCAGCTTCCCCCGGCCGATCACGATGAGCTCGGACGCCGTCAGCGACATCTCCGACAGCAGGTGGCTGGACACCAGGACGGTCCGGCCCTCGGTCGCGAGGCGCTGCATGAACTTGCGGATCCAGAGGATGCCCTCGGGGTCGAGGCCGTTGACCGGCTCGTCGAAGAGCAGCACCTCCGGGTCGCCGAGCAGCGCGGCGGCGATCCCCAGCCGCTGCGACATGCCCAGCGAGAACGCCCCCGCCCGCTTGTTGGCCACCGAGGTCAGGCCGACCAGTTCCAGCACCTCGTCCACGCGGGCGGCCGGGAGCTTGTTGGACTTCGCCATCCAGCGCAGGTGGGCCCGCGCGGACCGGTTGGGGTGCACCCACTTCGCGTCGAGCAGCGCGCCGACGGTGCGCAGCGGGTGGTGCAGGTCGTGGTACCGCTTGCCGTTGATCTTGGCTTCGCCACCGGTGGGACGGTCCAGCCCGAGGATCATCCGCATCGTCGTGGACTTGCCGGCACCGTTGGGCCCCAGGAACCCGGTCACCCGGCCCGGCTGCACGGTGAACGAGAGGTTGTCCACCGCTACCGTTCGCCCGTAGCGCTTGGTGAGGCCTGCTGCCTCGATCATGGTTTCTCCCCTGAGTCTTTGCTACCGCTGCCTCCATTGTGGAGGGAATGGCTGTGCGGGCGCGTCGTACTGGGGTCGCACCCTCGGTCAGCTTGTGGTCGTAGCTTGCCCTGGCCTGAAGACCGACGCGATCCGTGATCACCCTGACCCGACCCTGGTTCTCGGATGGGTGACACAGTTAATGAACTGTGGTTCAATAACCACGTGGCGCGCCCCCGGACCATCTCCGACCAGCGGATAGTCGAAGCGGCGGGCGCCGTCATCGCGCGCATGGGGCCGGGGTTCACCCTGGCCGAGGTCGCCAGGGAAGCCGGCGTGGCCGTGGGATCGGTGTCAGGGCGGTTCGGCTCGAAGCACGGTCTCCTCGTGGCGGTCGCCAAGGCCGGCACCGCGGACATGGTCGAGTCGATGCGGGCGGCGGCCGCCGCCGAGTCGTCGCCGGTCGTGGCACTGCGTGAGGCGGCGGTCACCTCCTACGCCCACCTGGGTGGTCCTGCGGAGGCGGCCAACCACCTGGGTCAGCTGGGCGTGGACATCGGCGACCCGGAGTTGCGTGGACTGCTCGCCGAGCACTTCGCGGCGACGGAAGCGGAACTGGCGGGCCTGGCCGCTCGAGCCGGCCTGCCGTGCGGTGCGGCCCGGGTGCTGCAGGGGTTGCTCGCCGGCATCGCGCTGGACTGGTCGATCCGTCCACAAGGGACGCTGGTCGACCGGCTGCGCGCGGATCTGACGTTGGTACTGGAGGGATGGACATGACGTTGGCAGGAAAGGTCGCCGTGGTGACCGGCGCGACCCGCGGGTGCGGTCGCGGCATCGCGGTGGAGCTGGGCGCACTCGGTGCGACCGTGTACGTGACCGGCAGGACGACGCGGGAGCAGCGTTCGCCGATGAACCGTCCCGAGACGATCGAGGAGACCGCGGAACTGGTGGATGCCGTGGGCGGCAAGGGGATCCCGGTGCGCTGCGACTTCACCAAGGTGTCCGATGTGGACGCTCTGGTGGACCGGATCGACAGCGGGGTCGACATCCTGGTGGACGACGTCTGGGGCGGTGACCCGTTCCACGTCTTCGGCGTGCCGTACTGGGAGCAGGACCTCGACGCCGTGCTCAGCCTGGTGCGCAACGGCGTGGAGACCCACCTGATCGCGTTGCACCGGCTGATGCCGTTGGTGGTGCGCAACAAGGGCATGGTCGTGGAGATCACCGACGGCGACGACGAGACCTACCACGGGGCTGGGCTCGCGTACTACCTGGTCAAGTCGAGCATGCGGGCGCTGGGCCGGGCGCTGGCCGGTGAACTGGAAGGCACGGACTGCACGGCCCTGACGGTGACCCCGGGTTTCCTGCGCTCGGAGTTCATGCTGGACCACTTCGGCGTCACCGAAGCCACCTGGCGCGACGGGGTGGCGAAGGAACCGCACTTCGTCATGTCGGAAACGCCGCGCTACATCGGGCGAGGCATCGCCGCGCTGGCCGACGACCCGGAGAAGGCGCGGTTCAACGGCAAGGTCATGGCCAGCTGGACCCTGATGCGCGAGTACGGCTTCACCGACCTGGACGGCACCCGTCCCGACTGGGGCCGCTGGTACGACGAGGTGGTGGCGACCGGCAAAGAGCCGGACACGGTCGACGCCGCGGCCTACCGCTGAACCAGCTGGCGGTCGAAGTCCTCGAGGAGCCGGTCGACGGCGGCGCTCAACTGCGCGGCGCTCGCCGGGGTCACGGTGATGTGGTCGCCGTGCCTGATCAGCTGGTAGCGGCCGGTCGTGCCGCGGTAGAAGGCCACCACCCGGTCCCCGCGCCGCCCGTCGACCTCCACGGCGAACTGGCCGACCTCGGTGGCGCCGTCGGTCATCTCGGCCAAGGCGCGCGCGTCGCCGCGGGCGACTCCACTGTCCTGCAACGCTTTCTGGCGAGCGATCGGCGTCGAAGCCGCCTCGGCCGCAGCCAGCGCTCGGGCGTCCACCGTCACCGACCGCCCGGCCCCGGCGGGCGCCGCGGGCAACACCTCGACGATCGTGGCCGCGAGCCCGGTCTCCGGCACGGTCGCGAACCACATCCGGTCGCCGTCGAGCTGCGCGAGCACCGCCCGCCGTGGACCGACGGCCAGCACGGTGCGCAACGCCCCGACCCGCAACTCGATGGCCTTCTTCCGCTCCGCGATCACGGCGAAGAGCGCGGCCACCGCCGGCCGCGGCTGACCGGGCCCATCGGCAAGCCCACGCCCACCGAGCGCGTCCCACACCTCCCGCTCGATGACCGCCCGCTCGGTGTAGGTGGCCCCCGGCGACGGCACGTCGAGGATCAGCGGCGGCAAGCCATACCCGAGCCCACGCCACACGACATCGAACTCGGTCGCGGACAAGGCGAACTCGGTCACTCGGGCCCACCAATGACATCCGGCGCGACGAAGAACTCCCGGTTGCGGGGGTCGCGCAGGTAGTCGTCGTCCTCGTCGAAGTGCTCGTCGCTGGGGAGGCCGTACTTGTTGGTGTGCTCGCTGTCCTCGTCGCCCTCGGCGCTGGGCCCGCCACCCAGCATCCCGCCCATACCGGCCCCACCGGCGCGCCCTGCTCCCCGCCGCCCCATCGCGGCTTCTTCCGTCGCGGCCAGGCCCGCGCCACTACGTGCACCGGGCTGCGCCCCACGCCCAGCTCCGCCCGATTCACCAGGCGCGCCCGACCGGCCAGCACCCGACCCGCCGTCCCCGCTCGACCCGTTCGACCCACCGGACCGGCCATATCCACCGGCACCGGGATATCCATCCGCACCGCCGGAGCCGCCCCACCCCGGCGTCCCGTAGCCGCCAGGCCCGGACGGACCGCCTTGCCCGCTACTCCACGACCCACCTGGGCCGCCCGACACCACCGGTGCACCAGAACCCGGCGGCGTGGCCACCGAACTCGGATCGGTCCCCTGAACCGGCACCGGCGGAGCGCTCACGTGCTGCCCACCAGGAACGGTCCCGTGCGTCGACGTTCCGCCTGAACTGCCATAGGAAGAAGACGTGCCACCGCCGGGCGCAACCGGCCCATCCACACCGCGCCGACTCGGCGACTGGCTCTTCGTCTGTGGCGGCGGCGCATCGGTTCCCGTGTCGAGCACAACCTTCGGCACGGGCGGGATTGCAGGCAACGCACTGACCCGAGCCTGTGTGGCGTCCCGGTACTCGCCCATGACCTCACGCGCCTGCTGCTCAGCCGACCGCCGTGCCGCCAACTGCGCATGCGGATCCTGAGTGGCGTCAACGAGCTGCGGCCGGTTGCCGCCAGCCGACGGCAGTGGCACCGGCAACGGCACCCGGCTGCGCGTTGCTGCCGACTCTCCGGACTGCCCCATCGCTGCGTAGCGGTTGTTCTCGCTGTGTCCGTGCATGGCGTCGCCGTAGTCGCGCATCGTGACCATCGCCCCGTGTGCCGACTCCGCGGCCGAGCCCTGCCAGTCCCCGGCGTTGGCTCGCTGTACGGCTCGATTGGTGGTCTCACTGCTCTCGTAGAGCACCGAGACGACCTTCTGCATCCGCGCTTCGAAAACGTGGGTGGTCCTGTCCGCGTCCCCCTCGCCAACCCAGCGCATGATCTCTTCGTGCGAGACCCCGTCGAGTCTGACGTCGCTGATGTCGACCATGTGTCAACGGCTCCCCGTCGTCTCGATCGCCAGCCCGGCCACCTTGTCCGCCTCCGTGCAGTACGTCGATGCAGGAGCTGGTTCGCCACTGAGATTGTTTACGAAGATGTCGATGTACTGACCATCGTGCACATCGATGATCAAGTGGCAGTTGTTTGGCAGGTCGTCGGTCGGCTTGGGCTTGATGCGCAACGCGGGAAATCCGTCCACGGTGGTCTTCTCCGGCGGGTTGACGGTTTCCCTTTCCGGGTTGGTCAACCACACGGATGCGTCCTCGGTGGTTACCGGGGAGATGAGCAGGCCAGACCCGCTGGTAGACGATGAGAAACTGCAAGAGGGGGCGCCCGTCACATCGTTGGTGTCGTGTTGCGGCGGGCGCTGGTAGCCCTTGTCGTATTCCATCTCTCGCGCTTGGCTCTTGGTCAGCATGTCGCAGGGGTCGATCCCTGTCAGATCGATGTCGCGTGGCCGGGGCGGCAAGACCCGGGAGGTGGTGGATCCAGTGGTCGTCGATCCGGCTGACGTGTCTGAAGTGACCGATGTCGCGGAGGTGGGCTGACCCTGCGCCGAATCGGTGCAGGACGTCACGACGACCGAAAGCAGGCCGCAGGCAGCGACCACAAGCCAAGGCTTCACGGGGTTTGCTCCTGCTGCTGCATCAACTGCTTGTTGAGTTCTTCCGTCTTGCCGTACTGATCGGCGATCACCTTCAACGCGTTGAAGGTGTCGACCTGCTGCTTGTGCAGCGCTCTGATGGTCGCTACCAGCGAGTTGTCGTCCTTGACGAAGTAGTTGTTGAACTCGTCCTTGGCCCATTGGCTGAAGGGGTCACCAAGCCAGGGCTCCTTGATCAGGAGGTCGTACTCGAGGCCTTGGGCGATCGGCTCGTAGAGGTCGGCGATCTGGCGGAAGGTGACCGCCAGTTCGACGACGTTCTCCGGCGTCACCTGCAGACGCTGGGTCCCCGTGCCTGCTGTAGGCGCGGGTGTGTCGGCATGGCTGCCGCCGCCGTCCTTCTGAAATCCGGCCACGATCCCCCCAGGTCATCCCCTTGCAACCAGGGAGGATAGCGAAGCACGACGACCTGACCGGGGCTGTTGATCAGGTCACCACCCGGTTGGGCTAACGGTTATGCCTCACCGGGGCGAACGAGTCCGGTCTCGTAAGCAAGGACCACCGCCTGCACCCGGTCGCGCAGTCCGAGTTTCGCCAAAACGCGGCCCACGTGCGTTTTGACAGTTGCCTCGGAAAGGAACAGTTTTCGCGCGATTTCGGTGTTGGACAAACCCTGGGCCATCAATACCAGGACTTCGCGTTCTCGTTCGGTCAAAACGTCCAGTACCGCGGCATCGCGCAGTTTTCCGCCCGACTGGCCCAGGAAGCGGTCCAGCAACCGCTTTGTCACCGAAGGCGACACGACCGCGTCCCCCACCGCCACCGAGCGCAAGGCCGACACCAAGTGGTCCGGCGGTGTGTCCTTCAGCAGGAACCCGCTCGCGCCGTTGCGCAACGCCGACAACGCGTACTCGTCGAGGTCGAACGTCGTCATCACCAGGACCTTCGATGTCCCCGCGTCGGTGATCAGCTTCGTTGCCTCGACGCCGTCCAGCACGGGCATGCGCACGTCCATCAGCACCACGTCGGGGCGCAGCGAGGCGGCCAACTCGACCGCGGCCTTGCCGTCGCCGGCCTCGCCGACGATCTCCATGTCCTCCTGCGCGCCGAGCACGAGACGGAAACCACCGCGCATGAGTTCCTGGTCGTCCACGACGAGCACCCTGATCACAGGCACAACCTACGCACCGTCCACCGGGATCACGGCCCGAACGCGCCAACCGCCGGCGGGGCCCGGACCCGCGGCCAGCGAGCCGCCGTACACGTGGGCGCGCTCGCGCATGCCGATCAGGCCGTTGCCGCCGGAGACGCCGACCAGTTGCCTGCCGCCCGCACCGTCGTCGGTGATGTCCAGTTCGATCCGCTCACCCAGCCTGGTCACCGTGACCTCGGCGGACGCGCCCGGGCCGGCGTGCTTGAGCGTGTTCGTCAACGACTCCTGCACGATCCGGTAGATCCCCAGGCCCACGCCCGCGGGCAGGTCGTCGAGGTCGCCCGACACCGTCAGGGTCACCGGCAGCCCGACGCCACGCACGCGCTCCGCGAGCTCGGCGAGCGACCCGGCGCCCGGCTGGGGCGTGCGGTCCACGTCGCGACCGTCTTCACTGCGCAGCACCCCGAGAAGCCGGCGCAGCTCGGTCAACGCTTCCCGGCCGGTGGCGGAGATCGTCTGCACGGCGCGTTCGGCGAGTTCCGGATTCCGCCGAACCGCGTATGCCGCGCCGTCGGCCTGGACCACGATCACGCTCACCGCGTGCGCCACGACGTCGTGCAGTTCGCGGGCGATGCGCGCGCGCTCGCGCCCCACGGCGATCCGGGCCTGCTGGTCGCGCTCGGTCTCCAGCAGCGCCAGCCGCTGCGCCACCTCGTTCTGGTAGGCGTGCCGCGCGCCGATGAACTCGCCGAGCACCCAGCACAGGGCGAAGGTGATCGTCACGACGATGAGCGCGATGACGCCGCTGCCGTTGTGCCAGCCGATCCGCCACCAGGCCCAGGCCACCGAACCCACCGCGAGCAGCGCCGCGTACCGCACGGCGTGCCAGCGCCCCGCGTAGGCCACCAGCGTGTACAGCGAGATGCCCAGCGCCATGTCGGCGAGGCGGATCACCGCGTCGTGGGCGTGGGTCGGCCCGCTCGGCCCGTGCGTGAACAACTGCACGTACCCGGCCACCAACACGATGTAGGCCGAGAGCACGGGGTTGCGGCGCCGGATCACCAGCGGGCCCAGCAGCCCGAGGCCCACGACCCAGAACACGACCGCGTTCACCCCGCCGGGCAGGTCGAACAGCGACAGCAGCTCGAACACGGCCAGGCATGCGGCGATGACACAGTCCCCGACCAGGGGATGTGCCTGCAACCACAAGCTCAAGCGCCGCATGGGTCCAGCGTAGGTCGACTTCGGACGATCACGCGTCAGACCGCCGTCGCACCTCGTGTCCTACCCGCGGCTGACCCCCGTGGGCGCGCGCACCCGACACTTTGACCGAACGCGTCGCCGTCGCGAAGCGCGACGTGGCACGATCAGTGGCGAATCCCCCGATCCGGCCGCGAGGAGAGAAGGCGTGACAACGGCCACCGAGCAGCAGCACATGGCCGGCCCGCTGTCCGCGGCGGTGGCCCACCTGTGCACGCGCTTGCAGCCGCAGGTATCCGCGCGCACCGCCGCCGGCTTCCGCGAAGTGCTGCGCCGGCTTTCCGCGCCGCTGCAGGTCGCAGTCGCGGGGCGCATCAAGTCGGGCAAGTCCACGCTGGTGAACGCGCTGATCGGGCGCCGGGTCGCGCCGACCGACGTCGGTGAGTGCACCCGCCTGGTCACCCGCTACCAGTACGGCACGGTCGACCGGGTCGAGGTCGTGTTCAAGGACGGCCGCAAGCAGGTGCTGCCCTTCGACGTCGGCGGCATGATCCCCAACGACCTCGAGGTCGACTTCGACGAGGTCTCCCACCTCGAGGCCTACCTGACCAACGCGGTGCTGCGCGACCTGACGGTGATCGACACGCCGGGCCTCGGCTCGCTGGACGCGGCGTCGGTCAAGCGCACCGAGGAGCTGCTCGGCGTCGCCGGCGGCAGCGCCCGCCACCGCGCGTTCGACGGCACGGACGAGGGCACCGAGGGCAAAGAGGACGAGAAAGAGGACGACGACGCCGACCTCGACCCGACCTCGCGCAACGCGGTGGCCGGCGCCGAGGCCGTGCTCTACGTCGTCACCCAGGGCGTGCGCGCCGACGACCAGCAGGCGCTCGCCGCGTTCACCGCCGCCACCGCGAGCCGCGAGGCCGGCCCGGTCAACGCGATCGCGGCGCTGAACAAGGCCGACACGATCGCGCCAGAGTCCGTGCAGGGTTCCGACGGCGACGTCTGGAAGGCCGCCAGCCTGATCGCGGAGAAGCAGGCGGCGACGCTCAAGCCGCGGGTCGCGGACGTGATCCCGGTGATCGGCCTGCTGGCCGAGTCCGCCGAGTCCGGCGGCTTCACCTCCGCCGACGCCGACGCGCTGCGTCAGCTCGCCGCCCTCGATGACGCCACATGGGAAACCATGCTGATGTCGGCGGACATCTTCGTCAGCTGGGAGTGCGACGTGCCGACCGGCACCCGCACCCGGCTGCTGGAGAAGCTCGACCTCTACGGCATCCGCTGCGCGGTCGACGCGCTGCGTGCCGACCCGGAGCTCACCGCGGGCGCGCTGCGCCGTCGCCTCCTCGACGCCTCCGGGCTGGCCAAGGTGCGCGGCCGGCTGGACGCGGTGTTCCGCGCCCGCGCCGACGGCATCAAGGCCGCGGCCGCGCTCGCCTCGGTGACCGCACTCGCGCACGCCTCCGGCGACGCGGGCGAGCGGCAGCGGGTGCACGACGCGATCGAGGTCCTGCTGGCCAAGCCGGAGGCCCACCAGCTGCGCCTGCTCGAGGCGTTGACGCTGGTCACGTCCGGTGCCGTGAACATGCCCGACGACCTCGCCGAGGAGGTCCTGCGGGTGGGCAGCAACGCCGACATCGGCGACCAGCTCGGCATGAAGGGACGCCCGCAGCGGGAGCTGTCCGCGTTCGCGCTGGAACGGGCCGGGTGGTGGCGTTCGTTCGCCTCGTTCGGCGCGACCCCCGCGCAGAGCCGGGTGGCGCACGTCGTCCACCGGGCCTACTTCCTCATCTGGCAACAACTGCGCGAACAAGCGGGGTGATCGCGTTGGCGAACTGGTTCAACAAGAAGGGCCGGACCGAGGAGGCCGACCAGGCCGACCAGGCCGACTCGACGGTCGAGGTCAAGGCCCACGTGATCGCCGACGCGATCCGGGCCGGCCAGGTGCAGCAGATGATCGGCCAGCCGATCGCCGGTCACCCGCGCCCGCCGCAGCAAACCCCGCCGCCGCAACAACAAGCGCAGCCGGCCCAGCAGACCCAGCAGCAAACCTATGCACAGCAACCGGCCCCGCAGGCGCAGGAAGCGCCGCAGGGCACGGCAGAGCCGGAGGCCGCAGTGACCGAGCCACAGCCCGAGCAGCCGGTCGCGGTCGACCAGCCCGACACCGACGCCACCGCGACGCTGCTCGACCAGGCGCTGACCGAGCGACGCACGCTGGTGCAGCTCTGCCTGTACGCGCTCGACCGGGCGCGCAGCGCGGGCGTCACCGAGCGGATCGAGGAAGCGCTCGCGACCGTCGGCGTGACCGCGCTGCGCCCGGACGGCGACAAGTTCGACCCGACCCTGCACGAGGCCGGCGGCACGGTCGACACCGAGAACGCCGAGCTGGACGGCATGGTCGCGGAGACCGAGGTGGTCGGGTTCAGCGACCGCGGCACGACCCTGCGGGTGCCGATCGTGACCGTG
The DNA here is from genome assembly GCF_004362825.1 of Labedaea rhizosphaerae. Lineage (GTDB taxonomy): Bacteria > Actinomycetota > Actinomycetes > Mycobacteriales > Pseudonocardiaceae > Labedaea > Labedaea rhizosphaerae. Next base: position 1,297,215 of record NZ_SNXZ01000001.1, read on the forward strand.
TACACGGCCAAGAACGCGCCCCAGACCGGCATGCAGGGAGCCACTACATGACGGCGCCCGCGGTCTCGCTGCCGAAGGCGGTCGCGCAGACCCGCCAGCAGCTGCTCAACCACCTCAAGGAAGCCGATCCCGAGGCGGCCAAGGAGATCGAGGAGCAGCGGTCGAAGCGGTCCAACCGCCCGACCGTCGTGGTCGTCGGGGAGACCAACCGCGGCAAGAGCTCGCTGGTGAACGCGTTGATCGGCCAGGAAGGTCTGTCCCCTGTGGACGCCGAGGTGGCCACGGCGACCTACCTGACCTTCGGCCACGCCGAGCAGTGGCATGCCAAGGCCTGCTACCCCGGCCAGTTCGCGCCGATCCCGATCGAGCTCTCCCAGCTGGTCAACTGGGTGTCGGCCGCGCACGAGCTGCCCGAGGGCCAGATCCCGCCCCGGTACGTGGAGATCGAGGGCCCGTCGTCGCTGCTGGAGAAGCTGTCCGTTGTGGACACCCCCGGGGTCGGTGGGCTCGACTCCATGCACGGCGAGCTGGCCATCGAGGCCGCGGCCAGCGCGACCGCGCTGCTCTTCGTCGTCGACTCCTCCGCGCCGTTCACCTCCGGCGAGCTGAAGTTCCTCAGCGAGGTCGGCGAGCGGGTCGAGACGGTGATCTTCGCACTGTCCAAAACGGACGCCTACCGCGGCTGGCGGCAGGTGCTCGACGCCAACCTCGCGCTGCTGGCCGAGCACGCGCCGCGCTTCACCGACGCGAAGTTCCACCCCGTGTCCTCGCGGATGTACGCGATGGCGGCCAAGGCCCCCAACCCGGACGCGGCGGGCATGCTGCGCGAGAAGTCCGGCATCGAGGAGCTGCGCACCGAGATGGAGGGCCTGCTCGTCGGCCGCTCGGTGATGCTCGGCGAGGCGAACACGCTGCGCTCGCTGTCCAGCGCGCTGGACGCCGTCGTGGTGAAGTTCGAGGCCGAGAAGCGGGCCCTGTCCACCGGTGCCGCCGAGGTGGAGAAGCTCAAGGAGCGCAAGGAAGAGCTGACCGCCAAGCGCAAGGAGTCCACCAAGGGCTGGCAGGTCACCATGCGCAGCGAGATCCAGCGCACCCGCCTGGAGATCACGCACGAGGTGTCCCGCCAGGTGCGCGACATGCAGTCGTGGTTCCGCCAGCAGATCGACGCGTCCGACCGGGACAAGCTGGCGACGCTGCCGCAAGAGGTGGACCACGCGCTGCAGCTGATCTCGCACAAGGTCGCGAACCAGCTCTCCAACCGGCTGAACCAGGTCGCGCAGAAGTCGCTCTCCGAGCTGTTCTCCACCGACGAGCTGACCGTGCTCAGCGCCCAGATCGCCCGCGCCGAGAACCCGCCGGTGGTGCTGCGCCCGCCGGAGAAGCGCCAGACCACCTCGGACGACAAGCTCATGGTCATCATGGGCGGGTCCAGCGGTTTCGGGCTCGCGCGTGGTGCCGCGTCGATGATCCCCGGCATGGCCGGGGTCGCGGCGGCCGGCTTCGTGATGCTGCCCGTGGCGGTCGTGGGCCTCGGCCTCGGCTGGTGGATGGGCCGCACCCGCAAGTTCCAGGCCGAGAAGACGCACATGAAGCAGTGGCTGGGCGACGCCATCGCCGACGCCCGGTCCACACTGGACCAGCTGGTCGCCGAGCAGATGATCGAGGCCGATTCACAGCTCTCCCTGGCGATGGACGAGGCGCTGCGCAACCGCATCTCGGAGATCGAGGACGAGCTCAAAGAGGTGGACAAGGCCATGCGCCTGGACGCCACCGAGCGGTCCAAGCGGCTCACCGCGGTGAGCAAGAAGCTGACGGACGTCACGAGTGGACGCGAGCGTGCCCAGGCCTTGCTGGCACGAATTCGGTCTGTACGGGATCGAAACGCCTGAATCGGACGTCTGAGCTACAACGGCGCTACAGTGCGCGCCACTGGGGTAGGTCATCACTGAGGGAGAACCACCATGCACGAGCACGACGACTACGACGCCGCCTCGGACGGCGGATACGTAGAGGTCAGCTCCCAGGGCGAGACGTACGAGCTGGACGCTCAGTACGACCTGGACCACGACGGCGTGGATGACAGCGCGGTCGTCGGGCACGCGGACGGCAGCAGCACCACGTACACCGACACCGACGGCGACGGGGACGCCGACTACAAGGTGACGGTGAACGACGAGGGCCAGGTCATCGACCAGCAGCGCCACGACGAGTCGTCCGACACGTGGGTGGGCATGAACGAGGGCGCGCACACCGAGAACGCCGACACCGCGGCGGCCGACGGCGAGCACGTCATGGTGGACACCGGCCACGGCGAGGTCGACGCGGGGGCCGCGCGCTACGACGTCGACGACGACGGCGTGAAGGACACCGCGGTCGTCACCGACGAGGACGGCGACCGGATGTACCTGACCGATGTGGACGGTGACGGCAACGCGGACGTGGCCACCGAGGTCGACGCCGACGGCAACGTCGTGGTCTACACCGAGTCCGGCGCCGACGGCGACTGGGAGGTCGCGGAGGCCGGGCACGTGGACGCGCAGGGCAACCTGGAAGTGGACTACACGCGTCGCTGACCGCGTTGTCCGGATAGCGGACCGCCTGATCAGGGCCGCGTGGGGGCGGGGAACCACCAGGCCCTACCGTGAGTCATAGAGGCAAGTCAAGGCATTCACGAGAGCCCCAGCCTGGGGGCGAGGAACGGGGAGCACCGTGTACATCGACGAGACCGGCGACACCGGCCACGACGACACCACCACCGACACCACCAGCGGTCACGACGACACCATGACCGTCACGGTGGAGGGTGAGGACTACACCACCGACGAGAACTACGACATCGACGGTGACGGCACCAACGACACCGCGGTGATCGACGACGGTCAGGGTGGCGTGGTCGCGTTCACCGACTCCGATGGCGACGGCGACGCCGACGTCGCGGTCGAGGTCGGCGCGGACGGTCAGGTCGAGGGGGCCGCGCAGTACAACGAGTCGACCGGCGAGTGGGAGCCGGTGGACGTGGGCGCGGGCGGCACCGGGGGTACCGACACCCCGGATGCCACCGACACCTCGGCGAGCACCAGCACCGACACCAGCTACGACGACACGTCGGCGAGCAGCAGCACGAGCACCGGCTCTGGCGAGGACATCACCGTCGAGACCCCGGACGGCTCGTTCGACGCCGGCCAGGCCACCTACGACACGGATGGTGACGGCGTCGCCGACACCGCCGCGGTGACCGACGGCCAGGGCGACACGATCTACGTCACCGACACCGACCAGGACGGCGACGCCGACGTCGCGGTCGCGGTCGACTCCTCCGGTGACGTGGCCGTGGCCCAGGAGCAGGGTGACGACGGCAACTGGCAGGTGACCGAGACCGGCTACGTCGACAGCTCGGGCAACTACCACCAGGACTCCGCTTCCAGCGGTGCGGACTCCTCCTGGTCCTCCTGACGTCTAGACCAATCCTGACCGACCCCGGCGCTTGCGAGCGCCGGGGTCGTCTTTTGTCCGCGTTCGGCGCCCGGTCGCCGGAATGCTTGCGTGTCAGAAGCCTCTGAATCGATCCCCTTATCGTTCTTGTGAGAGAACGAACAGACCAGCGCTCGGTCAACTGCCGGTTGCCCAGCTAACCTCGTGGGTATCCCAGTATTTGGTTCCGCTCGGCTCGACCCCCGGGCGGAGCTTCAGCCATTCAACGAGGACGCCGATGTCCGCTCGGACAGCGGCGTCCGACTGGTTTCGGCACCACATCAGGAGACGAGGCACATGACGGCAGTTCAGGAAGCGGGACAAACCATTCCTGGTCTTGACCAGGCCCCGACGGCACACCGCAAGCTTCTGGACTGGGTGCGTGAAGTCGCCGAGTTGACCACCCCCGACCGGGTCGAGTGGGTGACCGGGTCGGACGAGGAGTGGGACCGGCTGACCACCAAGCTCGTCGACGCAGGCACGTTCGTCCGGCTGGCCAAGAAACCGAATTCCTTCTGGGCCGCCTCCGACCCCGACGACGTCGCGCGGGTCGAGGAGCGCACCTTCATCTGCTCGCACGACGAGAAGGACGCCGGGGCGACCAACAACTGGATGCACCCCGGTGAGATGAAGGCGATCATGACGGAGCTGTACCGCGGCTCCATGCGCGGTCGCACCATGTACGTGATCCCGTTCTGCATGGGCCCGCTCGAGGCCGAGCAGCCGATGCTCGGCGTGGAGCTCACCGACTCCGAGTACGTCGTCGTCTCCATGAAGATCATGACCCGCATGGGCACGAAGGCGCTCGACAAGTTCTACGACGACCAGGGCAACGAGCGCGACTTCGTCCAGGCGCTGCACTCGGTCGGCGCGCCGCTCGAGCCGGGCCAGCAGGACGTGGCGTGGCCGTGCAACACCACGAAGTACATCACCCACTTCCCCGAGGAGCGGGTGATCTGGAGCTACGGCTCGGGTTACGGCGGCAACGCGCTGCTGGGCAAGAAGTGCTACTCGCTGCGGATCGCGTCGGTGATGGGCCGCGACGAGGGCTGGCTCGCCGAGCACATGCTGATCCTCAAGCTGACCTCGCCCGAGGACAAGGTCTACTACATCGCGGCCGCGTTCCCGAGCGCCTGCGGCAAGACCAACCTCGCGATGCTCGACCCGACCATCGAGGGGTGGAAGGTCGAGACCATCGGCGACGACATCGCCTGGATGCGGTTCGGTGACGACGGCCGGCTCTACGCCGTGAACCCGGAGAACGGCTTCTTCGGCGTCGCGCCCGGCACCGACTACCACACCAACCCGAACGCGATGCGCACCATCGCCAAGGGCAACTCGCTGTTCACCAACGTCGCGCTGACCGACGACGGCGACATCTGGTGGGAGGGCATGGGCGAGCCGCCCGCGCACCTCACCTCGTGGAAGAAGAACGACTGGACGCCGGAGTCCGACGACAAGGCCGCCCACCCGAACTCGCGCTACTGCACGCCGATCGAGCAGTGCGAGACCAAGGCGCCCGAGTGGGACGACCCGAAGGGCGTGCCGATCTCGGCGATCTTCTTCGGCGGTCGCCGCGCGACCACGATCCCGCTGGTCACCGAGTCCCGCGACTGGCAGCACGGCACGTTCATGGGTGCCACGCTGTCGTCGGAGACCACGGCCGCGGCCAAGGGCAAGGTCGGCGTCGTGCGCCGCGACCCGATGGCCATGCTGCCGTTCATCGGCTACAACGCCGGTGACTACTTCCAGCACTGGATCGACACGGGCAAGCGGGCCGACGCGACCAAGCTGCCGAAGATCTTCTACGTCAACTGGTTCCGCCGCGACGAGGACAAGAGCTTCCTGTGGCCGGGCTTCGGCGAGAACTCGCGCGTGCTGAAGTGGGCCATCGAGCGGCTCGAGGGCAAGGCCGCGGCCAAGGAGACCCCGATCGGCTGGGTGCCCACCGCCGACGACCTCGACCTCGAGGGTCTCGACGCGGACCCCGCGAAGATCGAGGCCGCGCTGAAGGTCGACGCCGACGAGTGGCGGGCCGAGATCCCGCTGATCGAGGAGTGGTTCGACAAGATCGGCGACACCGTGCCGACCTCGCTGCGTGACGAGTTGGCAGCGCTCAAGCAGCGCCTGGGCTGACGATCCAAGAACGGACCGCGGCGGTCACCCCGATTTCGGGTGACCGCCGCGGTTTTTTCTTCGCATACCCGCGTCACGACCTGCGAGTTCGTTCGTTTCCCGGGTCAGAAGTGGGAGGATGCGACTCATGGCAGGCACCTGGAACTGGCGGCGCTCGGACGCCGATCAGCGGGTGCACGCGTTCCGGGCCGACGACGCCGTCGGCACCTTCTGGGAAGCCGCGTGCGAACTGAGCGTCCCGGCGAGCAAGATCAAACGCACCCACGAGGGCGCTCGCTGCGTGCCGTGCCTGTTGATCATCGGCGACCAGCTCGCCGAGCGCCTGGGCCAGTAGCGCCGCCGCGGTTGTCCACAAGAGACTGCACAGCACCGACGGTGCACGCCGGAGCGCTCGCCGTGCACGGTCCGGTGTGGACGGTCTCCCCCGCTCGCCTTTTTATCCTGGCCGCCACCTGCGCACTGTCGTCGTCTGGCACTGGTGTTGCTGGTGTGACACGTGGTGCGTTGCGGCCCTCAGCGCCCACCGGCAGTCGCCGTCTCCGGTAGTTGTCCACAGCCTGTGGACAAAGCTGTGCACAGCCTGTGCACCGCTGGTCCGAACGTGGCGTGACCGCATCGAAATGAAGTTGTCGAGCTCACACCGCAACTCGGACACTGTTCTGCACGTCCAAACCAATGACCGACCACCGAGATGAGCGAGAGGAGATGCGCCGTGGTTCTCGCCGGAGTCGCCATGTTGCTGCTGGCTCTCGCGGCCATCGGCATGGTGCTGGCGTCCGCGGGTCTGCAGGACAAGGACGCGCAGGGAAAGCAGAAGACCGGGGATGGGGAGGCGAGCCGGGTACCCGCGGCGGAGGAGGACTGCCGCGGGTACCTCGGTCGCGCCGTCGCGGTGCGCTGAGCAGGCACGCTAGATCGACTACCGTCACGATTCGGACGTCATCCGATGACTGGCGTCTCGATCAGTCCTAAGGTGACCGGCGACCTGCTAGAGCCCTGCTCCCTGCGAGGTAGCCGATGTCGACTGCCAGCCCAGACGGGAAGGCGGGTTCCGGACTGCGGTTTCGCGCGTGGAACCTGCTGTTGATCATCCCGTTGTTCACGCTGATCACGGCGATCTACAACAAACACGACCCGACCTTCATCGGGATGCCGTTCTTCTATTGGTTCCAGTTCGTCGGCATCATCGTCGGCGTCATCTGCACCTCCGTGGTGTACCTGATGACCAAGGACGAACCCAATCCCGTGGCCACCGACCCCGGGCTCGACGTCGACGACCTCGATGAGGGGGCCGCGCGATGACCGGCCACTGGACCGAACTGATCGTTTTCATCATCCTGTTCGTCGCGGTCTCCGGGATGGGCTTCGTCGCCTCCCGCTGGCGCCGCGCACAGGATCTCAACCACCTCGACGAGTGGGGCCTCGGCGGCCGCAAGTTCGGCTCGTGGATCACGTGGTTCCTGATCGGCGGCGACCTCTACACGGCGTACACGTTCGTCGCCGTGCCCGCGGCGCTGTTCGGCGCGGGCGCCACCGGGTTCTTCGCGCTGCCGTACACGATCATCGCCTACCCGCTGGTCTTCCTGCCGGTGCTGCGGCTGTGGTCGGTGTCGCGGGTGCACGGCTACGTGACACCGGCCGACTTCGTGCGCGGCCGCTACGGCTCGTCGCTGCTGGCGTTGCTGGTCGCGATCACCGGCATCATCGCCACGATGCCCTACATCGCGTTGCAGCTGGTGGGCCTCGAGGCCGTGCTGCGCAGCATGGGCATCAACCACGCGGGGATCCTCGGCCACCTGCCGTTGTTCATCGCGTTCCTGATCCTGGCGCTGTACACGTACAAGTCGGGGCTGCGGGCGCCGGCGCTGATCGCGTTCGTCAAGGACATCCTGATCTACATCGTGATCCTGGTGGCCGTGATCTACCTGCCGATCAAGCTCGGCGGGTGGGGCGAGATCTTCGGTGACGCGCAGACGAAGCTGTCGTCGATCAACCCGGCGACGAAGGCCCCCTACGGCAGCACGTTGCTGACCGCCAACAACCAGCTGCAGTACGCCACGCTGGCCCTCGGTTCGGCGCTGGCCCTGTTCCTGTACCCGCACTCGGTCACCGGCGTGCTGGCCTCGCGTGGGCGGAACGTGTTGAAGCGCAACATGTCCGCGCTGCCGGCGTACTCGTTCATGCTGGGCCTGCTGGCCCTGCTCGGGTACGTCGCGATCAGCGCGGGCGTGAAGCCCGTGGTCAACGCGGCGACCGGCAAGCCCGACACCAGCACCGTGGTGCCGGAGCTCTTCCACGGCCAGTTCCCCGGCTGGTTCGCGGGCATCGCGTTCGCGGCCATCGGGATCGGCGCACTGGTCCCCGCGGCGATCATGTCGATCGCGGCGGCGAACCTGTGGACCCGCAACATCTACAAGGAGTACTTCAAGCGGGACGCCACCCCGGCGCAGGAGGCCAAGCAGGCCAAGGTCGCGTCGCTGGTGGTCAAGCTCGGCGCGCTGGTGTTCATCGTGCTGATCGACCCGCAGTTCTCCATCGACCTGCAGCTGATCGGTGGCGTGATCATCCTGCAGACCCTGCCCGCGGTGGCGATCTCGCTGTACACCAGGTGGTTCCACACCTGGGCGCTGGTCGCCGGCTGGGTCGTCGGCCAGGCCTGGGGTCTGATCCTGCTCTACGGCATCCCGAACGCCGCCGTGAAGAAGCAGCACTTCGGTGGGTCGGCGCTGGCGCTGGGCAAGCTGAACATCTTCGGCTGGCACCCGTTCCCGGGGTCGGCGCTGCAGGTGTACGTCGGCTTCGTCGCCCTGGTGGCGAACCTGCTCGTCGCGGTGATCGTCACGTTGGTCATCAGGCGCTTCGCCCGGCCGCTGGGCGTGGACGCGACCAGCCCGGAGGACTACCACGTGGACGAGGGAAGCCCCCGCATCAAGGAGCCGCAGCTCGACGTGGCCGCCGCTCCCGAGCGCACCTGACGGTCGACCGGGCGAAACGGGCCGGTGCGGAACTCTCCGCACCGGCCCGTTCGTCTTCGCGGTCGCTGGGTGCCGTCCGGCCGCCTCGGCGATTACCTTGGCCCGCATGAGCGACGAAGTCAGCCGGTTCGGCACCGCCTCCCTCGCCGGGTTGCCCGACGATCTGCGCGAGCGGATCGAGGCCATCGCCGAGAAGTCGGGGTTCGTGCCCAACGTCTTCCTCGGGCTCGCCCACCGGCCCAAGGAGTTGCGGGCGTTCGCCGACTACCACGACGCGTTGATGGACTCCAACGACGGCCTCAGCAAGGCCGAGCGCGAGTTGGTCGTCGTGGCCACGTCCGGCGCCAACCACTGCACGTACTGCATCGTCGCCCACGGCGCGATCCTGCGCGTGCGCACCAAGGACGAGCACATCGCCGACCGGGTCGCGGCCAACCCGTGGCAGGCCGACCTGTCCGACCGCGAGCGCGCGATCGTCGACTTGGCGCTCGTGCTGGCCCGCGACTCCGAGCGCTTCGGCGACGAGCACATCGCGAAGGCCCGCGCCGCCGGGCTCACCGACGACGAGATCTGGGACGTCGGCGCGATCACCGCGCTCTTCGCCATGTCGAACCGGCTGGCGCACCTGATGGCCTTGCGCCCCAACGACGAGTTCTACTTGATGGGCCGGGTCCCGCGGGCCTGAGCCGCCAGAGCCGCGGCTCCGTAGAGGCCCGCGCGCCCGCCCAGCTCGGCGGGCACCACCTTCAGGTCGGCGGCGTAAGACAGCTTGGCGTGTTCGGCGACCGATTCCCGGATCGGGTCGAACAGCAGGTCGCCGGCCTGGGCGACGCCGCCGCCGACCACGGCCAGATCGAGGTCGCACACCACGGCCGTGGCCGCGATGGCCAGGCCCACCGCCCACCCGCTGCGGCGGAACGCGGCAAGGGCGATCTTGTTGCCGTTGTGGGCGTCGGCCGCGAGCGTGGCCGCGTCCGCCGACTCCGGCGCCTGCCAGCCCTGCTGGCGGGCCCAGCGCACCAGGTGCGGTCCGGCGGCGACGGTTTCCACGCACCCGCGCCCACCGCACGTGCACGGCCAGCCGTCCTCCTCGACGACCACGTGCCCGAGGTGCCCGGCGTTGCCGGTGCGCCCCAGGTACGGCTTGCCGTCGAGCACCAGCCCGCCGCCGACGCCGGTCGACACGACCAGCCCGGTCATGAACCACGCGCCCCGGCCGGCCCCGGCCCAGTGCTCGCCCAGCGCCATGCACACGCCGTCGCCCGCGACCGTGACCTCGCAGCCGAGCCGATCCCGCAGCCGCTTGCGCAGCGGGAAGCCGCGCCAGTGCGGGATGTTGATCGGGCTGACGGTGTCGGTGAGGTGGTCGACCGGGCCCGCGCACGCGACGCCGACCGCGTCGGGGCGGGTGCCGGCGAGGACCGCGTCGATCACCTCACCGACCGCGGTGAACGTGGTCTCCGCCGAGTCGACCGGGGTGGGGGTGCGCTGCTCGGCCCGCAGTTCGCCGTCTTCGTCGAGCAGGGCCGCAGCGATCTTGGTGCCGCCGATGTCTACCGCCAGGATCACGGCGTCAGGGTACGTGGACGGACATCAAGAAACCCGGACATGAAGAAACCCCGTGGTGCTGCCAGGTCGGGGGTCCGCCAGCACCGCGGGGTCATAGGGAACATCGAGAGATGCTCCAGGCTCGTTACAAGCCCCGATGTGACACCCGTCACACCGATGTATCCAGGTCAGCGCGAGAAGCTCTGACGCTGCGAGATCGCGATGAGCTCGTGCCGCATGGCCGGCGTCGCGGCCTGCTCGATGGCACGGTTCACGGCCTTGCGAGTCCGAGCCTCGTTGCGGCGGGCGCGAATCTTGGCGGCCATGTTCATCTCTGTTGCATCCCCTTCAAGGGTTGGTCTGATGTTGTGCCTTCATTATGCGCCCGCGCGCACCCCGTTGTCACCCGATTGTCCGGTGAAGTACGGCACACGCCGATGAATCATCGGCGATAACCGCCCTCTCGGCGGCGCCTGTCCGGCCGTAGATGAGTATCCGGTTTTCTAGCATGATCACTAGAAAGCCGGATACGTCACTCGTCTTTGGTCAGCAGGAAGCGGCCGAAGTGCGGCACGGTGAAGTCGATCCGGCCGCGCTCACCGGAGTAGACCAGGCCCTTCTTGATGAGGCTGTCCCGCGCGGGCGAGAGCGACGACGGCTTGCGCCCCAGGTAGACAGCAACGTCCGCGGTGCCGGCGCCTGCCTGACCCTCGCCGGACTCCGCCGCGGAACCGTCGGTCAGCTCGGCCATCGCCCGGAGGTACTCGCGTTCGGCGGGCGTCGCACGCTCGTACCGGGAGCCGAAGAAGCCGACCGCCAGTTCCGCCTCCGCCTCGGGCGCGGCCACCGCGACGTCCTCGGCGGTGATCGGATCGGTCGGCGCGGCGTCCCACGCCGCCTTGGCGTAGGCCTGGATGAAGTACGGGTAGCCACCGGAGTGCTCGAACAGGGCGGCCATCGCCTCGTCGGTGACCTTGGCGTCCTCGCGGGAGACCGGCACCTGGACCGCGGTGGCGGCGTCCTCGCGGGAGAGCCGGTCGATGCGCACGTACCGGAACAGCCGCTCGGAGTACGACTTGCTGGCCGACAGCACGGCGGGCAGGTGCGGCAGCCCGGCGCCGACCACCACCAGCGGCGCGCCGGACTGGGAGAGCTCGTGGCAGGCCGCGCACAACGCGGACACGTCGTCCGCGGTGAGGTCCTGCATCTCGTCGATCAGCAGCGCGACGCCGGTGCCCACGTCCTGGGCCAGCTCGGCGACCTCGGTGAACAGCTCGACCAGGTCGATCTCTATGTCCCCCGAGTCGGCCCGCCCTTGCGCGGCGGGGACGTCGATGCCGGGCTGCCAGCGGTCGCGGAGCTTCGCGTTGTCCGGGTTGGACCGCAGCGCGAACGCCTTCAGCACGCCGAGCACCTGTTCGACCCGGTCCGGCGCCCGATGGCGGACCGCAAGATCGCGGATCGCCCGGTGCAACGCGGCGGACAGCGGGCGACGCAGCTCGGCGTCCGGCCGAGCCTCGATCTTGCCCGCACCCCACCCGCGCCGGACGGCCATCGACCGCAGCTCACCGAGCAACACGGTCTTTCCGACGCCACGCAGTCCGGTGAGCACCAGGCTGCGTTCGGGGCGGCCGCGCGCGACCCGCTCCAGCACCACGTCGAAGGCGTCGAGCTCCTTGTCCCGCCCGGCTAACTCAGGCGGTCGCTGCCCCGCTCCGGGGGCGAACGGATTGCGCACCGGATCCATCGTTGGAAGGTATCGGGGTTTCTAGCGCCATCCCGATATTGGGCCAGAGACCCCTACGGCGTGTCGCCGATCACAGCGCGCCCCAAGTCGGATCCATGCCACAAAGCCTGACGGCTGCGCATCACCGTCAGGCTTGTGGGCTTACAGGTTGCGGTCGGCGTAGACGTGCATGGCGTCGCGGATCAGGACCGCGGTGCCTTCGCCGTGCTTGTCGTAGTTCGCCGTGAACCGCGGGTCGGCCACGTACATGTCGCCGAGACCCGTGAAGTACGCCTTCGACACCTGCTCGCTCGAACGCTCGAGCCAGGCGTACTGGCGTGCCGTGATCGCCTGCACCTCGTCGCTGTCGGCCGCCAGGCCGGCGGCGCGAGCGGCGCCGAAGTCGCGGGCGATGTCGGCCTGCTCCTGCACGAACGCCTTGCGCTCCTGCTCGCTGAGCGCGGACCACCAGCGGTTGCCGCGGTCGTAGGCCTCCTTGCTCCAGCGCTCCGTGACCTCTTGTTCGTACTGGGTGTGGTCGAACCCGTCGAACATCTCGTCTGCCATCAGTTGTTCACCTCCCTCCAGCTTGCGCAGGGTGGTGCGCACCGACTCGATCTGCCTGCCGATGCGCGCCCGTTCCTGCTCCAACCACTCCAGATGGGCACGCAGCGCCGCCGCGCTGTCCTGCTCGCCGTCCAGCACCTCGGCGATCGAGGGCAGGCTCAGGCCGAGGTCACGCAGCAGCAGGATCCGCTGCAACCGCACGAGCGCGTGCTCGTCGTAGTAGCGGTACCCGTTCGCGCCCACACGGGTCGGCTCGAGCAAGCCGATCTGCCCGTAGTGGCGCAGCGTCCGGCTCGTCGTTCCCGCCGTGCGGGCGATGTCCTGGATGGACCAGTGGGTGCCCGTCATGTCCTCGACGATAGAAGTTGACGCAGCGTCAAGGTCAAGCCGAGATCTGGATGTGGTTGTATTCCGCTTTATAGAGCGGAGGCTAGAACGCCAAATACGGCCTCATCGACGTTCGGGGCTGTCAACCGCACCCAAGGGGAACGGGATGCAACTCAGCCACGGTAACGGCGCCAACCGACGGCTGACAGCGCGCCGTTACCGGGCTCGGAAAATTCGGGGAGGCGGACTAGCTCGTGATCACTCCACGATGCGCCAGACGCTCGCGTGGATGCACACCCACTGGTCGTCACGGCGTTCGTAGGTGTCGAGGTACCGGTTGAACCGGCCCGGCCGGGTGTCGGCGAACGCCCGCGCGGACACGATCGCCGTGTTGCCGTCGACGTGCACCACGACCTGGTCGATCTCCAGGCCGGGGTCGGGCTCGCCGTCGAGGTCCTTGGCGTACTTCTCGATGTCGTCGACCTGGCCGGTGCGCCCGTCCAGGTAGCTGAAGTTCGGCGAGAGGATCGGCTTGAGGTCGGCCCAGGAGCCTCTTCGGCAAGCGTCGATGAACCGGGTGTTCAGCTCGGTGAGCTGAGCGACGTCGTCAGTCATGGGCGGAATCGTAGTGTGGCTCGCGCCACACTAACTCCGCCTAACGCTTTATAGCGATGGGTCTAGACGGCCCTATTTCTCCAAGATTGCCGTGACGCCCTGGCCGCCGGCCGCGCAGATCGAGATCAGCCCGCGCCCGGATCCCTTCTCGTGCAACAGCTTCGCCAGCGTCGCGACGATCCGGCCGCCGGTCGCGGCGAACGGGTGCCCGGCGGCCAGCGACGAGCCGTTGACGTTGAGCTTCGCGCGGTCGATCGAGCCCAGCGGCTCGTCCAGACCCAGCTTCTCCTTGGCGAAGGCCGGGTCCTCCCACGCCTTCAACGTGGCGAGCACCTGCGACGCGAACGCCTCGTGGATCTCGTAGAAGTCGAAGTCCTGCAACGAAAGCCCGGCCCGCGCGAGCATCCGCGGCACGGCGTAGGCCGGCGCCATCAGCAGACCTTCGCCGCCGTGCACGTAGTCGACCGCGGCCGTCTCGTGGAACACCAGGTACGCGAGCACCGGCAGCTTGCGTTGCGCGGCCCACTCCTCGCTGGCCAGCAGCACCACGGACGCGCCGTCCGACAACGGCGTCGAGTTCCCCGCCGTCATCGTCCCGTCGGAGCCGCCGAACACCGGCTTGAGCTTCGCCAGCTTCTCGGCGGTGGAGTCCGGGCGCAGGTTCTGGTCGCGGGTCAGGCCCTGGAACGGCGTGACCAGGTCGTCGAAGAACCCGCGGTTGTAGGCGGCGGCGAGCTTCTGGTGGCTCGCGGCGGCGAGTTCGTCCTGCGCCTCGCGCGCGATCTCCCACTGCTCGGCGGTGATCGCCGCGTGCTCGCCCATCGACAGGCCGGTGCGCGGTTCGGCGTTGCGCGGGATCTTCGGCACGAGCTGACCGGGACGCAGGCCGGTGAGCAGCTTGAGCCGCTGGCCGACGGACTTGGCGTTGTTCAACGCGATGAGGATGCGGCGCAGGTCGTCGTTCACCTCGAGCGGCGCGTCCGACGTGGTGTCCACGCCACCCGCGATGGCCGAGTCGATCTGGCCCAGCGCGATCTTGTTCGCCACCTGGGCGATGGCCTGCAGACCGGTGCCGCACGCCTGCTGGATGTCGTACGCGGGCGTCTCCGGCGCGAGCTTGCTGCCGAGCACGCATTCGCGCGTCAGGTTGAAGTCGGCGGAGTGCTTGAGGACGGCACCCGCCGCGACCTCCCCGAGCCGCTCGCCCTGCAGGCCGAACCGGCTGACCAGCCCGTCCAGCGCCGCGGTGAGCATGTCCTGGTTGGAGGCGTTGGCGTACGGACCGTTGGACCGCGCGAACGGGATCCGGTTCCCGCCGACGATCGCGACCTTGCGGATTTCGGCCATGTCGTCCTCCTCCAAGGGGCAGGGGCTCGAGTTTCATCCTAACCTACCCGCGAGTAGGCTTACCAACGAGTAGGGAGGCGCGCATGTCAGACCGCTATCAGCAGTTCGCCACCTCGGGTCTCGGCAAGGCCCTGGTGAAGCGACTCGGCTTGCCCAATCCTGTACCGCTTCGCCGCTACACGCGCGGCGAGCCGCCGCTGACCGGCCCGGTGCTGCTCGGCGGCGCGTCCGGTGGACGGCTCGCCGACGGCACCGCCGCCGTGGTCAAGGCGACCGGGCTGGACGTCGTCACCGCGGCGGCGCCGGCCGAGGCCGAGGTCCGCTACGGCGCGCTGGTCTTCGACGCCACCGGCATCACCGACGTCGCCGGCCTGCGCGAGCTGTACGACTTCTTCCACCCCGTGATGCGCGAGGTCGTCGCGTCCGGGCGGGTGGTCGTCCTCGGCACGCCACCCGAGCACACGCAGACGCCCGGCGAACGGATCGCCCAGCGGGCGCTCGAAGGTTTCACCCGATCGGTCGGCAAGGAGCTGAGCCGCGGCGCGACCGCACAACTGGTCTACGTCGCGCCCGGGGCCGAGGGTGACACCGAGTCGACGCTGCGGTTCCTGCTGTCGGCCAAGTCGGCCTACGTCGACGCGCAGGTCATCCGGATCGGTGGGGACAACCACGCGCAGGCGCCCGACGACTGGGCCCGTCCGCTGGCCGGCAAGACCGCGCTGGTCACCGGCGCGTCCCGCGGCATCGGCGCGGCCATCGCCGAGGTGCTCGCCCGCGACGGCGCGCACGTCGTCGTGCTGGACATCCCCGCGCAGGGCCAGGACCTCTCGTCGGTGGCCAACAAGATCGGCGGCTCGACCCTGCAGCTGGACATCACCGCGGCCGACGCCCCGGACAAGCTGGTCAAGCACTTCACCGACCGGCACGACGGCGTGGACACCGTGGTGCACAACGCGGGCATCACCCGGGACAAGAAGCTTGCCAACATGAAGGACTCCGGCTGGGACTCGGTCCTGTCGGTGAACCTCGCGAGCCAGATCCGGGTCAACGACGCCCTCCTCGCGGCCGGCACCCTGAACGAGAACGGTCGCATCATCGGCGTCTCCTCGATCGCCGGCATCGCGGGCAACGTCGGCCAGACCAACTACGCCACCAGCAAAGCCGGCGTGATCGGCATGGTCGACGGGTTCGCGCCGCTGCTCGCCGAGCGCGGCGCCACGATCAACGCGGTCGCCCCCGGCTTCATCGACACCAAGATGACCGCGGCCGTGCCGTTCTTCACCCGCGAGATCGGCCGCCGGTTGAACTCGCTCTCGCAGGCCGGGTTGCCGGTCGACGTGGCGGAAACCATTGCCTGGTACGCGAACCCGGCGTCCTCGGCGGTCAACGGCAACGTCGTACGGGTGTGCGGGCAGAGCCTGCTGGGGGCGTGATGGCGACCCGCGAACTGACCAAGGAGCCGAACCTCGCGGTGCTCTACCCGAAGGCCGCGCTGTCGGGGCTGACCCGCCGCGGTTCCGGGGGCGCCCTTCCGTCCACTGTGTACACACGGTCGGGCGTGGCGGTCGATCACGCGCACCTGGCCGCCTACGACCGGGTGTGCGAGTTCCGGCTGACCGACGAGCTGCCGATCACCTACCCGCACGTGCTGACCTTCCCCATGCAGGTCACGCTGATGACCGACGGCGACTTCCCGTTCCCGCTGGTGGGCTCGGTGCACGTGGCCAACCGGATCACGCAGACGCGGCCGTTGCGGGTCTCCGACAAGCTGGACCTGCGCGTGCACGTGGAGAACCTGCGGGATCACCCGCGGGGCAAACAGTTCGACATGGTCGGCGAGGCGTCCGTGCGTGGCGAGGTCGTGTGGACCGACGTGTCCACCTACCTGCGTCGCGGCGGCGGTTCCGGTGCTTCCGAGTCGAAAGAACGCAAGGAACCGCCGAAGCCGTCGGCCAGCTGGCGGGTGCCGGGCGACATCGGCCGCCGCTACGCCGAGGTGTCGGGCGACCGCAACCCGATCCACCTGCACCCGTTGACCGCCAAGCTCTTCGGCTTCCCCACCGCGATCGCGCACGGCATGTGGACCAAGGCCCGCTGCCTGGCCGCGTTGGAAGGCCGGTTGCCGTCGGCCTACACGGTGGACGTGAAGTTCAAGCTGCCGGTCTTGTTGCCGGCCAAGGTCGGCTTCGCCGCCGAGCGGACCGGCGCGGGCGGCTGGCACTTCCAGCTCTTCGACGCCCGAAAGGGCAAGCCGCACGTGGACGGGACGATCACGGCATAAATGGCGCTCTGTCCGTTCGCGCGGGCCTAGGCCGTAGCCGCCGCGCCCGGGCCGGGCAGTGGACCGATGTCGCGCGCGTGCATGGGTTTGCCGCAGTGCGAGCAGATCAGCTCGACGTGGCTGATCTCGCCGCACGCGTGGTGGCGGTAGAGCACGGGCGGTCCGGCCGTCCCGGCCAGCCACTTGTCGCCCCACGCCGTCATGACCATGAGCATGTCCACGAGTTCGGTGCCCATCTCGGTGAGCACGTATTCGTAGCGCGGCCGGTTGTCGTAGGGCCTGCGCTCGAGCACACCGGTCTCGACCAGGTGGTGCAGCCGCTCGGTCAGCACCTTGCGTGAGATGCCGAGGTCGGCCTGGAGCTGCTCGAACCTGCTCAACCCCACCCACACGTCACGCAGGATCAGCGGCGACCACGGCTCGCCGATCACGTCGAGCGTGCGGGCGATCGAGCACGCCATCCCACCGAAGTTCGTGCGCTGCATGTCCTCGACTCTACACGTTGGGGTTCCCTCAAGAAACTTCCTCTGTTACGGTCTCAAGGTCTCTTAAAGGAACTTAGAAGGATGGATCACCATGGGATCTCACGGGGCTGTCAGCAGGCGGCCAAGGGGAACGGGACGCAACTCAGCCACGGAGAGCGGGCAAGCCGAACCACGTCAACTCAACGCAACCCATTCCGGAAACTCCGGGGAGGCGGAAGGGTGCAAGGTCATCGTCGCCCTCTCCGTCTCGGTCGACGGCTACATCACCGGTCGCGATCCCCGTGCCGGTCACGGTCTCGGCGATGGCGAGATGCTCTTCGACTGGTACTTCGACGGCGACACCCCCAGCGAGGTCTTCGACGGGTTCAAGCTCAGCGCCCCCAGCGCCCGCGTCTTCGACACGCTCGCCGACCGCGTCTCCGTCACCATCGCCGGCCGCAACACCTACGACGACTCCGACAGCTTCGGCGGCGGCAGCCCGCACCCGAAGACCCGGCTCATCGTCGTCAGCCACCGTGAGGTGCCGCAGCTCAGCGACCGTCAGCGGCACGCCACCGGCATCGAGGACGCGATCGCGAAAGCGCGGGAACTGGCCGGTGGCAAGGACATCGGCCTGATGGGCGGCGGCATCGCGACGGCCGCCCTGGAGGCGGGTTTGGTCGACGAGATCGTGCTGCACCAGATCCCGGTGCTGCTCGGCAGCGGCCGGTCGTTCTTCCAGGAACTGCCCGCGCACATCAAGCTGCGCGTGGTCGAGGTGGTGCCCGCGCCGGGCGTCACGCACCTGCACTACGAAGTCGAACGCTAATCCTCGTTCGGGGTCCAGACCTTGCCCTCGACCAGGTCGCCGAAGCCCATCCAGACCAGGTTCATCAGCCAGGTCGCGAGCGTGCGGCCGGGCACCTCCGGGTGGTCGACCCACCAGTCGGCCATGGACTCACCGGCGCCGACCAGGGCGGCCGCCATCGCAGAAGTGCCCTTGGTCGCCTGTTCGTCCATGCCCTGCTTGGTCGCGCTGCGCACTAGCAACGCGTCGACGAGTTCGATCGCACGCCCGCGCATCGCCACGAGTTCGTCGCTGAACGGGCCGCCCTGCGACGTGGCCTGCCGGTGCAGCACCCGCCAGCTGTCCCGCTGGGCGCCGACGAAGCTGAAGAACGCGCGCAACCCCTGCCAGAGCTGCATGTCCGGCGCCGAGTCGCCCTGCACGCCGCCGGCGATGGCCTCCATCATCAGGGTGGCCTCACGCCGGATGCACGCGGCGAACAGGTCCTCCTTGGAGCCGAGGTAGGCGTAGATCATCGGCTTGGAAACGCCGGCCACGTCGGAGATCTCGTCCATCGACGCCGTGTGATAGCCGTGCGCGGAGAACACCCGGACGGCGGCGTCCAGGATCTGCCGCTCCCGCACTTCGCGGGGCAGGCGCTTCACGCGCCCTTGGCGGGCATCGATCGCGTCCACAGGCCTCCCGTCGGTTCAGCTTGTCACCCAACCTACTCGAAAGTAGATTTACCCGTCGGTAGGTTTCCTGCGGAGGTGAGCCCATGGCCGAGTTCGACGGCCTGACCCCGAGCCAGCTGGTGGCGCTGGTCGACGGCCTCGACCCGCACGGGTCGGACCTCACCGCCGTCGACCTCGATGCTATCGCCCGGTCGATCGACCCAGGAACGCTGCGCAAGCACGAGTTGACCACGTTGCTCGCCGCCATCGGCCGGCTCGGCCGGGCCAACCCGGAGCTCGACCTGGGCGCGGTCGGCGCGGACACGTTCGCCCGGCTGATCTCGCGCGCGTCGAAGGACCAGATCCAGGCGTTCATGCTGCGCCCGGAGATCCGCCGGATGGTGCTCGACCTGGTCTTCCTGCACCGCATGCCCAAGCACCTGCGGGCCGAGCGCACGAAGGACATCCACGCGATCGCGCACTTCCGGATCGGCGGCGGGGCGGGCGAGGGCGGCTACGACCGCTATGAAGTGGTGATCGACCACGGCGCGTGCACGGTCACCGCGTCGCCGCGGGTCAAGGCGCAGGCGACGATCACCCTCGGCCCGGTCGAGCTGCTGCGGTTGATCACCGGCAACGCGTCGGCACCCGTGCTGTTCATGACCGGCAAGCTGAAGGTGCGCGGCGATCTGGCGTTCGCCGCGGGGATGATGGGACTCTTCGACCTGCCCCGCGGTTGACGACGCCGCTGTGACGAGGAGGTCCGCGTGGAACGGGTCGACATAGATGCGTTCGCGCGCGCCATCGACCTGGAGAAGCTCGACGAAGCGCAGTTCGTGAAGCTGATGGAGGTCCTGGACTTCCTGTCGGTCATGGGCACCGGCATCGAACTCGCGTCCATGCGCACCGAGACGTTCGTGTGGCTGATCGGCAAGGCCTCGCGCGCGCAGCTGGAACACATGATGGAGCAGCCGAACCTGCGCGAGGTCGTGCTGACCGAGGTCTTCTGCCGGATGACCAACCACGTCAAGACCGACCGAGCCACGACCAACCCGGCCGTCGTGCACTGGCGCTTCAGCGGCGGCGCGGGCGACGGCGGTTTCGACCGCTACGAAACGGTGCTGGAAGAGGGCACCTGCGTGTCGGGCACCACGCCGACCCGCGACCCCCGCGCCACGATCACGTTGGCACCGGCGGACTTCCTCCGCGCCGCGACGGGCAACGTGTCGGTCCCGCTGCTGTTCGTCCGCGGCCGCGTGAAGGTCAAGGGCGACATCGCGTTCGCCGCCGGTATCACCGGCTACTTCGACATCCCCAAGCCCTGACCCGGGATCATGCGCTTCTGGTAGTCCACCACCACCGACCACACCAGCTCCCGCACGTCCCGCGGCGGCCGCTGCGCCACCGGCACGGCCGCCTCCCGCACGCTCACCGGTGCGTCCTCGGGCAGGTCCAGCTCCGGCGCGGGGCCGGTCAGCAGGTCTCGGCGCGCGGTCCGCGCCGCGCTGACCATCCGGTGGTACTGGCCCCACAGCTGCACCTCGCCACCGGGCCACATGCCCTCGCTCGCGGACTGGCCGCCGTGGTACCAGTCGGCGAGCTCGTACACCTCGCGCGCCCACTCACGCAGGATCACGGGCGGCGCCGAGAACAACACCACACCGCCGAGCCGGGCGCAGCGGGTGCCGAAGGGCTCGACCGGGTCCCGGTAGTGCCACCGCGCGGTCGGGCTCACGTGTTCGCGCCAGCGCCGGACCGCGGCGATCTCCTTGTCCAGCCCCGGTGTCTGGAGCCGGACCGTGCCATCGGGGTTGCCGCGCAAGGGAAGCATCCGCCGCAGCTGCCGGGCCGCCTGCGCCGTCAGCGGCGTGAGCGGGCCCGGGGCCAGCACGACCGGGTCCGACGGCTCGGCGTCGAACGGGTTCGGGTCCAGGAACGGCCGGTCGATCAGCACGAGCGTGTTCGGCACCCGTTGGTAGGCAAGGCCCCACAGCAACCGGCCGAGCAGCCGGCCACCGTGGCTGTCGGTCAGCACGTGCCACGTCTCGTGCTCGTAGTTCGTGGCGAAGCGCGCCTGCGTGCCGGGGCGCAGGGTGAGCACCGTGTGGTCGACGCCGTCGAGGCGCAGCACGCGCCGGTGCAGCTTCACCCGCGGGCCGACGTCGCGCGTCGCGTCCGGCCGGATCACCACGACACCAGGCAGAACGGGTGCCCGACGGGATCGGTGTAGACGCGGAACCGGTCGCCGCCGCCGGGCTGCCGGGTCGCGCCGATGGCGAGGACCGTGGCCTCGGCGGCTTCCAGGTCGTCGACCCGCACGTCGAAGTGCATCTGCTGCGGCACTTCCCCATCCGGCCACGTCGGTGCTCGGAAGTCCGCCGCGCGTTGGAAGGCCACGCCCGGCCGGTCCGGCGCGTCGCCGATGACCACCCAGTCCGGCTCGTCCTGGACCCGGACCATGCCCAGCAACCGCTGGTAGAACTCCGCGAGCGCGGACGGGTCCGGGCAGTCGACCACGAGGCCGTGCCAGCGCCCGATCATCAGTCGGCCTTGCTGGTGAAGGCGACCTTCACGCCGAGCCCGATCATGACCAGCCCGCCGGTCCCGCCGACCACCGCCAGCCGCCGCGGCGACCTGGCGAACCAGGCCCGCGCCGTGCCGGCGATCATCGCCCAGAGGCTGTCCGACACCAACGCGATCAACGGGAACACCGCGCCCAGCACCAGCATCTGCACCGGTGGGTTGCTCACCGACGACCCCAGGTACTGCGGCAGCACGAGCGCCAGGAACACGATCGACTTCGGGTTGGCGAAGCCGACCACGAAGCCGTCGACCACCAGCCGGCTGGTGCGCTTCGGCGTGACGTCGGCGTCCAGGGTCAGCTCGCCCCGCCGCCGGATCGCGCGGACGCCCAGGTAGATCAGATATCCGGCGCCGATCAGCTTCACCACGGTGAAGACCTCGACCGACCGCTCGAGCAACGCGCCGATGCCGACGGCCACGGCCGCCACCTGCGCGTACACGCCGACGGCGTTGCCGAGCACGGTGACCAGCGCCGCACGCCGGCCGACGGTCAGCGCCCGGCTGATCGTGAACAGCACGCTCGGGCCCGGCACGATGATCAGCAAGAAAGACAGCAGACCGAACGCGAGGAACGCATCACCGGAAGGCATCCCCCGACCGTAGCTAGTGACCCCGCCGCGCTGAAGCGATTTGCTCCATCATCGCGGGCAGCCCGTACCAGCGCACCGCCGACACGACCTCGTCGGCCAGCGACTCGAACGGGCGCCCGGCGTCCAGTTCCCACCACATCTCGCCGATGGGGAAGCCGCCGACGCTGATCAGCTCACCGATGCGCGCCGACCAACCGGGCGCGGAGGGCTGGGGGCGCGAGCCGTAGTAGGGCCGGACTCGTAACTGCTCGTCCCACTCGTTGCGCCGGACCACGCTCAGGTCCGCGGTGAACCGGACGTAGCTCGTCGACGCCGCGTTGGCCTGCTGGAGCGTGACCTGCGCGTAATAACCGTCGATGCTCGCGCGGAACGTGTGGCCGGACCCGATGAAGCCGTAGCCGCGAAGGCCCGGCGCGAGCCGGCTCTGCACCATCAGCCGGAACCAACCCTGCGCACTGAGCTCTGCACCCGACGCCACGACACGCTCCCTCATCCGGCCGGGTGGCGACCCGGCAGACCGTGCATGGGCTCTTTCGCGCCCATTGTTCCGTGTCTCCGGTCCCACGTGCTCACCGGTTCCGCTTCGGCATGCGCCGAACGGTCGTACGCATACCCCGGATCGGCCTCAACAAGGCCAATTGTTACGGGTCTGTGTTTATCAGGACCGACACGGGGGAGGCGTCCGCCGACGATGGCCTGACGCGGGGTGCGGGGGAATCCGCTGTCACTCACCCGCGGGGGTGAGTTTCCTGGAGTTGCGTCTTGGCACGTCACGAGCCGGAACTTCGGTCGTCCCGATCACGGACGGGTGACACCTGAGGAGGACGGATGCCACCAGACGTCGAGAAGCGACGCACCGCCCGGATCGGCCCGGCGATCGGCAAGCTGGACCACCGGGGCCGGCCCGGCATCGGGGTGGCGCTCGTCGACGCCGTCCCCCTGTTCCGGGACGGCCTGACCGCGCTCGTCGCGCGCACGCCCGGCCTGGCCTGGGTGGGCGCCGCCGACAGCGCGAACGCGGCGTTACAGATGTGCGAGCGCCTACGGCCCGACGTCGTGCTGGTCGACTCCGAGGTCGACCCGCGCAACCAGCTGGCGCAACTGCTCGCCGGGACCGACCGGCACCAGAACGTGCTGTTGATCGTGCACGACCGGCACCGCACCACGCACTACCTGGGCAGCGCGTTCGCCGCCGGGGTGCAGGGCGCGATCCCCCGCTCGGCCGATCCGCACCGGATCGTCGAGGCGATCCGGACCGTGCACGCCGAGCGCCGTTACGTCGACCCCGGTCTCGCCGCCGCGGTCGCGGCGCCGCGGACCCGGCTGGTCGACGGCGTCGGCTCGCTGCAGCCGCTGTCCCGCCGGGAGTTCCAGGTGCTCCAGCTGATCGCCGACGGCCTGGAGAACCAGGCCATCGCCAAGATCCTCTTCGTCTCCGTCGAGACGGTGCGCACCCACGTCAAGAGCATCCTGCGCAAGCTCGCCGCACGAGACCGCACGCACGCGGTGGCCGTCGCTTTCCGGGCCGGCGTGCTGACCGTGGCCGCCGAGGTCACGCCGCTGCGCGCGCTCGATTCGGCGCGCCCTAGGGCCGCGCGAGACTGACCTGCTGCACTGAGTTCCCAGCCACAAATGGGTGAGCGCCTTGCCGGGGGTTACCGGCAAGTAATATCCTGTTGTTACCGACGAGTAGTACGCGCGGCACACGGGGAGCAGCAGATGGGCCACTACAAGAGCAATCTCCGGGACCTCGAGTTCAACCTCTTCGAGGTGCTCGGCATCCAGGAGTACCTGGGCACGGGCCCCTTCGCCGAGGCCGACCCGGACACCGCGCGGACCGTGCTGTCCGAGCTGAACAAGCTGGCCACGGGCGTGGTCGCGGATTCGCTGGTCGACGGCGACCGCAACCCGCCGGTGTTCCACCCGGACAAGCACGACGTGACGATGCCCGAGTCGGTCAAGAAGGCGTTGCACGCCATCGTGGAGAACGGCTGGGACCGCATCTCGCTGAGCTCCGAGCTCGGCGGCTTCGGCATCCCGCCGTCGGTCGCGTGGGCGGCCGCCGAGCTCATCCTCGGCGCGAACCCGGCCGTGTTCTTCTACATGGCGGGCAAGACGTTCGCCCAGATCGTGCACAACAACGGCACCGACGAGCAGAAGCGCTGGGCCGAGAACTTCATCGAGCGCGACTGGGGCTCGACCATGGTGCTCACCGAGCCCGACGCGGGCTCCGACGTGGGCGCCGGCCGGGCCAAGGCGTTCAAGCAGGACGACGGCTCCTGGCACATCGAGGGCGTCAAGCGGTTCATCACCGGTGCCGCCCAGGAGGACATGAGCGAGAACATCATCCACTTGGTGCTCGCGCGTCCCGAGGGCCCCGGCATCGAGACCAAGCCCGGCACCAAGGGCCTTGGCCTGTTCCTGGTCCCGATGCACCACTTCGACCCGAAGACCGGCGAGCTGACCGGCGAGCGCAACGGCGCCTTCGTCACAGGAGTCGAGCACAAGATGGGCATCAAGGGCTCGACCACGTGCGAGCTCACCTTCGGCCAGCACGGCGTGCCCGCGAAGGGCTGGCTGCTGGGCGAGGAGATCAACGGCATCGCGCAGATGTTCGACGTCATCGAGCACGCGCGGATGATGGTCGGCACCAAGGCCATCTCCACGCTGTCGACGGCCTACCTGAACGCGCTGGAGTACGCCAAGGAGCGCGTGCAGGGCGCCGACCTGACCCAGATGCTCGACAAGACCGCGCCGCGCGTGACCATCACGCACCACCCGGACGTGCGGCGCAGCCTGCTCAAGCAGAAGGCGTACACCGAGGGCATGCGCGGGCTGTACTTCTACACCGCGCAGTTCCAGGACAAGATCGCGCTGGGCAAGGCGTCGGGCGCGGACGTGTCGCTCGAGGTGGCGGTGAACGACCTGCTGCTGCCGATCGTCAAGGGCGTCGGCTCCGAGCGTGGCTGGGCCATGCTGAACGAGTCGCTGCAGACCCTCGGCGGCTCCGGCTTCCTGCAGGACTACCCGCTCGAGCAGTACATCCGCGACGGCAAGATCGACAGCCTGTACGAGGGCACGACGGCCATCCAGTCCATGGACTTCTTCTTCCGGAAGATCATCCGGGACAAGGGCAAGGCGCTGGGCTTCCTCGCCGGCGAGATCACCGGCTTCATCGACTCCGAGGCCGGCAACGGCCGGTTGAAGGAGGAGCGCGCGCTGCTCAAGCAGGCGCTCGAGGACGTGCAGGGCATCCTGGGCTCGCTGGTCGGCTACCTGACCGCGTCACAGGAGGACACGGCGAACCTCTACAAGGTCGGCCAGCACACGGTCCGGCTGCTGCTCGCCGCGGGCGACCTGGTGATCGGCTGGCAGCTGCAGCGCCAGGCCGAGATCGCCCTGGCCAAGCTCGGCGGCGAGGTGCCGGCCAAGGACAAGCCGTTCTACGAGGGCAAGGTCGCGGCCGCCCGGTTCTTCGCCAAGACCGTGCTCCCGACGATCACGGCCGAACGCAAGATCGTCGAAATGGCCGACAACTCCCTGATGGAGCTGGACGAGGCCGCCTTCTGATGATTCATCTCGTTTGACGATGGCGGTGATGCGGGTACCTCTCTGCCAGAGGCGCTGACTTCGCGGAGGTCAGCACAGGGCACTAGAGGGAGCACCGATGAGTGTCACCGGAATCATCACCGCCATCGTGATCGGGTTGATCCTCGGCGTGCTTGGCCGCGTGGTTGCGCCGGGCAAGCAGTCGATCCCGATCTGGCTGACCATCGTGGTCGGCATCATCGCCGCATTCATCGGCACGGCGCTCGCCCGGGCGTTCGGCGTCGACCAGACCAGCGGCATCGACTGGATCGAACTGATCCTGCAGATCATCGTCGCGGCGGTGGGCGTTTCGCTGGTCGCCGGCTTCTACGGCAGGCGGCGCGGCGTAACCCGGTAAACCTGCAGAACCGGAAAGGCCCGGCGGGTACATCCCGCCGGGCCTTTCCATGCGCCCACCCGGTCCATCAGGCGGGCATTTCGACGTGAGGCAACGACTCACCCCGAGGGCTTCCCTGCGTCGGGTTATCCACAGGAGCCCGGTTGTCCACAGATCCACTTCGCGCGCCCCACACCCCCTTTCACCTCGATAGACTGGCATTAAGGGGTGCCCCCGGGAGGGTGGGGCTGCCTTCGCGCGCGAGGCGAAAGCGCACCAAAGCCCGGCGGTTCACCCCGAACCCGCGGGCCTTTTGGTGCCTGCTCGGCCCGGCCCCCTAGAACCCACCAGAGGACTGGGCTGCTGTCGCGCGCGAGGCGGAAACACACCAAAGGCCCGGCGGTTCACCTCGAACCGCCGGGCCTTTTCGGTGCGTGCTCAGCCGCGTTGGGCTCGGGCCGCGCCGAAGCAGTAGATGCCGAACGCCGCGAACCCCAAGGCCACCACCACCAGGATGACCACGCCGAACGGCTGCGCCCCCAGCGTCTTCAACGCCGCGTCGAGGCCGCCGGCCTTGCCTGCGTTCGAGTCGAGCGCCGCGGTGCCGATCAGGATCCCCACCACGCCGATCGCCACGCCCTTCGCGATGTAGCCCGCCACCCCGGCCCGCCGCACCCACTGCTGCGTGCCGCGGGGCAGCTCGACGACGTTGAGGTCCTCCATGAACGTCTTGCGCACCCCGGTCACGATCTGCGCGATCCCCGCGCCGATCACGGCGAGCGCCACGATCCCGACCAACACCCGGCCGGCGGGCAACGACAGCAGCTTGGCCGTCATCTCCTTCTGCGAGCTGTCGCTGGACTGCCCGCCCGACCCGGCCGCGAACTTGATCGCGTACGTCCCGATCGCCAGCGCCACGATGCCGCGGACCACCGCGCCGATCTTCTTCATCACCCGCTTGCGGCCCGCTTCGATCCAGTGGAAACCGGTCGCCGCCAGCAACAGCTGCCACAACCCGAACGCGAGCAGCCCGATGGCCAGCACCCAGAGGAGGACCTTGCCGAA
Organism: Labedaea rhizosphaerae; assembly: GCF_004362825.1. Classification (GTDB taxonomy): domain Bacteria; phylum Actinomycetota; class Actinomycetes; order Mycobacteriales; family Pseudonocardiaceae; genus Labedaea; species Labedaea rhizosphaerae. Next base: position 1,324,296 of record NZ_SNXZ01000001.1, read on the forward strand.
CCCGCCCTGCGCCACGGTGGCGACCGCGCCGTGCTGGTCGGCCTCTTTGCCGGAGTCACCGAACGCCACCTGCAGGGCCAGGTAGGCGATCAGCAGGTGCACCACGCCGTAGCAGGCCTGGCCGATCCGGCCGAAGACCTCCACCGGCCTGCTGCGTCTTACCTCGTTCGCTGTGCTCACTTCGCGCCTCCCAAGGGTTCTTGGGAAGTGTTGCCCGGCCGTCGAGCACCCGCCGGAATTGCTAGGCCGTTCGGCCCAGTGACGTCAGAGGTAGAGGCCCGTCCCGTGCTCGATGCGCTCGGAGGCCACCGCGTGCACGTCGCGTTCGCGCATCACCAGGTAGGTCCGGCCCTGCACCTCGACCTCGAGCTGGTCGTCGGGGTTGAACAGCACCCGGTCGCCGACCTTCACCGTGCGCGCGTTGGTGCCGACGCCGTGCACGTCGCCCCAGGCCAGTCTGCGTGCCACCTGCGCCGTCGCCGGGATCACGATCCCGCCGCTGGAGCGGCGCTCCCCTTCCTCCGGCGTGAGCTGCACGAGCACGCGGTCGTGCAGCATCTGGATCTCGAGCTTCTGTGGGGGCACGGGCAAATCGTAGCTACTCGTCGATGCCGCCCATCATCAGCGCCAACCGCGACGGGCCGTCGTCGGTGAGCGTCACGGGCACGCCCCAGTCCTGCCGGACCAGGTGGCACGCGGGGTGCTCGACGTCGATGTCGCAGGCCGCGCCCTGCGCGACCACGTGCAGCACACCCTCGGCGATCCCGTGGGCCAGCACCAGCTTCCGGGTCAGCTCGGTGCCCTCGCCCGCGCCTTCGACGAGCAACTCCGGCGGCGACGACGTGACCTCCAGCCGGGTCGACGGGCCGTAGCGCTCGTCCAGCTTCTGGCCGGGTGGTGGCGTGAAGACCACGGTCAGCTCCACGGCCCCGGGCGCGAGTTCCGTCGGCGGCCTGCGCACCTGGTGCCGGTCGCCGCCGACCTCCTGTACCCGCAGCTCCGGTCGTTCGATCCGGTGCGCGGCGGACGCGACGACCAGCAGTTCCCCGTTGCGCACCACGAGCCCCGACGGCTCGGCGATGCCGGTGGCGAGTGTGCTCACCTCGCCGGTTTCCGGGTCGTAGCGCCGGATCGCGCCGTTGTAGGTGTCGGCGACCGCGATCGCGCCGTCGCCCAGCACGGCGACGCCCAGCGGGTGTTGCAAAAGCGCCTGGTCCGCCGGACCGTCGCGGTGACCGAAGTCGAACAGCCCCGTGCCGACGGCGGTGTGCACCTGGTCGCCCTCGATCCAGCGCAGGGCCGAGGTCTCGGCGTCGACCAGCCACAGCCGGTCCGCGGTGGCCGCGAGCCCGGACGGCTGCGCGAAGAAGGCGTCCGCGACCGGCCCGTCCTGCAGGCCCTCCACCGTGGTGCCCGCGAACCGCTCCACCGTGCCGCGCACGGGATCGAACGCGCTCAACGTGTGGTTGCCCGCCATGGCCACGACGACCCGGTCGCGCCACCACACCACGTCCCACGGGCTGGTGAGGTCGACGTCGGCCGCCGGGCCGTCGCTCGGCCCGGTGCGCCACTGCCGACCGGTCCCGGCCACAGTGGACACCTCGCCGGTGATGGTGTTCAGCCCACGCAGCAGGTGGTTGACGGTGTCCGCGACGACCACGTCGTACCCGACCCGCGCGGCGACGTCGGCGGGCAGCACGGCCAACCCCGACGGCTCGGCGAAGCTGGGCGCCTGTCCATCCGCACGCCCACGCTCGCCGGTGCCGAAGGTCCGCAGCACGGTCGTCCCGTCCGATTCGACGACCCGGTGGTGCGCGGTGTCCGCGACCAGCAACGTGCCACCCGGCAGCGCCACCGCCTTCGCCGGGAACCGCAACTCTGTGCCCGGCGCGGTCGGCGCCACGAACGGCCCCGCCCCACGGCGCAGCGTTCCCTTGGCCTCGTGCTCGGCGACGAGCTCGGTAAGGATCCGACGCAACGCCTCGCCGTGCCCCTCACCAGCGGCGACGTGCACGACGTAGCCCTCGGGATCGACGACGACCAGTGTCGGCCACGCCTTCACGGCGTAGGCGGACCACGTGGTCAGCTCGGGGTCGTCCAGCACGGGGTGCCGCACGTCGTACCGCTCCACCGCGGCGGCCAGCGCCTCCGGGTCGGCCTCGTGCACGAACTTCGGCGAATGCACCCCGACCGTCACCAGCACGTCGTCGAACTCGGCTTCGAGCGGCCGCAGCTCGTCCAGTGCGTGCAGGCAGTTCACGCAACAGAAGGTCCAGAAATCCAAAAGCACGAACCGGCCGCGGAAGTCCTGCATCGAAAGCCGTTTGCCCCCGGTGTTCAACCACCCTCGGCCGGTGAGTTCTGGGGCCCGGACCCTGGCACGCGCAACCGTCACACCAGTACCCAACAACGTCCGGAAGGGACGGTGTTCCCCGGGGTCAGCGAACCGACTTCGGACCCACGATGCTCGCGCCCAACGCCGTCACCCGGCTGATCAACTCCCGGTCCGCGGTCGCGACCACGACCGTCCGGTCGTCCGCCGCGGCCACCAGCGACACGATCTCGTCGTCCCCGCTGCCCGGCGCCGCGACCACCCGGACCCCGGGCACCGCGGTCACCCCGCGCGCCTGACCTTCGACGACGAGGACCAGCTCCGGTGTCACCCCGCCGGTCAGAACGCCCAGGTCAGGAGCGGAAAGCCGGTCCCGGAGGCGCTCCGTGGCGCCTGCCCGGTCGCGCCACCAACCGTCCGGCACCGAGCCGACCACATTGGCCGCATCGATGATCAACAATGGTGCCACCACGCCATACTCCTAGTACGTTCCGTACGGCCCGTAGAACACATACCCACGCCAGAAGAACACGCGCCGGGAGGCCTTGGTTTTTCCCAGTTTTTGGATCGGTCATCTGTGGAGACGCTGAGCGCCGCTGGTGCTACCGGGCGTAGCCGCCACCAGGCCCGCCGACTAAGCTCAGTAAAGACCTTCGGGGGGCCAAGTGGGACCGATGACCGAAAAGATCGGATTCGGAACGGTATTCGCGATGCGCGAGTTCCGTGCCATCTGGGCCGCGTACGCACTCTCCACCGCGGGCGACCAGTTGACCCGTGTCGCCCTCGCCATCCTCGTCTTCAACCGCACCGATTCCGCCTGGCTGACCGCACTCACCTACGCGCTCACCTTCATCCCGTCCATCTTCGGCGGCGCGCTGCTGTCCGGCCTGGCCGACCGGTTCCCCCGCCGCACGGTCATGGTCATCAGCGACCTCTGCCGGGCCGGGCTGGTCGCCGTGATGGCGATCCCCCGCATGCCGCTCGCGCTGATCTGCGTGCTGCTGGTGTTCGTCGTCCTGCTCGGCGCGCCGTTCCGGGCGGCGCAGGCGGCCGCGCTGCCCGACATCCTGCCCGGCGAACGGTTCGAGGTCGGCCTGGCGATCCGCAACATCACCCAGCAGGTCATGCAGCTGGTCGCGTTCGCGGGCGGTGGCCTGCTGATCACGGTCATCACGCCCAACGGCGCGCTCGCGCTGGACGCGGTCACGTTCCTGCTGTCCGCCGCGCTGGTCAAGTTCGGCATGCAGTTCCGACCGCCGCCCGCGGGGGCGGAGGCCGGCGCGCCCGAGTCCGCCGCGGGCAAGGCCGTGCACATGATGCGCGGCGGCATGCGCGCGATCTGGGAAGACCCGGCGCTGCGCTCGCTGACCGCGTTGGTGCTGCTCACCGGCCTGCTGATCGCGCCGGAGGGCCTCGCCGCGCCCTACGCGCAGGCGATCGGGCACGGCACCGTCGGCACCGGGTTGCTGATGGCCGCCGACCCGGCGGGCAGCGCGCTCGGCGCGTTCCTGTTCGCCAAGCTGGTGCCCGCCCACCTGCGGTCCCGGCTGATCGGTCCGTTGGCGCTGCTCGCCGCGGTGCCGCTGATGATCTGCGTGATCAAGCCCGGGCTGGTGCCCGCCATGCTCCTGTGGGCCGTCACCGGCGCGCTCGGCACCGCGTACGTGATCCAGTCCAACGCCTCGTTCACCCGCCGGGTGCCCGATGCCCGCCGCGGCCAGGCGTCCGGCCTGATCGCGACCGCGCTGCTGGCGGCGCAGGGCGTCGGCGTGCTGATCGCCGGCGTGATCGCCGAGTTCACCGGCGTGTTCAACGCGGTGGCCATCGCGGGCGTGCTGGCCGTTGTCCTGGGCATCGGCCCGGCGGCGACCTGGCGCCGGGTCAACCCCGACCACGCCCCCGGCACGGGCACGAAAACCGCCGAAGCCTGATCAAGTGTTGCGCCGCAACATCCGGGTCACACCGGCCGCGACCGTCGTCGCCAGTATCCAGCCGGCCGCGATCAGCAACACCGAGATCCACTGCGACGGCCCGGAGATCTGCCATCGGTTCTTGTGCCCGAAGTCGACGATGGGCACCAGCAGGTCCAGCGTGTAGAGCACCGGGTTCCAGTTGAGGTGGTCGTCGGCGTTGATCTCGTGGCTGAGCGGGTGCAGCGCGAACCAGGCCGTCCCCAACGCCAGGCACGCCAGCAGCCAGACCAGCGCGCGCGTCGGGCGGTAGCCGTAGCCGACCATCGCGCGTTGCATCCAGCTCCAGAACAACACGCCGGGCCCCATCACGCGGTAACCGTCGGCGAGCGCGCGATACCGCTTGCGCTGCTTGGCGATCAGCACCGTGGTCGCGTGTTCCTCGTTGCCGTTCGCCCGCAGCATCGCGGCGCACTGGTCGTACGGGCCGGGGCTGTAGGTGCCGATGGCGTTCTCCAGCCACCGCAACCGGTCGACGATGCGCTGGTCGTCGTTGACCTCGATGGGCGTGGCCAGCGAGTCGTAGCGGAAGTCGTCGAGCTGCATGCGCCCGCTGCCGCCGGCCCAGAACGCCGCGTTGTCGTCGAGCACCGCGCACCGCGCCTGGCGCAGGTCGACCCGCCCGCGCGGCGACTGGTCGACGGTGAGCCGCAGCTGCTGGGTGCGCAGGCCGAAGCCGTTGATCGCGACCTTGGCCGGGTCCCGGCCGAGCTGCGCGCCGTCGAAGTTCACCTCGCGGCCGACCTCGGCGTGCACCAGCCGGATCTCGCCGACGGCCGAGAACGGCAGCCGCGGGGTGGCCGAGCGGTCCGCCGCGCACACGAAGTCGCGCCGGATGGTCGCCGACCGGATGTCCACCGACGGCTTGGGGCTGTGGTCGTGGGTGTAGGTGCCGGGGGCGACGAAGCGGCTCGCGCGCAGGTCGAGGTTGGCGCCGATGCTCGCGCCCTGCAACAACATCGAGCCGAACACGGTGCTGTGCCGGCAGTCCAGGTTGCCGCCGATCTTGAACCGGCGGCCTTCCAGCACGTCGGCGCCCCGGTTGGACAACTTCGCCTCGTCGAGCAGGACGCTGCCGTGCACGCTGACCTCGACCAGCCGGGTCTGCCCGGCCAGGCTGGCCCGGCGCAGGTCGAAGTCGCCGCTGATCTCCGTGCCGTCCAGGTGCAGTGCGCGGTCGGGGTAGTTACCGGGCTGTTCCTTGGCGTGCGCGGTGTCCCTGGGCTCGGTGAAGTCCTCCGCGCCACCCGACATGTCCACTGTGGACCCGGTGAGCCGCAGGGAGCCGCCGATCCGCGCGTTGATGATCCGGATCGTGCCCGTGCTGAGGAAACCGTTGTCCAGCACGATGTTGCCGTTGATGTCGCACCGGTCGGCGATCAGCGTGGCCACCGGGTCGAAGAACGGGTCGTCCGACGACGGGTCGGTCACCGGATCGGTCGCCGGCTCCAGCACGGCCGCCCGCAACACCAGGTCGCTGGCCACCTGGGCACTGGGCAGGAAGACGCGGCCGACGGAATGGAACAGGTCGCCGGTGTACGGGTCGCGCCCGCACAGCAGGTGCCCGCCGACCCGGATCCCGTTGCCGTTCAAGGCGAAGCCGTCGGGATTGGTCAGCTGGGCGCCACTGAGGTTGATGTTGCCGCCTGAGCGCATGCCGGGGAAGCGCACCTCCCCTTCGACCCGCATCCGGGTCGCGAGCATGGCGCCGTCGAGGCTGAGCCGGTCGGCGTGCAGCGCGCGATCGCCGGGGTTGCGCAGCTCGGTGTCGTCGAGGATGAGCGAACCGGCGACGTGCGCGTCGGTGAGGTCGACGGTCCCGCCGTCCACAATGGAGCCACGCAGCATGACGTCGTTGTCGCTGCGCAGGTTCCGCGCGGCGAGCCCGGGCAACCAGCACTCGTCGAACTGGCAGCCCGCGACGTTGGCCTGCCGGATGTCCGGCACGGCCGCGAACCGGCAGCGCACGAATTCGAGCAGGTAGGGGAAGTCCAGCGCCCGCAGGTCGAACGTCCCGGTGATCAGGCTGTCCACCACCCGGATCACCGGCGGTGCCGCGTTGCGCCGCCAGAACGCCCACCGGCTGCCGCCGTCGGAGGCGTCGGCCATGCGCCGCATCAGGAAAGCCGCGCGGACCTCGTAGTCCCGCCCCGGTTCGGCGAGCTGCACGTCCAACGGCACGTCGGCGGCCACGCTGTTCCCCGCGAACATCTGATCGACGCGCCGCTCGGCCGGGGTCTCCGGGTTGCCGAACACATCCCGCGGCTTGACGGCCAACCCGCAACCCCTTCCCCGCGCGTCCCCGGAGCTTCCGAGGATATCGGCGCACGCGGGAGCACCAGGCCACTTTGCCGGAACCCGTTCGCCGCGCTCGCCGTACTTCGCGCGACGCACATCGTGCACAACCTGGGCGGCTAGAGCACCTTCGACAGGAACGACTGCGTGCGTTCGTGCTGCGGGTTGGCGATCACGTCCTTGGGCGCGCCGTGCTCGACGATCACGCCGCCGTCCATGAAGACCAATGAGTCCCCGACTTCGCGGGCGAAGCCCATCTCGTGGGTCACCACGATCATGGTCATGCCGGCCGTGGCGAGGTTGCGCATCACCTCGAGCACGTCGCCGACCAGCTCCGGGTCCAGCGCGGACGTCGGCTCGTCGAAGAGCATCAGCTTCGGGTCCATGGCCAGCGCGCGCGCTATCGCCACGCGTTGTTGCTGGCCGCCCGAGAGCTCACGCGGGTAAGCCCGCTCCTTGTCCGCGAGCCCGACCTGGTCGAGCAGCTCCCGTGCCCGCTCACGCGCCTGACCCTTCGGCACGCCCTTGACCTGCGTCGGCGCCTCGATGATGTTGTCGATCACGCACATGTGCGGGAACAGGTTGAACCGCTGGAACACCATGCCGATCTCGCGGCGCTTGCGGGCCACCTCGTCGTCGCGCAGCTCGTAGAGCTTGTCGCCCTTCTGCCGGTAGCCGACCAGCTCGCCGTCCACCCAGAGCTTGCCCGCGGTGAGCTTCTCCAGGTGGTTGATGCAGCGCAGGAACGTCGACTTGCCCGAACCGGACGGGCCGATCACGCACATGACCTCGCCCGGCGCGACCTCCAGGTCGATGCCCTTGAGCACCTCGAGCCGGCCGAAGTGCTTGTGCACGTTCTCGGCCTTGACCATCAGGTCGGCGCTCATGCCCACCCCTCGCTGGCGCTCGGGGCCGGCATTCGCCGGCTCGCAGTGTTTGATGGTTCGGTCGCAAGCTCCCTCAACGCGCCCTCCCGAAGCCGAACAGGTTGGCGAACGGGTTGCCCCGGCTCGTGCGCAGCGAGCCCCGCGAGTAGCGCTTCTCGATGTAGTACTGCCCGATCGACAACACCGACGTGAAGATCAGGTACCAGATGCTCGCCAGCACCAGCATCGGCACCTGCTGCAGGTTCGACGACGCGATCTGCCCGGTCACGGTGAACAGGTCGGACACCGCGATCACCGTGACCAGCGACGTCGTCTTCAGCATGGAGATGGTCTCGTTGCCGGTCGGCGGGATGATCACCCGCATGGCCTGCGGCAACACGATGCGGCGCAGGATCTTGCCGCGCTTCATGCCCAGGGCCTCGGCCGCCTCGGTCTGGCCCTCGTCGACCGACAGGATGCCCGCGCGCACGATCTCCGACATGTACGCGGCCTCGTTGAGCCCGAGGCCGAGCACCGCGCCGAGGAAGATCGGGATCAGCGAGTTCGTGTCGAAGTACACGAACTCCGGCCCGAACGGGATGCCCAGCGACAGGTACTGGTACAGCCGCGCCAGGTAGGACCAGAACACGATCTGCACCAGCACCGGCGTGCCGCGGAAGAACCAGGCGTAGAGCCACGCGACCCCGGCCAGGATCGGGTTCGGCGACAGCCGCATCACCGCGACGATGATGCCCAGCACCACGCCGATCACCATGGCCAGCACGGTCAGCTCGATGGTGATGAGCAGGCCGTCCAGCACTTCCTTGGAGAAGAAGTTCTTCCAGACGGCGTCCCACTGCCACGCCGGGTTGGTGACCAGGCCGTGCACGAACATCGCGGCGAGCACGAGCAGCACCGCGGCGGCCACCCACCGCCACGGGTGCCGCACGGGCACCGCGACGATGGCTTCCGGGGTCTCGCGTCGTTCCAGGTCGGTCGACTCTGTGGTCATCGGTTACTGCGCGCCGTTGACGACCGACTTCTCGATCGCGCCGGAGCCGACGCCCCAGTTGTCGAGGATCTTCTTGTACGTGCCGTCGGCGATCAGCGCGTTCATGCCGTCGGCCAGCGCGTCCTTGAAGGTGCCCGCGTCCTTCGGCACGCCGATGCCGTACGGCGCGACGCCCTCGGCGTCACCGACCTTCTCGAAGGCGTTGCCGGTGATCTTCACCGCGTAGTCGACGACCGGCGTGTCGGCCATGTACGCGTCGATCCGGTTGGCTGCCAAAGCCGCGTTGACGTCGGTCTGCTTCGGGAAGCCCTTGCCGACCGGAGCCGGCTTGCCCGCGTCCTTGCAGATCTTCACGATGGAGCCGTCGGCGTCTTCCTTGGTCAGCGCGTCCAGCTGGACCGTGCCGTTCTCCGCGCCCACGTTCTTGCCGCAGAGGTCGGTGTCGGCCTTGATGCCCTTCGGGTTGCACTTCACGACCATGGTCGAGGTGCCGGCCTGGAAGTACGTGACGAAGTCGATCGTCTTCTCACGTTCCTTGCTGTCGGTCATCGACGACATGATCAGGTCGAAGCGGTGCGACTGTGTACCGGCGATCAGGCCGTCGAAGGTCGCGTTGACGAACTCGGCCTTGAGCCCGAGCTTCTTGGCCAGCGCCTGCCCGAGGTCGACGTCCATGCCGACGATCTGGCTGGAGCCCTCGGGGATGAACTCGTTCGGCGCGTAGGAGGCGTCGGTGGCGATCTTGAGCGTGCCCTTGGACTTGACCGCCGACGGCACCTTGGCCGCGATCGCGGCGTCGACCTGCGGCTCCACCACCAGCGGCTGCGGCGGGGGCGCGTTGACCGGAGCCCCCGGCGTGCACGGAGCGGCCCCACCGGGGTTGTTCTGCGCGCCCGGCTTGTCGGTGGAAGCACCGCAAGCCACGGACAGCGCGGCGGTGACCGCGCAGAGCAGGCCGATTGCGGACAGTCGAGCGCGTCGGGACACTTCGTCACTCCTCGATAGGTGGCCGAGTGGTGCGCATCCTGCCACTCGGACGGGCGATCTCGCATCAACCGAGGGTTACGGACGGATCACCCCTACGCCGGCCAACCACGCAAAAGCACCGCGACCAGGGCTGTCCACCCGGTCTGGTGGGTGGCGCCAAGGCCTTCGCCCGTGTCGCCGTCGAAGTACTCCGAGAACGTGATGTGCCGCGACCAGAGCGGATCCGTGCTCGCCTCGATGCGCTTGCCGTCCGCGGGCCGGACGCCGTCGCTGCCCGGCAGGAAGAGCGCCGCGAGCCGTCGTGACAGCTCCTGCGCCGCGCCGGTCACCGAGACTTGCCGGCCCGAACCGGTCGGCAGGTCGACGGTGACGTCGTCGTAGAAGGTGCCGAACGTGTGCAGCGCCTCCACCAGCAGCGCGTTGGTCGGGAACCACACGGGCCCGCGCCAGTTGGAATTGCCACCGAACATGGGCGTGCGCGACTCGCCCGGTTCGTAGCCGATGCTGTGGTGCTGGCCGGCGATCTCCACGGCGAGCCCGCCGCGGTGGGCCGCGGACAGCGACCGGATGCCGTGCGGCGAGAGGAACTCACCCTCGTCGAGCATGCGGCCGAGCACGCGGCGCAGCTTGTGCTCGTTGAACAGGGCGAGCAGCGCCGAGCGGGTGCCGTCGGGCGCGGTGTGCCAGGTGATCGACTTGCCGTAGGCGGGCTGGTGGCGCAGCAGATAGTTGAGCCGGTCGGCGAAGCGTGGGAGTTCGGTGAACACCCACGGCGGCAGCACGGCGGTGGCGAGCAGCGGGATCAGCCCGACCATCGACCGCACGCGCACCGGCTGCGAGCGCACGGTGCCGTCGGGCTCGAACCGGGTGATCAGGTCGTAGCAGAAGCCGTCGGTGGAGTCCCAGATGCCGCGCCCGGCCGCGCCGAAGCTGGTGAACGCCTGGCCGATGGACAGGAAGTGCTCGACGAACTTGGTGGCGACGTCTTCGTAGGCGTCGTCGTGGCGGGCGAGCTCCAGCGCCATCTGCATCAGGTGCAGGGCGTAGGTCGCCATCCACGAGGTGGCGTCGGACTGCTCGAGCCGCCACCCGGCCTCCAGCGGCGCCGACCGGTTGACCGGGCCGATGTTGTCCATGCCGAGGAAGCCGCCCTCGAACAGGTAGTTGCCGTCGACGTCCTTGCGGTTGACCCACCAGGAGAAGTTGAGCAACAGCTTCTGGAAGACGCGGGCGAGGAACGCGCGGTCGCCTTGGCCGGTCGCGGCCTGCTCGGCGCGGTAGACCTGCAGCGCGGCCCAGGCGTGCACGGGCGGGTTGGCGTCGCCGAACTCCCACTCGTAGGCGGGGAGCTGGCCGTTGGGGTGCATCAGCCATTCCCGGCAGAGCAGCAGGAGCTGGTCCTTGGCGAACTGCGGGTCCACCACCGCCATCGGCACGGTCTGGAAGGCCAGGTCCCATGCGGCGAACCAGGGGTACTCCCACTCGTCCGGCATGGTCATGACGTCGGCGACGTCCACGTGGCGCCAGTGCCGGTTGCGTGCGCGGTTGCCGGCGACCGGCGGTTTGGCGGGGTCGCCGTCGAGCCAGTCGCGGACCCGGAAGCGGTAGTGCTGCTTGGTCCACAGCAGTCCGGCCAAGGCCTTGCGCACCACGGCGTTCTCTTCGGGCGTGGAGTCGCCGAGCGCCCGGTAGAACTCGTCGGCCTCCTGTCGTCTTTCTTCGAACGCGGAGTCGAAACTGGGCCCGAAGGGGTCGCCGTGGCCGGTGCCCGCGATCAGCCGCAACTTGACGGATTTCGTTTCCCCCGCCGCGACGTCGAACCGGTACCACCCGGCCGCCTTGGTCCCCGGTTGCGAGGCGCTACCCGGGTTGACCACCTGGCAGGCGCTGTGGATGCCACGCACGACGTGGTCGTCGATGCCTGCTTTCGTGTAGCGGCAAGGGTTGCTGTCCGCACCGAACAGCCCGACCTCGTCGGTTTCGTTGTCGGTGACCAGAAGCGTGGGTTCGCCCTCGAACTGCAGCGTGTGCCGGCCGAGCTTCCCGTGCTCGGTCAGGACGCGGGACCACCCGTTGGCCTTGGACGCGACCAGGGCCGGCTTGCGCGCGTCGCGGCCCCATGACCAGGTGTTGCGGAACCACAGTTGCGGGAGCAGGTGGAGCGGCGCGGCCTCCGGCCCGTGGTTGGTGGCGGTGATCCGGATGCACACGTCCTGCGGCCCGGCCTTGGCGTAGGTGACCTCGACGTCGAAGAACCGGTTGTCGTCGAGCACACCCGTGTCGGCGAGCTTCGGCTCGCGCGCGTCGCGCCCCTCGTTGGCGGCGAGCTCACGCAGACGCTGATAAGGAAAGGCGGCCTGCGGGTACCGGTAAACGACCTGCATCCAGGAGTGCGATGGCGTGCCATCGGTGATCCACCAGTGTTCTTTGACGTCCTCGCCGTGATTGCCCTCTTCATTAGCGAGGCCGAAGAATCGTTCCTTGAGGATGGCGTCTTTGCCGTTCCACAGGGCGACAGAGAAGTTCAGAAACCCATGCCGATCGCAGAGGCCCGCGATCCCGTCCTCACCCCACCGGTAGGCGCGGGACCGAGCCTGGTCGAACGGGAAATAGCCCCACGCGTCGCCGTTGCCGGAATAGTCCTCCCGCACCACGCCCCACTGGCGTCCAGCGAGGTAAGGACCCCAGAACCGCCAGGGCTCGGGGTCGGTCATCCGCTCGTGTTCCGCGCTCACCACCGCAGTGTGCTGGGGCCCGCTTGAGATAGCCCGGAGCGTCCGCGAACCCCGGACACGGTCGCGGAGCGTGCCGTATCATCACGCAGCGGAGCAGCATCGACACGGGGAGGGTCATGGTGTTCGTCGACCGCCAGGCTGGCGAGGAAGCCTGGAAGCAGACCGCGACGAGCCTGCAACCAAGCAGCACAAGCGGCCACTTCGTCTACGACAAGCACCACCTGACGGCGATCCGTCAGAAGTGGGCCGAGCTGATTTCGCACTACAACGCATCGATCGTCGCCTCGACCGAGATGGATTCGGTCGACGGTCCCGGTGCTGACTACGCCAGCCGTGGCCACGCTGCTGATGCCAACATCTCTGGAACCGCGTACTCGCAGTCGCTCAATGCGTCCTTGGAATATTGCACGAATCAGATAGCCAAATACGACAAGGTGCTCGGAATCGTGGTCGACACCGACGAGGAGCATCATCGGAAGATTCAGCAATCGGGTTCTCCGCTGGACGGTGGCATTTGATGGCCAGGTATCGTTTGGCCGCGACATTGTGCCTTGTCGCGGTTGTCGGTGGTGTTGCCGTCGGGTGCGATTCTTCGGAACCGGGGACGCCCACGCCTGGAACGTCCATAGCCAGCGGCACGTCTCCGCAGACTTCCGACTCACAAGCGCCTGTCACCGCGACGTCGCTGCCCGATGCGGGTGTTCCCAAGGTAGCGGATCCCCTTGATGCCACCAAGTTCTTGGAAGACCCGTGCCGCTCCGTGACGCCGGCACAGGTCGCGCAGCTGAAAGTCGGGCCAGGAAAAAGGAATGAGGATTCCTTCGGTACCGGGTGTACGTGGCTGAACCCGCAAACCACTGCATCGGTGACCGTGCACTTCATGTCAAAGTTCCGCGAAGGCCTGAGTGGCATTTACCGCAGTCACGAGGCTGGAAAATACCCTGTGTTCAAGCCGATCGCGGATGTCGGAGGCTTTCCTGCTGTGATCGTCGGCGATCAGGACGGCAGTTCGACGGGAATCTGCACGATGTTCATCGGGTTGTCGGACGATTTGGCCACCCTGCTGAGCGTGAAGCAATCAGTGGACAAGGTAGGAACCGTGGATCCTTGTGAGGTGACCGAGGCCGTGGCTCCGCTCGTGCTGCAGACCATGAAGGCCGGTGCTTGATGGCAGGGATCGCAAAGGATGGTGGTGGCGGTCTCAGCCCCCATGACATCTACGTGCAGATCACTACGGGGCCCGGGTCGGGCAAGCTGATGGCCGCGCAGAGCGCGACGCAGTCGGAGGTCGAAGCAGAGCAGCAGCGAACTGCCATGATCAGCGAGATCGCAAACATGATCAACAGTGGCTGGGAGGGCTCCGCGAGCGAGGCTGCATACGCTGTGACCAAGCCCTTGATCGACATCGGCCACAGCCGGGCCGAGTACCTCAGCCGTGCGCAGCAGGACTTGCAAAACCAGATCGGCGCGTTCGACACCGCGAGGAACGGGGTCAAACCCGTCTCGGCGACTCTGCCGCCGACGAATGTCCTGGCCGACGCCGTGCCTTGGCTCAAGGACGTCGACCAGGCGACCACGGCCTACCAGGACGACGCACAGAACAACATCACCGTGTTCAGCGCCTACGACACGGCCAGCCGGTCCAACGGGGAGCGGCTGCCCAAGGAGTACCCGGCACTCAAGGACTCCGGAGACTCACCTGAGGTGGTTCTGGCCGACCCGAAGCAGCCGGTCGGAGGTACTCAGCCCGGTACGGGGAGCGGCGCCACCCATTCATCCACCGGCTCTGGCGTGCCATCAGTTCCGAGTGGTTCGACTGCCGAGCACTCCAGTTGGCCGTCTGCTCCGGCATCAAGTGGTCACCAGGCCGTTCCGGCACCGCAGGTGCCGGCCGGGTCGACTTCGGCGAGTTCGGCGACGCAGCCGCCGGTCTACCAGCCGGGCACCAGCGGCTACCCGCAAGCTCCCGCAGCTCAGGGCCCAACCGCGAGCACGCCCTACCAGCCATTCGGTCCCTACGGCGGAACCAGCTACGGCCCAGGTGGCAGGTATGGCGGCGGTTCGGGATCGGGATACGGCGGAGGTAGCGGTTCCGGATATGGCGGCGGCTCAGGATCCGGTGGAGGCGCCCGCACCGGCGGCACCCCGGAAGGCGGTGCACGCTCCGGCGTAGGCGCTGGTGGCGTCCCCGCCGAGGAGTCCATTGCTCGTCGTCTCAACCCGGGTGGGGCCTCCGGTCGCGGCGGGATGGCCGGGATGGGGGCCATGGGCGCGGGCCACGGTGGCAACAAGGACGAGGATGCCGAGCACGAGCGTCCGTCGTTCCTCCAGGAGGACGACCCCGAGGACATCTTCGGCACCGATGAGGTGACCGCGCCTCCGGTGATCGAGTGATGGCCAGATCGATCACGCTTCCTCTGACCGCGGTCGTCCGGCTGCTGCAGACCAACAACCTCGGCGAACCGCACGTCGTCCTCGCGGGTGGGGAGCGGTACTACTCGCCGCGGTTCAAGGAGGAGAACGAGCGTGAGCTGCGCCGGCAGCTCAGCGAAAGCGACGTCGATCCCGACGACGTTTACGACGCGCTCTCGCTCATCCAGCACGCCGACACCGAGTACTACGGCTGGGTCGACGCGGGCAACGGTGACGAGGCCATCCTGCTCGCCGGCCTGCGCGGCAACGGCATCCTGCTCATCCGCAGCGGCGACCACGTCACCGTCCGGTGGACGGGTTCCGACCGCCTTGCCGAGACCCTTGTCGCCCAGTTGCCCGGCACGCCACCGGGGCGTGGTGAGTCGATCTCCATCCGGGCCGACGAGTACGGCAAGCGCCCGGCCGACAGCCGGATGCAGGCCGCCCGCTCGTCGCGCCCGCACGGCGTGCGCCGGATGGAAGCCTTGCTCGCCGCGCCTCGCTTCGGTGGTGGGAAGCTCTACGCCGCGATCCGAGACGAAGAAGGGCGGCGCGTGCGTTCCGCGGACTGGGTGACCTACCTCGACATCGAGGACTACGGCCGCTGGCTGGTGTACGCCGCCGACGGGCGCGGTGAGCGGTCCGTCACCGCGGTCCCCGGCACACCCGACCGGTTCGCCGCCAAGCTCCACGACCTGGCCCGCACCACCTGATGGACGACGACCGGTTCCTCGCGTCCTTGCTGCTCGGCGCGATCGGCGACGCGCTCGGCGCGCCGATCGAGTTCCTGATGATGGACACCGTCCGCAAGCTGCACGGCCCGGACGGTCTCACCACGTTCGCCGAGGAGTACGGCGGGCGCGGCAAGATCACCGACGACACGCAGATGACGCTGTTCACCCTCGAAGGGCTGATCCGCGGCCACCACGCGATGCGCGCTGGCGACCTCGCCAACCCGCTCCCCGCCATCGCCCAGGCTTACCTGCGCTGGCTGTACACCCAGGACAAGCGCAGCGAGGCGACCCTGGACGGCTGGCTCGTCGAGGTCCCCGGCCTGCACGCCGCACGCGCCCCGGGCAACACCTGCCTGACGGCGTTGCGCGGGCTGGGCAACGGCAAGCCCGTCGGCACGTTCACCAACCGCCTCAACAACTCCAAGGGTTGCGGTGCGGTCATGCGGTGCGCCCCGTTCGCGATCTGGTCCGAGGACGTCACCGAGGTCTTCACGCTGGCGAGCGCCGCCGGCGCCATCACGCACAGCCACCCGAGCGGCTACCTGTCCGGCGGCACGCTCGCGGTCGTCGTGCACCGCCTGGTGCGCGGCGACGCCCTCGACCGGGCGGTGGCGGTGGCCCGTGCCGAGCTGTCCACATGGGACGGACACGAGGAGCAGCTGGCCATCCTGGACAAGGCGATGGCCCTGACCCGCCCGACCCCGGAGTCCATCGCGGCTGACCTCGGCGGCGGCTGGGTCGGCGAGGAGGCGCTGGCCATCGCGCTGCTGGCCGCCCGCACCGGCGACGATCCGCGTGACGCGCTCCTGCTGGCGGCGAACCACTCGGGCGACACCGACTCGACGGCCGCGATCTGTGGCAACATCCTCGGCGCGGCCCATGGCACCGCCGCCATCCCCACCGACTGGCTGGCCGAAGTCGAACTGCGCGACGTCATCGAGCGGATCGCCGCCGACGCCCTGCTGGAGTTCGGCCCCATGCCACCGGACACCGACGACTGGCGAAAGCGCTACCCCGCGACTTGAGCGGGCTCGTCCGCCGGAGGCCTTGCCTCTCCGCGCATACCCGATTCGATGGCTGCGATTCCCCCAGACCGCCGTAATCAACGACCGGCTCCAGCAGCGGCGATTTCTTTTGCCGACAACGACTTTCACCCCCCAAGGACCCGCCCCTCCGGCGAGCCGCCTCTCGGCAAGTTTATCGGCGCGGACCGGCGGGAACCGCCATCGACGAGATCTGTGGACAACCACCAGCCTGTGGACAACTCATCCATGACATCTGTCATCCCCAACCCGTGATCGTTCGCATGGGTTGCGCCGGCGACGGCCCCATAACGTCATTGGTGTCAACGGAGCAAGACACCAAGGGGAGCCAGGATGACCACCCTCACCGCCAAGCCGAGCACCGGCAACGGCAATGGCAAGAACGCGTTCAGGGCGTTGCTGCCGACTCTGGTGCGGGACGTCGGCCTGCCGACCCTCGCCTACTACCTGCTGCACTGGAACGGCGCGAGCGACTGGACGGCTCTGCTCGCCGGCGCGGTCGTCTCCGGCGCCATCCTGGTCATCGAGGCGATCAAGGCGCGCAAGCTGGAGGTCTTCTCCGGCTTCATGCTCTGCATCTTCGCCGCCGGGTTGCTGGCCACGCTGATCAGCGGCGACGCCCGCATGATGATCGTCAAGGACTCGGTGGCGACCGCGGTGGTCGGGCTCGCGTTCGGGCTCAGTGCGCTGACCCGCAAGCCGTTGATCTACTTCGCCGCACGCAAGTCGCACCCGCAGCCGGCGGCCTTCGACACGAAGTACGACAGCACCCCTGCCATGCGCAGCAAGTTCAAGCTCATGAGCGCGATCTGGGGTGCCGGCTTCCTGATCGAGGCCGCGGTCCGCGTCGTCCTGGCCTACCAACTGCCGGTGAGCACCATGGTGTGGCTCTCCCACGTGCTGATGTTCGGCACGATCGGCCTGCTGGCGTTGATCACCGTCAAGTGGGTCGCCAAGAAAGGTCGCTGATAAGTAACGTTCCCAGCGGGAACCTCGGTGCACCCCGAATCGTCGGAAACGATGGTTCGGGGTGCACGAGCGTGAGGGGCGCGGGTGGACGGACCGGGGTTCGGCGGCGATGCCGCACACACCGAACAGCAGCTGAACAAGTGGGCGGCCGACATCGCCACCAACGCTCAGCGCTACCAGGACATCTCCCGCGAGGTCGCCGCGCTGCACGTGCACGAGACCTCGCGGGACAACGTCGTCGAAGTCACCGTCGATGCCCGCGGTGCGGTCACCGACCTGCGCATCTCCGATCGCGCCCGGGAAATGTCGGGTCAGGAGCTGACCGCGCTGGTGCTCGGCACCATGCGCCGCGCGCAACACAAGATCACCGAGCGGGTGGCCGACGTGATGGCGCCGATGGCCCGGCAGGACCCGCAGACCGTGCGCACCGTGGTCGACGGCTACCAGCAGCGGTTCCCCGAGCCGCCGCCGGAGGGGTTCGTCGAGGGCAACCGCAATGACGAGGTCCGCGAGATGGACCTCGGCGGCATGACCGACGACTACTACGACAGGGGCTAGCCATGGCTGATGGGTACGGCGTCCTCGACGACGAGTTGCGCGCGCACGCGGGCCGGCTCGACGGCCTGCAGGAGCAGTTGAGCACCGCGCTCGCCGCCGCCCGCCAGGTCAGCCTCGGCGACCAGGCGTTCGGCCAGATCTGCCAGTTCTTCGTGCCGGTCGTGCACTCGGTGAGCAACCCGGGCATCGACGCGCTCAACACCGCGGCCAACTCCGTCACCGAGACCGCGGGTCAGGTCCGTGACGCGGCGTTGACCTACGAACAGTCCGAGCAGGCCAACACGCAGGTGTTCACCCCGGGAGCCAACTGATGGTGGACAACCCGCTGGTCGCCGAGCGCCGCGACAGCAACACCGCGTACAGCGGCATCGGCATCGTCGAGACGGCGGTGACGCTCTACAACGGCGTCGAGGACAAGTCGTGGCTGGAGGCCGGGCTCGGCACGGCGGGCACCGGCTTGGAGATGCTCGCCATCACCCTCGACCCGATCGGCATGCTCGGCCAGTACGCCGTGTCCTGGCTGATCGAGAAGATCAAGCCGCTGCGTGACGCGCTGGACTGGCTCGCGGGCGACCCCGACCAGATCCACGCCTACGCGCAGACGTGGAAGAACGTCTCGCAGGCCGTCGGCCAGGTCTCCGAGCAGTTCACCGCCGAGGTCACGAACGGCACCAGCCAGTGGACCGGGCAGGCCGCGGACGCCTACCGCGCCATGGGCACCGACCACGCGCAGTACATCAAGGCCGCGTCCACCGGCGCGAACACCATCGGTTCGGTGGTCGACATCGTCGGCACGCTGGTGGCCGCGGTCCGCGGCATCGTGCGTGACCTGATCGCCGCTTGCATCTCCGCGCTGCTGGTCCGGCTGCCGCAGTGGCTGCTCGAGGAAGCGGTCACGGTCGGGCTGGCGACCCCGCACGTGGTGGCCGCGGCGGGCACGCTGATCGCCGAGTGGACCGCCAAGATCAGCGAGTTCATCACCAAGCTGACCACGTCGCTGACGAAGCTGCGCGGCATCCTCGGCAAGCTCAACGAGATCTGGGAGGCCATCAGCCAGGGCCTGGCCAAGGGCGCGAGCAAGGTCACCGACGCGAGCACGACGGCGGCGTCCGCGGTGCGCAACCGGGTCAGCTACGAGGTCGGCGGGTTGAAGGCCGGCTGGAAGAACGCGATGGAGGTCGAGCCCGCGCCCAGTGGCGCCGTGCACGTCAACGGCGACGGCACGATGGCGATGTCCGCGACGAACCCGATGGGCGGCGGCACGAGCCTGGCCGACCGGATCGCCGCGTTCAAGGAAGGCAAGACCGACTACATCCACGAGCTCAAGGCCGACGGCGCCCGCTACCCCGAGTCGGCGGCGCACATCCGGGACGCGCAGGCCGCGGGCCAGAAGCGGATCATCGAGCTCGACAAGAGTCCGAACGCCAAGGCCAACGCGGACGCCCGGCGCGTGGAGTCCCTGCGTGGCTGGAAGACCAAGGACGGCTTCGACCTCGACGAGTACCCGCCGGCCAGCAGCTACGACGGCGGCCAGGGCGCGAGCGTGCGGTACGTGACGTCGGCGGACAACCGCGGCTCCGGGTCGTCGTGGTGGCGGTGGGGCACGACGGGGCTGCCTGACCACGCCAAGGTGAAGGTGACCCCGATCAATGTGGATTAGGGTCTGCTGGCGTGGGTGACGCCGGCGACGAGCGGATCGAAGAGGTGCGCCTGGCCTGCATCGACGTGCGGGCCGGAGCCTGGCGCGACCGCGTGGGCGCGTTGGCGGCCGCCGTCGACGACGGGGTGCGCATCGCCGCCGTGCCGCTCGCCGAGCTCGCCGCGTTCCGAGGCGACTGGCCTCGGGTGGCGGAGCTGACCGAGCTCACCCTCGCCGAGTGGCCGGAGCCGTTGCATGCGGGCAACGTCATGCACTCGCAGGCGGGGCTGTTGTTGCGCGCGGGCACCCAGGTGTCCGACCCGGACGCGGTGGCGAGCACGTTCCTGCGGCTGCTCGAGTCGGCCGAGGGACCGACCGCCATGGCGTTGCGTGCCCATGCCGACGCGGCCGCAGACCTCGCCGCCGGGCGGGCGGTGCGGTTGGCGTTGCCGACGGCGTTGGCGCCGAGCGCGAAGGACTTGCCGCACCAGGAAAGCGCCGCGCTGCTCAGCGTGATCACGCCGGAGACCGCGGCCAAGGAACTGCGCAACGCGTTGGTGCGCAACCGGTTCCGGCTCGCCTTGGCGATCCGGCAGGCGTTCCCTGGCGTCGCGGTCGCGGACCTCTTCCCGGTGCTGGCGCTCGCGTCGTGGCAGGCCCGATCGGGTTCGCCGGACACGGCGTGGGCGTTGATCGCCGAGCACCTGCCGCGCTGGCTCCCGGTGGACCGGTTCACCGTGGCGCCGGTGGAACTGCTGATAGACGACGACTTGTTCTCGCTGATCACGCCGCAACGCGCGATCGACGTGCTGGACACCCCGCGCGAGCTTGGAGGTACCCCATGAGCGTTGTCGACCTGCTGCAGCGGGCCAAGGGGCCACTCGGGCCGACGGTGGATGTGGACTTCGGCGTCGAGCAGGGCCCGCTGGCCGAACTCGCCCGGCTCCTGAGCGCCATGAACGGGTTCTTCGCCTACAACGCGGGCGTGCACGTCTTCCGCGCGGGTGACGAGGGCGCGGGCTACGACGTGCTGAACTGGAACTCCACCCAGCTCTGGAAGTCGCACTACCAAGGCCTCGCCGACGACTTCTTCTGCTTCGGCCAGGACATCCTGGGCACGCAGTTCGCCGTCCACCAGGACCAGGTCGTGGCGTTCGACCCCGAGGACGCGACGTACAAGGTAATCGGCCCGACCCTCGGCGACTGGGCCGCATGGCTGGCCAAGGACCAGGATGTCAACGCCACCAACGGTTTGGCGCACGCGTGGCAGAAGACGAACGGCGCCCTGGCCCCGCACGAGCGGCTGTTGCCCAGGCAGCTGATCATCCTCGGCGGCGAGGTGGCCTTCGACAACCTGATCGTCAGCGACGCGGCCAAGGCCATGCGCGTGCGTGGCCCGATCGCCAAGCAGATCCACGACGTCCCGGACGGCACGAGGATCCGCATCGAGGTCACCGAGTGACCGATCCGTCCCGAGTGGACGAAGCGATCGCCGAGCAATTCGCGTTGCGGTCCTTGGTGATCGAGCACGCCCCCGACGGTTTCGCGCCGCGGACGGCGGCCGGGCTGGACGTGGCCTACGACGGCGACCGCCTGGTTGCGGCGGCGTGCGTGGTGGACGTCGAGACGTTGTCCACTGTGGAGAGCAAGGTCGTTGCCGGTAGCACCGACTTCCCTTACGTACCAGGGCTTTTCGCTTACCGCGAGTTGCCTTCGGTGCGCGCGGTCCTCGACGAGCTGGAGACGAAGCCGGACGTGCTGGTGTGCGACGGGCACGGCCGGGCCCACCCGCGCCGATTCGGGTTGGCTTGTCACCTCGGGGTTTTGACGGGCGCGGTGACCGTCGGCGTGGCCAAGTCGGCGTTCGGTTCGTACGAGGAGCCGGGCCCGCGGCGTGGCGACTGGTCGCCGGTCGAGCACGAGGGCGCCGTCGTCGGGCGGGCCCTGCGCACACAGGACGGCGTCAAGCCGGTGTTCGTGTCGATCGGGCACCTGATCGACCTCGAGAGCGCCTGCGAGTTGGTGTTGCGCTTGGCGGCGCACCACCGGCAGCCGGAAACCACCAGGCGCGCCGACCACCTCTGCCGCCAGGCATTGCGCGCCCTCGCCTGAGGCCAAGATCGCTCCCCGCGCCCACACAAACCTCGCGCGCGCGAAGACAGCCCCCGCCCTTCCCGGGGGCACCCCTGACACCAGTCTATCGAGGTCAGGTGGGGTGTGGGGCGCTCGGCGCGGATCTGTGGACAACCGGGTGCCTGTGGAAAAGTGGGTCCGGTCCGCGAAGACCGGACCCACTTCGGCGGCTCAGGAGCCCGAGCGGGCGTGCGCGTCGAGCACGTGCGCGACGGCCGTCGTCACGCGCGTGGCGTGTTCCACGTGAAGCCATTCGTCCGGGACGTGGGCGTTGCTGTCCGAGCCCAGCGCGCCGGTGATCACGAACTGCGCGTTCGGGTACTTCTCCGCCAGCAACCCCATGAACGGGATCGACCCGCCGAGGCCCACCGCGCGCCAAGGCGAACCGAAGATCTGCTCGCTCGCGCCGTCCAACGCCTCGCGCAGCCACGGCGCCAGCGTCGGCGCGTTCCAGCCGTCCGTGCCCTCGGCCTGGTCGATCTCGACCTGGGCGCCGTAGGGCACGTCCACGGTCAACGCCTTGCGCACGGCCTCCAGGGCCGCGTGCGAGTCGGCCGTCGGGGGCAGCCGGAAGTTGATCGACAGCGTGGTGAACGGCCGCAGCACGTTGCCCGCGTCGGCCGGTTCGGGCATGCCGGACGCGCCGATGATCGACAGCGTGGGCCGCCACGAGTTGTTCAGCGCCAGCTCGACCTCGTCGTCGCTGACCGGGCGCATTCCCTCGACCAGCGGGAACGCGTCACGCACGGCGCCCGGCGCCGCCTCGACCGCGGCCCGCACCTCGTCCAGCCGCTCCGGCGGCACCTCGACGTGCATCTCGTTTATCAGCACGCGACCGGTGCCCGAGTCTTCGAGCCGGTCGAGCAGCGCACGCAGGATCCGGAACGAACTGGGCACGATCCCGCTCGCCAGCCCGGAGTGCTGCCCGGCCCGCAACACACGCACGGTCACGTCGGCACCGACCTGGCCGCGCAGCGACGTGGTCAGCCACAGCCGCTCGTAGTCGTTGCCGCCCGAGTCGAGGCACACCACCAGCGACACGTCGCCGAGCCGCTCGGCCAAGTGCTCCAGGTACGCGGGCAGGTCGGGGCTGCCCGACTCCTCGCCGGTCTCCAGCAGCACCACGCACCGGGCGTGCGCGCCGCCGGCCGCGCGCACGGCCTCGATCGCCGCGGTGGCCGCGTATCCCGCGTAGCCGTCGTCGGCGGCGCCGCGGCCGTAGAGCCTGCCGTCACGCAGCACCGGCGTCCACGGGCCGAGGCCCTCACCCCAGCCGCCGACCGGCGGCTGCTTGTCCAGGTGCCCGTAGAGCAGCACGGTGCCCTCGGCGTCGCCCGAAGCGGGCACGTCGAGCAGCAGCACGGGCGTGCGCTCGGGCAACGTCACCACGTCGACCGACGCACCCGGCAGGTCGCGGGCCTCGAGCCAGCCACGCACGTGCGCGACGGCGGCGTCGAGGTGGCCGTGCTCGGCCCACTGCTTGTCGAAGCTGGGCGACAGGGCGGGGATGGCTACCAGGTCCGAGAGGCTGGGCAGGATCTCCGCGTCCCACACCCGCCGGACGTGCTCACTCGCTACGGTCTTGTCCACCCCGCGATCCTGCCACTGGGGACGTCGATCCCGGGAACAGCAATGGGGTGCACACCGCTGCCCGGTGGTCAGTGACACACATCACAACGACCCCGGAGTAGTCGGCCTAGCCCGTTTGCAGTGTCCGATTCACCGCTTCGTGGTGATCCACGAGTACCGTTGGTAAACGGTCGTGAACTGCCCGGATCACAGCGCGCAGCGATCCCCTCACCGGACGTCGGTCTGCCGACCGACCATCGGCCGTCCAACGGTTTTCCCAGTTCAGCGGCCGGTTGTGGGTAACGTTCCGACGTTCGGTGCTGACTTGCACGGCCCCAGTCATGTCAGGATGTGAGACGACGAACCGTCAGTGCCGACGGTCCGCGGCCGGCCTCATCCACGGGCGCGCCAGGGCCGGCGGCGCGGCCGCGATCGGTCATCACAAGTGATCAACGGCCTCGACAACGCATAGGAGAAGGCGCATGTCGTCCCCAGAACAGTGGACGCACCCCGAACCGGGCGAAGCACCACCGGCCACGGCCGCCGCCCCCACCAAGGAGCAGGTGATCGCAGGTTTGCGGGCTACCAGCGAGGGCGGGCCAGACCTCGTTCAACTGATGACCCCCGAGGGTGAACGAGTCCACGACGAGCGGTTCGACCCGTGGGTCGAGGACGTCACCGCCGACGACCTGCGCAACCTCTACCGCGACATGGTCCTGGTGCGCCGGGCCGACCGCGAGGCGAACGCGTTGCAGCGCCAGGGCCAGCTCGGGATCTGGGTGCCGCTGCTCGGCCAGGAAGCCGCGCAGATCGGCGTCGGCCGCGCGCTGCGCCAGACCGACATGGTCTTCCCCAGCTACCGCGAGCACGGCGTCGCCTGGTGCAAGGGCATCAAGCCGCAGGAGCTGCTCGGCATCTTCCGCGGCACGGACAACTCCAGCTGGGACTCCCAGGCCACGCGGTTCCACCCGTACACGATCGTGATCGGCAACCAGGTGCTCAACGCCGCCGGTTACGCCATGGGCCAGCGTTTCGAGGGCAAGGTCGGCGACGACAACGGCGAGGCAACCGTTTGCTTCTTCGGTGACGGCGCCACCAGCCAGGGCGATGTGCACGAGGGCTTCGTCTGGGCCGCGGTCTACGACGCCCCGCTCGTGTTCTTCTGCCAGAACAACCAGTGGGCCATCTCCGAGCCGACCGAGCGCCAGTCCCGGTTGCCGCTCTACCAGCGCGCCCGCGGCTACGGCTTCCCCGGCATCCGCGTGGACGGCAACGACGTGCTCGCCACGCTCGCCGTCTCCCGCTGGGCCCTGCACGAGTGCCGTTTCGGCAACGGCCCGGTGCTGATCGAGGCGTTCACCTACCGCATGGACGCGCACACCACCACCGACGACCCGACCCGCTACCGCCTCTCCGACGAGCTGGAGACGTGGAAGCTCAAGGACCCGATCGAGCGCGTCCGGGTCCACCTCGTCCGCCACGACATGGCCGACCAGGCGTTCTTCGACCAGATCCAGGCCGACTCCGACGAGCTGGCCCACGAGTTGCGCGAGTTCTGCGTCAACATGCCGGACCCGCCGCTCGAGTCGATGTTCCAGAACACCTACGCCGAGCCGAACCCGGCGCTCGACGCCCAGCGCGACGAGTTCCTGGCCTACTCGGCCGGCTTCGAGGGAGGCGAGCGCTGATGGCGACCCCGGTCATGGACACCAACACGACGCCGACCGTGCAGAAGCTGACCATCGGCAAGAGCCTGAACCTGGGCCTGCGGGCGGCCATGGAGGCCGACCCGAAGGTCATCGTCATGGGTGAGGACGTCGGCAAGCTCGGTGGCGTCTTCCGCATCACCGACGGTCTGCAGAAGGACTTCGGTGAGCACCGGGTGCTCGACACGCCGCTGTCCGAGTCGGGCATCGTCGGCACCGCGGTCGGCCTGGCCGTGCGCGGCTTCCGGCCGGTCTGCGAGATCCAGTTCGACGGGTTCATCTTCCCCGCGTTCGACCAGATCGTGTCCCAGGTGGCGAAGCTGCGGACCCGCACGCAGGGCCGCGTGAACGTGCCGATCGTCATCCGCGTGCCCTACGGCGGCGGCATCGGCGCGGTCGAGCACCACTCGGAGTCCCCGGAGTCGTACTTCGCGCACACCGCCGGTCTGCGCGTGGTCACGTGCTCCAACGCCGTGGACGCCTACTGGATGATCCAGCAGGCCATCCAGTGCGACGACCCGGTGCTGTTCTTCGAGCCCAAGCGGCTCTACCACTCCGGCAACCTCAAGGCCGACGTCGACACCACCGCGACGCCCGAGCCGCTCTTCCAGTCGCGCACGGTCCGCCAGGGCACGACGGCGACGATCGCGACCTACGGCCCTTCGGTGAAGGTATGCCTGGACGCGGCGACCGCGGCCGAGGAGGAGGGCAAGACGCTCGAGGTCATCGACCTGCGCACGCTCTCCCCTCTCGACCTCGGGCCGGTCTACGAGTCGGTGCGCCGCACCGGCCGGCTGGTCGTGGTGACCGAGGCGCCGTCGGAGTCGTCGCTGTCCTCGGAGATCGCGGCCAAGGTGCAGCAGGAGTGCTTCTACTCGCTCGAGGCCCCGGTGATCCGGGTGACCGGCTTCGACGTGCCGTACCCGCCGGCGAAGCTCGAGGAGCACTTCCTGCCCGACCTCGACCGGGTGCTCGACGCCGTCGACCGCTCGCTGGCGTGGTGAGGGAGTTCGATGCCTGAGTTCAAGAGCTTTCCCCTTCCCGACACCGCCGAAGGCCTGACCGAGGCGGAGATCCTGTCCTGGCGGGTCAAGCCGGGTGACGAGGTCGTGGTCAACCAGATCATCGTCGAGATCGAGACGGCGAAGGCCGCGGTCGAGCTGCCGTGCCCGTGGGCCGGTGTCGTGACCGAGCTGCACGTCAACGAGGGCGACGAGGTGGCGGTCGGCACGCCGATCCTGACCATCGACGTCGACCCCAGCGGAGCCGCTGCGACCCCGGCTCCGGCTCCGGCCGCCGCAGCTCCGGCTGCCCCGGCCGAGGAGGAGATGAAGCCGCTGGTCGGCTACGGCTCCAAGGCGGTCAGCCTCAAGCGGCGCCCGCGCAAGGGCCCGGCCGTGCCGGAGCAGCCCGACGGCGCGGTGGCGCAGGGCGGCGTGCAGGCGGCGTTCGCGCGGCAGGCCGGTCCGGTCGAAATGCAGACCGCGCCGATGGTGCCGGACACCCCGGCGGCGTTGCTGGAGCCGGTGGAGTACGTGCCGTTGGCCAAGCCGCCGGTGCGCAAGCTGGCCAAGGACCTCGGCGTGAACCTGCGGTCCCTGACCGGTTCCGGCGAGGGCGGCGTGATCACACGGGATGACGTGCAGCGCGCGGCTTCCGCGCCTGCGCAGGAGGCGGCGGCTCCGGCTCCGGCACGCGTCGTCGCCGGGGAGCGCGAGCGCCGGGTGCCGATCAAGGGCGTCCGCAAGGCGACCGCACAGGCGATGGTGTCGAGCGCGTTCTCGGCCCCGCACGTGACGGAGTTCCTGACCGTCGACGTGACGCCGATGATGGAGATGCGGGCGCGGTTGAAGAACCACCCGGACTTCAGCGGCGTGCGGATCACGCCGTTGGCGTTCTGCGCCAAGGCGTTGTGCCTCGCGGTGAAGCGCACCCCGGACGTCAACGCGACCTGGGACGACGCCGCGGGCGAGATCGTCTACAAGTCCTATGTGGACCTCGGGATCGCCGCGGCCACCCCGCGGGGCTTGATGGTGCCGAAGATCCGCGAAGCGCAGGATATGTCGTTGCGTGAGCTGGCCGAGGCCCTCGACCAGCTGACGACGACTGCCCGCGACGGCAAGACGCCGCCGGCGGACCTGGTCAACGGCACGATCACGATCACCAACGTGGGCGTGTTCGGCGTGGACACCGGCACCCCGATCATCAACCCGGGCGAGTCGGCGATCCTGGCGTTCGGCGCCATCCGCGACACGCCTTGGGTGGTGGACGGCGAGATCAAGGTGCGCAAGGTCTGCCAACTGGCGCTGAGCTTCGACCACCGCATCGTCGATGGCCAGCAAGGTTCGCAGTTCCTGGCCGACGTCGGCGCCCTGCTCGCCGACCCGGGGATGGCGTTCACGCTGTAAGTGTTGACGGTCGAAAGCGCCCGCGAGCCGTGGCTCGCGGGCGCTTTCTCGTTGATCTCGGCGGGCGCGCTCACAACAGTCACTACGTCGTCGGCTGGCCCCGCTCGGCGGCTTCGGCATGATCGCGGTGGACGTCACCAAGCCGATCGGCGTCGCCTGGCTACGCCTCCTCCCATCGCGGACTCCGGCGATGGCTTCGGGCTGCGCATATCCTGGAACTGACCATCGGGGTACACCGCGACCATCGAGGGTCGCGGCGTGGGCTGCTCGCAGGTCCGCCGAAGTCGCGGGCAGGCGTGCGAGAGCTGATCGTGCCTGCCGCCATCCAGCCGGAGATCGTCCAGCACCTCGACACCTACGTCAGGGAGGCACAGACCGCCTTGTTGTTCACCGGTGAGCGGGGCGGCAACGCGGTTCGGCGGCCGAACTTCAGCCAGCGCGTGAAGTGGACAGAGCTGGTGGCGAAGATGGGCCTCGCCGCTGCACTTCCACGACCTCCGGCACGCGGGCAACATCTGGGCGTCGCAGGCGGGCACCTCGACCAAGGACCTCATGGCGCGGATGGGGCACGACGACATGCGCGCGGCGTTGATCTACCAACGGGCCACGAGCGACGCGGACGAGCGGATCGCGGACCGGCTCTCGGAGCTGGTCGACCGGCACCGCAATGGCACGTGAATGGCACGTGGCGAGAGTTGATCTAGAACGACGAAGCCCCCGAGTCGGCGCCGTTAGCGCTCTGACCTGGGGGTTTGTCGTCTGGAGCGGATGACGGGAATCGAACCCGCGTATTCAGCTTGGGAAGCTGATGTTCTACCATTGAACTACATCCGCGCTGCACGATCAGTGCGCCGCACAGCCTACACAACGGCTTCGTGGCTAGGCTAGCGGCGTGCTGTTGAGCGATCGCGACCTGCGCAAGGAGCTGGAATCCGGGCGGTTGGCCCTCGACCCGTTCGACCCTGCCATGCTGCAGCCGTCGAGCATCGATGTTCGGTTGGACCGGTTCTTCCGGGTCTTCAACAACACGCGCTACACGCACATCGATCCGCGGCAGCGGCAGGACGACCTGACCTCCCTCGTCGAGACCGAGCAGGACGAGCCGTTCGTGCTGCACCCGGGCGAGTTCGTGCTCGGGTCGACGTTCGAATCGGTGTTGCTTCCCGACGACCTGGCCGGCCGGCTCGAGGGCAAGTCCAGTCTGGGGCGCCTCGGGCTGCTGACCCATTCGACCGCGGGGTTCATCGACCCCGGCTTCACCGGCCACATCACGCTGGAACTCTCCAACGTCGCCAACCTGCCCATCACCCTCTGGGCCGGCATGAAGATCGGCCAGCTCTGCCTCTTCCGGCTCACCAGCGCCGCCGAGTTCCCCTACGGCTCCGCGCAGGCCGGCTCCCGCTACCAAGGCCAGCGCGGCCCCACGCCCTCGCGCGCCTACCTCAACTTCCACCAAGTCGACACCCGCCGTGACTGAGCTGGCCGGCGTGTCCCGGACCGCCCCGGGCGAGGCATCGCCGCGCGGGCGCGGCTTCCAGCGCCTCAATGTCAAGCTTGGTTCGCGAGGTTGATCACCAGAACGCGCGGTTGGGCTCGTCGATCACCTCGAGCAGTGCGGCGGGCGAGGTGTGTGCGGGTACGTCTTGCAGCAGGTGCCAGCGGGTGTTGCGGTCGGGCCAGTACAGCCGCCAGCGGGTGCCGTCGTAGCGCAGCTGTGCCACCGGTCAGCGGGTCCACTCGGGTCCGAAGTCTTCTCGCCAGGGCGCGCGGACTTCCAGGATGGTCACGTTGGATCCGCGCACGGTGTACGCGACGCGCACCTGGTGCAGTGCGTGTGCCGGGACGCGCTGTTCGCACCAGCGGGCGATCTGACGCAGGTGGGTATCCGGGACGGCCATGACATCAATGGTCGCAGTGCACAGCAGCCAGCGGGCGAGGTGGCGCTGAGCACCCGCATGGCCTCGGTGTTGCTGTTGCCTTTCGCGGGCCGAGCGGGCGCGCCTGCTCACGGCTCGTCCAGCTCCCGCTTGATCTCCGGGCCGTAGCGCGCGAGCACCCGCGCCCGCAACGCCGGGTCGCTGCGCGGCATCGGCTCCAGGAACACCTCGTCGAGCTGGGGGAACTCGGCGTGCAGCTCGGCGTGCATCCGCACCGACGCCTGCTCGATGTCCGACGCGCCAAGCGAATCGTCGAAGTCCAGGCGCGCGCAGAGCAGCACCTTGTCGGTGCCGGTGAGCATGGTCAGGATGTCGACGACGGCGTCCACCTCGGGCTGGTCGGCCAGGCGCCGCCCGATCAAGCGGATCATCCGCGGGTCGGCCTGGCGCCCGACCAGCAGGCCCTTGTTGGTCCGGCCGAGCACGTATGCCACGAACGCGAGCAGTGTGCCGATCAGCACCGACGCGATCCCGTCGTACACCGCGTCGTCGGTCAGCTGGTGCAGCCCGAGGCCCGCGAACGCCAGCAGGATGCCGACCAGGGCGGCCGTGTCCTCGAAGAACACCGTCTTCACCGTCGGGTCGTCGATGTCGCGCAGGTAGGCGCCCATCGAGCGCCGGTCCTCGGCGGCCTCGGCCCGCACCTGCCGCACGGCCTGCGACCACGACACCGACTCCATCGCGAACGCGATGGCCAGGACGATGTAGCCGAGCAGCGGGTGGTTCTGCTCGTTGCCACCCGCGAAGATCGTGTGGAACCCCTCGTAGAACGCGAACGCGGCGCCGGACACGAAGATCGACACGGCCGCGAGCAGCGACCAGAAGTACCGCTCCTTGCCGTATCCGAACGGATGCCTGCGGTCGGCGGGCTTGCTCGACGTGCGCAACGCCGTCAGCAGCAACACCTCGGTGAACGTGTCCGCGACCGAGTGCGCCGCCTCCGACAGCATCGCCGCCGACCCGGTGACGATCCCGGCGATCAGCTTCATGATCGCGATCGCGAGGTTCACCGAACCGGCAAGCACCACGGTGAGCGTGCTCTCGCCGCCCTCGGGCTCCGTCTTCTCGGCCATGGCGTCGATTGTGCTGGACAGAACTCAAGTACGCGTCACTGCGAGCGGTTCCAGTGATTCGGAGCGCACCGGGATGAGCGCCACGCCCGCGAGCGGGAACAGCGCGCACACGAGGAGCGCGATCGGGTAGCCGTACGCCGTGATCAACGCGGCGAACATCGGCGGGGTCAGCAGCGCCACCGCGTTCTGGCCGGTGTTCTGCACGCCGAGGGCCCGCCCGGCCCAGTACGGCCCGGCCATCTCGGCGGTCGCCACGAAGCCGAGGCCGTTGTCGGTCACCGTCACGATCAGCGCCGCCACCAGGGCGACCACCGCGAGCCACCAGCCCAGCCAGTCGCCCAGCGCCCACGCCAGCACCACCAGCACGGCCGCTACGGCGATCATGCGCATGGGCCGCATCCGGCTGCCCACCCGGTCCGACCAGATCCCGGCCGCGATGCGTCCCCCGGCCGCGGCAACCGCGACCGCGGCGAGCACCTGCCCCGTCGCCACCGGGCTCCAGTGCCAGCGCGACACCAGGTACGTCAACGCGAACGTGCTCGCGAAGAACTGCGGCGCCACCAGCAACGCGCTCGCGGCGTGCACCCGCCAGAGCGTGGCGTGCCGGTAGGGCGACCGCGTGTGCTCGACGGTCTTGGCCGGCGGGCGCGGCGGGTCGATCACGATCGTCACCACGAGCACGGCCACCGCCAGCGACAGGATCGCCGGAAACGCGATGGCCGCACGGAATCCGTGGTGGGCGGCCAGTGGCGGCATGGTCAACGACGCGAGCCCGATGCCCAGCGGTGTGCACGTCTGGCGGATGCCCATGGCCAGCCCGCGTTCCTTCACGCTGAACCAGCCGAGCACCGCGCGCCCGCTCGCCGCGCTGATCGCCGCGGAGAACAACCCGCCCAGCGCGAGGCACGCGCCGAGCAGCACGAGTTGGTGGCACGCCAACGCAAGCAGCCCGAACGCGCCCGTGCCGACCATGCCCGACGTGAGCACGATGCGTTCGCCGTAGCGGTCCGCGGCCGCGCCCCACGCGATCAACCCGGCCAGCAGGCCGAGCACCGGCGTCACGGCGACGGTGCTCGCCCCGGTCAGCGAGAGGTGTTCGTCGGCCTGGAGTTGCGGCAACACGAACGGCAGCCCGTAGGTGAAGGCCGAGACGGTCGCCTGCGCCAGGACCGCGACCCCGAGGATCCACCACCGTCGCCCGCCCATGGTTGCCACGGTAGTACCAAATTCCTGCCATACGGGAAGGACTTCCCACGATGTAAACCGTGCACAACCTCCAGAACGCTCGAACGCCTCATGGGTGTCGGGGATCCAATTCGTGCGGGGAGGCACTGTGATCAGGACATTTGTGGGTAAGGCATGCGCTCTGGCGGCCGTCGGGATGGTGTTGACCACACCGGCCGCGTTTGCGGACGATCAAGCAGATCGGACGGCAACCGTGACGGGCGTGCTGTTCGACGACCAGAACCGCAACGGCGTCCGCGACGCCGGTGAACCGGGGCTCGCGGGGCTGAAGGTGCACGGCACCAAGGACGTCGTCACCGACGCCGAGGGCCGCTACACGATCACCGGTGTGCTGCACGGCTCCACGGCGGACCTGTGGTTGCCGATCGCCGCCAACGGCGGCAAGCTGACGCTGAGCAAGCCGAAGGACGCCACCGGCGTCGCCTGGATCAGCGGCTGGGTCTACGTCGAGGTCGGCGCCGATCCGGTGACGACCCACGACTTCGGGTACGGCCGGTGGGGCGCCGACCAGGACGTCTCCTTCAGCTGGTCGGACCACGGTCGTGATCCGAGCCACGTCCAGGTCGGCGACAAGATGCGAGTCGACGCGGAGACGACAACCGGGGCGGCGCCCGGTTACGGGGGTGTCCTGATCACGGCGCCGGTCGGGACGCACGTGGTGCGCCGGGAACTCGCGCCTGGCACGGCCTATGACTGGCTCGACTCGCGGCACGTCCGCATCTACGGGCTGCGCCACCAGGATCCGAAGTCGAACCGCATGTTCCCGGTGGACATCGTCGTCGACAGGCCCACCAGGGGGAACATCACGGTGGAACTGACCCACGACCAGAACACCGACACCAACAAGAGCAACAACAAGGCGAGCATGGCGATCGTGGCCAAGGCCAAGCCCGCGAAGCACGCCGACCAGGTCGTGGCGCCCAGGCACGACTCGGGCACCGGCACGCAGACGCCGCAGGCTTCTTCGTCGAAGGAACTGGCCTACACCGGGGTCGAGCCGAAGCCCTACCTGGCCGCAGGCGTGGCGTTGCTCGGCGTCGGGGCGGCGCTGGTGGGCGTCGCCCGCCGCCGCCCGCGCCGAACCGAGGTCAAGAGCAGCTGAGCCACGTCGAGCACCTCGACGTGCTCGGGCGCCGCACCCGCCGCCTGCTTCTCGGTCAGCCCGTCGGTCAGCATCACCCGGCAGAACGGGCAGCCGGTCGCGATCTTGGTGGGTGCGGTGCCCAGCGCTTCCTCGACGCGGGTCGCGTTGATGCGCTTGCCGATCCGCTCCTCCATCCACATCCGCGCGCCGCCGGCACCGCAGCACATCGCGGTGTCGGCGTGCCGCGGCATCTCACGCAGCCGGGCGCCGGTGGCGCCGACGAGCTCGCGTGGTGCGTCGTAGACCTTGTTGTGCCGCCCCAGGTAACACGGGTCGTGGTAGGTGACGTCCTGCGCGAGCGGCGCGACCGGCACCAGCCGCTTCTCCCGCACCAGCCGGTTGAGCAGCTGTGTGTGGTGCACGACCTCGTAGTGCCCACCGAGCTGCGGGTACTCGTTGGCCAGTGAGTTGAAGCAGTGCGCGCACGTCACCACGATCTTGCGTTGCGCGGCGCCTTCGAACACCGAGTTCAGGACTTCGACGTTCTGCTGCGCGAGCATCTGGAAGAGGAACTCGTTGCCGGCGCGCCGGGCCGGGTCACCCGTGCAGGTCTCCTCCGGCCCGAGCACCGTGTACTTGACGTCGGCGATGTGCAGCAGCTCCGCGACCGCTTGCGTCGTCTTGCGTGCCCGGTCCTCGAACGCTCCCGCGCAGCCGACCCAGAACAGGTACTCCGCGTCGCCCAGCTCACCGTCGAAGACGGGCACCTCGAAGTCGAGGTCCTGCGTCCACGCGAGGCGGTCCTTGGCGTTCTGGCCCCACGGGTTCCCTTTGTTCTCAAGGTTCTTGAACATCCCGCCGAGCTCGGTCGGGAAGTTCGACTCGATCAGCACCTGGTAGCGGCGCATGTCGACGATGTGGTCGACGTGCTCGATGTCGACCGGGCACTGCTCCACGCACGCGCCGCACGACGTGCACGACCACAACGCGTCGGGGTCGATCACATCGCCGACCAAGGTCTTCTCGGATTCGGCCAGGGCCAGCACATCCGTGGTGATGTGGTCCATCAGGTAGGGCGCTTTGGCGTAGGCGTGATCGCGCAACGCCGTGATGACCAGCTTGGGCGACAACGGTTTCTCGGTGTTCCAGGCCGGGCACTGCGACTGGCAGCGGCCGCACTCGGTGCACGTCGAGAAGTCCAGCCAGCCCTTCCACGAGAAGTCCTCGATCGCACCCGCGCCGAACGTGTCGGTCTCCGGGTCGGCTTCCTCGAAGTCCAGCTCGGCGCCCTTCGAGGTCATCGGCTTGACGGCGCCGAGTGCGACCCCGCCGTCGGCCTCACGCTTGAAGTAGATGTTGAAGAACGCGCTGAACCGGTGCCACGCGACGCCCATCGTCATCGTCCGGGAGACCACGATCAGCCAGACCATCGCGCTCATCAGCTTGACGAAAGCCAAGGCGCTGACCAGAACCGGGCTCGACGGCAACAGGTCACCGACCGGGTTGCTCACGAAAGCGGCCCACGTCGGCGCGTGCTCGGCCCCCAGCGCCGCCTTGGCCGCGCGCACGCCGAGGATGCCGAGCCCCTCGACGACCACCACGGCCTCGACGAAGTAGGCCTGCCTCAGGTTCGACCCGGCGAACCGCGACTGCCGGCCGAGCCGGCGCGGGTGGTTGCGTTGGCGGATCAGGACGAGCGCGAGCCCGCCGACGACCGTGCCCACGCCGAGCAACTCCATCAACAGGTGCCACGGCGCGAAGTCGTCGAGGATCGGCCAGCCCCAGGTGGGCACGAACACCTCGCCGTAGGCCTCGAACAAGGCGAGCGAGCCGAGCAGGAAGCCCCACATCACCAGCCAGTGCCACGGCGCGACGCTGCGGCGCTTGGCCATCCGGGTGTGCGCGGCGAACTCCGTGACCAGGTTGCGCATGCGCGCGACGAACGGACCGTTGCGGGTCGAGTCGGGCTGGCCGAGCCGGATCGTCCGGACCATCCGCGCGATCGTGCGTGCGAACAGGCCCCATGCGACGACCGAGATCACGACGGCGATGACGCCGAGGATGAGCGGCACCATGGTGTCCCCTTGTCGGCGTTTGGGCTGGTCCAGCTCTTCTTACTGGTCGGTAACCTGTCGAGGCGAGCTTTGGGGTGGCAAACGTGACGCACGCCTCGCCAACTATTGGGACGTTCGTTCAGGTAGTTTGGCGGCCATGCCACCGTTCGTCCTGCTCGCGCTCGCGATCGCCGCCGAGGTCACGGGCACTGTTTCGCTCAAGCTGTCCGAGGGGTTCTCGAAGCCGATCCCGTCGGTGCTCGTCGTGATCGGGTACGGCATCTCGTTCTCGGCGCTGGCCGCGTTGCTGAAGTCCGGCTTCCCGGTCGGCGTGGCCTACGCGATCTGGGCCGCGATCGGCGTCGCCGCGGTCGCGTTGATCGGCGCCTTCTTCCTGAAGGAGCCGTTCACGCTGACGATGGCCGCCGGATTGGTGCTGGTCATCGGCGGTGTCGTGCTGCTGGAGCTGGGGAGCAGGCACTGACCACCCCGCGCCGGTACACGAAGGTCGACGGCCGCAAAGCCCGCGGCGCACGCCGGCGGGCCGAGCTGATCAAGGCGACGCTGCGTGTGATCGAGCGCGACGGCGTGGCCGGGGTGACCCACCGCGTGGTCGCCGCCGAAGCCGGTGTCCCGCTCACGTCGACCACGTACCACTTCGCGAGCCTCGACGACCTGCTCGTGGCGACGCTGTTGTGGTGCACCGACGAGCTCGCGACCGAGGTGCGCGACGTCCTGGAACGCGCGCGGATCAAGAACACGAGCGCCACCGCGGAGGTCGCGGTCCTGCTCGCCGAGGCCCTCGGCCCGCGCCGCGGCCGGACCATGGCCGAGTACGAGCTGTACCTGATGGCGGCCCGTCGCCCCGCGTTGCGCCCGGCCGCGCGGCACTGGCTGGACGTGCTGGCCAGCCTGGTGGAACACGACGACGAGGTGGCGTTCCGCGCATTCCTCGCGGCCATGGACGGCCTGCTCGTCCAGGGTCTGATCGACGACGAACCCCCGACCGCCCAGCAGCTCGGTCCCGTTGTCGACTACCTGCTCCGCCCACGGAAGTAGGTCCGAACCCGACCGCCGAGATCCGCGCGAACGAAGAGAGCGCAATCGACTAGGTAGGGGAAACTCCAGGGTCGGGTGGGGGCCGACCCTGATGGTCTCGGGTGGAGCCGGCCCATAGCTTCTTCGTTGACAGCAGTTCAGCGAGGGAGTTGACGATGGGCATGGCAAGGGCGATCGCCGTGGCGGGGGTGCTCGGTGGTGGGGCGCTGCTTCTGAGCGCGTGCGGCTTGACGCTGCAGAGCCACCAGTACGAGGACGACGCGCCTGTTGCGCAGCAGTTCACCAAGGTGCAGGTGAACGGGGCCGACGACGTGCGGATCCGGGTCGGGACGTCGTCCAGCGTGCACCGCAAGGTCCACTACGCCGAGAACGACCCGGGCAAGAACACGTGGCGGGTCGAGGGCAGCACGCTGGTCCTCGAGAACTGCAACCACGCGGACTGCTCGATCGACTACGACCTGGTGGTGCCGGCGGGGACGACGGTCACGGGCGAGACCGGGTCCGGCGACATCGACGTCGACGGGGTCGCGCAGCTCAACTTCCAGACGCGCTCGGGCGACGCCGTCATCCGCAACGTCCACGGCGCGGTCAACATCGCCGCCAGCTCGGGTGAGGTGACGGTCTCCGACATCAGTGGTGCGGTGAACGTGTCGGCCAGCTCCGGCGACGTGAACGTGGCCAACGTGACCGGGCCGGTCACCGCGAAGGCGAGTTCCGGCACGGTGCAGGCGACCGGCGTCACCGGCAAGGTCCAGGTCGACGCCGACTCGGGCGACATCACCATCGGGGTGACGAGCGTGCAGGACGTGACCGCGCACTCGGGCTCGGGCGAGCTCGACATCACCGTGCCGAACGGCAAGTACCGGGTGCTCACGGACACCGGCAGCGGCTCCGTGCAGAGTGACGTGGCCAACGACGGCTCGGCGCAGAACGTGCTCGACCTGCGGTCCGGCTCGGGTGACATCACCGTCCGGCACGCATAACCGCTCTGGGGAACACGGGCGAGAAGTCGCGCGTTAGGCTTAGCAGAAAGGTTGAGCGGGTCTCGCTCAAGTCTGTCGAACACAGGAGGAACACTCATGGCGCGAGCGGTCGGCATCGACCTGGGGACGACCAACTCCGTCGTCGCCGTCCTCGAGGGCGGTGAGCCGACGGTGATCGCCAACTCGGAGGGGTCGCGTACGACACCTTCGATCGTGGCCTTCGCGAAGAACGGCGAGGTACTGGTCGGTCAGCCTGCCAAGAACCAGGCCGTCACCAACGTGGACCGCACCATCCGGTCGGTCAAGCGGCACATCGGCACGGACTGGAAGACCGAGTCCATCGACGGCAAGGCGTACACGGCGCAGGAGATCAGCGCCCGCGTGCTGCAGAAGCTCAAGCGCGACGCCGAGTCCTACCTCGGTGAGACGATCACCGACGCCGTGATCACGGTGCCCGCGTACTTCGAGGACGCGCAGCGCCAGGCCACCAAGGAGGCCGGCCAGATCGCGGGCCTCAACGTGCTGCGGATCGTGAACGAGCCGACCGCGGCTGCCCTGGCCTACGGCCTGGACAAGGGCGAGAAGGAGCAGACCATCCTGGTCTTCGACCTCGGTGGCGGCACCTTCGACGTGTCCCTGCTGGAGATCGGCGACGGCGTCGTCGAGGTCCGCGCGACCTCCGGTGACAACCACCTCGGTGGTGACGACTGGGACCAGCGGATCGTCGACTGGCTGGTCAACAAGTTCAAGTCGAGCACCGGCATCGACCTGACCAAGGACAAGATGGCGCTGCAGCGCATCCGCGAGGCGGCGGAGAAGGCGAAGATCGAGCTGTCCAGCTCGAACAGCGCGACCATCAACCTGCCCTACATCACGCAGGACGCCGACAAGAACCCGCTGTTCCTGGACGAGACGCTCTCGCGCGCCGAGTTCCAGAAGATCACCGCGGACCTGCTCGACCGCACCCGCGCGCCGTTCAACAACGTGATCAAGGACGCCGGCATCACGGTCAGCCAGATCGACCACGTGGTGCTCGTCGGCGGCTCGACCCGCATGCCCGCGGTCACCGAGC
This sequence comes from Labedaea rhizosphaerae, assembly GCF_004362825.1. Classification (GTDB taxonomy): domain Bacteria; phylum Actinomycetota; class Actinomycetes; order Mycobacteriales; family Pseudonocardiaceae; genus Labedaea; species Labedaea rhizosphaerae. The sequence goes on from NZ_SNXZ01000001.1 coordinate 1,362,171, forward strand.
TGGTCAAGGAGCTGACCGGCGGCCAGGAGCCCAACAAGGGTGTGAACCCGGACGAGGTCGTCGCCGTCGGCGCCGCCCTGCAGGCCGGTGTGCTCAAGGGTGAGGTCAAGGACGTCCTGCTGCTCGACGTGACCCCGCTGTCGCTGGGCATCGAGACCAAGGGCGGCGTCTTCACCAAGCTGATCGAGCGCAACACCACGATCCCGACCAAGCGCTCCGAGGTGTTCTCCACCGCGGAGGACGGTCAGACCACGGTGGGCATCCAGGTCTACCAGGGTGAGCGCGAGATCGCGGCGCACAACAAGAAGCTCGGCACCTTCGACCTGACCGGCATCCCGCCGGCACCGCGCGGCATGCCGCAGATCGAGGTCACCTTCGACATCGACGCCAACGGCATCGTGCACGTGTCCGCGAAGGACCTCGGCACGGGCAAGGAGCAGTCGATGACGATCACCGGCGGTTCCGCGCTGGGCAAGGAAGAGATCGACCGCATGGTCCGCGACGCCGAGGCGCACGCGGAGGAGGACAAGAAGCGCCGCGAGGCCGCCGAGGTCCGCAACCAGGCCGAGTCGCTGGTCTACCAGACCGAGAAGTTCATCAAGGACAACGAGGACAAGGTCCCCGACGACGCCAAGGAGAAGGTCAACGCGGCCATCGCCGAGGCCAACGAGGCGCTCAAGGGGGACGACATCGCGGCCATCAAGGCGGCGGTGGAGAAGCTGAACACCGAGTCCCAGGCGATGGGTTCGGCCATCTACGCCAACGCCGGTGCCGCCGGTGCGACCGGCGGTGAGGCGGGCGCCGAGGGTGGCTCCTCGACCGGTGGCGCGTCGGCCCAGGCCGAGGAAGACGTGGTGGACGCCGAGATCGTCGACGACGAGGACAAGAAGTGACCGATCCCGTGACCGGTGGCCCGGCCGCGGGCGACGAGGAGGAGCCGCACGTCGTCGTGCGCGACCGCCGGCGCATCGACCCCGAGACCGGGGAGGTGCGCCCGGCGGCCGACCAGCCGGACGACGATCCCGTCGAGGCCGTGCCCGTCGAGGGCTCCGACTCCGACGCCATGACCGAGGAGGTCGGCGCACTGCGCAAGCAGCTCGACGAGCGCACCGCCGACCTGCAGCGGGTCACCGCCGAGTACGCGAACTACCGCAAGCGCATCGACCGCGACCGGGAGGTGGTGGTCACCAACGCCAAGGCGCAGGTGATCACCCAGCTGCTCCCGATCCTGGACGACGTCGAGCGGGCCGCCGCGCACGGCGACCTGACCGGCGCGTTCAAGTCGGTGGCGGACAAGCTCGTCAACGCGTTGGAGCAGGCGGGCCTCGAACCGTTCGGCCACGAGGGCGAGCCGTTCGACCCGTCCGTGCACGAGGCGGTGCAGCACGACACGTCCCCGGAGGTCTCCGAGCCGACGGTGACCGGCGTGCTGCGCCGCGGCTACAAGATCGGCGACAAGCTGGCGCGTGCCGCGCTGGTGGCGGTCACCGATGTGGGAGTGGCACCGGAGCCCGATGAGCCGGCGGCCGAGAACAACAGCTGAGCGAGAGGAGGAGACGTCCGGTGAGCGCTAGGGACTGGATCGACAAGGACTTCTACCGTGAACTGGGCGTCTCCTCCGACGCCAGCGACGGGGACATCAAGAAGGCGTACCGCAAGCTCGCCCGCGAGCTGCACCCGGACGCCAACCCGGGCAACACCAAGGCCGAGGCGCGGTTCAAGGCCGTGTCCGAGGCCTACGGCGTGCTCGGTGACCCGGACAAGCGCAAGGAGTACGACGAGGCGCGGTCGCTGTTCAGCTCGGGCGGGTTCCGCCCGGGTGGCGGCTTCGGCGGGTTCGGCTCCGGCGGCGGGGGCACCGGCGGGTTCGACGTCAGCGACCTGTTCGGCGGCGGCGCGGCCGGCCAGAGCGGCACGTCCGGCTTCGGCGGGATCTCCGACCTGTTCGGCAACATCTTCGGCAAGCGCGGCGGCGGCACCACCTCCACCCGTCCGCACCGGGGCACGGACGTGGAGACCGAGGTCCGCATCGACTTCGTCGAGGCGGTCCAGGGCGTGACCGTCCCGTTGCGCCTGTCGACCCCGGCGACCTGCAACACGTGCCACGGCACGGGGGCCAAGCCGGGCACCAGCCCGCGCACCTGCCCGACCTGTGACGGTGCCGGTCTGGTGAGCCGCAGCCAGGGCGCGTTCGCGTTCAGCGAGCCGTGCCGGGACTGCCGTGGCACCGGCCGGATCGTCGACGACCCGTGCCCCGAATGCGGTGGCGACGGCGTGAGCACGAAGAGCCGCACGCTCAACGTGCGCATCCCACCGGGGGTGCAGGACGACCAGAAGATCAGACTGGCGGAGCAGGGCGAACCGGGTCGCAACGGTGGCCACGCGGGTGACCTCTACGTGCGCGTGCACGTGACCCCGCACCCGATCTTCGGGCGCACCGGCGACGACCTGACCATCACCGTGCCGGTCACCTTCCCCGAACTCGCGCTCGGCACCACGCTCACGGTGCCGACCCTGAACGGTCAGGTGAAGGTCCGCGTGCCTGCCGGAACGACGACGGGCAAGGTCCTTCGCGTGCGGGGCAAGGGGATCGCCAAGCGCGACGGCAAGGTCGGCGACCTGCGCGTCACCCTCCAGGTCACCGTTCCGGCCAAACTGGACGATGCGGCGAAGACGGCCCTGGAAGCCTTCGCCGAGGCGACTTCGGACCACGATCCGCGTCCGGATCTGACGGCGATGCTGAGGAAGGACAAGTGATGAGCACCCCCTTCCCCCACGACGAAGACGCCCCGGTCTTCGTGATCTCGGTGGCCGCGCAGCTGTCGGGCCTGCACGCCCAGACGCTGCGCAGCTACGACCGCCAGGGCCTGGTGTCCCCGGGCCGGGCCACCGGCGGCGGCCGCCGGTATTCGTTGCGCGACATCGCTTTGCTGCGTGAGGTGCAGCGCCTGTCCCAGGAGGACGGCGTGAACCTGGCGGGCGTGAAGCGGATCATCGAGCTGGAGAACGAGGTCAGCGCGCTGCAGAACCGCGTGCACGAACTGACCGAGGAACTGGCCGCGGCGTACGCGGCGGCGGAACAAGCCGCCGCGGCCGTGCACGCCTCGTACCGCAAGGACCTGGTGCCCCGCCACCGCCAGCAGACCGCGCTGGTGGTCTGGAAGCCCCAGCCCCGCCGCCCGCGCTGAACCGCACAGGACAACCGCGAACTGGTTCGTCCCAATGCAACTGCGAGTCAGCAGCCCAACCTCACCACGAGACCAGACCGCCCCCGGCTAGTCGACGGTGAACGGGTCGTAGGAGATCCGGTCCAGCTGCGTCCCGGCAACAAGCATCCGCGAAACCGTGGACCGGATCATCGACGGCGAGCCGGACACGAGCACCCTGCGGTCCTCCCACGCGCCGTACCGGGTGACCACGTCGGCCAACGTCCCGTGCTCGACCCCGGCCATCTCCGGCTCGGACTCGAGCACGGGCACCACGGTCAGCCACGGGTTGGTGGACGCCAACTGGCGCAACCCGTTCAGGTCGTAGAGGTCGGTGCGGACCCGCCCGCCGTAGAAGAGGTGGACCCGCGGGTTCTCGCCCCACTGCGACAGGTGGTCGACGATCGCGCGCATCGGCGCGAGGCCGGTCCCGCCGGCCACCATCAGGATGTCCTGACCGGCTTCACGGTCCACGGTGAGCCGCCCGAACGCGGGCCCGATCCGCCACCGGTCCCCCGTCCGCGCGTGCGCGACCAACGCCGGGCTGACCCAGCCACCGGCGACGGCACGAACGTGGAACTCCATGACCCCGTCCTCGGTGGGCGCGTTGGCCGGCGAGAGGTACCGCCACAGGCGGGGCCGTTGCGGGGTTTCCACGCTCACGTACTGGCCCGGCCGGTAGGGCACCGGGTAGTCCGCCTTCACCCGCAGGATGGCCAGGTCCCGGCTCAACCGCTGGTGGTCGATGACGGTCGCCTGCCAATAGGCAGGACCGTCGTCCATGGCCGCCGCGTCGAGCATCGACCGGGCGACGATGGTGAAGGCCTCGGCCCAGGCGTGTTCGACCTCCGCCGTCCAGGCGTCGCCGGCGAAGTGCTTGATCGCCGCCAGCAGCGCCATCCCGAACGACTCGTAGTGCGAGGTGATGACGCCGAACTTGCGGTGGTCGCGCCCGAGCTGGCGCAGGAACGGCACCAGCTCGTCGGGGCGGTCGAAGCGCTGCACGATGTGCATCAGCGAGCGCAGCAGCCGGACCCGCTGGACGCTCATGGTCACCGGGAACATGTCCCGGGTCTCGGGCGCGATGCTGAAGAGCTTCTCGTAGAAGTACTTCGCCATCTCGTCGGCGTACGGCTCGACGACCGCGAAGCTGCTCCGGACCAGCCGGACCATTGTCTCGACGGCGGCCTCGGTGTCCGATCGGGGCGGAAGCTGTGGCACAGGGCCTACCACGGCGTTGGCGGTCATGGTCGGAGTACAGCCTCCCCCTATCCGCCGTACGTGGGCAAGCTCCTGATCACTGTGCACGTTAGCGGCAACATCAACTCATCGGGGACTTGATGACACGTTCGGGTGAACGCGACTCACGTTGCGTCCGCCTGGTGATCATCACCGTGCACTGAGTTACCGTTTGTGGAGAGGTTGGGAGCGAAAGGATGCGCGTGTCCGAGGTCAACGGCGGCGCCATGCCGTCGATGGGGCGCGAGACGGCCGCGCAAGCGCTCGAACGCGAACTTTCCGTGCTGTTCGGGCGGGCGCGGAGCGTGTCCTTGAGCCTGGTCGCCCGGGTCCACCCGGAGCTGGACTCGGCGTCGTACGCGCTGCTGCTGCGCCTCGACGACTGCGGCCCGGTGCGCGCGGCCGCGGTGGTCGGGCTGACCGGGCTGGACAAGTCGACGGTGAGCAGGCAGCTCGGCCGGCTCGAGGAACTCGACCTGATCGAGCGGGTCGCCGACCCGTCGGATGGTCGCGCTCGCCTGATCCAGCTGACCAAGACCGGCTCGGCCCGCCTGGCCAGCGTGCGCGAGGACCGGCGACGGCAGTTGCGGGCCCGGTTCGAGAGCTGGTCCACCGACGATCTCCAGTCGTTCGCCACCCTGTTGGGGCGGCTGAACGAGGACCTGTAACCCGCAGCTCATTTAGTTGTCTAGCGCAACGAACTCGGCCTATAGTTGTTGTCAACGCAACGGTGCGGAGGTGTCGGGGTGAATCCTTCGACTGACGACTACATCGCCTTGCTCCGGCAGATCCGGACGCTGGCAGGCTTGCAGCACGCGGGCGCCCAGCGCACCTGGCGCGACCAGCCCGAGTTGCAGCAGGGCGCGGGCAAGCTGCTCGCGGAACTGGCCTACTGCGGCCAGGCCCGCATCTCCGACCTGGCCGAACGCCGGATGGTAGACGCCTCGGTGATCAGCAGGCAGGTGGCGCAGCTGCAGAAGCTGGGCTACATCGCACGCCACAAGGCGGAATCCGACGCACGGGTGTCGCTGCTGACCGTGACCCCGAGCGGCCAGGAAGCACTGGACCGCTGGCGTGAGCACCAGGTCGAGTTGCTGCGCGCGGCCCTGCAGGGCTGGGACGCCGACCGCATGCACGCGGCGACGAAGGTGCTCGAGGAGATCAACGCCGACTTCCGTGCGGCGCTCGAGCCCGGCGGCCCCCGCGCCGCCGCCAGCTAGCCACCTCCTTATTGGGACTGTGGATCCCGCGATCCCCAGCGGCAATAACCGCCGCCTCGCCGGCCGATCGTGGCGGCTTTCGCTGACGGAAGTCGAGTCACGCCGTCCCCAACCGCAATAAAATCCGCCCGCGCGGACGCATCTCGCCGGCCCGCTGGTCGGATCTATCCCCAAGCGCGGTAACCAGGCCACACCGGCCTTCATCCACAGGGTTGTCCACAGATTCGGCCGCATCCATCCACCGATCTCGCGAACTCCATAGACTGCAGGCAGCTTGCACAACTAGTGGGTCCGAGGGCGTGTGAGGCGCAGATGTTGGGGTCGCGTCGCCACGCCACCCGGCTGGGTGCTTGCCCGCGGCCCGACCGGCGCTCCGAACGGCGAGATCATCCTCAGCCTGTGGATAGTGTCCTGGGGATTGTGGACAACCACCCCTCGGGTGTGGACAACCGACTGGTACATCCGAGTGATCCGCGCCTCATCCGGCCGTGTCAGCGGGTTAGGTCGGACTTGAGCGGAACAGACTCAACTTTTCTGACGTTGTGCAGTGTGGCGGCCGGTGCAGCAGGCTTCGAACCGGTGCATCGGCTGCCGGAGGATGTGACCCGCGGACTGAGGTGACGGATGGACGCTTTCAACCCGACCACGAAGACCCAGCAGGCGGTCTCGTCTGCCGTGCAGGCGGCGACCGTCGCAGGCAACCCGGACGTCGGTCCGGCCCACCTGCTCGGCGCCCTGCTCGCACAGGGCGACGGGCTGACCGCACCCCTGCTGTCCGCGGTCGGCGCCGACCCGGCCACGATCCGCACCGAGCTCGACCAGCTCGCCCGCGGTCTGCCCTCGGCCACCGGCGCGACGGTGTCCACCCCCAGCTTCGACGCCGCCGCCGTCCGCGTGCTCAGCCACGCCCAGCAGCTGGCCACGGAGATGGGCGACGAGTACGTCTCCACCGAGCACCTGCTGGTCGGGCTGGCCGCCCGCGGCGGTGCGGTCGCCGACCTGCTCAAGCGGCACGGCGCGACCCCCGAGGCGCTGCGCGAGGCGTTCGCCAAGGTGCGCGGCTCCGCCCGCGTCTCCAGCCCCGACCCCGAGGGCACCTACCAGGCCCTCGAGAAGTACGGCGTCGACCTCACCGAGCGCGCGCGCAAGGGCGAACTCGACCCGGTGATCGGCCGCGACGCCGAGATCCGCCGCGTCGTGCAGGTGCTCTCGCGGCGCACCAAGAACAACCCCGTGCTGATCGGCGAGCCCGGCGTCGGCAAGACCGCCATCGTCGAGGGGCTCGCGCAGCGCGTGGTCGCCGGCGACGTCCCGGAATCGTTGCGCGGCAAGCGGGTCGTCGGCCTCGACCTCGGGTCGATGGTGGCCGGCGCGAAGTTCCGCGGTGAGTTCGAGGAGCGGCTCAAGGCGGTGCTCAAGGAGATCACCGACTCCGCGGGGCAGGTCATCACGTTCATCGACGAGCTGCACACGATCGTCGGCGCGGGCGCGACCGGCGAGTCCGCCATGGACGCCGGCAACATGATCAAGCCGATGCTCGCCCGCGGCGAGCTGCGCATGGTCGGCGCGACCACGCTCGACGAGTACCGCGAGCACATCGAGAAGGACCCCGCGCTGGAGCGCCGCTTCCAGCAGGTCCTGGTCGGCGAGCCGAGCGTGGAGGACACGGTCGGCATCCTGCGCGGGCTCAAGGAGCGCTACGAGGTGCACCACGGCGTGCGCATCACCGACAGCGCCCTGGTCGCGGCCGCCACGCTCTCCGACCGCTACATCACCGCGCGCTTCCTGCCGGACAAGGCCATCGACCTGGTCGACGAGGCCGCGTCCCGGCTGCGCATGGAGATCGACTCGCGGCCGGTGGAGATCGACGAGGTCGAGCGCGCCGTGCGCCGCCTCGAGATCGAGGAGATGGCGCTGGCCAAGGAGTCGGACGCGGCATCGCGCGACCGGCTCGCCGCGCTGCGCGCCGAACTGGCCGAGAAGCGTGAGGAGCTGTCCGCGCTCACGGCCCGCTGGCAGAACGAGAAGGGCTCGATCGAGAACGTCCGCGAGCTGAAGACCCAGCTCGAGCAGTTGCGTGGCGAGTCCGAGCGGGCCGAGCGCGACGGCGACCTGGGCCGCGCGGCCGAACTGCGCTATGGCCGCATCCCCGAGCTGGAGAAGCAGCTCGACGCGGCCACTCAGTCCACAATGGACGGACAGGTGATGCTCAAGGAGGAGGTCGGCCCGGACGACGTCGCCGACGTCGTGTCGGCGTGGACCGGCATCCCCGCGGGCCGCATGCTCGAGGGCGAGACCGCGAAGCTGCTGCGCATGGAAGAGGCCATCAGCCGCCGTGTCGTGGGGCAGGCCGAGGCCGTGCGCGTGGTGTCGGACGCCGTGCGCCGCAGCCGCGCCGGGGTCTCCGACCCCGACCGGCCGACCGGCTCGTTCCTGTTCCTCGGCCCCACCGGCGTCGGCAAGACCGAGCTGGCCAAGGCGCTGGCGGAGTTCCTGTTCGACGACGAGCGGGCGATGATCCGCATCGACATGAGCGAGTACGCCGAGAAGCACTCGGTGGCCCGTCTGGTCGGCGCCCCGCCCGGTTACGTCGGCTACGACCAGGGTGGCCAGCTCACCGAGTCGGTCCGGCGCCGTCCGTACAGCGTCGTGCTGCTCGACGAGGTGGAGAAGGCGCACCCGGACGTGTTCGACGTGCTCCTGCAGGTCCTCGACGACGGTCGCCTGACCGACGGCCAGGGCCGCACGGTCGACTTCCGCAACACGATCCTCGTGCTGACGTCGAACCTGGGCTCGCAGGTCATCGCCGACGCGACCCTGGACGAGCGGCAGCGCAAGGACGCCGTGCTCTCGGTGGTGCAGCGCCACTTCAAGCCGGAGTTCCTCAACCGCCTGGACGACGTCGTGGTGTTCCACTCGCTGGCCACCGAGGAGCTGACCAGCATCGTGGACATCCAGCTCGAGCGCCTGGAGCGCAGGCTGGCCCAGCGCCGGCTGAGCCTCCAGGTCACCCCCTCGGCGCGCGATTGGCTGGCGCTCAACGGTTTCGACCCCGTCTACGGTGCCCGGCCGCTGCGCCGGCTGGTCCAGTCGGCCATCGGCGACCAACTGGCCAAGGAGCTGCTGGGCGGCGAGATCCGCGACGGCGACAAGGTCGAGGTGGACGTCACCGACGACAACGCCGGGCTGACCGTCACCCGCTCCGGCTGACGATCACCCGCGAGACCCGGCCGCCGCTCCTGGTGGCCGGGTCTTCGCACGCCTGGAACAACCCGAGGCCTGAGCGGGTCCGGTCGGCCCAGATCGGCGCGAAGCAACTCAAACCGACACCGCGCCACCCCGGCCGTGATCTTGATCGGGTGACCTGGCGGACTACAGTCACCCTTCGTGGGCATCCCGGCGTGGGTCTGGTTCGTGATCGCCGTCGTGGCGGCGGTGGCCGGTGCGGCGTTGTTGCTGCGCGACCGGTCCCGCTCGAACTCCCGTGACCGCGAACGCCGCCGGTGGGCCGCCCTTCGCGGCTGGCAGTTCGCCGAGGCCGACCCGGAGCTCGTCGCCACCTGGAACAGCGGCGCCATCGCGTACTACGGCAAGGGCAACGCCGTCGACGTGGTCGCCGGCTCCACGTTCACCGCCGACGGCCGGCGCCGGGTCTACGTCTTCGACCTCGACGTCAACGGCAAGCGGCCCGCGGTGATCGCCGCGGTCCAGCTGCGCCGCAAGCACGCCGTCGTCGTCGAGCTCTGGCTGCCGAGCATGCCGTTCCAGCGCGAGCACATGCCCGAGCTGCTGGGCCCGGTCGGCCAGCGGTACGCGTTCGTCTCCGACATGGCCGCGGCGCGCGCGCTGATCACGCCCGACCTGGTCGACGCCTCCGAGGAGATCGGCGGTGACGTCACCGTCGTCTGGCTGGAGAGCGACTGGGTGCTGGCCAGCGCGCCGACCAACGCCGGCCCGTCGCGCCTGGAGCGGCTGCTGCGCGGCATCGGCGAGGTCGCCGACGTGCTCGACCCCTTCGACGCCGAGACCGACCCGGTCGGCGACCAGGGGCAGCAACCAGCCGAGTGATCGCTGGCGGAGCGCGACCATCCAGCACCGATAGGTTGGGTGCATGCCAACCGCACTCGTCACCGGCGCGACCGCCGGCATCGGCGCCGCCTTCGCCCGCGCCCTGGCCGAGCAGGGTTTCGACCTGGTCCTGGTCGCCCGCACGCAGCAGCGGCTGACCGAGGTCGCCGAGGAGCTCACGGCCAAGCACGCGATCGAGGCCTCGACCCTCGCCGCGGACCTCTCCACCGCAAAGGGCCGCGCCGACGTCGAAGAGCGCCTGGCCGACGACAGCAAGCCGATCGAGCTGCTGGTCAACAACGCCGGCTTCGGCACGTACGGCGCGTTCACCGAGACCTCGATGCAGCGCCTGCAGGAGCAGCTCGACGTCAACGTCGTCTCCGTGCTCCGGCTGACCCGGGCCGCGTTGCCGGGCATGATCGCCCGCAAGCACGGCGCGGTGGTCAACGTGTCCAGCGTCGCCGGGTTCTTCCCCGGCACCGGCGCGACCTACGGCGCGAGCAAGGCCTACGTGACCGCATTGTCCGAAGGGCTCGGCGCCACGGTCGCGGGCACCGGCGTCCGCGTGCTCGCGCTCTGCCCCGGCTTCACCCACACCGAGTTCCACGCCCGCGCCAAGGACCCGGAGATGGCGAAGATCCCCGAGTTCATGTGGCTCGACGCCGACCGGGTGGCCCGCGACTGCCTCGACGACCTGCGCAAGGGCCGCGCCGTGTCGGTGCCCGGTCCGCAGTGGAAGGCCGTCGTCGTGCTCGGCCGGCTGATCCCGCCGGGGATCCTGCGCGCGGTGTCCAACAGGATGGGACGCGGCCGCACGTGACGCGTGTCGCCTGGTCGGCGGCCCGCGGTGTGCCAGACTGCTGGTCCGTGCGGACTACCACTGCGGTCGATCAGCAAGCCAAGTCGGAACTCGCCAGGCTGGTCAGCGAACTCGCTGTCGTGCACGGCAAGGTGACCCTCGCGTCGGGCAAGGAAGCCGACTACTACATCGACATGCGCCGCGCGACCCTGCACCACGCGGCCGCCCCGCTCATCGGCAAACTGCTGCGCCAGCTCACGGCCGACTGGTCCTACGTCGCCGTCGGCGGGCTCACCCTCGGCGCCGATCCGGTGGCCTACGCGATGATGCACGCCGCCACCGGCGAGGGTGCGGTGCTCGACACCTTCGTGGTCCGCAAGGCCACCAAGGAACACGGCATGCAGCGGCGCATCGAGGGCATCGAGGTGGCCGGGCAGCGCGTGCTCGCCGTCGAGGACACGTCCACCACGGGTGGCAGCGTCCTGACCGCGGTGGACGCGTTGCAGGAGGCCGGTGCCGAGGTCGTCGGGGTGGCCACCGTCGTCGACCGCGCGACCGGCGCCCGTGAGGCCATCGAAGCCCGCGGTCTGGCCTACCGCGCCCTGCTCGACCTCACCGACATCGGCCTCGCCTGAAAACGATCGTTCGGTAACCTGCGGCCTCATGGGCCCGACCGGACTGGTGATCATCGGTGCGGTCGTCGTCGTTCTGCTCGCCACGATCGCGTTCGCGCTGCTGCGGCGAAGCTTCGCCAAGCGGTACGAGGCCGTCGAGCAGGCCTGGCGCCAGGTGCACGCCGAACTGGTGCGGCGCCAGGACACGGCCGGCCGGCTGCTGGACGTGGCCCGCGGCCGGTTCGACCAGGAAGAGCTGCTGCGGGCCCGTGCCCACGCGGTCGCCGCGCGGGGCTCGGGGCCGGTGGCGCAAAGCGCCGCTGAAGCCCGGCTGACCCGTGCGCTCGGCGGGTTCTTCCAGGCGGCCCAAGCCCACCCCGACCTCGTGGCCGACAACGGCTTCCGGATGCTGCGCTGGCAGCTCGGCGAGAGCGAGCACCGGATTGCGGCCGGCGTCCAGGCGTACAACGCGATGGCGCACGCCTACAACGCGCGGTTCAGCGCGTTCCCGGCCAGGCTCGGGAAGGGCAAACACCCCCAGTCGCAGCTCTATCCCTGACCGGTCAGCAAGTCCTGACCTTGTGTGACATTTCTTGCCTGGATGTTTCGCATCGTTACTTTTCGGCAAGGTGTGCTGGTAGCAGCGGGGGTACCGTTGACCTTGAAACCGTGGAGGGGGCGGGGATGGCTGGCACGCTGGCGCACGCAACGGTCGCTTTGCACTTCCTCGCGCTCCTCTACATCGGCCTCGGCGGATTCCTGGCGTGGCGCTGGCCGAAGTCGATCTTCGTGCACGTCTTCTTCGCGGCTTGGGGCGTCGCGGTGAACGTGCTGCCGCTGAACTGCCCGCTCACCGAGCTGGAGAACTACTTCCGCAACCAGCAGGGTCTGTCCGACCTGCCGAGCGGCTTCAACGCCTACTACATCTACGGGCACCTGTTCCCGGCCGAGTACACGCCGGTCGTCGGCATCCTCGGGTTGATCGTGGTGATCGTGTCCTACGTCGGGGCGTACGTGCACTACCGGCACCGCCGCGACGAGGCGCCCCGCGATGGGGTACCAATCGCCGGGTGAGCTCCGAAGAAGACGAGCCGGGCCCGACCGAGTGGGTGGCGGGCGAACCGGTCGGCGTCGGCCCGTGGCCCGGTCCGTGGCCGGACGACCCGCGCTACGACCCCGAGTTGCTCGAACACGGCGACCGCCGCAACGTCGTCGACCACTACCGCTACTGGCGCCGGGACGCGATCGTCGCCGACCTCGACCTGCGCAGGCACGACTTCCACGTCGCCATCGAGAACTTCCAGCACGACCACAACATCGGCACGGTGGTCCGCACGGCCAACGCGTTCGCGGCGCAGGCGGTGCACATCGTCGGGCGCAAGCGCTGGAACCGGCGCGGCGCCATGGTCACCGACCGCTACCAGCACCTGCACCACCACCCGGACCTCGCCTCGCTTGCCGCATTCGCTCGTGAGCACGAACTGAGCGTGATCGGCGTGGACAACGTCCCCGGCTCGATCCCGGTCGAGACCGCCGACCTGCCGCGCAAGGCGTTGTTCGTGTTCGGGCAGGAAGGACCGGGCCTCGGCGCCGAGGCTCGGGACCTGGCGATCTTCTCCGTGTCGATCGCGCAGTTCGGTTCCACGCGGTCGATCAACGCGGGCGTGGCCGCAGGCATAGTCATGCACGCTTGGGTGCGACAACACGCCGACCTTCACTCGGCCTGGTGACATCACCGGGCTGGGTGCTTCACCGTGAACGATTCAGCACCCACCATTGAGAGGTGAGCAGGAGCGCGGGCCGGGCCGCGGACGCCACCGGGCATCCACCGCTGTGGGCTTCCCGCGCGGGCGTCGCCGAACTCGCCGTGCTGAGCCGGCACGTCCACCGCGCCTGGGCTCTGCCCCGCACCGCGCTCGGCCGGGCCGGCTGGCCGCCCACCCTCGGGCAACGGCTGAACCTGCGCTGGAACTACTGGTGGCAGGCGCACCTGCTGGACTGCCTGGTCGACGCGCAGCTGCGGGCGCCGACGCCGACCCGCCAGCACCTGGTCGAGCGGCTGATCCGGGGCATCAAGGTGCGCAACCTCGGCTGGTGGACCAACGACTACTACGACGACATCGCGTGGATGGGCCTGGCCCTGATGCGTGCCGAGCAGCAGCTGGGCATCCCCGTGCCGGGCGCACTGGACGCGATCGCGAAGCAGCTGCGGGAGGGCTGGACCGACCACGCGGGTGGCGGCATCTGGTGGCGCAGGCGGGACTCGTTCAAGAACGTGCCCGCGAACGGGCCGGCCGCGATCCTGCTGGCCCGGCTGGCCCGGGTGACGGGGCAGCGCACGGACCTGCAACGGGCACGCGCGACGGTCGAGTGGATGGAAGAGCGGCTGGCCGACCCGCGCAGCGGCCTGCTGTGGGACGGCTTGTACATCAACCCGGACGGTTCCGTGCGTGACGTCGTGCGGCTGGTCTACACCTACTGCCAGGGCGTCTTCCTCGGCGCGTGCGTGGAGCTGGCCGACGACGAGCGGTCCGGGCCATGGCTGGACCTGGCCGAACGCACGGTCTCCGCCGTGATCAGCGGCGTGACGACCGACGGCGTGATCAACGGCCAGGGCGGTGGCGACGGCGGCTTGTTCGCCGCGATCCTGGCGCGGTACCTGGCGTTCGCGGCGCCGCGGCTCGGCCGCACGGCGGGTGGGGCGGCGAGCCGGCTGGTCTACTCGTCGGCGGAAGCCGCATGGCGCAACCGGGCCGCGGGCCCGGGTGGGCCGTTGTTCGGCCCCGACTGGTCGAAGCCCGCGGTGGCACCGCGCTCGGCGGGCGAGCGCAAACCGGAACGCGACATGTCCGTCCAGGTCGGCGGCTGGATGGTGCTGGAAGCGGCGGCGCTGCTCGAACGGGCATGATCGCCTGGTGAACAGTGCGGTCGTGAACAGTGTGGTCGTGACTGGGGGCAGCCGGGGCATCGGCGCGGCCGTGTGCCGGTTGCTGGGTGCGCGCGGGTACGGCGTCGTGGTCAACTACGCGTCCGATGTGGACGCCGCGCGCTCGGTGGTCGCCGATGTGCGCGCCGTCGGCGGGCAGGCGGTGGCCGTCCAGGGCGACGTCTCGGCCGAGCGCGATGTGACGCGGATGTTCGATGCCGCAACGGAATTGGGCCCGTTGACGGGTCTGGTCGGCAACGCCGGGATCACCGGTGATCGGCTGGCCCGGCTGGACGAGCAGTCGGTCGAGACCGTGCGGCGCGTGCTGGACGTGAACGTGACGGGCGCGTTCCTGTGCGCGCGGGAAGCGGTGCGCCGCATGTCGACGCGGTACGGCGGCTCCGGTGGCTCGATCGTCATGGTCTCCTCGACCGCCGCCGGGCGGGGCTCACCGGGCGAGTGGGTGCACTACGCCGCGTCGAAGGCGGCGGTGGAGTCGCTGACCTGGGGACTGGCCCAGGAAGTGGCCGGTGAGGGCATCCGCGTCAACGCCGTGGCGCCCGGCACCGTCGAGACCGACCTGCACGCGGCGGCCGGCGCACCGGACCGCCCGCAACGCGTCGCCGCGACGATCCCGCTCGGTCGAGCGGGCCAACCCGAGGAGATCGCGGAAGGCATCGCGTGGCTGCTCTCGCCCGCGGCCTCCTTCGTGGTCGGCGCCGTCCTCCCCATCAGCGGCGGCCGCTGACCCCTCCGACCCTCCCCAGTCGCCTTCCGGCCCGCCGCTACGGGTGGCAGCCGCAGCTCTGGCGGTGCACCAGCACCGGCGCCAGGTGGCAGATCTCCGGCGCCCGCTCCGGGTCCTTGATCCGCGACACCAGCAGCTGCACGGCGCGCCGGCCGATGTCCTCGACCGGGTGCGCCATCGTCGTCAGCGGCGGGTCGACCAGTTCGGACCACTCGGTCTCGTCGTGGCCGACCACCGCCAGGTCTACGCCGATGCGCAGCCCGTGCGCACGCGCTTCCTTGATCACCCCGGCGGTCATCGTGCAGTTGCCCGTCACCACCGCCGTCGGGCGCGGGTCCATGGCCAGCAGCCGCCGCAACGCCAGCGTCGCCGACTCGGCCGAGGCCCCGCCGGAGGCCACCAGGGACGAGTCAAACCGCAGCCCGGCCCGGCCCAGGCCGAGCCGGTAGCCCAGCGTCCGCTCCTCGTTGGCCGTGATCCAGTCCGCGCCGCTGATGAAGCCGATGCGCTGGTGCCCGAGCCCGGCCAGGTGGCTGACCAGCGCCGACGTCGACTGGATGTTCTCCGGGCCGACCTGGTCGAGCTTCGTCTTGTGCGAGATCCGGTCGACCAGGACGGTCGGGATACCGGCGCGCGCCAACGCTTCGAGCGCATCCGAGTCGCCCGGTGACGGCGTCAGCAACACGCCGTCGACGCGCCGGGCGTGCAGCGTGCGGACGGTGACGCGAGACGTCTCCGCCTCGTCCAGCGTGTCACCGAGGACGACCGTGTACCCGGACGCCGACGCCTCGCTCTCGATGGCGTGGATCAGTTCCGCGAAGTACGGGTTGGCCATCACCGGCATCGCGACACCAAGCGACTTCGTGCCGCCGGTGACCAACGAGCGCGCGATCGCGTTGCCGGTGTAACCGGTGGCGTCGATCGCGTCGAGCACCCGCTGCCGCGTCGCCGGTGCGACCGAGCGGGTCTCGTTGATCACGTGCGACACCGTGGTGATGGACACCCCTGCCAACGCGGCTACATCGTGCATGGTGGCCACGGGTTCTCCAAGCTCAGCAGTGCCCAGGCAACCATATCGGGTGCGGCAGACTGCGTCCGTGCACACCGTCACCAAGTTGCTCGAACGCGTTGCTGGTATGGGCGGCGGTAGGCGGATCGTCGGCATCTGCGGGCCGCCGGGCGCGGGCAAGTCGACCCTGGCGGCGCGCCTGGCCGCGCGGACGCCCGCGATCACCGTGCCCATGGACGGCTTCCACCTGGCCAACGCCGAACTGGACCGGCTCGGCCGCCGCGCGCGCAAGGGCGCGCCCGACACGTTCGACGCCCACGGCTACGTGCACCTGCTGCGCCGGCTGCGCGCCCAGGACGAGCCGACGGTCTACGCGCCGGAGTTCGACCGCGACCTCGACGAGCCGGTCGCCGGGGCGATCCCGGTCCCGCGGGACGCCCGGTTGGTCATCACCGAGGGCAACTACCTGCTGCTCGACACCGCACCGTGGGCCGCGATCCGGCCGCTGCTCGACGAGGTCTGGTACCTCGACCCGGACGACGGCGAGCGGGTGGCGTGGCTGATCGCGCGGCACCGGTCGTTCGGCGAGAGCCCGGCGCAGGCCCGCGTCCACGCCTTGGGCAGCGACCAACGCAACGCCGAGCTCGTGGCCGGGACGAGGGCCAGGGCGGATCTCGTCCTGCACAAGATCCCGTAACGACGGCACCGCATTGCCGGCGCCGTGGGGCAGGATGGCCCAGCGACCGACACCCGTTCGGCGCACCCGGAGGAAGGCCATGCCCGCGTTGATCGGCGTCCACCACGTGGCGCTCACCGTGACCGACGTGGACCGCAGTGCGCCCTGGTACGAGCGCGTTCTCGGGTTCACCACCATCGGCCGCGTCGACGAGGGCGAACACGCGGTGCGCAAGGTCTTCTTACGCGGCGACGGGCTCGCCCTGGTCCTCACCCTCGTGCAGCACCCGAACGCCGAACGCGCCGAGTTCGACGAGTCCAGGCCCGGCCTGGACCACCTGACGTTCGAGGTCGCGGCGGAGTCGCTGGAGGAGTGGGCGAGCAGGCTTTCGGAGTTCGGCGTGACGTTCTCCCCGGTCACCGAGGAGCTGACCGCCCCGGGCACGCAGGTCATCGCCCTGCGCGACCCCGACGGCATCCAGCTCGTCCTGTGGGCCCAGGCGAAGAAGGACTAGAGGTGCACGCCGCGCTGCATCGGTAGCCAGTAGCCCGCGTAGGCGCCGCCCTCGAAGTACCAGGCGGCCCTGCCCTGGATGATCGCGCTCAGCTTCGTGGGCGCGCTCGTCGTCGCCGTGAACCGGACGGTCCGCGAGCCCACGACACGACCGCTCGCGTCCAGCCGGTAGGCCGAGTAGCTCCCCGGTCCCATGTAGACAGTCAGCGGCGGGGTGTAGGGGTGGGCGTCGACCGCGCCGAGCGCCCACGTGCTCCCGAAGCTCTCGGGGAACCACCAGTTCTTGAACGGCCCGCCGGAGACGTGCAACGCGATGGGCCCGCCGCTCAGCCGCTGCCTGCGGTCGATCGGGGCCTGGGTCCAGCGGGTGAACGACACCCGCTTCGACCCGACGATGGCGCCCGACGAGTCGACCTGGTAGATCGTGGTCGTCCGGGTCGTTGCCTGCACGGTCCCGGTGATGTCGGGTCGCGGGTAGTCGCCGCGGTACGCGGCCGCGGCGGCGGCGAAGCCCGGGTCGTGGGTGTAGGTCAGCAAACCGAGCAGTTGCTGGACGTGCAGCTGGTGGTAGGCGCCCGCCGGGGTGTTGTGCTGCAACGAGTACCGGCTCGAGGCGCCGATCCGGCGGAATTCCGGCATCGCCGTCAGCCGCACCGTCTCGACCGCGCCGCGGATGAGGCTCAACGCCGTGGCGTTGCCGGTCAGCTGCCAGTAGTCGAAGAGGCCGAACAACGCGGCGATGTGGCCGTTGAGCACCTTCTCGCTGTCGGCGACGGGGTAGCGCGGGTACTCCTCGAGCCACAAGCGGTGGCTCGCGTCGAGGTGCACCGCGTACGGGGCGGTGCCCTGCGGTGCCTGGCGCATGCTGGTGAAGGTCGCGTCCGCGGCAGCGCGCCACTTCTCCTCGCCCGTCGCCTGGTAGAGCCGCACGAACGCGGTGAGCGCCCGGCCCTGCGCCATGCCCGAGTACCAGGGCGCGTGCAGCGTTCCCGACGTGCTGCCGACCACGACCCGGTCGTAGTCGTAGGGGTAGTACCAGGCGCCGTCGGACACGACGTGGATGTCGATCAGGCGCTGCGCGTTGCGCACGGCGATGTCGAGGTATGCGGAGTCGCCGGTCAACCGGTAGGAGTTGAGGTTCTCCACGGCGTAGGCGCCTTGCGACACGGGCTGGTTGTGCAGCTTGCCGCCCACGGAGACCATCCGCACCCCGGTCGAGTCGACGAGGCCGTAGCCCTCGACCGGCGTGACGGTGCTGAGGTCGTACGCGCGTTCGCCGATCGGGACGTGGGCGACCATCCCTGTGTACTGCGGGTACCCGCCGATGCTCGCCCGCACGAGCGGCGCGGCGGGTGCAGCGAACGCAGGCATGGCGAAGGTGCCCGCCAGGACAACGGTGAGCAGCGTGGAGCCCACGAACCGGCGCATCGGTATCCCCCTGAACGAAATTCCGGCCACGGCCGTATCGGACGAATCGGGGCCGGGGTGGTGGGCGTTACCGATTCGGGGGCGTGATCAGCGCGGATTCGCTCGAGGCGCCCTTCCGGTGTGCCGGCTCCCGATCCGCCCCAAGCAGGGCCAGGGCGGCGGTCCTGGGCAACAGCCGCGTCACGGTCGTCAGCACCGCGTTGCGCCGGCCGGACACCACGGTCGGGCCCTTGCGGTGCGCCAGCGCGTCGATTGCGTGGGCCACCACCTCCTGCGGCGTCTGCACCAGCCAGGACGGCACGTCGTCCGCCTGCTGCGACTCGGTCGCGGTGACGCCGGGGCACAGCGCGAACACGTGGACCCCGCGCGCTTTCTGTTCGTGCCACAGCGATTCGGAGAACGACGTCACGAACGCCTTGGTGGCGCTGTAGACGCTCATCCCCGGTTTCGGCGTGTGGCCGAGGGTCGACGAGACGTTGACCAGTGCCGCGCCGGGTTCGGCGCCCGCGAGGAAGGCGTGGGCCAACGCGACGACCGCGCGGCAGTTGAGGTCGAGCACGGCGAGCGAGTCGTCCAGCGGTGTCGCCGCGAAGTCCCCGTGCACGGCGGTCCCGGCGTTGTTGACCAGAACGGTGTAGTGCTCGCGGGTCAGAAGGTCTGTCGTGGCCCGCACACCGTCCGCAGTGGACAGATCGGCGACCAGGTGGTCGTGTCCCGGCCCCATCTCCGACAGGAGCTCCGCGAGCCGGTCCGCCCGGCGGGCCACGGCGGTCACCGTGTAGCCCGCCGCGGCCAGTGCGGCCGCGAACGCGCGGCCGATCCCGGCGCTGGCCCCCGTCACCAGCGCCCGCTTCGCCGGGGTCACTGCTGCGCCTTCGGCTTGGTCTGCGGCGCGAACCGGAACGAGATGCCCTCCATCAACGCCTTGTGCTGGGTGTTGTGGAAGGCGGCGACCAGCCAGCGGCCGTCCTCGCGGACGAGGGTGTAGGTCTGGACCTTGGTCAGCTTCTTGGGCCGCTTGCCCTTGACGGTGTCGCCCCGGCTGGTCAGCACCGCGACGTCGGTGCCGAGGAAACGCACGTCGAGCACCTCGTGGGCCAGCCCGGTGCCCTTGAGGAACGTGGCGAACAGCGCCCGGTGGCTGTCGGCGATGTCCTGCCGGCCCTGGTAGCGGGTGCCGACGAAGGTGACGTAGGTGGCGTCCTCGGTGAAGTGGGCGCCGTACGCGTCGGCGTCGCCGCGGCCCCACGCCTCGGCGAGCGAGTCGATGACCGCGGTCACGGCGGCGGTGCGGTCGGTGTCGATCATTTCGGTCCCCATCCGTTAAGGTTGTCTGCATCAGAGCAGTATCTGCATATGTGCAGATATTAAGCAGAGGAGGTTTCCCTTGGCAAGTCCGCCGGAGCGACATGTGATCTTTCGCCGGTACCTGGACGCCGTCGGGCTGCACGGTCTCGCCGCCGCCGAGGCCGCGGGCCTGCACGCTTCCGAGTGGTACGCGCTCAGCCTGCTCGACCTGGAGGGCTCACTGACCTCCGGTGAGCTGTCGGTCCGCACGGGACTGACCACCGGGGCCACGACCCGCCTGATCGACCGGCTGGAACGCGCGGGCTACGTCCGCCGCGGCGCCGACCCGGCCGACCGCCGCAAGGTGGTCGTCGAACCGGTTCCGGACGCCGTGAGCGGCGTCGAGGCGATCGTCGGCCCGGCCCGGCGTCACATCGCCGAGGTCATCGCCCGGTACACGCCCGAGCAGCAAGAGGTGTTGTTCGACTACTTCGCCCACGCGGCGCCCGCCTACCGCGAGGCGTCGGAGGAGATCCGCCGCTCGGCCGGGAAAGGCCGCGGCGCGCGGCGCGGCGGTGCTGGTTAGTCGCCCGCGGGCTCGAGGCGTTCCTCGGGCTTGCGCATCTCCTGGCGGTAGCGCCACACGCCGTAAACGGTGCCCGCCACGAAGAACGCGATCGACCCGACCAGGGCCGCGGTCTTCAGCCACGGCATGCCGTTGACCAGCCCGGCGCCGAAGTAGCCGAGCAGCACCAGCGTCGGCACCCACATCACCGCGCCGACGGAGGTGGCGACGAGGTAGCGGCGCGAGTCCATCTTGGCCGCGCCGGCGATCATCGGTGCCAGCGTCCGGATCCACGGGATCCACCGGGCCAGCACGACCGCCCAGAACCCACGCCGGTCGAGGAAGTCCTGGGCCCGGCGCAGGTGGTCGACGGTGAGCACACGTCCGCCCCGCCGCGCGATGAGGGCGTGCCCGGTCTTGCGCCCGATGTAGTAGCCGACCATGTTGCCCACGATGGCGACGAGGGTCGCGGCGACGGACAACGTGATCGTGTGCCCGACGTGGTCGCCCGCGGCGAGCACGACACCCGCGGTGAACAACAGGGAATCGCCCGGCAGGAACAGCCCGACGATGAACGAGCACTCCAGGAAGACCATGCCGAGCACGATCACCCAGACCATGAGCGGCCCCGCCTGCTCGAGCCCACCCAAGGCGAGGGTGCTCGATTCAGATTGCAGGGTCGTCACGTAGGTAGCCTACGTGGTGAACGTCAGCGAGCCGTTCGGCCGGACCTGCGAGGGGGACCGCGTGACCCGTGCTCTTGTGCTCGGTGGTGGCGGGGTCGCCGGCATCGCGTGGACCACCGGCGTGGTCGCGGGGCTGTACGCCGAAGGTGTCGACGTGCGCGACGCCGATGTGCTGATCGGCACGTCGGCCGGGTCGACGGTCGGCGCGCAGCTCACCAGCGGCACGCCGGTCGAGGACCTGTACGCCCGCCAGCTCGACGAGCACCACGGCGAGATCAGCGTCGAGGTCGACACCACCGAGCTCATCGCGATGATGACCGACCTGGGTGACGACGTCGAGCCGTACTCGGCGGCGCACCGCGCCCGCGTCGGCGCCTTCGCGCTGGCCGCGAAGACGGTGCCCGAGCAGCGCAGGCGCGCCGTGATCGAGTGGCGCCTGCCGTCGCACGACTGGCCGGAGGCGCCCTTGCGCATCGTCGCCGTGGATGCCGAGTCGGGCGCGGAACGGATCTTCGACAAGGCCAGTGGAGTCGGCCTGGTGGACGCGGTCGCGGCGAGCTGCGCGGTACCCGGCATCTGGCCGCCGGTGACCATCGGCGACCGGCGCTACGTCGACGGTGGGGTCCGCTCGTTCACCAACCTCGACCTGGCCGACGGCTACGACACCGTGCTGGTCATCGCGCCCATCGTCGAGCCCGGCGTCACGGTGCCCAACGGCCTGCTGATCACCCCGGACGAGGCGTCGCAGGAAGCGATCGGCGTGAACGCCCTCGACCCGTCGACCCGGCCGGGTGCCGCCAAGGCCGGGCGCGCGCAGGCCGCCCAGCTCGTGGGTTCGGTCCGGCAACTCTGGGCCTAGCCGGCCCGGAACCAGGCTCCAGCAGACCGCAGGGCCTCGGTCGCCTCCGGGATCAAGCCGACGAACGCGGCGAACCCGTGGACCTGACCAGGCCACACCTGCAAATCACACGGCACTCCGGCCAACACCAACGACGCCGCCAACCGCTGCGCGTCACCCAGCAACAACTCGGTCCCACCCACCTGGATCAGCACCGGCGGCCACGAGGACATGTCCGCGTCCAGCACCCGTAATCGGGGGTGGTTGGCGTCGGCCAAACCCAGGTACGCCCGTCTGCACTGGCGCAGCGATGAGGGTGACAGGACCGGGTCCGGGCACTGCGCGTCGCGCGCGTCGACCTCCGTGCACTCCAGGTCGAGCCACGGGCTGTACAGCAACACCCGCCCGGGCATCGGCAACCGCACGGCCGCCAGATCCGCCAGCACGGACACCGCCAGGTGGGCCCCGGCCGCGTCGCCGACCAGGCCGATCCGGGCCGGTGCGAGGCCGCGGTCGATCAACAACCGGTACGCGGCAAGGCAATCGTCCGCCGCCGCGGGGAAGGGGTGCTCGGGCGCCCGGCGGTAGTGCGGCAGGAACACGGGCCTGCCGGTCTGCCACGACAGCAGGTACGCCCAGTTGCGGTGCGACCGGTGCGAGCCGATGACGAAGCCGCCGCCGTGCAGCTGCAGCAGCACGCCGTTGCCGGCGTTGGCGTTGCGAGCCGCGACCCACTGCCCGCGGATGCTCCCGTAGCGGGCGTTCCACACCTTCGCCCCGCGCGGGAGCCCGCGCATGGCGAACGCGTCGGTCATCTGCCGCACGACGCGCAATTCCTGGCCGCACGCCTGCCACCCGTCCGCTACCGGACGGATGTATGTGCGGAATTCTTTGGCCAGCCGCTCGCTCGCGGCGCTCGGCATGGCAGGGACACGAACCGGGCTACCCATTGGTAGCAGGCTACCCGCCCACAACCACCGGGCAAGTGGTTGTGGGCGGGCAGAATTACCTACTTCCAGGGTTGGTACCCAAGCACCACATCATGTGAAACCTGGTGTCCCCCAGTGAGTTGCAACCGCTGGGCCGTCGGGGCGTATCCGCTCGCGATCACCGTGTACTCACCGTCAGCGAGGTCCGGTACGACATACCGTCCGGTCTCGTCGGTGGCGGTCACCGTGACGACGTTCCCGTTGGCGTCCAGCACGGTGATCCGCGCATCCGCGACCGGATTGCCCGCTTCGTTGCGCGCGACCCCGGACACCTGCGCGCCCGGCAGCACCTCGACGTCGTGGCGGACCACGCCCGACTCCGGCACCGTCAGCTGCGCGGCATACGGCTTGGTGTGCGGCGCGTCCACCACCAGCGTGTGCGGCCCCGCGCCGACCCCGGTCAGCCGGAAGCTGCCGTCGCTGGCGCTGGTGCCCGACCCGACGACCTCACCGGAGGTGTCCGCCAGGGTGATCGTCGCTCGCGCGACCGGGGTGCCCGCGCGATCCCGCACGGTCCCGGCGACCTCACCGGACCCGACCAGGGTCACGTCCGCGCTGACCGCCCCGCCGCCCAGCACCAGGCTGGACGCCTGCGGCCGGTGCCCGACCGCCGACACGATCAGCACGTAGCTGCCATCGGCGGGCGCGGTCATCCGGTAGCTGCCGTCGCGACCGGCGGCGGCCCGCGCCACCTGGTGGCCGGTCCGGTCGATCAGCGTGAGCACCGCGTGCTCGACGCCGGAACCGTCGCGGTGGCGCACCGTGCCGGAGAGCTCCCGCGAGGTGCCGGTCAGCTGCGTGCCCGCCGACATCGGGACCAGCTCGGGAACGGCCGCCCCGTGCCCGTTGCGGTCGGCGCCGTCACCTTCCTGGGCGTGCTTGCCGGCCAGGACCGGCACCGGTTCGTCGAACTTCTGCGTGTCGAGCAGGTCGAAGTCGGCGAACCGGCTCAGCTCGTCCTCGGGCGTGACCGGCTCGGGTTCCGGGGCCGGTGGCGGGGCGGCGCCCTCGGCCGCCGCCGCGCCGGGCTTGCCGGTGCGCAGCGGGATCTCCTTCATGAAGATGCTGAACAGGAAGGCCAGGGCGACCACGGCGGCACCGATGATGAAGACGACGTCGATCGCATCGGTGAAGCCGTCCTTGAACGGGTGCGCCAGGGTCGCGTTGGTGTGCGACAGGAACGACGTGTCCGACAGGTCGCCGCCGCCACCCTTGAGCAGCTTGAAGTAGTCGGCGTTGGCCGGGTCCTGCTGCACGGCCGGGTTGCTGACCGTCTGCACGTAGGCCGGGTCCTTCGCCGCCTCGGCGTAGGAGTCCTGCAGCTTGCCCGGGATGCTGCTGAACAGCACCGACAGGAACACCGCGACACCCAGCGTGCCGCCGATCTGGCGGAAGAACGTCGACGACGCCGTCGCCACGCCCATGTCCCGGAATGGCACCGCGTTCTGCGCGGCGATCACCAGGGTCTGCATGCAGTTGCCCAGGCCGTAGCCGAAGATCCCCATGAAGACCAGCGGCTGCCACAGCGGCGTGTCCGCGGTGACGGTGCTGAACAGCAGCAACCCGCCGACGATCACGAACGTGCCGATCACCGGGAAGATCTTGTAGCGCCCCGTCTTCGACGTGATCTGACCGGAGCTGATCGACCCGGCCATGATGCCGAGCATCATCGGCAACATCATCAGACCGGACTCGGTCGGCGTGACGCCGTGCACCACCTGCAGGTACTGCGGGACCATGACGATGCCGCCGAACATGCCGACACCGATGATCGTGCCGACCACGATGGCGATGCTGAACGTCGAGTTCTTGAACAGGCGCAACGGGATCAGCGCCTCGTCCTTCATCCGCACCTCGGCGAGGATGAACAGGATCAACCCGACGGCGCCGATGCCGTAGCAGAGCAGGGACCGGTTCGAGGCCCAGCCCCAGTCGCGACCCTGCTCGGCGACCAGCAGCAACGGCACCAGGCCGATGGCCAGGGTGATCGCGCCCCAGTAGTCGATGCGGTGGTCGTGGCGCTCGTGCGGGACGTTGAGCACCTTGGTCACCACGAACAGCGCGACGGCGCCGATCGGGACGTTCACCAGGAACACCCAGCGCCAGCCGTCGATGCCCAGCAGGTCGGTCTGCCCGGCGAAGAAGCCGCCGAGCACCGGGCCGAGCACGCTCGACGTGCCCCACACCGCGAGGAAGTAACCCTGGTACTTGGCCCGCTCACGCGGCGGCACGATGTCGCCGACGATGGTCAGGGCCAGCGACATCAGGCCACCGGCGCCGAGGCCCTGCAGGGCGCGGAAGATCGCCAGCTGCAACATCGACTGGGAGAACGTGCAGGCCAGCGAGCCGATCAGGAAGATCGAGATCGCCGTGATGAAGAACGGCTTGCGTCCGTAGATGTCGGAGAGCTTGCCGTAGAGCGGCGTGGAGATCGTCGCGGTGATCAGGTAGGCCGTGGTCGCCCAGGCCTGCTCGTCGTAACCCTTGAGGTCGTCGGCGATCGTGCGGATCGCCGTACCGACGATGGTCTGGTCGAGCGCGGCGAGGAACATGCCCATCAGCAGCCCGGAGAGGATCACCAGGATCTGCTTGTGGGTGAGGGTGTAATGACCCTCTTCGCCGGTCTGCGGTGGTGCTGCTGCAGTGTCCGATTGACTCATCGAACATCCCCCTCGGTTGTGCTCGGCTCGGGCTGGTAGCTCTCGATGTCGGTGTTGAGGCGGCCGAACAACTCCACGAGGCGGAGCTGGTCGTCGCGGTCCCACTCCGACAGCAACGCGGCGAGGTGCTCGGTGCGCCTGCGGCGCAGTTCGTCGAACAGCTCATGACCCTGTGCGGTCGCGGCGAGCAGGCACGCCCGGCCGTCCACGGGGTCCGCCTGGCGTTCGACGAGCCCGCTCGAGACCAGCGAGCTGATCTGGCGGGACACCGTCGACGGGTCGGAGTGGACGGCCTCGGCGAGCGCGGTCATCCGCCGCGGCCCGTCGAAGACCAGACTGCCCAGCAAGGGGTACGCCGAACCTTCGACGCCCTTGGTGGTGGGCTTGTTCACGTGGGTCTTGAAGTAGTTGATCAGCCGGACGAAGCGCACGAGCTCGCGGCCGAGCTGGTCGGCCACCTCGAAGTCACCCCGGTCGGCCGCCGGCGCGGCGGCGGGCGCGGCTGGTTCCACCATGGTTCGCCACCCTGATGCACGCGTTGAATGTCTTATTTGGCAGGTACAACTAGTTGCCTATACCAAGCATGTTCTTCTGGGTCCAAGATTGCAAGTTGGATTCGTGTGTGCCGTGCTACACCGTCATCGCCCGGAGCGCGGAGCATGGCCACCAACACGGTCTACGGTGGTCTGGATGAGTGAGACTCCAGCCGTGATCGACCGCCTCGTCGCGGCGCTCGGGCCTGCCGCCGTCCTCACCGATCCGGACGTCACGTCCGCCTACCAGCGGGACATGATGCCGCTCGCGCCGCACGGTTCGCCGCTCGCCGTGGTGCTGCCCGCTTCGGTGGAGCAGGTGCAGGAGGTCGTGCGCGCGTGTGCCGACGCGGGCGTGCCGATCGTGCCGCGGGGTGCGGGCAGCGGCCTTTCCGGTGCGGCGAACGCGATCGACGACTGCGTGGTGCTGGTGACCACGAAGCTGAACGAGATCGTCGAGATCGACCAGGACAACCGGCTCGCGGTGGTGCAGCCGGGCGTGGTCAACCTCGACCTGCGCAACGCCGTGGAGAAGAACGGGCTGTTCTACCCGCCCGACCCGGCCAGCTACGACTGGTGCACGATCGGCGGCAACCTGGCCACCAACGCGGGTGGGCTGTGCTGCGTGAAGTACGGCGTGACCAGCGATTCCGTGCTGGGCCTCGAAGTGGTCCTGGCCGACGGCTCGCTGCTGCGCACCGGCCGCCGCACGGTCAAGGGCGTGGCCGGGTACGACCTCACCAAGCTGTTCGTCGGCAGCGAGGGCACGCTGGGCGTGATCACGTCGGCGACGCTCGCGCTGAAGCCGATCCCGCAGGCGCCGGGCACGATGGTCGCCGCGTTCCCCGCCGCCTCGGCCGCAGGCGTGGCGGTGACGCGGGTCGTGCGCGAGGGCCTGGTGCCGTCGCTGATGGAGATCATGGACGCGACGTCGATCGCCGTCGTCGAGACCTACCTGAAGACCGAACTCGGCGCCGGCAAGGGCGCCGGGGCGTTGCTGCTGTGCCAGTCCGACTCCGGCGGCGAGGTGGCCCGGCGCGAACTCGCCGCCCTGGAACAGATCTGCACCGACGCGGGTGCGGACCTCGTGCACACGACGTTCGACGCGGCCGAGGGCGGCATGTTGTTGAAGGCGCGCCGCGCGGTGCTGATGGCGTTGGAGGAGCACGGCGACTGGATGACCGACGACGTGTGTGTGCCACGCACGAAGATCGTGGACCTCATCGGCGGCTGCGAGCGGATCGCCGCCGAGGTCGGCCTCACGGTCGCCGTCGTCGGCCACGCGGGCGACGGCAACATGCACCCGACGATCGTCTACGACGCGTCGTCGGCGGAGCAGGTGGCGTTGGCGCACAAGGCTTTCGCCGCCATCCTGGCGCTCGGGCTGTCCCTGGGCGGCACGATCACCGGCGAACACGGCGTCGGCAAGATCAAGCAGGAGTGGCTGGCCCGCGAACTGGGCGAGGTGGGCATGCGCGTGCACCGCGAGATCAAGAAGGCCCTCGACCCGGGCAACCTGTTCAACCCGGGCTCGATGTTCAGCGTCTGAACTCAGCCGCGGGTTGCCTCGCGCTGCTTGGCCTTGCGGCTGCGCAGGTACTCGATCCCGATCGGGATCACCGAGATCAGCACGATCAGGATCGCGATCAGGTCGATGTGCTCGCGCACGAACGCGATCTGGCCGAGCAGCGCGCCCAGGATCGTCACGCCCGCCGCCCACAACACGGCGCCGATCGCCGAGTAGGTGAAGAACTTCCGCTTGTCCATCCGGCCGACGCCGGCGAACGCGGTGATGAAGGTGCGCACGATCGGCACGAAGCGGGCCATGATGATCGCGCGGGCGCCGTAGCGCTCGAAGAACTCGTGGGTCTTCTCGACGTACTCGCGCTTGAACAGCTTGGAATCCGGTTTGTCGAACAGCACCGGCCCGGACTTGTACCCGATGTAGTACCCGGACACGTTGCCCAGGAACGCACAGATGGACGTCAGCACGCAGATCAGCCAGATCGGCGTGGCGATCGCGCCGTGGGCGGCGAACAAGCCGGCGGTGAACAGCAGGGAGTCACCCGGCAGGAAGAAGCCGACCAGCAGGCCGCACTCGGCGAAGATGATGAAGCACACGCCGGGCACGACCGCGGCGCCGAGCCACCGGACGATGACCTCCGGGTCCAGCCACTGCGGCAGGATCGACATGGAGTAGACCGTCTGGGCGGCGGCAATCGCGAGCGTCACGCCCTCAAGGTACAGGTGGTCAGAGCAAGGTCACCAAGCCGACCACGGCTCCGGCGGCCAGTCCGAGCACCAGGGCGAGCAAGAGGATCACACCCACGTCGACCTGCCGGTGCGACCGCAGCGTGGCCGTCTGCCCGGCCCGCCCCCGCGCCGGATCGACCTGTTCGGTGTCGTCGGGCCGGGTGTAGCCGAGGTGCTGGCTGCCCGACAGCAACCCGTACCCGCTGACCTGCACCCGGTGTTCGTCGATGGGGTGTTCGTCGAGGGGGTCCTCGACGGCGGAGTCCTCGACGACTGGGTCCTCGGCATTCTTGACGGTCTCGGTCTCGGGCTCCTTGACCGGCAGCGGTTTGCCGGGCAGCGGCTTGTCGGGCAGCGGCGTGCTCGCCGCCTGGGCGCGCAACGCCTCGGCCAGCAGCTTCTCCGGATCGTCCGCCGAGCTCACGGGCTCGACGTTAGCCCGGCAACGCGTCCTTGACCCACTCGCCCCGGCGCAGCACGGCCTCAAGGCGCAGGTCCTCGTCGAGCAGAACCAGGTCCGCGGCCAGGCCCGGCGCGATCGCACCGGTCTTGTCGGCGAGGCCGAGCACCGCGGCCGGGCGCGTGGCGGCCGCGTGCGCGGCGGTCACGATGTCCACCCCGCACGCGCGCACGAGGTTGCGGAACGCCACGTCCATGGTCAGCGTGCTGCCGGCCAGCGACCCGCTCGCCCCGGCCAGCGTCGGCACACCGTTCTTGACGTGCACTTCGAGGTTGCCGATGTGGTAGGTCCCGTCGCCCGCGGCGGCGGCCGCGATCGCGTCGGTGATGAGCACGGTCCGGCCGGTGCCCGCGTGCCGCGTGGCCATCCGCACGACGGCCGGGTGCAGGTGGACCAGGTCGCAGATCAGCTCGACGGTGATCCGCTCGTCGTCGAGCAGCGCGCCGATCGGGCCGGGTTCGCGGTGGTGCAGCGGGCGCATGCCGTTGAACAGGTGCGTCGCGACCGTCGCCCCGGCCTCGACGGCGGGCATGACCTGGTCGAACGTCGCGTCGGTGTGGCCGACGGCGGCGATCACGCCCCGGTCGACGAGCAGCCGGACGGCGTCGATCGCGTGGTCGCGTTCCGGCGCGATGGTGACCATGCGGACCGCGCCCGCGTCGAGCAGGGTGCGCACCGAGTCCAGGTCGGGGTCCTGCAGGACCGCCGGGTCGTGCGCGCCGCAGCGGGCGGCGGACAGGAACGGGCCTTCGAGGTGGATGCCGTCGATCAGGCCCGCGCTGACGAACTCGGTGAGCGCACGCACCTGACCGGCCAGTTCGGGAATCGGCCGGGAGACGAGGCTCGCCAGCAACGTGGTGGTGCCGTGGGCGCGGTGGGCGGCAACGCCCCGCTCGACCGACTCGCGGTCGGCCGCGGTGAACGCCGCGCCGCCACCGCCGTGGCAGTGGATGTCGACGAACCCGGGCACGACCCAGCGGCCCTTGGCGTCCACCACCTCGTGTTCACCGGCGGGTGCCGCACCCGCGCCGACCTCGGCGATCGTCCCGTCGACGACCCGGATCCAGCCCGGGTCGAGCACCTCGGAACCGGTCACCACCCGGCCGCCTGCGATCAGCAGCTCCGCCATGCGCGCACACCTCGATTCGTCCAGACCATTTCATAGTATTGGTCTGAACCACGTGAGGCGATCAGCCAGGCGTGTTCATCACCCGCTGCAACGCCTCGAGCGCTCGGCTCGCCGTGGACTTCACGGTGCCCTTGGAAATCCCGGCCGCTTCGGCGATCTCCGCCTCGGTGAGGTTGCCGTAGTAGCGCAGCACCAGCACCTCGCGCTGGCGCGGCGGGAGCTGCGACAACGCCCGCACCACGGACTGGTGTTCCGCGGTGAGCATCGCCAGGCTCTCCGCCGACCGGGCGTTGACCGCGTGCGGCGGGTTGTACTCGCGTGCGGTCTTGCGCCGGCGCAGCACGCTGCGCGAACCGTTGACGACCGCGGTGCGCAGGTAACCGACGGCGGCGGCCGCGTCGCGCAGGTTGCCCCAGTTCCGGTGCAGGCCGGTGAACGCCTCCTGCACCACGTCCTCGGCCGTCGCCGGCTCGTCGACCAGCAGCAACGCCAACCGCACCAACCGCATCCGGTGGGTGCGGTAGAGGTCTTCGAGGGTGAGTGGTGTCTCCTGCGCGGGTTGCCCGGGAGCCACCGGCGTATCGATGGCGCGCAGCCGCGTCAGCGTCTGCTCGACGCTGCGTTCCGCCGTCGCCTCGCCGGACGCGGGCGGTCTGCCGTCATTGCGTTCCCCTGCCACAGGAAAAACCCTACCGGGCGGTGAAAGAGGCATATGGCTCTTGGCCGTGGGACACGGTCGGCAACAGGTCACGACTTCGACGAGCGTCGGTAGCATCGCGCCCATGGGCTGGTTCACCGTGGACGTCACCTACACCGAGGACCGCGACCTGCTGATGGCCGTGCGGCCGCGGCACCGCGACTACCTCAACGAGCTCATCGAGAAGGGCACCGTGATCGCCGCCGGTCCGTGGGCCGACGACCTCGGCGGTTTCACGATCTTCAAGGTCGACGACCGCGCCGAGCTGGACGAGCTGATCGCCCGGGACCCGTACACGGTCGAGCGCGTGGCGGCCAAGCGGCACGTGCGCGAATGGAAGCCCCTGCTCGGGGCGTTCGCTCAGTAGGTGCCGCCGAGCTTGCGGTGGTCCCAGCTGACCACCCTGGTCGGCGTGAACACGAGGCCGACCCGCTTGGCGGCCTGGGCCTTGACGAACCCGGGATCGGCCGCTCCCGCGTGCTTGGTCAACAGCTCGACGCCGATCGCGGTGATCTCGTCGACGTCTTCGATGATGGCTACGTCGCACTCCATGCTGACCCCACGCAGCTGGTCGTAGGTGTCGCCGGACTCGACGAGCACGGTCGCCTGCGCGAGCCGTTCGAGGTTGCGGACCTTCTGCGACGAGCGGTAGGTCCAGGTCGCGATGCCGTCGCCACGCGGGACGAACCAGACCGCGACCAGGTGCGGGCGCCCGTTCGGCCCGATGGTCGCGACGTTCGCGGTCCGGCTCTGCGCCAGGAACGCCCGCGCTTCCCCGGGCGTCATGACGATCTGCGCGCGACGAGACATCAGTGCCTCCGCTCCATCGAGGCGGCACCACCGGGTCCGACCGGCCGCGAGGATTCGGCGCCGCGCTTCGCGATGTCCTCCAGCGCGGCCGAGTCGGCCTTGCGCACGCGCCCGGCGATGGCCCCGCCCAGCTCCACGACCGGCGGCAGCAACGTCCGGAAGACCTTGAGGGCGCCGACCCAGCCCGGCACGTGGACGGTGCGGTCGCGGCGCAACACGCCCTTCTCCAGCGCCTCGATCGCCACCTCGGGTGGGTAGGTCTTGCCGATGGGGCCGGGCATCGCGGCGCGCAGCGGGCCGAAGACCGGGTGCTGGTCGGCGCTGGTGACCAGGTCGGTGCCGATCCACGTCGGGTGGGCGACGCCGACCTTGACGCCCAGGTGGCGCACCTCCGCGCGCAGGCTGTTGCTGAACGCCTCGACGCCCGCCTTGGACGCGGCGTAGGCAGCCATGCCGGGCGCGTGCGTGACGGCGGCGAGCGAGGAGATCACCAGCACGTAGCCCTTGCGCTCGATGACGTGCGGGAGGGTGGTGCGCACCGTGCGCCAGACGCCGAGCAGGTCGACCTCGATGGTCCGCTCGAACGCGCGCGGGTCGATCGAACGCACGAATCCGGTGGCCGCGATGCCCGCGTTGGCCACCACGACGTCGATCCCGCCGAACCGCTCGACCACGGCGTCGGTCGCGGCCTTCAACTCGTCCCAGTCCGAGACGTCGGCCTCGACGTGCATCGCGTCCGGGCCGCACTCGATGGCGACCTTGGCCAGCTCGTCGGGTTCGAGCCCGACCAGGGCGAGCTTCGCTCCCCGCACGGCGAGGCGCTTGGCGAGCCCGGCCCCGAGACCACGCGCGGCCCCGGTGATCAGGACGACCTTGCCGTCGACGTCGTGGTTGCGGGCGAACAGGTTCGTGGCTCCCATACGGCCACGGTAACCCAACCTACCGTCAGTAAGCTACTGCTAAGTAGGAATCTGATCGACCGCGCTTGGTGCGAGGGTGTCGAAAACGCGGCGCCGGCTCCGTCCCCCGGTCGGACGGCCACAGGGGCCGCGCCACACGGGAGGAAATCGTGACGATCCAGCGCATGGACAACGTGGGCATCGTGGTCGACGACCTCGCGGCCGCCACCGCGTTCTTCGTCCCCCGGCATCCGCCGGATCATGTTCGCCGTCGAGGACATCGAGGCGGTCCTCGCCCGGCTGCGCGCCCGCGGCGCCGAACTCATCGGCGCGCTTGTGTCCTATGCGGACACCTAACCGGCTCTGCTACGTCCGCGGACCGGAAGGCATCATCGTCGCGCTGGCCGAGAAGCTCGGCTGACGCACCCCACACCGGAAAGGACCGCAACCCATGGCCGTCGCCGATGACCTGGACCGCGCCATCGACTCGAAGTGGGACTGGGTCGCCGAACAAACCCGCAAGTACATCGAATCCGGTGGCACCGAGGGCCACGAGTCCGGCGACCTGCGCGTGCTCGTGCTGGCCACGACCGGGCGCAGGACCGGCTGGCCGCGCCGCAACTGCCTGATCTACGGCACCTCGGGCGATGACTTCGTGGTCGTGGCCTCCAAGGCCGGTGAAGACGACGATCCGGCGTGGTTCAAGAACCTCGTGGCGGACCCGAGCGTCGGGGTGCAGGTCGGCACGCGCCGGTTCACCGCCCGCGCCCGCGTCGCGACCCCGGCCGAGCGCGAGCAGCTCTGGCCGCAGATGGTGGGCATCTTCCCGCTGTACGCCGAGTACGCGCAGAAGACCGACCGCGTGATCCCGGTCGTCCTGCTCTCGCCCCAGGACTGACCCCAGGTCTGACCAAACGACGACCGATTCGTTCAAGGCCGGGGCCTGCGCCCGGTGCCAGGCTGTCGGCGTGACCCCGAACCTCGACGCCGCCGCGTCCTTCCTCGCCCAGCACGGCCGGCTGCTCGACCGCCGTCGGTTCGAGTTGCTGCTCGGCCGGGCCGACGCAGCCGCCGTCTTCGCCGCCGTCGACGGCTACCGCAACCCCGACGGCGGCTACGGCTGGGGCCTCGAACCCGACCTGCGCGCACCGGAGAGCCAGCCCGGCGGGGCCTTGCACGCCTTCGAGGTGTTCGAGGAGCTCGCCCCGGTCACGACTCCGCACGCGGCGCGGCTCTGCGACTGGCTCGCCTCGGCGTCCCTTCCGGACGGCGGCCTGCCGTTCGCGTTGCCGATCGCGGACCCGGCGGGTTGCGCGCCGTTCTGGGTGCAGGCCGACCCGAACCGGTCCGCGCTGCAGAGCACCGCCTTCGCGGCCGCCGCGGCGTTGCGGGTCGCTCGTCACGACGAGGCCGTGCGCACGCACCCATGGCTGACGGGCGCGACCCGGTACTGCGTGCGCGCCATCGAGGAGCTGACCGAGGCACCGCACGCCATCGTGCTGTCCTTCGCCGTGCAGTTCGTCGACGCCGCGCACGGCTTCCACCCGGACGCCGCCGCCCTGCTCGACCACCTCGCGGCGTTCGTCCCGGCCGACGGCCTGGCCGCCGTCGCGGGTGGCGCGGACGGGGAAACGTTGCGCGCCTTGGACTTCGCGCCGTCGCCGGACCGTCCGGCGCGTGCGTTGTTCAAGCCCGCGGTGATCGACGCCGAACTGCGGCGCCTCGCCGACCAGCAGCAGCCGGACGGCGGCTGGCTGGTCGACTTCGACAGCTACTCCCCGGCCGCGGCCCTCGACTGGCGCGGCTACGCCACCGTGCGCGCGGTGTCGGTGTTGCGGCGCAACGGAATGCTCTAGTTCGACGCCGTGGTCAGGTCGTCCAGCTCCTCGGCGGTCAGCTTCAGGTCGGCCATCGGCAACAGGCCGTTGAGCTGCTCCACCGTCCGCGCCGACGCGATCGGCGCCACCACGGTGGGCTGGGCGGCCAGCCACGCCAGCGCCACCGCGGGCACCGACGTCTCGTGCGCCGCGGCGACCCGGTCCAGCGCCGCCAGCACCCGCTCGCCGCGGTCGTCGAGGTAGGCCAGCGATCCCTGGGCGCGCGGCCCCTCGACCCGTGCGTTGCGGTCGCGGTACTTGCCGGTCAGGAAACCCTTGGCCAGTGCGAAGTACGGCAACGCCTGCATGCCTTCGCGCTCCAGCAACGGCACGTAGGTCGACTCGAACTCGCGCTCGACCAGGTTGTAGTGCGGCTGCAGCGCCACGTACTCCGCGAAACCCTCCCGGCGCGAGACGGCCAGCGACTCCGCCACCCGTTGCGGCGACAGGTTCGACGCCGCGAGGTAGCGGACCTTGCCCGCCGTCACCAGTTCGTTGAACGCGCCGAGGGTCTCCTCCAGCGGCACGTCCGGGTCGTCGAAGTGGGCGTAGTAGAGATCGATGTGGTCGACGCCGAGGCGGCGCAGCGAGTTCTCCGCGGCGGTCGCGATGTTCGACGCCGACAGGCCTTCGAAGCCGGGCATGCGGGCGACCTTGGTGGCCACCACGATCCGGTCGCGGTTGCCCCGCGCCGCGAGCCAGCGGCCGATGATCTCCTCCGAGCGCCCGCCGCGGCTGCCGTCCTCGCCCCGGCCGTAGGAGTCGGCCGTGTCGATGAAGTTGCCGCCGGCCTCGGCGTACGCGTCGAGCACGGTGAACGAGGTCGCTTCGTCAGCGGTCCAGCCGAACACGTTGCCGCCGAGGTTCAGCGGGAACACGTCGAGTTCGGTCTTCGCGATGATCGTCATGACACCGAACGTAATCCTGTGGTACGCCAGATGGCGAACGATTCAGACGTGACTTAATCCCCTCCGGCCGACCGCGTCGAGCGCTCGTAGGATTCCGCCGAGAGCACCCCTGCGAGGAAGGACCCCCGATGCCCATCGCCACTCCCGAGGTCTACGCGGAGATGCTGGACAAGGCCAAGGCGGACGAGTACGCCTACCCGGCCATCAACGTGACCTCCTCCGAGACGCTCAACGCCGCGCTGCGCGGCTTCGCCGAGGCGGAGAGCGACGGGATCGTCCAGGTGTCCACCGGGGGCGCCGAGTTCGCGTCCGGCACCAAGGTCAAGGACACGGTCACCGGCGCGGTCGCGCTCGCCGAGTACGCGCACGTCGTCGCCGCGAAGTACCCGGTCAACATCGCGCTGCACACCGACCACTGCCCCAAGGACAAGCTCGACGGCTACGTGCGCCCGCTGATCGCGATCAGCCAGGAGCGCGTCGACGCCGGCGGCAACCCGCTCTTCCAGTCGCACATGTGGGACGGCTCGGCCATCGACCTCGACGAGAACCTGCAGCTCGCCAGCGAACTGCTCGCCGCCGCGGCCAAGGCGAAGATCGTGCTCGAGGTGGAGATCGGCGTCGTCGGCGGCGAGGAGGACGGGGTCGCCAACGAGATCAACGAGAAGCTCTACACCGCCGAGGGCGACTACCTGAAGACGATCGACGCGATCGGCGCCGGCGAGAAGGGCCGCTACCTGCTGGCCGCGACGTTCGGCAACGTGCACGGCGTCTACAAGCCCGGTGCGGTGAAGCTGCGCCCGGAGGTGCTCAAGCGCGGCCAGGAGGTCGCCGCCGAGAAGCTCGGCCAGCCGGCCGGCTCGAAGCCGTTCGACCTGGTCTTCCACGGCGGGTCCGGCTCGGCGCTGGAGGAGATCCACGAGGCGATCTCGTACGGCGTGATCAAGATGAACATCGACACGGACACGCAGTACGCCTTCACCCGACCGATCGCGGGCCACATGTTCGCCAACTACGACGGCGTGCTCAAGATCGACGGCGAGGTCGGCAACAAGAAGGTCTACGACCCGCGCAGCTACCTCAAGGTCGCCGAGCAGGCCATGGGCACCCGCGTCACCCAGGCGTGCGAGCAGCTCAAGTCGGCTGGCCGGATGCTGGCGGGTTGATCGGCAGGCCGACGTACAGGTTCAGGAAGCCGCACGCACGGCAGCCGTGCGCCTCGACGTAGTACCTCGGCCTGTGCGTCACCTTGAGGCCGGTCCACGCGCTGCGCTGCGGGGGGCCGGAAACCCACGTCGTCATGCCGACGCCACCACCGTGGAGGAGTTCCGGGAGGAAGCCGAACTCGAGGTCGGCAGACCCGCAGGCGGCGCACTTGCGTTCGCTCATGCCCGGAAAGCTAACGGCCACTGATCCAGGAAGATGGCGATATGACGAACTTGCTGGGACCGGAACCGACGCGGTTGCCCGACCGCCCCGAGCCGCAGAAGGCGCTGGAGAGCGGCACCTCGCCGACCGAGGTGGCCACGCAGTGGCCCGACTTCAGCGAGGCGTGGGCGACGCTCGCGGAGCAGGCGCTCGAGGGCGGCGAGCCGGTCATGGCCTACGCCTACGCACGGACCGGCTACCACCGCGGCCTCGACCAGTTGCGCCGCTCCGGCTGGAAGGGGCACGGCCCGATCCCCTGGGACCACCGCCCCAACCAGGGTTTCCTGCGTGCGTTGGGCGCACTCGCCAAGGCCGCCAAGGCGATCGGGGAGACCGAGGAGTACGAGCGTTGCTCGCAGTTCCTGGTCGACTCCGACCCCGAGGCGGCCAAGGCGCTGGCCTAGATCGTCCGCAACCAGGCCAGGGTGCGCGGCAGGGCGGCCTTCGCCGAGCCGAAGTGATCAACCTGGGCACCGAAATCGGTGAGGTGCACCCCGAGGCCGGCCGCTCTGAGCTGGTTGACACAGTGCCGTGAGTTGGCGATCGTGACGTCGCGGTCGCCGCTCGCGGCCATCATCAGCACCGGCACGTGCGGGTGCCAGTCGCACGTCGTGTCGCCGCCGTCGATCAACCCGCGCAGCGCACCGCTCGGGTGCCGCAACCGGTCGATCCACTCCTCGGTGAACAGCTCCTCCGGGGTCGCCGGCAGCTGCGGCACGATGTCCTCGACGTCCTTCGTGCCGTCGAACAGCCCCGGCACGAACGCGTCGTACGGCGCCTTGAACACCTCGGACGCGGTGGCGTAGAGCGGCGTGATCCGGTTCCAGGCGATCGCCACGTACGACAGGTAGTAGTTGGCCGAGTAGCCGTCCAACCGCCCGTCGAACGCCGCCGGGATCTCGGCGCCGCGCAGGTCGTACGGGCCCGAGACCGGCGCGACGCCACGCAGCCGCCAGAACCGGTCGGCCCCGGCCTGCACCTGCTTGGCCAGCCCCATCGCGACCCGGCCGCCCTGCGAGAAGCCGGTCACCGCCACCCGCCGGTCCACCGTGAGGTGCTGGTCGCGTGCGAACTCCCCGGCGGCTCGCAGCATGTCCAGCGACGCCGACACCTCGGTCGGCAGGTGCCCGTACGGGTGCGTCCCGGGTCCCTGGCCGAGTCCGAGGTAGTCCGGTGCCACCACGAAGTTGCCCGCCGCCGCGTAGTAGAGCGACGCGATCCCCGCGAGGCTGTCCAACTCCGTGGACGGCGCGTAATCCTTGCGTGCCAACGTTCCGTGCGTGTGCACGACGGTCGGCACCACCCGGCTGTGCCGCTGCGGCACGATGACCAGACCGGTCGCCGTCGTCGGTTCCCCCTGCACGCCAACGGTTCGGTAGGTGAGGCGGTACGTCCGCACACCGGTGCGGACCTGGCTGGTGTCGGCGCCGCCGTCGGCGAGCACCGCGGTCACCCCGGCCGCGTCCAGCCGGTCGAGCGCCGTGGCGGCGACCAGGGTGCCCGGTCTGGGCGCGGCGGTCGCGGCCGGCGCGCCGACGACGGCAAGCCCGGCCCCCAGGGCGACCGCCGTGATCAGTGTCTTTCGCATGGCGAAGACGCTAGGGACGATGAACGGCGCCGCCGAGCGGGCCAGCACGCCTACCGTGGTGGGGTTTACTCCACCGAAAGGGCCGCGAGTTTGCGTTCCAGGTGCCTGCGTTCGGCGTCCGTGCTCGCCAGTTCGCGTGCCTTGCGGAACTCGACCGCGGCCTCGTCGTCGCGCCCGAGCCGGTGCAGCAACTCGCCGCGGGTGGCGGGCAGCAGCACGTACTCGGCGAGCTCGTCGCCGATCTCGTCCACAAGGGACAGTCCAGCGGCCGGTCCGTCGGCCATCGCGACCGCCACCGCCCGGTTCAGCCGGACCACCGCCGACGGGACGAGCTGGACCAGGGTGCCGTAGAGCCCGGCGATCTGCGGCCAGTCGGTCTCCTCGGCGGTGCGCGCGGTGGCGTGGCACGCCGCGATGGCGGCCTGGACCTGGTACGCCCCAGGGGATCGCCGGCGCAGCGCGCCCTCCAGCAACGCCACGCCCTCCGCGATCTCCGCCTGGTCCCAGCGCGACCGGTCCTGCTCGTCGAGCGTCACCAGCTCGCCCGCATCGTCCACTCTGGACTCGCGGCGGGCGTCGTGCAGCAGCATCAACGCGAGCAGGCCCACGGCCTCCGGCTCGTCCGGCATCAGCTCGACCAGCGCGCGGGCCAGCCGGATCGCCTCCGCCGACAGCGACCGGCGGATCAGGTCGGCCCCGGCGCTGGCCCGGTAACCCTCGTTGAACAGCAGGTACAGCACGGCGAACACCGCGCTCGTGCGCTCCGGCAGCAGGTGCGCGGGCGGCACCCGGTAGGGGATGCCCGCGTTGCGGATCTTGCGCTTGGCTCGCACGAGGCGTTGGGCCATGGTCGATTCGCTGGTCAGGAACGCCCGGGCGATCTCGCCGGTGGTCAGGCCCGCGAGCGTGCGCAGCGTGAGCGCGACCCGCGCCTCGAACGGCAGCGCCGGGTGGCAGCAGGTGAAGATCAGCCGCAGGCGGTCGTCCTGGACCTCGAAGTGCTCGGTTTCCGGGTCGGGCACGTCGAGCATGGCGACCTCCCGCAGCTTGGCCTGTTCGTTGGCGCCGCGGCGCAACCGGTCCATGGCCCGGTTGCGCGCGGTCGTGGTCAGCCAGGCGGCGGGGTTGCGCGGGACGCCGTCGAGCGGCCACCGTTCCAAGGCCTTGGCGACGGCGTCCTGCGCGCACTCCTCGGCGAGGTCCCAGTCGCCGGTGACCCGGATCAGCGTCGAGACGATCCGGCCCCACTCGGTGCGGTAGACCGCCGCGAGCGCCTGCTGTGCGGCGTCCGCTTGGTCTTCCGAGCGATCGGCGTCGGTCATGCCGGCCAGAGGGGACGGACCTCGATGGACACGAACGGCGCCGCCGGGTGCTTGGCCGCGATGGCGAGCGCGTCGTCGATGCCGGGGCACTCGATGAGGTCGAAGCCGCCGATCTGCTCGGCGGTCTCGGCGAACGGCCCGTCGCTGACGAGGACTTCGCCGTCCCGGACGCGGACGGTGGTGGCGTCGCTGGTCGGGCGCAACCGGGCACCGAGGTGCCGCGTGCCGACCTCGGCGATCTCCTTGTCCCACGCGATCAGCTCCGGATCGTTGTCCAGGTCGGCGTTGCTGCCGTCGGGCTGGCCGATTTCGTTGCCACAGATGAAGAGCAGGTACTGCATGTCGGTCTCCTGAAGCCTGGCGGGTGCGAGTTTTCCACACCCGGGTAGTTGTCCACAGATTCCGCCGAACCCTCGTTTCCCCTGCTCAACGCGATAGACTGGACCTGGGCTGCCCCCCGGGATGGGCGGGGGTTTGGTCTTGTACAGGGGTGACGGTTTCGGTCAGTCTTGTGGTTGGGGGCCGGTCGGTGTGTCCGGTGTGATCGGGCGGTCCGGCCACAGTGGACGGATCTCGATCGTCAGGTCGTCGATGCCCGGGTGGCGGGCGGCGTAGTCGAGCACGTGGTCGAGGTCCGGCGCCTCGACCAGGTCCAGGCCGCCGATCTGCTCCGCGGTCTCGGCGAACGGGCCGTCGGAGACCAGCACCTGGCCGTCACGCACGCGGACGGTCTTCGCGTCGCGGGTGGGGCGCAGCTTCGCGCCGAACTTGACCGCGCCGGTCTGCTCGACGTGCGCCACCCACTCGTGCGATGCCGGGTCGCCGGCGAGTTCCGCCGCGCTGATGTCCGGCCACGTCGACTCGTCGCCGCAGATGAACAGCAGGTAATCCATCATTCGTCCCAGAGCGGGCGGATCTCGATCGAGCCGATCGCGGCGAACGGGTGCTTCGCGGCCACCTCGATGGCCTCGTCCAGGTCCGCGCACTCCATGACGTCGAAGCCGCCGATCTGCTCGGCGGTCTCGG
Organism: Labedaea rhizosphaerae; assembly: GCF_004362825.1. Lineage (GTDB taxonomy): Bacteria > Actinomycetota > Actinomycetes > Mycobacteriales > Pseudonocardiaceae > Labedaea > Labedaea rhizosphaerae. The sequence goes on from NZ_SNXZ01000001.1 coordinate 1,402,569, forward strand.
CGAACGGGCCGTCGGAGACCAGCACCTGGCCGTCGCGCAAGCGCTGCGTCTTCGCCTCGGCGGCCGGACGCAGGCGGCCGCCGAGCGTGCGCAGGCCGCGGCGCTGCACTTCGTCCAGCCAGGCCTGCGGGCTGCGCTCGTGCGACGGCGTGCCGACCTGGCTCGCCGCCTTGTCATCAGCGCAAATGAGGAACAGATAACGCATCGCGGACTCCTAGTTCGTCGATCTCGTGCAGTATCACGACGATCGGCCCGCCGGGAAATCGACACACGCGAAAGGGCGGCCCCGATCGGGACCGCCCTTCGCGCGAAACCGCAGGTCAGCAGGTGCCGAGCATGTCGCCCAGGGCCGCTTTCTCCGCTTCGTTCACGGTGAGGTCGTACTTCGTCTTCACCTGGATGTAGGCCTCGGCGTACTGGCACCAGTCGTCCTGCGACGGCGGCTTCCACACGTCCGGGGTCTTGTCGCCCTTGGACTGGTTCACGTTGTCGGTGACCGCCCAGAGCTGCGGCGCGTCGAGGTCGTTGGCGAAGGCCTCGCGCTGATCGATGGTCCAGTCCGCCGCTCCGGTGCGCCACGCGTCGGCCAGCGGCACCATGTGGTCGATGTCCACATCGGACGGCGAGGTCCAGGTCTCGCCGTCGTACGGGCTGGTCCAGCTGCCCGAGGTCGCGTAGCAGTCCGAGCCGACCTCGACGCCGTCACCGTCGCGCTTGAGCACCTCCTCGCGGGTGTTGCAGCTGCCCTCGACGGTGTGCCAGTGCGGGAACTCGTCGCGCGAGTAACCGTCCATCGTCCCGTCCGGGGCGACGGTCAGCATCGAGAGCTCGCTCTGCGCGGTCCCCGCGTCCGGGATCCCCGGCGGCGTCGCCTCGGCCGCGCCCGAGGTGAGCGCGATGGTGGCGCCCGTGACAAGTGTTAACGCGGCGCCGCACGCCCACGCTTTCCCCGACCTGGTTGACATCTTGCCTCCGTGTCATGCGTCACGTGAAATCGCAACGACCATGACGCATGGGGAGGAACAAGCGCAACACCGATGGGTGACACTCTGTAGACGGAAAGTGAACACCGGGCGGTAACCGGCATAACGCAGCGAAGTCAGACCCATCGGCCTGGGCGGTACGGCCCACCGGCCTTGATCCAGACGGCTTACCGCGACCCGCAGTCGATCAGAGCAACCCGCGCACGGCCCGCAGATCCTGCGTGTGCCGGTACCACGTCCAGCGCGAGACCACCCGCTCGTGCGCGACGCCGTCACGCACCACCGTCGTCGGCACGCTGCCGAGCTGGAACGCCCGCCCGTGGAACGACGTCGTGCGCTTGCCCAGCAGCCCGGTCTTGGTGACCTCGACCAGCAGCCCGGCCCCGCCGGTCGGGTCCGGCGTCACCTCGATCCGCCCGGCCTGCCCGCGCAGCGCCACTTCGTCGTCGCAGTAAGCCACGCCACGCACGCCGCGGATCAGGCCGGCGCCGACGAGCACCCCGCCCACGTCGTCGCGGATCAGCGGCAGCGGGTCGATGTCGCCGCCCAGCGCGAGTTCGACGGCCCGTCCCATGTCCTCCGGCAGGCCCCACAGCCGCGCGACCCGGGACGTCCCCGCCGGCACGAACCCGACCGGCACGTCGGCGAGGCGCTCGGCCCGCAGCAACCGCAGCACCACCGCGGCCAGGTCGGCGTCGGTGCCGACCACGACGAGCCGCTCCCCGTCGAGGCGCTTCAGCACCGGATCCAGGTCGGCCTTGCCCGGCCGGGACGTCACCCGAACGAGCTCGACGCCGTCACGTTGGGTGAGCGCGGGAGCCGTCGCTGTATCGCCTGGGTTTCCGCAGGCCAGCACGAGTGCGTTCACCACAACCTCCTGGGCTAGTGTCGCCACCGGCATTCGCGCCGCGACAACGGGGAGTTTCACATGCCTGCCATCGTGCTCATCGGGGCCCAGTGGGGTGACGAAGGCAAGGGGAAGGCCACCGACCTGCTCGGTGAGCGTGCTCAATGGGTCGTCCGCTACCAAGGCGGCAACAACGCCGGTCACACGGTGGTGCTCCCCGACGGCCAGGATTTCGCGTTGCACCTGATCCCGTCGGGCATCCTCACGCCCGGCGTCACCAACGTGATCGGCAACGGGGTCGTCGTCGACCCCGGCGTGCTGCTCGACGAGCTCGCCGGGCTCGAGGCCCGCGGCGTGGACACCTCCAGGCTGCACATCTCGGCCGACGCGCACTTGATCATGCCGTACCACGTGGCCATCGACAAAGTCACCGAGCGCTACCTCGGGAAGGCCAAGATCGGCACGACCGGCCGCGGCATCGGGCCCGCCTACCAGGACAAGGTGGCCCGCGTCGGCGTCCGCGTGCAGGACCTGCTCGACGAGAAGATCCTGCGCCAGAAGGTCGAAGCCGCGCTGGACGTGAAGAACCAGATCCTCGTCAAGGTCTACAACCGCAAGGGTCTCGACCCGGACGAGGTCGCCGAGACCGTGCTGACGGCGGGCGAGAAGTTCGCGCACCGCATCGCCGACACGCGCCTGGAGCTGAACAAGGCGCTGGACCGCGGCGAAACCGTGTTGCTGGAAGGCTCGCAGGGCACCCTGCTCGACGTCGACCACGGCACCTACCCGTTCGTCACCTCGTCGAACCCGACGTCGGGCGGCGCGAGCGCCGGTTCCGGCATCGGCCCCACGCGGATCAGCACCGTGATCGGGATCCTCAAGGCGTACACCACGCGCGTGGGTTCGGGTCCGTTCCCGACCGAGCTGAACGACGAGATGGGCGAGCGGCTGCGCAAGACCGGCGGCGAGTTCGGCGTGACCACCGGGCGGTCCCGGCGCACCGGCTGGTTCGACTCCGTGATCGCGCGCTATGCCTCGCGGGTCAACGGGATCACCGACTACTTCCTGACCAAGCTCGACGTCCTGTCCGGTTTGGACACCGTGCCGATCTGCGTGGCGTACGAGGTCGACGGCAAGCGCACCGACGAGATGCCGATGACGCAGACCGACGTGCACCACGCCGTGCCGGTGTACGAGGAGATGCCGGGCTGGTTCGAGGACATCTCGCACTGCCGCACGTTCGAGGAGCTGCCCGCCAACGCGCGTGCCTACGTCGAGCGGCTCGAGGAGTTGTCGCTCGCGCGGGTGTCGGCGATCGGCGTCGGCCCCGGCCGTGACGAGACCATCGTCCGCCACGAGCTGACCTAAAGGCTGGGCAGGGGCCGGCCGACGACCGCGTCGCTCACGCACACCGTGGCGCCGGTGTTGTTGTGCCACAACCGGACCTTGGCCACCGGGCCGTCCACGACCACGTAGAGCACGTGCAGCCCGGCCTGGAACGTCACGTCCTGGCTGGTGACGCCGGCCTGCACGCTGCCCGGTGCCTGCTGCGCGGAGTAGTAGCCCAGGCGCAGCACCAGTCGTTGACCGTCCTTTGTGGACGTCAAGGGCACTTCGGTGGGCTCGTTGCCGACCGCGTACCCGCAGTCGCGCACCGGACCCGCCGGGGCGGGCACCGCACCGACCAGCTCGATCGGCCGGGGGATGCCGAGCCCGTCGATCATCCGCAGGTCACCGCCGGGTGCGTCGAACGCGGGGACGCCGGGCAGGTGGCCCAGCACGGTCGAGGTCCGGGCGATGGGGCCGAACCACGACACCATGACGTCCTGCGGCACGCCCGTGTCGTAGAGCGTCGTCTCCGGCTGGCGGCCCAGGGCCTCCTGCGCCGTGCGCACGTAGTCTTTGGCGTGGGCGTGCGAGTACTGCGGCCACGCGGTCATCGCCGTGACCACCGTGCCCAGCACGAACGCGGCCGTGACGACGGCGAGCGTGGGACGCAGCCACCGCAACGTCCTGGGCTCGACGGGTTCGACCTGGTCCGCCGGGCGCAGGAACGCGAACGACGCGCACAGCACCGCCATCGGCACCGCGTCGGCGACGTACCTGGGGTCGTTGCCCGCGTCCGGGCCGAACTGCGGCAGCCGGGCCACCGCGAGCAGCGCGACGATCGCCAGCAGGTACCCGGCCAGCACCAGCCAGGCCAGCACCGCGCGGGAGCGCCGCAGCACGATGCTGCCCGCGATGACCAGCACGGTCAGCAGCCCGACGGCGAGCGGCACCCACGTCGCGCTGAACGCCCAGACCGTCGTGTACGGCTCGGCCGCCGTCCACGGCCCGCCGAACGACCACGGCAGGAACGTGTTGCCGATCAGCTTCCCGATGAGGAGGAAAACCCCGTCCAGCGAACCGATGCCGCCAGGGCCGTCGGTGTGGCTGAGGTAGGCGATCAAGTACGCGAGGTCGAGGATGGCGTAGACCGCCCAGAGCGGCCAGAGCGCCCGCAGCCGCTTGGCCTCGCTGAGCAGCAGGGTCAGGCCGACCACGGCCAGCGGGATCAGCAAAGCCTTGTCCCAGAAGAACAATCCCCCGATCGTCCACGCGATCGCGGCCACCGCGTGCCACTTGCGCCCCCTGGCGAGGAACCGGGTCTGCGCGAGCAACGCGCCGAGCAGGGCGACGACCAGCGGCACGGTCTCCAGCGCTTGGGCCCACCAGAGCATCGACGTGAGCAGCGCCGGGGCCAGCGCGAACGCCGTGAACGGGACGAGCACGGCCCAGCGCGTGCCGAAGATCGCGGTCAGCAGCCGCCACGCCAGGAACAACGCGAGCAGGTGCAGGACCAGGATCGGCGCGACCGCGACCGGGTAGTTCACGGGCGCGAGCTTGGTGACCAGCCAAACGAGCAGGTTGCCGCCCGGCGTGATGTTGCCGTTGTGGTTCGCGAACAGGTAGGCGCCGGTCAGCGGCTGGTTCGCGGCGCGGTCGATGAGGACGAAGTCGTCCTGCCAGAAGTAGCCGCGCAGCACGAGCACGGCCTGCCACGTGAACGCGCCGAACGCGACCAGCAGGGCCGTGAGGCGTTCGGGAACCTCGGTCTCGGGGCGCTGTTCGGTCTTCGGCCGCGCGTCATCGACCAGTGTCCCGTCCGCCATGGGTTGGCAGCATGGCGCAGATCGCGCGCCGAGGACAGCACCCGGTGGCATGCTGGACCGATGACATGCGCACACCTGCAGTCGGCCGCCGACCGGCAGCCCCCGGCCACCCTGGAATGCGAAGACTGCGTCGCGGCCGGCCGTCGTGACTGGGTGCACCTGCGGATGTGCCTGTCGTGCGGCCACGTCGGCTGCTGCGACTCGAGCCCCGCCAAGCACGCGTCCGCGCACTACGGCGAGACGCAGCACCCGGTCATCCAGTCGGTCGAACCGGGCGAGACCTGGCACTGGTGCTTCATCGACGAGGCCATCAGCGCCTAGGCACAACTTCGCTGCTCGGGGGCAGGGTGGTGCGGCGAGTCGGGTGCCGGGGAACTAGTCTTTCTGGTCGTGCGCGTACTGGTGATCGGGGCAGGCGCCCGGGAGCATGCCCTGGCGCTCGCCCTGTCCAAAGACCCCGACGTGACCGCCCTGGCCTGCGCGCCGGGCAACGCGGGCACCGCGGCCATCGCCGAGCAGTACGGCGTCGCCGCGTCGGAGCCCGCCGCGGTCACCGAACTGGCCAAGACCTGGGGCGCCGACCTCGTGGTCATCGGACCCGAGGCGCCGCTGGTCGCCGGTGTCGCCGACGCCTTGCGCGCGGCCGGGTTCGACTGCTTCGGGCCGAGTGCCGAGGCCGCGCGCATCGAGGGGTCGAAAGCGTTTGCCAAGGACGTGATGAACGCCGCCGGCGTGCCGACCGCGCACAGCGAGGTGGTCGACAACCCGGCCCGCCTCGATGCGGCGCTCGGCCGGTTCGGCCCGACCTGGGTGGTCAAGGACGACGGCCTCGCCGCGGGCAAGGGCGTCGTGGTGACCACGTCCCGCGACGCGGCCCGCGCGCACGCCATGACCTTGCTCGACGGTGGCCACCCGGTGCTGCTCGAGTCGTTCCTCGACGGTCCCGAGGTGTCGCTCTTCTGCCTCGTCGACGGCGCCACCGTGGTGCCACTGCTGCCCGCGCAGGACTTCAAGCGCGTCGGCGACGGCGACACCGGCCCCAACACCGGCGGCATGGGTGCGTACGCGCCGCTGCCGTGGGCGCCCGCGGACCTCGCCGACGACATCGTGCGCACCTGCGTCCAGCCCGTGGTCGACGAGCTCGCCAACCGCGGCACCCCGTTCGCCGGGCTGCTGTACGCCGGGCTGGCGCTGACGTCGGTCGGCCCGCAGGTGATCGAGTTCAACTGCCGCTTCGGCGACCCCGAGACCCAGTCGGTGCTCGCGTTGCTGCGCAGCCCGCTCGGCCGCGTGCTGCAGGCGGCGGCCCGGGGCGAGCTGGCCCAGCAGCCACCGTTGGAGTGGGCCGAGGGTGCCGCGGTCACCGTGGTGCTCGCGGCCGACGGCTACCCCGGCGTGCCTCGCACCGGCGACGTGATCACCGGCGCCGACACCGAGGGCGTGCTGCACGCGGGCACCCGCCGCCGCGACGACGGCGCCGTGGTGTCGGCGGGCGGTCGCGTGCTGTCCGTGGTGGGCGTGGGCGACGACCTGGCCGGTGCCCGTGACGCGGCGTATCGGCTCGTCGAGCGCATTCACCTGCCCGGCGCACACCACCGCACGGACATCGCTCTGCGTGCCGTGCTTGGTGAGATCGGCGCAACGACCGCGGGCTGACCGGGAACCGTTCGGAGTCTTTCTTCGTCCAAGTTCAGGTTCACCACGGCTGCCATTGGTAGCCTTCGAGGCGAGACCGGCCTGTCACCGTCTGTACGGGGGTACGCGACGTGGTGCACGACAACGCGAACGTGAGCGCGGCGGTGAGCGCCTTGAGCATGATGCCCGGCGGCTTGTTCGCCGGCGTGGCCGCCGCGCTCGAAGCGATCCCCTCGATGCCCCAGTCGGGCAAGATGGTCGTCAACGCGAACAACATCCTCGGCGCCGCCAAGATCATCCGCAGTCAAACGGAGACGCTCAAGAAGACGCTGCAGGACCGCAGTCGTGACCTGGTCGTGCAGGCGGCCGGTGCCGACTCCGTCAGCACCTATGCGGCCCAGAGCTGGAACGACAACCTGGTGTTCCGCGACGACAGCTATTCCATGCGTGTGAGCGACTACGTCAAGAGCCTGGAAACGGTCGTCGGTCAGTTGAAGGATGCGGCCGTGCAGTACGGCTTCACCGAGGACGAGATCACCCAGACGTTCGGGAAGCCTGGTGCGTAGTCGCTCCGCAGCCGTGGCGGTCGCTTTGGCGGCCGCCACAGTCACGATCGGCGGGTGCACCAGCACGGAGGCCGGGACGCCGCAGACCACGACACCAGGCGGCGGCGGTACCTCCGGCCCGCCACCCGGAACGATCACGACCGCGCAGCCAGGACAGCCCACGGTGGCGATTCCGCCGCGGCCCAAGACGCTTCCGCTGGACAACGTCGAGCCTTGCTCGCTATTCGACAGCAATGCGCAGAAGCAGCTCCAGATTTCCGAGGAGCCCGAGTCGCGCGTCTCAACTGATGTCTACAAGGCAAAGCAGTGCATGTTGAACGTCGTCACCGAGGACATCGACTACAGCTACTTCGTCTCGGCGATCACCACTGAAGGCATCGGGGCATGGCTGGATGGTCAGCGTGTCGTCGTGGCGAAGCTCGTGTCGGTCGAGGGCTACGCGGCGGTCGACTACTACCCGAAGGGCACGGGGCCGTCGAACGGCAACGCCGGGTGTAGCACCGCGGTCGACGTCGCCGACGGCCAGCAACTTGACGTGTCGATGAGGCCGTTCGGCAAAACGGGCTTGAGCCAGGACCAGGAATGCCAGATGACCGAGAAGGCGGCCGCACTCGCCGTCGCCACGTTGCAGAGCGCGAGGTGAGCATGCGATGACCGGCAACGACCTCCGATTCGCGGGCTACGACAATGCCCAGCTGGCCAACGAGATCAACCTCTTGCGCAGTGGCGCGGGCGCCGAGTCCTTCTACACCGCGGTCGATGCGCTGAAGACGATCGCGACCAGCCTCTCCGACACCGACAAGACGCTGCGCCAGCAGTTGCAGAGCATCGGCGTCGAGTGGGACAGCGACGCGAGCAAGGACTTCAGCGTCGTCGCCAAGGACCAGGCCGACTACGGCGCCGGCGCCGACGAGACCATGTCCGAGTCGGCCAGTGCGGTCGACGCGCAGGGCCAGGTGTTCAGCCACGCCCGCGACGTCCTGCCCAACCCGGGCGACCTGCAGGGCGACACGAAGACCAACTTCCTCGACGACACGGTCTCGACCCTGCTCGGTCACGAGACCGACCACGCCAAAGAGGTCAAGAAGACCAACGAGGCCCGCGAGCGGACGATCACCGCGCTGGACAACTACAACAACCAGACCAACGAGAACCTCGGCCAGTACCAGTCGCTCCCGGTGCCGCCCAACATGGAGCTGTCCGCCAAGCCGATCGTGAGCACCGGCGGCACGTCCGCGCAGAGCTTCACCGGCGGCCAGGGCTTCGCGCCCAGCGGCAGCGGCCCGGATTCCTTCGGCGCCAACAACAACGCGTTCCCGACCGGCGGGGGGCACACCAGCCAGACCCCTGGCTTCCCCGGCACCGGCGGCCCGAACGTCCCCGGCTCGGGCGGAAACCCGGTGCCCGGCAAGCAGATGGGCGTCGGTCCGGTGCCGACCGGTGCGGGCGGGTTCCCGAACGCCGGTGGGCAGACGCCACTGCGGACCGGGCCGGTCTTCAACAGCGAGTCGGCGCTCGGCGCGGCCATCGCGGCGGGCACCGGTGGTGGTGCGGCGGCCGGGGCCGGTGACGCCGAACGCGGTCCACGCAGCCCGCGCGGCGCCATGGCCGGCCCGGAGGCCGAGGCCCGCGCCGCCGCGTCCGGGCGCAGCAGCGTCAGCTCCCTGTCCAGCCTGCCCGAGGACGAGGCCCGCGCGGCCCGCAACGCCGAACGCCTCGCGCCCAAGGGCCGCTCGACCGGCTCGATGATGCAGCCCGCCACCGGCGGCACGCGTGACGACGAGGACGAAGAGCACGTGCGCAAGTTCGCGGTCGAGTCCGACGACGTCTTCGCCGACGACCGCATGGTCATCGGCTCGGTGCTGGGTGAGGACGAGTAACGCCCTTGTCCGACAGCCTGGTCTTGTCCGCGCTCGAGTTCGACGTGTTGTGGGAGTCCCTCGACCTGCCGCCCAAGCACGTGGCGCTCGACGTGCCGAGCCCCGGCATGACCCACACCGAACGCCGTGAGCTGGTCGCGAAGGCGTGGCGCTCGCTGGGCGAGCGCGGTCTGGCCGACGGCACCCGCCCGGACGGCGATCTGCTCGACCGGCTGATGCTGCTCGCCCACCCCGAGCTCAGCATCGACAGCTGGGTGTGGACCGACCGGCAGATCTCCGCGCTCACCGTCGCCTCCGGCGAAGGGGTCGCGATGGGCGTGGTCGACGGCGACGAGGTGTGGCTGATCCCGGTCCGCGACACCGCGCTGGCCGAGGCCGCCGTGTCGATCGCCGGCGAGCTGGGCCCCGGTCCCGGCCGGTCGGTCAGCCTGCCGTCGGAGGTCGTGCAGGACGCCGACGAGCTGGCCAAGGGCGACCCGCACCGGTTCGTCGCCGCGCTCGAGGAGGCCCGGGTCGAGCTGAGCGAGGCCCAGGTGCTCGCGGGCATGCTCTCCGGTGCCGTGCTGCGCGGGCAGGTCGGTGTCGAGCGCCGGCGCCGGGACCATCGGATGGTGCGGGCCGACCGGGTCGTCGCCTTCCACGACACGGCCGCCGGTCGCTACCTCTACCTGCGCAAACCCAGTACCGACGGCCGGCTGTGGAGCACGGTGACCCCGGCCGACAACCGCAGGCTCTCGGCGAGCGTGCAGGAACTGGTCGACGAAGTGTGACAACACCGGGTGAACAGGGAACCGCGGCCCGTGTGGACGCGTCCCACCAGGGCACCGGACTTCAAGGGGGTACGTCGAGGTGGGTAATCCCAAGTACAACCTGGACGCGATCGAGCACTGCCGCACGGCGGTGAGCACGTTGCACGGTCCGGCCGGCGCGGCCGGTGACGACCTGCCGAAGGACGTGCCCGCCTCGATGTTCGGCGAGCTGGCCCACTCGAGCGACGTCGCCGCCGCGGTGAGCGCCCTCGCCACCAAGGCCAGCGACGAGTACGACAAGGCCGACACGGTGCTGCAGGGCGTCGACCGCGCGCTGGACGCGATCCTCACCACCGTCAAGAACGTCGAGGACGGCAACGCGCAGAATCTCGCGGGGAACTGAGGGGTCGAGCGGAGATGACAAACCAGGAATCGGTTCGCGCGTTGCCCGGTTCGGCGGCGCCCGCCCTCGCGAACATCGCGGACAAGGTCTACAAGGCCGACCTCGGCGGGATCGAAGGGCTCAAAGCCAAGCTGACCGGCGCGGCCGACAACTTCACCAACAACGTCGAAACCAAGCTCAACCCGGCGGTCCAGGGGCTCGACGACGCGTGGCAGGGCCAGTCGGCCGACCAGTTCGTCGCCTACATGGGCAAGTTCAAGACCGCGGGCACCCAGGTCCACCAGGCGCTGACCGACGCCGCCGGTGACGTCGAAGCGGCGCACGGCGCGCTCGACGAGGCCCGCACCAACCTCGAAGGCACGTTCGGCCGGCTCCTGCAGGACGCGACCGAGCAGAAGCCGCCGGCCGAGCAGGTCGAGGAGGGCGGCGAGGACTGGGCCGCGGTGTGCGACCGGATCGCGGGTCAGTACGCGGCCGAGGTCACCCAGCACATCAACAACGCGAACACAGCGCTCGGCAACATCGCCACCACGCTCAAGGGCCGCGCGGGTGAGATCGCCGCCGGGTTCAGCTCCATCCCCGCGGCCAACGACCAGGTGTTCACCCCCGCGCCCGGTCACAAGGTCGAGTGGGTGCCCACGCCCGAGGACGAGGGGAAGACCGCGCCGAGCGGCACCGGCGACGGCTCGGACCCCGGCAACGGCAACGGCTCGAACGCGGGCGGCTCGAACTCCGGTGGCTCGGACAACGGCGGCGGGGGCACGTCCGCCGGACCCGGTGGGGGCGGCAACAACGGCGGTGGCGGTGGCATGGGCTCGAGTGGCCCGCCGCCCACCGAGATGCCGCCCGGCAACGTCGACGAGTGGATCAAGGAAGCGATCAAGGTCCTGCAGGCCCACGGCGTCAACGTCTCCGAGGCCGACATCCCGACCATCTGGGCGATCATCCAGCACGAGTCCGGCGGCAACCCGAACGCGATCAACAACTGGGACTCCAACGCTGCGGCGGGCCACCCGTCGAAGGGCCTGATGCAGTGCATCGACTCGACGTTCAACGCCTACAAGATGCCGGGCTACGACAACATCTACGGCCCGGTCGACAACATCTGCGCGGGCGTGAACTACGCGATCTCCCGGTACGGCTCGCTTTCCAACGTTCCCGGTATCGCCTCAATGGCAAGTGGCGGCGGCTACAAGGGGTACTGATTCCTCGTTAGGCTCGCGGGGTGACCGACGAGGCTCGCCTGCTGTCCGTGGCCGCCCGCGCTGGGGTGGCGCCATTCCACGTGATGGACGTGCTCGCCGCGGCCAGGGCCCGCCAGCAGGCGCGCGGGGATGTCGTGTCCCTCGCGCCGGGCGAGCCGTCCGCGGGCGCGCCCCGACCCGTGCGCGAGGCCGCCGCGCGGCTGCTGCGCACCGACCAGCTCGGCTACACCGAGCAGGAGGGCATCCCGCCGCTGCGCGAGGCGATCGCCGGGCACTACCGGCGCACGCTCGCGCTCGACGTCGAGCCGCACGAGGTGCTGGTGACCACCGGCTCGTCCGGCGGCTTCCTGCTGGCGTTCCTGGCGGCGTTCGACGTGGGCGACCGGGTGGCCATGGCGTGCCCCGGTTATCCGGCCTACCGCAACATCCTCACCGCGCTCGGCTGTGAGGTCGTCGAGTTGCGGTGCGGCGCGGAGACCCGGTTCCAGCCGACCGTGGCGATGCTCGACGAGCTGCCGCCGATCAAGGGCCTGGTCGTCGCGAGCCCGGCCAACCCGACCGGCACCGTGCTCGCCGCCGGCGAGCTGGCCGCCATCGCCGGTTGGTGCGCCGAGCGGGGCGTGGCCCTGATCAGCGACGAGATCTACCACGGCATCGACTACTCGGGCACGGCCACGAGCGCGTGGCAGTACAGCCGCGAGGCGATCGTGGTGAACTCGTTCTCCAAGTACTTCGCCATGACCGGCTGGCGGCTGGGCTGGCTGCTGGTGCCCGAACGCCTCCGCCGCCCGATGGCCGCGCTGACCGGCAACTTCACGATCTGCCCGCCCAACCTGTCCCAGCAGGCGGCCGTGCACGCGTTCACCGAGGAGTCCTACGCCGAGCTGGACGGTCACGTCGAGCGCTACCGGCGCAACCGCGACGTCCTGCTGAGCGGGCTGGCCGAACTCGGCCTAACCAAGGGGGGTGGGCCCGAAGGGCAGGGGGGCGGGGAAAGCAAGGGGGGTGGGCCCGAAGGGCAGGGGGGCGGGAAAGGCACGGTCGCCCCGGCTGACGGTGCCTTCTACGCCTATGCCGACATCTCGCACCTGACCCACGACGCGATGAGCTGGTGCCAGCGGCTGCTGGCCGACACCGGCCTTGCCGTGGTGCCCGGCATCGACTTCGACCCGCAGCTCGGCAACCGGTTCATCCGGATGTCCTTCGCGGGCGACGAGAAGGACATCCGCGAGGGGCTGCGGCGCCTCGGCGGCTGGCTGGGGAACTGACGACGCCCGCAAAACGTTCAGTTCATGAGATTCTTCAGGGGATCCGAAATCGGGGAGGACTTCGTGGGAACGTTCGTGAAAGTGGTACTCGCCCTCGTGGCGATCTGGATCGCCTTCATGGTGATCGGGTTCGTCCTGAAGGCGGTCGTGACCTTGGCCATCATCGGCGCCGTGATCACGGTCGGCGTCGTCGGCTACAACGCGATCAAGGGCAGCTCGCGCAAGCAGATTCGCTGAACCGGTGGTCTGAGCAGGCCTGACGGGTGAGGATGTCGGCGTGTCCGACATCCCCCGCTCCGGTGCGCGGCGCGCGGACCCCACGGAACCGGCGCTGTCGGCCTGGGAGCTGCGCACCGACCTGCCGATGACCGCGCTGGCGTTCTCGTTCCTCGGCGTCTACGCCTGGCAGGTGCTCGGCACCGAGAAGTCGCCGGGGCTGCACGACGCGCTGGACACCGTCATGTGGGTGATCTGGGGGATCTTCGCCGTCGACTACCTGATCAAGTTCGCGCTGGCCAGGCACAAGCCCCGGTTCTTCGTCCGCTACCTGTTCGACCTGGTCACCGTCGCGCTGCCGATGGTCCGCCAGATGCGGGCGCTGCGGTTGATCACGATCATCTCGGTGCTCAACCGGCAGGTCTCGGGCACCATCCGCGGCAAGATCGGCCTGTACGTCGCGGGGGCGACGCTGTTGGTCGGCGTGAGCGCCGCGCTGTCGGTGCTGGAGGCCGAGCGCGCCAGCCCCGACGCGACGATCAAGACGTTCCCGGACGCGTTGTGGTGGACGCTCACCACGATCTCCACCGTCGGCTACGGCGACCGGTACCCCGTCACCACCGAGGGCAGGCTCGTCGCCGGCGCGTTGATGATCGGCGGGATCGCGCTGCTCGGTGTGGTCACCGGCGTGATCGCGTCCTGGTTCGTCGACAAGATCTCCGGCGCCGAGGAGAACATCGAGCGCACCACCCGCGAGGAGATCGCCGAGGTCCGCGTGGAGCTCGCCGCGTTGCGGGAGCTGTTGCTGGCCCAGCAGCACAACGGCCAGGTCAGTGCACAGCGTGAATCCGGGTCAGGGCATCCCTGATCTGCTCGGCGGAGACGTCCCGGTGCGTGACGAACCGGACCTTCCCGCTCATGGGCGTGCCCAGCACGCCGACCCGGGCGAGCCCGGCCAGCGCGAACTCCACGTCCGGCACACCGGCCAGCACGATGTTGGTCTCCGGCGGGTCCACCTGCCAGCCGAACTCGGTCAGACCCTCGGCCAGCGCACGTGCGTTGGCGTGGTCCTGGGCCAGGTCGTCGATCCGGGACAACGCCACCAGCCCGGCCGCGGCGAGCACGCCACCCTGCCGGATCCCGCCGCCGAGCATCTTGCGCACCCGCCGCGCCTCGGCGACGAACTCCACCGACCCGCCCACCAGCGAGCCGACCGGTGCGCCGAGGCCCTTGCTCAGGCAGACCTGCACCGAGTCGGCGCCGACGGTCAGCGCGGCGGGTGGCAGGCCCAGCGCCACCGCGGCGTTCCACAGCCGGGCGCCGTCCAGGTGCACGGTGAGCCCGGCTTCCTTGGCCACGGCGACCAGCTTGGCGTGGTCGTCGGGCTGGGTGACCGCCCCACCCGCGCCGTTGTGGGTGTTCTCCAGCACCAGCAGCGACGTGCGCATCGTGTAGTAGGGGCCCTTGCCGCCGATGGCCGCCGACAGCTCCTGCGGGGTCGGCTTGGCCGCCAGCGGGTCCGGCATGCCACCGGCGAGCCAGGCCGCGGTGCCGAGTTCCGCGCCGAGCACGTGCGCGCCGCGCGGCGCGAGGAACCGGTCGCCGCGGCGCAGGTGGATCATCAACGCGATCAGGTTGCCCATGCTCCCGCTCGGCACCCAGAGGGCCGCGTCCACGCCGACGCGCTCGGCCACCGTCTCCTCGAGCTCGCGCATGGTGGGGTCGTGGTCGAGGACGTCATCGCCCACTTCGGCGGCCGCCATCGCGGCTCGCATCCGCTCGTCGGGCCGGGTGACGGTGTCCGATCGGAGGTCGATCGCTGCGGCGGTGGTCACGATTAGATCTCATCACATCCGCGGTTTCGCCCCGCCGGGTGCTCGCTGACCTGCACAATGCTGATTCGCGATACCCGAATGGTGACTTCACGGGGTGTGGCGTAGAACGTTGTGCACGGTTCGTGCAACCGTTGCCCTTGTGGCATCCGTCCCCTGACCGGACAACAAAGAGCGGAGAGAGTCCGCGTGGACCAGCGCGAAGAGCAGGAGTTCGCGGAGTACTTCGTCGCCCGGCGTGACGCCGTGCGCCGAACCGCCTACATGCTCTGCGGCGACTGGCACCGTGCGGACGATCTGGCCCAGACGGCGTTCGTCGCACTGCACCGGCGGTGGCGCAAGATCCGGGACCACGGGGCCCTGGACGCCTACGTGCGCAGGACGGTGGTGCGGGCGGCGATCGACGAGTCGCGCCGGCCGTGGCGCCGCGAGCGGCAGACCGAGGTGTTGCCCGAGGTCACCGACCAGAGCACGCGGGTCGACGACCAGGTGGCCACCCGCTCGGCGTTGCTGGACGGGCTGAAGGAGGTGCCGCCGCGCCAGCGGGCGGTGCTGGTGCTGAGGTTCCTCGAGGGCCTCGACGTGGCCGCGACCGCGGCCGCGTTGAAGTGCTCGGAAGGAACCGTGAAGAGCCAGACCGCGCGTGGCCTGGACGCCCTGCGAGGGGTGCTCGGCGACGCGCTCGACGACCTGAGGCCGGCGTCATGACCGGGCAGAGGAGGTGGTGGTGATGGACGAGAAGAAGATCGCGGAGATGTTCCGGGAGGCAGTGCCCGACACCCCGCCTGCCTCGTTCACCCACGACGACGTGCGACTCGTGTCGAACCGGCAGCGGCTGCGCCGCAACCGGCTCGTCGCGGGCACCGCACTCGGCGTCGTGTTGGTGGCTGGTGGCGTGACGAGCGGGCTGCTCCTTTCGAATGAAACTCCGAGCTCGGATGGAGTAGCTGCGGCCCAGTCGGGTACAACCGGTAACACAGCTGCGGCTCCGTACGACGCAGGGGTACCTGGCCAGGAGGGTCGGGAGCCCGCGCCGCGCGCGGCCGCTCCTGACAAGAGTTTCCCGTCGCAGTCGCCTGAGCAGGGAGGAACTGCGACCGGGGAGGCCGGCCCTGGTGCCGGCAGCACCCCCACGGGGTGCCCGAAGGCGGACGGGGAGCTCGCTGCTGCCCTCGCGAGCGAGCTCCCGTCCGCCGCAGGCAAGCAGGCCACGCCGACGCCGCTGAGGTGCCCGGCCGGCGTGCGCGGTGCGTCGTTCAGCCTGCGTGACGGCAACCAGCCGCCTGGTGTCGTGTCGATCCTGTACATCCCGAAGGGCATCGCGCTCCCGTCTACGCCGCCGTGGGCGAACTCGCCGTCGGGGACGTCGGTGAAGACGGCCTACGGCCCCAAGGGCGGCGAGATCGTGCTGGTCAGCCAGCCGCCGGAGGGCTCGACCAAGGCCCCGTTCGCCGACCGTCTCGCCGACGCCGCGAAGCACATCGCCGCCAAGTACTGACTTGACTACGGCGAGCACCCCCAAAGGCGAAAGACGGCGGCAGGCACTGGTGGCCGCCGCGGCCGAACTGCTGGTGGAAGGCGGCTTCGACGCGGTGCGCCACCGGGCGGTGGCCGAGCGCGCGGGGTTGCCGCTGGCCTCGACGACGTACTACTTCGACTCCCTCGACGACCTGGTGACCGCCGCCGCCGAGCAGCACGGCCTGGACGAACTGGCCCGTGGCCGCGCCCGGCTGGAGGAGTTGTCGAACGCCCAGCGCAGCGTGGACGCCATGGTCGAACTGGTGCTGGAGATGCTCCTCGGCCCGCCGACCGAGTCCGACGCCGAAGCGGTGTTGCTGCGGTACGAGCGCTTGGTGGCCACCGGCCGGCGGCCATACCTGCGGCCCTTGATGCGGAAGCTGAGCGGTGAGCTGACCGCCCTGTTGCGGGAGATCCTCCAGCGCTCCGGCGCCGACGTCGACACGAAGCGCGTCGAGCAGATCGTCGCCCTGGTGGACGGTGCCGTGGTGAACGCCTTGATCGAGATCAACCCCGATCCCCGCGAGGCCGCCCGCCTCATGCTCCGCGAAGCCCTCGCCTAGCAATTGCCGCACGAACCGGTGGCACCGGATCGCGGTTGAGACGAAGCCGACGGACGGTCGTGCAACCCCTGTGATGCCCGAGGCGTGAGGTAAGGGCGAGAGGGGGACCGGCAAATGAAGGAAGCACAGGCGCGGGCGTTCCGCGAGTTCGCCGTCGCCAACGCCGGGCCGTTGCGGCGCAGTGCCTACTTGTTCTGCGGCGACTGGCACTTCGCCGAAGACCTGATGCAGGCGAGCCTGGTCAAGGTCTACCGCGCGTGGTCGCGGGTCCAGCGCCAGGACCGCCTCGGCAACTACGCGCGCCAGGTCCTGCTGCGCACGTGGCTCGACGAGAAGCGCAAGCCGTGGCGGCGGGCCGAGTTCAGCGCGACGGTGCCGGACACGCCGGACGTGTCCGCCGACCCGGACGAGCGCGCGCAGCGGGACTGGACGCGCGACGTGGTGCGCACGGCGCTGCTCGCGATCCCGCCCAAGCAACGCGCCGTCGTGGTGCTGCGCTACTTCGACGACCTCTCGGTCGCCGAGACCGCGCAGGTCATGCGGTGTTCGGAAGGAACGGTCAAGAGCCAGACCGCCCGCGGCCTTGACGCACTGCGCGCGGCCTTGCGCGCCGGCGGGCACGCCGACCTGGTGGAGAGGAAGTTCGCCTCATGAGTGAGCAGGAACTACGGGACGGGCTGGCCGCGCTCGTGGTCGACGAGCCGCCGCTGAACTTCGACCCCGACGCGTTGATGGCCAACGCCGACGCTGCCGCGCGCCGGCGACGCACCCTGGTCGGGGTCAGTGGCGCGACGGTGGTCATCGCCGCGGCGGCCGTCGCGTTGCCGATCACGTTGCGCGGCGTCGGAAACCCGAACGCGCAGACCACCCCCGGCGCGGTCGTCACGACCACGGCCGGCGCGCCCGGCTTCGTGTGGCCGCCCGCGCACAACAAGGTGCCGGCGTTGACCGTCGAGCAGGTCGAGCAGACCGCGCACAAGCTGCAGACCGAGGCCAGGCGCGCCTTCCCGCGGGCCGTGCCCACCGCCACCGAGGTGGGGGTCGACCTGTTCGCGGGTGAGGCCGAAGGCGACTACCACGCGGGTCAGCTCAACCTCAACGGCGCGGTCCACTTCGCCACCGCGCAGGGCAGGGCCGCGGTGGACATCGAGGTCAACGCGGGCGCCAGCACCCCGTCGCCGGGCAAGACCTGCGTCCACGAGAGCGACGCGACCTGCAAGATCATGCCGCAGCAGGACGGCACCGTGCTGGTCGTCACGCGCTGGGGC
The DNA here is from genome assembly GCF_004362825.1 of Labedaea rhizosphaerae. Taxonomy (GTDB): domain Bacteria; phylum Actinomycetota; class Actinomycetes; order Mycobacteriales; family Pseudonocardiaceae; genus Labedaea; species Labedaea rhizosphaerae. Next base: position 1,420,654 of record NZ_SNXZ01000001.1, read on the forward strand.
CAGGACCAGCTCCAGGTCCTGACCGTGCGGCACTTCCGGCCCGACGGCGTCGTCGTCGCCGTGTCCGGCTACAACGCCGACACCTTCCTCCCCAAGCCGACCCCGTACCTCCCGAGGATCCCGGTCACCGAGAAGCAGCTCGTCGCGCTGGCGACGGACAAGGGACTCACCATGTAAGACCGGCCAGTAAGCTGGGTAAACGTGACGACCGCGCGCAAGCCCGCCATCTCCGACGTCCTCGCCGCCCGGTACGCCTCGGCCGAGCTGGCCACCCTGTGGTCCGCCGAGCACAAGGTGATCGCCGAACGCCGCCTGTGGCTCACCGTGCTGCGTGCGCAGGCCCGCCTCGGCATCGACGTGCCCGACGGCGTCGTCGAGGACTACGAGCGCGTGCTCGAGCAGGTCGACCTGGGTTCGATCGCCGCGCGCGAGCGGGTCACCAGGCACGACGTCAAGGCGCGCATCGAGGAGTTCAACGCGCTCGCCGGGCACGAGCACGTGCACAAGGGCATGACCTCGCGCGACGTCACCGAGAACGTCGAGCAGTGGCTGGTGCTGCGCTCGCTCGAACTCATGCGCAGCCGGTCGATCGCGGTGCTGGCCCGGCTGGCCCGCCTGGCCGTCGAGCACACCGACCTGGCCCTCACCGGCCGCTCGCACAACGTGGCCGCGCAGGTCACGACCCTGGGCAAGCGGTTCGCGACCGCCGCGGACGAGCTGCTCGTCGCCGTCACCCGCCTCGGCGAGCTGATCGACCGCTACCCGGCGCGGGGCATCAAGGGCCCGGTCGGCACCGCGCAGGACATGCTGGACCTGCTCGGCGGCGACTTCGACAAGCTCGCCGAGCTGGAGTCGGCCGTCGCCGAGAGCCTCGGCTTCCGGTCCACATTGGACAGCGTCGGGCAGGTCTACCCGCGTTCGCTGGACCACGACGTGCTGTCCACGCTGGTGCAGCTGGCCGCGGCGCCGTCCAGCACCGCCAAGACGATCCGGCTGATGGCCGGGCACGAGCTCGCCACCGAGGGCTTCAAACCGGGCCAGGTCGGCTCGTCGGCCATGCCGCACAAGATGAACACGCGCTCGTGCGAGCGGGTCAACGGCCTGATGGTGGTGCTGCGCGGGTTCGCGTCCATGGGCGCGGAGCTCGCCGGCGACCAGTGGAACGAGGGCGACGTGTCGTGCTCGGTGGTGCGCCGGGTCGCGTTGCCCGACGCCTTCTTCGCCCTCGACGGCCTCTTCGAGACGTTCCTGACCGTGCTCGACGACTTCGGCGCCTACCCCGCCGTGATCGGCCGCGAACTCGACCGCTACCTGCCGTTCCTGGCCACCACCCGGGTGCTGGTCGCGGCCGTGCAGGCGGGCGTCGGCCGCGAGACCGCGCACGAGGCGATCAAGGAGCACGCGGTCGCGGTGGCGCTGGCCATGCGTGAGCAGGGCACCGAGCGCAACGACCTGCTGGAGCGCCTCGCCGCCGACGAGCGCATCCCGCTCGACCTCGACGCGCTGCGCAAGCTGCTCGACGACCGGCTCGCCTTCTCCGGCGCCGCGGGCGCGCAGGTCGGCCGGGTGGTCGCCAAGGTCACCGAGCTGCTCGACGCGTTCCCGGAGGCCGCGGGCTACGCCCCTGAACCAATTCTGTGAGGACCGATCCTGTGACCGCGACCGTCCAGGCGCTCGCGCACTACCCGATCAAGGGCTGCGCGGCGACCTACCTGCAGCGAGCGGAGCTCGGCGAGACCGGGATCCGCGGCGACCGGCTGCTCATGCTCGTCGACGCGGACGGCGGCTTCCTGAGCCAGCGCAAGGTGCCCGAGATGGCCGCGATCGCGCCCAAGGTCGACGGCGACCGGCTGGTCGTGTCGGCACCCGGCGCGGACGACGCCGAGATCGACATCCAGTACGACGGCGACCGGCGCGACGTGAGCCTGTTCAAGAAGTGGTTCGGCACCGGCATCGACCAGGGTGACCAGGCCGCTAAGTGGTTCTCCGCGGTGCTCGACCGCCCGTGCCGGCTGGTCCGGGTGCCACCGGAGCACGACCGCGACGGCTGGGGTGAGCACCCCGGCAAGGCCGGGTTCGCCGACGCGCACGCGATGCTGGTCACCTCACTGTCCTCATTGGACGGACTGAACGAACGCATCCTGGAGCGCGGCGGGATTCCCGTGCCCATGAACCGGTTCCGCCCCAACCTGGTGGTCGCGGGCTGGCCGGAACCGCACACCGAGGACCGGGTGTGGAAGCTGACCACGGGCACAGTTGAGCTCGGCTACGCCGTGCGCGCCATCCGGTGCGCGGTGCCGACCGTCGAGCAGGAGACCGGCCGCAGGGACGGCCCGGAGCCGACCCGCACGCTGGCGACCTACCGCCGCGAACCCGACTTCGGCGGCGGTGTCAGCTTCGGCGCGAAGTTCGCCGTGTTGCGTGGCGGAACGGTGTCGGTCGGCGACGAGATCACCTGCGAGTGGCAGCGCTAGCCTCGAACAGCAGCACCACCTGCTCGCCCGGCTCGCCGCCGTACTCCCCGGACGCGGAGCCGCCGTTGACCGCGATGGCCAGCCGCCCGGAGGAGTCCAGGTACACGACGGCCTGGCCGTCCTCCACGTCGCCGAACGTGCCGCCCAGCGTGGCCGACACCGTGCGCCCGCCCAGGTGCACCAGCACCGCCGTGCCCCGCCGCGCGCCCGCAGTGTCCACATGCGAGCCGTCGGCGGCCAGCTGGATGTTGCCGAAGGTGTCCACGCCCAGCACCTCGGTGGTGATCCGGCCGCGCTCGGCGATCGTGGCCGGGTCCGGGAACCGCACCAGGGTCGCCGGGTCCAGCGCCGGGCCGAGCTCGTCGATCGGCACGCCACGAGCCAGGTAGGCCGCGGCGGGCGCGAACACGTCCCGGCCGTGGAACGTCGCCGACACCGTGGACAGCCGGAACTCCTCCGCCCGCAGTTCGTGGGCTGTGCGGATGCCGCCCAGCGCCTCGGCGGCCGGCACCAGCAACCCGTTGTCCGGCCCGACGAGCAGCCCCATCGCCGTCGCCAACGCGATCGGCCGCCGGGCCGTGCCGACGCCTGGGTCGACCACCGCGAGGTGCACCGACTCCGGCAGGTACGGCACCGTCTGCGCGAGCACGGCCGCGCCCCGGCGCACGTGCTGCGGGGCCACGGTGTGCGTCACATGCAGCACCCGCGCCGCCGGGCAGATCCGCCCGATGACGCCTTCGCACGCGGCGACGAAACCGTCGTCGAGCCCGTAGTCGGTGGTGAAGGAGATCCAGTCGAACGGCATGTTCCCAGCCTGGCACCAACCGGCCGGTCGACGCATGCCCAGCGCGGCGCCGGTGGTGCTGGTGTCCGGCCCGTGACCAGCACGTAGTCTCGGCGCCGTGACAGTGCTCGCTGATTACCCGCAGGTCGCGGCCGGCAAGGTGCGCGAACTCTACGCGGTCGACGACGACCTGCTGCTGTTCGTCGCGTCCGACCGGATCTCCGCGTACGACCACGTGCTGGCGACGCCGATCCCGGACAAGGGCCGCGTGCTCACCGCGATGAGCGTGTTCTGGTTCGAGCTGCTCGCCGACGAGATCGGCACCCACCTCGTCTCCGCCGACGACCCGCGGATCCCGGACGAGGTGCGTGGCCGGGCGTTGCTCGTGCGCAAGCTGCGGATGCTGCCGGTCGAGGCGGTCGCCCGCGGCTACCTCACAGGCTCGGGCTTGATCGACTACGACCGGACCGGTGAGGTCTGCGGGGTCGCCCTGCCGCCGGGGCTCTTCGAGTCCTCGAAGCTGCCCGAGCCGATCTTCACCCCGGCCACCAAGGCGGCGATCGGCGAGCACGACGAGAACGTCACCTACGACGAGGTCGCGGCGCTGCTCGGCGAGGAAGACGCATCCCGCGTGCGCGCCGCGACGTTGAAGATCTACCTGCGGGCGGCCGAGCACGCCGAGTCGCGCGGGCTGATCCTGGCCGACACCAAGTTCGAGTTCGGCGTGGACGCCGCGGGCGAGTTGGTCCTCGCCGACGAGGTGCTCACCCCGGACTCGTCACGGTTCTGGCCGCTCGAAGGTTACGAGCCGGGCCGCCCGCAGCCGTCGTTCGACAAGCAGTTCGTGCGCAACTGGCTGCTCTCACCCGAGGCGGGCTGGGACCGGCACGGCGAGCTGGCGCCCCCAGCGCTGCCCGACCACGTGGTCGAGGCGACGCGGCTGCGCTACATCGAGGCCTACGAGCGGATCACGGGCCGGGCCTTCGCCGACTGGCCGTGAGCACGCAAGCCCGTCGTCACCCGGCGCTCACCCGCGTGCGGCCCACTGGGGAGCATGACCGCCCGACTGGTCGTCTCGCTGTCCGGAGTGTCCACCCGCACCCTCTCCCGATGCGTCGAGCTGGCGGCTGAGCTCGACCGCCGCGGCGTGCCGCTGACGCTGCTCTACGCGCCCGGCCAGGACGGCACGGCCCGAGCGGTGCTCGACTGGGTCACCGCGCGCCAGGGTGGCGGCGACGCCGTGCTGCTGCGTGGCGGACCGGGCTTCACCGCGTCGCCCGCGCACGAAGCCGGCCTGCGGCTCACCGCGGCCGTCGACCTGCTCGACCGGATCGGCCTGCGCGTCGACGGGTTCGCGCCGCCGCGCTGGCTCGCCACCCGCGGCACGCTGACCGCGTTGCGCCACCAGGGTTTCCGCCTCTGCGCCGAGCTCGCCGGGGTGCGCGACCTGCGGGCCGGTGTCGTCCACAAGGGACGCGTTCTGGGTCTCGGTGACGGCCGGTTCGCCGAGCCGTGGTGGTGTTCGTGGGTGGTGCTGGGGGCCGCGCGGGCCGCCCGCCGAGGTGGGCTCGTGCGGGTCGCGCTGGACGCCCGCGACCTGTCCCGCTCCGGTCCGCGCCAGGCCGTTGTGGACGCCGTCGACCTCGCCCTGCACCACGGCGCGACACGCACGACCTACCGCGGGCTCATGACCGTGGGGGCATCCCATAAACTTGCGGCGTGGACGTCACCCAGTTTCGCCTGATCGCGGGCGACTTCGCCGCGCAGTTCAAGTTCTACCGCGACGTGGTCGGCCTCAAGCCGCAGTTCGACAACCCCGACGGGCCCTACGTCGCGTTCAAGCCCGAGCATGGCAGCGCGATCGCGTTGCACGACCGGACCGACCTCGCGGGGGTCGTCCCGGACCTCACCCCGGCGGCCGGTGACCGTGCGCTGCTCGTGCTCCGCGTCGACGACCTCGACGCGACGATCGCCGAGCTGACCGAGCGCGGCGCCGGTCACATCACCGCGCCGGTCGAGCTGGACGGGCGCATCCGGTGCGCCTACCTGCGGGACCCCGAGCGCAACCTGATCGAGCTGCAGCAGTGGCTGGTTGCCCGAAACGGTGGGCCGGTGCCGCCCGCTTCGTGAAAACCTGACGGCGTGACGACGCCGTACCCGCCGCAACACCCGCCCCAGTACCCGCCGCCGCCCCCGTTGCCGCCGCGCCGCAAGGTTTGGCCGTGGGTGGTGTTTCCGCTGGTCGCCGTGCTGGTCGCGGCCGGCGTCGTGACCGCGGTCCTCGCGTCCGACGACGAGAAGACGGCCGGTAGTCCCAGCAAGCAGGCGAACGGCTGCACCAGCGGGTACTGCGTCGGCTCGCACCCCTACGCCAACGCGTGCCAGGCGCTGGCCCCCGACGGGGCCTGGCAACTCTTCCCCGGCAGCCCGCCCCCGAAGCTCCGGATCACGGAGACCTTCGCCGACCCGCTACCGGCCTCGATGTCCACTGTGGAATCGGCGTGCGAGGTGGCACCCCTGGACGCCGGCTCCCCGATCCAGTGGATCTTGCTGCACCTGCGCGAGAACGCCACGCCCGCGACCGTCGAGCCGGGCACGGGCACCGGCGTCCCGCTGGCCGAGGCGACCGGTGTGCCGGGCGCCATGGCGTTCGACCACGACGAGCAGGTCGACGCGCATTGGGTGCACGGCAACGTCTCCGTGAAGCTCACCATGTCGACCGAGCGCGGGAAGCCGCGGGTGGACCACGCCCAGCTCGGCCAGCTGGTGCGCAAGATCGACTCGGCGCTGACCGCCCCCAAGGGGCCGGCGGAGCCGGTGCCCGGCGGCACCCGCGGCGACGCCAAGGTCTACACCGACGCCTGCGAGGTGTTCGCGGGCAACGACTTCCAGAAAGCCACGGGCTACGTCGTCAACCCCGGCTACGTCGAGCGCGAGTACTCCTACCCCGAGGGCTACGACGAGCAGCTCGGCTCGACCTGTCACCGCTACACCGCCCGCGCGGACTCGGGCTACCCCAAGCCGCCCGGCACCACCTACCTCGACGGGCTCCTCGCGCCGGAGGTCACGGTGTTCCCGACCCCGGACAAGGCGACCGCCGCGGAGCGGCTCGCCGACGACAAGGTGCAGCTCGGCGGGGCCGTCGACGTGCCCGGTGTCGGCGACGCGGCGGTGTTCGGCGGGTCCGGCACGCTCGAGTTCGTCAAGGGCTTCCACGTGGTGCGGCTCAGCAACACGCCATCGGACGGGCCGACCGACGACCTCCGGGCCACGCTCACCGCATTGGCCAAGGCGATCGCGGCGCGCATGACCTGAGCGTGGCCTGGGGGTGCTCTGAGCGTGTGGTCTGGCGTGCTCGCAGCGGCGGGCCGGGCGGGTTCGTTCTCCTCTCGCGTCGCGGGTGGTTGCTGCCTGCTGCGCGGGGGCTGGCTGGCCCACGCTGCTTTACCAGCAGACGCGCGACACGCCGAAATCCGGGCAAGTTCCCGGGCGTGTCCACCCGTTCGAGTGACGAGGAACCAACCTCAGGGCCGCACGGCCTGCGCCGCGTCGACGCGGCCCTCGCCGAAGAACGAGTTGTCCCGCCTCGACCCGGTGCACCGGGCGTCGTCGGCGGGGCACGCCAGGTCGTCGGCCTGCTCGGCCAGGTAGGCGCGCAGCTGGTCCGGTGTCGCGTCCGGGTGGACGCTGGCCAGCAGGGCCGCGACGCCGACCACGTGCGGGGTCGCCATCGACGTGCCGGACATCTGGCCGTAGCCCCCGCCCGGCACCGTCGAGTAGACGTTGTCCCCCGGCGCCGCCACGTCGATCAGGCCCGTGCCGTAGTTGGAGTACGACGACTTGCCGTTGCTGCTGTTGAGCGCGGCCACCCGCACCACCCCGGGCAGCTCCGTCGGCAGGCTCAGGCAGTCGTTGGTCACCGGCCGGTCGGCGGGCGTCGAGTCGTCCGGGCTCGACGGGTCGGTGCTCTTGTGCGCGAGGTCGTAGTTCTCGTTGCCGGCTGCGGCCACCGTCAGCACGCCGTGGTGCTCGGCGTAGTCGGCCGCGCGCCGGACGCCGGTCAGGATCGCCGCCTGGTCCGGGTCGGACGGGCAGTTGAACAGCCACGGGTCCGTGTAATAGCTGTTGTTCGTGATCCGGAAGTGGTGGTCGGCGGCGAAGACGAACGCGCAGACCGTGTTCTCCGGGAAGAACAGCCCGCTCGGGTCCTCGGCCACCCGCACGGCGGCGATGGTCACGTTCGGCGCGACGCCGATCATGCCCTTGCCGTTCTTGGCGGCGGCGATGGTGCCCGCCACGTGCGTGCCGTGGCTGGCCACCGGCCGCCACGAGCCGGCGCGGGTGTCGAGCTTGCCGTAGGCGCACGACGCCGAGCGGCTCGCGTCGAAGTTGGCCTTGAGGTCGTAGTGCTGGTCGTCGACGCCGGTGTCGAGGATGCCGACGGTCACCGACTTGCTGCCCTGGTTGACCTTCCACGCCTTGTCGGCGCCGATCTGGGTCATGTCGGGGCGGCGGGTCTCCGCGTCGGTCGGCGTGGTCTCGCTCGGCGCGGGCGGGATCGCCGGGTGGTCGGCCGCCGCGGGCACGTCCGAGGTCCGGGTGGCGCCCACCTGCTGCACGCCCTGCGCGGTCCGCACCGCGTCGGCGAAACCGCCGTCCGAGGAGTGGGCGACGATGACGCCGATCGCGTCGTAGCTGGCGAAGACCGCGCCGCCGTGGCTGGTGATCGCGTCCTTGGCCGCGGCCGTGTCGCCGGGCTCGGTGATGACGAAGTAGGCGCGGTTGCCCGCGGCGGCGGTCTGCGTCGCGCCGGGTTCGGCGGCGGCGGTCGCGGTGCCGCCGACGGCGATGGCGAACGCGGCGGTGAAGGTGGCGAGGCGTCGGGCCCGCATGGCTCAGACCTCCGTTTCCTGGGCGGACGGCAGCACCGTCGTGGTCGTCTTCTCCGGCGCCATGGCCTGCAGACGGGACAGGGCGATCTGGATGCCCGCCTCGGACAGCGTGCGTTCGTGGATGGGCACGGCGACCCGGGGCGCGACTTCGCGGGTGAAGTCGACGGCCTCGCCGAGCCGCAGCCACGGCGCGCCGACCGGCACGCCCAGCACGTCGATCGATTCCTCGGGCACGTACAACGCGTCACCGGGGTGGTAGAAGGCGCCGTCCGCCACGATGTAGCCCGCGTTGGCCGGGCGCGGGATCTCGCGGTGGATCTCCGCGTGCGTGCCACCGACCGGCTTGACCTGCACCCCGGCCACGGTCAGCGTCGTGTCGATCTCGACGACGGTCGGTTCGAGCCCGAGGTCGCGGACGACGGCCGCCGAGTCGGCGTCGACGACGAGCTGCGCGCCGGGGTTGACCTCGAGGAGCGCGGGCAGCCGGGCGGGGTCGAGGTGATCGGCGTGCAGGTGGGTGATGAGCACCGCGTCGACGCCGCGCACGTCCTCGAAGGACGAGAAGACGCCCGGGTCGAACAGCAGCCGTGCCGCACCGGTGTCGAGCAACACACAGGAGTGTCCATAATGGACGAAATGCATCGGGGTGGTCCCTCCTCGGCGGACGATCACGGTAAGGCTATGCCCGGCCACCACCGGTCGCTATGGTGAACCCTGTTAACCCGAGCGGAGGAGCGTCGATGACCGCCACGGACACCGCCACATTCGAATCACTCAACCCGGCGACCGGCGAAGTGGTCGCCGTCCACCCGGTCCACGACGCGGCCGCGGTGGCCGAGGCGGTGGCCGGCGCACGCGCCGCGGCGGACTGGTGGGCCGGGCTCGGTTTCGGTGGCCGCGCCAAGATCCTGCTCAAGTGGAAGGGCGTCGTGACCCGGCGCGCGCAGCAGCTCGCCGAGGTGGTGCACGCCGAGACCGGCAAGCCGCACGCCGACGCGATGCTCGAGATCGTGCTGGCGATCGACCACCTGTCGTGGGCGGCCAAGCACGCGGCCAAGGTGCTCGGCCCGAAGAAGCGCTCGGCCGGGCTGCTGATGGCCAACCAGACGGCGATCGTGGAGTACCAGCCACTCGGCGTGATCGGCGTGATCGGGCCGTGGAACTACCCGGTGTTCACGCCGATGGGCTCGATCGCGTACGCGCTGGCCGCGGGCAACGCCGTGGTGTTCAAGCCGAGCGAGTACACGCCGGGCGTCGGCCGGTGGCTGGCCGAGAGCTTCGCCGAGGTCGTGCCCGCGCACCCGGTGTTCCAGCTGGTCACCGGCTTCGGCGAGACCGGCGCGGCGCTCTGCCGGTCCGGCGTGGACAAGATCGCGTTCACCGGTTCGCCGGGCACCGGCCGCAAGATCATGGCGGCGTGCGCGGAGACCCTGACCCCGGTGCTGATCGAGGCCGGCGGCAAGGACGCGTTGCTGGTCGACTCCGACGCGGACCTGGAAGCGGCGGCCGATGCGGCCGTGTGGGGCGGGATGTCGAACGCCGGCCAGACGTGCACCGGCATCGAGCGCGTGTACGTGCACGAGGGCGTCTACGACGAGTTCGTGGCGAAGGTCGTCGACAAGGCGAAGGCCGTGCGCGCGGGTTCGGACGGCCAGGCGGACATCGGCCCGATCACCATGCCGGGGCAACTGGACATCATCCGCAGGCACATCGCGGACGCGCTCGGCCAGGGCGCGACGGCCCTGGTCGGTGGCGCGGACGCGGTCGGCGAGCGCTTCGTCCAGCCGACGGTGCTGGTCGACGTCCCCGAAGACGCGCCGGCGATGAAGGAGGAGACGTTCGGCCCCACCCTCGCGATCAGCAAGGTCCGCGACATGGACGAGGCCATCACCCGCTCGAACGACTCCAAGTACGGCCTGGGCGGCTCGGTGTTCGCCAAGCGCCGCGGCATGGAGCTGGCCCGCCGGCTGCGCTCCGGCATGACCTCCATCAACTCGGTGATCAGCTTCGCCGCGGTCCCGTCCCTGCCCTTCGGTGGTGTCGGTGACTCGGGCTTCGGCCGCATCCACGGCCCGGACGGGTTGAAGGAGTTCACCCGCGCCAAGGCGATCACCAAGCAGAAGTTCAAGGCGCCCTTGAACCTGACCACCTTCAGCCGCACCGAGAAGACCGACGCGACGGTGGCCAAACTGATCAACCTGTTGCACGGCAAACGCTGACGCCTTCGTGCCGCGGTCGCCGCCGCTGAAGGCCGACGCCAAGGTCAAAGACCGGCTTCAAGGCGTGGGTGTTGTCCGCCGACGCCGAAGCCGGGGTGCGCCTGGGCTGGTGCGTCGCCTGGCAAACAGCCTCACCCACCTCGTGGCCCGACTCGTTGCCGCCGGTCGCCGGGACGAGGTGCGCCTCCGTGCCGTGGAGGCCGAGGTCCTGCTCCGGCGGCTCGCGGGGCAGGCCGGGTTGTCGAGGGCCCTTTCGAGGAGGAGACCGAGATCGCGTGGCGGGTCACGCCCGAATGAGGTCGGCGGCCTTCTCGGCGATCATGATCGTGGGTGCGTTGGTGTTGCCGCGCGGGATGGTGGGCATGATCGACGCGTCGACGACTCGGATCCCTTGCACGCCACGGACTTTCAGCTCCGGGTCGACCACCGCGTGCTCGTCGGTGCCCATCGCGCACGTGCCTACGGGGTGGTACAGCGTCTGGGTCCAGGTGCGGACGTGGTCGGCCAGTTCGTCGTCGGTGAGGTCGTGGGTGATGGGCAGGAAAGGCTTGTCCAGGAAGCGGTTGAGCGCGGGCTGGGTGCCGATCTCCATCAGGGTGCGCAAGCCCGCGACCATCACCGCCATGTCGGCCGGGTCGGAGTAGTACGCGGGATCCAGCAGCGGGCGCCACATCGGGTCCGCCGACTTCAGGCGCAGGGTGCCACGCGAACGCGGGGCCACCAGCGTCGCCGCCGAGGTGAAACCCGGGGTGGTCGGCTCCCGCAAACCGTTGTCGTAGAACAAGGTCGGCGCCACGTGGAACTGCATGTCCGGGGCGGGCAATCCGTCCTCCGTGTCCATGAAGCCGCCGGCCTCACCGATGTTCGACGCCAGCGGGCCGCGGCCGGTGAGCTGCCACTGCAGCAGGCGCGCGGGCGTGGCGAAGTCGACCAGGTCGGACGTGCCGCGGGAGGTCCAGATGACCCCGGCCGCGGGGTGGTCGTGGAGGTTCTCGCCGACCCCTGGCAGGTTCACGCGGACGTCGATGCCCAGCTCACGCAGGTGCGCCGCCGGGCCGATGCCGGACAGCAGCAACAGCTGCGGTGAGTTGATCGCGCCACCGCACAACAGGACCTCGCGCGCCGCGTTGACCGTGTGGTTCTCGCTGTGGCGGACGTAGTTGACGCCGACGACGCGCTCGCCGGCCATGGCCAGGCCGGTCGCGTGGGCGTGGGTGCGGACGGTCAGGTTGTCGCGGCCCTGGGCGGGGCGCAGGTAGGCGTCGGCGGTGGACCAGCGGCGGCCGCGCCGGCACGTCACCTGGTACTGGCCGGCGCCGTACTGGGACGCGCCGTTGAAGTCGTCGGTGCGCTTCATGCCGAACGACACGGCCGCGTCGACCCAGGCCGTGCTCAGCTCATGGGTGTAGCGGCGGTCCTCGACGTGCAGTGGACCGTCGCTGCCGTGCAGCGGCCCGCCCAGCCGCGTGTTGCCCTCGGCCCGCACGAAGTAGGGCAGCACGTCGTCGTAGCCCCAGCCGGTGGCGCCGTGCGCGTCGCGCCAGCCGTCGTAGTCGGCGCTGTTGCCGCGGATGTAGATCATCGCGTTCATCGAGGAGCAGCCGCCGAGGGCCTTCATGCGTGGCCAGTACGCGGTCCGGTCGCCCATGTGCTTCTGCTCGACGGTCTCGTAGTCCCAGTCCCACTTGGTCTTGAACAGGTTCGGGAACCCTGCGGGCAGGTGGATCTCGTCCGCGTTGTCCTCGCCGCCCGCCTCGAGCAGCAGGACCCGTGTGCCGGGATCCTCGGTCAACCGGTTCGCGAGCACGCACCCCGCACTGCCCGCACCCACGATGACGTAGTCGAACTCCTCAGTAGCCCGCATTGGACGATCGTGCCCGCCGCCCGGACCAGCGGCAAGGCCAGCGCCCAAGGGATGGCCGCCGCCGCCGAAGAGCGCCACCGTGGCCGCTCACCAGCGAGACCAGGCCGCGCGCAACGAGCGCCGCTTAGCCCAGCCATCAGCGAGGCCAGGGCAACGTCACCGAACCCACCCCGCAGACCAAGCCGAACCAAAGGGCGGACCCAGACCGAGCAGGGTCAGCCGATGCGGTCGAGGGCGTCCTTCTCCTCGGCCAGTGACAACCCCGCGCGCCGCTCCCGATCCAGCCCCAGCTCCTGTTCGCGGGCCAGCGCCGACGCCACCGCCTCGTCCAACGGCCGCAGGCGCAGCCCGGCCGCGATCGACGCCGACGGGTCGTGGGCCAGGAACCCGGTGTGCGTGTCCGGCGCCCACAACGGCAGCGACCGGGGCCCGCCCCACGGGTTGACCTCGGCGGCGGTCAGCTGCTCGGGTGTCGCCGGGACGAACTCGACGTCGGCGCCGACGGCCGCGGCGATGTCGGACAGCAGGTCGTTCAGGCCGGTGTGCGGGCCGATGCCGTCGTAGGTGCCCGAGATCCGCTGCTCGCCGGCGTCCACGATCCAGCGGGCCAGGTCCTCGACGTCGATGTACTGCGCCGGCTGCTCGGGCCGGTTCGGCACCAGCACGCGACCGCCGCGGGCGAACCGGCCCGGCCAGTAGCCGAAGCGGTCCGACCAGTCGCGGGCGCCGGTGATGAGGCCCGGCCGTACCACGAAAGCCTTGTCGCCCATGGCGTCGCGGACGGCGTTCTCGCTGGCGACCTTGATCGCGCCGTACAGGTCCGGGTCGGAGCGGTTGTCGGCCGCGTCCTCGGCCCGGGGCTCCAGCAGCGGCGCGCCCGGCCCCTGGCCGAACGTGACCACGTCGGAATAGACGTTGATCGTCGACGCGAACGTCCAGTGCCCGGCGGTCTTCGCGAGCGCGGCGAGCGCGCCCTCGACCCACGGGTAGGAGATGGTGGCCATGTCGACCACGTCGTCGAACCGCTCACCTTCGAGCGCCTCGTGCGAGACGTCGCGGTCGATCTTCAGCAGGGTCGCGCCGTCCGGCACCGGGCCGGACTCGCCGCGGGCCGCGCACACCACGTCGTGGCCGCGGGCCACCGCCTCGGCCGCGACCGCGTAGCCGAGCATCTTCGTTCCGCCGAGCACCAGGATCCGCATGCGACCACCCTGGTCCCTCGCCCGCGCCGCCGCTATCGATCTCGCGCACGGCGAACGCCCCCGACGGGCTGGTCAACCGAAACATCCAGCTCACGTACTATGTGGAAGTACCGCCGACCCCTCGCTTCAGGAGCGCCCCACGTGGCCCGAGTCGTTGTCGACGTCATGCCCAAACCGGAAATCCTCGACCCCCAAGGCCAAGCGGTAGCCCGGGCACTGCCCCGGCTCGGCTTCGACGGGATCAGCGACGTCCGCCAGGGCAAGCACTTCGAGCTGGAGGTCGCCGACGACGTCGACGACGAGACCCTCGCCAAGATCGCGGTCGGGTTGCTGTCCAACCCCGTGATCGAGGACTTCGTCGTGCGCAGGGTGGGTCAGGAGTGAAGGTCGGCGTCATCACCTTCCCGGGCACGCTCGACGACGTGGACGCCCAGCGCGCGGTCCGCTACGCCGACGCCGAGGCGGTGGCGCTGTGGCACGGCGACACCGACCTGCGCGGCGTGGACGCGGTGATCGTGCCGGGCGGCTTCTCCTACGGCGACTACCTGCGCTGCGGGGCCATCGCCCGGTTCGCGCCGGTCATGCAGCCGGTGGTCGACGCGGCCCGCAAGGGCATGCCGGTGCTGGGCATCTGCAACGGCTTCCAGATCCTGTGCGAGGCGGGCCTGCTGCCCGGCGCGCTCACCCGCAACTCCTCGCTGCACTTCGTGTGCCGCGACCAGTGGCTGCGGGTGGAGAACACCGAGACGCCGTGGACCACCCGCTACGAAGAGGGCGCCGAGATCATGGTGCCGCTCAAGTCCGGCGAGGGTGGCTACCGCGCCCAGAAGTCCACTGTGGACGAGCTGGAGGGCGAGGGCCGGGTGGTGTTCCGCTACGCGGGGGGCAACCCGAACGGCTCGGTCAACGACATCGCGGGTGTGTGCAGCGCCAACGGCCGGGTTGTCGGCCTGATGCCGCACCCCGAGCACGCGATCGACGCGCTCACCGGTCCGACCGACCACGGCCTGGCCATGTTCAAGTCCCTGGTCGAATCGGTGGTGGCGGCATGACCCAGCTGGACACCGTCGCGCACGCGGCCGAGACCCCGGACACCGAGCAGCCGTTCCGCGAGCTCGGCCTCAAGGACGACGAGTACGCCCGCATCCGCGAGATCCTCGGCCGCCGGCCCACCGACGCCGAGCTCGCCATGTACTCGGTGATGTGGAGCGAGCACTGCTCCTACAAATCGTCGAAGGTGCATTGGAAGCACTGGTCGGCGAACACCACGCCGGAGATGAAGGCCAAGATGCTGGCCGGCATCGGCGAGAACGCGGGCGTGGTCGACATCGGCGACGGCTGGGCGGCCACGTTCAAGCTCGAGTCGCACAACCACCCGTCCTACGTGGAGCCCTACCAGGGCGCGGCCACCGGCGTCGGCGGCATCGTGCGCGACATCATGGCGATGGGCGCGCGCCCGCTCGCGGTGATGGACCCGCTGCGCTTCGGGGCCGCGGACCACCCCGACACCCGGCGCGTGCTGCCCGGCGTGGTCGCGGGCGTCGGCGGCTACGGCAACTGCCTGGGCCTGCCCAACATCGGTGGCGAGGTCGTGTTCGACCCGTCCTACCAAGGCAATCCGCTGGTGAACGCGTTGTGCGTGGGTGCGATGCGGGCCGAGGACCTGCACCTGGCCCACGCGTCGGGCACCGGCAACAAGGTCATCCTGTTCGGCGCGCGCACCGGCCTGGACGGCATCGGCGGCGTGTCCGTGCTCGCCTCGGACACCTTCTCCGGCGACGAGGGTGGCAGCGGCCGCAAGAAGCTGCCGTCGGTGCAGGTGGGCGACCCGTTCACCGAGAAGGTGCTGATCGAGTGCTGCCTCGAGCTCTTCGCCGAGAAGATCGTGGTCGGCATCCAGGACCTCGGCGGCGCCGGGTTGTCCTGCGCCACCTCGGAGCTGGCCTCCGCGGGCGACGGCGGCATGCGGGTCGAGCTCGACAAGGTTCCGTTGCGCGCCAAGGGGATGACGCCGGCCGAGGTGCTCTCCAGCGAGTCGCAGGAGCGCATGTGCGCGGTCGTCCGTCCGTCCGATGTGGACGCCTTCATGGCCGTGTGCCGCAAGTGGGACGTCATCGCCACCGAGATCGGTGAGGTCACCGAGGGCGACCGGCTGGTGATCACCTGGCACGGCGAGACCGTCGTCGACGTGCCGCCGCGCACCGTCGCGCACGAGGGCCCGATGTACGAGCGGCCGATCGCGCGGCCCGCCGACCAGGACGCGCTCATCGCCGACACCCCGGACGGCCTGACCCGCCCGCGCGGCGAAGAGGAACTCGCCGCCACGCTCATGCGGATGGTCGCCTCGCCGAACCTGGCATCGCGGCGCTGGGTCACCCAGCAGTACGACCGCTACGTGCGCGGCGGCACCGTGCTCGCGCAGCCGTCGGACACGGGCATGATCCGCATCGACGAGGAGACCGGGCGCGGCGTCGCGCTGGCCACCGACTGCAACGCGCGGTTCGTCAAGCTCGACCCGTACCAGGGCACGCAGCTGGCGCTGGCCGAGGCGTACCGCAACGTCGCCGTCTCCGGGGCCACCCCGCTGGCCGTGACCAACTGCCTGAACTTCGGCTCGCCGGAGGACCCAGGCGTGATGTGGCAGTTCGAGCAGGCCGTGCGCGGCCTGGCCGAGGGCTGCAAGGAACTGGGCATCCCGGTCACCGGCGGCAACGTCAGCTTCTACAACCAGACCGGCACCACGGCGATCCTGCCGACGCCGGTGGTCGGCGTGCTCGGCGTCATCGACGACGTGCGCGACCGCGTCCCGACCGGGCTCGGCGCGGGCCAGACCTTGCTGCTGCTCGGCGAGACCCACGACGAGTTCGGCGGGTCGGAGTGGGCGAACGTGGTGCACGGCCACCTCGGCGGCACGCCGCCGAAGGTCGACCTGGCCCGGGAGAAGCTGCTCGCCGAGGTGCTGGCCGAGGGCGCCCGGTCCGGGCTGCTCGCCGCCGCGCACGACCTGTCCGACGGCGGCCTCGCGCAGGCGCTGGTCGAGGCCTGCCTGCTCGGCGACGTCGGCGCTTCGGTGACCCTCGCCGACGACCAGGACGCGTTCGTGCAGTTGTTCAGCGAGTCGGCCGGACGCGTGCTCGTCGCCGTTCCGCGCCCGGAGGAGATGCGGTTCACCGAGCTGTGCGCCGCGCGTGGCCTGCCGTGGCGCAAGACGGGCACGGTCGACGACGAGTCCGACGCGCTGGAGATCGCGGGTGTGGGGGCGTTCGCGCTGGCCGACCTGCGTGCGGCCTGGGAAGGCACGCTGCCCGCGTTGTTCGACTGACACGAAGCGGCCGGGCCCCGCGGGGAATGGGGCCCGGCCGCGTCGCGAAACAACTCAGTCGTGGTTGGTGGCGAACGCCTGCAGACGGTCGTAGGCGCCGTTGAACTGGTTCTTGTCCATGCCCCCGGAAGAGCTGTACTGCCAGATCGTGTAGACCGACCAGGCGTAGGGCAGGGTGCCTGCCGAGGTGGCGTAGCGGGCCACCCACAGCGGGTTGGTCGAGCTGAAGTCGCTGTTGCCGACGCACTCGCTCCACCAGCTGGTCGCCGTGTAGATGGCCGGCCACTTGTTCGTACGGGAGTGGTAGCGGTTGCTGAACGACAGGATCCAGTTGGTCATCGACGCCTTCGAGAGCCCGTAGCAGTCGCCGCCGTACGGGTTCCACTCGATGTCCAGCGCGCCCGGCAGCGTCTTGCCGTCGGCGGACCAGCCGCCGCCGTGGCTGATGAAGTAGTCGGCCTGGGTGGCGCCGCTCGACACGTCAGGACGGGCGAAGTGGTAGGCGCCGCGGATCATGCCGACGTTGTAGGAACCGTTGTACTGCTGGGCGAAGTACGGGTTGGTGTAGCCGGTGCCCTCGGTCGCCTTGACGTAGGCGAACCGCTTGCCCGCACCCCACCAGGACGACCAGTTGACGTTGCCCTGGTAGCTGGCGACGTCGATGCCCTCGACGGTGGCCATCAGGTGCGGCACCTGGTCCTCGGAGACCTGGGTTCCTGGCTCGTGCAGGCGAACCATCGAACCCATGGTGTGGTTGCCGGTCGCGTTCATGACCGCCAGGTTGGGCCCCGCGGGGGACGGGGCGGCCGCATCGGCCTGGTTTAACGAAGCGACGACGAACACGCTTGCGGACACTGCGACTGCTGCCGCCAAGGCAGCTCGCAGGCCCTTTCGAGCAGTGAGCCTCATGGATTGAGCCCTTTCGGATTGCCCTCGCGCGCGGCCCGAGTCGGGGTGGCCGCGCGTGAGGGCATCCTGTGGCATTCACCACCCAAAAGTCACGAGTGGCGTGTTAATTACTGACGTAATTCGCCCATCCGGCCGAAGATCACCTGGTCACGGGGTCGTGGCGAGGACCTGCAGCCGGTCCATGCCCGCGCTGAAGGTGTCCTTGTCCATGTTGCCCGCGGAGCTGTACTGCCAGAACGTGTAGAAGGTCCACGCGTAGGGCAGGGTGCCGACGGTCGAGGCGTACCGCGCGACCCACAACGGGTTGGTGGACGTGAAGTCACCGCCGTTGCCGGTGCACTGCGACCACCAGCTCGTCGCCGTGTAGATGACCGGCCAGCGGTTGGTCTTCGCGTGGTACTCGTCGCTGAACGCCTTGATCCACTGCACCATCGCGCCGGTGGACAGGCCATAGCAGGCCGAGTTCGGGCCCCACTCGATGTCCAGCGTGCCCGGCAGCGTCTTGCCGTCGGCCGACCAGCCGCCGCCGTGCGCCACGAAGTAGTCGGCCTGCGCCGCGCCGCCCGAGAGGTCCGGGCGGGCGTAGTGGTACGCGCCGCGGATCATGCCGACGTTGTACGAGCCGATGTACTGCTGGCTGAAGTACGGGTTGGTGTAGCCGGTGCCCTCGGTCGCCTTGACGTAGGCGAACCGCTTTCCCTGGCCCCACCAGTAGTTCCAGTCGACGTTGCCCTGGTAGCTGGAGACGTCGATGCCCTCGACCGACGCCTGCAGGCGCGGTGCCTGCTGCTGGTCCTGCGCGGCCGGCTCGTGCTTGCGGATCGACGCGCCCATCGCGTGGTTGCCGGTCTGGTCCATCAGCGCGACGTCCGGGCCGCCCGCGGCCGGAACGGCGGCGTCGGCCTGGTTCAGCGCGACGACGCCTAACACGCTTGCGGACAGGGCGACGGCGGCCGCGAGTGCGACGCGCACGCCCCTTCGAGCGGTGAAACTCATGGGTGATCCCTCCGAAGTGCCCTCGACATGCGGCCCGGGTCGGGGTGGCCGCACCGCTACCGATTGTGTGGCATTCGCCACCTGACTGTCACTAGTAACGTGTGAAAAAATCACCAACCTGGTCCGGATGGCCCTAGGTGGGTATCCGTCGTGCAGGGTGGAAAGGCACGATTCGACGGCTTCGGGCCCGCCTCCGTATCCTGCGGATCAGCCCAGGTCAACCGGGGAGGGGGCGCGGTGGCACTGCCGGAACGTGGCGACCGCGACCAGACCGCTTGGCGGGCGCGCTTCGCCGAGCGGTGGTTGGACGCGCTCACGACGGCCAACTACGTCCCCATGCCCTTGCCCGCGCTGCAACACAAGCTCATCGAGTTCACCGACGTGCTGGCCGGGCAGCTGCTCGGCGAGGAGTTCGACGAGGCCGTCTGCGAGCAGCTGGGCACCGACCTGGTGCGGATGCGCTTCACCAGGGAACCCGTGCTCGGCCACACGCTGCGCCTGGTCGGCGACGACCTGCTGCCGCTGATGGGCGAGGCGGACAACCCGCGAGCCCGCGACCGGATGACCCGGGTGCTGGCCGGGCTGGCCGTCGGGTTCGGCACCGAGCGCACCCGTTCCCTGCTGCACCAGCAGGAGACCAGCCGCCGCGCCGCGCTCGAGGTGCGCGCGTCCATGGAACGCGAACTGCGCACCAGCGAGGCCCGGTTCCGGGCGATGTTCACCCAGGCCGGCGTCGGCATGGTGATCGTCGGCGCCGACGAACGCTTCGTCGAGGCCAACAAGGCGTTCGCCGACATGCTGGGCTACACCGTCGACGAGCTGCGAGGCTTGCCGATCAGCACGACCCGGCGCCCGGACGAGCCCGCCGAGCTGCGCAGGCCCTACCGCGAGATGATGGCGGGCACCCGCGACACCTACCGCATGGACCGCAGCATCCGCCGCAAGGACGGCTCGCTGCTCTGGTGCGCCATGAGCGCGACGGTGGTCCGCGCCGAGGATGACAGCCCGCTGTTCATCGTCGCGGTCGTCGAGGACATCACCGAGCGCCGGGAGTTCGAGCAGCGGCTGCGCCACCAGGCCACCCACGACCCGCTCACCGGCCTGCCCAACCGCGCGCTCTTCGCCGAGCGGCTGACCGCGGCGTTCGAGCAGGACGAAGACACCCGGGTCGCGCTCTGCTACCTCGACCTGGACGGCTTCAAGGTCATCAACGACAGCCTCGGCCACGAGATCGGCGACCGGCTGCTTATAGCCGTGGGCGCCCGGCTCGCCGAACTGACGACCGAGTCCATGCTGCTGGCCCGGATGGGCGGCGACGAGTTCGTCATCCTGGTGCCGCACGCCGGGCGCGCGGACGTCGTCGAACTGGCCGCGGAGATCCAGCGCCGGCTCGCCGAACCGGTGGGGATCGGCGGTCACCGGCTCTCGGTGTCGGCCAGCATCGGCATCGTCGAGCGCCGCGCGGGCGACAGCACGCCGGCCGAGCTCATGCGCGACGCCGACGTGACGCTCTACTGGGCCAAGGCCGACGGCAAGAACACGTGGGCGGTCTACGACCGGGAACGCAACGCCCGCGAGGTCGCCCGGTTCAGCCTGTCGGCCCGGATGCCCGCGGCGCTGGAGCGCGAGGAGTTCTACGTCGACTACCAGCCGCTCGTGCGCCTGGTCGACCGCGCGCTGATCGGCGTCGAGGCCCTGGTGCGCTGGGAGCACCCGGAGTACGGCCGCCTCGGCCCCGACCAGTTCATCGGCCTGGCCGAGGAGACCGGGCTGATCGTGCCGCTCGGCAAGTGGGTGCTGCGCAAGGCGTGCGGGCAGGCCAAGCGCTGGCTCGACCGCTTCGGCGACAAGGCGCCCCTGGTCAGCGTGAACCTCTCGGCGCGGCAGGCAGGCGAGCCGACCTTCGTCTCCGACGTCGCGATGATCCTCGACGCGGCCGACCTGCCCGCCGAGCGCATCCAGCTGGAGCTGACCGAGACCGCGATCATGGCGACCACCGGCGCGCCGCTGGAGGTGCTGCGCTCGCTGGCCGCGATGGGCGTGCGGATCGCCATCGACGACTTCGGCACCGGCTACTCCAACCTCACCTACCTGCGCCACCTCCCGGTGCACGGGCTCAAACTGGCGGGCTCGTTCATGCACGGCATGCAGGGCCGGGACGCGGACCCCGTGGACACCAGGCTGGTGGACACCGTCGTGGGTCTCGCGCGGGTGCTCGGCCTCGAGGTCACCGCCGAGGGCGTGGAGACCGAGGCGCAGGCGCGGCGGCTGCTGGAGATCGGCTGCGACGTCGCCCAGGGGTGGCTGTTCGCCCGTCCGGGCCCACCCGAAGAGGTCGATCGGCTGATCACGCGGCCGGAGTAGGCCGATCCGCCTGCGCGCCCCGCGCGGCCCCGGTAGGTTCACCGACCATGGGACTTCGCGACCGGCCCGTCCTGATCATGGTCGCCCTCGCGGCGCTCGCCGGCCTCGTCTCGGCGTGCACGAGCTCCGAACAGGGCACCCCGACGCCCGACACCTCCTCGTCAGCGCCGACCGCCCCGCCCACATCAGCCTCGGCGCCGACCCTTACGTCACCGCCGACCACCGGTTCGGGCGGGACGACGATCGCCAACCCGATCGACCTGTCCGGGGTCAAGCCGTGTTCGTTGTTCACGTCCGCGGTCAGCGCGGCCGCCCAGACCAGCGGCGACGGCGGCACACCTCAGAAAGTCGAGGTGACGAGCCTGCCGGACGCAACCGGGTGCTTCCAGGTCAACGGGAAGGCCAACGTCGGTCTGACCATCGCGATCGCGCTGAGCACCGACGTCAACGGCTACTCCAAGAGCCAGGCCGGGGCCGCGCAGCAGTTCGATGTCAAGGGCTACCCCGTGGTGGTCTTCCCCGCGAGCGGCGGCCTGCCTGGCTGCCTCGGCGGCATCGGCATGGCCGACCACCAGATGGTCTACCTGAGGTACGGCCTCGCCAATCCGACCGCGTCACCGCAGGTACCGCGGGACGAGCTCTGCTCGCGGCTGCGCCCGGTGGCTGAGCAAGTGGTAGCAAAGCTCACCGGTTGATGGACAAATGATGGACAAGTAACAGAAAATGTTCGCGATGGGGAACCGTTCCACAGCGGACGACATCTCAGCTAACGTCGTCGCGTTAGCACACAGGCGGGGAGGCAGTTGCCGTGTTCATAGCGGATGGTGGAGGCAGTCCGGCCCCCAAGCCGGCGATCGCGGGCGCTCAGCAGCACATGCGGATCGAGCCCGAAGCGAT
Source organism: Labedaea rhizosphaerae (assembly GCF_004362825.1). GTDB lineage: Bacteria > Actinomycetota > Actinomycetes > Mycobacteriales > Pseudonocardiaceae > Labedaea > Labedaea rhizosphaerae. The sequence goes on from NZ_SNXZ01000001.1 coordinate 1,442,577, forward strand.
TGATGCGGCCTTCAAGCTCTTCGACGACGCCTACAACAAGGTCACGGCCAAGATCAACGGGATCTACGACGCGAACCCGGGTCCGTGGAGCTACGACCCGGTGAGCGTGGAGACCTCGACGAAGTTCAACGAGCGCACCACGGGTGGTGCGGACTCGGCGATGGCAGCGCTGTCGGGGTACCAGAAGCAGCTGGAGAACGCGCGGGATGCGTTGAAGGCAGCCAAAGAGACGTACAAGAACCAGGACGAGTCGGCGCGGGCCGGCCTCACGGGCTGAGCTGACAAGGGGCGATCACCATGGGGAACGTGCGCTGGCGTGGTTACGACCACCCGACGATGTACGACATGATCAACAGTGGGCCGGGGGCCGAGGCGTCGACGCCCGTCACCACCTACTGGGAGAGCCTGTCCAAAGAACTGGACACGATCAACAACGACCTCAACACCGGCCTGAGCAAGCTCAAGGTCTCGTGGGAGGGCGGCGCGGCCGACTCGGCCCAGGGTGGTCTCAACCCGCTGCAGCAGTGGACACAGGACGCGCAGACCGGCGCCGACATCATGAAGATCTCGTCGGTCGACCAGGCCCAGTACGTCTCGACCGCGCGCTCGAGCATGCCCGAGCCCGTGCAGGTCACCACCCCGGCGCCGAGCACGTGGGACAAGGTCAAGGCCGGCGGCGCCGCGGCGCTTGGCATCAACGGCCCGGCCGAGCAGGTCGCGCAGCAGTCCGCCGACCACGAGGCGCAGGAGGCCGCGCAGACCGCCGCGGCCCAGAAGGCCGTGCAGACCATGGAGACCTACCAGTCCAGCAGCGAGTGGAACAGCAGCACGCTCGGGACCTTCGTGCCCTCGCCGGACGTGGTGGTCTCGGTCAACCCGGAGAGCGGCCACGCCGTCACCCACGTGCAGTCGCGTGAGCAGAGCACCCCGACCGGCACCGGCAGCACCTCCGGCACGACGCACGCGTCCGGCTTCGTCCAGCCGACCGGCACTTCCGGCCTGCCGACCAACCCGGGGACCAACCAGCCGCACACGCCGATCCAGACGACGCCGACGCCCACCACCCCGGTGAGCACGACGCCGACGCCCCCGGTGCAGACGACCAGCCCGAACTGGGCCACCCCGCCGACCGGGAACCCGACCAGCCCCACCAACCCGGTGCCGAACGGCCCGACCGGTGGTGTTGGCCAGCCGCTGCCGACGGAGACCAACCCCGGCAACGGCAACACCAACGTCCCGGGCGGTCCCGGCGGCCGCGGGCCGATCACCGGCCCGGTCAACGGCGAGCCGGCAGAGGGTCCGGTCCGCAACGGCGGCAACCCGCAGGGCGGGCGTGGCATCCTCCCGACCGAGGAGGGCCCGAACCGCGGTGGCGTGCCCCGTGGTGGCGTGCCGAGCGGCGGCCTGAACGAGCAGGTGTCGAACCGCAACCCGCGGCTGCGCCCGGGTTCCGGCCCGAACGCCTTCGAAGAGGGCCGCGGCGGTGGGCGCGCGAACATCGGTGCCCGCAGCGCGAGCGCCTACAACTACGGCGAGGGCGTCAACGGCGGCCGCGGCGGCGTGGCCGGTGAGCCCGGCAGCGCGAACGGCCGTGGCGGTACCGGCGGTGCCGGTCGCGGTGGCGTCGGTGGCGCGGGCGGTCGCGGTGGCTCGGGTGCCGGCGACGGTTCGCGTGGTGGCAACCGCTTCATCCGCAACGCCAACGCGGCGGAGGCCGAGGAGCGCCTCGGTGGTCGCGGCGGCAACGCCGGTGCCAACGGCAGCAAGGGCTCCGGCGGCCGGATGGGCCGTGGCAAGCGCGGCGAGGACGAAGAGGACTACGAGTACCAGCACGCCGACTACCTGGTGGACACCGAGGACGTCTTCCTCGACGACCGCCTCGTCGCGCCCCCGGTGATCGGCGACCGGTCGGGCACCGCGTGATCCAGCGTTGACGCAGTCATTGTTCGGAACCGAACTCGAGGAGTCCGACGGGGAGCCGATCTCCCTGTCGGCCCTCGAGTTCGACGTTCTCTGGGAGCACCTGGGCCTCGGTGAGCAGCCGCTGATCCTGCTCGTGCCCTCGCCGGGAAAGACCGACGAGGAGCGGGCGGAGTTCGTCCGGCAGGCGTGGTCGGGCATGTACGGCCGCGGCCTGGGCGGGCCGAACAGCGTCCACCCGGAGCTGGAGCGCCTGGTCCGCCTGCTGGAGCGGCCCGACCGCGAGGTCGACGCCCGCGTGGTCGGCGGCCGGGCGATGATCGCGGTCGTCGCGGGCGAGGCCGTCCTGGCCACGTACGCGGGGAACACGATCACCTTGCGGTCGACCTCGGCGGCTTCGCTGGCCGGCACCATCACCGGATTGCTGCCACCGGCACCGGCCGGACCCGGCCGCTCGGTGAGCCTGCCCACCGCGGACTTCGAGGCGGCGGCCAAGGAAGGTGGCGCCGACAAGCCGGCCTTCGAGCGGGCCCTGCACGCCCGCGGCGTCCGCGGCGACGACGTGGCGACCCTGCTCGAGATGATCAAGGACGTCACCGCCACCGGGAACTTCGGCTTCGCCATGCGCGATCACCTCGGCCGGCGCCGGCGCGCGGAACGGGTGGTGGCCTACTTCGACACCGAGGACGGCCGCTACGCCAACGTGCGCAAGCACGGCGTGGACGGCTCGCTCTGGACGACGTTGTCCCCGGCGGACACCCGCAGGCTGACCGGTCACGTCCAGTCAATGATCGACGAGCTGGTGGCTCAGGTCGAGGGCTAGTTCCGTTGGCAGGCAAGCGAAAAGTGGATCCGCACGCCATGCGTGCGGCGGTGGCCGCCGTCCTGCCGTGGCTCGACGGCGGCGACCAGCCGGCCCGTCCGGTGCTGGCGGAGGCCGTGCGCTCGACGTTGCGCACCCTCGAGCAAACGGCACCGGGTCACACGGTCGAAGTGCGCGTCCCGCCGTTCGCCGCCATCCAGTGCATCGAAGGCCTGCGGCACACGCGGGGAACCCCGCCCAACGTGATCGAGACCGACCCGAAGACCTGGCTGGAACTGGCCACCGGCCGCCTGTCCTTCACCGACGCCGTGGCCGACGGCAGGCTCTCGGCTTCCGGCACCAGAGCGGACCTGACGACTCTCCTGCCTCTCGTACGGTTCTGAGGGCGGTGTTTTCCACAGGCGGGTAGTTGTCCACAGATTCGCTCCACGCGCTCCACACCCCGTCTGACCTCGATAGACTGGCATCAGGGGTGCCCCCCGGGAAGGGGTGGGGGCTGCCTTCGCGCGCGCGAGGCTGCGGCCGCGATCGAGGCTGCGGCGATCGAAGCTGCGGCGATCGAAGCTGCGGTCAGAAGAGGCGGCCGACGGTGTTGTCCCAGGCGCTCTTCCCCGCGTGCACCAGCTGGTGCCCGGCCTCGCCCGCGTCGCCGACCGCGCCGACGACCAGGTCACCGGCGTCGTTGAGCACCGCGGTACCGGTGTGCTGGAGGTCCTGCAGCGCGCCGTCCCAGTCGCCGTGCACGAGGTCGCCGCCGGTGTCCCACAGCCCGGTGACCGTTTCCGAGCCGATGTCGATGGTCTCCTTGCCGACGTTCCCGAGGTCGTCGATGACCGGGCCGACGATCGGCAGGTCCGAGCCCGGCAGGTGCGGCGGCAACGGGCTGTCCAGCGGGTTCTGCCCGGACACCGCGTCGTAGTGCCCGGTCGCGATGTTGCCCAGGTTGCGCAACGACTCCGAGCCGGGGTCGTAGTAGTTGGAGTGCGCGCCGAGCAGGTTGGTGTCGTCCTTGGTGCCGAACACGTTGGCGCCGAACGACGAGTCGTACGGCCCGGTCGACGACCCGTCCTTGGTGAACCAGTCCCCGCTGGTCAGCTCGACGATCGGGTCGTGCTCGGCCGCGCCCGCCCACACGTGGTCGTGGCCCATCGGGAACTGGTCGGCGTTGGACGCGCCGACCCCGGGCGAGCCGACGAAGGCGATGTCGTCGGCCTTCAGGCCGTCCAGCGCCGCGTAGCCGACCGTCGTGCTGCCGTAGGAGTGCCCGATCACGGTCAGGTGCTGGGGACCCTGCGCGGCCGCGCGGTAACCGTCCACGTCGGCGGCCAGCAGCTGCCCGCCCTCGGCGGCGTTGTGCGAGGTGGCCACCGACAGGTCCCACGTGGGCGCGTCGTACCCGAGCCAGGCGATCGTGGAGTTCCGGCTGCCGGGCGCGGCTTCGCCCATCTGCGACCACAGGTCGGCCGCCGAGCCGTTCGGGAAGCCGCTGGCCAGCGTGGTCGCGGTGCCGGGCACGACGACGGCGAGGTTGTCGGCCGTGTCCGGGTTGCCGAACGCGATGGCCAGCGTGCCTTCCTTGCGGCCCGGGCCATCCGGGTCGTAGGAGAGCACGTAGGTGTCGTCGATGCCGTGCTGTTGGGCCAGCTTCTCCGCGTCGAGGATGCGCTGGGCGGCGGCGTTGGCGTTGGCCAGCCGTCGGTCCACAGTGGACCGCTGGTCCAGCAACGAGTTCAGCGCCGGGTCGTTGGACTCCCGCAACTTCTCGGTGTCGGCCGGGTCGAGGCCGAGCTCACGCGCCCGCGCCGCGATCTGGTCGTCGAGCTGCACCCGCTGCCCGCCGTAGCGGGCCTGGTCCACCTGCACGCGGCGGGTGTTGGCCGCGTCGAGCACGTCCGCGGGCAGCCCGCGCAACCGCCCCAGCTCGTCGAACCGGGCCGCCAGCAACTGGTCCCGCTCGGTCTCCGACAGCCCGGCCCACCACTGCGCGACCTGCTTCGGGTCGGTGCTCGGCGGCGGCACCGCCAATGTCCCGGTGGTGGCGGTACTGGCCCAGTTCGGCTGGGTACCGGCCTCGGCGTTGAACGCGGGCTCGATCTCGTCGAGCTTGCTCGCGTGCGCCTGCAACGTCTGGCCCCAGCTGTCCCGCAGCCCGCTCAGCACGCCGTTGACCTGCCGGGCCAACGCGGTCTCGTCGGTCCCGGCGACGCGGGACCGCCACACCCCGATGGCCTCGTCGGCGGCCGTGCGCACCTGCCCGTACCGATCGGCGAGCGAGTCGAGGATCTGCGCCGCCCAGCCGATCCGGGTCTGCGCGGTCTGGCTGGCCCGCCCGCCGATGGCGATGCTGTTCACCGCGCTGTCGGCCGCGGTGCCGTGCCAGCCGCCCTGCGCGGTGGTCCGGCCCGAGTCGAGCGCGTCGATGGCCTCGGTGAGCGAACTCTGGGCCGACGCGAGCGGCCGGGCCGCCTCGCGGATGCGGGCGACATCACCGCTCGCGAGCTGGCGGTAGGTGACCTCGGGGTCCGGCTCGCCCATCACTCACCACCCGCCGCGCGGTCGAGGTCGTTGGCCGCCTGCTCGTCTTGGCGTTCGTAGTCGTTGGCGCCGGCCATCATCGCGTCGCCGGTGGCGTTGACCCAGACCGAGCCGTGCCGCAGGTCGGCGCCGTGCCGGTCGACGAAGGAGCTCAAGGCGCCCGCGAACCGGCCGGCCTCGGGCAACTGGCCGAAGGCATCCGCGCCGACGCCAGTCAGCCCGAACAACGCGGCGGCGTCGCCGATGGCGTCCGAGCCGGCGTAGACCTTCTTGCCCGCGCTGCGGACCGCGTCCAGATCGACCTGGTATCCGTCACCCACGGCGTCTCCCGCCTGTGATCGCCGACACACCTCGCGACGCTGAGACGTTCGGAACCGACCGTCCAGTTCCCCTTCCGGTGAAGAATTCTTCAGGCAGGATGTGTCCGTGACCACCGCCATGTGGACGATCAAGGGCTGGTCAGCGGTCCGGACCGAGCAGGCGGCCATGCTGCGCACCGCCCTTGACCAGCCAAGTCTGGCCATCGAGGTGCCCTCGTGCCCCGGTTGGCGCCTGGCCGACCTGGCCCAGCACGTCGGCCGGTTCGCCGAGACGGTCACCGGCTACCTGCGCACCGGCAGCCGCCTCCCGCTGCCGCCCGTGCCGCTGCCGAGCGGCGACCCGCTGGCGTACTTCGACGAGCGGATGGCGGCCCTCGCCGACGCCTGCGACGCGACCCCGGCCAACAACCCGGTGTGGACGCTCTCGCCCGCCGCACCCGACCTGGCCTGGGTGTGGCACCGCCGGGTCGCGCACGAGCTGAACCTGCGCCGCTGGGACGCCCAGGCCGCACTGCACTCGTTGGTGCCGACCGAGCAGGACCAGGCGGTCGACGCGCTGGACGAGCTGCTCGGCACCCTGCTCGCCGCCCGCTTCGACGCGAGCCCGCCCGAGGTCGGCGGCACCGTGCTCATCGCCTGCGAGGACGGCCCGCACTGGCGGGTGACACTCACCCCCGGCCGGCTACCCGACGTGGAGTTGGCCGCGCCCGGTGAGGCGGCCGACGCGACGCTGAGCGGCCGCCCGAGCAGCCTGCTCTACCAGCTCTGGGGCCGGTTGCCGCTGCCGGACGACCCGTTGCTGCGAACTTTGCGGATGCCATGATACGAATCCAAATACTATGATTTCGTACAATACGAAGTCGGTGGTTCTCGTCGCGTGCCTGGTCCTGACCGGGTTTCTCGGGTTCGCCGGGTGCAAGGCCGCGACGCACCAGACCTACGACGCCACGCTCACCTACAAGGTCGTCCCGGACGACTCGTCGCGCTACCGGACGACGCACTTCCTGCTGCACCGCGTACCCGGCCACGAGCCGACCCCGATCAAGCCCGCCGATGTCGAGTTCCTGCCCCGTGACCAGGCGCCACCCGGCACGGCGGAGGGAGTGCTGCTCCGCTGCCAGGTCCACCAGGAACGCGACACGATGAACGTGGCCGCGGCCGACGCGTCGGAGACCTTCGGACCGTGCGCCAAGGTGTGACGTGAGACGTGCCACGCTCGGGTGACGGCCGCGCGGCCAACCGGCACCTACACTGGGGTGAGGCCGCTACCCGACCCACAGGAGTGTCACGTGGTCACGGACGAACCCCGTGAAGAGTGTGGAGTCTTCGGGGTTTGGGCCCCGGGTGAAGACGTCGCCAAGCTGACTTATTACGGCCTCTACGCGTTGCAGCACCGCGGTCAGGAGGCCGCCGGCATGTCCGTCGGCGACGGCGGGCACGTGGTCGTGTTCAAGGACCTCGGGCTGGTCAGCCAGGTCTTCGACGAGCAGGTACTGACGTCGCTGCGCGGGCACGTGGCCGTGGGCCACTGCCGCTACTCGACGACCGGCTCCACGACCTGGGAGAACGCCCAGCCGACCTTCCGCAACACCGCCGCAGGTACCGGGATTTCCTTGGGGCACAACGGAAACCTCGTCAACACGGCCGAGCTGCTGGAGCGCGCCCGGGAGACCGGCGCCGACCTCGGCAGCGGCGCGACCACCGACTCCGACCTGATCTGCGGGTTGCTCGCGGCGGCGTCCGCCGACACCGGCATCGAGCAGGCGGCGCTGCGGCTGCTGCCCACCGTCAAGGGCGCGTTCTGCCTGGTCTTCTCCGACGAGTCGACCCTGTACGCGGCCCGTGACCCGCACGGCGTGCGGCCGCTGGTGCTCGGCCGGCTCGAGCGCGGCTGGGTGGTCGCCAGCGAGACCGCAGCGCTGGACATCATCGGTGCGTCGTTCGTGCGGGAGATCGAGCCGGGCGAGCTGCTGGCCATCGACGAGGACGGCATGCGCTCGACCCGCTTCGCCAACCCCGAGCCCAAGGGTTGCATCTTCGAGTACGTCTACCTGGCCCGCCCGGACACCACGATCGCCGGCCGGTCCGTGCACGCCACCCGCGTCGACATCGGCAAGCGGCTGGCCAAGGAGCACCCGGCCGAGGCCGACCTGGTGATCCCGGTGCCGGAGTCCGGCACGCCCGCGGCCATCGGCTACGCGCAGGAATCGGGCATCCCCTACGGCTCCGGCCTGGTCAAGAACGCCTACGTCGGGCGCACGTTCATCCAGCCGTCGCAGACCATCCGCCAGCTCGGCATCCGGCTCAAGCTGAACCCGTTGCGCGACGTGATCCGCGGCAAGCGGCTGGTCGTCGTCGACGACTCGATCGTGCGCGGCAACACCCAGCGCGCGCTGGTGCGCATGCTGCGTGAGTCCGGCGCGCTCGAGGTGCACGTGCGGATCGCCTCGCCGCCGGTGCGCTGGCCGTGCTTCTACGGCATCGACTTCGCCTCCCGCGCCGAACTGGTCGCCAACGGCCTGGACACCGACGGCATCCGCCGCTCGATCGGCGCGGACTCGCTCGGCTACGTCTCGCTGGAAGGCCTGGTCGCGGCCAGCGAGCAGCCCCGCACCCGGCTCTGCACCGCGTGCTTCGACGGTGACTACCCGATCCCGCTGCCGGACGAGGCGCGGATCGGCAAGCACTTGCTCGAGGGGATCGAGAAGGGGGTCGGCGGGCCCGCGACACCGGTTCTGCCGTCCGGGTACGGTGCCGAGGACGCGTTGCGCCGGCCGTAGCGCGCAGACCGGAACCTGATCATGACCCGCGACGATCCCGACCGGAAAGACTCTGCTGTGACCGCCGACCCGAGTGCCAAGCCCAGCTATGCCGCGGCGGGGGTGGACATCGCCGCCGGTGAACAGGCCGTCGAGCTGATCAAGCCCTACGCGGCCGAGACCACAAGGCCGGAGGTGCTCGGCGGGATCGGCGGGTTCGCCGGGTTGTTCCAGCTCAAGCTGGACCGCTGGACCGAGCCGGTGCTCGCGAGCTCCACCGACGGCGTCGGCACCAAGATCGCCGTGGCCCAGGCCCTCGACAAGCACGACACGATCGGCATCGACCTGGTCGCGATGGTCGTCGACGACCTGGTCGTGTGCGGGGCCGAGCCGCTGTTCATGCAGGACTACATCGCGGTCGGCAAGGTCGTCCCGGAGCGGATCGCGGCCATCGTCAAGGGCGTCGCCGAGGGCTGCAAGCAGGCCGGTTGCGCGCTGCTCGGCGGCGAGACGGCCGAGCACCCGGGCCTGATGGCCCGCGGCGACTACGACATCTCCGGCACCGGCATCGGCGTGGTCGAGGCGAGCAAGGTGCTTGGGCCTGAACGCGTCCGCCCCGGTGACGTGGCCATCGCCATGGGCTCGACCGGCCTGCACTCGAACGGGTTCTCCTTGGCCCGGCACGTGCTGCTGGAGGTCGGCAAGCTGCCACTCGACGGGCACGTCGAGGAGTTCGGCCGCACGCTCGGTGAAGAGCTGCTGGAGCCGACCCGCATCTACGCGAAGGACTGCCTCGCGCTGGCCGCGGAGGCCGAGGTGCGCACGTTCGCCCACGTGACCGGCGGTGGCCTCGCCGACAACCTGGCCCGGGTGATCCCGCGCGGGCTGCGCGCCGTGCTGGACCGCGGGACGTGGACGCCGGCGCCGGTGTTCGCGATGCTCGCGCAGCGCGGGCGCGTGGACCGCGAGGAGATGGAGCGCACGTTCAACATGGGCGTCGGCATGGTCGCCGTCGTCGCGCCCGAGGACGTGGACCGCGCGCTGGCCGTGCTCACCGCCCGGCACGTGCCGTCGTGGGTGCTCGGCGACATCGGCCCCGCCGAGGCGGACGCCCCCCGCGCGACCCTGCGCGGCGATCACCCTCGTTTCTGAGGGCAGCGTTGGATGGTCGCACTCCGCGCTCCGGCGTGATCGCCTCACGCGGGCAACCTATGCGCCGGTCATCCTCGTATAGGTCGGTGAGCCAGGGGAGGCGATTTCGTGCGCGACCGGGACGCGGAGTTCGGGGAGTTCCTCGACAGCCGCGCCGCCGTGCTGCGCCGGACCGCCTACCTGCTCTGCGGTGACTGGCACCGCGCCGAGGACTTCGTGCAGACCGCGCTGGCCAAGCTGTACGTGGCGTGGCCGCGGCTGCGCAAGGACGCCAACATCGACGCCTACGCCCGCAAGGTGCTGACCCGGACCGTCATCGACGAGTCCCGGCGCGCGTTCCGGAAACGGGAGTCGTCGGTGGCGCGCCTGCCGGAGGTGGCCACGCACGGCCCGGCCGTGGCCGAGGCGGTCGACGTCCGGCGCGCGCTCGCCGGCCTGCCGCCGGGCCAACGCGCCGTTGTGGTGCTGCGGTACTGGGACGACCTGTCGGTCGAGGAGACCGCGAAGGTGCTCGGCCGCAGCGTCGGCACGGTGAAGAGCCAGTCGGCCAAGGGCCTGGCCAGCCTGCGCCGGGCCCTCGGCGACGACCGGACCGACGTGGTGGAAGGGAGGCGACGCGCGGGATGACCGAGGACATCAAGCACTGGCTGGGTTCCGCCGTGGACGCGGAGCCGCCGTTGACCATCGACCGCGCTGCCGTCTTCGGCGAGGGCAAGCGCCTGGTCCGCCGCCGGCGCACCCTTGCCGCAGGCGGAGTGGCCGCGGGGGTCGTGGTGCTGGCGGCCGGAGTGGCGGCCCTGACCGGCCTGCTCCACGACGGTTCGCCGGACTCGAACCTGCCCCCGGCGCAACCGCCGTCCATCACCAGCGACGTCGCCCCACCCGGCCCCCTGCTGCCCTTGCCGCCGTCGCGCTGAGACGAGTTGTCGGCTGCGGGTGCGTGCGTGGAATCCCGGTTGCGGGTTCGGGCATCCTTGTCTGGTGCCCGATGAGCTGCAGGTGACAACCGCGTTCCGCATCCCCGAGGGGGAGCTTGCGGAGCGGTTCTCACGCTCGTCCGGGCCTGGTGGGCAAGGCGTCAACACCGCGGACAGCCGGGTCGAGCTGTCCTTCGACGTCGCCAACTCGCCCTCGGTCCCGGACCGGTTGCGTGATCGCCTGCTTGACCGGCTGGGCAACCGACTGGTCGACGGCGTGCTCACGATCGCCGCGAGCGAACACCGCGCTCAGCTGCAGAACCGCCATGCCGCGCGGCAACGCCTCATCGCCGTGCTGGCCGCGGCCGCCTCACCGCCTCCGCCGGCACGCCGTCCCACCAAACCGAGCCGGGGCGCGAAGGAGCGCAGGCTGGCGGAGAAGCGGCGCCGCGGTGAGACGAAACGCAATCGGCGCGGTTCGTTCGACGACTGATGGAACGCGCTCAAACCCCCGCGGGGCCTGGATGGGGGTCCGGGGGCTCACCCCCGGGCGGGGCCTGGAGGTTGCACCCCAGGCGGCACGGCGAAGGGATCATGGCGAGGGCTCCTTACGAGCAGACCTCGCCCGATCCCTCGCCATCAGCGCCGGTAGTCGTCGTACTCGTCATCGTGGTCGTCGACTTTGTCGACGTCCCCGTGCCCGGACTCGTGGCTGGTCAGCTCGCGCTGCAACGCCTCGAAGTCCGTGTGGTGGCTGCTGTACTTGAGCTCCCGGGCCACCTTTGTCTGCTTGGCCTTAGCTCGGCCGCGCCCCATGGCTCGACCCCCTCGCACAAGGGCGGGGCGGCCGGGGGAATCGGCGGCCCCGCTGGTGTCAACAATTGGTTCCTGGTAACTACCGTACCGCGCCGATGGGGTTTGATGCGACGCGGCACGTTGTGCTAGACGCGACACGCCGTACAACGGTTGCGATAGTTGTCCCCGCCCGGACACCCCGGACCCGCCCGGTCGTGACACCATGCGCTGGTGCCTCGACCGTTCGTGGCTTATCTCAGGGTGTACGAGCCGCTCTCCTCCTTCGACGCGGCGCTGATCCCGCAGCTCACAGCCGCGGCGTCGGCCGCGCGGCTCGATCTGGGCACCGTCAGTGAGCACGAGCGCGAGATGTGGCTCACCTCACAATTCCCCGTCCGGCGATCTCTCCTGCCGGGTGAACGCCGCGACGGCACCCCGTCGGCCTCCACGGTGCGGGACGTCCTGGTGCTCGACCCCGCCGACGTGCCCAACCCGGGCGGCGTGACGGTCGGCCCGGGCCCGCTCATCTGCCCGCTGGACGTGCGGGCCCGCTCGGCCGCCGCACTGGCCGGCTTCGTCACCAGCGCCTCGCCCGCCCTGCTGGCCGAGAGCGTGCCCGTGTCCGTCGACCGGGTCCGCGCGAAGGCCCTGGAGGTGCTCGGCGGCACCGAGAGCCACGAGCACGGCGTCCACATCGTCTCGACCACCTGGACCGTGCCGCTGCCGTGGTTCTGCCTCGTCGACCCGGCCACGCGCCGCGTCGTGGTCTCGACCAGGAACGCCGCCGAGCGGCAGGTCTCCTGGCGGGTGGCCATGGCCGACGCCCGCCGTCGCGCGGCACGGGCGCACTCGCTGGCCACGCGCACGTTCGGCGAGGAGGGACCGTCGAAGGTCCTGCACGACACCGGCCGCTGGCTCGAGCAGTTCCACCCGCACTCGGCCGTCGAGCTCGACTACGGCGGCCTCGTGCAGCTGCTGGACGACGAGCAACTGGTCAACGACAGCTCCGCCGAGGACGTCAACGCCATCGTCGAGGCCATCGAAGCGGGAGATGCCGCCGAGATGGCGGCGCGCTTCGACAAGCTGCGGGACTTCTGGGGCCAGCTCGCGGTGCGCGAGCGGTTCAACTAGTCGACCTCGCGCTCGGCGGCGAGCAGCTCGTCCACCGACGCGGCCCCTTCGCGGTAGCGGGCGCCGATCTCGTCGTTGAGCCGGTCCACGACCTGCTGCACCTCGCGCCGCCGCTGCGACACGGACGCTTCCTCGTCGGTGTACGTGCGCAGCGCCAGCTCGAGCCGCTCGTCGGGCAGCGACGCGACGTCGGTCAGGTCCGCGTCGGACACCAGCGCCTCGACGTGCCTGCGGTGCGCTTCCGCGCGCGAGGGCTCCAGGTTCTGGTAGCGCCCCGAGCCGGTGGCCGGACCGACAGCGTTGTCAGCCAGGATGTGGGCCAGCTGGTCCACCACCGACTGCGACCCGGGTGTGGCCCGGCGCTTCTGCTCCGCCTTGACGATGTCGATCCGCCCGTGCAGGAGCCGCCGCAGGTAGGAGAGGTCGGTCTCCTCCTGCGCGGCGTCGTCACGCCTGCTGCGCACCTCCGACAGCGGCAGTTCGCCCAGATCCGCCAGGTACTCCGGGGAGAGCACCCGGTCGATCCGGCGTCGGCCGCCCGGACGGACTTCGATCACGGGGTCATCCTCCGGTACTCCTCGCCGGAGCGCTAGCCGCAGTCCGGGGGGTGACATTCACACCCAGCAGCTCGCGGGCCTCGTCCGGCGTCATCGGCGGCCGTTGCCCGATCCGCGCCAGCCCGGCGGCGCGGGCCACCAGCTGCGCGTTGTCCTTGACCCGCTCACCGCGGGCGTAGCTGATCGTGTCCTCCATGCCGACGCGCAGGTGCCCGCCCGCCGCCAGCGCGGCGAACATGACCGGCAACGACGTGCGGCCGATGCCGGTGGCGGAGAAGCTCGCGCCCTCGGGCAGCAGTCGCAGCGCCGCGACCAGGGTCTCCGCGTCGCCCGGCATCCCGCCGGGCACCCCCATCACCAGGTCGACGTGCACGTGCCCGCCCGCGGGCAGGCCGTGCTGGTCGAGCAGCCGGTGCAGGGTGGCGAGCTGGCCGAGGTCGAAGATCTCGTACTCGGGGACGATCCCGCGCTCCTGCATCCGCTTGTGCAGTTCGACGATGAACTCCCAGCGGTTCATGAACACGTCGTCGCCGAAGTTGACCGTGCCCATCGTGCAGGACGCGGAGTCCGGCAGGGCGTCCAGCACGGCCAGGCGGTCGGCTTCCGGGTCGGTGACCGCGCCACCGCTGGAGAGCTGAACGATGAGCGACGTCTGCTCGCGCAGCGCGGCGACCGTGTCGCGCAGGCGTTGCTGGTCGAGCGTGGGCTTGGCGTCCGCGCCGCGGATGTGCACGTGGATCATGCTCGCGCCGACGCGTTCGCAGTCCCGCGCCGTGCTGACCAGCTCCTCCAGCGTGACCGGGAGGTTCGGCACGTCGGCCTTGGCGTGCTCGGCGCCCGTGGGCGCGACCGTGATCAACGTTGCGGGCATACCACGAATAGTGGCAGATCAGCCGTGCAGGCCGCGGGCCGCCTCTCGGCCGAGCCCGGGCGTGTCCGGCGGAACGGAGTCGGGATCGATCGACGCCTGCACCTGCCGGTCCTCGGCGCCGGCCAGCAGTTCGGTGTCCGGCGTGACCGACCGCTTGACCAGCGCGAGCGCGATCGACCCCAGCTCGTGGTGCTGCGCGACCGTGCCGACCCGGCCGACCACGCGGTCCCCCACGCGCACCGGGTCGCCGGTCTCGGGCAGCACCTCCGGCACACCGTCGAGGTGCAGCAACAGCATCCGCCGCGGCGGGCGGCCGATGTTGTGCACCTTGGCCACGGTTTCCTGCCCGCGGTAGCAGCCCTTGGCCACGTGCGCGGCGCTGTCGACCCAGTTGACCTCGTGCGGGATGGTCCGCTCGTCGGTGTCCAGCCCGACGCGCGGGCGCAGCGACTCGACCCGCAACGCCTCGAAGCCCCAGCTGCCCATCGGCCGGGCCCCCGCGCCGGTGAGGCGGGTCCACCAAGCCGTCGCCTCGTCGCGGGGAACCAGCAGGTCGACGGCGTTCTTGCCCGGCCACGGCATCCGCCGCACCAGCACCTCGTCGCCGAGCACCTGGTAGTCCTCGGTGGGCGATGGGAGGCCGGCCTTCGCGAGCACCTCCGGGACTTGCGGGCCGATGAGGCTGAGCACCGCGCGCTCGCTCGTCGCGTCCCGCGGCTCGACCTTCGACCAGAAGACCATCGACTCGAAGTACGCCAGCAGCGACTGCTTGTCCCCGCGTGCCCCGGTCGCCTGCGCGCCGGGCTCGGTGTCCAGCCAGACCGTGCCGCCCGCGTGGGCGAGCACCATGTGCGCGTCGATGCGGCCCTGGCTGTCCAGCACCAGCGCCTCGGTGCCCATGGCGTCGGGCAGCGCGCTGACGTGCTGGGAGATCATCAGGTGCAGCCAGTTCAGCCGGTCCTCGCCCGGCACGGCGATCAGCTCGCGGTGCGACCGGTCGACGACCACCGCGGCCCGTGCGGCGGCGCGCTGCTCGGCGAAGGGGTCGCCGAAGTGCCACGGCAGGGCCGCGTCGACCGTGCCTTCGGGAGCGGGGATGGCGCCGGGCGGGTTCAGGGTCACGGACGTTCCTTCAGGCAGTCGCGGCAGAGACCGGACAGGGCGAGGTGGCTGGCATCCAGTTGGAACCCGTTGCGCTCGCGCAGTGTTCCGGCGAGGTCGGCCATCAGCTCGCACGGCACCTCGTCCACCCGCCCGCACCGGTGGCACACCAGGTGCACGTGCCGATGCGACTCGATGGAGTAGGTGGGCGCGCCGTGGCCGAGGTGGGTGTGCCGGACCAGCCCGAGGTCGTCGAGGAGTTCCAGGGTCCGGTAGATCGTGGTGATGTTGACCGTCGGGGTGGTCCGCTGCACGTGGGCGCAGATCTGCTCCGGGGTGGCGTGGCCGAGGTCGAGCAGCGCGTCGAGCACCAGCTGGCGCTGCGGGGTCATCCGCATGCCCCGCTCGTGCAGGGTCTCCTTCAGCTCCGCGCGCGCCGACTTCTCCACCCAAGCAATCCTACGAGCCGCGGGATCGCGGTGGTGTCGAGCGCGGCCGCCCCGACCACGACGGCACTCAGCCACCCCGCGGCCGGGCTCGGCGCCACCTTGAGGGCGATCCCGCCGGAGCGCGGAGCGCGACCATCGAACACTGCTGAGTACCCTCATCGACATGCACGTTCTTGCTCTGCTCGACGGCACGCTGGCCGACCCCACCGTCCCGCTGCTGCGGGTGGACGACCTGGGCGTGATGCGCGGCGACGGCATCTTCGAAACGATCCTCGTGGTCGACGGCAAGCCCCGTGAGCTGGGCCCGCACCTGGACCGCCTGGCCCGCTCCGCGGCGATGATGGACCTGCCGGCGCCCGACCGCGCGGCTTGGGAGCGCGCGTGCCAGGTCGTGCTGGACAATTGGACCGGCCGCCCCGAGCACGTGCTCAAGCTCGTCATGACCCGCGGTGTCGAAGGCACCGGCACGCCGACCGAGTTCGCGCTCGGCATGGAGATCGCGCCGGCCGTGCTGCGCCAGCGCGCCGAGGGCATCGCCGCCGTGACGCTGGAGCGCGGCTTCGGCCCGGACGTGGCCGAGCGGGCGCCGTGGCTGCTGCTGGGCGCGAAGTCGTTGTCCTACGCGGTGAACATGGCCGCCGTCCGCGAGGCGGCCCGCCGTGGCGCGGACGACGTGGTGTTCCTGGCCTCGGACGGCACCGTGCTGGAGGGGCCGACGTCCACGGTCGTCGCCGTGCACGAGGGCGTCCTGCGCACGCCGCCGTCGACCCTGGGGATCCTGCCGGGCACCACGCAGCACGCGCTCTTCCGCGCGGCCGAGCGCACCGGTCGCAACGTCAAGGTCGAGCCGCTGACCGTCCCGGACCTGCACGCGGCCGATGGCGTGTTCCTGTGCTCGAGCGTCCGCACGGTCACCCGCGTGCACACCCTCGACGGCACTCGGTTGACCGACTCGTCGGACCTGCACCGCGAGATGGTCGAGCTCTACCAGTCCGAATATCAGCGCTGAATGGTCGCGCTCGGCGCTCCGGCTTGATCGTGCGGGAGCTTTTCGCCGCCGTTGTTCGTTGAGCGGGTTATGCCTGTCCTGATCCTGGTGCTCGCGGCCCTGGCCGTGGAGATCACCGTCATGGTGCTGGTCGGCAGCGCGATCGGGGTGCTGCCGACCATCCTGCTGCTGATCGCCGCCACGGTGCTCGGTGGCTGGCTGCTGCGCCGGGAGGGCGCCCGCACGCTCACCGCGTTCCGCGACGCCGTGCTCGCGCGCAGGCCACCCCACAAGGAGCTGGCCGACGGCGTGCTGATCGCCGCGGCCGCCATGCTGATCGCGCTGCCCGGCTTCGTCAGCGACGTGGTCGCGATCTTCCTGCTCTTCCCGCCGACGCGGGCGATCGTCCGCCGTCGTTGGGTCCGGCGGGCCGAAGCGCGCCAGCAGACGATGTTCGTCGACGGCGAGGTCGTCGACTCGACGCCGGACGACGCCGAACCGCGGCCCTACATCGTCATCCCCGAGGCGCGTCGAGAGCCCTGAGCAGGTACCGCGCCTCGGCCCCCGGGAAGTGCGTGCGCACTTCCCGCGCGGTCACCCGTGGCGCGTCGGTCCGCGCGATCCGCACCAGCACCGGTGGCTCGCGCAACGCCAGGTAGGCCGCCAGCTTGTGGTGCCCGTCGAGCACGAACCCGCTGAAGGGCGAGTCGTCCGCGCGCAGGGCCAGCACGACCGGCCGCTGCCCGTGCGCGATCAGTTTCCGGTACCGCGCAACGGTTCCCCAGTCGGTGACCGGCCACGCCTGCGTGGGCACCAAGTAGTCCAGTTCCCACGGGTAGTCGGACCCGAACTCGCCCGGCGCCGCCGAGGCGACGAACCAGCGCTCGGCGGTGATCGGTTCGGGCCCGCTCAGCGTGTAGGTGCCGTCGGCCAACAGGTCGAGCACCGGTCGCAGGTCGTCGGCCAGCCCGTTCGCCGTGTAGCCGACCGTGGTGAATTCCCCAAGCGCGGCAAGGGCTTCCGGGCGCGGCGGAGTGGTCTTCGCGCGGGCCCAGAGCCGGCCGATGCTGCCCGCGCAGTCGTCGCCGTCGAGCGCGGCGGGCGCGCCGCCCAGGTAGAGCACCGAGGCCGCGCCACCCCGGACGTCGACCACGCCGGCACCACCCCTGACGGTCGCGACCTCCATCACTCCACCGGGCCGAAGTGCAGTTCGGTGCCCGGCCGCGCCTGCGCCAGCACGGGCAGGGCGTCGGCGGGCACGACGCCGATCACCGGGTAGCCGCCGGTGGTGGGGTGATCGGCCAGGAAGATCACCGGCAGCCCGCCCGCGGGCACCTGGATGGCGCCGGTGAGCATGCCTTCGCTCGCGAGTTCCCCCTCCGCGCGGTCCAACGCGGTGCCCTCCAGCCGCAGTCCGACCCGGTTGCTCGACGCCGACACCGTCCACCGACCGGCCGACAGCTGTGCGGCGGCGTCGTCGAACCAGTCGTCACGCGGGCCGAGCACCACCGGTATCCGCAGCGCGGGCCGCACATGAGTGGGCGCGATCGCGTCGGCGGCTTCGGGCAGGCCGACCCGGTCGCCGACCGGAAGCACCGTGCCCTCGGTGAGCGGCGCGGGCCCGATGCCGGACAACACGTCGGTGGCCCGCGATCCCAGTTCGGCGGGCACCGTGATCCCGCCGGAGACCGCCACGTAGTTGCGCAACCCGCGGTCCGGCGCGGTCAGCGCCAGCTCGTCGCCCGCGCCGAGGTGGACCGGCCGGTGGGTGTCCGCGCAGCGTCCGCCCACGGTCACCACGACCGGCGGGCCGGTGACCGCGACCGTGCAGGAGGCCTCGGCACGCAGCCGGAGCCCGCCGAGCAACACCTCGATGCCCGCGAACGACTCGGGGTTGCCGACCAAGCGGTTGGCCAGCTTCAGCGCGGGCGGGTCCAGCGCGCCCGACGGCGGCACGCCCAGGTGCGCGTTGCCCGGCCGGCCGAGGTCCTGCACCAAGGCTTGCGGACCCGTGGCCAGCACCGTCAACGCCCGGCTCATCGCGCACCCGCGCCGGTTTCGCGCTTCGCCTCGCGTAGCCCAGCCCCCACCCGTCCCGGGGGGCGCCCCGAAACCAGTCTATCGGGTTTGAGCTGCGCAAACGGGGCGCGGCCGGATCTGTGGACAACTGGTCGCCTGTGGAAAACCGAGGTGGTGGGAAGGTTCACCGCGCACGCTCGAATCGCACGTGGTCGCCCGGCGCCAGCAGCGCGGCTGGGTCGCGCCGGGAGTCGAACAACGCCTCGCTGTCCGGCGCCAGCGTTCCGATCAGCCGCCAGCCGCCCGGCGACTCGCGTGGGTAGGCCGCGGTGAACTCGCCGGCCACGCCGACCGATCCGGCAGGCACCTTCGTGCGCGGGTCGTCGAGCCGTGGCTGGTGCAACGGCGCGGGCAGCCCGCTCAGGTACCCGAAGCCGGGCGCGAACCCGCAGAACGCCACCGTGTACTCGGCGCCGGTGTGCAGGTCGACGACCTCGTCGGTCGACAGGTCCGCTGTCGCGGCGACCAGGTCGAGGTCCGGCCCGCGGTAGTCGACGCGCAGCACCACCTGCCGCGTCTCCCGGTCGTCGAGGTCGCTGGTGTCGGCGGCTGCCAAGACGGCCCGCAACTGCGCGGGCACGCCCGTGCCGGGCGCGAACGCGGCGAGGACGCTGCGGGCGGCGGGCACGAGTTCGACCAGGCCGGGCAGCTCGGCCCGGCGCAACGCGGCCCGGACCGGGCCCACCGCGGCGAGGTCGGCGACCTCGATCAGCACCGCGTCCGGCCCGCACCGCCGCAACCGCACAGGGTCAACCCACGATGCGGTGCAGCAGCGCGGAGGTGTGCGGCTGCAGTTCCTGGCCCACCATGGCGCGCTCCTCGACGTATGCGAGGTCGCCGTTGTTCACCAGGCCGTAGAGGCGCTTGGCGGCCTGGACGTCCTTGGCGCTCTCGGTGCGCACCACGGCGTCGGTCTGGAACTCCCAGGACGTCTGGGTGCGTGGCGAGCCGTAGAAGATCTCCATGACGCCGGTGGCGTGCGTGAGCAGCACCTCGACGGTGTCGTCGGCGCGCGGGCGCCACCAGCCGACCTCGCGGGCGGCCGGACGGATCACGTTGCCGTCGTCGTCGAGCAGCCAGGCGCGTGCCTCGTAGTACAGGAACGCGCGGCCGTCGTGGGCGAACGTGACCTGCTGGCCGAACTTGCGCGGCTCGATGGTCGGGTAGACCACCTCGCCCTGGCCACGCCACACGCCGACCAGCGGCAGCAGGGCCAGGCAGGCGTCGTCGAGGTTCGGGCCTTGGCGCAGGTTCGCCGTGTCACCGGGGATCGGCATGTCGTCGAACTGCGGCAGGTTGCGGCCCCGGGTGCTCTCGGCCCGCTCGGCCGCCGCGCGCAACGCGGCGTCACCGCTGCCCGGCACGGGGTTCTGGTCGTCTTGTTCCGTCATCGCTGCCCCGGGTAGAGCCGGTGGACCGCGGCGACGGCGAACCAGACCGCGGCCACCGCGAGCACGATCAGACCGACCGTGAAGAACAGTTCCACTCGGGCAGGATAACCAGCGGGATCCAGCCGGATGAGGGGACGTCGGTGACATGGCGCAGTGGGCGGTCTTGATCGAGCAGAACACCCGGGTCGGCGACCACGACTCGTGGGTGGTGGACGAGGGGCACAAGGTGGCGGACCGGGAAACCGGGCTCGAACTGGTGGAAGAGTTGATGCTCAGCCACCACCCGGGCCGGTTCATGACCGACGAGGTCGGACGGTCGGTGTTCAAGGTGTCCGACTCGGAGTGGCTGGTCGTGGTGGAGGGGCGCTGGCGGGAGAAGGCCAGCTTCCGGCTGACCCTCGCCGAGCACGTCGGCGACTTCACCGCCCCGAGGCCCCTCTGAGCACATCCGTGCCGTCCCGGTCGCCCGGTCCCGCACCGTGATGCACGAAAGCGGGACCCCGCAAGGGGTCCCGCTTTCGTGGAAACGAACTCAGCCGACGGTGATCGGCACCTGGTGCACGCCCGGGCCGGGCGCGGTCACCGAAGCCTCGCCGTTGCCCGTGCGGTGCAGCGCGCGCACCGTCCAGTCGCCGGGCGCGGCGAAGAAGCGGAAGTCGCCGTCGGCGGACGAGACGACCTCGGCGGTGAACTCGCCGGTCGAGTCGAGCAGGCGCACGTACGCACCGCCGACCGGCGCGTCACCGGCGAGGACCCGGCCCTGGAGCACGGTCTCCTTCTCGGTGTCCACGCTCGCGGGCAGCGCGCCGCCCTGTTCGGGTGCGGCACAGGAATCGGTCATGGGAACCCCTCCTTCAGGCGCCGGTCTCGACCGGCACGCCGACCAGCGAGCCGTACTCGGTCCAGGAACCGTCGTAGTTCTTCACGTCGGAGTAGCCGAGCAGCTCGTGCAGGGCGAACCAGGTGTGCGACGAGCGCTCACCGATGCGGCAGTACGCAATGGTCGCCTTGCCCTCGTCGAGACCCGCGCCCTTGTACAGCTCGCGGAGCTCGTCGTCGCTGCGGAACGTGCCGTCCTCGTTGGCCGCCTTGCTCCACGGCACGTTGAGCGCGGTCGGGATGTGCCCGGCCCGCTGCGCCTGCTCCTGCGGCAGGTGCGCCGGCGCGAGGAGCTTGCCGGAGAACTCGTCGGGCGAGCGGACGTCCACGAGGTTCTTGGCGTTGATGGCCTCGACGACCTCGTCGCGGAACGCGCGGATGGCGAGGTCCTGCTCCTGCGCGGTGTAGGTCGTCTCCTCGCGGGTGACGGCGTCGGTCGAGAGCGGGCGGCCGTCGAGCTCCCACTTCTTGCGGCCGCCGTCGAGCAGCTTGACCGCGTCGTGGCCGTAGAGCTTGAAGTACCAGTACGCGTACGCGGCGAACCAGTTGTTGTTGCCGCCGTAGAGGATCACGGTGTCCTCGTTGGCGATTCCCTTGGCGGACAACAGCTTCTCGAAGCCGGCGCGGTCGACGAAGTCGCGGCGCACCGGGTCCTGGAGCTCGGTCTTCCAGTCGATCTTCACCGCGCCGGGGATGTGGCCGGTGTCGTAGGCGCTGGTGTCCTCGTCCACCTCGACGAAGACCACGCCCGGGGCCTCCAGGTTCTCTTCGGCCCACTGGGCCGACACGAGCACGGATTCGCGGCTCATCGAGTGATTCTCCCTTTGTCTTTGCGGGTTATCGGTTGCTTGGCGCCAGCCGCTGCAGGAGCAGGTAGCTCTCGCAGCCCAGGCAGAATCCGAACGCGGCGTTGAGCAGGGCGGCGACCAGCGCGAACGCGGTCGCGACCAGGCCGAGGGCGGGGATGGCGAGGACGAAGCCCGCGGTGCCGATCACGGCGAAGCCGAAGCCGACGGCCTGGGCGAAACGCAGTGGTGCGGCGTCCTCGC
This sequence comes from Labedaea rhizosphaerae, assembly GCF_004362825.1. GTDB lineage: Bacteria > Actinomycetota > Actinomycetes > Mycobacteriales > Pseudonocardiaceae > Labedaea > Labedaea rhizosphaerae. The sequence goes on from NZ_SNXZ01000001.1 coordinate 1,464,293, forward strand.
GTTCGTCGGTCGGCCCGAGGCGGGGCGCCACGAGCTTGCGGTAGAGGACCGAGTAGGGCGCCTGCTTGAGCCCGACGAACGCGCCGATGCCGAACACCACGGCCTGCGCGGCGAGCAGCGGCCACCAGCCGGTGGCCAGCACGACCGCCAGCACGGCGGTGGTCAGCCAGGCCGCGAACCGCGGTCCGCGCGGATCTACCGGTGCGCCTTCGAACATGGGGGTGCCTTCCTGCGTCGGGACCTGGGAGTCCTGCGACCGGGGGCGGCGGTGTTCGCGCTCAGACCCCGGTCATGACGAGGGCCGACACAAGCTCGAGTGCACGCGGCAGAGGTCCACCGCGCGGCGCTTGGTCAGCAAGGTGTGCACGGGCCCGAGTTTACGCAGGTTCTCTGGGCCTGAGATAAATGTCCGGACTATGAGATACCCGTGGTCAAAGCCCGTTCAGCGCAGGTGGGGACGCAGGTTCTGGAGCAGTTCGTCGCGCTCGGGCACGCCGCCGACCCGCAGGAGCTCGGTGCCGTCCGCGCCGACCGCGAGCGTGGTCGGGGTGGACAGCACGGACACCTGCTTGGCCAGCTCCGGCTGGTCGGTCAAGTCGATCTCGGCGTAGGCGATGCCGTCGGTGTGCTCGGCGAGCTCACGCAGGACCGGCCGGGTGTACTTGCAGTTCGCGCAGAACTGTGTGGTGAACATGACCAGCGTGACGTCGCCGTCCAGCACGGCGAGCACCTCGGCCGGCAGTGCGGCGGAGTCCTTCGCCACGCGCACCTTGCCATTGCGGGCGCGAAGCACCAGCCCGGCCGCGATCGCGACGACGACCGCGGCGGCCAGCACCCACAGCCCGGTACTCATCCCTTCGACAAGGTGATGTTGTCGGCCTCACCCTGCACCGCGAGCGCGCCGTCCTCGACGAACACCCCGGTCGGGCGCACCTTGAACGGCAGGACGCCGGGGTCGACGGTGACCGCGAACCGGCTGAGGATCTGCTGCTGGATGCTGCCCGCGATCGGGCCGTTGAGCACGGAGTTGCGCACGTCCACGCTCTTCGGCACGACGGTCATCTTGCCGCCGTCGCCGAGCTGGATCTGGCCGCTGACGCAGATGTCGGTGTCCTGACCGGCGAACGCGACCGTGCCGCAGAGCTTCACGCCCGCGCTCTTGCCCGGCCGGTCGGCGCTGGCGCTGGAACCTTCGACCGGCTCGATGGTCAGGTCGCTCACCGCGCCGAGGCCGGGCACGTCCTTGGCCTGCACCGCGCGGTTCAGGTCGGCGGCCTTCACCTTCACCTGGCCGGTCACGTGGTCGACGGTGATCGAGCCACCGCCCCCGCCGATCAGGTCGAACAGCTTGGGCGCGTGCACGCCGGTCAGGTCGGCGTGGATGGCGAGGTCCTGCAGGGTGTCCTGCACCGGCACGCCGTCGGCGTCGACGGTCACGTGGTCGTAGTCGCCGGAGAGCGCCTGGGTCAGGAACGGGAAGCCGTGCACGGTCACCGACGGGTCGTCGGTGAGGTCCAGCTGCTCGCGGGCCTTCTTGGACACCTGGTACTCGAAGATCGCGGCCGCGCCGAAGTCGGCGGCGATCAGCAGCGCGAGCAGGATCACCAGCGGGATCACGAGCCTGCGGATGATCTTCGATCGTGTGCTGCGCTGCGGCCTGCCGGTACGCATCGCGCCTGCCACGCCGACCCCACCTGTCACCGTCATGCCGCCCGTTCCGCTCCGTTCGCCTTCGCCGCGAGCCACTCACCCAGCTGGTCGACCAACTCCGGTGTCATGGCCGTTTCCGCGTGCCGCATACCTGGACGCAGCCACAGCTCTGCGGTTGCCCCGGCTGCCGCGTGGAGAACCATCGCGTGCTCGGCCGGGAGGTAATGATCCTCGGCGCCGTGCACCAGCAGCAGCGGGGTCGGGCCGATGCGCTCGACCACCTCGACCGGGCTGGCCGGCAAGCCCCGCTGCAAGGGCCGGGCGAGCCGAACCCTCACTGTACGCAGCAGCGCGCGACCCTGGGGACGCTCCGCCAACCAGTACAAGGTGCGCATCGCCCTGGTCTGCCGGACCCACCAGCGGCTCGGCGAACTCACCGACACCACGGCGTCGGGCCGGTCTTCGCCGGTGGCGCTCGCCGCCTGCAGCAGTGCGACCGTGCCGCCCATCGAGAACCCGAGCCCATCGAACCTGGGCGTGCCGACCGGGCCGGGCCCGACCGCGCGGGCCAGCCGCACGGCAGCGGTCAGGTCGTGCACCTCGTCGGGGCCCGCCGTACAGCGCCCGCCGGAGCGGCCGTGGCCGCGGAAATCGAAAGCGATCACCGTGTGCCGCAAGGCAAGGCGCCGTAACACACGATTCACAAATGATTTCGAGACGTGGTTGGTGAATCCGTGACCGACGACAATCGCCACCTCGGCGGGGGATTTACCTGGCTGTAACACCACCCCGTGCAGCCGCACGTCATCATCGGTACGGCAGGTCACGCGTGTGACGTGCCCGGCACGAGCAGGACATTTGCGCGGCACTTTCGTTATTCTCCTCGCAACCTCGTCGCAGTTGCAGAGAGGCGGTACCGGCGCATGAGCCTTGATCTTCTCCTCCTTACCGCGGACCCGCGGCCGGGCTCGGTGCTGCCCTCGTTGATGTTGCTGCCGCACAGCGTGCGGACGCAGGCACCCGAGGTCACCGCGCTGCTGGAGTCGGGCAACCGCGACGCCGTGCTGGTCGACGCGCGCCTCGACCTCGCCGCCGCGAAGAGCCTCTGCCGCCTGCTCAAGAGCGGCGGGGACGACGTGCCGGTGATCGCCGTGGTGAACGAGGGCGGCCTCGTCGCGGTCACCGCGGAGTGGCGTGTCGACGAGATCCTGCTGCCCACCGCGGGCCCCGCCGAGCTCGACGCGCGGCTGCGGCTGCTCACCTCGCGCAACCCCGCCGGTCCGGCCGGCGTGGACGGCGCGCTGCGCCTGGGCGAGCTGGTGATCGACGAGGCGACCTACATGGCGCGGCTGCGCGGCCGCCCGCTCGACCTGACCTACAAGGAGTTCGAGCTGCTCAAGTACCTCGCGCAGCACGCGGGCCGGGTGTTCACCCGCGCCCAGCTGCTGCAGGAGGTCTGGGGCTACGACTTCTTCGGCGGCACGCGCACCGTGGACGTACACGTCCGGCGGCTGCGCGCGAAGCTCGGCACCGAGCACGAGCAGCTGATCGGCACCGTGCGCAACGTCGGTTACAAGTTCGTTCAGCCGGCCAAGCAGCGCACGCACGGCGACAACCGCGGCGACGACAGGGCTGACCACCGCAGCCTGGCGGGATCACGACGGGACTGACCGGCCGGCGCGGGTAGCGTTTGACGCATGTCGCTGCGCTGGACCGACTCGCCTGATCCGGATCGACTGGGCGCGTTGCTCGCGGCTGTGCGCGCCGCGGACGGCCAGCCCGACGGCACCGGCACCGAGCTGCTGCGCGAGTACCAGGGCGGCGAGCACCTCGAACTCCTCGCCGGCGACACCCTCGTTGGGTACGCGCACGTCGCGCCTGACGGTGACGCGTTCGGCAACGCCGTCGTCGAACTGCTCGTGCACCCCGAGCACCGGCGGGCCGGGCACGGCGGCGAGCTGGTCTCGGCCGTGCTCGAGCACATCGACGGCCCGGCCCGGTTCTGGTCGCATGCCAACCACCCCGCCGCCGCGGCGCTCGCCACCCGCTTCGGCCTGCGCAAGGTGCGTGAGCTGCTGAAGATGCGCGCGGAGGTCCAGGACTGGCCCGAGCCCAAGTGGCCCGAAGGCGTCCACGTGCGGACGTTCCGGCCGGGCGCCGACGAGGCCGGCATGGTCGCCGTCAACGCCCGCGCGTTCGACTGGCACCCGGAGCAGGGCCGGCTCACGGTGTCCGACGTGGTGGCGACGGAGCGTGAGGCCTGGTTCGACCCCGAGGGCTTCTTCCTCGCCGTGGACGACCAGGACGAACCGGTCGGTTTCCACTGGACCAAGATCCACCCGGACGGCGTCGGCGAGGTCTACGTCGTCGGGGTCGACCCGGCCGCGCAGGGCGGCGGCCTGGGCCGGGCGCTGACCGCCGTGGGGCTGCGGCACCTGCGGGCGGCCGGGGCCCCGGCCGTCATCCTCTACGTGGAGTCGGACAACAAGGCCGCGTTGCGGTTGTATCGCGCTTTGGGGTTCGTCGAGGAGAGCGTGGGCGTCCAGTACGCCACGTCCGGGTGACCATCGAGTCGCGATCGTCACAGTCCGTGCATGTTCACCCTGCGTTCATCTGGACAGGGTCGACTGTCAACCGTGCCTGCCTACCGTCCCGGTCGAGCGGCGAATGACGCCCGCGACCCTTGGTGGAGGACTACGTGAAGATCAACCGGCACGCATCCGTGCTCGGGGCTGTGCTCGCGGCGGGCGCGTTGGTGCTCAGCGCGTGCGGCAGTGACAACAACACGGCCGGCGGCTCGACCAGCGGCGCCGGCGCACCGGCACCGACCGGCACGGCCCAGGTCGACTGCGGCGGCAAGAAGGCTCTGACGGCGGAAGGCTCCACGGCCCAGAAGGGCGCCATGGAAGCCTTCATCGCGGCCTACGGGCAGAAGTGCCAGGGCTACCAGCTCGCCTACAACCCGACCGGCTCGGGCAACGGCGTCAAGAACTTCACCGGTGGCCAGGTCGACTTCGGCGGCTCGGACTCGGCGCTGAAGAAGGACAAGGGCGAGGTCGACGCGGCCGCCAAGCGCTGCAAGGGCAACCCGGCCTGGAACCTGCCGCTGGTGTTCGGTCCCGTCGCGATCGTCTACAACAACAAGGACGCGCAGGAGCTGACCCTCACCGGTGAGCTGGCGGCCAAGATCTTCAGCGGCGCGATCACCGACTGGAGCGACCCGGCCATCGCCGCGGCCAACGGCGGCAAGGCCCTGCCGGCCAAGAAGATCACCGTGGTCTTCCGCGCCGACGAGTCCGGCACCACCGACAACTTCCAGAAGTACCTGTCCGCCGCCGGCAAGGGCGCGTGGACCAAGGACGCGGGCAAGAAGTTCAACGGTGGCGTCGGCCAGGGCGCGCAGGGCTCGGCCGGGGTCGCCGACGCCGTCGCCGCCGGTGACGGCGCGATCGCCTACGCCGAGTGGTCCTACGCCCAGGACAAGAACCTGGCGATGGCCAAGATCGACAGCGGCTCCGGCCCGGTCGAGCTGAACGCCCAGACCGCGGGCGTCGCGATCCAGAGCGCCAAGGTCAAGGGCACAGGCAACGACCTTGAGCTCGACCTCAAGTCCCTCTACTCGAGCAACACCCCGGGGGCCTACCCGCTGGTGCTGGCGACCTACGAGATCGTCTGCTCGAAGGGCTACGACGCCGACACCGCCAAGGCGGTCAAGGCCTTCCTGACCGTCGCCGCGACCGACGCCCAGGGCCAGCTGCAGGAGGCCGGTTACGTGCCGCTGCCCAACCAGTTCCAGAGCAAGCTGCTGACCGCCATCCAGGCGATCAGCTGAGACAATCGTGAGTGACCGAAGCTCACTGCGCCGCCCCGCGACCACCGCGACCAGCGGTGGTCCGCGGGGCGGTGGGGTTACCGACGACGAGCAGTTCGCGGAGGCTCCCATTCCGTCACCGCCCTCCCAGTCCGCCGCCAAGCACGGCCGGCTGGGCGACCGCGTCTTCGCCGGCTTCGCCACCGGTGCCGGCGTGTTCATGGTCGTGCTCATCGCCGCGATCGGGATCTTCCTGCTCATCCAGGCGATCCCGCCGCTCGCCGACAACAAGGCGAGCTTCCTGTTCAGCCGCACCTGGAACGCCGACCCGGCGGACCTGAACTTCGGCGTGCTGGACCTGCTGCTGGTGACGGTGTTCAGCTCGGTCTTCGCGTTGGTCATCGCGATGCCGGTCTCGCTGGGCATCGCGCTGTTCCTGACCCAGTACGCACCGCGGCGGGCCGCCCGGCCGCTGGCCTACCTCGTCGACCTGCTCGCGGCGGTGCCCTCGATCATCTACGGCCTCTGGGGTCTCGAGGTGCTCGCGCCCGCGCTCTCGGGCTTTTCCGTGTGGCTCAACGAGAACCTCGGCTGGATCCCGATCTTCGCCGACGGCAACGTGAGCGCGCAGATCGGCCAGACCATCTTCGTCGCGGGCATCGTGCTCGCGGTCATGCTGCTGCCGATCATCACGGCGGTCAGCCGCGAGGTGTTCGACCGCACGCCGACCCCGCACCTCGAAGGCGCGATCGCGCTCGGCGCGACCAAGTGGGAAGTCATCCGCACCACGGTGCTGCCGTTCGGTCGCCCGGGCTACATCAGCGCGTCGATGCTCGGCCTTGGCCGCGCGCTCGGCGAGACCATCGCGCTGCTGATCATCCTGTCCACGACCACGCAGTTCTTCGGCTGGAGCCTGTTCGACGGCGGCGACACCATCGCGTCGAAGATCGCCCGCGCGTCCGCGGAGTTCAACGACCCGAAGGCCGCAGGCGCCTACGTCGCGGCGGGCCTGGTCCTGTTCGCGCTCACCTTCGTGGTCAACGCCGCCGCGCGGGCCATCGTCGCCGGCCACAAGGAGTACGAGTGATGACCACGGCGACGACGGACCTCGACCGGCCGGCGACGCCACCGGCCTTCCAGGAGATCAGCCCGGGCCGCAAGTTCCGCAACCGGCTGGCCACCGTGCTCGTGACGGGCGCGTTCCTGGTGGCCATGGTGCCGCTGGTCTGGGTGATCTGGACGGTGCTCGCGAAGGGCCTGCACCGGGTGCTGAACGCCGACTGGTGGCAGAAGTCCTTCGGTGGCCTGACCTCCCGCAACCCCGGCGGCGGGGTCTACCACGCGATCTACGGCACGCTGCTGCAAGGCCTGCTGTGCGCGGTCATCGCGGTCCCGATCGCGATCATGGTCGCGGTCTACCTGGTGGAGTACGGCCGCCGCTCGCGGCTGGCGAAGGCGGTGACGTTCACCGTCGACATCCTCTCCGGTGTCCCGTCGATCGTGGCGGCGCTGTTCCTCTACGCGTTGTGGGTCACCACCCTGGGCCTGCCGCGCAGCGCCTTCGCGGTGTCGCTGGCGTTGGTGCTGCTGATGATCCCGGTGGTGGTCCGGACCACCGAGGAACTGCTCAAGATCGTCCCGGACGAACTGCGCGAGGCCTCCTACGCGCTGGGCATCCCGAAGTGGAAGACGATCGTCAAGATCGTCCTGCCGACCGCGATGTCCGGCATCATCACCGGCGTCATGCTGGCGCTCGCCCGCGTCATGGGCGAGACCGCGCCGGTGCTGGTCCTGGTGGGCTACAACCAGTTCATCAACTACGACCCGTTCCAGGGCAACATGGCGTCGCTGCCGCTGCTGATGAACTCCGAGCGGCTCACCACCAACGCCATCGGTGAGGCCCGCGTCTGGGGCGCGGCCGTCACGCTGGTGCTGATCATCACCGTGTTCAACCTGCTCGGTTCGCTGCTGTCGCGGCTGACCGCCATCAAGACGAAGTGAGTGGCATGGCCAAGCGCATCGACATCAAGGACCTGAACCTCTTCTACGGCAGCTTCCACGCCGTGGACGGGGTGACCCTGGCCGTGCCGCCGCGCAACGTGACGGCGTTCATCGGCCCGTCCGGTTGCGGCAAGTCGACCGTGCTGCGTTCGCTGAACCGCATGCACGAGGTGATCCCCGGGGCCCGCGCCGAGGGCCAGGTGCTGCTCGACGGCGAGGACATCTACTCCGCCGCGGTCGACCCGGTGTCGGTGCGGCGCACCATCGGCATGGTGTTCCAGCGGCCCAACCCGTTCCCCACCATGTCCATCCGGGACAACGTGGTCGCGGGCCTGCGGCTGGCCGGCGTGCGCGACCGCAAGCGCCTCGACGAGGTCGCCGAGCGCGCGCTGCGTGGCGCCAACCTGTGGGCCGAGGTCAAGGACCGCCTCGGCAAGCCCGGCGGTGGCCTCTCCGGTGGTCAGCAGCAGCGCCTGTGCATCGCCCGCGCCATCGCCGTGCAACCCGACGTGCTGCTGATGGACGAGCCGTGCTCCGCGCTCGACCCGATCTCCACCCTCGCCATCGAGGACCTGATCGGCGAGTTGAAGAAGGACTACACGATCGTCATCGTCACCCACAACATGCAGCAGGCGGCCCGGGTGAGCGACCAGACGGCGTTCTTCAACCTGGCGGGCGTCGGCCAGCCGGGCAAGCTCATCGAGGTCGACGACACCGAGAAGATCTTCTCCAACCCCAGCACCAAGGCCACCGAGGACTACATCTCGGGCCGATTCGGCTGACGAGGCCTCTTCACGGAACCGCTCGGCGACGATCCACGTCGTAGTACCGTATGGGCGGATTCTGCTCACGTAGGAGGCCGTAGCTGTGTTGGTGGACCCAGGTGGCGGCAGCGTCACGCCGGCCAACATCAAAGCCAGCATGGACCAGTTCGCCCAGTCCGCGGCGAGCGGCGGTTTCACCGTCAATGAAACCGGTGGTCAGGCGCTCATCGCGGCGATCGACAAACTGCTGGACTGGATCGACGGCTCCGGCACCGATCTGGTCTATCTGGCCCAGAGCCCGAAGCTCGGTGGCAGCCACGGCGGCAAAGCCATCTCGCCGTTCGCGCAGAAGGTCGCCACCGACCAGCAGGGCTTCCTGACTGTCTTGCAGCAACTGCAGGAGTCGCTGACGACGGCCAAGCAGGGCATCAAGACGGCCATGAAGAACTACCAGGAGACGGACGCCACCGGCAGGGGCAAGTTCATCCAGGCCTGAGGCGGCGGGGAAACCACAGGGGTGTTGGGGAGAACGTGAAGCGTTCGGTTGTGATGGCAGGGGTGCTCGCGCTGGTTGCCGCGGGTGCCCTGGCGTGCTCGGACGAGACGGCCGGTACCCCGAGCGCGGCCAGCACGAGCCAGTCACAAACGCCCCCGAGCAGTGCGACGGTGCCGCCGTTTCCGGTGACCACCACCCCGTCGACCGAGCCATCCGGCGGCCAAGGCGGCTCGCTCGCCGGCAGCGACCCTTGCACCTTGTCGGCTCAAGCCGCAGCGCAGGTTGACGCCGGTACCGGCACCCCGTCGACTCTTGGCGACGCCCGTGTGTGCGGTTACCAGGCCAATGGCGTCACCCTGAAGGTAGGGATCTTCGATGCCCTGGGTCTCGATGACATCGTGAGCGCCGAGCAGCCGACCAAGACACAGGTCGGCAGCCACCAGGCCAGGAAGTGGCTGTCGCCGCCGAGTCTATGTGTGATCAGCCTCGGCGTCGGCGATGCCTCGCGGGTCGATGTCATGGCCGGGGCCCGGGGTGACCAGACGAAGGCTTGTCAGGTGGCGACGCAGGCGGCGACGGCGCTGGAGCCGTCGCTGCCGAAGTAAGGGACCAGGGAGGGCAGCCAATGGTTCACCGGACCCACAACGGGCCGCCGAGTCAGGCGTCGGTCGACGCGTCGAACCCGGACAGCCCCGGGTACGACCCGTCGAGCCCGAACTACAACCCGAACATCGACTACTCGAGTTCGAGCTACACCCCGACCCAGGACCCGAACTCCAGCCTCTACGTCGACACCAAGAACCAGGCCGAAACCGGCAATCAGCTGCAGGACCAGGCCAACCAGCAGGCCCAGGCGCAGGCCGACCAGACCTACGGCGACGTCCCGCTGATCGGCAACCTGCTCGCCAACCTCATCGCGCACGCGAACGGCCAGGCCAACTACCGCAAGGACCTCAACAGCCAGGCCAACCGGCTGGCCGCAGGCCTCGACACCCGCACGCCGCCCGCCATCCCGAACAGCAACTACAAGGCCGTCCCTCACCCCGACCTCAAGACGATGGTCGACGAAGGCGCCGACCCCAAGATGGTCGGCGAGATGAGCGAGTACTGGGGCAACGCCGGCAACCAGCTCGTCCAGTTCCAGCAGGACATGGCCAGCGCGATCAACAACAGCCAGGCCGACTGGCAGGGCCAGGCCGCCGACTCGGCGCGCAAGTTCATCGCGGACACGGCCAACTGGGTCGGCACCGCCGGTCAGAGCTCGCAGCTCGCGGGCACACAGATGGCGACCTACTCCGCGTCGCTGAGCACGGCGCAGTCGACCATGCCCGACCCGGTGCCGTACGACGCGGCCGCGGCCGCCAACGAGCTCAACACCATCCAGGACCCCACGCAGTACTACCAGCGCAAGGCCGTCCTGGACGCCCAGCGCACCGAGAGCATGGCGGCGCACGACCAGGCCGCCGAGGTGATGACCACCTACGACAACTCGCTGTCCGGCGCGAGCACCATGCCGGCGTTCGGGCCGCCGCCGAAGATGGGTGGCGCCGACGGCACCGGGGACGGCGCGGGTGGCGACGGCAACGGCGCCAAGCAGCTGCAAGGGGTCATCAACGGCCCGTCCGGCACCGGCCAGAACGGCACCTACCAGGGCATCGACCAGCCGAACGGCGGCAAGCCCAACACGATCCCGAACGACCCGACCGACGGTGGCCGGACCAACCCGGGCGCGGGCGACGGCAACGACACCGGGGGCAACGGCACCGGTGAGCCGCCGGTCGTCACCGACCCCGGCGGCACGAGCGGCCAGGGCTACCCCGGTGGCCCGGGCGGCGGGCCGGGCACCGGTCCTGGCGGTCCTGGCGGTCCTGGCGGACCGGGAACAGGTCCGGGCACCGGGCCCGGCACGGGCACCGGACCGGGTGGGCCGGGCGGCATGGGTCCCTACGGCGGCATGCCCTTCGGTGGTGGCCCCGGCGGCAGCGGCTATGGCGACACGGCCCGCGGCGGGTCCGCCTACGGCCGGGGCGGCGCGGGTGGTCTCGGTGGCGCCGGTGGCGCGGGCGAGGGTTCGTCCGGCATGTCCGGTCGCGGCGGAGCCGGCGCGGGCGCGGGTGCGCTGGCCGCCAACGAGTCCGCCTACGGCGGTCGTGGCGGAGCCGCGGGCCGCGGTGGTGTGGGGGCCGGTGGCCTCGGTGCGGGCGGCCGGCGCGGCGAGGGCGAGGAGGACGGCGAGCACCAGACTCCCGGCTACCTGGTCGAACCGGATCCGGACGACGTGTTCGGCTCCGACGAGATGACGGCGCCCCCGGTCATCGGTGGCTGATGGACGACGGCGAGACCTTCACCCTCTCGTTCGCCGAGGTCGACCTGCTGTCGGAGGCGATGGGGCTCGACTGCCGCGCGTACCCGTTCACCATCCCCAGCGTCGGCGCGACGCTGGAGGAGCGGGTCGAGCTGGCCAAGACGATGTTCGACGGGCTGCGCGCCCGGCGCCTGGCCCAGCGTGACCGGCTCAACGTCGAGGTCGCCGACGCGCTGCGGTTGCTCGCCGGTGCGAAGGTTTCCATTGCGGTGTCAGGGATCCAGAACGGCGAGCTGTTGCTGGCGCGGGTGTGTGGGCACGGGCGGCACGCGGTGGTCGTCCTGCAGGACGGGGACGCGCTGCGGTTCGAGCAGATCCGGCCCACGTCGCTGGCCATGTCGGCGGTGCGGTTGCTGCCGCGGATGGGCCCTGGTCCGGGCCAGTCGGTCACCCTGGCGGAACGCTCGCAGGTGCGGGACGCCCTGGACTGGGAGCCCGGCGGCTTCGTCGAGCCGAACCGGGCCGCGCGCACTGGGGATGCGGCGCAACTCGTTGTGGCGCAAGGGATTCTGCAGCGGCCGCGGGATGCGACCGGGTCGTTCACGGTGACCGGGCGCGGGCGGATGAACCGGCCGATCGAGGCCGGTGAGGTCAGCTGGTTCGACACCGACGTGGGCCGGTACCTGTCGCGGCGCAAGCGTGGGCTGGATGGGGTGTACTACATCACCTGGTCGCCGGCTGATCGGAGTCGGCTGGAGCAGGTGATCGGTGAACTGGTCGACGAGGTCCTCGACTAAAGGCGTTGGTGGCCAACCGATCGCAACCTCGGGCTCGATTGTTCAGTGCGGTGTGGCTGGATGGCCGAGTCGGTCTGCCAAGCGCAAAATGCTTTGTTCCCAACGGCTTTGCCGTTGATCGTCAGAGTTCCTCGTCGCCCGAGCCGGGCATGCGGCCGGTCACGACGAACACGACGCGCTTGGCCACCGACACCGCGTGGTCGGCGAAGCGCTCGTAGAACCGGCCCAGCAGGGTCACGTCCACCGCGGACGCCACACCGTGCGGCCAGTCCTTGTCCATGATCACCGTGAACAGGTGCCGGTGCAGGTCGTCCATCTCGTCGTCGGCGTCTTCCAGGGCGCGGGCCTGGTCGATGTCCTTGGTGTGGATGACCTGCTCGGCCTGGTGCGCGAGCTTCAGCGCGACCCGGCCCATCTCGGCGAAGTACGGCTTGACCGGCTCGGGCAGCACCGGCTGCGGGTGCCGTCGGCGCGCGGCCTTGGCCACGTGCAACGCGAGGTCGCCCATCCGCTCCAGGCTCTCCGCCGCGTGGATGGCCGCGAGCACCGTGCGCAGGTCGGTGGCCACCGGCGCCTGCAACGCGAGCAGCGCGTACGCCTGCTCCTCGCACACCGACCGGGCTTCGTCGACCTTCGCGTCGTCGCTGATCACCTGTTCGGCGATGGCGAGGTCCGCATCGAGCAACGCCTTGGTCGCGAGCTCCATCGCATCGGCGACCATGCCGCACATGCCGGCCAGGTGGTCGGCGAGTTGGTTGAGCTGCTCGTGGTAGGCCTCACGCATGGAGCAAGCCTACGGGCCTCGACCAAGATCTACCGCAATCGGCGGGTGAACCGCTGGTGAACCTCAGACGCAGGAAACGTCCGCGGCGTTCACCGTGGTCAGGTTGCTCGGCACGGTGGAGGTGGGCGGCGCCTGCGTGGAGCTGCCGCTGCTCTTCCCGTTCTTCACCGTGCCGTCGTACTCGGGGCCGATGACCAGCACGACCGCGCCGGCCATCGACTCGTCGGCCTCCAGCCGCGCGCCGGGCACCGTGGCCGCGAGCGCCTTGGCGGCGTCGGCGTGGTCGGGCCCGTAGCGGACGACCGTGTGGTCCACCTTGTCCGGCGCGTTGTCCACCCGGACGATCTGGTAGCCCAGTTCGTGCAACTTGTCCGAGGTGGTGCCGGCGATCCCGCCGGTGGTGTTGCCGCCGTTGAGGACCTGGATCTTCACGGTGTGCGGGTCGACGGGCTTCGGCTTGGGCTGGTTCGGTGCCGGGGTCGCGGGCTTCTCGCCGGGCAGCGGGGTGTCGTTGATGATCGCGTCGAACAGCGCGCGGGTGTCGGCCTCACGCAACACCTCGTTGCCGCGCTCGTTCGCCTCGCCGACCGTCGGGACGGTGATGAACAGCACGCCGCCCGCGGACAGGCGCTGCAGCGACTGGCCGAGGGTCATCAGCTGGTCGGAGTCGACGTTGTCGGTGAACGTCGACCCGGCGAACGCGTTCACGAACCCGGACAGCTTGCCCGGGTCGAGCAGGACCTGACCCGACATCGCCTTGCGCAGCAACGAGGACAGGAAGCGCTGCTGGCGGATGATCCGGCCGTAGTCCGAGGTCGGGTCGCCGATCACGTGCCGGGCGCGGACGAAGTTGAGCGCCTCGTCGCCGGTGAGGTTCACGGCCTTGCCGGCCTGCGGGACGATCGTGCCGAGCACGGTGTCCTTCAGCGGGTGCTCGACGCAGACCTCGACGCCCTGCACGGCATCGACCATGCCCTTGAAGCCCTGGAAGTCGATGCCGATGAAGTGGTTGATGTTCAGGCCGGAGATCTTCTGGACGGTCTTGGTCACGCACTTCGGGCCGCCCACGGCGTAGACCGAGTTCAGCTTGACCTCGGTGGCCCCGGGCACGTCGGCGCTGTACTTGCCGGTCTTGGAGTCCCAGCGCTGGCAGACCGGCCGCGTGACCTCGAGGTCACGTGGGAAGGAGATGACCTCGACGCGGGTGCGGTCCTTCGGCACGTGCGCGATCATGATCGTGTCCGACCGGGCGCCCTGGACCTCGGCGGAGTCGCCGACGTGCTCGTCGGCGGTCGCACCGGCCCGGGTGTCCGACCCGACGAGCAGGAAGTTCTCGTCGTCGGCCTGCGCGGCGGCGTTCTTCACGTCCTGCGAGTTCTGGTCGAGCGCGCTGACCTCGTTGAACTTGTTGTCGAACCACTGCTTGGCGCCCCAGGCCAGCGCGGTGACGACGAAGATCAGGATCGCCAGGACCAGGGCGACGATCTTCAAGGTCAGCGCGATGAGGTGCCGGCGCCGGCCCTTCTTCTGTTCCAGGAGCGACTGCGGGTCGCTCTCCGGGTCCTCGTCCGCCTCGGCGGCCTGCGGCTGATCGAGGGGCCGGGCCGACAGGTGGGTCAGCTCGGCTTCCATCTCCTCGTCGGGCTGACCCCACGGGAGCAGCCGCTTGGCCTTGCGTTTTCGCTCCTCCTCGGCCATCTGGTCGTGGACGGCGGAGAACCGGGCGAGGGTGTGGTCGACCTTGCGCCGCTTCTGCACGGACTCGTCGATGGGCTCCATCTCGGTGGTGAGGCCCAAGATGTCCTGCGGGTCGGCCCCCGGCTTGGGGCCGGGCTTCGCGGGCGCCTGCTCCTGCGGGCTGCGCGGGGGCGGCAGCGGCACGAACCGCGGCAGGCTGGGGTGCTGCGGGCGCGCCGACGGCGGCGTTCCGGGTGGCGGAACGGGCAGGAGCGCCGACTCCTGGCCGGGCTGGCGGCGCGGCTCCTGGTCGAGCCGGTCGGTGCCCGGGCGGTCGGTGCCGGGGCGGTCATTGCCAGGACGGTCATTGGTGGCGCCGGGTGGCGGCACCGGCGGGAACTGCCCGCTCGGCTGGGTGCGCCGGCGTGGCGGCGGCGCGCTCGGGCCGGCCGGGGTGCGACGACCGGTGGGCCCCACGGGGCCGCCCGCGTCGGGGCGGCCGTTGACGCCGGTCGTGCCGCCGGTGCGCGGCCGGGCGCCGGTGTGCCCGTTCGCCGCGCGGCCAGCGGGCGGGGCGGGCGGTTGAACTGGCGGTTGGGCTGGCGGCTGGGCTGGCGGCTGGTTGCCGGCGTAGCCGTTTGCCCTACTGGTACCGGTGGTGTGCCCGTTCGCACCGTTGGTCGGTGCGGCGTGGCCGTTGGCGGGAGCGGCGTGGCCGTTGGCCGGTGGGCGGCCGTTCGGCGCGGGCGCCCGGCGCGACGTGGTCCCCGGACTCTGGACCGGGTTCTCCGTCGGGGGCGGTACCGGCTTCATCGACGAGTGCGAAGTCACGGCGCGACGGCGGCCGGTCGGCGGGTTCGTGGCGGCGGGCGGCTCGGGTGCGCGCCTGCGACCGCCGGACTGCGGCGGGTCGGGCAGGGCGCGGCGGCCGGTGCGCTGACCGGGTTCGCTGCCGGGCAGCGGCAGGTCGGGCCGGGACCCGGTGTGGCGTTGCACGAGGTCGGAGACGCTCACGCCGCCGGAGGTCTCCATGGACCGGCGTCGACGTCCTTGCGGGCGTTCCGGCTCGTCGGTTCGCCTCGGCTGATCGGCCTGGTGACCGCCTCGTCGACCGGACCCTTGTGGGCCGTACTCGTCGGGCACCCGGCCTCCTTTCGAGGTGTGTTCGCCTGCCGTGTCCTGCTGGTGGACGTGCGCTACCGCCACTGGGTTACCGAATGCTTCTCGGCGACTGTAGTGGCTGTCCGCAACGTCGCAGCGCCCGCGATACTACGGACGGCTGGCTCTGACGGCGATACCGATCCGAGATTTAATCACTATCAGTACGAAACTTTGGGCATTGGTCTAACCCAATTGGCGCAATGCCGGCTCTATGGTGTCCGAATCCGGTCAGTGGGTGAGCACGCGCGGCTCGGCCACCGCACGCCGACCGGCGGCGGCGCCGGCGAGCTTCGCCTGGCCGTCGGCGTGGTAGGCGACGGCGTTGCGGCCCGACTGCTTTGCCGTGTACAGCAAGCCATCGGCCCGCTTGAGCTGCCGTTCCGCGGCGCCGCTCGGCCCGCCGGGCGGCTCGTGCGAGAGGCCGATGCTCACGGTCACGCGCAGCCCGAGGACGATCTTGGACCACGGGTGACGCTCGACACGCGCGCGAGCGGACTCGGCCACGGCGACGGCGGTCGGCCCGTCGATGCCGGGCAGCACCAGGACGAACTCCTCACCGCCGTAGCGGGCGCAGAAGGCGCCTTCGGGCAGCCCGTCCTGCAGCAGTTCGACGACCCGCTGCAGCACCCGGTCGCCGACCAGGTGCCCGAAGGTGTCGTTGACCTGCTTGAACCAGTCGAGGTCGACCAGCGCGATGGCGAGGTCGGTGCGGGTGGTGTCGGCGTCGCCGAGCAGGGTGACCAGCCGCTGGTCCAGGTATCGGCGGTTGTAGCTGGCGGTGAGGCTGTCGCGGATGCTCTGTTCGTGCGCTTCGGCGTGTTCCTTGCGGAGCCGGTCGACCTCGCGGCGGAACTGCTCGGGGATCTGCGGCGGGTCGTTCTGCCCGGCCGTGGCCAGGTCGAGCGCGGAACGCAGGTGCTGGTACGCCTGGCGGTACTGGCCGCGGGAGGCGAGCAGGGCGGCGATCGACTCGTGCAGGTGGATCAGGCTGGCGTTGTCCGGCCCGGCTTCCTCGGCGTCGTCGAAGGCGGCGGTGTCGCGCAGCGACATCGGTACCGTCGCATCGCGGGTGTGCGGCCACGTGCGGCCGTCACGCGCGGGTTCGGATCCGGTCACCCCTGGCCCGACGATGGTCACCGCGTCACCTCCTTCGTATGTCTTTCGTCCGGAAGGACGGCGTGCTTGAGGCATGGGGACGCCCAGAGAGTGGATTTCCCTCGACTGGTGGACGCGCAACTGCTCCAACCCAGTGAATGCGACTCAGTGCTACCGGACAGGTGCCAACAGCGGGTCACCGACAGGTCCCGGACCGCTGTCGCTCGACCGGTAGGACCGTCAACCGGTGGGACAGGGCGCGAAGCCGTATACCTTGCCGTCGAGCAGCACGAGGCGCTCGAGGCCGATCTGCTCGCCGAGCGCGGCGCCGTTGCGCAGCACGCTCACCGACACCGCCACCACGTAGACGTCGCCACGCGGCTTGCTCCCGCCCTGCGGCCGCCACTTGGCGTCCCGCCGCAGCGTCGACATGGCCGGTTCCTCGCGCAGGGTCAGGTCGCCGAGGTCGCACAGGTCGCCGGTGAAGTCCGGGTGCTGGGTCTCCCGCAGGAACTCCCGTTGCGGGCCCGGCCCCTTGCTGCCGGCCACGTTCAGGTTGCCGAAGTACTGGCTGATCTGCCCGGACGGGCCGGTGACCGTCGGGGTGGGCGCGGCCTTCGGGGTGCCCGCGACGGTCGTCGTGCACGCCGCCGAGCACAGGGCGGCCGCCACGACCAGGAGCAGTTTGCGCATCTCAGCCACACCCAACCTCAGCCACACACCCAACCTCAACCACCGGAGTGCCACATCTCCGCGCCGGCCGGCACGGCGGCGTCCTCCGGGTCGTCGAGCCAGCCCTCGGGCAGCACGACCTTGGCCGGCGATCCCTGCCGCCCGCGCGGGCCCTCGGCCCCGGGCGGGTACGGCGCGTCGTGGTCGAGTTCCTCGGTCAGCGCCGCGACCTCGTCCAGCGTGCGCACCATGGCGAACCGCTGGCGCAGCTCGGAGCCGACCGGGAAGCCCCGCAGGTACCAGGCCATGTGCTTGCGCAGGTCACGCACGCCCTTGTCCTGGCCGAGGTGGTCGACGAGCAACGCGGCGTGGCGGCGCAGCACGTCCGCGACCACGCCGAGGTTCGGCCCCTCGGGGATGGGCTGCCCGGTGAACGCGGCGTGCAGCTCGCGGAACAGCCACGGCCGGCCGAGGCAGCCGCGGCCGACGACCACGCCGTCGCAGCCGGTCTTCTCGACCATGTCCAGCGCGTCCTGCGCGCTGAAGATGTCGCCGTTGCCCAGCACCGGAATGGTCTGGACCGCTTCCTTGAGCCGGGCGATGGCCGTCCAGTCGGCGGCGCCGGAGTAGCGCTGCGCCGCGGTCCGCGCGTGCAGGGCGACGGCCATGGCGCCTTCGGCCTCGGCGATGCGGCCCGCGTCGATGAAGGTCTGGTGGTCGTCGTCGATGCCGATGCGGAACTTGACGGTGACCGGGATGCCCGCGGGCGCGGCCGTGCGCACCGCCGTGCCGACGATGTCGGCGAAGAGCTTGCGCTTGTACGGCAACGCCGCGCCGCCGCCCTTGCGCGTGACCTTGGGGACCGGGCAGCCGAAGTTCATGTCGATGTGGTCGGCGAGGTCCTCGTCGACGATCATCTGCACGGCCTTGCCCATGGTCAGCGGGTCGACGCCGTAGAGCTGCAGGGAGCGCGGCGACTCGTCCGGGCCGAACGTGATCATGTGCATGGTCGCGGGATCGCGTTCGACCAGGGCGCGCGTCGTGATCATCTCGCAGACGTAGAGCGAGGTCGCGCTGCCGTATTCGCGGCACAACGTCCGGAAGGCGACGTTGGTGATCCCGGCCATGGGCGCGAGCACCACCGCCGGGTCGACCGTGAACGGTCCGATCCGAAGCGCGGGAGGTGTGGCCATGCCGCCAGGCTAGCCAATGATTCACGGTCGTCGATTCCCTACCGCACATTGCTGCCAACGGTGGGGAACCCACACGGCCGCCGTCGAGTCTGTGTGCCGTGCGCGTGCAAGCGAACAGGTGAGGACGAGAAGATGACCGAAGGCTTTGCGTTCACCGGTAACCCGGCGGACACCAAGCGCAAGCTGGACATGATGGTGCTGGACGCACAGCAGCGGATGGTGCAGTTCGCCGCCGTGCGCAAGCAGATCGAGTCCGCGACCGTCACCGCGGAGGTGGGCGCGGCCCGCGCCACCGTGCGCACCACCGGCGGGTTGGCCGGTCTGGTCCTCTCCGAGCAGGCACGCGGGATGAGCCCGTCGCAGATCGCGAACGAGGTGATGGCCGCGGTGCAACGCGCCCAGGCCGGCATCCAGGGCAAGGTGCGGGAGATCGTCAGCGAGAACGACGCCGTGGACGACTCCGCGGGCCGGGCCGTCGTGAACAGCTTCGCCGGCCGCTACCCCCAGCCACCGGAGCGGGACGCGGGCGAACCGGTGGAGGACATGCGCATCGGCCGGCAAGACGACTGGCACTGACTCGAGGGATCAACGCAAAGGGGACGCCATGGGCGACTTTTTCGAGGTGGACACCGGACAACTCCGGTCGCACGCCGAACACGTGAACGGGGTGGCCGGGCAGGCGGACACCGCGCTGGACGCGGGGCACCAGATCACGCCGGGCGGTTTCGACATCGCCTACGGACTGATCTGCCAGTTCTTCCCGCCGATGTTGCAGCCGGTGGAGCAGCGGGCGACCGACGCGCTGCAGACCACTTCGGACAAGCTGCACAACGCCGTCGACAACCTCGACGACACCGCGCAGTCGTACGACACGCTCGACCGCAACGTCACCGAGTTGATCGAGAACATCCTGGAAGAGCTGAACAGGATCACGATCATCGACACGCCTGCCACCCCGTGCTGAGTGAGGAATCCGATGGCTAACCCCTTGGTGGACGAGAAGGCCCTGCCGGACCCCGGTCAGTACGGCCCCGACCTCGACGAGATCCAGAACGGCGACTACAGCTCGCTGAGCCCGGTCACCTCCGGCGGCGACTGGCTCAAGGGCACCGGCCCGTGGGCCGACGCCAAGGAGCTGGGCGAGAACCTGCGCAACGGCACGGTGATCGAGAAGCTGACCAGCCTGGCCACGGTCGAGCTCGACCTGCTCGGCACGGTCATGGACCCGATCGGCACCGCGCTGAGCATGCTGGTCGGCTGGATGATCGAGCACCTGAAGCCGCTCAGGGCCGCTTTGGACGGTCTCGCGGGCAACCCGGACATGATCGAGGGCCGCTCGACGACGTGGGACAACATCAACAACGCCATGCAGGCGGCGGCGAAGGACCTCGAGTCGTCGATCAAGCCGGGCACGTCGTCCTGGAACGGCGACGCGGCCGAGAACTACCGCGGTTCGTCCACCGTGCTCGCGCACAGCATGGGCGCGGTCGGTGACCTCAGCAGCGGCATGGGGGCGCTGGTGAAGATCACCGGCGTCGCCGTGGCCGCGGTCCGGGACACGGTGCGAGAGCTGATCTCGACCCTGGTGGCCGAGCTGATCGAGGACGCCATCGAAGAGGCGGCGTCGCTTGGCCTGGCCACCCCGCTGGTCGTCGAGCAGGCGCTCGGCTCGATCTTCCGCTGCAGCACCAAGGTGGCGAAGACGATCAAGGAACTGCTCGAGGCCATCGCCGAGGCGGGCGAGATCGTCTCGAAGCTCGTTGGGCTGTTCTCGAACATCTACAAGATCCTCAAGGAGCTGCCGGAGGCCACCAAGGTCAACACCCCAGTACCTGCCTGAACAGCCTCTGCCCGCCTGATCAGCAGAGGCAGAACTCGTTGCCCTCCGGGTCGGCCATCACGATGTGGTGCCCTTGGTCGACCCGGAGGACCGACGCGCCGGCGCCGGTGAGCCGCTCGGCCTCGGCCGTGACGTGCGCCCAGCTGCCGCCGACCTTGAGGTCCACGTGCAACCGGTTCTTGGCGGTCTTCGGCTCGGGGACGTCGAGCAGGCTCAGCCGCGGCCCGACGCCGTCGGGGTCGATCAACCAGGCGCCGTCGCCGTCGTCGTCCGGCAGGTCGAACGACGCGACCCACTCCTGCCGCGTCTTGAACGGCGCGGGCGGCGGCTCGTCGACGTACCCGAGCGCGAACTTCCAGAACTCGGCGAGTTCGCTCGCGTGCGTGGTGTCCAGGGTCAACGAGATCCGTGGTGCCATGTCGTGGAAGCTAGCGGTCACCACCGACGAAAACAGCTGTGTGGCCTCGCTACACTGCGCAGTAAGGGGCGTTAGCTCAATTGGTAGAGCTGCGGACTTTTAATCCGTAGGTTCTGGGTTCGAGCCCCAGGCGCCCTACTTCCTCTGACCAGCGACAACGTCCGGTTGAAGATCACGTCGGTTGATCAATGACTGCGGCCATGACTGCGAGTGGCGTTACGCTCGCAGTCATGGCCCGGCGTGACGACATGCAGCAGATCCGGAAGCGAGGCAATTCCTACCAGGTCAGCGTCTACGCAGGTCTCGACCCGCTCACTGGCAAACGCAACTACCTCACCGGGTCCGCTACAACATCGGCAGCGGCAAGGGGTCGTCAGTTCGGGAGGTCGTGGCGGCCGTCGAGCGAGTCGTGGGCCGTTCCGTGCCGATCATCCACCGCGAGGCCGCCGCCGACCCGCAGGTCTTGCTGGCTGACCCTCGGCGGGCGCTCGCCGAGCTCGGCTGGGAGCCGCGCCGGTCCTCGCTCGACTCCATCGTGGAGCACGCGTGGAGGTCGAAGTGACAGTCAGGCCCGACACCCGCGCGGAGTGGTGGACGACCGCCGAGGTCGCCGAGTACTTGGGCGTGCGGCCAGCAACTGTCAGCGCGTACCGCAACCGCGACCAAATGCCAGAACCCGACAACAAGCTCGGCCGCGCACAGCTGTGGCGGCCCAGCACCATCATCGGTTGGGCCAAGAACCGGCCGGGCCGCGGTAACTGGGGCTGACCCGTCAGAACTCGTTTCAACCGGCTTGTCTGTCGGACTAGCACAATACAAACTTCCGCTTCTCGATAAACGCCAAGCACACCGATCCCGGGTGAGGTTCATGCGGTCCCGCGCAGCATCTGCAGGAGCAGGTTCAGCACGAACACGGGGGAGCCTTCTTCACCGCCTTCGTACCGGCCGGGCCCAGCGAACGCGTCGACATAAGTGACGCGGTCCCATCCCTGTCGGGATCCCGACTGTTGAAGCATGATCGGCCACCATGCGTTCAAGTACCGCCTGTACAAGCGGTGCTTGGCGGCCGTCGCTGGCTCTAGCGGCCACAGCACGCCCATCGCAGCCCCCTCGCGCCCAAGGTCAACACCAACAGTGCGGCGCGATGAGGCAGAGTGTCATCCCCCATACGAGTGCAAGCGCTCGCGAATTCGAGGTCTGTAACGGATTTGCTGTGTTGCCGACCTATTCGCCGTGGATCGGGTTCGCAAACTGTTCTCAGAACTAGTGCCTTGGGCAGGCATGTTGCTGTTCGGCGCCCTGTGGGTGCTGGGGGTCTTTGCGGCTCTATTCGTTGCGGTCCTGGTCTTCCGATTCTTCGGCCTACTGCTCAACGACGGGAACGTGACGCCCAGCGACAGGCCGCAGTGTTTCCGGTGCTGATCACCACCACAGGTAGCCATGATCCTGCGGATCTCTGATCCCGGCGTACTCAACACCGCGAGAGCGGCGAGGAGCCGCTCGCGAACTTAGCCTGGTACCCACCGGCCGCGTCTCCACCCGAGGGCGTCAAGGCCGCGTCCAAGGTGCACGCAACGCTCGATGGTGAGCAAGCTCGGAAGGTGCACCGTCATGGCCGGACTGTGGACCACCGGGCACAGTGAGAACTTCGTATCAGTTTGGTAACGCGCAGCGTGCCGCGGCGTGTCGCGACGCGCGACCCGTACTCCGCTCCGCTCCGCGACAGCGGCCCGAAGGGTACAGCGGAGCGTAGTACGGGTCCCAAGGGAAAACCGTTTCGCCGCAGGTCAGCGCGTTATAGCCCTGACTGCTACACCTGTCGATCAGCGCAAAAGCCGATGGTGATCAACTAAAAGATCCCCATAGGTCGGCGATGTGGGCCGGCCTGACGCCTTCCGTCGACTTCTAGGACCTGTCCGATCACTGTGTGTGAGAGCGTGGCGCAAGTCCGTGGTTGATGCGCTATAAGGCCTGCGTTATAGTCGTGGGTGTGGGGCCATGGGAGATCGAGCTGCACGACAGTGTCAACACATGGTTCTTGAAGTTGACGGAGGAGGACTCTGAGACTGCCGACTTGGTTGAGGAGGCGATCGAGATGCTTGCGGAAACCGGTCCAACGCTGGGTCGCCCTCTCGTAGACAAGATCAAGGGGTCCACCTATCACAACATGAAGGAACTCCGGCCGGCCTCAGCTGGCGGCTCTGAAGTTCGGATCTTGTTCATCTTTGACCCTCGGCGACAGGCGATCCTGTTGGCAGCGGGTGACAAGGCCGGTGATTGGAAGGGTTGGTACAAGCGGAACATTCCCCTAGCGGATGAGCGTTATGGCGAACATCTGGCGAACATCGATGGTGACGAGAGGGAGGGCTGAGCCATGACCCGTTCATGGAGGGATGTCAAGGCCGAGAAGGCACGGCGTGACGAGGCCAATGGGCGAGACATACACGCGGCTCGCGACGAGGCCCGCACTCGGACTCAGGCATACGTGCTCGGGTTTCGGCTCGCCCAGCTTCGTCAGGAGCTCAAGCTCTCTCAGGGGGAGGTCGCGAAGCGTATGGGTATTAGCCAACCTCGTGTCAGCCAACTTGAGAGCGGCGAAGTTGGGCAGATGGAAGTCGATACCCTAAGTCGATATGTATTGGCCTTAGGGGGTCGCCTCAAGTTGGTGGCTGACTTTGTCGATCACGATGTCAACGTCTCAACGAGCGAGGTGGATCGCACAGCCATCGAGCAGGCCGAGCTCGTCTCCTCGTAGTCTCTTGTAGGGCGAGGTGCGCTGACGTCAGGGTGATCTGGGCTGCCTCTCTGCCGTGGTCCGGCAGCACTGCGTCGATGGGCTGGATGGGCGCGGTATCGCGCTTCACTTCTTGGCGGTAACCCGGTAGAGGCGTAACGCGGAGCGATCACTCCGCGACTGGTGTGACGCACGCTGAAGTAGCTCTCACCCGTCAGGAGCAGCTCATGGTTGGTGTCCGGAACAAGCAGGGTCGGATGGACGAACACAAGTCGGCCACCGACTTCTACGTCCGCGATGGCCTCCTATACGTGACCAGGCCGAATGGCGACGACCAGGTGGACGTGGCCGTGTACGCCCCAGACGCCTGGCAAGCGGCCGTGATTGGTGCTGGGGACGACATTCAGTAGCTCGGGCGCGCCCAGTTTGGCATCACACTCGCCTGCGACGAAGGCCCCGGTCCGACATGGACGCCGGGCCTTCGGACACCGATCAGGGGTCGTTCTTGCGTGTGTCGCCCTTGGTTTCACGCTCAATCGCTTGTTCGAGCTCGTTGAAGGCGGCGGCGAGTTCCCGTTGCACGGCGATCTGGTTGCCGAGGCGTATCGAGGGCAAGTTCTGAGCATCCTCGTCCTCAGGGACGGCCCGGTCTAGGCCAAGGTCGTAGCCCAGGATTATGGCTCCGATCTTGTTGAACTTGCGCTGGACATCGTCAGAGGCGAACTGGGTGCAGCGCGCGCCCAGCCGAACCCGATCTGTCGGAGACATCCGGGTGTCGACCTTCGGCGTAAGCCGGTATCTATCACTTAGCTCGCCCAAGAACCACGACTTCTCGGCGTGTGCCTCGGACAGCAGATCGATGTAAAGCTGAGAGCGCTGCCCGCGCCGCCAGCGGTCCTCCTCGAGACGCCTGGTGAAGTTGAAGGTGATCTGGGGAACGGTGATCGACACGACGCCGGCGATGATCGCGGAGCTGATCGCCGGCAGGATTGCAGTCCACACGTCGGGGCTATCGCGGTCCGCTCGGGCGCTGTTGCTTGTTCACGCGAAGTAGCCCACCGAGCGGCCATTCTGGGCGTGGCCATGATCAACGCGGCATCGGATCACGGACCGAGGTCCCCAATCCGAGACTCGGCAGCGAACGATCAGGGGCCAAGCAACGGTGTTTAGCTAGCGGCTCGTGACGGCGGCGATGACTGCGAAACCTAGCGAGACAGAGCCGCAACAGGCAGACAATCCACGGTAGTAGTCATGCTGACCTGGCGAAACCATTCTAAGCACCACCTAGCTACGCACTTTTAATCCGTAGGTTCTGGGTTCGAGCCCCAGGCGCCCTACTCGGCCTTAGGCACCGCCTGTTCGGCGCGCACGCCTTCCCCCCGGCGGTCTTCGTTGTTCTTTGTGGGGCCGAGCCTCACACCCCGGCCGGGGGCGTGCCCCGGACCCCCATCAGTTCGGGCTGCGGAGGTGCGGCGCCTCTAGTTGTTTGTCGCTGTCTTTCTCTGGGGTGGTGGTCAGCAGCAGGACGAAGGCGGTCAGGAACAGCACGAAGCCCACCGTGTGGCCTAGTTCCCAGCGCACGCGCAGCGACGTCCAGTCGACGGGCACCGTGACCTGGTCGCTCGACGAGATCGGCAGCCGCTGGTTCACCGGGTAGATCACCGCGAGGAACGACGCGAGGGCGGCCACCTGCAACCCGGCCGCCCACCACGTCGGCGCCCGCCGGACCCGGAACGCCAGCACCACGCCCACGATGACCGCCAACACGTACACGACCGCGCCCAACGTGCCGAACCACGTGTACAGCGACTCCTGCAGCCGCACCCACAGCTGCCCCGAATAGCCCTGCTTCGCCGGCCATTCCAGGGCGTGCGCGAACTCCAGGCCCATCGTGAGCGCGGTCAACAGCACCGCGGCGAACCACAAACCCCGACGCATACCCAAATGTTATTGCGCCCACGGCAGGGGGCGCGACTCGCCGTTCGCGGTGACCGTCGCGTCCGCCCGCATGCAGACGACCGCCTCGACCGGGCCGGTCGGTGCGCTGATCCGGCGGGAAACCCCGGCCGGCAACACAAGTGACTGACCTTCACCGACCACAGTGGACTCTTCGCCCACGGCCACGGTCACGGTCAGCGAGCCGGACACCGGCAACCACACCTGTTCCCGGTCGATCACGTGCTCCGGGCCGCTGGCGCCCTCGGCCATCACGACCTTCCAAGCCGACAGCTCCTCGCTGCCCAGGCTCGGGGCCGCGAACGTCGTCATGGTCGCGTTCGGGGTGGTGATCACCGTGAAGTCCTTGATGACTGGCACTGCATCCTCCTGAGTCAAGTAGCTTTACTCGCAGCACTGAGTAAACCTACTTGACTCACATGTGTCAAGATGTCGGCATGCTGGACGACCTCGAGCTCGTCTTCCTGCTCGGCCACGGCTACAACGCGCTGCTCGGCGAGTTCGTGCGGCGGCTCGACGCGGCCGGGTACGGCGACCTGCGTCCCGCGCACGGCTTCGTCTTCCAGGCGCTCTGGGGTCCGGGCAAGACCGCGAGCGAACTCGCCGAGCACCTCGGCGTCACCAAGCAGGCCGCCGGGCAGCTGGTCGACGAGCTCGAACGCCGCGGCTACGTCAAGCGCGTCGCCCACCCGGCGGGTGGGCGGCGCCGGCTCGTCGTGCTGACCGAGGCCGCTGAGCGGCACCTGCGGGTCGCGGGCGAGACGCTGCACCAGTTGGAGCGCGAACTCGCGGAGGCGATCCCGCTCGGGGAACTGCGCGAAGGCCTGGTCACGCTGGTGCGGACGCTCAGCGGTGATCACTTGCCGCCACTTCGCCCGATTTGGTGAATGTTGCGTACAAGTGGCTCTCGAGTGGAATACCACCTGTGCAAGCGAACGTTGAAAACACAAGGCAGCCGTCGCCCGCCGAAGGGTAAGGGCCGGTCATGAGCGCCGCCTTCACAAGCCGCGCAGGGTTCGACTCCCTCGGTTGCCACCACGCTCAATCGTTTGATTGAGTAGGCGGATGGTCCCCGCATCAGAGGTTCTGGCCGAACTCGCCGAGCGTCACCTCGCCGACGAGCCAGGCGGTGGGAAACCGGGCGTTGCCAACACCTTCGACTCCGGGCTCGCGTCCGTCGAGCGCGTCGCGGTCGCCGCCTACGAGAGCTACCTGCACGTCAACGGGCTCTACCCCACCTCCTTCCCCAGCATCTCCGGCCTGGAGCACGACCTCGTCGCGATGGTCGGCGCGCGCCTGAACGCCCCGGCGGGCGCGGCCGGGAGCTGGACCAGCGGCGGCACCGAGAGCTGCCTGCTCGCCGCCAAGGCCG
Source organism: Labedaea rhizosphaerae (assembly GCF_004362825.1). Lineage (GTDB taxonomy): Bacteria > Actinomycetota > Actinomycetes > Mycobacteriales > Pseudonocardiaceae > Labedaea > Labedaea rhizosphaerae. The sequence goes on from NZ_SNXZ01000001.1 coordinate 1,491,019, forward strand.
CCCGCGACGCGCACCCCGAGATCGACGCGCCACAGATCGTCTTCGCCCGCACGGCGCACGCGGCCTGGATCAAAGCGGCGAAGTACTTCGGCCTCGAGGCCGTGGTCACCGACGTCGACCACGAGAGCTTGCAGGTCGATCCGCAAGCGTTCGCCGACGCCATCACCGAGCGGACCGTGCTGGTCGTCGTCTCCGCGCCCTCCTACGGCCACGGCGTGCTCGACCCGGTGGAAGCGGTCGCGGCCATCTGCGTCGAGCGCGGCGTCCGGTTGCACGTCGACGCGTGCATCGGCGGCTGGGTGCTGCCCTACGCCGAGCAGCTCGGCTATCCCGTGCGGCCGTGGGACTTCCGCGTCCCCGGCGTCTCGTCGATCTCCGTCGACCTGCACAAGTACGGCTACGCGCCCAAGGGCTGCTCGATCCTGCTCTACCGCGACGCGCAGTTGCGTCGGCCGCAGTACTTCGTGACCTCGCGCTGGACCGGCTATCCCGTGGTCAACTCCACCATGCAGAGCTCCAAGGCCGGCGGCCTGCTCGCCGCCGCCTGGGCGGTCATGCGCCACCTCGGCGACGACGGCTACCTCGACCTCGTGCGCGCCACCATGGCCGCGACCACCGAACTGGTCGAGGGCGTGCACGCCATCGAAGGCTTACGGGTGCTCGGCACCCCGGCCGCGAGCCTGGTCGCGATCACCACCGACGGGCCCGACTTCTTCGCGTTCCTCGACGAACTCGAAGCCCGTGGCTGGCCGATCCAGCCGCAGCTCTCCCAGCCCGGCGTGCCCGCCGCGATCCACCTGACGCTCACCGCGACCCACGGCAAGTACGTGTCGGAGTTGCTGGCGGCGCTGGCCGAATCCAGTGCGGCGGCCCGCAACCGGGAGCCGCTGCCGACCCCCGAACAGCGCGCCAAGGTCAACGGACTGGCCGAGGACGCCTCGCCGGACCAGCTGTTCGGGCTGGTCGGCGAGGCGCTCGCGGAGGCAGGCGGCCGGATGGCGCCGATCCACGCCCTGCTCGACTCGCTGCCACCGACGCTTCAGGAATCGGCGTTGCTGGCGTTCTTCGAGGGTCTCAACCCGCCGCTGTAGGAACGGTCAGCACCGACGGATCACCGGCAGGCGAACCGAACGTGACCGTGCCGCCGAGCTTGCTGGTGCTGGTGTAGCGGAGGTCCATCGAATCGACGACCAACGTCAGGTGGTGGCCCTTCGGCACGGTCCACACCGTGGGCTCCAGCCGCAGATCGAGCGACTGGCTCCCGCTGGCGTGCAACGTGATCGGCTTGTGCGTGATGAGCCCGCCGTTGCCGAGCGCGTCGACGTCGTAGAGGTACGCGACCAGCGTCGTGTCCGCTTTGGACGGTGTGACGGTGGCGTGCAGCCGGGCCGCGCCGGCGAGCGTCGCGGCTTGGCCGTACGCCGACGACGACCAGACCCCGGCGGCGTTCTTGTCGACGAGGACGGTGTTCACCAGCGGCGGGACGCCGAAGTAGCCCTGGAAGAGCCCGGTCAGCAGGATCGGGCCGCTGTCGGCGATCGTCGGCACGCCGGTCAGCTCGGTGCGCTTCCAACCGGTCGACTGGCCGCCGAGCTTGCCGAAGCCGGTCAGGTCGGGCTTGGACAGGTAGAGGTTGTGGCCGGTGCCCACCGACTGCCAGTCCGGGTAGGACCGCCAGTCCCGGGTCGTCTTGTCCTGCAAGCGAACCGGCTGTTCGCCGTCGACGCCGTTGGCGGCGCCCAACAGGTAGTGGTCCATCCAGCGGGCGGTGGTGTCCCACGACTCGTTGGTGATGCCGGTGAGGCCGGGGATCTCGGCGGTGCCGTGGTCGCCGGGCTGCAGCAGCAGGCGCTTGGGCGTGGTGAGCCGCTGGAAGAAGTCGGTGATCTGGCTCGGCGGGAAGAGCGAGTCGTCCCACTGGTTGGCGATCATGACGGCCGGGTGGTTGGCGTTGATCCGGTCGACCTTCGTGGCCGCGGAGCGCGCCGGGCCGAGCGGCTTGATCGCGTCGATGTCGCCGGCCAGGAAGTCGATCTGCGCCTTGACCATCTCGGGGCTCGGCTTGCTGGTCACGTCGCCGATCAGCAACAACGCGGCCGCGGCTTGCACGGCGACGGTGTCGTTCGGGTCGAGCGAGCCGATCAGGTCGGTCCACGCGCTCATCGCCGAGACGGCCTTGATCCGCGGGTCGTCGGCCGCCGCGAGCAGCCCGACGCCCGCGCCGTAAGAGATACCGACGACACCGACCCGGTTCAGGTCGGCGTGGTGGTTGCCGGCCCAGTCGATCACCGCGCTGACGTCGCCGACCGTGGCCGGGCCCGCGATGTCGTTCTGGCCGCCGGAGTCGTAGAAGCCGCGGCTGGAGTAGCTGATCACCTCGTAGCCGTGCTCGGTGGCCAGCCTGCCCGCCGCGCCGACGTACTCGAGGTTCGGCGTGCCCCAGCTCGAGGGCATGACGAGCAGCGGGAACGGTCCGTTGCCGCGACCGGTCGGGGTCAGCACGAACGCCTTGAGGGGGTCGCCGCCGTAGCCGGGGATCGTCTGGTAGGAGATGTCGTAACCGGTGTCCGCCGTCGCGGCGGGGACGACCCCACCGACGAGCATCGTGGAAACCGCGGCCGTCACCAAGATCAGTCTGCGCATGCCCGCCCCGCCGGTGCTTGTGTGATTGTGGTTACTGAACGGTAGCTTCACCGAAACCGCACGACAATCCGGCACAAACAACCTTGTCGGCCGTCACAAGAGGGAGCAAGGATGAGCACCCCGCCGCCCTTCGGCGCCTACCAGTCGGAGATCTACCTGCAGGGCTTGGCGGACGTGGTGCCGCCGTTCAGCACCGACGGCACCAGGTTGGACGACCTCGTGCGCGAGCGGCTCGAACCGGGGCCGTACGGGTACGTGGCCGGTGGGGCCGGTTCCGGGGACACGATGCGCAACAACCGGGAAGCGTTGCGGCGGTGGCAGATCGTGCCCCGGATGCTGACCGGCGCTACCGACCGCGATCTCCGGACGTCGGTGCTCGGCACCTCGATGCCGGCGCCGATCATGCTGGCGCCGGTCGGCGTGCAGTCGATCGTGCACCCGGAGGGCGAGCTCGCGACCGCGCGAGCGGCGGCGGAGCTGGGCCTGCCGATGGTGATGTCGACCGCCTCGTCGCACACGATCGAGGAGGTCGCCGCGGCCAACGGATCCGGCCCCCGGTGGTTCCAGCTGTACTGGCCGAACGAGAACGAGGTTGCGGTGTCCATCTTGGACCGGGCCAAGGCCGCCGGGTTCACGACGCTGGTGGTCACTTTGGACACTTGGACGCTGGCGTGGCGCCCGCACGACCTCGATCAGTCCTACCTGCCGTTCATCCGGGGCGTCGGGACGGCGATCCCGTTCTCGGACCCGGCGTTCTGCGCGCCGTTGGCCGCGTCGCCTGCGGAGGACCTGAACATGGCGGTGCTGCGGTGGGTCGGGATGTTCACCGGCACCGACCGGCGCTGGGACGACCTGCCGTTCCTGCGCGAGCACTGGGACGGGCCGATTGTGCTCAAGGGCATCCAGCACGTCGCCGATGCCCGGCGGGCGGCGGAGGCGGGGATGGACGGGATCGTCGTGTCCAATCACGGCGGGCGCCAGGTCGACGGGGCCATCGGGTCACTGGACGCGTTGCCCGGAATCGTTGCGGCGGTCGGGGATCGGCTCGCGGTGCTGTTCGACTCGGGCGTGCGGACCGGGGCCGATGTGCTGAAGGCTCTGGCTTTGGGCGCGCAGGCGGTTCTGGTCGGGCGGCCGTATGTGTACGGGCTTGCGCTGGGTGGGCAGGATGGCGTGAAGCACGTGCTGCGCAGCCTGCTGGCCGAGCTGGATCTGGCGATGGCGTTGTCGGGGCACAGCTCCTTGGATCAGCTGACGCCGGACTCGTTGACCCACCTCTGACGAGTGCCAGCAGCCCGCCGGACAGGTCTGCCACGGCGGCGCTCGGTCACAGTCGCACCGCCTCGACGATCCGCTGCGGGTCGCTGCCCGCCGGGCAGGTCGCTGCGTGGACGGATGGGTCTGCTGTCGCGCCGAGCAAGTCGCTGCGTGGACGGATGGGTCTGCTGTCGCGCCGGGCAGGTCGTTGCTTGGCCGAACAGGTCTGCTGTCGCCCTGAGTCTGTTGTCGCGCTGGGTCTGTTGCCTGGCCGGGCAGGTCGCTGGCTGGTCGGGCAGGTCTGCTCCGGTGGCCTTGGCCGTCGGTTCAGGCGGGCCGTTCGACGGTCGTTTCGATCGGGGCCTCCTGGATGGGGTTGGGTCGGCGTGGGCGGGTGCTCTTGCGGCGGTGCCGGTGCTGGCTGCGGCACTGCGTCTTTACAGCAGACGCGCCGTGCACCTAAATCCGGGCACAATCCGAGGCTCGGTCACCGGATCGGGCGACGTGCAACGTGGCTGGGGACGGACCCGGACAGGGCTCCTGCCAGCGAGTTTACCGGGATTGAGCGCGCGGCAAGCACCCACGCGAGATCTGTGGACAACTTCGCGAGAAGCTGTGGAAAACCCCATCGACGGGAGGCCGCCGGCGTCGGCAACCGGCGTTGGAAATGGATCGGCTCCGGACATCGCCGATGTCCGGAGCCGTCCACCTGTAGGTAAAGCGCTGGCTCACATGCCGTCGAGCCAGCCGTCGGTGGAGTCGCCGCCGCCGGCGTGGGTGTCGGCGTAGCCGCCGTCGCTGCCGTCGTCCCCGTAGCCGTCGGTGGCGGTGTCGTCGGTGCCGGTGCTGTCGGCGGTGGGGTCTGCCGGGTCCAGGCCGCCGAAGGGGCCGCCGTCGTCGGAGCCGTCCGAGCCATCAGCGCCGCCGGTGTGGTCCGCGCCGTCGTCGGTGCCCGGGTCCGTGTCGCCGCCAGTGCCGTCCGAGCCATCCGCGCCATCCGTGCCGGTGTCGGTCGGGGCGGGCTCGGTCTGCTCCGGCGCCGGCTCCGTCTGCTCGGGGGCGGGCTCCGTCGAACCGTCGGTCGGCGCGGGCGTCGCGGTGCCGCTGCCGTCGTCGACCGGCAGGTCGTGCTGGCCGGTGTCGGTGTCGGTCGACGACGTCGAGCTGCTCGAGCTCGCCGAGTCGTCGCTCGCCTTGTCGGCGTCGTGGTCGCCGCCCTGGCCGTGGGCGTTCCACACGCCGTCACCGCTCGGGTCGTTGTACGCGTCCTCGGCGGTGCCGTCGTCGTTCTCGTCCAGCAGCGCCGTGTCGGCGACACCGTCGCCGTCGGAGTCCCACATCACGTCGTCGACCCGGCCGTCGCCATCGAAGTCGAGCGCGACACCATCCATGGTGCCGTCGCCGTCGACGTCCACGTTGGCCTGCGAGGTGTGCACATTCGGGTCGCCCTCGCCGGTGCCGAACGAGTACTCGATGTCTGCCACGGTCGTTCCCCTTCGACTGGGTGGTCTCTTTGCATTCGCGTCACCCGGATAGACGCCGGATGGGTGACGACGGTTCCGCCAGGGTGACATCCCCGCGGGATCGGCCCGCACACGGCCCCTACGGTCATCACCGTGACACTGCGCGTCAGCACCCGCAACGCCCGCTTCCAACAGTGGCAGGCGCTGTTGGCCAACCGCACCAAACGCCAGCGCGCGGGCGAGTTCATCGTCCAGGGCGTGCGGCCCATCGACCTCGCCACCCGGCACGGCTGGCCGGTGCGCGAGCTCCTGCACCCGCCCGGCCGGCTGTCCACATGGGCCAGATCGGTGCTCGACGAGTCGGACGCGACGGCCTACGAGGTCGCGGAGGAGTTGTTGCGCGAACTCGGCGACAAGGCCGAAACCCCCGAACTGCTCGCCGTCGTCGCCCTGCCCGACGACGACCTGGACCGGGTGCCGGTGCCCGGCGACTTCCTCGGCGTGGTGTTCGACCGGCCGAGCTCGCCCGGCAACATCGGCACCTTGATCCGCTCAGCCGACGCGTTCGGCGCGCACGGTGTGGTCATCGCCGGTCACGCCGCCGACCCCTACGACCCGCAAGCCGTGCGGGCGAGCACCGGCTCGCTCTTCGCTGTGCCGGTGGTGCGGGCGCCCTCGGCGTCCACTGTGACCGGTTGGCTGCCCGGCCACGTCCAGGTCGTCGGCACCGACGAGCACGGCGACACCGACCTCGCCGGGTGCGACCTCACCGTGCCGACGCTGCTGGTGATCGGCAACGAGACCACAGGCATGAGCGCGGCCTGGCGCGAGGCGTGCGACCGGACCGTGCGGATCCCGATCGGCGGCTCGGCCAGTTCGCTGAACGCGGCGACGGCGGCCGGGATCACCCTGTACGAGGCGGCTCGCCAAAGGGCGCGTACCGGTCGATGAACTCGTCCATCGCCGTGGTGCACGCCTCGAGGTCGCCGCTCGCGAGGTAGTCCATCAGCAGCCCGCGGGTCACCGCGATGCCCAGCCGTGCGTGCACGGCGGCCTCGTCCGCCGGGATGCCGAGCTTGATCAGCATGTCGGTCATCGGCTGCTGCCAACCGCCGACGACGCCGCGCAGCATCGCCGCCGTGCCCGGGTCGCCGGCCACCGCGCGGCCGTACAGCTCGAAGTACAACGGCTCGAGCTGGGCCATCGCCGGCTCCGTGACCGCACGCCAGAACTTGCGCGGCAGTTCGGTCGGCGGCTCGTCCGGCCCCAACTCGTCCGCCAGCCGTGCGTACATGGCGCGGGTGCGGTCCTCGACCACGCGCACCACCTCCAGCAGCAGGCCGTCCTTCGACCCGAAGTGGTAGATCAGCATCCGGTGGCTGGTGCCGATCGCCGCCGCCAGGCCGCGCAGGGTGAGATCCCGCACACCGTGCTCGGCGACGTGCGCGATTGCCGCGTCCAGCAACCGCTGCTTCGACTCCGTCACGCCGGTCCCCTTGTCGCGTTGTGTACCGAGTGGTACATGTACCGCACGGTACATGAGGGAGGTTGCGATGAGTATGCATCGCATCGACGTGCGGGCGCGCAGTGCGGCGGCGCCGGAGGTCGTGTTCGCGCTGATCGCCGACGGCTCGACGTGGCCGGTGTGGGGTGCATGGGACTCGTTCGAGATCGAGAAGAAGGGCGAGGACGGCGGCGGTGGTGTCGGCGCCATCCGCAAGTTCGTCCGCGGCCGCATGGTCACCCGCGAAGTGGTCGTCACGGTGAACGAACCCAAGCGGTTCACCTACGACCTGCTGTCCGGGCTGGCGGTGCGCGGCTACCGCGCGCACGTCGACCTGACCCCCGACGGCGACGGCACGGAGATCCACTGGCACTCGTCGTTCCGGTCCGGGGTGCCGGGCACCGGCTGGCTCTACCGTTGGCAGATGCGCAAGTTCATCCAGGACACGGCGAACCGCGTCGCCAAGTTCGCCGAGAAGCGGTGAGCCGCACCGCCGTCGTGGTCGGCGGCGGCATCGGCGGGCTCGCGGCCGCGGCCGGGCTGACCCGCAACGGCTGGCAGGTCACGGTGCTGGAGCGCGCGCCGCGGTTCGAGGCGATCGGCGCGGGCATCACCATCATGACGAACGCGTTGAAGGGCCTCGCCGCGTTCGGGCTCGAGGAGCAGGTGCGAGCCGGGTCGCAGGTCGACCGCGGCGGCGGTTTCCGCACGCCGAACGGCAAGTGGCTGACCCGCACCGACACGGCCAAGATGCGGGCGCTGGGCATCGAGATCGTCGCGCTGCACCGCGCCGAACTGCACCGGATCGTGCTCGAGGCGGTGCCGGCCGAGTGCCTGACCCCCGGTGCGACGGTGACCGGGGTGCACAACCGGCCGGACGGCGCGACCGTCGAGTACACAGTGGACGGTGAGGGGCGTTCGCTCGACGCCGACCTGGTGGTGGCCGCGGACGGCATCCACAGCACGGTCCGCACCCAGCTCTGGCCCGCCGGGTCGAAGCCGAAGTACTCGGGCACGACGGCGTGGCGCGCGGTGACCAAGGACCCGGTGCCCGACCAGCTGGCCCTGACCCAGACCTGGGGCGACGGCGTGGAGCTCGGCATCGTGCCGTTGACCGACGGCCGGGTGTACTGGTTCGTCGCTTCGGCAGCGCCGGAAGGCGAGCGCTTCCCGGACGAACTGCGGGTGGTGCGCGAACGCTACGGCGACTGGCACGCGCCGATTTCGCAGTTGTTCGACGCCACCGACCCCAACACCGTGATGCGCCACGACATCTACCACCTCAGCCCGCCGTTGAAGTCCTATGTGGACAAGCGGGTGGTGCTGCTCGGCGACGCGGCGCACGCCATGGTGCCCAACCTCGGGCAGGGCGCGTGCCAGGCGATCGAGGACGCCGTGACCCTCGCGGTGCTGGCTCGGGGCGACGACCTGGACGCGGCCTTGGCCCAGTACGACCGGCTGCGCGTCCCACGCAGTCAGAAGGTCGCCGCGACCTCGCTGCGCCTGGCCGATCTCGGCATGCACCGGGTGCGCGGCAAGCTGCTGGTGGGCTTGCGCAACCTGGTGATGCGGCTGGCCCCCGCGTCGAGCGAGGTCAAAATGATGCGGTGGCTGGCGGAGTGGACGCCACCGAGCGGCCCGCGCTGATCGCCAGCTGCAGCAACAGATCCAACCGGCGCTCGGTTTCGTCGTCGGCGGGTGAGTACGTCGTCATCCGCAGGCCGGAGCGCTGGCCGGTCCACATGTTCGTGTAGTCGAACCGGAGCAGCCCGGCCTGCGGGTGGCGGAAGGCCTTGGTGTGGTTGCGCGGCGGCTTCACCTCGTGCGCCTGCCAGAACCGGGCGAACTCCGGCGACTCGCATTTGAGCCGCTTGAGCAACGCCTTCCAGCTCGGTTCGGTGACGTGCTCGGCGAGCGACGCGCGGAACTGCGCCACCATCTGCGGCGCGGACTCCTCCCACGTCAGCGCGCGGTCGCGGAAGTCCTGGCTGGTGAACATGATCAGCAGCGAGTTGCGGTCCTCGAAGGGCAGGTCGCCCACCCCGCCCATCAGTTCGTCGTAGCTGCGGTTCCAGGCGAGGATGTCGTAGCGCGCGTTCTGCAGGGTTGCCGGGAACGGCTCCAGCTGACGCAGGATCGTCTGCATCCCGGCGGGCACCGCTGTGCACTCCGTCTGCGCGGGAGCGGGCACGCCCGCCAGCGTGAACAGGTGGGTGCGCTCGTAGGGGTCGAGCCGCAGGGTGCCGGCGATGGCGGCCAGGACCTGCTCCGAGGCGCGGATGTCGCGGCCCTGCTCGAGCCACGTGTACCAGGTGACGCCGACCCCGGCGAGGCTCGCGACCTCCTCGCGGCGCAGCCCGGGCGTGCGGCGGCGGCCGCTCTCGGGCAGGCCCACCTGCTCGGGCCCGAGCCGTTCGCGCCTGCTGCGCAGGAACGTGCCGAGCTCGCGTCGGCGCACTTCGTCCGGCAAGGCGTCCGGCAGGGTGGCGGTCGTCATGACACCAGGATGGCACGGTCTGGATCCTGTTACCAGGTAGTCACGGTACCTGGATAAACGACACCTGGTACCAGGCTCCGCGCAGGCGAAAGCTGGTCTTATGACCTTGACGACTGGGGATCTCACCACCACGCCGGTGCGCCACGAGCGCCCGGTGCTCTCCACCGCGGGGCTGGTCACCATCCTGCTCGGCGCGGCCCTGCCGATCGTCGACTTCTTCGTGGTCAACGTCGCGCTCCAGACCATCGACGCCGACCTCGGCGCCGGGCCGACCATGCTCGAGCTCGTCGTCGCGGGCTACGGCATCGCGTACGCGACCCTGCTGGTGCTCGGCGGGCGGCTCGGTGACCGGTATGGCCGGCGCCGGCTGTTCGGCATCGGGCTCACCGCGTTCACGCTGACGTCGCTGATCTGCGGCATCGCCCCGAACGCGGGCACCCTGGTGGCCGCGCGAGCCGCGCAAGGCGCCGCGTCCGCGTTGATGCTGCCGCAGGTGCTGTCGACGATCACCGCCACCACGTCGGGTGATCGCCGGGCCCGCGCGTTCGGCGCGTACGGCGCGGTCGGCGGCATGGGCACCGTGATCGGGCAGCTGCTCGGTGGCGTGCTGGTCGCCGCGAACGTCGCCGGCACGGGCTGGCGGCCGATCTTCCTGATCAACGTGCCGATCGGCATCGCCGGGTTGCTGCTGGCCAAGCGCACCATGCCCGACACCCGCGCCACCGACCCGGCCCGCCCGGACGCGGTGGGGACAGTGCTGCTCGGTGCGACGATGCTCGCGCTGCTGGTGCCGCTGATGACCGGCCGGACCCTGCACTGGCCACTGTGGACGATCGGGTTGCTGGTGGCTGTTCCGGTCCTTGCGGTGCTGTTCGTGCGCAACCAGCGCGCGCAGGAGCGTGCGGGGCGGTTGCCGTTGCTGCCGCCGTCGGTGGTCGGCTTGCGCAGCATGCGCACCGGCCTGATCGCCGCGGTGCCGTTCTTCGCCGGCTTCGGCGGGTTCATGTTCGTCTATGCGGTCGCCCTCCAGAGTGGGTTGCGGTTCGGTCCGGTCGCCGCCGGGCTCGCGATCACGCCGATGGCCGTGGCGTTCTTCACGATGTCGTTGGTCGCGCCCCGGCTGGTGCGCAGGTACGGCCGGCGGGTGATCCTCACCGGCATCGCCATCCAGGTCACCGGCCTGCTCGCCATGGCGGGCACGGCGGCGGTCGCCTGGCCGCACCTGGGCGTGGCGACGCTCGCGCCCGCGATGGTGGTGTTCGGCGCCGGGCAGGGCATGGTGATGACCACCTTGTTCCGGGTGATCCTGGCCGAGGTGCCCGCCGACCTGGCCGGGGTCGGCAGTGGCGCGCTGGCCACCACGCAGCAGACCGCGCTGGCGCTGGGCGTGGCGACCCTCGGCTCGCTGTTCGTGGCCCTCGCCGCCCCGGGTGCGCTCGGTGTGCGTGCCGCGTTCCTCGTCGCGCTCGGGGTGTACGCCCTGGCCGGCGCCGTGTTCGCGGTGCTCAGCAGGCACCTGCCTGATCCCCGGTGACCTGGTCGGACCGGTCGGGCCGAAGGTTCGGCTCGGCTGGTCCGGCGCACCGGGCTGGTCGACTCGAGCTTCACCCGATCGCCTCCGGCACGGCTGGCGTCAGGGGTGCGCCGGGCTCGAAGTCGTAGAGCCAGTTCGTCGCCTTCGGGTAGACGCGGGGGAAGACCAGGGGCATCACGACGTCACGCACCCGCGACGCCACGGGGCCGGCCAGTTTCGCGTCGCGGTTGCGGGCGGCCATCTTCGCCAGCTTGTCCAGACGGTCTCTGCGGAGACGGTCGTACTCGGCCAGGGCTTCGGCGACCGTGCCGTGCCGGCGCAGTTGCTGGGCCAGCACGACCGCGTCCTCGATCGCCATCGACGCGCCCTGGCCGGAACCGACCGGGTGGGCCGCGTCGCCGATGATCACGGTCCGGCGCCCGTCGTGCTGGCGGCGCACCGGATCGAGCACGTGGTGCGGTGTCCAGCCGTGTTTGTGCGTCGTTGCTCGCACGATGTCGGCCAGTCGGGGCTCGAGCAGGTCGGCGACCTCGTCGAGGGTGAGATCCGCCGCGTCACCGGGGATCTGGGCCGACCACCACACCTGACCGGTGGGCAGGGGGACGTGGATGAACGTCGCGTGCCTGCCGTAGGTCATGTGGAAGGTGCCGGGCTCCAGGTCCACATCGGACGTTCCGGCGACGCTGAACATCCCGCCATAGCGGGGTTTCGGAGCGCCCGGGTCGATTGCCGACCGGGTCGGCGACCAGATGCCGTCCGCACCGACGACCAGGTCGGGGTCCCCGCTGCCGTCCCAGGTCCGGCCGGTGTGGATGGCGACGCCCGCGTGTTCGCGTAACGCCGTCACCAGGTCGGCCCGCAACAACGTGATGCTGTGCCGGGCGCTGTCCGCCGGCCGGGCTCTCGGCACCCGGCCCAACGACTTTCCCCGGCCGGACCACATCTGCTGCCAGGGCACGGCGAACCCGGCCGCCCGTACCGCGGGCAGGCAGCCGAGCGCTTCGAGCCCGCGCAGGCCGTTGGTGGCCAGGCTCAGGAACGAACCCACTGGCCCCGCTGGATCGGGATACGACTCGTAGACCGTCGCGTCCCACCCGATCCGGGTGAGCGCCGCCGCGCACGCCGAACCCGCCACCCCGCCGCCGATGACCACCGCTCGCATGACTGAGCTCCAATCAACTGAACCTAGATTCACTGAATTGATATTCAGTGAAGTTACGTTCAGGATGGCCTCGTGTCAAGTAGCCGGAAGGTGAAGGCGGCCGAGACCGAGGCGGCGCTGAAGGAAGCGGCCCGCAGGCTCTTCGTCGAGCAGGGGTTCCTGAAGACCAAGATCACCGACATCACCAAGGCGGCCGGCCGGTCGACCGGCTCGTTCTATGAGCACTTCGCGAGTAAGGACGACCTGCTGGTGGTGCTGCTGCTCGACATGCACGGCCAGGCGCACGACTCGCTGGCCGGCGCCCACCCGCGCGAGCACGACCTCACCGACCGGGCCCAGCTGCGCACGCACGTGGCCGTGACCTGGCAGGTCATGAAGGACAACTTCCCGGTGATGGTGGCCATGCGGGACGCCGCCGCTGCGAAGGGCGCGGGTGCGGCCGAGTTGTGGGAGCAGCTGGTCGACGACACGTCCGTGCTCAAGGGCCACCTGGACTACGCGCGCGAGCAGGGGCGTGAGCTCCCGGGTGACTCGACGCTGCTCGCGGCGGCGATGGGCGGCCTGATCTCGACCCTCGCGTTCGCGCTCATGTCCACCGACGACCCGCCGTACTCCGACGACGAGGTCGTCGACACCATCACCGACCTGCTGCTGCGGGGCCTTCGCGGGGCAGGGTGATCGTGAAGCAGGCGCCGCCTTCCGGCGCCGGTCCGGCCGTGATGGTGCCGCCGAGCCGGGTGACCAGGCCGTGGACCAGGGCCAGCCCGATGCCGGTGCCACCGGGGCGGCTCGCGCGGTAGCGCTCGTGCAGGGCGCCGCGCTGGAACGCCACCGCGTAGTCCTGTTCGGACAGCCCGGGTCCGCCGTCGCGGACCTGCAGGACGGCGCCGGTCTGGGTCGGCGCGAGGGACAACACCAACGGCGCGCCCGAAGGGCTCACCCGCACGGCGTTCTCGGCCAGGCCGTCCACCACTTGGCGCAACCGCCGCGGATCCGTCGCGACCACGACCGGGAACTCCACTGTGGACAACTCGAAGCGCAGCCCGGCCGTCTCGGCACGGGCCTGCCACACCCGGGCCGAGTCCTCGACCAGCGCGGTCAGGTCCACGTTGGCGATGTCCAGGCGGAAGTCGTCCGCGCCGAGCCGGGCGAGGTCGAGCAGGTCGCTGACCAGCCGGTCCAGCCGGTTGGCCTCCTGCTCGATGGTCCGCCCGGTGGCGGGCACTTCGTCGCCGGTCACCACGCCGTCGGCCAGCGACTCGGCGAACCCGCGCACGGCGGTCAACGGCGTGCGCAGCTCGTGCGACACCGACAGCAGGAACTCGCGCTGCCGCGACTCGCTGTACTGTAACGCCGTGGCCAGCGTGTTCACCGCGGTGGCGACCTCGGCGACCTCGCGCGGGCCTTCCACGGGTGCGCGCAGGTCCCGTCGGCCGCGGCTCATCTCCCCGGCCACGCCCGCGGTTCGGCGCAGCGACCGGGACAACACCCGGGCCAGCAACAACCCCGCGACCGCGGCGATCCCCAGTCCGATCGCCAAGGAGAACAACACGTTGCGGAACAGCGTCCGCTCGGTCCCCTTCGCCGTCTCGACCTCGCGCACCAGCGCGACGCCGGTCTTCGTCCCCGTCCCGCGCAGCTCCACCAGCAGCGTGCGGCCGTTGACCTGCACCGCTTTGAACGCCGATTCGTCGCCGGTCACCGACGGGAGCCCGGCCTGGCGTGCCGCGCGCACCGCGTCCGTGCTCGCGCCGAGCAGTTCGCCGTTCCCGCGCAACAACACCGTGTCCACGCCTTGCCCGCGCAGCACCTCGGTCACCTTGCGCAGGCCCGTGCGCGACCCGGGCCCCGTGTCGGCGATCTGCCCGGCGACCACGTCGGCCTGGTCGGCCAGCGACTGCCGGGACACCTCACGGGCCGCGTTGTTCACCAGCCGGGCCGCGACGCCGGCGGCCACGAGCACCGCGATCGCCGCCACGCCAAGGCAAAGCGCCGTGATCCGCACGGCCAGCGACGCGCGCCTCATGCCGCGTCCGCCGAGTAGCCGACGCCGCGCACCGTCCGAATGGGACTGTGGGCGCCGAGCTTGGCCCGCAGCTGCGCCACGTGCACGTCCACGGTCCGCGTCCCGGCCGCCGCCGAGTAACCCCACACGGCGCTGAGCAGCTGCGCGCGCTCGAACACGCGGCCGGGCTGGCGCATCAGGTGGGCGAGGAGGTCGAACTCGGTCGAGGTGAGCGCGACCTCCTCATCCCCCGCCCACGCCCGGCGCTGGTCGAGGTCGACCCGAGTGCCGCCGACCGTCAACACGGTGCCGGACGCGGGGAGCGAGGCCCGGCGCAGCACCGACCGCAGCCGGGCGAGGAGTTCCCGTGGGCTGAAGGGTTTGGTGACGTAGTCGTCGGCCCCGATCTCCAGCCCGATGACCCGGTCGACCTCCTCGTCCCGCGCGGTCACGAACAGCACCGGCGTCCAGTCGTCCGCGGCCCGCATCGCGCGGCAGACCTCGATGCCGTCGGCGCCGGGCAGGCCGATGTCCAGCACGACGGCCACCGGTTTGGCCGCGCGCACGGCGGCGAGCGCGGCCGGGCCATCGGTGACGACCTGCGTGCCGAAGCCGTCCTTGCGCAGGTACAGGCAGATTAGGTCGGCGATGGCGCGGTCGTCCTCGACGACGAGCACGAGCCCCTTAGGTGCGGTCACGGGCGCAGATGCTGCCACTCAAGGCTGGTTCACGTCCGCCTCGATGCTCGCCAGCGTCGAGTCGATCTGGTCGAACTGCGAGGTGTCGGCCGGGCTGGTCGGTCCGGTCGCCTGGTCGGCCCGGCAGCCGCCGCACAGCACGAGTGCGAGTGCGGCGGCCGCGAGCAGGGCGGCGCGCCTCACTTGCTGCCGCCGCAGTACTTGGCCGAGAAGTCGGTGGCCCACTGGTTGATCTGGTTGAGCTTGTCCACCTGGCCCGCGCGCCGGCTCGCCCGCTCGGTGAGCAGCTGCGCGGTGGTGGTGCGCCCGGCGGCCTTCTCCTTCTGGGCGCGGGCCTGCAGCCACTTCGTCGAGCCGCGGGTGTTCTCGTCGCCGTTGATCCGGGCGACGAGCTTCTTGGTGCGCTCCTGCACCTTCGGCAGGCGCTTCGTGCAGAGGAACTGGGCTTGGTCGGCGGAGAGGGTGACGGTGATGGGCCCGGGCGTCGGTGCCGGGTCGGCGGACGCGATGGCGGGGGCGGCGACGGCGAGGCACGCGGCGAGGCAACCGGCCGCGGCGAACTTCCTGGTCAGTGACATGCCCTCACTGTGCCGGGGGTGTGTACGAGCTCCGTGGGGGCGATGTTCGGGTCACGTAAAGGTGGGCGCGAGCATCGCCACCGTGCCCAGGGCCATCACCACCTGGCACGCCCCGGTGCGGCGGGTCCCCGGCCGCGGCAACGCGACCCACGCGATCCGTCCCGCGTGGACCAGCAGGTACCCCGCGAGCAGCCAGCCGACGACCGGCACCGCGACCGACCCGATCGAGTGGTTGGAAGACCAGGCCGCGCCCATGTCCATGTGCTCGTTCCGGCTCGCGACCATCAGGTAGAACATCGCGGCCGCACCCAGCGCGTGGTGCAGCGTGCTGCCGTGCCAGTCGGGCACCGGCGTGCCGCGGGCGAGCAGCCACGCACCGGCGAACCACACGGCGAGCAGGAGGAAGACGGTCTCCCAGCCGGCGTGCGGCAGCGGCCCGCCGACCGGCGACACCATCACCGCCATGCCGACGCCCATCAGCACGTGGGCGAGGTCGACGGCGCGGGCGCAGCCGGGGTAGTCGCGCCCGGCGCGGACCAGCCGCACGACGCAGTACGCCGAAACCCCGAGGAACGGGCCGGTCAGCAGCCAGCGCAACCACTCCGGACCGCTCATCGACGAGCCTCCGATCGGACGGCTGTCACTGAACGTAGCCGACTCGATGCCCCGCGTGCCATCGGACAACCGGGCGACCACGTCCGGGGGCAACTCGCCGATTGTTCACCGGCTGTGACCTCAACTGGGCCGTTTCCCTGGCCGTAGGGGTGCCGCTCCACTAAGTTCTGCTCGACAGGCGGAAACGCCCAGGGGAGGCGGAGAGACTACCGATGGTGACGACCGCCGCGCCGGAGACCGGGGGTCGGCGGGTACGCAGCATCCCGGCCACGATGGTGCGCAACCTGACCGAGTCGGCGGCCACGTCGCCGGGCCGGCTGACCCTGATCATGGTCGGCTTGTTCCTGCTGACCGTGGTGACGTCGGTGGTCGGTGTGACCACCGTGCTCAGCCGCCAGAACACCATCGACGACCTGATCAACCACCAGGAACCGCTCTCCGCGGCCTCGCAGCAGATCTACCGGTCGCTGTCCGATGCGGACGCGACCGCGTCCTCGGCGTTCCTCGCCGGGGGCGTCGAGCCCGCCGACCTGCGCTCACGCTATGAAGCCGACATCGCGCAGGCCGGGGCCGCGCTCGCCAAGGCGGCCGGTGACGTGGGTGGCGTCGAGGGCGCCGCGCAGCAGGTCAACCAGCTCTCCCAGGCGCTGCCCGTCTACACCGGACTCGTCGAGACGGCCCGGGCCAACAACCGCCAGGGCTTCCCGACCGGCGGCGCCTACCTGCGCGAGGCGTCCACGCTGATGCGCAGCGAGCTGCTGCCCGCCGCGCAGGAGCTCTTCCGCATCGACATCGAGCGGCTGAACGAGGGCGAGGACGACGCGACCGCGATCCCGTGGTTCCTGACCGGGTTCACGGCACTGCTGTTGGCCGCGTTGATCGCCAGCCAGATCTACCTGACCAAGCGCACGAACCGGCTGCTCAACGTGGGGTTGCTGGTCGCCACGATCGCCGTCGGCGTCGGCGTGATCTGGGGCGCGCTGGCCATGGTGGTCGGCTCGGCGCACATCTCCAGCGCCAACCGGGACGGCTCGCAACAGGTCGACGTGCTGGTGCAGGCCCGGATCGTGGCGTTGCAGTGCCGCGCCAACGAGACGCTGACCCTGGTGGCGCGCGGCGACGGCCCGCAGTACGAGACCGACTACCAGAAGCTGATTCCTGGCCTGGTCGCGAAAGACGGCGGACCGGGCACGCTGCTGGCCAAGGCCAAGGACCTCGCCGCGGACAACGCGCAGACCTCGAGCAGCGTCAACGCCGCGATCGACAGCGCGTCGAAGTGGCACAACGCGCACCTGGAGATCCGCAAGACCGACGACGAGGGCGACTACCAAGCCGCGGTCAAGGCGGCCACCGGCACCGAGCCGACCAGCGCCGCGCAACTGTTCGCCAAGCTCGACAGCAGCCTCGACGACGCGATCATGAGCGGCCGCAAGGCGTTCGTCGAACGCGCCGACGAGGCGGGCAAGACCCTCACCGGGCTGGGGCCCGGGCTTGCCGTCCTCGGCCTGGTCGCCCTCGCCGGGGTGACAATGGGGATCAGACGGCGACTGCAGGAGTACCGGTGAGAAGGATGCGCAAGCTCTTCGGCGCGCTCGCGGCCGCACTGGCGCTGGCCGGCTGTTCGTCGAGCCTGCAGCCGGTCGACCCGGCGCCCGCGGGTGCGGTGCAGCAGCCGCAACCGGCCGGGGTGGGTGGCGGCGAGCCGTCGGACACGGCCTCGACCTCGAGCTGCGACCCGAACGCGATCAGCCTGCGCCCCAGCGGTTCGCTGCCCGCGCCCGGCCAGTTCCCGGCCGGGTCCCGGCTCAAGAAGATCCACGACCGCGGCTACCTGCGGGCCGGCATCGACCAGAACACCTACCTGTTCGGCTTCCGCAACCTCACCACCAACCAGATGGAGGGGTTCGACATCGACCGGGTCCGCGAGATCGCGAAGGCGATCTTCGGCGACCCGGACAAGGTGCAGTTCAAGGTGATCACGTCCAAGGAGCGCGAGGCCGCGCTGGCGGGCGACGAGGTCGACGTCGTGGCCCGCACCTACTCGGTCACCTGCGCACGCGCCAAGATCGTGGACTTCTCGGCGGTCTACTACACGGCCGGGCAGCGCGTGCTGGTCGACCGCCGGTCCAAGGCCACCAGCCTGGACGACCTGGCCGGCAAGAAGGTCTGCGCGGCCAGCGGCTCCACGTCGATCAAGAAGCTGACCGGCTACCCGTCCAAGCCGGTCCCGGTCTCGGTGCCCACCTACGCCGACTGCCTGATCATGTTGCAGCAAGGGCAGGTGGACGCCGTGTCCACGGACGACACGATCCTCGCGGGCATGGTCAAGCAGGACCCGAACCTGAAGATGGTGGGCAAGCAGATCACCGAGGAGCCCTACGGCATCGGCATCAAGAAGGGCGACGACAACTTCGTGCGGTTCGTCAACGGCGTGCTGCAGCAGTCGATCAGCTCGGGCGCCTGGCAGGCGAGCTACAACAAGTGGTTGCGTGGCACCGGTGAAGAGCAGCCGGTGCCGACGCTTCGGTACCGGGACTGACGAGGGGCGGTCATGGCATCACCTTCAGCATGTCCGAGACCGGGTTGTTCCGGCGAGCTCACCAAGGGCGTGTGCCCGAAGTGCGGGTACGTCGACACCGCGCAGGCCGCCGGCGACAGCCCGATCGACGCGGCGTTCGGCTCGGGCTGGTTCCGTGACCCGGAGGTGCTGAGCGGGTCGATGCCCTCACCGCCGCGCCCAGAAGGTGCGGAGGGCGGGCGGCACCGGTCGCCGGCCGAGTCCGAAGCGGCTTCGGTGGCGCGCGCGGCGCACACGCCGAGCCCGACCCCACGGCTGCGCCCGGCGGATCCCGGCGCCGCCGAGCAGCCGCCCCGGCCTGCGCCGGGCCAGCCGCCACGGCCCGGGCCGTGGCCACAAGGTCAAGCGCCACAAGGACAGGCGCCGCAAGGCCAGCCGTTCCCGCCGCAAGGTCGGCCGCCGCAGCCGTTCGGCCAAGGTCAAGCGCCGCAGGGCTCGCCCATGCCGAACCCCCAAGGCCAGCCCGCACCTGGGCAACCCGGGCAACCCGGGCAACCGCAAGGTCAGCCCGGCCAGCGCCCGTTCGGTCAGCCCGGCCAACCGCCGTTTGGTCAGCCGCTGCCGGGCGAGCCGCGACGGCAGCCCGTGTCGCAGGGTCAGCCATCGCAGGGCCAGCCCTTCCCCGGCCAAGGTCAGCAGCACGGCCAGCCGGTGCCGACTCCGCCTTCGGGCCAGTCGCTGCCGATGGGTCAGCCCTCCCAACCCTTCCCAGGCCAAGGCCAGCTGGGGCAGCCGTCGCAGGGGCAGCCCTTCCCGCCCTCGGCTCCGCCGCAAAGCCAAGGGCCGCAAGGGCAACCGGCTGGGCTGGCGCCGCACCCCGTCACCCCCGGGCAGTGGCAGGGCATGCAGGTCCCGCAGGTCACGCCCACACCCGCCGGCACGCCGGACGTCCTGCCCGAGGACGCGCCGCAGCCGACGAGCGTGCTCGGCACGGTCCCGCCCACCCAGAGCATCGAGCCACCCAAGCCGCAGCCACCCAAGCCGCAGCCGCGCCGGCCGGATCCGACACCGCCGACCGAGATGGTGCGCCCGGTGACCGCGCCCGGCAGCCAGCCGAGCACCGGTGGCGACCGGTTCCCGCACACGAGCTCACGCAGCACCGGTCCGCGCACCTCGTCGCGGACGAGCGCGCGTGGCCGCCTCGGCGCCGGTCTGGTCGACGTGCCGGTGGTGCCGGTGCGCGACCCGGCCTCCGCCGTGTTGTCGGATCCCGTTGTCGCGGAGGAGAAGCGCTACTGCAACAACTGCGGTGCCAAGGTCGGCCGCTCCGCCGGCGGGCGGCCCGGCGTCGCGCAGGGGCAGTGCGAGGCCTGCGGCACCCCGTTCAACTTCAAGCCGCGGCTCGGCCAGGGCGACCTGGTCGGCGGGCAGTACGAGGTGCTCGGCTGCCTCGCCTACGGCGGGCTCGGCTGGATCTACCTGGCGCGCGACCACAACGTGTCCGACCGCTGGGTGGTGCTCAAGGGCCTGATCGACACCACGGACGCGACGTCCATGGCCTCGGCGGTGGCCGAGCGGCAGTTCCTGGCCGAGGTCGAGCACCCGAACGTCATCAAGATCTACAACTTCGTGCAGCACCCGGACCCGGTGACCGGCACGTCGGTCGGCTACATCGTGATGGAGTACGTCGGCGGGCAGTCGCTGCGCGAGATCGCGCTCGAACACCACCGTGCGGTGGGCCGGGCCGAGCCGCTGCCGATCGGGCAGGTCATCGCGTACGGGCTGGAGATCCTGCCCGCCATCGGGTACCTGCACTCGATGGACGCGTTGTACTGCGACCTCAAGCCCGACAACGTGATCCAGACCGGCGAGCAGCTCAAGCTGATCGACCTCGGCGCGGTGCGGCGCACCGACGACTACACGAGCCCGCTCTTCTTCACCCTCGGCTACAGCGCGCCGGAGCTGGCCACCGAGGGCGCGTCGGTCGCGTCCGACATCTACACGGTCGGCCGCACCCTGGCCGTGCTGTCGATCGAGTTCAACGGTTACACGACCCGCTACAAGCACTCGCTGCCCGGCCCGGACGAGGCGCCGCTGTTCGCGCTCTTCGGTTCGTACTACCGGATCCTGAAGCGTGCGACCCACGAGAACCCCCGCAAGCGCTTCGCCTCGGCCGAGGAGATGGCCGAGCAGCTGACCGGCGTGCTGCGCGAGGTCATGGCGCTGGGCACCGGACGGCCGCGACCCGGTGTGTCCACTGTGTTCGGTCTGGAGCCGCGCACGTTCGGCACGGCGTTGTCGGTGGCGGACTCGGCGCCGCTGGTGGTGCCCAAGCCGCTCGAGGTGGCCGGCGCGTTGCCGTTGCCGCAGGTGGACACCGACGACCCGGCGGCCGGCGTGCTCGCCAGCATCACCGCGACCGAACCGGCGGAGCTGATGGACATCCTGTCCGGGGCACCGCAGGACTCGATCGAGGTGCGGCTGCGCATGGTGCGGGCGCACATCGAGCTGGGCGAGGTGAACCTGGCCGCCGCCGACCTGGCGGGTGCGCGCAGGCTCGCCGCCGGTGTCGAGGACTGGCGCCTGGACTGGTACGACGGGCTGATCGCGCTGGCCAAGGGCCAGCCCCTCGACGCGCACGCGTCGTTCGACCGGGTCTACGACGCGATGCCGGGCGAGATCGCGCCGAAGCTGGCCCTGGGGGTGACCGCGGAGTACGCGGGCGACTGGTTCGGCGCGGCCCGGTTCTACGAGCTGGTGTGGCGCACGGACCACGCGTACGTGAGCGCGGCGTTCGGCCTGGCGCGGGTGTACCTGCAGCAGGGTGCACGGGCCGGTGCGATCGAGGTGCTGGAGTCGGTGCCCGAGAGCTCGACCCACCACGTCGCCGCGCAGGTCGCCGCCATCAAGATCAAGACCCGGGCCCAGGAAACCCGTCAGGTCGAACAGGACCTGCACGACGCGGCCCGCAAGCTGGAACGCTTGACCCTGGATGCCGAGCGCCGGACCCGGCTGTCGATCCAGGTGCTGGAGTCGGCGTTCCACTGGGTGCGTGCGGGCGGCACCAATGGTCATGCCCCGCAAGGCAAGCAGCTGCTGGGCTGCGGGCTCTCGGAGCGGGAACTGCGGTTCGGCCTGGAGGACTGCTACCGGCGCCTGGCCCGGCTGGCGGGCTCGCCGAAGGAACGCCACGACCTGGTGGACAAGGCCAACGAGATCCGCCCCCGCACCTTGACCTGAACCCCGGCGAGCCCCTCCGCGCGAACTTCGAAACTTCGAACCGTGGGCGCGGGCCCGCCCTCCCTGGGGGCTCCCCCTTGGCCAGTCTATCGGGTTGACCAGGGGGAATGGGGGTGGTGGCGGGATCTGTGGACAACTGCCGGGGTGTGGAAAACTCGGCTCACGGGGCGGGCTTGAGGGTCACGACGGTGATGTCCGGGGGTGCGCCGATCCGCACGGGCGGGCCCCAGAAACCGGCGCCGCGCGTGACGTACAGCCACGTTTTGTCCACTTGGGACAGTCCGGCCAACGAAGGCTGACCGAGCCCGACGACGTAGTGGAACGGCCAAGCTTGACCGCCGTGCGTGTGCCCCGACAGCTGCAGGTCCACCCCGCGCTTGGCCGCCTCGTCGACCTGCACCGGTTGGTGCGCAAGCAAAACCGTCGGCACCGACGGGTCCCGGCCATCGAGCGCGCGGTCGAAGTCGGGCGCGTCGCCCATCGAGCGCCCGGTCAGGTCGTTCACCCCGGCCAGCGTGAAACCGCCGGCGCCACGGGTGATCGTCGTGCGCTCGTTGCGCAGCGGGTGCACGCCGAGCCGGTCCAGCTCGCCGATCCATTGCTGGTAGCCCGAGTAGTACTCGTGGTTCCCGGTCACGAAGAAGCTCCCGTTGCGGGAAACCAGGTCCTGCAACGGTTCCGCGGCCGGGCACAGCTCGTCGACCGTGCCGTCGGCCATGTCACCGACCACGGCCACCAGGTCCGGGGACGTCTCGTTGATCATCCGCACGAGCCGTTCGGTGTGCCCGCGTCCCAGCATCGGACCCAGGTGGATGTCGCTCACCACGGCGATCCGGAAGCCGGTCAGGTCCGGGTGCAGCGCGCGCAGCGGCACGTCCACCCGCCGCACGTCCGGTGGCCCCAGCGCCGTCACCATCCCGGTCCCGACGATCCCGGCCGAGGCGACGCCTGCGGTGACCGCGAGGCCTCGGGCAAGCAACAACCGGCGGCTCGGATCCGGCATGCCGGAAGGGCGCACCCACGGCCGGGCAGCAAGACGAGCCAGCTCCAGCACGATCAGGGCCAGCACCAGGTAGGCGGCCAACCCCAGCCACACGAACCCGGGCGCCTCGAACCACTCCCCGGCGACCGGCCCGACCACGCGGCCGAGCCCGATGGCCGCCACCACCAGCAGCGCGAGCAGCACGACCACGACCGTGCCGATCCGCCGCGCCCGGCCGGGCCCGGTCGTGTCCTTGACCAGGCGCTTCCACAGGTAGAGGTGCAGCGCCGCCACCAGCAGTCCGACGATGAGGACGAACACGTCAGGGGTTCACTTCGAGCATGCTCGGGTTCGCGGTGACGGCCGCGATGTCGGAAGCCCGGCCGTGCTTGGCGAAGTGCTCCAGCTTCACGGTCACGAACAGCCCGCGAGCCTTCACCGCGATCGGCCCCTCCGGCCCGTCCAGCCGCCCGTCGGCGCTGACGTACACCTTGCGCCCGGCGACGCCGTCGAGCGTGCTGCGGATGTGCAGCACCGAGTCCACCGGGACCGGGCGCAGGAAGTCCGTGTCCAGCTTGCCGGTGACCGCGGGCCGGCGCAGGAACGTGCCCGCGGTGGTGCCCAGCGCCTCGTCGAACGCACACACCAGCAGCCCGCCGTGGGCGAGGCCCGGCGCGCCCTGGTGTGCCTCGAGGACCTTGAACGTCGAATCCAGGTAGAGCCCGTCCCCGGCGACCATGCGCATGTGCAGGCCGTCGGGCTGCTCACCGCAGCCGAAGCACTTGGCGTAGTGCGGGCCGAGTTCGGTGCCCGGCGCCGGTGCCTCGGGGTGGCGAGGTGGCAGTTCGGTCTCCACGGGCGGCCAGGGCGCTGATCGGGTCACCAGCACACATTAGGCAACTTGGTTGTCCCGTTGAGCATCCGACCTGGCCCGGCCCGTGTCGGTCGCGTCACCCTGGTGCCGTGCCCGAAGCCACGGACGAACCAGCCGAGCCGGCCGAGCCGGCCGGTCAGCAGACGCTGGTCGACCTGCTCGGTCCCGCGCTCGACCGCAGCTCGGCCCTGGCCGACCAGCTGGCCCACCTGCTGATCGGCCCGCGTTAGACGGGGCTGGGCACGGCGGGCTTCGTGTGCCCCTTGATGTTGCGTAGCGACCGGCCCGCGGTCTCCGGCAGCAGGAAGATCGGCACGGCCGCGATGATCGCCGCACCCATCAGGTAGTACGCCGGGATCAGCTGGTTGCCGGTGCCCTCCACCAGGGCCGTCACGATGTACGGCGCGGTACCCGCGAACAGCGACGTCGACAGGTTGTAGCCGATGGCGAAAGCGCCGTAGCGGACCTCGGTCGGGAACATCGCCGGCAGCGTCGACGGGATCGTGGCGAGCATCAGCGTGAGCAGGAAACCGGTGATGGCAAGGCCGACGGTGAGCAGTCCGACGTTGCCCGTGCCCATCAGCTTGAACGCGGGGACCGGCAGGATGATGTAGCCGATGCACGCGGTGTAGAGCATGGGCTTGCGGCCGATCCGGTCCGACAGCGCGCCGATCGGCGTGATGATCACCATCATGCCGATGATCACGCCCATGATGATGAACAGCGGCGTGTTCCCGGTGAACCCGAGCGTGTCCGACAGGTAGCTCTCCATGTAGGTGAGCAGCACGTAGTCGGCGATGTTGAGCAGGATCACGTAGCCGATGAGGTGCAGGATCGCCTGCCAGTGCTCGGTGAGGACCTTCTTGAGCGGCGACTTCGCCTTCGCGTCCTTCTTCTCCAGCTCCTGGAACAGGGGCGTGTCCTCGAGCTTGAGCCGCAGGTAGAGCCCGACGAGGCCGAGCGGGCCCGCGATCAGGAACGGGATCCGCCAGCCCCACGACTGCATGGCCGCGTCGCCGAACGCGACCGTGCACAGCGTGACTGCCCCCGCGCCGAGGAAGAAGCCGGTCAGCGTGCCGAACTCGAGCCAGCTGCCGAGGAACCCGCGTTTCTTGTCCGGCGCGTACTCGGCGATGAACGTCGCCGCGCCGCCGTATTCGCCACCGGCGGAGAACCCCTGGACCAGCCGCGCCAGCACCACCAGCACCGGCGCGAGCCAGCCGACCGCCGAGTACGACGGGAACAGCCCGATGACGAACGTCGAGCCGGACATCAGGATGATCGTGGTGGCAAGGACTTTCTGCCGGCCGATCCGGTCGCCGAGCGGGCCGAAGATGAAGCCGCCGAACGGGCGCGCGACGAACGCGACCGCGAGGACGGCGAAAGTACCGAGAACGTTCTTGGTGGGGTCGTCCGCGTTGAAGAACACCGCACCGACGACGGCGGGCATGAACCCGAAGACGCCGAAGTCGTACCACTCGATGCAGTTGCCCATGGCCGAAGCGGCGACGGCTCTGCGCACCGCCCGCTGGTCCGGTTCCGGACTTGTTGTCTTCCCTGGCGTCCCCGACGTCGCCTGGTCAGTCATGATCCCACGGACCTCCCGGTCAGCTTGTTGCTGCTCAACAAACCGACCATAGACCCGTGGTCCGGTTCCAGCCCGACGTGGTCAGCGTTTGCCCAGGTCAGCGCGCCGCCATGGCCTCGGCGACCAGGCTGTGCGAGGTCAGCCGGTCGGCCGGGTCGGCGAGCATGCTGGTCACCATGAGCTCGTCGGCGCCGGTGCGTTCGACGAGTTCGGACAGTCGCTTCGCGACGGTCGCCTGGTCGCCGAGCGTGATGGTGGCCATGGCCTCGTCGATGATGGTCTGCTCGATCGAGTTGTGCTCGAGCTGCGCGGCCGTCTTGGGGCTGGCCAGCGGCTTCGGCTTGCCGCGGCGCAGGTTCAGCCGGGACAACGCGAGCGGGCCGGCGAGGTACCGGGCGTGCTCGGTGTCCCGCGCGCACACGACGCTCGTGCAGAGCATCGCGTGTGGACTGTCCAAAATGGAGGAAGAGCGGAACTCGTGGCGGTACAGGGCGATCGCGGCGGCCGCGTCCAGCGGGTTGATGTGGTGGGCGAACGCGAACGGCCAGCCCAGCCGCGCGGCCAGGCGCGCGCTGTAGCCGCTCGAGCCGAGCAGCCAGATCTCCGGGCGGTTCCCGGCCGCCGGCACCGCATTGACCAGGTTTTCCGGTTGGCCGTCGAAATAGCCGCACAGTTCGTCCAACTGCGCGGGGAAATCCTCGACCGAAAGCGGTCCGGCGCTGCGCCGCAACGCCCGCGCGGTGACCGGGTCGGTGCCGGGCGCGCGCCCGATCCCGAGGTCGACCCGGCCGGGGAACATCGCGGTCAGCATGCCGAACTGTTCGGCCACGACGAGCGGTGGGTGGTTGGGCAGCATGACGCCGCCGGAGCCGATGTGCATGGTCTCGGTGGCCGCGGCCAGCCGGGCGATCAGCACCGCGGGCGCCGAACTGGCGATGCCCGGCATGTTGTGGTGCTCGGCGACCCAGTACCTGCGGTGGCCCATCGCCTCGGCCTGTTTGGCCAGGTCAACGGATGCGGCAAGGGCGGTCGCGGCGTCCGTTTCCTCGCCGATCGGGACCAGGTCCAGCACCGACAACGGGATCCTGTTCGTCACCTGTCGAACTTTACCGCGCCCTGGTTTCGTCGAGCGTTGACCAGGTAGCGTCTTGTCCAGGTGAGCTGTGCACATGTCCAGGTGTGCACAAAGCCCACGCCAAGCTTTGTGTCGGGACTGCGGCCACGAAATGCTGTACGGGCCACAGGGGCGTCAAGGGGTTTGCGGAGGTGGGTGGGCCGTGCGTATCGACAGCAAGGCCGAGGCTGAGCGCGTGTGGCGCCAGCAACATCACGGGTCACACAAGCCGCAGTACGACAAGCCGACGATGGCCCACGCCGATCACACCGACAAGAACATCAGCGGTGTCGGCATGGACGGCATCGAGGTCACGCCGGAGGACCTGATCCAGGCGGACAAGGACCTCGCTGCCGCGCAGGCCGAACTCCTCGACCACATCGAGCGGGCGAAGCAGCTGCACGGCCCGCTCGGCGACGGCCACGGCCCGGTCGCCAAGAACATGGCCGCGACGTTCCTCGACCGCGCCGGCGCGCAGAGCGGTGGTGTGAAGGCCGCGCTCTGGAACTACCACAACGAGCTGGGCAACGTCCGCGCCGCGATCGCGCAGACGCTGTCCACCTACGAGTCCGTCGACTCCGGCGTCGCCGAGTACCTGTCGCGGCAGAGCAGCGAGGGGCAGGCGTAGTCATGGCGAACCACCACGGCAAGACCTACACCGCTGTGCACGGCGTCAGCAAGAGGCAACAGCGCGAGCAGGCCCACACTCACAGGCTGCAACAGCAGCAGTACAAGCACTTCGGCAAGGTCAACTGGGACTACTTCTCCCACCGGCAGATGTGGGACATGGTCCAGTCGGCCAAGCCGCAGCAGATGTACGACAAGGCCGACGACTGGTCGAACCTGGCCACGGCCATCGACAGCACCACGCGTGGCGTCCAGGGCACCATGCAGAAGCTGATGACCACCTGGCGCGGCTCGGCGGCGGTGAGCGCGAGCGAGTCCAACTCGCGGCTGACCCAATGGGGCGGCGAGGCGGGCAACACCGCGGTGGCGATCGGCACCGGCCTCAAGCACTACGCCGACGCGGTCACCCACGCCCAGGCCACCATGCCCGAGCCGGTCGACTACGTCGCCGAGCGCCGCCTCGCCGAGGGCTACGCGGTCAATGTGACCGACCCGGAGTTGCACAGCTACCTGCTCAAGCACCTCGCGGACGACCACATGGCCACCCAGGAGCAGGCCAAGACGGCGAAGGCCAAGGCCATCCAGGTGATGAGCGGCTACGAGGACCGCAGCTACGAGGTGCACGACAAGCTGCCCGAGTTCCAGCAGGCGCCGTCGATGGCGCCGAGGGGCGGCACGGCCACGGTTCCCGTGGCGTCGCCGCCGGGTGGCGGTTCGCAGACCCAGCCGCCGAACGTGGCGCCGCCCGGTTCCGGTGGCGGCACCACGGCGACGTCGCCGGGCGCGGGTGACGGCAGCGGCACCAACCCCGGTTACACGACGCCTTCGTTCGCGCAGCCGCCCAACGTCGGCGGCGGCACCGGCTACCCGGGTTCGGGTTACCCGGGCGGCGGCGGTTACCCGGGCGGGGTCGGCCCCGGCCTGCCCGGTGGTGGCGGCAGCGGCACGAACTACCCGGGTCAGGGCTTCGGCGGCGTCGGCGGAGCCGGTGGGCCCGGCGCCGCGGGCTTCGGTGGCCGTCCGGTCGGCATCGGCGGTGCCGGTGCGGCCGGTGAAGGTGCGGCGGGCGCTCGGTCCGGCGTGGGCGCGCTCGGTGGTGCGGCGGCGGCCGAGGAGGCGGCGGCCACGCGTGGCGCGGCCGGTGCCGCGGGTCGCGGTGGTGCGGGTGGCATGTACCCGCCCATGGGCGGCAGCGGGGCCAACCGCGAGGACGACGGCGAGCACCACAACAAGTACGACGACGGCCTCGACCTGTTCGACGACATCCCGCCGGCCTACCCCGCGGTGTTCGGCGAGTGATGACCGGCTACCACGCCGACGGTGAGGCGCTCACCACGGCGAGCCGGGAGCTGACGGCGGCCGCGGACGCGGTGCACACCGCGGCCGACGCGCTCGCCACCGAGGTCGGCGGCACCCTCGGCTCGGACCGGTTGACCGCGGCGGCGGCCGCGCTCACCCGGTCCACCGCGGCGGACCTGGCGACCGTGCGCGACCTCATGCGGGAGAGCAGCAGCCGGGTCACCGCCGCGCTCGCCGCGTACCAGGAGGCCGACGAGGCGGCCCGGGACCGTCTACGGTGATCCCCGCCGACTTGACTGGGAGGTGAGTGCGGTGCGCGGGCCCTATCGGGGTCTCGGCTTCGACCCGACCCCGGGCGACCTGGATTCGGTCACCCAGACCGCCGCCCAGTTCACCACGGCCGCCGAGCAGCTGGCCGCGGCCGAGCCCGCGGTGCGCAAGGCGCTCGCGGCCGGC
The DNA here is from genome assembly GCF_004362825.1 of Labedaea rhizosphaerae. Lineage (GTDB taxonomy): Bacteria > Actinomycetota > Actinomycetes > Mycobacteriales > Pseudonocardiaceae > Labedaea > Labedaea rhizosphaerae. The sequence goes on from NZ_SNXZ01000001.1 coordinate 1,519,673, forward strand.
GAGCAGTGGCACGGTGCGGGTTCGGAGGCGTTCCGCCGGCACCTGTCCGGCGTGCCGGAGTCGCTGGCCGCGCGGCCGGCGTCGCTGCGGGCGGCGGCAACCGTGCTCGAAGAGTGGGCGCAAACGCTTTCCACCAACAAGCGCCGCGCCGAGGACCTGGATCGCGCCGCGCTGGCCGTCCGCCGCGACCTCGACGCCGCGCGCGACGACCTGCAGGAGAAGCAGAACACCCTCGACCTGGCCGCCACCCCGACCGCGACGGCCTCGGCGAGCGTCGAGGTCACCGCCGCCGCGAAGCGGGTCGCCGACCTGGAAGGCCGCCTGGCGACGGTGCTCGGTCAGGCGCGGGACCTGGAACGCACGCACCGGCTGGCCGCCGACCAGGTCGCGGCTCAGCTGACCGGCGAGCCCGCGGAGCGGGACAACGCGGCCTTCGGTCGTTCGCTCGGCGATGCGTTGCGCCGCGGGTCCGGGTTGGCCGGCAGCCTCGCGACCGCGTTCGGCGGTCGCGCCCGGCGCCCGGAGTCGGTCCCGACCGGCGCCGCGTCGGCCTTGGCGTCGGCACTCGGTGGCGGTCGCCCGTGAAGCTGGCGTCGGTCGCGGGCATCACCCCGGTGACCATGCGATCACCGGCGGACACCGAGCGGGAACTGGCCGAACTGATCGTCAAGACCCGCGGCGGCGAGTCCGCCCACGACCCCGGTGTCGCCCTCGCCGCGCACGACGCGGCGCAACTGGCGCACGAGAACGCGGCCGGGCTCGTGGCCGTCGTCGACCACCCGCAGTCGGACCCGGGCGTGCTGGTGAGCATGGTCGTGCACGCCGACCTGCCGTTCGGCGCGGACGCGGCGGACGAGGTGCGGGCGTTCCTGGAGGCGAGCGCGGGGGCGGACATCCACGAGATCACCGAGTCGCGGACCGAACGCGGCTACCCGGTGATCATCGCCGAGCGGATCGTGATGTCGGACCCGCCGTCCGGCTGCCAGTTGCAGGCCGTGGTGATCGCCCCGGCCGGCGGCCGGCTGGCCGTGTTCACGCTGCATTCGCTGACCGGGCGGGGCTGGCTGGAGCTGGCGGCCGTGCTCGGGGAGCTGCTGTCGTCGGTCAGCTTCGACTAACGCCGACTGTTGTTCCACCGCAACCGATTCCACGCGTTTCGACCGCGGAACCGTTGTGCCACACGTTTTCGTCTCGCGCGCGCGTAGACCAAGCCCCCACCCTGCCCGGTGCGCCCCGAGTCTCATTCTCTCGGTTTGCCTGGGCGGGAACGGGCGATCGCGCGATCTGTGGACAACCCACAGGGTGTGGACAACTCGGGTGCCGCGCTGCTCGTGTACCCGTTCTGGAGACGGCTCGCGAATCGCACCGGAATGGCGCCCTTGGATCCACTTCGGTGCAACCGACGACGCTCGCGGCAACCAATTCGTTATGCGCGAGCACCGTCGAAACCGTTGCACCGCAACACTTTCGCCTCGCGCGCGCGTAACGAAAACCCCCGCCCTCCCTCGGGGGCTCCCCATGACCCAGTCTATCGGTTTGTGGGGGCGGAAACGGGCTGGAGCGCGATCTGTGGATAACCCACAGGGTGTGGATAACTCAGCGCTTGAGCACGCGGTCGCGGTACTCGCGCGGGGTTTCGCCCACCACTTTGCGGAAGGTGCGGGAGAAGTGGGCCGCGTTGGCGAAGCCGCACTGGCGCGAGATTTCCCCCACGCCGCGCACCGCGTGCGCGGGGTCGGACAACAACTCCCGTGCGCGGTCGATCCGCAGTTGCCGGATCCTCCCCGACACGCCATCGCCGTCGTCGAAGAGTTGGTACAGGCGGCGGCGGGAGATGAACAGGGCCTCCGCGATCCGTTCCGCGGTCAGCGACGGGTCCGACAAGTGCTGCTTGATGTACTCCACCGCCGCCCGGCGGCGGGTGGCGATCGCGTCGGCCCGGTCCAGTTCGGTGCGCAGGGCGCTGCGCAGCACCAACTCGGCCAGGCCGAGCAGGTACGGCTTGATCCCGTGCGGGTCCAGGGATTCCGCCACCACCAGCAGGTGCGACACCGACGCGGCGAACAGTGTCTGCAGTGGACGGTCGACCGGCACGGGCTGGAACAGCAGCGGCCGTAGTTCGGCGAAGCTGATCGACAGCTTGTGCGCGGCCACCGCCAGCAGCACGACCCCGCCCTGACCGCCGCCGCCCGGGTGCGCGCGCAACGCGCACTCCGGGAACTGCAAGGCGATCCCGTCGGCGGGCAGGTACTTGGGCAGCGACGCACGCATGGCCAGTTGCACCATGTCCGGTTCGCGCGCGCCCGGCTTGGCGCCCGCCTTCGCGGCCCGCGTGGCGTCGATCGCCTGTCGGGTGGCGCTCGCCCCGGACGCGCGCACCACCAGGTATCCCGACGCGACCTCCGCCTCGGTGCCCTGCGTGCCCTCGGCGGCCTCCGGCTCAGCCGGTTTGCCGAGGGCCCTGGACAGCGACGCGAACCGCTTCTCCAGCGCGGTCGGCACCCTTCGAGGTCCGGACATCGCCCACCCCTGTCGTCGGTGCGGACAGCGTAGGGGAGGAACTCAGAGCGCCGACATGCTCTGCCACTTGCTCCAGGAGTAGATCCAGTCGTGGTAGTCGCCGTCGGCCGGGCTGAGCTTCACCGTGCTGCCGGTCACCTCGACCGGGTCACCAGGCAGAACACTGTTGTAGTAGGCCTCGGCGTTTGCCTCCGACAGGTTCGCGCACCCGTGCGACACGTTGGAGTTGCCCTGCTGGGCCGCCGACCACGGAGCCCCGTGGACGAACTCGCCGTTGTTCGAGATGCGCACGGCCCAGTGGACCTCGATGTTCTCGTAGTCGTACTTCTCGTTGGTCATGAAGTACGTCTGGCTCTTGCTCATCACGAGGTGCGTGCCGCTGTGCGTGACGCGGCCGGGGTCAGAGTCCAGGCCGTAGCTGGCCGGGTAGTCGTGGACCTTCTTGCCGTTGCGGTAGACCATGAACCGGTGGGTCTTGGTGTTGGCCTTCACGACCTGGTTGCGGCCGATGGTGAACTTCGAGGTCACGTCGTCCAGGCCGTACGCGCCACCGCCGAACGAGACACCGTAGATGTCCAGGTGCACGTCGACCTTGGTGTTCGCCGGCCAGTACGCCTTCGGGCGGTAGTGCACGGTGCGGTCGTCGAACCAGGCCCACGAGCCGGTGACGTCCTTGGACGTCTCGACCTTGAGCGCCTTCTCCACCGACTTCTTGTCGCTGACGTCCTGGTCGAAGGTGACCACGATCGGCTGCCCGACGCCGTAGGTCGCGTTGTCCGCGGTGTTGATGTGGGCGCTGACCTTGCTCTGCGCGGTGACCGTGGTGAACGAGCCCTTGACCGGCACGCTCTTGCCGTCGGGGCTGGTCGCGCTGCCCGACCACGTGTACTTCTTGCCGTAGCCCAGGTCTTCGGTGACCTTCCAGCTCTTCTTGTCCGCGGCGAGGCTCCCCTTGACCTTCTTGCCGTCGGGGTTGGTCAGCGTGACGGAGGCCAGCGTGCCGTCGGCGACGGTGACGGTGAACGGGCCGTTCGGCGCCACGTTCTTGGCGTTGTTGGCCGGCTTCGTGGTCACCTTGGCGACCACCGGGGCCGCGGCAGGCCCGACTTGCTGGTTCTGGCCGGCAGCGCCGGTCTGGGTCTGCGTGGCGGGCGCGCCGCCGTCGTCGCTGCTGCACGCGGCAAACACCAGCGACGCGGCCGCGGCGGCTGCAACAGCGCCGAAGAACCGCCTTGTACCCCTGCCCACCGTCACGTGTGTCCCTTTCCCCCGTGTGGTCTCGCCACTAACGACGCCGCTGAGCAGCCGAACGTTGGCGATCACTGCTGTGACTCACGTCACATTTGCGTTGACGCCACGACCCAAGATCATCGCGTGCTGCCGTCCGGCGAGTTTAGCCAGGGAAAACAACGGTTCCGTTCGACGGTGGCTACAGATTGGTGACTACGGGCGTGTCACCCGTTCAGCCCAACGGGCCGCCGATTTGGCCGTACCGACCGATGTGCGCCCGGCGATACGCTCCGCAGCCAGGCCGTTTGTTTCTGTGTTCGTGCTCAACCCACGCTCGCGGAACGAAGCATCGCGGGCGCGCGTGAAGTGTCGCCCCGAAAGGCCGAGAGGTTGCACGGGGCAACCTCGTGATGACCCTGCGATGGAGGCAGGTTTATGGCACAGGGCACGGTGAAGTGGTTCAACGCCGAAAAGGGGTTCGGCTTCATCGCCGTCGACAACGGCGGCTCCGATGTGTTCGTCCACTACTCGGAGATCCAGAGCAAGGGCTTCCGAACCCTGGAGGAGAACCAGCGGGTCGAGTTCGAGATCGGTCAGGGCACCAAGGGCCCGCAGGCGACCAACGTGGTGCCGCTGTAGACCGGACCTCGTTCTTGCTGCGAAGGGCCCCGGCCGGGTGTGTGGCCGGGGCCCTTCGCGTGTCGGGGGATGGGTGTTCTGTTCGGGGTGTGTTCGGACGCTCAGCGGGAGTGCAGCTGCCGGGCTTCCCACTGGAGCCGTTGCAGGACCCATTCCTGGGCCAGTGCGTTCGGCGTGGTGTTCTGCCGCACGGCGAGCTCGCGCAGGTGCTCGTTGGCCATCAACGACACCCGCAGCTGGTAGACCTCGGCGCCGCCGAAGCGACGACCGGAACCGGTGGACTCCGGGTCCAGGTCGTTGTCGGGGCTCAGCGCCGAGAGGTATGACTCGAGCTCGTGGTCAGGCAGCACTTCCTCGACGTCACGGATCGGGGTGCGGTGACGGCCCGTCGACGTACCGACGGCCTTGAGGTTGGTCCTGCTGCGTCCAAGAGATGGAAGAGGCACGGCGGCTACGATAACGAATCGGCCACGAGAACATAGTGAGTGTGACGTGCAACACACTCACACAATTGGCTGATTGCGCAACCACCTTGGTTTCCGTGCGTCATCACTTGGTTGCGCATCCTTTACCCGAACTGACCGTACCGGTCACTCGCTCAGTTGCACAATGCCGGGGTTGACCTGCAAAGATTCGGCCCTTCTCCGGCTTGCGGAGGGTTTCCGCCACGATGGGGGCGACCTTTGCTCCGGCTCGACCGTGCTTGGGATGAGGGCCCGAAACCACTGTGAATCTGTGGATAAGTCACAGGCTGTGGACAACGCGCCACGAGCGTGTGAATTGTGCCTTGACACCCCTGGGGCCGACACCTGCGGTTTCCGGCCCATCACGCAACGGAACCGAGGCGACCTTGCCCGGAAAAGGAGATGGCCCCCGCGCCAGGGGGAGGAACGCGGGGGCCGGAGGGGATCTCCACAGGCGCTGACCGGGGGTGTGTCAGCAACACGATTGTTGCACGTGCACGCGGATGTGGGGAGAGCTTGGGCCCGAAAATTCCGTTGAATTGTTCACTTGATGTTCGCATTGTCGGTGCCAAGCTCCCGGACGGCTGGTCAGCCGACGAGCTGGTAGCCCGCCTCGGTGACCGCCGCGGCCACGTCGTCCTTGGCCAGCTCAGCGGTGCTGCTGACGGTCACCGCGCCGGTCGGCACGTCCACCGACACGTCGGTGACGCCCTCGAGCTCGGTCAGCTCCTCGGTGACCGACCGCGCGCAGTGGGCGCAGGTCATGCCGGTCACGGTGTAGGTGGTCTGCACTGCTTGTTCCTCCGGGTCGATCAGGACTTCACCAAACGGGCGATGGCGTCGGCGGCCTCGCGCACCTTGGCCGCGGCGGCGTCGTCGCTCTGGCGCGCGGCATCCACCACGCAGCCGGCCATGTGCTCCTCGAGCAGTTCCAGCGCGAACGCCTGCAGCGCCCGCGTGGCCGCGGACACCTGGGTCAGGACGTCGATGCAGTAGGCGTCCTCGTCCACCATCCGTTGCAGCCCGCGCACCTGACCTTCGATGCGGCGCAGCCGGCGCTGGTGCGCCTCGCGGTTGGCGGTGTACGAGTGCCCGTGGTGTTCGTCGGCCATGCCCTCAATATACCCCTACTGGGTAGGGCTGTCTGGCTTGAACTGCTCCTGCAACTGGTCGGTCAGGGAGTTCAGCTGAGCGATCAGCCCGTCGAGCTCACCGATGCGCTCCTGGAGCGCCTCGGTCGGGTCGGCCGGCTTGTTCTCCTCGGTCATGGCCGAAACCCTGCCTCATGCCGGTGCGTGAGCACAGTGCGGTTCCGGCTACCCGTTCGGCGCCATCGCCAGCCGGCCCTCCGGACGCGCCGTGACCGGCTCAGCCACTTGGTCTAGCGGGTTCACTTAGCGTTGCGAACGGTTCACTCTGCGGGGGGCTGCTTCGCATGGCTTCCGCCGCATAACCTCACGGCCACACCTGAGTCGGGGAGGCAGCGATGAGCAGCTCACTGGAAGTCCGACAGTTCTTGATGCAACAGGACCTCGGTGCACCGTCCGTGCCGTCACAGCGCAACGGCGACGCCGGTCAGGGGCGGGTCAACGAGGACCAGGTACGCCGGGCCCGGCTCGCGGTGGCGTCCATCGCGAACGACGCCGACGACTGCAAGCAGCTGCTGGACATGCTCGGCCTGCTGGCCGACGACGACGGGGTCCCGCCGGTCATGCGGTGAACCCCGGACACGGCGGGAGCGCCGGACCAGCCGTGCGCTCCCGTCCGCACAACCCTCGATCGCGTCCCGTGAGTGGTGTTCCTCACCGGCGCGGCCGCGCCGCGGGGCCTCGGCGCACACCCCCCGTGCCAGGTGCGCCGTCGCGGCACCTCGAACATACCTTTCGCTCGCGTCGGCGGGCAATGAATTACCCGGCCATGAGCTGCTCGCTCTGGTTACGTGCAGTGGTCTTCGACCGGCCGCGGGCCCCCGCTTTGAAACCCGGTGGCGGCGTGCCCTATGCTTCTCCTTGCTCCCAGCGGAGGGGTCGAGCTCCCATCGTCTAGCGGCCTAGGACTCCGCCCTTTCAAGGCGGCAGCGCGGGTTCGAATCCCGTTGGGAGCACGCAACACCAGTAGGATGCAGTACAAGCAAGGCCCAGTGGCGCAGTTGGTTAGCGCGTCGCCCTGTCACGGCGAAGGTCGCGGGTTCGAGTCCCGTCTGGGTCGCGCGAACTCGGGCGACGTGTGCTTGCGGAGAGCGCAAGCCACGTCGTTCGCGGTTTTACCCGGGGGCCGAGCCCCCGGACCCCCACGGTGCGGGTTCCTGCTGAACCAGCGTGGGACCGTAGCGGGGGACCAACGGAAGAACAGAAAAACAGAAGATGGTGTGAGTTCACACGGCCAGGTAGCTCAGTTGGTACGAGCGACCGCCTGAAAAGCGGTAGGTCGGCGGTTCGACCCCGCCCCTGGCCACCTCGAGACGAAGCCCCTCCGGGGGCTTTTGTCGTTTCAGGCCAAGTCGTTCTCCGGGATCCCCGGGTGCCGCAACCACTTCGCCAGCCGGTCGTCCACGCCGTGGCGCCGGGCCGCGGTGACGAAGTCGCCGGTCGACGCGATGCCGTGCTCGTGGGTCGCGACCCACTCCCGCAAGAGGGCGAAGAACGCGGCATCGCCCAGGTACTCGCGCAGGGCGTGCAAGATCTGCGCGCCGCGTTCCGCCGGGCGCTCCGCGGTCGGTTCGGCGCCGGACTTCTCGGCCCACAGCCACACGGCGTACGCGGCGAAGCCGTCGGCCAGCCAGCTGTCCTGCTCGCCCTCCGGGGTCACGCTGGCCCCGAACCACTGGTGGGCGAGCTGGCGGGCCAGCAGATCCTGTGCCGCGAGTTCCCGGGCGCCGAGGTGGTTGCGGCCGAAGACCGACACGGTCTGGGCCGCGATCGGCGTCGGCCGGTCCTGGTCGGTGACGACGACCGTGTAGCCCTCGAACGGATAGCGGCCGAAGAGGTCCTCGAAAACCCGCATCATCCGCGGCTGCTCGCCGAAGGTCGCGCGGACTTCGGCAACCAGGTCGGCCGGGCACGCGACCTTCTGGTCACGGGCCGGCTCGACGAACTCGAACTGTCCTACTTGGACGGTCACGAACCGGCTCGACGTCGGTTCGGCCTGTTCGTAGTACCAGCGGCTGGTCTTCGGACCGGGAACGTGGTCTTCCAGCAGGCCGTTCGCGACCACGGTGCACCCGGGCGGGACGCTGATCGCGAACCCGTAGCCGGCCTTCTCCGACGAGTCCTCGTGGTGCGGGAACCACGGCCGCTGCCCCGGCGACCCGGCGTAGTGGACCTCGACGGTGAACGAACCCGACGCCGCCGCGCGCACGCGGAGCTTGCCGTCCCGGTGGGTGAACCGGGCGGGACGGCGGTCCACCAGCACCTTGCTCACCCGCGACCACGCCAGGGCAAGCTCGAATCCGCCGATCTCGCCAACGCCGTGCAGTGTGGCGCGCCCGGTCAGCCGGTCCGTGGCCGGTGCGTAGTCCAGCTCCAGGTGGTACCGGCGCACCGCGAAGGCCATGCCCCGATCATGACCTACGCCGTCATCGCCTCGACGCAGGCGTTGGCGAGGTGCTCGGCGCGCACGGGCGCGGACGTGCCCAACGCGTAGGGCGCATCGACGTCCACCCGCAGGTACCCGGCACCCACCCGCGCCACGATCGTGATGCGGCTGCCGAAGTCGCGGATCGTCACGCCGCGGGCCGCCTCGTCGCCCACCTCGACCGACGAGACGTCCGATGCCGTCGACAGCTGTTTGCGTTGCTCCGCGAAAGCCCCGTCGTGGTCGGTGAGCATCACCTGGACGCTGACCCGCTCGCGGCCCGGACCGCTGTAGACGCACAACCGCTCGCCGTCCGGCAGGGCGGTGTGGGCACCCGCGTCGACGGCCGACGACATGGACAGCCCCGACTGCCTGGTCACCTCCGCCGCGGTCAACATGCAGCCCGGCACGTCGTGGACCCGGAACCCCGAGCCGTTCGCGCCGAACGAGCACGCGGACACGAACAACTCCGCGAGCAGGACAAGAGCACCAGCCGACCGAGGGCGAGGCATGACCGGTGGTCGGAGGTGTCCGCCATCCCGTTACAACCCGTTGACTGGCAACAGGTTCACGACCACAGTTGGGCGGTCACAACCATCCGATCGAGGGAACCGCGGCTCGTGAACCGGCAGCACCCGCTCGTCCCGATCTGCCGGGCGTGCCGGGCGCGCGGCGGTGAGCTCGTGCTCGACCTCGGCGAGCAGCCCGCCACCGACCACTTCCCCGCCGCCACCGACGCCGCCGAAGACCCGCGCCATCCCTTGCGGCTGTGGGTCTGTTCTTCCTGCGGGCTCGCGCAGCTGCCCGACGAGGTGCCGGTGCCGGTCGAGCCGACCCGGGTCGAGTCGCAGGCGCTGGCCAGCCAGGCCGCCGACGCGGTCGCGCGGGTCGCGGCGTCCGGCTTGCTCAGGGCCGGCATGCGGGTCACCGAGTTCGGCAGCGGGCACGCCGCATCCTGGCTGCCGCTGCTCGCCGCCCGCGAGCTCGTCCCGATCACCCGTGGTGAGGCCGAGCGTGCCCCGGTGGACGTGGTGGTCGACGCGTTCGGCCTGACCCACAGCCCCGACCAGGCGAGCGCGCTGGTCGAGCGGACCCGGCGGCTCGCCCCGGACGGGGTGCTGCTGCTGCAGTTCCAGTCCTTCCCCGGCATCATCCGCAACCGGCAGTGGAACGTCGTGCGCCACGGCCACTTCGCCTACCACTGCACCGAGGCCATGGCCGGCATGCTCCGGGTGACGGGTCTGGTGCCGGTCACCGCGTGGCGCTTCGACCTGTACGGGGAGACCGTGCTGCTCGCCGCGCGGCGGGGCGGCACGCCGGACGACTCGGTGACCACCCTGTTGGCCGAAGAACGTGACGCACCGCATCCCGGCACGCTCGCCCGCTGGGCCGAACGCAGCGCGAACGAGTTGCGGACGTGGCTCGAACGGGCGGCCGCCGAGGGGCGCGCGGTCCTGGGCTATGGTGCTGCCGCCCGCGCTGTAGTGCTGTTGAACCGCGCCGGCGTTGATCGGGATCTGTTACCCGCTGTAGTCGATGGTTCCACCCGAAAGTGGGGGAAGCGAATTCCGGGCACGCGCATCCCGGTGATCAGCCCCACCGAACTGACGGCGGCCCGGCCCGACGCCGTGCTCGTCTTCGTGCCCGAGTTGTTGCGCGAACTGCGCGCCGCGCACGTGGCGCTACCTGCGCAATGGCTGGTGCCCGGCTGAAGGATCAACCACTCGCGCGGGGGATAGAGCCCGGGCTCGAACGGGTCATTGGGCCCTACCCAGAGTCGTTCTTCGCCGGGTATTGGGTCAACAATTCACCAGAATGAGTTGATTCTGGGTCTCACCCTCCGTGTAACGGCAACGCCGAGTAGAGCGAATGAGCCGATGACAGCGACGAGGGTGAGTCGGGCGCCCGGATCGTCTGCAAGCCATCGAACCACCTCATCCGTGGGCACTGCGTCGGGGACGCCCACGCGCCGCGCACGCGGCACGGCCCGACCGAAGGGACGACCACGATGAGTGAGCATGTGGAGTCAAGACAGCCGGAAACCGCTGTCCACCCCGCATACTCCAAAACCAGGCGCCGGCTGCCGGCCGGTGAGCCTGGCCTACTGCCGATGGACACCTGGGAGACCAGGTACCGCCGGTTCGTCATCGCCGCCGACCTGCTCGGGACGGTGCTGGGTGTGCTCGGCGTCGGGCTGGTCATCGCCGACAGCGACGCCCACTACCTGCGCCACGCGGGACAGGCGGGGGCGACCGTCCTGATCGTCGTGTGCGCGCTGATCGCCAGCCGGGCGTGGCACCCGGGCACGCTCGGCCAGGGGGCCGAGGAGTTCCGCCGGCTCGGCAAGGGCCTGTTCGCGGCGCTGGTGGCGCTCGCCTTGGTCGGCATCGCCGTCGGCGCGCACGACGTCCGGCCGTGGGTGTTCGTGGTGATCCCGGCCATCGCCGTGCTGGTCTTTCCCACGCGCTACCTGCTGCGCCGCTTCCTGCACCGCAACCGCCGGGAAGGCCGCTGCATGCTGCCGGTGATGGCGGCAGGCAGCCCCGAGACCATCCGCGACCTGGTGACCCGCACCCGCACCGCCTCGCACCTGGGCTGGCGGGTCGACGCCGCCTGCACCATCGACGGCCTCGGCGACGACGAGACCGGCGACGTGGTCGACGGGGTCCCGGTGGTCGGGCACCTCGGCCAGCTCGCCGAGCACGTCCGCCGCGGCGGCTACCGGATCGTGGCGGTCACGCCCGACCCGTACTGGACGCCGCGCCGGCTGCAGCAGCTGGCCTGGAACCTGGAGGGCAGCGAGGCCGAGATGGTCGTCGCGCCGGTCCTCATGGAGGTCGCCGGTCCGCGGCTGCACGTCAGCGGGGTGCTCGGCATGCCGCTGCTGCGGGTCAGCGCGCCCGCGTTCACCGGCGCCCGCCGCGTGGTGAAGGGCGCGATGGACCGGATCGGCTCGTTCCTGCTGCTAGCCCTGCTCGCCCCGGTGTTCATCCTGGTCTCCGCGATGGTGGCGGTGGACTCGCGGGGTCCGGTGTTCTACCGGCAGAAGCGGGTCGGCAAGGACGGCCGGGTGTTCACCATCGTCAAGTTCCGCACGATGGTGACCAACGCCGACAAGCAGCTCGCGACGCTCGCGGCGAACAACGAGGGCGCCGGTCTGCTGTTCAAGATGCGCAGCGACCCGCGGATCACCCGGGTCGGCCGGGTGCTGCGCCGCTACTCCCTCGACGAGTTGCCGCAGCTGTTCAACGTCCTCGGCGGCTCGATGTCGCTGGTGGGCCCGCGCCCGCCGTTGCCCGAGGAGAGCGCGCGCTACGCACCCGACGTGCGACGCCGGCTGCTCGTCAAGCCCGGCCTCACCGGCCTCTGGCAGGTCAGCGGGCGCAGCGACCTCTCGTGGGACGAGGCGGTCCGGTTGGACCTGCGCTACGTCGAGGACTGGTCGCTGGCCATGGACGCAGTGATCTTGTGGAAGACCTTCCGCGCGGTGTTCACCGGCGCGGGTGCTTACTGAGACCCTGAAGGGGGAAGTCGACGTGACGATCGGCATCGCCGTGATCGGCGCCGGCTACTGGGGCCCGAACCTGGTACGCAACGCTCAAGCCACACCCGGACTGCGCCTGGAATACCTGTGCGACCTCGACGAGGCGCGCGCCCGCAAGGTGCTCGGCGACTACTCGACGGTGCGTACTTCGTCCTCTTTGGACGAGGTGCTGGCCGACCCCGCGGTCGACGCGGTCGCGGTGGCGACCCCGGCGGCGACCCACCTGCCGGTCGCCATGGCCGCGTTGCGGGCAGGCAAGCACGTGCTCGTGGAGAAGCCGCTCGCCGCGAACTACGCCGACGGCCGCAAGCTGGTCGACGAGGCCGAACGGCGTGGGCTCACGCTCATGCTCGACCACACCTTCGTCTACACCCCCGTGGTGCAGCACCTGCGTGAGCTGATCCGCAGCGGCGGCATCGGCACCGTGCAGTACCTGGACTCGGTGCGGATCAACCTCGGGCTCGTGCAGCCCGACGTGGATGTGCTGTGGGACCTCGCGCCGCACGACCTGTCGATCTTCACGGCGATCCTGCCCGACGACGTGGTGCCGATCGCGGTGTCCGCGCACGGCTCCGACCCGATCGGCGCGGGCCGCGCGTGCGTGGCGCACCTGACCATCGAGCTCTCCGGCGGCGCGATGGCGCACGTGCACGTGAACTGGCTCTCGCCCACCAAGATCCGCACGTTCGTGGTCGGCGGCTCGACCCGCACCGTGGTCTGGGACGACACCAACCCGGCCCAGCGACTGTCCATCTACGACAGAGGGGTGGACAAGGCCGACCCGCAGACGCTGCCCGAGGACCGGCGCGCCCAGGCGATCGTGTCCTACCGCAGCGGCGACATGGTGGCGCCCGCGCTGCCCGAGCGTGAGGCGCTGCGCGCCATGATGGCCGAGTTCGCCGACGCCATCGCCGTGGGCCGCAGGCCGCTCACCGACGGCCGGTCCGGGCTGCGCGTGCTCTCCCTGCTCGAAGCCGCGTCGGCCAGCCTCGCGCACGGCGGCGCGTTCATGCCCGTGCTCGAGGACAGCGAGCTCATGGAGGTCAGCGCGTGAGCCAGGAAACGACCTCGGCACAGCCGATCCACGGCCAGCGGGCGCTGGTCACCGGCGGCGCGGGCACCATCGGCTCGGCCGTGGTGGACCGGCTCGTCGCGGCGGGCGCGGCCGAGGTGGTCGTGCTGGACAACTTCGTGCGCGGCCGCAAGGAGAACCTCGCCGACGCGAGCGCGCGGGCGGGCGACCGGCTGAAGGTCGTCGAGGGTGACATCAACGACCGGGCGCTGGTCGGCGAGCTGACCGAGGGCGTGGACCTGGTCTTCCACCTCGCGGCCATCCGGATCACCCAGTGCGCCGAGGAACCGCGCCTGGCGCTGGAGTGCCTGGTGGACGGGACGTTCACGGTGCTCGAGGCGGCCGCCGAGAAAGGCGTCAAGAAGGTCATCGCGTCGTCGTCGGCGTCGGTGTACGGGCTGGCCGAGGAATTCCCGACCACCGAGCGGCACCACCCGTACAACAACGACACCTTCTACGGCGCCGCGAAGGCGTTCAACGAAGGCATGCTGCGCAGCTTCAAGGCCATGACCGACCTGGACTACGTGGCGCTGCGCTACTTCAACGTCTACGGCCCGCGGATGGACGCGCACGGCGTGTACACCGAGGTGCTGATCCGCTGGATGGAACGCATCCAGCGCGGCGACGCGCCGCTGGTCTTCGGCGACGGCAGCCAGACCATGGACTTCGTGCACGTGCACGACATCGCCCGCGCCAACATCCTCGCCGCGCAGGCCGGCGTCACCGACGCTGTCTACAACATCGCCAGCCAGCAGGAGACCAGCCTGGCCGGGCTCGCGCACGCGCTGCTCGCCGCCATGGACTCCGACCTGCCGCTGGAGCACGGACCGGAACGCAAGGTCAACGGCGTCACCCGGCGCCTCGCCGACATCTCGGCCGCGGCCCGCGACCTGGGCTGGCGCCCGGAGATCGGGCTGGACGAGGGCCTGCGCGGGCTCGTCGCGTGGTGGCGCGCCGAGGTCGGTGCCGCGTGATCCCGGTGATGAAGCCGCTGCTCGGCGACGAGGAGGCCGCCGCGGCCGCCGACGCCGTGCGCTCGGGCTGGGTCGCGCAGGGGCCGCGGGTGGCCGCGTTCGAGGAAGCGTTCGCCGCGCGGGTCGGCGCTCGCCACGGCGTCGCGACCTCGTCGTGCACCACGGCGCTGCACCTGGCGTTGCACCTGCTCGGTGTGGGACCCGGCGACCAGGTGGTCGTGCCGTCGCTGTCGTTCATCGCCACCGCCAACGCCGTGCGCTACTGCGGCGCGACGCCGGTCTTCGCCGACGTCGACCCGCTGACCGGCAACCTGACGGCGTCCACTGTGGACGCGGTGCGCACCCCGCGGACCCGCGCGGTGCTGCTGGTGCACCAGGGTGGCGTGCCCGCCGACGTCGAGTCGATCAAGGCGCTCGGGCTGCCGGTCGTCGAGGACGCCGCCTGCGCGGCGGGGTCCACCCTGCACGGTCGCCCCGTCGGCACCGGCGCGTTGCTCGCCGCGTGGTCGTTCCACCCGCGCAAGCTGATCACCACCGGTGAGGGCGGCATGCTCACCACCGACGACCCGAGCTGGGCGCAGCGGCTCAAGCGGCTGCGCGAGCACGGCATGAGCGTCTCCGCCGCTGACCGGCACGAGGCCCGCGGCGTGGTGCTGGAGCAGTACACCGAGACCGCGTTCAACTACCGGATGACCGACATCCAGGCCGCGGTCGGCCTGGTCCAGCTGCGCCGGCTGGACGCGATCGTCGCGCAACGCCGGGAGTTCGCCGCCCGCTACCACGAGCTGCTCGCGCCGCTCGGCGTGCGCGCGGTGACCGACCCGGCCCACGGCACCACGAACTACCAGTCGTTCTGGGTCGAACTCCCCGACGACGCACCGGACCAGGCCGACGTGCTGACCACGCTCGCGCAAGCCGGGGTCTCGGCGCGGCGCGGGATCATGGCCGCGCACACCGAACCCGCGTACGCCGGGCACCGCCACGGCCCGCTGCCGGTCACCGAGCACCTGACCAACCGCACGGTGATCCTGCCGCTGCACCACGAGCTGACCGAGGACGACCAGCACACCGTCGTCGACGCGCTGGCCAAGGCGCTGGTCGCGGTCGCGTCATGACGGCCCGCCCGCTGCTGCTGGTCGGCGCGGGCGGTCTGGCCCGCGAGACGCTGGCGGCCGCGCGCCTGCTGCCCGACGCGTACGACCCGCTCGGTTTCCTCGACGACGACCCGGTCCGGCACGGCTCCCGTATGGACGGTCTGCTGGTGCTCGGGCCGGCCGACCTCGTGCACGCGCACCCCGACGCGGCGGTGCTGGTGTGCGTGGGCAGCCCCGCGCGACCGGCGTCCCGATTGGACCTCGCCGCGCGGCTCGGCCTGCCCGCCGAGCGGTACGCCACGCTCGTGCACCCGGCCGCGTCGATCGCCCTCGGCGTGGAACTCGGGCCGGGGTGCGTGTTCCTGGCCGGTGCGGTGATCACCGCACCGCAACGGGTCGGCGCGCACGTCGTGGCGATGCCGCACGTCCTGCTCACCCACGACGACGAGGTCGGCGACGGCGTGACGCTGGCCGGGCGCGCGGCCCTGTCCGGCTCCGTCCACGTCGGACGGTGTGCCTACCTCGGGGCCGGTTCGCTGGTGCGGCAGGGCCTGAAGATCGGGGACGCGGCGGTGGTCGGCATGGGTGCCGTGGTGCTCACCGACGTGCCGCCGGGCGAGACCTGGGCGGGCAACCCCGCCAAGCCACTATGTACCTCGCGAACGGAGTCTCGATGACACCCTCTGTGTCGACCTCAGGGTCGAAATCAGACCGAGGGCCTCGCAGCCGCAGCTCAGGGGAACGTGACGCAACCCAGCCACAATCAGCTGACCAGGTTGCACCTTTCGCCTCCAACGCAGCCATTTCCGGAAACGCCGGGGAGGCGGAAGGGCAGATCCCCCTTGTCGACCTTGCGGCGCAGCACGCCGCGGTCGCCGACGAGGTGCGCGCCGGCTGGGACGCCGTGCTCGCCCGCACCGCGTTCGTCGGCGGCCCGGACGTCACCGAGTTCGAGCACGAGTACGCGTCCTACGTCGGGGCCCGGTACTGCGTCGGCGTCGGCAACGGCACCGACGCGATCGAGCTGGCGTTGCGTGCCCTGGGTGCCAGGCCGGGCGACGAGTGCATCCTGCCCGCGAACACGTTCATCGCGACCGCGGAGGCCGTGGCCCGCGCGGGCGCCACACCGGTGCTCGTGGACTGCGACCCGGACACCGCGCTGATCTCCGTGGACGCCGTCGCGGCCGCGGTGACCCCGCGCACCAAGGTCGTGCTGCCGGTGCACTTGTACGGGCAGGCCGCGCCGGTCGAGCAGTTGCGTGGCGTCGTGCCCGACGGGGTGGCCATCCTGGAGGACGCGGCGCAGGCGCAGGGCGCGCGCCGCAACGGGTTGCCCGCCGGTGCGCTCGGCGACATCGCCGCGACGAGCTTCTACCCGGGCAAGAACCTCGGGGCGTACGGCGACGCCGGTGCGGTGACGACGTCGCGTTCGGACCTCGCGGAGGCCGTGCGGTTGTTGCGGGAACACGGTTCGCCGCGCAAGTACGAGCACACGGCGCTGGGCTTCAACAGCCGCATGGACACCTTGCAGGCCGTGGTGTTGCGGGCCAAGCTGCGCCGGCTCGAGGGCTGGAACGACGCCCGCCGCGCAGCCGCCCAGCGCTACGACAAGCTCATCGGTGAACTGGAAACCGTGCACGGTCCCGTTGTGGCGGAAGGCAACGAGCCGGTGTGGCACCTCTACGTGGTGCGTGTGCCGGATCGGGACGCCGTGCTCGCCGCGCTGCACGAGGCGGGAATCGGCGCGGGCATCCACTACCCGGTGCCGGTGCACCGCACCGGAGCGTTCGCCGGGCTCGGCGGATCGTTCCCGGTCGCCGAGCGGCTGGCGGGCGAAATCCTGTCCCTGCCGCTGTTCCCGGAGATCACCGCGGCCCAGCAGGAGCGGGTCGTGGACGTCCTGTCCAACGCTGTCCGGCGTCGTCACGATACGTGAAGTGACATAAGTGCCTTGTCCCCCAATAAGAGTAACGAGCAGCTGTCTACCTGCGACTAGGGGGTAGCCCGGCTCATTTTGTGCTGCCGGACCCGATCACACAGCGTGGAGGACCCGATGAGCGGAACACTGCGGCGCATACGCGCGGGAGTGCTCGGCGTCCTGCTGACCGCGGGCCTGGCAGTCGCACTACCCCCGACCGCCAACGCAGGTCCGTGCGACGCCCCGACCAACCCGATCGTCTGCGAGAACTCGAAAGCGGGTTCGCCGCAGTCGGACTGGTGGGTCGACGGCACCTACGGCGACATCGACGGTTACACCACGCAGATGAGCGTGCAGCCCGGCGAGCGGCTCGACCTCAAGGTCAAGACGCCGAGCACGAACTACCAGGTCGACATCTACCGCCTCGGCTACTACGGCGGCAACGGCGCCCGGCTGCAGACGTCGCTGAGC
The DNA here is from genome assembly GCF_004362825.1 of Labedaea rhizosphaerae. Taxonomy (GTDB): domain Bacteria; phylum Actinomycetota; class Actinomycetes; order Mycobacteriales; family Pseudonocardiaceae; genus Labedaea; species Labedaea rhizosphaerae. The sequence continues at coordinate 1,537,172 of NZ_SNXZ01000001.1, forward strand.
CCGACGGTGTCGTTGCCGCAGACGCAACCCACGTGCCTCAAGGACTCCGCGAGCGGCATGACCGACTGCGGCAACTGGAAGGTGTCGACGAGCTGGCAGGTGCCGTCCACCGCGGTGCCGGGCTTCTACGTCGCGAACTTCATCCGCAACGACGCACCGGGTGCGTCGCAGGCCTACTTCGTGGTGCGCTCCGACGCGTCGCATTCGGACATGGTGGTGCAGACCTCCGACCAGACGTGGGAGGCGTACAACACCTACGGCAACAGCATCACGCCGGGCGACCCGAACAACCCGGAGGCCAACAGCCTCTACGTCGGCAACTTCGGCTCGTCGGACGGTCGCGCGTACAAGGCGAGCTACAACCGCCCGTACCTCAACAGCGGCACCGCCTCGCCGATGAACGCCGAGTACCCGCTCATCAGGTTCCTGGAGCGCAACGGTTACGACGTCTCCTACCTCTCCGGTGTGGACGTCACGCGCAACCCCGCGCTGTTGAAGAACCACAAGGTCTTCGTCTCCTCCGGGCACGACGAGTACGTCAACGCGACGCAGCGCGCCGGCATCGAGTCGGCGCGCGCCGCGGGCGTCAACATGATCTTCATGTCGGGCAACGAGATGTTCTGGAAGACCCGCTTCGAGAACTCCACCGACGGCACGAACACCGCGTACCGCACCTTGGTCTGCTACAAGGAAACCAAGGTCGGCACCAAGATCGACCCGAACGCCGCGTGGACGGGCACCTGGCGTGACCCGCGGTTGTCGCCGCCGTCCGACGGTGGCCGGCCCGAGAACGCCGTCACCGGCACCCTCTTCGAGGTCAACGGCTACCGCGCCGACGCCATCCAGGTGCCCGCGTCCTTCGGGCGCAACCGCATGTGGCGCAACACGTCCATCGCCAGTGCCGGCACCACGACCACGCTGACGGCGGGTTCGCTCGGCTACGAGTGGGACACCGACCCGGACAACGGCTACCGGCCGGCCGGGTCGATCCAGAACTCCAGCACCACGGTGACCATGGTCGGCGGCGACTTCGTGCTGCAGGACTACGGCAACGCCTACGGCGACGGCACCAAGACCCACAACATCACGATGTACCGCGACCAGACCAGCGGCGCGCTGGTGTGGGGCCTGGGCACCGTGCAGTGGTCGTGGGGCCTCGACTCCGTGCACCTGTACCCGCCGGGTGCGCCGGCCAGCGCGCCGGCGAACCTCGCGATGCAGCAGGCGACCGTGAACGTGCTCGCCGACATGGGCGCGCAGCCGCGCACCTTGATGGCCGGCCTCACCGCGGCCACCAAGAGCACCGACACCACCGGTCCGACCGTGACCGTGACCTCGCCCGTGGCCGGTTCGACCGTGCCCGCCGGGTCCGACCAGACCATCCGCGGCACCGCCGTGGACGTGGGCGGCGGCAAGGTCGCCGCCGTCGAGGTCTCCCTCGACAACGGCGCGAGCTGGCACAAGGCCAACGGCCTGGACAACTGGACCTACCCGTGGACGCCGAGCCAGCTCGGCGCGACCACGATCCTGGTCCGCGCCTCCGACGACGGTGCCACCCTCGGCGCGACCAGGACGGTCAACGTGACCGTCGGCGCCCAGCAGTGCCCGTGCACCCTGTTCCAGAACTCGGCACCGACCACTGTGGACTCCGCGGACGGCTCGGCGATCGAGGTCGGCACGAAGTTCACCACTTCGGTGAACGCGACCGTGACCGGCGTCCGCTTCTACAAGGCGACGACGAACACCGGCACGCACACCGGGTCCATCTGGAACAGCGCGGGCGCGCGCCTGGTCACCGGCACCTTCACCGGTGAGTCGGCCTCCGGTTGGCAGACCTTGAACTTCACCACGCCGTTGCAGATCCGCGCCGGGCAGACCTACGTGGTGTCCTACACCGCGCCCAACGGCCACTACTCGGTCGACGCGGGCTACTTCACCGGCAAGGGCGCGGGCATCGTCCCGCTCACCGCGCCGGCCACCGGCGGCGTCGCTGGCGGGAACGGCGTGTTCCGCTACGGCTCGGGCTTCCCGTCCGACAGCTTCAACGGCGGCAACTACTGGGTCGACCCGGTGGTCACCACCGCCACCGCCGACAACGTCGCCCCGACGGTCTCCTCGACCGCCCCGGCGAGCGGTGCCACCGGTGCCTACACCGACGGCACGGTCAGCGCGACCTTCTCCGAGAGCGTCGACCCGGCGAGCGTGCAGTTCACGCTCAAGGCGGGCAGCACGGGCGTCCCGGGCACGCTGACCGTGGACGACAAGGTCGCCACGTTCACCCCGACCGCCTTGCTGGCGGCCAACACCACCTACACGGCAACGGTGACCGCGGCCGACGGGTTCGGCAACGTGATGGCGTCGCCGAAGACGTGGTCGTTCACCACCGGCGCCGGTGCGGCTCCGTGCCCGTGCAGCCTGTTCGGCGTCCAGACCCCGGGCATCGCGGACGCGGGTGACGGGTCCGATGTGGAGCTGGGCGTCAAGTTCACGACCTCGGTGAACGCGACGGTGACCGGCGTGAAGTTCTACAAGTCGGCCGCGAACACCGGCAGCCACACCGGTTCGCTGTGGACGTCCTCGGGCACGCGCCTGGCGACGGGCACGTACACCGGTGAGTCCGCCTCCGGCTGGCAGACCCTGACGTTCAGCTCGCCGGTCCAGATCACGGCCGGTCAGACGTACGTCGCGTCCTACCGGACCCCGACCGGGCACTACGCGGCCGACGGCGGCTACTTCGCCACCAAGGGCGCGGGCCGGGGCGTGGTGACGGCACCGTCTTCGCCGTCCGCGGGCGGGCAGGGCGTGTTCGAGTACGGCGGCGGTTTCCCGTCGAACTCCTACAACTCGACCAACTACTGGGTCGACGTCGTGGTGGACACCGCCGGTGCGGACAACACCGCGCCGACCATCACCTCGACGACCCCGCCCTCGGGCGCCACGGGCGTCTCGACCGGCACCGGCGTGACCGCGAACTTCTCCGAAGCGGTCAACGCGAGCTCGGTCCAGATGACCGTCACCGGCCCGGGCGGCACGGCGGCCGGCACGACGACCGTCGCGCCGGACGCGAAGAGCGTCACGTTCGCGTCCACCGGCGCACTGGCCGGGAGCACGACGTACACGGTGAGCGTGCAGGCCACCGACCTGCAGGGCAACGCGATGGGCACGCCGTACACGTGGAGCTTCACCACCGGCGCGGTCGGCGCGTGCCCGTGCACCTTGTTCCGCCCGACCGACACCCCGGCCGCCAGTGCCGTGGACTCGGCGGTGGAACTCGGCACCCGGATCAAGCCGACGCAGAACGGCTTCATCACCGGCGTCCGGTTCTACAAGACGCTGGGCGACCCCGGCACGCACACCGGGACGCTGTGGTCGTCGAGCGGCACCCAGCTCGCCACCGGCACCTTCACCGGTGAGAGCGGATCGGGCTGGCAGACCCTGACGTTCGCCACGCCGGTCGCGGTCACCGCCGGGACGACCTACCTCGTCAGCTACTTCACCTCCGCGGGCCGGTACGGCTACACCACGCAGTACTTCACCGCGGACAAGGTGAACGGGCCGCTGACCGGACCGGCCTCCGTCGCGGGCGCGTCGAACGGCGTGTACCGCTACGGGACGGGCGGCGTGTTCCCGGCAGGCGAAGGCGGCCCGACCAACTACTGGGTGGACGCGGTGTTCACCACGAGTCCCTAGGGGGAGACGGTTTTGCGGCGGTCCAGGAAGTCCACAGTAGACGTGGTGATCCCCTGCTACAGGTACGGCTCGGTCCTGCCCACCGCGGTGCGCAGTGTGCTGGACCAGCCGGGGGTCGACGTCCGGGTCCTGGTCATCGACGACGCCTCCGGTGACGGCAGCGCGGAGGTGGCCAGGGACCTGGCCGAGGCCGACAGCCGGGTCGAGGTCCTGGAGCACCGCGAGAACAAGGGCCACATCGCCACCTACAACGAGGGCCTGCTGGACTGGGCCAAGGCCGACTACTCCGTCCTGCTCTCCGCCGACGACGCCCTCACCCCGGGGGCGCTGCGCCGGGCGACCGCGCTGCTGGACGCCCACCCCGAGGTGGGTTTCGCCTACGGCAGGCCGCTGCACTGGGACGGCAGCATGCCGCTGCCCTACGCCCGGACCCAAGGCAACGGCTGGACCATCTACGACGGCACCTCATGGCTGCGCCGCCGCTTCGCCGTGGCCGACGGCTGCATCACCTCGCCCGAAGTCGTCGTCCGCACGCAACTGCAGCAGTCCGTGGGTGGCTACGACCCGGAACTGCGGCACACCGGCGACATCGAGATGTGGATGCGCATGGCGCTGCACGCCGACGTCGGCTACCTGCGTGGCGTGGACCAGGCGTACTACCGGGTGCACGGCAACAACATGTCCGCCGCGTACTACGCCTCCGGCGTCGCCGACCTCCGGCAACGCCTTGCCGCCTACACGGCGCTGCTGCGCCGGGCCGACAAGCTGCTCCCGGAGCAGGGCGAGTGGGACCGCAAGGTCCGCCGGGTCCTCGCCCGCGACGCCCTGCGCCGCGCGGGCCGCGCATACGACAAGGGGCAGGTCGACGAGCACCCCGTGGACGAGCTGGTCGAGTTCGCCCGCGAGGCCACCGGCGACCTCACCAGCCTGCCCGAATGGCACACCCTCAAGTTCCGGCAGTGGCTGGGCCAGCGCCGGGCGTCGGCGTTGCGCCCGCTGGTGCTGACCGCCGCGGCCCGCCGGGTGCGCCGCGAGCTGCGGGTGAAGCGGTGGGAACGGAGCGGCGTGTGACGAGCCGGGGAGATCGGGTCCTCAACCTGACCGTCCACGGCATCGGCGACCCGGTGCGCCCGCTCGAGGACGGCGAGGACAGGACCTGGGTCACGGTCGAGCAGTTCGAGCAGGCGCTGGACGCCGCCGAGGCGGCCGTGGCCCAAGGCCACGACGTGCGCATCACCTTCGACGACGGCAACGACTCCGACGTGCGCATCGGCTTGCCCCGCCTGGTTTCCCGCGGCCTGACCGCGCAGTTCTTCCTGCTCGCGGGCCTGCTGGACGCCCCCGGGCGGGTCAGCCGGTCCGATGTGGGCACTCTGCTCGAAGCGGGCATGACGGTCGGCTCGCACGGCTGGTCGCACGTCGACTGGCGCACCCTGGACAAGGCCGCGGTCCTGCGTGAGCTGTACCAGGCGCACGAGGTGCTCGGTGAGGTCACCGGGTCCCCGATCGACCGCGTCGCCGTGCCGTTCGGCTCCTACGACCGCACCGTGCTCGCGCACCTGCGTCGGGCCGGGGTGCGCCGGGTCTACACCAGCGACGGCGGGCCCGCCCGAAGGGGAACCTGGCTGCAGGCGCGCACCAGCCTGCACGCGGCCATGACGCGTGAATGGATCAATTCCGTGGTGTTCGATCGAGCAACCGCGGCCACCCGTGCCCGCCGTTTCCTGGCGCGCGGTGTCAAACGCGTGCGCTGACTGCCCTTTCGGGTCGAATGAATTGTCGTGCCCCAAAGTGATGTGACGTCGTCCCCATCGCTTCTGCAATTGTTCCGATTTCCGCAATAGCGTGCGCCCTCGGGTCCTTCGTGACCGAGACAAGGAGCGCACCGATGGATGAAGCCGTTTACACCTGGGCCATCACGGCGGTGGATCACCAGGGCGACCGGAGCAAAGCCGAGGCGTGGTTCACCGCCATCCACGCGGCGTACAACGAGCCGGAGCAGGTGGCCGACTACGCGGAGTTCACCGCGCGCCTACTCGAACGCGGGGCCGGCGGCGTCGACGAGGCGGCCGTCCGCCTGTTCGCCGAGGACCTGGAGCGCTACGAGTCCGCGCCGCTCGACGTGGTGGCGGCGCTGGCCGAGAAGTACGACACCCTCGCCGACCGGTATGTGGAACTGCTCGCGGCCGCGGCGGCCCAACCGGCTGCCGAGGAGGACGCCGAGCAGGCGGCCGCGGCCGAGGAAGCCCTGTGGAGCTGGGAGGACACCACCGGGGAGTGGTCGCACTACGAAGACGGCAACTGGGTGCCGCAGCGGTCTTGGGACGGCACCCGGTGGCTGGTGCTCAACCAGGAGAAGACCGAGTGGGTGGTCCAGCGCACGTGGGACGGCACCCGGTGGTGGGTCATGAACGAGGACCGCAGCGAGTGGGTGCCCGAGCCGGGTCAGGAACCGGTCCAGCTGGAGCCGGAGTTGCAGGAGCCGGTCGAGCTGGAGTCGGAGCTGCAGCAGCCGGTCGAGCCGGAGCCGCAAGAACCGGTGCTGCAGGAACCGGTGCTGCGGGAACCGCCGGAGCAGGAACCGCCGGAGCAGGAACCGCCGAAGCAGGACTCGGTGCCGCCCGAGCCGGTGCCCGCGGCCGAGGCCGTCGTGGCGACCGCGGTCATGTCGACGTCGCTCGACGAGGCGATGCTCGAGATCCCCGGCCTCGACGGCCTGACCGAGGACGAAATCCGAAAGGCCATGGAGAACGCGCTCGGCAGCGAACTCAAAATCTCTTGATCGGCAGGGAGCATCGTCATGACCACACCCAACGCAGAGAAGATCAAAGAGCTCGAGACATACCTGAAGCAAAAGATCGCGAAACACGTCGGTGAATTGACCAAGGAACAGGCCGGGGAGCTCCAGGCGAGCATCCGCAACGGGACGTTCAACAAGACCAAGGCGGTCCGGTCCGGGTTCGACCACGCGGCCAAGGTGACCAAGGAGCAGAACAAGGAGGCCGAGCTGCAGGCCGAGTTCGAGAAAGCGCTGGAGAAACAACTCGGCGCCAAGAACGAGGCCATCCGGGTCGCCAAGGTCTGGCTCAACGAGGCACCCAAGACCGTCGACACGGTCAAGGGGGTCGCCGCGGAGATCAGGAAGCTGGGGTCCCTGGAGTTCGTCAAGGTCACGTCGTCGGGCACAGAAGTCCTCAAGAGCGCGAAGACGCTCGAAGCCGACGCGCAGCACGTCATCGACCACGACCTGGCCAAGGTGCTCAAGATGATCACCGGCATCGACGCCGCCATCGAGGCCCACGACACCGAGAAGCTGACCCGCCTGGTGACCGAACTGCCGGGGGAGGCCCGGGCGCTCGCCCCCAAGTACTACGAGCTCGGCGCCGACGCCAAGGTCGCGGTCGACAACGCCGTGAAGATGCTCGACGAGGAAGCCCTCAAGGCGTGGGTGCAGGAGAACCCGGACGAGGCTTCCAAGGCCCTGGCCAAAGCGCTGTCCGCCGCCGACCTGCTCATCGAGCTGGCCAACGAGTTCACGCCGCCGCAGTTCAAGCCGGTGGTCAGCGTCGCGGGGGCGCTGAAGAAGATCGTGATCGACCGCCAGGTGATGGCGGCCGACGCCCACCGGCAGGTGCGCCTGCAGCAGAAGAGCCACGTCAAGGGGTTCGGCTTCACGCTGGCGAGCGAGGACAAGACCTTGATGGCCAAGCGGGTCGCCAACAAGCAGAAGGCGAACTTCAAGGCTTTGCTCGACTTCATCGCCATCGCCTCGGACCAGATCCCGGCCTGGTCGTTCATCCGCAAGGGTTTCGAGGCCGCCGGCTACGGCTACTACGACCGTCGGGTCGAGCTGGCCCAGCAGCTGGTCGACATCGCCGCGGGCAAGACCAAGGAGGAGACCGAGGACAGCGTCTTCAGCCAGCTCGCCGAGTTCGCCAAGGAGGATCTGCCCGGGCTGCTGAAGGCCGCGGCGAGCGGGGAGGTCAAGGAGATCGCGGAGGAACTGGCCGAGGTCGTCATCGACAAGCTCGTCCGGCTGATCATCAAGTACCTGCCGATCGAGCCCGGGCAGGTGGTCTCGGGCGACGAGCTCGCGGCCGCGGCCCAGGGCCTGCTGAGCGCGACGGAGCTGCACCGGTACGGCCACTCCGAGCGGGTCCCCGGGGTGGACAAGTGGGAGATCACGCCGCCGACGGAGGACAACCAGAAGCGGCCGGTCGAACAGGTCAAGCAGAAGGCCGTCGAGTTCGACAGCAAGGGCGCCTACCTCTGGGTGGTGATCGGCGGCAAGGTCGGCAAGCTGTACCGGGCGGATCTGGCGTTCACGCCGTTGTCGGCCGGGGAGATGATCTTCCCGGAGACCACGAAGGACGGTCGCAAGATCGACCAGGTGTTGTCGAAGTCGACCCGGCCGGGGGCCTGGCTCGAGGTCCGGGTCGGCGACCTGATCGGTGAGGTGAACAGCGACAAGGTGTTCAGCCCGCGGCGGCCCGTCGTCGTGGAGGACTGGAGCGCCCGGCAGATCGACATCGACCGGTACACCGAGGGCAAGATGGTCGTCCACGGCTCGTGGCGCAAGTGCAAGGACACGAACTACTTCGTGTTCCAGCCGGTGGGTGACGCACAGCGCCAGTGGGGCGAGATGACCAGCAAGACCGGGAACCTCGGCGGCATCTCGATGTGGGAGGTGTTCGAGAAGACCAAGCTGGCGGAGGTGCGGATGGCCACCCTGCGGTGACCGGCGGACGACCGGCCTCGCCGGCTACTCGGCGGGGCCGGCCTCGTTCTTCCAGGTCGTGTAGTAGCTGTCCTCGTTGACCAGGTAGCGGACGGTCGGCGCGGTCACGTGGGTGACCACGTGGCGCTTGGCGAACCGGTGCACGAACTCCCAGTCCTCCTTGGGCAGCGTGGCCCGCACCCGGGGGATCCGGCTGAAGATCGCGTCCGGACCGCGGCGGACCACGAGCGAGTTGGCGTCCACATAGGACGAGCCGTCGCGGAAGGTGGTCCGGTCGAAGGGCGTGGACAGCACGTCGTGCACGGTGCCGTCGCCGCGGCGGCGTTCCACCGCCGTGTAGACGAGGTCGGCGCCCTCGGCGAGCCCGGCGAGCGCGCTCTCGAGGTGATCGGCGCGCCAGGTGTTGTCATCGTCGAGGAACGCGATGAAGCGGGAGCGGGTCAGCCGGATCCCCACGTTGCGCACCAGCCCGAGCACGTGCGTGTTGCGCGACAGGCTGACCGCGACCAGCCGCGGGTCCAGCGGCAGCGCGGGCAGCCCGCCGCCGTCGTCGACGACGATCACGACCTGGTCGGTGACGGTCTGGCCGAGCGCGGAGTCGACGGCTTGCTGCAGCAGTTCGGGTCGCTGGTAAGTCGGCATGACGGTCGCGACGAGGGCGGGCGGCAGGTGCCGCGTGCGCGGGTGCAGGCGCGCGACCTCCGCGTCCTCGAAGCGCTTCAGCGCCGGGACGCGGTGGCCGAGCTTGGCCCGGGTGGCCGCCTCGTGCATCGGCCAGAGGCCGAACGTGTCGCGCAGCGCGCGCCGGGCCCGGCTCGAGACCGCGGAGCGGGTGGTCATGCGGCTACCTCCGACGAAGACCGATCTGGCGAGGGGGAACGACCGGGCAGCAGCGCACGCATCGGCAGCACCACCGGGACGTAGAGGACGACGGACACGACGATGCCGATCAGCAGCTGTGGCCACGGCCCGGAGACGAGGGCGTGGACCGCGAAGGCGCCGGCCACGATCAGCAGCGCGCCGATGGCGGGGCGACGGCAGGCGACCACCGTCGGCCACAGGTCGAGCCCGCGCCTGCGGAGCACCACGACGAACGCCGGCAGCACGACGACCGCGGCGACGAGCAGTTGTGCGACCGAGGCGCCGCGGATGCCGTCCAGCGCCGTGCCCACGACGACCGCCGGGACCATCGCGACCAGCCAGATCCCCTGCAGGAGAAGCAGGACACGGTTGCCGTCCATGGCCACGAGCAGGTCGTAGCCGATGAACAGCACGATCCGCACCAGGCCGAGCACCGCGAGGACCTGCAGGGCCGCCGCCGCCGAGGTCCACTGCGGTCCGTAAACCGCGGAGAGCATCGGTGCGGCGTAGCAGGCGAGGCCGGTGCAGATGGGCACCGACGCCATCATGAGCAACGCGACGCCGCGGGCCAGCGAGCGGGACAGCCGCGGTGGATCGTCGACCAGCCGGGAGAACCCGGCCAGCGACACCCGGCGCGCGGCCTCGGAGAAGACCTGCAGCGGCAGGCTCGACTGGTTGAACGCCATCAGGTACAGGCCGAGGGCGACCGTGTCGGTCCACGCCCCGATGATGATCTTGTCGAGGTTGGTGACGGACAGGACCAGCAGGCTGGATCCCGCCAGCGGCAAGCCGAACCGGACCAGCTCGCGGGCCACGAGCCGGTCCCACTGCGGCTTCAGCCGGACCGGGCACAGCTTCAGGTACGTCACGACCGAGACGAGGTTGCCGCCGATGCGCCCGATCGCGAAGCTCATCGCCCCGAACCCGCTGACCGCGAGCACGATCGTCAGCGACGTCACCACGACGAACGACAGGGCGTCGGACAGGAACCGCTTGCCCTGCAAGAACTCCCGGTTGAGGATGGCCGCCGGCACCGACGCGATGCCGTCCATCACGACCGCGATGCACAGCACCCGCAGCACACCGACCGCGCCGGGGCTGCCCATCGCGTCGCAGAACGGCGGGGCGAGCACGTAGACCAGCGCGTAGAGCCCGGCGCTGAACCCCATGGAGATTGTCATGGCCGTGCCCGCGAACTCCTGCACCGGGCGTTCCCACCGGACCAGCGCGAGGCTGACGCCGAGCTCGTTGAACGCCTGCAGCAGGGTCATCGCGACCAGCGCCACGGCGAAGACGCCGTAGTCGGCCGGGCTCAGGATCCGGGCCAGGGCGATGCCCGCGGCGAGCGTGCCGAGCCGCAGCACGACGTTGTTGGCCAGGCTCCACAACGCGCCGCGGCCGACCCGGCGCCCGATGGACGGGGTCGGCTCGGTCATGTCGTCCGCTCCCGTCGGCGGCGCCACAGCGTGGCCAGGCACCCGGCGGCGGCCGCCGCCAGCAGGATGGTCAGGCCATCGAGCGGGATGCGCAGCCGCAGCCGGGTGAAGAACACGGCGAGCACGAGGACGTTCGCCACGATCAACACCGCCATGAGCTTTTCCGTGCCACGCAACGGGAATCGCCGGAACAGCAGCAAACGCAACACCGCGAGGGCGAGGATCGGGTAGTAGCTGAGCGCGGACACCAGGTCCTTCATCGGGTCGCCCGCGCCGGCGGTGGCCAGCTCGTTGCGGAACGAGAAGGTGTTGACGACCTTGCCCGCGTACAACTCCGCGGCCTGCCCGGGGTGCGCGGTGATCCAGTCGACGGCGGCCTGCCGGTAGTAGTCGTCCTGCTCGACCTCGTTCATGCCCTGGGCTTGTGCCACCTTTTCGTAGGCCGAGATGTCGCCGACCCGGCCGCCGCCCGCGGTCACGTTGTCGCTGTTGCCCAGCAGCAGGTTGTTGCCGTTGTTGGTCGCGACGGGGACGAACGCGTGCATCACCAGGGCGTTGCGCACGCACCAGGCGACCGGCAGCACCGCGGCGACGACCACCAGCAAGGCCAGCGCTCCGACGACCGCACGCCGCCGGTACCGCCACCCGAGCGCGACCACCACGATCGCGATCGACGGGACGAAGGTCGGCACGATCAAGGTCAGTGCCCCGGACGCGAGCCCCGCCACCACCGCCGGTCGCCACGGGTGGGCCGAGGACGGGACGCGCAGGCTGAACTCCACGGCCAGCAACAGGAAGAACAGCGCCGGGACCTGCGGGTACAGCGTGGTCGCGGTGTAGATCAGCAGCGGGTAGACGGCCATGACGACCGCCGCCAGCGCACCGACCGCCGCCGACCGCATGCGCCGCCCGAGCAGGTACGCCAACCACACCGAACCGGCCAGGGCCAGCACACCGGCCAGCCGCAGCACCGCGACGCTTCCGCCGCCGGCCAGGTAGAACGGGACCAGGAGCATCGGGTAGCCGGGCGGGCGGTAGGCCGTGGCCACGCCGTTCTCGCTGAAGCCGTGGCCCTGCGCCATCGACCGCGTGAGGTTCAGGTACTCCTGCTCGTCGTAGAACTTCAGCGCCCCGCCCTGGGCCAGCACGTACGCCGTCGCGACCAGCCCGGCCAGCACCACGGCGGCCAGGGCGATCGTGCGCGAGTTGCGCACGAACCAGTCCCGCCCTCTGTCCATAGTGGACACAGGGGCGATCTCGGCGACGGTCATGAGCCCACCCCAACCAGTTCGGTGCGGCGCTCACGCATGGTGCGCAGCAACGCACCACACGCCCCGACGAGCAGGAAGGTGAAACCGGAGGCGACGGAGAACCCGAGCAGGTCGAACGTCGCCGCCGAGATGGCGGGCACCGCGAGGCACGCGGTGAGCGACAACGCCAGGTCCCGCTCGGTCGGATCGCGCGTCATCGACCGCGCCCGCAGCGCCGCGCCCATGCCGATCAGGAACAGCATCCCGAACGCGGCCAGCCCGATCAGCCCGTTCTCCACGAGCGTGCCCAGGTACTGGTTGTCGAGCCAGCCGTACTTGGTCGGCAGGTACGTGCCGAGCCCGCGGCCGAGCCACAGGTGCTGGTCGACCTGCTGCCCGGCCAGTTCGATGGCCTTGGTGCGGTGCTGCGCGCTCGGGTCGTCGGAGATGTTGGCGAAGAGGCTGTAGAGGGTGCCGAGCAGGCCCGGCACCATCAGCCGCATCACGACAAGGAACAGCGGCGTCGCCAGCAGCATCTGCTTGCGGCGCTTGGCCGGCCAGCCGGGGAAGAGCACCAGGCCGGCGACGGCCAGGCCGAGGATCGCCGAGCGCGACAACGACAGCATCGCGCCGACCGCGATGAGCGTGGTCGCCAGCCACCACGGCCACCGCTTGCGCCCGTCGGCCTTGGCGCGGAAGCCGAAGTGCAGCGCGAGCGGCGTGATCATCGCGCACACCACGCCGTACTCGATGGGGTGCCCGGCGGTGCCCGCCGGACGCGGGAAGCTGGCCCGCTCCAGCACGTAGCTCATGTCCGTGGTCGCCGGTTTCAGGCCGGGGATGCTCACGCTCTTGGTGATGTCGAAGCCGACGAAGAACTGCAACAGCCCGAAGAACGCCATGATCGCGGCGCCGACGACCACGACCCGCAGCAGCTTGGTCAGCCGGTCGATGCCGCGCACGCCGTCGCACACGCCGATCGCGATGGCGATCAGGGCGGTGACGGTGATCAGCACGCGGTCGGTCGCGGAGAGCTCGTCGGGGGGCAGGAACCCGAACGTCGCGTACCCGTAGGTCGCCAGCTGCGTCGACGCGTAGATGAACAGCGTGGTCCGCACGACGTTGCGGCCCTTGGCGACGCCGAGGGTGGTGACCATCTGGGTGCAGAACCAGACGACGCCGGTGAGCAGGCCGACGACCGCCGCCGGGGTCAACGCCAACGGGATGCCCTTGAGGATCATCTTGGCCGGGATGGCGGTCAACGCGATCGCGTAGACGCAGCCGAGGGTGGCCCCGTCGATCCGCATCGAGCTGGTCCGCGCCCTGCTCGTCCGCGTCGAGGTGATCGGCTGCGCGCCAGGCGCGCGGACGGTCACGACTCGTCGGCCGCGCTGTCCGGCGGCCGCCGGACCGGCCGCGGGGCCGCCGACACCGGGCTGGTGTGGGGCACCGTCTTGGTCGAGACGTTCCCCTTGCGCAGCGACCCGTTCAGGGCGCGGACCCGCGGCATGATCACCGTGCGGTCCTCCGGCGGGTGGTCGATGGTGCCGGACATGCTCCTGGGCGGATCATCGTCGTCGTCCCGGTGCCGCACCGGGGGCTTCGGGTCCTTCGCCGGTTTCTTGGCCTTCGGTGACGAGCGGCGCCGAGCCAGGACGCTCTCGATGCCGAACGCCGAACCGAGGCTGGCGAACAAGCCGAGCGCGAGCGCGGCCCCCGCGGCACGCATCTTGCCGCCGAGCAGCTTCTCCGGGACGCTCGCCGGCACCACCTCGTCGGCCTTGATGAACGTCGACGGCGGCGCCTTCAGCGTCTTCTGCCGGGCGTCGAGTTGGGCGCGAACCCGGTCGATGACCTGCTGGACCATGGCCTGGGCGCGCTGCGCCGACGAGCTCTCGGTCTGCACGACGATGAACGGCCCGCCCAACTCACCGCTGGACACCTCGAAGGTGTTCTGCTTGTCCGCGCCGAGCTCGGTCGCCACCTGCGGCGTGCCCATGCTCTGGATGATGATCGACGCGGTGATGCTCAGGCTGGAGTCGAAGGCCAGCAGCGGGTTGGTCTGGCCGCGTTCCTGCGACGACTGGCCGCTGCTCGCGCCCGCGGTCGGTGCGGTGAGCACGACCGTGCCGGTCGAGGAGTATCGAACGGGCACCGACGCGTACACCAGGCTGGCCGCCCCGACGGCGATCACGAAGATGGGCAGGGCCACGTACCAGCGTTTCAGCAGGACCAGCAGGGTCTTGATGAAGTCCATCCGGGCTCCCCCGACTTTCTTGCCCGAGCATCGGGACAGGGCTTCCTGCGCTGAGAATCGCCGGGTGGGCGAAATCGTTACTCCGGGTGGCCACGCGCCTGTCATGAACTGCCGTTTCGTGCGATGCATCTGATGGCACAGCCTGCAGATCGTCACTTTCGGTAGCGATTCGGGCCATAACGGACGCGGTTAGCTGTCCGTGACCTGATTGTGATCTATGGCGGCCTGTGCATAGGGTTGCGCCGGTTCCGGGCCGTCGTGCCGCACGCGGTACGCCAGGGAACGGCCGGAACCCGGGGATGAACGCCGGCGAAACGACGCCGGCACCGACGGGAAGGTTTCCATGCGCCCTCGACGGTCGCAGAACCGAAGACGCAGCCCGATGTTCGGCGTGGTGGCGTTGGCCGCCGCAGCCGTGGCCCTGACGGCGTGCCAACCGCGCGAGTCGGGACACCCGACGCCGTTGCCGCCCGTGTCGTCCAGCACCACGACGACCACCGCCACGACGACGACCACCACGACCACCCCGAAGCCGACGACCACCACGACGACGACGACGCACCAGACGACGACGTCGAAACCGGCGCCCGGTGGTCCGGTCCCGCCGGGAACCGTGCCCGAACCCGGTCAGGTCGGCTTCACCGGCGACCCCGCCTCGCTCCGTGTCATCTCCGGACCGGGCGACCTGCCGAAGGGCACGGTGTGGAACACCGGCGCGCTGCAGGTCACCGGCGACAACGTCACGCTGGACGGCCTCTACATCAAGGCCGGGGTCGACTACTACGGGCACGGCACGCTGACCATCCGGAACTCGATCATCGAAGGCAACCACTTCGCGTACGCCGCGGTGATGGGCCGCAGTGGTCACCTCGACATCCGGGACACGACGATCACGTACAAGAAGGGCGACAAGACGCCCGGCTGGCCGTGGGGCGACGGCGCCCTCCACGGCGACTCGACGATGACCGTCATCCGCAGCGACATCTCCGGCTACCCCGACGGCGTGGACGTGGGCCCGGGCGACAGCCAGTTCGAGCAGAACTACATCCACGACCTGGCCCGGCTCGGCACGTACCCGGACAACGTGCACAACGACGGCATCCAGAACTACGGCGGCAAGGATCTGGTGATCAAGTACAACCGGATCGACATCAGCGGGCCGAACGGCCTGGCCTACGACGGCACGCACCAGAACGGCGCCGTGTTCATCCAGCCGGACAACCAGACCCCGTCGATCAACCCGCAGATCATCGGCAACTACCTGCGGGGTGGCGGCTTCACGCTGCGGCTCGAGGAGCCGATGCGCGGCGCCGTGGTCACCGGCAACCGGTTCGGGCCGACGACCGGCGGCTGGGGTGAGGCGACCCGCGAGAACGACGTGACCATCGCGAAGTGGTCGGACAACCTCAGTTCGACCGGCAAGGTGGTGCCTGCACCGACGAACTGAGCGCCGGCGAACTGACCGCCGAAGAATTGACCGAGCGGGCGGCCCCGGTAACGGGCCGATCGGACACCGCGATCCACGGTGCGTGACCGAGGCCGCCCGCAAGGACATGGTTGTCGCTGTTGTGCTCGTGACGTACAACAGCGCCGACGTGCTGGACGACTGCTTGACCTCACTGCTCGACGGCGCCAAAGGCGTGACGTTGCGTGACGTCCTCGTCGTCGACAACAACTCCCGCGACCACACCGTCGCGCTGGCCGAGACCGCCGCGGACCTGGGCTTGCCCATCCGTGTGGTGCAGCTCGGCCGCAACGCCGGGTACGCGGCCGCGATCAACGCCGGTATCGACGCGCTGCGACCGGATCCGCCGGACGCGGTGCTGATCCTCAACCCCGACGCGCGGTTGCGGGTCGGGTCGATCGCGGCGCTGGCCGCTTCGCTGAACGGGCGCCGCGGGATCACCGTGCCGCGCCTGGTGTTCCCCGACGGGTCGCTGCAACCGTCGCTGCGCCGCAAACCCACGGTGCTCAACGCCCTCGGCGAGGCCGTGCTCGGTGCGCGGGCCGGCCGGACGAAGCGGCTCGGGGAGCTCGTCGTGGCCCCGGAGGAGTACGAGCACCCGGGCCCGGCCGTCTGGGCGACGGGTGCGTCGATGCTGGTCTCGTGGCAGGTCTCCGAGGAGGTCGGCCGCTGGGACGAGAGCTTCCTGCTCTACAGCGAGGAGACCGACTTCACCCTGCGGGCCGCCGATCGTGGCTGGACCTGTTGGTACGAACCGGCTTCGGTGATGGAACACCTCAACGGCGAGTCCGGGACCAACCCGATGCTGTGGGCGTTGCAGACCGTGAACCGGGTCGTGTTGTTCCGGCGGCGCAACGGTTTCGTGCGTGGTGGGCTCTACTGGCTGGCGGTGACCGCCGGTCAGGCGGTCCGGGCGCTGGCCGGGCGCCGCCCGGCGCGGCTGGCCGTGCGGTGGCTGGTCCGCCCCTCGGCGCGGATCACGGTGCTGCCGCAGTGAAGGTCGTCGGGTTCGGCGAGTTGTCCGCGCAGGACCTGGAAACCTGGCACCGGCTGCGGCAGGCGGACCCCGCGCTGGACAGCCCGTACTTCCACCCGAACTTCAGCCGCGCCGTGCACGAAGTCGCCGGGGACGTCCAGGTCGTGGTCGCCGACGGCGGGGTCCTGGCCGTGCAGGTCGACGCAGGTGTGGCGCGTCCGGTCGGGTGGCCGGGGGCGGACTTCCAGGGGCCGATCGGCCCCGGCATCGAACCGGCTGCGGCGCTGGCCGCGCTCGGGGCGCGCTCGTTGGAGTTCGACCACCTTGTCGACGGGCACCCGGCGTTCGAGCCGTGGATCGAAGGGCGGCGCATCTCGCCGTACGTCGAGACCGATGGCGGGCTGGACGGCTACCTCAAGCGGGCGTCGAAGTCCGGGCGGGACAACATGGCGCAGGCACGACGGCGCACGGCCAAGGCCGGGCGCGAGCTCGGTGCGCTGCGGTTCGAGGCCGACCTGCCGGATCCGGCGGTGCTCGACCAGGTCATCGAGTTGAAGCGGGGGCAGTACCGGGCGACCGGGGCGCGGGACTACTTCGCGGTGCCTGGGCGCCGGGAGCTGTTGCACCGGTTGCTGGCCGAGCGCTCGCCCGAGTTCGGCGGGGTGCTGTCGGCGGTGTTCGCCGGCGACCGGTTGTTCGCGGCGCACTTCGGGATCCGGTCCGGGGGCGTCCTGCACTGGTGGTTCCCGGTTTACGAACCGTCTTTCGGCAACTACGCGCCGGGCTGGGTGTTGTTGCGGGAGCTGGTGTCGGCGGCGCCGGCTTCGGAGCTGGTCCGGATCGACCTCGGCCGCGGTGAGGACGAGTACAAGCGACGGGCGATGACCGGGCACGTCGAGGTGTGCCAGGGGATGGTGGCTTCGCGGGCTCGTCGTGGGGTGCGGCGCGCCGGGCTCGCCGTGCGGTCGGCGATCAAGGAGTCGCCTGTTGGGCCGCACGCCAAGGCGGTCCTGCGCAAGCTCCGCTCGCGCTGACTGCCCTGAATGGCCCATTCGGGGCGGTCAGCGTCCCTGATGCGACATTCAGGGCACTGGCGGGGACGGCGAGCTGGCGTTGCTGACCAGGACCTGGGGTTGGCCCGAACCGTCCGCGGCCGACGCGTAGATGGTGGGCGAGCCGCCGTTCGAGGCCGGTTTGCCGTAGGCCAGCGTGGCGTTGTCCAGCCACGCGGCCTGGTCGTCGACGCCGAGCGAACCGGGCAGCGCCGTCTCCACGCCGGTCTTCAGGTCCAGCACGACGAGCTCCCACTGGCCGAGCCGGCCGGCTCGCTTCTTGTACGCCACGCGGGTCTGGTCCGGGGACAGCGACGGGCACTCGGCGCCGGGCCGCACGGTCTCGGCCTTGCGCGTCACCAGGTCGCCGCGGATCAGCCAGGCCTTGTCCGCCGACCCCAGCGTCGCGTAGAAGGTGCGGTCGTCGGTCGCGACCGTCATGCCCCAGAAGTTGAAGTCGGCGCGCTTCTCCGCCTTGCCGTCGACCAGCACGGTGAACGGCTCCAGGGAGTCCATCTCCGCGCCGGTGCGCAGGTTCACGAAGCCGGTCCGGGTGGAGAAGCCGCCCGGCGTCGAGTACGAGTCGCCGACGACGAAGACCGTCCAGGACACGACCTGACCGGACGCGGAGACCCGCGCGCGGCTGGGCACACCGGCCAGCCCGACGGTCCGCACCACGGCACCGGAGGCGTTCACCACGGCGGCCTCGTAGCTGGGGCCCGGACCGGCAAGGCGCAGGCAGATCGTCGTGCCCGCGGCCGTGTAGACGCGCTGGCAGCGCAGGTCCTCGAAGCTGACCTCGCCGGTCGGGTCGAGCCGGGCGACCTGGTCCTTGCCGTTGGCGTGGTCGACGTACAGCAGCCCCGTCGCGGTGCTCGCGCCACGGCCGGGCGCGGCCTGGCTCTGCGACGTCCAGACCACGTACGTGACCCCGCCCAGCAGGACCAGGACCATCGCGACCACGCCGACGACGATGCGGTGGCGGGTGAACCATGCGGTCATGCGCCGGCCGCCGGCCGGATCAGCGCGCTCACGGTGATCAGTGTGGCCGCCAGCGCCACAACCGCCACCAGAACCGCCGACGCCATCGACAACTGGGTCATCAGCAAGCCGAACAGCAGCGACGAGGTGAACCGGCCGACCGCCTGCGCGGTCTGCACGATGGCCAGGCCGCTGGCCCGCAGCTCCGGGGCCACGAGGGTGGCGCCGTGGGCCATCAGGACGCCGTCGGTCGCCGCGTAGAACAGCCCGTGCAGCAGCAGCGTGCACGCGGCGAGCGGCAGCCCGCCGAACGGGCCGAGCAGCAGCAGGTAGACCCCGAGCAGCACCACGTGCCCGGCGAAGAAGACCTTCCAGCGGCCGACCTTGTCCGCCAGCTGGCCCAGCGGCGTGGCCGCGAGCAGGAACACCAGCGCCGTGCCCAGCGGCATCAACGGCAGCAGCCGCGGGTCGACGCCGGTGGTCGACTGCAGGACCAGGTAGACGAACACGTCGGCGATGCTGACCAGCCCGAGCATCAAGGCGGCCAGCGACGTCCGGGCGATGCCGGGTTCGCGCAGCAACGCCAGCGACCGCTTGACCGACACGCGGCTCGCGGACGGCACGGCCTCGGCCTTCGGCGGCTGGCGGACGAAGCACACCAGCACGATCAGCCCGAGCATCGCGAAGCAGAAGCTGATCATGAAGATCGGGCCCGGTTTCGTGCCGAGCGAGGTCAGGACCAGGTAGGTGGCCAGCGGCCCGAGCAGGGCCCCGATCGTGTCCATCATCCGGTGCACGCCGAACGACCGGCCGAGCTTCTCCTTGGTGGTGACCAGCGAGATCATCGCGTCGCGGGGGGCCGTGCGCAGGCCCTTGCCGGCCCGGTCCACGGCCAGCACCCCGGAGAGCCCCGCCGCTGAGGCACCGACCGCCGGGAATGCGAGCTTCGTCACAGCCGACAGGCCGTAGCCGGCCACGGCGACGGCCTTGTGCCTGCCGATCTTGTCAGAGAGGTAGCCGCCGACCATGCGCAACACGGACGTCGCGCCGGTGTAGACCGCGTCCAGCATGCCGACCTGCAGGTAGCTCATGTTGAGCGTGAAGACCAGGTACACCGGCAGGAACGCGGTCACCATCTCGGAAGACACGTCGGTGAGCAGGCTGACCGTGCCGAGCAGGACCACCGTGCGCGGGACGGCGGTGCGAAGGGTCGACGAAGCGCCGGGCCTGCCGCTGCGCGTCGACGCGACGTACACGCTCACCTCCGGCAGATGGTCACTCCCTCGTGGGACGACATCGCCGCTGGTTCACTGTCCGTAACAGGTGTCCGGGCGCGGTCGATGTCGCAGTCGTGTCCTGCAGCACCCCTGTGGCGAGCGTGGTCATCGCCGCGCACAACGAAGAGGCCGTCATCGGCCGGTGTCTCGACGTCCTGACCGGCACCGCCGAACCGGGTGAGCTGGACGTGGTCGTCGTGGCCAACGGGTGTGCCGACCGCACCGCGCTGGTGGCCCGCGACCGCGACGACGTCGTGGTCATCGAGACCCCCGAGCCGGGCAAGAGCAACGCGATCGCTCTCGGTGATCAAGTCTGCCGGACCTTCCCGCGGCTCTACCTGGACGCCGACGTGGACCTCGACACCGAGTCCGTGCGCGCCCTGGTCAAGGCGGCCGCCGAGGACGGCGTGCTCGCCGCGGCACCGGTCGCCCACTACGACCTCGCGGCCACCGGCCCGGTCGCGAAGCGGTTCCACACCGTCCTGGAGACGCTCATCGGCGAGCGCCGCATGCTCGCGGGGGCGGGCGTCTACCTGGTGACCGAGGCCGGCCACGAGCGGGTCTTCCCCATGCCGGAGGTGCTCTCCGACGACGGGTGGGTCGATCGGTCGTTCACCGGGGCCGAACGCGTGCGCGTCGCCGGTGCCCGCTCGGTGGTCCGGCCGGCTCGCACCGTCGGCGCCGTCGTGCGGCGCCGGGCCCGGGTCCGGCTCGGCAACCGCCAGCTCGACCGGCTCGGCCGCCCGGCCGACGAACCCCGCCTCGGCCTCGGCGAGCTGGTCCGGCACGTGCGCGCCGGGCGCGTCCCGGTGCTCGACGCGGGCTGCTTCCTCACCGTCCTGCTCGCCGACCGGGTGCTGACGCGGTGGCGCGCGCTGCGCAACCGCGGCTCGCAGTGGTCCGCCGACCGAACCAGCCGCAGCGGAGGCCCGTCTTGAGCCGCACGCCCCACGTCCTGATCATCGTGCAGAACCTCCCGGTGCCGTTGGACCGCCGCGTCTGGCTGGAGTGCCAGGCGCTGCGCAAGGCCGGTTACGAGGTCTCGGTGATCTGCCCGAAGGGCCCCGGCGACCCGGCGCGCCAGGTGATCGACGGCGTGCACATCCTCAAGTACGCGCCACCCAAGGAAGCAGCGGGCGCGCTCGGCTACGCGTGGGAGTTCGTCTACTGCTGGCTGCGCACCGCCTGGCTGTCGCTGCGGGTGTGGCGCCGGTCCCGCTTCGACGCCGTCCAGGCGTGCAACCCGCCGGACACCTACTGGGCGCTGGCCCGGTTGTGGCGCCTGCGTGGCGTGCGGTTCGTCTTCGACCACCACGACCTCAACCCCGAGGTGTTCCGTTCGCGGTTCGGCGAGCCGAAGGGGCTCGCCGCGCGCATGCAGCTGAAGTTCCTCTACTGGCTCGAACGCAGCACGTTCCGCACCGCGGACCGGGTCGTCTCGACCAACACCTCGTACCAGCAGATCGCCGTGCGGCGCGGTGGCGTGCCGATCGAACGGACGGCGGTGGTGCGCTCCGGGCCGGACACGACGGTGATGAAGCCGGGCGAGCCGAAGCCGCAGCTGCGCCGCGGCCGCAAGCACCTGGTGGTCTACCTCGGCATCATGGGCCCGCAGGACGGCGTGGACGGCCTGATCGACGTGGCCGAGCGGGTCGTGCGCAAGCACGGCCGCGACGACGTGCAGTTCGCGTTGCTGGGCTTCGGCGACTGCCTCGAGGACCTCAAGCGCCGCACGAACGAACTGGGCCTGACCGACTTCGTGCACTTCACCGGCCGGGTCGGCCCACCGGAGATCGCCGACTACCTCTCGACGGCTTCCGCGGGCGTGACGCCGGACCCGGCGAGCCCGCTCAACGACGTGTCCACGATGAACAAGCCGATGGAGTACATGGCCTACGGCGTGCCGTCGGTGGCCTACCGGCTCGGCGAGAACGCGAAGTCCACGCTGGACTGTGCGGTCGACGTCGAGCCCGGGGACGTGGACGCGTTCACCGACGCACTGCTGGACCTGCTCGACGACGAGCCGCGACGTGCGCGAATGGGTGCGCGTGGCCGGGAGCGGGCCGCTACCGTCCTGGACTGGAAACCGCAAGCTCGCAACTATGTCGCCGTCTACGACGGTCTGCTGAGGGGTTGACGCCATGTTCGCGCGACGGATCGCCGTTGTTGGTACCGGGTACGTGGGACTCACGACCGGTGCGTGCCTGGCCTCGCTCGGCCACCGCGTCGTGTGCGCGGACGTGGACGCGGCCAAGTTGGAACGGCTCTCCCGCGGCGAGGTCGACATCCTCGAACCGGGTCTGGCCGAGCTGGTCGCCGAGGGGCTTGCCGCCGGTCGCCTGCGGTTCGTGCAGGGGGCGACCGCCGCGGTGTCCGGTTCCGGTGACGACGCGGCTGAGGTCGTGTTCCTGTGCCTGCCCACACCGATGGGCGTCGGCGGGGTCGCCGATCTGTCCACGGTGGAGCGTGTGGTGGACGAGATCCGGCACCTGCTGCGGCCCGGCGCGGTGATCGTGAACAAGTCGACCGTGCCGGTTGGGACCGCGTTGCGCACGTCGGAACTGCTGGAACGCGACGACGTGGCGGTCGTGTCCAACCCGGAGTTCCTGCGCGAGGGATCCGCGGTGCAGGACTTCCTGACCCCGGACCGGATCGTGGTCGGGTGCGACCAGCAGGACGCGGCCGAGCGCGTCGCCGCCCTGTACGCCCGCCTCGGTGCGCCGACGGTGTTGACCGACGCGGCGAGCGCGGAGTTGGTCAAGTACGCGGCGAACTGCTTCCTGGCGATGAAGCTGTCCTATGTCAACGCGATGGCCGAGCTGTGCGAGCGCCTGGGCGCCGACATCTCCGACGTCACCGAGGGCATGGGTTACGACAGGCGCATCGGGCAGTCGTTCCTGCAGCCCGGCCCCGGTTGGGGCGGGTCCTGCCTGCCGAAGGACACGCACGCGATGCTGCAGGTGGCCGACGGCGCGGACTTCGAGTTCCGGTTGCTGCGCGCGACCATCGACACCAACACGCGCCAGCGCCAGCGTATCGTCGACAAGGTGCGCCTCGCGGTGACCGGCAAGCGCGCCGGCTCGTTGTCGCGCCGCCGCCTCGGCCTGCTCGGCCTGACGTTCAAGGCCGGCACCGACGACCTGCGCGACTCACCGGCGCTGGCCGTCGCCGCGCTGCTGCGCCAGGCGGGAGCCGAGCTGGTCGGCTACGACCCGGCCCTGCACGAGGACGCGGCCAGCCGGCCCGAACTCGCGGGCATCACGATCGTCGACGACCCGTACCTCGCGGCGAAGGACGCCGACGCGGTCATCGTGCTGACCGAGTGGCCCGAGTTCCGCACCCTGGAGTGGGCGAAGATCGCCGAGGCGGTCCGCAACCCGGTCGTGGTCGACACCCGGAACCTGCTGGACGCCGAGGCGCTCAACCGCGCGGGGGTGCAGTGGACGGGGCTCGGCCGCAAGCCCCGCCGCCGGGTCGCCGCGACGGCCTGAGGCCGGGGTTTTCCACAGGCTCCTGGTTGTCCACAGATTCGCTCGCACCCCGTTGTGCTGCCGGCAAACCGATAGAATGGACCTGGGGTCGCCCCCCGGAGCGGGTGGGGGCTCTCTTGAGTACAGGGTCGATGGAAAGTGTTGTGCTGCAACGGAAAGCGCTAAGCCCAGTCGACCAGGACCAGCGTCTTGTCGTCGTGCACCTTGGGGCGTGGCCAGCGGGTGCCGTCCGGATCGCCGCGTTCGGCGTCTCGAACCTGGCGCAGGACCGCTTGCGCCCCTTGCGTTCGAACACTCTCCAGCACCGCTGACCAGTCGGCGAACAGGCCGTAGTCCTCGACGCCGCACGACATCCCGTCGCTGGCCATCAGCACGGCGCGTACCTGCTCGCGGGGCCAGCGTGCGGTGATCGCGTGGTAGGCGGCGTCCGGGTCGGCCTCGGCGACCCAGAACCCGCCTTCGGCGTTGCGCAAGGCATCGAAGCGCCGGGCGGACTCCCGCAGCGCGGACGCGTGCTCGGTGCCGTAGCCGCCGCCGCTGCGCAGGCGGTCCCGGTAACTCCCGCGCCGGGGCAGCGAAGCGAGCCGTTCGTCCGCCACCAGCTGCACACCGTCGCTCGTGAACGCGACGATCGGGCTGTCGGCCAGCACGAGGGCTTCGACGACCTCAGCGGTCCACCGCAGCATCGCGACCGTGCTGGACGCCGACGCGCCGGGCCGCAAGCCGTGACGTCTCGCGAGCTCGGCGATCGCCCTGGCCAGGATGTCCTCGAGCCCGAGTTCCGGGTGCGTGGTGAGTTCGGTGCCGAGCTGGGCGGCGAGCGTGGCCGCGTACCAGCCGCCGCTCGGCAGACCAGGGCGCAGCGAGGTCGCGCCGTCCAGCAGCACCACCGACGTGCCGAGCGACACGACGACGTCCTCGGTCGGGCGGATCACGCCGTCCACGCCAGTGCCTGCCAGCTGGGCCGTCTGGATGTCCGTCACGCCTTCGAGCCTGACTCACGTCAACTTGGGTTGACAACGCGGCCACGTCAACCTAGATTGACATCATGACAGAAGCGACCGAACTCGCGTCGGCAGCGGGTGACCGCGATCCCCGGGTGGGGCTCCGCGCGGTCGCCGCCCTGCGCCGGCTGCTGGAACAACTCGAGGCAGTCCAGGTGCGCAACGCACGCAACAACGGCTGGTCCTGGCAGGACATCGCCGCCGAACTCGGCGTCAGCCGCCAGGCCGTCCACAAGAAGTACAGGGGGCACTGAGGTGTTCGCACGATTCGACAAGAGCGCGAAGCTGGTGGTCATCGGCGCGTTGAAGGCCGCGGAGAAGGCCAGGTCACCGCAGATCGCCGAGGAGCACGTGGTCATGGGTCTGCTGGACCAGGACGACAGCCGGGCCGCGGTGGTCCTCGCGCCGCACCGCGTCCCCAAGGACGAGGTGCGCCGGGCCTACCGGGACGCGGCCAAGGTCGGCGGGATGAGCCAGTCCGACGCCGCCGCGTTGAAGGAACTGGGCATCGACCTGGACGAGGTGATCGCGAGCGTGCGGCGCGACCACGGCGACGACGCGCTGGCCGCGCCCTTGTCCGGACGGCGGCGAGGTGCGCGCACCCGCGGGTTCACCGAGGACGTCCGCAAGATCATCGTCACCGCGATCCGCGAGGCGCAGGAGCTGGGCGACCGGCACCTGGGCGACGAGCACCTGTTGCTGGCCCTGCTGTCCAGCGGCACGGTGGCCGCGGACGCGTTGGCCGCGCACGGCGTCAGCTACGAAGGCGTGCGCTCACAACTGGTTCAGATGCACGACAAGTAGGACTGGGTCAGCCAGTCCCGCAGTTGGTCGTCCACTTCGGACGGTTCGCGGACGTTCACCCCGTACCACCACCGGCCCACACCGGTGCGCATCCGCCGGGACAGCCGCGGGTGGTGCAGTTCGGCGGGCAGGGTGAACCGGACGGCCTCCCAGCGCACCATCGGGCGCAGTTCGCCGAAGGTCGCCGGGCACTTCAGCAGGATTCCGATGGACACCGGTTCGACGTGCACCGGCCCGACGGAGGTCAGGTGGTCGAGCACGGCCTCGACCACCGGGCGTTCGAAGGGCGGACCAGTGCGCAGGTATTCCTCGAGCGGCATCGCGGGTGAGCACTCGTGCGACTGCCCACGGCGGGCGAAGATCCGTTCGCAGTCAGGGCACGTCCACGGCATGGGCCCCAGTCTCGGGCCTGGCCCGCCAGGCGAGCAACGGCAGGAACGCCTGCACGAGCGGACCGATCGCGACCGCGTACACCACGGTGCCGATGCCGACCGTGCCGCCGAGCAACCAGCCGGTGAGCAGGACGGTCACCTCGATCGTGGTCCGGACGAGCCGGATCGACCAGCCGGTGCGGGCGTTGATGC
Organism: Labedaea rhizosphaerae; assembly: GCF_004362825.1. GTDB lineage: Bacteria > Actinomycetota > Actinomycetes > Mycobacteriales > Pseudonocardiaceae > Labedaea > Labedaea rhizosphaerae. The sequence continues at coordinate 1,563,038 of NZ_SNXZ01000001.1, forward strand.
CGGTCATCAGCCCGTCGCGCGGGCCGGGACCGAGCCGGGCGCCGATGTAGGCCGCGGACGCGACGCCGTTGAGCACCACCCCGCCGACCAGGAACAGGATGCGTCCGACCAGGTTGTCCGGGGTGGTGAGCAGGGCGAGGCCGGCGTCGACGGTGACGGCGATGACCAGCACGTTGCACACCGTTCCGATGCCCGGGCGCTGGCGCAGCGGGAACCAGAGCAGCAACACGGCCGCGCCGGTGATCGCGGTGATGGTGCCGAAGGTCAGGCCGGTGCGCCGGCTCAGCGCGTCGTGCAGGACGTCCCAGGGGTCCAGGCCGAGGGTGGCGCGGACCTGCAGGGACATGCTGAAGCCGTACAGCGCGAGGCCGGCGAGGAGTTGCACGAGCCTGCGCGTGGGGGCGGTGCGGACGCCGACCGGGCGCACGTCAAATGTTCTGGGCAGGGACACGGCCTCATAGTGCGTCGATATTGGCCTTTACTTCGAGTACCAATCGGCAATAATTGGTAGGTATGTGGCCTCGTGAACGCCTGTCCGCCCGCCGCTTGGCGACGTTGCTCGGCGATTGGCGTGGCCCGGGGGCCCGTTCCGGGGCGGCCGACCTGGCGGCCGGGGTCCGGTTGCTCGTGCTCGACGGCCGGTTGCCCGCGGGTACCGGGCTGCCCGCGGAGCGTGAGCTGGCCGAGGCGCTCGGCGCCAGCCGGACCATGGTCGGCGCCGCGTTGCGCCGGCTGCGCGCCGACGGACTGGTCGCCAGCCGTCAGGGCTCGGGCTCGTGGATCACGATCCCCGGTGCGGCGATCCCGGTCGACCCGCCGCCGGGCGCCGACCTGATCGACCTGGCCCGGGCCGCGCCGGGCGCGATCGCCGGGACCGGCGCCGCGCTCGAGCGCGTGCGTGCGCCGATGGCCGACATGATCCGTGGCCACGGGTATTCGGAGCAGGGCCTGCCCGTGCTGCGGGAACAGATCGCCGAACGCTATGCGGCCCGCGGCCTTCCCACCGATCCCGATCAGATCGTCGTGACCAGCGGGGCGCACCACGCGTTCGTGCTGGTGCTGCGCATGCTCGCCGGTCCCGGCGACCGCGTCCTGGTCGAGCAGCCGACCTACCCGAACGCGCTCGACGCCATCCGCGCCACCGGCGCGATCCCCATGCCCGTCCCGCTGACCGACGAGGGCTGGCAACTCGACGACTTCGAGGCGGCGCTGCGCCAGACCGCGCCCCGGCTCGCGTACCTGATCGTGGACTTCCACAACCCGACCGGCCTGCGCATGCCCGCGGAAACCCGTCCGCGCCTGGCCACGGCGCTGCGCCGCTCCCGGACCACCGCCGTGATCGACGAGACCCTGATCGAGGTGGACCTCGACAGCGGCGAGCCCGCGCCGCCGTCGGTGGCCGCGTTCGCGGGCGACCGCGCGATCACCCTCGGGTCGGCCAGCAAGTCGCACTGGGGTGGCCTGCGGCTCGGGTGGATCAGGGCGTCACATGATCAAGTCCACCAACTGCTCGCGGCCCGCAATGGCCTCGACCTGGGGTCGTCGGTGCTGGACCAGCTCTTGCTCACCGACCTGCTGCGCACCTCGGACGCCGCCCTGGCCGCACGGCGCGTCGAGCTGGCCCGCGGCCGGGACGTGCTGGCCGCGGCCGTCACCGAGCACCTGCCGGGGTGGACGTTCCGGCTGCCCCGCGGCGGCCTCAGCCTCTGGTGCCGCCTGCCCGCCCCGGCCAGCACCCGGCTGGCGGTGGCCGCCCGCAACTTCGGCGTGCGCGTCGCTCCCGGGCCACGCTTCGGCGTGCACGGGCTGGAGCGGTGGATGCGCCTGCCGTACCCGTTGCCGCCGGACGACCTGCGCGAAGCCGTCCGCCGCCTGGCCGCCGCGGCGCAAACCGTGTGGAGCGGTTCGGCGGAAGTCGGCGAGAGCGCCGAAACCGTTCCCGTGGCCTGAGTTTTCCCCAGGCGGGAGGTTGTCCACAGATCCGCTCCACGCGCCCCACACCCCGTCTGACCTCGATAGACTGGTTTCAAGGGGTGCCCCCGGGAGGGCGGGGGCTTGCCTACGCGAGGCAGCGAAATTCGGGGCGAGTTCGGGCGGTCTCGGGTGTCGGCGGCGCGCTGGGATCGGCGGCGTCCGGGCCGGGCTGGACCCGCCGGCACCGCGACAGCCATCAAAGAAGAAGCTGAGCGCAAGCGCGCTCCGGTCGACCCGGCCCCTCGTCGGGACGACCGGAGCGCGCTACCGGTGGGGCGCCCCGGCGCCGCGGGGGCAGCGCGGCGCCAGGGCTGAGGTCCCGACCTGACCGGGCGCGGTCGGCAGGTCGGGTAGCTGTTGTGGGGTCGGCTCCTGGGCGCGGCTCGGTGCGAGCTGTGGCAACCGGGCCGACGGTGGGTGGAGGAAACGGCGCAAGCGGTTGCGCCGGGCGGACTAGTGCCGAGCAGAGACAACGGCGTGCGGGACAGACGTCTCCCGCATCACGGGCTCAGCTCAATCGGGCGCGGTGGCCGGGCGGTCCTGGTCCCGGTCGACCGCGGTCGCCCGGTGGTCGATCGCCGTGCCGGTCGCGGTGGGCGGCGTCAACGTCGCGTCACCGCCCGTCGTGAGGAACCAGCTCTTGCCGTGGGTCGTCGTGTCGTGGCCCGCGCTGATCGTCGTGGACGGTGCGGGCGGCGCCTGCGGCGTGGACGGCGCGGTCGGGAACGGCAGCCCGACCTGGTTGTCGGCGTCCCCTTTGGACGGCTTGGTCGCCGGCCGGGCCGGCGCCGTGGTGGTCGCGCGCTTGGGTGTAGCGCGGTGCTCGCGGACGACATGGGTCTTGTGGGTCACCTTGGGGGTGGCGACCGCGTGCGACTCCCGCTTGACGGCGGGCGGCTCGCTCACCTGGTGCCTGACCGGTTCGGCGGGCGCAGTCGACGCCGTGCCGGTGACCGAGGAGATGCCGGTCAGCAGGTCGGGGAGCGTCGTGTCGACAGAGGACTCGTCGCCGCTCGTGTCGGCCGCAGGCGGGCTGTCCGAATCGGACTCGTACGTGCTGCTCCCGCCGAGGACGTCGCCGACGGTCTGGGTGAGACCGCCGAGCAGGCCACCGAGCAACCCTTGCTGCTGTGACGACGTGGTGGCGGCCGCGTCGTCGGTTTCGGCTTGCCCCGACGACGTGCTGGCCGAGGCCGACCCGGCCATCAAGGAGCTGAGCAACCACGCGGCGACCACGAGCCCGGCGGTGACCACCAACCGGGCGAGGAGTGTCCGCAGCCGTGTGCCAGTGCGAACCGCACTGCCCACCGCGACCACCCCCGACTTCGTGGACGAGTTGTTCCGCAGACGCCGCTGCAGGTTGCCAGACTAACCGGGCGAGCACGGCAGGCAAAGCCGCATCTGGGCCATCGTCGCCGGTCAGCCCAGGCACGCGCGGTGACCGGACCGGTCAGTAGCTATGTCGCGGAGCACCGTCCATGGGACCGAGTGCGCGACATGCTGGGCCGACTCAGTGCCGGTACTCGCACACTCAGTGATCAACAGCGGGTTTGGCGCGGTTGTTCGACGCACGAGCCGGCCCATTGGTCGCACCCGCCACTCTTTCGTGCGGTAACCGGATCATGGCGGAGCGTGCCCATTCACGCCGTCGTCCCACCGCCGTTGCGTAGACCGAGCGGAGGGGTGATGGCGATGCCGGACGAGGACGACCCGACGGAACTGGTCGAACGGGCCAGAGCCGGCGACCAGGCGGCGTGGCACGAGTTGGTCGACCGTTACGCGTGGCTCATCTGGGCGGTGGCCCGCGACCACCGGCTGAGCGCGGCGGACGCGTCCGACGTGTGCCAGCTGACGTGGCTGCGACTGGCCGAACACCTGCCTGCCTTGGAGCGGCCGGAAAAGCTCCACGCCTGGCTGGTGACCACCGCGCGCAGGCAGTCGCTGTCCTTGATCCGGTCCAAGGTGTCGCGACCGGACATCGCGGTGCTGGCCGAACCCGTCGACAGCGCCGAGCACGACGTGATGCGCGGGGTCCGGGACGAGATCCTGTGGCGCGCGGTCAACTCGCTGCCGCGCAAGTGCCGGTTGCTGCTGCGGCTGGTCGCCCACAACCCGGAGCTGTCCTATGCGGACCTCGGCGGGGCGATCGGCCTCGCGCCCGGCAGCGTCGGGCCGGAGAAGCACCGCTGCCTGGCCACCCTGCGCCGGCGCGTCGTCGCCGCGGGCCTGACCCAGGAGGCGGCGGGATGACCGGCGACGACGAGCTGCTGGCGATGGTGCTGGCCACCTACACCCGGCACGATCCGGTGCCGGACAACGTGATCGAGTCGGCCAAGGCGGCTGGGGCGCTGGTGCCCGGCGCGATCGACTGGACCTGGCTGGAACGCCTCGACGACCCGGTCGGTGTGCGCGGGCCCTCGCGTGTGCTGTCCTTCGGCGATGGCATGCGGGCCGTGGACCTCGAACTGCACCGGGAACGCGAGGTCACCGGCGTGCACGGCATCCTCACCCCGGTTGCCGGCGACGCGCGCATCGACGTGTGCTGGCCGTCCGGGCGGCTCACCGCCGGGGTGGACGAGGTCGGCCGCTTCGAGGCCGTCGGCCTGCCGACCGGACCGCTGCGGCTCGTGGTTCGCTGCCCCGGCACGCCGACCGTCGCGACGCGGTGGTTCGTGGCATGACCAGCGTCCTCGACGACCCGCGGGCCACGCTGCGGACCGCGTTGACGGCGTTGTCCGGCGAGCTCTCGGTGGCGGCCCGCGTCGACGCGTTGCACGACCTCGCCCAGGCACGCATCGAACTGGGTGACTCGTCCGCGGCCAACGCGGCCCTGCGCACCGCGTTGCGGTTGGCGGTCGCGGCGCGACTGGACCTGTCCGAACTCCGGCTGACCATGGCGTGGGTGCACTTCGACACCGGCGACCTGGACGGCTGCTTCGCCCTGTTGGACCAGCTGGCGGACAACCCCCGGGTGCGGTGCCTGCGTGGCCTCGCGGCTTGCGCGGCCGGTGATTACGCGACGGCCGAGCCCTTGCTGTCGTCCGCGGTCGGTGCGCTCAGCGATCCGCGGTGGCTCGCCAACGCGTTGTGCTCGCGGGGTATCTGCCGTTCCTACGATGCTTTCCGCCTGGCCGAAGCGGATGCGGATTTCGTTGCGGCACAACGGCTCTACGCGTCGATCGGGGCAACCGAGCGGGCCGCGTCCTGTGTGCACAACCGCGGGTTCGTCGCATTCCGGGCCGGGGACCTGCCGCTGGCATTGCGCCGCTACGACGAGGCCGAGCGTGCGGGCATGCGCAGCGACCAACGCGGCGAAACCCTGGTGGACCGCGCCGGTGCCCTTCTGGCGGGCGGCTTGGTCAAGGAGGCGGCCGCGGTCCTGCAGCGGGCGGCGCGGCTGCTCGGCGACGCGGGCCGCGGCACGACGTTCGCCGAAGCGACGCTGAGCCTCGCCCGGTGCGCGCTGGTGGCTGGTTCGCCGCAGACGGCGATCGCCGCCGCGACCGATGCGGCGCAGATGTTCGATCGCCAGGGCCGAGACGCGTGGACCGCGGTGGCGCGGGCGATGGAACTACGCGCACGCTTCATCCTCGCGCCTTGCGCCGACTTGGTCTCCGAAGCGCAAACCGTTGCCGCGCAGTGCAAGCAGTCGGGCTGGCGGGTCGAAGCGGCCGAGTTGCTCCTGGCCGCGGCCGAGCACGCACCGAAACTGCTCGCTTCGGTGGCGGCGGAACGCTTCGGCCCGACCGCCGCTTTGCGTGCCGTGGGCTGGTTGGCCAAGGCACGCCTCGCCGCGGATCGCCGCGGTGTCTACGCGGCGTGCCGAGCCGGACTGCGGGTGGTCGACGAACAGATCGGCCTGATGGGGTCACTGGAACTCCAGGCCGGCGTGGCGGCGCTGGGCGGTGCCCTGGCCCGCGCCGGGCTTCGGGCCGCGCTCGCCTCGGGCCGGCCCCGGCAGGTCCTGGCGTGGACCGACCGCTACCGGGCGCTGACGTGGCGGGTCGGGCCCGTCCGTCCGCCCGACGACCCGTCGCTGGTCGCCGAGCTGGCCCACCTGCGCACGGTGCGCGACGATCTGTCGCGCACCGCGGAAGTCGAGCAAGGCATCCGTCGTCGCGCCATGGCCGCGTCCGGAACCCCCAGCGCGGCAACAACAACCAGTGCCGCAACAACAACGTTGGCCGGACTGCGGGAGCGGCTGGGACCGCGGGCCCTGATCAGCTTCGTCGAACAGGACGGAGTCGTGTGGGCGACGACGGTGGTCGACGGCACCGTCCGATTGCGACGCCTCGGCTCGGTCGGCGCGATCCACGACGAGACGGAACGTCTCCGCTTCGCCACCTCGGTCACCTTGCAGACGGGCCGAGCCGCCGAGGCGTGCGCCCGCTCCGCCAACGCGCTGGATCGCCTGCTGTTCGCCCCACTCCGCCGCCTCATTGGCGACCGTCCGCTGGTGATCGTCCCTTGTGGACTGCTGCGCAAGGTCCCTTGGCCTGCCTTGCCGAGCTGCACGGGACGTCCGCTCAGCATCGTCCCGTCGGCCACCGCGTGGCTGGGCGCAAGCACGGCGCCACCTGCCGAGGGCCCACCGGTCTGGATCGCCGGCCCGGGCCTGCGGCACGCCGAGCAGGAGGTCCAGGACCTGTCCGCCCGGTTCGGCGGCCGAGCGCTGCCCACGGCCACCGTCGACGAGACGCTGGCCGCGGTCAACGGCGCAGCCATCGCCCACGTGGCCGCCCACGGCACGTTCCGCTCGGACGCCCCGATGTTCTCCAACCTGCTGCTGGCCGACGGTCCCCTCTACGGCTACGACCTGGACCGCCTGACCCGCTCGCCCCGGGTGCTGGTCCTGTCGGCCTGCGACGTCGGCCGATCCGTGGGTGGCCCGTCGGGACCGCCGATCGGCCTGGCGTCGGTGGTCTTCCGTCGCGGCACGGCGGTCCTGATCGCCAGCACGATGCCTGTCCCCGACGCCCAGGCCGCCGACCTCATGACCGCCCTGCACGCCGAACTCCACGCCGGCCACTCCCCGGCCGAAGCCCTGGCCGCCGCCCAGTCCCGCCACGGCCACCTCGGCTTCACCTGCGTAGGCGCCGGCTGATTCCCGTTCAGGGTGGGTCAGGCGAGTTGGTGGAGGCGGCGGAGGGCTTCGTCGAGGACTTCGTCGCGTTTGCAGAAGGCGAAGCGGACGATGTGGGTCCACTGCGCCGGGTTGTCGGTGAAGACCTGGACGGGCACGGCCGCGACGCCGATGCGTGCGGGCAACGCGCGGCACAGCTCCAGGCCATCCGCGAAGCCCAGCGGCCGGACGTCGGCACACACGAAGTACGTGCCCTGGCTCGGGTGCACGCCGAAACCCGCCTCGGTCAGGCCGGCGACGAGCCGGTCCCGCTTGGTCTCCAGGGACTTCCGCAAATCCGCGACCCACTGCTGTTCGGTCCGCAACGCCGCCGCCACGGCCGGCTGGAACGGGGCGCCGCCGACGAAGGTGAGGAACTGCTTCACCGCACGCACCGCGGCCACCAGGTCGGCGGGACCGCAGACCCAGCCGATCTTCCAGCCCGTGCAGTTGAACATCTTCCCCGCCGACGAGATGGTCAGCGTCCGCTCCGCCATGCCGGGCAACGAGCCCAGCGGGATGTGTTCGGTCCCGTCGTAGGTCAGGTGCTCGTACACCTCGTCGGTGATCGCGACGAGGTCGTGCTCGATGCACAGGGACGCGATCGCGGCCACCTCGGCGCGGGTGAACACCGTGCCCGTCGGGTTGTGCGGGGAGTTGATCAACACGGCCTTGGTGCGCGGGCCGATGGCGGCACGCAGGGCGTCCACGTCCAGCCGGAACCGCCCGGTGTCCGGGTCGGCGACCAGTGAGACCACCCGCCGGGTCGCGCCGGACATGGCGACGGCCGCCGCGTACGAGTCGTAGTACGGCTCGATGAGCACCACTTCGTCGCCCTGCTCGACCAACGCGAGCAGGCAGGACGCGATGGCCTCGGTCGCGCCGACGGTCACCAGCACCTCGGTGTCCGGGTCGAACGACGTCCCGTACCTGGTCCGCTGCTCGGCGATGGCCGCACGCAGCTCCGGCACGCCGGGGCCGGGCGGGTACTGGTTGACCCCGTTCGCGATGGCCGTGCGGGCGGTCTCCAGCAGGGTCGCGGGACCGTCGAAGTCCGGGAAGCCCTGGCCGAGGTTGACCGCGCCGGTCTGCACGGCGAGCGCGGTCATCTCGGCGAAGATCGTCGAGGTGAAGGGTTGCAGTCGGGGAACGAGCACGGGTCGCGGCACGAGAAAGCATCCTCACGGACAATGGGGGCGTGGAGCAACTGACGCCCGCACCAGGGCCCGGTGAAGAAGAGAAGCGGCGCGGCCTGCGCAGGATGAAGTCGATCGCCCTCGGCTTCCTGCTCGCCGCGACGGTGATCTTCGTGGTGACGACCCTGACCGGCGGTCCCGCGTGGGTCGGCTACGTGCGCGCGGCCGCCGAGGCGGGCATGGTCGGCGCGCTCGCCGACTGGTTCGCGGTGACCGCGTTGTTCCGCCACCCCTTGGGGATCCCGATCCCGCACACCGCGATCATCCCGACCCGCAAGGACGTGCTGGGCAAGAGCCTCGGCGACTTCGTCGGCACGAACTTCCTCGCGGAGAACGTCGTGCGCGACCGGCTCAACCGGGTGGGCATCTCCAAGCGGCTCGGTGAGTGGCTGGCCGGGCCGGGCAACGCCGACCGGGTCACCGGCGAGCTCGTCACGGTCCTGCAGGGCGCGGTCACCGTGCTCAAGGACGAGGACGTGCAGGCCGTCGTCGAGCAGGCCGTGGTCAAGAAGCTCATGGACGTCCCGTGGGGCCCACCGCTGGGCAAGCTGCTCGCCCGCGTGTTCGCCGACGGGTCGCACCACAAGCTCGTCGACCTGCTCGCGGACAAGGCCTACGACTGGGTCAAGGACAACCACTCCACGATGCTGCGGGTCGTCTCGGACCGGGCGCCGAGCTGGTCGCCGAAGTTCGTGGACGAGATGGTCGCGGACAAGGTCTACGGCGAGCTCGTCTCGTTCGCGTGGCTGGTCAAGACCGACGTCAACCACCCGATGCGGCTCGCGCTGGACAAGTTCCTCGTCCAGTTCGCCGAGGACATGCAGACCGACCCGGAGATCATGGCGCGCGCCGAGCAGGTCAAGCACCAGGTGCTCGAACACCCCGAGGTGCAGAACGTCATCGGCAGCGCCTGGTCGACGGCCAAGAAGATGCTGCTCGCCGCGGCCGAGGACCCGTCGAGCGAGCTGCGCACCCGGGTGCGCGACGGCCTGCACACCCTGGGCGACCGGCTGGTCGACGACGACGGGCTGCGCACCAAGGTCGACGGTTGGGTCGAGGGCGCAGCGGGCTATGTCGTGCGCAACTACCGGTCGGAGATCACCACGTTGATCACCGACACCGTCGAGCGCTGGGACGGCGAGGAGACCGCGCGCAAGGTCGAGCTGCAGGTCGGCCGGGACCTGCAGTTCATCCGCATCAACGGCACCGTGGTCGGTGCGCTGGCCGGGCTCGTGATCTACACGGTCGGCCAGCTGCTCGGTTAGGGCAGTGCCCGATGTGCGCTGGTGCGCACGGCCACCGGCCTTCGGGGGCCGGCCGCGGCTCCGGCGCTGAGGCGCCTGCACCACGACCGGCCGGCCGGTGGCAAGCGATCGACGTTGCTAGCGCGGTGCGGTCGCCTTGGTCCGCTCGCGCCAGACGCGGGCCTTCTCGCGGTTGCCGCACACCTGCATCGAGCACCACGTCCGGGACCGGTTGCGGGAGCGGTCGAAGAACGCCCACCGGCAGTCGTCGGCCGGGCAGATCTTGATCCGTTCCCACTCGCCGAGCACGGCGACCCGGCTCGCCGCGGCGAGCACCGCGCCGACCGCGTCCTGCGCGTGCAACCGAGGCTGCCCGGTCTGGAATTCGACCTGCAGGCTGACTCTCGGCACGGCGATCTGCCCCGATCCGGGGTCTCCGACGAGTGCTCGCAACGAGTCTCGCGCCGATCTGGCGTGGGCCCGGCCGCTGCCCGCGGCCAGTCCGCGGTCGGCGAGCCACGCGTGCCAGGTGAGCTCGTCGTCCAGCACATCGGAGCGGTTTTCGATGTCGAGGGTGTTGAGGAAGTCGAGTACCAGCGTCACATCGTGGTCGCCGGCGGCCAGACCAGTCACCACACCACTGTAGGCACTACGCTGGTTGTCGCGTCGCCTGCTAACCACCTTGACCGTTTAGGTGGTCACTTTGACCACGTATTCACTAGGTGTATAGACGGCGCGTATACACACGATGTACTGTCTCGCCCATGTCGATCCCGCACGCGTTGCTCGGGCTGTTGGAAAGCGGTCCACGCCATGGCTACGACTTAAAGCGCGCCTACGACGAGCGGTTCGGGCACGACCGGCCGCTGCACTACGGGCAGGTCTACTCGACGCTGGCCCGGCTGTTGAAGAACGGCCTGGTCGAGGAGCGCGGGATCGAGCCGGGCGGCGGACCCGAGCGCAAGCGCTACGCCATCACCGACGCCGGGGTCACCGACGTCGATTCCTGGCTGATGACGCCCGAGAAGCCCGAGCTCTACCTGCAGAACACGCTGTACACGAAGGTCGTGCTCGCCCTGTTGTCCGGGCGCAGCGCCGCGGACGTGCTGGACAGCCAGCGCGCCGCGCACCTGAAGACCATGCGCGAGCTGACCACGCGCAAGCGCAACGGCGACCTGGCTGACCAGCTGATCTGCGATCACGCGTTGTTCCACCTCGAAGCGGACTTGCGCTGGCTCGAGGTCACCACGGCGCGCCTGGACGAATTGAGGAAGCAGGTTTCATAGATGGGGACGGGGATCATGGGGGACGTCGTGTTGCGCGGGCAGGGCCTGCGCAAGTCGTTCGGGCTGACGCACGCGCTCGAGGACGCGAGCCTCGACGTCGTGTCGGGTGAGGTTGTTGCCGTGATGGGGCCGTCGGGCTCCGGCAAGTCGACCCTGTTGCACTGCATGGCGGGGATCATCACGCCGGACGCGGGCAGCATCGCCTACAAGGACAAGGACCTGGCGAAGATGGCCGACGGGGAGCGCAGTGCGTTGCGCCGCACCGAGTTCGGCTTCGTGTTCCAGTTCGGTCAGCTCGTGCCCGAGCTGACCTGCCTGGAGAACGTCGCGCTGCCGCTGCGCCTCGGCCGCACGGCCCGCAAGGAGGCCGAACGGCAGGCCACGCGGTGGCTGGAGCGCCTCGAGGTCGCCGACGTCGCCGACAAGCGGCCCGGTGAAGTCTCCGGCGGCCAGGGGCAGCGGGTCGCCGTCGCCCGGGCGCTGGTGACCAGTCCGTCCGTGGTGTTCGCCGACGAACCGACCGGCGCGCTGGACTCGCTCAACGGTGAGCTGGTGATGCGGCTGCTCGTCGACGCGGCCAAGGAGACCGGCGCCGGGGTCGTGCTGGTCACGCACGAGGCGCGGGTGGCCGCGTACTCCGACCGCGAGGTCGTCGTCCGCGACGGGCGCACCCGCCAGCTGGAGCCGGCGTGAACGGGTGGCTGCGCGACCTGGCCATGGGCCTGCGGCTGTCGGTCGGCGGCAGCAGGTCCACGAAGACCGGCATCGCGCGGCTGTTGATGAGCACGGTCGGCATCGGCCTCGCGGTGTTCGTGCTGCTGGTCGCGGTGGCCGCGCCGAACATGCTGCACGCCCGCGACAGCAGGCAGACCGGCATGTACCCCTCCGGGGAGAAGGTGGCCGGGGTAGCGCCGACCAAGGTGGTGATGACCAGCACCTACCTGCGCAGCGACCGCATCCAGGAGCTGTACCTGCAGGGCACGGGTCCCAACTCGCCCAAGCCGCCGGGCGTGGACCGGCTGCCCGCGGTGGGCGAGGTGATGGTGTCGCCGGCGTTGGCCGACCTGCTCGCCGGCCCGGACGGTGCGTTGTTCGCGCCGCGGGTGCCCGGCCGAGTGGTCGGGGTGATCGACAAGTCCGGGGTCGTCGACCCCGGGGAGTTCGTCCTCTACGCCGGGGCGAACCTGCCGTCGGCGGATCCCGAGGACGGCTCGATGGCCGAGGAGGTCTACAAGTTCGGCTTCCGGACCACCGTCGAGGCGTCCGACCCGCGGTTGCTGACCATGATCACCGTCGGCGTGGTCGTGCTGCTGTTCCCGGTGCTGGTGCTCGTCGCGGTGAGCTCGCGGATCGCGGGTGCCGAACGGGACCGCAGGCTCGCGGCGCTGCGGCTGGTGGGCGCCGACCGCAGGCAGGTCAACCGGATCGCGGCCGCGGAGTCACTGGCGGGCTCCGGCACCGGGCTCGTCCTGGGGATCGGGTTGTTCCTGCTGTTCCGCGCGACGATCGAACACCTGCGCATGATCGACCTCGGCTTCTACACCGAGGACGTGTCGCCGCCGTGGCTCGCGGTGCTGCTGGTGATCCTCGCGGTACCGGCGCTCGCGGTCGGGACGTCGCTGGTGTCGTTGCGCCGCACCGTGATCGAACCGCTCGGGGTGGTGCGCCGGGCGCCCAAGATCAAGCGGCGGCTGTGGTGGCGGATCCTGCCACCCGCGGCCGGGGTCGCGCTGATCCTCATGGTCGGCGACTCGTCGCCGTGGGGGCTCGCGGCCGGCGCGGTGCTGCTGTTGCTGGGCATCCCGCTGCTGTTGCCGTGGTTGCTGGACCGGGGGCTGCGCGGCTTCCGCGGCGGGTCGCCGTCGACGCAGCTCGCGGTGCGCAGGCTCCAGCTGGACACCGGCACCGCGACGCGGGTCGTGGCGGGGCTGTCCGTGGTGCTCGCGGGGGCCATTGCCATCCAAGGGGTGCTGGCCGCGGAGGCGAAGAGCTTCGCCCTGCCCGAGGGCGCGTCGCTGGGGGCGAGCGTCCCGGACCTGCTGCGGATCAACCCCGACGAGGGTGTCGCCGAGCAGGCGGTGCAGCTGACCCGCGGCGTCTCCGGGGTCCGGGACGTGGCGATCACGCAGATGTTCGGGGTGCAGGGGCCGCAGGACAGCTACTACTCGGTGCTGCTGGTCGACTGCGCCGACATCCACCGGGTCCTCGCGGTGCACAGCTGCAAGGACGGCGACGCGTTCACGCCGACCGGCGGGGCACCCGAGTACAGCGGCCAGGTCGCCCAGCCGGTGGACGGAACCGTGACCGGCGCGGACCACGAGGACGTGCCGTGGCACGTTCCGGCGAACGTCCGGCCCGCTCCCCGGCTGCCCGTCGACCCGAACGACCCGACGAGTGATTCGTACGTGAGCCTGGTGGTCACACCGGGGGCGATGCCCGCCAAGCGGCCGATGCTCTATTCGACCGTCACGGCGCAGGTGGACCCCGCTTCGCCCGACGTGCAGGACCGGGTGCGCAACGCGCTCGCGCCGCTGCAGTGGAAGGTGTCGGTGTCCAGGGTCAGCCGGGACCGGCTCAGCGACGACCAAGCGTCGTTCCTGGTGGTGCGCAACGGTTTGCTCGGCGGTTCGCTCTTCACGCTGCTGCTGGCCGGGGTGTGCCTGCTGGTCGTGGCGCTCGAGCAGATGCGCGAACGGCGCCGGGCGATCGCCGCCCTGTCCGCGACGGGCGTGCCGATCAGGACGCTGGCCAAGTCGATCCTGATCCAGACCGCGATCCCGGTGGCCGCCGGTGTCCTGGTCGCCGTGGTCGCCGGGCTCGGGTTGTCCGCACTGGTGTTCCCGTTGGTCCGCGAGCCGTTCACGATCGACTGGGGCGCGGTGGGCTTCCTGTCGGGCGCGGCCGCCCTGCTCATCATCGCGGTCACCGGGTTGACGCTGCCGTCGTTGCGCAGCGCGGCGCGGTTGGAGGCCTTGCGCAGCGAGTGATCGCGCGCGAGCCGGGGGACGCGGGCCGGTGTGCCACTTCGGGGGTGGCGCACCGGCCCGCGCATTCGCGCTACTGGTTCAGCTGCCAGGTCAGGCCGAGCTGCCAGGCCGCGCACACGTTCACGTCCAGCACGTACGCGGTCGCGTGACCGCACTGGCCGTTGCCGGTGCCCGGGTCGACGGGCTGCCCGTGACCCATGCCCGTGATCGAGTACGTCTGCACGACCGTGCGCCCGGACGCGTCGTTGTAGACCGCGTGCGGGTAACCGCCGACCGTGTCCGTCGCGGACGGCGTACTCGCCACGCCGTGCACATTGGTCCACTGGTCGGCGAGCTCGGTCAGGTTCATCGTGGCGACCGTGTAGTCGGCGCTGCCCTGCCAGATGCTGACCGTCGGCCACGGTCCGGCGTAGCCGCCCGACGCGGCGCGCACCGCATCGCCCCACTGCGCGGGCGTCTTGTTCTTGCCCGGCATCATGCACGAGTACGCGTCGATCATCGACGTGGCGCACCCGTAGGGCAGCCCGGCGACGATCCCGCCGCCCGCGAACAGTTCCGGGTAGGTCGCGAGCATCACCGACGTCATCGCGCCGCCCGCGGACAGGCCCGTCACGTACACGCGTGAGCTGCTCGCGCCGGTGTCGCTCAGGCCGCGGGCGACCATCTGCGCGATGGACGACGCCTCGCCCTGGCCGCGGGTGATGTCCCCGGACTGGAACCAGTTGAAGCAGGACTGGACGTTGTTCGCCGACGGCTGCTGGGCGATCACGACGCCGAACTTCCACTTGTCGGCCAGTTCGATCCACCCGGCGTTGGTCGCGTAGGCCTTGTCCTGCGTGCACCCGTGCAGCACGACCACCATCGGACGGCCCGCGGTCATGCCGTCGGGTTTGTACTCGAACATCTGCAGCGCCCCGGGATTGCTGCCGAACCCGGTGACCTCGGTGACCCCGGCCGCCGACGCGGTGGGCACCGACACGAGAAGGCCGGAGAGCATCAGCACCCCGACGAGAAACGCACGCATGAGCCTTCGCCTCCTCTCGGTTTGTGACTGGCGATCACTCGAAAGTAGGTCGCAAGACAGGTTTGAACCACAGTGCCCGCCACCACACCCGGGGTGCGGATTGTGTGCTCGGGGCGCATACCGGCGCGCGAGTTCGTTGCCTACCGTCCGGACAATGAGACGGCTGACTCCCGTGGTGCTGGCCGCCACCCTCGCGCTGGCCCTGCCGGTCACCGCGAGCGCATCGGGCCAAGTCCACTGTGGACACATTGACCGGCTGACCGTGCCCGGGGCGCAACGCGCCGAGCACGCCTGCCTCGACGACCTCACCACGACCGGAACCGTGGCAGGCGGCCACACCGTGCAGGCGGACTGGACCGGGTTGACCTCGGCCGGCCTGCCGGTGCCCAGCGGCGTGCCCGGCGTCCAGGTCGACGGCTACTTCCCGGACACGTCGACCACCAACAACAACCACGGCTGGGCGCACGACGCCCAGTTCGTGATCCGCATGCCCGACCACTGGAACGGCGGCCTCGTGGTGACCGGCTCGCCGGGCAACCGGGCGCAGTACGCCAACGACCGGGCGATCGGCGACCAGGTCCTTGCCGACGGTTTCGCCTTCGCCGCCACCGACAAGGGCAACGTCGGCACCAAGTTCTACGACGACGGCAGCGCGCCGGGCGACTCGGTGGCCGAATGGAACCTGCGGGTCACCCAGCTCACCCTCGCGGCGAAAGCCGTTGTGTGGCAACGGTATGGCCGGCTGCCGTCGCGCACCATCGCGGCCGGGCTCTCCAACGGCGGTTACCTCGTGCGCTGGCAGCTGGAGAACGTGCCGTGGCTCTACGACGGCGGCGTCGACTGGGAGGGCACGCTCTTCACCGAGCAGGGCCCGAACCTGATGACGTTCCTGCCGCCGGCGATCAAGAACTACCCGGCCTACGCGGCGGGCGACGAGAACGCGCACCAGGCGTTGCTCGACGACGGGTTCGCGCCGGGCTCGGAGTTCCTGTGGCCCTTCCACAACCAGGTGTACTGGACGCTCACCCAACAGATCTACCGCGCCGAGTTCGACCCGGGTTACACGGGGAGCGAGGCGGACTACGACTACGCGTCGCGTCCGGCCGCCGTGCACCGGGCGGTCGGGAAGGTTTCGCTGACCGGGCGGATCGACAAGCCGTTGATCACCATCCACGGGACCCTGGACAGCCTGCTGCCGATCGCCCAGGACTCCGACGTCTACGACCGGATGATCACCGACGCGGGCCGGGGCGCGCTGCACCGCTACTACCGGTTCGCGGGCGGCAACCACGTGGACGGCCTCGTCGACGCCTACCCCGACCGGTTGCGACCGTTGGCGCCTTGCTTCCGCAGCGCGTTCTCGGCGCTCACCGGGTGGCTCGGCGGAACCCAGCCGCCGCCGTCGTCGACCATCACGGCAGTGGACAAGTTGACCCAATCAACCAGCTGTTCGTTGGTTGACTGAGTTAACCAAAGGTCAACCGGCGCGTAGGAGGTGCAGCCGCAACGCGAGCTGCACCTCCAGCGCCCGGTCCGGCTCCTGCCAGCCGTCGCCGAGCAGCGCGGTGACCCGCTCCAGCCGCTGGACGACGGTGTTCACGTGCACGTGCAGCGCCTGCTTGGCCCGGGTCAGGTTCGTGCCCGCGTCGAAGTAGCAGCGCAACGTGTGCACCAGTTCGGTCCCCCGGCGCGCGTCGTAGTCGAGCACCGGCCCGAGCACCGAGCGGATGTACTGCTCCGGGTCGGCGCGCTCGCCGAGCAACAGGCCCACGAAGCCAAGCGCGGCAACGGTTCCACCGTCCCCGGCGCGGCCCAGGGTGAGCAGCGAGTGCACGCACCGCACAGCCTCGGCGTGCGCGGCCGCCAGCGCCACCGGCCCGGTCGCCGGGCCCGCTCCGCCGACGGTCACCGGAACCTCGACCAACGCGGTCAGTTCGCGGGCCACCCGTGCCGCCAGCTCACCCGGGTCCCGCTCCGGCGCCAGCACCACGACCTGCTCCGCGTGCACGCCGACCAGCGACGCATAGCGCGACGCCGTCATGGCCAGCCGCCGCCGGGACACGCCCTCGGCGTGCAGGACCAGCACCGCGTGCGGCGCCGACAGGTCCACGCCGATGCGCCGGGCCCGGGCCAGCAGCGCCGACGGGTTGCGTTCGGGGTCGGCCAGCAGGTCGGTCAGCAGCTCCCCGCGCACCTCGTCCTCGGCCTGTGCGACCGACCGGTGCAGCAACAACAACAGCGCGGCCACCACCGCGGCCCGCTCGAACAACCGCCGGTCCGCCCCGGCGAGATCGGGCCGGCCGGTCAGCGACAGGCTGCCGAGCAGCTCGCGGCCGGCCTGCACGCCGCACACCCAACCGTCCGGTGTGGACACCGAGCGGCCGCCGGTGAGCGAGGCCGTCGACGGCGGCGGTGAGCCCGCGCCGAACCGCGCCAGCTCCACGCCGTCGGCGTCGTGCAGGGTGACCCCGCCCTCGAGCACCTGGCCGAGGGCGGCGACGACTTCCTGGGCGTCCTCGCCGCGCAGCACCAGGTCCATCAGCCGGTCGTGCGCGTCCTCGGCCCGGCGCAACGCGTCGGTCTGCGCGCTGATCGTCTTGTTGGCCTCGTTCAGCGCGGCGATGCGATCGGCGTTGTCGATGGCGATCGCCGCGTGGTCGGCGAGCGAGCGCAGCAGCGCGACCTCGTCCGCGGTGAACACCCGCGTCGAACGGTCCGACGCGTACAGCACGCCGATCACCCGGTCGCCCAGCGCCAGCGGCACGCCCAGGATTGCGACCAGGCCCTCGTCGAGCACCGCGTCGTCGATCGGTTTGGTGTGCTCGAACCGGTCGTCGGCGAAGTAGTCCTCGGTCGCGTACGGCCGGGCGGTCTGCGCCACCAGCCCGCCGAGCCCTTCCCCCATGCCCAGCACGACCTGCTGGAACAGCGCCGACGCGGAGCCGTCGGTGACCCGCATGGTCGTGCGGTTCACCGACGGCTCGTTGAGGCTCAGGTACGACACGTCCGCGCCGAGCAGGGTGCGCGCCCGGTGCACGATGAGCCGGAGCACCGCGTCGGGATCGCGCAGCTTCGCAAGGTCGCTCGCGATGTCGAACAAGGCGGTGAGCTCGGCTTCCCGCCTGCGGTGCTCGGCCAGCGTGTGCCGGACGCGCAACTCCATCTCGGCGGCCGGTTCGTGCATACCGGCCATCCTGACACCCATTCGCGGCAACAGCGCTACGCGATGACCGCGTCCGCCTTGGTCTCCTCCGGCGCCGTGGGGACCGGGTCGGTGAGCTGGGCGCCGCGGGTCTCACGGGCCAGGCCGACCGCGACCACCGTGAGCACGCACATCCCGACCACGTACAGCGAGACCGGCACCGTCGAGTGCAGGCCCTTGAACAGGGCGGTCGCGATCAGCGGGGCGACGCCACCGGCCGCGATGGACGCCAGCTGTGCGCCGATCGAGGCACCGGAGTACCGCACCCTGGTGTCGAAGAGTTCGGCGAAGAACGCCGCCTGCGGCCCGTACATCGCGCCGTGCAGCACCAGGCCGATCGTGGTCGCGAGGACGATCGTGCCGAACGACTTGGTGTCCAGCATCGTGAAGAACACGAAGGACCACACCGCCATCGCGACCGCGCCGAACAGGTAGACCGCGCGTCGGCCGACCCGATCCGACAACGCGCCCCACAGCGGGATGGTCACGAAGTGGATCGCCGAACCGATCAGCACCGCGTTGAGGCCCCACGACTTCGGCAGGCCCAGCCCGGAGACCAGGTAGACCAGGATGAACGCGGTGATGATGTAGTAGGAGACGTTCTCGGCCATGCGTGCGCCCATCGCGATCAGCACCTCGCGCCAGTGGTTGCGCAGCACCTGGACGATCGGCAGCTTCAGCTCGGGCTCCGCCTTCGCTTGCGCCGCAAGGAACACCGGCGACTCGGTGATCGACAGCCGCACCCACAGCCCGATCGCGACCAGCACGGCGGAGAGCAGGAACGACACGCGCCAGCCCCACGACAGGAACGCGGCGTCGCTCTGCACCGCGGCGAGGATCGCCAGCACGGCCGTGGCCAGCAGGTTGCCGCCCGGCGCGCCGCACTGCGGCCACGACGCCCAGAACCCGCGCTTGCCGGCATCACCGTGCTCGGACACGATCAGCACCGCGCCGCCCCACTCGCCGCCGAGCGCGAAGCCCTGGACGATGCGCAACACGGTGAGCAGGATCGGCGCCAGCGCGCCGACCGCCGCGTAGGTGGGCAGCAGGCCCATCAGGAACGACGAGCCACCCATCATCAGCAGGCTCACGATGAGCAGCTTCTTGCGGCCGACCTTGTCGCCGAAGTGGCCGAACACCAGCCCGCCGATCGGCCGGGCGACGAACCCGATCGCGTAGGTGAGCAGTGCCAACAACGTCCCGGTCAGCGGGTCGCTGGAGGGGAAGAACACCTTGTTGAACACGATCGCGGACGCCGAGGTGTAGAGGAAGAAGTCGTACCACTCGATGGTGGTGCCGACCAGGCTGGCGCCGACGATCTTGACGAACGACCGGGTGGGAACCACGGTTGGGTTGCCGGACAAAGGGATCACCGCACTTCGTTGGGTGGGAGGGGGTTGCGGGGGCGATCAGTTGGCGGTCCAGCCGCCGTCCAGGGTCAGGGTGGTGCCGGTGACGTTCCCGGCGTGCGGACCGGCGAGCCAGCACACGGCGTCGGCCACGTCGGCGGGATCGATCAGCCGCTTGATCGGGGTGCGCGCGAGCATGACCTGCTCGACGACCTCGTCCTCGCCGATGCCGTGCGACGCGGCCTGGTCGGCGATCTGCTTGTCCACCAAGGGAGTCCGCACATAGCCGGGGCTCACGCAGTTGCTGGTGACGCCATGCGCCGCGCCCTCGACGGCGGCCACTTTGGACAGTCCTTCCAGCGCGTGCTTCGCCGAGACGTAGCCGGCCTTGAACGCGCTCGCCCGCAGGCCGTGCACGCTGGAGAGGTTGACGATCCGGCCCCAGCCGCGCGCGTACATGTGCGGCAGCGTGCGGCGGATCAACAGGAACGGTGCGGTCACCATCACCTGGTGCAGCCGCTGGAACATCTCCGGCGGGAACTCGGCCAGCGGGGCGACGTGCTGCAGTCCCGCGTTGTTGACCAGGATGTCGACCTCGGCCGGCAGCCGGTCGATGGCGGCGGGGTCGGTGAGGTCGGCGTGGTGGGCCCAGCCGCCGATGTCGTCGGCGACCGCACGGGCCGCGTCGAGGTCGAGGTCGACCACGTGCACCTTGGCGCCCGCGTCCGCCAGCGCCCGCGCCACGGCCGTGCCGATGCCGCCCGCGCCGCCGGTGACCAGCGCTGTGCGGCCGTCGAGGGGGTTCGTCATGCCTTTCGACGGTAGGAACCGACGAACCAGGCGACCATGTCGTGAATGGCCACATCCTGAGGGTTTCCTGTGGGGTCCGCGCACACCCGGGCGTGGCGGCATGACGGCCAGTAACCTGATTACGTGATTTGTCCGAAGTGTCAGAACCAGATGCGAACCGTCGACCGGCTCGGTGTGCACGTCGAGCAGTGCGAGGGCTGCCGCGGGATCTTCCTCGACCGCGGTGAGCTCGAGCAGATCGCCGCGGCCGAGCAGCAGCACTACTCGGCCGCGCCGCCGGCGTACCAGCCCGAGCCGTACGCCGTGCACGGCAGCCGCCCGGACTCGCCGCCGCCGTTCCGCGCGGAGCACCACCGGCGCTACCCGGACTCGCCGAAGCCCTACGGCGGGCACTACCAGGACTCGCCGCGGCCGTACGGGCACAAGCGCAAGCGCCGCGGCTTCCTCGAGGACCTGTTCGACTGACGTGAACCCGATGGTGTGCGCCGCGTGCGGTGCGTGGGCGTCCCGGCCGGTGGTGCGCGACGGCAATTGGGTGTGCGTCGACTGCGGGCACCACGAGCCGTGGCGCACCCCGCCGGTGCACGTGCTGACCGGGCCGAGCGGCACCGGCAAGTCCACCGTCGGGCGACTGCTGCAGGCGAAGCTGGCCGGGCGCGCGCAAGTGCTCGAACAGGACGTCCTCTGGGTCGACGGGATGCGCGACACCTTCCGCGGCACGTGGCTGCGCATGCTGGCGATGCTGAACCAGGCCGGTGGCCCGCCGGTGTTGCTGTGCGGCACCGTGGTCCCGCCGGAGTTCGACACCCTGCCGGAGCGGGCCCTGCTCGGCGAGATCCGTTACCTGGCCCTGGTTTGCGAGCCATCGGTCCTGCGTGCACGGTTGGCGGCCCGGCCGCGGTGGCGCGGCTGGGCCGACGAGGACCGGGTCACGGAGATGCTGGAGTTCGACTCGTGGCTGCGCTCGAACGCCGCTTCGATGGGCGTCGACCTCGTCGACACCACGACGGCGACGCCACAGGAAACGTCCACTGTGGTCGCTGACTGGTTCCGCTGACCCCGGTTACCGCTGGGGTGGCGGGCCCAGGATTTCCAGCGCGTGGGTGGCCGCCGCGTGGCCGAGGGCGGCCGGATCGATCGGGGCCGGATCGGGCAGGCGGCGTTCGGTGGCGGGTGTCCCCACGGCGGCGGCGAACAACTCGAACCCGCCGGGTGTGGTGATCTGCAGGCAGCGCAGGGGCGCGTCGGGGTCGACGAGGAACGTGTGCGGCAGACCGGCGGGCAGCAGGACGAAATCCCCCGGCCCGGCAGCGAACGAACTGCCGTCGCAGCGGAATTCCGCGGCGCCGTCGAGGATGTAGAACGCCTCGTCTTCTTCCAGGTGGCGGTGCAGCGGCGGGGCGAAACCCGGCGGGTTGACGAACTCGGCGACGGTCAACCGGCCGCGGGTCTGCGCCGCACCGACCTTGACGGTCACGAGGTTGCCGAGGAACCAGACGGCTTCGCCTTCGTCCGCGGTGAGCAGGTATGGCTTGACCATCATGGCCGCCTTTGAATAGTCAGTGTCTAGTGAATAGACGTCAGTATGATGAGGTCGTGTCGGATGTCAAGGGCAAGCGGCCGTATCGATCGACCCTGCGGGAGGCCGGCGCCCGCCAGACCCGCCAAGCGATCGTCGCCGCGGCGAGCGAGCTGTTCCTGGACCAGGGCTACACGGCGACCTCGCTCAGCGGCATCGCCACCCGCGCCGGGGTCGCGCGGCCGACCCCGCATGCGGTGTTCGGGTCGAAGTCGGCGATCCTGCGCGCGGTCGTCGACCAGGCCCTCGCCGGCGACGACGAGCCGATCCCCGTCGCCGACCGGCCGTGGTTCCAGCCGGTCTGGCAGGCCACCGACCAGCTCGGCGTCTTCACCGCCTACGCCAAGGTGTGCACGCTGATCGGTGCGCGCGCCGCCCGGATCTTCGACACCGTCCGCCAGGCCGCCGACGACTCCGCGGAGACCGCCCAGCTGTGGCAGCAGGTGCAGGACAACCGGCTTGCCGGGGCGCGCATGGTCTGCCGTCGCGCGGCGGATCTCGGCCCGCTGGCCTGCGAACTCGACCGGGCGGTCGACGTCATCTGGGTGCTCAACGACCCCTGCCTCTACGGCGACCTCGTCCACCGGCGCCAGTGGTCCGAAGCGGCCTACACCGCCTGGCTGGCAACGCACATGGGCACGGTCGTGCCCGCGCCGCACGGCTGAGCTCAGAGCGGCCAGCGCGGGCCCCGCGGGGAATCCAGCCACAGGTACTGGTCGTCACCATCGACCGTGATGCCGAAGCGGTCGCGGGTCGGGCGGTCCAGATCCAGCCACTGCTCGTAGGCCTGCTCGACCAGCGACCACAGCTTGCGCGGGCCGCCCTCGAACACGGTGCTCTCGCCCGGCACCGCGAACGACCCGTCCGGGTGCAGCAACACGATGTGCCCGCGCAACGTCATCGGCCGCACCCCGGACAACGCCAGCCCGGCGAAGAACTCGAACGGGCGCCCGACCTGCAGCGCCTCGGTGGCCGAGATGGCGGTGGGCCGGCGCACGCCCGTCCGATCGGCGGGCGCCTCGTCCGCCCACTGCTGCGCCCGCAACGGCATGAACCGCCCGTCCTGCGCCAGCACCCGCCCGGTCCCGGTCGCGCCCTCGCCCGCCGTGACCCGCACCAGCCCGGCGCCGATCGGCCGGTTCAGCGTCGTCACCACCAGCCCGCCGGGCGTCGTCTGCGCCAGCCAGGGCGGCGGAATCCTTGCCACCGAACAGGTTGCGAGCACCCGGTCGAACGGAGCCCGTTCGGCCAGCCCATCCGCGCCATCGGCGGCGACGCAAGTCGGCCGGTAACCGGCGAGGTCCAGCTTCGCCCGGGCCTCCGCGACGATCGACGCATCGACGTCCACAGTGGACACGAGTGGATCGCCCAGGCGGTGACACAGCAGGGCCGCGTTGTATCCGGTGCCGGTGCCGATCTCGAGCGTGCGGTCGCCGTCGCGGACCTGCAACGCCTCCAGCATCACCGCCATGATCCCCGGCTGGCTCGACGACGACGTCGGCGCGCCGGGCACCACGCCGAGCTGGTGCGCGCGCTCCCAGCTCTCCGGGTCGTTGTCCAGCTGCGTCACCAGCACCCGGTCGGAATAGACCTCGTCCAGCCACCCGGGCTCCGTGTCGTCCACGGCCCGCCACTTGCCGCCCTCCGGCTCGAACCAGCGCGGCAGGAAGACGTGCCGCGGCACGTCGAGGAACGCCGTGATCCACCGCGGGTCGGTCAGCGCGCCGTCGCGCCGCAGGGTGCGCACCAGGTGTTCCCGCCGTCGGGCGCTCATACCTCGCACCGTAGACCCGGTGTGATGCAAGCCACCGGAGCTGCGCAAACAGTGTGCTTGCAATAGCTAGCACCAACGCGTAACGTCGGTTGTGCACGAGGAGGTGACCGCGATGGACAAGCAGACCGACGGGCACGACCGGATCCCGGACATCGCCCGCGAACAGGTCGCCAAGGTCGCCGACCTCGGGCGTGACATCGGTCAGTACATCCGCCAGCAGCGCAGCTCCGCGAAGATCTCGCTGCGCCAGTTGTCGAAGCTCGCCGGCGTCTCCAACCCGTACCTCAGCCAGATCGAGCGGGGCCTGCGCAAACCGAGCGCGGAGATCCTGCAGCAGATCGCCAAGGGTCTGCGGATCTCGGCCGAGGCGCTGTACGTGCAGGCCGGAATCCTCGACCTGCCGGCGGGCGGGCCGGTGTCCGACGCGATCCGCGCCGACACCGTGCTCTCGGAGCGTCAGAAGCAGATCCTGCTCGACGTCTACGAGTCCTTCCGCCGCGAGAACGCAGTCGGACAGTCCACAGTAGAGGGGTCTGATGTGGACGATCAGCCAATTGCCGGACCCCATACCGAGGAGTGAGTCCAGATGCCGAACACCGATGACGTCCGCAAGGCCCGCGAGCAGGCCGTGCAGACCCTCAACACCGCCGTCGACCAGGTCCGCACCCCGCTGCTGGCCGCGCTCGGCGCCGGCGACCTGGCCACCAAGGCCGTCGTCGACTTCGTGAACAACGCCCGGGAGCGCACCACCGAGCGCGCCGAGGCCGTCAAGGGCGCGGTCGACGACCTGCCCAAGGACTTCGGCTCGCTGCGCGAGAAGCTGGACCCGGCCGAGCTGCGCAAGCTGGTCGACGAGTACACCGACGCGGCGCTGAAGCTGTACCGCAAGCTGGCCGCCGACGGCGAGAGCACGTTGACCAAGCTGCGCGAGCAGCCGCAGGTCAAGACCGCCCTCGACCAGCTCGAGAAGGCCATCGCCAGCGCGCAGGAGCGTGCCGAGGGTGTCGCGGGCAACGCCCGTGAGCTCGCCGAGGACGTCCTCGCGAAGGTGACCCAGCGGACCCGCTCGACCGGCGAGAAGACCGCCCGGGCGACCCAGAAGCTGGCCGACGAGGTGGCCGAGGCCGTGCAGGAGGCCGGCGACGACGTGGCGCACGAGGTGCGCAGCGCGTCCCGCAAGGCCGCCAACCGCACGGCCCCCAAGAAGACCACCACGACGACCGCCCGCAAGACCGGCGGTGCGGCCAAGACCACCAGCAAGTAAGCACCACCGAGCGCGGCCCCGGAATCCTCGATGAGGGTTCCGGGGCCGTTTCGCGTAGTCTGGGTGCGTGCCATATGCCGCGTACCTGATCTCGTTGATCATCGACTGGGCGGCGGTCCCGGTCGGCATCTTCGCGGTCGTGCACGCGCTGCTGCAGAAGGCCGAGGCGTACACCGCGGCCGACCGGATGACCAAGCAGGCGTGGGTCGGCATCACCATCGGCGGGACACTGGCCGTCTGGTTGTTCAGCTTCTACAAGCCCACCTCGATGCTGTGGATCGCCGGCCTCGTCGCCGTGCTGGTCTACATCGTGGACGTGCGACCGCGGCTGAACGAGGTGCAGCGCGGCAAGCGCTGGTGAGCGGCGCGTCCTGGCGCACGCTCGGCGCCGGTGACCCCGTCACGCTGATCGCTCCTGGCCTCGGCGCGACCGAGGGCGAGGCGCGCATCCCCGCGTCCGGCCTGCCCGGCACCCGCGTCGTGGTCACCCTGCCCGGGCACGGCGACCAGCCGGACGCGCCGCCGGACTACTGGCACTACTCGACCATCGCGGCCGATCTCGTCCGCGTCGCCGACGAGACCGGTGCCCGCGCCGCGGCCGGCGTGTCCCTCGGCGCGGCCTCGCTGCTGCGCTCGCTCGCCGACCAGCCGTCCCGGTTCTCGCGGGTCGCCCTGCTGTTGCCCGCGGCCCTGGACCAGCCACGTCGCCTGCACGGCACGTTCGGCGCGTATGCCGACGCCGTGGCCCGGTGTTCGGCGGCTGAGCTGCGTGCGTTGGTGATGCAGGGGCTACCCGAGGACGCGCACGTCGGCACGTACGTCGACGAACGGGTCGCCGCCCTGCGCCGGCTCGGACCAGCGTTCACCCAGCTCGCCGACGACATCCCGGTACCCGATCCGGCGTTGCTGGCGCGGGTGGAGTGCCCGGTCCTGGTGATCGGCGCGACCCTGGACCCGCTGCACCCGGGCGACGTGGCGAAGGAGATCGCTGCCGCCCTGCCCACCGCCAGGCTGGAGTTGTTCGACTCGCAGGCGCCGCTGATCACCGACCGGCGCCGGGTCCGGCAGCTGCTGCGGGAGTTCTTCGCGTAGGTTCGGGGCGTGAGCGAGTTCACGAGCGAACCATGGGCACAGCGAGCCGGCGAACGCCGGCCCCGAGCCCTGGCGAGGGGGTGGGCGTGAGCGCATGGACCATCGCGGGCTCGCTCACGCCGATGCCCGCCCTCGAACGTCCCGAACTGCTGGCCGAGCCGGTTGTCGCCGCGCTGGCCGCCCTCCCCGCCGACCAGGCCGCCCGGATCGCGGTGGCCGCGATCGACCCCGGCCTGGCCGACACCGCCGCGTTCTGCGCCGAGTACGGCTCGCCGCTGGAGGCGTCGGCGAACTGCGTCGTCGTGTCCGGCAAGCGCGAGGGGCAGGTGCGCTACGCCGCGTGCCTGGTGCTGGCGACGACCCGCGCCGACGTGAACGGCGTGGTCCGCAAGCGGCTGGACGTGCGCAAGGCGTCGTTCGCGCCGATGGACACCGCGGTCGAGCTGAGCGGGATGGCCTACGGCGGGATCACGCCGATCGGGTTGCCGTCCGCGTGGCCGCTGCTGATCGATGCCGCGGTGGCCAAGGCGCCGGAACTGGTGGTCGGCAGCGGGATCCGGGGCAGCAAACTGCTGGTGCCTGGGGATGTGCTGGCCGCCCTGCCGGGCGCCGAAGTGGTCGATGACCTGGGGAAACCGGTTTTGTCGTAGGTGTGTGGGAAGGTCGCGCCATCACGAACTGGAGGTGATGGCCTAGCGATCCTGACCCACAACTGAATAGCAACCCGACGCGGATTCCTCGTGATTCCCCGTGTTTCTCTGTGCCCGTCGCAACCGACCACGCCACCGAAATGGCGCCTGGGGGCCGATGCTCTGCGGCTTGCACGGGGACGACTTGGGTGGACACGCCAGGTCGGTGTGTTGGTAGCAGCCGGAGATTGCCCGGGGTGCAAGGCGATCTTCGCTCGGCGCCCCGATCGACCAGGGGCGATGGGGGCCGCCGTGGGCAGATACCTTGCGCGGTTGGCAACCGGCTACGCCGTTGGTGTTACCGGATATTGGCCGGTGGGCAACGCGGGCTCGCCGATCCGGGCCCATGAGCTGCGCTGCAGAAGACCAGGCTGCGCCGATCCGTTGCCCGTGCAGCAATCGGCTATGCCGTAGGTGTGACTACCAGGTCGATGTTGGCCGGTGAGCAATGCAGGCTTGCCTGCTTCAGGCCTGTGATCTGCGGCGATGGCGGCCAGGTGCGCCGATTGGTTGCCCTTGGGCCAACCGGCTACGCCGTTGGTGGCGGAGCTGGATTGGCGCGGGTGCAAGGTGCGCGGCTGTGTGTTGTTCGGTGACCTGCGGCGACGGCGACACAGGTGGCCCGAGCCGTTGCCAGTGGGCCAATCGGCTAAGCCATTGGTGTGACGGCGAGGCCCGGTGTTGGCTGGTGGGCAACGGGCCCGGCCCGGTCCGGGGCTGTGAGCTGGGGCGATGGCCGCCAGGCGGCGCCGTCTCGTTGCCCGGAGGTCAAGCGGCTACCGCGGTAGGTGCGGGGCTGGATTGGCTGGGGTGCAAGGTGTTCGGCTGTGTCGTTCGGTCAGCTACGGCGGTGGCGACCAGGTTGCCGCCGACTGGTTGTCCCTGGGCCAATCGCCTGAGCCGTTGGTGGCGGGGCTGGATTGGCGGGGGTGCAAGGCGCGCCGCTGTGTGCCGTTCCGTGACCTGCGGCGACGGCGGCCCAGGCGTAGCGATCCGTTGCACGTCCGGCAATTGGCTACGCCGTTGGTGTGGGCGAGGTGTGCACCCGGGTGGCGGGCCACGGCCCCTGCGTTCAGCGGCGCTTGCGGATCTTGATGTCCTCCATGCACGTTGCCGTGGTGCGGCGGAGTTCGTGGGTGGTGCCGGCCACCAGCGTCGCGGCGATGGCCTCGCCCGCGGCGATGGCGTCCGGCTCCTCTTCGGCGTGGATCACGCAGCGGACGCTGAACGCGGTCAGGGACCGGTCGTAGGTCAGCGTGCCCTCATCGGTGAACTCGGCGAACAACGCGTCGTGCTTGTCGGCGTCGGCCAGCAACTCGGCGCGGCGGGCGGCGGGGATCGCGGTGAAGCGGCCGCGTACCAGGACGCGGAACGTTCGGTCGCTCATGCCCGGAACCTAGCGCGGCTGCGCGGCGTACGTCGCCAGCATTTCCACGGCTTCGGCGATGTCGTCGGTCACCAGGATCCAGCGCTCCGCCTCGCGCCCGCGCGACAACTGCTGCACCAGCGGCGCCGCCGGCACCTGCGCGGTCCAGAAGTCCTTGCCCAGGAAGATCATGGGCGCGGGCGGACCGACGGTGCCGTAGTGGTTCTGGGTGTAGTCCTGGAACACCTCCTGCACGGTGCCCGCACTGCCCGGCGTGTACACGATGCCACCCGTCGCGATCTGCAGCAGGCCGTCCTCGCGCACCGAGTTGGCGAAGTACTTCGCGTGCCACTGGAAGGCGTTCGGCGGCTCGTGGCCGTAGAACCACGTGGGGATGCCGATCGTGCGCGGGCAACCGTCCACAACGGACATACCCAGCTCCAGCGCCGGCGCCAGCCATGCGCCGCGCTCGGCGGCCGACCCGCCGAACTCCGGAGCCTGAGCCAGGGCGGCGAGGGCATCGGGTAGGTGATCGGCGTGGTGGACACCCAACGGCACGGCCTCCATTGCGCCGGGGCCACCGCCGGTGAGCACGGTGAAGTCCTCCGGGCACGCGCCGAGCGCCGCACCCAGCTCGGCGGCGCTCGCGTAGCCCGGCGACGTGCGGGTCAGGGCGTGCCCGCCCATGACCGCCACCGGATCGGCGCGGCCGCGCTCCGCCGCCTGCGCCAGGGTTTGCTCCAACGCCGAGGTGATCGAGTGGTCGTGCAGGCGCTGGGCCAGTGCGTCCAGCGCGTCCGGCTCGCGGCCCTTGGTCACGGCGTAGTGGTAGATCCGGGCGTCGGGAGTGTCCGCAAAGGACTCCAGGCGGGCCGGGTCGAAGCCCGCGAAGAGCTCGTCCGGGGCGTACAACGAGGTGCGGTAGGCGTCGTAGGGCAACTGCGGCACCGCGGGGAAGATCAGGCCACCGGCCGCTTCCACCTGTCTGCGGCTGCGCTCGCTCAGCTCGCAGCCGAGCATCAACGCGCCGTCCAGGGCCGTCCGCAACAGGTCCTCCGCGCCCGTGAGGTCCAGCCCGACCAGCACGGCGGAGCGAAGGTCGCCGCCGGCTTCGCGGTGTGCGGCGAGCGCGGCGAGGGTGGTGATCTCCGTTCGCACTCAGCGCACTCTAACGACACGATTAGGGTGGGCGGTGGGCAATCCCGCCGAACGAAAGGATCGCCGGCCATGGGCGAGGTGCAGGTCATCGCGGAGCGCGGCTTCACCGCGCCCGCGGAGAAGGTGCGTGCGGCGGTCGCCGACTACGCGGGCACGCGTCGTGACGTGCTCACCGAGCACTTCAGCGACTACGAGGTACGCGAAGGCGGGCAGGGCGCGGGCACCGTCGTGCACTGGCGCCTGCAAGCCACCAAGAAGCGGGTGCGCGACTGCCTGATGGACGTCTCCGCACCGCAGCCCGGCACGCTCGTCGAGTCCGACCGCAACTCCAGCATGGTCACCACCTGGACGGTCGGCGAGACCGGCGACGGCAGCACCGTGCGGGTCGCCACCACCTGGCAGGGCGCGGGCGGCATCGGCGGGTTCTTCGAGCGCCGGTTCGCGCCGCTGGGTCTGCGGCGCATCTACGACGAGATGCTCGGCAACCTGGCGACCAAGGTCTAGTAACGGACCTTGCGGAACCGGTCGCGCACCTCGGGCCGGGTCAACGCGATCAGCAGGCAGACCAGGATCACCGCCTGCACGCCCTGCTCGACGTGCATCCACAGCGGGTACCGCGTGGTCACGGCCAGGATGCCGAGGCCGACGAGCCCCGCGCCGCCGAGCCACAGCGAGCGCAGGTACGCCCACCGCTTGCCCCTGATCAACCGGTTCGCCAGCCACAGGTAGAGCACCGCGACCACGGCGATCGACACCACGCGGATGATCATCGTCTGCCGGACGATGTCTCGGGTGGTCTCGCGCTGGTACTCGGTCAGGTTCATGTGCGCGAGCTGGTAGTCCAGCAACTGGTCGCGCAGCACGTAGCTGAGCACCGCGGTCAGGATCGACAGGGCGAGGTTCACGAACAGCAGCACCAGCACCACGCGCAAGGCCTTGGGCATCGGCTCCGACGCGGGATCCGGCGGCAACGCGACCTGCGGCGCGGGCTGCCACGGCATCGGCTGCCAGCCCGGCCCCGGCTGCTGCGGCCCCTGCCCGAATTGGCCTGGTTGGCCGGATTGTCCTTGCGGCCCTTGGGATCCCTGCGGATAGCTCACGCGGAGAAGGTAGCCCGGCAGGGCGCCGAAGGGTGGTGGATTGTCAGAACACCACGGTCCGGTTGCCGTGCACGAGCACCCGGTCCTCCAGGTGCCAGCGCAACCCGCGCGACAGCACGACCTTCTCGATGTCGCGGCCCTTGCGCACCAGGTCGGGGATGGCGTCGCCGTGGTCGACCCTGATCACGTCCTGCTCGATGATCGGCCCCGCGTCCAGATCCGCGGTGACGTAGTGGCAGGTCGCGCCGATCAGCTTCACGCCCCGCTGGTGCGCCTGGTGGTAGGGCCGCGCGCCGACGAACGACGGCAGGAAGCTGTGGTGGATGTTCAGCGCCCGCCCCGACCACGCCACGCACAGCTCCGGCGGCAGGATCTGCATGAACCGCGCCAGCACCACCGCGTGCGGGTCGGCCGCGTCGACCAGCTCGCGCACCCGCGCGAACGCGGTCGCCTTGTCCCCGGACTTGAAATCCACGTGGTGGAACGGGATGCCGTGCGCCCGGGTGATGTCGCCCAGGTCCGGGTGGTTGGCGATCACCGCGGGCACGTCGATGTCCAGTTCCCCGGACGCGACCCGGCCGAGCAGGTCGTAGAGGCAGTGCCCTTCCTTCGACACCAGGATCACCACACGGCGCTTGCTGCCCGTGTCGGTGATGCGCATGTTGCTGCCGTCACCCAGGGATCCGGCGACATCGGCGAACCGGGCGCGCAGCTCGTCCACCCCGAACGGCAGCGAGTCGGCGAGCACCTCCTGGCGGGTGAAGAACCAGCCCGTGTCCCGGTCGGTGTGGTACGCGGCCTCGACGATCCAGCCGCCGTGGTCCGCGAGGAACGACGCGATCCCCGCGACGATCCCGGTGCGGTCCGGGCAGCCGAAGGTGATCACGTACCGGCGTTCAGGTGTGGGCACGGGACGATTTTCCCAGGTCAGGGTCAGGGGCCGCCGAGCAGGTCGAGCAGGTCCCGGTCGCCGCTGACCACGGCACCGCTCGGGCGTCCCCACAACGCCCGGTAGACCGCGTCGGCGGTGCCCACGACGGAGGCGTCCGCGGTGAGCACCGGCTGCTCGACCGTCGTGAACGGCTCGCCCGGCGCGATCGCGATCAGCCACGTGCGACCCGCGTCGGCCGCGTGCAGCAGCACGGTGCCGCTCAGCGACCCCTCGTACGGGCTGCGGGCGCCGAGCATCATCGTCTTGGCGAACTCGTCGATGCCGTCGGCGGCGAAGACCGGGTCGAACACCAGCGGTGCCGCCGTCTCCGCGGCCAGTTCGGCGTCGAGGCGGTGGATCGCGGTCTCGTGCGCCATCCGCCGCGCCCAGAACCAGGCGTTGCGGTCGTTGTTGATCGTCCACGCGGGAGCACCGGGGTCGAGCTCACGCAGCAACGCGATCATGGCTTGGACCGCGGTGTCCCACCAGCCGAGCGCGTCTTCCCAGCTGTTGATCTCCGGGCGTGGCTGCCGGCCGGGTGCTGGCTCATCCGGGTCCGCTTGGGCGGCCGCTCGTGCCCAGGTGTGCACGCTCGCGAGGTGGGTGACCAGTCGCTGGACAGTCCACTCAGGACAACTGGGGACCTTGGTGTCCGGCCCTGCGGCGACCACCGCGGCGCGCATGGCCGCGGCCTCCGCGGCGAAGCGGTCGATGAACTCCGAGTACTCCACCCGGAGCAGGGTAATGGGCTAACGCAACGAATGAACCCATTTTTCGACATCGGCGGCCGTGGCGGGCAACGCCTCGGAAAGATTGCGGGCGCCGTCGGCCGTGACCACGAAATCGTCCTCGATGCGCACGCCGATGCCGCGCAGTTCCTCGGGCACGGTCAGGTCGTTCGGGTGGAAGTAGAGCCCGGGTTCGACGGTCAGCGCCATGCCGGCCTCGAGCGTGCCCTCCTTGTAGGCGGGCGCGGACGACTTCGCGCAGTCGTGCACGTCGAGGCCGAGGTAGTGCCCGACCCCGCAGACGATGTAGCGGCGGTGCTGCTGCCCCTTGCGTTCCAGCGCCTCGTCGACCGACACCGGCAGCAGGCCCCAGTCGTGCAGGCCCTCGGCCAGCACGCGCATCGCCGCGTCGGTGAACGCGAGCCAGTCGGCGCCGGGCCGGACCTCCTCGATGGCCGCGAGGTGCGCGGCGTGCACGAGGTCGTAGACCTGCCGCTGCGCCGGGCTGAACGTGCCGGACACGGGGAAGGTGCGGGTCACGTCGGCGGTGTAGAACGAGTTCGCCTCGACGCCCGCGTCCAGCAGGATCGCGTCGGACTCGGCGACCCCGCCGTCGTTGCGCACCCAGTGCAGCACCGGCGCGTGCACGCCGGCCGCGATGATCGAGGCGTAGCCGACGCCGTTGCCCTCGGTGCGGGCGCGCCGGTCGAACGTGCCCTGCAGCCAGCGCTCGCCACCGCCGGCCACGGCCTCGGGCAGCGCGCGCACGACGTCGGTGAACGCGCGCGTGGTGGCGTCCACGGCGAACTGCAGCTGGCCGATCTCCCAGTCGTCCTTGATCCGGCGCAGCTCGGCGAGCTCCTGGCGCAGGTCCGCGGACTCGGGGCCGGCCAGCGCGGCGACCAGCGGGTCGCCGCTCGGCGCGGCCAGCACGGGCGGGTTCTGGTCGCGCAGCACGCTCGCGAGCCCTTCGAGCGGACGGCATTCGATGCCCAGCGCCGTGGACCACTCCGCGAGCCCGGGCACGGCGCCGATCCACAGCTCCCCGTCGCGGGCGCTGCCGAAGAAGTCCGACTCGCTCGGGCCGGCCGGGGCACGCAGGTAGAGCACGGCGTCGTGCCGGTCGCCGCTGGGCAGCAGCACCAGCACCGCGCCCTGCGCGCTGCACCCGGTCAGCCAGACGAAGTCGGAGTCCGGCCGGAAGTCGTAGTCGGTGTCGTTGGCGCGCACCGGGGCGTTGCCCGCGCCGACCACGATCCGCTTGCCGGGCAAGGCGTGCGAGAGCTTCGCCCGGTGCTCGGCGGCCGCGGCGGCCTGGCCGTCGAGCACGTGCGGGGTGCGATCGGCATCGCCCCAGCCGTGCGTGATGAAGTCGCGGAAACCATCCGCTTCGGCCAGCTTGACGGGCACACGATCGCTCACGAACCCACCGTAGCGGGGGCCACCGACAGCCAGTCAACGGTGAGCTCACCGAGCCGCCAGCGCTTGCGGCCGTCGAGCACCGGCCAGCCCTGCGCGGCCAGCAGCCGCACGGTCTCCACCCACCGCGCCCGCGGCCCGTACGGCGCGAACGGCGCGGCGGTGTCCCAGCAGGCGTCCAGCCTGGCCAGCAGGTCGTGCACCCGCTCGCCCGGCACGTTGCGGTGGATCAACGACTTGGGCAGCCGCTCGGCCAGGTCGGTCGGCCGCTCGATCGCGGATGGCTTGCACGCCAACGTAAACGTGCGTGGACCGGTCTCGTCCAGGGTCACCCAGCAGCAGCGCCGGCCGATCTCGTCGCAGGTGCCCTCGACGAGCAGGCCGCCGGGCGCCAGCCGCGCCAGCATGGTCTGCCACGCGTCGAACGCCTCGGCCTCGGGGTACTGGCGCAGCACGTTGAACGCGCGCAGCAGCACCGGCTGCCGTCCCGCCAACTCGAACCCGCCGCGGGCGAACTCCAGCGACGGCGGGTCGGCGAACGGCTTGGCCGCGGCCACGCGCTCGGGGTCGAGCTCCAATCCGACCACCCGCACGTCCGGTCGCACCGAACGCAACCGCGCCGCCAGTTCGACCGTGGTCACGGCCGTCGCGCCATAGCCGAGGTCGACCACCAGCGGGTCGCGGGCCGCCCGCAACGCGTCGGCCACCCAGGGCGTGCCGGTGACCCAGCGGTCGATCCGGCGCAGCCGGTTCGGGTTGGTGGTGCCCCGGGTCGGCACGCCCAGCGCGCGCGCTCGACCCGCCGCCAGCCGAACCTTGCGGGTCAACTCGGGGCGGGTCAACTCGGGCGGTGCTCGGCGAGCCAGGTGCCCGCGAACTGCGACTCGGCCGCGAGCAGCTTCGCCACCGGCTCGGCCACGCTGCGCTCCAGCTTGCCGCCCAGCAGCGGGATGTTGACCTTCACCTCGGCGTCGGTCACCCAGTCGGTGCCGCCGTCGGCGGTCTCCTCAAGGCGCACCCGGCCGGTGATCTCCGCCGGCATGCCCGGGATGCGTGCCCGCGTGGTCGCGACGTGCTTGCCGCCTTCGAGGCGCCAGGTCTCCTCGCGCTCGACCACCAGGTCGCCGCCGAGGAAGTTGCGCACGGTCGAAGGCAGCTGCTCGGCGGGCAGGCCCTGGCGCACCCGGAACGACGCCCGGTCACCGGACGCCTCGTGGTCGAGCAGCGCGCTGTTCTGGCCGCCGAGCGCGGCCAGCCGGTCGGACAGGTAGGCCTTGTCCACCAGGGCGGAGTACACGGTGGACACCGGCGCGGAGAAGCTTGCGCGGTGCTCGATACGGGCTCCCATGCGGCCAGAGGTTACCGTTGGCGGCCGTGACCAGCCTTCCACTCGGCACCAACGTCCGGTCAGCGGTTCCGCTCGCCGGGTACACGACGCTGCGACTCGGCGGTCCCGCGGCACGCTTCGTCGCGGCTTCCACCTCGGCGGAGGTGGTCGAAGCCGTGCGCGACGCCGACCGCGCGGGCGAGCCGTTGCTGGTGCTCGGCGGCGGTTCCAACGTCGTCGTCGGCGACGACGGCTTCGACGGCACGGTCGTGCACATCGCCAGCGAGGGCACGCACATCGACACCGCGGCCCCCGGCGAGGTGCAGCTGACCGTCGAGGCCGGCGCGAACTGGGACGTCGTCGTGGCCGGCACCGTCAGCGCGGGGCTCGGCGGGCTGGAGTGCCTGTCCGGCATCCCCGGGCTGGTCGGCGCGACGCCGGTGCAGAACGTCGGCGCGTACGGCGTCGAGGTGTCGCAGCTGCTGGTGTCGGTCGACCTGCTGGACCGGGCCAGCGGCGAGGTGCGCACGATGACCGCGCCGGAGCTGGGCCTGGGCTACCGGACGTCGGTGCTCAAGGGCACCGACCGCGCGGTCGTGCTGCGGGTGCGCTTCATGCTCACCGACGACGGCCTGTCCGCCCCGGTCCGCTACGGCGAGCTGGC
Organism: Labedaea rhizosphaerae; assembly: GCF_004362825.1. Classification (GTDB taxonomy): domain Bacteria; phylum Actinomycetota; class Actinomycetes; order Mycobacteriales; family Pseudonocardiaceae; genus Labedaea; species Labedaea rhizosphaerae. Next base: position 1,598,323 of record NZ_SNXZ01000001.1, read on the forward strand.
CCGCGTGCTGGGCGTCGAGCCGGGCGACCGGGTGCCGGTGGCCGACGCGCGCGCGGCCGTGCTGGATCTGCGCCGCGGCAAGGGGATGGTGCTCGAGCCCGGCGACTACGACACGTGGAGCGCGGGCTCGTTCTTCACCAACCCGATCGTGCCGGAGACCATGGTCGGCGAGCTGATGGCCCGCACCGGCGACGGCGTGCCGATCTACCCGGCGCACGAGGGCCACCGCAAGGTCTCCGCCGCGTGGCTGATCGACCAGGCCGGCTTCACCAAGGGGTTCGCCGGTCCGGGCGGGCGGGTTTCGTTGTCCACCAAGCACACCCTCGCGCTGACCAACCGCGGCTCGGCGAGCACCGAGGACCTGCTGGAGCTGGCCCGCACGGTGCGCGACGGCGTGTACGACGCGTTCGGCGTCACCTTGCGCGCCGAGCCCGTCCTTATCGGCTGCGAGCTCTAGAAACTTCGAAGTTCGTGTCGAACCCGGTCGGCCCCGTTCGATGCACTGACGTAACCGCACGTCGGACCGCACCAAGGAGTTCCCCCATGCGCAAGCTCATCGTCTCCGCATTCGTCTCCCTCGACGGCGTCATCGAGGCGCCGGGCGGCGAGCCGGGCTACCGGAACTCGGGCTGGACCTTCAAGGACATCGAGTTCGAGCCGGCCGCCTACGAGCTGAAGGGGCGCGAGCAGGAAGAGGCCGGGGCGCTGCTGCTCGGCCGGGTCAGCTACCAGGCGTTCGCGCCGGTGTGGCCGACCATGACCGAGGAGTTCGCCCAGTACAACGCCATGCCGAAGTACGTCGTCTCGACCACGTTGCAAGAGCAGGACCTCGTCACCAACTGGGGCGAGACGACCATCCTGCGCTCGCTCGACGACGTCGCCGCGCTCAAGGCGACCGAGGGCGGGCCGATCATCACCGGCGGCAGCGGCCTGCTGCACCAGAACCTGTCCGACGCGGGTCTCGTGGACCGCTACCACCTGCTCGTCTACCCGGTGCTGCTCGGCGCGGGCAAGCGCCTGTTCAGCAGCACCGACAAGGACAAGCAGCAGCTGAAGGTCGTCGAGAGCGAGACCTACTCGAACGGCATCCAGAAGTTCGTCTACGACGTGGTGCGGTAAGCCCGGGTCGCCGAGGCCTGGTCGCGCGGCTTGAGCACGATCTGGTCCAGGTTCACGTGTGAGGGCCGGGTGACCGCGAACGTGATCACGTCGGCCACGTCGACGGCGGTCAGCGGCGTCATGCCCCGGTAGACGGCGTCGGCGCGCTCGGCGTCGCCGTCGAAGCGGTTCACCGAGAAGTCCGTCTCGACCATGCCGGGCAGGACCTCGGTGACCCGCACGGGCTTGCCGAGCAGCTCGCCGCGCAACGTCCGGTGCAGCGCGGACTGCGCGTGCTTGGCCGACGTGTAACCGGATCCGTTGTCGTACGCCTCGAACGCGGCGATCGACGTGACCGTGACGATGTGCCCGTCGCCGCTGTCGATCAGCTTGGGCAGCAACGCTTTCGTCATCCGCAACGTGCCGAGCACGTTGGTCTCCCACATCCAGCGGTAGTCGTCCTCGTCGGCGGTGGCCACGGGGTCGAGCCCGCGTGCGCCACCGGCGTTGTTCACCAGGACGCGGCAGTTCTCCACCGCTGTGCAGAACCGCTCGACCGAGGCCAGGTCGGTGACGTCGAGGGGCAGCGCGGTCCCGTCGACCTCGTCGGCGAGCTCGGCCAGCCGATCGGCGCGCCGGGCCCCGAGCACCACGTGGAACCCGGCGGCGGCCAGCCCGCGGGCGGTCGCCGCCCCGATGCCCGCCGAAGCCCCGGTCACAACGGCTACGCCTTTGCTGCTCATGCCGTGATGATCGCGCAGGCAACTTGGCGCGGGCCAACGGCGTCAACTAGACATAGGAGACAATCACGGCATAGGAGGAACCCTGGTGAGACGTGTCGTCGCGCTCCTGACCGGTCTCGCGCTGCTGGCCGGCTGCTCCGCCGACCCGGCGAGCCCGGCTCCCACAGCGCCCGTGCCGGACGCGAAACCAGTGGCGAAGATCACCGCCGACCCCGCGCCCGCGGCCAAGAACGTCGAGGTGACCAAGGCCGTCACCGTCCGGATCGCCGACGGCGAGCTCGACACGGTCGCGCTCACCAATCCCCAGGGCAAGCAGGTCGAGGGCGAGTTCGCCGCGGACCGCCGGAGCTGGCACACCACCGAGGACCTCGGTTTCGGCAAGAGCTACAGCTACGCGGCCAAGGGCACCGGCACCGACGGCAAGCCGGTCCAGCTCGCGGGCAAGTTCACGACGGTGAGCCCGGCGAGCACGATCCGCGCCACGGTCAACCCGGTCGACGACGCGGTGGTCGGCGTCGGCATGCCGATCAGCGTGAAGTTCGACCGCCCGCCCGCCGATCGCGCCGCCGCGGAGAAGGCGCTGGCGGTCGAGACGTCGCCGACCGAGGTCGAGGGCAGCTGGGCGTGGATCAAGCCGACCCAGGTGGACTGGCGGCCCAAGCAGTACTGGCCCGCGCACACCAAGGTGAAGGTGAGCGCGAACCTCTACGGCGTGAAGTACGGCGATGGCGCGTACGGCAAGGCCGACGTGACCAGCGAGTTCGCCATCGGCCGCAACCAGGTGGTCAAGGTGCACACCCCGGACCACGAGATGAACGTCTACCGCGACGGCGCGAAGGTGGCGAGCTACCCGTCCAGCAACGGCCGCGACGCCGACCCGAACCTGAACACGCCGAACGGCACCCTCATCGTGATGACCCGAGAGCCGGTCGGCGACTTCTCCAACCCGCGCTACGGGTACACGAACGTCAAGAAGAAGTGGTCGGTGCGGATCTCCAACCACGGCGAGTACATCCACGAGAACGAGGAGAACGCCGCCAACATCGGCAAGGCCAACACCTCGCACGGCTGCGTGAACCTGCGCGAGGACGACGCCAAGGCCTACTTCGACAGCGCGCTCATCGGCGACCCCGTGGAGATCACCGGGTCCAAGGCGAAGATGCCGCGCACGTCGGACGTGTTCGACTGGCTGATCCCGTGGAGCGAGTGGCAGGCGATGTCCGCCTTGCGATGATCTGCCGGTGAACCTGGCAACCCTCGAGGTCGACGACGTCCGGCTGGCCGTGCGGAGCTGGGGCGACCCGGCCGCGCCGCCCGTGGTGCTGGTGCACGGCTGGGGGCAGTCCGGCCGCACCTGGCAGCGGCTGGCCGCCCGGCTGCCCGGCTTCCACGTGATTGCCCCCGACCTGCGCGGGCACGGCGAGTCCGACGCGCCGGCCACCGGCTACGCCGACCCGGCGGTCTGGGCGGCCGAACTGGCCGCGGTGCTCGAGTTCGCGGGCCGGCCGGCCGTGCTGGTCGGCTGGTCCTACGGCGGGCTGGTGATCACCGACTACGTGCGCGAACGCGGCACGGCCGGCCTCGCGGGCGTCTGCTTCGCCGGTGCGCTCACCGAGATCGGGCGGGACCGCCCGGGTGGCCGGACCGGCGCGGTCATGCGGGCCGCGCTGCCCCGCGTGCTGTCCGACGACCCGGCGACCGCCATCCCGGCGCTCACCGAGTTCGTCCAGGGCATGGGCGTCACCGACGGCGCCGAGGTCCAGCGCATGGTCGGCGAGACGCTCCGGGTGCCGCCCGCTGTCCGCTATGCCCTTTTCAAGCGGGACAGCGGAAGCGCCGAGGTCCTCGCCCGGATGGACGTCCCGGTCCTGGTCGTGCATGGGACCGACGACGGCGTGGTAGACGCCACCAGTGCCGAGTACACGGCCGGGAAGATTCCGGGGGCCAAGTTGCGTTGGTTCCCAAAGGCCGGTCATGTGCCGTTCGACGAGCGGGCGGAGGAGTTCTCCGGGGTGCTGGACGAGTTCGCCCGGGAGTGCCACGCCATGACCGGCTGAGCCGGGAAAGGGTGGTTGCGTGAGCGAGTCGAGCGGGCCTGTCCAACTGCACCAGCCGCGACGCGTCGCGGTGCTCTCGGTCCACACCTCGCCACTGGAGCAACCCGGCACCGGGGACGCCGGTGGCATGAACGTCTACATCACCGAGACCGCCACCCGCATGGCCTGCCGCGGCGTCGCCGTCGAGGTGTTCACCCGCGCCACCCGCTCCCAGCTGCCGCCGGTCGCCGAGCTGGCCCCGGGTGTGCTGGTCCGCCACGTCGCCGCGGGCCCGTTCGAGGGCCTGGGCAAGGACGAGCTGCCCAGCCAGCTGTGCGCGTTCACCGCGGGCGTGCTGCGGGCCGAGGCGCGCCGCGACCCCGGGCACTACGGGTTGATCCACTCGCACTACTGGCTCTCCGGCCAGGTCGGCTGGCTCGCGCGCGAGCGCTGGGGCGTGCCGCTGGTGCACACCGCGCACACGCTGGCCAAGGTCAAGAACGCCGCGCTCGCCGAGGGCGACACCCCGGAACCACGGCTGCGGGAGATCGGCGAGCAGCAGGTCGTCGACGAGGCGGACCTGCTCGTCGCCAACACCGCCGTCGAGTCGGGTGAGCTGATCTCCCGCTACGACGCCGATCCCGGCAAGGTCCGGACCATCGCGCCCGGCGTGGACCTCGTCCGGTTCCGCCCCGGTGACCAGGTCTCGGCCCGGTTGTCGCTGGGGCTGCCCGTCGACGCGACGATCTTCGCGTTCATCGGCCGGCTCCAGCCGCTCAAGGCACCCGACGTGCTCGTCCGGGCCGCGGCCGAACTGGTGGACCGCGGCCTGATCCCGCGCGAGAAGCTGGCCGTGGTGATCGCCGGCGGCCCTTCTGGTTCGGGCATGGGCACCCCGGAAGCGTTGCGGAACCTCGCGGTCCACTTGGGAATCGACGACGTGGTGCGGTTCTTGCCGCCACAGCAAGGCGATGCGCTCGTGGCCCTGTACCGGGCGGCCGACGCGGTCGCGGTGCCGAGCCACAACGAGTCGTTCGGGCTGGTCGCGCTGGAGGCGCAGGCCTGCGGGACACCGGTGGTCGCCGCGGCCGTGGGCGGGTTGCCGGTGGCGGTGCGCGACGGCTCGTCCGGGCTGCTCGTCCCCGGTCACGACCCGGTGGCCTGGGCCGGCGCGTTGAACCAGGTCGCGGCGCCGCAGACGCGTGGACGGCTGGCGCGGGGCGCGGTCCGGCACGCCGAGGACTTCTCGTGGGAACGCACGACGGACGCGTTGCTGGCCTGCTACGCGCAGGCCGCTGTCGAATTCCGCCGGGCGAACCTCCCCGCGGAACTGGTTGGCTGAGGGGCGTGGACCCCGAATCCGTCATCAAGGCGTTGCTCGACGAGCAGGAGCTGACGTACGAGTGCCCGCAACCGGGGCGCTACTTCGTCACCTTGCGCGGCACCAAGAAGCTGCAGACCAACTGCTGGCTGATGGTGCAGCGGCACGCGCTGGTCGTCGAGGCCTTCGTGTGCAGGCACCCGGACGAGGCGCACGAGGACGTGTACCGATTCCTGTTGCGCCGCAACGCGAAGCTCTACGGCGTGCACTACACGATCGACGACGTCGGCGACATCTACCTGCTGGGCCGGGTGTCGCTGGACGCGGTCACGCCCGACGAGATCGACCGGCTGCTCGGCCAGGTGCTCGAAACAGCGGACGGTGACTTCAACACGTTGCTGGAACTCGGTTTCGCGAGTTCGATCCGGCGCGAGTGGCAGTGGCGTGAGGACCGGGGCGAGTCGCTTGCCAACCTGGCGGCGTTCGAGCACCTGATCCGCCCCAGCCGCGGGCAGGACGGCCCGCGGGTGGGTACGGACGGCGGTTGAGCTTTGGTGGCTCCGGTGGGCGGGTTCGCGGAGTGGCTCGAGCGAGGGGGGAGTCGCGAACTCGAGCCACCCCGCGTAAGCCCGCCGAAACGGAGCCCCCGAGCGGGGGGCACCCCGGGGTTCCGGAGGCGGGGTGCGGCTCGGCAGGGGAGTCGAGCCGCATCTGTGCTCGGTGGTGAACCGGGGAGTGCGTGGGAGCCGGTCCTCCTGAGCGGTGCCAACTTGTCAGAAGGTGCGCCCGGACCACAAGACCATTGGTTACGCCAACCGAGCGAAGTAGCTGTAAGTGAGTAACTATTCGGTTACGAGCTGAACTGGAAAGTCAACCAACCGTGGCTTTGGCTACGCACCGTTTAACAAAATTCATCAATTCGGGTGACGCCGTGCCCTGATGGGCCACTCGACGCGGTCGTGGCAGGCTCTGGTCATGGCGATGGGAACCCTGGTCTTGCTCCGCCACGGCGAGAGCGTGTGGAACGCGGAGAACCTGTTCACCGGGTGGGTGGACGTGGCCCTGTCGGAGAAGGGCGCCGTCGAGGCGCGCCGCGGCGGCGAACTGCTCGCCGCGGCCGGGCTGCTGCCCGACGTGCTGCACACGTCGGTGCTGCGGCGCGCGATCCAGACGGCGAACCTGGCCCTGGACGTCGCGGACCGGCACTGGATCCCGGTCCGCCGCGACTGGCGGTTGAACGAACGCCACTACGGTGCGTTGCAGGGCAAGAACAAGAAGCAGACTCTCGAGGAATTCGGCGAGGAGCAGTTCATGCTCTGGCGCCGCTCCTACGACGTCCCGCCGCCGCCGATCGAACTCGGCAGCGAGTTCAGCCAGGACGGCGACGCGCGCTACGCCGGGATCGACGCGCCGCGGACCGAGTGCCTCAAGGACGTGGTCGCCCGGCTGCTGCCGTACTGGGAGTCGGCGATCGTGCCGGACCTGCGGGCGGGCAAGACCGTGCTGGTGGCCGCGCACGGGAACTCGTTGCGCGCCTTGGTCAAGCACCTGGACAACATCTCGGGCGCGGACATCGCCGGGCTGAACATCCCGACCGGGATCCCGCTGCGCTACGACCTGGACGACGACCTGGCGCCACTGAAGGCCGGCGGCGAGTACCTGGACCCGGAAGAGGCCGCCAAGGCCGCCGCCGCGGTGGCCAACCAGGGCCGCTGACCCCGCTGGAGCCCTGAATGTCCCATTCGAGACGCTCAGCGCCCTCAATGGGACATTCAGGGCCTTTAGATCAGGCCGAGTTCGCGGGCCTTGACGCCGGCCTGGAAGCGGGAGCCGGCCCCGAGTGCGGCCATCAGTTCCGCGACCCGGCGCCGGTAGGTCCGCACCGAGAGCCCGAGCGTGCGGGCGGCTGTCTCGTCCTTGCAGCCCGACGCCAGCACCTCCAGGATCCGCGGCGCCATCTCCCGCAGCTCCGCCACCCGCCGGTCCCATGTGGACAGCGGGGTCGCCGACCGCCAGGCCGCCGCGTACAGGGAGCTCACGCCCTGGACCACCTCGGGCACCGTCACCACGCTGTAGCTGCGCACGCCGTGCGACAGGTCGCCGGCCAGGATGGCGATCCGGCCGTCGATGACGATCGTCTCGTTGAGTTCGTCGGGCGTGATCCGGACGTCGCCGCCCGCGCTCTGGACGGCGTTCGCGTACCGGGCGCACAACGGGTCCAGCAGGATTCCGGAGCGGTAGAGCTTGCGCACGACCAGGCCCTCGGCGATCCGGGGCGCCAGCGACTGCGGCCCCTGGACGGACCCGGTGCGGATGCCCCAGGTGTGCAAGTCGTTGGCAGCGCAGGAGATTTCGGTTTTCGCGGTGGTGAACAGGTGCGCGATCCGCGGGTGGATCTCGGCCTCGCCGCGGACGACCGCGATGGTCTCGGTGTTCGGCATCGGTTCCAGTCTGTTCCCGGTCGGCGCCGATTGACAACTTCTTGCCAGATCGAGCGGGCCACCGCCCGCCGGAGCAGATTGGTTCCCATGACGATCACCAAGGACGGACGGCTCGGCGACGCGGCCGTCACCAGGATGGGCTACGGCGCGATGCAGCTCGCGGGACCCGGCGTGTTCGGGCCGCCCGCGGATCCCGACGAGTGCCGCGCGGTGCTGCGCCGGGTCGTCGAGCTGGGCATCAACCACATCGACACGTCCGACTTCTACGGCCCCTACGTGGTCAACGAGCTGATCGCCGAGGCCCTGCACCCCTACCCCGAGGACCTGGTCCTGGTCACCAAGGTCGGCGCCCGGCGCGACGAGCAGGGTGGCTGGCCGCCCGCGCGCTCGCCGCAGGAGCTGCGCACCCAGGTCCACGAGAACCTGCAGCGGCTCAAGGTCGACCGCCTCGACGTCGTGAACTACCGCATCGGCGGGATCCACGGGCCCGAGGAGGAACCGCTCGACGACGGGTTCGCCGCGCTCGCCGAACTGCGTGAGCAGGGGCTGATCAAGGACCTCGGCCTCTCCAACGTGACGATCGCCCAGCTGCACGCGGCGCAGGAGATCGCGCCGGTGGTGTGCGTGCAGAACGCGTTCAACGCCGCCGACCAGAGCGACGCCCCGATGCTCGCGGAGTGCGAGCGCCAGGGCATCGCCTACGTGCCGTTCTTCCCGCTCGGCGGGTTCACGCCGCTGCAGGAGCAGGTCCTGCACGACGTCGCGGCCCGGCACGGCGCGACCGATCGCCAGGTGGCGCTCGCGTGGCTGCTGCACCGCTCGCCCGCGATCCTGCTCATCCCGGGTACCTCGTCGCGCGCGCACCTCGAGCAGAACGTCGCCGCCGGTGAACTGAAGCTGACCGAACAGGACATGGCAGACCTCGCGAAGTGACCCGAATGGACACGATCGGGTGAACGCGATCTGACCAGGCGGGGAACAACCGCGCCGTGAGTGTCGGCCCTGTCACGACGCACCCGTCTTGGCTGGTGGAAAGGGGCTACCGGCTGCTTACGATGCGGTTGTGACCGCTGCGGCCTGGATCCTGCTGCTGGCCGGCGTGTTGTTGGCGGGCGGTGTTGCCGGTTTCGTCGTCGGGCGGGCCCGGCGCGCCGCGGCCACGCGCCGGCCGGTCGGTCCCACCGTCGCCGCCCTCGTCTCCAGGGTGACCCACTCCTCGCACTCGGGCATCGTCGTGCTGAACCACTTCGGCGACGTCGTGCTGCACAACCCGCGGGCGATCGAGCTCGGCCTGGTGCGCAACCACCAGGTCGACCCGCGCGCCCGCAAGGCCGCGGAGCTCGCCCGCGAGACCGGCGACCCGGTCGAGATCGACCTGTCCCCGCTGGAGGGGCGCACCGGGCGCGGCCCGACCGCCGTGCTCGGTGAGGTCCGGCTGCTCGGCGACGGGTTCACCGTCGTCGACGCGGCCGACGAGTCCGACGCGGTGCGGCTCGAGGCGACCCGCCGCGACTTCGTGGCCAACGTCAGCCACGAGCTGAAGACCCCGGTTGGCGCGATGGCGCTGCTGGCCGAGGCCCTGCTCGACGCCGTGGACGACCCGGACGAGGTCGACCGGTTCGCCAACAAGATCCTGCGCGAGGCGACCCGGCTCGGCACGCTGGTGACCGAGCTGATCGCGTTGTCCCGGCTGCAAGGCGCCGAGCGGCTGCCGGAGTTGCACGTCGTCGAGGTCGACAAGGTCGTCGCCGACGCGCTGAGCCGCACGCAGGCCGCCGCCGAGTCCGCGGGCATCGACATCGCCACCGACGGCCCGAGCGGGCTGCTCGTGCTCGGCGACCGGACGCTGCTGGTGACGGCTCTGTCGAACCTGCTGGACAACGCGATCGCGTACTCCTCGCCCGGCAGCCCGGTCTCGGTGAGCAGGCGGCTCGCCGGTGGGTACGCCGAGATCGCGGTGACCGACCGCGGCATCGGCATCGCGCCCGAGGAGCAGCAACGGGTGTTCGAGCGCTTCTACCGGGTCGACAAGGCCCGTTCGCGCGCCACCGGCGGGACCGGGCTCGGCCTGGCCATCGTCAAGCACGTCGCCGCCAACCACGGCGGCGAGGTCAAGCTGTGGAGCAAACCGGGGACGGGCTCCACCTTCACCCTGCGCGTCCCCGCCCAGCCGGCCGAGCCGACCACCGAACCGGCCGCCACCCGATCCGACACACCGACACCGGTCGGTTCTGAGCACGGAGGAGCCTTGTGACACGGGTGCTTATCGTCGAGGACGAGGAGTCGTTCGCCGACCCGCTGGCCTTCCTGCTGCGCAAGGAGGGGTTCACGGCGGCCATCGCCGAGACCGGCCAGCAGGCGCTGGACGAGTTCGACCGCAACGGCGCCGACATCGTGCTGCTCGACCTCATGCTGCCCGGGATGAGCGGCACCGATGTGTGCAAGGCCCTGCGCCAGCGCTCCTCGGTCCCGGTGATCATGGTGACCGCACGGGACAGCGAGATCGACAAGGTGGTCGGGCTCGAGCTCGGCGCCGACGACTACGTGACCAAGCCCTACTCCGCCCGCGAGCTGATCGCCCGCGTGCGTGCGGTCCTGCGCCGGGGCGGGGACGCCGACGGCGACCTGCAGCCGCAGGTGCTCGCCGGCGGCCCGGTCCGGATGGACGTCGAGCGGCACGTGGTGACCGTCGACGGGCGCGAGACACCGTTGCCGCTCAAGGAGTTCGACCTGCTCGAGTACCTGTTGCGCAACGTCGGGCGGGTGCTCACCCGGGGGCAGTTGATCGACCGGGTGTGGGGCGCGGACTACGTCGGCGACACCAAGACGCTGGACGTCCACGTCAAGCGGCTGCGCTCGAAGATCGAGCAGGACCCGGCCTCGCCGCGACACCTGGTGACCGTCCGCGGGCTGGGCTACAAGTTCGAATCGTGAGCGCTGCCGACCGTGGGCGTGGCCGGGCCGTGATCTAGCGGTAACCTTTCCCGCCGTGCGCCTAGGGGTGCTTGACGTCGGTTCCAACACCGTCCACCTGCTCGTGGTGGACGCACATCGTGGTGCCCACCCGACGCCCATGCGGTCGGAGAAGTCGGTGCTGCGCCTGGCCGAGCGGCTCACGCCGTCCGGGCAGCTGTCCCCGGTCGGGGCGGACGAGCTGGTCCGGGCGATCGCCGAGGCCCGCAAGTCGGCCAAGCGGCTGGGTTGCGAAGAGCTGATGGCCTTCGCCACCTCGGCCGTGCGCGAGGCAAGCAACAGCGCCGAGGTGCTGGCCCGGGTCCAGGCCGAGACCGGCGTGGAGCTGCGGGTGCTGACCGGCGAGGACGAGGCACGCCTGACGTTCCTGGCCGCGCGCCGGTGGCTGGGCTGGTCGGCCGGGCGGCTGCTGGTCGTGGACATCGGCGGCGGCTCGCTGGAGATCGCCGCCGGCCGCGACGAGAGCCCCGACTTCGCGACGTCGCTGCCGCTGGGGGCCGGGCGGCTGACCCGCACGCGGTTCAGCTCGGACCCGCCGCCGCGCGACGAGATCGACGCGCTGCGGACGTGGCTCGACGAGCAGCTCGCGCCGGTTGCGAGCAAGCTGCTCGAAGCGGGGGAACCGGATCGGGTGGTCGCCACCTCGAAGACGTTCCGCTCGCTCGCCCGCCTGACCGGTGCCGCGCCGTCGTCGGCTGGACCGATGGTCCACCGGGTCCTGACCGACGTCGGGTTGCGTCAGCTGCTGGCGTTCATCAGCCGGATGAGCGCCGCCGACCTCGCCGAGCTGGAAGGTGTGAGCCCCAGCCGCTCGCACCAGCTGGTGGCGGGTGCACTCGTGGCGCAGGCGATGCTCAGCGCCCTGGGGCGCTCGGAACTGGAGATATGCCCGTGGGCACTGCGCGAGGGTGTGATCCTGGGCCGGCTGGACCGGACGAACGGCACCGACCAGACTACGGCGATGGTTCGATGACCCCGGCGGTAGTGGCAACCAAGCCGTCCGGAATACCCGTGGAGACTGGACGGGTACTCGGGCACAGGGCACGGTGGAGTTGATGAGTCGAGAACGCGGATCGGACGAGCGGGGCCAGCAGCGCACCGTCGCCGAGCTGCTCGCCCAGTACGGCGACAGCGCGAGCGGCAATGCGCCCAGGCGGCGTCGCCGTCGTGCCGACGACCCGTCGGACACCGCCCCGCAGGCGATCATCGACCGGGTCGTGTCCGAGAGCGGGCAGATGCGGGCCATCCGGGACGAACCCGAGGGCACGCACGGGCACCCCGGCACCACTGGCCCCACCGGTCACTCATCCCGCCCGGAGCAGGGCCCCGGCCAGCACAGCGGGTACCGCCCGCAGCAGCGGCCGCCCCAGTCCCCGCCACCCCAGTCCCCGCCGACTCCGCCGCCCGCCGACCGCTCCGGTCCGACGCGGACGGCGATGCCGCCGATGCCGCCGCCGACGGGCTCCTCGCCCTCGATGCCGTCGATCCCCTCGATGCCGCCTGCGTCGGCCTCTCGACCCGCCATGCCGCCGGTGCCGCCGGCCGCGCCGCCGGCGCCCCCCGGGTTCGGCGGGCGTCGTGGCGGCCCGCAATCGTCACAGTCCTCGCAGAGCTCGGGCCCGATCCCGGTCCCGCCGCCCCCGGGCCGTCCCGGTGGTCGCGGGATCGGTGGCGACAGCCGCACGGACCTCGGGCGCCAGGACTTCGGCCGCGGTGGCCCGTCCTCCGGGCCGATCCCCACCGGCTCGATGCCGCCAGGCGGCCCGCCGCCGAACGACCTGCCCTCCCGCCGGAACATGCCGCCGCAAGGCCGGCCCGGCGCGGTGGCGTCGCGCCTGGACGGCGGTCCGCCGCCCGGTCTGCCCGCCGGCCCGCCGCCGGAGCCGATGACCGAGCAGCTGCCCAAGGTGCCGGAAGGCCAGCCGGGCGCGTACGAACCCGACGAGCCGCCCCAGGCCGGGCTCGGTGGCAGCGGTCCACGTCGCCGTCCGGGGCTGCCCAGGCGTGGCGGTCGCCCCGGCTTCCCGCCCGGACCCCCCGGCGCTGTGCCCCCCGGTGCGGTGCCGCCCGGTGCCGGGCCGGCCGGCACGCAGTCGCAGGCCATGCCGGTGCCGCCGCTGGACGCGTCGCCCACGGGCAACCGCATGCCGCCCGCCGGCCCGCCGGACCGCTTCCCGTACGGCGGCCCGGACACGACCGTGTCCCATCCCGCCGGTCCTGGCCCGGTCGGCCCGCCCGGCACCGACGAGCCGGACGACTTCGACGCGTTCGGCGCCGACGACTACGACGACGACTACGACGGCTACGACGACCCCGACCCGCGCGACCGGCGCCACCTGGACGACCTCGACGAGCTGGACGACCTCGACGAGCTCGACGACATCGAGGACGAGGACTACGACAAGCCGCGGTCCCCGGCCCGCGAGTGGCTGCTCATGGGCGCGCAGCTCGCCGGCGGCGTGCTCGGTGGCGCCGCGATCTGGCTGGCGTTCAACTGGCTCTGGGGCGTGCTCCCGGCCGCCGCGCTGGTCGTGGCCATCCTGGTCACGGTCGGGCTGGTGCTCGTCGTGCGGAAGATCCGCCGCGCGGAGGACCTGCAGACCACGGTGCTCGCGGTGCTCGTCGGCCTGATCGTCACGGTCTCGCCCGCGGCGTTGCTGCTGCTCAAGCGCTGAGCCGCGGATGGCGATCCCGGTCGGGCTGTCCACGGCGTCGGTCTGGCCGCAGACCGCCGCGTCGGCGTTCGCCTCGGCCGAGAAGCTGGGCTACGACGGCGTCGAGGTGATGGTCTGGACCGACCCGATGAGCCAGGACGTCCCGGCGCTGCGCCGGGCGTCGCGCGCGCACGGCGTGCCGGTGCTCGCGGTGCACGCGCCGTGCCTGCTGATCACCCAACGGGTGTGGTCGCCCGACCCCGAGACCCGGTTGCGCCGCTCGGTCGCGGCGGCGGAGGACCTCGGCGCGCCGACCGTGGTCGTGCACCCGCCGTTTCGCTGGCAGCGCCGCTACGCCGACGCCTTCCCCGACCTGGTGGCCGAGCTGGAGGACACCAGCGGGATCGCGGTCGCCGTGGAGAACATGTTCCCGGTCCGGCGCTCGGTCTCGGCGTTCCGGCCGTCGATCGACCCGACCGACGTCGGGCACCGGCACTACACGCTCGACCTCTCGCACACGGCCGCCGCGGGGACGGACGCGCTCGCGATGGCCGAGCGGATGGGCACTGGGCTCACCCACGTCCACCTGGCCGACGGCAGCGGCGCACCCAGCGACGAGCACCTGGTGCCCGGCCGGGGCGGGCAGCCGTGCGCCGAGCTGTGCGAGACGCTGGCCCGCACGGGGTTCGACGGCCAGGTCGTGCTGGAGATCAACACCCGCAAGGCCCGTGGTTCGGCCGCGCGCGCGAAGGATCTCGCCGAGGCGTTGCTGTTCGCGCGCCTGCACCTCGGCCAATAGCCGGGGCCGGTAGGCGGCCAGTAGTGGCAACTGTGATCCATCCGATCGGCCGGGCAGCACGCGAGGTCGTGGTCGTACAGTTTCGCCCGTGAACCCGCTGCGCTCCTTGATCCTCGCCGCCGCCGGCAACGACGCCATCCGGAACCTGGTCGCCAAGGCCCCGCTCAGCCGCGATGTGGTCCGGCGGTTCGTGGCGGGCGAGACCACCGCCGAGGCCATCGAGGTGACCCGCACGCTCGTCGCGTCCGGCGTCTCGGTGACCCTGGACTACCTCGGCGAGGACACCACGGACGCCAGCCTGGCCGAGCAGACCGTGCAGTCCTACCTGACGCTGCTCGACCAGCTGCACGAGCAGGGACTGTCGGCCAGCGCCGAGGTCAGCGTGAAGCTCTCCGCCGTCGGCCAGGCCCTGGACGAGACGCTCGCGCTGGACAACGCCTCGCGGATCTGCGCGGCCGCCGAGCAGAGCGGCACCACGGTGACCCTCGACATGGAGGACCACACCACCACCGACTCGACGCTGCGGGTGCTCGCGGAGCTGCGCCGCACGTGGCCGTGGGTCGGCGCCGTGCTGCAGGCATACCTGCACCGCACGCAGGACGACTGCGCCCACCTCACAGGCCAGGGCTCGCGGGTGCGGCTGTGCAAGGGCGCCTACGCCGAGCCCGCCAGCGTGGCGTTCGACGCCGGCCACGAGGTCGACCTGAGCTACGTGCGGTGCGTCAACACGCTGCTGGCCGGCGACGGCTACCCCATGTTCGCCACGCACGACCCGAGACTCATCCGGGTCATCGCCGAGCGGGCCAAGTGGTTCGACCGCAAGCCCGGCACGTTCGAGTACCAGATGCTCTACGGAATCCGGCCCGACGAGCAGCTGCGGCTGGCCCGTGAAGGCCACACCGTGCGCGCCTACGTGCCCTACGGCGAGCAGTGGTACGGCTACCTCATGCGCAGGCTGGCCGAGCGACCCGCGAACACGGCCTTCTTCCTGCGTGCCCTGGCCAGTCGTTCGTGACCGCGCAGGACGCCGGCTTCTCCGCGGCCAGCGCCGTACGCCCGCTCGGCGATGGCACCTTCATCGCCGACCTGCCGCCCAACTGGACCGTCGGCTCGAAGCCTCACGGCGGGTTCCTGCTCGCGTTGCTGGCGCGCACGGCCATCGCGGTGACCAGCGGTGCGGGTGCGCCGCCGCTGGAGCCGCTGGCGGTGAGCGCGCAGTTCCTGCGTGCGCCGAGCGTGGGCCCGGTGCTGCTGCGCACCGACATCCGCCGGACCGGTCGCCGCGTGACCGTGGTGGCCGTGGTGCTGGAGCAACGCGGGCGCAGTTGCGTCGAGGGCACGGTGACCGTCGGGCGGCTGCCCCGCGAGCGCGCGGCGTGGTCGGACCTGCCGAGCCAGCCGGCCGAACCGCCGGGCAACGCCCTGGACCTCGCGGCGCTGCCCGCGGCGGCGGTGTTCAAGGTCACATCGGCGTGCGACGTCCGGCTGGACCCCAACGGCGCGGGATTCCTGCACGGCCACACCGGTGACCCGCTGCGGCTGCGGCTCTGGGTGCGGCCCAAGGGCGAGCAGCCCGACCCGCTGTTCGGGCTCATCGCGGGCGACGTGTCCATGCCGGTGACGTTCAACCTGGGCCGGATGGGCTGGTCGCCCACCGTGCAGCTGACCGCGCTGCTGCGCTCGCGCCCGGCGCCGGGCTGGCTGCGGGTGCAGGTCGAGTGCCGCGCGGTGCACGGCGCCTGGTTCGACGAGGACGCGATCGTGGTGGACAGCCAGGGCCGGCTGGTGTGCCAGTCCCGTCAGCTCGCCCTGTCCGCGATGCCCTGACCGCGGTGCTGACCGCGATGCTGACCGCGATGTCCTGACCGCTGCGGGCGGGCCGGAAGACGGTGCGAACACGCCGTGGCACGCTTGTGCGCATGACGACGATCGCCGTCCTCGGTGCCGGGAAGATCGGTGAGGCCCTGCTCTCGGGCCTGCTCGCCGGCGGCCGCACCCCGGACGAACTGCTGTTCACCGAGCGCTACGCCGAACGGTCCGCCGAGCTGACGAAACGCTACGGCGTGCACGCCGTCGACGTGCCGACCGCGGCCGCCAGGGCCGACGTCCTGGTGATCGCCGTGAAGCCGCAGGACATCGAGCCGGTGCTGACCGAGCTGGCCCCGGTCATCGGCGCCGACCGGCTGGTGGTGTCGCTGTGCGCCGGGCTGCCGACGTCGCTCTTCGAGCGGATGCTGCCCGAGGGCATCCCGGTCGTGCGGGTCATGCCGAACACGCCGATGGTGGTCGGCGAGGCCATGAGCGCGATCTCGGCGGGCAAGCACGCCAAGCCCGAGCACCTGTCCATCGTCGAGGACCTGCTCGGCGTGGTCGGCAAGGTCGTGCGCGTCCCGGAGTCCCAGCAGGACGCCGTGACCGCGTTGTCCGGCTCCGGCCCGGCGTACTTCTTCTACCTGGTCGAAGCCATGATCGACGCCGGCATCCTGCTCGGCCTGCCGCGCGCGGTGGCCGAGAAGCTGATCATCCAGTCGGCCGTCGGCGCGGCGCAGATGCTCGCCCAGACCGGGGAGCACCCCGTGACCCTGCGCGAAGCGGTCACCTCACCGGCCGGAACGACGATCATGGCCATCCGCGAGCTGGAGCGACACGGCGTGCGGGCGGCGCTGCTGGCCGCGATCGAGGCGGCCCGCGACCGGTCCGTCGAGCTGGGGAAAGCCCACGAGAGCTGACCCGTTCGGCGATTCATGCGTCCGGCACGTCGCACTGGTCCCACGTGTCCCGCTACCCTCGGGAGTAGCACGTGCGTGTCGATACCGTCGGTGGGGAAGCCGGCGGCGCGACACGTGTCGAAGGATGCGGTGTACATGCCTGCCAACAAGCGGGACGCCGACACCGCGGAGCTCGGCCAGGTCAAGTTCTTGACCGTGGCCGAGGTCGCGACGGTGATGAGGGTGTCCAAGATGACGGTGTACCGGCTGGTGCACAGCGGCGAACTACCCGCGGTGCGGGTCGGCAAGTCGTTCCGAGTGCCAGAGAAGGCGGTGCACGACTACCTGCAGAACGCCTATTTCGACGCCGGATGAACGGGTGGCGCGCAGCGGCCGGCACCCGACGGGTACTCTGAACCCTCGTTCCATGCTCGACGCCCATGCCGTCAGGTTGGCGTGCGCCGGGCAAACCAGCACCAACGAGTAACAGAGGACGGCCCGTGGGCTCGGTCATCAAGAAGCGCCGCAAGCGCATGTCGAAGAAGAAGCACCGCAAGCTGCTGCGCAAGACCCGGGTTCAGCGCCGCAAGCTGAAGAAGTAGTTCGGTCGTTCAGGTGGCCGATGTCGCGGATGACGTCCGGGGGGCGACCCCCGGATCCCTCCGCCGGGCCGCCAAACGGGTGACATCCACGAACAACGTGTGTGACCTGCGTTAATAGCGTGTTGCCGGCTCGCCCGGACACCCGTGAGTGCGGTTAGCATCGGCATGGCCGATCCGCTCACCGAACCGCAGGGAATCGCATGCCGAAGGTCGTCCTGGTCACCGGAGCCGGCGGGAACATCGGCGGGGGACTCGTCACCCGCCTCGCCGCGGATCCCGCGTACGACCGGGTCATCGGTGTGGACACCGCGACCCCGCCGAAGCGGGTCCTGAACGCGCTCGGTCGCGCGGAGTTCGTCCGTGCGGACATCCGCAACCCGCTGATCGCCAAGGTGATCAGCGCGGCCGAGGTCGACACGGTGGTGCACGCGGCCACCACGGCCCACCCCGCCGGTCCGTCGCGCCGCACGGTCATCAAAGAGATGAACGTGATCGGCACGATGCAGCTGCTGGCGGCCTGCCAGCGCTCGCCGACGGTGCGCAAGCTCGTGGTGAAGTCCTCGGCCGCGGTCTACGGGTCGAGTTCGCGCTCGCCCGCCGTCTTCACCGAGGACGACGCCCCCCGCGGCCTGGCCGCGGGCGGGTACGCCAAGGACGCCGTCGAGGTCGAGGGCTACGTCCGCGGTTTCGCCCGGCGCCGCCCGGACGTCCAGGTGAGCACCGCCCGGCTCGCGAACCTGATCGGGCCCGATGTGGACACCGTCATGTCGCGGTACTTCGCGCTCCCGGTCGTGCCGACCGTGTTCGGCTACGACGCGCGCATGCAGTTGCTGCACCTCGAGGACGCGCTGGCCTTGATGGAGCGGCTCGTCAAGCACGACCTGCCCGGCACGGTGAACGTGGCCGGTGACGGCGTGCTGACCTTGTGGCAGGCGATCCACCGTGCCGGTCGGATTCCCCTGCCGCTGCCGGGTTTCTCCGTGCCGACCGCCGCCAACGTGGTCGGCGCGTCCCGGCGCGTGGACTTCTCACCCGACCAGGTGAAGTTCCTCAACTTCGGCCGGGTGCTCGACACCACCCGGCTCAAATCCGAATTCGGGTTCACCCCCAGGTGGACCACCCGGCAGGCGTTCGACGACTACCTGGCCGGCAGCGGGATCCGCTCGCTCGTTCCCGTTGGCCGCATCGCCGGACTCGAACGCGTGCTCGCGCGGGCCGTCGGCTCGCGCTCGTCCTGATCGAACGTACGCAATCAGACGAAAGCGGCGTCCCATGCCCAACGAGGCACAGGTCATCCCCCTGCACACCGCCAAGCGCCCCCGTCCGGCCACGAACGGCACGAACGGCACGAACGGATCGGGCGGTTCGGGCGGCTCGGAGCGCGCACTCGCCCCCGTGCGCAAGGTCCGGCCGCGCGCCGGCGCGGCGAAGAAACCCGAGTCGCGCGGGCTGCTCGCGGATGCCGCCGGGTTCCTGCGCCGCAGGCTCGCCGGCGACTACGACGTCGACGAGTTCGGCTTCGACCCGGACCTGACCGACAACGTGCTGCTGCCGCCGCTGCGCCTGCTCTACGACAAGTGGTTCCGGGTCGAGGTGGCCGGGGTGGAGAACCTGCCGGCCGAGGGCGGCGCGCTCGTGGTCAGCAACCACTCCGGCACGCTGCCGATCGACTCGGTGATGACCGCGATCGCGGTGCACGACAACCACCCGGAGCACCGCTACCTGCGGATGCTCGGCGCCGACCTGGTGTTCCAGATCCCGGTGCTGGGTGAGCTCGCGCGCAAGACCGGCCAGACGCTCGCGTGCACGGAGGATGCGGAACGCCTGCTGTCGGCGGGCGAGCTGGTCGGCGTGTGGCCGGAGGGGTTCAAGGGGATCGGCAAGCCGTTCCGGGACCGCTACAAGCTGCAGCGCTTCGGCCGGGGTGGGTTCGTGTCGGCGGCGTTGCGCACGGGCGTGCCGATCATCCCGTGCTCCATCGTGGGCGCCGAGGAGATCTACCCGAAGATCGCGAACCTGGGCCCGGTGGCCCGGCTGCTCGGGCTGCCGTACTTCCCGGTGACGCCGACGTTCCCGCTGCTCGGGCCGCTGGGCGCGGTGCCGTTGCCGACGAAGTGGCGCATCGAGTTCGGCGAGCCGATCCGCACCGATGACTACCCGGCGGCGGCCGCCGACGACCCGATGCTGACGTTCAACATCACCGACCAGGTGCGCGAGACCATCCAGCAGACGCTCTACCGGATGCTCGCGCGCCGTCGCAGCGTGTTCTTCGGCTGAGCTTCTTCGGCTGGGCTTCTTCGGCTGGGCTCAGCCGCCCATCACGACCGCGGGCGAGACCACTTCGGCCACCTTGGGGTCGGTGGGCTTGCTCGCGCCGTGGTTGCCGAACATCGTGGCGACCAGCACCACGGCGATGATCGCCAGCACGGCCATCGCGGCGAGCAGCGGGCCGATGATCGCCTTCGCCGCACTGGCCACCGTCTTGACGACCTTGGCCGCGATCATCAGGGCACTGATGAGGACGACGATGAGGACGCCGGGCACGGCCGGCGGGATCACGGCGGCGTCGACCGTCTGATCTTGAACGAGATAAAGGGTTGCGCTCACAGCTGCCTCCTGTGGTTCACCGGGGCGGGCCCGGTGCCGGAAGACGTTCGGTGACGACCGGCTCGACGCGGGTCGTCGTCCAGGGCGCGAAGCCCAGTCCGAGGCGGTGGAGCTCTCTGGTGGGAAGGGGACCGACAACACTGTGCCTTACGTCCTTCAGCAACCTCCCGCCTGCTTCAGTGAACTTCAGCTACGTTTGCTGTAGCCGGTGTCCGCAGCCTACCTGCGACTAATCTCCTTGCCAATGGACAGAAGCGTGTCAGATTGCCTTACCAGCGACGATGTGTCACGCTCGCAGCACGGAACAGCGTCAATCAGCTTCACTGAATATCGATGAAGGACTTCGGGCCATGGTGCAGCCGTCCGGCGCCGCGTACGACAGAGCCGCCCTTGCCGCGCGCCTGCGCCAGCTCCGGGTCGGCCGCTGGCCGGAGGCGGCGCTGACCCAGCCCCAGCTGGCGGCCGCGTTGGGGGTGGGCCCGTCGAGCGTCTCGTCGTGGGAGAGCGTCACCGCGACCAAGGTCCCGCCACTGTCCAGGCTGGACGGTTACGCGACCTTCTTCGCAACCCGCCGCTCGCTCACCGCACCTGGGTTGCTGAGCCCCGACGAGCTGACCGCCGAGGAACGCGCCGAGCGCGACCGGTTGCGCAAGGAGCTGTTGGAGCTGCGTGGCAGCGGGCAGCTCGAGCCGGGCGAGACCCGCAGCCTCTGGCAGTTCCCCGACGGCAACCCGGTGCGGCTGATCTGCGGTGAGCTGTCGCGGGAGAACCGCAAGGACCTGTTCACCTCGGCGAAGCGGCGCAACTACATCCAGCTGCAGGCCTACGCCGACCTCGACGCCATGGTCGAGCTGTACGGCCACGTCCGCGCCGAGAACCCGGGCTCCGACGTGCAGTTCGACCTCGCGCCCCGGCTCGAGCACGACGACCTGCAGAGCCACCTGGTGATGCTCGGCGGCATGGCGATGAACCAGGGCGGGCGGACGCTGGCCAACCTGCTGGGCCTGCCGGTCGACCAGGTCACCATCGCCGAGATCAACAACGGCGAGGTCTTCGACATCACCCGCGACGACGGGACGACCGAGCAGCACGGCCCCGAGGTCTGGGGTGACGTCCGGGCCGGTGACCTGATCAGCGACGTCGGCCTGTTCGTGCGCGCGCCCAACCCGAACAACCAGGACACCACGCTGACGATCATCAGCGGCGTGTTCACCCGCGGCACCTACGGCGCGGTGCGGTGCCTGACCGACCCGGCGGTCCGCGACGGCAACTACCAGTACCTCGCCGAGCGCTTCGACCTGGCGAAGCCGTTCGCGGTGCTGATGAAGGTGCCGGTGCTCGACCACGCGACGGCGACGCCGGACCTGCGCGTGCCCACGAATCGCCTGTTCGAGTGGCAGAACTAGGCGTCATCCGCATTTCACCTCGACCACCCACGGGGGCCGTTAGGCTGCCGCCATGGGTCAGCCGATGCAGCAACAGCAGTTCCCGATCCTGCTGTCCACGATGAACGACGCTCCTGGGTACAAGGTCACCCACGTGCTTGGTGAGGTCTTCGGCCTCACCGTCCGCAGCCGCAACGCCTTCTCCAACATGGGCGCGGGCTTCAAGGCGCTCGCCGGCGGCGAGCTGAAGGGTCTGACGACGCTGCTCCAGCAGTCCCGTCACGAGGCCCTCACCCGGCTGGTGCAGGAGGCGATGGCCCGCGGCGCGAACGGCGTGCTGGCCATGCGCTTCGACTGCAACGAGATCGGTGGCACGGCGAGCGAGATCGCCGCGTACGGGACGGCGGTCTACATTGTCCCGGAGAACCAGGCGCAGCAGCAGCAACCGGGTCACGCCCACCAGCAGCAACCCCAGGGCCAGCCCCAACCTCAGGGTCAGGCGCAGTACCAGCAGGGCTGAAACCCAGCTGTCACACCGACGTTCGGCGATCCACACGGGTCGCCGAACGTCCTTTTTGGTGTGTCCTTTGTGGTGCGGGCTCAGCCGTCGCGGCGCCGATAAGCAATCCCCGCAGCCACCGCTCCGGCCAGCGCACCCGCCCCCAGCACCGACGGCACACCGATCTTCGCCGCCTTGCGCCCGGTCCGGAAATCCCGGATCTCCCACCCGCGCTTGCGGGCGATCTCCCGCAGCCCGCCGTCCGGGTTCACCGCCACCGCCGTCCCGACCACCGACAACATCGGGACGTCGTTCGACGAGTCCGAGTAGGCCGTGCACCGGCGCAGGTCCAGGCCCTCGCGGGCGGCCAGTGCGCGCACCGCGTGCGCCTTCGCCGAGCCGTGCAGCATGTCGCCGACCAACCGTCCGGTGTAGACACCGTCCTCGTGCTCGGCCACCGTCCCCAGCGCCCCCGTGAGCCCGAGGCGCCGCGCGATGATCGCGGCCAGTTCGATGGGCGTCGCCGTCACCAGCCAGACGCGTTGCCCGGCGTCCAGGTGCATCTGGGCCAGCGCGCGGGTGCCCGGCCAGATCTTGTCGGCCATCAGCTCGTCGTAGATCTCCTCGCCGAGGGTCACCAGTTCCTCGACGGTGTGCCCGGCGACGAACGACAGCGCCTGCTCGCGGCTGGCCCGGATCCCGTCCTGGCTCTCCCGGCCGCCGACCCGGAACCAGACCTGCTGCAGCGCGAACTTCGCGAGGTCGGAGCTGGAGAAGAACTTGCGGGCGGCCAGGCCGCGGGCGAAGTGGAAGATCGACGCGCCGACCATCATCGTGTTGTCCACGTCGAAGAAGGCGGCCGCGGTCAGGTCCGGGGTGACGTCGACCGGCTCGGTGCTCGCCGCCTGCTCGGCGGCGTACGCGACCTCGGCCGACGCCTCGCCCGCGAGCTCGGCGAGCCGCTCAACCTCGGCGTCCCCAGCGCCGCTCCGCCACTGTGCCAACGCGCCTCCCGTGCCGATCCCTTGCGAACAGCCTAGCGACGCACCGCTCGACGGGTCGTGGACCTCAGCCGCCGAGTTGGATGCCCGGCAAGCCGGGTAGCAGCGGGCCGAGGCTGATCGGCGGCAACGGCAGCGGGATCACGAGCGCGGGCGACGTCGTCGTGGTGGTCGGCGGGGTGGTGCCCCCGGACGTCTCGGTGCCCGGCGACGGCATGGTCAGGATCGGTGCGCCGGGCAGACCCGGCTGCGGCTGCGACTCGGTCGGCACCGGCCGGCCGGGCGCGGCGCCGCCGGGGCCGGGCGTCGGCGTGGTGGTCACCGAGGGGTTCACCGACGGGTTCCGGTTCGGGCCCGAACCCGGTTCGCTGGGGTTCTGACCGCCGGAGCGCACGCACGTGGTGGTCGCGGGCAGCGCGCCGATCGCGTCGGCGTTGCCGGAGGTGATCTGGTCGCACGGCAGGCGCTGCGACAACGCGTCCGCGCGGTCGGCGATCGCGGTGGCCAGGGCCAGCGACGAG
The DNA here is from genome assembly GCF_004362825.1 of Labedaea rhizosphaerae. Lineage (GTDB taxonomy): Bacteria > Actinomycetota > Actinomycetes > Mycobacteriales > Pseudonocardiaceae > Labedaea > Labedaea rhizosphaerae. Next base: position 1,621,711 of record NZ_SNXZ01000001.1, read on the forward strand.
GCCGCCCGGGACCGCGCCGCCGTCGGCAACCGGTCGGTGATCGCGGTCAGCCGGCTGGCCTGCTGGCGCCCCCACGAGCTCAGCGTCGACAGCAGCGACCCGTCCTGGCGGGTGGTCATGGCGATGAGCTGCCGGGACCCGGCGGACGCGTCGGTGTCGAAGTCGGTGAGCGCGGACAGGTAGCCGCCGACGGGTGCGTCGCCGGGGCCGTAGCGCTGGGCGAGCGTCTCCATCTCGCTGACCCGCGCGGTCGCGAACTCCAGGTGCTTGAACGCCTTCTGCTCGTCGCCGAAGGTGAGCCCGAGCGAGGCCGCTTCGGCCGAACGCTTGATCCCGTACAACGCGTCGCCCGGCAGCGCGTCCCGGCTGAGCAGCAACGACATCCCGCCCAGCGCGAACACCAGGCACAGCACCGCCACCGCGGCTATCGCGAACCGGCCGCGGGCGGACGTCGCCCGAGGTTTGTCGTCCTCGTTTCGTGGTCCGCGCGGCGGCCTGCGCCGGGCACCCGGCCGGCGACCGGACCGGCCGCTGGGCGGGCGCACGAGGCGCGGCGTGGTGGACGGGGAAACCTTGCCGTCCTCGGCTAATCCGGCGAGCACCCGCGAACGCATCCGGGCCCGCTCGGTGTGATCGGGCGCGGTCGCCTCGGCCAGGTCGCTGAGCATGGCGACCAGCGAGCGCTCGTCGGTGGAGAAGCCGATCAGGTCGGCATCGGTGCCGGCGCCGTCACCAGGGTGCGGGCCAGCGGCGCGAGCACTGTGCTCGTGCTGGTCACCGCGCCCACTGGGCGTCCTGCGCCTGTTCACATCCCGCTCCGGCCTGCTGGGCGATCACGAGGATCTCGAATTGAGAAACGACAACGTTCTTTACGAGTTACGCCATTCGTGGGTGCGGTTGTTCACCTCACCCCTTCGGGCAACAACTGGGCAAGCCTGCGCACGGCACGATGCTGCAACGCCTTCACCGCGCCGTCGTTGCGGTTCATGATCTTGGCCGTCTCCGCCACCGAGAGCCCCTGCAGGAAGCGCAGGACGATGCACTCGCGCTGGTCGTCGCCGAGCTGGTCGATGCAGGCGAGCAGGGTGGCGCGGGTCGCGTTGGACAGGACCTGCTGCTCGGGCCCGGCCTGCACCTGCTTGGTGTCGTCGGCGACGTCGGCGGCCACCACCTCGAGCCGGAACCGGCTGGACTTCACGTGGTCGAGCACCAGGTTGCGGGCGATCGTGACGAACCACGCGCCCACGTCGCGGCCCTGGTAGGTCACGGTGCCGATGCGGCGCAGGGCGCGCAGGAAGGTCTCGCTGGTGACGTCCTCGGCCAGCTCGCGGTCGCCGACGCGGAACAGCACGTAGCGGAACACGACGTCGACGTAGCGGTCGTAGAGGCTGGCGAACGCCGTGGTGTCGCCCTGCTGGGCGGCGTGCACGAGCTCCCAGATCTCCGCGTGCTCGGGATCGGGCTGCTTGCCCTCGGCTCCGCTAGCGGTGTCCGGAGCAGTAACCCCGGTGGTGTCCGCGGTGGTGTCCGGCCTGGTCTCCGGTGTGCTCATGGCGCCACCCGCGCCGCTGATCCGGGGCAAGGGCCAGCCGCGCGACACCCGGACGGTGTCACGCTCGGGACGAGCCGTGGCCGACCCGACGGTGAAGGCATCGCCCTCCCTCGTCCGTCCCCCGGGTGATCGCGCCACCACCCGGAGTCGTACGCAGCATACGTGTTGTTACTTCGGAGTAGGTATTAATCGGACCGTTGCAGTGGCCTCCGTGGTTGAGACTGCTCACCGGGGCGACCGTGACGGTAGTGAGTCGTGCCACACTGCGAGTCGTTCGCAACGCAAGCGTGTCCGTACCGTCTCATGGCAGGAAGGTCGTCGATGCCGGAAAAGGCCCCTGAGCAGCCCGGTAACCTGGCCGATCTCGTCGCCCGCGCGGCACGCCGGGTGCCGGAGCACCGCGCGCTCATCGACCTGGCCGCCGGCCGCACCCTCACGTGGGCCGAGACCGACCGCGCCGTCGACGCCTACGCGCGCGTGCTCGCGGAGGCCGGGCTGGCCGCCGGAGACCGGGTCATGCTGCGCCTGCCCGCCGGTGCGCCGCTCTGCGTGGCCTTGTTCGCCGTGAGCCGGGCCGGCGGCATCGCCGTTCCGGTGGCCGCGGACGGACCGGAGCGCGAGGTGCGGCGCGTGCTGGAGCACAGCGGCGCGAAGCTGGTGGTCGGCGGCGACGCCCTGGACGGTTCCACTCTGGTATCACCGCCTGACCTCGATGTCAGCGACACGGAAAGTGTCGAGTCGACCACGCAAGGCGAGGATATCGCGGTTCTCTGCTACACGTCGGGCACCGTGTCGGCGCCCCGCGGCGTGATGCTGTCCCACCGCGCCCTGCTGGCCAACGTCACGCAGTGCGCGCAACTCAAGCCCGCCCCCGTCACCGCGACCGACCGCGTGCTGCTCGCCGTCCCGCTGCACCACGTCTACGGCCTCGGGCCCGGCCTGCTTCAGATCGCCGCCGCCGGCGCGACCGCCGTGCTGATGGACCACTTCGGCACCGACGCCGCCCTGCAGGCCTGCCTTGAGCACAAGGTGACCGCGATCGTGGGCGTGCCGCCCATGTACCAGGCGTTCGCCACGGTCGCCGAGGACCGCCTGGACGCGGCGCTCGCCCACGCGCGGCTGCTCACCTCTGGGGCCGCGCCGCTGCCCCAGACCGTGCTCGCCCGGATCCGGGCGCTGACCGGGCTCTCGGTGTTCGAGGGCTACGGCCTCACCGAAACCGGGCCGGTGCTCACGTCCACGCTGGTCGGCGGGTACGCCAAGCCGGGCTCGGTCGGGCGCGCGCTGCCCGGCGTCGAGCTGCGCCTGGTCGACAGCGACGGCACGCCGGTCGGCGACCTCGACGACCCGGACGAGACGCTCGCGGACACCTCGACCGGGGAGGACACCACGGGGCTGGTGTCGGCGCGCGGGGCGAACCTGTTCAGCGGCTACTGGCCCGACGGCGCGCACGGCCCCGACGCCGAGGGCTGGTTCCGCACCGGCGACGTCGGCTACTTCGACGCCGAGGGCGACCTGCACCTGGTGGACCGCGCGACCGACCTGGTGATCGTGAACGGCTTCAACGTCTACCCGCACGAGGTCGAGGAGGTCCTGGGCGAGCTGGCCGGGGTCGCCGAGGCGGCCGTGGTCGGCGAGCCCGACGAGCGCACGGGCGAACGCGTCCGCGCGGTGCTGGTGCTGGCCGACGGCGCGGAGCTGACCGTCGAGCAGGTGCGCGCGCACTGCGGCGAGCGGCTCGCGAAGTTCAAGGTGCCCTCGGTCGTCGAGTTCGCCGACGCCCTGCCGCACTCGGTGACCGGCAAGGTCCGCCGGGCCAGCCTGCGCGGTAACTTGCCTGCGTGAAGCAGCACCAGGTGACCGTCATGACCCGGCAGGGGTGCCACGCCTGCGCGGTGGCCGAGGCCGACGTGGCCCGCATCTGCGCCGAGCTCGGCGTCGACTGGGACACCCAGGACGTCGACACCGACCCGGAATTGCGGGCCGAGTACGGCGATCGCGTGCCGGTGATCGTGGTCGACGGCGCGGAGCACGGCTACTGGAAGGTCGAGGAGCCGCGCCTGCGCGCCGCCCTCAGCTGACGCTGAGCAGGGTCAGCAGGCGTTGACCATCTCGTGGATGGCCGCCTTGGCCGCCGCGTCGTCGTCGCGCGCGACCGCCGCCAGCGACTTGCGGGCCGCCGCGGCGCACGCCTTGTCCTTGGCCGAGGCCTGCTGCGCGTTCTGAGCGGCTTCCTTGTCCTGGTTGGCCTGCGTGAGCTGGGTCTTGGTGTTCTCCAGCTCGGTCTTGGTGTTCGTCAGGTCGGTGTGGGCGGTCTGCGCGTCCTTCTGCGCGGCCGAGAGATCGGTGCGCGTCGAGTCGAGCTGCTCGGCGGTGGTCTGGTGGTCGCTCTTCTCCACGAAGTAGAGCGCGCCGAACGTGACCGCACCCGCGAGCAGCAGGACGGCGACCACGGCGAGCACGAGCACCGACTTGTTGCGCGGCTTCGGCGGGGTCGGCTGCGGACCCGTTGCCGGGTAGTTCGGTTCGAACCCGCCGGTCACCGGGTACTGCGCGGTGCCGCCGACGACCGGATACTGGGAAGTGCTCTGGCCCGGCTGCTGCTGGTACGGCCCACCCTGCTGCGGGTTGTACGGCTGAGTCATGGTTTGCCCCCTCTTGTGCGTCCCTGGACTGTCGTTTGACTTGACCGAACCGTTTCCGGCTCCCGCCAGGTACTACCGATTTCTTACGGACACCGGATCGGGCTCGAACCGCAACCGAATCGGGGGCGAAATAGAGACATGACCTCCTTGATGACCGGCCCGGCGGAACCGATCGCACCGGCGGACCGGCTGCCGGCTCGCATCGCCGCGCTGGTCGGCGTGCTCGGCGTGTTCGCCGCCGTGGCCGCCGGTCACCTGGTCGGCGGGCTGGTCGGCGGGGACGCCTCGCCGTTCCGCGCGGTCGCCAACCAGGTGCGCGACCGGTCGCCGGACGCGGTCGTCGAGTGGGCCAAGCAGACGCTCGGGACCAGCGACAAGTTCGTCGCGCAGCTCGGCGTGGCCGTCGTGCTGGTGCTGCTCGGCGTTCTGGCCGGGCTGTTGTCCCGCAAGGTCGCATGGCCCGGCCTCACGCTCGCGGTCGTCCTCGGGATCACCGGCATCGTCGCGGTGCTCCAGCAACGCGACGTCGGCCAGCTCGGCGTCCTCGCGCCGGTGGCCGGCCTGGTCGCCGGGGCCTCGGTGTTCGGCTGGCTGCACCGGCTCGCGCTGGCCCGGGTGGAGAACGACACCCCGGCCGCCGGGGTCTCGCGGCGGACCTTCCTCAAGGCCTCGGGCGGCACCGCGGCAGGCGCCGGGATCGCCGTGGCCGCCGGGCAGTGGCTGGCCGACAGCGTGGACGTCGAGGGCTCGCGTGCGTCGGTCGGCAAGCTGGTCGCGCAGGTCAAGGCGCCGCCGTTGCCCGCGGGCGCGGACTTCGCCGCCGACGGGACGCCGACGTTCCTCACGGCGAACGCCGACTTCTACCGCATCGACACCGCGTTCGTGCTGCCCCGGATCACCGCGCAGGACTGGAAGCTGCGCATCCACGGCATGGTCGACAAGGAGTTGACGCTCTCCTACGCCGATCTTCGGCGGTTCCGGCTCGTCGAGCGCGATGTCACGCTGACCTGCGTCTCCAACGAGGTCGGCGGCGACCTGATCTCCACGGCGCGGTTCGTCGGCGTGCCGATCCACGAGGTGCTGGACCTGGTCGGCGTGCGGCAGGGCGCGCAGCAACTGCTCTCCACCAGCAAGGACGGCTGGACCTGCTCGACCCCGGTGGACGTGCTGCAGGACCCCGAGCGGATGGCGCTGCTCGCCATCGGCATGAACGGCGAACCGCTGCCGCTCGAGCACGGCTTCCCGGTCCGGCAGGTCGTGCCCGGCCTCTACGGCTACGTCTCGGCCACGAAGTGGGTGGTGGACTGGGAGTTCACGACGTTCTCCGGTCACAGCGCCTACTGGACCGACCGCGGCTGGTCCGAGCAGGGCCCGATCAAGACCGAGTCACGCATCGACACACCCAAGGACGGCGCCTCGGTCGGCGCGGGCAAGGTCACGGTCGCGGGCATCGCGTGGGCGCAGAACACCGGCATCGACAAGGTCGAGGTCCGGGTGGACAAGGGCCCGTGGCAGCAGGCGGAGCTCTCGACGGAGGTCACGGACCAGGCGTGGCGGATGTGGCGGGTGAAGTTCGACGTCCCGCCCGGCACGCACACCGCCGCGGTGCGGGCCACCGACCGCGACGGCTACACCCAGACCGAACACCACGCCGACCCCGTCCCGGACGGCGCGACGGGCTGGCACTCGGTGGAGTTCGACGCCAAGTGAGTCCGGGCGCCGGTTCCTCGCAATGGTGACCCCCGCCCGCCTGGCGACACGCCCGCCCACCCCCCGCGACGGGCCGGCATTCGGTGGCTTTCCCAGCCCGGTGAGGGGGCCGTTATGGCCCCTGGCTACGGACTTTGTGCATGCGTTCACAAATGGCTACCGTGTACGGCATCGACCGCAGCCGTATCCCACCGGGATCCCGCGCGGCCAGGTGACCAGACCCCAGCATGGTGAGGAGAGCCGGCGTGGCGCGACGTGGCAGGCACGGTGCGGATGCCCCCCGCAACGGCACTGCTCCAGCACCCGGTGCCGCCGAGGTGACCGCGCCGATGCCCGCGATCGAGGACGGCCCGTCGGTCCCGGCCGCCCGCGAACGCGCCCGCGCCATCCCCGAGGCCGCCGTGGCCCGGCTCGCCGTGTACCTGCGCGTGCTGTCCGCGATGAGCGAGCAGGGCGTCAGCTCGGTGTCCAGCGAGGAGCTCTCCGCCGCCGCGGGCGTCAACTCCGCGAAGCTGCGCAAGGACCTGTCCTACATCGGCTCGTACGGCACGCGGGGCGTCGGCTACGAGGTCGGCGTGCTCGTCGACCAGATCGAACGAACCCTCGGCTTGACCCGCAAGCACAGCGTGGCTGTAGTCGGCATCGGTAACCTCGGACACGCACTCGCCAACTACGGCGGGTTCCCCGGACGAGGATTCCCCGTGACCGCGCTGTTCGACGTGGACCCAGACCTGATCGGCATCCCGGTCGGCGGCATCCCCGTGCACCACATCGACGACATCACCGCCGTGTGCGCCGAGCGCGAGATCTCCATCGGCGTGATCGCGACCCCGCCGCCCGCCGCGCAGGCCGTGTGCGACCGGCTGGTCCAGGGCGGGGTGGAGTGCATCCTGAACTTCGCCCCCGTGGTGTTGCAGGTGCCGGACACGGTCGAGGTGCGCAAGGTGGACCTCGCGGTGGAACTGCAGGTGCTCTCCTTCCACGTGGCGCGACGCGCCGACCAGGCCCAGGTGGACGCGATGGCCGATGCCCGCGAAGACGGCGACCGGACCGGTATCGACGGGATGGTGGTGCGCTGATGAGCGTCCTCGCCGTCGGGATCTCCCACCGCACCGCTGACGTGCGGGTGCTCGAACAGGCCGCGCTGCCCGCGGACGGCGTCGGCAAGGTGCTGGCCGACCTCATGCAGTGCGAGCACGTGGCCGAGGCCGTCGTGGTCGCCACGTGCAACCGGCTCGAGGTCTACACCGTGGTCGGCGCGTTCCACGGCGGTCTCGCCGACGTCGTCGCCGTGCTCGCCCGGCACACCGGCCTGACGCCCGCCGTGCTGCAGCAGCACCTCTACGTGCACTACGCCGACGCCGCCGTCGACCACCTCTTCACGGTCACGGCCGGCCTGGACTCCATGGTCGTCGGCGAGGCCCAGATCCTCGGCCAGGTGCGCACCGCGTACGGCACCGCGCGCGAGGCCGGCACCGTCGGGCGCACGCTGCACGAGCTGGTCCAGCAGGCGCTGCGGGTCGGCAAGCGCGTGCACGCCGAAACAGACCTCGACCACGCGGCCGGCTCGGTCGTCTCCGAGGCGCTCGCCGACGCGACCACCGTGCTCGGCACCCTCGCCGGGCGCAGTGCGGTGGTCGTCGGCGCGGGCGCGATGGGCGGGCTCGCCGTCGCCGCGCTGCGCCGCGCGGGCATCGGCGCCGTCGTGATCGCGAACCGGACCAAGGAACGCGGCGAGCGGCTGGCCGGCGCGCTGGCCGAGCACGGCATCGCCGCCGAGGCCGTGGGCCTGGACGACCTGGCGCCCCGGGTCGCCGCCGCGGACCTGTTGGTCGCCTGCACCGGTTCGGTCGGTGCCGTCGTGCGCACCGCGGACGTCCCGGATCGTGGGGGCCGTCCGCTGGTCGTGTGCGATCTCGGCCTGCCGCGCGACGTGGAGGCCGCGGTCGCCGAGCTGACCGACGTGACCGTCGTCGACCTGGAGAGCCTGCAGCGCAGGCTCGCCGGCAGCCCCGCGGCCCTCGACACCCACAAGGCTTTCGAGCTCGTCGTCGAAGAGGTGCGCGGCTACCTCGCCGGGCAGCGCTCGGCCGAGGTCACGCCCACCGTCACGGCCCTGCGCCGCCGGGCCGCCGAGGTGGTGGACAGCGAGCTGCTGCGGCTGGACTCGCGGCTGCCCGGCATGGACGAGCGCACCCGCGAGGAGCTGACCCGCACCGTGCACCGGGTGGTGGACAAGCTGCTGCACACCCCCACCGTGCGGGTGAAGCAGCTGGCCGCCGACCCGTCCGGCATGGGCTACGCCGACGCGCTGCGTGAACTCTTCGCGCTCGACCCACAGGCACCGGCGGTGCTGACCAGCATGCCGGAGGGTGAGGAGCGGTGAGGACCCTGCGCATCGGTACCCGGGGCAGCGCGCTCGCCCTGGCCCAGACCCAGTTGATCGCCGACGAGCTCACCAAGGCGGGCGCGTCGGTGGAGATCGTCACCGTCAGCACGCCGGGCGACCGGTCGAGCAAACCGATCGCCGAGATCGGCATCGGCGTGTTCACCTCGGCGCTGCGTGACGCGCTCGCCGACGGCACCGTCGACGTGGCGATCCACTCCATGAAGGACCTGCCCACCGCGCCGGACCCGCGGCTCTCGCTCGCCGCGGTCCCGCTCCGGGAGGACCCGAGGGACGCGCTCGTCGCCCGCGACGGGCTCACCTTGGGCGAACTGCCGGCCGGTGCCCGCATCGGCACCGGCGCGGCGCGCCGCTCCGCGCAGCTGCGGGCGCTCGGCTTCGACCTCGAGGTCGTGCCGATCCGCGGCAACGTGGACACCCGGTTGAAGATGGTGACCGACGGCAAGCTCGACGCCGTCGTGGTCGCCAAGGCCGGGCTCGCCCGCCTCGGCCGGGCCGGGGAGATCACCGAGGTGATCGACCCGATCCAGATGCTGCCCGCGCCCGCACAGGGCGCGCTGGCCGTGGAGTGCCGGGTCGACGACGTCGACACCGAGCACCTCCTCCAGTCCACTGTGGACGACAGGCCGACCAGGGCCGCGGTAGCCGCGGAGCGCGCTTTGCTGGCGGCGCTCGAAGCCGGCTGCCACGCGCCCGTCGGCGCGCTGGCCGATGTGGTGGAAGACCTCGACGACGAGGGCAAGGTCGTGATGGGCCTGCTCTTGCGCGGGGCCGCCGCCGAGCACGACTCGTTCGACCCCGCCGGCAGCGGCCGGGTCGGCATGGTGCGTGCCACGGTCACCGGTGACCTTAACGATGGTGTGCGGCTCGGCCGGGCGTTGGCCGCCGAGCTGCTGGAACTCGGGGCCGGGGCGCTGTCCGGTCCCGAGGCGTAGTTGATGGGAAGTGGCCTGACGATGACCACCCGTGCACGAAAGACCCCTGGCCGCGTCGCGTTCGTCGGCTCGGGACCCGGCGACGCCGGCTTGCTGACCGTGCGGGCGCAGCAGTTGCTGGAACGCGCCGACCTGGTGATGACCGACCCGGACGTGCCGCAGGGCGTGCTGGCCTGCGCCAGTGCCGAAGCGGAGGTGCGCCCCGCCGTGGGCGCGCCCGGCGACGTCGCCAAGGACCTCGTGTCCGAGGCGAAGGCCGGCCGGCTGGTGATCCGGCTCGTGTCCGGTGACCCGCTGACGCAGTCCGCGGTCGTCGCCGAGACCCAGGCGGTCGCCAAGTCCAGCGTCGCGTTCGACGTGGTACCCGGTGTGCCGGCCGGAACGGCGGTGCCCGCGTACGCCGGCATCGCCCTCGGCTCCGCGCACACCGACGTGGACGTGCGCTCCGACGTCGACTGGGCGGGCCTCGCGGCCTCGCCCGGCCCGATCGTCCTGCACGCGACCGCGACGCACCTCGCCGAGGCGGCGTCCTCGCTCGTCGAGCACGGCATCGCGGCGCAGACCCCGGTGGCGGTGACCTCCGACGGCACCGGCAACGGCCAGCGCACGATCGACACCACGCTCGCCTCGCTCGCGGCCGACGCCGGTGAGCTCTCCGGTCAGCTGATCGTGACCGTGGGCAGCGTCGTGGCGAACCGCCCGAAGCTCTCCTGGTGGGAGTCGCGTGCGCTCTACGGCTGGCGGGTCCTGGTGCCGCGCACCAAGGACCAGGCCATCGAGATGAGCGAGCGCCTGCGCACCCACGGGGCCATCCCGTCCGAGGTGCCGACGATCTCGGTCGAGCCGCCGCGCAGTCCCGCGCAGATGGAGCGCTCGGTCAAGGGCCTGGTCGACGGCCGCTACCAGTGGGTGGTGTTCACCTCGACCAACGCGGTGCGCGCCGTGTGGGAGAAGTTCGCCGAGTTCGGCCTGGACGCCCGTGCGTTCTCCGGCGTGAAGATCGCGTGCGTCGGCGAGTCGACCGCGGAGAAGGTGCGCTCGTTCGGCATCGTGCCCGAGCTGGTGCCCTCCGGCGAGCAGTCCAGCGAAGGCCTGCTGGCCGACTTCCCGCCCTACGACGACATCCTCGACCCGGTGGAGCGCGTGCTGCTGCCGCGGGCCGACATCGCGACGGAGACGCTGGCCGCCGGGCTCCGCGATCGTGGCTGGGAAATCGACGACGTGACCGCGTACCGCACCGTGCGCGCGGCCCCGCCGCCGGCCGAGACCCGCGAGATGATCAAGAGCGGCGGCTTCGACGCGGTGTGCTTCACCTCGTCGTCGACCGTGCGGAACCTGGTCGGCATCGCGGGGAAGCCGCACGCGCGGACCCTGGTGGCGTGCATCGGCCCGAAGACCGCGGAGACGGCGCGGGAGTTCGGGCTGCGCGTGGACGTGCAGCCGGAGAACCCGCAGGTCGTGTCCCTTGTGGACGCTCTGGCCGAGCACGCGGCCCGGCTGCGCGCCGAAGGCGCCCTGCCGCCGCCGCGCAAGACCAAGCGCGCCCGCCGCTAGGTTCGACCCTCGAAAGCCCCGCGATCCGTTGTGGTTGCGGGGCTTTCGTGCGCTTGCGAGGGAATTGGCCCGAAAGTCGGCCCGAGCACTTTGGGTAACGGACAGTCTCTTAGGGTGGTCATGTGGCCGAACACCTGTTCGTCGATGAGACGAAGGAGCGCGGGTTTCTGTTGACGGCGGTACGCGTTCGCCCGCAAGAGCTCGACATCGCTCGCAAGGCGGTGCGCGAGCTTGTACTGCCGGGGCAGCGACGGCTGCACTTCACATCGGAGCGGGACTCCCGCCGGAGGCAAGCGCTGGGCGCCCTCATGCCCCTGGCGGTCGACGCCATGATCTACGACGCCGGCTCGCGCCCCCGTAGGCAGCAGCGTGAGCTGTGCCTTCGTCGTCTTGTGGCGGACGCGATCTCGGCCGGTGTGCGAATGATCGTGCTCGAGCAGGACGACTCGGTCATGGAACTCGATCGCCGGTTGCTGTTCCAGCGGGTGCGTGAGCTCGACTGCGATTCCTTGGAGTACCGCCACTTTCGTGCGACCGAGGAGCCGTTGCTCGCAATTCCTGATGCGGTTGCGTGGTGCTGGCAGCGTGGTGGCCCATGGCGGGCGCGGGTTCGGCCGCTCGTCAGCGCGGTGCAGACCGTCTGAACCTGGCCGTGGAAAGCGCGAAGCCTGGCCCACCCACCGTCCGGAAGGCTGCCAGGCTCACTTCACGCGGCTACTGCCGTGTGCACCACACACATTACCGCAAAGCGACGCAAAGCGGCGATGCCCGAGAACCAGGCCGATCTCGCGGTTTGGGACAATGGTGGTCCACGAGAAGGCTCCCCGGAGGCGACAGCGTGTTCCCCAGTCAGCGGCCGCGACGGTTGCGCAGCACCGCGGCCATGCGTGCCATGGTCAGCGAGACGACACTGCGGCCGGACCAGCTGGTCCTGCCCATGTTCGTCAAGGAAGGCGCCGGCGAGCCGGTCGGGATCGCGAGCATGCCGGGCGTCGTCCAGCACACGCGGGACAGCCTGCGCAAAGCCGCGGTCGACGCCGTGCACGCGGGCGTCGGCGGGCTGATGCTCTTCGGCGTCCCGACCACCAGGGACGCGGTCGGCTCCGGCGGCACCGACCCCGACGGCATCCTCAACGTCGCCCTGCGCGACCTGAAAGCCGAACTCGGTGACGCGACGGTCCTGATGGCCGACCTCTGCCTCGACGAGTTCACCGACCACGGGCACTGCGGCGTCCTGGACGCCGACGGCCGGGTCGACAACGACGCCACTCTGCGGCTCTACGCCGACATGGCGCTGGCGCAGGCCGAGGCGGGCGCCCACCTGGTCGGGCCCAGCGGGATGATGGACGGCCAGGTCGGCGTGATCCGCTCCGCGCTGGACAAGGCGGGCCACCTCGACACCGGCATCCTCGCCTACACCGTCAAGTACGCCTCGGCCTTCTTCGGTCCCTTCCGCGAGGCCGTCGAGTCGCAGCTCAAGGGCGACCGCAAGACCTACCAGCAGGACCCGGGCAACGTCCGCGAAGCCCTGCGCGAGCTGCGGCTCGACCTCGACGAGGGCGCCGACCTGGTCATGGTCAAACCGGGGCTGCCCTACCTGGACGTGCTGCGCGCGGTCGCCGACGCCTCCGACGTGCCCGTTGCCGTCTACCAGGTCTCCGGCGAGTACGCGATGGTCGAGGCGGCCGCCGCCAACGGCTGGCTCGACCGGCGCCGCACGATCATGGAGACGCTCACGTCGCTGCGCCGCGCCGGTGCGGACGTGGTGCTGACGTACTGGGCGGTCGAGGCGGCCGGATGGCTGCGTGAGCGCGACGGGCTGCCCCGGTAGCCTTCGGCCGTGAGCGAGCTTGCGAGCGAACCGATCTGGCACAGCGAGCCGGCGAACGCCGGCCCCGAGCCCCTGGCGAGGGGGTGGGCGTGAGTACACCAGGCGATCGGGACGAATCGGCGGACGAGGTCAAGGCTGAGCCGGAGCGGCCCATCATGCCGACGGCGGCCGAGGCGAAGGCCGCGCAGGGGACCGATCCGACGCCGCGCCCGGTGCAGACCGCGATCGGCATGCTGTTCGCTTCCGGGGCCGTGTGCCTGATCGCCGGGATCCTGGTGCTGCTGTTCCGCCAGGCGCAGATCGACTACCAGGTCCAGCACCCGCCCGCGCCGAACCTCACGCGCGACGACATCGCCGGCAACGTGACGATCCAGGCCGTGCTGCTGATCATCGCCGCCGTGGTCAACGCCGCGTTCATCTGGCTCTTCGGCATCAAGGTCCGCATCGGCGACAAGCGCTCGCGGACTCGGCTGACCGTGATCGTGTTGCTGCTCGGGCTGTTCCAGTTCTTCTTCGGCAGCCCCATCAGCGCGTTCGGCGTGCTGATCGGCCTCATCGGCCTCATCATGCTGTTCCTCCCGAGCGTGAAGTCGTTCTTCGTCAAGCAGTGACACCGCGATGACCACGCCCGACGACTCCGCCCTCGTGCTCTACGCCGAGCCGGGTTCGAGCCTGTGGCCGGTGTTGTGGGGGCCGGGGTTCGCGCTGGCCGGTGCGTTGGTGGAGGCGATGTCGGGACCGGTCCACGTGGTCGCCTGGGTCGTGGTCGGGATCGTGCTCGCCGGGCTCGCCCTCGTCTGGGTGCAGGCGCGGCGGCGGGTGTGCGCGGTGCGGCTGACCACGTCGGCGCTGACCCAAGGCCGGGAGTCGCTGGGCGTGGACAAGCTCGCCGAGGTCGACGACGTCGGCGCGTCGATCGGCGCGCGGGTGCTCGGCGGCGGCTGGTCGGTGCCGCGCAAGTACACCGAGGTGCCGGTCCGGCTCACCGACGGCAGCACCGTGCTCGCCTGGGCACGCGACGGTGAGGCCCTGCGCGCGGCCCTCAGCCGGTTGCTCGCCAACCACGACCGGTAAGTTCGAGGACGTGAGCACGCCCAACAAGCCGAGCGGTGACGAGCTCGGCTCGATGCCGCCGCCCCCGCAAGGGAAGAGTGGCGGTGCCGAGTCCGGCCCGCCCGTGCGCCCGCGCGCGGTCGACCTGGCGTGTCTGCTGACCCTGATCGGCACGGTCTTCGCGGCCATCGTGACCGCGGTGACCTACCTCGGCGACGAGACGGCGATGCGTGAGCTGATCCGCCAGGCCCTCGACGACGCCGGAGAGTCGGCGACCGACGCGGACATCGCGGCGGCCATGACGTCGTTCAAGACGATGATCGTGCTGTCCCTGGTCATCGGCGTCGCCGTCGTGCTGTTCTTCGTGATGAAGCTGCGTGCCGGGCGCAACTGGGCGCGGGTGCTGATCGTCGCGTTCGCGGCCATGAGCGTGTTGATCTTCCTGGCCAACGCGGGCGCCATCGGGCTCGGCGTGGACTTCCTGATCAACGCGGTGTCCGTCGCCATCTCGGTCGCGACCATCGTCTACTTGTTCCGCGCCGAGTCCAACGCGTACTTCATCGCCGTGAAGCAGCGCCGCCTCGGCGGCTCGCCGAAGGCGTGAGATGCTGCCGTGGTGACCAGGGGTGAACGGCTGAACCAGCCGGTGCGTGCGGTCGTCGCCGTCGTCGAGGTGCTGGTCGCCGCCGGCCTGGTGTGGCTCGCCTTCCAGATGTGGCCGCAGGCCATCGCGATGATCTTCGACAAGGCCGACGACGGCACCGTGCTGATCTCCTCGCGGTACTTCGGCAACTGGGCCGCGGGCGCGATCGGCGTCGGCACCATCGCCGCGCTGCTGGTGGTGGACGCGATTCGCCAGCTCGTCCTGGCCATGCGCGCGCGCCCGAAGCGCAACGAGCCGAAGCCGGAGCCGCTCGCCGACGACCTGGCCCAGGTCCAGGCCTGACCAAGCCTGTGCCGCCGGTCACTCGGGTGCACCTGGAAGACTGGCGGACGTGACTGGCTCGGTGGATCGTTCGCAGGCACTGTTCGAGCGCGCGCGGGCGGTGACGCCCGGCGGGGTGAACTCGCCGGTCCGCGCCTTCCAGGCGGTCGGCGGCACACCGCGGTTCATGGTCCGCGGCGAGGGCCCCTACCTCTGGGACGCCGACGGCAACCGCTACGTCGACCTGGTCAGCTCGTGGGGCCCGATGATCCTCGGGCACGCGCACCCGGCCGTCGTCGACGCGGTGCGCACGGCGGCGACCAGCGGCCTGTCGTTCGGCACGCCGACCGAGGGCGAGGTCGAGCTGGCCGCCGAGCTCATCGACCGGGTCGCGCCGGTCGAGCAGGTGCGCCTGGTCAACTCCGGCACCGAGGCGACCATGAGCGCGATCCGGCTGGCCCGCGGGTTCACCGGGCGCAGCAAGATCGTCAAGTTCGCCGGCTGCTACCACGGCCACGTCGACGCGCTGCTCGCCGACGCGGGCTCCGGCGTCGCCACCCTCGGTCTCCCGACAACGCCCGGCGTGACCGGCGCGCAGGCGCAGGACACGCTCGTCCTGCCCTACAACGACTTGAGCGCGGTCCAGGCCGCGTTCGCCGAGCACGGCGACACGATCGCGGCGGTGATCACCGAGGCGGCCGCGGGCAACATGGGCGCGATCGCGCCGGTCGACGGTTTCAACGCCGGGCTCAAGGAGCTGTGCACGCAGCACGGGGCGTTGCTGGTGATCGACGAGGTGATGACCGGGTTCCGGGTCTCGCGATCCGGTTGGTACGGCCTGGAAGGCGTGGCCGGCGACCTCTACACGTTCGGCAAGGTCATGTCGGGCGGGCTGCCTGCCGCCGCGTTCGGCGGACGCGCCGACGTGATGGCCGCGCTGGCGCCGATCGGGCCGGTCTACCAGGCGGGGACGCTGTCGGGGAACCCCGTCGCGGTCGCCGCGGGCCTGGCGACCCTGCGCAATGCCGACGCCGGGGTCTACCAGGCCCTGGACGCCAACGCCCAGCGCCTCGGCGACCTGTTCGGCAAGGCGCTGTCCGCCGCGGGCGTGCCGCACCAGGTGCAGTACGCGGGCAACCTGGTCAGCGTGTTCTTCACCGACCAGCCCGTGCGCGACTACGCCGGTGCCAAGGCCTGCGACACCGCGCGGTTCGCGCCGTTCTTCCACGCCCTGCTGGACGGCGGGGTCTACCCGCCGCCGAGCGCGTTCGAGGCGTGGTTCGTCAACGCGGCGATGGACGACGCGGCCTTCGAAGTGATCGAACGCGCGCTGCCCGCGGCGGCGCAGGCGGCGTCATCCGTGGCGGTGCCCCAGTGACGCGCACGATCGTCCACCTGCTGCGTCACGGCGAGGTCTACAACCCCAACGGCATCCTCTACGGGCGCCTGCCCGGGTACCGGCTGTCGGACACCGGCCAGCGCCAGGCCCTGACCGTCGCGGAGTTCTTGGCGGGCAACGACATCGTGCACGTCGTCGCGTCCCCTTTGGAGCGTGCGCGGCAGACCGCGGCGCCGATCGCCGACTCGCACCGCCTGGAACTCGCCACCGACGACCGGCTGATCGAGTCGGAGAACGCCTTCGAGGGCCAGCGCGTCTCGGTCGGCGACGGTGCCCTGCGCTCGCCCCGCAACTGGCCGCTGCTGCGCAACCCGTTCCGCCCGTCGTGGGGTGAGCCGTACCTGAAGGTGGCCCACCGCATGCTGGCCGCCGTGCACCGCGCGCGAGCGGCGGCGATCGGGCACGAGGCCGTGTGCGTGTCGCACCAGCTGCCGGTGTGGACGATCCGCCGGTTCCTGGAGGGCAAGCGGCTCTGGCACGACCCGCGCAGGCGGCAGTGCTCGCTGGCGTCGCTGACCAGCCTGGAGTTCGACGACGAGCGCCTGGTCGCGATCCGGTACACGGAGCCCGCGGGGGCGTCCAACCCGAAGGTGACCGGCGCATGAGGCGGGTTCTGCTCGCGGTGCTGGCGGCCTTGACCTTGGCCGGGTGCGCGACGGACAAGGACGCGCGGCCGGACACCGGGACGTTCGAGCTCGTGTCCCCCGGTGGCAAGACCGACATCACGTACACCGGCGACGACCGCAAGCCGATCTCCAACCTCAGCGGCGAGGACTTGCTGCAGGAAGGCAAACCGCTCTCGCTCAACGACTTCCGCGGCCAGGTCGTCGTGATCAACTTCTGGGGGGCGTGGTGCCCGCCGTGCCGGGTGGAGGCGCCGCAGTTGCAGCAGCTCTACGACCAGACTCGCGCGTCGGGCGTGACCGTGCTGGGGATCGACCTGCGGGACAACGACCGGAGCTTCCCGCAGGACTTCGTGCGTGACCAGAAGATCACGTACCCGTCGATCTACGACCCGGCTGCACGTTCCTTGTTGAGCCTCAAGGGGTATCCGCGGAACACGGTGCCGTCGACGATCATCCTGGACCGGCAGCACCGGGTGGCTGCGGTGTACTTGCGCAGCGTCCTGGCCTCGGACATCCAGCCGTTGGTGGACAAGCTCGCCAAGGAGAAGTAGCCCGGCTCTCCGCGGTGTTGGGGGACTTGTGCGCGGCTTGCCGATTGGCTCGGCTCAGGCTCAGCGGCGCTCGTTGGTGCTGCCTGGCCTCGCTGGGCCGTCGTCCTCTTGGGTGTGGGCGGGGCCACCGTTCGACGGGGCGGAACCGGGCTCTCACATGGCGGTCCTTACCCTGAACGGGTGGACCCGACGCAGCTAGCCGCCTCCGGCCCGCTGCTGCTGGCCAGCGGGCTCGCGCTGGCTGCCGGGGCCGTGTCGTTCGCGTCGCCGTGCGTGGTGCCGCTCGTGCCCGGCTACCTGGCCTACCTGGCCGGGCTGGTAGGGGCCGACGCGCCGCCGGTGCGCGAGGACGAGCCGGCCAAGCAGGGTCGCTTCCGGGTGCTCGGCGCGGCGCTGCTGTTCGTGGCCGGGTTCTCCGTGATCTTCATCGCCGGCATGGGCGCGCTCGTGTGGCTCTCCGACGCCCTGCTGCTCAACGAGGACCTGCTGCAGCGCATCGGCGGCGTGCTCACGATCTTGATGGGCCTGGTCTTCCTCGGCCTCGTCCCCGGGATGCAGCGCGAGTTCCGCTCGCACAAGGTGCCGACGGCGGGACTGATCGGTGCGCCGGTGCTCGGCGCGATCTTCGGGCTCGGCTGGACGCCGTGCATCGGACCGACGCTGGCCGGGGTGTTCGCCATCGCCAGCGGCACCGACGGCGGCACCGCGCGCGGGTTCTGGCTCGCGGCCGTCTACTGCCTCGGGCTCGGCGTGCCGTTCCTGGTGATCGCGCTCGGCGCGCGGTGGGCGGTGCGTGCGTCCGGGTGGCTGCGCCGCAACGGGCGCAAGGTGCAGCTGGTCGGCGGCGGCCTGCTGCTGGTCGTCGGCGTGTTGCTGGTCAGCGGACTGTGGGGGGACATCATCTCGTGGCTTCGGGAGACGGTCGTGTCGAACTCGACGGTGCCGCTGTGACGGTCATCGAAGAGAAACCCGACGTCCAGCCGCCGCGCAGACGCGTCAACCCGATCCTCGCGTTGCTGCGCAACACCTGGCGCGGCCTGACGTCCATGCGCATCGCGCTGGTCCTGCTGTTCCTGCTCGCGCTCGCCACCCTGCCCGGCGCCCTGCTGCCGCAACGCAACCTCGACGCGACCAAGACCGCCAACTACATCGCCGCGCACGGCTGGTGGGGTGAGCTGCTGGACCGCCTGCAGTTCTTCGGCGTCTACTCCAGCGTCTGGTTCTCGGCGATCTACCTGCTGCTGTTCATCTCCCTCGTCGGCTGCCTCACGCCGCGCACCTGGGACTTCGTCAAGGCGTTGCGGGCGAAGCCGGTGCTGGTGCCGCGCAACCTGGCCCGCCTGCCGCACCACGCCACCAAGACCGTCGACGACGACCCCGACGAGGTCATCGCGGCGGCCAGGCAGCGCCTGCGCCGCTGGCGGATCGTCGAACGCGAGGAGGAGGACGGCGCTCGCACCTTGTCGGCCGAGCGCGGTTACCTGCGCGAGGCGGGCAACCTGGTCTTCCACTTCGCCATGCTCGGGCTGATCGTGAGCCTGGCCATCGGCAAGCTCTTCAGCTACGAGGGCGACGTCATCGTCATGGCCGACGGCTCGCAGTTCTGCAACTCCGGCGTGCTGAACTACGACTCGTTCCGCCCGGGCATCGAGATCGACGGCACCGACCTCGACCCGTTCTGCGTGAAGATCAACGACTTCTCCGCCGGGTACCTGCCCAGCGGCGCGGCCGAGAGCTTCCACGCCGACATCGAGTACCAGTCCGGCGCCGACCTGGACAACGGCACGTGGCGGCCCTACACGCTGCGGGTCAACGACCCGCTGCGGACCGCGGGCGACCGGATCTACCTGTCGGGTCACGGCTACGCGCCGGTCTTCACCGTGAAGTTCCCCAACGGCGAGACCCGCACCCACACCACCCAGTGGGAGCCGGTCAACATCCAGAACTTCCTGTCACAGGGCGCCACCAAGTTCGACCCGCCCGGCGTGACCGACCCGGCGCAGCGGCGCACCAAGCAGCTGGCGATCACCGGCCTGCTCGCCCCGACCGCCGCCTTCGACGGGACGCTGCTGCAGTCGGTGTTCCCGGACGCGCTCAGCCCGGCCGTCGCGATCGACGTGCTGCGCGGCGACCTCGGCATCGATTCCGGGCGTGGGCAGTCGATCTTCTCCGTGGACCAGTCCATGGTGGACAGTGGGGCGCTCAAGCGGGTGGCCCGGCAGAACCTGCGCGCGGGCGAGAGCATGAAGCTCGACGACGGCACCGAGATCACCTTCGAGGGTCTGCGTCCGTGGGTGAACCTCCAGGTGTCGCACGACCCGACGCAACTCTGGGTGCTCGCGTTCGCGTTGCTGATCGTGCTCGGCCTCGGGACGTCACTCACCGTGAAGCGCCGCCGGGTCTGGGTGCGCGCGACCCCAGCAACCGGAGACGACGCCGGGGGACGTACGGTGGTCGCAGTCGGTGGGCTCGCGCGCACCGATCAGGCGGGTTACGGCGAGGAGTTCGCGCGGATCGAACGCGCCCTCCTCGGGGACAAGGAGACCTGATGCCGGTCAACGAAACCCTGGCCACCTACAGCGACTGGGCCTATGGCACCGCGGTGGTCATCTACGTACTCGCGATGATCTTCTTCCTGGTCGAGCAGGCGATGCACCGCGCGCCCGGCAAAGCCAAGCTCGAGGTCGAGGCCAAGCAGCTCGCCACCGTCGGCGGCCCGGCCGAGCTCGACGACACCAACGACACTGAGGACACCGACGACTCCGACGAACCCGAGGCGCCCAAGGCGGACCGCGGGGACCGGATCGGACGGATGGGCTTCGCCCTGCTGGTGC
Source organism: Labedaea rhizosphaerae (assembly GCF_004362825.1). Classification (GTDB taxonomy): domain Bacteria; phylum Actinomycetota; class Actinomycetes; order Mycobacteriales; family Pseudonocardiaceae; genus Labedaea; species Labedaea rhizosphaerae. The sequence goes on from NZ_SNXZ01000001.1 coordinate 1,641,733, forward strand.
TGGGCGCGTTGCTGCACCTCGGTGCCGTGCTGGCCCGCGGTTTCGCGACCGAGCGGGTGCCGTGGGGCAACATGTACGAGTACGGCTCCGCGGTGTGCCTGGTCGCCGTGATCGCCTGGATCGTGCTGATCCGCAGCTTCCCGGTCCGCCGCCTCACCGCGTTCGTGCTGCTGCCGATCGTCGTGCTGATGTTCCTCGGCGGCACGGTGCTCTACACCGCGGCCGCGCCCGTGCAGCCCGCGCTGCAGTCGTACTGGCTGGTCATCCACGTCTCCGCGGCCGCGTCCGCGAGCGGCATCCTGCTGGTGCCCGGCGTGGCGAGCGTGCTGTACCTGGTCAAGTCGGCCAACGAGAAGAACCCGGCGCGGTTCGGGCGGTTCGCCGGCCGGCTGCCCGCCCTCGACGTGCTCGACCGCATCGCCTACCGCACCACGATCATCGCCTTCCCGGTCTTCACCTTCGGCGTGGTGTGCGGGGCGATCTGGGCCGAGTCGGCGTGGGGCCGGTTCTGGAACTGGGACCCCAAGGAGACCTGCGCGCTGGTCGCCTGGGTCATCTACGCCGCGTACCTGCACGCCCGCGCGACTGCCGGGTGGCGGGGAACCAAAGCCGCGGCGATCAACGTCCTAGGGTTCGCCGCGATGGTGTTCAACCTGTTCTTCATCAACCTGGTAACGGCAGGGCTGCATTCCTACGCGGGTCTCGGCTGAACTGGCATCGTTCGACCCCTCTGTCAGGCGTCACCGGGTGCGGCGACTAACGTCGCACCCGGGGATACCGGGGTCGACACGGGATTGTGCGGGAGGACAGCAGCGGTGAACGGACGTTATGACGAGTCTGCGCCGCGGCCGGATGGCGCTTGGACGACCGGCGAGCAGGTGACCACCGAGAGCACGCATCTCGAGCACGACGACCGAACCGATTCGACCAAGCACCCGGCGACGCCTTCGGGTGGGACACCTGTTCAACTAGCAGGGGTCCAGCAACCGCAGGGCTACCCGGGCACGCCGCCCGGCGGCACGCCCGCGTTGCCGCCCTACATCGACCAGACGCCGTCCGCGCCGCAGGGCTACGAGCAGCCGCAGCACCCGTACGCGCCGCAGCCGCAGTACGCGCCGCCGCCGGGCTACCAGCAGCAGCCACAGAACCAACAGAACCCGCAGCAGCACAACCCGTACGCGGCGCAGTCGCAGTGGAGTTCGCCGCAGCAGCCGACCGGTTCCACCGAGCACGAGCTGTCGTCGGCGCGGTTGATCAAGCAGCAGAAGCGGGCGCCGTCCTCGGGCTGGCGGCGTGCGGTGTACGTGGCCAGCGGCCACATGATCAACCCCGGCGAAGCGCCGATGGACGTCAAGCGGCGCGAGCTGATCACGCGGGTCAACCGGCCGCTGCGGGGTTGCTACAAGATCGCGATGCTGAGCCTCAAGGGCGGCGTCGGCAAGACCACGACCACCACGACGCTGGGCTCGACGTTCGCGTCTTTGCGCGGCGACCGCGTGATCGCCGTGGACGCCAACCCCGACCGCGGCACGCTGAGCCAGAAGATCCCGCTGGAGACCACGGCGACCGTGCGGCACCTGCTGCGCGACGTCGACCGGATCACCCGCTACAGCGACATCCGCGCGTACACCTCACAGGGTCCGTCGCGGCTCGAGGTGCTGGCCAGCGAGCAGGACCCGGCGGTCTCGGAGGCGTTCAGCGAGGACGACTACCGGCGCACGGTCCAGCTGCTCGAGCACTTCTACAACATCGTGCTCACCGACTGCGGCACCGGCCTGATGCACTCGGCCATGAAGGGCGTGCTCGACCTGGCGGACTCGCTGGTGATCGTGTCGTCCGGTTCGGTGGACGGCGCCCGCAGCGCGTCGGCGACGCTGGACTGGCTCGACGCCCACGGCTACCGCCTGCTGGTCGCCAAGTCCGTCGCGGTGATCAACTCGGTGCGCCCGGGTTCCGGCTCGGTCGACCTGGACAAGCTGTCCCAGCACTTCAACGCCCGCTGCCGGGCGGTGTGCCGGATCCCGTTCGACGCACACCTGGAAGAAGGCGCGGAGATCGAGCTCGACCGGCTTGCCCCGGCCACCCGCCTGGCGTTGCTGGAGATGGCGGCGACGGTCGCGGAGGACTTCCCGGCCTGAGCCCGCTCGGGGTCGGCGCTGAGCTTGTTACGCGCCCCCGTCCTCGGGCTTGCGCTTGTCGAGGCTGCGCAGGAACTCAGGATCGTCGTCGGGCGCGGTCACGCGCCGGGGCCGGGTGCTGCGTGGCGTGGGCTCGTTGGCAGGCACCCCGAAAGCACGCCACAGCAGCACAGCGATGGTGACGAGACCGATCGCGGCGAGGACGAACAACATTCTGGCCACCTTCCTCAAGCATCGTCACCGAGGGTAGCCCAAGTGCCGGTCCTGCGCGTTCATCCGCACCCGTCCGTTATGTACCGAATAACGGATCAGCCGGTTGCTTCGGTCGTCAGCTCGGCGAGCAGGGTCTTGACCTCGGACTCCCGGAACCGGCGGTGCCCGCCCGGGGTGCGGATCGAACCGATGCGGCCCGCGGTGGCCCAGCGGGTGACCGTCTTCGGGTCGACACGGAACAACGCGGCGACCTCTCCCGGTGTCAGCAGGCGCTCGCCGACATGCGCGATGGTCATGGTGGCCTCCCTCGTTTCGACTTGGCGGATCAGGCGTACCGGTCTGATCGTGGCATCTCGCCCGTCAGGTACTCGAACGGTTGTCAGATGGTAAAGAGGTAGTAAGGGACAAAACGGCGGGATCGGACATGGACGCCGACGTCGTAAAGTGCCCGGCGTGGACGACGTCGACCGCCGCATCATCGCGGCCCTGCGCACCAACGGACGCGTGACCTACGCCGACCTCGGCCGGCAGGTCGGGCTCTCGGCGTCGGCGGTGCACGAACGCGTCGGCAAACTGGAGACGACCGGGGTCATCACGGGCTACCACGCCGTCGTGGACCCGCGCACGGTCGGCCTCGGCGTCACCGCGCTGGTCGGCATCCAGCTCTCCGACAACGGTGAGCAGGAAGAGGTCGCCACCTCCCTGGGCCGCCAGCCCGAGGTCGAGTCCTGCTACGCCGTCGCTGGTGACGAGGCGTTCATCGTCAAGGTCCGGGTCGGCACGGTCGACGAACTCGAGCACACGCTGGGCCGGCTGCGCCGCCTGGAGGGCGTGTCCCGCACCCGGACCACCGTCGTGCTCTCCACCCGGTTCGAGGGCCGGCCGAACCCCGTCGAGCACTACGGTGATCCCGACGTCGAACAGGCAGGGCGGTAGCGTCGGTGGTTGTGGAACAGGCGGGCGGCGGGAACCGGTTCGGGCGCGACCTCGTGCTCTACACGCTGGCGCGGGTGGTGCTCGTGGCGGCGCTCACGGTCGTGCTCGCCCTGGTCAAAGTTCCTTTGCTCGTGGCCCTGGCCATCGCGCTGGTCGCCGGTTTCCCTTTGAGTCTTTTACTGTTCCGCGGCCTGAACCAGCGGGTCACCACCGGGCTGGCCGAGCGGAACAAGGCCCGCTACGACGAGCGGCAGCGCCTGCGCGCCCAGCTCCGTGGCGACGAGACCGCCGATGACCAGGGCAAAGACGACTAGGGCCGACGCCGCCGGCTGAGCATCACCGCGCCCGTGGCCGTCGAGACCAGCGCGAGCGCCAGGACGACGATCCCCAGCGTCAACGCGGTGCCGGAGTGCCAGAAATCACTTTTCGAGTCGCTGGAATCGGCCGCCGCGGTGACGGAGTGGTGCACGACCTTGCGTTGCGTGATCACCGTCTTGTACGGCTGGTCGTCGGGCGCCTGGGTAAAGGAAATGTCATCGGTGATGTCCGAGGGCGTCGGCCAGTCGCCGTCGTAGCGGGTGACGAACGTCGGCGTGCCGGCCGTGGCGGGCACCGCCGGGTATCGGGCCTGGTCGTTGACGCCGGCGAAGTAGAGCTGGAGCTCGCCGTCGGCCGGAGCCGGTGAGGTCGCGCTCATCTTGTGGTCGGCCAGCACGTAGAGGCGCAGCGACTGCGGTGTCGAGGCGCCCGCGGACAGCCGCATCGGGTAGACGGCCCGCGGCGAGTCGAAGCTGACCCGCAGCGGCGGCAGCACGCCACCGAGCGAGTGGTCGCCGGCGCCGGACATCTTGACCGCGACCACCTGCCAGCCGTCGGACAGGTACTTCGCCAAGCCCTCGGACAGCTTCGGGGAGATCGTGAACCCGTTGTCGGTCAACCACTTGGCGACGGCCTTCGGGTCGGAGCCGGTCAGCTGGGCGACGTCGTACGGGCCGAGCGTCACGCGGTCGGTCACGCTCACCGGCGGCGCGCTCGACGGCGGGGCGGCCCCCGCGCCGCGGCCGTCGCCGTCGTCGTCCCCCTCGACCTCGACGGTGCGGACCTCGGGCGCGGTGAGCTGCTCGAGCTGGTCGAACAGCGCCTGGTCGCCGAGCTCCATCGACGCCCGCCTTGGCACCGGCATGACCCAGGCCGCCTTGGTCGCCGTGGTGTCGGCGGCGAACTGCATGCTCACCACCTCGTGCCCCGGCGTCAGCTGCACCACGGCGGTCTCCTGGTGCACGCTCACCTTCTCGTCGGCCACGAACCCACCGCACCCGCACGCCTGCGCGGCCAGCGGCGAGGCCACCCCGAGCCCGCCCGCCAGGACCGCGACGGTCAGTGTTCTGCTGATTCCCCTGCGCATGACACCCCTCCTGTCGTTGCCGAACTGACGGAGTGCGCGCCTGATCGGGTTCGCAGCGATGACGAATCGTGATGCTTGACCGGTTAGCGTCACTGTCCATGAGTGACCGTGACTGGGTGTGTGAGGCTATTCGGCTGATCGACGCCGACGCCAACCGCAGCGCCGACACCCACCTCCTCCCGTTTCCCCTGCCCGCGGAGTGGGGCGTGCGGCTCTACCTCAAGGACGAGTCCACCCACCCGACCGGCTCGCTCAAGCACCGCCTCGCTCGCTCGCTGTTCCTGTACGCGCTGTGCAACGGCTGGGTCACCGAAGGCACGCCGGTGATCGAGGCGTCCTCGGGGTCCACGGCGGTCTCGGAGGCGTACTTCGCCCGGATGCTGGGGCTGCCGTTCATCGCCGTGATGCCGCGTTCGACCAGCACCGAGAAGGTCGCGCTGATCGAGCGCCAAGGCGGGCGGTGCCACTTCGTCGACGAGCCCGGCGCCATTTACGCCGAGTCCCGCAGGCTGGCCGACGAGCTCGGCGGGCACTACCTCGACCAGTTCACCTACGCCGAGCGGGCCACCGACTGGCGCGGCAACAACAACATCGCCGAGTCGATCTTCGAGCAGATGCGCCTGGAACCCGACCCCGAGCCGGCGTGGATCGTCGTCGGCGCGGGCACCGGCGGCACCAGCGCCACCATCGGCCGGTTCATCCGGTACCGCAGGCTGCGCACCCGGCTCGCCGTCGTCGACCCGGAGAACTCCGTCTTCCACGACGCGTGGCACGACTGCGCCCGCGACCTGACCGGCTGTCGCGGCTCCCGCATCGAGGGCATCGGCCGCCCGCGGGTGGAGCCGTCGTTCGTCGGCGAGGTGATCGACCGGATGATCAAGGTGCCGGACGCCGCGTCCATCGCCGCGATCCGGGCCGTCGAGGTCATCCTGGGCCGCCGGGTCGGCGGCTCGACCGGCACCAACCTGTGGGGTGCGTTCCAGATCGTCGCCGAGATGCGGGCGGCCGGGCGCACCGGCAGCGTCGTCACGTTGCTCTGCGACGGCGGCGAGCGCTACGGCCACACCTACTACGACGACGCGTGGGTGGCCGCGCAAGGGCTCGACCTGACCGCGCACGAAGCGGTCCTGGGCGACTTCCTGGCCACCGGGGACTGGCCGGAACCAGCGCGCGCCGCGCGGCTGGTCACGGAAAGCACGACGTGATGGGGGCCGAGCCCGAGTGGAAGACCCCGGAGATCCGGGCGGCCGAGGCCCGGCTCGAGCGCTCGGCCGAGGCCGTGCGGGAACTCGTGGAGAAGATCGAGCGCGAAGGCCTGCCGTCCGCCCCGGCAAGCGATCCCGACGAGGCCGCCCAGCCGGACACCGCGCCGGACCGGACTGACGGTGACAGCGAGGGCAACATCGTCCTGCGCGACAGCTCCTGGTAGCCCGCCCTGAATGTCGCATTCGAGACGTCCAGTGCCCCGAATGGGCCATTCAAGGCAGTCAGCTGACCGCCAGCGCGACGGTGGTCAGCGCGGCCCACGCCAACATGGCCAGCGACGTGTCCCGCAGGACCGGGATCAACGCCATGCCCTTCACGCCCTGCGCCACGCTGCGAGCCGCCCGACCCACGACCAGCAACGCCAGCAACCCGGCCAAAGTCCAGGCGGTGGCGAGCGCGGCGAGGATCGACACCACGAACGGAATGGCCACCAGGGCGAAGTACAGCACCCGCGTGCGCTGCTCGCCGAGCCGCACCGCCAGCGTCCGCTTGCCCGACAGCCGATCCGTTGGCACGTCACGCAAGTTGTTCGCCACCAGCACCGCCGCCGAGAACGCGCCGACGGCGACCGACCCGAGCACGCCCAGCACCGTCAACCGTCCGATTTGGACGTACAACGTGCCCAGCACGCCGATCAACCCGAAGAACAGGAACACCGCGGCCTCGCCCCAGCCCGAATACCCGTACGGCTTCGAACCACCGGTGTAGAACCAGGCCCCGGCAATGCACACGGCGCCGACGGCCAGCAGCCACCAGTACCCGGACAGCGCCACCAACCCGAGCCCCGCGACCCCGGCCACGGCGAAGCTCACCAACGCAGCCGTCAGCACCGACCGCGCGCCGGCCGCCCCGGACCCGACCAGCCGCATCGGCCCGACGCGGTCGGCGTCGGTCCCGCGGATCCCGTCGGAGTAGTCGTTGGCGTAGTTCACCCCGACCTGCAGCGCCACCGACACGACCATGGCCAGCACCGTCCGCGCCCAGGAGAACCCGTCGACCGCGGCCGCGGCGCCGGCGCCGACCAGCACCGGCGCGATGGAGTTCGGCAGCGTGCGGGGCCGAGCCCCTTCGATCCACTCCGCGACTGTGGCCATGCGCCCATCTTGCCCTGCCGGATCAGCAGTTGCGCACGCCCGAGACGCCCGACACATACACCGACGCCACGTACATGCCGGGGTAGAGCCGGTACCAGACGTTGTTGCGCCCGAACGTGCCGCTGACCCACAGCCCTCTGAGCTTGCACTCGACGCGCACCTGGGCCTTGTTGGCGGCGACCCCGACGTTCGGGCGCTGGCTGGACGCACCCGACCGCACGTTCAACGGGATGCCGTTGGTGTGCACGGTGCCGACCGCGCCGGTGCCCGTCCACTGGTAGGTCACGGTGACGTAGGAGTTGCCCTTGAGCCGGAGCCCGTCGTGGAACGTGCCGTCGGCCAGGTCGATGCCCGACGGGTTCTTGACCTTGCGGCCGTACTGGTCCTTGCCCTTGTTGTAACCCTTGCGGTACGCGGCATCCGCCTCCGGCGTGCCCTGCGGCAGGTCCTTCCACCGCTGGCGCCGGGTGCCCGTGCTCCAGTGGTCGTCGGTGGTGTTCCACGGGCCGACGTCCCACACCGGCGCCCACGCGCACCGCTTGTTCGCGCAGACCCGCACGCTGTACTCGCCGCTGCCGTTGGCACCCAGTGCCCGTCGCGACGGCAACGCGACGAAGTGGTCCTTCTTGGCGATCTTGTGGCCGTTCGCGGTCTTGTGGCCGATCAGCCCCTCGCGGGTGGCGTAGACCCGGTAGCTCAGCCCGGCCTTGTCAGCGGAGTCCGGCTGGATCCGGGTCGAGTCGTCCGGGTGCACGGTGAGCGGGCCGACGGCGGCGTCCTGGCCGGTCAGCACGGCGCGCAGCTGGAGCTGGGTGGCGCGCAGGGGCAACGCCGCCGGCAACGGCAGCCACTGGCTCCAGGTGCCGTCGGCGCGGCGGGCCCGCACGTCGAGTTCGGCCCCGTGGCGGTCGGCGTCGGCGGTCACGCCGGTGGCCGGGGTGCTCAGCGTGTGCGGCGGGTAGACGGCGACGCCCCACGGGTCCGGGGTGCCCGCGCTCGCCGCCTTGGCCGCGTCGTCCGCGTCGTCCGCGAGCCGGACGGTCGGGCCGTCGGCCCGGACGTTGCTGCTGTCCGCGGTGAACGTCGTCGCGTCGATGGTCCAGTCGTCTGTGGCTGCGTTCCTGGCCGCGTTCGTGGCCGCGTTCGTGGCCGCGGCGGCGGCCGGTGGCACGGCCGCGCTCGCGCCGGCCGCCAGCGTCGCGACCGCGACGGTGGCGAGCACGCGCACCAGCCTGGTAGTTGATCCCATGATCCGAGGGAAGATCCGCTTTGCCGGTGCGGCAACTCGAAGTCCGGGGGGATCACCTGATGGTGGTCAGCTCCACCGCCGGAACCCACCCTCCGTGTTGATCACCTGACCCGTGATCCACTCGCCGTCGTCGGTGGCGAGCCACGCGATCAGCCGCGCCGGGTCGTCCGGCTCGCCCCAGCGACCGGCCGGGAAGCGCCGGGCCACCGCTTCGCGTGCGGCCGGCGGCGCGTACCCGGTGTCCACCGGGCCGGGGTTGACCGCGTTCACGGTGATCCCGCGGTCGGCGAGGTGGTCGGCCAGCGACCTGGTGATCGACGCGAGCGCGCCCTTGCTGGTCGCGTAGGCGATCTCGTCCGGCATCGGGCCGAGGTCCTGGCCGGAGGTCAGGAAGAGCACCCGGCCGCCGCGGCGCCCGTCGTGCTGCGCGGCGAACGCCTTGGCCAGCAGGATCGACGAGCGCGTGTTCACGGCGAAGTGCCGGTCCAGCCGCGCCGCGTCCATCGTCTCGAGTGGACCGTCGTGCCCGCTCTGCGCGTGGTTGCACACCAGCACGTCCACGTGCCCGAACCGCGCGACGGCGGCGTCCAGCAGGGCCTGCGGCGCGTCCGGCTCGGCGAGATCGGCCGCGAAGTGCGCCTCCTCGTCGGCGAACCCGGCGGGCACGTCCGGATCGGCGCCCCACGGCTGTTCCCGGTCGTGCGGTGGATAGCCGTGCAGGAACAGGCTCGCGCCCAGCTCGCCGAGCCGCCGCGCGATCGCCTGTCCGATCCCGGCTCGCCTGCTCACGCCCGTGACGACGGCGACCCGTCCCGTCAGGTCCTCGCGCATGCCGCGCAGTGTGTCAGCCGGCCTTGCCGCGAGCCACGTACATTTTCATGCCGGTGAAGTCGAGCGTGAGGTTGTAGGGCTTGTAGAACGGGTGGAACAGCGTGAACGGCACGTCGAACCCGGAGCGCGGCGGCCTGCTGTCGGGGCTCGCCACGCTGTAGAACCCCCGGGCGGCGGCGTCGCCGAGGCGGACCTCGTCCGGGAAGCAGGGGTAGACCACGGTCGGGTGGCTGTGGGCGTAGGTCTCCAGTGGACGGTCGTAGTCGATGCGGATCCGCAGCTGCTTGGCCGTTTCCACCGACATGACCGCGACGTTCTCGCTGATCCCGCCGATGGACAGGCCCGTGACCCGCGGGCCGGAGCCGTCGATGCTGCCGAGGCTGTACATCTCCTGCCCGCCGGCCAGCCACAGCGGCAGGGGCTCGGCTCCCGCAGGTGCCTTGCCGATCGCTTCGGGGGTGGGGCGGCGCAGGATCAGCGAGCGGCCCGCGTAGTCGAAGGTGGTCAGCAAGTGCCAGAAGACCCACGAGCCGATGAGGCCGTCGTGCGCACCGCCTGGATCAGCGGCGTTGGTTTCCGCTTCGGACCACCCCACGGGGATGTTGCGCAGTTCGATGTCGCCCAGCTTGAAGGATTCCAGTACCCCGAAGTACTGCCATGCGTAGCCGTCCAAGTAGTCGATCTTCTGCTTGGCGACGGCGGTCAGCCCGGCTTCCTCGGCCACCTGCATGGACAGGCCGAGCCACGGGGCGCCGGTGTAGAACATGAAGCGCTTCGGCGCGCCGCCGTTGACCGAGGCCTCGATCATCGGTGTCGGATCCATTTGCAGCCAGGGCAACCGCGCGGTGTCACCGTGGAGCTGGTACGGCTCGCCGTGGACGGCCTCGAACCAGGTGGCGTCGACGTCGTCGCCGAGCACGCGCAAATGGTGCGCGGAGAGCGACAACTTGTCCTGCCGCAGGTAGCAATCGGCCATCAACCTGTTGGCGCTCGGGTCGCCGGGCGCCAAGCCGAGGGCCATCTTGAGGTACTTCTCGGCCTCGGCGAACCGGTTGGACAGCAGGGCGACATAGCCGCGTTGGCTGGCCGCGTGCACGTTCGTGGGGTCCTTTTTCAGGATTTCCTCGTACGCGCGGCCGGCCTGCTCGAACCGCCCGGCCTTGAACAGCGCGTCCGCATCCGGGCCGGGGCCGGGCTGCGCCGTGGCCGACCTGCCCAGCAGCGGTGCGGCCGCCGCGACCCCGGCCATGACGGCCGCGGCCCGCAACGCCGACCGTCGATCCCACTTCCCACTACCCGCCACGGTGTCGGCCCTTCGTTCGCTGTCGCTGCATGCCGTGCGGGGTTCACCGTTGCGCACCGACTTCCGCGCACCGTGATCACCACGTCACAGCTCTGCTACAGCCCCCACCTGCTCCGCCCGACGGGAATCAGCCCGCTAGTTCCCGTGGGCGAGGGTGGCGCGGACGGCGGTCCGGTCGATCTTGCCGGGGCCGCGCAAGGGCATTGCGGGAGCGAAGCGGATCTCCTTGGGGGTGGCGGCGGCGCCGAGTTCCGCGCGGACGGCGGCCTGCAGATCGGCGGTGGCCGGCGGGGTGCCGTCGGGGACGACGAGGGCGACCACGCGTTCGCCCCATTCCGGGTCGGGCAGGCCGACCACGCACGCCTCGCCGACGCCCGGTCGCGCGCACAGCACCCGCTCGACCGCGGCGGCCGGGACCTTCTCGCCGCCGGTGTTGATCACGTCGTCGACCCGGCCGAGGACGGTCAGGTGGTCGCCGTCGAGCCGGCCCAGGTCGGACGTGCGGAACCACTGGCCGGCAAACGCTTGCGCGGTCAGCTCCGGCCGCAGCCGGTAGCCGTGGGACAGGGTCGGGCCGCCGAGCTCGATCACCCCGCCGTCGCCCAGCCGGACCCGCACGCCACGCAATGGCACGCCGTCGTACACGCACCCGCCCGCGGTCTCGCTCATCCCGTAGGTCGTCCACATCCGCACGCCCGCCGCCCGCGCCTGGTCGACCAGCCGCTGCGGGGTGGCCGCGCCACCGATCAGCACGCCGTCGAACGCCCGCAACGCCGCCAGCCCGGCCTCGTCGCGCACCAGCCGCGAGAGCTGGGTGGGCACCAGCGCCGTGTAGTGCGGGCCGGGCGTGGCCAGCACCGGCGCCGCCGCGGCGACGAAGGTGGACGGCCGGAAACCGCCGGTCAGGTCGAGCACCGCCGGGTCGCGCCCGGCCAGAATGGTCCGGACCAGCACCTGGATGCCCGCGACGTGGTGCGCGGGCATGGCGAGCAGCCAGCCGCCCGGGCCGCCGAGCCGCTCGTGCGTCGCGTCCGCCGAGGCCCGCAACGCGCCGGCGGAGAGCAGGACGCCCTTCGGCTCGCCGGTCGACCCGGAGGTCGCGACGATCACAGCGGTGCCCGGTTCGACGGGCTTGTCCGGAGCCATGGCCGCGCGCACGGATCCGTCGGCGACCGGCAGCACGGCCGGCCCACCGGCCAGGGCCTCGGACAACGCCTCGGCCAGGGCGTGCACCGCGCGGGTCCCACCGTCGAGCAGCACTTCACGCACGCGACCATCATGCATAAGGTTCGGTGGGTGGCGGTGTCGGCGGCGGATCTGCATGCGTACCTGCGCAGGCTCGGCTGGGCCGCGCGACCGGCGCCGACCAAGGACACGCTGATCGAACTGCACCGCGCCCACGCCGAACGCATCCCGTACGAGACGGTGTGGATCGCGTTGGGCGACAAGCGAAGCGTCGACCCGGGCGAATCCGTGCGGCACCTGCTGGCCGGGCGCGGCGGCTACTGCTACCACCTCAACGGCGCGTTCGGCGCGTTGCTGGCGTGGCTGGGTTACGAGGTGCACCGCCACCGGGCGGGCGTGCAGGGCCGCCCGACCGACCCGCGCGAGATCAGCGGCAACCACCTGGGGATCTCCGTCACGCTGCCGGACGAGGGCACGTGGATGGTCGACCTCGGGCTCGGCGACGGGCTGCACGAACCCGTGCCGCTGCGCACCGGCCGCTACCCGCAGGGCCCGATGACGTTCGGGATCCGGCCGTCGACGGTCGCGCCGGGTGGCTGGCGCTTCGACCACGACCCGTTCGGCTCGTTCGAGGGCTGCGACTTCGCCCCCGAGGGCACCGTGCTCGCCGACTTCGCCGAGAACCACCGCTGGCAGTCGACGTCGCCCGAGTCCGGTCACGTGCGGGTGGTGCTCGCCGCGCGCCGGGACGAGAAGTCGGTGTCGGAACTGCGTGGCCGGGTGCTGACGGTGATCGACTCGAGCGGCCGCGGCGACACCCAGATCGAGGGCTCGTCGGACTACTTCACCGTGCTGGCCGAGGTTTTCGGGTTGCCGCTGTCCGATGTGGACTCGCGGCGCAAGGCGGCCTTGTGGGCACGCGTGTGCACCGACCACGAGGCCTACCTCGCCACGAAGCGCTAGCTGGGGACCGGGTCTGGCTGGATGGCCGGGTTGGTCGGCCAGCTCACCGAGTGATGGGCAGGCGCTAGTAGTAGTAGGGGAACTGGGACCAGTCCGGTGGCCGCTTCTCCAGGAAGGCGTCCCGGCCCTCGACCGCCTCGTCCGTCATGTACGCCAGCCTCGTCGTCTCGCCCGCGAAGAGCTGCTGGCCGACCAGGCCGTCGTCGATCAGGTTGAAGGCGTATTTGAGCATCCGCTGCGCGGTCGGCGACTTGCCGTTGATCTCCTTGGCCCACTGCAGCGCCGTCGCCTCGAGTTCGGCGTGCGGGACGACCTCGTTAACCGCGCCCATGGCGTGCATCTGCTCGGCGCTGTACGTGCGGCCGAGGAAGAAGATCTCGCGGGCGAACTTCTGGCCGACCTGCCGGGCCAGGTAGGCCGAGCCGTAGCCGGCGTCGAAGCTGCCCACGTCGGCGTCGGTCTGCTTGAACTTGGCGTGCTCGGCGCTGGCGATGGTGAGGTCGCAGGTCACGTGCAGGCTGTGTCCGCCGCCCGCGGCCCAGCCGGGCACCACCGCGATCACGACCTTGGGCATGAACCGGATGAGCCGCTGGCACTCCAGGATGTGCAGCCGCCCGGCCCGCGCCGGGTCCACCGTGTCCGAAGTCTCACCGGAGGCGTACTGGTAGCCCGAGCGGCCGCGAATCCGCTGGTCACCGCCGGAACAGAAGGCCCAGCCACCGTCCTTGGCCGACGGCCCGTTGCCGGTGAGCAACACGCAGCCGACATCGGCGGACATGCGGGCGTGGTCCAGCGCCGTGTAGAGCTCGTCGACGGTGTGCGGGCGGAAGGCGTTGCGGACTTCCGGCCGGTCAAAGGCGATGCGGACCGCGCCCGTGCCGGTCGCCCGGTGGTAGGTGATGTCGGTGAACTCGAAGCCTTCGACCGCGCGCCACTCGGCCGGGTCGAACAGCTCCGAAACAGGGTTCTCAGCCACGCCTGGGAGAATAGGACCCGTGAACCCGTCCACCGCGCAGGCGACCGTCGTCGTCGACGAGCTGGTCCGCGGTGGCGTCCGCCATGTGGTGGTGTGCCCCGGATCACGCAACGCCCCGCTGTCCATCGCGCTGCACGCGGCCGCCGTCGCCGGGCGGCTGGCCCTGCACGTGCGCATCGACGAACGCAGTGCCGCCTTCTTCGCCCTCGGCATCGCCCGCGGCAGTGGCGCGACCGTCGCCGTCGTGTGCACCTCGGGCACCGCGGTCGCGAACCTGCACCCGGCCGCGCTCGAGGCGCACTACGCCCGCGTGCCGCTGCTGCTGGTCACCGCCGACCGGCCGGGCGAGCTGGTCGGCACCGGCGCCAACCAGACCGTGCGCCAGCACGGCATCTTCGGCCCCGACGTGTCCGTTGTGGACATGCCGCTGGCCGAGCGGATCCCCAACCGCAACCCGGTGTGGCGGGGCACCGTCTGCCGGGCGCTGGCCGTCGCGGCCGCCGGTGGTCCGGTCCAGCTCAACGTGCCGCTGCGCGAGCCGCTCGTGCCCACCGACGCACCTGCGTGGCCCGACTCGCTCGACGGCCGCCCGGACGGCGCGCCGTGGACCGTCCGGCAGCGCACGACGACCACCGTCACCGACCCCGTCCACCTGCCGGCCCGCACGGTCGTGGTGCTCGGCGACGGCCCGCACGCCACCGCGGCCGCCGAGTTCGCCGCCGGGGCCGGGTGGCCGGTGATCGCCGAGCCTGTCGCCAGCGGCGGGAAACCGCTGCGGCACGGCGCATTGCTCCTCGCGGCCGGCATCCCCGACCGGCTGCGCCCCGAGGCGGTGCTCGCCGTCGGCCGGCCGACCCTCTCACGCGGCGTGCAACGGTTGCTGGGCTCGGCACCGCGGGTGCACGTGGTCGACGACGGCGCCGAATGGACCGACCCGCAGCACGTCGCGAACACCACCGCCACCGAACTCGCCGTGATCGCCGCGCCGCCCGACACCGGCTGGTCGCGGGCCTGGGAAGACGCCGCCGAGCAGGCCGCCGACGTGGTGGAAACCGTGTTGTCCCAAGCGAAGTGGCCCACCGGCATGCACGTGGCCCGCGACCTGCTGGCCGCTGTCCCGGCCGGGTCGGTGCTCTTCGCCGGGTCGTCCAACCCGATCCGCGACCTGGACTTCGCCGCCGTGGCCCGGGCCGACGTGCGCGTCCACGCCAACCGCGGCGTCGCCGGCATCGACGGCAGCGTGTCCAGTGCGCTCGGCGTGGCCTTGGGCGCCGGCCGGCGCGGCTACGCGTTGCTGGGCGACCTCACGTTCCTGCACGACTCCGGCGGCCTGCTGATCGGTCCCGGCGAAGCCCGCCCGGACGTGACGGTCGTGGTGCTCAACGACGACGGCGGCGGCATCTTCACGCTGCTGGAGCAGGGCGCACCCGAGCACGCCGACTCGTTCGAGCGCGTCTTCGGCACGCCGCACGGCACCGACCTCGCCGCGCTGTGCGCCGCGCACGGCATCCCGCACGTGCTGGCCGACGACCCCGAGGTGTTCCGGGCAGCGCTCGCCCCCGAACCGGGCGTCCGGGTGGTCGAGGTGCGCGCGGACCGGTCGGTGCTGCGGGAGCTGCACGCCCGGCTGCGCACCGAGGTGCACGACCGGATCAACGGCTGAAACTCGTATGCAACCTTCTCGATGACCCGAGGCATGGATAACCCCAGAAGCGTTCGACGAACAGGGGAGTTCCATGCGTATCCGAGTCGTACTGCCGATCGCCGCGGCCCTGGTCGCACTCGGCGCCGCCATCGGCATCCCGGCCCTGGCCAGCGCCGGGTCGCCGAACCCGGCACCGCCCACCACCTCCGCGCCCCAGCCCACGGGCGTCCCCCAGCCCACCGGTGTTCCGCAGCCCACTCCGCAGCCGACTGGTCCGCAACCCAGTGCCACGCCGACCGTGTCGCTGCCGCCGAGCACCTCGCCGGGGAACTCGCACACGCCGACCACCTCGCCCGGGGTCCCGCAGCCGTCGACCACCGCGCCCGGCCACCGGGCGCCGACCAGCCCCGGCCCCACTGGTCCCATGTCCTCCCCGGCGCACCCGCCGACGACGTGGCAGCCGGCCCCCGGTGCCCCCGCTCCGGGCAAGTAACGCCCTGCTGGAGCAGGCAAGGGCCACAGACCCGAACGGCAGCGCCCCGGTGACCCCCACCGGCGGCGCCCCGTGGGATGCCGATTTCAGCCGGTACTTCGCGGCCCGCGCCCACACGTTGCGCGGCACCGCGTACCTGCTGTGCGGCGACTGGCACCGCGCCGAGGACCTGACCCAGACCGCGCTGACCAAGCTCTACGTGGCGTGGCCGCGGCTGGTGCAGCACGACATGCTGGACGGGTACGCCCGCAAGATCGTCGTGCGGACGTTCCTGGCCGAGAACCGCCGGTCGTGGCGCCGGCGCGAGCAGCTCACCCACGAACCACCCGAGCAGCCGGCGGGCGAGCCGGAGCCCGAGCACCGAGTGCTGGTTCGGGAGGCGCTGACGGCGGTGCCGCCAAAGCAGCGGGCCGTGCTCGTGCTGCGCTACTGGAACGACCTGAGCGTCGAGCAGACCGCGGCCGTGCTCGGCTGCAGCACCGGCAACGTCAAGAGCCAGACCGCGCGCGGGCTCGCCGCGCTGCGCAAGAAGCTCGCCGAGGGAGGTGCGCACGGTGGCCGATGAGGACGACATCCGCGACCTGTTCGCGCGGGCCCGCCCGGACGCGGGCCCCGCGCTGGGCATCGATCCCGTGGCGGTCGCGCGGGATGGCGAACGCATCCGGCGCCGGCGCCGGCAGCTGCAGTGGGTGGCCAGCTCGGCCGCGGTCGTGCTGGTGCTCGTCGCGGTCGTGGTGATCGTCGCCCTGCTGCCGCACGGGCCGGTCGGCCCGCTGACCCCGGCGCGGCCGCCGTCGCCGACCGTCGAGACGCCGATGCCCACCGGGCCGCCGGGGGTGCCAGGGATGTCCGGGATCCCGGGAACCCCGCAGCCGACCGGGGTCACCGGCCCGCCGAGCGCGACGTCGAGCCCGGGTCTGCCGACCAGCGTGACCTCGACTCCGTCGACGTGAATTCCCTTGCCTGTCAACCCACTTCCGTAGGTTCCCCACCACTCGGGAATGACCCGCTCGACGGCTGGTGCGGGGCATTCGGCGCGGCTACGTTCGTGCCATGGTGCCAACACGAAGAGTGACAAGATTACTGGTCACAGCGGCTGCGGTGGGTCTCGCGGCCGGTGTGGCGACGGCTCCGGCCGACGCGGCCCCCAAGGCTCCGTCGCCGGGCGCCGCGGGAATCGGCGACGCCTACTACCCGCTCGACGGAAATGGCGGGTACGACGTCGGGCACTACGACATCCGGTTGAGCTACCGGCCGGCCGGCGACGAACTGTCGGGCACCACCACCATCACGGCCAAGGCGACCCAGGACCTGTCGCGGTTCAACCTCGACTTCCTGCTGAAGGTGTCGACGCTGCGGGTCAACAACGTGCCCGCCAAGTTCGCCACCGACGGCGGCGAGCTGACCGTGACCCCGGCCAAGCCGATCGCCAAGGGCACGAACCTGACCATCGTCGTCACCTACGACGACAGCCCTGGCAAGTACAAGCTCTACGGCTTCAACGCCTGGAAGCGCACCGCGGACGGCGGCGCGCTGGCCACCGACGAGCCGCAGATCGCGCCGTGGTGGTTCCCGAGCAACGACCACCCGCTGGACAAGGCGACCTTCGACGTCTCGATCGCCGCGCCCAAGGACTTCGCGGTGCTCTCCAACGGCACGTTCGCGGGCAAGTCCACCCAGGGCAACGGCCTCGTGCGATGGAACTGGCGCAGCGCCAAGCCCCAGGGCACCTACGAGACCTCGCTCGTGGTCGGCAAGTACCAGGTGAACTTCCAGACCGCGCCGAACGGTCAGCCGTTCGTCACCGCTTACGGTGCCGACCTCGCCAACCCCGACCAGGCGCGGGC
This sequence comes from Labedaea rhizosphaerae, assembly GCF_004362825.1. Lineage (GTDB taxonomy): Bacteria > Actinomycetota > Actinomycetes > Mycobacteriales > Pseudonocardiaceae > Labedaea > Labedaea rhizosphaerae. Next base: position 1,659,277 of record NZ_SNXZ01000001.1, read on the forward strand.
GAGCGTCGAGCGCACCCCGGAGATCCTCGAGTTCGAGAGCACCCAGTTCGGCCCGTACCCGTTCGAAGCGCAGGGCGGCGTCGTGTCCACCGGGCTCGGGTTCGCGCTGGAGAACCAGACCCGCCCGACGTTCTCCGACGACTTCTTCACCGACGGCAGCGACACCTACGTCGTCGCGCACGAGAACGCGCACCAGTGGTTCGGCGACTCGGTGTCGGTCGCCGGCTGGCGCAACATCTGGCTGAACGAGGGCTTCGCGAGCTACGCCGAGACGCTGTGGTCGGAGTACCTCGGTGAGGGCACGGCGGCCGAGGTGAACCAGTACGCCTACGACTCCATCCCGGCCGACGACCCGTTCTGGCAGGTCCTGCCGGGCGACCCGGGTCCGGACAACCAGTTCGACGACGCGGTCTACACCCGCGGCGCGATGGCGTTGCAGGCGTTGCGGACTGCCGTCGGGGACGCGGACTTCTTCAAGATCCTGAAGAAGTGGACCAAGACCCGCCAGTACGGCAACGGCACCATCGAGCAGTTCGTCGGGCTGGCGGAGAACGTCTCCGGCAAGCCGTTGCAGTCGCTGTTCACCACGTGGCTCTTCACCGCGGGCAAGCCCGCGGTCGGCCCGAACGGCGCCTCGGTTTCGAAGGCGCTCGTGGCGCCGAAGTCGTTTGCCAAGATCCGCGCGACCGATCGGAAGCTGGCCGCGGCCGGCGGCTGAGCTCGCACGGTGGGTGGTGAAAGGCCCTGAATGGCCCATTCGAGGCGCTGGGTGTCTTGAATGGGCCATTCAGGGCGTTGGGGGTGCGGATAGGCTGCCGCCATGGCGGTGGGGGTGATGCGCGCGATGTCCGGCAAGGGCAGGCGGATCGCCACGTGGGTGCTGCTGGCCGTGGCGTCGGTGCTCACGCTGCTCTGCCTGCTGCTGTTCATCGGCGGCATGCGCAACGACATCGCGATCGGCTCGCACATCGGCTACGCGAACGCCGAGGTCGTCTCCACGAGCTTCGGCCGGACCGTGGTGCGGTTCAACACCCCCGACGGCGCCGTGCACAGCCCGCCCGACGGCATCCTCTACCCGAAGGGCCTGGTACCGGGCCAGATCGTGCGGGTCGAGTACGACCAGCGCAATCCCGAACTCGCCCGGGTGGCGGGCCGGTCGATCACCTCGGCGTGGTTCCCGCTGACCTTGATCATCGTGGTCGCGTGGGGGGTCGTCATCGGCGTGCTGCACTGGCTGCGCACCCGCTCCTGACCGCCATTAGGCTCTGCCCATGTCGCGGGCCGGCTTGGACAAGAATCCGCATGACATCGCCGAGATGTTCGACGGTGTGGCGAAGGGCTACGACCGCACGAACTCGGTGATGACGCTGGGCTTCGACCGGCGCTGGCGCGAGCAGACGCGCCGCGTGCTGGACGCGGCGCCCGGCGAGGCGGTGCTGGACCTCGCCGCGGGCACCGCGGTGTCCACCGTGGAGTACGCACGCTCCGGTGCGTGGTGCCTGGCCGCGGACTTCTCCCTCGGCATGCTGCGTGGCGGCGCGTCGCGCGACGTGCCCAAGGTCGCCGCCGACGCGTTCCACCTGCCGTTGCGCGACAACAGCTTCGACGCGGTGACGGTCACGTTCGGGCTGCGCAACATGAGCCCCACGCCGGCCGCGCTGGCCGAGATGTTGCGGGTGACCAAGCCCGGCGGGCGGCTGGTGATCTGCGAGGTCGCCCAGCCGCCGTTCCGCCCGATCCGCTGGCTCTACCACCACGTGGTGCTGCGCATGCTCCCGTTGGTGACCAAGCCGTTCTCGTCCAACGCGCCCGCGTACCGCTACCTCGCCGAGTCCATGCGCGACTGGCACGATCAGAAGACGCTGGCCCGGATGATCTCCGACGCGGGTTGGCAGGACGTCGAATGGCTGAACCTCACCCTCGGCGTGGTCGCCCTGCACCGAGCCGTCAGGCCCGGGGGCTGACGACTCGACGGCGGCTCGGTCAGTGCTGCTTGGGCTCCAGCTGCCACTCGCTGACCCGGCGGATGATCCTCATCAACGGCACGGCGGAGGCGACCAACAGCAAGCCCCGCAGGACGAAGCCGACGACCTCGGTGTGCAACCCGTCGAGCGTGTTTGTGTCGCGGCTGGTGAAGTACGTGACGACGCCGGCGAGGATGAACGGCGCCCACCAGAACCGGATCAACGGGACGCCGGGCATGCCGATCGAGCTCACCTGGTCGTGGCGGGTGCTCGGCATGCTCGCCCGGTAGATGTCCTCGACGATCATGGGCGGGAACCACAGGTTGACGACCGGGCAGAACCAGGCGCCGATCACCCACCCCCGCGACCGGCGGTGCTGCATGGTGCAGATCAGCTCGGCGTTCTGCCGGGCCTGGTATGCCCAGACGATCAGCAGGACGGCCGTCGCGATCGTGGTCGCGACGGAGAACAGGCTCAGCCTGCTGTCCAGGTTGTCCGCCGCGACCACGTCGGCCACGGTCGCGCCGCGGCCCGCGAGGTAGTCCCGGGCGAGGGAGTAGGCGTGCCACTCGCCGAACGCGAGGATCAAGGCCGCGCCCGCCGTGACGTACGCCAGGATCCAGGCGGCCTTGCCGAGTCCCACCACCGAACGCGGTGCCTGTGCCCAGTGGCCTTGTGGTGCGTTCAGACCTGGTTGGACCACGATCCGATCCCTCCCCTTGTGTGGATATCACCCACCTATCGCGGGGGGACGGGGCGCGTTTCCGGTTGCCGGCGGCGGTCACCCGAGTGGCCGCCGCCGGCCGTCAAGTCCGGGGCCGTCAAGCCTGGCTGACGCGGCGCACGGTCCCGGCCAGCAGCCAGCCCGCGGCGGCGACGAGCACCGCGGCCACGGTCACGCCGATGTTCTCGGTGCGGATGGCGGCGGCCGAAGCATCGTCGGCGGCCGTCCCGGTGACCAGCTTGATCAGGGTCGAGGCGATCACGAGCCCCCACCAGGCGCGCACCGCGAGCGTCTTGCCCGCGATGTCCTCGACGACCAGCAGCGGCAGCACCAGGTTCGCGCCGGGCAGCAGCCAGCCGCCGATCGTCCAGCCGCGGGCCAGGCGCTGCCGGTCACCGCGGGCCTCGGCGGCCAGGCGCGCCCGCCAGAGCCAGGTCAGGAACACGACGCCGGTGAGCGCGCCGAGCACCAGGTAGACCACGGACGCGAGTTCGCTGGTGTGGTCGAGCCAGCTCGAGATGGCCACGGCGAACCCGGCCAGGGCCGTGACGCCGATCCCGGCCAGCGTGGCTGCCGTCAAGTTGGCGGTCTGCGTGCGGTCGAGCACCTGTGCCATGTCCCGCTCCTCCGTCAGTCGGTTTTGCCCGATTTTGCGGAGGTGAACTCGACGATGGCTGGAGTCAGTGGTCGCGCCACAACGCGAAGACGAACCGCCCGGCGGCGACGGCCAGGAGCACGCCGCCGACGGTGAGGCCGACGGTCTCGGTGAGCACCGGCCCGAGCGTGCCGTCCATCACGGTGTTGTGGGTGAGCACGATGACCAGCCACGCGCCGAGCAGCAGCGACCACTCGTGCCGGGCCGCGCGGGCGAGCCTGCGGTCCACCCGCACCCGCCAGGTCCAGAGGACCACCATGACCGCGGTCGCGAGGGTGCCGACGAACGTGACCGTGCCGAGCGACCCCGCGATGTCGTCCGCGCTGAGCAGGCCGCCCAGCGCCACACCGTGGCGGCCGACGTAGCCGGCCAGGGTCGCGTAGGCGCGCCACTCGGCGACGGTGAGACCGAGGGCGCACAACGCCGTGGCGCACACGACGATGGCGGTCGTCAGGTCCTGGACCTCGTGCGGGCGCCGCAGCGGTTGGGTCATGCCCGGGTATCGGCCAGGGCGTTCGTCCGTTTCGCGTTGTGCCGCTGTGTCGATTCCGCTCGCGCCCGTTCGATGCACAGGCAGGACCACCAGGAGGAGATCAGATGTCCAAGTCAGTGCTCGACATGTCGGTGTCGCTCGACGGCTACATCGCCGACCCCGACGACTTCCTCGGCGGCGAGAACGGCGAACTGCTGCACGAGTGGTTCGAGGCGGGTGGCCCGGCCACCGAGTTCGAGCAGGAGTGGCAGGCGGCCGGCGCCGTGCTCACGGGGCGGCGCACCGCCGAGCTGATGGACCACTGGGGCGGCGACCACGGCGGCCAGCCGATCATCGTGGTCAGCCACCGGCCGCCCGGCCCGGCCGCGCGATGGGGCTACCCGCTGGTGACGTACGTCAACGGCATCGAGGACGCGGTGGCGCTGGCGAAGGAGAAGGCGGGCGACCGCGACGTGCAGGTGCGGGGCGCGGGCGTGGCGCGCAGCGCACTGGCCGCCGGCGTGCTCGACGAGGTGCAGGTCCACCAGATCCCGGTCCTGCTCGGCCGCGGCCGCCGGCTCTTCGAGGAGTTGCCCGCGCTGGTGGGGCTGGAGGTCGTCCGGGTGATCGACACGCCGCAGGCCACGCACATCCGTTACCGCGTGTGCCGTTGAGTCGGTCACTGGCGGCGGTGGCGCCGCGACCGCTTCCCTAGACTCGGGCTCGTGAACGATTTCTCGAGCACCACGCGCCGCGGCCTGGACGACGACGCCGAGGTCATCGTGGTCGGCGCAGGGCCCGCCGGGTCCACCGCGGCCACTTACCTCGCGCGGGCCGGGCTGGACGTGCTGCTGCTGGAGAAGAGCACCTTCCCGCGCGAGAAGGTCTGCGGTGACGGGCTCACCCCGCGTGGCGTGAAGCAGCTGATCGACCTCGGCGTCGACACCCGCGAGGAGGCCGGCTGGCTGCACAACCGCGGCCTGCGGGTGGTCGGCGGCGGCGTCACCCTCGAGCTGGACTGGCCCGACCTCGCCACGTTCCCGCCCTACGGCGTGGTCCGCCCGCGCCAGGACTTCGACGAGCTGCTGGCCCGCACCGCGCAGCGCGCCGGCGCCCGGCTGCTGGAGCAGACCACCGTCACCGGCGCGATCACCGACGAGCGCTCCGGCCGGGTGATCGGCGTGGCCGCGAAGGTCGGGCCGGACAAGAAGCCGGTGACCTACAAGGCGCCGCTGGTCCTCGCCTGCGACGGCGTCTCCGCGCGCCTGGCCCTCTCGGTCGGGCTGGAGAAGAACGACAAGCGGCCGATGGGCGTGGCCGTGCGCCGCTACTACGCGAGCCCGCGGACCAAGGACGACTACCTCGAGTCGCACCTGGAGCTGTGGGACCGCAGCAACCCCGACGAGCCCGCCCTGCTGCCCGGGTACGGCTGGATCTTCGGCATGGGCGACGGGACGGTGAACGTCGGGCTCGGCATCCTGTCCACGTCGAAGGCCTACGGCAAGACCGACTACCGCGCGCTGATGCGGTCGTGGCTGGACGGGACGCCGGAGGAGTGGGGCTTCCGCGAGCACAACGCCGTCGGCAAGGTCGGCGGCGCGGCGTTGCCGATGGGCTTCAACCGCACCCCGCACTACCGCGACGGGCTGCTGCTGGTCGGCGACGCGGGCGGGATGGTCAACCCGTTCAACGGCGAGGGCATCGGCTACGCCATGGAGTCGGCGCGGCTCGCGGCCGAGTGCGTGATCCAGGCGCTGGCCCGCCCCGAGGGCCCGGCGCGGGAGAAGGCGCTCGCGGGCTACCCGATCGCGCTCAAGCAGTCGCTCGGGCACTACTACCGCCTGGGCAACGTGTTCTCGAAGCTGATCGGGAACCCGGTCGTGATGCGCACGGCCACCAAGTACGGGCTGCCCCGCACGACGCTGATGAAGCTCGTGCTGAAGCTGCTGGCCGGCCTCTACGACCCGCGCGACGGCGACTACATGGACAAGATGATCACGGTCGCCACCCGCTTCGCACCCTCGGCCTGAGGCTCGGCCCGCTCGGGCGCACCTTCCTGTTCCTTGCGAACGAGCGCACGCCCGCAACCGTGCCCGTGGTGCACTACAAGGTTGCAGTGGCGGGCGTCTTTCCCTGCAAACGCGCCCGGAGCCGTTCCGGCGGTGCACGAACAAAGGTTGCAGCATCAAGTGGCCCCGAGGTCTGCGCGGACCCGGTCCGCCGGGGTTCGCGCCCTCCGCCTGCGCATGGTTCCACCCCCGTTGTGTGGACCATTCGGCGCCTTGGCAGACCCCTCTCCACCTCGTGGATTTCGCGTCCTACACTGGCCGCGCGGCTTGTGAAGTCCTTCACAACGGTCTGCGTTAGCTTGTGAAGGATTTCACAAGCTCTGGACCTCGAAGGATGGGAATTTGGTTAGGGCTGCCTAACCAGTTGGGGTGTCCCTTGCACCCCATATGGTTCCGACGAGTCGCGGGAAAGGACGAGGAGTCGATGTACGAGACAGCCACGATCCTGGCGCAACCGCCGGCCCCCGGCGGCCCCGGTGATCTCAAGTCTTATCTCCCGCTGATCCTGCTGTTCGTGCTGGCAGGCGCGTTCGCGGTCTTCTCCGTGGTGGTGGCCCCGCTGGTCGGCCCGCGCCGCTACAACAAGGCCAAACTGGACGGCTACGAGTGCGGCATCGAGCCGTCGCCGCAGCCGGTGGTCGGCGGTGGCCGCGTGCCGGTCGCCTACTACCTGACCGCGATGCTGTTCATCCTGTTCGACATCGAGATGGTCTTCCTCTACCCGTTCGCGGTGACCGCCGACGCCCTCGGCGTCTTCGGGCTGGTGGAGATCTTCCTGTTCATCGCGACGGTCGGCTTCGCCTACGCCTACGTGTGGCGGCGCGGCGGCCTCGACTGGAGTTGACCATGGGTCTTGAAGAGAAGCTCCCTAACGGAATCCTGCTGGCGAGCGTCGAGAAGCTGGTCAACTGGACACGCAAGTCCTCGCTGTGGCCCGCCACGTTCGGCCTCGCCTGCTGCGCCATCGAGATGATGACCACCGGCGGCCCGCGCTACGACCTCGCGCGCTTCGGCATGGAGGTCTTCCGCGCGTCGCCGCGCCAGGCCGACCTGATGATCGTCGCGGGCCGCGTGACCAACAAGATGGCCCCGGTGCTGCGCCAGATCTACGACCAGATGCCCGAGCCCCGCTGGGTGCTCGCCATGGGCGTCTGCGCGTCGTCGGGCGGGATGTTCAACAACTACGCGGTCGTGCAGGGCGTGGACCACGTCGTCCCCGTCGACATGTACCTGCCGGGCTGCCCGCCGCGGCCGGAGATGCTGATGGACGCGATCCTCAAGATCCACCAGAAGATCATGGACGAGCCCCTCGGCCCGGCCCGCGCCAAGCAGCTGCTGGAGAGCGGCCACCGCACCGAGCTGCTGCCCTCCTCGATCAAGTACGCGAAGAAGTGACGCCGAATGCCTGACGAGACTCCCGAGAAGCCGGCCGAAGGCACGGCGCCCGCCACCGGCGAGCAGCAGTCGTCGGCCGAGCGCCCGGACACCGGCCTGGAGGCCGGCCGCGACGCGCCGAACCCGATCCAGGGCCCGGAAAGCACGAGCCCGGAAAGCCCGGACCTGACGTCGTCCGAGCCGATCGTCTCCGGCCGCGGCCGGCGCGGCATGTTCAACGTCGCGGGCACCGGTGACACCTCCGGCTTCGGCGGCCTGCGGCTGCCCGCGCACGTGGCGGCGCCGGCCGAGCGGCCCTACGGCGGCTGGTTCGACCAGTTCACCGACGAGCTGCTCGCGGCCATGGGCCAGCGCGACATCCCGGTGTCGGCCATCCAGCAGGTCTCGGTCGACCGCGGCGAGATCACCTACTACGTGCAGCGCGAGCACCTGCTGGAGCTGTGCCGCACGCTGCGCGACGACGAGGCCCTGCGCTTCGAGCTGTGCAGCTCGGTGTCCGGTGTGGACTACGGCGTGGACGTGCCGCAGCGGCTGCACTCGGTCTACCACCTGACGTCGATGACCTACCGGCGCCGGATCCGGCTCGAGGTCGCGGTCGACGTCGACGACGCGCACGTCCCGTCGGTGGTCGAGGTCTACCCGACCGCGGACTGGCAGGAGCGCGAGACCTGGGACATGTTCGGCATCGTCTACGACGGTCACCCGGGCCTGACCCGCATCCTCATGCCGGACGACTGGGACGGCCACCCCCAGCGCAAGGACTACCCGCTCGGCGGGATCCCCGTGGAGTACAAGGGCGCGGAGATCCCACCGCCCGACCAGCGGAGGTCGTACTCATGACAAGCACTGACCCGTACGCCGACGCGCGCGAGACCACCGAGGGCCGGGTCTACACCGTCTCCGGTGGCGACTGGGGCGAGGTCCTCGACGACATCGAGGACGACGAGCGAATCGTCATGAACCTCGGGCCGCAGCACCCGTCCACCCACGGCGTGCTGCGCCTTGTCCTCGAGCTCGAGGGCGAGACGGTGACCCAGGCCCGTTCGGTGGTCGGGTACCTGCACACCGGCATCGAGAAGAACACCGAGTACCGCACCTGGACCCAAGGCGTCACGTTCGTGACGCGGATGGACTACCTGGCGCCGCTGTTCAACGAGGCGGCCTACTGCATGGCGGTGGAGAAGCTCCTCGGCGTCGAGGTGCCCGCCCGTGCGCAGGTCATCCGCGTGATGCTCATGGAGATCAACCGGATCGGCTCGCACCTGGTGGCGCTGGCCACCGGCGGCATGGAGCTCGGCGCGCTGACCGCGATGACCGCGGGCTTCCGCGAGCGCGAGGAAGTGCTGCACCTGCTGGAGCACCTGACCGGTCTGCGGATGAACCACGCGTTCATCCGGCCCGGCGGCATCGCGCAGGATCTTCCGGAGGACTACCACCAGAAGATCACCGACTTCATCAAGATCATGAAGAAGCGGCTGCCGGACTACGACAAGCTGCTCACCGGCCAGCCGATCTGGCGCAACCGGCTCAAGGGCATCGGTTACCTGCCGGTCGACGCGTGCCTCGCGCTCGGCATCACCGGCCCGATCCTGCGCTCGGCCGGGCTGGCGTGGGACATGCGCAAGACCGACCCGTACCTGGGCTACGAGGACTACCGCTTCGAGGTGCCGACCTCGACCGACGCGGACTGCTTCGCCCGCTACCTGCTGCGGGTCGAGGAGATCCACCAGAGCCTGCGGATCATCGAGCAGACGCTGAAGAAGATCGAGCCGGGCCCGGTGATGGTCGAGGACCGCAAGATCGCCTGGCCGGCGCAGCTCTCCATCGGCGCCGACGGCATGGGCAACTCGCTCGAGCACGTCAAGAAGATCATGGGTCAGTCGATGGAGTCGCTGATCCACCACTTCAAGCTCGTCACCGAGGGCTTCGCCGTCCCGGCGGGCCAGGTGTACGTGCCGATCGAGTCGCCGCGCGGTGAGCTCGGCTACCACCTGGTCTCCGACGGTGGGACCCGGCCGATGCGGGTGCACGTGCGCGAACCAAGCTTCATCAACCTGCAGTCGATGCCGGCCATGTGCGAGGGCGGGATGGTCGCCGACGTGATCGCGTCCGTCGCCTCGATCGACCCCGTGATGGGAGGGTGTGACCGTTGACCAGCAGTGACGGGCAGACCGGCGGATCCGCGAGCCAGCCCGAGGTCAGCGCCGGCCAGACGTACGGCGGTTCGATCGTCGGCGGTGGCGACACCTTTGTCGCCACGGAGGCCGAGCCGAGCGTCGCGGACATGTCCACCGAGGTCGTGTCCGACGAGAAGCTCGAACGCCTCACCGTCGACACCACGCCCGACCTGTCGATCTTCGCCAACATCGTGGGCCAGTCGCAGGCGCTGATCGCGAAGTACCCGCAGTCGCGCTCGGCGTTGCTGCCGCTGCTGCACCTGGTGCAGTCGGTGGAGGGCTACGTCAGCCAGGCCGGGATCCACTTCTGCGCCGAGCAGCTGAACTTGAGCGCCGCCGAGGTCAGCGCGGTCGCGACGTTCTACACGATGTACAAGCGCAAGCCGTGCGGCGAGCACCTGGTGAGCGTCTGCACCAACACGCTGTGCGCGGTGCTGGGTGGCGACGCGATCTACAAGAAGCTGCAGGAGCACCTGGGCGAGGACGGCAAGCCGCTCGGCCACGAGCAGACCGCGGGCGAGCCGGGCACGCCGGGTTCGATCACCCTGGAGCACGCCGAGTGCCTGGCGGCGTGCGACCTCGGGCCGGTGCTGCAGGTGAACTACGAGTTCTACGACAACCAGACCGTGGATTCCGCGGTCGAGCTCGTGGATGCCCTGCGGCGCGGCGAGAAGCCCGCACCCACCCGTGGTGCGGCGCTGACCGACTTCAAGTCCGTCGAGCGCCAGCTCGCCGGCCTGTTCGACAACGACCTCGCCGAGTCCGAAGTGGACGGACCGTCGGCCGCCGTGGAAACGCTGCGTGGCGCCCAGCTGGCCGCCGACCGCGGCTGGACCGCCCCGGCCATGCCCGACGAGGTCGCGCTCCCGGAGGTCGAGAAAAAATGACCGAACCACGTGGGGTCGACCCGGTTACGCCGGTGCTGACCAAGCGCTGGCTGTCGCCGAAGTCGTGGCGCCTGTCGACCTACGAGCAGCTCGAGGGCTACACCGCGCTGCGCAAGGCGCTCGCGGGCACCCCCGAGCAGCTGGTGCAGCTGGTCAAGGACTCCGGCCTGCGCGGCCGGGGCGGCGCGGGCTTCCCGGCGGGCGTCAAGTGGTCGTTCATGCCGCCCAACGAGGACAAGCCGCACTACCTGGTGATCAACGCCGACGAGGGCGAGCCGGGTACCTGCAAGGACATCCCGCTGATGATGGCCGACCCGCACTCGCTGATCGAGGGTTGCATCATCGCCTCGTACGCGATGCGCTCGCACCACTGCTTCATCTACGTGCGCGGTGAGGCCCTGCACTGCATCCGCAGGCTGAACTCCGCGGTCCGCGAGGCGTACGCCGCCGGCTACCTGGGCGCGAACATCCTGGACTCCGGGTTCGACCTGGACATCACCGTGCACGCGGGCGCCGGCGCCTACATCTGCGGTGAGGAAACCGCGCTGCTCGACTCGCTCGAGGGTCGCCGCGGCCAGCCGCGGCTCAAGCCCCCGTTCCCCGCGGCCGCCGGCCTCTACGCCGCGCCGACCACGGTGAACAACGTCGAGACCATCGCGAGCGTGCCGTTCATCGTCAACGGCGGCTCGGACTGGTTCCGCACCATGGGTTCGGAGAAGTCGCCCGGTCCGAAGATCTTCTCGATCTCCGGCCACGTCGAGAAGCCCGGTCAGTACGAGGCGCCCCTGGGCACCACGCTGCGCGAGCTGCTCGAGCTCGCGGGCGGCATGAAGGACGGCATCCCGCTGAAGTTCTGGACGCCGGGTGGTTCCTCCACGCCGCTGTTCACCGCCGAGCACCTGGACGTCCCGCTGGACTTCGAGGGCGCGGCCGCGGCTGGTTCGATGCTCGGCACCACCGCGGTGCAGGTGTTCAACGAGACCGTTTCCGTGCCGTGGGCGGTCATGAAGTGGACCCAGTTCTACGAGCACGAGTCGTGCGGCAAGTGCACGCCGTGCCGTGAGGGCACCTACTGGCTGGCCCAGATCCTGGAGCGGATGGTCGAGGGCAAGGGCACCGAGACCGACATCGAGACGCTGCTCGACATCTGCGACAACGTGCTCGGCCGGTCGTTCTGCGCGCTCGGCGACGGCGCGGTCAGCCCGATCACCAGCGGCATCCAGTACTTCCGCGACGAGTTCCTGGCGCTGTGCGACGAAAACGCCAAGCCCGCCATGGAACTGGCAGGAGCGCACTAACTATGACAGTGGCACCCGAGAACACCGAGGTCGAGAAGCGCCCTGTGCCCGAAGGGCACGTGCGCCTGGTGATCGACGGCATCGAGGTGGACGCGCCCAAGGGCGAGTTGCTGATCCGCACCGCGGAGCGGCTGGGCATCCAGGTGCCCCGGTTCTGCGACCACCCGCTGCTCGACCCGGCTGGCGCCTGCCGCCAGTGCCTGGTCGAGGTCGAGATGGGCGGGCGGCCGATGCCCAAGCCGCAGGCCTCCTGCACGATGACCGTCGCCGACGGCATGGTCGTCAAGACGCAGGTGACCTCGCCGGTGGCGGACAAGGCGCAGCAGGGCGTGATGGAGCTGCTGCTCATCAACCACCCGCTGGACTGCCCGATCTGCGACAAGGGCGGCGAGTGCCCGCTGCAGAACCAGGCGATGCGCCACGGTCGCGCCGAGTCCCGGTTCACCGAGACCAAGCGGACCTTCCCGAAGCCGATCCCGGTGTCCACGCAGGTGCTGCTCGACCGCGAGCGCTGCGTGCTCTGCCAGCGCTGCACCCGGTTCTCCGCGCAGATCGCGGGCGACCCGTTCATCGAGTTGCTCGAACGCGGGGCCAAGCAGCAGATCGGCATCGCCGAGGACAAGCCGTTCCAGTCCTACTTCTCCGGCAACACCATCCAGATCTGCCCGGTCGGCGCGCTGACCAGCGCGGCGTACCGGTTCCGCTCCCGCCCGTTCGACCTGGTGTCCACGCCGAGCGTCTGCGAGCACTGCGCGTCGGGTTGCGCCCAGCGCACGGACTCCCGGCGCGGCAAGGTGATGCGCCGCCTCGCCGGTGACGACGCGGCGGTGAACGAGGAGTGGAACTGCGACAAGGGCCGGTTCGCCTTCCGCTACACCGGTGCCGCCGACCGGATCACCCGGCCGCTGGTCCGCGACGCGAAGACCGGTGAGCTGGTCGAGGCCTCCTGGACCGAGGCGCTGCAGGTGGCGGCCGAGGGCCTGGCCAAGGCCCGCGACGGCCACGGCGTCGGCGTGCTGACCGGTGGCCGGCTGACCGTCGAGGACGCATACGCCTACGGCAAGTTCGCCCGGATCGCGTTGCGCACCAACGACATCGACTTCCGGGCCCGGCCGCACTCGGCGGAGGAGCTGGACTTCCTTGCGTCCACTGTGGTCGGTTCGGCGCCGGGGACCGGCGTGGACTACGCGGCGATCGAGGCGGCTCCCGCGGTGCTCTGCGTGGCTTTCGAGCCCGAGGAGGAGTCGCCGATCGTGTTCCTGCGGCTGCGCAAGGCGGCCCGCAAGAACCGCACCCAGGTGTTCCACATCGGACAGTTCGCCACCCCGGCGGTCACCAAGACCAACGGCGTGCTGCTGGCCTGCCCGCCCGGTGGCGAGGCCGCCGCGGTCGCGGGCCTGGGCACGCACGCCAAGGACGTGACCGAGGCCCTGTCCGGCAACGGCGCGGTGATCCTGGTCGGCGAGCGCGCCGCCGAGATCCCCGGCCTGTACAGCGCCCTGGTCGAACTGGCCGCGAGCACGGGGGCCCGGCTGGCCTGGATCCCGCGCCGGGCCGGTGAGCGTGGCGCGCTGGACGCCGGTGCCGCGCCGACCCTGCTGCCCGGTGGCCGCCTGGTCACCGACGCCAAGGCCCGCGCCGAGGTCGCCCAGGCCTGGGGCGTGGACGCCCTGCCGGCCCAGCCCGGCCGCGACGCCGACGCCATCCTCGAAGCGGCCCGCTACGGCCGGCTCGACGCGCTGGTGGTCGGTGGCGTGGACCCCGGCGACCACGCCGACCCGCTGGCCGCCGAGCAGGCGATCGCCGAGGCCAACTTCGTGGTCAGCCTGGAACTGCGGCACAGCGCCGTGACCAAGCACGCCGACGTGGTGCTCCCGGTGGCCGCGGCCGCCGAGAAGGCCGGCAGCTACCTCAACTGGGAAGGCCGCCGGCGCGAGTTCGACACCACCCTGCACGTCTCGGGTGCGCTGCCGGACTGCCGCGTGCTGGACACGCTGGCCGTCGAGATGGACGCGGACCTGTTCACCCAGACCCCGGCCGCCGCGGCGGCGGACCTCGCCCGGCTCGGGGCGGTGGCCCGCACGGCCACGGCGCCCGCGGTCGCGGCCGGCCCGGCGCCCACCGCCAACGGCAAGCTCCTGCTGCTGGCCACCTGGCGGCAGATGCTGGACAACGGGTCGCTGCAGGACGACGAGCCGCACCTCGCGGGCACCGCCCGGCCCGCCGTGGTCCGGCTCTCGCCCGCCGACGCGGTGCAGCTCGGCGTCGAGGACGGCGCGCCGGTCTCGGTGCGCACCGAGCACGGCACGATCACGTTGCCGCTGGCCATCGCCGACCTGCCGGACGGCGTGGTGTGGCTGCCGACCAACTCCGCGGGCTCGGTCCCGCGCCGCACGCTGCGCGCCGGTCACGGCGATGTGGTCACGGTCGCCAAGGAGGCCCACTCATGACCCGGGCAGAGGTGCTTGCCGACGACCCGATCTGGTTGATCCTGATCAAGGTCGTGGTGCTGTTCGCGTTCGGCGTCGTGATGACGCTGTTCATGATCTGGCTGGAACGCCGGGTCGTCGCCCGCATGCAGCACCGGCCCGGCCCCAACCGGGTCGGCCCGTTCGGTCTGCTGCAGTCGCTGGCCGACGGGCTGAAGCTGGCGTTCAAGGAAGACATCATGCCGGCGAAGGCCGACAAGGTCGTCTACTTCATCGCGCCGGTCATCTCGACGATCCCCGCGTTCGTCGCGTTCTCCGTGATGCCCTTCGGGGGCCGGGTCTCGATCTTCGGTGAGCAGACCTACCTGCAGCTGGTCGACCTGCCGGTCGGCGTCCTGGTGGTGCTGGCCTGCTCGTCGCTGGGTGTCTACGGCATCGTGCTGGCCGGTTGGTCGTCCGGCTCGCCCTACCCGCTGCTGGGCGCGCTGCGCTCGGCCGCGCAGGTGATCTCCTACGAGATCGCGATGGGCCTGTCGATCGTCGGGGTGATCATCACCGCGCACTCGCTGTCCACGGGCGACATCGTCAACGCGCAAGCCAACTTCGAGCTGTGGGGGCTGAAGGTCAACAGCTTCTTCATCCCGCTGCTGCCGAGCTTCCTGATCTACGTCACCTCGATGGTCGGCGAGACCAACCGTGCCCCGTTCGACCTCCCCGAGGCGGAGTCCGAGCTGGTCGGCGGTTTCCACACCGAGTACAGCTCGCTGAAGTTCGCGCTGTTCTTCCTCGCCGAGTACGTGAACATGGTGACCGTCTCGGCGTTCTCGACCATGCTCTTCCTGGGTGGCGGCCTCTTCCCGTTCGTCGGCCAGGACAGCGTGCTGAACAACGGCTGGCTGCAGTTCGTCTGGTTCATCGCCAAGACGTTCGTTCTGCTGTTCCTGTTCATCTGGCTGCGCGGCACCCTGCCCCGCTACCGCTACGACCAGTTCATGCGCCTGGGCTGGAAGGTCCTCGTGCCGGTGAACCTGTCGTGGATCGTCGCGCTGGTCGCGGTGCGCCAGCTGCGCAGCGCCGGCTGGCCGCTGGGCCCGACGCTGTTCTTCGGCGCGATCGCGGTGCTCGGGCTGATCGCGCTCAGCTTCGCCCTGCCGGACCGAGAGGTGCCGGACGACGAGTACGTGCCGGTCACCGGCGGCGGCTACCCGATCCCGCCGCTGGACCTCGAGGTGCCGACCGAAACCCCCAAGCGCCGCAGGCAGACCCGTGGCAGCCGCTCGCGCCGCCGGGCCGCCGTGACCGCCGGCCAGTCCGCTTCCGCGTCGCAGTCGCAGGAGGGCAGCAACGATGGGAATGTTTGATCCCCTCAAGGGCTTCGGCGTCACCTTCGGGACGATGTTCAAGAAGGTCGTCACCGAGGAGTACCCCGAGGCAGGCGCCCCCGCCGCGCCCCGCTACCACGGCCGCCACCAGCTCAACCGGCACCCGGACGGGCTGGAGAAGTGCGTCGGCTGCGAGCTGTGCGCGTGGGCGTGCCCCGCGGACGCGATCTTCGTCGAGGGCGGCAACAACACCGAGGACGCCCGGTACTCGCCAGGTGAGCGGTACGGCGCGGACTACCAGATCAACTACCTGCGCTGCATCGGCTGCGGCCTGTGCATCGAGGCGTGCCCGACCCGCTCGCTGACGATGATCAATTTCTACGAGCTGGCCGACGACAACCGCGAAGACCTGATCTACACCAAGGAACAGCTGCTCGCGCCGCTGCTGCCCGGCATGGAGCAGCCGCCGCACCCGATGCGCCTGGGCGAGACCGAGCAGGACTACTACGTCAACGGCCCCGAACTCGCGGTCGCGGCGCCGGACGTTCAGGCTCGGAGTGAGGCCAAGTGATGCACGAGCTGCTGCTCGCCGCGGGCGGGCCGGGACCGGTGAGCACCGGTGAGGCGATCGCGTTCTGGATCCTCGGGCCGGTCGCGCTGGCCGGCGGCCTCGGCATGATCTTCTCCCGCAACGCCGTGCACTCGGCGTTGTGGCTGGTGCTGACGATGCTGAGCCTCGGCATCCTCTACATGGTCCAGCAGGCGCCGTTCCTCGGCTTCGTGCAGATCATCGTCTACACCGGCGCCGTGATGATGCTGTTCCTGTTCGTGCTGATGCTGGTCGGCCGGGACTCGTCGGACTCCGTGGTCGAAGTCCTGCGCGGACAACGGTTGTGGGCGGCGGTCCTGGGTGTCGGCATGGCCGGCCTCGTGGTCGGAGCCGTCTCCCGCGCGCTCACCGACGTGCAGACGGCCAACCTCAACGGCCCCAACGCCAACGGCGGCATCGGGAATGTGGCCAACGTCGGCAAGCTGGTCTTCACCGACTACCTGTTCCCGTTCGAGCTGACCTCGGCGCTGCTGATCACCGCCGCCGTCGGCGCGATGATCCTCGGCTACCTCGACCGGCACAGCAAGGGCACCAAGCACACCCAGCGCGAGCTGGTCGAGATGCGCTTCCGCGGCGAGTACGCGCGACCTGGCTCGCTGCCCGGCCCGGGTGTCTTCGCCACCGCGAACTCCGTGGCCACGCCGGCCCTGCTGCCCGACGGCTCGGTGTCCGGTGAGTCGCTCTCCCGCCTGATCGACACGACCGCGTCCGAGGAGCTCTCGGGCGACGTCACCTCGGTGGCGGGCAGCGGCGTGGCCCCCGACGCGCACGCGCTGGTGCCCGGTGCGGACCGCTCCGAGACGGAGGAGAACCGGTGACCCCCACCTACTACCTGCTGCTCTCCGCGCTGCTGTTCACCATCGGCGCGGTCGGCGTGCTGGTGCGGCGCAACGCGATCGTGGTGTTCATGTGCATCGAGCTGATGCTGAACGCGGTGAACCTCACCCTGGTCACCTTCGCCCGGATCAACGGGTCGCTCTCCGGTCAGGTCATGGCGTTCTTCGTGATGGTGGTCGCCGCGGCCGAGGTCGTGGTCGGCCTCGCCATCATCATGTCGATCTTCCGCACCCGGCGCTCGGCCTCGGTCGACGACTCGAACCTGCTGAAGTACTAAGAGGTAGCTGACCCGATGATGAATCTCAGTGAGGGCGCCGAGTCGGTTGTCGCCGCGTCGGGGTCGCTGGGCGGTGCATGGCTGGTCGTGCTGCTTCCCGCGATCGGCGCGCTGGTGCTGCTGGCCGGTGGCAAGCGCACCAACGCCTGGGGACACCTGCTCGGCTGCGCGACCGTGATCGCCGCGTTCGTATACGGCGTGGTCATGTTCTTCGCGTCGACCGGTCTGGACGCCGGTCAGCGGGTGCAGAACCTGCACATCTACGACTGGATCCCGGTCAACGCGCTGCAGGTGGACTTCGGCTTCCGGGTCGACCCGCTGTCGCTGACCTTCGTGCTGCTGATCACCGGGGTCGGCTCGCTGATCCACATCTACTCGATCGGCTACATGGCCGAGGATCGCGACCGCCGCCGGTTCTTCGGGTACCTGAACCTGTTCGTCGCCTCGATGCTGGTCCTGGTGCTGGGCAACAGCTTCGTGACCCTGTACCTGGGCTGGGAGGGCGTGGGTCTCGCGTCCTACCTGCTGATCGGCTGGTACCAGGACCGCCCGTCCGCGGCCACCGCGGCGAAGAAGGCGTTCCTGATGAACCGCGTCGGTGACGTCGGGCTCGCGCTGGCGATCTTCATCCTGTTCCAGCAGCTCGGCACCACCCAGTACACCGAGGTGTTCGCCGCCGTCGGCGACGGCCGCCTGTCCTCCGGGACGCTGCTGGCCGTCACGATCCTGTTGCTGCTCGGTGCTTGCGGCAAGTCGGGCCAGTTCCCGCTGCAGGCCTGGTTGCCCGACGCCATGGAGGGTCCGACCCCGGTCTCCGCGCTGATCCACGCCGCGACGATGGTGACCGCGGGCGTCTACCTGATCGCCCGCTCGAACCCGATCTACTCGGCCTCCCCGGACGGCCGGCTGATCGTGGTGATCATCGGCGCGATCACGTTGCTGATCGGGTGCGTGATCGGCTGCGCCTACGACGACATCAAGAAGGTCCTGGCGTACTCGACGGTCAGCCAGATCGGCTACATGATCCTGGCCGTTGGCCTCGGGCCGATCGGGTACGGCCTGGGCATCCTGCACCTGCTCACCCACGGCTTCTTCAAGGCCGGGCTCTTCCTCGGCGCCGGGTCGGTCATGCACGCCATGAACGACGAGGTCGACATGCGCAAGTTCGGCGGCCTGTGGAAGAAGATGCGGATCACCTTCGCCACCTTCACCTGCGGCTACCTGGCGCTGATCGGCTTCCCGCTGCTGTCGGGCTACTGGTCCAAGGACGCGATCATCGAGGCCGCGTTCAGCCAGGGCGGCTGGCGCGGCTGGGTGTTCGGCGGCGCCGCGATGCTCGGTGTGGCGCTGACCGCGTTCTACATGACCCGCCTGATGTTCATGACGTTCTTCGGCGAGAAGCGCTGGGAGAAGCTCAAGAGCACCGACGGTCGCGAGTTCCACCCGCACGAGGCCCCCGCCGTGATGACCATCCCGATGATCATCCTGGCCGTCGGTTCGCTCGGCGCCGGTGCGTACCTGGCGATCAACCACACGCTGGTCGACTGGCTGTCCCCGACGCTCGGTGAGCTGTCCGAGGCGCACGACAGCCCCTTCTCGACCCCGGTCCTGACGACGATCTCGATCGCCCTGATGGTGATCGGCGTCGGCCTGGCGTGGCTGCTCGTCGGCCGCAAGCCGGTCCCGGTGGAGAAGCCGGAACGGGTGTCCTTCCCGGTCCGCGCGGCCCGCCGTGACCTCTACGGCAACGCGTTGAACGAGGTGCTGGTGGCCCGGCCGGGCACCTGGCTGACCCGGTTCCTGGTGTTCCTGGACAACCGCGGCGTGGACGGTGCGGTCAACGGCATCGCGGCCGTCTTCGGCGGCGGCTCCGGCCGGCTGCGCAGACTGCAGACCGGCTTCGTGCGCTCCTACGCGCTGACCATGCTCGCCGGTTCCATCCTGGTGCTCGCCGCACTCCTGATGGTGAGGTTCTCGTGACTTCCTCTTCCTCGTCGGCCGTGCTGGTCGCGCTGCTGCTCGTGCCGCTGGTCGGCGCCATCGTGGTCGCGGCGTTGCGCGGCAACGACCGGCTGGCCAAGCTGGTCGCGCTCGGCATCTCGATCGTCGAGTTCGCGCTGGCGATCGTGTCGTGGGCGGCCTACGACGCCGGTGGCGCGCGGCTGCAGCAGGCGTTCTCGATGGACTGGATCCCGTCGTTCGGCGTGCACCTGTCCTTCGGCGTCGACGGCATCGCGCTGGTGATGATCGCGGTCATCGCGTTGCTCGTGCCGCTGGTGATCGGGTCGAGCTGGCTGGAGAAGCTGCCCGAGGGCCGCTCCGCGGGCGGGTTCCTCGGCCTGATCCTCGTCGAGCAGGCGCTGACCATCGGCGTGTTCGCCGCGACCGACGTGTTCGTGTTCTACGTGCTGTTCGAGATCATGCTGATCCCGATGTACTTCCTGATCGGCAGCTACGGCGGCGCGAACCGGCAGTACGCGGCGGTCAAGTTCTTCCTGTACTCGTTCCTCGGCGGCATGATCATGCTGGCCTCGGTGATCGCGCTCTACGTGCAGGCGGGCAACGCGCTGGGCAAGGGCACCTTCGACTGGGCCACGCTGGTCACGGTCGTGCACCACGCGCCGCTGTCCACCCAGATCTGGTTGTTCCTCGGCTTCTTCGCGGCGTTCGCCATCAAGGCGCCGCTGGTGCCGCTGCACACCTGGCTGCCCGACGCCGCCGCGGAGGCGCCGATCGGCGTCGCCGTGCTGATCGTCGGCGTGCTGGACAAGGTCGGCACGTTCGGTTTCCTGCGCTACTGCCTGCCGATGTTCCCCGACGCCAGCCGCAAGCTCGCGCCGCTGGTGCTGGTGCTGGCTGCGGCGGGCGTGCTGTACGGCTCACTGCTGGCCACCGGACAACGCGACATGAAGCGGTTCATCGCCTACGTGTCGATCGCCCACTTCGGCTTCATCGCGCTGGGCATCTTCTCCTTCAGCAGCCAGGCGATGACCGGCTCGGTCAGCTACATGATCAACCACTCGATCTCCACCGGGATGCTGATCATCGTGATCGGCATGGTGATCGCCCGCGGCGGCTCCACCCGCATCGCCGACTACGGCGGCATGGCGAAGCTGACCCCGTTGCTGGCGGGGCTCTTCCTGCTGGCCGGTCTGTCCTCGCTCTCGCTGCCCGGCACGAACTCGTTCATCAGCGAGTTCCTCGTGCTGATCGGGTCGTACCCGAACGCGCCGGTCTACACGATCATCGCCACGGTCGGCATGATCCTGGCCGCGCTGTACATCCTCTGGCTGTACCAGCGGGTGTTCACCGGCCCGGTGCGCGGGGACGCGCTGATGCAGTTCGACGGCCCGGGCGCCACGATCGCGCCCGAGACCGGTGCCCGGCGCGCCATCCGCGACCTCACCGGCCGTGAGATCGGGGTGCTCGTGCCCCTCGTTGTCCTCGTCATCGGCCTCGGTCTGTACCCGAAGCCGGTGCTCGACGTCGTCACCCCGACCGTGAACGCCACGATGACCTCGGTCGGCGTCGGCGACCCGGTAACTGTGCAGGAAGGCCACTGACGTGTCCGTGCTCGCCACCCTCGTCACCGCGGCCCAGCCGGTGCCCGTGCCGGCGCCGCCCGCGCCCGCGGCCACGATCACGCAGCCGCCGATCAGCTACCCGGCGATCATGCCGATCCTGATCATCCTCGGCGCGGCCTGCGTCGGCGTGCTGTTCGAGGCGTTCCTGCCCCGGCACAACCGGATCGCCGCGCAGCTCGTGCTCTCGGTGCTGGCGATCCTCGTCGCGGGCTGGCGGCTGCTCAGCTACGCCGACGAGATGCCGGAGACGGGGACCATCACCCTGGGCCGCGCGCTCGCGGTGGACAAGCCGACGCTCGTGCTGTGGGCGACGCTGCTGGTGCTCACCATCGGCGCGCTGATCCTGATGGCCGACCGCACGGTCGAGCGCGGCGGCTACTTCGTCGCCGACGCGGCGGTCCGGCCGGGCACCGTGCAGGACCGGGCGCAGGCCGGGCGCGGCGAGATGCAGACCGAGGTCTTCCCGCTCGCGCTGTTCGCCCTCGGCGGCATGATGGTCTTCTGCGCGGCCAACGACCTGCTCACCATGTTCATCGCGCTCGAGGTGCTGAGCCTGCCGCTGTACCTGATGTGCGGCCTGGCCCGCCGTCGCCGCCTGCTCTCGCAGGAAGCGGCGGTCAAGTACTTCCTGCTCGGCGCGTTCGCGTCCGCGTTCTTCCTGTACGGCCTCGCGCTGCTCTACGGCTACGCCGGTTCGGTGCAGCTCTCGGACATCGCCAACGCGGCCGCGGGCACCAACCGCTCGGAGACGCTGCTCTTCGGCGGCCTGGGCCTGCTGGTGGTCGGCCTGCTGTTCAAGGGTTCGGTCGGCCCGTTCCACACCTGGACCCCGGACGTCTACCAGGGCGCGCCGACGCCGGTCACCGCGTTCATGGGTGCCTGCACCAAGATCGCCGCGTTCGGCGGCATCCTGCGGGTGCTCTCGGTGGGCTTCGGCACCACCAGCTGGGAGTGGCGGGGCGTGCTGTGGGGCGTCGCGATCGCGTCCATGGTGATCGGCGCGGTGCTCGGCCTCACCCAGACCGACGTGAAGCGCATGGTCGCCTACTCCTCGGTCGCGCACGCCGGGTTCCTGCTGATCGGCGCCATCGTGCTCAAGCCCGCGGGCCTGTCGGCGACGCTGTTCTACCTGGTCACCTACGGCTTCACCACGCTGGCGACGTTCGGCGTGATCGGCCTGGTGCGCAACGCCGACGGTGAGGCGACCCACCTCTCGCAGTGGGCCGGGCTCGCCAAGCGGTCGCCGCTCGTCGCCGGAACCATGGCTTTCCTGCTGCTCGCGCTGGCTGGGATCCCGCTGACCAGTGGGTTCGTCGGCAAGTTCGTGGTCTTCCAGGCCGCCCTGTCCGACGGGATGGCGCCGCTGGTGGTGGTCGCCGTGCTGGCCAGCGCGGTCGCCGCGTTCTTCTACCTGCGCGTGATCGTGCTGATGTACTTCAGCCAGCCGGCCGAGGACGGCCCGACGGTGACCATCCCGAACCTGTGGACCACGGGCGTGCTGACCGTGTGCGTGCTGGTCACCCTGTTCCTCGGGATCGCGCCGTCGCTGGTGCTGGACTGGACGTCGTCCGGGGTGTTCGCGCTGCAGTAGGGGTGGCTGAGACCAAGCCCACGCTGCTTCGCCCGGGTTGGAACGGTGCGGCCATTACGCTGGTGGGAGGCGCAATGGCCAGGCGAAGCAAGGGAGCGATGCCGACGTGACCGACTCCGAGAGCACGGACAACCCGGTGCCGGGTTTGCCGGATTCGCTTGGCCTCGACCAGGCCGACCCGGAGCTGGCGGCCGCCGTCGAGGACGGCCTCGGCAAGGTCGAGGACATGCTGCGCTCCGTGGTGCGCAGCGATGTCGACTTCATCGACCAGGCCGCGCTGCACCTGCTGAAGGCGGGCGGCAAGCGGTTCCGCCCGCTGTTCACCCTGCTGGCCGCGCAGTTCGGCACGGGGAACACCGAAGAGGTGCTCACGGCCGCGACCGCGGTCGAGCTGGTGCACCAGGCGACGCTCTGCCACGACGACGTCATGGACGAGGCCACCATGCGCCGCGGCGACGTCAGCGTGAACGCCCGCTGGGACAACTCCATCGCCATCCTCACCGGCGACTTCCTGTTCGCCCACGCCTCGCGGCTGGTCGCCCGCCTGGGCAGCGAGGCGACGCTGATCATCGGCGAGACCATGGGTGAGCTGGTGACCGGTCAGATGCGCGAGACCGTCGGCCCCCGCGAGGGTGAGGACCCGGTCAGCCACTACCTCGGCGTGATCGGCCAGAAGACCGGCTCGCTGATCGCCACCTCGGGCCGCTACGGCGGCATGTTCTCCGGGGTCACGCCGGCCCAGGTGCAGGCCTTGCGCCGCTTCGGCGACGTGATCGGCGCGGCTTTCCAGATCTCCGACGACATCATCGACATCGCCTCGCCCGCGACCGAGTCGGGCAAGATCCCCGGCACGGATCTGCGCGAAGGCGTGCGCACGCTGCCCATGCTCTACGCCCTGGCCGAGGACGGCGATCCCCGGCTGCGTGAGCTCCTCTCCGGCCCGATCACCGAGGACGACGACGTCGCGGAGGCCTTGGACCGGCTGCGCACCTCGTCCGGTCTTGAGCGCGCACGCAAGACCGTGTACGGGTACGCCGAGTCCGCACGCACCGAATTGGACTCGTTGCCCGCGTGCCCGGCCCACGACGCGCTGGACATGCTCACCCGTTACGTGGTCGAACGAACCCGGTAACCCGCCATAGTGGACTGGTCACAGCCCGTCTTTTAGTGCCCCGACCTGTCGATCCGACCGTTGCAGTAGCGTTGTGCCGCCTAAGCTGTCGCAGCGGGAGCGGCGGGAGGAGCTGTTTCGATGGGGATCTTCGCCCAGGTGTGGTTCTGGAGCGCGCTGGCCTTCGTGGCAGGGGCGTTGCTGAGCTGGGCGCTGCTCGCGCTTCCGGCGCGCAGGCAGCTGGCCGAGCTGGACCTGTCCACGAGCACCGAACGCGAGAGCGTGTCGCGGGCGCGCCCGTCGGTGCCGCCGCTGCCCGAGCGTCCGACCCGCTACGGCGACGACCCGCTCGACCGTCGCCGCACCTCGCCCTTCGACGAGGATCCGGCCGACCGCCGCCGTTCCTCGCCGTTCGACGAAGACCCGGCCGATCGCCCGTCCCCGTTCGACGACGAGCCCGCCCGGGTGCCGTCGCCGTTCGCGGCCGAGCCCGCGCAGCCGGTGCTCGCCCCCGGCGACGAAGACGACTACGACCCGTTCCGGCAGGGCGACCGCGAGCCGGCCCGGACCGAACTGCTGTCCGGCGCTCCCTCGAACGACGAAGACGACGCGGCCGACCGCGGTGTGCTGCGCCTGGGCCAGTCGGCGTCGCAGCCCACCGTGCGGGTGCCGGTGTCGGGCTCGTTGGACGAGGGCAGCCTGTTCGCGCCGCCCGAGCCGCCGCTGCCGGAGCCGTCGCTGCCCAGGCGCCAGCCCGACGACGAGGCCGCGGCCACCCAGTTCCTGCCCGCGATCGCCGCGCCCGAGCCGGTCCGTGAGATCGAGGCGCCGCCGGAGGTCGAGGACACCAGCGACCGCGGCTGGTTCGAGGAAACCGGCGACCGCTCCGAAGACGAGGTCTCCTCGTCCGCGCCGTCGCCTTCGCCTGCGGGCAAGGACGACGAGAACCTCGTCGACGACCTCGCCGTGGACCCCCGTCAGGCCGATTCCGCCGAACTGGTCGACGACGTCGCGGACATCGATGAGCCCGCCGACACCGGCGGCACCATCTTCACCCAGCGCACCCAGCCCGTCTCCGGCGAGCTGATCTCCAGCCTGGACGGCAAGACCGGAGAGTCCTCTTCGGACAGCAAGCAGTCCGAAGAGGACGCCCGGGACGAGGAGCCGGAGGAGGCCGACGCGCCGTCGTCGGCCAGCGCCCCCACCTCGTCCTTGCCGGTCCGCAAGCCGGGCGCCACCCGGTTCGACACGGGTTCGCGTTCGCGCCCGTCTCCGCCGAAGCCCCAATCCGAGTCTCAGCCCCAGCCTCAGTCGAAGCGCCAGCCCCAATCGGAGCGCCAGCCCCAGTCGGAGCCCCGGCCCCAATCGGAGCCTCAGCCCCAGCCGGAGCTCGATGCGACCCAGGCAATCCCCGTGACCACCGCCGCCACGGCGAGCACGGCGTCCGCGACCGCCACGACAGCCACCGCGGAGGCGGAGCAGCCGGCCGAGCCGGAACGCGCGCGCTCCCTCTTCGAGCCGATCGTCCCGGCCGACGAGTCGGCGACCACCGCGATGCCCGCCCCCGGCGCGGCGGCGGCAACGCCGGCACGCGCGGGCGATGGCGCGTTCGTGCCGCCCGGTCCCTTCGGCCCAGGTTCGGCAATGCCGTTGCCCGGTGGGGGATCCCCGTCGCCGGAGTTCACGGTGAAGGCGAGCGTCACCGCTTTGCGCTACTGCGAACCGGATTCGCCCCTGTTCGGTCGTACCGTGGCCGAGGTGTGGTTCCGGACCACAAAGGATGCCGAGCGAGTCGGGTTCCGCCCCCTGTCCTGAGCGACGGGTGTGCTATACCTCTGCGCACCGTGCGATGGCGGTGTCCGGGAGGCATGCACAGATGAAGTCCCTGTTCGAGCAGCCGTGGCTTTACGCGTTGATCGCCTTCGTGCTGGGGGTCGTGGTCGGCTACCTGGCTCGCGGCAAGCGCTCGAGCACGACCGAGTCCGGCCCCAAGCACGCGATGCCGACACCGTCCGAAAAGGACACTTCGTCGACGCCGGTGGCAAGCCTGCTGAGCCCGGCCGCGTCCCAAGCCGCCGCCGCGGCCGCCGAGAAGTCCGACGCCGAGAAGTCCGACGCCACGGAGCACAAGGACGCTGCGGAGCCGGAAGCTGCCCCGCAGGCTGACGCGCCCAGTGACCCGGACACGGTTGCCGAACCGGCAGAGCCGAGCGACCCGGCCCTGAGCCAGCTGGACCACGAAAACATCACCAGCGTTCTGCACGAGCCCGCCGAGCCCACCGAATCCGCTGATGGCCCCAAGTCCGTCACCGCACCCGACGACACGGCCACCAGCACTGCCACTGGCACTGCCGCCAGCACAGCCACCAGCACAGCCGCCGCGGACGCTCAGGCCGCCGGTGCCGCTGAGCCGGCTGCGCCCGCCGCCGACAGCGAGGCCGACGGTGCTGCGCCTGCCGCCAATCCCGCGCCGCCCGCGGAATCCGGTGAGGCCACCACAACCGCCACCGAGTCGCCTGTGGCCGCCGCGCCTGCTGGCACCACGTCAGCGGCCGACACCGCGCAAACCGCGGACACCGCGCCCTCCGCCACCCCTGTGCCTGAGGCGGAGGTGGCGCCCGCCGAAGGGGCCGCGACTGCCGCCACAGCCGATCTTGCTGCTACCACCGACACCGGGTCCGCCGCCACTCCTGCGCCGGATGCCGCGCCTGCCGAAGAGCCCGCGCCTCTCGCCACCGCCGAGCCTGCCGACGCGGCTCCCGCAGCTTCCGAGTCCGCGGGCGAGGCAACCCAAGACGGCTCCGCCGCGGTGAGCACCGAGCGTGCTCCCAGCGCACCCGCGGAGGGGTCGTGGGCGCCGGGGCCCTATCCCGCCTCGGCCTTGCCCGTCGCGGGCGGTGCGGCTCCGGCGGAGGAGTTCACCATCAAGGCCAAGGCGGACTCGAAGCTCTTCCACACCGAGAAGTCGCCCTACTACCGCCGGGTCAAGCCCGACGTGTGGTTCCGCAACGAGGCCGACGCCGTCGCGGCCGGCTTCACCGGCTGGGCTCGGCGGGCCAAGGCCAAGTAGCGGCTGTCAGGCGACGGTCCAGGTGTCCTTGCCACGCAGCAGGGCCTGCAGGTCGGCGGTCTTCGACTCCTTGGCCTGGGCCACCTGACGGCGGGCCAGGTCGTCGTACGTCGAACGCTCGACGTTGCGGAAGACACCGGTCACCACGTGGCTCAGGTCCTGAGTGGACAGTCGGGACAACGCGAACGCGTACGACGGGTCGTGGTGCGACGAGTCGTGGACGATCACCGCGTCCTCGCCCACCTCGGACACCTTGGCGACCTCCAGCCCGGCGAAGCCGGACCGAACCACGCCGTACTCGCCCAGGCCGTCGGGGCCCGGCGAACCGAACCGGATCGGCTCCCCGTCCACCAGCGGGATCAGCCGCTCCTCGGCCTGCCCGGCCTCCTTGAGCACGTCGAACGCGCCGTCGTTGAAGATCGGGCAGTTCTGGTAGATCTCCACCAGCGCCGAGCCGCGGTGCGCGGCCGCCTGGCGCAGCACCTCGGTCAGCCCCTTGCGGTCGCTGTCCAGTGCACGGCCGACGAACGACGCCTCGGCCCCCAGCGCCAGCGACACCGGGTTGAACGGGTGGTCGAGTGACCCGAGCGGTGTCGACTTGGTGATCTTGCCTTCTTCGGACGTCGGCGAGTACTGACCCTTGGTGAGCCCGTAGATCCGGTTGTTGAACAGCAGGATCTTGAGGTTCACGTTGCGCCGCAACGCGTGGATCAGGTGGTTGCCGCCGATGGACAGCGCGTCGCCGTCACCGGTCACGACCCACACCGACAGGTCCGGACGCGACACCGCGAGACCCGTGGCGATCGCCGGCGCCCGGCCGTGGATCGAGTGCATGCCGTAGGTGTTCATGTAGTACGGGAACCGGCTCGAGCAGCCGATGCCGGACACGAACACGATGTTCTCGCGCTTGAGGCCCAGCGTGGGCAGGAACGACTGGACGGCGTTCAGCACCACGTAGTCGCCACAGCCCGGGCACCAGCGGACTTCCTGGTCCGACTTGTAGTCCTTGGCCTTCTGCGGCTCGTCGGTGGTCGGCACCAGGTCGAGCCCGCCGAGCTGGGGCAGACCGAGGTCGACGGCGGTCATGCGGCGTGCACCCCCTTCACTGCGTCCAACAGCACGTTCTGTAGTTCCTCAGCCTTGAACGGCAGGCCGGCGACCTTGGTGTACGACTGGGCGTCCACCAGGTAGCGAGCCCGGATCAGCATGGCCAGCTGGCCCAGGTTCATCTCCGGGATGATCACCTTCGAGTAGCCCGCCAGCACCTCGCCGAGGTTGGCCGGGAACGGGTTGAGGTGGCGCAAGTGCACCTGTGCCACGGAATGACCCAGCTTGCGCACCCGGCGGCAGGCCGCGCCGATCGGCCCGTACGACGAGCCCCAGCCCAGCACCAGCACCTGGGCCTTGCCCGACGGGTCGTCGACGGTCACGTCGGGTACCTGGATCCCGTCGACCTTGGCCTGGCGCAGCCGGACCATACGGTCGTGGTTGTCCGGGTCGTAGGAGATGTTGCCGGTGCGGTCGGCCTTCTCCAGCCCGCCGATGCGGTGCTGCAGACCGGGCGTGCCGGGCAGCGCCCACGGCCGCGCGAGCGTCTCCGGGTCGCGCAGGTACGGCAGGAACCCGCCGCCACCTTCGCCGCCGCCCTCCGGGGCGTTGGGTTCGGTCGCGAACTCGACCGTGAGGTCGGGCAGGTCGGCGATGTCGGGCACCAGCCACGGTTCCGAGCCGTTGGCCACCGCGCCGTCGGAGAGCAGCAGCACCGGCGTGCGGTAGGTGAGAGCGATCTTGGTCGCCTCGAGCGCGGTGCGGAAGCAGTCGGCGGGCGACTGCGGCGCCAGCACCGGCACCGGGCACTCGCCGTTGCGCCCGTACATGGCCTGCAGCAGGTCGGCCTGTTCGGTCTTGGTCGGCAGACCCGTGGACGGGCCGCCGCGCTGCACGTCGATCACGACCAGCGGCAGCTCGGTCATCACGCCGAGGCCGATGGTCTCCGCCTTGAGCGCGATGCCGGGCCCGGAGGTGCTGGTCACGCCGAGCGCGCCGCCGTAGCTGGCGCCCAGGGCCGCGCCGATGCCCGCGATCTCGTCCTCGGCCTGGAAGGTCGTGATGCCGAAGTGCTTGTACTTGGACAGCTCGTGCAGGATGTCCGACGCCGGCGTGATCGGGTATGTGCCCAGCAGCACGGGCAGCTTCGACTGCACGGCCGAGGCCACGATGCCGTACGCGAGCGCGGTGTTCCCGGTGATCTGCCGGTAGGTGCCCGGCGCGAGCTTGGCCGGTGCGACCTCGTAGGTGACCGCGAACGCCTCGGTGGTCTCGCCGTAGTTCCAGCCGGCGCGGAAGGCGAGCACGTTCGCCTCGGCGATCTCCGGCTTGCGGGCGAACTTCTCGCGCAGGAACCGTTCCGTGCCCTCGGTCGGCCGGTGGTACATCCACGAGAGCAGGCCCAGCGCGAACATGTTCTTGCACCGCTCGGCGTCCTTCTTGCCGAGCCCGGTCGACTCGACCGCCCCGATGGTCAGGGTCGCCATGGCGACCTTGAAGACCTGGTACGAGTCGAGCGAGCCGTCTTCCAGCGGGTCGGCGTCGTAACCGACCTTGGCCAGGTTGCGCTTGGCGAACTCGTCGGTGTTGACGATCAGGGTGCCGCCCGCGGGCAGGTCCTTGATGTTCGCCTTGAGCGCCGCCGGGTTCATCGCCACCAGCACGTCCGGCCGGTCACCGGGGGTGAGGATGTCGTAGTCGGCGAAGTGCACCTGGAACGACGAGACGCCGGCCATGGTGCCCTGTGGGGCGCGGATCTCGGCGGGGAAGTTCGGCTGCGTCGCGAGGTCGTTGCCGAACGCGGCGGCTTCGGAGGTGAAACGGTCGCCGGTGAGCTGCATGCCGTCGCCGGAGTCACCGGCGAACCGGATGACGACTCGGTCCAGCTTGGTGATTTCGGTCTGCCGGGTGCCGTTGGCAACGGCAGTCTTGGCAGCACCTTCGGTGGTGCTCATGCGCTCGCCGGTCCCTCTCTCACTGACAGCTCAGCCCGTTCGGCGGCATGCTGCGGCCGGCCCCGGGTCGCAGCGCCACCACACCATCGAGCCTAGTCCTCGATCCTCGTGTCCCACTGAGGCATCGTTCGTCGGCAGGCAAGCGTGAACGCCCGGTCCCACCAGCTTGTTCACGGTAGGCACCCCACGCTTGGTGACCGTGTCAACGCGGTGCACGTCACACCGGCATTCGTGCCTCATCCCGGCCATCGGAACGATTACCTGTAACCCAAGGTAACACCTTCCCCGGGGGCGGTCGGTCACGACCCCGTCGGAGCTGCTTCTGCGTTACCCCACCAGGTTGGCACAGCCGACGGGCATCGGTGGCGGCTCGACGGCGGCAGCTTGTTGCATGGCATCAAGACTTGGCGATGCGAGCGCGCATCGCCGCCAGCAGTTCGGCGAACGCCGGGCTCTCCATCGACTCGAGCTGAGCCGCCAGTTCGGTCTCGGTGGCCTCGCCGTGGTCGTGCATCGACCAGGTCGCGCGCATGGTCCGCTTGATCGACACGACGAGGTCGCGCGGCGCGACCCCGGCGGGTGCGGCCAGCTCGCGTGCCGCGGTGATCAGGGCATCGTGATCGCCGTCGACCGCACGCAGGGCAAGCCCGGTGCGGACGGCTTCCTCCGCGCCGAGCACCTGACCGAACAAGGTCATCGCGGTCGCCACCTGCGGGCCCACCGCCCGCTGCACCATCCATGTCATGCCGCCGCCGGGGTGCAGGCCCAACTGCAGGAAGCGGGCGTCGAAGCGGGCCTTCGGGCCGACGATGCGGACGTCGCAAGCCAGCGCCAGGTTCAGCCCGGCCCCGACCGCGGCGCCACCGACGGCCGCGATGGTCGGCAGGCTGGAATTGGCGATCGCCAGGAAGCCCGAGTAAATCTTGCGCAGGCCTTCCTCGCGGGCGTCGCCGAGCGCGGTGAGATCGGCCCCCGCGCAGAACGCGGGCGGCTGCCCGGTCACCACGATGGCCCTGACGTCCTCGTCCTGCTCGCACTCCGTCACCGCATCGGCCAACGCGGCGGCGATCGGCAACGTCAGCGAGTTGCGCCGCTCCGGCACGTTCAGGGTGATGACCGCGACCCCGTCGCGGCGGTCGAGCAAGACCTCGTCGCTCATGCGCAGCTCCTCACGCCCGCGGCGGCCGGGACGGCGCCGCGCCGCCGACCCTAGTGGTCTCGCTGCGAGTCCTAGGAGCCACCGATCTTCCGGTTCGGATCAGGCATCTCGAGTCGGCAGGCCGGTGAGGCGGGCCAGTGCGGCGAAACCGTCGTCGCTGCCTGGCCAGTGCGCCCGGACCTTGGCGACCCCCGTGCGCCGGACGACGCTGCGCAGCACGGCCGTGACGATGATGGCGTCATCGGCATAACCGAGCACCGGGATGAAGTCCGGGATCAGGTCGATTGGCATCGCCAGGTAGGCCAGCAGCAACCCGAGGCGGATGCGCACGCCGCGAGGCAACTCGCGGTCGGTGGCGAGCGCACGCAAGAGCCGCAGCAGGTCCGGGAGGACACGCAAGGCCTCGCGCAGCAGGCCGCCGCGTGGTCGCAACCAGACCAGCACCACGATCAGCGCCACCCAGGCCAGCAGCAGGGCGCCGACGAGCCCGACCACGAGCTCGGCCCACCACGGCACGCGCGATCCTTTCCTGGTCGTCCTCGCCGAGTGTGGGCCCTCGGATGCGGCGACGAAAGGGCTCGAGCCGCTGACGCGGTGGGTTCGGTCTCGCCGCGGAGCAAGACCGAACCCACGCCGGCGTCAGGACTCGAAGTCGGCCAGGGCGGCGATCGCGGCCGCTCGTTCGGCGTACTTCCACTTGCCGAGGTCGGCCACGGTCTTGATGCCGAGACCCGCGAGCACCTCGTCGTGTTTCGTGGTCAGGCCCTCCAGAGCGGACGGCGGTGCCGCCGCCAGCTCCTTGAGGGACTTGCCCTCGTACGCCTTGTCGACCAGCTTGTTCAGGTTGAGCGCCACCGGTGTCGCCTCCAGGTTGACGGGAACGCTGACGGCGCCAGCCTTGCCCCGGGCCTGGTCCCCCGCAACGGCGCCGACCCGACCGGGTGACCCCAGGTGCCGGAACACGGGTCAGCGGGTGGGTTCCGGCGCGGGTGGGCGTTCCAGCAGGGTCGACAGCACCACCGTGGACACGGTGCGGTCGATCATGTCCACGGCGCGCAGGCGCTCCAGTGCGTCCTCCAGGTGGTGGATGTTGCTGGCCCGCAGGTGCACGATGGCGTCGGCCGCGCCCGAGACGGTGTAGGCGGCCACCACCTCGGACAGCGGTTCCAGCCGCTTGCGGATGCGATCCGGCGACACGTTGCCCCG
The DNA here is from genome assembly GCF_004362825.1 of Labedaea rhizosphaerae. Taxonomy (GTDB): domain Bacteria; phylum Actinomycetota; class Actinomycetes; order Mycobacteriales; family Pseudonocardiaceae; genus Labedaea; species Labedaea rhizosphaerae. Next base: position 1,691,116 of record NZ_SNXZ01000001.1, read on the forward strand.
GCAGTGCACCTCGACGAACGCCTCGGTGCCCCAGCCCAATGCCTCCGGGTCGACCACGGCGGTGAAGCCGCGCAGCACGCCCGTGTCCAGCAGCCGGTCCACCCGGCGCTTCACCGCCGGCGCCGACAGACCGACCACCTTGCCGATCTCCGCGTAGCTGGACCGGGCGTCGGTGACTAGTTGCGAAACGATTCGCTGATCGATGGCGTCCACACGCAACATTTTGCCCGTCAAACCGCAACGGAGCGACATTGATCGATGGTCGACGGCGCCTCTACATTTCGAACCATGACGACTGTTCCGGTTTTCGGCCATGGCGAGCAGATGCCTGCGCGGCCCGACCACGCCGTTGACCAGGCCATTCCGATGCGCGTGCCGGTTCGCCGGCACTACCTGATGTGCCCGCCGCGGTACTTCACCGTCGAGTACACGATCAACCCCTGGATGGACCCGTCCCAACCGGTCAGCGCCGAGAAGGCCATGGCCGAGTGGAACACCCTGGCCGAGACCTACCGCGGGTTCGGCCACACCGTGGACGCCATCGAACCCGAGCCGGGCCTGCCCGACATGGTGTTCGCCGCGAACTCGGGCACGGTCGTGGGCGGCCGGGTGCTCGGCTCGCGGTTCCGCGCACCGCAACGCGCCGCCGAGGCCGACCACTTCCGGCGCTGGTTCGTCGACCACGGCTTCCGTGACGTGGTGATGCCCACCCACATCAACGAGGCCGAGGGCGACTTCGCCTGGACCGGCACCCTGTTGCTGGCCGGCACCGGCTTCCGCACCGACCCCGGTGCGCACGCCGAGGCCCAGGAGGTGCTGGGCGTCCCGGTCGTCTCGCTGCAGCTGGTCGACCCGCGCTACTACCACCTGGACACCGCCCTCTTCGTGCTCGCGGAGGGCAGTCAGGGCGACCGCGACCAGGACCTGCGCCCGCAGATCGCGTACTACCCGGAGGCGTTCTCGCCGGGCTCGCAGCAGGTGTTGCGCAGGCTCTTCCCCGACGCCGTGCTCGCCACCGAGGCTGATGCCGCGTGTCTCGGCCTCAATGGCGTGTCAGACGGTCGCAACGTCGTGTTGCCCCAGGAGGCGACCGGTCTGGCGGAGCGGCTGGCGGCGCGCGGTTACGAGCCCGTGCTCGTCGACATCTCCGAGCTGCGCAAGGCGGGCGGCGGCCCGAAGTGCTGCACCTTGGAGATCAGGAATCCGGCGGACAACCCTCACTCCACTCTGTAGTTGTCAATGTGCGTGCCGTGACCGGCGAGCTCCAGTTTGCCACAAATTCGAACGGGTGTTCGTACACGTTCGGGTGATTCAGGAGGCGCCGCGGACCAGCATGGTCAGGGCGTCGCCGATGCCCGTGCCGCCGGTCGCGCCGGTCGCCAGCCTGCGTAGTTGCAGGCCGGCGAGCAGCGCGACCACCGGCCCGGCGAGGCGGTCGGGATCGGCGACGCCCAGGCCGGTGAGCACGGTCCGGGCGATCTGGTCGTAGGCGGCGAAGCAGTCCGCGGCCGCGTCGCGCAGGTCCGGGTCGCGGCCCGCCTGGATGTACAGCTCGAGCGGCGCGAGCTCCTCGTCGCGGCCGAAGGTCGTGCTCTCCGCGACCTGCTCGACGATGACCGCCGCGTCGGCCAGCGAGACCGGCCCGACCTGCGCCTGGGCGAGCGCCGCCAGTCGTTCGGTCTCCTCGCGCACGAACAGCAGCAGGGCCTCGCGCTGCAGGTCACGCTGGGTTTCGAAGTGGTAGGTGATCGAGCCGAGCGACACCCCGGCCGCCTTCGCGACCCGCCGGTTGGTCACCCCGGCAACCCCTTCGGCGCCGATCACCCGCAGCACCGCGCGCAGGATGCGTTCGCGCGTGCCCTCGCTCATGCGATCACGGCCGTTGGCGGCGTCTTCTCGAACCACCGCTCGACGGCCTCGACCTGCGCGGCGAGGGAGATCAGCAGCTCCTCGCCGTCGGCAGGGCCGAGCAGTTGGGCGCCTAGCGGCAGGCCGTCCGGCGTGAAGCCGGCGGGCACGTTCATGCCCGGCCAGCCGAGCACGTTCCACGGCCACGCGAACGGGCACGCGCCGATCACCGCGCGGTCGGTCTGCCAGCCCCGCAGGCCGTCGATGGCGCCGATCGGCAGCGGCGGCAGCGCGGTCGTCGGCGTCAGCAGCACGTCCACGCGGTCGAAGACCCGGCCGATCCGGCGCTGGAAGAACCCGAGCGACCGGCGGGAGAGCGCGAGGGCGCGCCCGGCCAGGTAGCGGCCGCTGCGGCTGTTGTCGCGCGTGCGGTGGTCGAGCAGGGCCGGGTCGGGCACGCGGCCGTACCACTCGTGCAGGCCGGCGAGCGAGCGCGGCAGGAAGTTCAGGCCGATCAGGCCGTAGTCGGGCTCGACCCGGATCACCTCGTGGCCGAGGTCGGCGAGCACCCGCGCCATCCGCCGGATCGCGGCCAGCACGTGGGGGTGCAGGCGGATCCGCACGCCGGTGAACGCGGGGCGCACCGAGAGCCCGATGCGGAGGCGTTTTGGCTCCTGACCTGCGGCTTTTCGGAAATTGTCGGTGCCTGCGAGTACATCCATCAGCAACGCGGCGTCACCGACGCGGCGGGCGAGTGGACCGGAGGTGGTGATGCCGTTGAAGAGTTCTTGGTAGGGCAACGCGGACAGTCGACCGCGCTGCGGCTTGATGCCGACCAGGTGGCTCCACGCCGCCGGGATCCGGATCGAGCCCGCGCCGTCCGATCCGACCGCGGCCGGGACGATGCCCGCGGCGACCGCGGCAGCCGATCCGCCGGACGACCCGCCAGGCGTGTGACCGAGGTTCCAGGGGTTGCGGGTGGCCCCGAAAGCCGCGCCCTCGGTGACGGGCCACTGGCCGAACTCCGGCGTGTTGGTCTTGCCGATGATCACCGCGCCCGACGCCTTGAGCAGGCGGATGATCTCCGCGTCCTGCTCCTCGGCGGGGAAGTCGCCCGCGCAGCCGAATGCGGTCGGCTCGCCGGCGAGGTGGGTGTCGTCCTTGATCGCGACGGGCACGCCCAGCAGCGGTGCGCGCTTCCCGTCGGCCAGCCGGCGGTCGGCCTCGGCGGCATCGGCGAGGGCCTGCTCGCGGCGGATGCGGCGGAAGGCGTTCAGCGTGGGCTGGGTGTCCTCGGCCGCGCGCAAGGCGGTGCGCACGAGGTCGGTCGACGTGGTCTCGCCGTCGGCGAGCGCCGTGGCCAGCTGCTCGAGTCCGGGAAATCCGTGGCCGCCGTCGGATCCGTCGCCCATGCCGGGTGCCTCCCGTCGCCGACTGTTCGTTCGAACGAACAGTAACGGCCGGTGTGGTGCCGGGAAAGGGCGCGCGCGAAAATGCCGTCGATGGATACCTCGACTCGACGGCGTGGCAGGCGTCAGCAGGCACGCTTGTGGCGGGTGCCGGTGCGGCGCGTGCGATCGCTGACCCCGCGCATGGTCCGGATCACCGTCGGCGGTGACGAGCTCGCCGACTTCCCGGCGACCGGGACCGACCAGAACGTGATGCTCTACTTCTACGACGACGACGTCGAGTTGCCCGAGCCGCTGACGCTCGAGGCCGCGCGCGGCATGTGGTCACGGGTGCGCCCCACCATGCGCAGCTACACGATCAGCGGGCACGACCCGGCCGCAGGCGAGATCGACTTCGATTTCGTGCTGCACGACGCCGGTCCCGCGTCCGCGTGGGCGGCCGCGGCCGAGCCCGGTGACCAGCTGATCTTCGTCGGTCCGTCGCCCAACTACACACCGGATCCCGACGCCGACTGGTACCTGCTGGCCGGGGACGAGACCGCCATCCCGGCGATCGCGGCGACGCTGCGCGAGCTGCCGGCGGGCAAACGCGCGCTCGTGTTCGTCGAGGTGACCGACGTCACCGACGAGCAGCCGCTGCCCACCGCGGCCGACGCGGAGGTCCGCTGGCTGCACCGCGGTGCGACCGCCGCCGGGCAAAGCGACGTGCTCGTCGAGGCCGTGCGTGCGGCCGAGTTCCCGGACGGCCAGGCCGACGCGTGGATCGGCACCGAGCGGTCCGCCCTCGTGGCGGTCCGCCAATACCTGCTTGGCGAGCTGGGCATGCCACGGGCGAATGTGCGGGCCACCACGTACTGGCGGCACGGCGAAGCAGGCAACTGAGGAACCGGACCGGCCCGAAAGTCGTTGACGCAAAGGAACTACCAGCGCTTTCGAAGGAGGCGGGCACCGTGCACCGGCACTACAACGGGCTCAAGACCGCCGTCCTGCTCGGCGGGCTCAGCGCGCTGATCATCGCGATCAGTTCGCTCTTCGGCCGGGGTGCGCTGGTGATCGGCCTGCTGGTGGCGCTGGGCATGAACGCCTACGCGTACTTCAACTCCGACAAGCTGGCGTTGCGGGCGATGCGGGCGCGTCCGGTGTCGCAGGCCGAGCAGCCCGCGATGTACCGGATCGTGCGGGAGCTCGCGACCGTGGCCCGCCAGCCGATGCCGCGGCTCTACCTCAGCCCGACCCAGGCGCCGAACGCGTTCGCCACGGGCCGCAACCCGCGCAACGCGGCGGTCTGCTGCACCGCCGGCATCCTCGACCTGCTGGACGAGCGGGAGCTGCGCGCGGTGCTCGGGCACGAGCTGTCGCACGTCTACAACCGCGACATCCTGATCTCGTGCGTGGCCGGGGCACTGGCCAGCGCCGTGTCGTTCCTGGCCAACATCGCGATCTTCGCCGGCATCTTCGGCGGCGACGACGATGACCGGCCGAACATCCTGTTCATGCTGTTGATCGCGATCCTCGGCCCGGTCGCCGCGACCATCGTGCAGATGGCGGTGAGCCGGTCGCGGGAGTACCAGGCCGACGAGTCGGGTGCCCAGCTGACCGGCGACCCGCTGGCGCTCGCGTCCGCGCTGCGCAAGCTGGAGTACGGCACCCAGGCCGCGCCCCTGGCGCCCGAACCGGCGCTGGTCTCGCAGTCGCACCTGATGATCGCGAGCCCGTTCCGGCCCGGCGAGCGGGGCGTGAAGCTCTTTTCCACCCACCCGCCCATCCAGGACCGGATCCGCCGCCTCGAAGAGATGGCGCGCAGGACCAGCTAGCCGGTGGCGCCGGCCGACTGTGCGACGTTCATCACGTACTCGCCGTAGCCCGACTTCGCCAGCTTCGCGCCGAGCGCGTAGCACGTGTCCGCGTCGATGAACCCCATGCGCAGCGCCACCTCTTCCAGGCACGCGATGCGCACGCCGGTGCGGTGCTCGAGCACCTGCACGAACTGCCCGGCCTCGAGCAGCGAGTCGTGGGTGCCGGTGTCCAGCCACGCGAAGCCGCGGCCCAGGTTCACCAGCCGCGCCTTGCCCTGGCGCAGGTAGGTCATGTTGACGTCGGTGATCTCCAGTTCGCCGCGCGCCGAGGGCCGCAGCGAGCGCGCGATCTCCACGACCTGGTTGTCGTAGAAGTAGAGCCCGGTGATCGCCGTGTTCGAGCGCGGGCGTGCGGGCTTCTCCTCGATCGAGATGAGGGTGCCCTCGGCGTCGACCTCGCCGACGCCGTAGCGGTGGGCGTCCTTGACCGGGTAGCCGAACAGCACCGCGCCGTCCAAAGTGGACGCAGACTCGCGCAGTGTCCCCGAGAAGCCCGGCCCGTAGAAGATGTTGTCGCCGAGCACCAGGGCGACGTCGTCGTCGCCGACGAACGGCGCGCCGATCACGAACGCCTCGGCCAGGCCGTTGGGCTGCGGCTGCTCGGCGTAGTCGATGGACAGCCCGAACTGGTCACCGCTGCCGAGCAGGCGCCGGAAGCTCGGCAGGTCGTCGGGCGTCGAGATGATCAGGATCTCCCGGATCCCGGCCAGCATCAGCACCGAGAGCGGGTAGTAGATCATCGGCTTGTCGTAGACGGGCAGCAGCTGCTTGGACACCGCCTGCGTGATCGGGTGCAACCGGGTCCCACTGCCCCCGGCGAGCACGATTCCCTTCACTGTGCGGGTCCCTTCCCGAAGCTTGCGTGGCACACGTGGTCCGGCCCGAAGTCCGCCGCGATCTCCAGCACGTTCTTGCCACCGTCGACGGCCAGGATGGCCGAGCTGAAGTTCGGGCATGGGTCGTTCGCCGGATTCGGTACCACCACCGGAGCAGGCAGCGGGTACCACGGACCGGTCCCGTTGTGGTCATTCGCCAGGAGCGTCCCGCCGTTACCGGGTGCGGGCCTGCCGTGCGCGTCGACGTAGATCTGGCCGACGGTGAGCAGGCGGCCGTCGGGCATCAGCGTGATGGTGTGGGCGTGCTGGAAGTAGTGCCCGTCCTTCGTCATCACGCGGGTGCCGACGTCGAGCGGATCGCCCCAGCCGGCGCCGTCCGCGGAGATCCGGGTGTACGAGCCGCAGACCGTGGGCTTGAGGTTGCAGATCTCGTAGCTCATCAGGTAGCGGCCGTCCGGCAGCTGCCGCACGATCGGCATGCCGGGCCGGACCGGGTCCGGCGGCATCCGCAGGGTCTCCTGCTTCGGTCCCCAGTGGATGCCGTCCGCGCTGGCCTGGCGCGCGACGACCTGGCTGTAGACCGGCGCCTCGGTCTCGTCGGCGACGTGGCAGATCAGCTCGCCGTTCGCGTCGACGGAGAACTCCGGCTCCCACTTGCCGTCGTGGTTGGGCGAGCGGGTCACCTCGGACAGGAACGTCCAGGTGGCGCCGTGGTCGTAGCTGGCGTGCACGCGGATGGCGACGCGGCGGTTCGGGCCGCCGTCCTGCCCCATGCTCGCCGCCCACAGCAGCGTGCCCTCGGGCAGCGCGCCGACCCGGCGCGGCAGCTCGAACAGGGTCGCGCAGCACTGCCCCTTCCAGCCTTCGGCGTCACGCACGATGCCGAGCAGGTGGAAGGTCGCGCCCTCGTCGGTGCTCTCCAGGATCGGGCTGAACTTGCCGGACGCGTCCGAGCTCGTGACCGAGGCGAGGATGCGGCCGTTGGCCGGTCCGGAGTGCTCGAGTCTGATCAACCGCGGGTAGATGCCCAGGCCGTCGACCAGCCGCGCCGGCTGGGGCGCGGCCGAGGCCGGGCTGAGCCCGCAGGCGAGCAGGACCAGGCAGAGCGCCGCGGCGAGGACTCGCATCTACCTAACGGTAATTGGTGAATTGCAGAGCGATGCCGAAGTCGGAGTTCTTCAGCAGGGCGATGACGTCCTGGAGCTGGTCCTTCTTCTTGCCGGACACGCGCAGCTGGTCGCCCTGGATCTGCGCCTGGACGCCCTTCGGGCCTTCGTCGCGGATCTTCTTGGAGATCTCCTTGGCCTTGTCCGAGGCGATGCCCTGCACGAGGGTGCCGGTGACCTTGTAGATCTTGCCCGAGGCGGCCGGTTCGCCGACCTCGAAGGCCTTCAGCGAGATGTTGCGCTTGATCAACTTCTCCTTGAAGACGTCGATCGCGGCCTTGCAGCGCTCTTCGGTCTCGGCCTGGATCGTGATGGCTTCCTCGCCCGCCCAGGCGACGCTCGCCCCGGTGCCCCGGAAGTCGAACCGCGTGGAGAGCTCCTTGCCCGCCTGGTTGAGCGCGTTGTCCACCTCCTGCCGGTCGACCTTGCTCACGACGTCGAACGACGGGTCAGCCACGTTGTCACGCACCTTCACCTCGGGGTTGGATGTCGCGGATGCTACCTGCGCGGCGCCCGGGGATACCGGTTGGCGACCCCGAACCACCGTTGGGTATGGTTTCCGCCGTCCGGTCGACGCCGGACGATCACGGCGGGTTGCCCGAGTGGTCAAAGGGAGCAGACTGTAAATCTGTCGGCTTAGCCTACGAAGGTTCGAACCCTTCACCCGCCACATGCAGGACGATCAACGCCCTGACCTGGAACAACAGGTCAGGGCGTTGATCTTTGTACGCCACCGTCAGCGGTAAGCCCTGGCCTGCGTTTCGTACAGGTCGTGGTAGTGGCCCTCGGCGGCGTGCAGGTGGTCGTGGGTGCCTTGTTCGACGATGCGGCCCCGGTCCATGACCACGATCCAGTCGGCGGTGCGGACGTTGGCCAGGCGGTGGGTAACCAGGATCGTCGTCCTGTTCGTGCCTGCGGCGCGCAGCGCGGCGAAGACGCGGGCCTCGGCCTTGGCGTCCAGGGCCGCGGTCGGCTCGTCGGCCACCAGGATCGGGGCGGCGCGGTAGATGCCGCGGGCGATCGCAATGCGCTGCCACTGGCCACCGGAGAGGTCTTGGCCGTTGTGGAAGCGGCGCGACAGCACGGTGTCCGGGCCGTCCGGCAAGGCGGCCAGCACCTCGTCGGCGCCTGAGGCGGTCAATGCGTGGTGCCAATGGGCATCGGGCACGCGCTTGTCGTGGCGGCCGATGCGGATGGCGTGTTCCGCGGTCATGGGCCACTCCGCCGGGGCCTGCGCGATGACCGCGACCCGCTCGTGCACGGTGTCGGGATCGGCGGCGGCCACGTCGACGTCGTCCCAGTGGACCGTGCCGCCGCCGGCCGGGTACAGGCCGGTGATCAGCTTCGCCAGCGTCGTCTTGCCCGAGCCGTTCTCGCCGACCAAGGCGATCACCTGGCCGCGGCGGATGGTCAGGTCGACGTCGCGGACCGCGGGCCGGTGCTGGCCGGGATAGGCGAACGACACGGCGGTCAGCCGGATGACGGCGGGGTCGGCGGGTGCGGTGCTCCCGGTGCGACGCTCGGCTCGGCGGGCGGCCTCGGTCAGCAGGCGCGCGTGCAACTCCACCTCGGGCGCGCTCTCGTGGATCAGGTCCACGGTCCGCAGGCACGCGGTCAACGCCGCCGACGCCGCACGGACCGCCAGCACGGCGGTCCCGGCCACGCCCAACGGCAGCGAACCCGTCCACAGCAACAACACCAGCACCCCGTAGGCCGCCGCGGTGCCCACGCCGGACACCGCGCGCCCGGCCAGCCGGACCAGCGCGGTGCGCCGCGCCAGCCGGGTCTCCTCGCGGGCGAGGTCGGCGGTCAGCGCCCGGTGCTCGCGCAGGAGTCGTTCCCGCAACACCAAAGCGTGCCGTTCCACCGCGAACCGGCGCGCGGTCGCCGCCTCGGCCACCACCGACTTGGTCATCCGCCGGGTCACGGTGTCGAGGAAGTGCCAGCGGCCCAGCCGGGACGCGCGCACCGACGCCCAGCCGTCGGCGGCCGCGGCGAGGGCGAGCACGACCGCGAGCCGCGGGTCGATCACCGCCGCCGCCACCACCGCGGCGGTCATCGACACCACGGCCGAGATCAGCTGGGTGGCCGACCGCACGCTGGACGCGATGGCCTCCAGGCCGTCGGAACTCGCGCGCCGCACCAGTTCCTGGAACTCGGCGTCCTCGAAGCTGATCAGCGACACGCGGGCCGCCGCGGCGGTGACCGCGTCCTCCGCGGACCGGGCCACCGCCGGGCGCAGGCTCGCCTCCACGGCCGAGACCGCCGAGTCCAGGAAGGCCCGCGCCGCCACGGCCGCCACCACCACCGCGAGCACCGGCAACGATGCCGACAACCGTTGTGGTGTCGGCGAATCCTGCAGCAACGCGGTGAACACCTGGGTGGTGGCCAGCAAGCCGAACGCGGTCACGGCGCCCGAGACCACCTGGAGCACCACCGCCGTGGCGGTCAGCACCCGCGACGCGCGCCACGCCAGCGCACCGATCGTCGCGACCACCGACGGGACCGCCCGCATCGAGCGCAACAGGCCCGCGGACGCGACCTCCGCGCTCGCCTTCGCCCACTCCGGCACCGCCAGCCGATCCACCGGCAGCAATCGAACCCGATCCATTGGAAACCCCCGGAGAATGTGTCGATGGCCGCACTCTAACGGCGAATGTGCCTGATAAAAAAGTGCGGTTCCGGGCGGATCGAAATCAATTTATTAATTAACAAAAAAGAGGGCGGCCCGTCGTTGAACCGGCGGGCCGCCCTCGATCATCACAGCGTCTTCAAGAAGTCGGCGAGCATGCCGGGCTGGTACGAGCCCGCCGGGGTGCGCGTGATGATGTTCATGCGGTTGGCCGCGTTGATCATCGCCACCAGGCACACCAGGGCGGCCATCTGCTCGTCGTCGAAGTGCTTCTGGGCCACGGCCCAGGTTTCGTCCGAGACCCCGCGGTGGTGGTCGGCGATGCGGGTGCCTTCCTCGGTCAGCGCCAGGGCCGCGCGCTCCGCGTCGGTGAAAACGGTCGCGTCCCGCCAGGCGGCGATCATGTTCAGGCGCTCCTGCGTCTCACCCGCCGCGGTCGCGTCCTTGGTGTGCATGTCGGTGCAGAAGCCGCAGCCGTTGATCTGGCTGGCCCTGATCTGCACCAGCAGTTGCGTCGACTCCGGCAGCGCCGAGTGGCTGATCGTCAGGCTGGCGTTGGCGAAGCGCTTCGCGAACTTGCCGCCGACTTCGCTCTCCATCATGTTGATCCGGGCGTTCATGTCGATCCCTCTCTCGCGGTGGACGACCACGAGATGCCGGCGACCCGGATTTTGTGACAGTGATGCGCGCCACTCACGACCCGCGGAGGCGAGATCACTGCGCCGACCACAGTGCGACGAGTTGCTCGCCGCGCTCGGTGAGCCGGTAGACGACGTGCCGCCCGGCCCGCGCACGCGTGACCACCCCGGCCGCACGCAGCACCGCGAGGTGGCTGCTCACCGTGCCCAGCGAGACGGACAACGCCTGGGCGAGCTGTGAACTCGTTGCCGGGTGGGCGAGTTCGCGCACCACCCGCGCCCGGCCCGCACCCAGCAACGCGGCCATGGAGGCGGACTCCGACGCCGGCGTCGCCGTCCCGCGCGCCGGGTACACGAGCGCGAACCGCGGCGGCCGCTCACACGTCCACCAGCCGCCGCCGGTGGTGCGCGGCACGAAGATCAGCCCCTCGTCGCCGATCCACCGGTCCGGGATGTCCTTGTCGCTGAACCGGATCGCGCTCTCGCCGACCCAGATCGGCCGGTCCCGCATGCTTTCCACGGTCTGCTTCCAGCCGTAGACGGCCAGCAGCCCCGCCCGGTGCATGACGTCGCGCTCCAGCACGGCCCGCCGCCGCGGCCAGTCCGGCTCGACGAAGAGCTCCCAGCCGGACCGGAACACCTCGGCGACCCGCGGCCCGAGCCCGTCGGCCGAGAGCCAGCCGACGTCCTGGGGCTGCCAGCTCGCCGCCACCGAGTCCGCCACCGAGGCCCGAACCTGGGCATCCGGATGGGCGGCCACGTCCGCGAGCTCATCGGCGAGCCGGGTGCGCATGCCACCGCGCGGGGGCACGGTCACGAAGTCGGGCAACCACTTCGTGGCGGCCACCAACGGCAGCAGGCCCGACGCCACCGGGTCACGCGCCAGCCAGGCGCGGTACGCATCCTGGTGCGCGGCGTGCCAGGCCGCGAGCCAGGGCTGGGGCGACGGGCGGTGCAACGTGATCAAGGCGCCAAGCGTCTCGACGAACGGGGAGATGGCGAACCGGCACCGGGCGAGGGCGGTGGGGCTGAGCCGCAGCAAGGTCATGGTTGCGCCTTTCGTCGCAAGGTTAGCTTGGCGGAGGCCTGCCTGGGCAGGCTCGCGCGGTGTTCACGCCTGCGTTCCGCGGCTTCCACGCCGGTCGCCTCGTTTCGCTGCTCGGCAGCGCGATGACGCCCGTCGCCCTGGCCCTGGCCGTGCTCGACGCCTCCGGCGAACCAGGTGACCTGGGCATCGTGCTGGCCGCCCAGCTCGTGCCCAACCTCGCGTTGTTGCTGGTCGGCGGGGCCGTCGCCGACCGGTGGCCGCGCCGGGCCGTGCTGGTGGCGGCGAACCTCGGCGCCGGTCTCACCCAGGGCGTGGTGGCCGCGGTGTTGCTCACCGGGCACTACAGCCTGCCACTGCTCGCGGGGATCGAGCTGGCCAACGGTGCGCTGCAAGCGTTCACCATGCCCGCGCTGCGCGGGATCCTCCCGGAGCTGGTCGGACCGGCCGAACTGCAACGCGCGAACGCCGCACTGGCCGCCGCGGCCAACGCGGCCAAGATCTTCGGCCCGACGGCGGCCGGGCTGCTGTCGGCCACGGTCGGCGGCGGCTGGGCGATCGCGCTGGACGCCCTCAGCTTCCTCGGCGCCGCAACGCTTCTGGCCCGGTTGCGGATCGCCGCGAAGCCGGCGGTGGTCGCCCGGCAAGGCCTGCGGGCCGACCTGCGCGACGGCTGGCGCGTGTTCCGCGGCATCCGGTGGGTCTGGGTGACCACGCTGGCGTTCTTCGTGATCAACCTGGTCAACACCGGCCCGTGGCAGATCCTCGGCCCGCTGCTGACCACCCAGCGCAGCGGCCAGGCGTCGTGGGGGCTGGTGCTCAGCGCACGCGCGGTCGGCCTGCTGGTGATGAGCGTGGTGCTGAGCCGCATGGCGTTGCGGAACCCGTTGCGGGCCGGGCAATGCGCGGGTGCGCTCGGCGGCCTCGGGTTGGTCGGCCTCGGCCTCGGGCTGCCCGCTCCGTGGGTGATGGCGTGCGCGTTCCTCGCCGGGCTCGGGTTCACCACGCTGGGCGTCACGTGGGACACCGCCGTGCAGCACCACGTGCCGAACGACGCCCTTTCCCGGGTCTGCGCGTACAGCGACCTGCTGTCGTACGCGGCCATCCCGGCCGGTCAGCTCATGGTCGGGCCGGCGGCCGACCACTGGGGTGGGGCGGCGGTGGCGTTGTGCTGCGGGCTGGCGTTCGCGGTCGCCGCGCTGGCGCCGCTGGCCGTGCGAGACGTCCGGGAACTGCGCGCTCCCGAGGTCGCCGGTGTGCCACGATCGCGCAGTGCGTGAATTGGGGCGAATTCGGGCGCTGGCCGCCGAGCTGGCCGCCGCAGCCACCGAGGATCAACTGCGGTCCCTCAAAGGTCGCTGCGACGACCCGACGCTGCGCGAGTGGACGTACCTGCCCGGCGACCGGCCTGGCCTTTCCTTCGAGCACATGACGGCCGAGCAACGCGAACTGGCCCACGAGCTGATCGCCGCGACGCACAGTGAGGCCGGCGCGGAACTGGCCCGGGGTGTGATCGAGGTCGAGCGGATGCGGCGGCAGCTGGCCACCGGCACGCAGGATGTCGGGCCGGACAAGTACTGGTTCCGCGTGTACGGCGACCCGGCGTTCGACGATCCGGGCGGCGCGGCGCCCTGGGGCTGGCGGGTCAACGGTCACCACCTCGCGGTGCACGCCATCGTGGTCGGCGACCGGCTGACGGTCACGCCGCACTTCATCGGCGCCGAACCGGCCGAGGTCAATGGGCGAAGGATCCTCGGGCCGGACGAGGACGCGGCGCGTGCCCTGCTCACCGCGCTCGACGAGGACCAGCGCCGGGCGGCCGTCTTCGCCGCCGAACCGCCCGACGACATCCTGACCCGCGACGACCCGGCCGCCGACCCGAGCGTGCTGCCGGCGGGGTTGCGCCGGACCGATATGACGGCGCCACAACAGGAAATGCTCGACGCGCTCACGCGCCGCTACCTCGACCGCGCCCCGAAGCCCTACGCCGACGCGGTGTGGGCCGAGCTGGATCGCGACCTGCTGCGGTTCGCGTGGGCGGGCGGGACCGAGCGCGGCGACCGGCACTACTACTGCGTCGCCGGTGGCGACGTGCTGATCGAGTACGACAACCAGCAGGACGACGGCAACCACGCCCACTCGGTCTGGCGGCACCTGCGCGACGACTGGGGCGGCGACCTGCTGCGCGCCCACTACGCCAAGGGACACAACGCGGACACGACCGCCTGATAGGTCTCCTCGACCGACTGGCCGCGTGTCTCGATGACGGTGGCCGCCGGGCGGTCCCGCACGAACGACGTCAGATCGCCGTAGATCTTGTTCAGCAGGGAAACCCCGCCGTGCTCGGCCATGATCTCGTCGACCGGGTTCGGCGGCCGGGCGCTCCACCGCGCGTGCAGGTCGTCGTAGTCGGTGAGCAGGACGAGCTCGCGGTAGTCGGCACCCGCGGCCGCGGCGGCCGCCTCGAACCGGTCGATCTCCGACAGCTTGGCCACCAGTTGCGGCATCACGACATCGTTGCCGCCGCGCAGGTGCGTCTCGGCCATGCCGATCGCCAGGGCGCGCGCCGGGCCGAGGGTCTGCCAGAAGTTCTGCCGCCAGCCGCCGATCAGGCCGACCACCCGGTCGGTGTCGAGGTTGAGCACGCCGGGGTGGCGGTCGGCGTAGAGCTGGGCGACGGTCGACTTGCCGATGCCGGAGGGCCCGTTCAGATGGATCAAGGTCGGCACTGTTGCGACCCTAAACCCCGCCGGACACTAGCTTTGGTCCCATGCGCCTGTTCGTCGTGGATTCCTTCACCGCAGAACCGTTCCGTGGCAACCCGGCCGGTGTCGTCCTGCTCACCGAGCCGCGCGACGCGACGTGGATGCAGCGCGTCGCCGAGGAGCTGAAGCACTCGGAGACAGCGTTCGTCGACGTGACCGGCGGCGCAGGCGAGGACAGTGGTCCGCTGCCGTTGCGCTGGTTCACCCCGGCCGTCGAGGTGGACCTCTGCGGGCACGCCACCCTCGCCGCCGCGCACGTGCTCGGCGGCGAGCGGACGTTCACGACCCGCAGCGGCGAGCTGCACTGCCGTCCCGGCAAGAACGGCACGATCACGATGGACTTCCCCGCGGACCGGCCGGCGCCGGCCGACCCGAGCGCCGAGCTGGCGCACGCGCTGCCGGGGGTGACGATCGAGGGCGTGGTGCGCGGCCGCGACGACCTGCTCGTGCGGATCAAGGACCTCGACGAGCTGCGTGCCCTCCAGCCGGACCTCGCGGCCATCGCCGGGATCGAGGCCCGCGGCGTGGTGGTCACCGCGCACGGCACCGACGGGGCGGACTTCGCGAGCCGCTGCTTCTACCCGGGCGCGGGCGTCCCGGAGGACCCGGTGACGGGCTCGGCGCACTGCCTGCTGTGCTGCTACTGGTCGGCCGAGCTGGGGCGGCGCGACCTCGTCGGGCACCAGCTGTCGGCCCGCGGTGGCGTGGTCGCGGTGTCCGACGAGGGCGAGCGCGTGCGGATCGGCGGCGAAGCGGTGACCGTGCTGGAAGGCACACTCGACGTGTGATCACAAGGACCTGAACGGGCGATCCAAGACCTCGGACAGTCGCCGCGACCCCCTGGTTTCGTCGCCTGGTCGGGGTACAGTGACATGCCCGTCGGGGGGTTGCGGTGGGTCTCCAAGTTGACGCCGGCTGAGGAGGGGTGCATGTCGGAGCAGCCGGTGGACCCGGACCCCGATGCCACCCAGGAGTTCCCGATCCAGCACTGGTCGTCGCTCGACCCGGTGCCGGACGAGCCGTCCGACGCCAAGCGCCCCTTTCTGACCTACTCGGTCATCGTCTTCGTGATCGCCGCCGCGGCCGCCGTGCTGGCGGCGTGGCTGCTGCCGGACCGGACCGTCGAGCACCCCGTGCTCACCGGGCTCGCCCTCACCGCGGGTTTCCTGGTCGCGGAGCAGCTCGCGGTCAACATCGACGTGCGCACCGGTGTCTCGTGGTCGATCTCCTTCACCGAGATCCCGCTGGTCATCGGCCTGTTCGTGGCGCCGTTCGAGGTGGTGCTGATCGCCCACCTGGTGGCGGGCGTCGGCACGCTGATGATCCGTGGCGTGCGCGACCGCCTGCTCTACAACTCCGGTGCGATGGCGTTGGAGATCGTGAGCGCGTTCGTCGTCGCCTACGCCGCGGTCCAGGTCATCGGCCCGCACGGCCCGCCGTGGGCGCCGGTGCTGATCGGCGCGCTCGCCGCGCCGGTGTCCTCGACGCTGCTCGCGCTGGTCACCGTGCGCGTGCTCGGCCGGCGGATGCGCCTGGGCGCCGCGGTCCGGCTGACCCTGCGCATCCTCGTGCTCGGCCTGGTCAACGCGTCCGTCGGCGTCGTCGGTTACGGGATCGCCTCGCACGCACCGGCCGGCTGGCTGCTGGTCACCATCACCGTCGGCGGGCTGATGGCGTTGTACCTGGCCTACTCCGGGCTGCTGCGCGACCAGCGCGACCTCGAGGCGTTGTCCGAGCTGAGCCTGACCGTCGCGCGCTCCGGGCACCAGGCCGTGTTGCGCCCGGCCGCCGGGCTGGTCGAGCCGGAGCCCGTCCTCGGCGGCAGCGACGACTGGCAGGGCGTCGCCGACCGCATCCGCGACCAGCTGGGTGCGGCACGCGTCGTGCTGCGCCTCGGCATCGACCGGCCGGAGGGCGAGTCGCTCGTCGTGTCCGGCGACGACCTTCCCGAAGGTGGTGACCTGCCCAGCCGGGGTGATCCGTTCCGGCGGTTGCCTGGCGCGCACGTGCGCCACTTCCGCCGGATCGACTCCGTGCCCGACGTGCGGCACGAGCTCGTGCGCCGCGGTGCCGACGAGGCCCTCGTGGTGCCGCTGCGCAGCGCGAACCACCTGCTGGGCCTGATCGAGGCGCACGACAAGCAGTCCCGCTGGCGGGGGTTCGGCACCGCCGACATCCGGCTGATCGGCACCACGGCGAGCCACCTGGCCACCGCCCTGGACAACCGCAGGCTGCTCGCGACCCTGCGCCACGACGCCTACCACGACCCGCTGACCGGCCTGTTCAACCGGCCCGGCTTCCGGCAGGCCGCGGCCGCCGAGCTGAAGAACCTCGACAAGGCCGTCGTGTTGCGGGTCGACCTCGACGTGCTGTCCACGATCAGCGACGCGCTGGGCTACGCGTGGGCCGACCGGATGGTCGTCGCGGCGGGCCGGCGCATCCGCGACACCCTGGGCAAGGACGCCCCGCTGGCCCGGCTGGAGGGCGGCGCGTTCGCCGTGCTGCTCGCCGGCCACGACACCGAGCAGGCCCACCAGGTCGCCGAACGCCTGCGTGCCGGGCTCGCCATGCCCTACCCGGTCGACCGGCTCACCGTCGAGGCCGCCGCGGTCGTCGGCTACTGCTCGTCGGACTGCGAGGACGCCGAGAAGGACGACGTCGACGGCCTGCTGCAACGCGCCGACGTCGCCCTGCGCGCGGCCCGCAACGCGGGGGACACCGCGCGCGGCTACCTGCCGAGCATGGGCCAGATCTTCATGCGCCGCTTCCAGCTGGTCAGCCAGTTCCGGCAGGCCCTGGAGACCGACCAGGTGCAGGTGCACTACCAGCCGAAGATGTCGTTGCCCAACCGCACGGTCTTCGGCGTCGAGGCGCTGGTGCGCTGGACGCACCCGGAGTTCGGCAAGCTCGGCCCCGACGAGTTCGTGCCCGCCGTCGAGGCGGCCGGTCTGGTCGACGCGCTGACCGACTTCGTGATGGACCAGTCGCTGGGCAAGGTGCGCGACTGGATGGACCGCGGCTTCCGCATCTCCGCCGCCGTGAACCTGTCGGTGCGCAGCCTCGCCGACGCCGAGTTCCCCGACCGCGTGAGCGCCGCGCTGACCCGCTGGAAGGTGCCGCCGGAGCTGCTCACGTTCGAGCTGACCGAGTCGGGGGTCATGGCCGACCCGCAGCGCGCGCTGCCGGTGCTGCGGCGGCTCTCGGACCTCGGCGTGACGCTGGCCGTGGACGACTTCGGCACCGGCTACTCGTCGCTGGCCTACCTGCGGCAGCTGCCGGTGGACGAGGTGAAGATCGACAAGAGCTTCGTCTTCGGCATGGGCACCGACCTGGGTGACCTCGCCGTGGTGCGCTCGATCGTCGAGCTGGGCCACTCGCTGGGGCTCACGGTGGTGGCCGAGGGCGTGGAGGACGACGCCGCCCGCGACCAGCTGGCCGGGATGGGCTGCGACGTCGCGCAGGGCTACCTGATCTCGCGGCCGTTGTCCGCCAGCCGGTTGGAGGCCTGGTTGCAGGCGCGGACCACGCAGTCCAAGGGCCTGCGCGATGAGACGGTGCTCACCTTGCTGACCTAGGTGGGACCCCCGATTTCAACTCTGTGGCGAGTCCCTGTAGAGTCCTCCTCGCTCAAGCAAGCCGAGCAAGCCCCTTTAGCTCAGTCGGCAGAGCGTCTCCATGGTAAGGAGAAGGTCTACGGTTCGATTCCGTAAAGGGGCTCCATGACTACAGCCGCGGCGCAGTACCTGAGCGTCGCGGCCGTGTCATGTGAGGCGGTGTAGCTCAGTCGGTAGAGCAAGCGGCTCATAATCGCTGTGTCGCCGGTTCAAGTCCGGCCACCGCTACACACGAGAGCGCGGGGGAATCCCGAGACCGCTCGCGCCGTTGTACCAAGGGCTCCCACCCCGAGTGGGAACGCTGACGAGGAAAGGTTAGTGCTGTGGCTTCCACTGACGTGCGGCCGAAGATCACTCTGGCGTGCGAGGAGTGCAAGCACCGCAACTACATCACCAAGAAGAACCGGCGCAACGACCCGGACCGTCTTGAGATGAAGAAGTTCTGCCCGAACTGCGGAACGCACCGCCTGCACAAGGAAACTCGCTGAGACCATCTCCCTCCCGCGGAGATAACTGACGCAAGGCCGTCCCAGACGTGGGGCGGCCTTCGTCATGTCTTCTCCTAGTAACCTTCGCGGGTGCCACTTGACCAGTCGTTCGTCGGACGCGTGTACCCGCCGACGGCCACCTACGAGGTGAGCCGCGCGAAGATCAAGGAGTTCGCCGACGCCGTCGGCGACGCGAACCCGCTCTACCGCGACCCGGAAGCCGCCCGGGCCGCCGGGTTCCCTGACGTGATCGCCCCGCCCACGTTCCTCACGGTCGTCAACCTCGAGGCGATCAACGCCATCGTCAGCGACCCCGAACTCGGCCTCGACTACGGCCGGATGGTGCACGGCGACCAGAGCTTCGCCTACGAGCGGCCGGTGCACGCCGGCGACGTGCTCGCGGTGACCACGACGGTCGCCGAGATCATGAACCGGGCGGGCAACGACTTCATCACCATGCGAGGCGACGTGCGTGACGCGGACGACGCCCTCGTGGTCACCGTGCAGGCTCAGCTCGTGGTGAGGGGCGCCGAATGAACATCACCGAGGGTGCGGAGCTGCCGCCGCTGACCGTCACCGTGACCCGCGAGAACCTCGTGCGATACGCCGGTGCCTCGCTGGACTTCAACCCGATCCACTGGAACGAGCGCTTCGCCCGCGAAGTGGGCCTGCCCGACGTCATCGCGCACGGGATGCTGACCATGGCGCTGGCCGGGCGCATCGTCACCGACTGGCTCGACGACCCGGCGCGCCTGGTGTCGTACTACACCCGTTTCACGCGCCCAGTGGTGGTGCCGGACGACGGCGTCGGCGCGACCGTGGAGTTCACCGCGAAGGTGGCCAAGGTGCTCGACGACGGCACCGCCCAGGTGGCCATCACGGCCAAGTTCGACGGGAAAGCCGTGCTGGGCAAGGCAACCGCGGTCGTGCGGAGCTGAGACCCGCACCACCGCCGTCGCTTCAGTTGTTGCCGAGTGCGGCCACCCAGATGATGCAGATCACCAGGCCGATCACGGACACGACCAGCCCGGCGGTGGCCAGGCCCTTGTTGGTGGCCCGGCCCTTGCTGGCGTGGCTCATCCCGATGGCGGACAGCACGATGCCGATGATCACCAGCGGCCACGCGATCACGCCGATGACCGGGATGAAGCTGAACACCAGCCCGACGAGCCCGCAGACGAAGCCCGCGGTGCCCATGCCGTTGCTGGGTGCCTGCTGACCGCTCGGGGACGCGCTCATGGATCTCCCTCGTTCGTCGGTGTCCTCAAGGGACCTCATACCCATTCAACGAGGTGGATCAACTGCGGTGCGTGAATCCGCGCGGATTCACGCAGTCGGCCTACTTCGCTTCGGACAGGAGCGCGCCCATGCGCGTGACGCCGGTGGCCAGGTCGTCGTCGCCGAGGGCGTAGGAGAGCCGGAAGTAGCCGGGCGTGCCGAACGCCTCGCCGGGCACGACCGCGACCTCGGCGTGCTCGAGCACGAGCGCGGCCAGCTCCACGCTGGTGGTCGGCCGCAGGCCGCGGATCTCCTTGCCCAGCAACGCCTTCACCGACGGGTACGCGTAGAACGCGCCCTGCGGTGTCGGGCACTCGACGCCGGGGATGTCCGAGAGCAGCTTGACGATCGTGCGCCGCCGCCGGTCGAAGGCCGCGCGCATCGACGCGACCGCGTCCAGCGAGCCCGAGACCGCCGCCAGCGCGGCGCGCTGCGAGACGTTCGCCACGTTCGACGTCAGGTGCGACTGCAGGTTGGTGGCCGCCTTGACGACGTCGGCCGGGCCGATCAGCCAGCCGACCCGCCAGCCGGTCATCGCGTAGGTCTTGGCGACGCCGTTGAGCACGACGCAGCGGTCGGCGATCTCGGGCACCAGCACCGGCATGGACGGCGCCTCGGCCCCGTCGTAGGTCAGGTGCTCGTAGATCTCGTCGGTGACCACCCAGATGCCGTGCTCGGCGGCCCAGCGGCCGATCGCCTCGACCTGGGCCCGCGGGTAGACCGCGCCGGTCGGGTTGGACGGCGAGTTGAACAGCAGCACCTTGGTGCGGGGCGTGCGGGCCGCCTCCAGCTGCTCGACCGACGCCAGGTAGCCGCTGGACTCGTCGGTCACCACGGGCACGGTGACGCCGCCGGCGAGCGCGATCGGCTCGGGGTAGGTCGTCCAGTACGGCGCGGGCAGCAGGACCTCGTCGCCCGGGTCGAGCAGGGTGGCGAAGGTCTCGTACACGGCCTGCTTGCCGCCGTTGGTGACCAGGACCTGGCTCGGCTTCACCTCGTAGCCGGAGTCGCGCGACGTCTTGGCCGCGATGGCTTCCTTGAGCTCCGGCAGGCCGCCCGCGGGGGTGTAGCGGTGGTTGCGCGGATCGGCGCACGCCTGCACCGCCGCCTGGACGATCGGCTCGGGGGTCGGGAAGTCCGGCTCACCCGCGCCGAACCCGATCACCGGCCGGCCGGCCGCCTTGAGCGCCTTCGCCTTCGCGTCGACCGCGAGGGTGGCGGACTCGGTGATCCCGGCGATGCGCGCGGAGATCCTGGCGTGGCTGGTCGCGGAAGGCGCGGAAAGCTCGGTGGCTGCCATGGCCCTCATCGTCGCAGATCGGCCGGTTCTCGGCGCATCCCGGGGGCCGCTAAGCAGCGCGGTTGCGGAGGCTCATCGGGCGTGCCGTAGACTGCCGGACTTGGAACGTTGGCTACTCAAGTCCACCGTGGTTCGGCGCTGGTCACCTGCGGCCCGAAACACGTACGGTGGGCGGGGGTCGTCGAGTCCCACCGCCGCCGGCACCTCGTGGGCCGGCAAAGGGGTGTAGCTCAATTGGCAGAGCAGCGGTCTCCAAAACCGCAGGTTGCAGGTTCAAGTCCTGTCACCCCTGCATTGGCGAAGTAACGGGAGCGGAGGAACTGGCGTGGCCGAGGACAAGGAGCGGGAAGAGGGGCAGGAGCGCCCGTCTCGTCCCGTCACCGCCGCTGCTCGGCGTGAGCGCAGGGCCCGTCCCGCGGGCAAGGACACGGGGCTGCCCGGTCTGAAGGGTGACGCCAAGCCGGAGGGCAAGGCGAGCACCCGGACCGACGCCAAGCGCGACGCGAAGTCCGACAGCAAGTCGAAGGCCGACGTCAAGTCGTCCAAGTCGGTGTCCGAGCGCAAGGGCAAGGCGACCCCGACCCGCGACCGCAAGGCCGACCGGCCGGGCATCCTGGCGCGGCTCGTCCGCTTCCTGCGCGAGGTCGTCGCCGAACTGCGCAAGGTGATCTGGCCGACCCGCAAGCAGATGCTGACCTACAGCGTGGTCGTGCTGATCTTCCTGGCCTTCATGGTCGCCCTGGTGGCCGGCCTCGACGTGGGCCTGGCCAAGCTCGTGTTCCTGGTCTTCGGCGACTAGCCGGTCGAGACCAGCGGCAACGAGCGCCGCGTCCATCTGCGGACGCGATGTACGAGAGGAAAGCGAGACCCAACCTGTGACCTCCGAGAACGGGACAGCGGGCAGCAGCCCGGAGCTGACCGACCTGACCGACGACGAGCTGTTCGCCGCCGCGCAGGACGGGGACTCCGCGCACGTCGCGCCCGCTACGCCGCAGACGCCGGAGCCGGGCGGGGACGACGCCGAAGCTGCCGAGGCCGCTGAGGTCGACGAGGCCGACGCCGCCGCCGAAGAGACCGCTGACGACGACACCGCCGACACCGACGAGACCGACGAGACCGCTGAGGCTGACGAAGCCGCCGCCACGGCGGAGGAGCCTGTCGAGGACCCGGCCGCCGAGATGCGTGCCGCGCTGCGCAGCGCGCCCGGCGACTGGTACGTCGTGCACTCCTACGCGGGCTACGAGAACAAGGTCAAGACCAACCTCGAGACGCGCATCCAGACCCTCGACATGGAGGACTTCATCTTCCAGGTCGAGGTGCCGACCGAAGAGGTCACCGAGATCAAGAACGGCCAGCGCAAGCAGGTGCAGCGCAAGGTGCTGCCCGGCTACATCCTGGTCCGGATGGATCTCAACGACGCCTCGTGGAGCGCCGTGCGCAACACGCCGGGCGTGACCGGGTTCGTCGGCGCGACGTCCAAGCCGTCCCCGCTGACCATCGACGACGTGCTCAAGTTCCTGCTGCCGCAGGTGGAGCCGGCCAAGGCCGCGGCCGCCGGTGGCAAGGCGTCGACCGCGACCGCCACGAAGGCGCCGACGGTCGAGGTCGACTTCGAGGTCGGCGAGTCGGTCACCGTCATGGACGGCCCGTTCGCCACGCTGCCCGCGACGATCAGCGAGGTCAACGCGGACGGGCAGAAGCTGAAGGTCCTGGTGTCGATCTTCGGCCGGGAGACGCCGGTCGAGCTGTCGTTCACCCAGGTCTCCAAGATCTGAGTGAAAGGGGGTTGGGTCAACCTGCTTCGCCGGTGACCCCCTTTCCCGTGTTTTCTGGGGGCCAAGCCCCCAGGCCCCAGCCGGGGGAAGCCCCCGGACCCCCTAACTGAATACCGGGCGGGGAATGCCGCCGGACGTGCCGGGCGTTGGCCATTCGTCCCGGCGCGTACCACTTGAACAACAGGAAGCACTGACATGCCACCCAAGAAGAAGAAGCTTGCGGCGATCATCAAGCTGCAGATCAAGGCCGGCGCGGCCAACCCCGCGCCGCCGGTTGGCCCGGCGCTGGGCCAGCACGGCGTGAACATCATGGAGTTCTGCAAGGCCTACAACGCCGCGACCGAGTCGCAGCGCGGTGACGTGGTGCCGGTCGAGATCTCCGTGTACGAGGACCGGTCGTTCGACTTCAAGCTCAAGACCCCGCCGGCGGCCCGGCTGCTGCTCAAGGCCGCGGGTGTGGAGAAGGGCTCCGGCGAGCCGCACCGCAACAAGGTCGCCAAGGTGACCTGGGACCAGGTGCGCGAGATCGCCGAGACCAAGAAGGCCGACCTCAACGCCAACGACATCGACCAGGCAGCCAAGATCATCGCCGGCACCGCCCGTTCCATGGGCATCACCGTCGAAGGCTGATTCGCAGCGCCGCGAAGCAAGCTCAATTCAACACAGTGGGAGGACCTGCGCAGGTCCGCACCACAACTGATCCACGAAAGCAAGGACAGCAATGGCAAAGCGCAGCAAGGCATACCGCCAGGCCGCGGAGCTCATCGACCGGGAGCGCCTGTACTCCCCGCTCGATGCGGCGAAGCTGGCCAAGGAGACCTCCAAGGTCAAGCTGGACGCGACCGTCGAGGTCGCCATGCGCCTGGGCGTCGACCCCCGCAAGGCCGACCAGATGGTCCGCGGCACGGTCAACTTGCCGCACGGCACCGGCAAGACCGCCCGCGTGATCGTGTTCGCCACCGGTGACAAGGCCGCCGAGGCCGAGGCCGCCGGTGCGGACGCCGTGGGCTCGGAGGACCTGATCGCCCGCATCCAGGAGGGCTGGCTGGACTTCGACGCGGCGATCGCGACCCCCGACCAGATGGCGAAGGTCGGTCGCATCGCCCGCATCCTGGGCCCGCGTGGCCTGATGCCGAACCCGAAGACCGGCACCGTCACCCCGGACGTCACCAAGGCCGTCGCCGACATCAAGGGCGGCAAGATCAACTTCCGGGTGGACAAGCAGTCGAACCTGCACCTGGTGATCGGCAAGGCGTCGTTCGACACCGAGAAGCTGGTGGAGAACTACGCGGCCGCACTGGACGAGGTGCTGCGGGCGAAGCCGTCCGCCGCGAAGGGCCGCTACCTGAAGAAGGTCACCTTCTCCACGACCATGGGCCCCGGCATTCCGGTGGACCCGGCTCGCACGCGCAACCTCCTCGTGGCAGACGAAGCCACTTCCTGAGGCAACAACTGGCAAAGGTGAAGGGGCGACCCCCGAACGGGTCGCCCCTTCGCCTTTTTCGTGTCCAATTCGTGACCGCATAACCGCAGGTAAGAGGGCGTGCGGTCACATTTCGGCACCAGATAACGACACGCTGTTCCATCGCTGCCGAGCTGTTACCCGGATTGCCTACGAAAGTAGGTACCTTAACCACCCGACGGCGACGAACTATCCAACATCACGGGCCACTCGGTGAACTTCCGGTGCCCCGCCGGAGAAGACTGGTCCGCGCAGCTGCGGCGGGCATCGCGGAAAGGCTGTCCACCCACGTGATCGGTTTCCTGGCCAGGCGCCTGGTGAACTATGTGATCCTTTGTCTGGTCGCCACATTCCTCGCCTACTTGCTGGCGTCGCTGACGTTCGATCCCGTGGCGATCCTGATGCAGCGCAACCCGCCGCCGCCCGAGGCGGCGATCGCGGCCAAGCGGCTGGCGCTGCACTTCGACCAGCCGATCCCGCTGCGGTTCGTGCACTGGCTCGGCGGCGTGGTGCACGGCGACTTCGGCCGCACGGTCACCGACCACAACGTGGGCGACGAGCTGCTGCCGCGGATGGGCGTGAGCCTGCGCCTGTTCCTCGTCGGCGTCACGGTCGGCGTGATCCTGGGCGTGATCCTCGGGGTGGTCAGCGCGATCCGGCAGTACAAGATCAGCGACTACGCGGCGACGGTCTTCTCCTTCGTCATCCTGTCCACGCCGGTGTTCGTGATCGGCCCGCTGCTCAAGACCGGCGCGCTGCAGGTCAACGACTGGCTCGGCACCGAGTACCTGAAGTTCACCGGTGAGCAGACGCCCGGCTTCGACGGCAGCTGGCTCGCCTCGCTGGGCGACCGGCTGCGCTACCTGATCGTGCCGACGCTGACGATCGCGTTGCAGCAGATCGCCTACTACAGCCGCTACCAGCGCAGCGCCATGCTCGACGTGCTCGGCAGCGACTTCCTGCGCACCGCGTCGGCCAAGGGCCTGACCCGGCGGCGCGTGCTGTTCAAGCACGGCCTGCGCACCGCGCTGATCCCGATGGCCACGCTGTTCGCGTTCGGCTTCGGCCTGCTTATCGTCGGCGGCACGTTCACCGAGCACATCTTCGGCTGGTACGGCATGGGCGACTGGCTGATCGTCGGCGTGAACACCCAGGACGCCAACGTGGTGGCGACGGTGACCTTGTTCGTGGCCGTGCTGGTGCTGATCTCCGGCTGGCTTTCCGATGTCCTCTACGCGGCGCTCGATCCGCGGGTCCGGGTCTGACGGGGGCCGACGACATGACTGTGACCATCGACAGCGACGGCAGCGGCGAGCACGCCAACACCCCGGGCGGCAGCGCCTCGGTGAGCCCGGTCGACGCGGGCGCCCCCGGTGACCTGCGCACCAGCCGGGCGAAGCTCGTCGTGCGCCGGTTCGCCCGCAACCGCAACGCATTGATCGGCCTTGTGGTGATCGTGCTGCTCTACGCGGCGGCGTTCCTGTCCCCGCTGTTCGCGCCGTGGAGCTACACCGAACTGGACTACGACAACTTCCTCGTCTCGCCCAGCGGCTCGCACTGGTTCGGCACCAGCAAGGTCGGCGAGGACATGTTCGCGCTGGTGATGCGCGGGCTGCAGAAGTCGCTGACCATCGGCCTGCTGGTCGGCCTGATCTCCACGTCGCTGTCGGCGATCGTCGGCGCGACGGCCGGCTACTTCGGCGGCTGGGTCGACCGGGCCATGATGTGGCTGGTCGACCTGCTGCTGGTGCTGCCGTCGTTCCTGATCCTTGCGATCCTCAGCCCGGCGTTCAAGGGCAAGACCTGGCTGATCTTCGTGCTGCTGCTGGGCCTGTTCAGCTGGATGATCACCGCGCGGATCGTGCGCGGCATGACCTTCACGTTGCGCGAGCGCGAGTACGTCAAGGCGGCCCGGTTCATGGGTCAGGCGCCGTGGCGGATCATCGTCAAGCACATCGTGCCGAACATGGCGTCGCTGCTGATCATCGACGCGACCGTGAACGTCGGCGCCGCGGTGATCGCCGAGACCGGCCTGTCGTACTTCGGGTTCGGCGTGCAGCCGCCCGACGTCTCGCTCGGCACGCTGATCGCGTCCGGCACCGAGTCGGCGCAGACCTTCCCCTGGCTCTTCCTGTTCCCCTCGATGTTCCTCGTGGTGTTCGTGCTCGCGGTGAACGTCGTCGGTGACGGCCTGCGCGACGCGATCGACCCCAACTCCGCGGGCGGGCGGCGCAAGGACCGGCGCAAGGCGCGCAAGGAGTACCAGGACGCCAAGGACAAGGCCCGCGCCAACGCACCCGCGCTCGCCGGAAAGGAAGCGTCATGACGCTCCTTGTGCCAACGCCAGACCCGAGAGCAGCTCGCGGACCTCGCAACCGCACCTCAGGGGAACGTGACGCAACTCAGCCACGATCACAAGGTTCAACAGGACCATTCCCTCGCAACGCAACCATTTTCGGGAATGCCGGGGAGGCGGGACGTTGACCGCCGCACAGACCATGTTCGACGAGCAGGCGCCGAGCGAGAACGGGCCGGTGCTGCGGGTCAGCGACCTCACCGTCTCCTTCCCCAGCGAGAGCGGCCGGGTCCAGGCCGTGCGCGGGCTGAACTACGAGGTGTCCGCGGGCGAGGTGCTCGGCATCGTCGGTGAGTCCGGCTCGGGCAAGTCGGTGTCCTCGCTGGCCGTGATGGGCCTGCTGCCCCAGCAGGCCCGCATCTCCGGGTCGATCAAGTTCCGCGACCGCGAGCTGCTTGGCCTGTCCGACGACCAGCTGTCCAAGATCCGCGGCAAGCGGATCTCCATGGTGTTCCAGGACCCGCTGTCGGCGTTGACGCCGGTGTACACGGTGGGCGACCAGATCGCCGAGGCGCTGCGCGCGCACGGGCACTCGATGAGCAAGCAGCAGGCCCACAACCGGGCCGTCGAGCTGCTCGACCTCGTCGGCATCCCGAACGCGGCGAACCGGGCGAAGGCGTTCCCGCACGAGTTCTCCGGCGGCATGCGCCAGCGCGCGGTGATCGCCATCGCGATCGCCAACGACCCGGACCTGATCATCGCCGACGAGCCGACCACCGCCCTGGACGTGACCGTCCAGGCGCAGGTGCTCGAGGTGCTCAAGACCGCGCAGGAGGTCACCGGCGCCGGCATCGTGATCATCACCCACGACCTCGGTGTGGTCGCGGGCTTCGCCGACCGGCTGATGGTGATGTACGCGGGCAAGGCCGTGGAGACCGGCCAGGTCGACGAGATCTACGCCCACCCGCGGATGCCGTACACGTTGGGGCTCTTGGGTTCCATCCCGCGCCTGGACGCCGAGGAGCGCCAGCCGCTGGTCCCGATCGAGGGGCAGCCGCCGTCGCTGGTGGACCTGCCGCCGGGCTGCCCGTTCGCGCCGCGGTGCCCCATGGTGGTCGACGCCTGCCGGGAGGCCGAGCCGCCGCTGTCCGATGTGGACGGCAGTGAGCAGCACCGGGCCGCCTGCATCCGGGCCAACGAGCTGATCGCCGAGGACCCGGACGCCGCCGAGGTGTTCGAGGTCGAGGCCGTCGAAGAAGCGGCGATCGCCAAGGTGCCGCGCGAGCAGCGGCCGATCGTGCTGTCGGTCAACGAGCTGGTCAAGCACTTCCCGCTGACCAAGGGCGCGGTGTTCAAGCGCCGGGTCGGCACCGTGCACGCCGTCGACGGGGTCTCGTTCGACATCCGCGCGGGCGAGACGCTGGGCCTGGTCGGCGAGTCGGGCTGCGGCAAGACGACGACGTTGATGGAGATCCTCGGGCTGGACACGCTGATGGGCGGCGACATCGCCATCCTCGGCAACCTGACCACGTCGCTGACCAAGCAATCGCGCCGGGAGATCCGCCGTGACATGCAGGTGGTCTTCCAGGACCCGATGGCCTCGCTCGACCCGCGCATGCCGATCGGCGACGTGCTCGCCGAACCCATGCAGGTGCACGGCTACTCGAAGCAGAAGATCGCCAGCCGGATCCCCGAGCTGCTCGACCTGGTCGGCCTGCGGGCCGAGCACGCCGAGCGCTACCCGGCGGAGTTCTCCGGCGGTCAGCGCCAGCGCATCGGCATCGCCCGCGCGCTCGCGCTGGAGCCGAAGCTGATCGTGCTCGACGAGCCGGTGTCCGCGCTGGACGTGTCCATCCAGGCCGGCGTGATCAACCTGCTCGACGAGCTGAAGGCCAAGCTGGAGCTGGCTTACCTCTTCGTCGCCCACGACCTGTCGGTGGTGCGGCACATCGCCGACCGGGTCGCGGTGATGTACCTGGGCAAGATCGTCGAGATCGGCGAGGTGGACGGCGTCTTCGGCGACGCGAAGCACCCGTACACCCAGGCGCTGCTCTCCGCGATCCCGATTCCCGACCCGGTCGCCGAGCGGTCGCGGGAGCGGATCATCCTCACCGGCGACCTGCCGAGCCCGGCCAACCCGCCGCGGGGCTGCCGGTTCCACACCCGCTGCTTCACGTTCGCGGCGCTGCCCGAGGACAAGCGCCAGCGCTGCCTGGACGAGGAACCGGTGCTGGCGGCGCACGGCGACGACCAGCAGGCCGCCTGCCACTTCCCCAGGGCGCGCGCCGTGCTCTGAGCTCCATCCCCCGAATCTCGGCCGGGCTCCCGATCGGCCGTTCAAAAAGGAAGGTCACCAACAGTGAGTCGACGGAAGTGGGCGGCGCTCATCGCGCCGGTCGCCGCCGCAGCGATGCTGCTTTCCGCGTGTGGCGGCAGCAGCGACGGCGGCGGGGACAAGGGCGTGCAGGGTGGTGCCGGCAAGGGCGCCGGCAACCAGGACATCAACGCGATGGATGTCTCGAAGCTCAAGGACGGCGGCGAGTTCAAGTGGCCGCTGGACTCGTTGCCGGACAACTGGAACTACAACGAGCTCGACGGCACCGTCGATGACGGCGTGCGCATCCTGTACTCGATCATGCCGCACCTGTGGCTGGCCGACGCGGGCAACAACGTCCAGATGAACCCGAACTACCTCCAGTCGGCCGAGATCACCTCGCCCGACCCCGAGGTGATCACCTACAAGATCAACCCGCAGGCCAAGTGGAGCACCGGCCGGGCGATCTCGTGGGAGGACTTCGACGCCACGTTCAAGGCCCTCAACGGCACGAACGACAAGTACACGGTTTCGGCGACCACCGGCTACGAGGACATCGAGAAGGTGGAGAAGGGGGCCAACGACCAGGAGGTCAAGGTCACCTTCAAGAAGAAGTTCGCCGAGTGGAAGGCGCTGTTCGACCCGCTGTACCCCAAGGAGCTCAACAGCGACCCGGAGACCTTCAACTCCGGCTGGGTGGACGGCCCGAAGATCACCGCGGGCCCGTTCAAGATCGGCACCATCGACAAGACCGGCCAGCTGGTCACGGTCGTGCGTGACCCGGCCTGGTGGGGCCCGAAGCCCAAGCTCGACAAGATCACCTTCCGGGTGGTCGACCGCAGTGCCCTGGCCGACGCCCTGGCCAACGGCTCGATCGACTGGTACAAGATCGGCTCCAGCGTCGACAACTACCAGCGGGCGAAGACCACAAAGGGTGCGGTCATCCGGCAGGCGCCGGGCAACCAGTACAACCACATCACCTTCAACGGCGCGCCGGGCTCGATCCTCGCGGACCCGAAGCTGCGCGTCGCGCTGATGAAGGGCCTGGACCAGGTCAAGTTCGTCAAGGGCATCCTCGGCCCGATCGTGCAGAACCCGACCCCGCTGGGCAACCACTTCTTCCTGCAGGGCACCGCGGCCTACCAGGACAACGCGTCCGCGGTGAAGTACGACCAGGCCGCCGCCAAGGCCGACCTGGACGCGCTGGGCTGGAAGATGGACGGCCAGTTCCGCAAGAAGGACGGCAAGCAGCTCAACATCCGGTTCGTCAGCACGGCGGGCAACCCGATCTCCGAGCAGATCGTGAAGCTGACCCAGGCGCAGCTCAAGGAGATCGGCGTCAACGTGGTGGTCGACGCCGAGCCGGTCGACAAGTTCTTCAAGGACTTCGTCAACACGGGCAACTTCGACATGACCGGCTTCGGCTGGAGCTCGAACCCGTTCCCGATCGGTGGCTCGAAGGCGATCTACTACCTCGACCCGAAGAGCACCGGCCAGAACTACGGGCACGTCGGTTCCCCTGAGCTGAACCAGAAGCTGGACGAGGCGAGCGCCGAGCTCGACGACGCCAAGCGGACGGCCGACCTGCAGGAGATCGACAAGATGGTCTGGCAGGAGGGGCACCACCTCCCGCTGTACCAGGTCCCCGGTGCGGTCGCGATCCGTTCCACCGTGGCCAACTTCGGTGCCCGCGGCTTCGCGGACGTCGACTACACGAAGATCGGTTTCGTTGCCTGATCTGTTCGGCTGAACGGCGGGGGTCGGACTTTCCGGCCCCCGCCTTTCCTTACCCACCAAGGATTCGATGGCTGAGATGACCGAGCGGCGACGAGGTGCCCTGTCGGTGCGCGCGGTGCGCCACGTCGGCTTGACCACCGCGCTCGTGTTCGTCACGTGCGCGGTCGTCATCGTGCTGTCCGCGATCTCCTACGCCGCGGCCGACCGGCAGCTCTCCGGGCTGTCGGCTCGTGCGAGCGGCCACATCACCAAGGTGGACGGCAGCACGGTCGAGGCGGCCTGGGCGACCCCCGACGGCGCGGCGCACACCGTGCGGGTGCCGCTGTCGATCGACCCGCCGAAGGTCGGCACCGGCACGGACATCGCCTACGACCCGGCGGATCCGGCGCGCGCGATCGTGCCGGGCGCGCAGGTGCTCGTCGACGGCGACCGGGCGACCACCGGGCTGGTGCTCGGCGCGTTGATCATCGTGATCGTCCTGGGCTACGACGGCTGGCGGCTCTGGCGCAGCGCCCGGCTGACCCGGCGCAAGCCCACCAAGCTGCTCGTGCGCCGCGTGCGGATCCAGCGCGGCGTGCTCACCCGGTCGTACCTGGAACTCGACGACGAGTCGGCGTGGCTCCCGGTCTACTACGACCCCGTGCTGGTGCGCATGCCCGCGCCGACCACGGTCACCGCGTACGGCGACCCGAAGCGCGACCGCTTGGTGGCCGCCGAGTTCGACGGCGTGGTGTTGTACCCGCCGGGCCGGGTCGTGCGCCGCGAACCGCCGGGGCGCCGCGGCGACAACCCCAGCCGGCCCGACGACACGGTGGCCGAGCGCGCGCGCTCGGTCAGCGGGCTGGGCCGGCAGCTGCGGGTCGACGCGGTGGCGTGCATAGCCGCGCCGTTCATCGGCCTGCTGTGGGCCTACGCCGACCAGAGCGGCTTCGCCGGCTGGCTCGGCGCGACCGTGCTCACGGCGTCGGCCGCGTTCTGGGTGTGGGCCATCCGCGGCTCCGACCCGTCCTGACCACCCGGGGCCCGGGTCAGTCGACCGGGCCGCCGCTGCGCCAGTACTCGCCGCCCTCGCGGCTGAGCAGGCCCTCGTCGACCAGGTACCGGCGCAACGTCACGTGGTCGGTCGCCCCGGCGGCGCACCACGGTTCGAGCAGCTCGGTCACCGCGCGCTCGGGGTAGTGCACGCCGGGCTCGAACGACCGCGCGACGTGTTCGAGCACCAGCCGCCGGCGGGTCGGCTGGGCGGGCATGCCGGTCAACTGCCCGTCCCGCACGAACGCGCGCAGCGTCGCCTCGGCCTTCGGGTCGGCGTAGCCGTGGTCCTCGTACTGCTTGGGTGGCGCCGCCGCGCGGGCCGCGTCGGCGAACAAGTGCGCGTGCAGCACCAGCCCGTCGGCGTCGCTGCCCACCAGCCCGGCCTTGGCCAGCCGGGTCACCGCCTTGCTCACCCGCTTGCCGTCGATGCCGGTGCGTTCGACGATCTCCGGGTTGGTCCGGGCGCCGAGCGCCAGCGCCGACACCGCGGCCAGCCGATCCGCGTCGGCGAGCAGGCCGACCAGTTCCTCCGGGCTCATGCTCGCAAGCTCGCTCATGCCGGCCGATGCTGGCACAAGACCGGTGCGGCGCAACCGAATTCAGCCGGTGGGCGTCGTGGTGGGGGCGCCGGACGTCTTCGGCGGGCAGGTCTCGTTCTCGTGGTCGGTGATCACCCAGCCGCCGCCGTTCTCGGTGAGCAGCAGCTTGCCCAGCGGCGGGCCGCCGACGACGTTGAGCTCGCAGGAGCTGACGATCGCCGACGTGCCGTTGAGCGTCATCGCCTGCTCGGTGACCTTCGGGGCCGCGTAGGCGTTGCGGTCCACCGAGTCCTTGCTGACCTGTGCGGCCAGCGTGGTGATCGCGGCCTGGCACGTCGTCGCGCCGAAGTCCTGGGCGAACGCGAGCCCGCCCTGCTGGTCGAACACCAGCGTGCACGCCTCCTCGGCGCCGCCCTGCGCGACCATCTTGTAGAGGGCGATCACCGCCTGCTGCGGGCTCGGCGAGAGGCGGCCCGGCTCCTGCACCGACCCAGGGCCCGCGGCGCCCTGCGGGTCGTTGTCCTCCGATGCGCCGAAGTAGTGGTTGTAGGCCCACACCAGCACCAGTACGACGACGAGCGCGGAGACCAGCTTGCGGAACAGCTTGCCGCGCAGGAACCGTTGCCACGCCGGCCTTTTCGGCGGCTGCGGGTAGGGGAAGCCGACCGCGCTCCCGGCACCGAGCGCGCGCTGGCCCTCCTCGGTCTGGGCGTAGCGCTGGAACTCCTGGAACTGCTGGAACTTGCGGAACTCCTCGAACTGCCGCAGCTGCTCCGGGTCCGGCACGGCCGGCGGCGGCCCGGGGGGCGCGGTGGGCGGCACGTTCATCGGTGGCACGATCTCGCCCCCCGGCACGGGTGGGTTCGGCGGCTGCTGCGCGGGCAGCGGCCCGGTGTCCGGTTCGTCGTTGGCCACGGGTCCATCTTGCCGGGTACCCGGGGGCGATTTGGAACCGCCTGATGGGGTCACGTACTCTTGACGACGGTTCTACCGAAGACCGCTGGTCTCTCCCTCACCGGAGACGAAGGCCCCGACAACGGGCGGCCCGCGCAGGGAGGACGAGGTGAGTCCCAGGCGCTTGCGCCTGTGTACGCCCCGTGCGCCTGCGCCGGGGCGTTTGTCGTCTCCCGGGCTGGTTCGACCAGAGGTCACCAGCCAAGAGAGGAGGCGACCCATGGCGAAGCCCGACAAGGTGGCGGCCGTCGCCGAGATCGCGGACAAGTTCCGCAGCAGCTCGGCCGCGGTGATCACCGAGTACAGCGGCCTCTCCGTGTCCCAGCTGACCACGCTGCGCCGAGCTCTCGGTAATGGCGCGACCTACCGGGTCGCGAAGAACACCCTCGTCCAGCGGGCCGCGGAAGACGCGGGCGTGCAGGGTCTCGAGGCGCTCTTCGCCGGCCCGACCGCGATCGCCTTCGTCGACGGCGAGCCGGTTGACGCGGCGAAGGCACTGCGTGACTTCGCCAAGGACAACAAGGGTCTGGTCATCAAGGGCGGCTACATGGATGGCCGCCCGCTCAGCGTGGACGAGGTCACCAAGATCGCCGACCTCGACTCGCGTGAGGTGCTGCTCGCGAAGCTCGCGGGCGCGATGAAGGGCAACCTCAGCAAGGCCGCCGGGCTGTTCAACGCCCCGGCCTCGCAGGTGGCCCGCCTGGCCGCGGCGTTGCAGGAGAAGAAGGCCGCAGAGGCCCCTGCCGCCGAAGCCGCCGAGAGCTGAACAACCCCGGATAACCATTCGCACCCTGGCTACTCGGGGCGCATTACCTGAAAGGACGCCATCATGGCGAAGCTCAGCACTGACGAGCTGCTCGACGCGTTCAAGGAGATGACCCTCCTGGAGCTGTCGGAGTTCGTGAAGCAGTTCGAGGAGACCTTCGAGGTCACCGCCGCGGCGCCGGTCGCCGTGGCCGCCGCGGGCCCGGCCGGCCCCGTGGCCGCCGCCGAGGAGGAGAAGGACGAGTTCGACGTCGTCCTCGAGTCCGCCGGTGACAAGAAGATCCAGGTCATCAAGGTCGTCCGCGAGGTCGTCTCGGGCCTGGGCCTGAAGGAGGCCAAGGAGCTCGTCGAGTCCGCGCCGAAGCCCATCCTGGAGAAGGTCGCCAAGGATGCCGCCGAGGCCGCCAAGGAGAAGCTCGAGGGCGCCGGCGCCAAGGTCTCCCTCAAGTGATCTAGCGCTTCACGGTTCGCTCGGAAGGCCGGTACCCCGACGGGGTGCCGGCCTTCCGCTATCTGCTGAGGTTGTTCACGACCGCCTCGGCCACCGCTTTGGCGCTGGCGCAAGCCTTTGCGGGTCCCAGCCCGTCGACCTCGACGACGAACCCGCTGCTCTTGTCCAGTTCGACGTCGACCTCGCAGTACTTCACCTGCGGCCGATCCGCGATCCGCCGCACGATGCCCGTCTGCCCCCGCACCTTGATGGTGTCGACGGCCACGTAGTCCTGGTCGGACTGGTATCCCGCCGCGGTCACGTCGGTGGACAGGTAGAGGTAGGTGGCCACACCGAAGCCCCACGTGTCCCGGTCGTTCGGCACCGGCCGCCCGTCCCGGCGGCAGGAAATGGTTGCGGGGTAGTCGGAGCTGTCGTACTTCCGCACACCTTCCGGCTGCCAGATCCCCCAGTCGACGTAGCCCAGGCGGCCGGCGTCGGCACCGGGCAGCAGGTCGCAGATCTTGTCATTGTCGTTGTAGGCGGAAGCATCGAGCGTTCGAGCCGCGGCGGTCGTGGTGGCGGTCGCGGGGGCGCTCGGTGTTGCTTCGGGCGTGGCGCAGGCGGCCACCCCGAAGGCCACGACCAGCAACCCCGCAACGCGGGTGGCGCTCATGAGGCACCGCCGAGCCGCTTCTCGATGTCGGACTCGTGTTTGCGGTGCGCCGTCTGGGCCTTGCGGACCTTTGGGTCGAAGGCGTTCGGCGGCATCTCTTCGCACTCGAAGCACCCCTCGTAGGTGAAGTCAGGGCTGTCTATCTGGACTTTGGTGCTCAACGGGGCGAAGAGGTCCGGGCTCTGGGCGCTAAACCCGGACTCCTGGAACATCAGTTCCTTCACCAGCATTTCGAGGCCGCCCTCGAACTCGCGGCAGACGCGGTCGCCGGTGCGGATGTAGGTGTCGATGACCTTGTCGGCATCACCACCGTCGATGGCATCGGTCGCGAGGATCTGGCCCTCTTTGAGCACGAGATCCACCGCCATGCTCTTCCACCTGGCCACGTCCAGGGTGATCAAGTGGCTGGCGATCTCACCGCCCAGCGCGATCTGCACCTCGATGTCCTTCTTGTCGCGGTCCTCGATCTCGTTGGTGGCCGCGTCGAAGGTGTCGGCCCAGATGCCGAACATGCTCTCCTGGGCCTGGTAGACCAGGGTCATCAGCGTGCCGATGCCGCGCACGGCGACCCAGGCGTTGGTGGCCTGCGTGTCGAGGAAGCTCTCGACCAGCGAGACCTGGCCGACGAACGCGTCCTTCGCGTCGCCCACCCAACCTTCGAGGTGGCTGATGGTTTGGGCCAGGTACTTCTTCGCGTCATCGCTGGCCGTGATTTCCTGCGCGACCTTGACCAGCCGTTCGTATTCCTCGCCGAGCTGGTCGAGGTTCAGGCTCGTCACCGTCCCCCAGTGGCGGGTGCGCGCGTCGCTGACCTCGCCGAACCTGGCATCGGTGAGGCTTTCCTTGTCGATCATCGTGGCCACGACGTTCTGCATCTGCCAGCTGGCCGCGTCCAGCGCTTCCGGGACCCGTCCGATGTGCGCCACGGTCAGGCCTGCCCGTCGGCCTGGCGGTACACGTCGATGATCGCGGCGAGCGCGTCGGCCGTGTCGCGCACGACCTGGGCCGCATGCGCTTGCCTGCTCGCCACGTGGTCGGCGAGCCAGGTGCAGTGCTGGAACGCGGACGTGGCCGCGGCCGACCTGCCGTGACCGCTCGCGTCGACGTGGTCGGTCAAGGCCTTCACCGGGTGCTCGATGGCCGCGGCCGCAGCGGGCAGTGATGTCCTGGCTGCCTTGTCCGCTTCCTTCAGCCTGAGCCTGAAGCCGCTCTCGTTCGGCATGGTCCCCCCTCGATCATGTGCGGCGACTCGGACGTCGCCGACCGTCAGGAGGTTTCGTTGTTCACCCGTTCGGCCCGGCGACAGGAAGCAACCAGAAGCGGCGGTTACCCCGTGTGATGTACCCCACTGGGCGAGCGCAAGCCACCGACTGGGTACTTTGCTTACCAACTCGCGAGTAACCCAGACGGGTTCGGCTCGTTGCACTGGGATGACGTCGGCGGGGACGCCAAATCCGGGTCGGGAGGTTCGATGGGCGCCGAGGTGGTCGTCGAAGGGTTGACCAAATCCTTCGGGAAGCAGGCCATCTGGCGGGACGTGACGCTGACCTTGCCGCCAGGCGAAGTCTCCGCGTTGCTGGGTCCGTCGGGGACGGGCAAGTCCGTCTTCCTCAAGTCGATGATCGGGTTGCTCAAGCCCGAGCGCGGCCGCTGCATGATCAACGGCGTCGACATCGTCACCTGCTCGGAGCGCCAGCTCTACGAGACCCGCAAGCTGTTCGGGGTGCTGTTCCAGGACGGCGCGCTGTTCGGCTCGATGAACCTGTACGACAACGTCGCGTTCCCGCTGCGCGAGCACACCCGCAAGTCCGAGTCCGAGGTCCGGCGCATCGTGCTGGAGAAGCTGGACCTGACCGGGCTCAACGGCGCCGAGCGCAAGCTGCCCGGCGAGATCTCCGGCGGTATGCGCAAGCGTGCCGGGCTGGCCCGCGCTCTGGTGCTGGACCCGGAGATCATCCTGGTCGACGAGCCCGACTCGGGCCTGGACCCGGTGCGCACCACCTACATCTCGCAGCTGTTCCTGGACGTGAACTCGCAGATCGACGCGACGTTCCTGATCGTCACGCACAACATCAACCTCGCCCGCACGGTGCCGGACAACATCGGCATGCTCTTCCGCAAGGAGCTGGTCATGTTCGGCCCCCGCGAGGTGCTGCTGACCAGTGAGGAGCCCGTGGTCAAGCAGTTCCTCAACGGCCGCATGGACGGCCCGATCGGGATGAGCGAGGAGAAGGACTCCGCCACCATGGCCGCCGAGCAGGCCATGTTCGAGGCAGGTCACCACGCGGGCGGCGTCGAGGACGTGCGCGGCGTGCCCCCGCAGATGCAGCCCACGCCCGGCATGCCCGAGCGCCAGGGCGCACGCCGGCGCACCGACCGCGTGATGAGCATCCTGCACTCGCTCCCGCGGGCCGCGCAGGACAGCATCATCGAGTCGATGTCGCCCGAGGAGCAGCAGCACTACGGCGTCCACGCCGGCGGCCGCCCGGCTCCGTCGCAGCGCCCGGCCCCGTCGCCACGCCCGCGCTCCGGCAACGGCGAGCGCATCGAGGGCCGCCTCGACGACGAGAGCGTCGCGCGCCTGCCCGGGTCCGAGCCGAGCGGGTCCGAACGAGGACGCTCGTGAGCGCGCCCGCCTCGACCCGGAAGTTCCCCGGCTCCGGCGCACTGCGCGAGACCGGGCAGCTCTTCGCGCTCGGCCTCGACGTGATCGTCGGCATCTTCAAGCGGCCGTTCCAGCTGCGCGAGTTCATCGAGCAGTCCTGGTTCATCGCGAGCGTGACGATCCTGCCGACCGCGCTGGTGTCGATCCCGTTCGGCGCATTGGTCGCGCTGGAGCTCGGTTCGCTGATCACCCAGCTCGGCGCGCAGTCGTTCATCGGTGCGGCCAGCGTGCTGGCGATCATCCAGCAGGCGGCTCCGATCGTGACCGCGCTGCTGGTCGCGGGCGCGGGCGGCTCGGCGATCTGCGCGGACATCGGCGCACGCACCATCCGCGAGGAGATCGACGCGATGGAGGTGCTGGGCGTCTCGGCGATCCAGCGCCTGGTCGTGCCGCGCGTGCTCGCCTCGATGCTGGTCGCGTTGCTGCTCAACGGTTTGGTCAGCGTCATCGGTGTGCTCGGCGGCTACTTCTTCAACGTGGTCCTGCAAGGCGGCACGCCCGGCGCCTACCTCGCGAGCTTCTCCGCGCTGGCCCAGCTACCCGACCTCTGGATCTCCGAGATCAAGGCGGTCATCTTCGGCTTCATCGCCGGGGTCGTCGCCGCCTACCGCGGCCTGAACCCCAAGGGGGGTCCGAAGGGCGTGGGCGACGCGGTGAACCAGTCCGTGGTCATCACGTTCCTGCTGCTCTTCGCGGTGAACTTCACGCTGACCGCCGTGTACCTGCAGATCGTTCCGGCGAAGGGGAGCTGAGGCCATGTCGACGATCGGCACCGCCGCACGCAAGCTCGCCGCCAAGCCGGGCGCCGTGCTGGACCAGCTCGGCACGCAGATGTCGTTCTACATCCGGGCGCTGGCCTGGATGCCGCACACCATCCGCCGCTACATGCGCGAGACCATGCGCCTGCTCGCCGAGGTCAGCTTCGGCAGCGGCGCGCTCGCCGTGATCGGCGGGACGGTCGGCGTGATGGTCGGCCTGACCGTCTTCACCGGCACCGTGGTCGGTCTGCAGGGTTACGCCGCGTTGAACCAGCTCGGCACGGCCGCGCTGACCGGCTTCGCGTCGGCCTACATCAACACCCGTGAGATCGCGCCGCTGGTCGCCGGCCTCGCCCTCTCGGCCACCGTCGGCGCGGGCTTCACCGCACAACTGGGCGCCATGCGGATCTCCGAGGAGATCGACGCGCTCGAGGTGATGGCGGTGCCGAGCCTGCCGTTCCTGGTGACCACCCGCATCATCGCCGGGTTCATCGCAGTGATCCCGCTCTACATCATCGGGTTGCTGACCAGTTATCTGGCGTCCAGAACGATCGTGGTCGTCTTCAATGGACAGTCGACCGGTACCTACGACCACTACTTCAACCTCTTCCTACCGCCGCAAGACGTCTTCTACTCCTTCCTCAAGGTGCTGATCTTCGCGGTGATCATCATCTTGGTGCACTGCTACTACGGCTACAACGCCAGCGGCGGGCCCGCGGGCGTGGGTGTGGCCGTGGGCCGCGCGGTGCGCACGACCATCGTCACGGTGGCGATCGTGAACTTCTTCATCGGCTTCGCGATCTGGGGCACGACGACGA
Source organism: Labedaea rhizosphaerae (assembly GCF_004362825.1). Lineage (GTDB taxonomy): Bacteria > Actinomycetota > Actinomycetes > Mycobacteriales > Pseudonocardiaceae > Labedaea > Labedaea rhizosphaerae. The sequence continues at coordinate 1,730,215 of NZ_SNXZ01000001.1, forward strand.
CGGTGAGGATCGCCGGATGACCAAGACGTTGCGCAGGCGTGCCCTCGGCCTGCTGTTCCTGGTGGTGGTCGTGTCGCTGGTCGCGCTCTCGATCGCCTTCTACAACAAGGCTTTCACCAAGGTCGTGCTGGTCAAGCTGGACACCGACAAGGTCGGCAACCAGCTGGCGGTGCACTCCGACGTGAAGGCCCGCGGGGTGCTCGTCGGCGAGGTGAGCGACATCCGGCCCACCGCCGACGGCGCCGAGCTGTCGCTGGCGATCATGCCGGACCAGGCGAACCTGTTGCCCGACAACGTTTCCGCTCGCTTCCTGCCCAAGACCCTGTTCGGTGAGCGCTACGTCGCGCTGCAGATCCCCGAGCAGGGCAACGGGCGGCACCTGACCGCGGGCACGGTCATCGCGCAGGACAAGTCGCAGCGCGCGGTCGAGCTCGAGTCGGCGTTCCAGCACCTGCTGCCGGTGCTGCAGGCCGTGCAGCCGCAGAAACTCTCCAGCACGCTCACCGCGATCTCCACGGCGTTGCACGGCCGCGGCAAGCAACTCGGCCAGACGCTGTCCAAGCTGGGCAAGCTGGTGGGCGACACCAACCCGCACCTGCCGCAGCTGACCGAGGACCTCAAGGCGCTCGCGTCGGCGTCGGACACGTTCAACGACGCCTCGCCCGACTTCATCGAGGCGCTCAACGACTTCACCGTCACCTCGAAGACGCTCGTCGACGAGCAGCGCAACCTCGAGTCGGTGTACGGCAGCCTGACCACGTCCTCGCGTGACCTCGCGCGGTTCCTCGACGTGAACCAGAGCAACCTGATCCAGCTGGCGTCCAGCTCGCGCCCGACGGCCGAACTGCTCGCCAAGTACGCACCCGAGTACCCATGCTTCCTCAAGCTGCTGGCCGAGACGGTCCCGGTCGAGGACAAGGCGTGGGGCAAGGGCACCGACCAGCCCGGCCTGCACGTCACCGCCGAGATCACGCCGAACCGCGGCCCGTACGTGGCCGGGCGGGACGAGCCGAAGTACCTGGACAAGCGCGGACCGCGTTGCTACGACTTCAAGGACTTCCCGCAGCCGTTCCCGCAGTACCCGCCGGACGGCCCGCTCAAGGACGGCGCGGTCCCGCCGCCCGCGGCGAAGACGGCCAACGTCGGCCTCATCCCGAGCGGCACGATGTTCAACGGCACGCCCAGCCAGGGCACCGGCCCGAGCGCGGCGCCCGCCGACCTGGGCCTGCCCAACTCGGCCGCCGAGGTGCGCTACGTCAACGCGCTGATCGGCCCGACGATCGGCGTGCAGCCCGATGACATGCCTTCGTGGAGCACGTTGTTGCTCGGTCCGGTGATGCGGGGATCGGTGGTGGACGTCAAGTGAGGAAGCTTGCGACCGAACCATTGGCACTGCGGGCCCGCCGATTCGGGCACCGAGCGATAGCGAGAGGTGCCGCATGAGGGGTCTGAGGGGGCTCGCTGGCCCGCTGATCAAGCTGATCGTGTTCGTGACGGTCACCGTGCTGGCCACGGCGATCCTCGCGATCAGCATCGGCAACATCAACCTGACCTCGACCAACAGCTACAAGGCGCGCTTCGCCGACGCCACGCAGCTGCTGCCGGGCGACGACGTGCGCATCGCGGGCGTGCGGGTCGGCGAGGTCGAGGACGTCGAGGTCGTCGACCGCAAGCAGGCCGAGGTGACGTTCTCGGTGGACGCCGGGCGCAAGCTGCCGGCGTCGGTGACCGCGCAGATCAAGTTCCGCAACCTGGTCGGCCAGCGCTACCTCTCGCTGGGTCAGGGCGTCGGGGGCAACCCGAACGCGGTGCTCAACCCGGGCGACTCGATCCCGATCGAGCACACCAAGGGCGCGCTCGACCTGACCGAGCTGTTCAACGGGTTCAAGCCGCTGTTCCGCGCGTTGTCGCCGGAGGACATCAACAAGCTGTCCTACGAGATCATCCAGGTCCTGCAGGGCGAGGGCGGCACGGTGGAGAACCTGCTCGCCCACACCGCGACGCTGACCTCGGCGATCGCCGACAAGGACAAGGTGATCGGCAACCTGATCACCAACCTCAACAACGTGCTCACCACGATCAACCAGCACGGCGACCAGCTGTCCACCCTGGTCGTCCAGCTGCAGCAGCTGGTGAGCGGGCTGGCCGAGGACCGCAAGCCCATCGGCGAGGCGATCGACGCGCTGTCGGGCCTGGCGATCACCACCAGCGGGTTCCTCGCCGAAGGCCGTGAGCCGTTGAAGCAGGACATCACCCAGCTCGGCGCGCTTACCAAGAACCTCAACGACAACGAGGCCATCGTCGAGCACTTCATCCAGTTCCTTCCGGAGAAGACCGCGGCGCTGACCAGGACCGCGAGCTACGGCTCCTGGTTCAACTTCTTCATGTGCTCGGCCAGCGGGCAGGTCGGCATCCCCGGCCTGATCACCAAGCCGATCCACATCACCGTGGATCCGGCGAGCAAGGCGAGGTGCTTCCGGTGAAGGCCTTCCGCAGCCGCAACCCGACGACCATCGGGCTGATCGGGCTGGTCGTGATCGCCCTGTTCATGCTCGCGGCGTACTTCTCCGACGACCTGCCGATCATCGGCGGCGGCACGAGCTACGAGGCGGAGTTCTCCGAGGCGGCCGGGCTCGAGCCCGACGACGAGGTGCGCATCGCGGGCGTGAAGGTCGGCCACGTCAGCGACATCGAGCTCGACGGGGACAAGGTGCTCGTCACCTTCAAGATCAAGGACGCCTGGGTCGGCGACCAGACCCGCGCCGACATCAAGATCAAGACGTTGCTGGGCCAGAAGTTCCTGTCCCTCGAGCCCGACGGCACCAAGGCCCTCGACCCGGACACGCCGATCAAGAAGGACCACACCACGGCGCCGTATGACGTGCTGGAGGCCTTCCGCGGTCTGGCCAACACCGTCAACGACGTCGACACCACGCAGCTCGCGCAGAGCTTCGAGGTGATCAGCACGACCTTCGCCGACACCCCGGACGACGTGAAGGGCGCGCTCACCGGCCTCTCGCAGCTGTCCAAGACGATCTCCAGCCGCGACCAGCAGCTCTCGGAGCTGCTCGCCAACACCAACAAGATCAGCGCGACGCTGGCCGAGCGCGACCAGGAACTGGTCAAGATCATGCAGGACGGCAACCTGCTGCTGCAGGAGATCACCAATCGCAAGGCCGCCATCGACAACCTGCTGACCGGCACCCAGGCGCTGGCCACCGAGCTCAAGGGCCTGGTCACCGACAACGACAAACAGCTGGGCCCGGTGCTCACGCAGCTCGACCAGCTCACGTCGATGCTGCAGCGCAACCAGACCGACCTCGCACAGGGCCTGAAGAACTTCGCGCCGTTCGTCCGGGTGTTCAACAACACCGTCGGCAACGGCCACTGGTTCGACAACTACATCTGCGGCCTGATCCCGCCTGCCCTGCCCGCCGTCAACGATCCGGGGTGCCTGGCGAAATGACCGTCAAAACGAAGCTGGGCATGGACCTCACCAGAGCGGTCGCCGCCGCTGTGGTGCTGGCGCTGGTCGCCGCGGTCGGCCTGTACTTCCTGTTGCGTGACAGCAACGAGCGCCGCTTCACGATGATGTTCACCGGCACGGTCGGGCTCTATGAGGGCAACGACGTGCGGGTGCTCGGCGTGAAGGTCGGCACGGTGGACCGCGTGATCCCGCAGGGGCAGACGGTCCGGGTGGACGTGCTGGTCGACCGCGACGTGCACATCCCGGCCGGCGCCAACGCGATCATCGTGGCGCCGTCGCTGGTCAGCGACCGCTACGTCCAGCTGGCCCCGGCCTTCACCGGCGGCCCGGAGATGACCGACGGCACGGTGCTGCCCACCGACCGCACGGCCACCCCGCTCGAGGTCGACGACCTCTACAACAGCCTGATCCGGGTCACCGACACGCTGGGTCCCAACGGTGCCAACAAGGACGGCGCGCTGTCGGACCTGCTGAACACGCTGGCCGACAACGCCGGCGGCAACGGCCAGGCCCTGCACGACACGATCACGCAGCTCAGCCAAGCCGCGAACACGTTGTCGGGCAACAAGGACAACCTCTTCGGCACGGTCGACAAGCTCTCGCAGTTCACCACCACGCTGGCCCAGAGCGACCAGACGGTGAACCAGTTCTCCGCCCAGCTCGCCGACGCCAGCAACTTCCTCGCGGGCGAGCGGCAGAACCTGGGCAAGGCGGTGCAGCAGCTGGCCGGGGCGCTGGCCATGGTGCAGCAGTTCATCAAGGACAACCGCGGCCGCCTGAAGTCCAATGTGGACAAGCTGTCGACCATCACCCAGGTCCTGGTCGACCAGCGGGCCGCGCTCGCCGAGACCCTCGACCTGGCGCCGCTCGCGCTGGGCAACGTGCAGAACGCCTACAACGCGGCGAGCGGCACGCTGGACGCCCGCGCGGACATCAACGAGCTGACCTCGCCGCCGATCGTCGCGGTCTGCGACCTGGTCGACCAGCTCGCGAACGACAAGCTGCCCAAGCAACTGCTCAGCCTCTGCGGCACGATCTCCAAGGCCGTGCCCATCCCGACCGGCGCGCAGGTGATCAACGCACTGCAGCAGGGCACGCTGCCCACGCTGCCGTTCCCGCTGATCGTGAACAGCGTGGGGGGCAACTGATGGGACTGCGTGATCGACTGCGGCTGGGTAATGGGCTGCGGCTGGGCAAGCGACGCGGGATCTCGGCGGCCGCCATCGCCTCGGCCACCGCGTTGCTCGTCTCCGGGTGCGGCTTCTCCGGCATCTACGACCTGCCGCTGCCTGGCGGCGCCGACCTCGGCGACCGCCCCTACACGGTGAAGGTGGAGCTGCGCGACGCGCTCGACCTGGTGCCGCAGGCAGGCGTGAAGGTCAACGAGGTCCAGGTCGGCCGGGTCGACACGATCGGCGTCGGCAAGGACGGCTGGACCGCCGAGGTGACCGTGCTGGTCAACGGCGACGTGCAGCTGCCGGCCAACGCCGTGGCCAACCTGCGCCAGTCCAGCCTGCTCGGCGAGAAGTACATCGAGCTGTCGCCGCCGGCGGACGCGCGGCCACAGGGCAAGCTCGCCGACGGCGCGGTGATCGGCCTGGACCGGACCAACCGCAACACCGAGGTCGAAGAGGTCCTCGGTGCGCTCTCGATGCTGCTCAACGGCGGCGGTATCGAGCAGCTGCAGACCATCGCCAAGGAGCTCAACAACGCCCTCGACGGCAACGAGCCGCAGCTGCGGGCCACCCTCACCAACATCAACACCCTGGTGACCGGCCTGGACGCGCACCGCGACGACATCACCAAGGCGCTGGACAGCCTCTCCACCCTCTCCGGCACGCTCGACCAGCAGAAGACCAAGCTGGCGGGTGCCATCGAGCACCTCGGCCCCGGCCTGCAGGTGCTCGCCGAGCAGCGCGGCCAGCTGGTGACGATGCTGAAGAGCCTCGACGAGCTGTCCGGGGTCGCGGTGGAGACGCTGAACAAGAGCCAGGCCGACCTCGTCGCCGACCTCAAGGCGCTGCGCCCGACGCTGCAGAAGCTCGCCGAGGCCGGCAACAACCTGCCCAAGGCGCTCGAGCTGATGTTCACGTTCCCGTTCACCGACGCCGCGATCGACGGCGTCAAGGGCGACTACGTGAACCTCTACCTGGACCTCGACCTGAACCTGCAGGACGTGATCGACAACTACGGCCGTGCCCGCACGAACCCGCTCGACGGGCTGCCGCTGCTCGGCACCCCGCTGGACGGCAAGACCGGCACGAACCCGAACTACAGCCCGCTGCCCCTCCCCGGTGACAAGGGGTCGAGCGGCGGGGGCGCAACGCAGCCGAGCAGCACGAGCGGACTCGGCAGCATCTTCGGGACCCTGCTGGGAGGCGGTGCCTGATGCTCACCCGCACCGTGCGGATGCAGCTGCTCGCGTTCTTCGTGATCGCGGTGGTCTCGATCGCCTACGCCCTGATCCGCTTCACCGACGTCGAGGCGTTCTTCGGCGACAAGGGCTACACGGCCAAGCTCGAACTGCAGGACTCCGGCGGCATCTTCACCAACGCCGAGGTCACCTATCGGGGCGTGCAGGTCGGCAAGATCGGCGACCTGCGGCTGACCAAGACCGGCCTCGAGGTCGACCTCAACATCGACGCCGACGCCCCTGACATCCCGGCCGACCTCGACGCGTTCGTGGCCAACCGGTCCGCGGTCGGCGAGCAGTTCGTCGACCTGCGCCCGCGCGGCACCGACGGCCCGACCCTGCGCGACCGCCCGGTCATCCCGGTCGACCGCGGCCACGTGCCGGTCAGCACCGACAAGGTGATCTCCGCGCTCGACACGTTCGCGTCCTCGGTGCCCACCGACTCGCTGCGCACCGTCGTCGACGAGATGAACACCGCGTTCGCGGGCACCGGCCAGGACCTGCAGGTGCTGCTGGACAGCACCGCGCAGTTCACCGACGCGGCGAGCGAGCACCTGCCGCAGACGATCAAGCTGATCGACTCCAGCGGCACCGTGCTCGCCACGGTGAACCGGCAGTCGGGCAACATCAAGTCGTTCTCGACGGACCTGAAGCTGCTGGCCCAGCAGCTCAAGACCTCCGACCCGGACATCCGCAACCTGATCACGCAGGTGCCGGGTGCGGCCGACCAGCTCGACCAGTTCGTGCGCGAGACCGGACCCGGGCTCGGCGTCACGCTGGCGAACCTGCTGACCACCTCGAACATCCTCGAGACCCGCCAGGACGGCATCGAACAGGCGCTGGTCACCTACCCGGCGGTGGCGGTCGGCTCGAAGACCGTGACCCCCGGCGACGGCACCGCGCACCTCGGCTTCGCGTTGAACCTGTTCGACCCGCCGCCGTGCGTGAAGGGCTACGAGGGCACCAAGAAGAAGGCGGGCAACGACCTGTCGAACACCCAGCCCAACGAGCAGGCGTACTGCGCGGAGCCGCAGGGCAGCCCGATCGCGGTGCGCGGCTCGCAGAACGCGCCGTACGGCGGCCGGCCGGTGGACGTGACCCAGGGCGACGTGGCCGCCAACTCGGGCCGGTCGCAGGAGTCGCTGGCCCAGCAGGCCGCGCAGCGCGGCGGCGGCCAGCCGGTGACCCTCACCTCGCTCGGCTCCCTGCTCGGACTGCCGGGCTGAGGCGACCACGTGCGGGCGTACGGATACCCTGACCGCTTGGCAATCGCGGCGAAATGAGCACCATGGTGAGCAGCGACACCGATCGCGACACGGACGCCGACACGGACGCCGACGCGGTCGAGACCGAGACGACCGGGCGGTCGTCGCGCCGGACCCGGTTCGGCTTCGGCGACCCGCTGGCCCGCTCGACGACGTTCCTGGCGATCGCGGTCGTGCTCGTCGTGGCGGCCCTGGCCGCCGCCGTGATCTTCGCGGTGCAGTGGTTCGGCGCGCCGGGCGGCGAGGACGTGGAGTTCAGCCAGCAGCGCGACGAGGTGGCCCGGGTCGCCGAGAACACGATCATCACGCTGAACACGATCGACTACAAGCAGATCGACAAGTCGTTCAACGACATCGTGAACACGATGACGGCCGAGGCGCAGAAGGACTTCACCTCGCACAAGGACGACTGGAAGTCGCTGCTGGTCAAGAACAAGATCGTCTCCACGGCCAAGGTCGCGGTGGACAACGGTCGCAAGGCCATCGCGGTCGAGGACCTCAACACCCACGACGGCACCGCGTCGGTGATGGTCGTGGTGAACCTGACGGTCACGCCGGACGGGCAGAAGCCCACCAACCCGCGGGAGCGCTACATCCTGCACATGAACCGGACCCCGGACGGCTGGAAGACCAGCAGCTTCGACCCGGTGACCGTGTACCCAGCGGACCAGTGAGAGGAAGCGACGTGCCCCCGTCCCGCCGCCGCCCCACCCCGCAGCCGCAGCCGCCGCAAGGCCGCCGCCCGCGGGTGGCCGGCCTGCGCCGTCCCGCCGCTCCCGCCCCGACGGAGACGGCCGAGACGGAGACGATCGAGACGACCGAGGGCTTCAAGCCGACCCGCGGCTTCGCCCGGCACGCCGAGAAGACCCCGATCGCCGAGCCCGCCGACCCCGTCGAGCCGGACGAGGCCGTCGAAGACGTCGCGGACGAAGACGAGGTCGCGGAGGTCGACGCCGACGCCAGCACGGTCGAGGAAGCCGAGCCGGCCGTCGAGGACGAAGACGACGAAGACGACGACGAAGACGACGAAGACGACGAAGACGACGAAGACGACGAAGACGACGAAGAAGACGAGAAGCCGGCCGCGGTCGTCGCCGAGCGCAAGGCCCGTCCATCGGGCAAGCGCCGCGCCGCCGGGCTGCGCGCCCCCACGGCCAAGGCCGACCTGGCCAAGGCCGAGCGCCGCACCCGCGGCGGCAGCACGAATGGTGGCGGCGGCAAGGGCGGCAAGCGCCCGGGGCGGGCCGCGGTCAAGCTCAGCGCCGACGAGCGCACCGCACGCGGGCGCAGCAGCATGGCGCTGGTGCTGGTCGTGGTCGCGCTGGTGCTCGCGGGACTCGCCGTCTGGTTCCGGATCGAGGCCGTGAACGCCGGTGACGCCGCCGACACCGGCAACACCGCGCTCACCGACACCGGCGCGACCAGCCAGCTCATCGGGGAACTGCGCCCGCCCATCGAGGCGATCTTCTCCCTGGACTACCAGCACCTGGACAAGACCTCGCAGGCCGCTGCGGCCAACCTCACCGGGACCGCGCTCAAGCAGTACAACCAGCTCTTCGGCGTGGTCCGGGACAACGCCGCCAAGCAGAAGCTCGTGTCGACGTTCAAGATCCGCGAGATCTCCGTCATGTCGCTGCGCGGCGACAACGCCGAGGTGCTGGTCTTCGCCGACCAGACGAGCAACAAGCCGTGCGATCCGCGCGACGACAAAGTGCGCACATGCGGTGCTGCCATCGGGGTGCCCGCGCAGCGGGTCGACGGTCACTGGAAGATCGCCGGATTCGACATGTTCAACGGCAACCCGGTGGGCTGAGAGCCGGTAAATCCGCAGGTCGAGACCCAACCGCGGGGCTGTATCGTTGCTCCGCTCGGGGTCATATCCGCGTGGCATCTTGACTCTGAGCGCTGCCAGGGTCACGCTGTCTGCGAGCACCAGGACCAGGCCGGGTCCGGGCAGTTGTTCGCGGGAGGACGCTGCCTGTCGACAGAGGCCGAGTTTGGGTCTAGACTGGCTCTTTGCGCTGCCCACTTTCTGCATGCCCTTGGCCGGGAGCTAGGATGCTGGGCACCACGGCACCCTTGACAGTTGCGTCAGCTAGTTGCTAACGCGGCTGCTCAGCAAAGCACATAGTCCCTGGAAGGACGCATCTTGGCAGTCTCCCGCGCGACCCAGGCCACTGCTGCGACCAACTCCACAGAGTCATCCGGTATCCCCGGAGCCCCGCTGCGAGTCTCCTTCGCGAAGATTCGCGAGCCTCTCTCCACGCCCAACCTGCTCGACCTCCAGATCCAGTCGTTCCAGTGGTTCACCGGAGCTGAGGAGTGGTTCCAGCGTCGTGTCGACGCGGGCGACGAGAACCCGGTCGGCGGCCTGGAAGAGGTCCTCAACGAGATCTCCCCGATCGAGGACTTCTCGGGTTCGATGTCCCTGTCCTTCTCCGACCCGCGCTTCGACGAGGTCAAGGCGACCGTCGAGGAGTGCAAGGACAAGGACATGACGTACGCGGCCCCGCTGTTCGTCACGGCCGAGTTCACCAACCACACCACCGGCGAGATCAAGAGCCAGACGGTGTTCATGGGTGACTTCCCCGTGATGACCAACAAGGGCACGTTCATCATCAACGGCACCGAGCGTGTCGTCGTGTCCCAGCTGGTCCGCTCGCCCGGCGTCTACTACGACTCGGCGATCGACAAGACCACCGACAAGGACGTCTACAACGTCCGCATCATCCCCAGCCGCGGTGCGTGGCTGGAGTTCGACGTGGACAAGCGCGACACCGTCGGCGTGCGCATCGACCGCAAGCGCCGCCAGCCGGTCACCGTGCTGCTGAAGGCCCTGGGCTGGACCACCGAGGCGATCCGCGAGCGGTTCTCCTTCTCCGAGACGCTGCTCGCGACCCTGGAGAAGGACCACACGGCGGGCACCGACGAGGCGCTGCTCGACATCTACCGCAAGCTGCGCCCGGGCGAGCCGCCGACCAAGGAGTCCGCGCAGACGCTGCTCGAGAACCTGTTCTTCAAGGACAAGCGCTACGACCTGGCCAAGGTCGGCCGCTACAAGGCCAACAAGAAGCTGGGCCTGGCCATCCCGCAGGACACCGGCGTGCTCACCGAGGACGACATCGTCGCCACGATCGAGTACCTGGTCCGCCTGCACGCCGGCGAGACGACCATGCCCGCGCAGGACCCCAACCGCGTGGACGTGCCGGTCGAGGTCGACGACATCGACCACTTCGGCAACCGGCGCATCCGCACCGTGGGCGAGCTGATCCAGAACCAGATCCGGGTCGGCCTCTCCCGCATGGAGCGCGTGGTCCGCGAGCGCATGACCACCCAGGACGTCGAGGCGATCACGCCGCAGACCCTGATCAACATCCGCCCCGTGGTGGCCGCGATCAAGGAGTTCTTCGGCACCTCGCAGCTGTCCCAGTTCATGGACCAGACCAACCCCATCGCGGGCCTGACGCACAAGCGTCGCCTCAACGCGCTGGGCCCCGGTGGTCTGTCCCGTGAGCGGGCCGGCATGGAGGTCCGTGACGTCCACCCCTCGCACTACGGGCGCATGTGTCCCATCGAGACCCCGGAAGGCCCGAACATCGGTCTGATCGGGTCGCTGTCGACCTACGCCAGGGTGAACCCGTTCGGCTTCATCGAAACGCCCTACCGCAAGATCGTCGACGGCCGGGTCACCGACCAGATCGACTACCTGACCGCGGACGAAGAGGACCGCTTCGTCAAGGCGCAGGCCAACGAGCCGCTGGACGCCGAGGGCCACTTCGTCAACGACAAGGTCATGGTCCGCAAGAAGGGCGGCGAGGTCGAGCTGATCGACCCGACCGACGTCGACTACATGGACGTCTCGCCGCGCCAGATGGTGTCGGTCGCGACGGCCATGGTGCCCTTCCTCGAGCACGACGCCGCGAACCGCGCCCTGATGGGTGCGAACATGCAGCGCCAGGCCGTGCCGCTGCTGCGCAGCGACTCGCCGCTCGTGGGCACCGGCATGGAGCTGCGTGCCGCGGTCGACGCCGGTGACGTGGTCGTGGCCGAGAAGGCCGGCGTGGTCGAGGAGCTGTCCGCGGACTTCATCACGGTGATGGCCGACGACGGCAGCCGCCGCACCTACGCGCTGCACAAGTTCCGCCGCTCGAACCAGGGCACCTGCATCAACCAGAAGCCCATCGTCGGCGAAGGCGACCGGGTCGAGGTCGGCCAGGTCATCGCGGACGGGCCGTGCACCGAGAACGGTGAGATGGCGCTCGGCAAGAACCTGCTGGTCGCGATCATGCCGTGGGAGGGCCACAACTACGAGGACGCGATCATCCTGAGCCAGCGCCTGGTGCAGGACGACGTGCTCACCTCGATCCACATCGAGGAGCACGAGATCGACGCCCGCGACACCAAGCTGGGTGCCGAGGAGATCACGCGGGACATCCCGAACGTCTCCGAGGAGGTGCTCGCCGACCTCGACGAGCGCGGCATCATCCGGATCGGTGCCGAGGTCCAGGCCGGCGACATCCTGGTCGGCAAGGTCACGCCGAAGGGCGAGACCGAGCTGACCCCGGAGGAGCGGCTGCTGCGCGCGATCTTCGGTGAGAAGGCCCGCGAGGTGCGCGACACCTCGCTGAAGGTCCCGCACGGCGAGACCGGCAAGGTCATCGGCATCCGCGTGTTCTCCCGCGAGGACGAGGACGAGCTGCCCCCTGGCGTGAACGAGCTGGTCCGCGTCTACGTGGCGCAGAAGCGCAAGATCCAGGACGGCGACAAGCTGGCCGGCCGCCACGGCAACAAGGGCGTCATCGGCAAGATCCTGCCCGCCGAGGACATGCCGTTCCTGCCGGACGGCACCCCGGTCGACGTCGTGCTGAACACCCACGGTGTGCCGCGTCGTATGAACATCGGCCAGATCCTGGAGACCCACCTCGGGTGGGTGGCCAAGCAGGGCTGGAAGATCGAGGGCGACCCGGACTGGGCGAAGAACCTGCCGGAGGACCTCTACGACGTCGCGCCGGGCACCAAGACGGCGACGCCGGTGTTCGACGGCGCCAAGGAGGACGAGCTCACCGGTCTGCTCGGGGCCACGGTCCCGAACCGCGACGGCGAGCGGATGGTCGGTGAGGACGGCAAGGCGACGCTCTTCGACGGGCGCTCCGGCGAGCCGTTCCCGTACCCGGTGTCGGTCGGCTACATGTACATCCTGAAGCTGCTGCACCTGGTCGACGACAAGATCCACGCCCGTTCGACCGGCCCGTACTCGATGATCACCCAGCAGCCGCTCGGTGGTAAGGCGCAGTTCGGTGGCCAGCGCTTCGGTGAGATGGAGTGCTGGGCCATGCAGGCCTACGGCGCCGCGTACACGCTGCAGGAGCTCCTGACGATCAAGTCCGACGACGTGCTCGGCCGCGTGAAGGTCTACGAGGCCATCGTCAAGGGCGAGAACATCCCGGAGCCGGGCATCCCCGAGTCGTTCAAGGTGCTGCTCAAGGAGCTGCAGTCGCTGTGCCTCAACGTCGAGGTGCTCTCCAGCGACGGTGCGGCCATCGAGATGCGCGACGGCGACGACGAGGACCTGGAGCGCGCTGCCGCGAACCTGGGCATCAACCTCTCCAGCCGTCCCGGCTCGGACTCGTTGTCCGTGGACGACGTCGTCAACTGACACCTCGCCGGCTGGTGGGCGGTCGGAAACCGCCCACCAGCCAAAGGCCTGATCCAAACCCCGTGCAGTAACAAAGAAGGGGAGAAGAGAAGACGTGTTGGACGTCAACTTCTTCGACGAGCTCCGCATCGGCCTGGCCACCGCCGACGACATCCGCCAGTGGTCCTACGGCGAGGTGAAGAAGCCCGAAACGATCAACTACCGCACGCTCAAGCCCGAGAAGGACGGCTTGTTCTGCGAGAAGATCTTCGGTCCCACCCGGGACTGGGAGTGCTACTGCGGCAAGTACAAGCGCGTCCGCTTCAAGGGCATCATCTGTGAGCGCTGCGGCGTCGAGGTGACCCGCGCCAAGGTGCGCCGCGAGCGGATGGGCCACATCGAGCTGGCCGCCCCGGTCACCCACATCTGGTACTTCAAGGGCGTCCCGTCCCGGTTGGGCTACCTGCTCGACCTGGCCCCCAAGGACCTCGAGAAGATCATCTACTTCGCGGCCTACGTGATCACCGCCGTGAACACGGAGCTGCGGCACAACGACCTGCCCACGCTCGAGAGCGAGATGAGCGTCGAGCGGCGTGGTGTCGAGGCCAAGCGGGACGCCGACATCGAGGCGCGCGCCCAGAAGCTCGAGGCCGACCTCAAGCAGCTGGAGGAAGAGGGCGCCAAGTCCGACGTCCGGCGCAAGGTCAAGGAGGGCGGCGAGCGCGAGATGCGCCAGCTCCGCGACCGGGCCCAGCGCGAGCTGGACCGGCTCGAGGAGATCTGGAGCACCTTCACCAAGCTCGACGTCAAGCAGCTCATCGCCGACGAGCAGCTCTACCGCGAGCTGATCGACCGCTACGGCGAGTACTTCACCGGCTCGATGGGTGCCGAGGCGATCCAGTCGCTGGCGCGCGACTTCGACGTGGACGCCGAGGCCGCCAACCTGCGCGACACCATCCGCAACGGCAAGGGCCAGAAGAAGCTGCGTGCGCTCAAGCGCCTCAAGGTCGTCGCGGCGTTCCAGTCCACCCGCAACTCGCCCATGGGCATGGTGCTGGACTGCATCCCGGTCATCCCGCCGGACCTGCGCCCGATGGTGCAGCTCGACGGTGGCCGCTTCGCCACGTCCGACCTGAACGACCTGTACCGCCGCGTGATCAACCGCAACAACCGCCTCAAGCGGCTGATCGACCTCGGCGCGCCCGAGATCATCGTCAACAACGAGAAGCGGATGCTGCAGGAGGCCGTCGACGCGCTGTTCGACAACGGCCGCCGTGGCCGCCCGGTCACCGGGCCCGGCAACCGCCCGCTCAAGTCGCTGTCCGACCTGCTCAAGGGCAAGCAGGGCCGGTTCCGCCAGAACCTGCTCGGCAAGCGCGTCGACTACTCCGGCCGTTCGGTCATCGTGGTCGGCCCGCAGCTCAAGCTGCACCAGTGCGGCCTGCCCAAGGCGATGGCGCTCGAGCTGTTCAAGCCGTTCGTGATGAAGCGGCTCGTGGACCTCAACCACGCGCAGAACATCAAGTCCGCCAAGCGGATGGTCGAGCGTGCGCGCCCGGCCGTGTGGGACGTGCTGGAAGAGGTCATCACCGAGCACCCGGTGCTGCTCAACCGCGCACCGACGCTGCACCGCCTCGGCATCCAGGCCTTCGAGCCGCAGCTGGTCGAGGGCAAGGCCATCCAGCTGCACCCGCTGGTGTGCGAGGCGTTCAACGCCGACTTCGACGGTGACCAGATGGCGGTGCACGTGCCGCTGTCGGCCGAGGCCCAGGCCGAGGCCCGGATCCTGATGCTGTCGTCGAACAACATCCTCTCGCCCGCGTCGGGCCGTCCGCTGGCCATGCCGCGTCTGGACATGGTCACGGGTCTGTACTACCTGACGAAGCTGAACGAGAAGGGTGTCGGCGCCGGCCGGGCCTACTCCTCGCCCGCCGAGGCGATCATGGCCTTCGACCGCAAGGCGCTGGACCTGCAGGCGCCGGTCAAGATCCGGCTCACCGACCGCACGCCGCCGCGCGGCAAGGAGCCCGAGGGCTGGGAGCCCGGTCAGCCGTGGCTGGCCGAGACCACCCTGGGCCGGGTCATCTTCAACGACCTGCTGCCCGCGGACTACCCGTTCGTCGACGAGCCGATGCCGAAGAAGCGGCAGGCGGCCATCGTCAACGACCTCGCCGAGCGGTACCCGATGGTCACCGTGGCGCAGACCCTGGACCGGTTGAAGGACTCCGGTTTCTACTGGGCGACGCGTTCCGGCGTGACCGTGGCCATCTCCGACGTCGTCGTGCCGCCGCGCAAGGCGGAGATCCTCGACGAGTACGAGAAGAAGGCCGACGCGGTCGAGAAGCGCTACCAGCGCGGTCAGCTGTCCCACACCGAGCGCAACAACGAGCTCGTCAAGGTGTGGAGCTACGCCACCGAGGAAGTCGCCCAGGCGATGGAGGACTACTTCCCCGAGGACAACCCGATCCCCACGATCGTGAAGTCCGGCGCGGCGGGCAACATGACCCAGATCCGCCAGCTCGCGGGCATGAACGGCCTGGTGACGAACCCGAAGGGTGAGTTCATCCCGCGGCCGATCAAGTCGAACTTCCGCGAGGGCCTGTCGGTTCTCGAGTACTTCATCGCCACGCACGGTGCCCGCAAGGGTCTGGCCGACACCGCGATGCGCACCGCCGACTCGGGTTACCTGACCCGTCGTCTGGTGGACGTGTCGCAGGACGTCATCGTCCGCGAGGTCGACTGCGGCACCACGCGCGGCATCATGATGAAGGTCGGCGAGGCCGGCCCGAACGGCGTCACCCGGGCCCAGCACGTGGAGACCAGCGTCTACGCGCGCACCCTCTCCACCGAGGTCACCGACGCCGAGGGCAACCTGCTGCTCAACCGCGGCGACGACCTGGGCGACCCGGCGATCGAGAAGCTGATCGGCGGCGGTGTCACCGAGGTCAAGGTCCGCTCCGTGCTGACCTGTGAGTCCGCGGTCGGCGTGTGCGCCACCTGCTACGGCCGCTCGATGGCGACCGGTCAGCTGGTGGACGTGGGCGAGGCAGTCGGCATCGTGGCCGCGCAGTCCATCGGTGAGCCGGGTACGCAGCTGACCATGCGCACCTTCCACCAGGGTGGTGTGGCCGGTGCGGACGACATCACCAACGGTCTGCCGCGTGTGCAGGAGCTGTTCGAGGCCCGCGTGCCGAAGGGCAAGGCGCCGATCGCCGAGGTCGACGGCCGCATCCGCATCGAGGACGGCGACCGCTTCTGGAAGATCACGCTGATCCCGGACGACGGCAGCGACGAGATCGTCTTCGACAAGCTGTCGAAGCGCCAGCGTCTCGCGGTGCTGCCGACCGGCCCGCTGGCCGACGGCGACCACGTGACCGTCGGGCAGCAGCTGCTCGAGGGCACGCCGGACCCGCACGAGGTGTTGCGCGTCATGGGTCCGCGCGAGGCGCAGATGCACCTGGTGGACGAGGTCCAGAAGGTGTACCGGGCGCAGGGTGTGTCCATCCACGACAAGCACATCGAGGTGATCGTCCGGCAGATGCTGCGCCGGGTCACGATCATCGACTCGGGCGCGACGGACTTCCTGCCCGGCTCCCTGCCGGAGCGGTCGGACTTCGAGTCGCGGAACCGGACCGTCGTCGCCGAAGGCGGCGAGCCGGCTTCGGGTCGCCCGGTGCTGATGGGCATCACGAAGGCGTCGCTGGCCACCGAGTCGTGGTTGTCGGCAGCGTCGTTCCAGGAGACCACCAGGGTTCTGACCGATGCGGCGATCAACGGCCGCAGCGACAGCCTGGTCGGCCTCAAGGAGAACGTGATCATCGGCAAGCTGATCCCCGCCGGGACCGGCATCAACAAGTACCGCAACATCCAGGTCCAGCCGACCGAAGAGGCACGAGTGGCGGCCTACGCCATCCCGTCCTACGACGACGGCTACTACACGCCTGACGTGTTCGGCACGGGCACCGGCGCAGCCGTGCCCCTGGACGACTACGACTTCGGCCGCGACTACCGCTGAAGTAGCTAGGTCCAACCGGGAGCCCCCGATCCGCAAGGGTCGGGGGCTCCCGCCTTTGTCGGTGGTTTGTGCGACACTGTGTGACGACATGAGGAGTTTCCCGTGACCGCAGTGCCTGAGCCCGACGCACCGATCGAGACCAGCTACAAGTTCCCTGCGCGGTTACTGACCGTCGCTGAGTACCAGCAGCTCGGCGAGATCGAGGTCGGTTACACGGAGTTGCAGGAAGGTCACGTCCTCTTGTCGCCGAGCCCCGTTCCTGACCACAACACAGCCATGTTCGAGCTGGGCTTTCAGCTTCGTGGTCAGGTCCCTGCACAGTTCGAGGTCATTCTGGACATAGATGTGGACCTCGAGTTGGACGAGCCGGATCAGCCGGGCTTCTCCCGCCAGCCGGATCTCGTGATCGCTGATCGTGCCGGCCGGGTCCGTGTGCGAGCCGAGGGCGGGATGCTGCGGGCTTCCGAGGTGCTGATCGCGGTCGAGATCGTGTCACCAGGCTCCAAACGGACCGACTACGTGATCAAGCGTGGCGAGTATGCGGATGCCGGCATTCCGCATTACTGGATCCTGGACCTCGACGAGCCGGTGTCCCTTGTGGACTGCCACCTGGCCGAGGGCTTCGGCTACCAGGACGCCGGTGGCGTGACCGGAACCTTCGAAACGACGGTGCCGTTCCCGCTGCGCGTGGAGCTCGACAAGCTGTTCTGAGCCGCCCCGTACGATCCCCGCGTGGATCTCGTCTGGCGGCCGACTCGGCGCACGTTCGCAGCAGCCGGCCTCTGGGCCGCGGTGGCCGTCCTGTCCGCCATCGCCATGGGCACGCTCGACCTCACCGCCGCCGCCTACCCGCTGACCGTCGCCGTCCTCCTCACGGCCTACAACCTGCTCCTGGCCACGCGGGGCTGCACCGAGTTCACCGAAGACGGCGTGCACAACACGATCCTGCGCACGGCCACGACCCACTGGGACGAGATCGACCGCATTCACGTCATCCGCGGCGCGGGTGGCGCGTCGCTCCAGCTCGTCGCCGACCGCAGGCGGGTCCGCCTCGCCGCCCCGCGCACCGGGCTCATCGCCCGCGACCCGGACTTCGAAGCGCACCTCGAAGAACTCCGAGAAGTCCACGAGGTCAAGGAAACCCGCATCCCCGGCTGGCTGAGCGCGGTCGCCGCGGCCGTCGCCGTCGCCCTGCTCGTCGCCGCCGCGGCCGTGCTCGACCGCCCGTGGCTCAGCGACTGGTGGCCGGGCACCCCCGTGGCGGCCACGACGCCGGATCCGTGCACCGCGCTGGACCGGCCGACCCTCGACCGCGCGCTCACCGAGCACCACGACGCGGGGAAGCCGACCGACGCCTTCTTCGGCGACGGCTGCCAATGGCAACGCCTGGGCGACCTCGGCTGGGACCTCGTCGTCAGCTACGACCGGTTCACCCGCACCGCGAAGGGCACCGGGGCCGACGCGGCCGCCGACGCCTTCAGCCTCTTCACCGACCACGACGGCCGCCGCCCGGTCGCGGGGCTCGGCGACGAGACCTACACGTGGACCAGTGGCGCGATCACGAGCGTGCTCGTGCGCAAGGCCAACGTGATCGTCGAGGTCGAGTACAACGGCGACCCGGCGATCGCCGTGGAGCTGGCACGCATCGCCTCGGCGGCGGTCGCTGTCGAGTAAAGAGAGCAACGGCGTGCGGGCGAACGGCCGCAATCCGTGCCCAGGCGTTGACCTTCCGTCCGATCTTGGCCAATCTTCGATCCACTTTGTGAGGGTTTTTCGGAGGTTGCCCGTGAAGTCCCGTTTGCTGGCATTCGTGTTCGCGGCGACAGCCGCCTTCGCTCTCGTCACCGGGTCGGCCTCGGCCGATCCACTGACCCCGGGCGGGCCGACCCCGGTCCCCGCCCCCATCGCCGCACCGACGGCATCCCCGAACTCGACGGCGGCGACACCGGCGCTGGCCGACGGCTGTTACACCTGGGGCCGGGTCCTCTCCGAGGGCACGACCGGTGAGGACGTCCGTCAGTTGCAGATCCGGGTCAGCGGCTACCCCGGGTACGGCGCGTCGATCGCCCTCGACGGCCAGTTCGGCCCGGCCACCAAGGCCGCGGTGATCCGCTTCCAGCAGGCGTACGGGCTCACCGCCGATGGCATCGCCGGCGCGCAGACCTTCAACAAGATCTACGCGCTGCAGGACGACGACTGCACGCCGGTCAACTTCAGCTACGCCGAGCTGAACCACTGCAACACCACCTGGGCCGGCGGTCCGCTCTCCGCGGCGGCGGCCAAGGCCAACGCGCTCGTGGTGATGTGGCAGCTGCAGGCGTTGCGCCACGCGCTCGGCGACCGCCCGATCGGCGTCAACAGCGGCTTCCGCAGCTACAGCTGCAACAGCGCGGCGGGCGGGTCCTCGACCAGCCGCCACCTGTACGGCGACGCGGCCGACCTCGCCGCGGGCACGATCGGGTTCTGCAACCTGGCCAAGGAGGCCCGCTACCACGGGTTCGAGGAGATCCTCGGCCCCGGCTACCCGGACCACAGCGACCACACCCACGTCGCGAACAAGTCGTCGCGGTTCTGGTCGGCGTCGCAGTGCGGGATCTGAGCGACTGATCGTGTTCGGCCGGATTCCGTTGGTAGCCAACGGGATCCGGCCCCAAACCGTCCGGCTCGGATGGTAGCTTCCGACTGTGTCGACTCCCGTTCCCTTCACGGACAACGTGTCCGACCTGTCCAACTACGAGGGCTACCAGTTCGAGTTCCGCTGCGAGCGGTGCGGGAACGGGTACCGCTCGGCCTACCAGCGCGACAAGCTGGAGATGGGCCGCGGTGTGCTGCGGGCCGTCGGCTCCTTGTTCGGCGGCCGGGCCCAGGACCTGAGCAACGCCGCCGGCCAGTGGGCCTACAACCGCGGCACCAACTCCCCGGCCAAGGACAAGGCCCTCGCCGAGGCGGTCCAGGAGATCTCCCCGAGCTTTCGCCAGTGCCGCGGCTGCGGCGACTGGATGTGCGCCGACCAGTGCTGGAACGACGAGATCGGCCAGTGCCTGCGCTGCTCGCCCAGCGTCGCCGAGGAGATCTCGCGCGCGCAGGCCGAGGCCCAGCGCAGGCAGATCTGGGACAAGGCCGAGCAGACCGACTGGACGACCGGCCTCGACGTCGCCACCCGCGCCAAGCTGACCTGCCCGAGCTGCGGCAGCAAAGTCGACGGCGGCAAGTTCTGCTCGTCCTGCGGCTCGGCGCTGGCCCTGCCGACCAGGTGCGGCGGCTGCGGCTCGTCGGCCAACAAGACGGGCGCGGTCTTCTGCTCCGACTGCGGCACCAAGTTGTGAGCCCGCGCCGGCTGCGACTTCCTGACCAGTAGCCCTACCGGCCCCGGTGGCCGATGATGCGTCTGACGACGCTGATCGACCCACGGAGGCGGCCATGCCGGACAGTCCGAGCGACATCGCGGACATCGTCGAGTTCTGGGCCGGGCAGCGGCCCGACGGCGTCGCGGTCCGCTTCGGCGACCAGGCGTGGACCTGGGCGCAGTGGCAGGACCGCATCGCGCGCAACGTCGGTGCCCAGCTCGCGGCCGGCCTGGAGCCCGGCGACCGGGTGGCCTTCCTGGACAAGAACCACCCGGCTTGCCTGGAGACCACGCTCGCGTGCGCGCTCGTCGGCACGGCCAACGCGGTGGTCAACTTCCGGCTCGCCGCCGACGAGATCGCGTTCGTCGTGGACGACGCGCAAGCCACGGTTCTCTTCGCCGGCCCCGAATTCCTGCCCATCGTCGAGAAGATCCGGGACCGGATCCCGACCGTGCGGCAGGTGATCGAGATCGGTGAGCCGTACGAGCGCTGGCTGCAGCAAGCCCAGCCCGCGCGGGCCCGCCCGTACCTGCGGGACGACTGCTTCCTGCAGCTCTACACCTCCGGCACCACCGGCTTCCCCAAGGGCGCGATGCTCACCCACCGGGGCATGACCGCGCACAGCGAGGCCGTCGGCGCGGACTCCGAGCTCGGCCCGGACTGCGTCGGCATGGTCGCGATGCCGCTGTTCCACGTCGGCGGCACCAGCTGGGCGCTGGCCGCGCTCTTCGCCGGCGCGGAAATCGTCGTGGTGCGCGACATCGTGCCGAACCTGTTGCTCGACGAGCTGGTCTCGGCCCGCATCACGCACTCGTTCTTCGTGCCCGCGGTGTTCGCGTTCATGCTGCAGGTCCCCGACGTCGCCCAACGCGACTGGTCGGCGTTGCGGCTGCTGGTCTACGGCGCCTCCCCGATGCCGTTGCCGTTGCTGCGCAACAGCTTGAAGGTGTTCCCGTGCGGCTTCCGGCAGGTCTACGGCATGACCGAGGCAGGCGGCGTGGTCACCTCGCTCGGCCCCGAGGAGCACCGCGACCCGGCCCGCGAGCACCTGCTGACCTCGGCGGGCAAGCCCATCCCGGGGGTCGAGGCCAAGGTGGTCGACCCCGTGACCGGTGAGCCGGCCGGCGTCGGTGAGGTCGGTGAGGTGCTGGTGCACACCGAGCAGCTGATGTCGGGCTACTGGCGCCGTGACGCCGACCAGCAGTCCGTCGACGCCGACGGCTGGCTGCACAGCGGCGACGCCGGCTACCTGGACGCCGAGGGCTACCTGTTCATCTCCGACCGGATCAAGGACATGATCATCAGCGGTGGCGAGAACATCTACCCGGCCGAGATCGAGCGGGTCCTCGCCGAGCACCCGGCCATCGCGGACGTCGCCGTTATCGGCGTCCCGGACGACAAGTGGGGTGAGGTGCCCTACGCCATCGTGGTCGCCGCCCCCGGCGCCGAGGTGGACGAGGAGAAGCTGCTGGCCCACTGCCGCGAGCACCTCGCCGCGTTCAAGTGCCCGAAGTCCGTGCAGGTGCTGACCGAACTGCCCCGCAACCCGACCGGGAAGATCCTCAAGCGCAAGCTGCGCGAGCCGTTCTGGGCGGGTCGCGACCGGGCGGTCTGAGCGGGCGGTCTGAGCGGGGGAATGCAACGCGACCGGCCCGCGTTGACGTCCTTGTGACATGCGCACCAGGACTGGATTGACCGCCGCGACCTTCGCCGTGGCGGCTTTGCTCGGCGCGTGCGGCACCGGTCCACAACCGGCGCAGCAGTCCGGGCAGCAGCCGGGTCAGGGGCAGCCGACACCAGGTGGCTGCCGGTCCGGTCCAGTGCGGGTCACCGACGCCGACAACGGCAAGACCCTGTGCGTCACAACGGGTTCCGCGGTCACGCTGGTGCTGCGGGCGCCCGACGCGACGACGCGGTGGTCCGCGGTGCGGTCGGACTCCGACGGGCTCGAACCCCTCGCGGTTTCGGGTGCGGTGGATCCGGCGGGCGTCACGAGCGCGGCCTTCACGGCCGAGCACCACGGCACGGCCCACCTGTCGTCCAGCAGGCCCGCCTGCGGGGGCGACGGCCACGTCAAGTGCCACGCGGTGCTCGGCTTCACGGTCACCGTGACGGTCGAATAGGGCGTTATCCGACCCCGTTTTGACCTCCGTCTGACGGGACGGGTATCGTTGCTATTCGTGCCCGACCCATGTCGGGTCGATCCGTGTGCCTGTGCGCAGCCGGTCGCCTCACGGCGGCACGTCGCGCCGGCGCCGGAGGGAGTTCCTCTGCGAACCTCGCTGGGATGTTGCCATCCCGTGTGGGTCGAAGTCGGGCGACACGCCCGACCTCGGGTTACGGGCGGGGCGCGCAGGAGAACGCCGGGAACAGCCAAGATGCGAACGCAGAGAAAGCCGGTCTATGCCCACGATCCAGCAGCTGGTCCGCAAGGGCCGCCAGGACAAGGTCGCCAAGACCAAGACCGCGGCGCTCAAGGGGAGTCCCCAGCGTCGCGGCGTGTGCACCCGCGTGTACACGACGACCCCCAAGAAGCCGAACTCGGCGCTGCGCAAGGTTGCCCGCGTCAAGCTGACCAGCGGTATCGAGGTCACGGCGTACATCCCGGGCGAGGGCCACAACCTGCAGGAGCACTCGATGGTGCTCGTGCGCGGCGGCCGTGTGAAGGACCTGCCTGGCGTGCGCTACAAGATCATCCGCGGCTCGCTGGACACCCAGGGCGTGAAGAACCGCAAGCAGGCGCGTAGCCGCTACGGCGCGAAGAAGGAGAAGGGCTGATGCCTCGTAAGGGTCCTGCCCCCAAGCGGCCGCTGATCAGCGACCCCGTCTACAGCTCCCCGCTGGTCACCCAGCTGATCAACAAGGTGCTGAAGGACGGCAAGCGCTCCACCGCCGAGCGGATCGTCTACGGCGCCCTCGAGGGTGCCCGCGACAAGACCGGCACCGACCCGGTGGTCACGCTGAAGCGCGCGCTGGACAACGTGAAGCCCACCATCGAGGTGAAGAGCCGCCGTGTCGGTGGCGCCACCTACCAGGTGCCGATCGAGGTCAAGCCCGGCCGCTCCACCACGCTGGGCCTGCGCTGGCTGGTCACCTTCTCCCGGCAGCGCCGCGAGAAGACGATGATCGAGCGCTTGATGAACGAGCTCCTCGACGCCTCCAACGGCCTGGGTGCCAGCGTGAAGCGTCGCGAGGACACCCACAAGATGGCCGAATCGAACAAGGCCTTCGCTCACTACCGCTGGTGACCGCCGGCGTCAGCTGGGCGTGAAAGCCGCAGTCAAGACAGGGGAAGACACCCGTGGCACTCGACGTGCTCACCGACCTGGCCAAGGTCCGCAACATCGGCATCATGGCCCACATCGACGCGGGCAAGACCACGACGACCGAGCGGATCCTCTTCTACACCGGGATCAGCTACAAGATCGGCGAGGTGCACGACGGCGCCGCCGTGATGGACTGGATGGAGCAGGAGCAGGAGCGCGGCATCACCATCACGTCGGCCGCGACGACCTGCTACTGGAAAGACCACCAGATCAACCTGATCGACACGCCCGGCCACGTCGACTTCACGGTCGAGGTGGAGCGCAACCTGCGGGTGCTCGACGGCGCGGTCGCGGTCTTCGACGGCAAGGAGGGGGTCGAGCCGCAGTCCGAGCAGGTCTGGCGGCAGGCCACCAAGTACGACGTCCCGCGCATCTGCTTCGTCAACAAGATGGACAAGCTCGGCGCCGACTTCTACTACACGATCAAGACGATCTCCGAGCGTCTTGGCGCGAAGCCGTTGCCGCTGCAGCTGCCGATCGGGTCCGAGAGCGACTTCATCGGCGTCGTCGACCTGGTGAACATGCGGGCGCTGACCTGGCGCGGTGAAGTCCAGAAGGGCGAGGACTACACCATCGAGGAGATCCCCGCCGACCTCACCGAGCGCGCCGCGGAGTTCCGCGAGAAGCTCATCGAGGCCGTCGCGGAGACCGACGACGAGCTCATGGAGCTCTACCTCGGTGGCGAGGAGCTGTCCGTCGAGCAGATCAAGACGGGTGTGCGCCAGATCGTCAAGGACGGTTCGGCCTACCCGGTGCTCTGCGGCTCCGCGTTCAAGAACAAGGGTGTCCAGCCGATGCTGGACGCGGTGATCGACTACCTGCCGTCGCCGCTGGACCTGCCGCCCGTCGAGGGTGTGCTGCAGGACGGCGAGACGCCGGCGTTCCGCAAGCCGGAGACGTCGGAGCCGTTCTCGGCGCTCGCGTTCAAGATCGCCGTGCACCCGTTCTTCGGCAAGCTCACCTACGTCCGGGTGTACTCGGGCAAGGTGCAGACCGGCGCCCAGGTCATCAACTCGACCAAGGACCGCAAGGAGCGCATCGGGAAGATCTTCCAGATGCACGCCAACAAGGAGAACCCGGTCACCGAGGCCCTCGCCGGTCACATCTACGCCGTGATCGGTCTGAAGGACACCACGACCGGTGACACCTTGTGCGACCCGGCCAACCCGATCGTGCTCGAGTCCATGACGTTCCCGGACCCGGTCATCCAGGTGGCCATCGAGCCGAAGACCAAGGCGGACCAGGAGAAGCTCTCCACCGCGATCCAGAAGCTGGCCGAGGAGGACCCCACCTTCAAGGTCAACCTGGACCAGGAGACCGGCCAGACGATCATCGCCGGCATGGGTGAGCTGCACCTGGACATCCTCGTCGACCGGATGCGCCGCGAGTTCAAGGTCGAGGCGAACATCGGCAAGCCCCAGGTGGCCTACCGCGAGACGATCCGCCGCACGGTGGACAAGCTGGACTACACCCACAAGAAGCAGACGGGTGGCTCCGGCCAGTTCGCGAAGGTCATCATCAAGCTGGAGCCGCTGGCCACCACGGACGGCGCGCTCTACGAGTTCGACAACAAGGTCACCGGTGGCCGCGTGCCGCGGGAGTACATCCCGTCGGTGGACGCGGGCGCGCAGGACGCCATGCAGTACGGCGTGCTGGCCGGCTACCCGCTCGTCGGGTTGAAGCTGACCCTGTTGGACGGTGCGTACCACGAGGTCGACTCCTCCGAGATGGCGTTCAAGATCGCCGGTTCCATGGCGCTCAAGGAAGCCGCGAAGAAGGCCGGCCCGGTACTGCTGGAGCCGATGATGGCGGTCGAGGTGACCACGCCCGAGGACTACATGGGCGATGTCATCGGTGACCTCAACTCCCGCCGTGGCCAGATCCAGGCCATGGAGGAGCGCAGCGGGGCACGCGTCGTCAAGGCGCTGGTGCCGCTGTCGGAAATGTTCGGGTACGTCGGCGACCTGCGTTCCAAGACGCAGGGGCGGGCGAACTACTCGATGGTGTTCGACTCCTACGCCGAGGTTCCCGCGAACGTCGCCAAGGAGATCATCGCAAAGGCTACGGGGGAGTAACCCCGCACCGGAGCACCGCACAGTGCGTGCGGGCTCTCCGGGGGACTCCCCGGGGTCCGCACATTTGACCCTGATTGAGTTGCCGGGCCGGTCCTCACCGACCGGCTCGGCGCCAAGTACCAAGTCCAGGAGGACAATCCAGTGGCGAAGGCGAAGTTCGAGCGGACGAAGCCGCACGTCAACATCGGCACCATCGGTCACATCGACCATGGCAAGACCACGCTGACCGCGGCGATCTCCAAGGTTCTGCACGACAAGTACCCCGACCTGAACCCCTTCACGCCGTTCGACGAGATCGACAAGGCGCCGGAGGAGAAGCAGCGCGGTATCACCATCTCGATCGCGCACATCGAGTACCAGACCGAGAAGCGGCACTACGCGCACGTCGACTGCCCCGGTCACGCGGACTACATCAAGAACATGATCACCGGTGCGGCGCAGATGGACGGCGCCATCCTGGTGGTGGCCGCGACCGACGGCCCGATGCCGCAGACCAAGGAGCACGTGCTGCTCGCCCGCCAGGTCGGTGTGCCGTACATCGTGGTGGCCCTGAACAAGGCCGACATGGTGGACGACGAGGAGATCCTCGAGCTCGTCGAGCTGGAGGTCCGCGAGCTGCTGACCGAGTACGAGTTCCCGGGCGACGACCTGCCGGTGGTCCGCGTCTCGGCGCTGAAGGCGCTCGAGGGCGACGCCGAGTGGGGCGCGAAGCTCATCGAGCTCATGGACGCGGTGGACGAGAACATCCCCGAGCCGCAGCGTGAGACGGACAAGCCGTTCCTCATGCCGGTCGAGGACGTCTTCACCATCACCGGCCGCGGCACCGTGGTGACCGGTCGCGTCGAGCGTGGCGTCGTGAACGTCAACGAAGAGGTCGAGATCGTCGGGATCAAGGAGAAGTCCCAGAAGACGACGGTCACCGGCGTCGAGATGTTCCGCAAGCTGCTCGACCAGGGCCAGGCCGGTGACAACGTCGGTCTGCTCCTGCGTGGCATCAAGCGCGAGGACGTCGAGCGCGGCCAGGTCGTCGTGAAGCCCGGCACCACCACGCCGCACACCGAGTTCGAGGCCCAGGTCGTCATCCTGAGCAAGGACGAGGGTGGCCGGCACACGCCGTTCTTCAACAACTACCGGCCGCAGTTCTACTTCCGCACCACGGACGTGACCGGCGTCGTGACCCTCCCCGAGGGCACCGAGATGGTCATGCCCGGTGACAACACCGGCATGACGGTCAACCTGATCCAGCCCATCGCCATGGACGAGGGTCTGCGGTTCGCCATCCGCGAGGGTGGCCGCACCGTGGGCGCCGGCCGGGTCACGAAGATCATCAAGTAGTTCCCGTCGGGGGTGGCAGCACTGCTGCCACCCCCGATTTCGGGTGCCAACACCTCGTGTGGCATCCTTAGTGGGTTGCTCGTCGCAGGGCGGCCGGTTTCGTCCGGCCGCTCTGCCGCGAGAGCCCCCTTTGACAAGAGCAAAGTTGCTGGGGATCGGCATGTGCAGCGGTCGCGACACACCCGACCGCGTGGACCGGGAGCAGCTCCGCTGCCCCTGGTCACAGGCCCGGTGAACCCACTGCGGCACAAGCTAGCGGCACTAGAGGTAAGGAAACGGCAGCCACCATGGCGGGACAGAAGATCCGCATTCGGCTCAAGGCCTACGACCACGAGGCGATCGACGCGTCCGCGCGCAAGATCGTCGAGACGGTGACCCGGACCGGCGCCCGTGTGGTCGGGCCGGTGCCGTTGCCCACCGAGAAGAACGTGTACTGCGTCATTCGCTCGCCCCACAAGTACAAGGACTCGCGCGAGCACTTCGAGATGCGCACGCACAAGCGGCTCATCGACATCCTCGACCCGACGCCGAAGACGGTCGACGCGCTCATGCGCATCGACCTCCCGGCCAGCGTCGACGTCAACATCCAGTAAGCGTTGGACACGGACCGAGTTCATGTCCATGACGGCTGGCGGAGAAACCGAGACTCATGTCTGACAGGGAAGTAAAGGGCATTCTGGGCACCAAGCTCGGCATGACCCAGGTCTTCGACGAGAACAACCGGGTCGTCCCGGTGACCGTCGTGCAGGCCGGGCCGAATGTCGTGACCCAGATTCGCACCAAGGACAACGACGGCTACACGGCCGTCCAGTTGGCGTTCGGCGAAATCGACCCGCGCAAGGTCAACAGCCCGGCGGCACGCAAGGCGCGCAAGGAGTCCGGTCAGGACGAGCCCAAGCGCCGCTACGCGATGAGCTCGCCCGAGGCGGGCCACTTCGAGAAGGCAGGCGTCGCCCCGCGTCGCTACCTGATCGAGCTGCGCACGACCGATGCCGACAGCTACGAGCTGGGCCAGGAGATCACCGCTGAGGTGTTCGAGGCCGGCGCCGTCATCGACGTCACCGGCACCAGCAAGGGCAAGGGCACCGCGGGTGTGATGAAGCGCCACGGCTTCAAGGGCCTCGGCGCCGGTCACGGCGTGCAGCGCAAGCACCGCTCCCCGGGTTCGATCGGCGGCTGCGCCACCCCGGGTCGAGTGTTCCGCGGCCTGCGCATGGCCGGCCGCATGGGCCACGTCAAGGTGACCACGCAGAACTTGACCGTGCACCGGGTGGACTCCGAGTCCGGCCTGATCCTGATCAAGGGCGCGGTGCCCGGTCCCAAGGGTGGTCTGGTGTTCCTCCGGACCGCCGCGAAGGGCGGTGCCACCGCATGACCAGCGTTGAGATCATGACCCCGGAAGGCAAGACCGACGGCTCCGTCGACCTGCCCGCCGACGTCTTCGACGTGCAGGCCAACATCGCGCTGATGCACCAGGTGGTCGTGGCCCAGCAGGCCGCGGCCCGCCAGGGCACGCACGCCACCAAGACCCGCGGCGAGGTCCGCGGCGGTGGCAAGAAGCCGTACCGGCAGAAGGGCACCGGCCGCGCCCGTCAGGGCTCGACCCGCGCGCCGCAGTTCGCCGGCGGTGGCGTGGTGCACGGCCCCCAGCCGCGCGACTACACCCAGCGGACCCCCAAGAAGATGAAGGCCGCCGCCCTGCGCGGTGCCCTCTCCGACCGGGCCCGCGCCGGCCAGGTGCACGTGGTGTCCTCCCTGATCGACGGTGACACCCCGTCCACCAAGGCCGCCCGCAAGCTCATCGAGGGCTTCGTCAAGGGCACCCGCGTGCTGGTCGTGCTGACCCGCGACGAGGACGTCAACTGGGTGTCGGTGCGCAACCTGCCGTCCGTGCACGTGATCGCGCCCGACCAGCTCAACACCTACGACGTGCTCGTCAACGACGACGTGGTGTTCTCGAAGCTGGCGCTGGACGCGTTCCTCG
Source organism: Labedaea rhizosphaerae (assembly GCF_004362825.1). GTDB lineage: Bacteria > Actinomycetota > Actinomycetes > Mycobacteriales > Pseudonocardiaceae > Labedaea > Labedaea rhizosphaerae. The sequence continues at coordinate 1,759,097 of NZ_SNXZ01000001.1, forward strand.
CCGGCCCGGTCGCCACGGGCGCCAAGGGTCGCTCCGCGAAGGCCACGGCGAGCTCGGACGAGGTGACCCAGCCCTACGGCGCGGGCAGCCACGCCCCGATCGCCGGTGACGCGCAGCCCGAGGGCTTCCCGATCAAGGGCAACGCCAGCTCGAAGCTGTACCACGTGCCCGGCAGCGCCTTCTACGACCGCACGGTCGCCGAGGTGTGGTTCGCCGACACCGAGAGCGCCGAGGCTGCTGGGTTCCAGCTGCCCCCGTCGCAGCGGAAGGATGAGGACAAGTGATCCCCGACCCCCGCGACATCCTGCTCGCGCCGGTGATCTCCGAGAAGTCCTACGGGCTGCTCGAGGACAACAAGTACACCTTCGTGGTGCACCCCGACGCCAACAAGACCGCCATCAAGATCGCGGTGGAGAAGGTCTTCGGCGTGAAGGTGGTCAACGTCAACACGATCAACCGCCAGGGCAAGCGCAAGCGCACCCGCTACGGGTACGGCAAGCGCAAGGACACCAAGCGGGCGATCGTGACGCTGTCCTCCGACAGCAAGCCGATCGAGATCTTCGGCGGACCTGGCGCGTAAGGGACTGAAGAGACAATGGGCATTCGCAAGTACAAGCCGACCACCCCGGGCCGTCGCGGTTCGAGCGTGTCGGACTTCGCCGAGATCACCCGGACCACGCCGGAGAAGTCGCTGATCCGTCCGCTGCACGGCAAGGGCGGGCGCAACGTGCACGGCAAGATCACCACCCGGCACAAGGGTGGCGGTCACAAGCGCGCGTACCGGCTGATCGACTTCCGGCGCAACGACAAGGACGGTGTGCCGGCCAAGGTCGCGCACATCGAGTACGACCCGAACCGCACGGCTCGGATCGCGCTGCTGCACTACGCCGACGGCGAGAAGCGCTACATCATCGCGCCGAACAAGCTCAAGCAGGGCGACCGCATCGAGAACGGGCCGCGCGCGGACATCAAGCCGGGCAACAACCTGCCGATGCGCAACATCCCGGTCGGCACGGTGATCCACGCGATCGAGCTGCGCCCCGGTGGCGGGGCCAAGATCGCCCGCTCGGCCGGTGCCAGCGTGCAGCTGGTCGCCAAGGACGGTCCTTACGCGCAGCTGCGCATGCCGTCCGGCGAGATCCGCAACGTCGACGTGCGCTGCCGCGCCACCGTCGGCGAGGTGGGCAACTCCGAGCACGCCAACATCAACTGGGGCAAGGCCGGCCGCATGCGGTGGAAGGGCAAGCGCCCCACCGTCCGCGGTGTCGCCATGAACCCGGTCGACCACCCGCACGGTGGTGGTGAGGGCAAGACCTCCGGTGGTCGCCACCCGGTGAACCCGGCGGGCAAGCCCGAAGGCCGCACCCGTACCCGCAAGGCGAGCGACCGGCTCATCGTCCGCCGTCGCCGCACCGGCAAGAAGCGCTGAGCAGGAAGGGAGTGACACGACATGCCACGTAGCCTCAAAAAGGGCCCGTTCGTTGACGACCACCTGCTCAAGAAGGTGGACGCGCTCAACGAGTCCGGCAAGAAGACCGTGATCAAGACCTGGTCCCGCAGGTCCACGATCATCCCGGACATGCTGGGCCACACGATCGCGGTGCACGACGGGCGCAAGCACGTCCCCGTGTTCATCTCGGAGGCCATGGTCGGGCACAAGCTGGGCGAATTCGCCCCGACCCGCACCTTCAAGGGCCACATCAAGGACGACCGCAAGTCGCGGCGACGCTAGAAGCAAGGGAAGCAGATAGATGAGTAACGAAGCCCAGGCGCAGGACGAGTTCCCGCGCGCCGTGGCTCGGGCTCGCTTCGTGCGTACCACCCCGATGAAGGCGCGCCGTGTCGTCGACCTGATCCGGGGGCGCAACGCGAGCGAAGCCCTCTCGGTGCTGAAGTTCGCGCCCCAGGCCGCGAGCGAGCCGGTGGCGAAGGTTCTCGCCAGTGCCATGGCCAACGCCGAGAACAACCTCGACCTCGACCCGGAGACCCTCTGGATCTCCAAGGCGTACGTGGACGAGGGCCCGACGCTCAAGCGGTTCCGGCCGCGTGCGCAGGGCCGGGCGTACCGGATCAACAAGCGCACCAGCCACATCACCGTGGAGGTCGAGTCGCGGCCCAAGGCGCAACCGCAGCGTCCGGCCCGCAAGACCAACACGAAGGGAGCCCGCTGATGGGGCAGAAGATCAACCCGCACGGCTTCCGGCTCGGGATCACCACGGACTGGAAGTCCCGCTGGTACGCCGACAAGCAGTACGCCGAGTACGTCGCCGAGGACGTGAAGATCCGACGGCTGCTGTCCAAGGGCATGGAGCGCGCGGGCATCAGCAAGGTCGAGATCGAGCGCACCCGTGACCGCGTCCGCGTGGACATCCACACGGCGCGGCCCGGCATCGTCATCGGCCGCCGCGGCGCCGAGGCCGACCGCATCCGCGGTGAGCTGGAGAAGCTGACCAAGAAGCAGGTTCAGCTGAACATCCTCGAGGTGAAGAACCCCGAGGCCGACGCCCAGCTCGTCGCGCAGAGCGTCGCGGAGCAGCTGTCCAACCGCGTGTCCTTCCGGCGCGCGATGCGCAAGGCCATGCAGGCCTCCATGCGCTCGCCGCAGGTCAAGGGCATCCGCGTGCAGTGCGGTGGCCGCCTCGGCGGCGCCGAGATGTCCCGCTCCGAGCACTACCGCGAGGGTCGGGTTCCGCTGCACACGCTGCGCGCCGACATCGACTACGGCTTCTTCGAGGCCCGCACCACGTTCGGCCGTATCGGCGTGAAGGTGTGGATCTACAAGGGTGACGTGGTCGGTGGCCGACGCCAGGTCGACACCAACCAGGCCGCATCGCAGGAGCGTGCACCGCGGCGCGAGCGTCCGAACCGGGCGCGGCGTTCCGGCTCCTCCGGCACCACGGCCACCAGCACCGAGGCCGGCCGCGCGGCCGCCGAGGCCCAGCAGGCCCCGGCTGCTCCCGCCGCGGAAACCCCGGCCGCAAGCAACGGGGAGGGCTGACGCGTGCTGATCCCACGCAAGGTCAAGCACCGCAAGCAGCACCACCCGAAGCGGACCGGTGCTGCCAAGGGCGGCACGAAGGTCACCTTCGGCGAGTTCGGCATCCAGGCGCTCGAACCCGCTTACGTGACCAACCGGCAGATCGAGTCGGCTCGTATCGCCATCAACCGGCACATCCGTCGTGGCGGCAAGGTGTGGATCAACATCTTCCCCGACCGGCCGCTGACCAAGAAGCCCGCCGAGACCCGCATGGGTTCCGGTAAGGGTTCGCCGGAGTACTGGGTGGCCAACGTCAAGCCGGGCCGCGTCCTGTTCGAGATGAGCTTCCCGAACGAGACCGTCGCCCGCGAGGCGCTCACCAGGGCGATCCACAAGCTGCCCATGAAGTGCCGCATCATCACGCGTGAGGGTGGTGACTTCTGATGGCGATCGCCGCTTCCGAGCTGCGTGAGCTCAACGACGAAGAGCTGGTTCTTCGGCTTCGGGAATCGAAGGAAGAGCTGTTCAACCTTCGGTTCCAGATGGCCACGGGCCAGCTGGACAACAACCGCAGGCTGCGCACCGTCAAGCACGACATCGCGCGGATCTACACCGTGATGCGCGAGCGCGAGCTCGGCCTTTCGGTGTCCCCGGACGAGGCAACTGACGAGGGTGCCGCATGAGTGACAACACCGAAAACTCCGCGTCCACCACGCCGGCGCGCAACCGCCGCAAGGTCCGCGAGGGCCTGGTCGTGTCGGACAAGATGGCGAAGACGATCGTGGTCCAGCTCGAGGACCGCAAGAAGCACGCCCTCTACGGCAAGGTCCTGCGCTCCACCACCAAGGTGAAGGTGCACGACGAGGAGAACACCGCGGGCATCGGCGACCGGGTCCAGATCATGGAAACCCGTCCGCTGTCGGCCACCAAGCGGTGGCGCCTCGTCGAGATCCTCGAGAAGGCCAAGTAATACCAACGAATGCGACCGAGCCCGTCAGGTCGGAAATCTGGCGGGCCAGGAATGGTCAGGAGTAAGCAGTGATCCAGCAGGAGTCGCGGCTGCGAGTCGCCGACAACACGGGTGCGAAGGAAATCCTCTGCATCCGCGTGCTCGGCGGTTCCTCGCGGCGCTACGCGGGCATCGGCGACATCATCGTCGCCACCGTCAAGGACGCGATCCCCGGTGCCGGTGTGAAGAAGGGTGACGTCGTCAAGGCCGTCATCGTCCGCACCGCCAAGGAGAAGCGCCGCCCGGACGGTTCGTACATCCGGTTCGACGAGAACGCCGCGGTGCTCATCAAGAACGACAACGACCCGCGTGGTACCCGCATCTTCGGCCCGGTGGGCCGCGAGCTTCGCGACAAGAAGTTCATGCGGATCATCTCGCTGGCCCCGGAGGTGCTCTGAACATGAAGGTGAAGAAGGGCGACACGGTCGTCGTCATCGCCGGCAAGGACAAGGGCGCCAAGGGCAAGGTCATCCAGGCCTACCCGGAGAAGAACAAGGTCCTCGTCGAGGGTGTGAACCGGATCAAGAAGCACACCCGCATCCAGCAGGCGAGTGGCCGCGGCGCGCAGACCGGCGGCATCGTGACCCAGGAAGCCCCCATCCACGTGAGCAACGTGATGGTGGTCGGCCCGGGCAACAAGCCGGTGCGCGTCGGTTACGACACCGACAAGGACGGTCGCAAGGTGCGCGTTGCCCGCGGCAAGGGTGAAGGGAAGGAGATCTGATCATGACCACTGCTGAGAAGATCGCCCCCCGCCTGAAGACCCGCTACCGCGAGGAAATCGTCGCGGCGCTGCAGGAGCAGTTCAAGTTCGCCAACCCGATGCAGGTTCCGGGTGTGGTGAAGGTCGTCGTGAACATGGGTGTCGGTGACGCCGCCCGCGACGGCAAGCTGATCGAAGGCGCCATCCGCGACCTCGCCACCATCACCGGCCAGCGGCCGGAGGTGCGCAAGGCCCGCAAGTCCATCGCGCAGTTCAAGCTGCGCGAGGGCATGCCGATCGGCGCGCGGGTGACCCTGCGCGGCGACCGCATGTGGGAGTTCCTCGACCGTCTGCTGACCATCGCACTGCCCCGTATCCGCGACTTCCGCGGCCTGTCGGCCAAGCAGTTCGACGGCAACGGCAACTACACGTTCGGTCTCAACGAGCAGTCGATGTTCCACGAGATCGACCCCGACAGCATCGACCGGCAGCGCGGCATGGACATCACCGTGGTGACCACCGCGACCACCGACGACGAGGGGCGCGCGCTGCTCAAGCAGCTCGGCTTCCCGTTCAAGGAGAACTGATCCATGGCCAAGAAGGCATTGGTCCACAAGGCCGCGCAGAAGCCGAAGTTCAAGGTTCGTGGCTACACCCGCTGCCAGCGCTGTGGCCGGCCGCACTCGGTGTTCCGCAAGTTCGGCCTCTGCCGCGTGTGCCTGCGTGAGATGGCGCACCGCGGCGAGCTGCCCGGCGTGAGCAAGTCCAGCTGGTAAGAGCGTCGAGCTCTTCCATTTAGTCGTCGCAGGCCCTGCAGCGCAGGGAACCACGGCGGAAAGGTTGACAGGTCACCCATGACGATGACCGACCCGATCGCAGACTTCCTGACCCGTCTGCGCAACGCCAACTCGGCGTACCACGACACGGTGGTGCTGCCCCACTCCAAGCTCAAGGCGAACATCGCCGAGATCCTCAAGCGCGAGGGTTACATCACCGGCTACCGCGATGAGCCTGGCGAGAAGGGCAAGAACCTGGTCGTGGAGCTGAAGTTCGGCCCGAACCGCGAGCGCAGCATCGCGGGTCTGCGCCGGGTTTCCAAGCCGGGCCTGCGGGTCTACGCCAAGTCCACCGCGCTGCCCAAGGTGCTCGGTGGCCTCGGCATCGCGATCATCTCCACCTCCGGCGGGCTGCTCACCGACCGGCAGGCGACCAAGCAGGGTGTGGGCGGGGAAGTCCTCGCCTACGTCTGGTAACGGAAGGAGGGCAAACGCATGTCGCGCATCGGAAAGCTGCCGATCACCGTCCCCTCCGGGGTCGACGTGGCGATCGATGGCCAGAACGTGAACGTGAAGGGCCCCAAGGGGACCCTCTCGCTGACGGTGGCGGAGCCGATCATCGTCGAGCGCGCCGAGGACGGCACGCTCGCGGTGAAGCGGCCCGACGACGAGCGGCGCAACCGCGCGCTGCACGGGCTGACCCGGACGCTGGTGAACAACCTCGTCGTCGGGGTCACCGACGGCTACACCAAGAAGCTCGAGATCCACGGCGTCGGTTACCGCGTCCAGCTCAAGGGCTCGGACCTCGAGTTCTCCCTGGGCTACAGCCACCCCGTGAAGGTGTCCGCCCCGGAGGGCATCACCTTCACCGTCGAGACCCCGACCCGGTTCTCCGTGGCGGGCATCGACAAGCAGCAGGTCGGCGAGGTCGCCGCGAACATCCGCAAGCTGCGCAAGCCCGACCCGTACAAGGGCAAGGGCGTGCGGTACGAGGGTGAGAAGATCCGCCGCAAGGTCGGAAAGACGGGTAAGTGACATGAGCGAGACGCAGACAAAGCGCAAGCCCGTCGGCAAGGACATCTCCACCCGGCGCCGGATCTCCAAGGCGCGCAGGCACTTCCGGCTCCGCAAGAAGATCAGCGGCGCCCCCGAGCGTCCGCGCCTTGTGGTCAACCGCTCGTCGCGGCACATCGTGGCGCAGCTGGTCGACGACCTCGCCGGGCACACGCTGGCTTCGGCCTCCAGCCTGGAGGCGGACGTCCGGGCGGTCGACGGCGACAAGAAGGCCAAGGCCGCGAAGGTCGGCGAGCTGCTGGCCGCACGGGCCAAGGACGCCGGTGTCAGCAAGGTCGTGTTCGACCGCGGTGGTCACGACTACCACGGCCGCATCGCGGCGCTGGCCGACGCCGCCCGGGAAGCCGGGCTGGAGTTCTGATGATGATCGACAATGAGGGAAGGATCGCCTGATGCCGGGACGTACGCGGCAATTCGGCGGCGGCAACCAGGGCGGCGGCCAGGGTGGTGACCGCGACAACCGCGGTGACCGCCGTGGTGGCGGCCGGGACCGTCGCGACGGTGGCCGTGGCGGGGCGGCCCAGGACAAGACCCCGCACCTCGAGCGCGTTGTTGCCATCAACCGCGTCGCCAAGGTCGTGAAGGGTGGTCGTCGCTTCAGCTTCACCGCCCTCGTGGTCGTCGGTGACGGCGACGGCATGGTCGGCGTCGGCTACGGCAAGGCCAAGGAGGTGCCCGCCGCGATCGCGAAGGGCGTCGAGGAGGCCAAGAAGAGCTTCTTCCGCGTCCCGCGGATCGGCGGCACCATCCCGCACCCGATCCAGGGTGAGGAGGCGGCCGGCGTCGTGCTGCTGCGCCCGGCGTCCGCCGGTACCGGTGTGATCGCCGGTGGCCCGGTGCGTGCCGTGCTGGAGTGCGCGGGCGTGCACGACGTGCTGTCCAAGTCGCTCGGCAGTGACAACGCCATCAACATCGTGCACGCGACGGTGGCTGCGCTGAAGGGTCTGCAGCGTCCCGAGGAGGTGGCGGCCCGCCGTGGCCTGCCGCTGGAGGACGTTGCCCCGGCAGGCATGCTCCGCGCGCGGGCACAGGCTGCCAAGGGAGCGTGATCGTCGTGGCACAGCTCAAGGTCACCCAGGTCAAGAGCACCATCGGTACCAAGCGCAACCACCGTGAGTCGCTGCGCACCCTCGGACTGCGCAAGATCCGGCAGTCGACGGTGCGCGAGGACACTCCCCAGGTGCGTGGCCTGATCCACACGGTTCGCCACCTGGTGACTGTGGAGGAGGTCGACTGATGACCATCAAGGTTCACCACCTGCGTCCGGCCCCCGGCGCCAAGACCGCGAAGACCCGCGTGGGTCGCGGTGAGGGCTCCAAGGGCAAGACGGCGGGCCGTGGCACCAAGGGCACCCGCGCCCGCAAGGGCGTGCCGGCTGCCTTCGAAGGTGGCCAGATGCCCATCCACATGCGGCTGCCGAAGCTGCGTGGCTTCAAGAACCGCTTCCGCACCGAGTACCAGGTCGTGAACGTGGGCGACGTGGCGCAGTCCTTCCCGGACGGCGGCACGGTCGGCATCGCGGACCTGGTGCACGCCGGCCTGGTCCGCAAGGGCTCGCTGGTGAAGGTCCTCGGCAACGGTGACGTCAACGGCGTCAAGCTGGACGTCACCGCGGACAAGTTCTCGGGCAGCGCGGTGGAGAAGCTCACCGCCGCCGGTGGCACCGCCACCACCGTCTGAACAAACGCACACGGCAAGGGCCGGGACGCTGACCGCGTCCCGGCCCTTGCCGTGTCGGCACAAGCCCGCTGCCGCGCACAACTCGCCGACAACGCCCCCACAAGCCAACGGCGCGATCTCGCCCTTGCTCCCAGCTTCACGCGCCCGTCAACGCCGCAGCCCGTCACGGCTGCCGGCGAGCCGCTGTCGGCGTCCCGGTGCTATCTGGATGGGTTGTCGGGGGTGGTCCCTATCCTTGCCGCACCGATCGGCAGAGAGGACCGCACGTGGGTGGCATCGGCGTTCACTTCGCTCTCACGGCCGAGCAGGCCACGGCCCTGCTCGAGGCCGACGACCCGGCCGCGCTCATGGACCTCGTCGGCGCCATCGAGGAGTCCGCGGACGACGCCGAGCACCTGTCCACGGACAAGGCCTGGGACGCCATCCACCGGTGCCTGTCCGACGGCACGCTCACCCTCGACGCGGGCGAGTACCCCTTGTCCCACACCGTGCTCGGTGGCGAGCCGCTCGACGCGGGGGACGACTACTTCGTCAGCCACCTGACCCCCGAGCAGGTCAAGGACGTCGCCGTCGCGCTCGGGCCGGTGGCCGAGGACTGGCTGCGCGAGCGGTTCTTCGCCCTCGACCCCGAGGACTACGACGGCGCTCGTGACGACGAGGACTTCGCCTACACGTGGTCGAACTTCACCGAGGTCCGCGACTTCTTCACCCGCGCGGCGGGCAACGGCCGCGCGGTGATCTTCACCGTCGAGGCCTGAAGGCCCTCACCGGTAGGCGGCGAGCACCTTCTCCGGCATGGGCAGCGGCGAACCCGTCTCCAGCAACGTCTTCAGGTTGGCCAGGATGAAGTACCAGCCCGAGCTCGCCCCCTCGCCGGCGCCGGTGTGCGTCACCGTCAGGCGCACGACGTCGCCCTGCGCGGTCAGTTCGAACGTCACGGCCGACTCCGGGCGCCCGTAGCTCAGCCGCCGCGGCTCGTCCGCGGCGAGCACCCGGCCCCAGTCTTCGCCGCCCTCGTCGTAGTCGTGCTCGAAGCGCACCGGCGAGCCGGTGGCCCAGTCCGACGTGATCCGCCTGCCGTTCCAGTAGCGGGTGGTGAACTCGGGCGTGGTGAGCGCCGCCCACAGCTTCTCCGGCGTCGTCTCGATGTAGGTGACGTAGACGAACGTGTCCGTCATGGCTTGTCCTCCAAGGCTTTCTTGAGCAGGGCCAGCGCCTCGAGCCGGTCGCGCTCGTAGTGGACGATCCAGCGTTCCTGGATCTCGTTGATGGGCACGGGGTTCAGGTAGTGCCGGTGCTCGCGACCTTGGGGCACAACGGTTACCAGTCCGGCGCCCTGCAGCACGGCGAGGTGCTTGGCCACGGCCTGCCTGCTCATGCCCGTGCCCGCGCACAGGCGCACCAGCGTCTGGCCGCCTTCCTCGCGCAACCGGTCGAGGATCCGCCTGCGCGTGGCGTCGGCGAGCGCTTTGAACACGGCGTCCAGGTCGTCGGGCACGAGACCAGATTGGCAACCAAAAGGTTCCCTGTCAATCCCGCCATGTCTTCCGCCATACCGGGGTGCCGAAGCCGTATGGGTGTGCTGTTAGAGTCGTGAGCACGCTTCGGGCTCAACGCTGCCCGAGGCGTTCCTGGCTTGTCGTTGCACGGCGATCCAGGTGTGTGTTCCCTGCCGGTTACCCGCCGGCCCAGCCGTTCACCGGTGCGAGTGCCGGTGACGCCGAGGAGGTCCTTGCGTGCTCAGCGCTTTCCGCTCGGCTCTCGCGACGCCGGACCTGCGCCGCAAGATCCTTTTCACGCTCGGCATCGTCATCGCCTACCGGATCGGCGCCACCCTGCCGTCGCCCGGCGTGTCGTACCCGAACGTGCAGAAGTGTGTCGCCGACTTCGAGAACCAGGGCGTCTACCAGCTCCTGAGCCTGTTCAGCGGCGGTGCGCTGCTGAAGCTCTCGGTGTTCGCGCTCGGGATCATGCCCTACATCACCGCGAGCATCATCATCCAGTTGCTGACGGTGGTCATCCCGCGCTTCGAGCAGCTGAAGAAGGAAGGCCAGTCCGGTCAGAACAAGCTGACGCAGTACACCCGCTACCTCACGGTGGCGCTGGCGATCCTGCAGGCGACCGGCATCGTGGCCATGGCCGACCGCGGGCAGCTCTTCGGCAACTGCGCGGAGAAGGTCATCCCGGACAGCACCGTCTGGACCCTCGCCATCGTGGTCATCGTGATGACCGCGGGCACCTCGCTGATCATGTGGCTCGGTGAGCTCATCACCGAGCGCGGCATCGGCAACGGCATGTCCCTGCTGATCTTCGTCAACATCGCCGCACGCATCCCGGCCGAGGGTGGCAACATCCTCAGCAGCCACGGTGGCGTCGTGTTCGGTGTCATCTGCGTGGTCGGCCTGGTGATCATCGCCAGCGTCATCTTCGTGGAGCAGGGCCAGCGCCGGATCCCGGTGCAGTACGCCAAGCGCATGATCGGCCGCCGCATGTACGGCGGCACCTCGACCTACCTGCCGCTCAAGGTGAACCAGGCCGGCGTCATCCCGGTCATCTTCGCCTCGTCGCTGCTCTACCTGCCCGACCTGATCTCGCGGTTGGTGGGCAACGGCTCCGCAGGCTGGCAACGCTTCATCGCGACGTACCTGGTCGACCAGGGCAACCCGGTCCACATCCTCGCGTACTTCGCCTTGATCATCTTCTTCACGTACTTCTACATCACGATCACGTTCAACGTGAACGAGCGTGCCGACGAGATGAAGAAGTTCGGTGGCTTCATCCCCGGTATCCGGCCTGGCAGGCCCACGTCCGAGTACCTCAGCCACGTGCTGAGCCGGATCACCCTGCCCGGCTCGATCTACCTGGGCATTGTGGCGATTCTCCCGAACTTCTTCCTGTCGCTGACGGGATCTGGTCAGAATCAGAACTTCCCGTTCGGTGGCACGGCGGTGCTGATCATGGTTGGCGTCGGTCTTGACACCGTGAAGCAGATCGAGAGCCAGCTGATGCAGCGAAACTACGAAGGATTCCTCAGGTGACGCGTGTTGTTCTCGTCGGCCCGCCCGGCGCGGGCAAGGGCACCCAGGCCGCAGCCCTGAGCAAGCAGCTCGGCGTCCCGCACATCTCGACCGGGGACCTCTTCCGCGCGCACATCGCGCAGGAGACCCCACTCGGGCTGGACGTCAAGCGCTACCTCGACGAGGGCAAGCTCGTCCCCGACTCGGTGACCAACGAGATGGTCCGCGAGCGACTGGCCGAGTCCGACGCGGCCGACGGCTTCCTGCTCGACGGCTTCCCGCGCAACGTGGGCCAGGCCGACGTGCTGGGCGACATGCTGGCCGAGGCCGACACCAGGCTCGACGCGGTCGTGGAGTTCCGGGTGGACGAGGACGTCGTGGTCGAGCGCCTGCTCGCCCGCGGCCGCGCCGACGACACCGAGGACGTGATCCGGCACCGCCAGCACGTCTACCGCGACGAGACCGCACCGCTGCTCGCGTACTACCAGGACCTGCTGGTCACGGTGGACGCGGTCGGCAAGGTCGACGAGATCACCGAGCGGGTGCTGTCCTCGCTGCGTGCCCGGGCGTGAACAATGCGCTCCAACTCGGTATCGCCCGGATGCGGGCACGCATGATCGAGGTCAAGACCCAGGGCGAGCTCACCGCCATGCGGGCCGCCGGTGTCGTTGTCGCCAACGCGCTGGCCGCGGTCCGCGAGGCGGTGAAGCCCGGCGTCAGCACCCAGGAGCTCGACGAGATCGCCGAGCAGGTGATCCGGGACGCGGGCGCGATCCCGTCATTCAAGGGCTACAACGGCTTCCCGGCGAGCATCTGCGCGTCGGTGAACGACCAGATCGTGCACGGGATCCCCAGCGCGAACCAGGTGCTGGCCGAGGCCGACCTGATCTCCGTGGACTGCGGTGCCATCCTCGACGGCTGGCACGGCGACTCAGCGGTCACGCTCGCGGTCGGCACGGTCCCCGAGGCCGACGTCAAGCTGTCGGAGGCCACGCGGGCGGCCATGCTCGCGGGCATCGAGGCCGTGCGCCCGGGGGCCCGCCTCACCGACATCTCGCACGCGATCGAGTTGTCCGTGCACGCGTCGGAGAAGGCCCACGGCACGACCTACGGCATCGTCCGCGAGTACGGCGGCCACGGCATCGGCACCAAGATGCACATGGAGCCGTTCCTGCCCAACTACGGCAAGCCGGGCAAGGGCCCGCGGCTGAAGGTCGGCATGGCCATCGCGATCGAGCCGATGCTCACCCGCGGTACCGAGGACACGGTCGAGCTCGAGGACGGCTGGACGGTCGTCACCGGCGACGGTTCGCGGGCCGCGCACTGGGAGCACTCGGTGGCCGTGACCGAGGACGGTCCCTGGGTGCTCACCGCGCCCGAAGGCGAGTAGCGCCGACCCTGTCGGCCACCGGTTGACCGGTGGGATCATGGACCCGTGAGCGAGCAGCTCAGCAGGGTCACCCAGCCGGTCGCCAGGAGCGCCGAGCCCGCGCTCTGGCGCCAGCCGGCGTTCCTGATCATCGTCATCGCGGGCTGCTTCCACCTGTTCCGCGGGGCGGCGGTCGACGGCGTGGTCTTCCTGCTGCTCGCCGTCGGGCTCGTCGTGACCCGCCACCGGGCCATGCCGGTCGCGGCACCACCCACCACCCGCGCCAACACCTACGCCGTGGTCGGCGTCGTGCTGGGGTGCGCGCTCTACGGCTGGGTCGTCGGGCACTGGACCCCGAACACGCTGCCGGTCCAGCTGGCCGTGGCCGTGCCAGGCTTGATGGTCATGCCGTTCGCGTGGCGGGTGCCGGACGTCTCCCGCACGCTGCCGGACCGTGCCTGGCTGTGGGCGGTCGTCGGTGTGCTGGTCTGCCTGTGGGAGCTGACCTCGTTCCTGTTCCAGTCCGACCCGGCGGTGGGCACCTACGAGCACCCCACGCTCTCGGTGGTCCTCGACCCGCTGTTCGCCACGGCGAGCCTGCGCAGCGTGCTGGTCGGCGTCTGGCTGGCCCTGGGGATCGCCTTGTTCCGGCTCATCCGGGGCCGCCGCACATGAACGGCCACCTCAGCCACGTCGTCACCGTCTCGGTCTTCGCGGCCCTGGGCTTGGCGCTGGTGCTCATGGCGCTGCTCGCCCACCGGCGGTCGTCGAAGCTGCCGACCATCGGCCAGCTGGTCCGGGCGGCCCTGGGGCGCCGATCGGTGCAGGTCCTGCTGGTCCTGGCCTGGTGGTGGGTCGGCTGGCACTTCTTCGCCGCTGGTGGTTGACCCGAGGGGTTGACGCCGGGGTTGACCCCCCGAAACGCCCGGGCGCGGGGGCGCGTACACTTGACCAGTGGCGCAGACGTCTGCGCTCGTTCCGCTGTGCTCTACGTCTGTTTCATCGGCGCACGTGTCGCGGCGGGCCTGCTCGAATCCTAGAGCAACAACTGCAAAGCAACACTGTCACGAAACGCGGAGGACATGGGCAAGAAAGACGGGGCAATCGAGGTCGAAGGTCGCGTGGTCGAGCCGCTCCCCAACGCGATGTTCCGCGTCGAGTTGGAGAACGGGCACAAGGTACTCGCCCACATCAGCGGCAAGATGCGTCAGCACTACATCCGCATCCTGCCTGAGGATCGGGTGGTCGTGGAGTTGTCGCCGTACGACCTGACCCGCGGCCGCATCGTCTACCGCTACAAGTGACCGAATCCGGCCCACCCCGGGTCGGCAATGAGGAGAGACGTGAAGGTCAAGCCGAGCGTCAAGAAGATCTGCGACAAGTGCAAGGTGATCCGCCGTCACGGGCGGGTCATGGTGATCTGCGAGAACCTGCGCCACAAGCAGCGCCAGGGCTGATCTGATCACCGCGCTCGTCGCCGGCGACGCCAGCAACAAAAGAAGCACTTCCCGTACCTGCCGGGCCACTGGGGCCCGGTTCGCGCCCGGACTCCAGGCCGGGTCCCGAGACATCAGAGTCGGCTCGGGGCGGACGGGGAGCAGACCTGGGGACAACTTTGAGGAGACAACGCCGACATGGCACGACTCGTAGGCGTCGACCTCCCCCGCGAAAAGCGGCTGGAGATCGCGTTGACCTACATCTTCGGCATCGGGCGTACCCGGTCGAAGGAAATCATCAACGCCACTTCGATCAGCGCCGACGTCCGGGTCAAGGACCTCACGGACGACGACCTGACCAAGCTGCGTGACTACATCGAGGAACACTTCAAGATCGAGGGTGACCTGCGCCGCGAGGTGCAGGCCGACATCCGCCGCAAGATCGAGATCGGCTGCTACGAGGGCCTGCGCTGGCGTCGTGGTCTGCCGGTGCGCGGTCAGCGCACCAAGACCAACGCGCGCACCCGCAAGGGTCCGAAGAAGACGGTCGCCGGCAAGAAGAAGGCCGGCAAGAAGTGAGCAAGAGCTGCGGAACGGTGGTTGCCGTCACTACTCAGCGACGGCGTGGGCGGTCCTTCGTGGCCATGCCCGTCGCCTCCAGGGTTTCTCGTCCGCAGGCCCTGCGCGACCTCTACACCGACGCCGGGACGGTCATCCGGCGTGCCGCTGCAGCTGAAGCTGCCAATGCCGAAGCCCACTCTCGGTCGAAGTAGGAGACACCCGAAGACATGCCCCCGAAGTCACGCACCGGCGCCGGAGTCAAGAAGGTCCGGCGCAAGGAAAAGAAGAACATCGCGCACGGTCACGCGCACATCAAGAGCACCTTCAACAACACGATCGTGTCGATCACCGACCCCACGGGTGCGGTGATCGCCTGGGCCTCCTCCGGCCACGTCGGGTTCAAGGGCTCGCGCAAGTCGACCCCGTTCGCCGCGCAGATGGCCGCCGAGAGCGCGGCCCGCAAGGCCGCGGAGCACGGCATGAAGAAGGTCGACGTGTTCGTGAAGGGCCCCGGCTCCGGCCGGGAGACCGCGATCCGCTCGCTGTCGGCCGCCGGCCTCGAGGTCGGCACCATCCAGGACGTGACCCCGCAGCCTCACAACGGCTGCCGCCCGCCCAAGCGGCGCCGGGTCTGAGGAACGGGGAGGAGTAAGAACAGATGGCTCGTTACACCGGCCCCGCGACGCGCATCTCGCGTCGCCTCAAGGTCGACCTCGTCGGCGGCGACCAGGCCTTCGAGCGCCGTCCGTACCCGCCCGGCCAGCACGGCCGCGGCCGGATCAAGGAGAGCGAGTACCTGCTTCAGCTTCAGGAGAAGCAGAAGGCTCGCTACACCTACGGCGTGCTCGAGCGCCAGTTCCGCAAGTACTACCAGGAGGCCGCGCGCCAGCAGGGCAAGACCGGTGAGGTCCTGCTCCGCCTGCTCGAGTGCCGCCTGGACAACGTGGTCTACCGCGCTGGTCTGGCCCGCACCCGGCGCCAGGCGCGCCAGCTGGTCAGCCACGGTCACTTCATCGTGAACGGCCACAAGGTCAACATCCCGAGCTACCAGGTGTCGCAGTACGACATCATCGACGTCAAGCCGAAGTCGATGAACACGCTGCCGTTCGTGGTCGCCAAGGAGAGCGTCGGCGACCGCCCGGTGCCGGGCTGGCTGCAGGTCGTTCCGTCGACCCTGCGGATCCTCGTGCACCAGAAGCCCGAGCGTGCGCAGATCGATGTTCCGGTCCAGGAACAGCTGATCGTCGAGTACTACTCCAAGTGAGTAAACCGGCCTGGGTGTCCATTGCGGACACCCAGGCCGGACCACCCGCGGCGTCAAATAGCGGTCGCCGCAGGACCCGAAGGAAGAAACTGTGCTCATTTCTCAGCGCCCAACGCTGACCGAGGACGCCGTCAACGAGACCCGCTCGCGGTTCGTCATCGAGCCCCTCGAGCCCGGCTTCGGTTACACGCTGGGCAACTCGCTTCGCCGGACGCTGCTGTCGTCCATCCCGGGCGCCGCGGTGACCAGCATCCGCATCGACGGCGTGCTGCACGAGTTCACCACCGTGCCGGGCGTGAAGGAAGACGTCACCGACATCATCCTGAACCTCAAGGAGCTGGTCGTCAGCTCCGAGGAGGACGAGCCGGTCACCATGTACCTGCGCAAGCAGGGCCCCGGTGAGGTCACCGCGGGCGACATCGTGCCCCCGGCCGGCGTCACGGTGCACAACCCCGACCTGCACATCGCCACCCTGAACGGTAAGGGCAAGCTGGAGATCGAGCTCGTCGTCGAGCGCGGTCGCGGCTACGTCCCCGCCGTGCAGAACAAGCAGGCGGGCGCCGAGATCGGCCGGATCCCGGTCGACTCGATCTACTCGCCCGTGCTGAAGGTGACCTACAAGGTCGAGGCCACCCGTGTCGAGCAGCGCACCGACTTCGACAAGCTGATCCTGGACGTCGAGACCAAGCCGTCGATCACGCCGCGCGACGCCGTCGCGTCGTCGGGCAAGACGCTGGTCGAGCTGTTCGGGCTCGCCCGCGAGCTGAACGTGGACGCCGAGGGCATCGAGATCGGCCCGTCGCCGCAGGAGGCGGACACCATCGCCGCCTACGCGATGCCGATCGAGGACCTCGACCTCACCGTCCGCTCGTACAACTGCCTCAAGCGCGAGGGCATCCACACCGTGGGTGAGCTCGTCTCCCGCAGCGAGGCGGACCTGCTGGACATCCGCAACTTCGGTGCGAAGTCGATCGACGAGGTCAAGATGAAGCTCGTCGGCCTCGGCCTCGCGCTCAAGGACAGCCCGCCCGGGTTCGACCCGACCGCGGCCGCGTCCGACTACCCGAGCGAGGGCTGGTCCGACGCGGGCGATGGCGGCCACGACGACGGCCAGGACTACGCAGAGACGGAGCAGCTCTGACGTTCCGAGTGGACGTCGGTGAGCCTGCTTCCCACACGAGGAGCAACGAATGCCCACCCCAACCAAGGGTGCCCGGCTCGGCGGGTCCCCTGCGCACGAGCGGTTGCTGCTGGCGAATCTCGCCACGCAGTTGTTCGAGCACAACCGCATCAAGACCACCGAGGCCAAGGCGAAGCGGCTCCGCCCCTACGCGGAGAAGCTGATCACCAAGGCCAAGAACGCGGTGGCGGCGCAGGCGCAGTACGAGAAGGACACGCCGGAGGCCGACCGGACGGACAAGCGCGGCAACGCGAAGGTGGCCCCGGCCAACCTGCACAACCGCCGTGAGATCCAGAAGGTCATCCGCGACAAGGACATCGTCCACAAGCTGATCGCGGAGATCGCGCCCCAGTTCGCCGAGCGCGAGGGTGGCTACACCCGCATCGTGAAGACGGTGCCGCGCAAGGGTGACAACGCCGCCATGGCGATCATCGAGCTGGTCGCGGAGCAGACCGTGACGAGCGAGGCCAACCGGGCTCGCAAGACCCGGTTCGCGAAGGACGAGAAGGCGAAGGCCGCGGCCACCGAGGCTCCGGCCGAGGCTGCCGACGAGAAGGCTTCGGACGAGGCGCCGTACGGCGAGGGCAGCCACGCCCCGCTCGAGGACGTCAACGAGGCGCCCGAGGGCTTCCCGGTCAAGGGCAACGCCGACTCGATGCTGTACCACACGCCGGACAGCCGGTACTACGAGCAGACCGAGGCCGAGGTGTGGTTCGCCACCGCCGAAGCCGCGGAGGCTGCCGGGTTCAAGCTGCCCGCGTCGCAGCAGGAGGACAAGGACGAGGAGTCGTCGGAGGACGAGTCCTGACGTCTGGTCGTTCCACGAAAGAGCCCGCCGCCCCGATCCGGGACGGCGGGCTCGTCCGCGTCCGGCTGGACATCGCCTACGACGGCACGGACTTCTCCGGCTGGGCGCGCCAACCCGAACAGCGCACGGTGTGTGCGGTCCTCGAGGACACGATGTCCTTGGTGCTGCGCCACGACGTGCGCCTGACGGTCGCCGGGCGCACCGACGCGGGCGTGCACGCCACCGGTCAGGTGGCGCACGCCGACCTCCCGTCCACTGTGGACCCGGACGAGCTGGTCCGGCGCCTGGCCCGCGCCCTGCCCGGCGACGTCCGCGTGTCGTCCGCGCGCGTGGTGCCGGCTGCCTTCGACGCCCGCTTCGCCGCGTTGCGCCGGCACTACCGCTACCTCGTGTGCGACACGCCGTGGGCCCTGGACCCGTTGCGGCGCAACCACATCCTGGCCTGGCACCGGCCCCTGGACCTCGACGCCCTCAACGACGCGGCCGCGTTGCTGCTGGGCGAGCACGACTTCGCCGCGTACTGCAAGCGCCGCGAGGGCGCCACGACCATCCGCGAGCTGCAGCGCCTCGAGTGGAGCCGGGCGGACGACGGCGTGCTGACCGCCCACGTGTCCGCCGACGCGTTCTGCCACTCGATGGTGCGCAGCCTGGTCGGCGCGCTGCTGGCCGTCGGTGAGGGCCGCAAGGCCGCCGAATGGCCGGGAAACCTGCTGTCCCAACGCGAACGCGTCAGTTCGGTCAGCGTCGCCCCCGCGCACGGTCTGACCCTGGTCCGGGTCGACTACCCGGCCGACGAGGACCTGGCCGCCCGCGCCGAGCTCACCAGGGCCGTGCGCACCCTGTCCTGACCCGCGCCGTCCTGACCCGCGCCGTCCTGACCCGCGCCGTCCTGACCTGGGCCGCGGGCAAGAGAAGACCCGCCCGCACCGGCAAGAGAAACCGGCTCGGGCGGGTCGTCTCCGCCAACGTCAGTCCCGGCGGACGGGACCCAGGATCTGCTGCTCCTTGGGCCTGGTGACCAGCCGCAACGGGCGCCACAGGTTGCGGCCCAAGGCCACCACCTGCTCGTCGGTGAGCGTGGTGAGCTGGTGCACCATCGGCGGCGGGAGCCGCCAGATGCGGGCCGCGAGCTGCGCCTGGCCGACCGGCAACCGCTGCAGCAGGACCAGATCCGCCGCGTTGGCCGTCGCACCGGCCTGGGGGTGCAGGTACGGCAGCACGTACACCGTGGTCTGCCAGGGCGAACGGGGCGGGAACAGCTCCTGTGGGGTCGGGCCGCCGTCGTGCACGACCATCAGCGGGCCGTCCTCGGACGGACGGGGCAGCTCCACGGGCGTCAGCCTGCGGATCTGCACGACCGGCGCCGGTCGACCGTCCGGGCCGTTGCCCGCGGACTTCTGCAGCACCTGCCACGCGTCCGGGCGCCCGGTGGCGACGACCACCCACGCACCGACCGCCATGGCCCGCAACGCCACCTGGCGCGCCATGTACAGCCCGCCGACCAGCACGATCCTGGTCGGCGCCGGCCGCAGCGCGGAGATGGTCAGCGGCTCGCCCTGCAGGCCCTGGCCCAGCACCATGCCACCGCGGTCGCTCGACGCGCTGACCGCGTCGAGCATCGAGGCCTGCATGGTGAACTCGGGCGCCAGCCCGCGCCCACCACGGGCATCGAGGGTCCTGCTTGCGCCACTCATGACGTCGCTCCCAGCGGCAGCGTCGCGGCCAGCCCCGGCACCTGCAGCCCGCGCAACGGCGTCAGCGTGACGCCGAGCCGGTCGGAGATGGTGTTGAGCTGCCCGTCGGCGTGTTCCAGCTCGTTCGGGTTGCGTGCGCTCACGCGGACCAGGCCACGCAGGCCGACCTGGCCGTCCTCGGTGCCCGGCGAGATCGCCAGCGACACCGTCGCGGACAGCGCCCGCACCCCGGTCAGGGCGTTCAGGGTGCCGGTCATCCGGCCCTTGGGCCAGCCGGTGATCGCGTAACTCGCGTGCCCGATGCCGGCGGCGTTCACGCCGGTCCACTTCTCGCGCAGGCTGATCGGCCGGTTCGCCCCGGCCACCGCGGTCAGCTCGGCGGCCGCGATACCGGCCTTGAGCAGCTCGTCCGGGTCCAGCGGCCGGGTCGGCACGCCACGCGACTCGAGCGCGTTGCGCACGCGGGAGAGCGCACCGATCAACGCGCGGTGGGCGCCGACGACGCCACCACCGCGTTCGCGGACCGCCTCCGGGCAGCGCTGCGGGTCCAGCCGGACGGCCACCCACGTGGTGCGCCGCGCCGCCGCTGGCAGCGGGCCGAGCACCTCCATGTACGACGACAACGCGGGCGAGCTCTGCGGCAGGGCCGCGCTACCCGGGTAGCAGTGCCACAGCACCTGGATCGCGTCCAGCACCACGCCGCGGTCCTCCAGGCACGGCGCCAGCGCGGCCAGCGGCAGGTTCGGCGCGCCGCCGACCTGGGTGACCAGCGGCGGCGTCGGGTCGACCAGCAGCACGGCGGTCCACTTGCTGTCGTGCCACGCCAGGCCGAGCGGGCGGTGTTCGTGGTCCACGCCGTGCGCGACGACCAGGTCGGGCACGGCCAGGCGCAGCAGGTTCACCCGCGGGTCGTCCGGACCGGTCACCGTGGCGCCGTCGGACTCGTCGTCCAGCGGCTGCTCGGGCGCCGGGCGCGGCGGCTTGGTCACCCGTGCGTGCGAACGGAACATGTACCGCGTCGTGAGGCCGACCCACTGGGTGAACCAGCGGCCACGCCAGCGCAGCAGCGCGATGACCAGGCCGACCACGGCGACGCCCAGCGCGACGTACTTGAGCTTGACGTCGTAGGTCATCAGGCCGAGCCCGATGGCGAACGCCAGCTCGAACACCACCAGGTTGGACACCGGCAGCAGCCCGAGGCTCGCGCCGCTGGTGCGCCTGCGCACGCTGATCGGCGGCGGGGGCGGGGCGGTGGGCGGGACCGCCGGGCGTCCCGGGGGCGGGGTCGGCGGACCGCCGGGTGGGCCGGGCGGCCGGCCGCCACCAGCGGGCGGCTGGCCACGTCCGGGTGGTCCTGGTGGCCTGGGTGGGGGTGACCCTCCTGGCGGCGTCCCCCGACGTGGTGGTGTGCTCACGGACATCCGCTCGATCTCATCCCCTCGTCGGTACCTGGCCGTGCGATCGGGCCGGTTGGTCGAGAACCCACATCCCGGTCACCCGGTCCCGCTATCCTGCGGAACCGTACCGCGAGCGGGAGAGGCGCAGGTCGAGAATGCCGTCAACACCGACTACCAAGTCGCAAGTCCAGGCGTACAAATTCGTGCTGCGCCGGATGCAGTCCGCGCTGGTCCGCAGGGACGCGGTCATGCTGCACGACCCGATGCGCACCCACACCAGAGCGACCGTCGTCGGCATCTGCCTGGCCGCGGTCGGGCTCGTCGGCTTCCTCGTCTGGGGCCTGCTGAGCTCCTCACCGACGCTGCCGAGCCAGAACGGCATCGTGATCAGCAAGGAGTCCGGCACGGTCTACGTGCTGCTGAACAACCCGCGCAAGCTGATCCCGACCTTCAACCTCGCGTCCGCCCGGCTGCTGCTGCTCGCCCAGACCCAGCAGGCCGGCGGCGGGGCGCAACCGCAGCAGCAGAACGCGGCCACGACGGAGGTGGCCGAGCCGACCGTGGTCTCCGACAAGGACCTGCAGGACGTGCCCAAGGGCCGGCTGATGGGCATCCAGGACGGCCCGCAGCTGCTGCCCGGCCCCGACCAGCGGATCAGCGACGACTGGGCGGTCTGCGACGCCTACCAGCTCGACCACGGGCTCAACGACCCGGCGCAGAACCACGTGGTCAAGACCACGGTGCTGGCCGGCGTCCACGACCTGGGTGAACCCCTTGGCGACAACCGCGGGCTGCTGGTCCAGAGCGACCACGGCGAGAACTACCTGATCTACCACCTCACCACCACGGCGAACGAGCAGCTGACCGACACCGTCCGGGCCAAGGTCAACCTTAACGAACGGGCCGTGATCAACGCGTTCAACCTGTCGAACGCGAGCGGGCGTCCGCGCCACATCACCACGGCGCTGCTCAACGCGATCCCCGAGGTGCCCCCGCTGACCGCGCCGCAGCTGGCGGGCAAGGGCGAGCAGCCCACGCAGCGGGTCCACGACTTCACCGTCGGCACGGTGTTCGCGGTCCAGGACACGTCGAGCGGGCGCGTCGAAGAGGACTACTACGTCCAGGAGAAGGACGGCATCCAGCAGATCAAGTCGACCACCGCCCAGCTCATCCGGTTCAGCGGCTCGGAAACCCCGCCGACCATGGCCACGGTCCGGCCCGACGAGACCAACGGCATCAACCGGGTCTCGCACGTCAACGAGCTGAACATCCCCGCGACCGCGCCCGAGGTGCTGGACCAGAACTCGTTCCCGGTGGCCTGCCTGGGCTGGAACCGGCCCAACGCGCAGACCGACGGCCACACCACCGTCTACGTGAACAAGGAAAGCAACGGGGTGCCGATCCCCAAGGACAAGGTGCCGCCGGGTTACCTGGGCGTGCCGATCAGCTCGCCCAGCGCGGACCACCTCAGGGTCGACTACTTCTACATGCCGCCGGGGCGGGCGGCCGTGGTCCGGGGCGCCTCGTCGGCGCGGGACTACGGGAGCGGGCCCATCTACCTGGTGTCCGACCGCGGGGTGAAGTTCGGCGTGCCGGACGCGGGCACCGCGGCGGCCCTCGGCCTCAGCGACCAGCACCCCGCGCCGATCTCCATCGTCCGGTTGCTGCCCGACGGCGCCGGGCTGAACACCAGGGCAGTGCTGCAGAGCTACGACACCGTCCCGGTCGGGCCCGGCACCTACGAGACGCCGAACCCGTCGTCGGCGCCGAACTCCCCGCAGAGCGGCGGGGACCAGAGCGGCGGGCAGCCGGGCGGCTGAGGACGGAACCGGTGACGGGCGCCTACCGTCGTAGGTGACGGCGAGGGGAGAGTGCTGTGTCCGCGATGGAGGTCGACCCGGACCGGGTCTCGGCTTATGCGAAGACGACCGGCAAGGCCGCGACCGACCTGTCCGGCGCGCAGGAGAAGCTCACCAGCACGCACCTGAGCGGTGCGGCGTTCGGCGAGCTCGGTCGCACGCTGCGCACCAGCGAGGCGTACAGCAAGGCGTCCGGCACGTTGCTGAGCCAGCTGAACCGGGCCGTCGCGGCGCTGAGTTCCGCGTCCGAGGGCCTGGACAAGGTCGCCGACGCCCACCGCGGTTCCGACGAGGACGCCGCGAAGCACATCTCGCGCGCGCACGACCGCTGAGCGCGCCAGGAGGCAGTGTCATGCACCCCAGGAGCACGCCCGACCCGATCGACACCGACGCCGACGCGGTGTTCGCCCGGGTGATGGCCGAGCAACCGGAACCCGCGGCCGTGCCCAGCACGCCGTCACCGAACGCGGTGCTGGCCAAGGCGCCGGACGTCGCCGGTCCGCGGGTCCCCGACCCGGCCGGCGGCCCGCAGGGCCACGGCGGTCCGGACGGCAAGGACATCGAGAACGGCGTCGCGGGCTACCTGGACTACCTCTCGAACCTGGCCGAGCAGCTGGGCGTGCCCGACCCGGTCGAGGAGTACTTCGCGCCGGTGGTCGGCCGGTGGAGCGAGCTGCACAACGAGGCCGAGCGCTGGCGGGCGGCCGCGAAGACCGCTGACGAGGCGACCACCTCGCTGACCAAGCCGCTGGGCAGCCTGGACTCGGCGTGGCGCGGCAAGGACGCCGACGCGTTCGTGCAGTACATGAGCACCATGGGCCTGGCGGGCAACGACCTGTCCGACGCGATGGGCGGCATGGCGAAGGCGCTGGACAAGACCGCGAACAGCGTGCGGGAGATCGTCCAGCAGCTCGCGGGCATGCTCAGCGACACGGCCGAGACGACGTCGCAGGCCATGACCATGCCGGCCAAGGGCGACCACCGGGTGCGCATGCACCTCGAGGAGGCGCGCCGGCCCACCAAGGACCTGTTCGACCTGGTGCGGCAGGTGCTGGAAGCGTTCGTGAAGCTGTGCGAGGGCGTCGAGGGCGGCAAGTCCTTCGACAAGATCGAGATGAAGCACACCTTCCCCGAGCAGAACTTCCAGTTCCCCGACCAGCGCGTCGAGTCGCCGAAGCTGAAGAACACCGACACGGGCACGCACGCGTCGGGCACGGACGACGACGCGCAGGACAAGCAGTCGTCCGGCACCGCGTCCGGCGGTGGTTCCGGCTCCGGTGGTGGTGCGCACGCCGTCGGTGGTGGTGGTGGTGGTGGTGGCGGTGGCGGTAGCGCCGGTTCGTCCGGCGGGGCGCGGGCCGGTGGCTCGGCCGCGGCCGAGAAGCCGCAGCCCGGCGGGTACGTCGCGGCCGACGAGCACGTGTCCAACGGTGGCCAGCAGGCCGCGGCCGCCGCTTCGGCCGGCACCGGCGGCGCCCAGGGCGGGCAAGGCGGGCAGCGCGGCGGTGGCGGCTTCGGCGGCATGCCGCTGATGGGCGGCATGGGCGGCGGTGGTCAGGGCGGCGACCAGGAGCACAAGCGCAGTGCCCGGGTGGTCGGCGACCCGGCCGACATCTTCGGCCGGCCGACCAAGACGTCCCCGTCGGTCATCGGCGACGAGGAGTAGGGCTCAGCGGGCGGTCGCGACGGGCCGCCGGTTGCGGCGCACGGTGTGCACCGCGAACAACGTGATCAGCAGCAACCCGATCCCGCCGCCGGTCCCGGCCAGCGCCACCTGCATCGGCGCCCAGTCCCGCCGTTGCGCGAGCGGCAACTGCGGTCCCGGGTCTCTCGCCTTGGCCGGCGCAATGCCGTCCTCTTCCGGGATGTACGTGGTCAGCGCGGCCACCGGGTCGACCATCCCGTAGCCGACCACGTCGTCGCGCCCGCCCGGTGCGGCCGGGTGCTGCGCGGTGTGGATCAGCCGGTTCATCACCTGGCGGGCCTTGAGCTTGGGGTATCGGGCCCGCACGAGCGCGGCCACGCCGGCCACGTACGGCGCCGCGAAGCTGGTGCCGTCGATGTCCTGCCGCTTGGCCTTGTCGAAGGACGTCTGGTTGGCCAGGCCGGTGCCGGTCGGGTTCAGCGAGGTGATCTTCGTGCCCGGGGCCGCCAGCGTGACCCACGGGCCGTGCACGGAGAAGGTCGCCGGGTCACCGTTCTCGTCCATGGCGGCCACCGAGATCACGTCGTCGGCGAACCACGGCGGCAGCACGATGGTGTCCGGCTTGCTCGGGTCGGGGCCGTTGTTCTGGTCGGGGCAGGCCGCCTCGTTGAGGTTGCCGGCCGACGCCACGACCACGACGTCGTGCTCCACGGCGTAGTGCAGCGCCGCCTGCAGCTCCCGCTCGTTGTCGGAGATCACCCCGCGGTTCGCCTGACGGCAGCTGTCCACCGACATGTTGATCACGCCGACGTGCCGGTCCGTCGCGCGCCGCACAGCCTGGGCGAGGGTATCCAGCGTGCCGGCCTTGCGGGTGTCGTTGCCGCTCTGGCCGCTGTTCTTGTCCGGGCCTTTGTACAGCCCGCTGGACTGCCGGATGCTGATGATCCTCGCCTCGGGCGCGACGCCGATGAAGCCGATCCGCTGGTCGTGCGGATCGCCGGCGATGAGGCCGGCCACCTCGGTGCCGTGCCCGTCGCAGTCCTCGAGGCCGTTGTCCTTCTGGACGACGTAGTCGCCGCCGCCGATCAGCCGGTCGCCGAGGTACGGGTGCGGGTGCACGCCCGTGTCGATCACTGCGACGGTCACGCCCTTGCCCCGGGTGAACTTCTGGGCCTCCTCGACCCGCAGCCACTGCTGGCCCCACGCCTTGTCGTGCAACACGATGTTGCCGTCGTCGAGTGACCCCACGCAGGAGGTGCTGCCCAGCGTGTACGTCTCGTCCGGCTGCCCGCGGTCCTTCGGCAGGTACTTCATCTCGACCGGCGGCGGCTTGGCCCCCGCCCGGTTCGGATCGGCCTGCGTGGTGGCGGTCGTCGTGGTTTCACCCGGCTCGGCCGCCGCGGTGGTCACGGCGGGCACGGTCAGGGCGAGCAGCACACAGGTGCCGATCGCGCCGATGCGGAACGTCGGTCGTGCGGCCAACTCTTCTCGTCCCCCAGAGAATCGCCGTCAGGTGCGGTGCGCGGGTTTCGGTCCCTTGTTGCGGCGCACGGTGTGCACCACGAACATCGTTGCGAACAGCAGCCCGATGCCGCCGCCGGTGCCCAGCAACGCCACCTGCATCGGCGCCCAGTCCGGCTCCTGGGCCGGCGGCAGGCCGCCGGGCAGCTTGATCGCCTTCGCCGGCGCGACGCCGTCCTCTTCCGGGATGTACGTGGTCAGCGCGGCCACCGGGTCGATCATCCCGTAGCCCACGACGTTGTCCCGCCCGCCGGGCGTCGCCGGGTGCTGCGCGGTCTGCTCGATGCGCCGCATCACCTGCCGGGCGTTGAGCGTCTTGTACTTCTGCCGCACGAGCGCGGCCAGGCCGGACACGTACGGCGCGGCGAAGCTGGTGCCCTGGATCGGCGACAGCTGCCCGTTGATCACCGTGCGGTTGGCCAGGCCGTCGGTGGCCGGGTCGAGGGAGATGATGTCGGTGCCGGGCGCGGCCACGGTCACCCACGGGCCCTGCACGGAGAAGTCGGCGGGGTCGCCGTTCTCGTCCACGGCGGCCACGGACATCACGTAGTCGGCGAACCACGGCGGCGTGACGATCGTGCTCGGCCGCTGCGGGTCCGGGCCGTTGTTCTGCGACGGGCAGTTGTTCTGGTTGAGGTTGCCCGCGGACGAGACCAGGACGACGTCCTTGACATCCACCGCGTAGCGCAGCGCGGCCTGCAGCGTCTGCTCCGGCGCCGTGATCGGGCCGGCCGGGCGGCAGCTGTCCACCGACATGTTGATCACCTTGGCGCCGGCGTCGGACGCCCGCCGGATGGCCATGGCCAGCGTGGTCAGGTTGCCCGCCGGGACGTCTTTGGGATCCGGGTCGTCGGCCGTCGCCTTGGGTTTGCCCGTGTAGTTGGCGCTGGACTGGCGGATGCTGACGATCGTCGCGTCCGGCGCGACCCCCTTGAAGCCGATCTTCGACGGCGTCTTGGCCGCGATGATCCCGGCCACCTCGGTGCCGTGCCCGTCGCAGTCCTCGAGGCCGTTGCGCTTCTGGTCGACGTAGTCGCCGCCACCGCTGAGCCGGTCACCCAGGTAGGGGTGCGGGTGCACGCCGGTGTCGATGACCGCGACCTTCACGTCCTTGCCGGTGGCGAACTTCTGGGCTTCGGTGATGCGCAGCCGGTCCTGGCCCTTGGACTTGTAGAGCAGCTGGATGTTCTGCCCGAGCGACTTCACGCACTCGGTCTTCAGCTGGTAGGTCAGGTCCGGCTTGCCGGTGTCGTTGGGCGGCTGGGTGCCTGGCGGCAGCGGCGGCGGCGTGGCGTAGCCGGGCTCGGCGGCGTCGGTGGACGTCGCCGGCTGGGCCACCACCACGCCAGGCGTGACCAACAGGAGTCCGACAGCGGTGAGGAAAGCGGCGGCGCGCGTGGTCGAGGGCAGCATCGCCATCAGCTGGGGAAGATGTTGGCGTGGCGCAGGGCCATGTACAGGTTCATGACCGCGAGCGCGAGCGGCAGCACCAGCGCGATGCACATGGCCTCCAGGATCTCCACCGTGCGCCGCAGCGGCGGGGAGAACCGTTGTTCGGGGAACACCACGCCGAGCACCATCGAGCCCGCCGCGATCAGCACGAGCACGGCGAAGACCCACAGCAGCTTCTCGAACGCGTCGGCCCGCATCAGCCAGTCGACCAGGATGCCCGCCGCGGCAAGGATTCCCGCCGAGAGCAGTGCGACCGCCTGCGCGCCGTTGGCGTAGCTGCGCCCGCGCAGCAGCAGCACCGCGGTGGCCACGATCGACAGCAGCAGGTTCCAGATGCTGGAGTACGCGGAGATCTCGATGACCGACAGCGCGGCGACGAGCCCGGCGCCGACGATCATGCCGGTCATGTACTCGTGGGCCAGGCCCGCGCGCCGCTCGATCGACTCGTAGTCCGGGAAGCCGGTGTCCTCCTTGAGGTCCTCGGCACTGCCCGGCACGTTCGGCAGCGGCAGCTTGGCCAGCTGGATGGTCAGCCGCGGCAGCAGCGAGATGCCCGCGAGCGCGACGGCGACCGCACCGGCCGCGATGCTCTCGGACGGCACGTTGCTCAGCGCGCCGACGAAGAACGCCAGCATGCCCAGGGTGCCCGCGGTGACGGCGGCGATGAACGTGGTCACGCCCGCGCCCAGCAGGAAGATCGACGCGGCCCCGACGATCACCACGAGACCGCTGGCCAGCATCAGGTTCCACGCGCCGAGCTCGCCCGGCACGATGTAGAGCCCCGCGACGAACGACAGCGGCAGCCCGCCGGCCGCGGCGATGATCACGCCGGTGGTCTCGGCCTGGTAGCCGCGGGCGATGGTGGCGCCGAGGCCGACGGCGATGATCGCCGCGATGCCCGCGGTGACCGCGGCCGGGATCCGGTCGCCGCCGCCGAAGGGGCCGGCCAGCAGCACGGTGATCGCCGCGACGACGAGCGCGAGCCCGCCCGCGATGTGCCCGATGCGGTGCGCGGTCTGCTTGGTCCAGGGCCGGAAGCTGTCCGGGGTGGCCTCCGCGATCGCGTCGACGACGTCGTCGTAGAGGGGCGGCGGCGGGTTCTCGTTGCGCCTGCGCAACTGCAGCAGTTCACCGTCGACGACGCCGAGGGAAGCCAAGGTGCGGCTCGGGTCCAGCGGGCTGTCGCCGAGCTTGGCCAGGCACCAGCCGCCGTGGCGGGCGCCCCCATCGGGCGTCGCTTCCTTGGCCATCTCCAGCAGCATCGGCAGCAGGTCCGCCACGGAAACGTCCGACGGCAGCGCAACGTCGATGCGCGTGCGTGGTGCCACCACCGTCACCCGGCTGAACACCGTCGTCCCGGTTGCCACCGCTGGGCCACCCCATTCCTCAGTACTACGTCCCGACCTGGATCAGCGGCTCACCGGGTTTGCTCGAACAGCGTCCGGGGCGTCGGTGAGCGCCCCTAGTATGGCCGTACCGCGCAGCCGTTCACGGCCGGTTCGGCGAACACGGGTGCGCACGCTGTGCGACACGGTCGATAATCGGCCGTGCACAGCCAGGCAGGGGGTTTGGCAGTGGCCTTGCCCAACGACGAGTTCGGGGAGTTGTTCCGCCGGTGAGCACGCTGCAGTTCAAGCGGTCGCCCCGTCTTGCGGCACCGCGTCGGCCCGGCGGCGAGGTCCACCTGGAGCCGCCGCCCGAGGTGCCCAGGGTCATCCCCGGCAACATCATGATGAAGATGCTGCCCGCGGTCATGATCGTGGCCTCGGTCGGCATGATGGTCTTCATGTTCGTCGGGATGGGGCGGAACCCGACGTCCTTGCTGTTCGGCGGCATGTTCCTGATGTCGACCATCGGCATGATGGCCGGTGGTGGCGGCCGCGGTGGCGGGCAGAAGAAAGCGGAGATGAACGAGGACCGCAAGGACTACTTGCGCTACCTCGGCCAGATGCGTGATCGCGCCCGCGACGCCGCGACCGACCAGCGCGCCGCGCTGGAGTGGAGCCACCCGGACCCGCAGGCGCTGTGGTCGATGGCCACCAGCCGCCGCATGTGGGAGCGCCGCCAGGCCGACCCCGACTTCTGCCACATCCGCGTCGGCCGCGGCTCGCAGCGCCTGGACACCCGGCTGGTGCCGCCGCAGACCGGCCCGGTCGACGAGCTCGAGCCGATCGCCACGCTGGCGCTGCGCCGGTTCGTCCGCGCGCACTCGATCGTCCCGCTGCTGCCCATCTCCATCGCGGTGCGCGGGTTCGCCGCCGTCGGCTTCGCCGGCGAGCGCGAGCGCACCCGCGGCCTGGCCCGGGCCATGATCAGCCAGCTCGCCACCTTCCACACCCCCGACGACGTGCTGATCGCGGTCGTCACGTCCGGGCGGGCGAAGGACGAGTGGGAGTGGGTGAAGTGGCTGCCGCACACCCAGCACCCGACGATCGTCGACGGCATCGGTGCGCTGCGCATGATGAGCGGCTCGCTGGCCCAGGTCGAGGTGTGGCTCGACGAGGAGCTGCGCGACCGGCAGCGGTTCACCCGCAACGCCCCGCCGCAGCCCGACCAGCCGCACGTGATCATCGTGATCGACGACGGCGAGGTCACCCGCGAGGAGCAGATCATCCTCGAGGAGGGCCTGGTCGGCGTCACCCTGTTCGACCTGTCGGACTCGCTGGGCAACCTCACCGCCCGCCGCGGCCTGCGCCTGGTGGTCGAGCCCGACCGGCTCGGCGCCCGCAGCGCGAGCGGCGTGGAGTGGTTCGGCGCGCCCGACACCATGACCGTGCCCGAGGCCGAGGCGTTGGCCCGCAAGCTTTCGCCGTACCGCGTGGGCGCGCAGAGCGACCTGCCCGGCGACGAGGAGCCGCTGCTGTCCAACCCGGGCCTGCTCGAGCTGCTCGGCATCCCCGGTGACCCGATGACCTTCGACGTCGCCCAGGCGTGGCGGCCGCGGCCGATCCGCGACCGCTACCGGGTGCCCTTCGGCGTCGGCGAGTTCGGCCAGCCGGTGGAACTGGACATCAAGGAAGCCGCGGCCGAGGGCATGGGCCCGCACGGCCTGTGCATCGGCGCCACCGGTTCCGGCAAGTCGGAGTTCCTGCGCACCTTGGTGCTGGGCCTGCTGTCCACGCACTCGTCGTCGCAGCTCAACATGATCCTCGTCGACTTCAAGGGTGGTGCGACGTTCCTCGGCCTGGACAAGGCCCCGCACGTCGCCGCGACGATCACCAACCTGGCCGGCGACCTCACGCTGGTCGACCGCATGCGCGACGCCATCGCCGGTGAGGTGAACCGGCGCCAGGAGGTCCTGGCCAAGGGCAACTACAAGAACGTCTGGGACTACGAGCGGGCGCGGGAGAACGGCGCCGACCTCGACCCGTTGCCCGCCTTGTTCATCTGCATCGACGAGTTCTCCGAGATGCTGACCGCGAAGCCCGACTTCATCGACATCTTCCTGCAGATCGGTCGCGTCGGCCGGTCGCTGCAGATGCACATGCTGCTCGCCTCGCAGCGCCTCGAGGAAGGCAAGCTGCGTGGTCTGGACACGTTCCTGTCCTACCGGATCGGCCTGAAGACGTTCTCCGCGGCGGAGTCCCGCGCGGCGATCGGTGTGCCGGACGCTTTCGAGCTGCCGTCGATCCCCGGTTCGGGCTACCTGAAGTTCGACACCAGCACGATGGTCCGGTTCAAGGCCGCGTACGTCTCCGGGCCCTACCGCCCGGCGGGCATCCAGGCCGCGGGCCCGGCCGCCGCCGTGACCGGTGACCGGCGGGCGAAGCTCTTCGTGCCCGACTTCGTGGAGATCCCGAAGGAGCCGGAGAAGCCGCTCGAGCCGGTGGTGGAGAAGCCCAAGGAGCAGGACTCCAACGAACCCACCGAGCTCGAGGTGATCGTCGGCCGGCTGGTCGGGCAGGGCCCGCCCGCGCACGAGGTGTGGCTGCCGCCGCTGGACGAGTCGCCGTCGCTGGACACGCTGCTCCCGCCGCTCTCGCCGACCGAGGACCGCGGTCTCTCGCCGGTCGGGTTCTACGGCAACGGGCGGCTGCAGATCCCGCTGGGCCTGGTCGACCGGCCGTTCGAGCAGCGTCGTGACCTGTTGTGGGCCGACTTCTCCGGCGCCGCGGGTCACGCGGCCATCGTCGGCGGTCCGCAGTCGGGCAAGTCGATGATGCTGCGCACGCTGATCGCGTCGATGGCGCTGACCCACACGGCCGAGGAAGCGCAGTTCTTCTGCGTCGACCTCGGTGGTGGCACGCTGTCCACCCTGGAGAACATGCCCCACGTCGGTGGCGTCTCCAGCCGGCTCGACCCGGACAAGACCCGCCGCATGGTGGCCGAGGTGACCTCCCTGGTCAGCGAGCGCGAGCAGCGCTTCCGCGACGCGGGCGTCGACTCGATGACCGAGTTCCGCAACCGCAAGCGCCGCGGCGAGCTGCGCGACGACCCGTTCGGCGACGTGTTCCTGATCGTGGACGGCTGGATGAACTTCCGCCAGGAGTTCGAGGCGCTCGAACAGCAGGTCATGAACCTGGCCTCGACCGGTCTGTCCTACGGCGTGCACATCATCGTGACCGCGAACCGGTGGGCCGAGATCCGGCCTGCGGTGAAGGACCTGCTGGGTACTCGCTTCGAGCTGCGCCTCGGTGACCCCAGCGAGTCCGACATCGACCGCCGCACCGCGGTCAACGTGCCCGCCGGCCGCCCCGGTCGCGGGTTGACCAGGGACAAGCTGCACTTCCTCGTGGGCCTGCCCCGCATCGACGGCTCCAGCAGCACCGAGGACGTGGCCTCGGGCCTGCAGGACACGATGGCGAAGGTGGCCGGTGCCTGGCGCGGCAAGCACGCGCCGAAGGTGCGGCTGCTGCCCGACCTCATGCCCTACGAGGAACTGCTGGCCCAGGACCCGAACCGCAACACCAAGCTCATCCCGATCGGCGTCAACGAGGACGCGCTCGCGCCGCTGTACCTGGACTTCGACGCGGACCCGCACTTCTTCGCCTTCGCCGACGGCGAGTCCGGCAAGACGAACCTGCTGCGCGTGATCGTGCGGGGCATCCTCGACCGCTACACCGCGAAGGAAGCGGTCATCATCCTCGTCGACTACCGGCGCACGATGCTGGGCTTCATCCCGGAGTCCCAGCAGGACTACCTGCTGGGCTACGCGGTGTCGTCCAACCAGCTGGTGGGCATGATCAACGACGTCAAGGGCTCGATGACCCGGCGCCTGCCCGGCCCGGACGTGACCCAGGAACAGTTGAAGACCCGGTCCTGGTGGACCGGTCCCGAGCTGTTCCTCATCGTCGACGACTACGACCTGGTGTGCCCGCAGGGCAACAACCCGCTGCAGCCACTGTCGGAGTTCCTGGCCCAGGCCAAGGACGTCGGCCTGCACCTGATCACCGTCCGGCGCACCGGTGGTGCCTCGCGCGCCCTGTACGACCCGATCATCGGCAAGCTGCGCGAGATCGCGAGCACGGGCATGGTCATGAGCGGTAGCAAGGACGAAGGCGCCCTGCTGGGCACCGTCAAACCGTCGCAGCAACCGCCCGGCCGAGGCACGATCGTCAGCCGCAAGTTCGGTGATCAGCGAGCCCAGATCGCCTGGATCCAACCGGACTGACAGCCCTGAATGGCCCATTCGAGGCGCTGAGCGTCCCGGGTGGGCCATTCAAGGCACAACCGCGAGGCCAAGCCGCACCCAACGACCGCCCCAGCGAGACCAAGCAAACGTGGCGCCGCCGGGTTCGGTTTTACACGGGGCACGGCGGCCATACGCTGTCCGGCAAGCAAGGGCAGCACCGCCTGCCCCTTGTTTCGCGCTTGCCGGCCGCCGTGGGGGTCCCCGTGTCAAACCGAACCCACCACTGAAATCCAGAACCACAAACCAAGCCGCCCCAACACGCCGGGACCACAGACCAAGCCGGACCAACCCCCGGCCGCACCCAAAGATCAACTCGTCTAACCGCAAGATCACCGATCACCCGTCCGGCCCAACCGACACCGTCCAGAACATCATCTGGACTGCCCGAATACCATCGACGGCACAGCGTGACGGCGGAGCGAGGCTTATGACGGTGCGGGTGGCGGTCGACTTCGGTACGTCGAGCACCTGCGTCGTGGTCTCCGTCGACGGCCGGGAACCGCAGGTCGTCGTGGTCGACGGCCAGCCGCTGATGTCCTCCGCGCTCTACCTGGCCCCGGACGGCACCCTGTTCGTCGGCCAGGAGGCCGAGCGGCACGCCGCCCTCGACCCGTCGCGCTACGAACCGCACCCCAAGCGCCGCATCGACGACGGCCAGCTCCTGCTCGGCAACTCCGTCCTGCCGGTCACCGCCGCCATCCGCGCGGTCATCGGCCGCGCGGTGGCCGAGGCCCGGCGGGTCGCGGGCGGCGCCCCGGTCGACCAGCTCGTGGTCACCCACCCCGCCGACTGGGGTGGCGTGCGGGCGACGGTTCTGCGCTCGGCGGCGAGCACCTTCGCGCGCTCGGTGATCCTGGTTCCCGAACCGGTCGCCGCCGCGGTCTTCCACGCCGCGAGCTTCGCCCGCCAGGAACAGGGCAAGGACACCCTCGCGGTGATCGACCTCGGCGGCGGCACCGTCGACGTCAGCGTCGTGCGCCGGGTCCCGCAGGTCGGCCAGCGCATCGCGCCCGGCTACCAGGTCCTGGCCACCCGCGGCGACCCGAACTTCGGCGGCGCCGACATCGACCAGCTCATCGTCGAGCACATCGGCAGGCAGGTCAGCGGCACCGACCAGGAGGCGTGGGACCACCTCGTCGCCGGCCGCGACCTGCCCGACCGGCGTCGGCGCCGCGTGCTCTGGCAGGACGTCCGCAACGCCAAGGAGACGCTCTCCCGGCACACCTACACCGACATCCCGCTGCCCAGCCCGTTCCCGGACGTGCACCTGACCAGGGCCGATCTGGAGAACCTGATCGCCAAGCAGATCGCGGGCACGGTCGACCTCGCCAACGCCGCCATCGCGCAGGCCGGGCTGAACACCGCCGAGCTGGCGGGCATCTTCCTGGTGGGCGGCTCGAGCCGGATCCCGATGGTGGCGCGGCTGGTGCACCAGCGCTGCCACCTGATCCCGACGATCCTCGACCAGCCGGAGACCGTGGTCGCCCGCGGTGCGCTGCGGGCCACCGCCGTCATCGACCCGGCCCGTACCGGCCGGCTGCCCGCCGAGGTCGCCGAGGGCCGCCAGGACCCGGCCGTGTCCGGCCCACACCCCGTCTCGACCCCGGTCCCCACAGGCCCGCAGCCGATCCAGCCGCACCCGTTCGCCGACCCCGCGTACACCGGGCTGCCGCCCGAGCGGCCGCGCCGCAAGCGCGCGCCGGCGGTGTTGCTGACCGGCGCGCTATTGGTGATCGTCGCCCTGGTGATCACGCTGGTCCTGGTGACCAAGGGTGGCGACGGGCAGGCCAGCCCGACCTCGACGACCCCGGATCCGGCGCTGAACCGGCGGGAGATCGCGCAGTACGACTACCGCTTCGCCATGCCGCCGGACTGGAAGCAGACCGGCGGCGACCCGCAGCGGCGCGAGGTCGAGATCCAGCCCGCGGACGCCGTCGGCGGCCCGGACCTGGTCTATGTCGAGGAGGCCGTGCTCACCTACGACAGCACGGCCGACCGGATCCGGGCGGTGACCAAGCTCCGCGCCGACTTCGACGCGGCGGGGGCGAAGTTCACCGATTTCGACCCGGACGCCCACTATGCGGGGAAAGATGTCGTTCACTACCGGCAAGGGGTGACGACCAACACCGGTGCCGCGACGATCGACTGGTACGTGGTGTTCCAGAAGACCGTGCAGGTCAGCATCGGCTGCCGGCGCGACGACGCGGGCGGCGGCACGCCGCGGCGGGCCGACGCGGCGTGCGAGATGGTGGTCGGCACGCTCACCGTCGTGGGGTGAGCTGATGACGAGAGGTGCGGCATGACCAGCTTCGGCGACGCGTTCGCGAGGTTCGACGCCGAGCTGGACGCGGCCGTGAGCCGGGCCCGGCGGGTCAGCGCCGAGGCACGCGCGGACTCGGCGGCGTTCCGCGCGGAGACCGCGAAGCTCGCCGAGGCGACCCGCAACCGTTCGCTGGTCGCCCGGCCGGACGAGCTGACGTCCAAGCAACTGCGCGAGCAGGCCGTGAAGTTCCGCGACGAGCAGGGCCTGCCGGTCGAGCCCCTGCCCTCGGCCGAGGAGCTGGTCCAGGCGGGCATGGTGCGCGAGGAGCGGCCGGTCCGCCCGCCGGCCGAGGACGAGGACGACGACTTCTCCCAGGAGAAGATCATGTCCGCGTCGACGACCCGGGACGAGCCGCCGGGCGAAGAGGAGCCGCGGCCGCCCGTCGTCGAGCCGCCGGTGGCTCCGGCGCGTGGCCGGCGCCGCCCGGTTCCCCGAACGAGTGATGACGATGACGACTTTTCGCAAGAGCGAATCCTGTTCGAAGGCTAGGGAATTGCTGGTGCGAACCGGGTTCGCATTTGCATAACCGCAGGTCGTGCACGATTAACCGGACGGCTCCCCGCCTGGGCGCCGGTTTCCCGACCATGCCGTTCACCTGCGGGTTCCCTCGGTGAGCGTTCACTCTCGCAACGACCTCGCGCCGGGGAGAGACAAGTGGGAACCAAACCTGGCAGGGTCTGCGTCGTAAGCGGCGTACGAACGAAATGAACGTTCGAACCCGAACTTCAAGAAGGGGGTCACACCCAATGGCTGGCGGCTACGAAGGAACAGTTCAGCAGTTCACTGACGCGCACCAGAAGGTCGTGGGCGTCAAGGAGCAGATCGAGGGCGACCTCAAGTCGCTCTACGGTCAGCTGACCGAGCTGGAGTCGGCATGGCGCGGCATGGCCAAGACGGCCTTCGACCAGCTGATGGTCCGGTTCGCGGATGACGAGAAGAAGCTGAACCAGGCGCTGCAGGGCATCGCCGAGCAGCTGCAGGCGGCGGGCTCGCAGTACAACGAGTCGGAGCAGTCGCAGCAGGACGCCTTCTCCAACATCACCAACACGCTCGGCTGAGCTGTTCCAGACCATCCAGTAGACCTAAAGACTTAAGGGGAGTTCTCAATGTCCGAGATCAAGGTCACATTCGGCTCGCTGGAGGCGGCCGGTGGCAACATCACCAGCGCGGCCGGCAAGGTCCAGCAGTCGCTGGACGACCTCAAGCAGTACCTCGCGCCGCTGGTGAGCACCTGGCAGGGTGCTGCCCACGAGCAGTACCAGGCCCTGCAGGCCAAGTGGGACCAGGCCGCCAACGACCTGCAGCAGGTCCTGCACTCGATCGGTGTCGCCGTGCACAGCGCCAACGAGGCCTACCGCGCCGGCGAGCAGTCGAACACCGCTCGCTTCCAGTCCTGAGGTCGCGCTAGCCCTGGCTGGCTGATCGACTCAAAAGACACGCCCCGGACCGATCGGCCGGGGCGTGTCTTCGTGTTTGGGTACAGTGGCCGGGGCGAGTCCGCGCCGACCAGACCCCGGTTTGGAAGGCGCCCAAGCCACCAGGTATCTTCTTACTTTGTTGTGCGGCGCGTCGTGACGTCTGCGCGCCCGCAGTATCGAGCGTGGCGCCCAGCTTCGGCAGGACAAGCCCGCACGAACCCGAGACGCAAGCGACGATGAGGTAGACCGTGCCCACGTACAGCCCGAAGCCCGGCGAGGTCGAACGCGCCTGGCACGTGATCGACGCCGAGGACGTGGTGCTCGGCCGTCTCGCCACGCAGGTCGCAACGCTGCTGCGGGGCAAGCACAAGCCGACTTTCGCACCGCACGTGGACACCGGCGACTTCGTCGTGATCGTCAACGCGGAGAAGGTCGTGCTGACCGGCAACAAGCGTGAGCAGGCCTTCGCGTACCGCCACAGCGGTTACCCGGGCGGCCTGCGCAAGAAGTCCTTCGGTGAGCTGCTTGACTCCGCGCCGGAGAAGCTGCTGGAGAAGGTCGTCAAGGGCATGCTGCCCAAGAACAAGCTGGGCCGCGCCCAGGGCAGCAAGCTCAAGGTCTACGCCGGCCCTGAGCACCCGCACGCCGCCCAGCAGCCCAAGCCGTTCCAGGTGGAGAAGGTCGAGAAGTGAGCGAAGAGCAGACCGTCGAGGTGCCGGAGACGGAGCACCTGACCGCTGAGGTGGCCGAGACCACGGCCACGCCGGTCGAGAGCACCGACGTCGCGGAAGCCGTCGAAGAGGAGACGCCGCGCGCGCCCCGCCTCACCGCGGAGACCGCGCAGACCGTCGGCCGCCGCAAGGAGGCCGTGGTCCGGGTGCGCATCACGCCCGGCTCGGGCAAGTTCACCCTCAACGGCAAGACCCTCGAGGACTACTTCCCCAACAAGGTGCACCAGCAGCTCATCCGCGAGCCGCTGGTCCTGCTGGAGAAGACCGACACCTTCGACGTCCGCGCGAACCTCAACGGCGGTGGCATCACCGGCCAGGCGGGTGCGCTGCGGCTGGCGATCGCCCGTGCGCTGATCGAGCTCGACAGCGACGACCGGCCGACGCTGAAGAAGGCCGGCTTCCTCACCCGTGACCCGCGGGTCAAGGAGCGCAAGAAGTACGGCCTGAAGAAGGCGCGCAAGGCGCCGCAGTACTCCAAGCGCTGACGCGCCGGTTCGGGGCGAGGCGTGCTCGCGGAGAGCGCTCGCCCTGAGACCCGTCGCTGTGTCTGCCCGGGGGCCGAGCCCCCGGACCCCCGCGGTGCGAGTTCCTGCCGAACCAGCGTGGGTGCGTTGCGTCTCGACCAACGTGGCACCGCCGAAGTTGATGCACTGACACAACCTGCACATTGGTTTCGACGTCTTTACTACGGGAGCAGTGGGACCCGTCCCGCTGCTCCCGTAGTTGTTTCCGGAGTTCTTCCTCGCCTTTGGAGGGTGTGCCGACGATGGCGCGTCTGTTCGGAACCGACGGGGTGCGTGGCCTGGCCAACGCCGACCTGACCCCCGAGCTGGCAATGGCCGTGGCCGCGTCCGCGGCGCGTGTGCTTGCCCCGCAGACGGGTGGGTCGGAGGTGCGGCCGACCGCCGTGGTCGGCCGGGATCCCCGCGCCAGCGGCGAGATGCTGCAGGCGGCGGTGTGCGCGGGCCTGGCGTCGGCCGGTGTCGACGTCATGCAGGTGGGCGTGCTGCCCACGCCCGCGGTCGCGTTCCTGACCGGTGAGCTCAACGCCGACCTCGGCGTGATGATCTCCGCGTCGCACAACCCGATGCCCGACAACGGCATCAAGATCTTCGGCAAGGGCGGCCAGAAGCTGGCCGACGACGTCGAGGACCGCATCGAGGCCGGCATGGCCGCCGGGCCGGAGCGCCCGACCGGCGCGGGGGTGGGTCGCGTGTACGACCTGCCGGATGCCCAGGACCGCTACATCGCGCACCTGCTGGGCGCCATCCCGCACCGCCTCGACGGGCTGCGGGTCGTCGTCGACTGCGCGAACGGCGCCGCGTGGGCCGCCGCCCCGCAGGCCTACCGCGAGGCGGGGGCCGAGGTCATCGCCATCAACGCCCTGCCCGACGGCGAGAACATCAACGAAGCGTGCGGCTCGACGCACATGGACACCCTGCGTGAGACCGTCGTGGCCGAGAAGGCCGACCTGGGCATCGCCCACGACGGCGACGCCGACCGCTGCCTGGCCGTGGACGGCAACGGCGAGCTGGTCGACGGCGACCAGATCATGGCCGTGCTGGCCCTCGCGATGCACGAGGCGGGCGAGCTGGCCGACGGCACCCTGGTCGCGACGGTCATGAGCAACCTCGGCCTGCACCTGGCCATGAAGGACCGCGGCGTCACCCTGCGCACGACGGCGGTGGGCGACCGCTACGTGCTGGAAGAGCTGCGTGCCGGCGGCTTCTCGCTCGGTGGTGAGCAGTCCGGTCACATCGTCCTGCCCAGCCACGCCACGACTGGTGACGGCCTGCTGACCGCGATGCGCCTGATGGCCCAGGTGGCCGCGACGAACAAGCCCCTCGCGGAGCTGGCGGCGGTGGTCCGGCGGTTGCCGCAGGTCCTGGTCAACGTGAAGGTAAGCGACAAGGCCGCGGTGGCGACTTCCCCCACCGTCAGCGAAGCTGTGGCCATGGTGGAGAAGGAACTGGGCGAGACCGGCCGCGTGCTGCTGCGCCCATCGGGCACCGAGCAGCTGGTGCGCGTGATGGTCGAGGCGCCCAGCCAGGCCGAAGCGGACGCCGCCGCTCACCGCCTGGCCGAAGTCGTCGCCGCTGTATGAGCTACCTCGGCGTCCTGGAGCTGCTGATCCCCCTCCTGCTGCTGATCGGCGTGGTCATGCTGGTCGTGCGGGCGCGCAGCCGCCGCAAGCGGCAGGCGATGTACCCGCAGCAGCCGCCGTACCCGCAGCAGGGTTATCCACAAGGTCATCCACAGCCGGGCCATCAGCAGCCGCAACCGCCGCAACCGCCCCAGCAATGGCAGGGCCCGTACGGCCAGTAGGCCCGATCGGCTGAAATCCCCCGTTCGCACTCGGTGACCGAAGGTCGCTGGGTACATTGCTCTGTGCGTTCACCGCGAAACCCTGAGTGGGTCGCGGTCAGCAGGGGACAACGGGGAGGGGAACCCATGCCTGACGGGTCTGCGCCCACGGCCTATGGCAAGACGAGCATGTCGACCGAAGAGGTCGGCCTCATCGCCAACGATTTCCGGGCGCTGTCCGAAGCGCTGGAAGACGCCGCCAAGTTCGCGAAGCCGCGGATCGATCCGGCGAGCCCAAAGGAATTCGGTGGGATTCCCGAGACGAGCAAGACCGTCGAAGACCTGATGGCGATCGTCGGCCACCTGGTCGATTCGCTGGGATACGCCAGCGCCTTCGTTCACTCCATGGGCCAATCGCTGATGCAGGCCGCGGGCACCGTCGACTACACCGACGAAAGCAACGCGAAGGACCTGCAGGGCAAGGCGGAAGGTGGCGCCTGAGATGGCCGGCGGAACGTTGACGACCGACGCGTCGCAGTTGCTCGACGACCAGATCAGGGCGGGCGCGCCGGCCGATGTCGTGGACAACGACACGGGCGCCAACATCATGGAAGGCCCGCTGCGCAAGTTCTGGGACCTGATGCAGCAGTGGGGGCCGATCTACGACAAGTGGCGGAAGAGCAGTTGGGCCGGCGGTGACTGGCCGGATTCCTCCG
The DNA here is from genome assembly GCF_004362825.1 of Labedaea rhizosphaerae. Classification (GTDB taxonomy): domain Bacteria; phylum Actinomycetota; class Actinomycetes; order Mycobacteriales; family Pseudonocardiaceae; genus Labedaea; species Labedaea rhizosphaerae. The sequence goes on from NZ_SNXZ01000001.1 coordinate 1,799,643, forward strand.
TCAGGGGTGCGCCGGGTGGCGCGCGGCCGGAGCCGTACAACCCGACAGCGTGGGACAGCGTTCCCTACCCCAATGAGCAATGTGTGGAAAATCGGCTGCCGCAAATCGGGACGATCAATTTCGGCCTGATCTACGACATGGCGCAGCGGTTCAAGAGCATGACGAATGTCGGCGGCAACCTTTCCCAGGCGATGCGGGACGCGAAGAACTCGGTCTCGCAGGTGTGGGAGGGAAAGGCGGCCGACGCGGCCCTCGACCGGTTCACCGACATCGACACAGCTGCGTCGATGTACGCGGACTCGAACGCGAAACTGGACGCCGCCGTCCGCGGTTTGTGGGCGAACGCCCGAGAAGCGGTGAAAGAGATCGCCCGGTACGGCGACCCCGACCAGTTCGGTGGCTGGTTCGTTGCCGAGTACGGAAAAGAGGACGTCGGCGGCTGGCAGAAGCGGCTGCAGAACTTCGACATGGTGACGGAAAGGTCCGGCGCCAGGACCCTGCCGGAGCTGATCGACTACGCGAAGACCCACGGCAGGGACTTCGCGGGTGATGTGTATTTCCCCGAGTTCACCGACGACGGCATGAACTACCTGAGCGAGGCGGTGGTCAGCAAGGTCGCACTGGACAACTTCACGCAGGCGTACCACTCCGCCGCGAAGGCGTTCCGGGCGACCATCGGTACCAGTTTCGACCTCATCCTGAAGGCGTTCGGGGAGCTCCAGCCGGTGATCGACGGCATGCGGATGGGCACCGCGGGCGAGGCCGCCCCGGCCAACCCCTTCGCGAAGCTGGCTCCGCCACCTCAGGACACCCAGACCCCGCAGACCAGGACCCCCACGGGTGCGACGACCACATCGACGACCACGCCCGCGAACGCGGGTGCTGGCGGTGGCTACACCGGCGGTGGGTCCTCGTACGTCCCGCCGTACCGCCCGCCCACAGAAGCCCCCGTGGTCGGCTCGGCCACGGCGCCCGCGGCGGCAGTCACGATGCCGGACTTGAGCACGTCGTCGTCCTTGCCGGGCCTGTCGTCCGCACTGACCGCGCCTGCCGCGGCCGAACCGGAAACCGTGACGATCACCGACGGGGACCGGAAGATCAGCGTGCAGAGCCCGGACGGACAGGGCCACGTCAAGGTCTCGATCGACGACGGCACCGGCAAGGCGAAGACCTACGACATGGACTTCGGTGGCGCCGCCGGTGGCCGTCTCACGACGCCGACGAGCGGCCAGACCGGTGCGAACCCGGACGACGAGGCCGCTGCGTCCGACGACGTCGAACACGTGCCCGCCGACGACAGCGGCAAGGCGGTGATCCACGACGGCGCGACGACCATCACGGGCGAACACCCCGGCGGCGCCCCGGATCAGCTGAAGCTCACCGTCGACGACGGCACCGGCCATCCATCGACGTACAACGTGGACTACGGCGGCCAGACGGGCGCCGGCGATGTCCAGTTGACGTCGCCGCAAGCCGAATACGGGCCGCCCAGCGGCCCACCGATGGACCACGGGCACGGACACGACCCCCACGACCAGTCGGACCTGGCCTACGCCGGGTCGACGACTCCCGCCGCCCCGGGCGACGCGACCCTGGCCGCCGCTCCTGATCAAGGCAACGCCGGTCAGCAGGCCGGGGCGATGGGCGGCATGCCGATGATGGGCGGCATGGGCGGCGGAGGCGGTGGTGGCGGCGGTGACTCGCAGCGCGGCGGCGGCAGCGGCTGGCGCACCACGGGGAACCTCTTCGAAGACGAATTCGACCACGAAGCCTGGCTACGCGAGGGTGGCTGGGGCGACGGCGCCACCGTCAACGCCGACCAGCCGGGCGGTCAAGGATGAGCGAGGATCCGTCGATCCGGGCGATCACCGCGCGATTCGAGGCCGGCCGGGCCGCTTTTCGTGCCGCGCGCGACGAGTTGCAGGAGCAGCAAGCGGCACAGCTCGTGGACCTTGCGCGGCGCAAGGCCGGCGAGCGTCAGGACCAGGCGGTGTGGATGCGCGCGTTCGCTGAGGCGAAAGCGGCCGAGCAAGCGTCGGCGCCGGCCGAGGCCGAGCCGCAGAACCGTTGGCCGGAAAGGGAACGCAAGGACCGGGTGTTGTCCTTCGGTGCCGAGGACGAGCGGCCGGCGCCGCCCCCACCGCCACCACCGCCCGCACCGAGGCCGACGCCGAAGGTGCCGGAACCGCAACCGGCCACTTCGGACCGTCCGGGCAAGGGGCGCGTGCTCAACTTCTCCACCGAAGACGACGAAGACGAAGGCTTCCAAGGGTTTCGTCGTCGGCGGTGATCGGCGGCACGGAACGGGCCGGTCACCGTGCGCGTCGGAGTGTTAGTTTCGGACAAAACACCGCACATGGAACCTGGGGGTTCACCATGCCACACGGTGGTTCAAGCCTGGACATGCAGCACGAGGAGATCTCCGCCGTCGTCGCCGATCTGGCGGAGTTCCGGTCGGCACTGGACCAGGTCAAGAGTTACGCCGCCGCGGACGACCTCGCGGCGCAGCACTTCGGCAAGCTCGGCGACATCGTCGGGGTCGGGGGCACGTTCACCGGCGTGCGCGACACGTTGCGCGGCTCCTTGGACAAGCTGCTGCCGCACGTCGACCAGCTCGTCGCCGCGCTGAACGCCGCGGTCAAGACGACGACGGAAACCGACGCCGAGGCGGCCATGAACCTCGGCGCCGTGGACGGGCGCTGAGATGGGTGCCGGAGCCAACGCCGACGCCATCCGCGCGGCGCTCAAGGAGCCCGAGGTCGCCACCGGGCGCAAGTCCAACGACGTGCTCGACCACGACCCGGTCTCCGCCTTCATCAACATCATCTCCGAGCACAAGCAAGGCAGCTCCAACTACGGCGAGATCTACCGCAAGTGGCGCGGGCACCCGGCCGCCAAGAACGGCTGGGACCAGGAACCTTGGGGCACCGCGCAGGACAACAAGATCTACGGCGAGCTGCACGACAGCGAGTTTTACCGCCTCGACGCCAGCTCCCAGCGCCTCGCCGGGCTCGCCGGCTCGGCCGACGCGATGAAGACCGCGATCACCGGCATGCGCGGCCGCCTGCAGAACGCGTGGCACGGCAAGGCCGCCGACGCCGCGGCCGGCCAGTTCGACACGCTGGCCAAGGCGCTGCAGACCTACCACGACACGCTGACCACGATCAGCACCGCGCTCGGCTCGGCCTCGAACGCCAGTTGGCCCGCGGTCTTCGCCATCGCCTACAAGCAGGACGGCAACACCGCCTTCGTCGACTCGGCTCCCGAGCCGATGACGATCGCGGAGCCGAGCACGCAGATCGACCGCATCAACTACCGGCTCTACACCGAGCACAGCTACACCGTCGAGCAGATGAAGCAGTCGGGCACCGTCGACCTCAACGAGGGCGGCGGCATGTTCAGCGACACGTGGCGGAGCGACGAGACCATCCGCGGCCTGGACAAGATGTGCGACGAGTACAACGCGTCCATCCGCTGGTTCCGCGAGCGCCTGGCCGCCGCGCACAAGGCCGTCAAGGACTCGTGGACCACACTCAACGGCCAGCTCACCACCCAGCGCGACACCGGCGACATCGACCCGTTCGCCCAGCTCGCCATGCCGTCGGGCAAGCCCGACGACGGCGGCCACGACCACGACCCGGGCAAGGACCACGACCCGGGCAAGGACCACGACCCGGGCAAGGACCGTGACCCCGGCAAGGACCGCGACCCGGGTCAGGGGCGTGACGAGCACCCGGGCGTGGTCGGGCCGGGCACGCAGCAGCCGCCGCCCGGCACCACCGACCCCAGCCAGGTCGACCCCGGCACGACCGACCCGAACCAGCAGCAGCCACCGCCGGGACAGCTCGGCCAGACCACCCCAGGCCAGACCGATTCTGGTGTGCAGCCGGTTCCGGGACAGTCGACCGGCGGCAAGGAGTCGGTGACCATCAAGGACGGCGACCGCACGATCACCGTCGACAGCGAGCACGGCGGCGGGCACGTCCACCTCTCCGTCGACGACGGCAGCGGCAAGCCCAAGGACTACGACCTGGACTTCGACGCCGGCCAGGACACCGGCCAGAGCCCCGGTCAGAGCACCGCTCAGGGGGACAAGGGTTCCTTCAACGGTGACCTTTCGGGCACTGGTCACGATGGAGCGGGGAAGGTCACCATCCACGACGGCTCGACCACCATCACCGCCGAACGCGATGGCGGCGACGGCAGCATCTCGCTCACCGTGGACGACGGTTCCGGCCACCCGACCGAGTACTCCGTCGACTTCGACGACCAGTCCGCCGCCCAGGACACCGGCACCCCGGACACCCGCACCCCGGACACCGGCAACGCGGACCAGTCGCAGACCTCGCAGCACCACGACACCAGCGCGGGCGGCAATGCTAGCGCTGCTAGCTCTAGCGCTGCTAGCAATCCTAGTGACGCTAGTTCTAGCGGTGCTAGTTCTTCTAGCACTGCTAGCTCTGGCGTTGGCGGCGCAGGTGGGGGCGCTGGTGGTGGGGCAGGTGGTGGCGCCGGCGGGGGTGGCGGGGACTACTCGGGTGGCACCGGCACCGACGGCAGCCCGGGCACCAGCGGCCAGGAAACCCGCCAGCCCGGCGCGGTCACCGGCGCCTCACCGCAAGGCGGCAACCAGGGCGCGCAGCAGGCTGTGGCGCCCGCGGCGGCCGGTCCCGCGCACCCCGCCGGTGGCATGGGCGGTGGCGGCATGCCGATGATGGGCATGGGCGGCGGCCACGGCTCGGGCGGCGGCGACCACGAGCGCGGCGCGTCCCAGTGGCGCACCGAGGGCAACCTGTTCACGGACCCGGACCCGGCCGAGCGGTTCGACGGCGTGATCGGCGACGAAGCGCCGAACCGGCAGTGAGGAGGAGTCGATGAGCACGCCGGACCCGAGGGCGATCGCGGCCCCTTACGAGGAGATCGCGGCGCGGACCGCGGCGACCATGGCCCGCATCGACGACGAGTTCCAGGCCGAGCGCGAGGACATCGCCTACTACTGGGAACGCGAGGAGGCGAGGGCCGCCGCCGAGGCCGAGCCTGAGCCCGAACCGCAGATCGAGCGGACCGCGCGGCGGCCTCGGCGCGAGCCGCAGCAGGTCGATCCGTCCGAGACCGGCTACTACAGTTCCGGGTGGTTGAGCTGATCCTTTCCTTCTGGAAAGGATCAGCGCCGAAGTGGAACCGCCCGGACGCACGTCCGCGTCCGAGCCCGAAACCCACGTGAGGACGGATCGGGGAGATCGACGTGGCGGGTGGATACGGCGCGCGGACCGGGGAACTGTCCGGGGTCGCCGAGACCGTGCTGGGACACGCGGAACCCATCGGCGAGCTCGCCGACCGGGCCGCCAACGCCGAGATCCGCGAGGGCGATCTCGGCGCGGCGTTCTCGGGCGTCCCCTCGACCTACCACGCGGCCGTCCGCCGAGGCGTCGCCGACGTGTTGCGCAGGCACAGCGCGGCCACGGCGACGCTCGGCGGGAAGCTGGCCGACGCGAGCGCGCGGTACCGCGCCGACGACGAGTCCGGCGTGCGCACGGTCGGGGAGGTCGAGCTGTGATCCGCACCGACGAGGTGAACGTGGAAGACCTGGTCAGCCGCACCCGGTCCGGCGGTGGCACCGGGTTCGCGACCTCCGATGAGCTGCTCGAGCACGGCCGGGGTGGGCTGCGCTTCTTCGAGCGGTTCCTGCCCCGTTACGAGGCGTGGACCGGGCGCACGCTCGGCGGCGGCATGGCCGGCATCACCGCCACGTACGACGAGGTCAGCGGCATCCGGTTCGACCGGCTGCGGGCCGACGCCGACCGGCTCGCCCAGGTGCACGGCGACCTCACCGATCGCAATGACCAGCTCACCGGCAACGTCAGCGCGCTGCGGGGGATGTGGGAGGGCGACGCCGCGACCGAAGCCGACGACTACGGCAGCGGTTTTCTGCGTGACGCCGCCACCGTGGCCGATGGCGTCGACGTGGCCCAGACGCTCATCTCCATGAGCGCCGACCGCGCCGAGACGGCGGTCATGACCAGGGCCCAGCTCGTGTCCGGTTTGGACAGCCACCACGTCGGCGGGCTCACCCCGCGCCAGGTCGACCAGGTCATCAACGCCGCGCGCGGCAATGCCGGCCCGGTGCAACTCTTCGAGATGGTGATGCTCGCCGCGTTCGCACCCGCGGACGGCGTGCCCGCGTTCACCGAGGAGCAGAGCTTCACCGGCATGCTCGACCAGGCCGCGGCGTGGATGGGCCAGCGCGGCAAGCAGTGGCTCGACGAGGTGTTCGTGCCCAGCGTCGAGGCGAGCTACCAGGCGTTCCAGCAGTACACCTCGATCACGACGCAGGACGTCGGCGACTCGTGGACCGGCATGAACGACGGCGTCGGCGCGCTCGACCCGCAGCAGCCGGACCAGACCGCGCCGGCCGGGGTGCCCAGCTCCGCGCAGAGCCCGGCGCGCCCGCCGGTCTCGACCACGCCCGACGACAGCGCGACCGGCTTCCCCGGGTCCACCTCGCCGGGTGGCGCGGTCCCGGCCCCCGTCGAGGACCAGCCGCCGGTCCAGGTCACCACGCCGGCCTCGACCCTGCCCCCGTCCACATCGGACACCGCGAGCCCGATCGGCTCGACGCTGACCAACTCGGGCGCGCCGGCCGCGGCCGGGGACCCGCAGCTGGCCGAGGCGCCGGACATGGGCGGTGACCAGGTCGGCCGGATCGGCGACGGGCTGACCCTGTCCAAACCGGACGCCGGCGGGCGTGCGCAGCTGACCGTGCAGCACCCGGACGGCAGCGTGGTGCAGTACCCGGTGGACCTCGGCGCGATGAACAGCGGCTCGGCCGGGCAGGGGGTGAGCGGCGCGGACGGCACCGCGACCATCCACGACGGTTCGACGACCATCACGCTGCACCGCCCGTCGAGCGGCGGCCCGATCACCGTGACCGTCGACGACGGCACCGGCGCGCCGCAGAGCTACACCGTCGACTTCGGCGATGACGCGCCTTCGGGCGCCGGTGACCCGGCGCTGGCCTCGAACCAGCCGGATCTGTTGCAGCATCACAGTTCCGGCGGCGGGGCGTCGATGGCGCACGGCGGTTCGGGGGCGGTGGGCAACACGGCGGCCGACGGCTCGGCGGGCGCCGGGCTCGGTCATCTCGGCGGTGCCGGCAGCACCCCGAGCCCGGCCGCGCCCAAGCCGCAACCGGGGTCCTACTCGGGAGTCGGCGAGACGTCGCAGCTGCCCGCGGCGGCGGCCGCGGGTGCGGCTGGTGTCGTCGGCGCGCGGGCCGCGACCGGTGGCGGCTTCGGCGGCGGCATGATGCCGATGATGGGTGGCATGGGTGGTGGCCGCGGCGGCGACCACGAGCGCCAGGGCGGGCGCTACAACGCGAGCGAGGACTTCTTCGGTGAGGACACCAGCTCGTACGCCAAGATCAAGAACCTGCTGGAACCGGAGCTCCCGGAGTGAGTGATCCTCGGGCTGTTTCCGAGGCCGTGCAACGGCAGTGGGCGGCGGCGGCCGAGCGTTCGGCGCGGGCGATCACGTCGGCCCAGCGCCAGCTGGCCGAGGCGCAGCGGGCGATCCGGGAGCGTGCGGAGCGCCAGGCACAGGAGTGGGGCGCGTCGGCCCGCGCGCTGGGGCGCAAGCCGGACGTCGAGGTCGAGGAACTGGAGTTCCGCTCGGAGGAAGAACACGAGCGCCGCGAGGACCACGAGTCGCTGCTCGACCGCACCGCGCGCCGCAACCGCGCGGCGGCCGACGCCGCCGAAGCAGGCGAGGACATCCTGCTGGACGCCTTCAAAGTGGCCCCGAAACCGCTCGTCCCGAAGCCGGACCCCGCGCCCGAACCCGAGGTGGCGGCCTACCTGCCCAGGTCCATGCGCGCCCGAGCCCGCCGCCGCACCGACCCCTAACCCTTCACCCCGTGCAGGTCAACCCGGGCGTGTCCCCCGTTCCGACCGGGCGTGTCCCACACTCGGACCGGGTGTCCCACGTTCCCGCTGGGTGTGTCCCCCGTTCCGACTGGGTGTGTCCCACACTCGGACCGGGTGTGTTCCACGTTCCCGCTGGGTGTGTCCCCCGTTCCGACTGGGTGTGTCCCACGTTCCGGCCGGGTGTGTCCCACACTCAGGCCGGGCGTGTCCCACGTTCCGGCCGGGTGTGTCCCACACTCAGGCCGGGCGTGTCCCACGTTCCGACTGGGTGCGTCCCCCGTTCGAAGCGGGTGTGTTCCACGTTCGTGCCGGGTGCGGGCCGCGTTCGGACCAGGCGAGTTCCGCGTTGGCACACAGCCCGCACCGACCAAAGTTTCCGTTCGCGCGCGGAGTTGTCCACAGATTGCTCGCCGACCATTTGTGCAGGTCAAAAGCCGATAGAATGGGAACCGGGGCGCCCCCCAGCGGAGGGTGGGGGCATGCGTAAGTACCCATAGAGGGGAACGATCTTGAGGCGGCGGGAGCGCTAGCCGATCTCGGCGAGTTCTTCGAGCTTGGCGCCCTTGACCGGCTCCTCGATCAGCGGCAGGTATTCGTCCTTGCCCGCCAGGTGCACCAGGAAGAACGCCGTCAGCAACGCCTTGGCCAGCCGCTGCGTCTTGTGTTCGGCCTTGCCGGACAACAGCAACCCGCTCCAGTGCCGGCCCTCGGCGAACCCGAGGTGGCTCGCCTTCGGCAACGTGCGCAAGGTCACCGGCCCGGCCCACGCCTTCGCGATCAGCTCCGCGTGCGCGGTCGGCGGCGCGACCAGGTCCATGCTCGCGGCCAGCACCAGCCCGGGCATCGAGCAGTGGGCCGCCGCCTCGGTCGCCGGCGGGCGCGATTGCGCGGGGGCCAAGGTCGCCACGGCCTTCACTCGCTCGTCCTCGGCCGCGGCCAGGACGGCGGCGCCGCCACCGAAGGAATGCCCAGCCAGGCCCAGCTTCCCCGGGTCCACGCTGATGGCGCCCTCGCCGAGCCGCACGCCGACGCACACGTCCAAGGCGGTCCGCAGGTCGGCGGCGAAGAGGCGGTGCGACGCGAGCGGTCCGCGGTGCGTCCCCGGCGCGGCCACGACCACGCCCCACGACGCCAGGTGCGTGAGCAATCCCGCATACCGCGACGGCGGCTGCAGGAACCCGTGCCCGAACGCGACCGCGGGCAACCCGAGACCGCTCGACGGGGTGTAGACGAGGCCCGGGAGGCCGACAAGGGCCAGGTCACCACGCAGTACCGGGTGCGGGCCACGCCGGGACAGCTCGGTCAGCAGGTGCTTGGCCTTCTGCGCCATGCGCCGACCTTAGAGCAGCCGCCCGCCACCCCGCTGGAGAAGGGCCCGTGGTTACCCTGTTGCGAGTGTGCGGAATCGTGGGATACGTAGGCCATCGCCAGGCGCTCGACGTCGTGCTCGACGGGCTGCGCAGGCTTGAGTACCGCGGGTACGACTCGGCGGGTGTGGCGGTCAACGCCGGTGACGCGCTCGCGGTCGAACGCAAGGCCGGCCGCCTTGCCAATCTGGAGGCCCGGCTCGACGAGGTCGGGCGCGAAGGCTTCGCCGGGACGACCGGGATGGGTCACACGCGCTGGGCGACCCACGGGCCGCCGGTGGACCGCAACTCGCACCCGCACTCCGACATGACCGGCCGCGTCGCGGTCGTGCACAACGGCATCATCGAGAACTTCGTCGCGCTGCGCGGCGAGCTGGAGGCCGTTGGCGTCGAGTTCGCGAGTGACACCGACACCGAGACCGCGGCCCACCTGGTCTCCCGTGCCTACTCCGGGCTGGACGACTCGGGCACGAAGGGCGACCTGCCCGCGAGCGTCCGCGCCGTCTGCCGACGCCTCGAGGGCGCGTTCACGCTGGTCGTGACCCACGCCGACGAGCCGGACCAGGTCGTGGCCGCGCGCCGGTCGTCGCCGCTGGTCGTCGGGCTGGGCGAGGGCGAGACGTTCGTCGCCTCCGACGTCGCCGCGTTCATCGAGCACACGCGGGACGCGGTCGAGCTCGGCCAGGACCAGGTCGTCGTGATCACCCGCGACGGCTACGACGTGACCGACTTCCACGGCGAGCCGGCCCCGGTCAAGCCGTTCCAGGTGACCTGGGACCTCTCGGCCGCCGAAAAGGGCGGCCACGAGTACTTCATGCTCAAGGAGATCGAGGAGCAGCCCGAGGCGCTCGCGAACACCTTGCGCGGGCACTTCACCGAGGGCCGCATCGTGCTCGACGAGCAGCGCATGTCCGACCAGGACCTGCGTGACGTCGACAAGGTCTTCGTCGTCGCCTGTGGTTCGGCGTACCACTCGGGGCTGGTCGCCAAGTACGCGATCGAGCACTGGACCCGCCTGCCCGTCGAGGTCGAGCTGGCCTCGGAGTTCCGCTACCGCGACCCGGTGCTCGACCGCGACACGCTGGTCGTGGCCGTGTCGCAGTCCGGCGAGACCGCCGACACGCTCGAGGCCGTGCGGCACGCACGCGAGCAGAAGGCCCGCGTCCTCGCGGTCTGCAACACCAACGGCGCCCAGATCCCGCGTGAGTCCGACGCGGTGCTCTACACGCACGCGGGCCCGGAGATCGGGGTCGCGTCGACCAAGGCGTTCCTCGCCCAGATCGCGGCGAACTACCTGGTCGGCCTGGCCCTCGCGCAGGCCCGCGGCACGAAGTACCCGGACGAGGTGGCGCGCGAGTTCCACGAGCTGGAGGCCATGCCCCAGGCCGTGCAGCAGGTGCTCGGCACCATCGACCAGGTGCGTGACCTAGGCCGCCGGCTCTCGGACTCCCGGGCGGTGTTGTTCCTCGGCCGCCACGTCGGGTTCCCGGTGGCGCTGGAGGGTGCGCTCAAGCTCAAGGAGCTCGCGTACATGCACGCCGAGGGTTTCGCGGCGGGCGAGCTGAAGCACGGGCCGATCGCGTTGATCGAAGAAGGTCTGCCGGTCGTCGTGATCATGCCGTCGCCGAAGGGCCGCGCGGTGCTGCACTCGAAGCTGGTGTCCAACATCAGTGAGATCCAGGCGCGTGGCGCGCGGACCATCGTGATCGCCGAGGAGGGCGACGAGACGGTCCGGCCGTTTGCCGACGAGCTGATCGAGGTGCCCGCGGTACCGACGTTGCTGCAGCCGCTGGTGTCGACGGTGCCGCTGCAGGTGCTGGCCGCCGAGATCGCCCGATCCCGCGGCTACGACGTGGACAAGCCGCGCAACCTGGCCAAGTCCGTCACGGTGGAGTAGATGCGCGGGGTCTGGACCGTCGAGCAGGTCACGGCCGCCGAGGATCGGCTGCTGGCACGCACGCCCGACGGCGCGCTCATGCGCAAGGCCGCGTTCGGGGTCGCCCTGGCGGCGGCCCGGACCGGCGCGCGGCACGTGGTGTTGCTCGTCGGCGCCGGCAACAACGGCGGCGATGCCTTGTGGGCCGGGGCTTTCCTGCGCAGGCGGGGCGTGCGGGTTACCGCCGTGCTGCTGGCGCCGGACCGGGCCCACCCGGCCGGGCTGACGGCGTTGCGCCGTGCCGGTGGCCGGGTCGTCGGCGTGGACGATGCGCCGATCGAGCAGGCCGACCTGGTGATCGACGGCATCGTCGGCCTGCAGGCCCGCGGCGGCCTGCGCCCCGACGCCGCCGCGCTGGTCGACCGGGTGGCCAGCCCGATCCTGGCCGTGGACCTGCCGAGCGGGGTCGACCCGGACACCGGCGTGGTTCACGAGCCCGCGGTGCGCGCGGACCTCACGGTGACGTTCGGCTGCCTGAAACCAGTGCACGTCCTGGCCGACTGCGGCCGGGTCGAGCTGGTCGACATCGGCCTCGGCCCGGAGCTGCCCGCGCCTTCGCTGCGGGTGCTCGAGGCGGCGGATGTCCTTGCGGCATGGCGGTTTCCGGGCCCGAAGGACGACAAGTACACGCAGGGCGTGACGGGTGTCGCGGCCGGTTCGTCGACGTACCCGGGCGCGGCCGTGCTGGCGACGAGCGCCGCGGTGCTGGCGACGTCGGGCATGGTCCGCTACGCGGGTTCGGCCGCGGATGAGGTGCGCGGTGTGTGGCCGGAGGTGGTCGCGACCGGCTCGGTCGAGGACGCGGGCCGCGTTCAGGCGTGGGTCGTCGGACCGGGGCTGGGCACGGGCTCGTCGTCGGTCGAGGTGCTGCGCCGACTGCTCGGCGAGGGGGTGCCGCTGTGCGTGGACGCCGACGGCATCACGATGCTGGCCCAGCACCCGGACCTGTGGGACGCCCGCGACCCGGAGACCCCCGTGGTGATCACGCCGCACGACCGCGAGTTCGCCCGCATCGCCGGCCACGAGGTGGGTGACGACCGAGTGGCGGCGACCCGCGGGCTGGCCAAACGCCTGAACGCGGTGGTCCTGCTCAAGGGCAACACGACGGTCATCGCCGACCCCGACGGGCGGGTGATCGTGAACAAGGCGTCGTCGTCCTGGGCGGCGACGGCCGGGTCGGGCGACGTCCTGTCCGGGATCATCGGCGCGGTCCTGGCCGGGGGTGCGGACCCGGCAACGGCCGCGGGCGCGGCCGCGTGGCTGCACGACCGGGCGGCGACGCTGGCCGCCGACGGCGTGCCGACCTCGGCCTCACGAATCGCCGCGGCCATCCCGGACGCGTTGCGCGCCATCCGCTGAGCGGGTTGTCCACAGCCTGTGGACCGCGGTTGCGCACAACCCACCCATACGCCGGTCCGCGGCGCCCGCCGACTACGCGACCGAACCCGAAACCCAGGCCCGCCAACGCTTTCTGCCTCGCGCGCGCGTAGACCAAGCCCCCGCCCTCCCGGGGGCACCCCTTGGTCCCATTCTATCGGTCCACAAGGCCTGGAACGGGCTGTGCGCGGATCTGTGGACAACCGGGCGCCTGTGGAAAACCCCGGCGCCGGGACAGCATCACCGCTGGTCAAGAAGCCGCCCGGGGATCGCCGTCCACAGGAGCAATAACCCGTGTGCGAGCATTGTCGGCGTTATGGCTGAGCAGAGCGCGCCGCGCGCCGAGGTGGTCGTGGACCTCGACGCGATCAGGCACAACGTCCGGTTGCTGGCCGCGCGTGCGGCCGGTTCGGCCACGATGGCGGTGGTCAAGGCCGACGCCTACGGGCACGGCGCCATCCCTGTCGCCAAGGCGGCGATCGAGGCCGGCGCCACCTGGCTCGGCTCCTGTTCGCTCGCCGAGGCGCTCGCGTTGCGTGACGCCGGGCTGGACGTACCCATCCTGAGCTGGCTCGACCTACCCGGCGCCGACCTCGCCCCGGGCGTCGCCCACGGCATCGACCTCGCCGCGTCCAGCACCCGCGAGTTGCACGCCATCGCCGACGCCGGGCACCGGGCCGGGTCGACGCCGAGGGTGCACCTGAAGATCGACACGGGCTTGTCCCGCAACGGATGCCCGCCGCACGAGTGGCCCGCGCTGGTCGAGGCGGCCGCGAAGTCCGATGTGGACGTCGTCGCCGTCTGGTCGCACCTGGCCTGCGCGGACGAGCCGGGGCACAAGTCGGTGGACGTGCAGGCCGACCGGTTCGACCACGCGTACCGGGTCGCGCGGGAGGCCGGGCTCACGCCACAACGGCACCTCGCCAACTCCGCGGCCACCCTGACCCGGCCCGACCTGCACTTCGACCTGGTCCGCGTCGGCATCGCCATGTACGGCCTGAACCCGGTGCCGCAGGAGGAAGACCTCAAGCCGGCCATGACGTTCCGCTCCAGCGTCGCGCTGGCCAAGCGGATCGCCGCCGGTGAGTCCGTCTCCTATGGACAGACGTGGACCGCCGAGCGCGACACCACGCTGGCCCTGGTCCCGGCCGGGTACGCCGACGGCGTGCCGCGGCTGCTGTCGGGCCGGATGGACGTCTGGCTCGCGGGCAAGCGGCGGCCGGTCCGCGGGCGGGTGTGCATGGACCAGCTCGTCGTCGACTGCGGCGACGACGATGTGTCCGAAAAGGACACTGTGATCCTGTTCGGGGACGGGGCGAACGGCGGCCCGACCGCACGCGAGTGGGCGGACACGATCGGCACCATCGACTACGAGATCGTGACCGGCATGTACCGGCCACGCGTGGCGCGCACCTACGTGGGGACACGCGGATGAAGGCCGCCGCGGTGGTCGGCGGGATCATCGGCGTCGCCGCGGGTGGCACCGCACTGGCCGTGGCACTGGCCAAACGCCGCCGCGACGACCCGGAGGATCCATTGGCGGACGAGCCGCTCGGTCTGTTACCGCCGACCCGGACCTGCACCGTGGCCGCCACCGACGGCGTGCCGCTCGCGGTGGAGGAGGTCGACCCGCCCGACGGCGGCAAGCCGGCGCTGACCGTGGTGTTCGTGCACGGCTTCGCGCTCAGCCGCCGCTGCTGGCACTTCCAGCGCCGCGACCTCGCCCAGCTGGTCGATCCCCGCGTCCGGCTCGTGCTCTACGACCAGCGCTCGCACGGCCGCTCCGGGCGTGGCGACCCGGCGAGCAGCACCATCGAGCACCTCGCCGACGACCTCGCCGAGGTGCTGCGGGTCATGGTCCCGAACGGCCCGATCGTGCTCGTCGGCCACTCCCTGGGCGGCATGACGATCATGGGGCTGGCCGAGAAGGACCCGGACCTGTTCGCCGACCGGATCGCCGGGGTCGCGTTGATCGCCACGTCGGCGGGTGAGGTCGGCAAGCAAGGCTTGCCGCGGCCGCTGCTCTCCAAGCGCAGTCCTGTGGCCCGCGGCGTCGGCCAGCTCGCCGAGTGGCAGCCGGGCCTGGTCGAGCTGGTCCGCGGCGCGGGCGGCGGGCTGACCCGGCAAGCCGTGCGGTTGCTCGCGTTCGGCACCCGCGGGGTGAGCGCCCGGCTCGTCTCGTTCATGGTCGAGATGCTCAACGTGTCGTCGGTCGGCGCGCTGACCAACTTCGTGCCCACGTTGAGCAGCCACAACCGGTACGCCGCGCTCGCCGGCCTCGCGCACTGCCGGGTGCTGGTCGTCTCCGGCGACAAGGACCGGCTGACCCCGTTCCAGCACGCCGAGCGGATCGCCGCCGAGCTGCCGGATGCGGAACTCGTTTGCGTGCCGGGCACCGGGCACATGATCATGCTGGAGCAACCGGAGTTGGTGACCGGGCCGCTGGTCGAGCTGATCAGGGCCTGCGCCAAGGGGAAACGGCGGAAGTGGTGGCGGCGGGCATGAGCGACAGCCGGATCGACGCGGTGATCTTCGACTGGGGCGGCACGCTCACGCCGTGGAAGACCATGGTGCCCTTGGACATCTGGCGCTCCTACGCCGACGCGCTGCACCCGGACGACCCGGACCGCGCCGGCGAGGTGGCCGCCGCGATCCTGGCCGCCGAGGACGCGCGCTGGAACACCGCGCGCACCCGGCACATCGCGTTCACCGTGGCGCACGTGCTGCAGGACGCGGGCGTCGACGAGTCGGAGGCCGCGCTCACGGCCTACCGCGCGGCCATCGAGTTCGCCACCTTCACCGACCCGGACGCCGAGACGATGCTGCGGCAGTTGCGGGAGCGGGGGCTGCGCACCGGCGTGCTGTCCTCGACGGCGTGGCCGGCCGACTGGCACGAGGAGTTCCTGCGCCGCGACGGCATCCTCGACCTGTTCGACGGCGTCGTCTGGAGCAGCGACCTCGACTACACCAAGCCACACGCGGACGCGTTCCGCGCGGCCATGAGCGCGGTCGGCGTCGAGGACCCGGAGCGCTGCGTGTACGTCGGCGACCGCCCCTACGACGACGTGCACGGCGCGCAGACCATCGGCATGCGCGCCGTGCTCATCCCCAACAGCGACATCCCCGCCGAACAGCAGGTCCCGATCGACGTGACGCCGGACGCGGTCATCACGTCGCTCGCCGACCTGCCCGCGGTCATCGACCGCTGGCGTTGACCCACTTCACGGGGATCGTGGTGCGGTAGTCGGGGTCGACGCTGCCGACCACCGTGCCGTCGTCGCCGACGAAGCTGGCGCTGGCCAGACCCTCGTTCGGGTTCGGCAGCGCCCCCGTGGACACCCCGTTGCGCCAGGTCATCAGGTCACCGACGACCAGCCCGGAGGCGTTGATGTCGGTCGCCGTCGTGGCGCCGGTCAGGGCCTTCGGGGTGGTCGGCGTCGGCCACCAGTAGGCCGCGCTCCGCTGGGGTTCGGCGACCACAGCGGTGCCGACGACGACCCCGTTCCTGATCGCGCTCGGGTAGCTCCGGTCGAACCCGGCCGGGTTGGTCAGCCGCACCAGCGTGGTGCCCCGCAGGATCGCGGCACCCTCCTCGCTGTCGAACAGCACAGAGCCGTCGTCGTCGAGGTCGACCGGGGTTTGGGACGCCATCGTGTCCGCGATCACCACGGGCGTGGTCACGCCGTGGCGCCACAGCACGGTGGTGTCGGGGTCGCCCGACACCGAGTCCCACGCGCGACCGAGCACGTCACCGGCCGGGTTCACCGCGATCGCCGATGTCTGGCGGTAGCCGTCGGGCGCGGGCAGCCGGTGGAACCCGCCGCCGTCGTAGGTGTAGGCCCGGTAGCTGTCGACGTCCGAGCACCCGTTGGCGGTCACGGCGATCAGACCCGACGGGTTCTGGTCCTTCGGGTACACGTCCGTGCAGAAGCCGGGATTGCGCACGACGGTCGTCCGCGCGCCCTCCCACACCACCAGGTCGGTCTCGGAAGTGCCGTTGATCAGGAACGCCGTTCCGGCGTAGTCGCCCTTCCCGTCGGTGGTCAGCACCGAGAAGTAGCCACCGTCGTAACCGCCCGGGATCGGCATGTACTCGACCTGCCACCCGGCGGCGGCGCTGGCCGTCCCTGGTCCGGCGAGGCCCACCGCGGTGACGGCCGCGGCGACGAGAATTGTTGCGCGCAAAGGCATGCGTGTAACCCCCAGTTAGTTCCAATACCTCACGTAGACGCGCAAATCGGGACAGCGGTTGCCCTGAATGTCAGCGGGTTCCCGCGATGCCGCGGACGGCGCCGAGGGCGACCAGGTCCTCAGGGCGCAGGCGCAGGGCATCCGCGACGGCGGGGACCTCCGTGGCCGGGCGCTTGAGGATGGCCGCGGCCAGTTCCGGGGCGATGACGGAGAAGTACGCGTCCGGCGTGATCCACGTGTTGTCCGGCGCGGCCAACGCCAGCGCGCCGCCCGAGCCGCCTTCGCCGATCACGAGCGTGGTCACCGGCACCCGGGCCGACGCGATCGCGCCGAACAGTTCGGCGATCGACGGGCCGAGCCCGGCCCGCTCGGCCCGGTCGTCGTTGGCCGCGCCGGGGGTGTCCACCAACGTCAGCACCGGCAACCGCAACCGGTCGGCCAGCCTCAGCAACCGGGTCGCCGTGCGGAACCCGGCCGGAGTGGTCGGGGTGCCCAGTTGCGCGGCGAAGGCGATCGGCCGGCCGTCGTGCAGGCCGACCCCGCACCGCACGCCGTCGTCGACGCCGCCGCAGCGGTCGCCGCTGATCGTGCGGCGCGCGGTGAAGTAGTCGTCGAGGTAAGCGTCGGCGCGGGGCCGGACTGCCGCTCGGGTCAGCCGCACCGCGTCCCAGCCACCGGCCGCGGGCTCGGCCGTTCCCAGGGCGTTCGGCACCGGCGCGGGATCGGCGTTGCCGCGCAACAACTCCAGCCATTGCGCGAGGACCGCGGGCAAGTCGTCCGGGGTGACCACCTCGTCCACGTTGCCCGCCGCGAACTGGCCTTCCGCGCGGTAGGCGTGGTCGTCGCCCGGGGGCCGGACCCGCCGTCCCGCGAACCCGATCTGCGCCTGCGCCAAGGCGACGATCACGTCCGCGCTCGCGCCGAGCGAGGCCCACACGCCGCCGGTCGTCGGGTTGCGCAGCACGGCGACGTGCGGCAAACCCGCCTCAGCCAAGCAAGCCCGGGCGGCCGCGATCCGCTGCAACTGGCGCAGCGACACCATGCTTTCCTGCATCCGGCTGCCGCCGGTGGCCAGCAACGACACGACGGGCAGGCGCTGCGCGAGCGCGTGCGCGAACGCCCGCACCACCCGCTCACCGGCGGCCGAACCCACCGAACCGCCGAAGAAGCCGAACTCGAAGGCGATCAGGACGGCGCGCGCACCGCCGAGCGTGCCGACCCCGCACAGCACCGATTCCCGCTCGCCGGTGCGCTCGGCGGCGAGCTTGCGGGCGGTGCCGTACCCCGGCCAGTCGAGTGGGCCGTCCGTCTCTTGTGGACTGGTTGACGGCAGTTCGGCGAAGTCCGGGGCCAGGGCGACGGCCAGCGCGCGTGCCTCACCCACCCAGGGCTCGCTTGGTCACCTTGCCCATGTCGTTGCGCGGCAACGACTCCAGGAAGTGCACGACCCGCGGCCGCTTGTGCGGCGCGAGCAGCTTGGCCACGTGGTCGGCCAGCTCGTCGGCCGACGGCGGTTCGCCGGACGGCACGACCCAGGCCACGATCCGCTCGCCCAGGTCGTCGTCGGGTTCACCGGTCACCGCGGCCTCGGCCACGCCCGGGTGCTCCAGCAACGCGTTCTCGATCTCGCCCGCGCCGATCTTGTAGCCGCCGCTCTTGATCAGGTCGGTGGCCTTGCGCCCGACGATCCGCACGTACCCGTCGGCGGCGACGGTCGCCATGTCCCCGGTGCGGAACCAGCCGTCGTGCATGGCCTGCGCGGTCGCGTCCGGCCGGTTCAGGTAGCCGAGGAAGAGGTTGTCGCCGCGCACCTCGATCTCGCCGACGGTCTCGTCGTCGCGTGCCTCGACGACCGCGCCCGCGTCGTCGACCAGGCGCAGCTCGACGCCGGGCAGCGGCGGCCCGACCGTGCCGGGACGGCGTTCGCCGGCGAGCCGGATCCCACAGTTCATCAGGGTTTCGGTGAGGCCGTAGCGCTCGACGACCTGCTGCCCGGTGGCCGCGGCGATCCGCTCGTGCACGGTCTTCGGCAACGCCGCCGAACCGGACACCAGCACGCGTGCGTTGGCGAGCACACCCGCGAGGCCCTTGTCGGCCTCGGCGTCGGCCACCAGCCGCGAGTACATGGTCGGCACGCCGAACACCATCGTCGCGCCCTCGACCAGCCCGGCCGCGATGGCCCGCGAGGAGAACTTGCCGACGTGGTGCACGGCGCCACCGCGGCGGATCGGCCCGAGCACGCCGAGGATCAGCCCGTGCACGTGGAACAGCGGCAGCCCGTGCACGACGGTGTCCGCGTCGGTCCAGTCCCAGATCTCGGCCAGCGCGTCCAGGCTCGCCGCGACGGCCCGGCGCGGCAGCAGCACACCTTTCGGCGGGCCGGTCGTGCCCGACGTGTAGACGATGAACGCGACCTGCTCGCCGTCCGGTTCGGGGGGCAGGTCGCCGTCGAAGTCCGTGCCGAAGTCGGCGCAGAGGGCGGGCAGCCCGGTCGGCTGGTCGGTGTCGGCGAGCACCAGCTCGGGCCGGCTGTCGTTCAGGATGTGCGCGAGCTCGAGCTGACCGATCTTCGGGTTGAGCGGCACCACGGGGATCCCGGCCAGCAGTCCGGCCACCACGGCGACACACGTGTGCGCGCTCGGTGTGGCCCAGACGGCGACCGCGCGGCGCCCGGCGATGCGGGTGGCGAGGTCACCGGCGACGGCGGCGAGGCGTTCGTGGGTGAGCGTGGTGTCGGCGAACCGCACCGCAGGCCGGTCGGCGGGGGCGGCCATGGTCGGAAGCAGCATGCGCACGAAGGTAGTCGTAGCTCACGGCGGTCCGGTCGCGCTGGAGCCTAGGCTGGCGGGGTGGTGACCGTGGAGCCGCTGCGGCGCGAGGACCTGGAGCGGTGCGTCGAGCTGGAGAAGGTGCTGTTCCCCGGCGAGGACCCCTGGCCGTTGCACGCGTTCCACGACGAGCTGGACGCGGGCTTCCCCTACTTCGGCGCGTACGCCGACGGGAACCTGGTCGGCTACGCGGGCATGGCCCTGATGGGCGGTGGCTCGTGGGCCGAGGCGGAGATCCACACGATCGGCGTCGACCCGGCGTGGCAGGGGCGAGGCATCGGTCGCGACCTGCTGCTCGGGTTGCTGGCCATCGCCGACGAGCACCACGCGCCGGTGTTCCTGGAGGTGCGTACCGACAACGTGGCGGCGATCGCGTTGTACGAGCGCCACGGGTTCGTGCGGACCGGCGTGCGCAAGCGCTACTACCAGCCCTCGGGCGCCGACGCCTACACGATGGCGCGCGAAGCCCGTCCCTGAACCCAGGTCGCCCTGGTGATCTCGTACTCGACCTCGCCGTGCTCGGCGCCGTCCGGGGCGTCCTCGTCAGAGCACGGGAAGGCCCGCACGAACCGCAGACCGAGCTTGCTCATCGTGGCCCGCGACGGCTCGTTGACCGCGAGGGTCTGCGCGAAGATCCGATCGAGCCTCACGTCCTCGAAGCCGTGGCGGATCAGCTCCCGCGCGCCCTCGGTGGCGAAGCCCTGGCGCCACCGGCGGCGCAGCAGGCGGTAGCCGAGGTCGGCCTCGCCCGCGACTTTCGGCTGGTCAGGCCCGTGCGGTGGCTGCAGCATCCACAGCCCGACGAACCCGTCGTCGGCGAAGCCCAGCCAGATCCCGAGCCCGGGCACCTCCTGCCCGCGCGCCAGCCGCCGCTGGTGCGCCCGCACGATGTCCGCACGCGCCGGCGGCCGGCGGTCGAGGTAACGCATGACCTCGGGATCGGAGTCCAGCTCGACCTCGAGGTCGAGGTGGTCGTCGGCGAGCGGCTCGAGGCGCAGCCGTTCCGTGCCCAGCGTCGGTTGACCCATGCGCTCGATCGTCGCAACGGGGGCAAACGAAAAAATGCCCCGTTCGGCAGCGCGGCCGAACGGGGCATCTTCGTTTGGGGCTACGGCGCGAACGACGGGATGACGTTCACATCGGCCGCGTTGACGTACGCGATCCGGTGGCCGAACTGGATCTGCAGGTACTTCGTCTGGCCCTTGATCACCTGGTGCGAAGCCGTGTCGAAGGTCGTCGAGTAGTAGTACTCGTCGGCCGCGGTCTGGCCCAGGACGTACCGCTGACCCGCGGGCAGCGTGTACTGCAGCGGCGTCACCGTCTGCACCGGGACGCCCGCCGGGTACGCCGACGCCTCCGGGTACGCGCGGCCGTAGACCGGGATGCTCGTCTTGCCCGCCTTCGGCGTGACGACGACACCCGAAGCCCACTTGGCGTCCGCGGTGTGGAACCAGCCCTTCTGGCCCAGGTACCAGATCGCCGTCCAGCCACCCTGGCGCCCGGCGACCGCGTACTGCTGGCCGGTCTCCGCGCGGCTCGAGTGGTCCGACAGCAACGTCGTGCCCGGGGTGCCGTCCGGGTGCAGACCGATGTCGGTCAGCATGGGCGCGCTGTCACTGGGCTGCGTGTGCAGGATGACCGACGTCGACCCGTGCGGGGCGCACTGCGCGGTCGGGTTGGCCGAGTCGCAACCGGTGAAGACCGGCTGGTTGGTCGCGTAGTCCGGGTCGATGGTCACCATGCGGGTGTGCACCGTGCCGTTCGCGCGGATCGGCGCGCCGAGCAGGTCCATGTAGTGGTCCCAGTCCCAGTACGGGCCCGGGTCCCAGTGCATGCCGCGCACGGTCGACGGGACGGTGCCGGGCACGTTGTCGTGGCCCAGGATGTGCGCGCGGTCCAGCGGGATGCCGTACTTCGCGGCCAGGTAGCGCACCAGCTTGGTGGAGCTGCGGTACAGCGCCTCGGTGTACCAGGTCGCATCGGCCGCGAAGCCCTCGTGCTCGATGCCGATGGACTTGGCGTTGACGTACCAGTTGCCGGCGTGCCAGGCCACGTCCTTGGTCGGCACATGCTGGGCGACGTGCCCGTCCGCCGAGCGGATCGTGTAGTGCCAGCTGACGTAGGTCGGGTCCTGCGCCAGGTTCATCACCGTGTTCCACGTGCCCTCGGTGTCGTGGATGATGATGTAGGTGATCTTCTGGCTGGTCGGCCGGTTCGCGAGGTCGTGGTTGCCGTAGTCCGTCGGGTCGGAGCTCAGGCTCTGGTACGGCGCGGGCACCGACTCACAGCCCAGATCGGTCGGGCACTCGGTGCCGGGGTCGTTCGCCGCAGCGGGCGACGCGGGCAGGTTCGGCACGGCGGCGAGCGTCACGCGCTGGCCGTCGTCGGTCGTGCGGGCCATGCCGGTGCGCAGCGTGCTGAACACCTCGTCGGCGAACTCGGTGTCGCCGTAGCGCGCGACCGCGCCGAACCACTGGGCCGGGTCGGTGCTGTGGTTGCCCTGGTAGTGCGCGAGCAAGGCGGCGCCACCGCGGATGTTCTGCCGTGGATCGGTGCGTAACGTCGCGGCGTCCACGCCGGTGAGCGACGCGGCCAGGTCCACGGTGTGCAGTGCGGGCGCCGACAGGTCCGGCGTCGACTGCCGCGCGGAGTTCGGTGCCGAGCGCTGCGGCCGGGCGGTGTCACCACGCGGGTCGTCCGCCGCTTCGGAGAACGCCGGCTTGTGCGCGGTGGCCGCCGTGGCATCGGTCAGGTGCATCGGGCCGTAGCCGCCGTCGGTGCTCGGCGTGCCGCCGTGGCTGTCCCAGCGGGACTCCAGGTACGACACGGCCATGAGCACGTTCTGCGGCACGCCGAACTCCTGCGCGGCCGACGCGAAGTCCTGCTGGCGGTGCTGGTCCGCAGGCGTGGCATCGGCCTGCGGCAGTGCGAGGGTGATGCCGGCGACCAAGCTGGCCGCGGCGACCACCGAGGTGCGGAACGGACGAGGCATCGGTTGGGCCTCCCGGGGGCGGGGATCAGACGAGAAGGCCACTCTTGCCGCCGGTCAGGCCCACGTCAATAGTTCCCGCGCCGGGGCGCTAGTCCGTGTGGACTTAACGGACAGCGCCGGCCGCAAGTGCTGCTCCGAATGCCGCCATGCCGCGTGCGTTCGGGTGCAGGGGCGCCGCGGGTGCCGTCGGGAGCAAGCCTTCCAGATAGCGCTCGTCCGGCGCCGCGCAGGTGTCGTGGCCGACGCTCGTCGCCGCGAAATCCACGTAGGACGCGCCGTGGGCGCGGGCCTGCGTCGCGATCACGTCGTTCAGCTCGCCCAGCGACGCCTGCAGGTAGTCGCCGTCGCGACCCCAGATCGGCTGGGTCGGCCAGCAGCCGCCCGTGCGGATGTAGGTGCCGTAGCCGGTGACCAGCACCTTCGCGTGCGGCGCGCGCCGGTGGATCTCGTCGAACGCCGCACCGAGCTTGGGCGCCAGCGCCTGCGCCGCCTCCGCGAGCCGGTCGTGCCCACCCGCGGTGAGCCGGTCCTCGCACGACAGGCCGACCGGCTCGGGCAGCAGGTTGACGCACGCGATGACCTGCCCGGCGATGCCGATGTCGTTCGCGCCGATGGTCACCGAGACCAGGTCGGTGCTCGGCTTGAGGGCGTCGTATTGCGGTGGCTCGAAGCCGAACTGGTGCCCGGCGAAGTCGCCGGTGGTCGCGCCCGAGCAGGTCACGTCGGTCAGCTCGGCACCAAGCGCGGCCGCGGCGACGTGCGGGTAGTCGTGGTCCGAACGCAGGCAGGCCAGGTTCGGGTCCTGGCCGGGGATCAGCGGGCCGGCCGCGGCGGAATCACCCATGGCCACGTACTCGAGTGTGTCCGCCTGCGCGGGCAGCGCCGGAACCACCATCGCGGCCACCGCTGCCGCACCAACAGCCAACCGGCGCATCCCCGACCTCCGTTATCTACTTCCGGGTACTGTGTTGCAACCTATGGTCCGGGTCACAGTGGCGTGCGTGAACTGGGACTTCTCCAGACATGCGGACGGGTGGTTGTGATGGCTCACAAGGAGCTCGCCTTCGGCGGCAAGCTGCTGCGCGACCTGCTCACGTCCGGGGCCGTCGAACTCGCCCACGCGGTGGTGGACCGGCTGGCCGCCAACCTGCCGGTTTACCGGGCGCTGCCCGCCGAGGAGCTCTCGGGCGACATCGTGACGGTCGCCAAGCGCTGCATCCGCCAGTTCGCCGACGTGCTGCACGACGGCGCGCTGCCCGAGCCGGGCGACCTGGCCGAGCTGCGTGAGTCGGCCGCCCGCCGGGCCGAGGAGGGTGTGCCGCTCGACGCCGTGCTGAGCGCGTACCACCTGGGTATCCGCGTCTGCCTGGACCTGGTCGTGCCGCATGCGGAGCCGGCCGATCTGCCCGCTGTGATCGAGACGCAGCGGCTGACCTTGGAGTACCTGCGGCTGGTGGCCGCGGCCGTGTCCGCCGGGTATTTCGACGTGCGGGGCGAGGAACAGGAGGCGCGGCAGTCGCTGTTCTCGGTGCTGCTCGACGGCGGCGATGCCGAGCAGGTCGCGACCCGCTCCGGTCTGCGCCTGCCCGCCGGTTACCTGGTGCTGGGGCTGGGCGTCGGCGTTCACCCGGACGAGCGGCGCGAGGGCATCGACCGCTCGGTGGCCGCGCGCCGCAAGGTCCGCAGGCTGCGCAACGCCCTCGAGCGCGCGACACCCGAGCGCGTGCTCGCCACCCTGTCGCCCGATGGCGGCATCGCATTGCTCGCGACGAAGACCGCGACCGAGCCGACACCGCAGGAGTGGACCGCGCTGGGTGAGCTGGTCGCCCGGCTCGCCAAGGCGGCGGGCACCGACGTGCTGGCCGCCGCGGTGCCCGCGCGCCCGGCCGGGGTGCAGGAGGCAGCGACGCTGGCGGGGGAGTTGCGTGCGGTGGCGTACGCGTTCGGGATGCGGTCGGGGCTCTACCGCCTCGACGACCTGACCGTGGAGTACCAGCTGACCAGGCCGGGCCCGGCGCGTGACCGGCTGGCGGCGCAGCTGGACCCGGTGCGGGACAAGCCGGAACTGCTCGGCACGCTGCGCGCGTACGTGTCGAGCGGGCTCAACCGGCGGGCGACGGCGACCGGTCTGCACGTGCACCCGAACACCGTGGACTACCGGCTGCGCAAGGTCGCCGCGCTGACCGGGCTGGACACGACGCGGCCCGCGGAGGTGCTGCGCGTGCGGGCCGCGCTGGCCGCCTTGGACGCGACCGTGCACGGCGTCGGTTAACGTCGGTCATGTGCATGCTGTGCTCGAGATCCTGCGCTCCCGCTTGGCTTCCGGGAGCAAACCGGGCGAACGGGACGACGATGCCCGCGTGGCGCTGGCGATCGAGGGTGGCGGGAGCCGAGGTGCGTACTCCAACGGCATGGCCGCCGTGGTGGACGAGCTCGGCCTGACCCCGTGCTTCGACGCGGTGTACGGCTCGTCGGCGGGGTCGCTGACCGGCGCGTGGCTGCTGGGCGGCCAGGTCCACTGGGGCGAGATCGGCTGGGGCGATCCGCGGGTCATGCGTGGCGTGACGAACCCGTGGCGCGGTTTGATGCTGGGTCCGGTGGTCGACACCGCGCACCTGGTGCACACCGTCTACGAGGCCGTGCCGATGAACTTCGACGCCATCGTGGCCAGCCCCATCGAGTTCCACCCCTTGGCGACGGCGGGGGACACGGGCGAGGTGTTCGACCTGTACAAGTCCATTGTGGACAAGCCGAGCCTGCAACGCTCCCTGCGCGCGTCGACGGGGTTGCCACTGCTGTCCGGCCGCCCGGTCCGGCTGGACGGCCGGATCATGCTGGACGCGGGGTTGATCGAACAGATCCCTTATCGCTCGGCGCTGGCCCAGGGCGCGACGCACGTCCTGGTCCTGCGCACCCGGGCGGCGGACGACCAGCCCGGTCCGCCGTCGCCGATGGAGAACCGGGTGGTGCTCAGGTACCTCAACCGCGTGGCGCCGGGTGCGGTGCCCGCGTGGCTGGGCCGGCTCGACCGCCACCGCGAGGACGAGAAGGTGCTGGCCGAACACCCGGGCGTGCTCCAGATCCGCCCGGCCGACGGCACACCCCACGTGAGCCGGTTGTCGAGGAACACCCGGCTGCTGGCCCGCGCGGTCGGCCTGGGCCGACACGCCGCGCGCCTTGTCTTGCAGTCTTGACTGTCCTATTCGGTCAGTTCGTCGCGTGCCGACCACTGGGAGATGAGCAGACGTGCCAGAGGATGCCGCGGCGCTCGCCGCTTTCGGCTATGAGCTGGGAGTGCTGAAGCGCATCCGCCGCGCCGGCTGGTGGCACGCGGGTGTGCGTGATCCCGAGTCGGTCGCCGAACACAGCATGCGGGTGGCGCAACTGGCCGCGATCCTGGCCGCCGAGGAAGGCGCCGACCCGGCTCGCGCCGCGTTGCTCGGGCTTTGGCACGACTCGCAAGAGACCCGAACCGGCGATCTTCCACACACGATCAGCGGGTACCTGACCAAACCCGAGCCGCGCCGGATCACCGCGGACCAGACGGCGAAGCTGCCTGAACGGACTCGGGACATGGTGCGCGGCGTCGTCGACGAGTACGAGGCACAGGAGACCGCCGAAGCATTGTGTGCCAAGGACGCTGACAAGCTGGAGATGCTCCTGCAGGCAGTCGAGTACCGCGACATCGGCGTGCACCGCGTCGACGGGTGGATCGACTCAGCCCGAAGGTCGCTGAAAACCATGACGGGACAGCGGGTCGCCGAGGCGGCCGTGACCCTTTCGCCGCTGACCTGGCGTGACCGCTGACCGTCCGCACCCGGTGGCTGGATGCGTCGTCCTAGCAGAGCTCGGCGACTTCGATCAGGGTGCAGTCGTGCAGTTCGCGCACGAGGTTGTGGGCGAGCGTCCACCGGATGCGGGAGTCGGTGAGGGCGATCAGTTCGTCCCCGATGACTTGCGGGACCAGGCCTTCCAGGGTGCGAAGGTGATCGACCCCGAAGCGATCGCGGTCTTGCGTGCGCGTGGGTTGCCGGATCACGAGACCGCCGTCGAGATCCCGGCGGCGCTGTTGGACTTCGTGCCTCCCCCGAGCGGGCGGGCGTGACCCGACTGCACTTCGCCATCGAGGACTTCGCCGCGCTGTTCGACACGGTGCGGCGATCCTCGTGGCGCTGGGAGTGTCAGGGCTTCTACGCCATCGATGCCGGAGAACTCGACTCCTGGCTGGCCGGCGAGGCGGTTCCCAGCACGGCGGAAGACGAAGCCTGGGAGGAGTACGTCAGGGGCCTGCGTGCGGCAGGCATCCCGTTCGAGCGGCTGAGGGTCCTCGCGGATCCGCCTACTGATTACGAGCGCTGGATGCTCGCCGTGACCGACCGCAGCTTGGACATCGGCGAGGACGTCCGTTGGGTGGATCGTTCGGTGGTCGCCCGGCTCGGCGACGCTCCGGCCTACGACTACTACATCTTCGACGACGACCGGGTGCTCCTCCTCGAGTTCGATGACGTCAAGAACCTCACCGGCCTGGTGCTCGACGATGGGCCGGACGTGGTGGCCCGCCACCAACGGTGGCGTGACATCGTGTGGCCGCACGCAGTTCCGCACGTCGAGATGGTGAATGCCAGGAAGTGAGCATCGACAAGCGCCAGCTGCGGTTCGGCGATGCCTTGCGCCGGCTCCGCGCCGAGGCCGGCTACCGCACCGGCAAGGATTTCGCTGAGCGCATCGGCTGGCAGACCTCGAAGGTCTCCCGGTTGGAGAAGGGCCGGACGCTGCCTGCCGACTCGGATGTCGTCGCGTGGGTGGAAGCCGTGGGCGCGGATGCCGACACAGCCGCGGAGCTGCGCAACGAACTCGCCGAACTCCGCCTGGAACGGGACCGCTGGAAATCGCAGCTGCGCCTCGGGCACGCCGATCGGCAGCGCCGGGAAGCGGTCGCCGAAGGGGACGCCTCCCGCATCGTCACCGTCGAGTACTTCCTGGTGCCTGGTCTGGTGCAGACCGCCGACTACGCCCGCGCCGTCTTCTCCCTGGCCGCTGAGATGCACGAAAGCCTGAACGACGCCGACCAGGCCGTGCGTGAACGAGTGCGTCGGCAGGAAGTCCTCTATGACCCCGGCAAGGTCGTCGAGGTCCTCATCGGCGAGTCCGCACTGCGCTATCCGCCCGTTCCCGTCGCGGTCAACCGGGCCCAGATCGATCGGCTCATCACGCTGAGCGGACTCCCGAACCTCCGCCTCGGCGTCATCCCGCTCGACGTGCCGCTGCCGACGATCACCATGCACGGCTACACCATCCTCGACGACACCGTGGTGGTCGAGATCAACCACACCGAGGTCGTCGCGACCGATCCGGAGGACGTGGGCTTGTACGACCAGATCACTTCGGCGCTGTGGCGGATCGCGGCCGAGGGTGACGCCGCCCGAGCCGTTCTGGCGAACGTCGCTCGCCCCAGGTAGCGGGCTGTCTCTTAATGAGACGAGCTCACACGGCCACCCGGTTGAAGGGCTAGCACTCGCGTGGGTAGAGTGCCAGATGTACGACCACCGCACCGCCCCGGCACCCGCGACGGCGGGGTGGCAGGGAGTCGTTCGCACCGCCCGGGCTCTGCCCCAGCGGTGCACACGTAACCACTGCCGACGCTTTCGAAGACCGTGGAGGTCACACCGGTGAGCGTGAACATCAAGCCGCTCGAGGACAAGATCCTCGTCCAGGCGAGCGAGGCGGAGGCCACCACGGCGTCCGGCCTCGTCATCCCGGACACCGCCAAGGAGAAGCCCCAGGAGGGCAAGGTCCTGGCGGTCGGCCCCGGGCGCATCGACGACAAGGGCAACCGCGTCCCCATGGACGTGGCTGTCGGCGACGTCGTCATCTACTCCAAGTACGGCGGCACCGAAGTCAAGTACGACGGCGAGGAGTACTTGATCCTCTCCGCCCGCGACGTTCTGGCTGTCATCAACTGACGATCGGCTCGAACAAGCGCGAACGCCCCGGCGGCCCCTCGGGGCACCCGGGGCGTTCGGCATAGGAGAGGACTCAATGCCCAAGCAGATCAGTTTCGACGAGGACGCTCGTCGGGCGCTCGAGCGCGGGGTGAACAAGCTCGCCAACGCGGTCAAGGTCACCCTTGGCCCGCGCGGGCGCCACGTCGTGCTCGCCAAGAAGTTCGGCGGTCCGACCGTCACCAACGACGGCGTGACCATCGCGCGTGAGATCGAACTGGACGACTCGTTCGAGAACCTCGGCGCGCAGCTGGCGAAGGCCGTCGCCACGAAGACCAGCGACGTCGCCGGCGACGGCACCACCACCGCCACCGTGCTCGCCCAGGCCCTGGTCAAGGTCGGCCTGCGCAACGTCGCGGCCGGCGCCAACCCGATGGCCCTCGGCCTCGGCATCCAGGCCGCCGCGGACGCGGTGGTCGAGGAGCTCAAGGCCAAGGCCACCCCGGTCAAGGGCCGCGACAACATCGCCCAGGTCGGCACCGTCGCCTCCCGCGACTCCTCGATCGGCGCGCTGCTCGGCGAGGCCATCGAGAAGGTCGGCGACGACGGCGTGATCACCGTGGAGGAGTCCTCCACGATGGCCACCGAGCTGGTGATCACCGAAGGCCTGCAGTTCGACAAGGGCTGGCTCTCCGCGCACTTCGTCACCGACGGGGAACGCCAGGAAGCCGTGCTCGAGGACGCCTACGTCCTGCTGCACCGCGAGAAGATCTCGGCCCTGGCCGACTTCCTCCCGCTGCTGGAGCAGATCGCGCAGTCCGGCAAGCCGCTGCTGATCATCGCCGAGGACGTCGACGGTGAGGCGCTGTCCACCCTGGTGGTCAACGCCCTGCGCAAGACGATCAAGGCGGTCGCGGTCAAGTCGCCGTTCTTCGGTGACCGCCGCAAGGCGTTCATGGACGACCTGGCCACCGTCACCGGCGGCACCGTCGTCGCGGCCGAGGTGGGCCTCAAGCTCGCCGAAGCCGGTCTCGACGTGCTGGGCACCGTCCGGCGCGCCGTGATCACCAAGGACGACACCACGCTGGTCGACGGCGGCGGCTCGAAGGACGACGTCGCCGGCCGCCAGGAGCAGATCCGCAAGGAGATCGAGGCGGCGGACTCCGACTGGGACCGCGAGAAGCTGCAGGAGCGGCTGGCCAAGCTCTCCGGTGGCGTCGCGGTCATCAAGGTCGGCGCGGCCACCGAGACCGAGCTCGCGGAGCGCAAGCACCGCATCGAGGACGCGGTCGCGGCCACCCGTGCGGCGGTCGAGGAGGGCATCGTGCCCGGCGGCGGTTCGGCGCTGGTGCACGCGGCCAAGAAGCTCGAGGACAACCTCGGTCTCACCGGCGACGAGGCACTCGGTGTCGCGATCGTGCGTGAGGCGCTCACGGCTCCGCTGCACTGGATCGCCGCCAACGGCGGCATGGAAGGCGCGGTCGTCGTCTCCAAGGTCCGGGAGCTGCCCTGGGGCCAGGGCTTCAACGCGGCCAAGCTGCAGTACGGCGACCTGCTCGCCGACGGCGTGGTCGACCCGGTGAAGGTGACCCGCTCCGCGGTCGCCAACGCCGCGTCCATCGCGCGGATCCTGCTGACCACGGAGAGCGCCGTGGTGGAGAAGAAGGAAGAGGACCCCGAGGACGCGGGCCACGGTCATGGCCACGGCCATGGGCACGGCCACGGCCCGGGCTTCTGAGCCGGTAGCCGGATACGACGAAGGGCGGTCCGCTGGACCGCCCTTCGTCGTGTCTTGGTGGCTCAGCGTGTGCTGACGGCGAGCTCCCGCTTGTCGCGCTTGATCAACGCTTCCCGCTCGGATTCCGACATGCCTCCCCAGATGCCGTAGGGCTCGTGCACGGCGAGTGCGTGCTCGCGGCAGAGCCGCAGCACCGGGCACGACTGGCAGATCGCCTTCGCGCGGGCCTCGCGCCGCGCCCGGGCCGGACCGCGTTCACCGTCGGGGTGGAAGAAGAAGGCGCTGTCCATGCCCCGGCACGAACCCTCCAACTGCCAATCCCAGATGTCTGCGTTCGGGCCGGGAAGCCTGCGTGTGTCTGCCATCAGGTGACCGCCTCTCTGGCACGAATGCGGGAAGTCAATACTCCATTCGGTGCAGCAGCGCCCACGCTAGAACCGCGCCAATGCTTGTTCAAGGGTGATCCAGTTGGATCTTCGGCAATTCACCCGCTCGGCGACCCCGCGCCACCCAGAGTGGTCGGTGTTCCCAGTTGCTGACCACGGGGAGTCATCCCAACATGGTCAGGTGGCGATGAGGCCGATATCCGCGACGGGACAGGCGCAGCCCGCCGACGATCCCGAGGATCCCGACGACCCCGGGAACCCCGGCGGCTCCGCAGACCCGGGCGGCTCCGGGGATGCCGAGCCGACGCTGCCGGTCGCCGCGGTCGCCCGGCGGCTGGGCATCGCGCCGGCCACCCTGCGCACGTGGGACCGCCGCTACGGCGTCGGCC
Organism: Labedaea rhizosphaerae; assembly: GCF_004362825.1. Taxonomy (GTDB): domain Bacteria; phylum Actinomycetota; class Actinomycetes; order Mycobacteriales; family Pseudonocardiaceae; genus Labedaea; species Labedaea rhizosphaerae. The sequence goes on from NZ_SNXZ01000001.1 coordinate 1,830,711, forward strand.
CGAGCGGTCACACCACCGGGCGGCACCGCCGGTACGCGCCGGCCGACATCGCCCGCCTCGAACTGATGCAGCGCGCGCTGTTGCGTGGCGCCTCACCCGCCGAGGCCGCCGAGTACGCCCTGCGGGCCACGGGCAACGGCGAACCCTCGGTCGTGGTCGACGCGCCGGTCCACACGGGCAACGGCGGGTTCGGCCCGGAACTGGAGTCGGCCATCTCCGCGACCGTCGCCGAGGTGGAGTCGGCGGGGCCGGTGCCCCGGCCCGAGTTCGACCAGCTCGGCCACGGTTCGGCCCGCGCGGGTGGGCGGGTGCTGCGGCTGCCCGGCGGCTCGCCACGGGCCCGGGGCCTCGGCCGGGCGGCCCTGGCCATGGACGCGCTCGGCGTGCAGCGGCTGATCGCCGACAGCATCGCGGAGCTCGGCGTCGTCGCGGTCTGGGACGAGATGATCCGGCCGGTGCTCGGCGCGGTGGCCGCGCGCTGGGCCCAGACCGGCGAGTGCGTCGAGGTCGAGCACCTGGTCCACGAGTGCACGCTGGCCGCGATGATCGGGGCGACGCCGTTGGTCGCCGCGCCGCGCAACCCGCGGCTGGTGCTGCTCGCGTGCGTGCCCGGGGAAGGGCACAGCCTGCCGCTCTACCCGTTGCGTGCCGCGCTGGCGCTGCGGTCGCTGGCCACCCAGCTCCTCGGCGCCGCCCTGCCGAGCAGCGCGCTGGCCGCGGCCGTGCGCCGGACCGCGCCCGCCGCGGTCGGCCTGTGGTCGCAGTTGCCGCGCACCGCCGACCCCGGCGTGTTCGACCGCGTGCCGCGCACGCGCCAGCACGTCCGGCTGTTCGCGATCGGGCCCGGCTGGGCCGGCGTGGAGCTGCCCAACACGGTCGAGCGGGCCGAAGGCCTGGGCGCGGCCGTGGACCTGATGGAAGCGGCGGCCGTCGTTGGCCGCTGACCTCCACGACATCGCGTTCGGTGCCGACCCGGGTGCGCCGGTGCCGCCCGCGCACACGCCACGCGAGCGCTGGCTCGCCGGGGTCGCGCTCGGCGGGCAGGGCCACTACGCCGCCGCCACGGCGCTGCTCGCCCCGCTGGCCAGCACCGCCGGTCCGGTCGCCGCCCTGGCCGGAGCGGCGCTGGCCTCGCACCGGCGCCAGCTCGGCGGGCACGCCGCCGCGCGTCGGCTCGACGGCCGCGCTCTCCTGTTACTGGGAGAAGACGAACAAGCCCGCTCGGACGTCCTGCTCGGCCTCGCCGCCGACGCGCTCGGCCTCGGGCTGACCCGCCAAGCGCATGCCCTGCTCGACCGCGCCGCCGGCCTGACCGGCTGGCGCCACGAACTGCGGCACGACTGGGTCACCGCCGAAGTCCTGCTCGCCGAAGGCCGGGCCGCACAAGCCGTGGCCCCCGCCGAGCGGGCCGCCGAACGCGCTCTGGCGTGCGATTCCGTGCGCCACCAGGTCAAGGCCGACCTGGTCCTCGCGGCCGCCTTGGCAACGGCAAGTGACCCTTCGCAACGCCCGATCGGCCTCTTGCAGTCGGTGGTCGCGAGAGCCCAAGATCATGGCTTGGCACCGTTGGTCTGGCCGAGCGCCCTGTTGCTCGCCGAGCTGGACCCGGACGGCGCCGCCACACATCGGATGACCGGCTGGGCCGCGCTGCACGCTGTGTTACACCGCACAGATCCCATCGGCAGGCGGATCGCTGAAGCCTCTCCGTGGGTGCCTACCAGGGCCATGCACTCTCTGGAACCACCGATGGCGGCATCCGGGCGAACGAGTTCTGAAGAATTACCACCAGATCGTGTCAAGGTTCGGGCCCCGGCGTCCGATAAGGGGACATAGAACGTCACTCGGCTGCAGGAAGGGGTCCCCGTGACGACGGTCTTGATCTGCGACGACCGGCGGAGCGTGCGGGAAGGTCTCACGCGCGTCATGTCCGCCGTCCCCGGTGTCAGTCGCATCGACTGCGTAGCGCACGGTGACGAGCTGCTCGCCCGCTTCTCCCGTCAGGCGTCGGACGTCGTGCTGGTCGGTACCCAGCGCGCCGTGCCCACCGGCGTCGAGGCCACCAGGCGACTGGTGTCCGCCAACCCGCAAGCGAACGTGATCGTGTTCGGCGCACCGGACGACGCGGGCAGCATCGCTGCCGCGATCGCCGGCGGCGCTCGCGGTTACCTGCGCTGGGACGCCTCGCGTCCCGAGCTGGTCGCCGCACTCGCGCACACGCTCGCGAGCACATCGGTGCCCGCGCCCCGCCAGCCCTCCGACCCCGGTGTCCAGCTCACCGACCGGGAGTTGCAGGTGCTGCGGGGCATGAGCCAGGGGAAGAGCAACGGGCAGATCGGTCGCGAACTGTATCTCTCGGAAGACACCGTCAAGACGCACGCGCGCCGGCTGTTCCGCAAGCTCGGCGTGCGCGACCGGGCACAGGCCGTGGCACACGGCTTCCGCCGCGGTCTCGTTTCCTGAACGAACAGCAGGTATCAACCGAAAGGCCCGAGGACATGCCCTCGGGCCACTTGGTTTTCCACCCCGACCGACCTATGGTCGGTCCGGTTCGCTGTTCGGCCGTGTCCGCTCGAAGGCGGAGCTCCGCACAACCGGTACGGTGGGGGTTCAAGTGCGCCCGTGGTCCTGACCTCGGTGCGTGACCACTTGTTGGCCGTTCGTACGGACTAGTAACACCAGGGCTGCTGTTTGCGATGACTTCAGTGGGGGACGGACTGGACGCTATGGTCGGCGACGCCGTCGAGGGAGATCCTCGAGCGGTGGAGCGGGTGCTGGCTTCCATTCGTCCTCTTGTGGTGCGGTATTGCCGCGCCCGGGTCGGCAGGCAGGAACGATCCTTCGCTTCGGCGGACGACGTGGCCCAGGAGGTGTGTCTCGCGGTGCTCACCGCACTGCCCAGCTACCGCGACCAAGGACGGCCGTTCCTCGCGTTCGTCTACGGCATCGCGGCGCACAAAGTGGCCGATGCCCATCGGGCTTCGGCGCGCAACCGCGCCGAGCCCGTCGCCGAAGTGCCCGACGAGCCCGAGACCGAAGCCGGTCCCGAGCAGCGGGCCATGCAGGGTGAGCTGAGCAGGCAGATGACCGATCTGATGCAGGTGCTGCCCGACAAGCAGCGCGAGATCGTGATGCTCCGGGTGGTGGTCGGACTGTCCGCCGAGGAGACGGCCGAGGCCGTCGGCTCGACGCCGGGCGCGGTCCGGGTGGCCCAGCACCGCGCTCTGGCGAGGTTACGCAAGACTCTGTCCGCGGAGGAGGTGGTCTGAGTGGCGGATCAGCAAGGACGGGACGGGCGTGAGTGGCTCGACTCGGTGGCGCACGGTTTCGACCACGACGACGACCTCTTGCCAGGTCGGTTGCACGACGACCTGATGGACGCGGAAGCCGTCGACCTGGCGATGGTCCACGCCGACGACGCCCTGCTCGACGCACTGGCCGGCCTTTCGGGTGAGGACCTCGACGCGTCCCTCGAATCGGACCTGGCCGAAGACGACTTGAACAAGCTCTTGCTGTCGTGGCGTGCCGACGTCGAGTCGGAACCCATGACCGAGATGGTCGACACCGACACCGCGGTCGCGCTGGTCCAGTCGGCGCGGTTGCGCCGCCGGCACCGCCCGCGGCTGCTGGTTCCCGTGGCCGCGGCGGCCGCGGTCCTGGCCGTGTCCTTCACCGGCGTCGGCTTGGCCGCTCGTGACGCCCAGCCCGGCAGCCCGCTGTGGGGCCTGACCAGGGTGCTGTACGCCGACCACGCCCGTTCGGTCGAGGCGGCGGCCTCCGCCCGCCAGGACCTGGCGGACGCGAAGGTCGCGCTGAAGACCGGCAACGTGAACGCGGCGGCCTCGGCGTTGAACAACGCCAAGCAGGAACTGCCCGCGGTCTCGCCGGAGGACGGCCGCGACGACCTGGTGGCCGAGCACGAGCAGCTGCTCGCGCAGATCCCGCCGCCCTCGGGTGGCACCACGACGATCACCATCCCGGTCCCGCCCTCGGCGACCGGCACGACCACGACGCCCACCGCGCCGAGCTCGCCGTCGGGCAGCGTGACCGAGGACCCGACGTCACCGAGCACGCCGCCGTCGGACACCACCCAGCCCACGGAGCCGACCACGCAACCGCCGCCGTCGAGCACCACGGACGGCACCGGCAGCAGCCCCCGCGACGACCCGTCCGGAGATGGCACCGGCACCACCGGAGATGGTGTGAGCAGCAACGGCATCACCGGCGACACCCAGAGCGGGAACGTCGACCCGGGCTCCGAGCAGACGACGTCGTCCGGCGGTTGAGCACCCCCGCACACGACGAAGAACCCCTCCCGCCACCCGGCCGGAGGGGTTCTTCGCATCTGAACAGCACTTTTTGAACAGTTATCCACAGGTCGGGTGGTTGTCCACAGATCCAGCCGGAACCCCGTTGACCAGCCAAAACGCGATAGACTGGCCTCGGGGCGGCCCCCGGGTCGGGTGGGGTTTACCTACGCGAGGGTCCAGCCGACGCGAGGGCGCTCAGCGCGCGCTTTCCGTGGCCGTCACCCCGTCGGCGAACCCACGGCAGTACTCCCAGCTCACGTACGCCGCCGGGTTGGGGTCGAAGGCCGGCTCGTGCGGCCGCATCCGCCCGTCGGCCAGCAGCTGCTCCAGCGACGCCCGCAGCAACTCCCAGTCGTGGTAGTGCGGCTGCTCGCAGTCGCCGCAGTCCACCACCACGCCGCGCACCCCGCGCGGCTCCAACAACGCCTGGTACACCGCGAGATCGGACAGGTCGTTGAGCAACTCGTTGCGGTCGAGCTCGCTCAGCTCTTCCGCCGGCTCGTCTTCCGGGTGCTCGGGGAGGGCGCGGGCGGGGTCGTCCGGGTCCTGCGCGAACGGGTCTGGGGGCAGCGCGTCGTGCGGCACGGACACGCACGGTACCCGGCTGCCGCACGCTCGTGCCCGGATACCATGGGTGAAACCCCCCGAACTCGTTCTCCCGCGCACCCGTCGGAAGGTCTGACAACCGCCATGACCAGCGAAATCAACGCTGATGGAGTTCCGCCGAAGTTCGCGACACTCGGCTTGACCTTCGACGATGTCTTGCTGCTTCCGGCCCAGTCGGACGTGATTCCCAGCACTGTCGACACCGGCACGCGGATCTCCAAGAACGTCAAGCTCCGCATCCCCGTCGCCTCGGCCGCGATGGACACGGTCACCGAGGCGCGGATGGCCATCGCCATGGCCCGCCAGGGCGGCATCGGCATCCTGCAGCGCAACCTGTCCATCGAGGAGCAGGCCCGCCAGGCCGAGACGGTCAAGCGCTCCGAGGCCGGCATGGTCACCGACCCGATCACGTGCTCGCCCACCGACACCCTCGCCGAGGTGGACGCGCTGTGCGCGCGCTACCGCATCTCCGGCGTCCCGGTCACCGACGCCGAGGGCAAGCTCATCGGCATCATCACCAACCGCGACATGCGCTTCGAGGTCGACCACACCCGCCAGGTCAGCGAGGTCATGACCCAGGGCCCGCTGGTCACCGCGCAGGTCGGCGTCTCCGCCGAGGCCGCGCTGGGCCTGCTGCGCCGCCACAAGATCGAGAAGCTGCCGATCGTCGACGGCGCCGGCAAGCTGCGCGGCCTGATCACGGTCAAGGACTTCGTCAAGACCGAGCAGTACCCCAACGCCACCAAGGACCCCGACGGCCGGCTGATCTGCGGCGCCGCGGTCGGCGTCGGCGACGACGGCTACAAGCGCGCGATGACCTTGGTCGAGGCGGGCGTGGACGTCCTCATGGTCGACACCGCGCACGGCCACTCCCGGGCGGTGCTCGACATCATCGCCCGGATCAAGCGCGAGCTGGGCGAGACCGTCGACGTGGTCGGCGGCAACGTCGCCACCCGCGCCGGGGCCCAGGCCCTGATCGACGCGGGCGCGGACGGCGTGAAGGTCGGCGTCGGCCCCGGCTCGATCTGCACCACGCGCGTCGTCGCCGGCGTCGGCGTGCCGCAGATCACCGCCATCTACGAGGCGTCGCTGGCGTGCGGTCCCGCCGACGTCCCGCTGATCGCCGACGGCGGCATCCAGTACTCCGGCGACATCGCCAAGGCCATCGCCGCGGGCGCCGACGCGGTCATGCTCGGCAGCCTGCTGGCCGGCACGGCCGAGGCCCCCGGCGACCTGATCCTGGTGTCCGGCAAGCAGTACAAGAGCTACCGGGGCATGGGTTCGCTCGGCGCGATGCAGTCGCGCGGCGAGGCCAAGTCCTACTCCAAGGACCGCTACGCCCAGGACGACGTGCTCTCCGACGACAAGCTGGTGCCCGAAGGCATCGAGGGCCGGGTCCCGTTCCGCGGCCCGCTGGCCGAGGTCGTCTTCCAGCTGGTCGGTGGCCTGCGTGCGGGCATGGGGTTCACGGGGTCGAGCACGATCAAGGAACTCCAGCAGGCCCAGCTGGTCCGCATCACCGCGGCAGGCCTGAAGGAGAGCCACCCCCACGACATCACCATGACGGTCGAGGCCCCCAACTACACAACGCACTGACGGGTACGCTCGCCCACGGCTTTGACGTGGTGAGAGGACGGTTGACGTGCGGGACCTGGTCGACATCGGGATGGGCCGGACGGCGCGGCGCGCGTTCGGGCTCGACGACATCGAGATCGTGCCGTCCCGCCGCACCCGCTCCTCCAAGGACGTCTCGACCGCGTGGCAGATCGACGCGTACCGGTTCGACATCCCCTTGGTCACCCACCCGACCGACGCGATCGTCTCGCCGCGCACCGCGGTCGCGGTCGGCGAGCTCGGCGGCATGGGCGTGCTCAACGCCGAAGGCCTGTGGGCCCGCCAGGAGAACGTCGAGGAGGCGCTCCTGCGGGTCATCGAGGCGGCCGACGAGTCCGACGATCCGGCCGCCATGGTCAAGGTGTTGCAGGACCTGCACGCCCAGCCGATCCGGATGGACCTGATCGCCGAGGCGGTCAAGCAGGTCCGCGAGTCCGGCGTGACCGTGGCCGTGCGCGTGAGCCCCCAGCGGGCCGCCGAGCTGACCCCGGACCTGCTGGCCGCGGGCGTGGAGATCCTGGTCGTGCAGGGCACGATCGTCTCCGCCGAGCACGTGGCCCGCGACGGCGAACCGTTGAACCTCAAGAGCTTCATCGCCGACCTCGACGTCCCGGTGATCGCCGGCGGCGTCGGCGACTACCGCACCGCGATGCACCTGATGCGCACGGGCGCGGCCGGCGTGATCGTCGGCTACGGCTACAGCGAGGGCGTCACCTCGACGCACTCCGTGCTGGGCATCGGCGTCCCGATGGCCACCGCGATCGTCGACGCCGCCGCCGCGCGCCGGGACTACCTCGACGAGACCGGTGGCCGGTACGTGCACGTGATCGCCGACGGCGGCGTGCGCACCAGCGGCGACATCGCCAAGTCGATCGGCTGCGGCGCGGACGCGGTCATGCTGGGCGCGCCGCTCGCGGCAGCCACCGAGGCACCCGGTCAGGGCCTGTACTGGACGGCGGCGGCCGCGCACCCGTCGGTGCCGCGCAGCCGGGTCACCACCGGCGCGGAGCTCGAGGCGGACCTGCGCACGCTGCTGTTCGGCCCGTCGACCGACCCCGACGGGCTGACCAACCTCTTCGGCGGGCTCAAGCGGGCCATGGCCAAGACCGGGTACTCCGACCTCAAGGAGTTCCAGAAGGTCGGCCTCACCGTGCGCGGTTGACGTGAAGCGAGTCGTCATAGCGAGCCGCGACGGCGTGGTGCTCGCCGAGCCGCTGCCGCGCGACCAGGACTTCCTCGAGGTCGACGCGGACGGGGCGTTCCAGGTCGACCCGGATCCGCGGCCGATGCCGTTCAACCCGACCCTCGGCAAGCTCGTCCTGCTCGACGCGCGCAGCGGGCAACTGATCGGCGATGTCGGCTGGACCGGCGTGCCGCTGGGGCCGTCGATGGCGTGCTTCGCGTTCAACATCGGCATCGACCTGCTGCCCGCCGCGCGCGGGCGTGGCTTCGGGACGACGGGCCAGCGGCTGCTCGCCGAGCACCTGTTCGCCACCACCGACGTGTTCCGGATCGAGGCGTCCACCGACGTGGCGAACATCGCCGAGCAGAAAGCGTTGCGCAAGGCGGGTTTCCGGGTCGAGGGCGTGATCCGCGGCGGGCAGCTGCGTGGCGGCCGACGCCGTGACCTCGTGCTCTTCAGCCTCCTGCGCACCGACGTCGAACAGCCGGACGGCAAGCGCGCGGTGCTCGCGAGCCGGGACGGCGTCGCGCTGGCCGAGGCCCGGCACGGCGACCGCGAGGCGGTGCACACGGTGTCCGACGGCGCCTTCGGCCTCGACGAGGACGACCGGGTCTCGCCGGTGGCGCCGCCGCCGGTCGGCCGGCTCGCGGTGACCACGGCGGACGTCGACGAGCTGCTCGGCATGGTGAGCTGGCACGCCGTCGGCTACGGCCCGGGCGTCGGGTGCGCGTCGTGGAACATCGGCATCGAGCTCGTGCCGGCCGCGCGGGGCCGCGGCGCCGGGACGACCGCCCAGCGGCTGCTGGCCGAGCACCTGTTCGCCACCACCGAGCTCGACCGGGTGGAGGCGGGCACCGACGCCGACAACATCGCCGAGCAGCGGGCGTTGGAGAAGGCCGGTTTCCGTCGTGACGGCGTGGTCCGCGGCGCTCAGCTGATGGGTGGTGAGCGCCGGGACATGGTGCTCTACGGGATCTTGCGAAGCGACCTGTAACCTGCGGTAACACGATTGGACCTGGCGGTTCGGCGCGCGCGCCCTTAACCTCGCGTTATGCAACTGGCCAGTAACTTCGACTACGACGTGGTCGTGGTCGGCTCCGGGTTCGGCGGCAGCGTGGCCGCGTTGCGGCTGACCGAGAAGGGTTACCGGGTCGCCGTGGTCGAGGCCGGGCGCCGCTTCGCCGACGACGAGTTCGCCAAGACGTCGTGGGACCTGCGCCGCTACCTGTGGGCCCCTGCGCTCGGTTGTTTCGGCATCCAGCGCGTGCACATGCTCAAGGACGTCATGGTGCTGGCCGGCGCGGGCGTCGGTGGCGGCTCACTGGTCTACGCCAATACGCTCTACCGCCCGCTCAAGGCGTTCTACGCCGACAAGCAGTGGTCGCACATCACCGACTGGGAGGCCGAGCTCGCCCCGCACTACGACCAGGCGAGCCGCATGCTCGGCGTCGTGGAGAACCCGACGATCACACCGTCGGACGAGGTCATGCGCAAGGTGGCCGCCGACATGGGGGTCGCCGACACCTACCACCAGACGCCGGTCGGCGTGTTCTTCGACCGCCCGGGCCAGACCGTGCCGGACCCGTACTTCGGCGGCGCCGGGCCCGCGCGCACCGGCTGCACCGAGTGCGGCTCGTGCATGACGGGCTGCCGCGTCGGCGCGAAGAACACGCTGGTCAAGAACTACCTGTACCTGGCCGAGCAGGCCGGCGCGCAGATCATCCCGCTCACCACGGTGACCGGTCTGCGCCAGCGCGCGCAGGGCGGGTTCGACGTCGACCTGCGCAAGACCGGCACCCGTTCGCGCCGGTTCCGCGCGACGATCACGGCCGGGCACGTGGTGCTCGCGGCGGGCACGTGGGGCACGCAGAACCTGTTGCACGCCATGAAGGACAGCGGCGCCCTGCCGCGGTTGTCCGATCGGCTCGGCGAGCTGACCCGCACCAACTCCGAGTCCATCCTCGGCGCCGCGCGGCTCAAGGTCGACCCGGACCACGACTACAGCCAGGGCGTGGCGATCACGTCGTCGTTCCACCCGGACGAGAGCACCCACATCGAGCCGGTGCGTTACGGCAAGGGCAGCAATGCCATGAGCCTGCTGCAGACGTTGTCCACCGACGGCGGGTCCGAGGTGCCGCGGTGGAAGCAGGCCCTGGCGTACGTGCGCAAGCACCCGATCACGACGTTGAAGCTGCTCAACGGTTACCGCTGGAGCGAGCGGACGGTGATCCTGCTGGTGATGCAGAGCCTGGACAACTCGATCACCACGTACACGAAGAAGGGTTTGTTCGGGCGGCGCAAGTACACGTCGAAGCAGGGGCACGGCGAGCCGAACCCGAGCTTCATCCCCGCTGCGTTCGAGGCGACCCAGCGCACGGCGGCGCACATCGACGGCGTGGCCGGCGGGACGTGGGGCGAGCTGGCCAACATCCCGCTGACCGCCCACTTCATCGGCGGCTGCCCGATCGGCTCGGACGCGTCGTCCGGGGTCATCGACCCGTACCACCGCGTGCACGGCTATCCGGATCTGTCCGTTGTGGACGGAGCGGCGATCACCGCGAACCTCGGCGTGAACCCGTCGCTGACCATCACCGCGCAGGCTGAGCGCGCGTTTTCCTTCTGGCCCAACAAGGACGAGGCCGATCCCCGTCCGGCGCAGGAGGACGGTTACCGCCGGATCGCGCCGGTCGCCCCGGTGCGCCCGGCCGTTCCGGAATCGGCGCCCGGCGCGCTGCGCCTGCCCATCGTCCGGTGACCGACGTCCAGCCGACGCTTGTGGAATAACCCCTTGTCACGCGCCGATAGCGTGGGCCCATGACCACTGGGCATGTCAACGACTACGACGGGTTCGCGCAGGAGTACGCCACGGGCAACGAGGTCAGCTCCTACAACGCGTACTACGAGCGGCCCGCGATGCTCGGGCTCGTCGGCGACGTGTCGGGTCTGCGCGTGCTGGACGCGGGTTGCGGCGCGGGCGTGTTCGCGGCCGAGCTGGCCGGGCGCGGCGCCGAGGTCACCGGCATCGACATGAGCGAGAACCTGCTCGCGATCGCCCGCTCCCGGGCGCCCGGCGAGTTCCGCCGGCACGACTTGACCGAGCCGCTGCCGTTCGCGGACGCGTCCTTCGACCTCGCGGTCGCCTCGCTGGTCATGCACTACATCGAGGACTGGGTGCCGCCGCTGCGCGAGCTGCACCGCGTGCTGGCACCGGGCGGCCGGTTCGCGTTCTCCACCCACCACGTGTTCATGGTCAAGGAGCTCACGGACAACGACGACTACTTCGCCGTGCACCAGTACGAGGACCAGTGGGTGCGCGGCGGCCGGGTCATGCACATGCGGTTCTGGCACCGCCCGTTGCGCGCGATGTTCGCCGACTTCGCCGAGGCGGGCTTCACCGTGTCGCGGTTCATCGAACCGGACCCGGACCCGGCGCTGGCCGACCGCGACCCGGAGGACTTCGCCGTGCTGGCCAAGCAGCCGCAATGCATGCTCTTCGAACTGGTGCGCGGCTCATGACCGAGGTCAACGACTACGACGGTTTCGCGCGGGACTACGCGCGCAACGCGGAAACCAACCCCTACAACGCCCTTTACGAACGACCCGCGATCCTCGCGCTCGCCGGCGAGGTCACCGGCCGCCGGGTCCTCGACGCCGGGTGCGGTCCGGGCGTGCAGGCCGCGCAGCTGGCCGCGCGCGGCGCCACGGTCACCGGCGTCGACCTCAGCGCGGACCTGCTGGCGATCGCGCGCACCCGGTCGGACGGCACGTTCCTCCAGCACGACCTGACCGAGCCCATGCCGTTCGCCGACGCTGAGTTCGACCTCGTGCTGTCGTCGCTGGTCATGCACTACCTGGCGGACTGGGTGCCGACGCTGCGCGAGTTCCACCGGGTGCTGGTGCCGGGCGGAAGGGCCGTGTTCTCCACCCACCACCCGGTCATGGACCTGCGGGCCGCCGGTACCGACGACTACCTCGGCACGTACGAGTGGGAAGAGGAATGGCCGCGCGGCGGCCGGACCATGCGGATGCGCTTCTGGCACCGCCCGCTGCGGGCGATGTTCGCGGCCTTCGAGCAGTCGGGCTTCGCCGTGTCCCGCTTCGTCGAACCGGACCCCGATCCGGCGATGGCCGAGTCGTCGCCGCGCGACTTCGCGAACTTGTCGCGCCGGGCGCAGTTCCTGCTCTTCGAACTGGTGCGTTGAGCACACCAACACGTGCAAGCTGCACTAGCGGAACCCACTGTCCGGTCACTTAGGGTGACGACGTCGGTCGCGAGAAAATCGCCCGGGTCCATGTAGAGAACGCGCGCCCGGCTCCGACCAACGGTCAAACCACGGACAAGGAGCGGACATGCGGAAGATCATCTACTGGGTGCACACCTCGGTCGACGGGTTCATCGCGGGCCCCCACGGCGAGTTCGACTGGCCGGCGATGGGCCCGGAGCTCTCCGCGTACGCCGACGAGATGGACGACCAGATCGACACGTTCCTCTACGGCCGGGTCGTCTGGGAACTGATGGCCTCGTACTGGCCCGACGCCGACAGCAACTCCGACGACTCCCACACGCGGAACTTCGCGCCGAAGTGGCGGGCGTTCCCGAAGGTCGTCGTGTCCAGAACCCTCACCGAGATCGGCTGGAACGGCCGCGTGGTCGACGACCTCGGCGAGGTCGCCGCGCTGAAGGCCACCGAGGGCAAGGACATCCTGCTCACCGGGGGCGTGCAGCTGGCCTCGTCGCTGACCGCCAAGGGCCTGATCGACGACTACCGCGTGGTCGTGCACCCGGTCGTGCTCGGCGGCGGGCCGAAGCTCTTCCCGAACCAGGACGCGCGGCTGAACCTGCAGCTCACCGACACCCGCACGTTCGACGGGCGCTCGGTGCTGCTGCGCTACGTGCCCGCCTAGCCGATGCGGCCCACGGTGGCGAGCTCGTCGTCCGAGCCGACGATCCCGAGCTGCTGCAGGACGGCGAGCCGGTCGCCGAGACCCCACGTCTCGACGACCTTCCCGTCGGCGACCCGGAGCACGTAGTACGCCTCCGAGGTGAACCCCTTGCCGGTCGGGGCGCCGCGCCGGTAGTCGCCCGTGTTGGTCGCCGAGACCCGCAACCGGACCACCACGCGGTCGTCCTCGGCGATCATGTCCTCGACGTCGAGGCGCAGGTCAGGGAAGGCGGCAAACGCTTGCTCCATGGCCTTGGCGAAGGCGCCCGGGCCCTGTGTCGGCGCGTCGACGACCACGGCGTTGTGCTCGACCACGTCCGGCGCGAGCTGGTCGAGCTTGGCGAAGTCGCGGGCGTTCAGGGCGGCGAACAGCTCTTCGGCAACGGCCTTGATCACGATCTCGTCCTTCTCTCTTACGCTGTAAGACAGACTATGCTCTTACGGTGTAAGAGAGTCAAGGGGTGGTGAGTTGGCCAAGCTGAGCCGGGAGGCGATCCTCGACGCCGCCGTGCGGTTCGTCGACGAGCACGGCATCGCCAAGCTGTCCATGCGCAAGCTCGGCGCCGAGCTCGGCGTCGAGGCGATGACGCTCTACTACTACCTGCCGAACAAGGAAGCCCTGCTCGACGGCCTGGTCGACCACGTCACGTCCAGCGTCGACCTCGTCGCCCGCGGCGGCGAGCAGTGGCCGGACTTGTTGCGCCGCATAGCGGTCAGCCTGCGCGCCGCGTTGCTCGCGCACCCCGGCGTGCTGCCGCTGGTCTCGACGCGGCCGGTGCTCTCGGGGTCGTCGCTGGATGCCGTGGAAGGCGCGCTGAGCGTCCTGTACGCCACTGGTTTCACCGCGCGCCAAGCGCTTGACGCCCTCAACATCATCGGCACGTTCACCGTCGGCCACACCCTCGCCGAGGCGGGCCGCACGCCCGGCCACGAGGACGCCGATCCCGACCTGGACGCGTTCGTGTCCGAACTGGACGGTGCGCGCCACCCCCTGTTCGCCGCGGCCGTGCGGTCCGGTGGCGGGACGAACCACGCGGAACGGTTCGCGCTCGCCATCGACATGCTGATCACCGGAATCGGCGCCGGGCGGGCGACTGGTACCGGCCACGGCAGGGCCACCAACGCCGAGCGGGCCGTGTCGCGCGCTCGACGTCCATGACCTCGCCGCCGGCGCACTCGGCCGCATCCGTCGGCGGGACTGGCCTTCGCCGGTGATCGCGGGCAGGCTGGCGGCATGGCAACGAAGCCGTTCGCGTCGAGTGCCGACACCGCACCCAAGACCGAGACGTTCGCCGAGCTGGCCGACGGCGTCTACGCGCTGACCGCCGAGGGCGACCCGAACGTCGGCGCCATCGAGGCCGAGGACTTCCTGGTCTGCTTCGAGGCGCGGGCAACGCCGGTCGCCGCTTCCCGCTGGCTCGCCCAGCTGCGCGAACGCACCGAGAAACCGATCCGCCACCTGGTGCTGAGCCACTACCACGCGGTCCGGGTGCTCGGTGCGTCCGCGTTCAGCGCGCAGGAGATCATCACCCACACGCGGACCCGCGAGCTGATCGCCGAGCGCGGGCAGCAGGACTGGGACAGCGAGTTCGGCCGGATGCCGCGGCTGTTCGAGGAGCCGTCGAGCATCCCCGGCCTGACCTGGCCGACGCTCACCTTCGACGACCGCATGGTGATCCCGCTCGGCGGCGATCGCGGTGACCTGGTGCTCCAGTACTGCGGGCGCGGGCACACGGCGGGCGACATCGTCGCGTGGCTGCCCAAGCACCGGATCCTGTTCGCCGGTGACCTGGTGGAGGCGCAAGCCGCCTTGTACACCGGCGATGCCTTCCACAACGACTGGGCGACGTCCACTTTGGACAACGTGGCCGCGTTGGGGGCCGAGCACCTGATCGGCGGGCGCGGTGCGGTGGCCTCGGGGGCGCAGGCGGTGGCCGACGCGATCGCGTCCAGCAGGCACTTCCTCGACGAACTGCGCCGCACCGTGCGCTGGGTCCACGACGGCGGCGGCGCGCTGGCCGACGCCTTCCGCGCCGCGCACACCGCATTGGTGGCCGACTACGGCGGCTGGCCGATCTTCGAGCACTGCCTGCCGTTCAACGTGCAGCGCTACTGGGACGAGTGCGACGGCATCGACTGGCCGCGGATCTGGACCGCCGAACGGGACCGCGAGGTATGGGACGCACTGCAGGGCTGAGCCCGGTCGTTGTCGTCGGCGCCGGCCCGGTCGGCTTGGTCGCCGCTCTTCTGCTTGCGCGGCAGGGGGTTCCCGTGACCGTGCTGGAGGCGGCCGCCCGTCGCGAGGTGGTCGGCAGCCGGTCCATCTGCGTGCAGCGCGACGTGCTGGACATCCTGGCCCGCGCCGGGGTCGGCGACGCGATCGCGGCGGCCGGGGTCACCTGGTACACCGGGCGGATCTACCACCGGTCCCGGCAAGTTTCCGAAATCACTTTTCCACAGGCGCCGCAGGGGAGTTATCCACCGTTCGTCAACATCTCGCAGACGGATGTGGAAGACCTGCTGGAACAACGCGTGCAGGCCGAACCCTTGATCGACCTGCGTTACGACCACCAGGTGACCGCCATCGCCCAGGACGCACACGGCGTGACCGTCCACGCGCGCGGTTGCTCGTTCCACGGCACGCATTGCGTTGCCGCCGACGGGTTCCACTCCGCGGTCCGCGAGTTGCTGGGCCTCGGTTTCGAGGGGCACTCCTACCCGGACAAGTTCCTGATCACCGACATCGAGGCCGACCTCGGTGCGTCGGTGCCCGAGCGCCGGTTCCACTTCGACCCGCCGGGCAACCCGGGGCGGCAGGTGCTGGTGCACCCGCAACCGCGTTCGGTGTGGCGGATCGACTGGCAGGTGCCGTCGGACTTCGACCTGGAGGCTGATCGCACGGGTGGCGGTCTGGACTCCCGCGTCCGCTCGATCATCGGCGAGCGCCCGTACCGCCCGGTGTGGTTGTCGGTGTACCGGTTCCACCAGCGCCTGGCGTCGCGGATGGCGGTCGGCCGGGTCCTGTTGGCCGGCGACGCGGCCCACGTGATGAGCCCGTTCGGGGCGCGCGGCATGAACTCGGGCATCGCCGACGCGGAGAACGCGGCGTGGAAGATCGCCTGCGATCGCCGTGGTGCCGGACCGGGACTGCTGGCCTCCTACGAACACGAGCGTGCCGCGGCCGCGCGTGAGAACCTGCGGATCACCGGTCGCACCATGCGGTTCCTGGTGCCCGGCACCGAAGCGGACCGCGCGCACCGGGCCGAGGTGCTGGCCCGCTGCGCCGACGACCCGGCGGCGGCCGCGCAGATCGACTCCGGGAAGCTGGCGGAGCCGTTCTGGTACCTGGACTCGCCGCTGACCACCCGATCGGGGCCGGTGGAGAACTTCCCCGTCGAACCGGGCTCACGACGTCCTGTGGTCCCCGGCGTGCTGTGCCCGGACGCCGTCCTGCCGTCCGGCAAACGCTTGCGGTCGGTGTTGAAACCTTCCTTCACCGTCGTCGCCGCGACCGGCGTCCCCAACTTCGACACGGTGATCGTCCCGGGCTGGTCGGGCTTCACCTTGGTCCGCCCGGATGGCCACATCGCGGCCATGGTCACCGATCCGGCCGACCTGATCGCGGCCCACCGAACCGCCCTCGGCTGGTAACCACGGAAGGTTCCAACGGAACCTTCCGTTCGCAATCGAGGTTGTCCACAGATCCGCCAACCCGCATTTCCCCAGCTCAAACCCCGATAGACTGGTCAAGGGGGAGCCCCCGGAGGAGGGTGGGCCCTGCGCGCAGGTGATCAATTCGCGCGAGCAAATCCGGTCGGCTCGATCGGTGGGCTTTCCCCGCTGGTGATCGAATGCTCCCAACCTCGGCCATGGGCCGTGCGTCCTCTTGGGTGGAGGTGTCGGGGACGTGACGATCAGCAGGCGAAGCTTCCTGTACGCGCTCGGTGCGGGCACGGTGGTGACCGTGGCCGGGTGCACAGGTGAGCCGTCGGGGGCCGGGCCGAGCAGCACCGGAGCCACGACAACGACGACGACCGCGCCGCCGAGCACCAGCAGCGCGCCGTCCGGGCCGCCGAACTGGAAAGCCTTGCGCGGCAAGGTGTCCGGTGGGCTGCTGCTGCCTGACGACGACGGCTACCACGCGGCGAGCCGTGCGTTCAACCCGTTGTTCGACAACCACAAGCCGGCGGCGATCGCGAAGTGCAAGAAGCCCGCCGACGTGCAGGCCTGCCTGGACGCGGTGCGCGGGCGTGGCGTGCCGATCGCCGCGCGCGGCGGTGGGCACAGCTACGCCGGCTACTCCACACCCGACGACGGGCTCGTGCTCGACTTGCGCGGCATGGCGACGGTCGACGTCAAGGGCGACCAGGTCGAGGTCGGCGCGGGTGCGCGGTTGATCGACGTCTACGCCGGTGTCGCGCAGGCCGGACGACTGCTGCCGGCCGGCTCCTGCCCCTCGGTCGGGATCGCGGGCCTCACCCTCGGCGGCGGGATCGGCGTGCTGACCAGGAAGTACGGCCTGACCTGCGACCGGCTGGTGTCGGCCCGGGTCGTCACCCCCGACGGGCAGCTCGTCACCGCGTCGGCCGACGAGCACGCGGACCTCTACTGGGCGCTGCGCGGTGGCGGTGGCGGCAACTTCGGCGTCGTCACGTCGTTCACGTTCAGCACCGAGGACGCGCCGGAGCTGGCGGTGTTCTCGCTGCGCTTCCCGGCCGGCGCGACCGCGGACGTCCTGGATGCCTGGCAGTCGTGGGTCAAGGACGCCCCGCACGAGCTGTGGTCGAACTGCGTCGTGTCCGGCGGCAGCACCCCGACCTGCCGGGTCGGCGGGTGTTACGTGGGTTCGACGTCCGGCTTGTCCTCGGTGTTGTCGGGCCTGACGGCCTCGGTGTCGCCGAGCTCCCGATCGGCCATCGGCAAGTCCTATTTGGACGCGATGAAGTACATGGGCGGCTGCTCGTCGAAGAGCATCGACCAGTGCCACCCCGCCGCCGAGGGCGGCTCCCTGAACCGCGAGTCCTTCACGGCGTCGTCCCGCATGCTGGGCAAGGCGGTTCCGGGCGCCAAGATCGTGTCCGCGATGCGTGGCCACAGCGGGATGGACCTGCTGCTGGACTCCCTGGGCGGTGCGGTGTCCGATGTGGACCCGAGCGAAACCGCGTTCCCGCACCGCAACGCGTTGGCCAGCGCGCAGATCTACATGGGTGGCAGCGCGGCGAGCGCGGTCGGCGAGGTGCGTGGCGCCCTCGGTGAGCTGACCGGCCCCAACGGCTACGTCAACTACATCGACCCGAAGATGCCCGACTGGGGCAAGGCCTACTACGGCGACAACCTGGCGAAACTGAAGCAGGTGGCGCGGACCTACGACCCGGACGGCGTGCTGTCGTTCGCCCAGTCGGTGGCGAAGGCGTAGGTCAGTCGGCGATCATGGCGTGGTCGGGGGCGATCTTGCGGGCCCGCGCAATGGCGTCACCGAGCAGCCGCGGTGGCACCCCGCGCTTCGCTCCCGCCCACGGCAGATAAGCGTTCAGCACCACTGGCAACACCTTGCGCTGGTTCGTGTCCAGCTCCCGCTGCAACCGCGCCGCCATGCCCGCGACCCGCACCGGACTGACCCGCAACGGGTCCCCGTCGTCGGTGTCGCAGCCGTAGTCGACGATCATGCGGGCGCAGCGCATGATGGCCGAGGTTCGCTTGATCCCGTTGTCGTCCAAGAACTCCGCGACCAGGGCGTCGCGCCGCCGGTCGGGCATCGCGGGCGCGCGGCGCGGGCCGGGCAAGGCGCGGCAACGGGCCAGCGCGAGCAGCCGGTAGCGCGCCACGGAGTCGTCCGGTGCCAGGCCGGGCCGGGTCGCCGTGGCCGCGAGGCCGTCCTCGATGGCGGCGCGGGCGCGCGCCGGGGGCAGCGCGGTCAGCCGCAGCGCGCCGTCGCTCGCCGCGACCTCCTCGCGCACCCCGGCCAGCACGCCCGCCGGGTCGTCGATCAGGTACAACGCTTTGGCCCAGCCCGCGACCCGCTGGTCGAACACCAGCTGCGCGACGATGCCGTGCTGCGTTCCGTTGCGCTCGAACGAACACAACACGGAAACGGTGTCGCCCAAGGCTTCCTGGTACTGCCAGCACTCACCGACGGTGACCGCGTCAAGGGTTTTCACCCAGGCCGGTGGTCGGCCACGCAGCCCGGTGAGCTGTTCGGCGGCCCGGGTGCGGTCGGTCTTGTCCTCGGCGAGCGTGCGCACCAGGTGCAGCAACGTCATGGCGTCGGACTGCTTGGCGACGACGGCGTAGTCGATCAAGGTGGCGGTGCCGCCGCACTTGCCGACCAAACCGGATAAAAGAGCTTCCGCCGCGAGCGCGTCGGCCCGCGAGAGCGAACCGGCGATTTCCCGCACCGCCGTGCCGAGGATCTGCTGGCTCTCGGCGACGGCGCTGCTGACCACCCCCGGCATCCTGCCAGTCACGCGACTCGGACGGCGTCACCCGATCGGTCAGACTCGCCGTCGCCCTTCGTGCACGATGGTGTCGGCTCAGGTCTGCCGCGAAGAAAGAGCTATCCGCACCATCGCCCAGAACTCGGGCGTCAGCGGCGCATCTTGCGCTTCAGCACCTCGTAAACGTCGTCTCGGGTGCTGATGGTGATGACCAGGACGATCAACCGTCCATCGTCGACGGAATAGCAGATCCGGTAGTTACCGACCCGGACTCGCCACACACCCGGATATCCCGTCAGCTGCCGGCAACCCGGCGGTCGCGGCTCGGCGCCGAGGTCTTCGATGGTGTCCTCGATAATCTCGGCGTCCTTCGGTTGCGACTTGTTAAGTTTGCCGAGGAACTTGTCCGCTGAGCTGGTCAGCTCGATCTCGTACGACACTCAGTTGTCCCGGTTCACCGTTCGACGACGGAAGGGGACACGAGTCTCGGTGCCGGCAGCCAACGCGTCAAGCACCTCGCGTACCTGCTCACCGTCCACGAGTTCCTCAAGATCCTCGAGGAGCTGAGCACTGTGCGCGGGCACGACAGCGGCGGTCCGGCGGCCATGTTTGGTGAGGTAGGTCGTCTCCCCGCCGTATGCAGCACGGTTGGTGATCTCGGCCAGCTCGGGACGGGCATCCGTCACTGACATCTCTCGGCTCATGTACATAATGTACATTTCTTGCCCAGGCGGGGCAAGTCTGGTTCTCCTGAGTCAGCCGTACTCCATTCCGGCGATCCTTGCTTTCGCCCATCGGCACCGACCGCCGAACCTCCTACTTTGAGTGAGATATCGGTAGCGGTGAGCGCAGGGGGCGGCATGGTGCAGTCAGGTCGGGGTTCCACCAGGCCGCAGCAAGTCGCTGCGGCGCGACGTGCCGAGCAACAGCGTCGGAGGTGGGAGGAGCAGGAGCGCAAGCGCCTCGAACGTGAGCAGGCTCAGCAGCGCAAGGCCGCGGAGCGCGAGCAGCGAGAAGCGGAGCTGCAACGCAAGATCGACGACGCCGCCGCACGGACGGCGACCGTCGAGCGCCGACTGGCTGACCTCACCGGAATCGTCTCCAGGGCGGTCGCCCGGCCTACCGGTCCGCTGGACTTCGATGCGCTGAAGCCCGCGGCCCGGGAGCCGGTGCTGGACCTGGGTGCCGACGCGAAGCCTCAGCAACCGCCACGCTGGGAGACCTTCGCCCCGAACGTCCCAGGAATGGTCGGCCGAGCATTCGGCGGCCGAGCGCGATACGACCGGCAACTGGCCATCGCCAAGGATTCGTTCGCGCGAGCTCAGCAGGCCCATGACGAGCAGGAGACAGCCCGGCAACGGCGCGTGGTTCAGGCTCGTGAGCGACACGCGGTGCAAGTCGCGCAAGCGCGACGGGCCGTCGAAGAGCAGCACCAACGCATTGATCGGTGGCGGGCGGAGGTCTTGGCCGGCGATCGGCGTGCCGTGAGCGCCTACTACCAGCGCGTCATCGACGCGGTGCCCGTCCCCGATGGCTTCCCGTCAGCCCGGCGGGCAGCGTACGTACCGGAATCGACCCTGTTGCTGATCGAATGGGATCTGCCGGGTACCTCCGTGGTCCCGGCGGAGAAGGAATACCAGTACATCAAGACCCGGGATGTCATCGAGGTCCGCAAGTCGCGGCCGGCTGAGGAAATCCGCCGCACCTATCAGAGCATCGTGTCCCAGGTGGCGTTGCAGGCGCTGCACGTGGCGTTTCGCGCCGATCCGAGGTCACTGGTCGAGACGGTGGTGTTCAACGGCGTCACCGAGGCCGTCGATCCAGCCACCGGTCAACAGATCCGTCCGTACCTGATCACGCTCAGGGCGACCCGCGAACACTTCGGCAAGGTCAACCTTGCGCAGGCAGACCCGGTGCAGTGCGTCCGCAAGCACTTCGCGGCCGAGGTGTCGGACCACCCCGAGGCGCTGACGCCGGTCGAACCGTTGTTGCACTTCGACATGGCTGACCCAAGGATCGTGGACCCGCAGGACGTGATCAGCGGGATGGATCGCAGGCCCAACCTCATGGACCTGACGCCCAAGGAGTTCGAGAGTTTCGTCCAGAACCTGTTTGACCGCTTGGGATTCGATACGAAGCTTTTCCAGGCCAGTGGTGACGGCGGCATCGATTGCATCGCCTACGACCCCACGCCGATCCGCGGTGGCAAGTACGTGATCCAGGTGAAGCAGTACAGCAAGACGGTTCCGCCCACCGCCGTTCGGGACCTGTTCGGGACGGTTCACGATCAGGGCGCGACCAAAGGCATCCTGATCACGACCAGTGGATTCGGGCCGTCCAGCCACGAGTTCGCCAACGGCAAACCGTTGCAGCTCTACGACGGCACGCGATTGCTGGGTCTGTGCAGGCAGATCGGCATTGAGGCACGCATCGTGATGCCACCCAAGGGAAAGCGGACGAAGTAGTCAGCCGGTCTCTTCGGCGAGCGTCCAGACCTGTTTGAGCGGCACGTCGCGCTGGATGTCGGCGGGCAGCTCGTGGTAATGCGCGAAGAGGCCGTCGAGCACGTCCTCGGAGGTCCACACCTTGATCGCGAACCGTTGAGTGGATAGGTAGCGTTTCGCGTCCTTGGTGATGCCACCCCACGCCACGAGCAGGCCGTGGTCAGCTGCGTGGGTCGACATGGCGCCCTGGAGTTGCTGCACAACGGGGAGTCCGACGTTGCCTGCTTCGGACTTGACTTGTACAGCGCAGTTCCTCCACGGGGAGCACCTCTACGACCCGAAGTTTCTCCCTTACGGATCGCAGTCGATCCCGCTTGCGGCTGTCTTCGCGGTGCTGGGCGTCGACGCGCAAACCGTCGGGCCAGAAAGGATCGCCCGTTGGCACTGGCCCGCGGCTCCGGAGGGCGTCACCCGATCGGCCAGACTCGCCGTCGCCCTTCGTGCACGATGGTAGCGTGACCGATCCCGCAGAGCTTCCGTTCGTCCTGGACGTCCCCGCCGACGGCGTGCACCGCACCGAGTTCGAGCACGGCGACCTTTACCTGCCCGAACCGAACGCCGAGCCGCGCCCGACCATCGTGTTCGTGCCCGGCCCGACTCCCGGCGACGCGCGCGGCTGGCCGGTGTACGTCGGCTACGGCCGGCTCGCCGTGCACCACGGCGTGCACGCGGTCGTGGCGAAGCTCGGCTACGAACGGATGGACCAGGCGGCGCAGGTCGCGGACCGGCTGCCCGGCGTGCTGGCGGCGATCCGCGCGCGGCCCGAGGTGGCTGACGCCGTGGCGCTGTGGGCGTTCTCCGGCGCTGGGCTGCTGGTCGACCGCTGGCTCGCCGAGCCGCCGCCGTGGCTGCGGGTCGTCGGGCTGACCTACCCCGTGTTCGGCGCGGTGCCGCCGCTCGCGCCCGGGCTGCCGGTCGTGCTCACCCGGGCCGAGCTCGAAACGCCGCAGCGGCTCGCGCGCGTCGACGAGTTCTCGGCGGCGGGCGGCGAGGTCGAGGTGATCCACGCGGTCGGCGGCCGGCATGGATTCGACCTGCTCGACCACACCGAGGAGTCGCGCGCGGCCGTCACCGCCGCCATGGCCGCGGTGTGCGGTCACCTCGGCGCGTAGGGAATATTCACGTGCCACTGCCCCCTGCTTCGACCGAGGATGACGCCATGACCTGGACCGCGCCCGCCGTCGCGCGCCCGACCGGCGCGACCGCCGCCCCCGAGCCGACGATGCTGGCGGAGTACGTGGACTGGTGCCGGGCGACGCTGCTGCACAAGTGCGCCGGGCTGACCGGCGACCAGTTGGCGTGCCGGGCGAACCCGCCGTCGACGCTGTCGTTGCTGGGCCTCGTCCGCCACCTGGCCAAGGTCGAGCGCATCTGGTTCCGCGAGCGCTTCCTCGACGAACCGCACGAACGCATGTACCCCGGCGACAAGGACGCCGACTTCCACGACGCCGATCCGGCGAAGGCCCAGGAGGACTACGAACGCCTGCTGGCCGAACAGCGCCGGTCCGCCGAGGCCGTGCGCGGCCACGACCTGGACGCCACCTTCGACCTGGGCGGCGAGCCGTTCTCGTTGCGCCTGGTCTACCTGCACATGATCCAGGAGTACTCCCGCCACAACGGCCACGCGGACTTCCTGCGCGAGCAACTGGACGGCGTCACCGGCGGCTGACCTCGCCGCTCTCCGCGACGAGCCACAGCTCGATGCCCGCTCGCGCGAGCACCGGCCCCACCTCCGCGGCCAGGCTCTCGTAGCGCGGGAACGACGGGAAGGCGGCGACCACCCGGTCGTCGCCGTGCTTGGCGCGCAAGCGAAGCGCGCTGAACACCGCCTCGGCCATCCAGTGCTTTGCCTGGACCGTCGGATTGGTGCGCTTCTTTTCGTGAGCCCGCGCCGGGTCGGCGTAGACCGTGGACGGCCAGCCCTTCACCTCGATGTGCAGCGTGCGACCGTCGAGAGTGGCCACGATGTCGGTCCCGCGGGCCTTGGTCGCGGTGTCGGCGACCGAACGCACGTACGCGCCGAGCCGCCCGAGGTGCTGGACCACGAGCCCGACGACCTTGCCCTCCCAGAACCACTCGTCCTGGTACCCGGAGTCCGAGCGGGGCGCCGCCGCGACCAGCGACGGCAAGGCGCCGGTGCTCCGATTCACGATCGGCCGGAACGCGTCGTCGCGGTGGATCAGCTGTTCGGCGGCGAGCTGACGGCACACCTGGTTGATGGCCGGGTGCAGGGCACCGGTGAGGCGCGCCAGGTCGGCGTCGGTCAGGCCTTCCGGGTGGTCGGCCAGGAGTCGCAGCACGTCATCGCGTCTGGTCACGCAGGGGATACCGCTGCGCGGCACCGTCCCGTTTCACCCGGGACGCGGCGGCCTTCACTCGGGGGCGGTCAGGGCGCGCAGGGTCGCGTCGATGCGCGCCGGGTCGAAGTCGCGGCCGGTGCTCGGCGATGGCTGCCGGCCGCCGAGGCAGGCGACGGGGCGGTCGTTGTCGGGCGGCTCGACCTTTTCGAACTTGATCACGTGCCGCCACTGCTCGGTGTGGTCGTAGATGTACATGAGCTTCCCGCCTGGCTTCGCCGCCACCTGCGACACCCCGACCGCCCGCTCGTCGAAGTCGAACTCCTCCAGTTCGTAGGGGATGCTGGCGATCAGGCCGTTGATCAGGAAGATGTGCTCCTGGCTGTCGTCCCATTCGAAGGCGATCTGCAGCACGATGTGCAGTTCGGCCAGCGACATGTCGCCCGGCACCCGCAGCCGCCGCCAGATCGGCGGTTTCGCCCCGGCCACGTCCACCCGCAGGATGTAGCTCTCCTGCCGGACCTCGGGCAGCCACAACAGGATCGCCTCTTCGCTGTGCTCCCGCGCGCACAACTCCGTGTCGGCCATCAGGCGGGTGCGGGCGGCCTCGGTCAGGCCGCGGCGCTGCGCCGCCCACTCGGTGAAGGCCACCGCCACCTTCGTCAGCGCCTCGATCTCCGGGATGGCCGGGTTGTCGGCCAGCGCGTGCGTGAAGAACCCGTCGACCTTCAGGACACTGGCGCGCAGCGGGTCGCCGGGGTCGGTCATGGCGCCGTACTCGATGAACCGGCGCGTGTACCGGCGAACCAGCTCGGTCGGCTCCAGGTCGGTCTCGGCGAGGAACTCCTCGGCCAGCTTCGCCTGCTCGGCGCCGGTGAGCGGCGTCGGCGCGACGGGTTCCGGCAGCAGCCGGCAGCGGGCCAGCACCAGCGCCCGGTAATCGGGCAGCGTGGCCTCGGGCGCGTCCGGATCCAGCCGCTCCGGCACGAGGTCGGTCACCTGGAAGGCGTTCTCGATCAGCCTGCGTGCCTCGGCCGGGTCGAGTTCCCGCAGTTCCATCAGGTCCCCGTCGGCGTCCTCGGCGAGCATCCGGCGGGCGTCGGCCAGGGCCTGGTCCGGCTCATCGGTGAGCCACGCGTCCGTGGCGTACCCGCCGAGCGGCTGCGACCAGTCGATCAGCACCGACAACGCGTGCGGCCCCATCGGCCCGTCGAAGCGGCAGAACACCGACATGACGTCGCCGTACGCGTCGCCCCAGCACCAGCAGCCCTCCAGCGACGCCACGCCGATGGCGTCGGCCCACACCGGGGCCGGCAGGCCGAGGCCGGCCAACTCGCGCACGGCGGCCGCCGCCTTGTCCGCGAGCTCCACCGGAGCCACGGCCGTCACCGCTGTCAGCAGCGCGCGAGCCCGCGCATCGGCGGTGGTCCGCAGGTGCTCGACCACGGAGTCGCCGATCACGCCCACAGCGTCGGGTGCGGCGAGCCACCAGGTGCCGAGCAGGCTCGACGTCCACACCTCGACCGCCATCGGGTCGCCGGTGGCGTCGACTTCGGCGAAGTCGGCGAGCATCTCGGTCATGGCCGTCGTGAGGTCCGGGTCGCCAGCGTCCATGCGGGCCCATGCTTCCAGGGCTCGTCGAGGTCCGTCCGATCAGGGCGGTCGCGTCACCACTCGGTGAACCTCGCGCGCAGCGCCGCGTCCACCGCGGCGACGTCGAACGCCTCCAGGTCGGGCACGATACCGTCGAACCACTCGAGGACCACGTCGTGGTGCGGGTGCTCGGGGTCCGCGGCCGCCGCGACCTTCGCCGACCAGCCCACCGGGCCACCGCTGTCCTCCATGGGTGCGGCCCGGCGGCCGTCGAGGCAGGCGATCGGGTGATCCGCGTCCGGTGGCTCGACCTTCTCGACCCGCAGCAGGTGCGTCCAGTTGTCGCCGTGGTCGTAGACGTATTCGAGCTTGGCTCCCGGGTTCGGCGCCACCTGCGAGATCGCGACCTCGGTCTCGTCGAGGTCGAACTCGACCGCGCCGTCCGGGTCGCCCGCGGTGAGCGCGCCGAAGGCGAACGTGTGGAGGTGGCTGCCATCCCAGTCGAAGGCCACCTGCAGCACCTCGTGCAGGTCGGCGAGCGTGAGGGTTCCCGGGACCCGAAGCCGCCGCCAGATCGGCGGTTTCGACCCCTCGAGGTCGACCCGGATCACGTAACTGTCCTTGCGTGGCGACGGCAGGTCGATCCAGCCGAAGTCACCGTCGCGGAACTCGGCCGCGCTGCGCTCGACCTGCGCCATCAGGGTCTCGATCGCGCGGTCCGGGAAGCCACGCCGCGTGGCGGCCCACCGGGTGTAGGCGATCACCACGTCCGGCATCGCCTCGATCTCGGCGGGCGTGAGCTCCGACTCCACCGCGTCCTGCAAGAACTCGTCGGCCAGCGCCGCGCTGACCCGCCGCGGGTCGCCCGTGTCGCACTCGCTGCAGAACTCGACGTACCGTGCCGCGCACCGCCGGGCCGCCCCGTCCGGATCGAGACCGGCGTCGGCGAGGAACTCGCGGACCAGCTGTTCTTGTTCCGCCGCCGTGAGTTCGGCCGCCCCGGTCGGCTCCGGCAACAGCCGGGCGCGGGCCAGCACGAGCGCGCGGTAATCGGCCAACGTGTCGCTGACCCGCCGCGGCACGAGGTCCGTCGCGCGGAAGCCGATCCTGATCAGCTCGCGCGCTTCGGCCTGGCTGATCGGCTCGATCCGCAGCAGCTCCGCGTCCGCCGACTCGCTCAGCGCGGTCCGTGCCTCGGCCAACGCCTGCTCGGGATCGCCGACCACCCACGCGTCCTCGGCGAAGGCACTCGATCCCACCCGGTTGATCAGCACGCAGGTCGCGTGGTCGCCCATCGGCCCGCCGAACCGGCAGAAGACCGTTTCCATGTCACCGAAGACGTCGCCCCAGTGCCAGCACTCGCCCGGCGTCGCGGCGCCGATCGAGTCGGCCCAAGGGGGTGTGGGCACGCCCGCCTTGGTCAGCTCTTCGGCCGCCTCAGCCGCGGCCGCCGCCAGCTCGCCCGTGGCCAGTGCGGACACGCCGGTCAGCAGCGCGAGGGCGTTCGCGTCACCCACCTGGACGGCGTGCTGGACGACGTCCCGTCCGATCGTCTCGGTGCCCGCCGGACCGGTCGACCACCACATGCCGAGCATCGCCGAGGTCGTCAGCTCGGCCTGCAACGTGTCGGGGGAGCCGACGACGTCGGCGAACGACGCCACCATCGCGTCGAACACCTCGCTGATGCTCGGCTCGCGCAGTGGCGTCGTGCGCCGCTTCTTCTTGGTCCGTTTGCGGCTGGTGGGGCTCATCGACCCAGGGTCTCAGAGGTCCAGGCCCGTCAGCACCATGACCTGGTCCTCGCAGAAGTCGGTCATGGCCGAGCGGACGCCTTCGCGGCCGGTACCGGAGCCCTTCACGCCGCCATAAGGCATCTGATCGGCTCGGTAGGACGGAACGTCTCCGATGACGACGCCGCCGACCCGCAGTTCGGCCGCCGCGCGGAAGGCCAGCTGGACATCGTGGGTGAAGACGCCGGCCTGCAGGCCGTACTCCGAGTCGTTGGCCAGGGCGAAGGCCTCGTCCACACTGTCCACAACGGACACAACCAGAACGGGACCGAACACCTCGTCGCGCACCACCTTCGCGTCCGCGGGCACGTCGGCCAGCACGGTCGGGTCCACGGTCGAGCCCTTGCGGGCGCCGCCGGTCAACAGGGTCGCACCGGCGGAAACGGCTTCGTTGACCCATTCCTCGACGCGGCGGGCTTCCTTCTCGTCGATCAGCGGCCCGACCTCGACCTCCGGGTCGTGCGGGTCGCCGGTGCGCAGGGCACGCACCGCGCCCACGAGCTTCGGGACGAAGTCGTCGGCGACGGCGCGGTGCACGATCACCCGCTGCACGGCGATGCACGACTGCCCGCCCTGGTAGTTGCCGAAGGTCGCGATCCGCGCGGCCGCGCGGTCGAGGTCCGTCCAATCAGGACAGACGATGGCCGCGCTGTTGCCGCCCAGCTCCATCACGACGTGCTTGCGGGGCGCCGAATCCATCAGCCCCCAGCCGACCGACGTCGACCCGGTGAACGAGATCACCGGCAGCCGCGGGTCCTCGACCAGCGACGACATCGCCGAGCCGCGCACCGGCAGCACCGAGAACGCCCCGGCCGGCAGGTCGGTCTCGGCGAGGATCTCACCCAGGATCAACGACGAGAGCGGGGTCGCGGACGCGGGCTTGACGATCACCGGCGCGCCCACCGCCAGCGCGGGCGCGACCTTGTGCGCCACCAGGTTCAGCGGGAAGTTGAACGGCGCGATCGCCAGCACCGGCCCGCGCGGGCGGGGCCGCACCACGGCGACCCGGCCCTCGCCGCCGGCATCGGTGTCCAGGCGCTGCAGCTCACCGGTGAAGCGGCGCGCCTCCTCGGCGGCGAACCGGAACGTGGACACGGCGCGGGTCACCTCGACCTCGGCCCACTTGAGCGGCTTGCCGTTCTCCGCGGTGATCGTCTCCGCGATCTCCTCGGCCCGCTCCTGCAGGGCGCGCCACACGTGGTCGAGCGCGGCCGCCCGCACGTGGGCGGGAGCTGCCCGGAATGCCGGGAAAGCCGCGTGGGCCGCCGCGATCGCACGCTCGACCTGGTCCGGACCGGGGACCGCGACGGTCGCCACCTCGGTGTCGTCGTGCGGGTGGGTGACGATCAGTTCGTCCTCTCCCGGTTCGGGCCGGCCGGCGATCCAGCACGGGCGGGGTTGTGGGGTGAACGCGTCCATACGCTCACCGTAGGAGGTCCCGCCCGGTGATGCGCGGTGTCGTCGCGGCCGACGGCCGAGGACTACCCGTCGAGCAGTTTGCGCACCATCTCGACGACGGCCTCGGGTGAATCAGCCGCGAGGCTGGGGAAGCCCCGTGCCCGTGGTGGCACGAGGTCCGAATTGTCGAGGTTCAGGATCCACAACCGGACCGCACCTGCCTGGTGGCGTTGCAGGGCCATGTCGAGTTCGTCAAAGCAGTACTTGCTGGCTGCGTACGCTCGGCTCCACAAGACGATGATCAGGTCCGCGGCCTCGATGGCGTCCTTGATGACCGACTGGATGGTGCGATCCGACGGCGGAGCCACTTCGTCGAAGATCAACCGCAGCTGACTCGTCTTCAACAGCGCTTCCAGCGGCCGTGCGAACCTGATGTCGGCTCGGGCGCGGCTGATGAAAACCGTGCGGGGTCTGCGCGCCGACGCGCCGAGGTCGCGCACGTAATCGGTCAGCATCGCGTTCGCGATCTTCATTGTCTCGCCTGCCGAGTTCCGTGAGGCAAGGGCCGAGACATCGATCTCGGGCTGACGTGGGTCCAATCGCGGCGCTTGAAGGCCCGCGCGGCGGCGCCTTCCAGGAAGGTGAACGGGACGAGCGGTTTGTGCCGGGCGGCGGCGAGGTGCAGGATCGTGTTGGCGGTCTTGTCGGGCTTGCCGCCGACCGCGACCACCACGTCCGCCTCCTCCATTGCCATCAGTTGGCAGAGGACCCAAGCCTGAGCGGCGGCTTCCGCGCCTTCCACCTCGGGGCCCGGGTAGTGCCAAACCTTTATTCGGTCGGCGGCGTCGCTTCCCAGCAACTGCAACATTTGACTGAACTGTTCGGAAACCCGGTCGCTGCGAGGCATGTGCATGTGGGCCGTGCCGTCGCGGCGAGGGGACTCGAAGTAGCCTGCGAGGGCATAGAAATCGGCCGAATCAGGAAACGGGCTGCAGACGACGAGGTCTGTGCCGGAATCGGCTATGTGCTTGCCCATCTCCCGGCAGAATTGCGCGAGTATGGGCTCCTCATAGTCCTTCCAGTCCGTCTCGCCGGAGACCCCGCCCAGCACGAAGACCGAATGCACGCGGTTGGTATCCCCGGGGTCTTGGTCCGGCAGCTGCTCCACGGGTGCGCCGGTCTCCGACACCAGGTCCCACAGGTGCTTGATCTTGGCCGTCTCGGCTTCGCCGGAGCGAGCAGGGACGCTCATCTCTGCGAGGGCGACGACGATGGGACGCAGTGTGGCCCACTTCGTCTTGCTGGTACCGCGGAGCACCATCCCGATGGACTCGCGGCTACCCTTCCGGTCCCGCTTGCGAACCTGGCCTTCGATCATGGCCAGGCTAGGCCGACCCGAGGCGTCGTAGATCTCGTGGATGGCTTCGGTGAGGGTCCGCAGCGGTCCGGGAGGCAGCACGTCCTCGCCGGGCATGTCGACAGCCGTCGTGGCCTCCTCGTCCGAAACCGTCCAGATTCCGCAGTGTATCGCCCGTGGGCCAACGGGCGCCGTCAACTTCCGCACCAATTTCGTCCGAAACCGATTTCGGGCCGTTGACGGCGACAGACTCGGATCGAGTTCTTCGGTATTGCTCGATCCATTCGGAGTGGAAATGTCGGTGGTCTTCAGTCTCGGTGCGTTGGTCGCGTTTATTCTCGTGTATGCGACCCATGTAGCTCTCTCGGCGAACGACAGCAAAAGGCGGTCTGACGCGTACCGCGTTCTGCGCGTGTTGTGCTGGACGGTTGGTGTGACCTGTGTCTCCGTCGTGGCACGGCTTCACGTGGCAGGGATGCTGTAGCGATGCGCTTGTGCCACGGACCTGAGCTAGTGTATTAGCTGGCTGACCGATGATGGTGGCTAGGGTTCCGCCGCCCGTCCCAGAGGAAGGGGAACGGGCGGGTCTGGTTCGAGCGCCACGGAAAACCGGTGCACCACGCGCCGGCAGGCATCTCCGGGAGAGAAACCCAGGGAGGGACCGGTCGGCACACGAACACGTGTGCCGAACAGGTTCCGCCCGGTTCGCACACCCGGAAGATGAGAGGTGAGCCGAATGTCCCAACGGCCAGTCCTGGTCGTGGACTACGGGGCGCAGTACGCCCAGTTGATCGCCCGCCGCGTGCGCGAGGCGCAGGTCTACTCCGAGGTCGTCCCGCACACCACGCCGGTTGCCGAGCTGATCGCCCGCGACCCGGCGGCGATCGTCCTGTCCGGCGGCCCGAGCAGTGTCTACGCCGAGGGCGCGCCCGCGGTCGACCCGGCCCTGTTCGACGCGGACGTCCCGGTCTTCGGCATCTGCTACGGCTTCCAGGCCATGGCCCAGGCGCTCGGCGGCACCGTCGAGCACACCGGCACCCGCGAGTACGGCCGCACCGAGCTGGCCCCGCACGGCGGCGTGCTGCACGCCGAACTGCCCGCCCACCACCCCGTGTGGATGAGCCACGGCGACTGCGTGACCAAGGCGCCGGACGGCTTCACCGTCACCGCCGTGTCCGCGGGCGCGCCGGTCGCGGCGTTCGAGGACCGGGAGCGCTCGTTCGCCGGGGTGCAGTACCACCCCGAGGTCGCGCACTCCCCGCACGGCCAGGAGGTGTTGCGCCGCTTCCTGCACGACATCGCCGGCATCCGTCCGCAGTGGACCATCGCGTCCATTGTGGAGGACCAGATCGCCGCGATCCGCGCGCAGATCGGGGACGGCCGGGCGATCTGCGGGCTGTCCGGCGGCGTCGACTCCGCGGTCGCGGCCGCGCTCGTGCAGCGGGCCATCGGCGACCGGCTGACCTGTGTGTTCGTCGACCACGGGTTGCTGCGGGCGGGCGAACGCGCCCAGGTCGAGCGCGACTTCGTCTCCGCCACCGGCGTCAAGCTGGTCACCGTCGACGCGCGCGAGCGGTTCCTCAACGCGCTCGCGGGCGTCACCGACCCGGAGCAGAAGCGCAAGATCATCGGCCGCGAGTTCATCCGGGTCTTCGAGCAGGCCGAACTGGACCTCAAGGCCACCGGCGACTACCGGTTCCTCGTGCAGGGCACGCTCTACCCGGACGTCGTCGAGTCCGGCGGCGGCACCGGCGCGGCCAACATCAAGAGCCACCACAACGTCGGCGGCCTGCCCGAGGACCTCGAGTTCGAGCTGGTCGAGCCGCTGCGCGAGCTGTTCAAGGACGAGGTCCGCCGGGTCGGGCTCGAGCTCGGCCTGCCCGAGACGATCGTGCACCGCCAGCCGTTTCCCGGCCCGGGCCTCGGCATCCGGATCATCGGCGAGGTCACCGAGCAGAACCTGACGATCCTGCGTGCCGCCGACGCCATCGCCCGCGAGGAGCTGACCGCGGCCGCGCTGGACCGCGACATCTGGCAGTGCCCGGTGGTGCTGCTCGCCGACGTGCGCAGCGTGGGGGTCCAGGGCGACGGGCGGACCTACGGCCACCCCGTGGTGCTCCGTCCGGTTTCGAGCGAAGACGCCATGACGGCGGACTGGACCCGGCTACCGTACGACGTGCTCGAGCGGATCTCGACGCGGATCACCAACGAGGTGGCCGAGGTCAACCGGGTCGTGCTGGACGTGACCAGCAAGCCGCCGGGCACCATCGAGTGGGAGTGAGAGGGGACACCGGGGTGATCGTGGACGCGTCGGCGGCGGTGACGGCGGCCAGGCACGGCGGCAGCAACATCAGCACGATGCTGATCATCGGGATCGTGCTGGTCGTGGCATCCGTGGTGGGCTTCTTCTTCATGCGCAACGCGCAGAAGCGGCTGCACGCGATGATCGGCACGGAGACGCTGACGATCCCGCAGCTCGAGGAGGCCCGGAAGATCTCCGACGAGCTGGGCAACCGCGGCGGGTTCCGCAAGGTCGCCGAGGTGGTCGGCGCCGCCCACCCGCGCCCGGAAGGCCCGCTGACCGCGGAGATCAGCAAGACCGAGTGCGTCTGGTACCGCTACCAGGTGGAACGCCAGTACGAGGACGTCGAGTACCGCGACGGCAACCGGCGCACGGTCAAGCGCACCGAGACCGTCGCGCAGCACACGTCGTTCGAGGGGTACGCGTTGATCGACGAGGCCGGTCGCACCCTCGGCGTGGATCCCAACGGCACCAACCCCGACGGCGTCGAGCAGACCGTGAGCCGGTTCGAGCAGGCGGTGAACAACCCGGGCCAGGTCGAGATGTTCGGGATCAAGCTGCCGAACTTCTTCAACTCCGGCGGCGGCACCATCGGCTTCGAGTACAAGGAGTGGGTGATCCGTCCGGGCCGCCGGCTCTACGTCCTCGGCGAGGTGCACGACAAGATCGGCCCGCTGGTGATCGCGAAGCCGCAGGAGGGCCCGTTCATCATCTCGAACCGGACCGAGGACGAGCTGCGTGCGTCGGCGACCAAGCAGCACAACCTGTTCCGGATCGGCGTGCTGGCCGCCTTCGCGCTCGGCGTCGTGCTCACCGTGCTCGGCATCGTGAAGTAGGCGCAGGAACGGCAATCGGCCCCGGTCACCTTCGTGGTGTCCGGGGCCGGTTGGTGAGTGCGGGTTGATTCAGTCAACCTAGCTGATCTTGGTTGATTCAGTTAACAGGCAGAACGGACGTTGATCGGGTCAACGCGATCGCCGGGACGCCGACGAGATCAGCAGCAGGACGCCGATCACCCCGGCCACCGCGGCGAGCACCCACCGGGGGTCCACCGAGGGCAGCCACGACGCCCCGTCGGTGAGCACGTACGCCGAGGCGAGCAACGTCAGCACGCCGAAGATCAGGGTGCCGAAATCGGGGCTGCGTCGCACTTGCTGTCCGGGTTCTCCTCGCTCAGCCACGAACAACCTCCACGTCTCCGGTGCCGACCCGCACGTCGAGCACGATCTTCAGGCCGCCTTCGCCGTCGTCGCCCAGATCGTTGTCGATCTTGACTTCGACGCCGGTGCCGTCCTGGCGCTGGCCGAGGCAGTCCACGCTGCCGATCTTGGCGCGGCAGTGCACCTCGACATCGGCGTTGGCGGGCACCCGGACGGTCGCGGAGCCGACGTTCGCGTCCACCGAGGTGTGCACGGACCGGCCGGTGTCGGGCAGTTCGGTCAGGTCGAGGTCGATGCTGCCGACCGACCGCGAGTAGCTCGGTGCCACCTGGGCGATGGACCGCGGCGTCTCGGTGCGGTCGCCCACCCCGTGGAAGCCGCCGTCCCCGGTGGAGACGCTGGTGTACAGCACGCCGATCGCGGCGAGCGGCACGGCGAGCCCCAGCAGGCCACGACCGCCGCCGGCGAACGCGCCGCCGACCATCCCCAGGCCCAGCACGGCGAGCAGCAGGCCCGCGATGTGCGGCGGGGTCAGCCAGTCGAACGTGCCCGACAGCGCCACGCACGCGGCACCGAC
Source organism: Labedaea rhizosphaerae (assembly GCF_004362825.1). Classification (GTDB taxonomy): domain Bacteria; phylum Actinomycetota; class Actinomycetes; order Mycobacteriales; family Pseudonocardiaceae; genus Labedaea; species Labedaea rhizosphaerae. The sequence continues at coordinate 1,864,776 of NZ_SNXZ01000001.1, forward strand.
GACGAACGCGACCCCCACGGTCATCAGGCCCACCCGGGAACGGCGCGCCCGCTGCACGGTCGGCTCGCTCTCCTGGCTCGGGCCCGGGCCCGGCTCAGGCAGGTCCCACGCGAACGGCGCCGCCCCCAGCGGGTCCCACGCCGGCGGGCTGTCCGGCTCCGTCTCCGGCTCGGCCGTGCGCACGGTCTGATCACCCGGCTCGGTGGCGAAGTTCTCCGTCGTCGGCTGCGCCGCGGCGAAGGGTTGCGCGCCGTAGGGTTGCGCGTCGTCGGGCCGGTTCAGGTGCCCCTTGCTGCGGTGCAACAAGAACAGCAACCCGAGGATGATCGCCACGCCGAGCAGCCCGCTGAACGGCCCGTCGAAAACCCAGCTGGACAACGGGATCAGGGCCAGGCAGAGCAACACGGTGAACACCGTGGAGGTCGAGCTGCGGCCCTTGTTGATCACCGATTCGAACGGTGACACCTCGTCGCGCTCCTCGGGCAGCAGCAGCCACCCGACCAGGTAGAGGAAGATGCCCGCGCCGCCGTAGATGGCCGCGACCACGAACGCGACCCGCACGATCACCGGGTCGATGCCATACCGGTTGCCGATGCCGGCGGCGACGCCCGCGATCTTGCGGCCGTCACGCGGCCGTCGCGGTCTCGTCGCCCAGAAGTCCTTGACGGTGTCTTCGACGTTCGGCGGTGTCGGCCCGCCCGTCTGCGTCTGCTGTGCACTCACGTCAACGAGAATGCAATGTCCGGCCCGCACGCACATCGGGGACGGACCCTGAACTTGGGTCTCCGGGTTTGTCCCTGATGAAGTGCACCGGTCACCATGTGACCATGAACAGGTGACAGTGGTTGAGACCGACGAGCGGAGGTCGGTGGCGACGCAGGACGCCGAGCGGACAGCTTTGGTCCCCGATGACGGCCGGATGCGCAGGCGGCGCACCGGGCGTGCGATCGCGGGCGTCGCCGGTGGCCTAGCGGACCATCTCCAGCTGCCCGTGCTGTGGGTGCGGATCGCGTTCGCCGCGCTCGCCGCGTGCGGTGGCGCCGGGATCCTCGCCTACGGGCTGCTGTGGGTCTTCGTCCGCCAGCAGAGCAACGAGCAGCCCCAGGAGGTCTCCGGCAAGGAACGCCAGCAGGCGTTCGGCCTGGTCGCGCTCGGCATCGCGCTGGCGGTCGCCGCGGGCACCCTGTCCGGCATCGTCAACGGCTGGGTGGCCGCCGGGCTCGGCGTGACCCTGGTCGGCGTCGCCGTCGTCTGGCGCGAGGCCGACGAGTCGCAGCGCAGGCGCTGGCGGGACGCGAGCCGGGCCGGTGGCGTGCGCGGGGTCGTGTTCGGCGGTGGCGGCGGGACCGCGCTGGTCCGGGTGCTGACCGGTGCCGCGCTGGTCACCACGGGTATCGCCGTCTTCGTATTCCGCGCCCTAGCCCTGGACCAGGTGCAGTTCGCGCTGGTCGCGGTGGTCGCCGCCCTGGTCGGCGTCGCCGTTCTGACCGTGCCGTGGTGGCTGCGGCTGGTGCGTGACCTGGGCGATGAGCGCACGGCCCGCATCCGCACCGAGGAACGCGCCGAGATCGCGGCCCACCTGCACGACTCCGTCCTGCAGACGCTCGCGTTGATCCAGAAGCAGCCCGACGTCTCCCGTGAGGTGCTGCGCCTGGCCCGCGGCCAGGAGCGGCAGCTGCGTGGCTGGCTCTACGGGCCTTCGGGGTACGGCAAGGGCATCGCCGCGGGCTCCGACCCGAAGAAGCCCGCGCCCGAGACGCTGTCCGGCGCGATCGGCAACGCCGCCGGCGAGGTCGAGGACAGCTTCGCGATCAAGGTCCACCACGTGGTCGTGGGCGACTGCCCGGTCGACGACAAGCTGCGCGCGCTGGTCAAGGCGGCCCGTGAGGCCATGGTCAACGCGGCCAAGCACGCCGAGGTCGGCGAGGTCAGCGTGTACGCGGAGGTCGAGACCGGCCAGGTGACCGTGTTCGTCCGCGACCGCGGCAAGGGCTTCGACCCCGATGGGGTCTCGCCGGACCGGCACGGGCTCGCCGACTCGATCCGGGGCCGGATGGACCGCAACGGCGGTACGGTTCGGTTGCGCAGCGCGCCGGGGGAGGGTACCGAGGTGCAGCTCTCGATGCCGCTGGCCACCGCGAACACATGACCGAGGAGGGGCCCGTGGCCGAGGAGACCGACGAGACGACGACCAAGCGACCGGTGCGGGTCTTCCTCGTCGACGACCACGGCCTCTTCCGCGCGGGCGTGCGGGCCGAGCTGGACCAGATCACCGACGACGTCGAGGTGGTCGGCGAGGCGGGCTCGGTGGCCGAGGCGGTCGCGGGCATCACCCACCGCAAGCCCGACGTGGTGCTGCTCGACGTGCACATGCCCGACGGCGGTGGCGCCGAGGTGCTGCGCAAGGTCCGCCCGGAACTGCCCGAGGTCGTGTTCCTCGCGCTCTCGGTGTCCGACGCGGCCGAGGACGTCATCGCGGTGATCCGCGCGGGCGCCCGCGGTTACGTGACGAAGACGATCTCGAGCCAGGAGCTGGTGCAGGCCGTCGTGCGGGTGTCCGAGGGCGACGCCGTGTTCTCCCCGCGCCTGGCCGGGTTCGTGCTGGACGCGTTCGCCGACCGGCCGGGCGCCGCGCCGATCAGCGACCCCGAGCTGGACCTGCTGACCCCGCGCGAGCGCGACGTGCTGCGTTTACTGGCCCGTGGCTACGCCTACAAGGAGATCGCCGCCGAGCTGTTCATCTCGGTGAAGACGGTCGAGACGCACGTGTCGAGCGTCCTGCGCAAGACCCAGCTGTCCAACCGGTACGAGCTCTCCCGCTGGGCGTCCGACCGGCGACTGGTCTGAAACCGGCTCGTCTGAACCCCCCGGACCTGCGGGCGCGCCCGGACCGGCGTCATCCGTCCTGCGCCAGGCTCGCCGAGACCAAGTCCCGGACGGTGTTCTTGTCGGGCTTGCCCGCCCTGGTCACCGGGAGCTCGTCGACGAAGAGCACCGACTTCGGCGTCTCGTAATCACCCAGTTCGTCGCGCACAAGCCGGCGCAGCTCGGCCGCGCCCACCTCGGCGCCTGCTCGGCGCACGACCGCCGCGTGCACGGCCTCACCGGTCCGCGCGTCCGGCAGGCCGACCACGCACGCCGCGCGCACGGCCTGGTGCGCGGTGAGCACGTTCTCGATGTCGACGGTGTAACAGTTGACCGCGTTCACCAGCACCATGTCGCGCAGCCGGTCCGCGAGGTACAGGTAGCCGTCGGCGTCCTGGTGGGCGAGGTCGCCGGTGTGCGACCACCCGTCGACCATCGTCCTGGCGGTGAGCGCGGGTTCGTTCCAGTAGCGGTTCATCCGGTAGGAGTTGCGCACCCGGATCTCGCCGATCTCGCCCGGCGCCGCGAGCTCGCCGGTCGCGGTGCGGATCTCCACCTCGACGCCCGGGCGCGGGCGGCCCACGGATCTGAGCAGGTTCGGGTGCTCGAGCCCGCGCGCGTGGTCCTCGGGGCTGAGGTGGCTGACCATCCGGGTTTCGGACTGACCGTAGATCTGGCTCATCACCGGGCCGAACACGTCGATGGCCTGCTTGAGCCGGGCCGTCGACATCGGCGCGCCCCAGTACACGACCATGCGCACGCTGGACCGGTCGATCCTGGTCGTGTCCGGGTGGTCGAGCAGCTGGTAGAGGTGCGACGGGTAGAGCGCGAGAACGGTGACCCGCTGCTGCTCGATCGCCCGCAGCGTGGCCTCGGCGTCGAATCCCGTTTGCAGCAACAGGGTTCCGCCGTTCAGCAGGGTGGGCAGCACCGCGATGCCCGGTGAGACGGTGGCTCGCACGACGCGCAGCACCCGGCAGTCCGGCGCGCGGAACGCGGCGGCTTCGGCCGTGTCCATCGCGCTGATCCGCTCCCAGGCCCGGCACAGCTCGGCGACCCGCTCGAAGGTGTAGGCCGCCGCCTTGGGCTTGCCACCGCTGCTGCCGCCGGTGAGCACCACGTCGGCGAAGTCGTCGTCGCGCCCGAGCGGCTGGAACGGCGCCGCGGACTGCGCCTCGGTGAGCGCCAGCAGGTCCGTGCCGACCTGGCCGGGGCCCAGCGACAGCGGTTCGGGGCAGGTCGGGCGGCTGGCGAGCTCGGTGACCCGGCTCGCGGAGAACGACGGCTCGTAGACCAGCGCCGAGACGCCGGTGAACTCGAGGATGCGCAGTTGTTCGACGGCGGCCGCGGGCGCGGGCACCGCGACGAAGTAGCAGCCGATCAGCTTCGTGGCCAGGTAGGTCAGCAGGATCCCGGGGGTGTTGTCGTCGATGGCGGCGACCCCGTCACCACGGCGCAGACCCTTGCGTTGCAACGCCCGCGCCATCTTGAACATCTTGTCGAGCAACTGCGCGTAGGTGATCGATTCGTCGCCGTCGATCAGGGCGACGCGATCGGCATTGCGCCGGAAGGCGTCGAGCAGTACGTCGAACGGACTCGCGGAATCGGGGTGCAAAGGCGCGGCAGACGCGTTCCCCGGCCCATTGGTGGCCGTGGACGAATGCGGCATCCGGAGGTCTCCTTGTCGACATGGGGCCACCCCGCGGACCCTGATGAATGAAAGCCGAAGCGTTTTTCGAGCTCGGACTTACCACTTGTCCCAGTGCAGGACTTCCTCGCGGCCGATGCGCTTGGCCGGCTTGAACTCCGTGCCGATGGTGAACGCGAGCGGGATCAGCGCGGTCAGCATGACCTCGTCGTACGGCGCGCCGAGGGCGTCGGCGAGCTCCCGCTCCACGGGGCCTTGCGCGGTGGTCCAGACCGTTCCGAGGCCGCGCTCGCGGGCGGCCAGCATGAAGCTCCACACCGCGGGCAGGATCGAGCCCCACGTCATCGACTGTTCGAAGGCGTTGGCTTGCTCGGTGCGGCCTTCGACGGCGGGGATGACGAACGCGGGCACGCGGTGCACGTTGTCGTAGAGGTGCTGGTACGACTCCAGTGTCCGCTTGCGTGATTGCGGGAAGGTGTTCTGCCTGCGTGCGTCCTGCTCGGTGATCCGGCCGGGTGTGCCGGTGTCGTAGGCCTTGCGGAAAAGCCGCGCCACCGCGGCTCGTTGCTCGTCGTCGGTGATCACCAGGAAATGCCAGCGCTGCCGATTGCGGCCGGTCGGCGCCTGCAACGCGAGGTCGACGCATTCCTCGATGAGGTGACGCGGCACCGGCCGGTCGAGGTCCAGGCGTTTGCGCACGGCACGCGTGGTCGACAGGACCTCGTCGACGGACAGGTTCAGGGGCACGGTGTGATTTTCACTGTGAGTGACGCGGACGGTTGTTTGAGCAACCGCAAGCTAGCCGAACACCGGACAGGCGTGTGACGTGAATGTGACTCACGCCATATGTCCGGTTCTGGTCAGGCGATTCAGGCGGGCCGGGTGGCCGCCGCGGCGTCCTCGTCGGTCAGCACCGGCGATGGCGCCCGGCGGTGCAGCCGGGTCATGCCCACGCCGATCAGCACCACGACCATGCCCGCGAGCACGCGCAGGGTGATCGGCTCGTGCAGGGTGATCGCGCCGAGCAGCACGGACACGATGGGCAGCAGGTAACCGGTGACGGACGCGTTGGTCGCGCCCTCGTCGGCGATCAGCCGGTGGTTCAGGGCGAACGCGAACCCGGTGCTGAACACGCCGAGCAGCGTGACGGCGATGATCGACGGCCAGCTCGGGTGCACCGCCTCGATCCCGGCGAACGGCACGACCACCCACGTCAGGCCGACCGCGCTGGTCAGCTGCATCGCCGACAGGGCGGTGGGGGCGACGCCGCGTCCGGAGATCCGCTTGCCGATGTAGGTGAAGCTGATCGCGTAGCTGATCGCCGCGAGCAGGCTGAGCAGCGCGCCCCAGCTCGCGAACCCGCCGGCCTCCCACGGCGCGAAGATCACCACGGTGCCGGCGAACCCGAGCAGCAACCCGCCGACCCGCACGAACCGGAGATCGCGCTCGGTGCGGATCGCGATGCCGATGGCGGTCGCCCACAGCGGCGTCGTCGCGTTCAGCACGCCGGCCAGACCCGAGTCGATGCTCCGCTCGCTCATCGCGAAGAGGGTGAAGGGCACCGCGTTGCCGAACAACGCGACGATCACCATGTCCAGCCAAAGCCTTCGGCCGCGCGGCATCCGCTGGCCGCTGGAGTAGCAGAGCACGAGCAGCACGACCGCGCCGAGCACGGTGCGGATGGCCGTGATCTGGATCGGCGAGAACCCGCCGAGCGCCATCTTGATCCACAGGAAACTCGACCCCCACATCAGGGCGAGCAACCCCATCCGCACCACGGTCCCGCTGCCACCTCGCACGGCGACCACGTTGCTCTGGACGTAGACCAAGCACAAGTGAAATGTCCTGCACCCATCATTAAGCTCCGCTACATGCTCGACGTGCGCAGGATGCAGATGCTGCGGGCCGTGGTGTCCAGCGGCTCGGTGACCGCGGCCGCGGAGAACCTCGGGTACACGCCGTCCGCGGTCAGCCAGCAGGTGGCCGCGTTGGAGCGGCAGACCGGTGTCCCGCTGCTGGAGCGGGTCGGCCGGGGCGTGCGGCCCACCGCCGCCGGCCGGTTGCTGACCGAGCACGCGGACGTGATCAGCCGCAACCTCGCCGAGGCCGAGACCGCGCTGGCGGATCTCCGGGCCGGGCGCACGGGAACGCTGTCGGTGCGGTACTTCGCCACCGCTGGTGCGGCGTTGGTGCCGCCCGCCGTCGCGCGGTTGCGTGCGGAATTCCCCGGCGTGCAACTGGATCTGAAGCTGATCGACCCGCAGGACCCGTTGCCGGAGGTGGAGCGGGGCGATGCCGATCTGGCGATCGTGGTCCGCGCGGATTCCACTCCGCCCTCACCGGCGGTGCGGCTGGTGCACCTGCTCGACGACCCGATGCGCGCGGTTCTGCCGCGCGGGCACCGGCTGGCGGCCAAGCGGGTGATCGACCTGGCGGACCTGGCCGAGGAGCCGTGGATCTGCAACGAGCGCGTGCCCGGGACCTGCATGGACGTCGTGCTCGACGCGTGCGGCGCGGCCGGGTTCAGCCCGAACTTCACCGTGCTCGCCGAGGACTACGCGACCGCCCGCGGCTTCGTGGCGGCCGGGCTCGGGGTCAGCGTGATCCCGCAACTGGGCATCGAGGGCGGCGGGGCAGTCGCGGTCCGCCGGATCCGGCGCCCGGAACCGGTGCGGTCGATCTACGCGGCGGTGCGCGCCACCGCGCACCCTTCGGCGGCGCTGAACGGGTTGATCGACGCCCTGCGCGCGGCCGCCACCGGCTGACGCTGCGCCGCTACCGGTTCTGGCGGGCCTTGGCGTGGGCGAAGTCGTCGATCATGATCGTGCCCTGGTCGTTGCGCTTCAGCACGAACACGTAGCCCTCGCGGGTCGTGCGCCCGTCCTTGGTGTGGAACTCGATCGTCGCGTGGACGCGGTTGCCCTGCGCCGTGGCCTCGATGACCTTGACCGACGCCAGGCCGTTGAGGAAGTTGTCGTAGCTCGCGCGCCCACCGGACTTCTTTCGGGCCTTCTCGGTCAGCAGCGCCCAGCCACCGTCGTGGTTGGCCGGGAGCATCCCGTAGTAGGTCCGGACGGTGTTGATGTAGTCCTGCTCGGTCGGCTGCGACTTCGTGGTCGTCGTCTCCGTGGTGGTCGTGGTCGTCGTCTCGGTGGTGGTGGTCGGCGACGGAACGGTCGTGCCTTCCACGGCCTGGCGGTTCTCCGAGGTCTGAGGCAGCTGGCCGGCCTGGCCGCTGTTGTCGTCCTTGTCGAACAGCAGGCTCGTCACCAGGATCCCGATCGCCGCCGCGGCCACGATCGCGAGCACGGTCAGGACCACCGCACGCGCGTTGGACGGCGACTTCTCCCGCGGCGGCTGCACGGGTTGCCCGTGTGGCGGTGTTGCCGGTGTCGGCGGCCGGTAGGCGGCCGGCGAAACCTGCGGGACCGGCGCGATCCGGGTACCGCCGCGCTGGGGCGTGGGCGGGCCCTGCGCGGGCATCGGGCGCGGTGGCGTGTACGCCACCGGCGCGGGGTTCAGGTTCACGGTGCGCTCGCCCGCGGGCGGCGACGGGGCGCCCAGCAACGCGGGACGTCCGGCGGCCAGGTCCGCGAGTGCGTCCTTGACCACCGGCATGCTCGGCCGCTCCCGCGGATCGGTGCGCAGCAACCGCATCAGCAGCGCGGTCATCGGACCGGCCTGGCGCGGCGGCGTGATCTTCCCGGCCGCCACGGCGTGCAGCAGCGCGAGCGTGTTCTCCGACAGCCCGAACGGCGAATGCCCCTCGACGGCCGTGTACAGCGTCGAACCGAGCGAGAACACGTCCGCCGCCGGCGTGGGCGTCTCGCCCTTCGCGACCTCCGGCGCCAGGTACGCGGGCGTGCCCGCCAGCATCCCGGTGGCGGTCACGGTGACGTCGCCGGTCGCGCGGGAGATCCCGAAGTCGGTGATCTTCACGGTGCCGTCGTCGCCGAGCAGCACGTTGGCCGGCTTCACGTCGCGGTGCACGATCCCGGCCGTGTGCGCGGCGCTCAACGCCGCGGCGACCTCGGTGCCGATCCGCGCCGCCTCCTCCACCGACAGGGTGCTGCGCTCGGCGAGCACCGTGGCGAGGCTGCGCGAAGGCAGGTACTCCATCACCAGCCACGGCTCGCCGTCGTGCTCGGCCACGTCGTAGACGGTGATCGCGTTCGGGTGCTGCAGGCGGGCGGCGATCCGGCCCTCACGCATGCACCGCTGCCGCGCCTCTTCCGACGCCGCCGCGGACAAGCCCGGCTGCAGCAGCAGTTGCTTCAGGGCGACGGTGCGGTGCAGCCGCTCGTCGTGGGCCTGCCAGACCACGCCCATCGCACCGCTGCCGATCCGATCGCCCAGCCGGTACCGGCCCGCGACCAGATCGTTCCCAGTGCTCACTTGCGGCTCCCATGGCGACGGCTTCGGCCTGCCACCGTACGTGGTGTGTCGATGCGCGGTCGGACGATCCGCGAAATCATTGCTGTCCCCGTGGAAACGGACTGCTGGGCTACGTCGAAGGTTGCGCCGATTTCGAAGTTGTTGTCGAGGTCTCAGTCGTCGTCGTGTCGGTCGTGGTCGTCGTGGTGTCGGTCGTGGTGGTGGTGGTCGTCGTGGTCGTCGTCTGGGGCGGCGACTGCGTCTGGGGCGGCTGGTGGTGGCGCGACGTCGGCACGATGGTCTGCCGGACCTCGCTGGTCGGCGTGTAGTCCACCGTCGGCTCCTGCTGCTGGGTCGTGTCCGCCCCGGCCGGCCCCGCAGGCGGCGTGACGTTGCTCCGGGTGCTCATCAGCCACGCACCCACGGCCAGCAGTGCCACCAGCACGATCCCGGCGGCCACCAGCGGCCCCCTGGACCGGGACGGCTCCGGGGCCCGGGTGGGGCGCCCGCTCATCGTCGTCGGCGCGTCCATGGGTGGCAGCGGGCCCACCGGCTTGGTCCGCGGCACCGACCGGGCCGGCCGGGTGTGGATCACCTGGGTCTGGTCGGTCATCGGGTCGACGAGCTGGGTCGCCTGGTCGGCCATGGCGTACCGGCTGACGTCGGGCACGTGGCCGTTGGCCACCTCTTCGAGCAGCTCACGCGCCTGCGCGGTGTTCGGCCGGCGCAGCGGGTCGGCGTTGAGCATGGCGGTCAGCACGCCGGTCAGCGGACCGGAGCGGCGCGGCGGGTTGATCCGGCCCGCGGCCACGGCGTGCAGCACGCCGAGGGTGTTCTCCGAGAGGCCGAACGGCGGCTCGCCCTCGGTCGCCGCGTAGAGCGTCGAGCCGAGCGAGAACACGTCCGACGGCGCCTCCGGCGGCTTGCCGACGGCCACTTCGGGGGCCAGGTACGCCGGCGTCCCGGCGATCATCCCGGTCTTGGTCACGGTCACGTCGTCGCTGGCGCGCGAGATGCCGAAGTCGGTGATCTTCACGCTGCCGTCCGCGCCGAGCAGGATGTTGCCCGGCTTCAGGTCGCGGTGCACGATCCCGGCCGCGTGCGCGGCGGTGAGCGCGGCGGCCACCTCGGCGCCGATGCGGGCGACCTCGCGCGGCGTCAGCGTGCCCCGCTCGTCGAGCGCGGCGGCGAGGCTCACCGACTCGAGGTACTCCATGATCAGGATCGGCACGCCGTCCTCGTCCACCACGTCGTAGACCGTGATGGCGTTCGGGTGGTGCAGCTTGGCGGCGATGCGGCCCTCGCGCATGCAGCGCTGGACGGCCTCGTCGGCCTCGTCGGGGGGCAGACCGGGAGCGAGCAGCATCTTCTTCACGGCCACCGTGCGGCCGAGGCGCTCGTCGTACGCGCGCCAGACGACACCCATGGCACCGCTGCCGATGCGCTCGACCAGTCGGTAGCGCCCGGCGATCAGGCGACCGTCGTCGGTCACGCCTACCTCCTGCTGACCATAGGGGCCCGGATGTCACGCTGTGTCGACCAGCGAGTCGCGCCGTGCCTGCCGTCGGCGGCCCCGATACGCCGACTGCATTAGGTTAGGCGGTCACGCTGCGTGGCTGGACATGCATGCGCCCGTGCCGTCTTGGCAGCTCAGCCGTGTTGCGCGGACAGCAACTCGGCACCGACGATGCGTAGTTCGCCACCGCCGCCGGTGCGCAACAACTGCTCGAGCCGCAGCCTGCTCCCGTCGGCCATGCGCATGCTCACCACGCTGATGACGCTGCCGTCCTTCTGCTCACGCATCTCGACCACGCGTACATCGGTTACCGAAGACCACGCCTCGACAAACCTCGTGAAGTCGGCGTCGAAGGCCTCGGGCGCCAGCAACAGGAACGCCTGGGCCGGATCGGTGGCGATGAGCTCGTAGAACTCGCGGACCAGCTGGACGGCGCTGCTCGCCTTGGGCTGGTGCCGCTCGACCTTCGCGGGTGCGGGTGTCGTCGACGTGCTGCCCGGTGTGTACGGGAAGCTGCCGGTCGCGGTGTCCTGCACCTGACCTGGCACTTCCGGCTTGATCGGGGCGGGCGTCTGGTTCGCGATGGTGGTGAACGAGTCCGGCAGCAGCGCCTGCTCGCCGGTGATCTCCAGTTTGTGGTTCGCGGGCGCGGCCGTCTGGTCGCGGTGGCTGGTGATGACCGCGGCGAGGGTCACCGAGCCGCACAGCACGCACGCGGCGAGACCCAGCCCGGCGACCCGGGCCAGTTGCGCACTGCGCGCTTGCGGACGCCGGTGGCTCGTCGGCTTGTCCTTGACCGATTCCGTGGACGCGAGCACCAGCGCGTTGGCCAGCGCTCGGTGCTCTTGGGGCACGTCGAGCTTCGCCGGCCGCTTCCTGATCAGCTCGGTCACCGGGATGGACCCGGATCGCGGGTGTCGCCTACCCGTAGTAGGGCGCTTCACTGACGCTTCCTCCAGCGGCGCTTGCGCGGTGCGCGTTCGAGGGAACACGTATCGTGTGAGTACTTGCGGCCGCAAGTCTTTGTCGGCGGATCACCGGTCCGTGTCGACGAATGTGTCCCGATATCACCCGAACAGAGCAACGTTCACCAACTGTTCACCCGGTGGTCTCGTTCGTTATCCGGGGGTCCTTGCCGGCCGAGAAGGTCAGCGTCCGGCGCTGGGTGGAGACGGTGCCGTCGCGGTGGTGCAGCCGCACGGTGTTCATAGTGCGGCCCGTGGCGGGGTCGATGGTGATCTGCTCCACCTGGACGTCGGTGACGTCCTCGTAGCGCCTCTTGATCCCTTCGGGTCCCTCGTCCTGCATGGGCCCGCTCGTCATGGCGTACGCCGCGTTCGGGTCCTCGACCACGGTGTCGTAGTAGGCCTCGGTGCGGTCGCCGATCTGTTCGGCGTTCACCGGCGGCGACATCACCAGCGGGGTCAACGTGCTGCGCTCCGGGCCGGGCTCGGTGGTGCTGGAACCGCTCGGCGCCGGCTGGGCGGACGTCGTGACGGTCGGGGCCGTCACCGTCGGGTTGCGGGGATCGGTGGCGCCACCGGCCGCGCTGCTGCCGCGCGGGCTCGAGTCGGTCCGGATCCGGTCCGGGGACACGGCCGAGGACGACTCCACCGAGCTGTTGACCGTGCTGGTGCGCGACGCCGCGCTCGACGCGGTCGACGGCAGCGTGGTGATCAGGTCGGTCGCGCCGGGCAGGCTCGGCAGCGCGTCGATGGTCGTCCACTGGCTGGGCCGGCCGACGAACGCGGTGGCGGCCGCGGCGAGCGCGATCAGCACGCCCACCGACGCGGCGACGGCGAACCACGCGGCCTTGCGCCACGTGCGCGGCGGCGTGACCGACGCGGGCACGGTGCCCAGGTCGAACGAGCGGAGCCCGGTGATCGGCACGGTGGTGATCAGGATCTCGGCGGGCTCGATCGGCGGCGAGGTCTCGGTCACGACGATGCCCGGCGGCGCGACGACCGCCTTGGCGTGCGGGTGGTGGTGACCGCGTTCGGGCAGCGGGATCCAGCTGCCCGACTCCGGCCGGTGCCTGCCAGGCCCGTGCGGCCCATGGGACGCGTGTCCGTGGGACCCGTGGTGCCCGCCGCGATGTCCGCTGTCGTGGAACGCCTCTCCGCCGGTCATGCCAGAGAGACTCCTCTCACTCCCCGTCGTGACGCGCTCACGCGCGGTTCGGCGCGGCTGGGTATCCGCGCAGAACACCAGCTCAGCGTAAGTCGTCGCGCTGAGCTATCCGGGCAGGGGAGCATGCCCGGGCCGCATGTCACTCGATCGAGTGGCGTGCGGCCCGGAGAGGTGGCTCTGTGTGGGTCAGCCGCCGGTGCGGTAACGCTGCTGGGTGGATTGCAGCGCCTTCATCGCGGCACCGCCGGATCCGGCCGCGAGGAGGATGCCGAGGATGTCCATGGTCGCGTTGCCGGACGTGAACAACCACGCGAGCAGAGCGCCCGCGGTGGTCACGCCCGCGACGGCGAACCGCGAGCGGACGTACTGCGCGATCGGCGCCCCGCCCGCCCGCTTGTTGGCCGCCGAGTACAGCATGGCCAGGTAGCCGTCGTGCACGAGCGCGCCGAGCACGCCGGCGATGGCGATGATGACGGCGATCAGGTTCAGCAGCATGGTTCCAGTGTGCCCTTCGTCGGCGGTGCCAGGCATCGGTGATGTCCCTGATCCCGCCGGGGTCAGCGGCCGAGCGGGCCCCGGCCGAGGTTGAGCAGCGCCATGGCGAGCTGCCTGCCCTCGGGGCCGAGTTCGCGGTAGCGGGCGAGGACGTCGATCTCCCGGTTGTACACGATCTTGGTGCCGCCCGCGGCCATCCGGGCCCGGCCGATCGCCTGCGACACCTCGATGCGGCGCTTGACAAGGCGCAGGATCTCCCGGTCGCAGTGGTCGATCTCCTTGCGCAGCTCGACCACCTCCTCCGGGGTGGGCAGCCGCACGCCGTCGGGGTCGGCGACCTGGTTCGCTTCGGTGGGTGACATCGGGGGATCCTCGCCTTGTTCTCTGGGAGTCGGACCCGAACCGGCAAGAAGCCCCGGGTCCGAGGACTCCGGGGCTTCGTGGTGTCTGGGTGTTGCCTAGTTCAGCGACACTTGGCGTCCACGGGAGCCGGAGTCCGGTTCCCGTAGAAAAACTCGAAGTGGCGCGTCAGCACGGCTCGATTCTGACACACGACCGGTCACGGCGTCGAACCCGCGGCGCCGCGGGTCTCACCTGGCGGACCACCGCCGTCCCTGCCAGCCGCCACCGATGACACCACGCATGCGCGCGTGGACGACCAGGCTCATCGCGAGCCAGAACATCGGGAAGGCCGGCCAGAAGAACGCCGCCCCGCCGGCCACCCAGCGCACGACGAGCACGACGGCGAAGACGGCGACGATCGCCGCGTGCACCGCGAGCGGACCGGTCGGCCTGCGGGTGATCAGGGGCCGCGCGGCCTGCGGGCGTTCGCCGGGCAGGTCGGCGGTGTACTGGGCGAGCTCGTCGCGGAACCGGGTCGCGTAGACCGAGGTGAGCCGCTCCTCGACCTCGTCGAGGGTGAGCCTGCCGTCGGCGCCGGCTTTCTGCACGGCCGTGACGACCTGTTCGCGTTCCGCGTCGGAGGCCCGCACGCGTGGGGTTTCTGGTGTCGGTGTCATGGCTTCGATGCTCCGCCGCGCGCGGGCGCCGCGCGTCGGTCGTGGATCGGCATCCGGCGTACGTCGGGAGGCGTATCGATCGCGTTGCGGCTCGGCTTTCGAACTGTGTCGGTGCGTGCGGGTAGCGTGATGCCCGATGGACACGTTGTTCGAACTGCCAACCAGTTCCCCCAAGAAGGACAAGGCCCGCGAGCTGCTCAGCGACTTGAACCCGCAGCAGCGCCGCGCGGTCGAGCACGCGGGTGGCCCGCTGCTCGTCGTCGCCGGTGCCGGATCGGGCAAAACCCGTGTCCTGACAAGGCGTATCGCCTACCTGCTGGCCGAGCGCGACGTGCACCCTGGCCAGATCATGGCCATCACCTTCACCAACAAGGCCGCGGCCGAGATGAAGGAGCGCGTCGCCGAGCTGGTCGGCCGGCGCGCCAACGTGATGTGGGTGTCGACGTTCCACTCCATGTGCGTGCGGGTGCTGCGCCGTGAGGCGAAAACCCTTGGCATGTCGTCGAACCTGTCCATCTACGACTCCGACGACACGCGCCGGCTGATCACCCTCGTCGCGCGCGACCTCGACCTCGACCCGAAGCGCTACCCGGCGCGCACGCTCGCCGTGCAGATCTCCAACCTCAAGAACGAGCTGATCGACGCGATCACCGCGACCGACCGCGCGTCGGGTGACATGGAGCGCCGGGTCGCCGAGGTCTACACCGAGTACCAGCGGCGGCTGAACGACGCCAACGCGCTCGACTTCGACGACCTGATCATGCGCACGGTCGAGTTGCTGCAGGAGCACCCGGACGTCGCCGAGTACTACCGCAGGCGGTTCCGGCACGTCATGGTCGACGAGTACCAGGACACCAACCACGCGCAGTACACGCTGGTCCGCGAGCTGGTCGGCACGGAAACGACCGGCGACCTCCCCCCGGCCGAGCTGTGCGTGGTCGGCGACGCCGACCAGTCCATCTACGCCTTCCGCGGCGCCACGATCCGCAACATCGAGGAGTTCGAGCGGGACTACCCGCAGGCCACCACGATCCTGCTGGAGCAGAACTACCGCTCCACGCAAACGATCCTGAACGCCGCCAACGCGGTGATCAGGCGCAACCCCGGCCGCCGGGACAAGCGGCTGTGGACCGCCAGCGGCGACGGCGCCCAGATCGTCGGCTACGTCGCCGACAACGAGCACGACGAGGCCGCGTTCGTCGCCGGGGAGATCGACGCGCTGATGGACGCGTCCGGCGACGACCACGCCGACTACGGCGACGTCGCGGTCTTCTACCGCACCAACAACCAGTCCCGGGTGTTCGAGGAGATCTTCATCCGCCTCGGCCTGCCGTACCGGGTGGTCGGCGGCGTGCGCTTCTACGAGCGGCGCGAGGTGCGCGATGCGTTGGCGTACCTGCGAACCCTGGCCAACCCGCAGGACACGGTGTCGCTGCGGCGGATCCTGAACGTGCCCAAGCGCGGCATCGGCGACCGCGCCGAGGCCGTCGTGGCGACGTACGCCGACCGCGAGCGGATCCCGTTCATCGACGCGCTGCGCGCCGCCGTGGCCGGCAAGGTCGACCTGCTCAACCCGCGCTCCCGCAACGCGATCGCGGGCTTCGTGGAGATGCTCGACCTGTTGCTGACCAAGGTCGACGAGGGTGCCGACGTCGCGGAGATCCTGGAGGCGGTGCTGGAGAACACCGGCTACCGCGCCGAGCTCGAGGACTCCGACGACCCGCAGGACGCCACCCGCGTGGAGAACCTGACCGAGCTCGTCACGGTGGCCCGCGAGTTCACCGAGCAGGCCGAGGACGTGCCCGCGACGATCACCGAGGAGGCGATCACCGACGGCACCCCGGTGCCCGGCTCGCTGGCCGCGTTCCTCGAGCGGGTGTCGCTGGTCGCCGACGCGGATTCGGTGCCGGACAAGGATTCCGAGGACGACGATGACGGCGGTGGCGACGCGGGCGTGGTCACGCTGATGACGTTGCACACCGCGAAGGGCCTGGAGTACCCGGTCGTGTTCTGCACCGGCTGGGAGGACGGGATCTTCCCGCACATGCGTGCGCTCAGCGACCCGGTGGAGCTGGCGGAGGAACGCAGGCTCGCGTACGTGGGCATCACCCGTGCGCGCCAACGGCTCTACGTCTCGCGTGCCGTGGTGCGCTCGGCGTTCGGCCAGCCGATGACCAACCCGGCGTCGCGCTTCCTGGACGAGATCCCGGCCGAGCTGATCGACTGGCGCCGCGTCGAGCCGTCGTTCGCCGCGCCGGGCGTGAGCTCGCGGTGGGGCAGCAGGCGCTCGGACCGCGGCGGTGGCGACTCGGCCCAGGCGCGCATCGCGTCTCGTGGCCTGCGCTCGACTCCGTTCAAGGGCTGGCAGGACACCCCGGCGCTCAGCCTGGCCGTGGGCGACCGCGTGAATCACGACAAGTACGGCCTCGGCACCGTGGTCGCGACCGACGGCACCGGTCCGCGTGCGACCGCGACGATCGACTTCGGCGCGTCGGGCACCATCCGCCTGATGCTGATCGGCAGCGTCCCGATGCAGAAGCTCTGAGCCACACTTTAGGGTGATGACTCGAACAAACGTTCGACAAATGGTCCCAGCTCCGGTTGACTGAACCCACAGCACAACCTGGGGGGACACCGAATGTGGACGAGCTGCTCCACCGAGCGCTGGCCGAGCGCATCGCCGCCTACTTGGACACCGTCGACCGCCTCGTCGTCGAGCAGCCGTGCTCGGCGGCGTACGAGACGCGCAGGCTCGTCGCGGCCTGGCGGGCGCTGTTGCGCCAGCACCACCCGGCGGGGTCCAAGGGCCGGTGTGCGGGCTGCGGACGCCCGCACGGCGGGCGCGGGCACGCGGGCATGTGCACCGTCTGGCGGGTGGCCGTCGCGTACTTCATCCGCCGCACGGCCCACCACCGTTGAACTGCCGCCACTCGGACAGCCGGGCGACGAAGGCCCGGCTGGATCAGGGCTTGCTGCAGTGCCAGGCGAGGCGTGCCTCGCGGCCGGCCCAACGCCACCTGTGCTCAGGCAGTCGGCCGGCTCTAGCCCGGTCGGCCGGAAGCTTGGCGAACGGCCACCGCGGGTTCGTCTCGCAGCCGCCCAAAACCCGCCCAAGCCGAAGGGGCTCGGCGGCCGTGGCCGGGCTGGGTCAGAGGTCGATGCCGTGCTCGGCGAGCCAGGGCTGCGGGTTCATCTTGCGCCCGCTGGCGTCCCAGATCTCGAAGTGCAGGTGCGGCCCGGTCGACTCGCCACGGTTGCCCATGTGCGCGATCATCTCGCCGGCCTTCACGTGCTCGCCTTCTTGGACCACGTAGTCGTTCACGTGGCCGTAGACGCTGATCGTGCCGTCCGGGTGCTGGATGCGCACCCAGAGGCCGAAGCCGCTGGCCGGACCGGCCTCGATCACCACGCCGTCGGCGACGGCCAGGATCGGCGTGCCGATGTGGTTGGCGATGTCCACGCCGTAGTGCATGGCACCCCAGCGACCGCCGAAGCCCGAGGTGAACACGCCCTGCGCGGGGCGGACGTACTTCGGCCGGTTGGCCTCTTCCTCGGCCGCACGGACCTGCTTGACCAGGTTCGAGCTGGCGGTGAGCTTCGCGGCTTCGCTGCGGCTGTCCAGCCGCTGCGAGACCGGCAGGATCTCCATGTTGCCGCTGTACGCGGTGTTCGCGTTGAGCGTGACGCCGGTCGCGCCGCCGCCACCCATGCCCATCATGGCCGCGTTCGCGCCTGGTGCGTCGGCGAGCTTCACGCCACCAGGCGATGCGGGCGAACCGTCGAAGTGGAAGATCTGCCCAGCGGCGGCGGCCGCGAAGGCGCCGGCCGCGACGGCGGCGATCATGACCCGGCCACGCGCCGCCGAAGACGGCGGTGGGATGCGATGCGAGGTCGCCACCCGCCTCGGGGCAGCCGAGGCCGAACGTTCGAACTCCGGGTAATGCCAATCGCCGCCCGGTGAGCGGTGCTGAGACAAACTCCAGACCTTCCGTTTTCGGGGAGGTCGGACACGAACGCGTGGCTCGCCGGGGAACGAGCGTCGGCAGTGGGCGCCGGGCGGGGGTTCCCGGCTGGTTCTGCACTCATGCAGACCCGTGCCCATTCGTGACCGGACCGTGACAACGGACCCGGGGACAGTAACGAAGAGGTACCGCTGCGGGCAACATCAGGATCCGCCAGCAACCATTCAGGTGGTGCGTGCGCCGGGCGTCAGCAGCCCTGATTACGGAAGGTCAACCGCAAACTACTCACCACTTGTGACCTGGCTAACAGCGTTTACGGGTATCTGGACCTCGTCGCGCGGCTCTTCACAGAGGTTGAGACGTGCCCGCACCGGCTCGGTGCGCGGCCGGTCTCCGAGCTTTGCCCGCCCGGACCACTCAGGATCGCCTGGGCCATTCGAGATGGCCTGGGCTATTCAAGATCGCCTGGACTGTTCAAGATCGAGAGTGCGGCAGACGTGAGTCGACGACAGCTCCGCGCACCCCCGCTTGCTAGCGTCGATTCGATGAATTCGCCGACTCGGACGCCTGCGGAGCGTGGATCAGCGGCGGCCCGAGCGTCCGCCGCCAAGGGTGAACCGCACGGCCTGGCCGCTGCCCCGGCACGCCTCAAGGCCGCGCTCGGCCTCTCGCTGCTCGCCGCCGTCACGGCCGCGATCGCCCTCCCCTTGGGCGTCTTGCGTGCCGCCCCGCATGCCGGGTTCAGCTCGGGCCCGCTCCTGTTCGTCCTGGCCCTGCTCCCGACCGCCGTGGCGGTAGGACTGGTCGCGGCCAACCGGCACCTCACCGGTGCGCGCGTCCTGGTCGGCGCGGCCGTGCTGGCGCCGGGCGCGCTGCTGACCGACCTGCAGCTCGTCGTCGACGCCACCCGGGTCGCCCGCCCCGAGATCGTCATGCCGACGAGCCTCACCAGCCTCGATGCGGGCCTAGGCGCCTGGCTGCTCCTGGCCGCGCACGTGCTCACCGTTGCCGCCGGGCTCTGCGCCGTGGGTTACGCGGGCGCCGCGGCCGACAGCGCCTTCGCCGAGGCCGTCGACAACCCGGACCGTCCGCGTTCGCTGACCCAGGCCCGCCGGCTGCTCGGCGCCTCGCTGGGCTGCGGGGTGATCATCGCCGTCGGCTCGGTGCTGCCCGCGCTCTACTCGCACGACGCGCTCCTGGTCGCGGTCGACATCGTGCCCAGCCCATGGCTGGTCCGCGTCGGCTCGGTGCTCGTCGCGGTGGCCGCTGTGGTCGCGCTCCCGTGGGCGGCGGGCACCGGCAACCCGGCCGTCCACCGCGGCGTTTCGCTGGGCGTCCTGACGGCCGTCGCCGCGGTCTCGGTGCCGCCGTTGGCCGCGGGCCTCGTCATGGCCCGGGTCGGCGTGGCCCCCGGCCCGATCCTCGCGCTTGTCGGCGCCGCGCTTGCGGTGGGCGCCGCGTTAATCCCCGCCAAGGCCGAGGACGCCGATGAGGCCGAGGACGAGCACGAAGCCGAGATCACCCTCGGCGGCAACCGCCTGCACAAGACGGCCGGCGTGCTGGGTGTCCTGCTCGGCGTCGGCGCCGTCATCTCCGCCGTCACCGCCGTCTACGTGGCCAGCGTGGTCGGCGACTCGCCCGCACCCGCGATCGTCGGCGCACCGACGAAACTCGGCCTCGCGGCCGGCGTGCTGGTCGGCGTGCTCGGCTTGGTCGTCGCCACCGGCGGGCGGGCCGCGCAGACCGCGCGCCCGGCCTTCGTGGTCGCCCTCGGCGCGCTCGCGCTGCCGGCCGCGGCCACGCTCGACGACGCGCTGGGCGCAACCAGGGCACGCGACTCGATCCAAGGCCAGTCCGTGCCGGGCGCCGACTCCTGGATGACGGTGTTGCTGCAAGGGCAATCCGGCCCCGCCGCCGAGCAGGTCACGCTCGGCGCCGCGTTCTGGCTGAGCGTCCTGCTGCTCGTCGGCGCCGCGATCGCCGCGGTCGTCGCCGGGCTCGCGGGCGTCGCCGAACGCGAGGAACTCGACCTCAGCGACCGCCCCGACAACCAGGTCCTGTGGGCCCCGGCCGGACTCGCGGCGGTGGCGGCCATCGGGGCGTTCGCGCTCCCGCTGGTCAACGCGCCGAACTACCGGATCCCCGACCTCTACTCGACGTTCACCGTCGCGTCCGCCGGCCAGCTCCTCGCGCTGATCGCCGTGGTGGCCGCGGTGCTGCAGGCCCCGCTGGCCCGCCCGGCCCGCGGCGCCGCCCTGTTGATCGGCGCGGCGGGCGTGGTCGGTGTGCGGCTGCTGCAGTTCCCGCTCGGCTCGTCCCGCGTGCCCGGCGCCTCGACCGGCCCCGGCTGGTGGCTCGCCCTGCTGACCCTCGCCCTGCTCGTGGTCGCCGCCGCGGTCGCCGGGTCGGCCGAACCGGAGAAACGCACGCGATGACCCGGGTGCTCGTCGTGGGCGACGTGGCCATGGCGCGCGCCCTGCGCGACGCCGGTGCCGAAGTGGTCTTTGTGGACGGTGCGGCCGACCACCTCGCTGCGATGGCCGTGCAAGAGGACGTCGACGCGATCGCCTTGCCCCGCGCCCGGCACGACGCCGTCGCCGCGGCGCTCGCGGCCGCCGACGCCACCGAGATCGTGCTCGCGGTGCTGGGTGAAACGACCGCCGAGGAGCTCGTCCAGCACGTCCGGTGACCGAACTCACCCGCTCGGTGATGGACCTCACCGCAGGCCGTGCGTGCGGCGTCCCGGCAGGTGACTAGGGTCTTGACAGTCCGACACCGACGTCGCAGGAGACTCTGGTGGACCTGTATGAGTACCAGGCGAAGGAGCTCTTCGCCGCCCACGGAGTGCCGGTGTTGCCGGGCGACGTGGCTGAAACCCCCGACGCGGCTCGCGCCATCGCGGAGCAGCTCGGCACGACCGTGGTCGTCAAGGCCCAGGTGAAGACCGGCGGTCGCGGGAAGGCCGGCGGCGTCAAGCTCGCCGACGACCCCGCCGACGCGCAGGCGAAGGCCGAGGCCATCCTCGGGCTCGACATCAAGGGGCACGTGACCCGCAAGGTCCTGGTGACCCCGGCCTCGGACATCGCCGAGGAGTACTACGTCTCGTTCCTGCTCGACCGCGCCAACCGCACCTTCCTCGCGATGGCGTCGGCCGAGGGTGGCATGGAGATCGAGCAGCTCGCCGTCGAACGCCCCGAGGCGCTGGCGCGGATCCCGGTCGACGCGATCGCCGGGGTGGACGCCGCCAAGGCGCGCGAGATCGTCGAGGCGGGCAAGTTCCCCGCCGAGGTCGCCGACCAGGTGGCCGACGTCCTGGTCAAGCTCTGGGAGACCTTCGTCAGCGAGGACGCCACGCTGGTCGAGGTGAACCCGCTGGTGCGCGACCCGCAGGACAAGATCGTCGCGCTGGACGGCAAGGTCACCCTCGACGAGAACGCGGACTTCCGCCAGGCCGGGCACGCGGCCCTGGTCGACAAGGAGGCCGAGGACCCGCTCGAGGCCAAGGCCAAGGCGAAGGACCTCAACTACGTCAAGCTCGACGGCCAGGTCGGCATCATCGGCAACGGTGCGGGCCTCGTGATGTCCACTTTGGACGTCGTGGCCTACGCGGGCGAGAAGCACTCCGGGGTCAAGCCCGCGAACTTCCTCGACATCGGCGGCGGCGCGTCGGCCGAGGTGATGGCCAACGGCCTGGACATCATCCTGCACGACCCGGACGTGAAGTCGGTCTTCGTCAACGTCTTCGGCGGCATCACCGCGTGCGACGCGGTGGCCACCGGCATCGTGACCGCGCTGGACATGCTGGGTGACGAGGCGACCAAGCCGCTCGTGGTCCGCCTCGACGGCAACAACGTCGAGGAGGGCAGGCGGATCCTCGCCGAGGCCAACCACCCGCTCGTCACCGTGGTGGACACTATGGACAACGCGGCCGACAAGGCCGCCGAGCTCGCTGCTGCGGGGGCGTGACCCATGGCTATCTTCCTCACCGACCAGAGCAAGGTCATCGTCCAGGGGATGACCGGCTCCGAGGGCACCAAGCACACCGCGCGGATGCTGAAGTCCGGCACCAACATCGTCGGCGGCGTGAACCCGCGCAAGGCCGGCCAGAAGGTGGAGATCGAGGGCGTCGCCCTGCCGGTCTTCGCCACCGTCGCCGAGGCGATGGAGGCCACCGGCGCGGACGTGTCGGTGATCTTCGTGCCGCCGCGCTTCGCCAAGGACGCGGTGATCGAGGCGATCGACGCCGAGATCCCGCTGGCCGTCGTGATCACCGAGGGCATCCCGG
Organism: Labedaea rhizosphaerae; assembly: GCF_004362825.1. Taxonomy (GTDB): domain Bacteria; phylum Actinomycetota; class Actinomycetes; order Mycobacteriales; family Pseudonocardiaceae; genus Labedaea; species Labedaea rhizosphaerae. Next base: position 1,887,070 of record NZ_SNXZ01000001.1, read on the forward strand.
TGCACGACTCGGCCTACTTCTGGGCGCACGCCGGTGCCAAGGGCGGCAAGACCCGGATCATCGGCCCGAACTGCCCCGGTCTGATCAGCCCCGGCAAGTCCAACGCGGGCATCATCCCGGCCGACATCACCGGCCCCGGCCGGATCGGCCTGGTGTCCAAGTCGGGCACGCTGACCTACCAGATGATGTTCGAACTGCGCGACATCGGTTTCTCCTCGGCCGTCGGCATCGGTGGTGACCCGGTCATCGGCACCACGCACATCGACGCGCTCGAGGCGTTCGAGGCCGACCCGGAGACCGAGCTGATCGTGATGATCGGCGAGATCGGCGGCGACGCCGAGGAGCGGGCCGCGGCCTACATCAAGGAGAACGTGACGAAGCCGGTCGTCGGCTACGTCGCCGGGTTCACCGCGCCCGAGGGCAAGACGATGGGCCACGCGGGCGCGATCGTGTCCGGCTCGGCCGGTACCGCGCAGGCGAAGAAGGAGGCCCTCGAGGCCGCCGGGGTCAAGGTCGGCAAGACGCCGTCGGAGACCGCCGCGCTCGCCCGGCAGCTCATCGAGGCCAAGGGCTGAACCCAACTCGCGCGTTATGCCCACGGTGGGGCCAGATGCTGGTGTAGCGTCCGGCCCCATCATGGTGTCGGTGGGGGTTCGCAGGGAACCGCTCGATCCCGGCGATCGTCCAATTGCCGGATGGGCTAGCGTTCCATCCAGCCGATACTTTTTGTCCTTATCGCGTCGAGTGAGCTGAGGAGAGCACGCGATGACCTTCCCAGGCGGTGCACCGGGCGGATTCCCCGGCCAGCAGCCCCAGCAGGGCCCCGGGTACGGCCCGGCGGCCGGTGGCCCGAAGCTGGCCCTGCCGCAATTCCTCCACCTGGGCACCGCGGGCCTCGGGGTGGTCAACCTCTTCGTGGCCTTCGCCAACCTCGCCGACGCGGGTGGCTCGGATGAAGGTGTTCAGTTCTACGACTTCCAGGTCAACGAGGGCTGGATCCCGATCCTGCTGCTGATCGGTGGTCTGCTGTCGCTGTCGTTCCTGTTGCCCGGTGAGGCGAAGAAGCCGGGCCTGCTCCCGCCGGTGCTCACCCTCGGCGGCATGCTCGGTCTGCTGTTCGGCGTGTTCACCACGTCGAAGGCGTTCGAGATGGGCGCAGGCGGCATCATGGTGATGATCTTCTCGATCATCCAGACGATCGTCGCGGTGGTCGCGTACCTGTTCGACGCGGGCATCGTCAAGGCTCCGGCGCCGAACCCGTACGCGCAGCAGCAGTTCGGTGCCCCGCAGACCGGCCAGTTCGGTGCGCCGCAGGGCCAGTTCGGTCAGCAGCCGCCCCCGCCGCCGGGTCAGCAGACCACGTACGCGCCGCAGCAGGGCCAGTTCGGCCAGCAGCCCCCCGGCACCCCGCCGGGCGGCTTCGGCGGCCAGGGCTGACAGCTCACTTGGGAAGCGGGGGCGGCACTTGCCGCCCCCGCTTCTTTTTGCCCCACAACGTGTGATCCCCGAGCCCGACCCATCTCAGCTTCCCGCGATTCAGCGGACCAATTCCCTTCGGACGCGGATCCCCTTCCCCTCCGACGTGGATCCGCGCGGTGGGGCTCGCGGAATGCATGCGGACTGAATGCCCTTCGCATTCCGAGTTGTCCACAGATTGCCCGCACACCGGTTGACCAGGCCAAATCCCGATAGACTGGTGCAGGGGTCGCCCTCCGGGTTGGGTGGGGGTCTCTTTAGCGCCAGGCGGTTGCGTGACGACAGCGACCGCATTGTCGGGTTTTCGTCACCCGGTCGAGGGGTGTCGGCGGCGCGCCTGACCCGGACGGTTCCGTTCGAATGTCATGGTCGCCGCATGGCGTTGCTGCATCCGGGTGAGCCTGCGCTCGGCCACGAGGCGCACACCGCGCCGCTCGGTCGCGCCCGCGCCCTGCTCACGGCGGCCGTCGTGCCGCTGGTCACGGGCTACGCCGCCATCGCCGCCGTGCTCGCCGCGGTGGTCGCGATGGCCCCGCACAGCCAGTTCGACACGGTCGGTGCGCTGACCGGCGCCGCGCCCGGATGGCTTGCGGCACACCAGGTTCCGCTCGCCATCGGCCACAAAGAACTCGGCGCGCTGCCGCTGCTGCCGACCATCCTGCTGATGCTCCTGGTCGCCCGCACCGCCGCGGCCACCGCCGAGCGCCTCGACGACCACCTGCCGCGCCACGCGGGCAAGCTGATCGCGACCATCGCCGCCGCGCACGCCTTGTTCGGGCTGGTCCTCGCCCTGCTCACCGAGTCGCACCCGATCACCGCCGCCGCGATGCCGGGCATGACGTACCCGGCGCTGCTGTCCGCGATCGCCGCGACGGTCGGCGTCGCGCGCCGTTGCGGGCTCCTCGACGCACTCCGCGACCGCGTCGACGGGCCCGCGATCGCCGGGCTGCGCATGGGATTGCTCGCGATCGCGGCCCTGCTCGCCGCCGGCGCCGTGCTGCTGGTGGTGGCGCTGCTCGGGTCGGTCACCGAGGTCCGCGCGACCTACACGTCGCTCGCGCCGGGGCTCGGGGCGGGCGCGGGCATGCTGTTGCTCTGCGCCGGTTACCTGCCCAACGCGATCGTGGCCGGCACCGCCTTCGTCGCCGGGCCCGGCTTCTCGCTCGGCTCCCACGTCGTCGGCCCGGCGCAGTACACCGTCACCCCGCTGCCTGAGTTCCCGTTGCTCGACGCCATCCCGGACCACTACGCGAGCTGGTGGCCCGCGTTGTGCCTGATCCCGTTGGCCCTCGGCGTGCTGATCGGCTGGCTGCTGCGCGACGTCGACGAGGAGCTGCTCGCCCGGTTGCGAGCGGTCGCGGTCGCCGCGGTCATCGCCGCGCTCGGCTGCGTCCTGTTGTCCGGCATGGCCGGCGGCCGGATCGGCACCGGATCGCTCGACCCGTTCAGCACCCGCGCCCTGCTGTTGTCGGTGAGCGTGCTCGGCTGGATCGCGGTGCCGGGTGGGCTGGTCGCGTGGCTGCGCGGCCCGCGTCCGGAGGCCGTCGATCCGCCCGGCCTGATCCCGTTCGACGACGAGGACAGTGATCTCGCTGACGATCCCGTCGAGGACGTCGACGAGGAACCCGAGCCCGAAGAACCCGACGAGCCGGATGAGCCGGATGACCTGGCCGAAGACGCCGAGCCCGCCGACGAGGAGCCACCGGCCCGAGAGCGGTGATCGACTCGGCACCGTTTACGCTGGCAGCGCCCCGTCCGGTCGCCGCCAGGAGAGCACGCTGAGCCCGTCCGAGTCCGTTCTCGCCCCGGTCGTTCCGGCCAGAGCCGCGAGGGTCGTCGTGCTCGTGTCCGGCTCCGGCACCCTGTTGCAGGCCTTGCTGGACGCGGCGCAGGGCGACTACCCGGCCCGGATCGTCGCCGTCGGCGCCGATCGCGCGGACATCGAAGGTCTCAAACGCGCTGAACGCGCGGGGCTTCCGTCGTTCGTCGTCCGGCTGCGCGACCACGCCGACCGCGCGGCGTGGAACACCGCGCTGGCCGACGCGGTCGCCGCGCACGAACCGGACCTGGTGGTGTCCGCGGGTTTCATGAAGATCCTCGGACCGGCGTTCCTCGACCGGTTCTCCTGGGTGGTCAACACCCATCCCGCGCTGCTGCCCGCCTTCCCCGGCGCGCACGCGGTCGCCGACGCCCTCAACTACGGCGTGCGCGTCACCGGCTCGACCGTGCACCTGGTGGACGGCGGCGTGGACACCGGGCCGATCCTGGCCCAGGAACCGGTCCCGGTTCGGCCGGACGACGACGAAACCGGGCTGCACGAGCGGATCAAGACGGTGGAACGGCGCTTGCTGGTCGACGTGGTCGCCCGGCTCGCAACCAAGGGGTGCACTGTGGACGGACGAAAGGTGAGCATGCCGTGACCGAGATTTCAGCCCGACGCCCGGTGCGCAGGGCGCTGATCGGGGTGTCCGACAAGACCGGCCTGCTCGAACTCGCCACCGGCCTGCACGCGGCAGGCGTGCAGATCGTCTCCACCGGCGGCACCGCGAAGGTGATCGCCGACGCGGGCGTGCCGGTCACGCCGGTCGAAGAGGTCACCGGCTTCCCCGAGTCGCTGGACGGCCGGGTGAAGACGCTGCACCCCCGTGTGCACGCGGGCCTGCTGGCCGACACGCGCAAGCCCGAACACCTCGCACAGCTCGAGCAGCTGGGCATCGAGGCGTTCGACCTGCTCGTGGTGAACCTCTACCCGTTCACCGCGACGGTCGCCTCCGGCGCGGCGCCCGACGAGTGCGTCGAGCAGATCGACATCGGCGGCCCGGCCATGGTGCGTGCCGCCGCGAAGAACCACCCGAGCGTGGCCGTCGTGGTCGACCCCGCCCGCTACGGCGAGGTGCTGGAGGCCGTGCAGGCCGGCGGGTTCACGTTGGCGCAGCGGCAATCCCTTGCCGTGGCGGCGTTCCGGCACACCGCGAGCTACGACATCGCGGTCGCCTCCTACCTCGGCAGCGTGGTCGCGCCCGACGACGAGGGCTCCGGCTTCCCCGGCTGGGTCGGCGCGAGCTGGACCCGTGCGTCGGTGCTGCGCTACGGCGAGAACCCGCACCAGAAGGCCGCGCGCTACGTCAACCAGGACGGCCGCCCGGGCCTGGCCAACGCGACCCAGTTGCACGGCAAGGAGATGTCGTACAACAACTACGTGGACGCCGACGCCGCCTGGCGCGCCGCGCACGACCACGACGCCGCGTGCGTCGCGATCATCAAGCACGCCAACCCGTGCGGCATCGCGATCGACAACACCGGCGCCGAGGACATCGCGCTGGCGCACCGGCGTGCGCACGCCTGTGACCCGCTGAGCGCGTTCGGCGGCGTGATCGCGGCCAACCGCGAGGTCTCCGTGGACATGGCCGAGCAGGTCGCGGACATCTTCACCGAGGTGATCGTCGCGCCGTCCTACGCCGAGGGCGCGCTGGATGTGCTGACCCGCAAGAAGAACATCCGCATCATGACCGCGGTCCCGCCCGTGCGCGGCGGCGCCGAGTTCCGCGCGCTGTCCGGCGGCCTGCTGATGCAGACCGTGGACACCATCGAGGCCGACGGCGACGACCCGGCCAACTGGACGCTCGCGACCGGGCAGCCGGTGGACGAGGCCACCCTCGCGGACCTGCGGTTCGCCTGGCGGGCCTGCCGCGCGGTGAAGTCCAACGCCATTCTGCTGGTGCATGACGGCGCGACCGTCGGCGCGGGCATGGGCCAAGTGAACCGGGTCGACGCGTCCCGGCTCGCGGTGGCGCGGGCCGGTGACCGGGCAAAGGGTTCGGTGGCCGCGTCGGACGCCTTCTTCCCGTTCCCCGACGGGCTCGAGGTGCTGACCGAGGCGGGCGTCGCGGCGATCGTGCAGCCCGGCGGCTCGGTGGGCGACGCCAAGGTCATCGCGGCCGCGGAGGCGGCGGGGATTTCCTTGTACCTGACGGGGACGCGGCACTTCGCACACTGACGGCGATGCCGTCGAGCAGGGCACGCATGCCGAACTCGAACAGCTCGTCGAAGTCCAGCTCGAAGTCGTCCCCGTCGATCAGCGCGGCGAGGACGGGGTAGCGGCCGGTCGTGCGGATCGCCTCGCCGGCGTCGTGCTGCAGCTCCATCCACTCGTCGCCGGTGAGCCCGGTGTCGCGGCGGGCCTCGAGCTCCGACTCGTTGCTCAACGCGGTGGCCCGCACGAAGCTGAACGCGGTGATGTGGGTGTGCAGCATGACGTCGGTCGGCAGGTTGAACGGCGCCAACGCGCGCAACGACCACTCGGCGTGCGTGACGAGGTTCGGCAGGAACTGCGGGCGCGCCATGGAGATCGTCTGCGCGAGCCACGGGTGCCTGCGGTAGACCGCCCACTGCAACCGCATCACCGTCTCCAGCTGGGCTCGCCAGTCACCGCGGGGCCGGGCGGGCAGCGGGTGATCACCGATGACCGTGTCGGCCATCAGCTCGGTCAGCGTCTCGCGGCTGGCGACATGTCGATAAAGCGACATGGTGGCAACGCCGAGCTCGGTGGCCACCCGCCGCATCGACACCGCGCCCAGACCCTCGAGGTCGGCGATGAGGATCGCCGTCCGCACGATGCGCTCGGCCGTCAGGTCGGCGGGACCGCCTTGGGCTGATGCCCGCTGGTGGCCGGCCACGACCGTGCCGACGCCCGGCCGCGCTTCCACCAAGCCTTCCTGGCGCAGGATCGCGAGCGCCTTGGACGCCGTCGCCATCGCCACACCCCAGTCGGCGACGATCTGCCGCGTCGAGGGCACTCGGTCGCCGGGGCTCAGCTCGCCGGCGCTGATCCGGCGACGGAGCTCGGTGGCGATCTTGACCGAAGCCTGCATACACCCTCCGCCGCACTAGTGCACTGAGTCACCACGTGAGCGTGTGACCGCCGCAGTGTACTAGTGCTCTCTTGGTTTGTTGCCAGCGCTTTCTCGCAGTTCCTAGGGTGCGCCTATACAACGTACAGACTGTTCGAGGGGGCCTCATGAAGGTATTGATCTCCGGCGCCAGCGTCGCCGGACCCGCGCTGGCCTACTGGTTGCACCGGCACGGCTTCGAGCCGACGCTCGTCGAGCGCGCGCCCGCGCCGCGGCCCGGCGGGCAGGGCATCGACCTGCGCGGCACCGCGCGCACCGTGGTCGAACGGATGGGCTTGATGGACCAGATCCGGGCGCGGCACACCGGCGTGCACGGGATGGTGCAGGTCGACGCGTCCGGCAGGCGCCTGTTCGACTTCGGCGGCGACGTGCTCGGCGACTCCGGCGGGATCATCGCGGAGCTCGAGATCCTGCGGGGCGACCTCGTCGACATCTTCCACCGGGCCACCCGCGACGACGTCGAGTACCTCTTCGACGACTCGATCACGTCGCTTTCCCAAGGCGCAGAAGGGGTTTCGGTCACCTTCGCCCACAGCGCGCCACGGAAGTTCGACCTGGTGATCGGCGCGGACGGCGTGTGGTCGGCCGTGCGGCGCCTCGCGTTCGGCCCGCACGAGGAGTTCCTGACCGACGGCGGCTACCACTTGTCGGTGTTCGCCACGCCCACGCTGACCGATCTCCAGGGCCAGGAACTGATGTACAACATGCCCGCGGGCAGCGGCGTCGGCGGGCGGATGGCCGGGCTCTACCCGACCGCCGACCCGGACGTGGCGCGCGGCATGTTGTTCTTCGCGACCGACCCGCTGCCCTACGACCGGCGCGACATCGCCGCCCAGAAACGCTTGGTGGCGGGCGCTTTCACCGATGCGGACTGGCTGGTGCCGCGGATGGTCGAGTCGATGCTCGCGGCCGACGACTTCTACTTCGCGCGGGCCACCCGGGTGCACGTCGACGAGTGGTCGCGCGGGCGGGTGGCCCTGCTCGGCGATTCCGTCTTCGGCGGCTCGGTCGGCATGGGCACGAGCATGGCGATCGTCGGCGCCTACGTCCTGGCGGGCGAACTGGCGGCGGCGCGGGGCGATCACTCGGTGGCGTTCGCCGCGTACCAGGAACGGCTGGCCGACTACGTGTGCCAGTGCGGCAGGCCGATGCCGGGTGGCACGAAGGGCATGCTCCCGGCGACGCGGCTGGGCATCCGCGTGCGCAATGCGGGCACCCGGCTGATGCTGGCCGGCCCGTGGCGCGGTGCGATCACTGGTGGTCTGCAGAAGGTCGCCAACATGATCACGTTGCCGGACTACGGGCTCGCCGTTCAGCCCACCCGGTAGTCGGCGTCCGGCACGTCGGTGATCAGCATGTGGCCGGGCGCGTGGGTGATCGCGAAGGGCGGCCGGGACGCCATCAGCGCGGCCTGCGGCGTCACCCCGCACGCCCAGAACACCGGCACGTCACCGGGTTCGGCCCGCACCGGGTCGCCGAAGTCCGGCCGGTCGAGGTCGTCGATGCCCAGCGCTTCGGGGTCGCCGGTGTGCACGGGTGCGCCGTGCACACCGGGCATCCGAGCGGAGAGCGCCGTCGCTTCGGCCACCCGGTCGGCCGGGATCGGGCGCATCGAGACCACGAGCGGGCCGTGCAACCGACCGGCCGGGCGGCATTGCCGCGTGGTGACGTACATCGGCACGTTGCGGCCCTGTTCGTTGTGGCGCAAGGGAATCCCGGCGGCGGCGAGGTCGGCCTCGAAGGTGAAGCTGCAGCCGACGAGGAACGCGACCAGGTCGTCGCCCCAGAGGTCGACCACGTCGGTGCGCTCCTCGGCGAGTTCCCCGTCGCGCCAGACCCGGTATGCCGGGAAGTCGGTGCGGAGGTCGGTGTCGTGCGCCAGGATGGTGCCGGTGCCGCCCGGGTCGGTCACGTCCAGGACGGGGCAGGGCTTGGGGTTGCGCTGGGCGTAGAGGAGCATGTCGTAGGCCCAGTCGGCGGGCACCGCGATGAGGTTGACCTGGGTTCGACCGGGTACCCAGCCGCTTGTCGCGGCGACGGTCCCGGCCCGGAAAAGGGCCCTGGCTTCGGCCGCGGTGGCGATCACCGGTTCAGCTTGACACACCTACTGTTCGAACGTATGTTCGACCACGACAAGGGAGACCTTGTCGCCGCCGACTTCCCACGGCGGTCCGTGCCTTGGAAACGCACGTGCTGTCGTGGAGGTGTCGTCGGTTGTCTGTGGTGCTGGCTGTTCCGTCGCTCTCGCCCGCTTCGGCGGGTTTGCTCGACGGTACGGCTCTTGTACAGGCCGACCAGGAAAGAGTGCTGCCAGTCGGGGACGGGCTGACAGCACTCTTTCCCCATGGCGGTCTGCGGCGCGGCAGCACGGTGGTGGTGCGCGGGTCCATCACCGTGCTGCTTGCGTTGCTGGCCGAAGCGACGACGCAGGGGTCGTGGGCGGCGGTGGTCGGCATGCCCGAGCTGGGGATGCTGGCGGCGGCGGAGCTCGGGGTCGTCGTCGAGCGGGTGGCCGTGGTGCCCAGACCAGGCGCCGAGTTCGGCGCGGTGGTGGCCGCCTTGCTGGACGGCATGGACATCGTGGCCGTCGAGCCGGGTGCAGGTCTCGCGCCGCAGTTGGCTCGCAGACTGTCCGCACGAGCTCGAAACCGTGGCTCGGTGCTGCTGTCGTGTTCCTCCTGGCCCGCCGCCGACCTGGAACTGACCTGCGGCGCGGCGACCTGGTCCGGTTTGGGTCTCGGGCACGGCCACCTGACCAGCCGGTCGCTGCCGGTGCAAGCCAAGGGCCGGGGCGCCGCGGCCCGCCCGATTCGCCGGGACCTGACCATCGCCGACGGCACGATCGGCGAGCAGGCCCCGCCTCAACCAACCTTCATCGGCACGCCTTTCGCTGATCTCGTCGAGTCCGTCGGTCCCGTCGATCCCGCCGCGCCGGCTCCCGTCGAGGTGGCGGGATGATCCCCACTCGCGCCGCGAACCGCGGCCGCAAGAAGTCCTGCCAGGGGGTACGCCCCCCGGCCTCCTGGCAGGGCGCAACCTTGGTCGTCACCTCGCGCTGGCTGCCCGCGCTGCTCTGTCACAGCAGACGGGCGACACGCCGAAATCCGGGCAGGATCCCAGGCGTGTCCACCCGATCAGGGGACAGATTTCCCGCGGCGCCACCCCATCCCGGCCGCGACGAGCGCACCTCCCACCTGAGCGCCGTCGTGGTCTTGCGGCGCCCCTGCCAGGAGACCCAGCTCCCGGCCTCCTGGCAGGGCGCACCTTCTTCACCCGCCGGTGCGGCCGCCTCGGTTCCGGCCGCACCGGCGCCTGTCGTTGCCCTTCCCGGCGGGCGGGCGTCGTGAGCACGCGCACGCTTGCCGTCTGGTGCCCGGACTGGCCGGTCGTCGCGGCCAGCGCGGGGGCCGGGCTCGCCATCGGGTTGCCGGTCGGGGTGCTTGCCGGCGGGCACGTGTCGGCGTGTTCCGCACAGGCCCGGGCCGAAGGCGTTCGCAAGGGCATGCGGCGCCGGGACGCGCAGGGCCGTTGTCCGGAGCTGATCGTCTTCCCCGACGACCCGGCCCGGGATGCGCGGCTGTTCGAGGTGGTCGCGTCCGCGGTCGAGGAGCTCGCGGTCGGCGTCGAGGTGGTGCGACCCGGCCTCGTCGCGGTGCCGGCCAAGGGACCGGCGGGCTATCTCGGCAGCGAGGAGGCGGCCGCGGAGCGCCTCGTCGACCACGTGGCCGCACGGGCCGGCGTCGAATGCCAGGTCGGCATCGCCGACGGGCTCTTCGCCGCCACGCTCGCCGCACACCGTGGCCTGCTCGTCGAGCCCGGCGCCAGCCCGGACTTCCTTGCGCCCCTTGGCATCTGGGAGCTCACCCGGCTGCAGGACACCGAGGAGCGCAACGAGCTCGTCGACCTGCTCCGCCGCCTCGGGCTCGGCACGCTCGGCGCGTTCGCCGCCGTGCCCGAGCGCGACGTCGCCACCCGGTTCGGCGCCGACGCGGTGCTCGCCCACCGGCTCGCTCGTGGCGCGGAGAAGCGCCCGCCGTCACGGCGCACCCCACCGCCCGACCTGGTGGTCGTCGAGCGGTTCGACCCACCGGTGGACCGGGTCGACGCGGTCGCGTTCGCCGCTCGTGGCCTCGCCGCCACGCTGCACGGCCGGCTCGCCGCTCATGGCATGGCATGCACCCGCCTTTCCATCACCGCCACCAGCGAGGGTGGCGAAGAACGTTCTCGTGTCTGGCGCAGCGCCGATCCGCTCACCCCGGCGGGCATCGCCGACCGGGTGCGCTGGCAGCTCGACGGCTGGCTGCGTGGCGGTCCCGGCGTGCGCCCGAGCGGCGGCATTGACACCTTGCGCATCGAGCCCGAGGAGATCGTCGACGGCCAGGTGTTGCAACTGCACCTGTGGCAGGCGGGCAACGACGACAACAGCGAACGCGCCGCCCGCGCCATGGTGCGCGTGCAGAGCCTGCTCGGCCCGGAGGCCGTCGCCACCGCGGTCATCGAGGGCGGCCGTGGCCCGGGCGACCAGGTGCGGCTGGTGCCGTGGGGCGATGAGCGCGAGCCGCGCACCGATCCGGAGCGACCGTGGCCGGCCAAGCTGCCCGCGCCGTCACCGAGCATCGTGCCCGCCACTCCCATTCCCGTCGAAGTCTTCGACAGCAAGGGAAAGCCGGTGCGCGTCACCGACACCCACGGCTTCACCGGCGAACCGACGGCGATCACCGTGCTGGGCGAGCCGAAGGCAGTGCTCGGCTGGGCGGGGCCGTGGCCGGTGGACGAGCACTGGTGGGTGCAGCCGGCCAACAGGCGCTCGCGCATGCAAGTGGTAATCGACGACGAGGAGCAGCAGCGAGCGCTGTTGCTGGTCGCAAGGGCCGGAACCTGGACCGTGGAAGGGATCTACGACTGATGAACGACACCCCCGATGACGCGACGATCCGCGTCGACATCGACCTCGACGACCTGATCCCGCGGCCGCGACGGTCCCCTGAGGACGCTTGGCCCGGCGCCGGATCGGCCTCGACCCCCAGCTGATGGGCTGGAACAACCCGCCGGTGCGCTGGGGTGCCCTGGAACGGGCACTTTCCGGCAAACCGGCGCTGCCCGGCGACGGCGGGGACAGCCCGGCGTGGACGAAGCGTCGCGAGCGGTACCAAGCGCCGCTGGGATTCCGCCCGCCCGGGGTGACCGACCAGCCTGACGGCGACTCCCGGGTGCCCTACGCTGAGCTGCACTGCCACTCCAACTTCAGCTTCCTCGACGGCGCCAACCACCCCGAGGAGCTGATCGAGACGGCCGCGCGGCTCGAACTCGACGCCATCGCGCTCACCGACCACGACGGCATGTACGGGGTCGTTCGGTTCGCCGAGGCCGCGAAGGAACTCGGCGTGCGCACCGTGTTCGGCACCGAACTCTCCCTCGGCTTGCCCGCGCCGCAGAACGGCGAGCCGGACCCGGTCGGCGAGCACTTGCTGCTGCTTGCTCGTGGCCCCGAGGGTTATCGGGACCTGTGCCGGGTGCTCACCGAGGCCCACCTCGACCCCGATGCCGAGAAGGGCCACCCCATCTACCACCTGGACGAGGTGATCGACGGGACCAAGGAGAACTGCGTGGTGCTGACCGGCTGCCGCAAGGGCCCGGTGCGCACCGCGTTGCGCGAGCACGGCCCGGCCGCCGCGTTCGAGCGGTTGCAGTTGCTGGTGGACCAGTTCGGCAAGGAGAGCGTCTACGTCGAGCTGACCGATCACGGCTACCCCGAGGACAGCGCCCGCAACGACCTGCTCGCCGAGATGGCCGCGGCGCTGCACCTGCCGACCGTCGCCACGAACGCCGTGCACTACGCGATTCCCGAGCAGGCGCGGGTCGCCGAGGCGATGGCCGCGATCCGGGCCCGTCGTGGCGTCGAGGAACTGGACGGGTGGCTGCCCGCCGCGGGAACCGCCTACCTGCGCACCGGCCGGGACATGGCCTACCGGTTCCGCCGCTACCCGGGCGCCGTGCAGCGCGCGGCGTTGCTGGGCATGCAGTGCCAGTTCGACCTGACCCTGGTCGCGCCCCGGCTGCCCCCGTTCAAGCTCGTGCAGGACGGGGTGGTCGACCCGCGGGACGAGAACACCTTGCTGCGGGACCTCACGATGGCCGGCGCCCAGGAGCGCTACGGGTCCAAGACGAAGAACCCCAGGGCTTACGAGGTGATCGAGCACGAGCTGGACGTGATCAAACAGCTCGGCTTCCCGGGCTACTTCCTGATCGTGTGGGACATCGCGAAGTTCTGCCGGGACCACGGGATCTACTGCCAGGGCCGGGGTTCGGCGGCGAACTCCGCGGTCTGCTACGCGTTGGGCATCACCAACGTGGACGCGGTGACCCACGAGCTGCTGTTCGAGCGGTTCCTCGCCCCCGCGCGCGACGGCCCGCCCGACATCGACCTGGACATCGAGTCCGACCAGCGCGAGAAGGCCATCCAGTACGTCTACGCCAAGTACGACCGCAAGCACGCCGCGCAGGTCGCGAACGTGATCAGCTACCGCGCCCGGTTCGCGATCCGCGATGCCGCGCGGGCGCTGGGGTATTCCCCCGGTCAGCAGGACGCGTGGAGCAAGCAGGTCGACCGCTGGGGCCCGATGAAGTCCACTTTGGACGACGCGGACGAGGTGCCGTCCGCGGTGATCGGGCTGGCCAAGCGGCTGGAGCAGTTCCCGCGCCACCTCGGCATCCACTCCGGCGGCATGGTGATCTGCGACCGGCCGGTCAGCGAGGTGTGCCCGGTGGAGAAGGCACGCATGCCCGACCGCACGGTGCTGCAGTGGGACAAGGACGACTGCGCCGCGATCGGCCTGGTCAAGTTCGACCTGCTCGGCCTCGGCATGCTCTCCGCCATCCGCTACATGGTCGAGATGGTCCAGGAGCACGAGGGCGAGAAGGTCGACATCGCCCAGCTCGAAATGAAGGAAAAGGCCGTCTACGACATGTTGTGCAAGGCCGATTCCGTGGGCGTGTTCCAAGTGGAGTCCCGTGCCCAGATGGCGACCCTGCCCAGGCTCAAGCCGCAGGTGTTCTACGACCTGGTCGTCGAGGTCGCGCTGATCCGGCCCGGCCCGATCCAGGGCGGCTCCGTGCACCCTTACATCCGCCGCTACAACAAGCAGGAGGAGTGGGACTACGAGCACCCGCTGCTCAAGCACGCGCTGGAACGAACGCTGGGCGTGCCGCTGTTCCAGGAGCAGATGATGCAGGTCGCCATTGACGTCGCCGGGTTCAGCGCGGCCGAGGCGGACGAGCTGCGCCGGGCCATGGGCGCGAAACGCTCGACGTACCGGATGGAACGGCTGCGGGAGCGGTTCTACCAAGGCGCCGCACGCAACGGCATCACCGGGGAGCTGGCCGACCAGATCTTCGCCAAGATGCTGGCGTTCGCCAACTTCGGCTTCCCGGAAAGCCACGCCTACAGCTTCGCGCACCTGGTGTACGTCAGCGCCCACTTCAAGCTGCACCACCCGGCCGCGTTCTGCGCCGGCCTGCTCAAGGCGCAGCCGATGGGGTTCTACTCGCCGCAGTCGCTGGTCGCCGACGCCCGGCGGCACGGCGTGCAGGTGCGCGGACCGGACGTGAACGCGTCCAGGACGCTCGCCGACCTGGAACCGGTCGAGCCCGGCGAGCGGGAACTCGCCGTGCGGATCGGGCTCGCGTCCGTGCGCACGATCGGCAAGGAGCTGGCCGAGCAGATCTACGAGGAACGCAAGGCGGGTGGCCAGTTCCGTGACCTCACCGACCTCGCCCGGCGCGTCCAGCTGACGAGGGCACAGCTGGAAGCGCTGGCCACGGCCGGTGCGCTCGGCTGCTTCGGGTTGCGGCGCAGGGAAGCGCTGTGGGCCGCGGGTTCGGCGGCAGGCGAGCGGGCCGACCGGTTGCCGGGCACCGCCGTCGTCGCGCCCCCACCCGCGCTGCCCGGCATGGACGAGGTCGCGGTGGCGGTCGCCGACGTGTGGGCGACCGGGCTCTCCCCGGACAGCTTCCCGACGCAGTTCATCCGCGGCCGGCTGGATGCCCTCGGCGCGAAACCGGCGGCGGAGCTGTCGACGGTGAAGTCCGGCACCCGGGTGCTGATCGGTGGCGCGGTGACGCACCGCCAGCGCCCAGCGACCGCGGGCGGGGTCACGTTCCTCAACATCGAGGACGAGACGGGCATGGTGAACGTGGTGTGCACGCAAGGCCTGTGGGACCGCTACCGCAAGGTCGCGCGCTCCAGCTCCGCCATGCTGGTGCGTGGGGTGGTGGAGAGCGTGGACGGCGTGGTCAGCCTGCTGGCAGACCGGCTGCAACACCTGGACCTCCGGATTCCGTCGCGCTCCCGCGACTTCCGTTGAGCGACAAGGGAAGGGACATGAGCCGCCACGTCCCCGGATCGGGTGCCCGCTGCGCCTCGCCGGCCCGCGTGAGCTCCGGGAACCGGCGCAGCAACGCCTCGATCGCCACCTCGGCCTCGACCCGGGCCAGCGACGCGCCGAGGCAGTAGTGCGGGCCGTGGCCGAACCCGAGGTGGCCGGGCTGGCGCAGCGCGCGCAGGTTCAGCGTCTCGGGGTCGGCGAACACCCGGGGGTCCCGGTTGACCGACGCGACCACCGCGGACACCGCCTCGCCCTTCCCGATCACCGCGCCGCACAGCTCGACCTCCTCGCTGGCGTAGCGGGGAATGGACAGCAGGGCCGGACCGCACCAGCGGATCAGCTCGTCGACCGCGACCGGCAGCAACGCCGGGTCGTCACGGAGCACAGCCAGCTGGTCGGGGTGGGCCAGCAGCGCGTCGACCGCGTTGGCGATGAAGTTCGTCGGTGTCTGGCCGGCGAGCACGAGGTGCCAGACGAGGGTGATCATCTCGGTGTCGTCGAGGCGATCGCCTTCGTGTGCGCGCAGCAGCTCGGATAACACGTCGTCACCCGGCGCGGTCTTGCGTCGGGCCAACGCCTCCGTGGCGCCTTCGACGACGCGGGGCACGGCTTCGGCGAACCCGGCGGGCGATCCGGACGCCACCGCGGCGCCCGCGGCGCGCCACAGTGGACGGTCCGCCGCCGGGATGCCCACGAGTTCGCAGATGACCTCCATGGGCAGTGGCTTGGCGAAGCTGTCGAGCAAGTCGGTCCGGTCGGGCAGGTCGTCGAGCAGCCGGTCGACGATCGCGGCGATGCGCGGCCGCATGGCGGCTGCCTTGCGCGCGGTGAACGCGGGTGTGGCGAGCCTGCGCAGCCGGGCGTGCTCGGCGCCGTCGCGTTCGGACATCGTGCGCAGGTAGGGAACGCAGTGCTCGGGGATGCCCGGCGGACGCATGAAGCTGCCGCCGGTGATCGCGAACCGCGGGTCGCTGAGCATCGTGCGGGCGTCCTGGTGGCGCAGCACGGCCCAGACCGACCCGATGCCCGGCATCGGGATGCGGCCGATCGGCGCCTGCTCGCGCAGCTTCCCGTAACCCGCGAACGGATCTTTCAGCAGGTCGGGGTCGGTCAGGTCGATCTCGGGGACGCTCACTGATGCTCCTTCGGATGTTGTCGTCATTCGGATGGTACCATCATCGGCATGGCGACGATATCTTTCGAGCATGGCCCGGCTGACCAGGGTGGAGACCCAGGAACTCACCCGCCACACCGTGTTGGATGCCGCGTACCGGGAGTTCACCGAACGCGGCTTCCGCGATGCGAAGATCGATTCCATCGCCGAGCGCGCGGACCTGACGCGTGGTGCGGTCTACTCGAACTTCCCCGGCAAGCGCGCCTTGTACCTGGAGGTGCTGGCCGGACAAGTCGAGCTGGGCCCACCGCAGGAGCGCGGGCCGGTCGGCGACACCCCGCGATCGGCGATCGCCGCGCTGGCCCGCGCCTGGCTCGCCCGCCTGCCGATGGCCGACGGGCTCGACGAGCCGCATGGCGCGGCCCGCCTGGGCCTGTGGCTCGAGTCCGAGGTCCTCGCCGATGAGCAGCTGCGGCGGCACTACGCGCAGCTGATGAAGCTCGACGGTCTGCTGCTGGGGCTCGCGTTGGAGCGCCTGGAGTCGGCCGGCCGGCGGGTGCGGGCGGCCGAGGCGGTGCTGACCACGTTGCACGGTGCCCGGGGCATGGCGGCCGCGGCGCCGGGCTACCTGGAACCGTTCGACGTGATCAAGGCCTGTGAGCGGCTGGTGGAGCTCGACGTCGACGACACGTGGCCGACGCCGCCGATCGTCGCGGACGCGGACCTGGTCGACGAGCCGTGGGCGCCCACGTTCGCGTTGTCGGACATCGTCTCCGGTCGCAAGGTCGGGATCGACCACGACGGGGTGCACGTGGTGCTGGGGCCGGAGCGGCTGGCGGCCGCCGAGGACGCGGTGCGTGCCGCGCCGCCCGGCGTACCGGTCACGATCGTCATGGTGGCGCCGGAGGTGTCGGAGGCCGGGCCGCTGGCGCGATATGTGGTCGGCGACCTGTGTGCGTGCATCCGGCAGGCGTTCCCGCGCATGGCGTGGCCGCGGGTGACGGTGGCGTGGGGCTTCGAAGACATGGCGGAGGCCGTCAGGGTGGAGGTCGGTCCGCGGACCGAGGTGGCGGTGCGGGTGATCGGTGACCGGGTGGTGGCCCGGGCATCGGGTATCGGCGCCGGGCACGCGGTCGCGGGGGTCCGCGATCGTCGGTGACGGCGGTCGTCGGTGACCAGTGGTTTCCGGTGAGCGGTGGTTGTCGGTGAGCCGTGGTTGTCGGTGACCGTCGCTAGGGTGCGGTTCGTGGCTACCTGGGACGACGTGCGTCGCGTCGCGCTGGCGCTGCCGGACACCAGCGAGGAGGAATCGCGGGGCACACCGCGGTGGCTGGTGCACGGCAAGGGTTTCGTGTGGGATCGGCCGCTGCGCAAGGCCGATCTGGAGGCATTGGGTCCGGCCGCGCCCGACGGGCCGATCCTCGGCGCCCGGGTGGCGGACGAGGGCGTCAAAACCGCCCTGCTCGCGGACAACCCGGACGTTTACTTCACGACACCGCACTTCGACGGCTACCCGGCGATCTTGGTGCGGCTGGACGACATCAACACCGACGAATTGGAGGAATTGGTCACGGAAGCATGGCTGCTCAAAGCTCCGAAACGCCTGGCGAAGCAGTTCCTGGCCGATCGGGACAGTTGACGGCAAACGTTTGCTGCATTCGTTTGCTACCGTCCTGGCATGCCGAAGGTGGCGCTGGACATGTCGGTGTCGCTCGACGGGTTCGCCTCCGGTCCGGACGACGACCTGTCGCGCATCCACGCGTGGATTGGCGAGGCCGACGCCCAGGAGGCCGTCGACGAGTTCTTGGCGGCCGGTGCCGTTCTCGCCGGTCGGCGCACCTTCGACAAGGGGCAGGAGTCGTGGGGCGACGATCCGCCCTTCCCGATGCCGGTGTTCGTGCTGACCCACGAGAAGCGGGAACCGCTGACCAAGGGTGCAAGCACTTTCACCTTCGTCTCCGACGGCATCGAGGAGGCCTTGCGCCAGGCGCGGGCCGCGGCAGGGGACGAGGACGTGGTCGTCATGGGTGGGACGTCGATCGCGCGGCAGTACTTGTCCGCCGGGCTGGTCGACGAGCTGCGGTTGCACCTGGTCCCGACGTTGCTCGGGCTGGGCATCCCGTTGTTCAGCCCGGTCGGCGGGCCGAGCGCGGAGTGGCGGCGCACCAAGGTCGTCGAGGCCGATGGTGTGACTCATCTGTGGTTCGAGGCGATTCGCTAGAGCCTCGCTCTACGATTCGGGCATGCCTGCGGATCCGCCCGTTTTCGAGATCGGCAAGGACGGCATCATGGCCGTCGTTGCCGGCGTCGACGGATCACCGTCGTCCCTGCACGCGGCCGCGTGGGCGGGTGGACTCGCCAGACGGGAAACGGCATTGCTGGTCCTTGTTTACGTCGAGCCGTTGGGCAGCCCCGCGTACTGGAGCCCGCTGAGCATGGCCGGCGCTTCGCAGGCCGCGGCCGACTACGTGGAAGAACTGCGCGCCGAGGCGCAGCGCTACCTCGACCCGATCGGGGTGCACTGGAAACTGGTGCACCACCGGGGCGATCCGGCCTCCGGGTTGGAAGCCGTGGCCGAGCAGTTCCGGGCCGACTGCATCGTGGTCGGGCGGTCCCGGCACGGCGGCGGGCTGCTGGGTTCGGTGCCGCGCACGTTGATCAACGATGCCGGGCGTCCGGTGGTGGTCGTGCCGTGACAACCCCGGAGATCGACGAGAACTACCGCGAGGCCGTGTTCCCGGAGGCGCGGTGGGAGCGGCGGGAGTTCGAGCGCTGCGACTTCACCGAGGCCGACTTGCGTGGCCTGGTCACCGAGGGCTGCACGTTCACCGGGTGCAACTTCACCCGCACCGACCTCGGCGATTCACGCCACCACGCGACCGCGTTCCGCCAGTGCACGTTCGACCGCACGGTCCTCGGCGGCAGCGAGTTCACCGCCTGCACGCTGCTCGGGTCGATGTTCCTGGAGTGCAGGCTGCGTCCCTGGACGGTGCGTGAGGTCGACCTCACCCTGGTGGGGTTGTCCGGTTGCGACCTGCGCAAGACCGACCTGAGCGGCCTGCGTTTCCGCGAAGCCAACCTGATCGACGCCGACCTGCGCGACTCGGACCTGCGCAACTCCGACCTCACCGGCGCGCGGCTGACCGGCACGAAGCTGACCGGCAGCGACCTGCGTGGTGCGCGCATCGATGCCGACGGGTACGCCCAAGCCGTTCTCCGTGGTGCTCGGGTCGACCTGGAGATGGCGGTCTCCTTCGCCGCGGCCAACGGACTGGTCATCGGCTGACCGGCCGCACAAAAGTGTGGCCGCCAGCTTGATCGCGGACGGCCACACCGGTCGAACTCCCGGGAGGTCAGGCCGGTGGCTTGGCGTCCTCGACCTCGACCAGGAAGCCGGCGTCCACCAGGTCGCCGACCGATTCCGGCAGCAGGTACGCCGTACCGCCGCCGGGCTGGTCGAACCACGGGATCGCGACGCCCGAGAGCACCTCGAGCGGGCGCACCAGCCGGTACGCGTGGTACGGCCGCTCGATCCAATCGGGCACCAGCGAACGCTGCTCGAACGGCGTCGCCAGCGTGTACGTCAGGTTGCCGTCCGGCTCGCCGTAGCGGTCGACCTCGGTGCCGGTCGGCAACTCGCGCATTTCCTTGCCACGGAACAGGGTCAGCGGCGGCTCGCCGTCCATCGGCTTGATCGGCCACGGCGGGCCACCCGCCGGTTTGGGCGCCGGACGCGGTTCCGGGTTCGCCGCCGCGGGCTGGGTCGATTCGTCGACGGCCCGGCCGTTGACCGGCGCGGCCGGGGTGAACAGCTCCGCTGCCTCCTTCGCCGCGCGTCGAGGCATCGGCCGCGATCCGGGTTGCGGTGCCGCGTCGGCCGGCACGGTCGGCGTGAACAACCCGCCGCCACTGGGTGCGGCGTCCACATCGGACCCTTGCTCCATCCGCCGCGGCAACTCCGCCCGCCGCGGTTGCGAAGGCGCGTCGACCGCGACGTCGGGCTCGTCGTGGTCTTCGTCTTCGTCGTCGAAGGGGTTGTGCACCTGGGTGGACTCGAGTTCGTCGGCCGGTGACCCGCCGCCGTGGGTCAGCAACTCGGGTTCCTCGACGGCGCCGGCGAGCGTGGCCGGATCGGGCTCGATGTGCGCCGGCCCGGTGTCCTCGATGCGGTCGGGCAGCACGTCGTCGGCGGGCGCGGCGTCGAACTTGGGCTGGAACCGCTCCTCCGGCCGGAACTGCTGCGACCGGAACGGCTCGTCATCCGGGTCGGAGGTCATGAACCGCGTTTCACGCTGGTCAGTGGGCTGGAACAGGTCATGACCGGAACCCGTTTCGCGCAACTGGGCCGGGTCGTCGCCCGTGGCCCCGAACGAACTTCCGGGACGGAACGGCTGGTCGCCCTCGGTCTCGGAGCCGGTGGCCCCGCCTCGCTCACCGCCTCGGAAGGCCTGGCTGATCGAAGCACCGGCGGCCGAGCGGTCGTCCGCGGACGACTGGTCGTGTGATCCAGCCGCGAACAGATCCGTCGAATGCGATGCCTGCTCGTCGGAGCGGAAGAGGTTGTTGTCATCCGAACCGGTGGACTCGGCGCGGTCGAAGCGATTGCCGGCGGCGAAGGGTTCGTGCGCCGCAGCCGGCCCGTCGCCGGTGGCCGCGAAGTGCTCGTTCGAGCCCGGGAGCTCGTCCGTGAAGCGTTCCTCCGGTTGGAAGGACTGAGTGCCGGACCGCGCGGGCCGGTCGGACTCGCCCGGGCGGAATGGCCGGTCGCCACCAGCGGCGGGTTCGTTGCCGAACGGCTGAGCGGGCCGGAACGGTTGGTCGCCGGCGGCGAAGTGGTCGGCGCCGGTGGCTTCGTCGGCCGGTGCGGGATGGTTCGGCCCAGCGGACTGGTCGTCCTCGGCGAAGCGATCGCCGCGGCTGAACGGCTGGTCGCCGACAGCCGCGGAACGTTCGGACGCGGCGGGCTCGCCGCTGCCACGGAAGCCATCCTCCGGCCGGAAGCGCTCCTCGCCAGTGGGTTCAGGGCGGTCGGAGCCGGACGACACGTGACCGCTGCGGAAGCGCTCGTCGCCCGGGGCGAAGAGGCTGGAGCTCGCGGCCTCGTCGTCGAAGCGGTCGTCCGGGCGGAACCGTTGCCCGCCAACGGCTCCGGGCTGGTCGCTGTCGGCGAACCGGTCCGGGTTGACGTGTTGATCGCCGGCGGCCGCGGGCTGGTCGGTTTCGGTGGACTGGCCGCCGCTGCCGAAGCGCTGGTCGCCGACCGGCCGGTCGGCCTCGTCGCCGAAGCGCTCGTCCCCGCCGAATGGCTGGCTGCCGGCGGCTTCGTTGGCGAACCGTCCGGAGCCGAACTGCTGGTCGCCGGTGTCGAAGGGCTCGCCTTGGCGGAACCGTTGGCCGCCAACGGCCTCGCGTCGATCAGTTCCGGCGGTCTGGTCGCTGTCGGCGAACCGGTTCGGGCTGAAGTGTTCCTCGCCGGTGCCCGCGGGCTGGTCGTCGGCCGGGCGGGCGGGGTCGTCGCTGAAGCGCTCGTCCCGGCCAAATGGCTGACCGCCACCGGCGGCTTCGTTGGCGAATCGCCCTGCCGAGCCGAACTGCTGGTGGCTGGTGTCGATGGGCTCGTCTGAGCGGAACCGTTGCCCACCAACGGCTTCAGGCTGGCCTGGTGCGGTGGACTGGCCGCTGTCGGCGTAGCGGTCCGGGCTGAAGTGTTCCTCGCCGGCGCCCGCGGGCTGCTCGGTTTCGATGGCTTGGTCGCCGCTGCCGAAACGCTCGTCCCGGCCGAAAGGCTGGTCGCCGGGGTTGACCGCGCCGGCGGCTTCGTTGGCGAACCGTTCGGAGCCGAGCTGCTGGTCGCCGGTGTCGAAGGGTTCGTCTTGGCGGAACCGTTGGCCGCCAGCGGCTGCAGGCTGGTCTGGTGCGGTGGACTGCTGGCTGTCGGCGAAGCGGTCCGGGCTGAAGTGTTGATCGCCGGCGGCCGCGGGCTCGTCGCCGAAGCGCTCGTCCCGTCCGAATGGCTGGCCGCCACCGGCGACCCCACCGGTGGCTTCGTTGGCGAACCGTTCGGAGCGGATCTGCTGGTCGCTGGTTTCGAAGGGCTCGTCCGGGCGGAACCGTTGGCCGCCAGCGGCTTCAGGCTGGTCTGGTGCGGTGGACTGGCCGGCGTCGGTCAAGCGCTCGTCGGGATGGAACGGCTGGTCGCCAGCCGACGTGGACTGGTCAACGGCGGCAGCGCGGTCGTCATCGAAGGGGTGGTCGCTCGAAGCGTCCGCCGATTCGTTGGCGTAGCGGTGTTCTGAGCGCGACAGTTGTTCGTCGGCGGATTCGCGGCGTTCGGCATCGGCGGGCTCGTCGCCCTTGGTGATGCCGTCGTCGGCCGCCGTGGATTCGGCGTAGCGCTCTTCCGGGCGGAAGGGCTGGGAGTGGCCGCCTGCTCCGGGTTCGGCGTCGGTGAAGCGTTCCTGCGGGCGGAATGGTTGGTCGGCGCCCGCACCGAAGGCGGCGTCGCTGTCGGCGAACTGGCCGAAGGGCCGGCCGCCGGTGGCTTCCGGCTCGTCGTCGGCGACGGGCTCGTCGTCGGTGGTGGCGAAGGAGCCGCTGTTGTCCGCGAAACGTTGTTCCGGGCGGAAGGGCCGGCGGTCTTCGGGGTGATCCTGGCCGGGCTCGTCGCTGGTGGCGCCGAAAGCGGTGTCAGCGAAACGTTCTTCCGGGCGGAAGGACTCGCTTCGGGTCAGGTCTTCGGCGCGGGCCGTGGCTTCGGGGTCCGCGGATTCCGCCTCGGTTTCCGCGGACGGAGCTTCGTCCTGGCGGGGTTGGAAGCGCTCGATCGGGCGGAACGGTTCCGGCTTGGGCTCGTCCCTACCGGCCAGGGCGGCGGCCCCGGCCAGTGCCGCGCCTCCCGCCAACGCCGCACCGCCGGCCAGTGCACCACCGGCCAACGCGCCGCCAGCCGGCGTGGCACCTCCGGGTGCCGCACCGCCGCCGGGTGCGGCGCCGCCCAGAGCAGCCGGACCGGCCGCTTCGTCCCGGGGCTGGACCCGGTCGTCGGACTGGCCGGGCTGACCGGGCTGGCCGGGCGGGAACGGGGGCCGCGGCGGTCGCGCGGGGCGCTGCCAGCCGGTGTCCATCAGGACCTTGCCCAGCAGGAACGCGGCCGCGTCGGCCACGTCCTCGAACATCGCGGGCGCCACGAAGACGCCGCCCTGGAAGAAGCCGACCCGCCAGCTGTCGTCCGCGTGTTCCAACGTCCAGGTGTTCTCCACCGGCTGGCCGATCCGGACCACCGTCTCCGGCACGCCGTACTCGGCGAGCTTGGCGGTGAGCTGGTTCAACGTCGGCCGGGGACCACCCTGTGACGGCAAGGCCGCCACGGGTGGGCGGCCGGGGCCGGGGCCGGCCGGTCGAGCGGGCGGCACGGGTGCTGCGGGCGGCCCGGCCGGCAGGGCCTGTGTCGGCGGAGCGGCGGGCGGTGGTGGCGGGCCCTGGCGGGGTGCGCGGTCGAGGAAGGCCGCCGCCGCGGTCAGGGTGGCCTCGTCGACCTCGCCCACGGTGAAGTTCTGCGATCGCACGTGCTCGACCAGGTCGGGCTCCGGGGGCACGCGGTACTTGCGCAGGTAGTAGTTCACCGAGGCGGGCCAGATCCACGTCCCGTCGCTGTGGAACGCGACCGGCACCGACTGGCGGGCCTCGGCATCGAGGCGATCCACGTCGTAACCGCGGCCGGGGATGATCACCGGCGCCCGATCGAGGTAGTCGAGCAGGTCCTCGACGTCGGCGTCCTCGACCGGCGGGCGGTTGACGATGGGCCGCCCGGACTGGCCCATGCCGTCGAACGCGCGGGCGATGCGGAAGTGCGGACCCGGGCGCTCCGGCCCGACCCCGGCCAGCCTGCGCACCAGCCACTCCGGGACGTTTTCTTCCTCACGCGGGAAGATCCGCAGCTCGTCGGCGTACGCCTGCGGGGGCGGCGGCGCCTCCCAGTGCGGCTCGTCGCGGTCGTACTCGAGGTTGTAGCTGGTGGGCCGGTCCAACTGGTAGCGGGCGTTGAACCAGGTGCCCCGGCCTTCGCGGTACATGCCGGCGCGCAACTTCGCGAAGAGCGTCGCGATGTCGCCGGAGATCCGCCAGGGCCGGGCATCACCGGACTGGGTGACGACCTGGCCACCGGACTCCTGGTGCCTGCCGACAGCCCGGTAGTCGATGACGATCTGTTCCCAGTCCTGCGGTGCGGCGCGCAGCAACGCGAGGCCGATCTGCTTGACCAGCGCGTCCTGCTCGGTCGGGTTCAGCTGCGTCGGGTGTGCCACCCGTCCATCTTCTCTTGTCCGGCCCTCGTCGGCACACAGTGGTCACCCACGCGCAGGGGTGCAGAATGGACGCACGTGAGCACGACGAGCGCGATCAAGGAGCGCACCAGCAGGTACGGCAAGGTCGTCGGAGCGCTGGTCGCGGCGGGCGGTGGACTCGGGCTCGCCCTGCAGGGCCGGCTCAACGGCCAGCTCGGGGCACGGTTGCACGACGGCATCGGCGCGGCGGTGTTCTCCTTCGGCACCGGTCTGGTGCTGCTCGTCGTCATGGTCGCCGCGATGCCCCGGGCGCGGGCCGGGATCGGCCGGTTGCGCACCGCGCTCAAGGGGCACGAGCTGCGCTGGTGGGAGTGCCTCGGCGGCATGTGCGGCGCGTTCTTCGTGACCGCGCAGGGCATCACGATCACCGCGCTCGGCGTCGCCGTGTTCACCGTGGCCGTGGTCGCGGGCCAGACCGCCAGCGGTCTGCTGGTCGACCGCGCGGGCATCGGCCCCGGCGAGCCACGCCCGATCACGCCGCCGCGCGCGCTCGGCGCGGCGATCGCGGTGGTGGCCGTGCTGGTGTCGGTGTCCGGTGAGTTCGCCCACCCGTCGGCGCTGTGGCTGGCCGTGCTGCCCGCGCTCGCGGGCATCGGGATGTCCTGGCAGCAGGCGGTGAACGGGCTGGTGCGCGACGCGTCGGCCAACGTCATCGTGCCGACGGCGATCAACTTCGGGATCGGCACGGTCGGGCTGCTCGCCGCCTTCGCGGTCGACGTCGCGGTCCGCGGCCTGCCCGCGACCCCGCCGGCCGACTGGTGGCTCTACCTCGGCGGCCCGCTCGGCATCCTGGCGATCCTGTCCATGGTGGTGGCCGTGCGGCTGGTCGGCGTGCTGCTGCTGGGGTTGTGTTCGGTGGCCGGCCAGCTCATCGGCGCGCTCGTGCTGGACCTCGTGACGCCGGCCGCCGACGGCGGGTTGACGCTGACCAGCGTGCTCGGGGTGGCCATCACGCTGGTGGCGGTGGTCGTCGCCGCACTGTCCACTCCTGGTCGACCCAGGCCGGACGGCGGTCGACCCGGGAGCGCGGAGCGCGACCATCCGGCACGGTGAGAGGATGCAGGCGTGACGGCGACGATCCTGGACGGCAAGGCGACCCGCGACGCGATCTTCGACGACCTGCGCAAGCGGGTGACCGAGCTGGCCGAACGCGGGGTGACCCCCGGCCTCGGCACCGTCCTCGTCGGCGACGACCCGGGCTCGCACGCCTACGTGCGCAGCAAGCACAACGCGTGCAAGAAGCTCGGCATGAACTCGATCCGCCGTGACCTGCCTGCCGACATCTCGCAGGCAGCGCTCGAAGAGGTCATCGACGAGCTCAACGCCGACCCGGCCTGCCACGGCTACCTGGTGCAGCTGCCGCTGCCCGGGCACCTGGACGAGGGCGCGATCCTCGAGCGGGTCGACCCGGACAAGGACGCCGACGGCCTGCACCCGGTCAACCTGGGCCGGCTCGTGCTCGGCAAGCCGGGCTCGCTGCCCTGCACCCCGCTGGGGATCATCACCTTGTTGCGCCGCTACGACGTGCCGATCGCCGGTGCGCGCGTGTGCGTGGTCGGTCGTGGCGTGACCGTCGGCCGCCCGCTCGGTCTCCTGCTGACCCGGCGCAGCGAGAACGCCACCGTGACCCTGTGCCACACCGGCACCAAGGACCTCGCCGCCGAGGTGAAGCGGGCCGACATCGTCGTCGCCGCCGCGGGCCGGGCCGGTCTGATCACCGGCGAGATGATCAAGCCCGGTGCCGCGGTGCTGGACGTCGGCCTGACCCGCACCGAGAACGGCATCGTCGGCGACACCACCCCGGAGGTCCGTGAGGTCGCTGGTCACCTCGCGCCCATGCCGGGCGGGGTCGGCCCCATGACCATCGCCATGTTGCTGTCCAACACGGTGGAGATCGCCGAGCGGGGCCTGTCGGCGTGACCGCGTCCGGTCAGTCCCGCGGCGGTGGCAGGCGATTGCTCGTCCACCTGCCGTTCCTGCTGGTCATGGCCGTCGTCATGGTCGGGGTCGGGCTGATCGTGCTCTATTACTGGCGCCGCGGCACCACATTGATCGGTGCGGCCCTGCTGCTCGCCGCGGCTTTCCGGCTCGTTCTGCCCGACGAGCGCGCGGGCCTCATCATGGTGCGCAAACGACCGGTGGACGTGCTGGTCTACACGGTGTTCGGCGTCATGGTGTTGTACGTGTCGCTTTCGATCGAGGGCGGCATCCTGCATTGATACTGTCCGGCTGAATCACAAAGTCGTGTCTCGGGAAGGACCTTCCAAAGTGGCAAGCAAAGCCGCCGTCAACGTCACCGTGACCGGTGCCGCCGGCCAGATCGGCTACGCCCTGCTGTTCCGCATCGCCTCCGGCCAGCTGCTGGGCGCCGACACCCCGGTGCGGCTGCGGCTGCTGGAGATCCCGCAGGCGGTGAAGGCCGCCGAGGGCACCGCGATGGAGCTCGACGACTGCGCCTTCCCGCTGCTCGACGGCATCGACATCACCGACGACCCGAAGAAGGCCTTCGACGGCGTCAACGTCGCCCTGCTGGTCGGCGCCCGCCCGCGGACCAAGGGCATGGAGCGCGGCGACCTGCTCGAGGCCAACGGTGGCATCTTCAAGCCGCAGGGCGAGGCGATCAACGCCGGTGCCGCCGACGACGTGCGCATCCTGGTGGTCGGCAACCCGGCCAACACCAACGCCCTGATCGCGCAGTCCAACGCGCCGGACGTGCCGGCCGAGCGGTTCACCGCCATGACCCGCCTCGACCACAACCGCGCGATGTCGCAGCTGGCGCAGAAGCTCGGCGTCGCGCTGACCGACATCAAGAAGCTCACGATCTGGGGCAACCACTCCGCGACCCAGTACCCGGACCTCTTCCACGCCGAGGTCGGTGGCCGCAACGCCGCCGAGGCCGTGGGTGACCAGGACTGGCTGGAGAACACCTTCATCCCGACCGTCGCCAAGCGCGGTGCGGCGATCATCGAGGCGCGCGGCGCGTCGTCGGCGGCGTCGGCGGCCAACGCGGCGATCGACCACGTCCACGACTGGGTGAACGGCACCGCCGAGGGCGACTGGACGTCGATGGGCATCCCGTCGGACGGTTCCTACGGCGTGCCCGAGGGCCTGATCTCCTCGTTCCCGGTGGTCTGCAAGGACGGCAAGTACGAGATCGTCCAGGGCCTGGAGATCGACGAGTTCTCCCGCAAGAAGATCGACGCCTCGGTGGCCGAACTGGCCGAGGAGCGCGACGCGGTCAAGGGCCTCGGCCTCATCTGATCTGTTCGTCCGAAGGGCCGTCCTGGTTTCGGGGCGGCCCTTTGTCGTACCAGGCGACCCGGCCGATCTTCTCGACGAACCGGCACTCGGTTCCGTCCTGGGCGTACAGCACGGGTTCGGGCGGGTCGGTGGTCCAGATCGGCACCCCGTACAGCGTCCAGTTCCGGTAGCGCACCGGCGTCGGGTGCTCCTGCATGAACCGGGCCCAGCTCTCGGCGTGCTCCTTGGAGGTCCACAGCCGCGGCGGCCCCACTTCGACCTCTTTGGTCAGCAGGTCGTAGATGCCTTGCTGATGAAGCGGTTTGACCCGGAAGTTCGTGAGGTACCGGCGGTCCAGCACCAGCCGGCTCTGCTGGTTGGCCGGACCCTTGTGCCTGCCGACCACCACCAGCTGCTCGCCGCCGTCGCCCCACTGCGGCGGCAGCACCCAGACCTTGGCGCCCTGGCTGAAGTGCTTGGTGTCCTCGCCGGTGTTGGCGACGACGCACCAGGTGAGCGGTTCGTCCACGGCTACGGTTCTAGCAGCCTGCCCGCTCTTTTACTTGATCACCCGTCTGGCTGACGGAACCACCATAAGGGTGAATGTTCCTCAAGCCGCATCATGAACGGCCCGTTCGACGATCCCTCCTGCGACATGAGCGAGGCGTCTTGGGAGGCAGAGATGAGCTTCGACGGTGTGCACGAGGAAATGTTGGTCGCTGTGCACGGCGACGGAACACCGGTGCGGTCGCGCTGGACCTACCGGGCCGGCGAGCCGTACGCGGTGACGGTCGCGTTCCAGGCCGGGCCCGGCCGGTGGGTCGAGTGGGTGTTCGCCCGCGACATCATCGACGCCGGTCTCGTCGGGTCGGCGGGCCTGGGTGACGTGCGGATCCGGCC
This sequence comes from Labedaea rhizosphaerae, assembly GCF_004362825.1. GTDB lineage: Bacteria > Actinomycetota > Actinomycetes > Mycobacteriales > Pseudonocardiaceae > Labedaea > Labedaea rhizosphaerae. Next base: position 1,915,436 of record NZ_SNXZ01000001.1, read on the forward strand.
GGAGCGCACGCTGGAGCATTCGGTTGTCGTGCTGGAGATCTCCTCGCCCGAGGGCGAGGCGCGCCTCGAGCTCGACCTGCGGTCGGTGGCCGCGTTCCTCGACGCCACGGCGGCGATCGTGCCGCTGGGCGAGGAAGAGGACTACCTGGACATCGACGGGCTCATCGACGAGCTGACCCGCGTCTAACCGCAGGCCTTGCGCAGCGCGTCCAGCTGCTGGCCCTTGCGGGCGAGGTAGCCGGGCACGTCCTGCGGGTCGAAGTCCTCGATCGTCCCCGCCATGTCCGTCAACGCCTGCTTGAGCGCCTGGTCGGGGGTTTCCCCGGCCAGGTTGTTCAGCTCTTCAGCCGTCTGCCTGGCCTCTTCGACCGACTGCCGCGGGTCGGACACGTCCGGCGTGAACCCCGCGGCCTTGAGCGCGTCGACGCAGATGCTCGCGCGATCGGTCACCTGCTCCACCTGAGCGCACCCGCTGACCAGCAGTGTCACGGCGATCAGCGCAAGCGCGCCGAGGCGTACCCCCATGATCAAAGTCTAGTCGACGCCGGACAGCACTCCCGTGAGCAACCCGGGGAACCGTGCGTCCAGGTCGTCCTTGCGCAGCGTGCTGGCCCGTGCCGTGCCCACCTGCCGCACCTCGATCACGCCGGCTTCGCGCAGCGTGCGCACGTGGTGGGTCACGGTCGACTTGCCGACCTCGACGTCGAAGTGGCCGCAAGGGATCGGCTCCGCGCTGTTGGCCAGCTCGGCGACCATGCGCAGCCGCACCGGGTCGGCCAAGGCCTGCAGCACCGTCTCGACCCGGATCTCGTCGCGGGTCGGCTGGGGGAGCACCTTGCCGGTCACGGTTCCCATGGTACGACGCCGTTCGTATTTCGGCGAACTACGTAGTACGGTCGTCATCGAACCTTTCGTCTCTTCGAGGAGCGATGGCGTGTCTGCTCGCAACTACCTGCTCGCCTTCGGGGCGTTCGGCATCGGGACCAGCGGCTACGTCGTGGCGGGCGTGCTACCGGACGTGGCCGGCGACCTGCATGTATCGGCGTCGACGGCCGGTCAGCTCGTCACGGCCTTCGCCATCGCCTACGCGATCGCGTCGCCCGTGCTCGGCGCGCTCACCGGCCACTGGGAACGCCGCAAGCTGCTGATCGTGGCGATGCTCGTGGCCGCGGCCGGCAACGCGGTGTCCGCGGTGGTGACCAACTACCCGGCCCTCTTCGGCGCCCGGATGCTGACCGCGCTCGGCGCCGCCGTCTACACGCCGGTCGCGTCCGGGGTGGCCGCGGGGCTCGCCGAGCCGGGGCGCCGGGCGCGGGACATCGCGCTGGTGTTCGGCGGCCTGACGATCGCGTTGATCATCGGCGTCCCGGCGGGGTCGCTGATCGGCGGCGTGGTCGGCTACCGCGGCGTGTTCGCGCTGGTGGCGCTGCTCTGCGCCGCCGCGGCCGCGGGGTTGTGGTGGGTGATGCCACGGGTGTCGGCGCCGGCGGCGGTCAGTCTGCGGGCCCGGCTCGCGGTCGCCGTCGACCGGCGGATCGGCGCGCTGCTGCTGGTGATGTTGCTCGGTTGCACCGCCGCGTTCAGCGTGTACACGTTCATCCGGCCGCTCTTCGCCGAGACGTCCGGCGTGCGGGGCGGCGCGGCCAGCCTGCTGCTGGTGGTCTACGGGATCGGCGCCGCGGTCGGGAACTGGGTCGGCGGGCGGGCCGCGGACCGGTTCGGCAGCCGGGGCCCGCTGGCGGTGTCGTTGGGGGCGGCCACGGTCGTGCTCGCCGCGATGCCCTTGGAGTTGGAGACCGTCGCCACCTCGGCGGTCGCGCTGGCGATCTGGGGCGCGGCGACGTGGTCGACGCTGCCGGTGGTCCAGCACGCGTTGTTGACCGTGTCGTCGCCGAAGATGGGGCCGGTTGCGTTGTCGCTCAACGCATCCGCGATCTACCTGGGCGTCGGGTTCTCCAGCGCGATCGGCGGCGTGGTGTTGCGGGTGGCCGGTCCGCTCGCGCTCGGGCCGGTGGCCGCGGTGCTGTGCCTGCTGGCGCTGGGCGTGGTCGTGCGCGCCCGGGCCCAGGTCGAGGAGCCGGTGCCGGTCGCGGCGTGAGGTCAGCGCTCGGGGTGCTCGACGAAGCAGTCGGGGCCGGGGTAGACGAGGCCTTCGTGCCCGTCGGCGAACCGCACGAGGTAGGGCGGTTGGCCGTCGTCGCCGCGGATCTCCAGGATCTCGCCCTGCTGTTCCACTTTGCCCACGATGCGTCCTTGGATGTGCAACTGGTCGCCCACTGCAGCTTGCATGCTCTTCTCACCTCCAGTGCGTCTCCCAGCGTAAGGCGGCGGGCGCGTGCCGGCCAGGGCACTACGATCTGGTGCTGTGCGGGTGCTGGATCGGCGTGCGGGTGTCGGGGGCGAGCTGGTGCTGCGTGTCGTGGGGGAGCACTTCGAGGTCATCGCCAACGGCGTTTTCCTGATGGACACTCGCAATGGCGAGTCCGAGCGGTTGCTGATCTCCGCCGCCGCATCGCGGATGCCGATGGGTGGCCGCATGCTCGTCGGCGGGCTCGGGGTCGGGTTTTCCTTGCGTGCCGCGGTGGACGACCCGCGGGTCGGTTCGGTCGTGGTGGTGGAGCGCGAGCCGGCGGTCATCGCGTGGAACCAGGGACCGTTGCGTGCCGTGCACGGCGACGCGCTGGCCGATCCGTCGGTGACCGTGGTCGAGGCTGACCTGGTGTCCTGGCTGTCGTCTTGTGCGGAGTCTTTCGACGCCCTGTGCCTCGACATCGACAACGGTCCGGAGTGGACGGTCAGTGAAGGAAACGCCGCACTGTACGGCGATTCCGGCCTGACCATGCTGCGCGCGCGGTTGCGCCCCGGCGGCGTGCTGGCCGTGTGGAGCGCGAACGCCAGCGCGTCGTTCGAATCGCGTCTGCGTGCTGCGTTCGCGTCGGTCTCGATGCTCCCGGTGCCCGTGCCGCGCGGGGAGCCGGACGTCGTGTACCTCGCTACTTAGCCTCGGCCTTGGCGGCGGCTTTCGCGGCCTTCTTGAACGCGCGCACCTCGGCCAGGCTCTCGGCGCTCGTCACGTCGGCGATGGACCGCCGCGAGCCTTCGTCGCTGTAAGCGCCCGCGGCCTCGCGCCAGCCGTCGGGGCGGACGTTGAACTGCTTGCCCAGCAAGGCGACGAGGATCTTCGCCTTCTGCTCGCCGTAGCCGGGCAGGGCCTGCACCCGCTTGAGCAGCTCGGCGCCGGTCGGCTTGCCGGACTTCCAGATCTTGTCGGCCTTGCCGTCGTAGTTGTCGAGGATGTGGTGGGCGAGCGCGTGCACCCGGCGCGCCATCGAGCCGCCGTAGCGGTGGATGGCGGGCGGCCGCACGCTCAGCTCCACGAACTCCTCGACCGGCATCGCCGCGATCTTCGCGATGTCGAACCCGTCCATCCGTCGGCGATCTTCTTCGGACCCGCGAAGGCGTGCTCCATCGGGTACTGCTGGTCGCAACACATACATAGATGTATGTGTGAGACACGACCTGATGTTATTGAGTGTTGACGAAGCCGGTGCGAGTAGCATTGTCACAGCGCAGAAAGGTGATCTCGTGGAAGAATATTTCCATGTACGCGTCTCGGTAGCAAATTCTACGGACGAGGAAGTCAAGCTTGACTTGACGCAGGAAACACTAGATCAGCAGTTTCTTGAGCCGTACCGCAATGGTACGAGCATCACTGTCAACGGAAGAACAATTGCCGTTTCTGATATTAATCGTCTGCAGATTTCGAGAAGCGAGAATCCGTCATCTGTTATTCGTGACGAAATTGCTGAGCGGGATCGACGTTCGCCGGTTGTGATGGTCGGCGGGCCGTCGATGTCTTGGAGGATTGCGCGAGCAGCGCCGGATGTCACTGACGAGTACATCGTGGGGCCGCCCGGCGATTTTGCCGAGTTGCGGGCGACGCCCGCCGCCAGGGCATCTGATGTTGCAGGATCTGATCGAACCGAAACAGGGAAGCTCGGGGACAGAGTGTTTCTTGTTCACGGACGTGATTTCTCTGTTGTCTCACAAATGAAGACCTTCTTGCGATCGCTCGGTCTCCGTATTGTGGAGTGGGAACATGCGGTTGGCGCGACCGGTCTACCCAATCCGTACATTGGTGACGTGGTGCGGCAAGGTTTGAATATGGCCGATGCGGCCGTAATTCTGTTCACTCCTGACGATCAAGTTCGCTTGCGCGCGGACCTTCTCGGCTCGGACGATAACGAGTCGGAGCGTCAGCTATATGGGCAGGCGCGGCCCAATGTGTACTACGAAGCGGGTATTGCAGATGCCATCGACATCTCTCGGACTGTGTTGGTGGAGGTTGGTCGAGTAAAACCATTTAGTGATGCGGCAGGGCGTCATGTAGTTCGCTTTGACGGGTCGCCAGCGAAGCGGTCAGCGCTAGCTCAGCGATTGCAAACTGCTGGTCTAGCTGCGGACTTGAGTGGACAAGACTGGCTTACTGCCGGCGCTTTTTCGGCCCCGGAAGGTTCGTCTGAGGTTGATCAAACAATTTCTGCCATCTGGGCAAAGCCGGAATAGTGAGGGTTTGGGGCGAATGAAGTTTCGAGATTTTCTTTACTACGACACCAATATGGTAGAAAGTTTCCTGTCAATTGTGGAAGGCGGCATATATGATGAGGAGGATCGCCACGTAACGCTTGACACTTCGGGCGCCGCCCCTGGTGAAGAAGAAGTTCTTTCCGATAGATTCTCCACCACGGATAGCAGGCGAAAGGTGGTCCGCCAAACTGAAGCGGCGCGGTTTGATCGGCTGTTCGGACATGTGTCCGATTCGGAGGATGTCCTGACGGTCGGGTCTGGCGACCGATTCAGTTTGACCGATGCTGAAGATGATCGATTCTGTGAAATTAAGGGCGTTGTCGAGATACCGCCTGCAATTAACGCGATTATGAATGCCGCGACCTTCAGGGCGGCTGGGGAATTTGTAGATCGAATCGGTATGTTGGACGCGGAAGGTAGGAAAGTTATAGAGCAGCTAGGCTATCTCGACCAGGCAAGAGAGGCAATTGGTGACACTCCGCCGCTGGTTCTCAAGGTAGCCTCGTCGCCGAGCTTGATCATGCCACTGCGGCAGGAGTTCATAGTCCGCGGGTTTAACGATCTAGAAGGGCGCGCCACAGTCTACGGCCGTGTGGCGGAAACAATACCTGCTTCAAGCAGGTATCCTCTGATAAAGATTCCCGGTCAGCAATTGACGCGTCAGCAACGTCGTAAAGCCGCCCGATCGAGTTCAGATGACGCTGCCTATTTGAAAGGTCCGGCAACTATCCTTCACGTCCTGGCTATTTATCGGTAGCCCGTGCTGCGATTTTTGCTGCTTTCTTGAACGAGCGAACCTGTTGAAGGCTGTCATGGCTTGTGACGTCGGCGACGGAGCGGTGTGAGCCCGCCGTGCCATAGTCACCAGCGGCCTTGCGCCACCCATACGGCTGGACACCCCGCTGCTTGCCCAGCAGTGCCAAGAAGATCTTCGCCTTCTGCTCTCCGAACCCAGGCAGCGCCTTCAGCCGCTTCAGGACCTCGGCCCCGGTCGGCTTGTCGCGCGTCCAGATCGCCTCGACGTCCCCGTCCCACTCGGAGACGATGAACTGGCAGAGCGCCTGCACCCGCTTCGCCATCGACCCGCCGTAGCGGTGGATCGCGGGAGGCGTACATGCCAGCGTTGCGAACGCCTCCGGGTCGTAGTCCGCGATCGTGTGGACGTCGAGCTTGCCGCCCAGGCGGTCGTACAGCTTCTTCGGGCCGAGGAACGCGATCTCCATTTGGATCTGCTGGTCGAGCAGCATGCCAAGCAGCAGGGCCAGCGGGGAGCTATCCAGCAGCTCGTCTGCCTCGGGGTTCTGGGCGATGCACAGCTTTGTCACGCCGACAGGATGGCACGTCTTTTCCCAGACCACACCTGTCCGAGTGCCATCCCGTCGACCTGGCGCAGCCCGATCAGGCCTGCCCGGGGCCGCACCTTCGAATGTCACGCGACGTGTCTTGCCAAGCTTGCGGCCCCGGGCCGGCCTGATAGCCCTCGGGGAGGTCGTCGGGGTGGCACGGGCACCAACCGCGCAACCGCTGGACCAGGGCTGACCATCCTGGAGACCTGCCCGTCCGGCGAGGACATCTCTCTTCCTGAAAACCGCGTCGCCGCGCGTACGGGACGGGCACCTTGCCGCCCGTGAGAGTGCCGCCCGGCCGGGCAGAGCGGAGCGGAGCCCGAGCCGTGGCGGGCGCTCTCACCGGTGGGCGGCAAGCCAGCCCAACTCCCGCGCGCCGCGCGGCGGCGCGCTTGACTCAGGAGAAGAAAGTCTGAACCAGATCGGTCAACTCGCCTGCTGGTCGGTCTCAGGTCGTCGGGGTAGTGGACGATGGCGCTTCTGCTCCCGGATCATCTCCGCCCACGTGTGCTCGCTGATGGTCCGGTACCCGGTGCCCGCGACCTGCCAGGCTCCGACGCGTTCAACCGGCGTGTCCGGCAACGGCTCCAGTCCGGCGAACGATCGGGCCTCGTCCGCGCGGTAGCGGGCTCGGTCCCTGCGCATCGTGCCCAGGGTGGTCGAGTACCTGCGGCTCTTGGTCGTGAAGTGCCCGCCGTAGCCGAGCATGTGTGCCCACTGCCGCAAGCTCGGTCCGAGGTCCCAGCACGTCTCGATCATCGCGCGTGCTTGCGGGGACAAGCCGCGGACGCGATGCAGGTGCTTGATGGTTCGCAACGGCCGGTCGACGGTCCCCGCGGCTTCGGCACCCTTCGTCGCGTACTTCGCGATGTAGCGGGCCACGCGCTGATCGGTCCAGGTCGCGTTGGTCTCGATCGGACGGACGTCGAGCTGGCGACCCCACCGGACGGTGAAGTCCCGCATCTCGACCTGCGACGCACGAGCCGCCGCCTCGATTGCTTCGGACAGGACTTCGAGGTCCACGCCGAACGGTGGTGGCTCGGTCGGACCACCTGGCCCGTCCAGCCTGATCACAGCATGGAAGTGGATCACGCCGCGCGCCTGGTACTCGGCTACCTTGGCGTACTCGACCCGCAGCACCGTGTTCAGCTTCGAGCGGGCCACGCCGACCGCTTCGGCGAGCTGCCTGCGCAGGTAGACGGTGAACACGTGCCACAGCTCGCCGGCCTGGTTGTTCCACAGGACCGCGCCCCGATAGTCGTAGCTGGCGGGGTCGATGGCGTGGCCCAACCGGGGATCACCCTCGGCGTGCCGCTGACGACAGGACGGCCCTTCGTTGCGTGGGTGGCACGGCCGGACTCGTCCCCGCGCGTCAACAGCCCGCGAGTGCACCGGACCGAACGATGGCGCGGTGAACGTGACGAACACCCTGGGGTGGGCCGACACCGACTCGGGCACGTCCCGGCCTCCGGCCAGACCGGACTTGATCAGGTGGAACGTGTCGTCGGCGTACACCCGCGCGCACGACTCGCACCGGCTCGCCCGCCTGTTGCCACACGCGGTCAGCAGGTAGCCGGTCGGCTCGTCGTGGGTGGAGTAGCTGCCGAGGATCTCCCCGGTCGCGCTGTCGACCGTTGTGGTCTGACCGATCAGCCGGATCGGGTTCGAGCAGCCGCCGGTGCTCTCGACCATCTGGCGCCAGCGGTCGAAACCCGGCTGTGCGGCCTTCTCTCCGAGCTGGTGCAGCCATCGCGGCAGTTCGTGCGGCTCGACCATCACGCCGCCTCCGACCACGAGACGGCTTGCTGGTCGGGTTCAGCGAGCTTGATGCCGAGCGTTGCGTTGATGCGCTCCCAACGCTCGTCACTCCACAGCGGAGCGGACGCGGCCGTCTGCCGTGCCCACTCCCACAGCTCATCTTCGTTGTGCTCCACCGAAAACACTTCCATTCATGTGCTTGCGGCGGAGTCGCGACGCGGCAACTCGTGGTGTTCGTTCGCTGCAATGCCGAAGCATGAATGGAAGTGTTTTTGTGTTTCGTGGCTCTACTTGGCCACAGCCCGGAGGCTCGTCTCTTTGTGTTTGGGGAGCAGCTTTATGGAGTTGTGGCGGTGAGCTCGCGACTCAGGCTGGTTGGGATGGTTGGCGGGACGCGGGGAGGGACCGGAGTTGGTGCGCCCCGCCAACCGACGGTCGGCCATCGCCTGCCGGGAGCAGACGACGGTCGGCCGGGTCTAGGTGATCGACGGAACGTCGAAATGTGCGGGCTCGACGGTCAGGAAGCCGTGGAACCAACGCCAGAGATCGCACGGCGCTGCGACCTTGCGCCACCAGTGCGAGCAGGTCGGGCAGTTCCCGTGCTTGTCGGGCTCGTGGGCTTGCAGGCGGGGCAGCCAGTGCCGCAGGTGCCGGGGCAGTTCGGTGCGCGCCAGTTGTGCCGCGTAGGCGTCGTTGTCCGTGGTCGCGGCGGTCTCGTAGGCGTGCAGGCGGGCATAGACCGCGACGCGATAGGCCAGGAACTCGGCGGGATCAGCGTTGGGCACGGTGTGCCTCCACGCGTCGCAGCTCTTCAACAGCCCGGGCGACCTGGTGAAGAAAGACGTCGGCACCGGCCAGCGTGAGCCCAAGCAGCACGATTGCGCTGTCACCGCTCACTAGCACTGACACCACGCGGTCGTGTTCGTTGATCGAGACGCTGACCGGGGTGTGCTGACGAACCATGGCGACGTTGACCGGTGTCTTGCCGGTGCGCGGGCTGGTGGTGTCTGGCTGCATGGCTCCTCCGAGGTCTGTCCCACCACCATCGGGACGAATGCGGCCTGGCCCCACGACGAAACCGACTGATTTATGTGAGGCGTACATAAGCGCAGGTCACGCGTTGTGTCGATCGCTACACTGGGCGGAATGGGGACGACGCCGGCCAAACGCGCATGCACCGGTTGCGGTGCGCGGCTGGCGGCTGACAACCGTTCGTCCACGTGTGGGCCGTGTGCGCGTAAAGCCGTTCGTTCATCCTCTGCGCCGGACAAGCCCGAGGAGTTCTGGCGACGGGCCGCGCTGCGGGACGCCTTTCGCAGCAGGCACTTCGGGCAGGTGCTTTACGCCTACCGGTTCGAGCACCGTCCGGTGTTGACGCAGGCCAAGATCGGCAGATGGCTGGGGCTCACGCAGAGTCAGGTGAGCCGTCTTGAACGAGCTGCTGAGTCCGTCCATGACCTGAACAAGCTCGACTACTGGGCACGCGTGTTGCACATCCCGGAACGGCATCTGTGGTTCCGGCTCTCGTCGGACGACGTTCGCGAGGCAGAGGAAGGAGACGACGTGCGGCGTCGGCAGTTGTTCAAGGTCGCCGGTTGGACGGCGGCGGCGAGCGGCTTCGGCTGGTTCGGTTCCGGTCATGCCTCCGCGAGCCCGGCCCGCAGCATCGGCGCTACCGACGTGGCGACCATCCGCGAGATGACGCGGACGTTCCGACGCCTCGACAACCGGTTCGGCGGCGGGCACGCGCGGGGGACGGTGAGCAACTACCTGGCGTCGGACGTGGTGCCGATGCTGCGTGAGGCGCGGTCGACCGATGCGATTCGGTCCGAGCTGTACGGCGCGGTGGCGGAGCTGAACCAGCTCGCGGGGTGGATGGCGTACGATGTGGGCGACGCCGAGACCGGGAGCAAGCACCTGCGGCAGGCGCTGCGGCTGTGCCAGGAGATCGACAACGATGGTCTGGCGGCCGAGATGCTGGCGGGGATGAGCCACCAGGCGGCGTTCTTCCGGTCGGGCTCGATCGCTGTGGACCTGGCGCAAGCGGCGCACTCGGATGCGAACCGGTCCGGCCTGCACGCGCTCGTGTCGGAATCCGCGGTGATGGCGGCGCACGGCTTCGCGCTGCAAGGTGACTCGCGGTCGTGCCTCGACGCCTTGGCCGAGTCGGAACGGGCGTTGTCGGCTGCGGATCGGCAGGACGCGCCGGAGTGGTTGGGCTACTTCGATGCCGCGTACCTGGCTGCGAAGTTCGCGCACTGCTTCCGGGATCTCGGCCAGCCCGTCGACGCCGAGCGGTACGCGCGCCGGTCGCTGGAGATGAACGAGGGCTACGACCGGGGACGGCTGTTCAACATGTCGTTGCTCGCGTCGGCGCTGGCGGACCAGGGGCAGGTCGAAGAGTCCTGCTCGACGGCATCGGAAGCGGTGACGATGGCGGGCAGCGTGCGGTCGGTGCGGACGGTCGCGTACCTGGCGGACGTGGGTCGACGGCTCAACCGGTATCGGTCGGCGGAGCCGGTGAAGGCGCTCTACGCGCAGATGTCGGCGGCTGCGATCCCCGTGCCTTAGTGGCCCTGCTCGGCGAGGACGAACATGATGCCGAGCTGGGCGCCTGCGCCGATGACCTCGCCGTTCGCGATGCGCTCACGCATGGTGTTGAGCGGTAGCCACTCGACGCGGGCGGCCTCGTTGATGTCGGCTTCCTTGCCGGTGTTCTCGGCGCCTTCGGCCAGGTAGAGCAGGTTCTCGAAGTCCGCGGTTCCGGCTAGGGGTTGGAAGCTGGACAGCGGGCGGATGCTGCGGGGTCGCCAGCCGGTCTCTTCCTCGACCTCACGAGCAGCGGTGGCGGCGGGGTCCTCGTCGGGGTCGACGTAGCCGCCGGGGAGTTCCCAGGTCCAGCGATCCATGATGAACCGGTGACGGTAGATCATGAGCACGTTCTCGCGCTCGTCGTCCAGGACGACGGTCATCGCCGCCTTGGGCATCCGTAGGACGTATTGCTCGAACTGCACCCCGTCAGGAAGCTCGACGTGCGCGATATTGAGATGTAGGCGCCGCGTGTCATCAACTGTGCGCTCGTCGTGGATGTGCCACGTATTGGTAATATCTTGGTCGGCCACCGTGCCAGAATACCTTGCTACGGAGTGGTGATTTCGTCGAGTGTCTGTCCACTGCGCAAAGTGGGGAGGTGTACAGGTATGAAGGCGAGCCTGATCGCCCGTTTACTGTCCGAAGTAGATGCGAGAATAAACTCTCGCTGATTGTCGATCTCGCCGACTTCGTCGCCAGAGATTATCTGTGGATGCTGGAGAATAGCTTTTACGGCCTTTGTGATGATCGCCGACACATCCCGACGGTCTCGCACGAAGAGGATGAGAGCTATGCGCGTGTCTCGCCAAACGGTATAGCCGAGGAGTTGGTCGATTGCCTCGACGAACTTCTTGGTTCCGGTCCAGAACTTGCATTCTGCTATGAAGGCGTTCCGGTCTCGCCAGCGGAGAAGTATGTCCGTCTTTCCTTTTCCGGTAAAGGTCTCTCCAGTTGCAATGCCGGTGAAGTTCGCATTCAGCACGAAGAGTAGTACGTCACGGAGCGTCTCTTCGTCGGCTCCTGCGAGACGGTCAGCGGTCGTGTGCAGTCGCTCTAGTGCATTTGTGAAACCTAGAATGATGTTGAGAACGTCGTCTGCCAGGTTGTTTGCCAGTGCCGGCTCGGGTGTACCGGAGTCCGCTTGTTGCTCGATCCTTTCTAGTGTGAGCAAATTTGCCTTTAGTGGGATGGAAACCGATGGAGCCAAGTTCGGGCTAAGCGGTATCGCGAGGTTGGCTGAGGCGGTCCGGAGGGCTATGACACGTCGTTGTCTCGCCTCGATCAGTGGTCGGATGTCGTTAGCCAGCTCCGCTCTGCGCTTCCTGATGATGGTATTTGCATCACGAACGTTGATCTTTAGCGCATCCTGCCACTTTTCCCAGGTCTGCATAAGTCCCGACTCGAAAGCATCGATATGTGCTGATGAGTCGAGCGAGTAGGTAAACTGGATTCTTACGGAGTTTTGAGGCTGGTCTGCCGGAGGTCGTGGCTGGATAGATCCGCTGCCATGTGTGCATCTGCTGTCGACTTCATGGAGTGCCGCTATGGTTCCATAGCACGGCACGTGGAACTCCAACAAGATTTCGGGGGGATCATTGCTTTCTTGCGTGCCTGGTCTTGTTATTTCACGCTGAGTGTTCCACTTGCCTTCGAAAACCGGAAGGATCTCCTCTTCGGCGTGCTGATCGAGGATTGACCGCACAAGTACGGCTGCATCGTTTGCTGCCAACTGATCGTCGGTAAGTCGATGGGCCGCGCTGATGGCTCGGCGACGTCTCTCAGGAAAGTTCACGAAGAAGTGAGAGACCGGATCTCTTGGTATCTCGTTCGGCTTCGTCACGCTAGGACACGTTACTGCGCTGCGTGCCCGTCAGCGTCGAACGAAACGTATGTATGTGTCTAGCCGCGCCAGATGAGTTCTACGCGATCGGGGTGGAAGCCTCGGCGGCCGTTGGCTGGGTAGACGACTACGGCGGTCAGGGCCTCTTCGATCAGGGCTCGTTTCTGGGCCAGGGGGTAGTCGTCCCAGTCTTGGCGGATGGTGGCGTGGGTGGTTGTTGCGGCTGTGGTTTGGGCCAGCCAGCGTTCGCGGTCGGCCAGTAGGGCGTGTTCCTGTTGTTCCAGGTCGGGCAGCATGGCGAAGTAGCGCTGGGCGGAGATGCGACGCTCCTTGCGGGCCGTGGACAGCTCGCGCAGGTCGTCTTGGACCTCGGCCAGCTCCGCCTGCTGTGGCCACGGCTCGGGCTCGGTGGCGGCGTCGCGGCGTTGTGCTTCTTGTTCGTACTTGGTGATCACGGCGGCGCTGATCCACTTGTCCGTCTCCGGGCCGGGAATGCTGACGCCGCCACCGCAACCGCGCTGGCTCTTGGCGGGGCACGAGTAGTAGAAGCGGCCGGGGGTCTTCACGCGGGATGCGTGGGCCTTCAAAGCTCGTAGGCGTGCGTTGCACTCCGGCTTGCCGCAGCGGAGGGTGCCCGTGAGCAGGTACGTGCGGGTGTTCTTGCCTCGGCTCGCGATGGTGCGGTTGCCGAGGATCGCGGTCACGGCTTCCCACTCGGCGACGGTCAGGATCGGGTCGAACTGGCCGATGACGGGGTTGCCGTCCGCGTCGCGCACGATCTCGACGTGGATGGTTTGGCGGCCGGTGTCCGGGTCGATCTCGTGGACGTTGCGGGAGCGGTAGCCGCAGAGCCTCGGGTTGCGGAAGACCGTCTTCACCGAGCCGTTGGTCCAGCGGTTGCCCAGGGCCGTCGTCACTGCCTGGTTGTTCCAGTCGACGGCGACGCTGGCCAGCGGGGCGCCCTTGATGATGCGTTGGGCGGCTTCGCGGATCAGCTCGGCTTCGGGCACGCGAAGGGTGCGCTTGTCGTCGTTCCAGCCGAAGGGGCGGCGGCCACCGGTGGGGATTCCGGCCAGCTCCAAGGCTCGATGCTTGCGCTTCACTCGGCGGGCGGTGTCCGCGGACTGCTTGTTGTTCGTGGCTACGACGATGCGGGCGACCGTCCGGCCGTTGTCGGTCAGGAGGTCCAGGGTGCCTGTGATGTCGATGATGGGACGGCCGAAGTGTTCGACCACCTCTATCGCGTCTTCCAGGTGGCGGTTGTCGCGGGTCAGGCGGTCGATGTCGTAGACGACCAGGCCGTCCAGGGGCTCGCCGTCGGGGGTCTTGCCGCGCTTCAGGTCTTCCAACGCCGCTTCGAAGACTGGGCGGATGACTCGGTAGCCGGTGCGGCCGTCGGGCAACCTGACGCGCTTGCGCTTCCACGCTGACGTGTGCGGCTCGACATAGGTGTGGACGTAGCTGCCGCCGCGTGATTCGACGTAGGTGCGGCAGTCCTTCTCCTGCTCGTCGCGGCCTCGGATGTCGCGGCCACGGATGGGCACGACCTGCGGGTCGTCGTGGTCGAGCTCGAACGACAGGCGGACCAGGCCGGCCAGGCGTAGACCCTGGAAGTCGCCCCAGTGGGCTCGTTGTACCTGGTCAGATGGGCTCATGCCCTAGTCATACATCAAACAGTGTGCTGGTCGAGCAGGAGGCCGACGAGGAGGGCGAACGGGTCCGAGGCGAGCAGCTTGTCGGCGTCGGGATCGCCGGTCAGGCGGAGTGCGCGTGCCATGGCGCACAGCATCGCACGTCTAGCTGATGGTCACACCAGTCCGGCTGCTGGCTCGTGCCTTCACTTGGCACGCTGATGTCTTGACGCTCGATAGTTGTCCACCCAATTCTTGCTGCTCTGCCAATGGCCGTCATCGCCCTTGACTGCTTTCAAACGGTGGCGGGTGGCAGCGACGCGGAGGGCGTTCTCTGTCAACTCTGGGGTGGCAAGCGCTGCCAGAGGGACGAGCTTCGCTGGACCTGCGACGGCGGGCATGACGAACTTGTAGAGGTTGGCTGTGACGCTTCGAGCGATGAGCTCGCCAAGCGGGCCGACGTCGCCACGGTCGGCCTTTCGCATCGCCTGGAGGTATCGCTCACGGTCGCGCTTGAAGATGATCGCTGGGGGGTAGCCGAGGCGTCCGAGAAGGAGGTTGAGCAGGAGGCGGCCGGTCCGGCCGTTGCCGTCGAGGAAGGGATGGATGCGCTCAAACTGGTTGTGGAGCCGCGCCAATTCCTCCGGCAGGGGGCCGTTCGAGGTTCGCAACGTGCCGACCTCGGTCACCCAGCCGCGCATGTGCAGGTCGACTTCCGGCCAGGTCGGGGGTTTCATGCCACCAGGGAACGCGGCGATTTCGTGTTGCCGGAACGCGCCTGGCCCTTCCTGGTCGGTGGCGTGGGGATGGGGCGCGACTGTCCAAACCGGCGTCATGCAGAGGTAGTGGACGTGACGGATCTCCTGGAGCGTGACCAAGTCGTCTGCGGCCCAATCGCTTGGGGCGACTGCCTGTCCGTACACCCATTTCGCTGCGTCGCCATAACCCTGCACTTCCAGGTAGTCCCGGAGGGGTTTGGCACCGACCGTCTGGCCTTCGTCGAGCAGCCGCTCAACTTCCCTGAGAACGAGGGTGTTGCCTTCGATCGCGGTGCTGTTGTGGGCCTCTTGATGCCAGATGTCGGACCATATGTCATCGGCCTCGGCCGGTTTGGGCAAGCCACCCAAACGGCTGCGGAGATCGGCTACGGCATCGTCCAAGCGCTGGTAGACGGCTGTTCGGCTTGGTCGCCCGGCCATGCGCATCCCTTGTTGTGCGGTACGAGGTCGACTAACGGTACCGAACAACCAACAAAGTTGTGCGGTTGGGACCCGAGGAATCGAACCGTACAACTCGGGTCATACGTCAAACAGTGTGCTGGTCGAGCAGGAGGCCGATGAGGAGGGCGAACGGGTCGGAGGCGAGCAGCTTGTCGGCGTCGGGATCGCCGGTCAGGCGGAGTGCGCGTGCCGTGGCGCACGGCATCGCACGAATGCGCATGTTGATACTTGTCCATCTATCGGCTGTTGACGTGAAGGAGTGACCACGGCATAACTGATTGTCGTCAGTGTTTGTCGACAGTCGGGAGTCATCGTGTTGGTTCGAGCGAAGTTACTTGCGGTCGCCGGCGGGGTTGCGGCGTGCGCCGCCCTGTTCTCGGGGACGGCCATGGCCGATACACCCACTTCAGCGGCCGTGGTGGCCCCGCGCGCGACCGTCATCCAAGTGCCCTCCAACTACGTCTACAACCCCTCCCTCGGCTCCCTGCACGACTACTGCACCGACTCGCCCGACAGCTGGTTCAGCGCCGACTTCCGCGGCCCCTGCGCCCGCCACGACATGTGCTACGAAGCCCCCGGCGACCACAAGGCCGCCTGCGACTCCGAGCTGAAGTACGGCATCACCAACAACTGCGTCGCCGCCTACCCGACCCACCCGGACGCCTGCAAGGCGGCGGGCTACACCTATTACGCGGCCGTGGTCGCCTTCGGTGACGACCCGGCTTTCGCTTCACCATCGACCGTGCTGCCATCGACCAGTGAGGCGCAGGAC
This sequence comes from Labedaea rhizosphaerae, assembly GCF_004362825.1. Taxonomy (GTDB): domain Bacteria; phylum Actinomycetota; class Actinomycetes; order Mycobacteriales; family Pseudonocardiaceae; genus Labedaea; species Labedaea rhizosphaerae. The sequence continues at coordinate 1,931,182 of NZ_SNXZ01000001.1, forward strand.
GTCGCGAAGTTCACCAGTCGCACCTGACGGCCGGTCGGCGTGGGCGGGCTGCGGCCCGTCCACGCCGAGCCCGGGCACGCGCCAACCGGATCAGGCGTACCTGGCCATGACGGACCTCAGCCGCCGGTGGATGCGCCGCGAACGCCGTCCATGACCTCCTGCGACTCCATCACGCGCCGCACCTCGATGAGCGACTTCTGTGCCTCGGGCAGCTTGGCGGCGATCTCCTTCGCCCGCTCCAGGTCGGGCACGTCGACCAGGTAGAAGCCCGCCAGGACCTCCTTGGCCTCGCTGAACGGACCGTCCGTCGTGGTCAGGGCGCCCTCGCGGAACCGCACGACGGCCGAGCCCTCGGTGGTCAGGCCCTGGTTCGACACCAGTTCGCCGCGGGTGGTCAGCTCGGCGACCACATCCGCGTGGGCCTGGATGATCCGGTCGCGGTCGGGACCGTACATGTCCTGCCACGCCTCGGCGTTGCCGTAGATCAACAGCATGTACTTCACGAGTACTCCTACGTCCAGGGGATCAGCCGCACGCCGTTGAGCATGGGCAGCGCGCCGGCTCGTTGCAACGCGATCGCCGACAGCCAGATCGCCACGACGGTCAGCACCGGCGCCAACAGCACCAGTTCCACCTTGCCCCCGGTGCGCATCCGGAAGATCTTCGGCGGCGCGACCGGGTACCACGTGCGCCACGCGATCGGCACCGGCCACAGCATCGGGCAGCCCTGCTCGGTGATCGCGTCGCCGAGGTAGTGGGCGATGCAGCCGATGCCCACGGCGACGCCGCAAGTAGCCGCGGTGGTCGCGCTCTGGTCCGTCCACTTGAGACACGCGATGGTGAGCGCCAGCGACGTCACCGCGATCCACACCGCGTCGTGCTTCGGGCTCCACTCGTGCATCAGGCCGCGCACGGCAAGACCGCAGAAGAAGAACATCAGGATCGGCAACGCCCACGACTTGCTCGTCTGCACCACCGCGGTGGTCACGACCGCGGCCAGCACCGCGAAGACCAGCGTGTGCGTGAGCCCGCGGTGGCCGCCGTCGCGGTTGGGGTCGCGCTTGGTCCGGCTGATCCGGTAGACGCCGTGGCTGATGGCGTTCAGCACGCTGCTCAACGCCAGCGTCACCGAGCCGAACGTGCTCGACACCGTCGACTCGGGGTGGTCGAGGTCCGGTAACAACGCCGCACCCGACGCCAGCGCCGCGCCCACGAACCACGCCTGTGGCGTCAGATTCCCCACCGGGTGGTGCGACGCCAGCACCGTCAGCGCACCCCACGCCGCGAGCCCGCTCATGGCGTGCGTCGGTCCCGTCGCCACCGGTCCACCCCCTGATCGACTTCCGCGCGGCGAGCGTAGGGCACCGCACCGACAATTCCCGGCACTGATCAAGACCAGGGTCGCAACCAGGGCCATTCCCGATGCCCGTGTCGCGCCGGCGCGGACAGGCTGGACGCCATGAAACCCAAGAGAATCACGGCGATCGTCGTCGCGGCGACGCTTGGCGGGGCGGTGCTCGCCACGCCCGCCGCCGCTGCGGCCACGACCCTTCCGCCGCTCAACCCGGCCGCGCTCGAAGCGGCCATCGCGGACTTGCCCAATGACGAGGTCTCCGGTGCGCTGGTCCAGGTGCGCGGCTCGGCCGGCGAGTGGACCGGCACGTCCGGCATCGGCGACCTCCGTACGGGCCGGGGCGTTCCGGCCGACGGCCGGTTCCGCATCGGCAGCATGACCAAGACGTTCACCGCGACCGCGGCGCTGCAACTGGTCGCCCGCCACCGGCTCGACCTGGACCGCACCGTGCAGAGCTACGTGCCGGACCTGCTGCCCGCGAGCTACCCGCCGATCACCGTCGGGCAGCTGATGGACTTCACCGCCGGCATCCCCGGCATCAAGATCGACCACAAGGACCCGGTCTGGTTCCTGGCGCACCGCTTCGACACCTGGACGCCCCGGCAGCTGATCGACCTGGCGACCAAGGACGCGCCGATGGAGTTCGCGCCCGGCACGATGCAGCACTACGGCAACATCGACTACCTGGTGCTGGGCGTGGTGATCGAGAAGGTCACCGGCCGCCCCTACGGCGACGCCATCCGCGACGGCATCATCCGGCCGCTGCACCTGACCGCGACCGTGGTGCCCGGGCGCGACCCGCGCATCCACGGCCCGCACGCGCACGGCTACGAGGCCGTCACGCCGGACCAGTGGGTCGACGTGACCGACGCCAACCCGACCTTCCAGTGGGCGGCCGCGGAGATCGTCTCCAACGCGCCCGACCTCGACCGGTTCCTGGTCGCGCTCGTCTCCGGACGGCTGCTGCCGCCCGCGCAGACCGCCGAGCTGTTCCGGATCCCCGACGTACCGACCTACGAGACCGGCGAGCCCGCCACCTACGGCCGCGGCCTGGAGGAGCTGGTCGTGAACGGGCAGGTGTTCTGGGGGAAGTCCGGTGACCGGCCGGGCTACAACAACGGCATGGGCACGACGCTGGACCTCGCGCGCCGGTTGGTCTACTCGGTCAACACGTTGCACATGGGCGGTGCGATGCCGGCGGTGGCGCAGCGGATCGTGCTCGCGGCCGTCAGTTGAGCCGGCGGTGACCGAAGATCACGCTCGGACGCTAACGGGTGACTAACAAACTGATTGCACCACTCAGCCCAGCTTTCGCGCGTCCGAATGTCCGAGGCAGAATGTCGCGTCCCCATGTGAGTGATCTTGCCTCTCCCGGAGTTGATCCATGGCGTCTTCTGTTGTTGCCCCCCGGTTCGCACGCGTCGCGGCCGTTGCCGCCCTTGCCGCGGGGGCGTGGCTCGGCATCGCGGGCGTTGCCAACGCCGATGCCCCGCAGTCCGGCGACGACCGGGCGACCGCGTACGCGGGCAACGCGAGGCCGGGTGACTGCGCCGGGGCCGGGCTCGCCGGTGAGCGGATCTTGGGGGAGGACAACCCCAGGGGCACCTATTTCGACATCACGTCGATCCCGGCCGGCTACACGGTGACCGGCGTGGTGGTCAAGGGCGGTGACGCCTACAACGTGTACCTGCCGGGCGCGCTCGGGGACCTGCCGTGGCTGAAGCTGCACGCGCCGATCAACGCGAGCGGCGGGCCCGCGGGGCTCAGCCACTGGTTCGCGTGCGGGACCAAGGGCAGCACGACGACCACCACCACGACGGCCCCGGTGACGACCACCACGTCCCCGGGCGGCGGTGAGTCCTCCACGACGGTCACCACCAGCCCCGGGGGCGGCGCGGGCAGCCCGTCGGCCACCACGCCCGGAGCGCAGGGTGGCGAAGGGCTGGCGTCCACGGGGTTCGGCAACGGGTGGCTCGTCATCGTCGGTGGCGCCCTGCTGCTCGGCGGCGGCGCGTTGCTCGTCCTGGTCCGTGGTCGCTCGGTTGCCGCAGCGCGACGGAAGGTCTGAGGTCAACCAGATCACACAAAGTAGTTGTTAACGCTTCACCTACTCCGATCGATGCACCGATCACTAGGCCAATCAGCGGACGACTAGTCAACTTTCCGCGTTCCCAGGGATCGGAGTCGTGTCATGGCGCTCACAGCCTTGACTCGTCGGCTAATCGGCGCGGGTGCGGCAGGCGGGGCCGTGCTCGCCGCGGGAGCGATGCTCCTGCTGGCGGGCGCGGCCTCTGCTGATCAAGCCGACTCCGGCGACTCCCGGGCGACCGCGCACTCCGGCAACGTGACCACCTGCGCCGGCGCCGGGCTCGACGGCACGGTGATCCTGAAGAACGACCGGCCCAAGGGCACCTATTTCGACATCACCTCGGTGCCCGACGGGTTCACCGTGACCGGTGTGGTGGTCAAGGGTTCCGACGCCTACAACGTCTACCTGCCGGGTGCGCTCGGTGATCTGCCGTGGCTGAAGCTGCACGCGCCGATCAACGCCAGCGGCAAGCCCGCGGGGCTGAGCCACTGGTTCGTCTGTGGGACCAAGGACACGACGACCACGACGACGACAACCACCACCCAGCCGACCACCACCACGACCGAAGAAACCACGACGACCGAGCCGACCACCACCACCACCACGGACGAGTCGACCACGACGACGGAGCCGACGACGACCACGACGGACGAGTCGACGACGACGGACGAGACGACCACGACCGACTGCCCGCCGACGACCACGACGACCGACGAGTCGACCACCACGACGACGGACGAGTCGACGACGACCGGTGAGAGCTCGACGACGACCACGGACGAGACGACGACGGAGTCGACGACGACCGGTGAGAGCTCGACGACCACCGGCGAGAGCTCGACGACCACGTCGTCCTCCTCGACCACGCCCGCCCCGTCCAGCACCACCGGCACGAGCCCGGTGACCAGCACGACGACCGGGACCACGCCGCTCCCGCAGGGCGGCACGGGGTCATCGGGCGGACTGGCCTACACCGGCTTCGGTGCCGGCTGGCTGGTGCCCGCGGGTGGCGCGTTGCTGGTCGTCGGCGCATCGCTGCTGTTGCTGGCCCGCCGCCGTTCGGCCGGCCGCGGCTGAGCTCCCACGATCGCGTCGGGCGCGGACAGCGGGTACCCGGATAACCTGCTGTCCGCGACCGGCGCGAGGTCGGGCACACCTCCGACACGTGCGCGCCCCGCAAGCAGTACGCTTGTACCGTTAACGCGGCGCGAGAAGTGAAGACGTGAGAGGAGCACCCCGGCTCATGGCCAAGATCAAGGTCCAGGGGACGGTCGTCGAACTCGACGGCGACGAGATGACCCGCATCATCTGGCAGTTCATCAAGGACAAGCTGATCCACCCCTACCTGGACATCAACCTGGACTACTACGACCTGGGCATCGAGCACCGGGACGCCACCGACGACCAGGTGACGATCGACTCCGCCAACGCCATCAAGCGGCACGGCGTCGGCGTCAAGTGCGCCACGATCACGCCGGACGAGGCGCGGGTCGAGGAGTTCGGCCTGAAGAAGATGTGGCTCTCGCCCAACGGGACGATCCGCAACATCCTCGGCGGCGTCGTGTTCCGCGAGCCGATCATCATCTCGAACATCCCGCGGCTGGTGCCGGGCTGGACCAAGCCGATCATCATCGGCCGTCACGCCCACGGCGACCAGTACAAGGCGACCAACTTCAAGGTCCCCGGCGCGGGTCAGCTGACCATCACCTTCACGCCCGAGGACGGCTCCGAGCCGATCCAGCACGTGGTCGCCAACTACGGCCCCGACGGCGGCGTGGCGATGGGCATGTACAACTTCAACAAGTCCATCGAGGACTTCGCGCGGGCGTCGTTCGCCTACGGCCTGCAGCGCGAGTACCCGGTCTACATGTCGACCAAGAACACCATCCTCAAGGCCTACGACGGTGCCTTCAAGGACATCTTCGCGCGGGTCTTCGAAGAGGAGTTCAAGGCCGAGTTCGACGCCAAGGGCCTGACCTACGAGCACCGCCTGATCGACGACATGGTCGCCGCCGCGATGAAGTGGGAGGGCGGCTACGTCTGGGCGTGCAAGAACTACGACGGTGACGTCCAGTCCGACACCGTGGCGCAGGGCTTCGGCTCGCTGGGCCTGATGACGTCGGTGCTGATGACCCCGGACGGCAAGACCGTCGAGGCCGAGGCCGCGCACGGCACCGTCACCCGGCACTACCGCCAGCACCAGGCCGGCAAGCCGACCTCGACCAACCCGATCGCGTCGATCTACGCGTGGACCCGGGGCCTGGCCCACCGCGGCAAGCTCGACTCGACCCCCGAGGTCACCGGGTTCGCCGAGGCGCTGGAGCAGGTCGTCGTCGAGACCGTGGAGAGCGGCCGGATGACCAAGGACCTGGCCCTGCTGATCGGCAAGGACCAGGAGTGGCAGACCACCGAGGAGTTCCTGGGCACCCTCGACGAGAACCTGCAGAAGAAGATGGCCGGCTGAGCCTTCTCGGCTGTGCTTTCTCGGCTGTGACTGAGCGGCGGTGACCCGATCGGGTCACCGCCGCTCAGTCGTGTTCGGTGATGGCATGTTCGGTGGTGGCGTATTCGGCCACGAGGGCGGCGCCGATCTCCCGCAACCGGGCCCGCACGGACGCCGGCTCGAGCACCCGCACGTCCGCCCCGAACCCGGCCAGGACCGCCGCCGCGGCCGGGGCGGCGACGAACGCCAGCTCGAGGGCGACCCAGCCGTCCACCGCCGCGGGCAGGAGGTCCGGCGGCTGCTCGGTGAGCTGCGCGCGGCTCACCCGGACCACCCGCTCGGCCACCGCCGCGCGGGCGTGCAACGCGACCACCACGCGGGTGGGCCGGTCCTCGACCCGGGCCCGCAGCCGCTGCCACAGCTCCTCGACGTCCAGCCGGTCGGGCTGCACGGCGGCTTCGTCGAGCACGGTGGCCGCCAGGATCCGCGACGCGCGGTACAGGCGGGGCTCGCCGTCGCGGGCGGCGATCAGGTACCAGACGCCGGCCTTCGCGACCAGGCCGTACGGGTCCACGACCCGGTCGTCGGCCGCGGACCGGTAGGACAGCCGCAGCCGGCGCCGCTGCCAGACCGCCTCCTGGACCGCGGGCAGGAACTCGGGCACGTCCTGTTCGCGCATCCAGCCGTGCGGGTCGACCACCACGGTCGCGCTCGCCCGGTCGGCCACCGACCGCTGGGCCTGAGGAAGGCGCGCGAGCAGCTTGCTCAACGCGCCGCGCAGCTGCGTGTCCATGCCGAGCCCGCGGCCGGTGAAGGTGAACAACGCGCGGGCCTCGTCGGTGGTCAACCCGCTGACGTCGGTGCGGAACCCGGGGGTCAGCACACACCCGCCGCCACGCCCGCGCTCGGTGTAGACGGGCACGCCCGCGGCGGACAACGCCTCCATGTCGCGGAAGATCGTCCGCGGTGAGACCTCGAGCCGCGCCGCCAGCTCGTGCGCGCTCATCCGGCCGTGCGCCTGCAGCAACGACAGCAGGCTCAACAACCGGTCGGCACGCACCAAATCACTGTGACACGCCTTCGCCCGATCGTCCGGCAGACGTGGTTTCACTCGCGCGCGCGAAGGCAGCCCCCACCCTCCCGGGGGCACCCCTTAATGCCAGTCTATCGAGGTCAGCGGGGGTGTGGGGGCTGCGGCGCGGATCTGTGGACAACCCGGTGGCTGTGGAAAACTCAGCCGAACAGGGCCTGTTCGAAGTGGGCGGTGTCCAGGTACTCCCACACTTCGGCGATCTTGCCGTCGCGGACCTCGAACACCACCGCGTAGGAGTTGTCGTAGTCCGCACCGGTCACCGTGCGGCCGGTGGTGCGCCACTGCGCGATCGCGATCGGGCCGTCGGCGGTGATCGAGCGCAGGGTCAGCGTCGCGGGGGTCGCCGGGTCGAAGCGGGCGACGGCCTTGGCGTAGAAGTCGCCGAAGATCTCGTCCGGGCCGACGTAGTCGCCCGCGAGCGTGCCGTTGCCGGGGATGTGCCAGACCGCGTCGGGGTGGAAGCTCGCGATGCGGGTTTCGACGTCACCCTCCTGCAGCGCACGGACGTACCGCGCGACGACCATGCGGGCGTCGAGGGTGCGCTGGAGCGGCCGCACGGTCAGCACCGCGTTGCCGGTGATCCGGCGTCCCCGCAGGTCGTCGATCACCCGGGCGGTGTCCGCCCAGTCGGCCTCGACGCCGATCTCCGGGTGCAGCGCACCGGTCCGCACCAAGCGGACGAGCGTCGCCAGGTCCTCGCCGAACGGGTGCTGCGGCGGCTCGTAGGTGAACCGCTTGATGGTCGCGTCGACCGGCCACGTGTCGAAGTGGAAGAAGTCGAGGCTGATCGGTTCCTTGCTCGCCTGGCCGAACCAGATCAGCGTGCCGTGCTCCCGCAGCGCCTGCAGCGCACCGGAAAATGCCGCGCCACCAACGGATTCCAGCACGACGTCGAACTTGCCCTCCACTTCGTCGACCGTCGCGACGACGGCCTCGGCGCCCAGTTCCAGCAGCCGCTTGCCCCGCGTGCTGACCGCCGTGACGCGTGCGCCCTGCGCGGCGGCCAACTCCGTGAAGTAGTGCCCGACCCCGCCGCTCGCCCCGGTGATGAGCACCCGCTTGCCGGTCACCGGGCCCGCCGCGCGCAGCAGCCCCAGCGCGGTGATCCCGGCCAGCGGCAGTGCGGCCGCTGTCACCGGATCCACGCTCCCGGGCAGTTCCGCCACCGAGCCGGTGGGCACGGCGACGCGCTCGGCCCAGCCGTTCGCCGGCGGGTGGGCGACGACCCGCGTGCCCACGGCCGGGCCCGTGCCGTCGGCGGCCGCGCGGATCACCGTGCCGGCGACGTCCTTGCCCGGCCGCCAGTTCGCGCGGTCGAGGTCCAGCAGCATCGTCTCGCCGCGGTTGATCGAGAACGCGTCCACCTCGACCAGCAGCTCGCCCGGGCCGGGGACCGGCTCCGCCACGTCGTCGAACCGGACGTTGCCGTCCTTGCCGCGGACCAATGCGCGCATCGTGTGCTCCCTGTCGTTGTGCTTGGGAGCAGCGTGCGGCCAATGGTCACTTTTCGTAAGTAGGCACCTTTGCGTGGTATAGGTACCTCATGGTGACCAACGAGGTCAGGTCGCTGGACGGCCGGTTCAACGTGATGGCTCTCGCATGCCCGACCCGCGCCGTGATCGACCGGATCGGCGACAAGTGGACGCTGCTGGTGCTCTACGCGCTCGGCAGCGGCCGGTTGCGCTTCTCGCAGCTGCGTGCGCAGGTGCAGGGCGTCAGCCAGAAGATGCTGACCCAGACCCTGCGCGGGATGGAACGCGACGGGCTGCTCAGCCGCACCGTCCACGCCGAGGTCCCGCCCCGGGTCGAGTACGAGCTCACCGAGCTCGGGCGCGGCCTGCAGGAGGTCGTGGCCGGGATCCGGCTCTGGGCGTACGGGCATATGGACGAGATCGACGAGGCACGCGAGCGGTACGACACCAAAATATGACACAAGGTGTCTTGTTATGGCTGCACGATCCACGCCATGACGACGTTCACGATCGACCCGCGCGGCCCGTTCTCCCTCTACGAACAGGGCGTCTTCGGCTTCGGCCAGAACTTCGACACCAGGTGGGACGGGGTCATGCGGCTCGCCTTCTGCGTCGACGGCTACTCGGCGCACGCGGGCGTCGAGGTCCGCCAGGACGGCGAGCTGCTGCACTGCGAGATGACCGGCGACGCCGACCCAGCGGTGGTGCGACGCCAGGTGGCCCGGGTCATCTCCGCGGACCACGACGGGCACGGCTTCGCGGCCATCGGCGAGCAGGACCCCGTGATCGGTGCGCTGCAACGGGTCCGGCCTGGTCTTCGCCCGCCGCAGTTCTACTCGCCGTACGAGGCGGCGGTCTGGTCGGTGCTCTCGGCGCGCCGCCCCGCCCGGCAGATGGCGGCCGTGCGCGACGCGCTGAGCCGGGCGCACGGCACCGTCTTCACCCTGGCCGGTCGCGAGTGCCCGGCCCTGCCGGCGCCGGCCCAGCTCTTGCGCGTCACGGAGTTCCCGGGCATCCCCGAACTCAAGCTGCGCCGGTTGCACGAGGTCGCGAAGGCGGCGCTCGACGGGCAGCTGGCCATCGACCGGCTCACCGCGATGGACCCCGACGACGCGATGCGCGACCTGCAACGGCTGCCCGGCATCGGCCCGTTCTACAGCGCGCTCGTCGTGATCCGCGCGTGCGGGCTCACCGACGTGCTGCCGACGCAGGAGCCGAAGGCGCTCGACCTGGTGCGCAGGCTCTACGACCTGCCCGCGACGCCGAGCCCGCAACAGCTCGCCGTGCTGGCCGAGCCGTGGCGGCCTTACCGCACCTGGGCGACGGTGCTGGTCCGGGCGGCGGGGGCCCGATTGCTCGAATCGCGCGCCGCGGCGTGACCCTGCGTGCAGGGCGTTGGCCCTGCCGGGTGGGTTTCCCGACCCGGTCTTCCGTTGCTCGAGCAGCGTGCGTTATACCTGGCTGGAGACCGTATGCGGGGCACGGCCAGGTAAAGGGTGAAGATCATGCCGAAGCGAACGGTGATCATCGTCGGGCTGCTCGCCGCGGTGGTCTTGATCTACCTCTTCAACGGCACGAAGAGCAACGCCAACGGCAGCACGCCGGCGCCCGCGGCCAACCAGTGCCAGGTGGCGGTGACCGCGGACGTGCTCAACATCCGCAAGGCCGCCGACCCGAAGGCCGAGGTCGTCGGCAAGTACAAGCAGGGCGCCAAGGTGAACGTGGACAAGAAGGTCACCAACGGCTTCCGCCAGGTCGGCCAGGACCGCTGGGTGGCCGCGCAGTTCGTCAAGCCCGTCTCGGGCAGCAACTGCGGCTGACCTTCACAGCTCCAGCACCAGCCCGTCCCGGGCGGCGATCACCTCGCCGGTGAACTCCTCGGCGGCTTGCGCGACGGCGGCCGACCGGTCGGTGCCCGGCCAGAAGTGCGTCAGCAGCAGTCGTTTCGCGCCCGCGGCGCGTGCCGCCGCCCCGGCCTCGCGTGCGGTGAGCAACGTGTGGCTGCCGCGGGTGTCGTCGTCGAGGAACGTGCTGTCCACGATGTACAGGTCGGCGTCCGCGCCGAGCGTGGCCAGCTCGTCGCACGGGGCCGTGTCGCCGGTGTAGGCGAGGGTGAAACCCGGTGCGGTGAGCCGGATCCCGGCGTTCGGCACGTAGTGCGGCAGCAGCACCCCGTCCACCCGCAACGATCCGATGTGGTGGGTGCCGGGCAGTTCGAAGACGTCGAAGACGTCGGACAGCTGCGCCCTCGGTTCCAGTGGCTCCACTCTGGACACCACGTCCGGCGGGCAGTACAGCGGAATCCTTGGCCCGTCGACGAAAGCGCGTTCGCGGAACAAGGCGTTGAGATCGACGCAGTGGTCGCTGTGGCTGTGCGTGATGACCACGGCGCCGACCGCGCCGGAGCCGTTGGCGTCCAGCAGCCGCGGGAACGTGGCGAACCCGAGGTCAAGCACGATCCGCAGGTCGTCGTAGGCCAGCAGGAACCCGCTGCACGCGCTCCCGGCCTCCGGGTGCGCGCCGCAGCTGCCGAGCACGGTCAGCCGTCGCATCCGCACATTGTGAGCCGTTCACCGCATGGGAGTGCGAACGGTTTGGCACAGTGTCCGCATTCGCGCTCATCGACCAGGGGGATTCCGGTGTTCGTTCGTCGTCGTGCTGTGTTCGCAGGTCTTGCCGTGGTTCCGTTGTTGTTGCTCGCCTCGGCGTGCAAGGACGACGGCGGGTCGGCGTACGGCGGCTTCCCGGGTGCGGGTGGCGACGCCAAGGCACCGGCGGCCGCGGGCACCGATGGGTCCAGTGGTGACGGTGGTGGCGCGACGGCAGCGCCCCGGCAGCCCACGTCGGCGGGCGTACCCGACAACGGCGGCGGCAACAGCGCGACGGACGCGTCGGTGCTGAACGGCGTCTGGGAGGGCCACTACGTCTGCCACCAGGGGCCGAGGAAGATGCGGTTGCACCTGTCGGGGCTCAACGAACAGGTCACCGGCACGTTCGACTTCGGCGACGGGGACCCGTCCAGCAGCGGCTCGTACATGGTGAGCGGCACCTTGTCGGGTGGGCAGGTCACGTTGCACGCGGGGCAGTGGATCAAGCAGCCGGACGGCTACGTCACGATCGACCTCGTCGTCACGACGATCACGCCGGGCGCGATCTCCGGCAGCGTCGACGGCCCGGACTGCACGACCTTCGAGGCGACCAAGACGAGCGGCGACTGACGTCGAGCGCGGAGCGTCACCAAAACCGCCACGATCGAGGGACGCGGCGCTGGGAAGGTCATCGCTAGCTGGCCTTACGGCGCCGCCTGGCTCGCCCGGGGTGGTTACCCCGCGACACGCCGACCACCCCTCGCCGTACCCCTTTTCCGACAGCGCTACGCTCGCTCGCCATAACCCGTTGTGTGAACTCGACCTCGCTGGGTTGACACACTGGGTAACTTCTTGGCAGTCGCGTCACCCATGTGGGTTACGCGGAACGCGGGTTGACGACCAGGAGGCGCAGCAGTGCGCGACCGAGGAATCCACACCGACTCGTCGGTGCGGGATACCGCGACCCATCCGGTGCAGACCCTCGCGAAGCTCGTCACCGCGTTCGTCGCGGTCCCGGCCGTGATCCTGCTGACCGGCGCCGGCATCGCGAGCGCGGACACGCCGGGTAGTGGTCAGCTCCCGTTCAACGTGGCGGGGCCGGTCGGCATCGGCGCCGTCGTCCTCGGCATCTTCGGCGTCGTCATCGGCCTGGTGCGCCGCCGCAAGCTCGCCAAGGTCATCCCGGCCAACCGCCCGGTCGCCATGGCCGCCAAGGCCCAGCAGGCCGTCACGAGCGCGCTCACCACCCCGATGGAGCGCGTCGTCGACGAGCGGGTGGCCTGAGCGCCACGCCCCGGCCCGCGCCTGGAACAATCGTCGGCGTGTCCAGTCCCAGCGCTCAGCCTGAGCGGATCCGCAGGGTTCTGTCCGGCATCCAGCCCACCGCGGGCTCGTTCCACCTCGGCAACTACCTAGGCGCGCTGCGCCAGTGGGTGCGCATGCAGGACGACCGGGAGGCGTTCTACTGCGTCGTCGACCTGCACGCCATCACCGTCGAGCAGGACCCGAAGCAGCTGCGGGAGAACACCCGGGTCTCCGTGGCGCAGTTGCTGGCGCTCGGCATCGACCCGGAGCGCTCGACGCTTTTCGTGCAGAGCCACGTGCCCGAGCACGCCCAGCTGGCCTGGGTGCTGCAGTGCATGACGGGCATGGGCGAGGCCGGCCGGATGACGCAGTTCAAGGACAAGGCGGCGCGGCAGGCCGCCGACCACGTGAGCGTCGGCCTCTACACCTACCCGATGCTGATGGCCGCCGACGTCCTGCTCTACCAGGCCGACGAGGTGCCGGTCGGCGAGGACCAGCGCCAGCACCTGGAGCTGACCCGCGACCTCGCGCAGCGGTTCAACTCGCGCTACGGCAAGACGTTCCGGGTGCCGGAGGCGTACATCCCCAAGGAGACCGCGAAGATCTACGACCTGCAGGACCCGACGTCGAAGATGAGCAAGTCGGTGCCCAGCGGCGTGATCGAGCTCCTCGAGGACCCGAAGCGCTCGGCGAAGAAGATCCGGTCCGCGGTCACCGACACCGGCCGCGAGATCGTGTACGACCCGGAGCACAAGGCGGGCGTGAGCAACCTGCTCTCCATCTACTCGGCGCTGTCCGGCAAGCCGGTCGAGACGCTGGTCGCCGAGTACGACGGCAAGGGCTACGGCGACCTCAAGGGCGACCTGGCCCAGGTGCTGGTCGACTTCGTGACGCCGGTGCAGGAGCGGGTGCGCGGCTACCTCGACGACAAGGCCGAGCTGGACAAGATCCTGCGGCGCGGGGCCGAGCGGGCCCGTGAGGTCGCCGCGCCGACGCTGGCCAAGGCGTACGCCAAGGTCGGCTTCATGCCACCCGCCTGAGGTCTTCGAGATGCGGTCGCCGTGACCGCTGGTTAGCGTCGACAGGTGACCGAGGCCGAGCCCAAAGAGTCCAAGCTGGACGCCATCCGGCGCAAGCGGCCGGGTATCGACCACCTCCTGCGCGCCAACGAGGCGTACGGCGAACGCTACGGGAATCATTACGCGGCCGCCATCACGTATTTCAGCGTGCTGTCGTTGTTCCCTTTGTTGCTGGTCGCTTTCTCGGTTCTCGGTTTCGTGCTGGCCGGTCAGCCGGAGCTGGTGGCAAAACTGCAGGACGACATCACCAGCGCGGCCCCGGCGAACCTGCGGGACCTGTTGAAGCAATTGGTGGACACGGCGATCAGGCAACGCAGCACCGTCGGCATCATCGGTTTGGTTTCCGCGCTCTACACCGGGCTCGGGTGGATGAGCAACCTGCGCGACGCGCTCACCGCGCAGTGGGGCCAGGAGAAGGTGAAGCAGCCGTTCCTGCGCGGGATGGCCGTGGACCTGTTGTCGCTCTTGGGTTTGGGCGTCGCCATGGCCGTGTCGTTCGGGTTGACTGCCGTGGGCAGCGGGCTGGCCGACACGTTGCTGAAGCTGGTCGGGCTCTACGGCTACGGGTGGGCCAAACTCTTGCTGGTCGTCATCACCGTGGTGTTGTCCATCGGCGCCAGCTGGGTGATTTTCCTGTGGGTCCTGTCGCGATTGCCGCGCACACCCGTCAGTGTTCGCAGTGCTGTTCGCGGGGCTTTGGCGGCGGCCGTCGGGTTCGAAATCCTCAAGGCGGTCGCGACGTTTTACCTGCAGGGCGTGACGGGTGGCCCGCTCGGCGCGTTGTTCGGGCCGATCATCGGTTTGCTGCTGTTCGCGAACCTCGTGTCGCGATTCCTGTTGTACGTCACGGCGTGGGCGGCCACGGCCAAGGAGAACATGCTGCCGGAGACCGTCGAGCCGCCCCCGCCGGCCGTGATCCGGCCCGTGGTCCAGGTGCAGGGTTCACCCGGCCCCGCCAAGGCGGCGGGCCTGCTGGGCGCGGGCGCGTTGCTGGGCTTGGCGTTGCGCCGGCGCCGCTAGCCGATCGGCCGGGTTTGCTCGGACTCGTCCGGCGGAGGCACCGCAGTGGCCGGGGAAGTGGTGACTAGGGAAGGGCTGACCAGGGAAGGCTTGCGCCGGCGCCACAACAGCAAACCGACCACGGCGACCAGGACCACCGCGATCAGCACCGGCAACACCACCGACGCCATCGACGACGAACTGGCCGAACCGGGCGAGGTCGTCGCCCGCACGCCGGAACCCTGCGCGCCGCCAGGTTGGTTCGGTTGCGCCGGCGTGACCTGTTCTTCCACCAGTTGCCCGACCGGCGGCTTGCCGAGCAGGCCGAAGCCGTAGTCGAAGAGGTGCGCGCCCTGGTCGGCCATCCGCACGGGGTGCTGCTCGCCGTGCATCAGCACGACCTCGACGCGGTGACCGCCGCGTGAAGCGCCACCGAGGTAGGTGTGGCGGGCGTCGTCGGTGAAGCCGGTCTTGCCGCCCAGGAAGCCGGGGTAGACGCCGAGCAGCTTGTTGTCGTTGTTCACCTGGAAGCCGGGCTTGTCGGCGTAACCGGGGAACTGCACGTGCTTGGTGGCGACCGCCTCGGCGATGCGCGGGTCCTTCATGGCGGCACGGAAGATCAACGCCAGGTCGTACGCCGACGTGCACATGCCGGGGGCGTCGAGCCCGGACGGCGTGGCCGCACGCGTGTCGAGCGCGCCCAGCTCCTTGGCCGTGGCGTTCATCTTCGCGACGGCCTGGTCGACGCCGCCCAGCTGCATGGCCAGGGCGTGCGCCGCGTCGTTGCCCGAGCGCATCAGCAGGACCTTCAGCAGCAAGCCGACCGTGTACTTGCCGCCAGGCCCGAGACCCACGCGGGTGCCCTCCTGGTCGGCGTCCTGCTGGGTGCCGACGACCTTCTTGCCCATGTCGAGCTCGCGCACGACGACCAGCGCCAGCAGCGTCTTGATCAGCGACGCGGGCCGCAGCCGGGCGTGCGGGTTGTGGGCGGCCAGCACGGCGCCGGTGTCCATGTCGGCGACCAGCCACGAGGAGACCGTGACGTCCTTGGGCGGGTTGCTCGCGCCGGCCGGCTTGGCGATCCCGCAGGTGCCCATCTGCGCGCCGCCCACCGGCGGGTTCGGGACCGGCAGCGGCGTCGGAGCCGGGTTGCCCGGCTTGAGGTCCTCGGAGGCGTCGATCGCCTTGGCCGGCTTGTGCTGGAACGGGCAGTCGGCCTCGGCCGCGCCGGCGGCCGGGGCGAGCACGGTGCCGAACAGCAGGACCGCGGCCAGGACGAGGGAGGGCAGTCGCACAGGGAGCAAGGTTATCGGGCTCGTGTTCGCACGGCCGCCGGGCGTGACCGACCGACCTAGTGAACCGGGTAGTTGCTCGCGCGGGCCTGGGCTCGCCTGCGCCGCATGGCGGCGGCGCGGTCGGCCTTGCGCTTGAGGGCGAGCACGAACATCAGCAGCACGGCGAGCCCGCCCGCCGCGACGACGAAGCCGCCGACGTTGCCGAACATCGACCGGTCCATGGCCACCCGCTGGGCGGCCGCCGGGTCGTTGTCCGGGGTGTTGGACGCGGGCCCGTCGGCCGGGGGCTGCGGCGTGACCACGCCCGCACCCGCCTTGTTGTTCAGGTCGCCGACCGGCGCGGTGTGCGCCGCCGTGAGCTTGAAGCCGTAGTCGAGCAGCTTCGTGGCCTGGTCGAACGCGCTGCTCGCGCCGAGCAGCGCCACCACGATGCGGCGCCCGCCGCGGGCGGCGGAGCCGACGTAGATGTTCTTGGCGGCGTCGGTGAAGCCCGCCTTGCCGCCGGTCGCGCCGTCGTAGGTGCCGAGCAGCTCGTTGTCGTTGGACCGGACGATCTTGGCGCCGCCCCGGCCGACCGGGCTGAGCTGCACGCTGGGCGCGCCGGTGGCCGCGGCGAAGTTCTGGTTGCGCATGGCCTGGCGGTAGATCAGCGCCGTGTCGTAGGCCGAGGTGGTCATGCCGTCGGCGTCCAGGCCCGTCGGGTCCTTGATGTTCGTGTCCAGCGCACCCATGCTCTGCGCGAGGTTGTTGACCCGCTTGAGCGCCTCGCCCTCGCCGCCGAGCTGGCGGGCCAGTGCGTTGGCCGCGTCCGCCGCCGGCGAGACGATCAACGCGACGGTGAGGTCGCGCACGGTGTAGCGGCCGTCGGCGACCAGGCCGATCCGGCTGCCCTGCTGCGCGGTGTCCTCGCGGGTCGCGGTGACGACGGTGTCCGGGTTGAGGTCGCGCAACGCGACCATGGCCAGCAGCACCTTGGCGATCGACGCGGGCGGGCGGTGCACGTGCGGCGCGTTCGCGGCGAGGACCTGGCCGCTGTCCTGGTCGGCGAGCAGCCACGAGGCGGCGTCGAGGCCGTCGGGCGGCAGGTCGGCGTTGGCCGGCAGGACCACACCGCACTCGGCCATCCGCGGTCCCCCGACCGGGGGCTTGGCGCCGTCGCCGCCACCGCAACCGGGCTGGGCGGAGGCGATGGGTGCCATCCCGGTCACCATGCCGAAAAGGGTGGCGACCAGCGCGAGGATCGTCAGCCGGCGTGTGGACGCGACGGACGGGCGAACTCGTCGAGGCACTCGTTCAGGTTAGTCATCCGTTCGTGACCATCCGCAGCGGGTCGGGCGCTCGCGGGTGACCTGGGCCGACCAGGCACGATGACCGGGTGCGGTTGACCCGACGGACTTCGTTGCTCCTGCTGGCCTTCGCCGTGTGGTCGTGGATCATCTGGCCGACGTTCCTGAAGAACGTGTGGTCCGACCCGCGATCGTTCGCGCCGGGGCCCACGTCGTTCTTGATCGTCCACGTGGTGCTCACCGGCGCGTCGCTGATCTTCGGCACGGCGATCGGCGTGCTCGGCTGGCGCGGCTACACGGCCTCGCGCCGGAAAGGCTGACCGGTGCGGGTGCTTTCCTCGGCCCTGCCCGGCGCGATGGTTGGTGACTGACACACTGTCGCTCGTGCGTGTGTTGCTCCGGTTGGCCGTGGTCGTTGCGCTGCTCGGCCTCACGCCCGTGCCCGCCGCGGCCGAGCCGGCACCGCCGAAGTTCGACGTGGGGGCGGCCATCGCGGCGCTCGGGCACCAGCCGATCTACGTGGCGCCCGGCTCGGTGGCGCGGATCGACCTCGACGCCGTGCGCGGGACCATGGGGCCGGCCAGCCGGCTGCTGGTCATGCCCTGGCGGTCGAAGGAGATGTCCGGCGACCAGTTCTACAAGGACATCTACACGCCACTCGACGACTGGGCCACGAAGAACCACCTCGAGCTGACCTATGTCGAGGGGATCCAGGTGTCCAACGGTGCGGTGACCACCGGTCCCACGTCGCTCGCCGACCTGCGGGAGCAGACCGCGTACCACGAGGTCACCGGGCCGGTCCTCGGGTCGATGGCCTGGTTCAAGAACCACAACGCCCCGATCCCGTACCCGCCGTACCAGGTCATGGCACCGACAGCCGCCCAGCTCGACGCCCTGACCGCCAAGCTGCGGGCGAACCCCATCTACAACGCCCCCGGCGTCGACGACCCCCTCGTCCAGTTCACGCCCGACCTGTTCGCCACGGCACGCAAGGCGGTCGGCCACGACCTGCGGGTCGCCGCCCTGCCGCTGCTCACGCCCGGCGAGCCGTTCGTCGACTACGCCCCCGCGCTGGCCAAGCGGTTCCCCGGCTCCGTGGTCATGGTCGGCCAGGGCGACTGGCTGGAGGTCAAGGGGCCGAACCAGGCGCTGCTCACGTCCGCCCGCGACTACGCCTACGGCCGCTACCAGTACTCGTCGTTCACCGACGGCATGGTGATGGCCGACCGGATGAGCACCGTCGCCGGTCGCTACTTCGAGCTGACGCAGCGCAAGCCGTTCGGCCGCCCGCAGCCGGCGTCGCAGCCCAAGCCGGTGCCCTACGACGTGCGCCGCACGATCAGCAACGCGGCGCCGTGGGCGTTGCTCGGCGCCGCGATCGTGCTGACCGGCTCCGGCCTGGTCTTCCGGCGGCTGCGCACGGCCCGCGCGGACGCCGAGGAGAAGACGGCGATGCGCCGCGAGCGGGCCCGCACGTTCGCCCGGATCGGTGACCTGGACGCGAAGCTGCTCGCCGTCGAGGACGCGGGCGGGCGGGTCGACCCGGCGGTGGCCGAGCGGCAGTCGACCGCGCACACCCTCTACGGCCAGGCGCTCACGGCGGCGGCCATGCGGGAGGTCGGGAAGGTCGCCGACGAGGGACTGCACATGCTCGTCGAGACGGCGGACCGGTGAAGCGCATCCTCGGACTGCCGCGCTGGCTCGTCGGTGGCCTCGCCGTGGGCATCCTGTTGTCCTACCTGTTCTTCGCCAACCCGCCGAAGCCCGAGCACGTGCCGTCGCCGTTGGTCGGTCCGATCATCGAAGGCCTGCGCACGACGTCGGTCTACGCCGCGCCCGGCGCGCCGCCGCTGGTCGACGTGGCGCGGGCCCGCCACGTCATCGGCGACCGCCCGATCGTCGTCGCCGTGCTCGACCGCACGCCCTTGCCGCACGAGAACATGAGCCTGGAACGGCAGAACCTGTGCGAGGACGTCGCGGACGCCACGCCGACGAACATCGTGATGGTCTTCGCGCAGGACTCCCGCGAGTACGGCTCCAGCATCTGCATGGGGCCGGAGTTCTCGAACCCGACCAACCCGGTGGACGCCGACGACTTCGACCTGGGCCTGACCGTTGCCGCCGAGACGGCGTGGGAGTACCGGGCGACCGCCACGAACCTGACCCCGCAGATCGAGGAGTACGTCCTCGCCTTCGACGCGCAGGCGGCCAAGAAGTACCCCGAGTTCGTGCCGCGGCGGGCGATCGTGCCACCGGCGCCACCGACGGCCTCGGCGTTGCAGACCCGGCAGATCGTCCTGGCCATCGTGGGCCTGATCGTCGCGGTGATCGCCGTGTTCGCCTTGCTGCAGCTCGTCGTCCGCCTGGTGCGGCGACGCCAGGACCTCCGCGCGGCGAACGACAGCCGCACCGTCGCGATGACCGCGCGGCTGAACCGCCTGGCCGACAATGTTTTGCGGCCGGACAAGCCGCGCGGCGCGGACGACGCGGCCCACCAGGCCGAGGTCGCGCGCCGGTACCTGCTGGCGTTGCAGCAGTTCGAGCAGGACGGCCCGAACGACGAGACGGAGACCCAGGTCCGCGAGCTCGAGGAGTTGGTGAAGTGACGACGGGCGTGGTCGTGGCCATCGTGGTGGTGATCCTGGTGGCGGGGGCGTTGCTGCCGCTGGTCGGCCGGTCCCGGCGGCGGCGCCTCGCCGGCAACGACGAAGCCATCGCCGCGCGGGCGGCGTACAGCAAGCTGGGCTTCTACGTGGAGGACCTGCCCGCGGCCGCCGACGCCGACGCGGCCGACCTGCTCGCCCAAGCCCGCGAACGCTGGAACACCACGGGCGCGATGCTGGCCCGTGCACGGTCCGAAAAGGACTTCACGCTGGCCCAGGCGACGGCGGAGCAAGGGCTCGGTCTAGTCAAGGACGCCTACGAGAAGATGGGCAAACCCTTCTAGCCCTTGGCTTCGGTCAAGTACTCCCGCAGTTGTTCGTCGTCCGGGTCGAGGCGCAGGCCTTCGGTGATGGCCTCGAGGGCGTCGTCGCGGCGGCCGAGATCGAGCAGCGCTCGGCCGAGCACGGTGTACCCGTCGGCCGCGTCCGGAGCCAGGGCCACGTAGGCGCGGGCCACGGCCACGCACTCCTCCAGCCGCGACAGGGCCAGCAGGAACAGCGAGTGGAGCCACAACAACGGCGGTGTCCCGGGGAATCGCGCCCGCGCGTCGAGCGCCAGGGCCAGACCCTCCTCGTACTTCTCGAGGTGCCACGCACTGGTCAACGCCGCCGAATACGCCCGCAGGTCGTGGTAACCACCGCGCAGCACCGAACTCGCCAGCGCGAAGGCCTCCTCGTAGCGTTCGGCGTCGCGCATCACGCGGGCCACGTCGGCGCGCAGCTCGGCCACGTCGTCCGGCATCGACAGGCCCATCGCGGCCGCGATCCGCGCCAGCAACGGTTCCAGCTGGGCGGGGATCCCGGTGTCGGCCAGGGTCCGCACCACCGCCTCGAGGTTCTCCGCCGACGGGTCCTGGCGCAGCGCCGCCACGAACTCCTGCTCCGCGTCCGCGAGCTTTCCCTGGCGTGCCAGCACATCCCCCAGCACCAGGTGGCTGTCCGGGTGCATCGGGTCGAGGGCCACGGCTTCCTGCGCGGCCGCCCGCGCGTCGTCCAGGCGGTGCGCGGCGCGCAACGCGCGTGCGTGCATGCGGTGCAGGCTCGCTTGCCCGGGCGCGAGCTCGAGGGCCCGGCCGATGGCGGCCGCGGCCTCTTCGTGCAGCTCCGCGGCGACCAGGAGCTCGGCGAACTGACCGATGACGATCGGGTCGTCCGGGGCGAGCCGGGCCGCGAGCCGGCCGAACTCGACTGCCGGCCCGACCTGCCCGAGGTTGGCCGTCGCGATGGCCCGGAACATGGGGCCACGCGCGTACTCCGGCGCCACGCGCATCAGTTCGGCGCCGATGGCGGCCAGCTCGCTCCACCGGTTGCCGTGCAAGAGGATCAACGCCAGCACGTCCAGCGTGCCCACGTCGTCGGGGGTCACCGCCAGCAGGGCCCGCAGGCGTTCCTCGGCCTCGTCGTACCGCCCGAGGTCGTACAGCGCGCCCGCCTTGGCGAACTCGTCGTCGTTCATCCCAGCTCCGCAACCAGTTCGTCGGCTTCCGCGCCCGGCTCCAGCCGCGCGTACCGGGCGGCGAGCGGGCGCGCCGCCTCGACCTCGCCCAGGGCGAGCAGGTACTTCGCGTGAAACCACAGGTACGCGGGCACATCGGGGAACAGCCCGACCGCCTCCTCGGCCAGCCGCGCACCGTCGGCGAACGCCCCGGCCCGCAAGCACGACACCATGGCCGCCTGGTAGAGCGCGTCCGACCGGCAGCCCTCGGCGTGCGCGCGCACCAACAGCTCCGCCGCTTCTTCGTGTTCGCCGTCGTGCTTGCGGACGAGCGCACGCAAGAGGAGCGCGTCCGGGGAGGTGAGCCGCTCCACGACCCGGTGCGCGGCCGCCGGGTTCTCCTCGAGCAGCCGCCCCAACGCGTATTCGCGCACCGCGGGGATGTCCAGTTCCTCGCCGTGCAACGCCAGGCACGCCTGCTGGAACAGCCCGGCGAGCGGCGCCGGCACCAGTTCGGTCACCAACTCGTCGTGCACCCAGCGGACGTTGCGTTCCGACGGCTCGGCGGCCAGCATCGCCGACCACTGCTCGCGCACCTCGTCGTAGCGCCCCAGCCGCAACAACACGCAGCCGAGCCGGAACCGGTGCTGCGCGTTGAGCGGGTCCTTGCCGACGGCCGCGGCGAGGGGCGCGACCGCTTCGCCCCAGCGCTCGGTCTTGGCCAGCACGAAGCCCCAGATCTCCATGACGCCGGGGTCGTCGGGCGCCAGCCGCACCGCCTCGACCGCGGCTCGCACCGCCTCGGCACCCTGGCCGGTCATGGCGAGGGCCTCGGCCAGCCCGGCCTGCACCGACGCGTCGTCCGGACGCAGCCGCACCGCGGTGCGCGCCGGTTCGACGGCCTCGGCGAACCGCCGGTCGTTGCCCAGCCCGCTGGACAGCATCGCGTAGCCCACGAACGAGTCCGGGTCCAGCGCGATCAGCCGCTCGCTGATCGCCACCAGCTCGTCGTAGCGGCCGAGCCGGTGCACGCACAACGCCAGCACCGCGACCGCGTGCGGGTCGTCCGGGTCGGACGCCAGCACCTCCCGGACCATCCGTTCGGCCTCTTCGGGACGGCCCAGGTCGAGCAACGTGTGTGCCCGGTCGACTGGATCGCCGGGCACTACAACATCCGGTGCGCGCGCAGGTAGGCGGCGAGCTCGTCGTAGGCGCCGCCCTCGTTGGCGAACATCGCGACGCTGCGGGCCGCGTCGAACCACGGCCCGGTCGACGGCTTCACGTCCTCGAGCACCGCGTCGAAGTCGGCCATGCCGATCATGCGGACGTTGCCGGTGCGCGCGGAATCCATCAGCGCGCGCTCGGCGGTGGACTCGCAGAGGTGCGCGAGGTCGGCGCCGGAGAAGCCGTCGGTGCGCCGTGCGAGTGCGGCGACGTCGATCGACTCGATCGGCCGCTCCTTGAGGTGGTAGCGCAGGATGGCCTCGCGCGCGGGCTCGTCCGGCGGCAGCACCAGCACGGTCCGGTCGAACCGGCCGGGCCGGCGCAACGCGGTGTCCACGTCCCACGGCTGGTTGGTCGCGGCCAGCACGAAGACGCCGTCGTTGCTCGCCTGCACGTTGTCGAGCTCCATCAGCAGCTGGTTCACCGTGGCCCGCATGCCACCCGAGTGCGTCTGGGTGCGGCGCTGGCCGAGTGCGTCCACCTCGTCGAAGAACAGCACGCACGGCGCCTTGCGGCGGGCCTGCGCGAACAGTTCGGCGAGGTTGCGCTCGGACTGGCCGATGTACATGTCGAGCACCTCGGCGATGCCCACCGCGATGAAGCTCGCGCCGATCTCCCCGGCCAGCGCCCGGGCGATGAACGTCTTGCCGCAGCCGGGCGGCCCGTACAGCAGCAGGCCACCACGCAGGCTCTTGCCGTACAACTTGGACAGTTCGGGGTTGCGCATCGGGGCGAGGAACGCGGCGTTCAGCCGTTCCTTCACCTCTTCCATGCCGCCCACGTCGGCCAGGGTGACCGCCGGCCGCTCGGTGTCGTAGGCCGGTTCCTCGGTCTTCTCCTGCGCGCCGTCGACGAAGCGGGGCGCGACGATGTTGTCGACCTGGCTCTCGGCCGCCTGCCAGTCGAAGCCGTGCTTCTCGGGCGGTGGCGCCGCGGCGGGGACGCCGAGTGCGCTGGTCATCAGCTCGCGCGCGTCCACTGAGGTCGGGTCCACCCGCAGCGCCTGCGCGATCTCGGCGACCGCGGCGTCGCGTTGGTCGGCCTCGATCAGCAGGCGCGCGAGGTGCAATCGCAACGGAACGTCATCGGGCGCGGCGGTCACCGCGGCACGCAGGCTCACCAGCAAGGCGTCTTCGGCCATCACATCTCTCCCCAGGTCACAAGCAGGATAGGGGGCGTTCAACGGCCACGGCGCGCTGACCTGGGGCAATCACAGTCGATCACGGCCGGTCCCAGTTCGATCACCGTCCGTCCGCCGCGCAAACGATTCGGTTACGTGGTGGCATCTGCCGGGGTCGAAACCTTGACGTCGGAGTACGGTCTCGCGGACACGTGCGTTCGGGTGACACCTGGACGAGAAGTTGGAAGGAGAACGCCTTGCGCCGAGTGCGAGGATTGCGACTCGCCGCCGGGTTGCTCGCGGTAGGCCTGACCCTGGCCGCGTGTGGCGGCAGCGGAGACGACAGCGGCAACACCGCGACGCCCGGATCGGGCGGCGGAACCTCCGCGGCCGGACCCAAGATGAAGGTCGGCATGGCCTACGACATCGGTGGTCGTGGCGACCAGTCGTTCAACGACTCGGCCGCCCGCGGTCTTGACAAGGTCAAGGCGCAGTACGGCCTGGACGTCAAGGAGCTCGAGGCCACCGCTGGTGAGTCCCCGGCGCAGAAGGAAGACCGGCTGCGCCAGCTGGCCGATGGCGGGTACAACCCGATCATCGCGGTGGGCTTCGCTTACAGCGAGTCGATCGGCAAGGTCGCGAAGGACTACCCGGAGATCCACTTCGCGATCATCGACGACTTCACCGAGGGCACCGACACCGGTGACAACATCGCGAACCTGACCTTCGCCGAGAACGAGGGCTCCTTCCTGGTCGGCGCCGCGGCGGCGCTCAAGTCCAAGACCCACAACGTCGGCTTCGTCGGTGGCGTGAACACGCCGCTGATCAAGAAGTTCGAGGCGGGCTACACGGCTGGTGCGAAGGCCGTGGACCCGAGCGTCAAGGTCCAGGTCAAGTACCTGACCCAGCCGCCGGACTTCGGTGGCTTCAACGACCCGGGCAAGGGCGAGACGGCCGCGAACGGCATGTTCGACGCGGGCGCCGACATCGTCTACGCGGCGGCCGGTGGTTCCGGTTCCGGTGTGTTCAAGGCGGCCAAGGCCAAGGGCAAGCTGGGCATCGGCGTCGACTCCGACCAGTACAACCTGCCGGCGCTGGCCAGCGTCAAGGACGTGATCATGACGTCCATGGTCAAGCGCGTCGACCTCGCGGTCACCGACTTCGTGACCTCGGTGCACGACGGCAAGTTCGCCGCGGGCAACAAGGTCTACGACCTCAAGGCGGGTGGCATCGAGTACGCCACCAGCGGCGGCAAGATCGATGACATCAAGACCAAGTTGGAAGAGTACAAGGCCAAGATCGTGTCGGGTGAGATCAAGGTTCCGGCCAAGGTCTGACCGAGAGCTGAAGGCCAACCGAGACAGGCCCGGGGACAAGCGCCCCGGGCCTGTCCCATCTACGAGGATGCGGCAGTGTCAACCCACGAGCCAACCGAAGCCGCCACGGACGGGGCCACCGCCCCGCTCGCGGTCGAGCTGACCGGGATCACCAAGCGGTTCCCCGGCGTCGTCGCCAACTCGGACGTGAACATCTCGGTGCGGGCAGGCACCGTGCACGCCCTTGTCGGCGAGAACGGCGCGGGCAAGTCCACCCTGATGAAGATCCTCTACGGGATGCAGCGCCCCGACGAGGGCACCATCGCGGTGGACGGCCGGGAGGTCGTGTTCCACTCCCCGGCGGACGCCATCGAGGTCGGAATCGGCATGGTGCACCAGCACTTCATGCTCGCCGACAACCTGACCGTGCTGGAGAACGTCGTGCTCGGCGCGGAGCCGAGATCCGGTCTGGGCCTCGACTTCGCCGCGGCCCGGCGCAAGATCAGCGAGCTGTCCACCACCTACGGCCTGGGCATCGAGCCGGACGTGCTGGTCGACGAGCTCGGCGTCGGCGCCCGCCAGCGGGTGGAGATCCTGAAGGTGCTCTTCCGGGGCGCACGCACGCTGATCCTCGACGAGCCGACCGCGGTGCTCGTGCCGCAGGAGGTCGAGGAGCTCTTCGACAACCTGCGTGACCTCAAGGCCGAGGGCCTGACCATCCTCTTCATCTCGCACAAGCTCGACGAGGTGCTCTCCGTCGCCGACGACATCACGGTGATGCGCCGGGGCACCACGGTGGCCAGTGTCGTGCCGAGCGAGGTCAACTCCCGCCAGCTCGCCGAGCTGATGGTGGGCAGCGCCCTGCCCGTGCCGGAGCTGCGCGAGTCCACGGTCACCGACCGCCCGGTGCTCACCGTCGACGGGCTGACGGTCACCGCCGCCGACGGCCGGACGGTGCTCAACGACCTGAGCTTCACCATCCACGCCGGTGAGGTGCTGGGCATCGCGGGCGTCGAGGGCAACGGCCAGGCCGAACTGGTCGAGGCGCTGATGGGCATCCGCGCGCTGGCCCACGGCTCGGTGCGGCTCGGTGCCCTGGACATCACCAGGATGCCCACCCGCAAGCGGCGCGAGCGGGGCATCGGCTACATCCCCGAGGACCGCCACCGCCAGGGCGTGCTGCTCGAAGGCACGTTGTGGGAGAACCGGATCCTCGGTCACCAGACCCGGCCGCCGAACGTGCGCGGCCCGCTGCTCAACCGCGCGGGCGCGCGCAAGGACACCGAGCGCATCGTCGCCGAGTACGACGTGCGCACCCCGGGCATCGAGGTGGCCGCGGCCGCCCTGTCCGGCGGCAACCAGCAGAAGCTGATCGTCGGCCGGGAGATGAGCGGCGAGCCGGTGCTGCTGATCGCGTCGCACCCCACCCGCGGTGTCGACGTCGGCGCGCAGGCCGCCATCTGGGAACACATCCGCCAGGCACGGGCGAACGAGCTGGCCGTGCTGCTGATCTCCGCCGACCTCGACGAGCTGATCGGCATGTCCGACAGCCTGCGCGTGATCCTGCGCGGCAAGCTCGTCGCCGAGTACGACCCGAAGACCGTCACCCCCGAGCAGCTCGGCTCGGCGATGACCGGCGCCGCAGGCGAAGTGTCCACTGGGAATGGGGAGGTGGCGTGATGGGCAGGTTCTCCCCGCGTTCGATCCTGCTCGGGCTCGCCGCGCCGATCGGCGCGCTGATCTTCGCCGCGCTGGTCTGCTCGGTCATCCTGGGCGTCACCGGGCACAGCCCGATCGACACCATGGACGCGATGGTCGACTCGCTGACCAAGCCGAGGCTCGGCCCGCGCACGTTCGTCAACTCGCTGAACAGCGCGACGACGTACTACCTCGCCGCCGTCGCGGTCGCCATCGGCTTCCGGATGCGGTTGTTCAACATCGGCGTCAACGGCCAGTACCAGCTGGCCGCCATGGTCGCGGCGGCGCTGGCCAGCGCGAGCTGGATGGTCGGCGCGCCGTCGTTCCTGCGGATCGCGCTCACGCTGATCGCCGCCATGCTGGTCGGTGCGGCGTGGGCCGGGCTCGCGGCCCTGCTCAAGGTGACCCGCGGCGTCAGCGAGGTCATCTCGACGATCATGCTGAACGCCATCGCGACCAGCCTGATCACGTTCCTGCTCAGCCCGGACCGGATGGGCGCGGTCGACCCGAGCGGCAACGACACCCGCACGGCCAAGATCGACGTGGGCGGCCAGGTCGACGGCCTGTCCTACCCGGGCACCGGGTCGAAGATCTACGGCTTGGTCTTCCTGGCCGTGCTCGTGGGCCTCGCGTACTGGTTCGTGTTGTCGCGCACCAGGTTCGGCTTCGAGCTGAAGGCCACCGGCCTGTCCGAGGAGGCCGCGGTGGCCAGCGGCGTGAGCGTCAAGCGGATGGTCGTCTACTCGTTGCTGCTCTCCGGTGCGGCCGCGGGGCTGGTCGGCATGCCGGCGTTGCTCGGCGACATCTACACGTACTCGTCGCAGAACTTCCCGTCCACGGTCGGCTTCACCGGCATCGCGGTCGCGCTGCTGGGCCGCAACCACCCGCTCGGCATGGGGGTGGCCGCGCTGCTGTGGGGCCTGCTGGACAACACGGCGAACTCGCTGGACGTGGCGGGCGTGCCCAAGGAGATCGTCGCGATCATGCAGGGCGTCATCGTGCTGTCCGTGGTCGTGGCCTACGAACTGGTCCGCCGTTACCGCGTGCGGCTGGAACAACGCGACGTCGGGCGCGCGCTGGGCACCACCAAAGCCCCGGTGAACGCGGACGCCGAGGAGGTGCCGGCATGACCGCCGGGGGACTGACTGTGGGGGCAGAGGCGACCGCGGCTCCCGTGCGGCGCAAGCGGATCACGCCCGTGACCTACCTGATCGTCGTGGTGCTGGCGTTCCTCGTGCTGGCCGCGGTGCGGACCATGACCGGGGCGACCGACCTGACCTCGTCGGGCACGGTGGCCGCGGCGCTGACCGCGGCCGTGCCGATCGCGCTCGCCGGTCTGTCCGGCATGTGGGCCGAACGCGCGGGCGTGATCAACATCGGCCTCGAGGGCATGATGGTGCTCGGCACGTGGGGCGCGGGCTTCGCCGGTTACCAGTGGGGCGCCTGGGCCGCGGTGTTCTTCGGCCTGCTGCTCGGCGCGATCGGCGGCCTGCTGCACGCGGTCGCCACGGTGACCTTCGGCGTCGACCACATCATCTCCGGTGTGGCGATCAACCTGCTGGCGCCGGGGCTCGCGCTCTACCTGTCCAAGCTGTACTTCTCGGACGCGCCCGGCGGTGGGCAGAAGCAGTCGCCGCCGACCGGCGATGTCGCCCACATCACCATCCCCGGGGTGTCCGACGGGCTGGGCACCATCGAGAAGAAGGAGTGGTTCTTCGTCTCCGACCTCGCGGGTTTGCTGCGGGGCATCACGACGAACCTCTCGCTGCTGACCGTGCTCGCCGCGCTGCTGATCATCGCGAGCTGGTACGTGCTGCGCCGCACGCCGTTCGGTCTGCGGTTGCGCTCCTGCGGTGAGGCGCCGATCGCCGCCGAGTCGCTGGGCGTGAACGTCTACCGCTACAAGTACGCCGCCGTCGTCATCTCCGGTGCGGTCGTCGGCCTGGGCGGCGCGATCCTCGCGATCAACTCGGGCCGGTTCAACGACGGCCAGACCGGGGGCCGCGGCTTCATCGGCCTCGCCGCCATGATCTTCGGCAACTGGCGCGCGGGTGGCCTGACCACCGGTGCGGGCCTGTTCGGCTACACCGACGCGATGCAGCTGCGTGGTGAGTCGGCGGTGCACGCCCTGGTGCTGCTGCTGGGCATCGCGTTGCTGGTGCTGGCGGTCGTGCAGTTCCGCAACCGGCACCTGGTGGTCAGCGGGGTCGCGCTGGTGATCGGCGCGGTGCTGGTGTTCTGGTTCGCCACCACCGACAAGATCCCGGCCGAGCTGGTCGGCGCCGCACCGTACGTGGTGACGATCCTCGTGCTGGCGCTGGCCTCGCAGCGGTTGCGTCCGCCCAAGGCCGATGGTGTGCCGTACCGCCGTGGTGAGGGTGGATGACCCTCGAACCCGACTGGACCGCCCTGCGGTCCGCGGCCGTCACGGCGGCGGCGCTGGCCTACTGCCCCTACTCGGGGCTGCAGGTCGGTGCCGCCGCGCTGGTCGACGACGGCCGGGTGATCACCGGTTGCAACGTCGAGAACGCGGCCTACGGCGTCGGCCTGTGCGCGGAGTGCGCGCTGGCCGGACAGCTGCGGCTGACCGGCGGCGGCCGGCTGGTCGCGGTGGCGTGCCGCAGCGGTGAGGCCGAGTTGCTGATGCCGTGCGGGCGGTGCCGCCAGATCTTGTTCGAGCTCGGCGGGCCCAGGTGTCTTGTGGACACACCACGCGGCCCGCTGCCCATGAGCCAGGTGCTGCCGGACGCGTTCGGTCCGGAAAATCTGCCTTAGGCATGTCGATTCGAACCCCTCGGCTTCGACGCACGTGTAGAAGCCGAGGAGGACCCAATGAGCACCGTGATCGCGTTGCCGACAGCGTTGAGTCGGCGGATGGTCGAAGAGGACCTGGCCGAGGACGCAGGCCTGCTCGCGCCGGACGACCGGCGGACCTGTGCGGTGCACGGGCGCTGGATCCACCAGTGCGTTTCCTCGTCGCTGCACGTGAACCAGGTGACGCGCCACCGGTGGTGCCGCGGGTGCGCGCGGGAGCTGACCGTGGCCGTCGACGAGCTGACCGGTGACGTCACCATGTCCTGCCCCGGGTGCGGTGGCGGCGTCAGCGCCGCGTCGGCCCGGCTGATCGCCGCGTGCCGCGCGAGCCTGACGGCGTCGCGTCGCGTGCCCGCGCCGGCCCTGATCGCCGCGTGAGGTGTCGAGTTAGCCGTCCCGGCTCCGACTCACGTGCATGAGCACATACGTGATGATCCACGGGGCGGGCGACACCGGCTGGTACTGGCACCTCGTCACCCCATTGCTGCGGGCCCATGGCCACGACGTCGTAACCCCGACCCTCCCCGGCGGTCCGGTCGGCCTCACCGAGTACGCAGACACGGTGGTCGAAGCGGTGGGCTCCCGAACCGGTGAGTTCGTGGTGGTGGCCCAATCCTTCGGAGGGTTCACGGCACCGCTGGTCGTCGACCGGCTCGGCGCGTCAGCGCTGGTGTTCGTGGCCGGGATGGTGCCGAAGGCCGGCGAGTCGCCGGACGGGTGGTGGACCGGCACCGGCTACCCCGGTCCTTCGGGTGACGACGACCTCTTCTTCCACGACGTGCCCGCCGAGCTCGCCGCCGAGGCCGAGAAGCGCCCTGGTGCGCACTCGACGACCTCGTTCGACGAGCCCTGCGCGCCGTTGCCGGACGTCCCGACCCGCTACGTCCTCGGCCTGCGCGACCGCTTCTTCCAGCCGTCGTTCACCCGCCGCATGGTCGCCGAGCGCCTGGGCATCGAGCCCGAGGAGATCGATGCCGGCCACTGCGTGGCGCTGGCCCGGCCGAAGGAGCTCGCGGAGCTGTTGCTGGGCTAGCGTGTCCAGCATGTTCAACGCGGTGGACGTGATCAGGACCAAGCGTGACGGCGCGGTGCTGAGCGACGGTCAGATCGACTGGGTGATCGACGCCTACACCAGGGGCGACGTGGCCGACGAGCAGATGTCGGCGCTGGCGATGGCGGTGTTCCTCAACGGCATGACGGCGGCGGAGACCGCGCGGTGGACCGCCGCGATGGTCAACTCCGGCGAGCGCCTGGACCTGCACGTCGACCGGCCGACCGTCGACAAGCACTCGACCGGCGGGGTCGGCGACAAGATCACGTTGCCGCTGGCGCCGCTGGTGGCCGCGTGCGGGGCGGCCGTGCCGCAGCTGTCCGGGCGCGGGCTCGGGCACACGGGCGGGACGCTGGACAAGCTCGAGTCGATTCCCGGCTGGCGAGCGCAGCTGTCCACCGACGAGATCCAGCGGCAGCTCTCGTCGGTCGGCGCCGTGGTGTGTGCGGCGACGACGGGCCTGGCGCCGGCGGACCGGAAGCTCTACGCGTTGCGCGACGTGACCGGGACCGTCGAGTCGATCCCGTTGATCGCGAGCTCGATCATGAGCAAGAAGATCGCCGAGGGAGCCTCGTCGCTGGTGCTGGACGTGAAGGCGGGGTCCGGGGCGTTCATGAAGTCCACTTCGGACGCTCGGGCGCTGGCCGAGGCGCTGGTGTCGATCGGCAAGGAGCACGGGCTGGGCATCGCGGCGTTGATCACGGACATGTCGGTGCCGTTGGGTGCGGCCGTGGGCAACGCCGTGGAGGTCGCGGAGTCGGTCGCGGTCCTGCAGGGCGGCGGCCCCGCGGATGTCGTGTCGTTGACGGTTTCCCTGGCGCGGGAGATGTTGTCGCTCGCCGGTCTGTCCGATGTGGACCCCGCGGAGGTGCTCGCCTCCGGTGCGGCCTACGAGACCTGGTGCCGGATGATCGCCGCTCAGGGCGGGGACCCCGACGCGCCCTTGCCGAAGCCGAAGCACGTGCACGTCGTGTCCGCGCCCTCGTCCGGCGTGCTGACGTCGTTGGACGCCTACGCGGTGGGCGTCGCCGCGTGGCGGCTCGGCGCGGGGCGCACGCGCAAGGAAGATCCGGTGCAGCACGCGGCGGGAATCCTGTGCCACGCCAAGCCCGGGGATCGCGTGTCGGCCGGGGACCCGGTGCTGGAGCTGCACACCGACACGCCCGAGCTGGTCGAGCCCGCGCTCGCCGTCTTGACCGACGCCTTCGAGATCGGTGCCGCCGCGCCGGAACGAAAGATCCTGCTCGACACGGTGCGGTGACCCACGCCACTGTCACACTTCGCCGGGCCACGGTGTCAAACGAGCATGAGCGATCACAAGAACACGAAGGTCGTGGTGGTCGGCGGGGGCTACGCCGGCGCGCTGGCGGCCAACCACCTGCACGTCCGGTCCGACGTCGACGTCACGCTGGTCAACCCGCGCTCGCGGTTCGTCGAGCGGATCCGGCTGCACCAGCTGGCGGCGGGCAGCGGCTCGGCCACCACGGACTTCGCGCGGGTGCTGAACCCTAAGGTCCGCTTGGTCGTCGATGAGGCGACGGAGATCGACGCGGCCGCACGCGAGGTGCACCTGGCCTCCGGTGACGCCCTGCCCTACGACTACTTGATCTACGCGGTCGGCAGCACCGCCCCCGCGCCGGCGGTGCCGGGCGCGGCCGAGCACGCGTTGCGCATCGCCGAGTTGTCCTACGCCGAGGAACTGCGGGAGCGCGTGTCGACCCTGGACCCGGACGCGCCCATCTGCGTCGTCGGTGGTGGCCTGACCGGCATCGAGACCGCGGCCGAACTCGCTGCGCGGCACAAGTCCGTGCACCTGCTCGGCGGCGGGCGGCTCGGACCCTCTCTCGGTGACGGCGGCCGCGCGTCGGTGGCCCGTCAGCTGCGCAAGCTGGGCGTGACGGTGCTCGAGCAGGCCGTCGTGACCGAGGTCCGCGCCGACGCGGTGGTGCTGGCGGACGGCTCGTCGCTGCCCAGTGCGTTGACCGTGTGGACCGCCGGGTTCGGCGTGCCGCAACTGGCCGCGCGCAGCGGGTTGTCGACCGATGCGTTGGGCCGCTTGCGCACCGACGAGACGCTGACCAGCGTCGACGACCCCCGCATCGTGGCGGCGGGCGACGCGGCGGCGCCGTCGGACCAGCCGCTGCGGATGAGCTGCCAGGCTGCGTTGCCGCTGGGCGCACAGGCCGCCAACACGGTCCTGAGCCGCATCGCGGGTACCGACCCGGCGGCGTTGAGCCTGGCGTTCTTCGCGCAGTGCATCAGCTTGGGGCGCGCCATGGGGACTTTCCAGACCGTGCACGCCGACGACCGCCCGCGGCGCCTGCACCTCGGCGGGCGGACGGCTGCCTGGGTGAAGGAGTACATCTGCAAGGGCGCGCTGAACTACGTGGTCAAGGAAGGCCGCAAGCCCGGCTCGTACTGGTGGCTCAAGGGCCGCCGGAAGCTGAGCGCGACCGCGTCGGCGTGACGCTCGCGCACAACAAAACGCCCCCGGGCGAACCCGGGGGCGTTTCGGTGTCCAGCGGTGCTCAGGCGCCTTCGGCGATGTCGTTCTCCTCCGAGGACGACTTCTCCGAGCCCTTGCCGTTCTTCGGGGTGTTCCGGCGCCGGCCCTGACGCGGGAGCGTGGTGGGCGGCGGCGGGGGCGGGGTGCCGCCACCGAGCATGAGCTCGGCGAAGGTCGCCATCGCCTCGTCCAGGTGACCGCCGATGCGGCGCTCGGTCTCCTCGTTGCTCTTGCGCACCAGCGACGTCACCGACTCGGAGTCGGGCTGGTGGGACAGGGTGCTGTGCACCTGCGACAGGCTCTGCTCGATCGTGCCGCCGAGTTCCTTCAGCCGCGCGGTGAAGCCGTCCTCCACCGTGTCCAGGCGGGTGGCCATCTCGTCGAGGCGCGTGGTCACCTGCTCGAGGCGGCCGGCCAGACCCTCCAGGCGCTCGCTCGCGTCCACGGTCTCGCGGGCCTCGTCCAACGCCGCCTGCAGGGCCTGGCGGGTCTCGTCGAGCTTGGCCTGGACCTCGGCGTGCGTCCCGTCCAGCTTGCCGTGCAGGGAATCCGCGCGCTCCACGACCGCGCCACGCAGGTTCTCGGTGTGCTCGCCGACCTTGGTCTGCACCGCGGCCTGCACCGCCTCCGCGGTCTCGGCGACGGTGCGCTGCACGCCCTCGCGGCCCTCGGTGACGACCTTGTGCACGCTGTCGCGGCTCTCGGTCACCGAACGCTGCAGCGTGTCCTTCGCCCCGTCGAGGTGCTCGTGCACGCCCTCGTCGACCTCGTCGATGCGGGCCCGCAGCACGGTCTCCATCGACTCGATGCGGTCGCGGACCGGGCCGTGCACCGCGCTGGGCAGCGCCTCGATCTTGGTGTCCTGCTTGTCGAGGTGCAGCTCGAGCTCGTCGAGGCGGCGGTGGATGTTCGACAGCTTGTCCTCGAGCCCGTCCATCCGGCCCGCCACGCCCTCGAAGCGGCCGGCGACGCCGTCGAGGCGGCCGTCCAGCTGGGCGAAGGGCTTGGCCAGCTTGTCCACGATGCCCTCGACCGCGCGGGTCATGGCCTGGATCGCGGTGTCCTGGGCCTCGAGCTTGGCCATCGCCTCGTCGAGGCGCTCGGCGAGAACGCTGGTCTCCGTGCGGTCCGGCAGCTCCGAGAGGCGCTTGCGCATGGACCCGATGGCGTCCAGCGGGGACATCCGTGCGTGGATCTCGTCCAGCGCGTCGAAGATCTGTTGCTGCTCGCTCTCGCGGATCTCGGCCGCGCGCGTCAACATGGTGCGCATCCGGTCGAAAGAAACCGTGGAGTTGTTGCTCTCGTTCACGGGCGTGGCCTTCATCCTGGGGAGGGGAGTCGAAGGCGACTCTAGCCATTGCCAGAAGGCGTCCATACACCACCCGTTGTTTCGCATCGTCCACAAAGGCCGTCGTTGGGCCGATTGGTCGACGTTCTCGCACGTCGCCGTACGGCCGTATGGACGATACGTGTAGGCCGGTCTCACCCATACGGGCGACGGGTAGCGTGGCCGCCATGCCGACTTCGACGCCGGTCGCGGTGACCCCGCAGACCATCCGGATGGCCCCCAAAGTTCTCCTCCACGATCACCTGGATGGCGGATTGCGCCCCCGGACAGTGATCGAGCTGGCCGACGCCATCGGCTATCCGGGGTTGCCGACGACAAACGAGGAAGAGCTGGGCCGATGGTTCGTGGCGGCCGCGGACTCGGGTTCGCTGGAGCGCTACCTGGAAACGTTTGCGCACACGTGCGGCGTGATGCAGGACGAGGCCGCGCTCATTCGGGTGGCGGCGGAGTGCGCCGAGGATTTGGCCGCCGATGGGGTCGTGTACGCAGAGGTGCGATATGCGCCCGAGCTGTTCACCGAACGTGGGATGTCGCTGGACACGATCGTGTCCGCTGTGCAGGAGGGTTTCCGGCTCGGCACGGAACGCGCGGCCGAACAGGGGCACCGGATCCGGGTCGGCACCCTGTTGTGCGCCATGCGCCAGAACGCCCGGTCGCTGGAGATCGCCGAACTCGCCGTGCGCTACCGCGACGCCGGCGTGGCCGGGTTCGACATCGCGGGCCCGGAGGCCGGGTTCCCGCCCACCCGCAACCTCGACGCGTTCGAGTACCTGCACCAGCAGAACGCCCACTTCACGATCCACGCGGGCGAGGCGTTCGGGCTGCCGTCGATCTGGGAGGCCATCCAGCACTGCGGGGCCGAGCGGCTCGGGCACGGCGTGCGCATCGTCGACGACATCAAGGTCGACGAGAACGGGTCCATCCACTTGGGACGGTTGGCCGGGTTCGTGCGGGACCGGCGCATCCCGCTGGAGATGTGCCCGAGTTCGAACGTGCAGACCGGCGCGGCCGCGTCCATCGCCGATCACCCGATCGGATTGCTGACGAAACTGCGCTTCCGGGTGACGGTCAACACCGACAACCGGTTGATGAGCGGGTGTTCGATGAGCAGCGAAATGGCCGCGCTGGTCGAGCACTTCGGTTACGGGTGGGCCGATCTGCGGTGGTTCACCATCAACGCGATGAAGTCCGCGTTCCTCGGGTTCGACGAGCGGCTGGCGATCATCGACGACGTGATCAAGCCGGGCTACGCCGAGCTGATGGGCAGCTGACAGAAAATGGCCCCGGCAGCGCCTGCTGCCGGGGCCATTTCCTGTCTGCGAAGCCTCAGTGCACGCGCAAGCGGTCCTCGAACTCGGTGACCAGCTTGCGGAAGGCGTCGACCTCGTCGGTGAACGGCGGGCTCGGCGCCAGGCGGGTCGGGTCCGGCTGCAGGATGAACGACACCAGCCAGCCCAGGCTCTCCGACTGCTTCAACGCGTTGTCCACGCTGTCGTCGTCGGCCCACTCGGCCGCGTCGGTCAGCAGTTCCACCGCCAGGTCCAGCTGGACCGGGTCCACCGAGTCCGGCCCGTCGCCCAGGTCGTCGGCCAGGCCCGACAGCACGTAGGTGTTGTCGGTGTGGACGTCGATCTCCAGGCTGCCGTCGGTCGCCTTGGTCTGGACGTCTTCCCACGTCGAGACGTCCGACAGGTCGTTGCCGTGGTCCTCGTCCGGCTCGGCGATGTACTTGGCCAGGGCGCGCGCCGAGCCGAACGCGTCGATCTTGCCGCCGCTGCCCAGGAAGATCGGCTCGTCGTCGAGGTAGCAGCGCAGCGTGTAGTACTCGGAGCCGTCGGTGATGATCTTGATGGGGTCGATGCCGACCTCGGCCCAGAAGCCGGTCGGCTCTTCCTCGTCGTCCTCGTCATCGTCCTCGTCGGACTCGTCGTCGAGGTCTTCGTCCGCGTCGTCGTCATCGTCGACCTCGTCGAGGTCTTCCTCGTCCGACTTGGCGCTCGCCGCGGCCTCGGCCAGCTCCGCCTGGAACGCGGCCAGCTCGTCGGAGGTCTGGTCCAGCGTGGCGGCGTCGACGTCCGGCACGGTCACCACGTCGTCGAGCGCGTCGAGGACGTCGTCCCAGCGCTCGACGATGGTCTCGGCCAGCTCCGTCCACAGGCGCTCGCCGTCGCGGCCGGTGAACGGGATGGTGCCCTGGTCCAGCAGCGAGAAGCCGTCCGCGGAATCCAGGACCTCGTGCACCTCGTCCAGCTCGCACACGTCGGCCAGCGAGCGGACGATGGCGACGATCTCGGCCAGCTCGCCGATCGTCCACGTGTCCGGCTCCTCGGCCGCGAGCTCCGGCACGCCGACCAGGTCGTAGGTGTGCGCGTCGTCGGGCACCAGTTCGGCGACCGCGAGCCCGGGCACCACGCTCCACGCGGGGTGGTCGGCGAGGTCGTGCTCGTCGACCGTCCGGACGAACGCGGCGAGGTGCGCGGCGTCGGGGAAGGCGAACAGGTCGTCCTCGTCGCCGAGGAACGCTTCCCACTCCTCGCCGTCCTCACGCCAGCGCGGCGCCCACAACGTCACGAGATCGCCCTGGGGCAGACCCAGCTCGATCGGGACGATGTCCTGAGCCATCGGGAGCTCCTCCTGCTCGGCCGGTGGTGCGAGTGCGCGGATGGCACACCGAGGCGCAGCCTACGGGGTCAGGCAACCACCATTGATCGGGAGGTGGAGCGGACTATTCAAACCCCCATCGGGTGCCAGACGGTCTTGGTCTCCAGGAACCGGCGCAAGCGCGACACATCGGGCTGCTTCGTCCAGTCGGGTTCGTTGCCCCGCACCGCAAGCACGCGCTTGACGGTCCCGGCCGCCGCCTCTTCGAGATCGGCGATGGTGTCCTTGGGCGCACCGGTCAGGTCCAGCGCGTTCACGTCGGCGTGCGCGGCCAGCCACGGCGCCAGCTCGGCGGTCCTGCCGGTCAGGATGTTCACCACGCCGCCGGGCACGTCCGAGGTGGCCAGCACCTCCGACAGCGTGATCGCCGGCAGCGGCCGGTCCTGCGAGGTCAGCAGCACCGCCGTGTTGCCCGACGCGATCACCGGCGCGAGCACGCTGACCAGGCCCAGCAACGACGAGGACTGCGGCGCGCAGATCCCGACGACGCCGGTCGGCTCCGGCACGGAGAAGGAGAAGTACGGCCCGGCGACCGGGTTCGCGGCGCCGAGGACGGTCGCGATCTTGTCCGTCCACCCGGCGTACCAGACCCACCGGTCGATGGCTGCGTCCACCACTGCCTGCGCCCGCTTGGCCTGCCCGCCCTCGCTCGCGGCGACCTCGGCGATGAACTGCTCGCGCCGGCCTTCCAGCAACTCGGCGACCCGGTAGAGCACCTGGCCGCGGTTGTACGCCGTCGCGCCGCTCCAGCCACCGAACGCCTTGCGCGCGGCCACGACCGCGTCACGCACGTCCTTGCGGGAGGCCTGCGCCGCATTGGCCAGGAAGGTGCCGCGCGAGTCGCGCACCTGGTAGGTCCGGCCGGACTCCGAGCGGGGGAACTTCCCGCCCAGGTACAGCTTGTAGGTCTTCGCGACCGCCAACCGGTCAGACATCGAGGTACGCCTCCAAACCCGCGCGGCCGCCCTCACGACCGAAGCCGGACTCCTGGTAGCCGCCGAACGGCGCGGTCGGGTCGAACCGGTTGAACGTGTTCGCCCACACCACGCCGGCCCGCATCTTGTTCGCCATCCACAGGATCCGCGAACCCTTGTCCGTCCAGATCCCGGCGGACAGGCCGTACGGCGTGTTGTTCGCCTTGGCCACCGCCTCGTCCGGCGTGCGGAAGGTCAGCACCGACAGCACCGGGCCGAAGATCTCCTCGCGGGCGATCCGCATCGACTGCGAGACCTGCGAGAACACCGTGGGCGCGAAGAAGAAACCCTTGTCCGGCAACGGACACGGGCTGGTCCAGCGTTCCGCGCCCTCCTCCTCGCCGGAGGCCGACAGCTCGCGGATCTTGGCCAGCTGCTCGGCGGAGTTGATCGCGCCGACGTCGGTGTTCTTGTCCAGCGGGTCGCCGACACGCAGTGTGGACACGCGGTGGCGCAGCTTCTCCAGCACCTCGTCGGCCACCGATTCCTGCACCAGCAACCGCGATCCGGCGCAGCACACGTGGCCCTGGTTGAAGAAGATGCCGTTGACGATGCCCTCGACCGCCTGGTCGAGCGGGGCGTCGTCGAACACGATGTTGGCGGCCTTGCCACCGAGCTCCAGCGTGAGCTTGCGGCCGGTGCCGGCCAGCGAGCGCTGGATGAGCTTGCCGACCTCGGTCGACCCGGTGAACGCGACCTTGTCGATGCCGGGGTGGGTGGTCAGCGTGGCGCCGACGTCACCGGCGCCGGGCAGGATGTTCACCACGCCGGGCGGCAGGTCCGCGTCGCGGATGATCTCGGCCAGCACGAGCGCGGTCAGCGGCGTCGTCTCGGCCGGCTTGAGCACCACCGTGTTGCCGCAGGCCAAGGCGGGCGCGAGCTTCCACGCGGCCATCAGCAGCGGGAAGTTCCACGGGATCACCTGCCCCGCGACGCCGAGCGGTTTCGGGTCGGGGCCGTAGCCCGCGTAGTCGAGCTTGTCGGCCCAGCCCGCGTGGTAGAAGAAGTGCGCGGCGGCGATCGGCACGTCCGAGTCGCGCGACTCCTTGATCGGCTTGCCGTTGTCCAGGCTCTCCAGCACGGCGAGCTCACGCGAGCGCTCCGCGATCATCCGCGCGATCCGGAAGATGTACTTGGCCCGCTCGGCGCCGGGCATCTTGCCCCACACCTTGTCGTAGGCGCGGCGGGCGGCCTTGACGGCGCGGTCGACGTCCTCGGCGTTGGCCGTGGCGACCTCGGCCAGCACCTCCTCGGTGGCCGGGTTGATCGACTTCAGCGGCTCGCCGCCGCCGTCGACGAACTGGCCGTCGACGAACATCTGGTAGTTGGGCTTGAGGTTCGCGATGGCCCGCGATTCCGGTGCGGGCGCGTACTCCCAGTTCATCAGTCCACCGTCACGTAGTCGGGGCCGCTGTAGTGGCCGTCGAGTTGGGTGCGCCGCTGCATCAGCAGGTCGTTGAGCAGGCTGGACGCGCCGAAGCGGAACAGGTCCGGGGTCAGCCACTGCTCGCCCGCGACCTCGTGCACGGCGACCAGGTAGCGGATCGCGTCCTTGGTGGCCCGGATGCCGCCCGCGGGCTTGACCCCGCGCAGCTGGCCGGTCTGGGCGTGCCAGTCGTGCACGGCCTGCAGCATCACATGCGTGACCGGCAGCGTGGCCGCCGGCGACACCTTGCCGGTCGAGGTCTTGATGAAGTCGCCGCCCGCCAGCAGCGCGAGCCAGGAGGCGCGCCGCACGTTGTCGTAGGTGGCCAGCTCGCCGGTCTCCAGGATCACCTTGAGGTGCGTGTCGCCGCAGGCCTGCTTGATCGTGCGGATCTCGTCGAAGACCTGGCCGTAGCGCCCGGACAGGAACGCGCCGCGGTCGATCACCATGTCGACCTCGGTGGCGCCCTGCTCGATGGCGAACTCGGTGTCCGCGATCTTGATCCGCAGGCTGGAGCGGCCGGACGGGAACGCGGTGGCCACGCTCGCGATGTTGATCCCGGTCCCGCGCAGGGCCTCGGCCGCGGTGGCCACCATGTCCGGGTAGACGCAGACGGCAGCCACCTGCGGCACGTCCGGGCGCTCCGGGTCGGGACGCTTGGCCTTGGCGCACAGCGACTTGACCTTGCCTGCCGTGTCCGCGCCCTCGAGCGTGGTCAGGTCGACCATCGAGATCGCGGTGTCGATCGCCCAGAGCTTCGACGCCTTCTTGATGCTGCGGGTCGCCAGACCCGCGGCGCGTTGCTCGACGCCGACCTGGTCCACGCCGGGCAACCCGTGCAGGAAGCGGCGCAGTGACGTCTCGTCGCGGGTGGCGTCGTGCAGCTCGGGCGGTAGCCCCGTGCTCGACCCGGTTGTGGTGTCCACGGCCATGGGACGAGTCTAGGCGGAGCGACACGCAACTCATTTCGGTTGCCGACAGGACGGTCGCGGGGCCAGCATCGGGATGGTGACAAGCATCGCCGATCCCCCGATCCGCCGCCTTGACGAGACCGATGTCGCCGCGTGCGTGGCGTTAGCCGAGAAGCACGGCTGGCCGCCGGAGCCGGGCAAGTGGTCGCTGCTGATGCGGGTCGGCGAGGTCTACGGCATCGGCGACGACGAGCTGATCGGCACGGTCGCGCTCGTGCGCTACGGCGACGGGTTCGCCGTGGTCAGCATGATGGTCGTGAGCCCCGAGCACACCCGCCGCGGCCACGGCCGGCGCCTCATGGCCCACGTGCTGCGCGCCGCCCGCCGCTGCACGCTCGCGCTGTACGCGACCGCCGCCGGCCGCCCGCTCTACCTCGACCTCGGCTTCCGGACCATCGGCTGGTCGTCGAGCTACCTCGGCGTCCTCGACCAGGGCAGCGGCCAGACCCGGGTCGCCGCGGCCACCGACCTCGCCGCGATCGCCGCGGCCGACCGCGCCGCGTTCGGCGGTGACCGGTTGCCGCTGCTGCGCCGGTGGGCCAGCGAGGGGCGCTGGCTGCGGGTGGCCGAGCGCGCGGACCGGATCGCCGGCTTCGCCGGGGCGTGGCGGTCGCGCGAGGCCCAGACGTTGATCGGCCCGGTCGTGGCCGACGACCTGGCCACCGCCACCTCGTTGATCACCGACCTGGCCGCCGACGCGGGTGGCCAGGTCCGCCTGGACGTCGACCGCGCGGTGCCGGGGCTGGAGGCGTGGGCGCTGGCCCAGGGCATGATCCCGTCCGGTCCGGCGTTCCCGCTGATGACCGTGGACGGTGAGCCGTTGCCGGGTGATCGCGGACGGGTGTTCGCCCCGATCGGCAGCGCCCTGGGCTGAATCCTCTGGCTGGGTCCGGCTTGGCTACTCGCCGATCCGGCCCTACTCGCTGATCCGGCGCCGGCGCTTGGTTCGCTGCACGGCGACGCCGCCCATCATGGCGAAGCCGGTGATCCGCACGACCGGGCTGCCGGGCGGGCCGACCACGTGCGCCTCGTCGACGAACGCGCCGAGGAAGCCGAACCCGTTGACGTGCACGGTGATGTCGTCGGGCACCTTGATCTCCGCGCCACCCATGATCGCCGTGACCTGGATGGTCACCTCGCCCGCGGCGAAGCTCGCCTCGGTGAGGTCGAGCTCGGCGCCGCCCATCACGCAGACGACGTTGAACTTCTCCGGCACCACCCAGTGGCCGTGCCGTTCGACACCGGACATGACCGCGACCGCGTTGTGGCTGACCGGGCGGCCGCCGATGCGCCGGTCGGGTGGCTGGAACCCCGCCACCGCGGGCACCGGCCGCGTGCCGGGGGTGACGTCGTGCAACTCGACGGGCAGGTCGCTGAGCACGGGCTCGAGCTGGCCGATGGTCTTGGCCGCGTAGACGGTGGTCAGGCGTTCCTCGAGTTCGGCGACGGTGAGCCGGCCCTCGGCCATGGAGTCGTGCAGGACCTTCGCCACCCGCTCCCGATCGGCGTCCGACGCACGCAGGTTGCGCGGATCCGGCCGGTCCACCTCGTCGTTCACGAAGCCAGCGTACTGGTTCGGCCCACCAGGTCGGACGGTGTTCGGCGAAGCACCACCGGGGTGGCCGGGTGATCGCCCGGCGGCCGCGGACCAGGGGCGATCAGACCTGGCGGAGCCCGAACCGGACGCCCTGGTCATCGGCGCACTCGGCCCAGCGGCCGAAGCCGGGGCTGTCGTGGAGCTCGCCGTGCACCTGGCCACCCAGCTCGCGGACGCGCGCCAGGCTCGCGTCGAGGTCGTCGACGGCGAAGAAGACCTCGAACAGGGCCGAGGGGTCGCCGCCGTGGAAGCCGATCGACAAGCCCGCGGTGTCGGCTTGCCCGGGTCCGGTGAGCTGCCAGCCGAACAAGGCGCCGTAGAAGGCCTTCGCCGTGTCGCGGTCGGGCACGCCGAGTTCGATGTAGGTCGGTTCGCCAGCCATTGCTGGACTGTAGCCCCTGCTGTCAAGCATCCTTGACAGTCAAGGTATCTTGACGCCTGTGCTGGAGATGATCGACGAGATCGGCGCCCACCGCGGGTCGTACGAACTGGCGGGCGAGCCCGACAACACCATGTGCCTGCCCGTGTGCGACTGCGGCTGGCGCGACGTGCGCTGGTTCGGCGCCGACGACGCGGGCCGCTCGGCCGCGCGGGAGCGGTGGGCGCGCCACGCGTTGCTGGAGAACGAACTGCGGCCGCCGGACTGGCTGGTCACCAAG
The DNA here is from genome assembly GCF_004362825.1 of Labedaea rhizosphaerae. GTDB lineage: Bacteria > Actinomycetota > Actinomycetes > Mycobacteriales > Pseudonocardiaceae > Labedaea > Labedaea rhizosphaerae. The sequence continues at coordinate 1,973,648 of NZ_SNXZ01000001.1, forward strand.
GCCACGATCCTGCGCGAGCAGATCACCGAGCTGATCCGCACCAGCCCGCCCGCCGCGCTCAGCCTGCTCGCCGACATCGACGGCTGGCACGGGGCGTTGCTGCGCGACGCCGTCGCCGCGGCCCGCGCCGGCGGGGCGTCGTGGGCCGACATCGGGGAGAAGCTCGGCATGAGCAGGCAAGCCGCGCACGAGCGGTTTCGCGGCGTGGCCTGACCGGTAGCGTGTCGCGCCATGGACGTCCTCGCGGTCGATCACCCGCTCGTCAAGGCCCGGCTGACCGTCATGCGGGACGCCCGCACCGACAACGCGACCTTCCGCGCCGCGTTGCACGAGCTCACCGTGATGCTCGTGTACGAGGCCATGCGGACCGCGCCGGTGCGCACCGAGCGGCTGCACACCCCCGTCGCCCGCACGGAGGGCTACTGGCTGGCCAACCCGCCGCTGCTGGTGCCGGTGCTGCGGGCCGGGCTCGGCATGGCCGACCAGGCGCACAAGCTGATCCCCGATGCCCAGATGGGTTTCGTGGGCCTGGCCCGCGACGAGGAGACGCTCAAGCCGACGCCGTACATGGAGTCGCTGCCCGAGACGCTGGCCGGGCGGCCGGTCTTCGTGCTCGACCCGATGCTGGCCACCGGCGGCTCGATGGAGTACACGATCCGCCTGCTCACCGGCCGTGGCGCGACCGACGTGACCGCGATCTGCGCGCTCGCCGCCCCCGAGGGCATCGAGCACCTCGAGAAGTCCGGCCTGCCGGTCCGCCTGGTCACCGCCAGCATCGACGAACGCCTGAACGACTCGGGCTTCATCGTCCCCGGCCTCGGTGACGCCGGTGACCGCCAATACGGCGCCGTTTGAGACAGGACTGCGCCGTCTGGCGCGGAGTTTTCCACAGCCGGGCGGTTGTCCACAGATCCCGCCATCACCCCCATTTCCGCAGGTCAAACCGATAGACTGGCTGAGGGGGTGCCCCCGGGACGGGTGGGGCCTGCCAACGCGCGCGCGAGAAAACGAGCGCGGCGAATCGGGCCGCGGACGGCTGGCGGACCGGCCAGCGGACCCCGGCGCGACGCGAAAAAACCCGATCTGATTTGACCTGGAGTGCACTCCAGCTCCTACGGTCGGAGGCGTGACTTATTCGATCGCCGAAGCGGCCCGGCGCACCGGGCTCTCGATCGACACGCTGCGGTACTACGAGCGCATCGAGCTGATCGACCCACCCGCCCGCGACACCGGCGGCCGCCGCACCTACAGCGAGGACGACATCGGCTGGCTGGGCTTCCTGACCAAGCTGCGCACCACCGGCATGCCCATCCGGCTCATGCGCGAGTACGCGAAGCTGCGCCGTGGCGGCCCGGCCACCGCGTCGCGGCGCAAGCAGATCCTCGTCGAGCAGCGCCGCGACGTCCTGGAGCGCATCGCCGAGCTGCAGGGCTCGCTGGACGTCCTCAACTACAAGATCACGAACTACGAGCAGATCGAGAAGGACATGGCCGGTCTGCTCGCCGCACCGCAGGAAGCAGCGTCATGACCATCCCCACCCGCAAGCTCGCCGCCCTCGAAGTCAGCGCCCAGGGCCTCGGCTGCATGGGCATGAGCGAGTTCTACGGCGATCGCGACGACGACGAGTCGATCGCCACCATCCACCGGGCCATCGAGCTCGGCGTCACCTTCTTCGACACCGCCGACATGTACGGCATCGGCGACAACGAGGTGCTGGTCGGCAAGGCCATCCACGACCGGCGTGACCAGGTCGTGCTGGCCACCAAGTTCGGCAACGTCCGCAGCAAGGACTCCGACGAGCGTGGCATCCGCGGCGACGCGGCCTACGTGCGCCAGGCCTGCGACGCGTCGCTGCGCCGGCTCGGCGTGGACCACATCGACCTGTACTACCAGCACCGCGTCGACCCGAAGACGTCGATCGAGGAGACCGTCGGCGCGATGGCGGAACTGGTCGAGGCGGGCAAGGTCCGCCACCTCGGGCTGTCGGAGGCGAGCGCGCAGACCATCCGCCGGGCGCACGCCGTGCACCCGATCACCGCGCTGCAGACCGAGTGGTCGCTGTGGACGCGGGACATCGAGGACGAGATCGCCCCCGTCTGCCGCGAGCTCGGCATCGGGATCGTGCCGTACTCCCCGCTGGGCCGCGGCTTGCTGACCGGCCGCTACCGCTCGGCGTCGGACTTCGGCTCCGACGACTTCCGGGCCGGGCACCCGCGGGTGGCGAACCTCGACCACAACCTCGCGATGGTGGACGCCCTGACCAAGCTCGCCGAGGCCCGCGGCGTGACCGCGAGCCAGCTCGCGCTCGCGTGGGTGCAGGCCCGGGGCGAGGACGTCGTGCCGATCCCGGGCACCAAGCGGCGCAAGTACCTGGAGTCCAACGCGGCCGCGGCCACGCTCGACCTGAGCGCCGAGGACCTCGCCGCGATCGAGGCGGCCGTCCCGCGCGACGGCGTGGCCGGTGGCCGCTACACCGAAGCGGGGATGCGCACCATCGACGCTTGATCGACAGGAACCCTCGCCCTGCCTGGTGCGTCCCTTTTGTGAAGGCCGACACTGGGGGAGGCATTCACGATGGGCGAGGGTTTCTACGTCGACCCGCACTACCTGTACGGGTTCGGCGACATGCTGTTCGCGGAAACCAAGCGTGACAACCAAAGCAGCTTGTGCCGGATGCGTGACCACGCGCGCCGCCACTGCATGGCGACGGACAAGTACACGGGCCTGATGTCCGTGATCAAGGGCGCCGTGTCCCGGTACGCGAACTCGCTGCACAACCGGCTGGACGACATGGCGGCCGTCGGCTGGGGCACGGCGAACGAGTTGCAGCACGCCACCTGGGTGTACGTGCACAAGGAGGCCGAGAACTCCAAGCGCCTGCACGACGGCAGCTACGACAACGCGCCGGACGCCGCCGCGGAGCCCTTCCCGGCAACGCACCCGAAGCTGGGCAAGCCGACCGTCTCCATCGACTGGCCGGCGATGTTCGACGAGTTCGGCAAGGACCTCAAGGACGTCGACTGGTTCGTCAGCGACCGCCTGGGCTGGCAGGTGCACCGCGAGCTGATCGTGGACATCACCGGCGACTGGACCGCGCTGGCCAACGCCGGGCACGCGCTGATCGCGATCGGTGACGCGGCGGACACCGTGTCGGCGAACATCAAGACCAACCTGGTCATCCTCGACCAGCACTGGGACGGCGCCAGCGCGCAGTCGGCGTTGGCGCTGCTGACCCGGTTCCACGAAGGGATCCAGGAAGAGGCGCCGATCAACCGGACCGTCGGGCGGATCTACATGTACGTCGCCGACGAGATCAAGAAGGTCGCCGGAAAGATCATCAGCACGCTCGACGGCCTGATCCAGAAGCTCAAGGACATCCTGGCCGACTATTGGGAAGTGCCCTGGCCCTTCGGTTCGTGCGTGTGCGAGGCCTACGACCTCGTCGACCAGAACAAGCACCTGTTCGACGGCCTGCGGACCTTGCTGCAGAACGTGCGCGTCCTGCTCGACGACACGCGGCGCCTGCTCGACGCGCTCCAGGATCCCGTCAAGGCAGCGGCGAACGTCGTTCCCGGCGTGAAGCACGTCCAAGAATCTTTCGACATCGTCAACGGCGCGGTCGAGAAGTCCACGAAGGTGCTGGCGATCGAGGCGGACGTCGACGACCTGGCGGATCCGCACGAGTTCGTCAACGCGCCGCACGAGCAATACCGTTTGCCTGGCGACGCCGAGGCGCCTGCCTGAGCACGAGGAGCAGTTCATGGCCGAGAAGTTCCGGGTCGACGCGCACTACCTCTACGGCTACGGCGCGATGCTGTTCCACGAGACCAACGGCGGCGACAACGGCAACCTGCACTTCATGCGCAGCTACGTCGACAACTCGTGCAAGTCCACCGACGGCTACAAAGGCTTGATGTCGCAGCTCAAGGGCCCAGTCGACGGCTACGCGGACGCGTTGCACAACCGGCTGACCAACCTGATGGGCGTCGGCTACGGCACCGCGAACGAACTGCAGCACGCCACGTGGGTGTACCTGGAGAAGGAGAAGGAAAACACCCACCGGATGGACGACGGCAGCTGGTACAACGCCGAGGACTACGCCGCCTTTCCGTTCCCGGAAAGCAATCCGGAGCTCAAGGAGCCCGACGCCGAGATCGACTGGCCGGCGATGTTCGAGCAGTTCGGCAAGGACGTCAAGGACATCGACTTCTTCATCAGCGACCTGCTCGGCTGGCAGGTGCACCGCGAGCTGATCGTCGACCTCACCGGCGACTGGAGCGACCTGGCCAAGGCGGGCCAAGGCCTGACCAACGCGGGCAACGCGGCCACCACCGTGTCGTCGACGATCGCGACCGGGTTGAAGACCCTCGACCAGCAGTGGGACGGTGCCGCCGCGCAGGCATGCATGGACTTGGTGACCAAGCTCTACCGCGCGGTCGACGAGGAAGCCGCGCTGAACCGCGTCGTCGGACGGATCTACGCGAAGACCGCCGACGAGGTGAAGAAGGTCGCCGGCGAGCTGATCTCGACGCTCAACGACGTGGTCAAGAAGGTCAAGTCGATGCTCCCGGACTTCTGGGACGGCTTCTGGAACATGTTCACCGGCTCGGCGGACAAGGCCTACCGCAAGGCTGCGGAGTACTTGTGTGGCAACCAAGAGCTGTTCACCTGGGCGCGCAACTTGATGAACGCGCTGCGCAAGCTGATCGACGACGTCAAGAACCTGATCGACGCCCTGAAGAAGCCGATCGACGAGGCGAACAAGATCAAGGAAGACGTGGACAAGGTCATCACCGAGGTCAAGGACAAGGCCGAACTGGCCGGCGATCTGGTCGAACTGGCCGACCCACACGGCTTCGTCGACGTGCCCACCGACCAGTACCACCTCCCCGCGGACCCGAAGGCGGACAGCAGATGAGCCACCCCGACTACCCGGACCTGCCCGATCTCCCCGAGCACGCCGTCGCCGCCGTGCGCCGCTTCGAGGAGTCGCGCGCCGAGGTCGCGACCATGCGGGAGCGGCTGTCCCAGCTGCCCCAACCAGATCCGGAGGAACTGCGGGTCGATCCGGTGGACGAGGCGGAACGCGTGCAGCGCCTGCGCGCGGCCGCCGAATCCGGCACGGCGCCGCCCGAGCTGATCCGGCTCGGGCGTGCGGTGCGGGCCGGTGAGACCACTTACGAGGCGATCGCTTCTGGTGCGGCCGATGACCTGCCGGTGGTCGCCGCGGCGCGGCAGGCAGCCTTGGAACGTTTCCACCAGGCCGTCGCGGACGGTTCGATCCGCTTGGTGCCGGACCACGACGCACCGGCGCCTTCGTCTTCACCCGCACGCGAGGATGAGCCACCGGAGTCGTTCATGAAACCGAGCTGGTAGCCAGCCGCCTCATCGTCAGTCCCATGAGGACGGTCGCGGCGCCCGCGGCGGCGATCAGGATCGGCAGGCCGTCAGGGACGTTTCGATCCGCTTGGTGCTGGACCACGACGCGCCGCCGCCTGCACCTTCGGCTTCGGCTTCACGCGAGGACGAGCCATCGGAGTCGTTCATGAAGCCGAGCTGGTAGCCAGCCGTCTCATCGTCAGTCCCATGAGGACGGTCGCGACGCCCGCGGCGGCGATCAGGACCGGCGCCGCGACCACTGTGGACAGTCCGCCGCACAGGGCCGGACCGAGGCCCTGGCAGGTCATCAGGCCCGTGCTGAGCAGCCCGAAGGCCTGACCGCGGCGGTCCGGGGGCACGGCGTCGCGGAACCGGCGCTGCACCGACAGGCCGTAGGCGAAGCCCGCACCCGAGCAGACCAGGGCCACGCCTGCGATGGTCGGCGGCAGCGGCGCGGCCAGCAACACCAGCGGCGCGCCGAGCAACACGACGAAGGCGACCAGCAGGCGTTCGCGGGTGGCCGGGGCCAGCAACCGCGCGGCGACCACGTCACCGACGAGCATCCCGACCGGCAGGCACGCGAGCAGCAGACCGCCGGCCGACGCCGGATACCCGCGCCCTGCCGCGTAGGGCACCAGCAGGCTTTCGGCACCGGTCACCAAGGCGGGCGGCAGCCACTGGGCGAGCAGCAGCGCGCGGATGACCGGGTCGGCGAGCAACGCCCGGTGGCCCGCGATGCTGTGCCGCACGAGCGAGCCGTCGGCCGGTGCGGGCTTCGGCAGGTCGGGCAGGCCGAACCGCACCCACGCGGTGGCGACGAAGTAGGCGCCTGCGGAGATGAGCAGCGCGCCCTGCGCGCCGAGCACGCCGATCGCGAGCCCGCCGCCCGCGAGACCGGCGAGCTGCGCGGCCGAGGCGGCCATGCTGTTCAGCGACCGGCCGAGCACGTAGTCGTCGCCGGTGAGGACCTCGGCGACCAGCCGCCCGGATCCGCCGAGGCACACCGGCGTCACCACCGCGCCGATAGCGACGAGCAGCAGATCACCCCAGACCGGCAGGTGGCCGAGCGCGAGGGCCAGGCCGGTCACGCACTCGAACAGGTTGCCGACCGCGATCAACGGCCGCGGCCGCACCCGGTCGGCCAGCGACCCGAGCAACGCCGCCCCGAACACCTGCGGCAAGAAGCCGCTCCCGAACGCCAGCGCCGCGAGCAAGGCGGACCCCGTCGCCGCGAACACCAGCACCGACAGGGCGAGGATCCGCAACGTCTGCGCGGCGATGGACAGGACGGTGCTGCCGAACAACACCCGGAACCGAGGCTCGGCGAGCACCCGCAGGTAGCCGCGAGAACGCACACCGGAACTCATGCCGTCACCCTCACGGCGGCAGCCGGCCGAGGCGATTGTTTCGCCCTGTGGCGTAACCTGATCCGTCGGCTACTGTGGTTCCCGAGCTCATTCGCGCTGGTCACTCGATCGGGTGGACACGCCCGGGATCTTGCCCGGATTTGGGCGTGTCGCCCGTCTGCTGTAACAGAGCAGCGCGGGCAGCCAGCGCCGGCGCAGCCACAGGACACGTTGGGTGAGCTACGCCCGGAAGGTGGTCCAGGATCGAAGCCCTCTCTCGGACGTAGGCTCGGCGGCGTGTGGCGGTTCGCGACGGAGCCCGAGGACCTGGCCCGGACGAGGTTCGCCGTTTCGCCGTTGTTCGAGTTGGTGAGCCTGCTCCGCACCCTCGCCGGCATGGGCTCGCGGCTGCCGCCCGCGTGGGCCGCCCGGTTGCGACCCGAGTTCACACGCCTGCGTGCGGAGGCGAACCTGGACCTCGTGCTCGCGCTGGAATCGCGCTACTCGGGTGCCTCGATCCTGGCGCCGCCACCGCAAGGGCTGGCGCAGACGATCGAGCAGGACCTCGCGGCGGTCCGCGCGACACCTGCCGAGGTGGCTCGGGCGGTGATCGACGCGCAGCTGACCCTCGCCGGCCCGGTGCCGGACGACGTGCCGGACCACGTGCTCGACCGGTTGCGTGGCCCGCGGCCGGTCCCGTTGCTCGCCGACGCCCTGGAAGCCGCCTGGCACGGCTTGCTCGCCGCCGACTGGCCGCAGCTGCGGGCGATCTGCGAACGCGATGTCGTGCACCGCGCGGGCGAGCTCGGCCGGACCGGCTGGGGCGGCGCGCTCGACGGCCTGCACAAGATGGTGCGCTGGCGTGGCGGTGCGATCGAGGTGCGGCGCCGGGCTCCGGGCGCCGATGTCACCACCGAACTCGGGGGCGCCGGGTTGCTGCTGGTGCCGTCGGTGTTCGTGTGGCCGGGGGTCGCGATCTTCAACGAGGACCCGTGGCCGCGGGCGTTGATCTACCCGGCTCGGGGGATCTCCGCGTTGTGGGCGACCGGATCCGAGCCGGGGGCCATCGGCGCGCTGCTGGGGTCGGCACGCGCGCGCATCCTCGTGGCGCTCGCCGAACCCGCGAGCACGACGCAACTCGCGCGCAGCATGGGCATGGCCGTCGGCGCGGTCGGCGACCACCTCGCCGTCCTGCGCGACGCGCGGCTGGTCGACCGGGCCCGGACCGGGCGGTCGGTGCTCTACCGGCGCACGCCGCTCGGCGACGCGCTGGCGGCTCAGGCTGATCCGTGAACCGGCACCCAGAGCTCGATTTCGTTGTGGCGCTTGTAGAACTCCACCAGGTACCGCTCTTTGTCCACAGTGGTCAGTGACTCGAGCTCCTGCATCGCAGGGCCGATGCGGGAGTACAGCTCCGGCGGCTCGCCACGCAACACCGTGCGCAGGTAGTCGCCGCCGGGCAGCTCGAAGCGCGCCAGGCCCCAGGCGTCCGCTGGGTCGTCGTCGCGGGGGACCGTGGCCAGGAGGTACTCGTTGGCGGCGACGTCCACGAGCCCGTAGAACTTGCGCCCGCGCAGGCCGACCAGCTCCTCGAACTCGGCCCAGCCCTGCTGCAGTGCGGGCAGTTCGTCGGGGACGCGCCGCACCAGCAGTGGCCGCGGCTGCTTGGTCACCCTGGCCGTCTCGATCACATGTTCGACACTACCACGCGGATGACTTGTCGTTAATTGTGGTGATTTACATGATTTATCGGCCACGCTAGCGTTTCGCGCATGACATTGACGATTGATCGCGTCACCCCGGATTCTCTGGACGGCTTCCTCGGCTCGGTGGCCGGGTTGTTCGTCGAGGACGCCGGCACGCACGACACGGCGTGGGATCTCGACTGGCCCGAACGCGAGGGCCGTGCCTACTACACCGGCCTGCTCGGAGACGAGAATTCCTTGTGCCTCTTGGCATCCACCGAGAACGGACCGGCCGGGCACCTGGTCGGCCAGGTCGGCGGGCACCGGATGCGGCCGGGCGAGGTCATCGCCACGCTGGTGAGCATGCGGGTCGCCGAGCACGCGCGACGGGCGGGCGTCGGCTCCGGGCTCATCGCGGAATTCATGAAATGGGCGAACGCGAAGAATGCGACCGAGGCGCAGGTGACCGCATTCGCGGCCAACGCGGGCGCCATCGATTTCTACCAGCGCAATGGTTTCGCGCCCTATGAGCTGACCTTGAAAACCCGCTCAGGCCTCGGTGGTTGACGAGAACACGGCTTCTCGCGCCCGCTCCAGCGCCGCCGACAGCGCACCCCGCAGCACGGGGTTGCCGTCCACTTCGGTCACCGCGACCCGCGGCTGGGTGGGGCAGATCCGCCCGACCTCCCGCTGGACGAGTTCGGCCAGCCGCGAGCCGCCGGCCCGGCCGAGCGGGCCGGCGATGACCAGCAGCGAGGGGTCCAGCACGATGTTGACCGACGCGACACCGTAGGAGATCCGGGTCGCGAGGTCGCCGAGGAACGCGGCCCCGCCCTCGATGTCGGCGCTGGCCTCGGCAACGCACTGCACCGCCGTGTCCGCGTGCCAGCCGTGCTTGCCCGCCAGTTCCAGCACCGCGTCCGCGCCGATCAACGATCCGAAACCGCCGGCGAGCGCGGGCTGGCCCCACGACTCGGACTCGCCGACCTCGTCGGGCAGCGGCACGCCGGGCACCGGCAGGTAGCCGATCTCGCCCGCCGCGCCGGACGCGCCGCGGTGCAGCTGACCCCGCAGCACCACGGCGAGGCCGATGCCACGGCCCATCCAGATCAACGCGAAGTCGTCGGCGTCCCCGGCGATGCCGAACTCCCGCTCGGCCACCGCGACCAGGTTGACGTCGTTCTCGATCACCACCGGGCGCTGCAGGTCCTGGGTCAGCCGGTCCAGCACGCCGTCGTGCCAGTGCGGCAGGTCGAACACGAACTGCACGTCGCCCGAGCGCGGGTCGACCACGCCCGGCGTCCCGATGACGACCTCGGAGAGCCGCGACACCGGGATCGCCGCGGCTTCGCACGCCTCGGTCACGGCCGCGTGCACGACGCCGACCGGGTTCGTCGTGTCGGTCACCGTGGCCTCGCCGACCACGTCGCCGGTGATGTCGGTGACCGCCGCGGTCACCGAGCGCGGCCCCACTTCCAGGCCCGCGACGTAGGCGCTGGCCGGCACCACCCCGTACAGCGCGGCGTTCGGTCCGCGCCCGCCGGCCTGCGCGCCGACCACCTCGACCAGCCCGCGTTCCTCCAGCCTGGACAGCAGTTGCGAAGCGGTCACCTTGGACAGCCCGGTCCGCTCGCCGATCTGCGTCCGGGTCAGCGGACCCGCGCTGATCAGCAGCTCCAGCGCCGCGCGGTTGTTCAGCTCGCGCAGGAGCTTGGGCGTTCCAGGACGCTGCGCCATGGTGGGGTTCCGATCTCGGTCTGCTAACGGGCTGTTTTAAACAGGAAAGTTTCCTGTTAGTTTACCGGAGGGATCGACGCGGGACCGGGTCGAGGGGCTGGTTGGGCATGGCTTGGACTTTAGGGCCGCCGAGCCGCCCAGGCGCGCACCACGATCACAACACGAGGCATTGAGCACGCAGAGACAGCGTTGTCGAAAGGGAGTTCCCGCAGTGAAGCTCGTGAGGTTCACCAGAATCGCCGCCCTCGGGGCCGCGATCGCGCTCGCCGTCACGGCGTGCGGCAGCGATGACGGCGGCAGCGCAGGCAAGGGCTCCAGCGCCGCGCCGGCACCGGACCCGGCCACCCTGACCGTCTGGCAGATGGGTTCGGGCAGCCCGGAGCAGACCGCCTTCCTCGACGGGGTCGAGAAGGAGTTCAAGCAGAAGCACCCGAAGACCGACGTGGTCATCAAGTACGTGCCGTGGCCGGACGTGGCGACCACCTTCCAGAAGGCTTCCGCCGGCGGCGAGGGCCCCGACGTCACCGAGGTCGGCAACACCGACGTCCAGTCGCACATCGCGCTCGAGGACTTCGCCGACATCACCGACATGGTGAACGCTTGGCCCGAGGGCAAGGACCTCAACAAGGGCGCGCTGGCCAACGACCAGTCGAACGGCAAGACCTACGCCGTGCCGTGGTACGGCGGCGTTCGCGGCATCTGGTACCGCAAGGACTGGTTCCAGGAGCTGGGCATCCAGATCCCGACCACGTGGGACCAGCTGACCGCGGCCGCGCAGAAGATCCAGCAGGCCAAGCACATCCCCGGCATCGGCGCGCCGAGCGACCAGACCAACGCGCTGGTCAGCTTCATCTGGGCCGACGGCGGTGACGTCGCGGTCAAGGACGGCGAGAAGTGGGTCGGCAAGCTCGACCAGCCCCAAGCCCTCGACGCCGTGAACTACTACACCGGCCTGGTCACCCAGTCCAAGGTCGCGCCGACCAAGTACATCGGCAAGAACGAGCTGCAGGGCCCGCAGCAGGACTTCGCGCTCGGCCAGCTCGGCATGTACATCGACGGCAGCTGGGCGTACCCGCAGCTGGAGAAGATCAGCAAGGCGAACTCCACCAAGTGGGGCACCTTCCCGATTCCCGGCAAGACCGGCGGCCTCGCCCCGGTGTTCTCCGGTGGTTCGGACCTCGCCGTGTGGAACGCCAGCAAGAACAAGCAGGTCGCGTTCGACTACATCACCGTGTTGAACAGCAAGAAGAACGCGGCACAGTTCGCCGACACGCTGAAGTTCCTGCCGCAGTTCGACGACGTGCTCAAGAGCGACAAGTACACCAAGGACCCGCTGATGGGCGCGTTCGCGCAGGCCACCGCGGCCGGGGTCAAGTTCACCCCGACCAGCGCGGGCTGGGCGGAGTTCGAGCAGTCCAAGAAGGTGCTGCCGAACGCGGTCAAGTCCATCATGCAGGGGCAATCCGCCGCTGAGGTGCTCAAGAAGGCCAACGAGCAGGCCAACGAACTCCTCAACGCGAGCTGATCTCTCGCGGGGTGTGCCGGCCGCTGCCGGCGCACCCCGCGAGGACCCACCGTCGATCCGGAGGCGAGCCATGGCCGACACGGCCACGCTGGTGCGCGGCGCACCGGCCACCCCGGCACCACCGACACCGTCGCGCAGGAAGTGGCCGAAGCTCAAGTTCGGGCCCTACCTGCTGATCCTGCCCACGCTCGCGGTCATCGGGCTGCTGCTGTTCTGGCCGATGATCCAGATCGGCATCATGGCCTTCCAGAAGGTCGGCACCCGCCAGCTGCGCGGCGAGCCCGCGGAGAACGTGGGCACCCAGAACTTCACCACCATTTTCGCCGACGACGAGTTCTGGCTCAGCCTGCAGCACACCCTGTACTTCGCGGTTGTCGCCGTCGGCGCGACGATGCTGGTCGGCACGCTGGTCGGGCTGCTGCTCAACCGGCTCGGCAAGCGGATGTCGACGTTCGTCGCCGGTGGCGTGATGATCGCGTGGGCCACCCCACCGATCACCGCCGCGATCATCTTCACCTGGCTGTTCGGCACCACCGGTGGGCTCGTCAACTGGGTGTTGGACCGACTGCCCGACTGGCTGGTCGGCGGCGGCTGGCTGGACTACAACTGGTTCGGCACGCCGCTCTCGACCTACACGGTGCTGACGATCTGCGTCGTGTGGCAGTCCTTCCCGTTCGTCGCGGTCTCCGTGCTGGCAGGGCTGCGCAGCGTGCCGGGGGAGCTGTACGAGGCGGCCAAAGTGGACGGTTCCAGCCCGTGGCGGACCTTCTGGAGCGTGACGTTCCCGTTGCTGCGCCCCATCTTCATGGTGCTGCTGGTGCTGTCGATCATCTGGGACTTCAAGGTGTTCACCCAGCTGTTCATCATGTCCGGGCTCGCGAACCGCGACGCGTTCAACCTGTCCCTCTACGCGTACTCCGAGGCCTTCGGGTCCCTGAGCCCCAAGCTGGGGGTGGGCTCAGCGATCTCCGCGGTGCTGACGGTGATCCTGCTCGTGGTCACCGCGGTCTATGTCCGTTACATGGTGCGGCAGGGGGAAACCGCATGAACCCGAGCTTCTTCCGGCGCTTCTCGCTGAACGCGGCCGGCGTCATCGTGTTCATCGGCGCGGTGTTCCCGGTGCTGTGGATGGTGTCCACGGCGTTCAAGCCGAACGACGAGATCTTCAGCGTCACCCCGCACCCGGTGCCGTTCCACCCGACCGTCGAGCACTTCGACTTCGTGCTCAACGGCGGCATCGCGGACGTGTCGTTCTGGACCTACCTGCGCAACAGCGTGCTGCTGGCGATCGTGACCGTGCTGATCTCCGGGTTCCTGGCGCTGCTGGCCGCGACGGCGGTGGCGCGCTACCGGTTCCGGTTCCGCACCACGTTCCTGATCATGCTGCTCGTCGTGCAGATGGTGCCGGCCGAGGCGCTGGTGATCCCGCTGTTCCTGGACGTCAAGCACCTGGGGATGATCGACAGCCTGGCCGGGCTGATCGTGGTGTACGTCGGCTTCGCGCTGCCGTTCTCGATCTGGATGCTGCGCGGGTTCGTCGCCGCGGTGCCCAAGGAGTTGGAAGAGGCCGCGGCCATCGACGGGGCGGGCTCGATCCGGACGTTCTTCAGCGTGCTGCTTCCCCTTGTGGCGCCGGGACTCGTGGCCACGAGCATCTTCTCGTTCATCACCGCGTGGAACGAGTTCATCTTCGCCTACACGTTCCTCGACGACCAGACCAAGTACACCCTGCCGATCATGCTGCAGTACTTCTTCGGACGCAGCGGCAACGAATGGGGATCGATCATGGCTGCTTCGACGTTGCTGACCTTGCCGGTCATCGCGTTCTTCCTGTTCGTCCAGCGCCGGATGGTGTCCGGGCTGACCTCCGGGGCGGTGAAGGGATGAGCGAGCTGGAGCGGCTGGCGCGGGCCACCCTGCTGCCCGGGTTCGAGGGGTCGACCGCACCCGACTGGGTACTGTCCGAATTGGACGCGGGTCTGGGCGGCGTGACCCTGTTCGCCATCAACGGCAACGTGCCGGACACCGAGTCGTTGTCGGCGCTGACCGAGCAGCTGCGTTCGGTGTCGGTGCCGGTGATCACCATCGACGAGGAGGGCGGCGACGTCACCCGCCTCGCGCACCTGACCGGCAGCCCGTACCCGGGCAACGCCGCGCTGGGGGCCGTCGACGACGTGGAACTGACCGCCAACGTCTACCGGTCGATGGGCGCCGAGCTGGCCCAGGTCGGCGTGACGCTGAACTTCGCGCCGACCGTCGACGTGAACACCGCGGACGACAACCCGATCATCGGGACGCGCTCGTTCGGCGCGGACCCCGAGCTGGTCGGCCGGCACGCCGCGGCCGCGGTGACCGGCCTGCAGTCCTCCGGGATCGCCGCGTGCGCCAAGCACTTCCCGGGTCACGGCGCCACCGTCGCCGACTCGCACCTGGAACTGCCGACCGTCGACGCGGACCTCGACCTGCTCGACCGGCGCGAGCTCGTGCCGTTCAAGGCGGCGATCGCGGTGGGCACCAAGGCGGTCATGATTGCCCATTTGAACGTTCCAGCGGTCACCGGCGGCGAGCCCGCTACCCTGTCCCGGGCCGCCATCACCGGGCTGTTGCGCGACAAGCTCGGCTACGACGGCGTGATCGTCACCGACGCGCTGGACATGCGGGGCGCGAGCGGCGTGATCGGCATCCCCGAGGCCGCCGTACGGGCCCTCATCGCGGGCGCCGACCTGCTCTGCCTCGGCCCGCGCGAGCACGCGGAGTCGGTGGCGGCCACCGCGGCCGCGATCGTGCGTGCGGTCGAGGACGGCCGGTTGCCGATGGAGCGCCTGGCGCAGGCCGCGGCCCGGGTCGCGGACATGCAGTCGTGGGTGGCCGAGCCGTCGGTGTCCACAGTGGATTGGTCGACGGGCCTCGCGGTGGCGCGGCGCGCGTTGCTGGTGGCCGGCGTCGACGGCGTCCAGGGGCTGGGGACGCCCTTGGTGGTGGAGTTGGAGGCGCCGGGCAACATCGCGGTGGGCCCGGTGCCGTGGGGCCTCGGGCCGTGGGTGCCGGATGACGACGTGCTGCGGGTCGACGCGGGCGCGGCAAAGGTCGCCGACACGGTGGCGGAGATCCTGGCCAAGGCGGGCGAGCGCCCGCTGGTGGTGGTCGTGCGGGACGCGCACCGCCACCCGGAGCAGCGTGAGCTGGCCGCCGCCCTGGCCGCGGCCAGGCCGGACACGACGGTCGTGGAGATGGGCTTGCCCATCTGGCGCCCCGACAACGTCCGCTACATCGCCTCCTACGGCGCGACGCGCGCCAACGGCCGCGCGGTAGCCGAACGCCTGGGCTTGATCGCCGGCTAGCCCCCAGGGTGTGTCCCACACTCCCGCGGGGTGTGTCCCCGTTACCTTTTTCGTGGTTCCTGATCAAGGAGCTGTGGTCGCCGGGCCCGGCATGACTGATGTCCCCAGTCGAACGCATGATCCGAAG
>NZ_SNXZ01000002.1:0-677267 GCF_004362825.1 Labedaea rhizosphaerae
AGCAGGACTCAACGTCCAGGAACGATCAGTGCTCACCTGCCGGCCGGCTACCACCAGGAGTGTGCCGGATGACTCACTCCCAGAACTGATTAGGAGCGCGCGATGTCGGAAGGCATGTTCGAGTTCATGACCGACCAGCTCGAAGAGGAACGGCGAACTGAGGCCCCACCGCCTGCCGCTGCCCAGGAACCGAGCTCGGAACCGCAACCGACGGACGAGAGTCCGAAGGCGGAGAACGGGGAATCCGACCGGTCGCACTTGTGGGACCTGGGCAGCACCGACAGCTCGGACAGTTCTCGCGACGACTACTCGGTCTCGAGCAGTGATGACTCGAGCGGCGGCGGTTCGAGCCCGTTCAGTGCGATGGTCAGCGCCATCGCCGGCTGGTTCTCGGGCGCGGCTGCGGCGGCCGGCGACGACCTGGTCGAACCGAACCTCACGGACTTCTCGGACCCCGGCGTCCACGCGACCCCGCTGGGACGGGTGAAGGAGGCCGAACAGCGCGAGCAGCGCGACGCCGAGCTGCAGAAGATCGCCGCGTTCAACGAAGCCGAGAAGCGCAAGGACACCGAGTGGCGCAAGCAAGACGATCCGATCGAGGACAAGACGACCGCCCAGCCCATCGACGAGGCCGGGACCTCGCCGGGACAACCGGAGAATACCTGGGTCGAGGACGACCTGGTCGGCGGCGCGGCCTCACCCGCGGCGACGCCATCGGAGGAACCGGACAAGACCTGGGTCGAGGACGCACTGCAGATCGAAACCATCAGCAGGGCCAAGAACACCTACATGGACACCTTCCGGGAGGCGGTCACGGAAGTGGTCGCGTCGGCCAAGGAAGCGGTCCGGCAGGAGATCCAGGGCGTCCGGCAGACCGTCGAAGCCGCCAAGGACCAGTACACGAACCTGACGATGACGGTGCAAGAGGCCGAAGCGTTCCTGTCCGGCAAGGTCGAGGGGGTCGTCCAACAGCGGTTCGCGGCGCTCGACGACCCACACGTGCAGATAGACGACTTCATGCCGATCATGCTCAACATCAACAAGACCAGCGTGGCCCCCAAGGAAGCGGCCAAGACGGTCAAGGATGTGCTCTCCGGCGCGATCACGGCCAAGGACCTCGTGCTCGACCAGTTCAGCCCCTTCAAGTTCCTCGAGGACGTCACGAAGGACGAGGGCTGCACGGAGGCGCTCGTCGTGCTTTTCAGGAGCTACGACGAGAACAAGAGGGTCGAGACGATCGCCGATTTCGTCATCAACGCGCTGAAGGGCCTGGAGGACATGGTCGACATGCGCAGCCAGGTGGACTGATCGTTCTGCGTGCGGCTACAGGCCAGGCGGCACAATGGTGGGGTGACCGCCCCTTCGCTCGTCGAGCAGAGCGTGCTGCTGGAACCCGACGCCGTCCGCATCCTCGACCGCCGGGTCTTCCCGTTCCAGCGGACCTGGGTGACCTGCCGGACCTACGAGGAAGTCGCCGTGGCCATCGAGCAGATGGTCACCCAGAGCCTCGGGCCGTTGCACGCCGCGGCCGCGGCCATGGTGCTCGCCGCGCGGCAGTCCGCCCGCCCCGAGTTCCTGGCCGCCGCGGGTGCGCGGCTGATCGCGACGCGGCCCACCAACAACCACATCCGCGACGTGATCACCGAGTTGCTCGCCGGCCGGCACCCCGACGCCGCTTCGATGGAGCAGGCGGCGGCCGCGCTGATCGAGCGGCACCACGCGGGCTGGCGGCGGCTCGGCACGGCGGCCGCGGCCCTGCTGCACGACGGCGACACGATCCTCACCCACTGCTGGGCCGAGACCTACCTGACCGAGACCGTCGCGGCCGCGCAGCGGGACGGCAAGCGGATTCGCGCGCTGTGCACCGAGACCCGCCCGTACCTGCAGGGCGCGCGGTTGACCGCGGAGAGCCTCGCCGAGATGGGCGTGCCGACCGAGTTGATCACCGATGGCATGGCCGGGCACTTCCTGTCCGGTGGCGAGGTGTCGGCGTTCCTGTCCGGCGCGGACCGGGTGACCATGGACGGGCACGTGGTCAACAAGGTCGGCACCCTGCCGATCGCGGTGTGCGCGCACGCGTTCGGCGTGCCGTTCTACCCGCTGGTGTCCGGCCCGGACCCGCAGTCGCCGACCGCCGCGTCGGTGCCGATCGAGGAACGCGACGGGGACGAGGTCCTGCACTGCCTCGGCACCCGCACGGCGTCGACGCTGGTGACTGGGCGGTACCCGGCGTTCGACGTGACGCCGCCGCGGTTCGTCAGCGCGGTCGTGACCGATCGCGGTGTGTTCGCACCGTACGACCTCGCGTCCTATGTGGACAGCAGCGCGCGCAACGCGGACGCGGCGCGCCAGGCGTCCTCGAAGCTGACGTAGAGCGGCTGGAAACCGAACCGGGCGATGTCCGGGGTGCGGAAGTCACCCAGGATGTCCTGCTCCGCGAGCCTGGCGATCAGGTCCTTCGCGTCGGGGTGGCGCAGGGACACCTGGTTGCCGCGGGTGGCCGGATCCGGCGCGAGGACGGTGACCGGCAGGTCTTCGACGCAGTCCACGAAGAACTGGGTGAGCTGCTGGGCCTTGGCCCGAGCATCCACAATGGACGTCTGGTCCCAGATGTCGAGGGCCGCGTCCAGGGCGAGCATCGACAGCATGTCCGGGGTGCCGGCCCGCGCGCGGGCGACGCCTTCGGCGGCCTGGTAGTCCTCGGTCATCGCGAACGGGTCGGCGTGCCCGGTCCAGCCGGTCAGCGGCTGGTCGTAGTCGGCCTGCAACGCCGAGGCCACGTAGACGAAAGCGGGTGCGCCAGGTCCACCGCTGAGGAACTTGTAGGTGCAGCCGACGGCCAGGTCGACCGCGTGTGCGTCCAGCTCGACCGGCAGCGCGCCGACGCTGTGGCAGAGGTCCCAGAGGATCACCGCGCCCGCGTCGTGGGCCTGCTCGGTGATCGCGGCGAAGTCGGCTATGACCCCAGTGCGGTAGTCGACGTGCCCGGCGAGGACCAAGGCAGTGCGTTCGGTGATCTCCGTCGTGATCGGACTGTCCATCATGCGTGCGGCCGACACGGCGATGTAGCGGTCGGTCGGGAACGCGTCGCCGAGCACGGCCAGCTCGGATCGGCCCCGGCCGGCGCCGATCCGCAGCCCGGCGATGATCGACTTGAAGAGGTTCACCGTGGTCGAGTCCCCGACCACGACCTGGCCGGGCGCGGCGCCGACCAGCGGCGCGATCCGCTCACCGACGCGGACCGGCGCGTCCCACCAATGCTCCGGCCACGCCCGGATCAGCCGGCCCGCCCACTGCCCGGACACCACCTCGGCCAGCCGGCCGGGGATCGAGCGCAGCGGCGCGCCCAGGGAATTTCCGTCCAGGTAGACCGTCCCGGAAGGAATGTCGTACTGCCCGCGCAGTTCGCCGAGCGGGTCGGATCGGTCGAGGTCACGGGCACGCTGCAACGACATCACAACCGATCACGATAGGGCCTGACGGCACTGCCACCGCACCGGTGCGGCTGGCTAGCCTTTGCCAATTCCGCGGGAAGGGGACCCACGTGATGCCGGTCGATCGCGGTCGGGCCGCCCAGCGGCCGGCGCACGTCCGTCCGCAGATGCGGCCGGGACCCGCCGAGCCGGTGGCCGACGAGTGCACCCGAGCCCGCTTCGAACGCGTTCTGACCACGCTGTGCACCAACGCCCGGGGCGACGTCCACCTGGACCTGGCCGAGCTGACGTCCTTCGACGACACCGACCCGGTGGACACGGCCGCCGTGGCGGCGCTGGTCCGGGCGGCCGAGTTGCTGACCGCCCCGGCCCGGCTCGTGCTGCACAACCCGCCGGCCGCCGTGGTCCGGGTCCTCGAGCTGACGTGGCCCGACCACCAAGCCCGCGGCATCGTCTTCGACTGAGCTGACCGGGCCGACCGGGCTGACCGAGCCGACTGGGCCACCTGGACCGACCGAACTGGCCGAGCGGACCGGGCCGCGGGCGCCGTTCGGTCAGGCCGGTGCGGAGGCCATGTTCGGGCCGTGGCCCGGGGAGTACCAGCCCCACTGGGTTTCCTCGCCGCGGATGATCGTCGGGGCGACGCCGTCCACGTAGGGGTCCACCGCGAGCAACTGGCCCCACTTGCGGTCCGGTTGGCCCTGCAGGAACGTCGGGATCTCCGGCTCGTGGCCCAGTTCCTCCATGATGCCTGCCGGTCCACCGGCCCGCGCCGACGACCACTGGCCGCCCGGGAGGATCGGGTCGGAGGTGATCCGGTACTGCGGCACGTCGGTGATGCCGTCGTGGACCTTCACCGGGTTCAGGCACGGGAACACGAACGGGACCGGCCAGTCCATCAGCACCGGCGCGTCGCCGACCTGTTGGGTCAGGGTGGTCAGGACCGGCGACCGCGGCGCGGTGATCGCGATCCAGCCCTCGTCGTGCAGGTCGTAGTCGGAGACCACGATGCGCACGGAGTCGATCGCGTCGGGCAGCTGGCCCGCGAGGTCGATGCGGCTGTCGGACCACGGGTCGTCGCTGGTCGTCGGGTGCGGCAGCGGCATGGTCAGCGTCTTGGTGACCTTCATGCCCTTCGGCGTGTGCACGCCGAACTCCGCGGTGATGGTCACCGCGAGCGAGTCACCGAGCTTGGCGTCGCGAGCCGCGGCCACGACCAGCTGGCGGGTCTTGTCCGCGGCGGTCAGGTCGTACCAGGCGGTGCGCAGCTTGCCGGTCGGACCGGCAGGATCGTGGTAGCTGCTCCACATCGGCACCGCGCGCCGGGTGAACGCGTGCGGCGGCTCGTCGATGGCGTCGTCGTCGCTGACCGGCATGGTGTGGAAGCCGACCTGCACCTGGTCGTTGCCGTAGAGCTTGTCCGGCGGCAGACCGGGGCCGGGGCGCTGCGGCGGCAGCGGCACGGTGTGCTGCTGCGCCGAGGGCAGCGGGGTCAGGATGCTGTCCGCCGGTTCGCGCTCGACCATCACCGAGTCGGACAGGTTGCAGCCGCTGGCCACCACGCTCTTCGCGTTGGCGGCACCGAGGCTGTAGGAGTCGTTGTGCTTCTGCACCACGATGGCCGTGGCCATGCTGCTGAACTCGAACACGACCATCGCACCGCAGATCACCGTCAGCGGCGCGGCGGCCATCCGCAGGGCACGGCTGCGCCGTTCGACCCGGGGCGGTGGTGCACCCGGGCGCTCCGAGCGCACGTTCTCCACGATCGCGACCACCATCGCCACCAGGGCGCCCATCACCAGGAAGGAGCTCCACGGCAGCCCGGCGATCGACGGCGACCGGTCGTACCAGGGCACGCCGAACGACGAGACGTACCAGTAGGCGTTCGGTCCGGTGAACGCGATCGCGGCGACCACCAGCAACGCGGCCACGAACGCCGACCGGTTGCGCCGCGAGCGCAGCACGGTGCCACTGGTCGTCAACGCCGTCAGCGCCGCGAGCGCCGCACCCAGCGGTGCGTACGAGCCGAAGTGGTGGGTCCACTTCGTCGGTGTCAGGGCCATCAGCGGGAACGTCACCGCGACGGTCGCGATCAGCCTGCGGCTCGGCCCGAGCGCGGCGCCGGGAATCCGCCCGCGCCGCAACAGGAACACCATGCACGTGACCGTGCAGAGGATCAGCAGCAGCACCGGGAAGCGCCGGGCCACCGAGCCGTCGGGGGTGTTGGAGAAGAGCAGTTGGTACCGGGCCGGTTCGGCGAACCACGACAGGTTCGGGCCGACGGCCGAGCGCAGCCGCGTCGCCTCCTGCACGCCCGCCAGCGTCTGGTCGGCGAACACGATGACCAGCACGAAGAACCCGGCGCCCATCATCGGCCCGAGCACCCGCTGCCAGCCGTCGGCACGGGCGCGCTGGCGCACCAGCCGCCACAGCGGCCGCGCGGCCACGAGGAACGGTGCGATCGCGATCAACCCGGTCGGGGTCGCGGCGAGGGTGAGCGCGGCGGCCAGCAGGCCAAGGCAGAGCGGCAGCATCCGGCGGGTCACCAGGGCGCGCTCGACGGCGCACAGCGCGAGCAGCGAGCCGACCGCGGCGACCGGCTCCGGGCGCAGGCCATTGTTGTAGGGCAGCCACCACACGAGCAGCACGGCGGCGGCGGCCCAGCCGGCGGCCGTGCTGCGCCGGACCTGCGTACCCAGGCGCGGCATGACCTCGCGGCTGATCAACAGCCAGCTCACCACGCCGAGGAAGAACGCGGGCAGCCGCATCCACACCGGCGACGAGCTGACGTGCGTCATCGCCTGGAACAGGTGGTAGTACCAGCCGAAGGGCGCTTCGGCCACACCCAGCCACCGGTAGTAGTTGGTCAGGTAACCGGCCGTGTCCTCGACCCTGGCCATCGTGAAGATGTAGCCGTCGTCGGAGGTCACCGGACCCATCACGGTCCACGCGCCGAGCACCGCGACCACCGTCACGTCCCGCCAGGTTGGCCGCCACCAGCCGATCGGCGCCCAGCGCGGCGCCCGCCGCGCGTAGTTGGCGTCCATGCGGGACAACGCGAAGAGGCTGCCGATCAACGCCAGGACCGCGATGATGCTGACCCCGGTCTTGAGCAGCGTCGGGTACGACTCGTAGCGGGTGTCCGGCACGATCGACACCGAGAGCCCGTCGATCGGGTCACCGGGGGCGACCCCGGAGTAGATGCCGATGATCCGCGGCCGCACGTCGGCCTGCTTCTTCACCACCGCGGCGCCGCCGACCGTCACCACGGTGTGGTCGTAGGTCGACGAGACGTGGATGTCGCACCGGTTCGCGGGCAGCAGCAGGTCGGCGACCTGCTCGCCCCGGTTGACCACGCGCAGCCGGTTGTTCTCGACGTCGACCTGCATGCCCGCGCCGTACACGGTGCGCTCCGTCGGCACCGTCGCGAACAGCAGGGAGCGTTCGCCGCTGTGGGCGTCGATGGCGTGCACGGTGGCGCACGGCACCGTCACCTCGAGGTCCTGCGCCCAGTAGGCGGTCAGCGGTGCGTTGACCGGGCGCACGTCACCGGCGTTGGGCCAGACGATGCGGGAGGTCTGCTGCACCACGGGCAGCAGAGGCACGGCGATCGCGCAGATCGCCGACAACAGGCCGAGCAGGCCCGCGAGCATCGCGATGCGGGCCGTGCGCGGCGACCGGACCGACGGGCCGTCGAACTGGTCGCCGTGCCCAGTTTCAGCGTCGGTGACCGGATCAATTGGGCTGGTCGGAGCGGTCATCGGGCGTAACGCTACCGCCCGGCTCCGGGCCCGTTACCGAGGGTCGCCCTATTTACTCGAAGATCACAACCGAGCGCAGGACCTCGCCTTTGTGCATCTTCTCGAAGGCCGCTTCGACGTCGCCGACGCCGATCGTCTCGGAGACGAACGCGTCCAGGTCAAGGCGGCCTTGGCGGTACAAGTCGACCAGGTAGGGGAAGTCGCGCGAAGGCAGGCAGTCCCCGTACCACGACGACTTGAGGGCGCCGCCGCGCGAGAACAGGTCGATCATCGGCAGTTCGACGGTGAGTTCCGGGGTCGGGACGCCGACCAGTACGACGGTGCCCGCGAGGTCGCGTGCGTAGAACGCCTGCGTCCAGGTCTCCGGGCGGCCGACCGCCTCGATCACCACGTCGGCGCCGTTGCCGCCGGTGAGCTCACGGACCGCCTCGACGACGTCGACCTCGTTGGCGTTGACCGTGTGCGTGGCGCCGATTCCCTTGGCCAACTCCAGTTTCCGGTCCGCGACGTCGATCGCGATGATCGTGCTCGCGCCCGCGAGCTTGGCGCCCGCGATGGCCGCGTCGCCGACGCCGCCGCAGCCGATCACCGCGACGCTGTCGCCCCGGGTGACCCCGCCGGTGTTGATCGCCGCGCCGATGCCGGCCATCACGCCGCAGCCGAGCAGGCCGGCGGCCGCGGGCGAGGCCTCGGGGTCCACTTTGGTGCACTGGCCGGCGGCCACGAGGGTCTTCTCGGCGAACGCGCCGATGCCCAGCGCGGGCGAGAGCACGGTGCCGTCGGGCAGGGTCATCGGCTGGGTGGCGTTGTGCGTGTCGAAGCAGTACCAGGGCTTTCCCTTGGCGCAGGCGCGACACTTGCCGCAGACCGCGCGCCAGTTGAGGATCACGAAGTCCCCGGGCGCGACGTCGTCCACGCCCTCGCCAACCGACTCGACGATGCCCGCGGCCTCGTGGCCGAGCAGGTACGGGAAGTCGTCGCCGATCCCGCCGTCGCGGTAGTGCAGGTCGGTGTGGCAGACCCCGCAGGACTGGACGCGGACCAGCGCCTCGCCCGGGCCGGGATCGGGGACGAGGATCGTCGTCAACTCGACGGGCTCGCCCTTGGCGCGGGCGACGACTGCCTGGACTTCGTGGACCATGGCCATGATCGTGGCCGACGAGGCCCGCATGCGCCAGACTTCGGCCATGACAAACCACGAGCCGTCCCCGGACGACGTGGCCCACGGCGCCACGCCCGGCAACCTGCCCGAGCGCACGCTGGTCGCCGTCTTCGACTCCCCCGTCGCCGGGTTCCTCGTCCGTTATGCCGCCGACGCCCACTTCACGACCGTGGTGGTCGATCCGGCGCAGGGCAAGCCGATGCCGGCCGACCTCGACGACACCACCGACGTCGTCGTCACCGACCACCACCGCCCCGAACTCGGCGAGGTGCTGCGCGACGCGCTGGCCACCAAGGCGCGCTGGATCGGGGTGATGGGCAAGGCCTCGGTCGATTCGCCGCACGTGCCCGCGTTGCGTGCGCTCGGCGTGCCCGAGGACGAGATCGCCCGCGTGCACCGGCCGATCGGGCTCAACATCGGTTCGCGCCTGCCCGCGGAGATCGCCATCGCCACGCTCGCCGGACTGCTGGCCGACCGCAACGGCAAGCCGGGCGGGTTCGCGTTCTGATGCGTTCCGAACGGGAGGACCTGCTCGAATTCTCCGACTACGCCTGGAACCGGCTGCGTGAACGCGTCGACGGCATGACCGACGACGAGTACTTCTGGGAACCGGGCGTCACCACGATGGTCTGGCGGATCACGCACGTGCGAGACATGCTCGCCGAGGAACGCAACTTCACCTGGCTCGGCGTGCCAGTGCCGGCCGATCGGCCGACCGGCTCACCGACCTCGGCGGCCGACGCTCTGGCGGAACTGGCTGAGGCGTATGCGTTGTGGCGCAAGGCATTGGCCGACACCGGCGACTTGTCGGCGCCGATCGGCCGGATCGCCGGGCCGTTCGGAGATTCGACGCGGCGCGCCTTCGTGCACCACATTCTCGACGAACTCATCCACCACGGCGCGGAGATCGCCCTATTGCGCGACCTCTACGAGGCGGGCCAGTAAATCTTGGCCATCGGCTTCTCCGGCTGCTTCGGCTTCTCCGACTGGGCCGCTCGCGCCCGCCGGCGCGGACTGGCCACAAGCCGGCACAGCAGCCGATCGACGACCACCAAGCCGGCCAGCACCGCGGCCACCCCGAACGTGCCGAAGGCATGACGCAGTTCGTTGTTGTACAGGAGACTGTTGGCGAACGAGATCGTCCAGAGGTGCACCCGGTCCCGCGCTGTGCGCTTGGCGGAGCTGCCACGGATCAACCTGCGCATGGTCATGACCGGGATCGCGACGAAAGTCAGGCTGAGGCGTTGCAGCAGCAGCTGGTGCCAGGGTGCGCCTTGCTCGCGGAGGTCGGCCAGCCACGCGCGCCGCTCCTCCTGTTCTTCCTCCCTGGTCAGCCCGGGAGGTGTCGGCCGAACCATCTTCTCCGGCCAGAGAAGCGCGAGCACCAAGACCGGCGTACCCACGATCATCCAGAGGGCGCCCACGACCTCCCAGAAGTCGTGACCGACTCTGTTCCCGTTGACCAGGTCACTGATGGTCTCGACCACAATCGGGATGAAATGGACGACGGTCGTCAGCACGGCGGCGAGAACAATCGCCGCCGTCCAGAAGTGCCCGGCGGTGGTCCCGCGGACCGGTCGCTTCGGCATGTCAAGCCGCACCTTGCTGAGCCTTGCGCCGTTCACGGCGGCCGATGATCAAGCAGGCGACCAGGTCGACGAGCAGGACGGCGGCCAGAGTGCCCACTACCGACCACGGGTCGGGGAAGCCGTCCCGGATGGCGAACGTCACCATGACCGCGATCACGGTGATCGCGAAGGAGTGCACGCGCCGCCTTGGTGTCCAGGGGACCGTGTGGGATCGCAATCCCCTGCGCACAGCCATGACCGGAGCCGCGACGAAAGTCAGGCTGAGACGTTGCACCAAGCGCTGATGCCATGGTGCGCCCTGCTCGCGGAGGTCAGCCAGCCACGCGCGCCGCTCCTCCAGCTCGTCCTCCCGGGTCGGCGGTCGGGAGACCTTCGCTCTGCGGGAATCGAGGATCGCCACCACGGAGAGCAGCACCATGGCGAGCACTCCGACGACCGCCACCAGCGCGAGCACGACCTCGCCGACGCCATGGCCGGCGCCCAGGTCACCGACCGTGTCGATGACCTGCGACAACGAGTTGACGACCAACATGATGACGCACATCACCGCCGCGTCGAAGATGAGGTAGCCCCAGCCTGGGGTTTCACGTCTCTTCACGACTGTGCCGTCCTCGGGCGCAGGGCCGCGCGGGCGCCGGACGCGCTCGCGGCGGCGACGGCTCGGCGGGCGGCGAGTTCACCGTCCTTGGTCAGGCGGTGGTAGCGGCGGCGCGGCCGCCCCTGGTCCTCGTGGTCTTCGGGGTCTTCCCACGCGCTCGTGGTCCAGCCCGCCTCCTGCAGCCGCGCCAGGATCGGGTGCAAGGTGCCCGTCTTGAGGCCCGTCGCGCGGGCGATGGCCAGGCCGTAGTGCGCCTGGTCCGGTTCCTCGATCATGACCGACAGCACCGCCACGGTCTGCGGTGTCATCCTGAGCTTTCCCACTGCCACGCGCCGAACTCTACCTAGGTAGAGCCGCTATGTCTACCTAGGTAGTGTGCGTGTCCGCGCTGCGGAAGTCGGTGTACTGGTACGGGTTGTCGAGGACCTTGGCATCGGGGACGTCCGGGTGCATGCCCTGCTGCCACGCCTCCTCGCCCATCTCGGCACGCAGGTAGGACACCGTGTCCTCGACGGCGCGGCGGGCGGCGGCCAGGTCGGCGTCGACCAGCCGGTGCTCGTGTTTCACCACGCGCCCGTTCACCAGGACCGTGTGCACGTCGCCGCGCTGGGCCTGGAAAACCACGTGCCCATAAGGGTTCAGCACGGGGAACGACACCGGGGACGCGTCGTTCTTGATCAGCACGACGTCCGCCTTGGCCCCTGGCTCCAGCCGGCCGAGGTCGGCGTCGCGGCCGATGGCGTGCGCGCCGCCGCGGGTGGCCCAGTGCACGACCTGCTCGGCCCGCAGGCCCGCGTGCGTGACGGTGTCGCCCTTGGCGTGCGCCTCAAGGTGTTCGCGCGAGCGGTCGGCGCCGAGCGTGGAACGCATCGCGGAGAACAGGTCACCACTCCACCAGACGCTGGTGTCCATGGACAGCGACACCGGGATGTCGTGCGCGCGCACGGCCCAGGTGGGCGGGTAGCCCTGCCCGGCGCTCTGCTCGCTCTCGGTCGACACCGAGATCGAACCGCCGGTCGCCGCGATCCGCTGGTAGGAGTCCGTGGACAGCGACGCCGCGTGCACGTAGACGGTCTCGGGGGTCATGAACCCGTTGTCGTACATGAGTTTGATGCTCGCGTCGCTCGTCGCGCCCCAGACGCCCGCGTGCGTGGTGACCGCGACGCCCAGCTCGCGCGCGACCTCGAAGGCGGCCTTCTCGGGGAACTCCGGGTCGCCGGTCACGTCGAACGCCAGCTGGAAGCCGAGCAGATCGTCGCCGGTGATCCGCCTGCGCACGAAGTCGCGGAACTCCGGCGCCGCTGTCCATTCGGCAGGCGACTGCTGGATGTTGCCGTAGGCCAGCACGAACCGGCCGGGCACCGACTGCAACGCGTCGACCGCGGCGTCGCCGTGCTCGGAGGTCTGCAGGCCGTGCGACCAGTCGACGACCGTGGTGACGCCCGCGTCCAGCGCCTCCCACGCGGCGAGCACGTTGCCCGCGTGGATGTCCCGCGGCCGGAACCGCTTGCCGTGTTCGAGGTAGTACCAGACGAAGTACTGGGTCAGCGTCCAGTCGGCGCCGTAGCCACGCATCGCGGTCTGCCACATGTGCCGGTGCGTGTCGATCAGACCGGGCAGGACGATGCCGCCGGTCGCGTCGATCTCGGCGGCGCCGTCGGGTGCGGGCAGGTTCGGACCCACGGCACTGATCTTGTCCTCGACCACCAGCACGTCGGTGTCGGCGAGCACGGGGTGCCCGTCGGTCATCGGGAGCACCGTCCCGTGGCGCAAGACCACCGGCCCACCGGGCTCGATCCGCTCCATCGCCGACCTCCTGCATTTCGGACGCTCGTCCGCTGTGCGGTCGTTGCTACTCTGATCAGCCACCGGCCGGATGTCAATGGACCACCGGCCCCGATCGGCCAGGAGTGACGATGCCCCGGGACGGCGCGGGACCCGACTTCATCGAGGCGCTCGCCCGCGGCCTCGAGGTGATCACCGCGTTCACGCCCGGACGGCCGGTGATGACGCTGGCCGAGGTGGCCGGCGCGACCGGGCTGGCCCGGCCGACCGCGCGGAGGATCCTGCTCACCCTGGCCGAGCTCGGCTACGTGCGCACCGACGGCACCGGCTACGCCCTGACACCACGGGTGCTCGACCTCGGCGTCGCCTATGTGCGCTCGCAGGGCTTGTGGGAGGTGGCGCGCCCGTACATGGAGAGGCTTTCCGCCCGCACGAACGAGTCGTGCTCGATCGCGCAGCTCGACGGGTCCGACATCGTCTACGTCGCGCGGGTCGCGGTACCCAAGATCGTCGCGCTCGCCGTCCAGATCGGCACGCGTTTCCCCGCCCTGCAGACGTCGCTGGGCAAGGTGCTGCTCGCCGCGATGTCCTCCGCCGAGGTGGACGCCGTGCTGGCGCAGCCGACCCGGTCCGGGCTCGAACCACGCTGGCGGCCCGACAAGGCCGAGCGCGACGCCGAACTGCGCGAGGTGCGGGCCCGTGGCTGGGCGCTCACCGACCAGCAGCTGGCGCTGGGCATCCGCTCGGTGGCCGCACCGATCCGCGACGGCGACGGCACGGTGATCGCCGCGCTCAACGTCAACACCCACGCCGCCGAGACGACGACCGAACACCTCGTCGAGCACCACCTGCCGTTGCTCCTGCAGGCCGCGGGCGACATCAGCGCCGACTTCGCCCGGCTGACGACGGTGCCGCACACGACCCGCGCGTCCTGACCTTCCGCACGACGCCGCCGCGTGCCACACTCGATCGGCGGACAGATGTCCGCATCACGGACGAAGGCGAGGGCGTATGACCGAACAGCAGCCCACCGGGCCACTCGGCGGGCTGCTCGTGGCCGACTTCTCCCGCATCCTCGCCGGTCCGTACGCGACCATGCTGCTCGCCGACCTCGGCGCCGACGTGATCAAGGTCGAGGGCCCGCGCGGCGACGACACCCGCACCTGGATGCCGCCGGTGCGCGACGGCGAGTCCACGTACTACCTGGGCATCAACCGCGGCAAGCGGTCGGTCCAGCTGGACCTCGGCGACGAGCACGACCTGCGGCTGGCCCGCGAGCTCGCCCGCCGTGCCGACGTGCTGCTGGAGAACTTCCGGCCCGGCGGCCTGGATCGCTACGGCCTGGACTACGACTCGGTACGTGCGGCCAACGAGGGCATCATCTACGCCTCGATCAGCGGCTTCGGCACCGGTGCGGGCGCCAAGGTGCCCGGCTACGACCTGATGGTCCAGGCCATGTCCGGGCTGATGAGCCTCACCGGCGACCCGGACGGCCCGCCGTACCGCGCGGGCATCTCGGTGTTCGACGTGATGGCCGGGAACCACGTGCTGATCGGCATTCTGGCCGCCTTGCGCCACCGCGACCGGACCGGCCGCGGGCAACGCGTCGAGGTGAACCTGCTGTCCTCGGCCTTGAGCGGCCTGGTGAACCACAGCTCCGCCTACGCCGCGGGCGGGGTCGTGCCGTACCGGATGGGCAACGCCCACCCGAGCGTCTTCCCCTACGAGCCGCTGCCGACCGCCGACAACGACATCATCATCGCGGCCGCCAACGACGGGCAGTTCCGCAAGCTCTGCGACGTGCTCGGCATTCCCGAGATCGGCACCGACCCGCGCTTCGCCCGCAACGCCGACCGCACCGAGCGCCGCGACGAGCTGCGCCCGATCCTCACCGAACAGCTGGCCAAGCGCGGCGCGGTCGAGTGGTTCGAGCTGCTGGTCGACGCCGGCGTGCCGAGCGGGCCGATCAACACCATCGACGGCGGCTTCGCGATGGCCGAACGCTTCGAGCTGGACCCGATCGTCGATGTCGGCGCGGGTGACCGCGTGATCCCCACGACCCGCAACCCGATCCGGTTCTCCGAGACACCCGTGTCCTACCGGCTGGCGCCGCCACGACCCGACGAGCACGGCGCGGAACTGCGGGCCTGGCTGGAGGACGAGGATGCCACAGATGCCTGAGTACCCGACGGCGCTGGGTGCGTCCACACCGGACAAGATCACGCTGCTGGGCGTGGACCTGGCCGAGGACGTGATGGGCGAGGTCGGCTTCGGCGAGCTGGCCTTCTGGCTGGCCACGCAGCGACGCCCGAGCCCCGGCGAGACAAGGGTGTTCGAGGCCGTGCTGGCCGCACTGGCCGACCACGGGTTCACCCCGACCGCGATCACCGCGCGGCTGACCTACCTGAGCGCGCCGGACTCCGTGCAAGGGGCGCTGGCCGCGGGCCTGCTCGGCGGCGGCTCGCGGTTCCTCGGCGTCACCGAGGACGCGGGCCGGTTCCTCCACGAGGTCCTGCGCGCCACCCAGCTCCCGCTCGACGCGGCAGGCTGGGACGCCCTCGCGCTCAAAACCGTGCGGGCCCAACGGGAAGCCGGGAAGTTCGTCCCGGGTCTGGGCCACCACGTGCACAAGCAAGGCGACCCGCGCACCCCGCGGCTGTTCCAGATCGCCCGTGAGGAGGACTGCTTCGGCCCGCACCTGGAGTTGTTCGCGGCGATCGGCCGCGTGCACCCGCAGGTGCTCGGCAAGACACTCCCGCTCAACGGCGCCGGGGTGTGCGGTGCCGCGCTCGCCGACCTCGGCCTGCCCATGGAGTTGTTGCGTGGCTTCGCGTTGCTTGCCCGCACGGCCGGGCTGATCGGCCAGCTCGCCGAGGAGCTGCGCCACCCGCTGGCCAACCAGATCTTCCTGTCGGTGGACCAGAACAACGTCTCCGTTCCCCCAGACCCCGCCGGAGGCACAGATGGCTGAAGTGGTCGCGGTGATCGCGTCGACCCACCACCCCTTCTACTACCGGGCGAGCACGTCCACCGGCGCGGACCGGCCACCGTTCGCCGACGAGTGGGTGCGCAAGGTCGAGGCGTTCCGCGAGACCCTGACCAAGGCGAACCCGGACGTGCTGGTGATGGTCGGCTCCGATCACTTCCACCAGTTGTGGCTGGACAAC
Organism: Labedaea rhizosphaerae; assembly: GCF_004362825.1. Lineage (GTDB taxonomy): Bacteria > Actinomycetota > Actinomycetes > Mycobacteriales > Pseudonocardiaceae > Labedaea > Labedaea rhizosphaerae. The sequence goes on from NZ_SNXZ01000002.1 coordinate 15,497, forward strand.
ATGCCGCAGTTCCTGATCGGCAAGGCGCCGTTCTACGACGCCAACTGGTACAACGAGGAACGCGAGTTCGGCCTGCCTCGCATGACCGTGCGCGGGCAGGAGGACCTGTCCGCGTACGTGCTGCGTGAGGGGCTCGACGCGGGCTTCGACCTGGCGTTCTCCAACGAGCTGCGGATCGACCACTCGATCACCTGCCCGATCATCACCCTGCGCCCGCAGAACGACCTGCCGATCGTGCCGGTCTACACCAACATCTTCGCTCCCCCGCTGCCGCAACCCAAGCGCTTCGTCCAACTGGGACAGACGATCCGCGAGCTGGTCGAGTCGTGGCCCTCGCAGCAGCGGGTGGCGATCATCGGCACCGGCCACCTGTCGCTGGAACTCGGCGGGCCGCGCCAGTTCGGCCCGCACGGCCCCGACCCGGAGTTCGACCGGCGGGCCGTGGAGTGGATCGCCACCGGCGACCTGGACGGGTGCCTGCGCGAGGTGACGCTGGACAGCCTGCACGCGCCCGGCAACGCCACCCACGGCTTCATGGACTTCATGCTGATGATGGGGGTGGCCGGGGAGGGCCGCAAGGCCGACTACGTGGACACCTACGACCTCTTCCACACCATGGAGGCCTACTTCACCTGGTACCCGAACGGCGGTGCACCGTGAGCGAGCTTGCGAGCGAACCAAGGACACTGCGAGCCGGCGAATGCCGGCCCCGCGCCTCAGCGAGGGGGCGGGGATGAGCAAGTACCTGGTGAACAAGTTCCTGTTCACCGTCGACCGCGACCCGGAACTGGTCGAGCGCTACCGCGAGGATCCACAAGGGACGGTCGCGTGGTGGGAGGCGGAGCACGCCAACCGCATCCTCAACTGCCACACCGGTGAGTCCTCGACGTGGCTGGCGTTCGACGACACCGAGCGAGCGGCGCTCGCCGGGCACGACTACCCGGCCCTGTTCGCCCTCGGCGCGCACCCGTTCCTCACCCTGACGTTGTTCATCGCGATGTTCGAGCGCGACCACGACGAACCGCTCGGCTTCCAGCTCGAGTACGCCCGCCGCCTCGCCCACGAATCGCTCCCCTACCCGGACATCGCGACCTGATGTGGGCCGCCGAGCTGCGTGTGCCCGGCAGCTCGCCGGTGCTCGCCGAGCGCGAGCCGCCGGCCGCGCCAACCGGTCACACGCTGGTCGAAGTGCTCGCCGCGCCGATCACGCCGCTGGACCTGTTGTGTGCGACCGGCACGTCGTATTTCGGCCGCCCGGCGTGTCCGTACGTGCCGGGCGTGCAAGGCGTCGGCGTGGCCGACGGCCGGCTGGTCTGGTTCCCCACCTCGGCCGGGATGGCGCCGGGCGACGGCAGCATGGCGCAGTACGCCGTGGCCGCGGAGGTGGTGCCGCTCCCGGACGGCACCGACCCGGCTGGGTTCGCGGCCCTCGGGTTGTCGGCGCTCGCGGCCTTCATGGCGTTGACGTGGCGTGGCGAGCTGGCGGCCGGTGAACAGGTGATCGTGCTCGGCGCCGGTGGCGTCGTCGGCCAGGCCGCCATCCAGCTGGCCCGGTTGGCCGGGGCACGCCGGGTGATCGCCGCCGCGCGCTCGGCGGGCGCCCGGGACCGAGCCGCGGCGGCGGACGCCGTGGTCGCGCTCGACACCGACGACGTGGCCGTGCTGGCCAAGCGGTTCGCCGACGCCGCCGACGGACCGGTCGACCTCGTGCTCGACCCGCTCTTCGGCCCGCCCGCGGCGGCCGCGGCCAAGGTGCTGCGGCCCGGTGGACGGCTGGTCAACCTGGGTAGCGCCGCGGCGGAGACCTGCCCGTTGGATTCGGCCACCCTGCGCGGCAAGCCACTGCGCTTGCTCGGCTACACCAACAACGAGCTGACGACCCGCCAGCGGGCCGACGCGATCGGTGTCCTCGCTGGTCACGCCGCCGCAGGCGAGCTGTCGGTGACCCACGAGGTGGTGCCGCTGGCCGAGGTCGGAGCCGCGTGGCAGCGCCAACGCGACGGAGCCGCGTCCGGGCGGATCGTGCTGCGGCCGTCTTGACACCCGCCGCTCCCGGTGACTGGGATGGGTCGGGTGATCGCCCCGCTGGTCACCGAGGAATCGGTGACGTTCCGCCTGCCGGACGCCGAACTCGCCCTGACCGGCACCCGGCTGCTGCCCGCCCTCTCCCTGCCCGACGCCCGGCTCGAGTTCGCCCGGGCCGGCAAGGTGTGGGAGCTCGACCTGCCGCGCCCGCCCGCGCTGCGGATGGAGTACAAGCTCCAGCTGCACCACGTCGACGGCGAAGTCGAGGAGATCTGCGACCCGGGCAACCCGCTGCGTGCACCCGGCGCGTTCGGCGACAAGTCGGTCGTCGAGTTCCCCGGCTATGTGGCACCGGCGTGGCTCGACGCCGAGAAGGTGCCCGGCGAGACCGTCGACGTCACCGACACGATCCGTCTGTGGGCGCCCGCGGACACCGAACCGACCGACCCGCTGCCCTTGCTGGTCGCGCACGACGGCCCGGAATACGACCGGCTCGCCGCGTTGACCGGGTTCAGCGCGGCGCTCATCGCCGCCGGGCGCCTGCCCCGCCACCGGGTCGCCATGCTGCAGCCGGTGCACCGCGACGAGGAGTACTCCGCCAACCCCGAGCATTCGGCGCTGCTGCACGACACCGTGCTGCCGGCGCTGCGCGAGCTCGTGGCGGTCGAGGGGCCAGTGGTCGGCATGGGTGCGAGCCTGGGTGGCCTGGCCATGCTGCACGCCCAGCGCAGCCACAAGGGTCTCTTCGGCGGGCTCTTCCTGCAGTCGGCGTCGTTCCTGGACAAGGAGCTCGATCCCCAAGAAAGGGGCCGGTTCAGCATGTTCGCCCAGGTCAGTGCCTACACCGCCGAGGTGCTGCGCGGTGAGGCGGCGGTCGAGCCCGTGCCGGTCGCGCTGACCTGCGGTACCGCCGAGGAGAACCTGGCCAACAACCGGCAGATGGCCCGCGCGCTCGCCGCCCAGGGCTACCCGGCGAAGCTGACCGAGACGCCGGACGCGCACAACTACGTGAGCTGGCGCGACGCGTTCGACCCGGCGCTGGCCGACCTGCTGCGCGCGGTCTGGGTGGGCTGAACCGTGCGACGCGACGAGGTCCAGTTGCCCGCGCCCGCGGCCGGCGGCGCCGGGACGGTCATCGCCTACGGCCACTACGGCCGCCCCGTGCTGGTCTTCCCCAGCGAACAGGGCCGGGCGCACGACTTCGAGAACAACGGCATGATCGGCGCCGTCGCTCCCCTGCTCGACGAGGGCAAGGTGAAGCTCTACTGCGTCGACTCGCACGACGCGGCCACATGGTCCAACCGTGAGATCCCGGTCGAGGAACGCGCCATCCGGCACGGTGAGTACGAGTCGTGGATCATCGACCAGGTGGTGCCGTTCATCCACGCCGACTCCGGCGGAGCGCAGGACATCGCGACGCTGGGCGCCTCGCTGGGCGCGTTCCACGCTGTGCTGTTCGCGTTGCGCCGGGCCGACCTCTTTCCGCTCGCCATCGGCATGTCGGGCAACTACGAGCCGACGAGCTGGTACGGCTGGGGTGATCGCGGCGACGCCACCTACTTCGCCAACCCGATCGACTTCGTGCCCAACCTGGGCGGCGATCACCTCGACTGGCTGCGCTCGCGGCTCTCGGTGCTGCTCGTGGTCGGCCAGGGCCAGTGGGAGGACACCACCGGCGCGCTGGAGTCGACCCGGCACCTCGGCGAACTGTTGCACGCCAAGGGAATCCGCTGTGAACTGGACGTGTGGGGGCACGACGTCCCGCACGACTGGCCGTCGTGGCGCGCCCAGCTGGCTCACCACCTGCCCCGCTTCTGCTGATCCGCTCGAGGAGGACGCATGGCCGACCGGACCGACAAGTCCGCGCACCTGCTGGGCTTGCTGTTGGGTACCGAGGAAGACTGGCCCCGTGCGTTCGAGGAATTGGTGCGCAAGCTTGGTCCGGTGCGGGACGCGGACGGTCGAGAACACCGGCTGGCCACCGAGCGGATCACCATCGAGCCGTTCGACCTGCGGGCCAAGCCGCGCTACGACTTGGTGATCGACCGGCTCGCCTACTGGTACTACGTGCCGCGCGAGTGGCTCAAGAAGGTCGCGCTGATGGACGGGGTGTACCTGCTCAACAGCCCGTTCACGTTCCAGTCCATGGAAAAGCACGCCGCGTACTGCGCGATGATCCGCCTCGGGCTCAAGGTGCCGGACACCTGGCTGGTGCCGTACAAGAACCCGGTCGACAACGCGCGCTACGCCTACACGGCCGCGAAGTACAACCGCCCGTTCGACCTCGACGAGGTCGCCGACCAGGTCGGCTACCCGTTGTTCATGAAGCCCTTCGACGGCGGGGCGTGGCGCGGGGTGTCGCGCATCAAGGACCCGCAGACGCTGCACGAGGCCTACGACGCCTCCGGCGAGATGTTGATGCACCTGCAAGCCTCTGTCGAGGGCTACGACGTGTTCGCGCGGTCGCTGACCATCGGGCCGGAGAGCATGGTGATGAAGTTCCGGCCCGAGTTGCCCATGCACGACCGTTACGCGGTGGAGCACGGGTTCTTGTCCGAGCAGGCCGGTGACGAGGTGCTCAGCATCTCGCGGCTGATCAACGCGTTCTTCCGGTGGGAGTTCAACTCCTGCGAGAGCCTGGTGATCGGCGACCAGGTGCACCCCATCGACTACGCCAACGCCTGCCCGGACATCTCGATCACCTCGCTGCACTACTACTTCCCGTGGGCGATCGGCACGCTGCTGAAGTGGTCGGTGTTCTGCGCCGTGACCGGCCGCAAGCCGCGCCTCGACCTGGACACGGCGAACTACTTCGCCGTCGCCGACTCCGACCGCGACTACGCCGAGAAGCTCACCGAGTACCGGCGACTGGCCGACGACTACTTCGAAACCGAGCGCTACCAGGACTTCTGCGCGACGGCACTGTCCGGTGTGGACGATCTGGTGCGTGACTGGGTCGCATCGAAGGACTTCGACGACCTGCTGGTCGACACGGTGCGCACGACGTACCCGGCGGCCGAGCACGACCGGTTCGTCGCGCACTTCCGCGGCCTCATCGGCCTGTGGTTGAAGGACAACGCGTGAAGTTCACCGCACCGCTGCTGCTGAACGGGAAGACCGCAACGGGATTCGAGGTGCCCGACGCGGTGGTGACCTCGTTCGGCGCGGGCAAGCGACCACCCGTGAAGGTCACCATCAACGGGTACACATACCGGAACACGATCGCGTCGATGGGTGGCAAGCACATGCTCGGCGTGAGCGCGGAACACCGCGCGGGCGCGGGTGTCGCGGCCGGTGACGTGCTGGAGGTCGAGCTGGAGCTGGACTCGGCGCCGCGTGAGGTGACCCCGCCGGCGGACCTGCTCGCGGCGCTGGACGCCGAACCCGGGGCCCGGCAACGATTCGAGGCGCTGTCCTACACGATGCGCAAGGAACACACGCGCTCGGTGGAGTCGGCGAAAGCCGAGGCGACGCGGCTGCGGCGCGTCGAGAAGATCGTGGCGAGCCTGACGACCACGACTTGATCGAGGATCAACGGTCCTGGACGCGGCCGAAAGCCGACCGGCCCCTGCAAACCGGTCGGCTTTCGTGCCGCGACTACCGGGAGGGTCAGCGGTAGCCGGGGGTCGTGCCGTGCGAACCCCGGTTGAACGGGTTCCACTTGTGCTTGCGCTCCTGCGGTGCCGCACCTTCGTCGCTGGCCACCGCGGGCATGGGCGCCATGCGCTCGCCCTGGCGCTCCTCGGCGAGGGGCTCCCCGTGTTCGGTGTGCGCGGTCATGGCGGTGTCGCGGTCCCGGACGTCCCGGACATCGCGCGTGTCGCGGATGCCCTCGTGCTCGGGGCGTGCCATCACGGTGTCGTCGCGCTCATCGGTGCGGGTCGGCGCAACCGCAGGCTCGACCGGCACGGGCTCGACCGGGCGCTCGTCGACCTCCTCCACCTCGTCGGTGACGATCACGCGCCGCGCGGGCAGCGCGACGACCAGCAGGGCGAGCACCAACCCGCCCGCGTGCCACCAGTTGTCCGAGACGGCCAGGTGCAGCGGGTTGCCCAGGCCGGACACCGGGTTCGACGAGAACGTGCCGACCACGGCGAGGCCCCACAGGATCAACGCGGCGAAGCCGATCATCAGCAGCCAGCCGTACAGCCGGGCCGTTCCGGCGAGCAGCGCCATCAGGATGCCGATGGCACCCGCCAGCACGTAGATGAGACTGCGGCCCGCGGTCATGTGGAACCCGATCACGGTGGCCACATTGGACGAGCTCCAGTCGGTCACCCCGGTCTCGTTGAACCCGACGATGCCGAGCACCAGCAAAGCCAGCGCCACGATGCCGGCGAGCACCTGCACCGGCTGCATGCCGGCCCTGCGGATCCGCGCTTTGGTCCTTGCGCGAGCCATGACTACCTCCATCGGCGTCTGTTGCCTTCCAGAGGTGTTCCCATTGCGGGCGGTAACCAAACCGGGGTACATCGAACGTGGTCGTGAGCCGGGCGGCCGGCGTGGAGCCGGCCGCCCGGCGCGATCGGCCGACTCAGCCGATCGTCGGTGGTGGCGCGTCCACCACCATCCAGCTGAGCACCGGCGTGCTCTGCAACAGCACCAGCACGCACATGAACAACAGGAACACCAGGCTCCAGCCGACCACCCGACGGAACAGCACGCCTTCCTTGCCCTGCATGCCCACCGCGGACGCGGCGATCGCGAGGTTCTGCGGCGAGATCATCTTGCCCAGCACGCCACCGGAGGAGTTGGCCGCGGCCATCAACGTCGTGGAGAGCCCGGCCTTGGTCGCCGCGGTGACCTGCAGGGCGCCGAAGAGCGAGTTCGACGAGGTGTCCGAACCGGTCACCGCGACGCCGAGCCAGCCGAGGATCGGGGACAGGAACGCGAACGCGCCGCCGGCCCCGGCCGCCCACAGCCCGAGCGTGGTCGTCGAGCCCGACTCGTTCATCAGGTAACCCAAGGCCAGCACGAGCATCACGGTGAGGATCGCGTACTTCAGCTGGTCCAGCGTTCGCCCGTAAGCCCGCAGCGCACGGCCGAAGCCGACCTTGAGCAACGGCATCGTGAGCAGGCCGGCGATCAGCAGCAAGGTGCCGGCCGCCGACAGGTAGTTCAGCTTGAACGTCGTCGACACCGCCTTGCCCGCCTCGTTGAAGATGTGCAGGCCGGGCCAGTTGACGATGTGGGTCACCGATTCCAACCCGGTCCCGCTCTGCCCCGGCTTGGTCGGCGCCTTGCCGGTGATCGCGGGCACGCGGGTGGCCAGCACGAACACCACGATGATCACCAGGTAGGGCGAATAGGCCCGGAACACCTCCATCGGGGTGTCCCGGACGTCCGAGTGCAGCTCGGCCCGGGCCTGGGTGGCCACCGCTGCCCGCCCAGCGGGTCCGCTGCCACCGTCCACAGTGGCCGCCTCGGTGTCGTCGTCGGTGTCGGTCTCGATGTAGCTCTCGCGCGCCTTCCACACCCGGGTGAACAGCAGCACGGCCAGCGCGGAGGCCAGCGACGCGATGATGTCGGCCAGCGGCACCGACCAGAAGTTCGCCGACAGGTACTGGAAGAGGCCGAAGACGAAGCCGCACAGCAGCGCGGGCGGCCAGGTCTGGCGCAGGCCGCGCTTGCCGTCGACGATGAAGACCAGCGCGAGCGGCACGAACACCGCCAGCAGCGGGGTCTGGCGCCCGACCATCGCGCCGAGGTCAGCCAGCGGCAGGTTGGTGACCGTGGCCAGGGTGGTGATCGGCACGGCGAGGGCACCGAACGCCACCGGAGCGGTGTTCGCCACCAGGGCCAGCGCCGCCGCCTTCAACGGCCGGAAGCCCAGCGCGATCAGCATCACCGAGCTGATCGCCACCGGGGTGCCGAACCCGGCGAGCGCCTCGAGCAGTGCGCCGAAGGAGAACGCGATGATGATTGCCTGGACGCGCTGGTCGTCACTGATCCGGGCGAACGAGCGCCGCAGCACGTCGAAGTGCCCGGTCTCGACGGTCAGGTTGTAGACCCAGATCGCGTTGATGACGATCCACATGATCGGGAAGAACCCGAATGCCGCGCCCAACAGGCCGCTGTTGAGCGCGTCACCGAAGTTCATCGAGTAGACGGCGACCGCGACGACGAGCGCGACCGCCAAGGAGATCAGCGAGGCCAGCCACGCCCGCATGCGCAGCACACCCAGCAGGATGAACAGCACGAGCAGCGGAAGGATCGCGAACAACGAGGACAGGCCCAGCGAATCGCCGATCGGGCGGTAGTGCTGGTGGTAGTCGGCTAACAGCATGGAACACCTCTTGGCGTGAACGGCGCGGCGGGTGCTGCTATTTGTCCTTCTTCTTCTTTCTCTCCACAGTGGACTTGCTGGAGACAACGGTGCCAGGTCCGTCAAGGGCGGCGGCCAGCACGTCTTCGACCGGGACGCCGCGGATCGCGGCGTCCAGCACCTGCACGGTGTGCGCGACCGGCAGCCGCTTGCCCATCCGGGCCAGCGTGGTCGCCACCTGCATCCAGCAGCCCGGGTTCGCGGTCACCATCAGCTGCGCACCGGTGGCCAGCACCGCGTTCGCCTTGCGCTCGCCGAGTTCGCGGGCCGGCTCGGGGTGCAGCAGGTTGTAGGTTCCCGCACTGCCGCAACAGATCTCCGGCTCGGTGAGCTCACGCAGCTCGATGCCGGGGATGGTGCGCAGCAGTCGGCGCGGCTGGGCCCGCACGCCCTGCGCGTGCCCGAGGTGGCAGGCGTCCTGGTAGGCGACGGTCACGGTCAGGGGCTGGTAGGACGCGACCGGGCCGAGCTCGTCGATCAACTCGCTGACGTCGCGTGCCTTGGCCGACAACGCCTTCGCCCGCTCGGCCCACCCCGGCTCGTCACGCAGCTGGTGCGCGAAGTCCTTGAGGTTGGAGCCGCAGCCGGCCGCGTTCACCACGACGGCGTCGACATCGGCGGCCTCGAAGGTCTCGATGACCCGCTTGGCGAACGCGAGCGCCTCCGGCTCCCGGCCCGCGTGCGCCGACAACGCGCCGCAGCAGCTCTGCCTGGGCGGCACCACGACCTCGCAGCCCTCGGCGGCGAGCACGCGCACGGTGGCGGCGTTGACGTCCGGGAAGAACGTGCCCTGCACGCACCCGGTGAGCAGACCTACGGTCTTGCGCTTGGTACCGGCCGCGGGCGTGCGCTCGGGCAGCTTCTCGACGCGGCCGAGCTTGGGCGCGAGGGCTTCCATGGCCTGCAACGACTCCGGCAGCTTGCCGAGCAGACCGGTGCGCGCGAGGAGCCGGTTGAGCCTGGTCGCCTGGTAGGCCCGCAACGGCCCGCGCACGACCTTGAGCCGGCGCGGGTACGGGAACAGGCTGTAGACCATCCTGCGGACCAGGCGCTCACCGCGCGGGCGCTTGACCCGGCGCTCGAGCTGCGCCCGGGTCGCCTCGATCAGCTTGTCGTACTGGACGCCGGACGGGCACGCCGTCACGCACGCCATGCAGCCCAGGCACTGGTCGAGGTGGCGCACGCTGTTGGCGTCGAACGCGTCGCCGCGCAGCCCGCCCTTCATGATGTCGATGCGCCCGCGCGGGCTGTCCATCTCCTCGCCCCACAACACGTACGTGGGGCACGTCGGCAGGCAGAATCCACAGTGGACGCAGTCGCTGATCAGCGCCGCGTCCGGCGGGTGGTGCTGGTCGAAGGCGCTGCCGGGCGGCGGACCGGAGCCCGGCATGCCGAGCCCGACCGTCGCGGCGGCGGCGCTGGCCGCGACCGAGGCCGGCAGCGGCACGTCCGCCGGCCGGGGCGCCCCGACCACCTCGGCTGCCGCCTGCTCGGCGGCCCGTGGCGCGCTCGTGGGCCGGTCTTCGCCGTCGGCAGCCATCTACAGCCCTCCCAGCAGGCGGCCGGGCGACAGCCGACGCCCGGGGTCGAACTGGTCCTTCACCCGCTTCATCAGGCCGAACGAGTCCGGCACCGGGCCCCAGTGGTCGATCCGGTCCCGCAGCTCGTCCGGGGCTTCCACCACGACGGCCGATCCGTCGTGCGGCGCGATCGTCGTGCGCAGCGCGGCCAGGTCGGTGTCGCTCGGCACCGACACGTAAGCCACCCCCGTGCACGCCGACGCCGTGCCGCTCGAACCGTCGGGCAGCGCCGTCAGCACGTCCGGCAACGCGTGCGGCACGTACGCCAGCCGCAGCACGATGCCGCCCCGCGGGCGTTCGCCGAACCACGGCGGCGGGGTGTCCACCCGCTCCCCCGTGCCCAGCAAGGCGATCGCCGCGTCCGACTGGGCGTCGACGGAGGCGGCGATGCTCTCGAACAGCACGACCAACTCCCCAGCTGCACCGTCCCAGCGCAGCTCCACGGCGGTCGGTGTCAGCGTCGAGCGGGACAGCAGGGCCTCGAACCGCCCGGCCTGCGCGGCATCGGCAACCCGCACGACGACGGCGCCCCGGGCCGGCGGCAACGGGTGCAGGCGCCACGTCGTCGAGACGACCACGCCGAGGCTGCCGTGCGCGCCGGTGTAGAGCTTGCCCAGGTCGTAGCCCGCCACGTTCTTCACGACCTTGCCGCCCGAGCGGGCGGTGGTGCCGTCGGCGAGCACCACGGTCACGCCGATCAGCAGGTCGCGCACGGTGCCGAAGCGCAGCCGCCGCGGGCCCGACGCGTTCGCACCGACGATCCCGCCGAGCGTCGCGCCGTCCTCGGGCGGGTCGAGCGCGAGCATCTGGTTGTGTTGTGCCAGTTGCTTTTGCAGCGCCGACAGCCGCACCCCGGCTTCGGCGACCACGACCAGGTCGCCGGGCTGGTGGTCGACGACCCGGTCGAGCCCGGTCATCCGCAGCATCAGGTCGCAGGACGCGGGCGGCGCGGCCCAGCCGACCTTGGTGCCCGAGCCGACCGCCATCAAGGTGCCCGTGGTGTCCCGAAGGATGTCGGCGACCTCGTCGGTGGTCGAGGGCACCAACGTCTCGGCGGGGGCGACGCCGGCGAGGTCCACGTCAGAACACCTCGCCGAGGGTGGGATCCGGCGCCGTGCCGGCGGTCCGCACGCCGGGCCGCTCACCGCACAGGCGCGGCGTCGGGAACACCTTGCCCGGGTTGGCCAGGCCGTCCGGGTCGAACGCGCACCGCACCAGCTGCATGGTGTCGAGGTCCGCCGCGGTGAACTGACTGGCCATCTTGGACTTCTTCTCGATGCCCACGCCGTGCTCACCGGTGATCGAACCACCGGCGTCGATGCACAGGTCGAGGATCGCGAACCCCAGCTCCTCCGCGGCTTGCGTGGCGCCGGGAACGGCGTCGTCGAACAGGATCAGCGGGTGCAGGTTGCCGTCGCCCGCGTGGAAGACGTTGGCCACGCGCAGGTCCGCCCGCTCGGCGAGCGCGTCGATGTCGGCGAGGATCTCCGGCAGCCGGGTGCGCGGGATGACGCCGTCCTGCACGTAGTAGGACGGGCTGATGCGGCCGACCGCGGCGAACGCGGACTTGCGGCCACGCCACATCAGCGCGCGTTCCTCGTCGTCCTGGGCGATCCGCGTTTCGAAGGCGTTGCGGGCCTGGGCAAGGGTTTCCACGTGGTCGAACTGCTCGGCCACCTCGACGCCCGGGCCGTCCAGCTCGATCACCAGCACGGCCGCGGCACCCGCCGGGTAGTTGCACTGCACGGCGGCCTCGGCCGCCTCGATGGCCAGCGCGTCCATCATCTCGATCGCAGCGGGCAGGATCCCCGCGGCGATGATGTCGCTGACCGTGCCCGCCGCGTCGGCCACCGAGTGGAACCCGACCAACATGGTCTGGACCGCCTCGGGCACCTTGATCAGCCGCACGGTCACGCTGGTGACGACCCCGAGCGTGCCCTCGCTGCCGACGAACGCGCCGAGCAGGTCGTAGCCGGGGTGTTCGGGGGCGCTGCCACCGAGGTGCACGACCTTGCCGTCGGGGAGCACAACCTCGGCGCCCATGACGTGGTTGACGGTGAAGCCGTACTTCAGGCAGTGCGCGCCGCCGGAGTTCTCCGCGACGTTCCCGCCGATGCTGCACACCTGCTGCGAGGACGGGTCGGGCGCGTAGGCCTGGCCGTTGGGCGCGGCCGCGCGGCTGACCGCCAGGTTGATCACGCCCGGCTCGACGGTCATCCGCGCGTTGTCCGGGTCGACGTCCAGGATGCGGCGCAGGCGGGTGAGGACGATCAGCACGCCGTCGGCCACCGGGACCGCGCCGCCGGACAGACCGGTGCCCGAACCCCTTGCCACGAACGGGATCCCGGCCTCGGCGCAGAGTTTCACCGTCCGCACGACGTCGTCGCGCTCCTCGGCGAGGACCACGACCCCGGGCCGCACCCGGAAGGCTTCCAGGCCGTCGCATTCGTACGTGCGCAGCTGCGACGGGTCGGTCAGCACCTTCGCCGCGCCGATGGCCGTCCGCAGCCGTTCGGCCAGGGCGAGGGTCCGAGGTGACGCCTGATCCTGCTTCGCGATCAGTTGCTCGGTCATCACACCTCCTCGGACTGCGCCGTCATGAGGTTGACAGGGAAACCACTTTCCCGCCGCGGTCTTGCCCAGCGCAAGGTGTCCGCATGCACTCCGTTACTCGATACGCGACTACCGAATAACGGAAGAATGCAGGCGATGTTTAGCGCATGTCAAGTGTCGACGGAGCCGGACAACCCCGGAGGTCAGTGCGGGAGGTCCCCGCGCAGCTCCTCGGCGAGCCGCTCGGCGGTGGCCCGCAGGACCGGCGCGATCTCGACGACGCGGCCCATCGTGATCCGCCCGGACGGCCCGGACACCGAGATGGCGGCCTGCGTCGGCGCACCGTCGAGCGGCACCGCGACGCAACGCACGCCGACCTCCTGCTCGTTGTCGTCGACGGCCCAGCCCTGCTCGCGGATCTCGGTGATCTCGCTGAGCAGCGCGTCCGGGTCGGTGTGGGTGCGGGTGGTCATCGCGGGCATGCCGGTGCGGCGCAGCAGGGCGCGCACCTCGGCGTCGGTCAGCTGCGCGAGCAGCGCCTTGCCCACACCGGTGCAGTGGGCGTGCACCCGCCGGCCGACCTCGGTGAACATCCGCATCGAGTGCCCGGACGGCACGTGCGCGACGTACACGACGGCATCGCCTTCGAGCACCGCCATGTTGGCCGTCTCGCCGATGCGGGAGGCCAGTTCGACCAGGTGCTGGCGGCCGGCGAGCGAGCCCAGCGCGCGGCCCGCGGTCTCCCCGAGCCGGATCAGCCGGGGCCCGAGCGCATAGCGCTTGGACGGTTCCTGGCGCACGTAACCGTTGTGCACCAACGACTTGAGCAACCGGTGGATGGTCGGCAGGGGCAACCCGGACGCGGCCTCGAGCTCGGCCAGCCGCAGCGAGCCGCCCGCGTCGGCGAGCAGTTCGAGCAGGCCGAGGGCCCGGTCGAGGGACTGCACGCCGCTCGCCGTCTTCGCCATCCGCCCCTCCGGTTCTCCGCACCGGAACCTATCGCGCCCTTGAGCATTCGATGCTCGACGACCTAGGATTCCATCTGACGAAGGCATTATTCCATATTGTGGAACTAAGGATCAAATGATTCCCTCCCGCTACCTCGCCAACTGCTCGCTGCTGTTCACCGAGGTGCCGCTGCTCGACCGGCCGGCCGCCGCCCGCGACGCCGGGTTCGCCGCCGTCGAGTTCTGGTGGCCGTTCCCGGTCGCGGTGCCCGCCGACGCGGAGGTGGACGCGTTCGTGCGCGCGATCCGTGATTCGGGCGTCCGGCTCGTGGCGCTGAACTTCTTCGCGGGTGACATGCCCGCGGGCGATCGCGGCGTGGTCAGCTGGCCGGGCCGGGAGCGCGAGTTCGCCGACGCCGTCGAGGTGGCCGTGGGCATCGGGGAGCAGCTGGGCGTCGCCGGGTTCAACGCGCTGTACGGCAACCGCATCGACGACGCCTCGCCCGCGCAGCAGGACGAGTTGGGGACGGCCAACCTGGCCCGCGCGGCCGAGGCGGCGGCACGGATCAACGCGAACGTCCTGGTCGAGCCGGTCAGCGGCGCGCCCCGCTATCCCCTGCTCATCGCCGCGGACGCCGTCGCCGTCATCGACCGGGTGGACAAGCCCAACGTGCGGTTGCTCGCGGACCTCTACCACCTGACGGTCAACGGCGACGACGTGAGCGCCGCGCTCGCCAAGTACGCGGACCGGATCGGCCACGTGCAGGTCGCCGACGCGCCAGGCCGGCACGAACCGGGCACCGGCGAGATCCCGTTCGACCGGTACCTCGCCGAACTCACCGACGCCGGCTACCACGGGTGGATCGGCCTCGAATACAAGCCCGAGACGTCCACAGTGGAGGGTCTGCGGTGGCTGGAATGAGCACTGTCGCGTTCATCGGGCTCGGGATCATGGGTGCGCCCATGGCGAAACACCTGGTGGACGCGGGGCATGACGTCCTCGGGGTGAATCGGAGCCGCGAGCCGGTCGAGCGGTTCGTCGAGGCCGGCGGCCGGGATGGCGGCACGGTTGCCGAAGCGGTCGCCGACGCCGACGTCGTGATCACGATGCTGCCGGACAGCCCCGACGTCACGGCCGTGGCGCTCGGCGCGGACGGCATCTACGCCAACGCCAAGAAGGGCGCCCTGCACATCGACTGCTCGACCATCCGCCCGGACACCGCACGCGAGCTGGCCGAAGCCGGTGCCAGTGCTGGGATCCGAGTGGTGGACGCGCCGGTCAGCGGTGGTGAGGCCGGAGCCAAGGAGGCCGCGCTCTCGATCATGGTCGGCGGGTCCGACGACGACGTCGCTGCCGCGCGGCCGTTGCTGGAGAAGGTCGGCAAGACGATCGTCCACGTCGGCCCGCCGGGGTCCGGGCAGACGGTGAAGGCCGCGAACCAGCTCATCGTCGCGGGCACGCTCGAACTGGTCGCGGAGGCGATCGTCTTCCTCGAGGCGCACGGCGTGGCGACCGAGGCGGCGTTGGAGGTGCTCGGCGGCGGCCTGGCCGGCAGCACCGTGCTCGCCCGCAAGGGCGCGGGCATGCTCGTCCGCGAGTTCAGCCCGGGCTTCCGCGTCGACCTGCACCACAAGGACCTGGGAATCGTCACGGCGGCGGCTCGCGAGCGCGGCGTCGCGATCCCGCTCGGCGCGCACGTCGCCCAGCTGGTGGCCGCGCTGCGCGCCCAGGGCCACGGCGATCTCGACCACAGCGCCCTGCTCAAGCTGGTCGAACAGCTCTCCGGCCGCGGGTAGTCGCTCAGACGGCAATCGCCACGGTCGTCTCGCCGGTCCTGACCGGAAGGTACTGGACGGGGCATAGCACAGGTCTGCAGGATCGCAGCGCCATGCTTAAGCTCGTCAAACGGCTCTCCGGACGGGGGCTGAGGCCGCCTTCCGGAACAGCCCGACGAGCGCTCAGGCGGCAATCGCCACGGTCGTCTCGCCGGTCCTGCCCGGCAGGCACTGGACGACCAACGCCGTCGCGTTGTCCGTGGTCCCGGCCACCGTCGCCGCGTCGACCAAAGCGCGGGCGGGGTCCGAGGCATAGCGCAGGGCCTGCAGGATCACGTCGTCGCCGACCCGGCCGTGCACCCCGTCGCTGGCCAGCACCAGGAACTCCGGTGCGGGCACCCGCGTCACGCCGATCTCCGGCGCGGTCGTGGTGCGGACGCTCACGACCACCACGTGCTCCATGCGCGGGTTCGGCGTGACGCCCCGCGCCCGGAAGTGGTTCGCCAACGTCTGGTCGGTGGTGACCTGGCGGAGCTCGTTGCCGATCGCCGCGTAGACGCGGGCGTCGCCGACCCAGCCGATGCGGTAGTCGTTGCCGTCCGGCAGCGCGACCACCAGCACGCAATCGGCGGCATCGGGGTCGGTGAGCACGGCCTTCTGCGCGGCGAGGACCGCCTCGGCGGGGTCGTCGGTGTCCGCGCGGACGGCGGCCGCGGCGGCCAGTTGCGCCGCGCGGGCAGCCCGCGGGTCGTCGCCGACCCCGTCGGCGAGCGCGAAGGCGGTCCCGCGCGCACCCGGCCTGCGGTAGGCGGCGACGGCGTCCGCGTTGATCAGGCGGGGGCCGCGGGCTCCGGCGGTGTGCCCGATGGCGGCGGTGTTGGCTCGCATACCTCCACAGTCGGCCGCCTACCTGTGGGAAACCTGTGATCCTCCTGAAGGCTCCCAGTGGTTTGTCGGACCGATCAGGCGAACGCGTTCACGCCGGTCAGCTCGGCCGAGAACGCCCAGAGCCGAGCCGCCTGGTCGGGGTCGATCGCGTAGTCGCGCACGCCGCCCGGCGCGTCACCGGTCGCGACCTCGGCGACATCACAGTCCTCGAGGTAGGTCCCGCCCTTCCCGGCCAGTTGCGGCGACGTGGCCGCCCAGACCTGCGTCGCGGCGCCCTGTTCGGGGGTCTTGAAGTGCATCAGCGCGTTGCCGTCCGCGTCGAACCAGCCGCGCTCGATCATCTCCTCGCGGGTGAGGTGGCGCTGCAACGGCGTCATGATGCCGCCCGGGTTCAACGCGAACGCCCGCACGCCGCGGTCCTGGGCCAGCGCGTCGAGGTGCACGGCGAACAACACGTTGGCCGTCTTCGCCTGACCGTAGGCCGTCCACTTCTCGTACCCGGTCTTGAAAAACGGGTCCTCCCAACGGATCCCGGTGCGCCAGTGCCCGCCGGAGGACACGGCCACCACGCGGGCGCCGCCGGGCTCGATGGCCGGCCAGAGCCGGTTCACCAGCGCGTAGTGCCCGAGGTGGTTGGTGGCGAACTGCAGCTCCCAGCCCGGGCCGACCCGGGTCTCCGGGCACGCCATGACGGCGGCGCTGTTGATCACCATGTCGAGGGTGCGGCCGGAGTCGAGGAACCCGTCGGCGAAGGCCCGCACGCTGTCCAGGTCGGCCAGGTCCAGCGCGGCGACCTCGGTCCGGTCGATCCCGGCGAGGGCTTCACGCGCAGCCTCCGGGCGCCGGGCGGGCACGACCACCCGGGCTCCCGCGCCGACCAGCGCGCGCGTCGTCTCCAGCCCGATCCCGGAGTAGCCGCCGGTGACCAGGGCGAGCTTGCCGTCCAGATCGATGTCCTTGAGCACTTCGGCCGCGGTGCTGTCCACGCCGAAGCCCGAACCGATCTTCTGCTGCGCCGTTCGTCGAGTCATACCGCAACCGTAGGAACTGGAGTGCACACCAGGTCAAACGGCGGGCTCACCGAGTTCGGCTGAGCGCAGCTCCATCGCCCGCAGCGCCACCATGAGGTCGAAGCGTGCGGCCGGGTCGGTGAGCCGGTCGCCGAACAGCGCCTCGAGCTGGTGCATGCGGTAGCGCACGGTTTGCGGGTGCACGCCGAGCGCGGCGGCGATCTCCGGTGCGCTGCCACTGGTCTGCAGCCACGTCATCAAGGTCGAGCCCAGCCGCTGGCGTTGCTTGTCGGTCAGCTCGAGCAGCGGGCGCAGCGTCTGCTGGATCAGCGCCTCGGCGAGGGAGTTGTCGCCGCAGAGCCAGAGCGCGGTGAGGTGGTCGGTGCACTGGCTGAGCGGTTCGTCCGGCAACACGCCACCGCGCACCAGGTCCAGGCAGAGCCGGGCCCAGTTCAGCGACCGGCCGAGCTCCGCGACCGGGACGGCCGGGCCCACCGCGGCGCGCCAGCCGGTCAGCGCGGCGCGCAGCACCTCCATGGACTCCTCCGCAGGCACGACCAGGCACGGCGCCGGACCGTCCACATCGGTCAGTGCGTCCTGCATGACCATCAGCCGCAGGTCGTCGGCGTCCTCGGTGCGTTCCAGCGCCACCGCCCGCGCCCGCTCGGGCACCCGCCAGCGGGCGGCCTTGGCCAGTTCCTCGACCGCGGCCGGCGCCGGCGGCGGGTCGGACACGAGCAGGTCGAGCAATTGGCGCCGGCGCTTGGCGAGCGCACCCGCCGCCTCCAGCTGCCAGGCGGTGTAGCCGTCGAGCGAGAGCCGGGAGATCTCGTCGATGTAGGCGAAGATCGCCTCCGCGATCACGCACATGATCGACACCGGCAGCTTGTGCTGCTGGCCGTACTCGGACACCCGCCGCCATGCCACGCGCGCACCGACGCGGCACGCCGAGTGCAGCACTTCCAGGCCGCGGCCCTCGGCGGCTTCGAGGCGGCCGAGCATCCGGAACAGCTCCATGTCCGCCTGCCGGTCCGACCCGGGATCGGCCACCCGCTCGATGAACTGGGCGATGCCGTGCTCGACGCTGCGGATGATCGTCTTGCCGAACGGGCCTTCCAACGGCCGCGCGTACTGCGGCACCGCACGTTGGATCTCACGCAACATGTCCGCGGCGACTCCACCGGCCAGCGGACGCAACATGACGGCGAGGTCGCGCGGGATCTTGCCCCACGGCGAAGGCTCGACAGGGGGTGTTACCGCAGGTCGGCGCGGTCCCGGCAGGTTCACCACCCGGGTGCGCTCGAGGTCCTTGGCAACGGCGTCGGTCATCGCTCCCCCATCGCAGCGTTCTACCCGGCCGCGACGACAGAGCCTCCCCGGCTCCAGACGCGTCTTTGCGACCGCAGAGGTTCCCCGACGCCAGGAGATCACCACTAGCGGGCCACCTCCGTGACATCTTCACGTTATGGCTCGACCACGGAACGTGTCAACGCACGATGACCGAATTGATAGCTGTGACAAGCGACCGGCAAGCACGTCGTCGACCGGCACAATGACCGGCGTGATCGACCCGCGAACGGCCCTCGGCACCCCGCTTCCGGCCCGTCCGTACCGCTGGACGGAGTCGGAGGTGCTGCGCTACCACCTGGCGCTGGGCGCCGGGCCGGACAACCTGCGCTGGAGCTATGAGCGGAACCTGGTCGTGCTGCCGACGTTCCCGGCGCTCGCGCCGAGCGCGGGCATGTTCGACCCGCCGGCCCTACTGTTCCCGGGCGTGCATGTGGACCTGACGAGGGTGTTGCACGCGAGCCAGGAGGTCGAGCTGGGTGGGCCCATCCCCAGGAGTGGGACGGTCACGCTGCACCCGCGCGTCGTCGAGGTGTGGGACAAGGGCACCGCGGCCGTGCTGGTGCACGAGACGATCGCGACGAACACGGCCGGCGAGCAGGTTTTCCGGTCAAGGTCGACGTTGTACTGCAAGGGCGAAGGCGGTTTCGGCGGCGAACGCGGCCCGTCGACCCGACCTGAGCCGCTGCCGCCGCGGGCGGCGGATGCCGAGCTGACCGTGTCGACGCTGCCGCAGCAAGCCTTGCTGTACCGGCTGTGCGGTGACCGGAACCCGCTGCACGCCGACCCGGAGTTCGCCGCCGCGGCCGGGTTCGACCGCCCGATCCTGCACGGACTCGCGAGCTACGGGATGGTCACCATGGCGATCATGGACGCTCGAGGTCTGGACGACGTCCGATCGGTGACCGGGAGCTTCACCGGTGTGGTGTACCCCGGCGAGACGTTGCGGGTGCGGCTGTGGGTCGAGGACCAGCGGATCACTTACGCGGCAACGGTTCCCGATCGCGGGAATGCGGCCGTGCTCACCGGATCACTGGCCGGCCGCGCGTAACACCGCGAGCTCAGCTCCATTCACCACGCAGGATCGAGTAGATCTGGTGATCACGCCAGGTGCCGTGCTGGAAGTTGCGGTGCCGCAGTACTCCCTCCAACTGGAAGCCGATGCGTTGCAACGATTTCTGTTCGGCGATGTTCTCGGCGTCGGTGATCGCCTCCAGGCGCTCGACCCTCGTGTAGCCGAAGAGGTGGGCCACCAGCAGGCGTTGCGCGCGGGTGCCGAGGCCTTGGCCACGGTGCTCGGGTAGCAATCCGCAACCTATCTCGCGGACCATACTCGCCCCGTCCGCGCGGCCCGCGCGCCACGACACGATGCCGGCGATCGTGTCCTCGCCGTTCAGCACCACGGCAAGCACCGCCGACTGGGTGCCGATGTAGCCGTCCTCCTCCCAGCGCTTGCGGCGGGTGCGCACGTCCATGAACCCGGGCCACTCGTGCGCGCCAAGGGCGTCGATGTCGGTGCAGAGCCGGTCGAGGAACGGCAGGTCGTCCTCGGTGAAAGCCCGCAGGTGCAGGCGGTCGTCGCGTGGTGCGATCAGCATGCCACCACTCAACCAGATTTCCCGAAGGGCTCCGGCCACGGTGTCGGCTGACGACCGTGGCCGGAGCCACCCTCACCACTGGCGGGTGGCGAGGAACCTAGTACTCCAGCCGCACTAGCAATCCGAGGTGACCGGCTTGCCCGCGACGCGGTCGGCGAGGAACTGCAAGGCACCCGGTCCACCCTGGACCTCACCGGTGATGTGGCCGCTGAACGGGATGCGCACCTTCTTCACCGTGCCCCCGTCCGCGCAGTAGTCCTTCAGCAGCCCGTCGGCCAGCGCGGCCGGGACGAACTCGTCCTGGAGCGCTTCGTAGTTGTAGTAAGGCATCCGCGGCGTGGCCTGGCCCGGGTTGTTGGTGTCGATGAGGAACCGCGCCTGCGGCGAGTCGATCGGATCGGCGATGGTCGTGTAGTTCTCGATGCGGTCGAACGGGTGCAGCACCGCGACGTCGAGGGTGCAGGCGTCCTCGTTGGTGGCGAAGAGCGCGCGGCCCCGGTCGTTGAGGATGCCGTAGACGCCCGACTCGGGGTACGCCCGCGCCAACCCGATCACGCCGAGCAGCGCCAGCCCCGCGCCGAGGTTGCCGTTGTTGTGGCGCAGCATCGCGCCGAGTTCGGCGGGCACCCCACCGGCGGCGGCCCCGACCACGTTCAGCTCGGGTGCGTAACTCCCCTGCTGCTCCGCCGCCCACGTGGTCGCGAGGCCGCCGCCGGAGTATCCCCACAGCGTGATCTTCGTGTTCGGGTCGAGCCCGGCGGGCGCGTGGTGCAGCACCGCGCGCATGCCGTCGAGGACACCGTGCGCCGCTTGCGGTCCGGCGGCGAACTGCGAGTGCGGGCCTTCGTAGTCGGCGTAGACGATGGCGTACCCGCGCAGCAGCGCTTGGTACGACATGGAAACCTCGTAGGAACCCACGCCCGTCGGCGAGCCGATGCCGACCCGCAGCGTGTAGGACGGCTGGCAGCGCGTGGAAAGCGAGTCGTCGGCGATCTGGTACGACACCAGCGGCCGCGTGCCCGGCCCGGTCCACGACGTGTACGGCACGAGCACCGTCGCCGCCTCGGCCACCGGCGCGCCGTGGCCGTCGACCGACTTGTAGAGCACCTGGTACGCGTGCACCGGGATGGGCATCACATAAGCTAGCGCGGTGATCTCGCGCGAGCGCAGCACCGTCCCGTTCGGACGCGAGCCGTAGTCCGCGGGCGGGACGTAGAACGGGTCCTGGTCCGGCGGCAGGATCACGGCGGAGCCGGACGAGTCGATCGCGGCCGACGCCGGCCCCGCCGAGACCACCCCCAGCGCCAGGCCGACCGCGACCAGCACCCCGACGAGCCGACGCATCACGCTCTCCCTCCACCGGGCTCAACGATGTGACGGACGTTACCGCACAGTTGGAAGGTTTTCCAAGAACTTCTTCCAAATCGACAAGGTGGCTACGGTGTGGGTCATGCCGTCCCCCCAGAAGGGCCGCCACCGCCGCGAGTTGCTGTTGCGCGCCACGATCGAGGTGGTCGCCGAGCGCGGCGTCGCGGGCGTCACCCACCGCGCGGTCACCGAGCGGGCCGGGGTGCCGCTGGCCACCGCGAGCTACTACTTCTCGTCCATCGACGAACTCGTCTACGAGGCGTTGAAACAGTTCGCCGAGCAACGGATGCGGTTGCTCGTGGACGCGGTCGGCTCGGCCCTCGACCAAGGCGGCACGATCGGCGAAGCCCTGCAGGCGTTGCTGTTCGCGATGAGCGAGCTGCCGCTGACCGACCGGATGGCGTTCTACGAGATCCTCTGCAACGCACCGCGCACCAAGGAGATCGCCGAGCCCGCGCGCAGCACGATCGACCGCTACACGCAGGTTGTCACCGAGGCCATGACCGGGCTCGACCTGCCGCAGGACAAGGTGCAGACGCAGGCGTTGCTGGCGCTGGGCATCGGGTACGGCATGCTGCGCCTGGCCCATCCGGACTTCGACAACCCGCAGTGGCTGTTCGAGGCCATGCGCGACCTCCACATCGGTCGCAGCGTGGTGCGCGACGAACCGGAACGAGCCAAGGACCTGTTGGACCGCCCGGCAAAATGAGGCGACAGCCACCCGCGTGACCAGCCACCATCACCTGGCATGCGCGAGTGGCTGAGGGCGACGGCGGGTGGCATGCCCCGCCGGTTCTGGCTGCTCTGGACCGCGAATCTGATCAACCGCTGCGGCAACGTCGTCTTCATCGTCCTGACCTTCTTCCTCAGCGCCGAACGCCACCTGAGCGCCCACGAAGTCGGCCTGGTCGTCGGTCTGATGGGCGCGGGTGGCGCGCTCGGCGTGCTGCTCGGCGGCACGCTGGCCGACCGGTGGGGACGCAGGCGGACGCTGTTGCTCGCCCAGTGCGCGAGCGCGGCCGCGTTGCTGGTCCTGGGCGTGGTCAGCACGGTGCCGATGATCGCCGCGGTCGGCTTGGTCGTCGGCACCGCGCAGAGCCTCGCGCGGCCCGCCTTCGCCGCGACCACCGTCGACCTCGTGGCGCCGCACGACCGGACACGGGCGTTCAGCTTGACCGTGTGGAGCAACAACCTCGCCTTCGTCGTCGCGGCGGTGCTCGCGGGCTGGCTCGCCTCGGTCGACTACCGGCTGGTGTTCCTCGGCGACGCCGCCACCGCGCTCGTGTCCGGGCTGATCGTCTTCCGCCGCGTCGGCGAGACGCGGCCCGAACCGGTCGACGACCCGCCGGCGAGCGCGGGCTCGCCGTGGCGCGACGGCCTCTTCCTGGTCCTGTGCGCGCTGATCTCGCTGACCTTCCTGGTGATCATGCAGTTCGCCTCGACGCTGCCGCTGTCCATGGCTCGCGACGGGCTCGGCGCGGCCGGGTACGGCGCGATCATGTCCGTGAACGCCGTGGTGATCATCGTCGCGCAGCCGTTCGTGCCGCGCCTGTTGCGTGGCCGCGACCTCACGCACCTGCTCGCGGCGGCGACCGTCGTGCTCGGCATCGGGTTCGGGCTCACCGCCGTCACGCACACGGCGCTCGGCTACGCGGTGACGGTGCTCGTCTGGGCCATCGGGGAGACGCTGCTCGCCCCCGGCTACTCGACGCTGGTCGCCGACATGTCCCCGGACGGCGCCCGCGGCCGCTACCAGGGCGCGTTCTCGCTCGGGATCGCCGGGTCGACCATCGCGGCCCCGATCGCGGGCACCGCCGTGCTCGACGCGTTCGGCGGCCCGGCACTGTGGCTCGGCTGCCTCGCGCTGGCGTTCGTGATCGCCGCCGGCTACTTCGTCGCTCGCCCGGCCTGGGCACGACGGCTGACTCAGACTGAACGGGAGGACACCAGCGCGGCGTACAAAGGATCGTGATGGCGGCAAGGGTGGTACGGCGGGCGGCGCAGCGCCGGTGGGCGCTGGTCGTGGTGCTGGCCGCCGTGCTGGTGTCGATCCCGGCCGTGGTGACCGCGCTCTCCGGCCAAGCCACCGCCAAGGCCGATCCGGCCGCTTTGCGCGCGCTTGTCGCCCGGTCGGCGTCGGTGCCCTACCAGGGTTACGTGGAGAGCACCGGCAGCATGGGCGTGCCCGACCTGCCCCGCCTGGCCGACCTGTCGTCGTTGTTGTCGGGCACCACCCGCACCCGGGTCTGGTACCGCAACCCGTCGAGCTACCGCTACGCCGTGCTGACCATCGCCGGGGAGCGCGACGTCTACCACGGTGCGCTGGGCGAAACGACGTGGGATTACGAGTCCGACATGCTCACCGAGGTCGTCGGCGAGGCGCCGTTGCGGGTGCCGCGCGCGGGCGACCTGCTGCCACCGGAACTGGCCCGCCGGATCATCTCCGCCACGGCCACCGACCCGGTCACGCCGCTGCCTCCACGCGTGGTCGCGGGGGTGGACGCCGCCGGGTTCCGGCTGGTCCCCGCCGATCCCGACACCACCGTCGGCGCCGTCGACATCTGGGCCGACCCGGCGAGCGGGCTGCCGGTGCGCGTGGAGGTCGGCGCCAAGGGGAAGACCCGGCCGATCATGGTCACCCAGTTCCTGGAGCTGGACCGCGCCGCGCCACCCACGAGCGTCACCCGGCCGCAGCGCTCCCCCGGCGCCGGCTACACGATCGTCTCCGTGGAGGACCTCGCCGGCGTGCTCGGCGCGTTCTCCCGGTTCCCGCAGCAGCCGGTGCTGGCCGGGCGCGTGCTGCGCCAGACGGAGGTCGGCGGCGTGCACGGCGTCGGGCTCTACGGCACCGGGCTCGCCTCGTTCGTCGTCGCCGCGGTGCCCCGCTCGATAGGTGACCCGCTCTCGGAGTCGGCCACACAGGCCGGCGCCGCCAAGGGCGAGGTCACCGACGGCACCGCGTTGACGCTGAGCATCCCGCCGCTGACCATGGTGATCGCCCGCAGCACGCTCACCCGCCGCTACTTCCTGCTCGCCGGCCTGATCGACGCCCGCGTACTGCGCGACGCGGCCGGGCAGCTGACCTCGCTGCTGCGGGGTCGCCGGTGATCAAAACCCACGGCCTGACGAAGCGCTATGGCCGGACCCTGGCCGTCGACGGCGTCGACCTGGACGTACGGCCCGGCGACCGGTACGGGTTCCTCGGCCCGAACGGCTCGGGCAAGACGACGATGGTGCGGATGCTGCTCGGCTTGGTCTATGCCACCAGCGGCGAGATCGAGGTGCTCGGCGAGCCGGTGCCCAGGCGGGTGCACCGCGTGCTGCCCCGCATCGGCGCACTGGTCGAGGGTCCGGCCGCCTACCCGCACCTGTCCGGACGGCGGAACCTGAAGCTGCTCGACGCCGCCGGGCCGGGCGGGCCCCGGCGCACCCGAAAGTCGCGGGTCGAGGACGCGCTGGCCGCCGTCGGGTTGTCCGGAGTGGACAGCCGGCCGGTCCGGGCGTACTCGCTGGGCATGCGCCAGCGGCTCGGTCTCGCCTCGGCCCTGCTGCGCAAGCCGGAGCTGCTGATCCTCGACGAGCCGACCAACGGCCTCGACCCGCGGGGCATCCACGAGATCCGCGACCTGCTGATCCAGCTGAACGAGGCGGGCACGACCGTGTTCCTGTCCAGCCACCTGCTCGCCGAGGTGGAGCAGCTGTGCACGCGCGTCGGCGTGGTGGACAAGGGCAAGCTCGTCCTGCAGGACGAGCTGACGGCCGTGCGGACGCCGACCGGGCGCGTGCTGGTCGACAGCCCCGACCCAGCGGCCGCCGTGGCCCTGCTGGACGGCCGCCTGGAACACCGCGACGGCTCACGGCTCGTGGTCCGCCACGACGACCCGGCCGCGCTCAACGCGCAGTTGGTCGGTGGCGGGGTGCGTGTCGCGGGGATCACCGAGCAGCGCCGCACCCTCGAGGAGGTCGTACTCGAGGTGACCACCTCAAGCGCCGACCGGATCGACGGTGCGTCAAGACCGGGGGCGGCCCCGTGATCGGCGTCGAACTGCGCAAGCTGATGCTGCGCCCACGCAACTGGCTGACGCTGCTCCTGTTGTGCCTGTTGCCGTTCATCGTCGCGGTGTTCCTGTCGGTCTCGCAGCTCGCGCCGCCGCCGGGCCAGGGTGGCGCGTTCCTCTCCGCCGTGCTCAGCAACGGGGAGCTGTACCCGGCGGCCGCGCTGGCCATGGTGCTGCCGATCTTCCTGCCGCTGTCGGTCGCCGTGACCGCGGGCGACTCCATCGCCGGCGAGGCGGGCACCGGAACCCTGCGCTACCTGTTGATCCGCCCGGTCGGCCGGGTCCGGCTGCTGATCGCGAAGCTGGTGGCGCTCGCGGTGTTCGTGGTCGTCGCCATCGTGCTGGTGGCCGTGACGGCACTGATCACCGGCGTCACGCTCTTCGGCGGCGGCGCCGAGGCGGTCGGCCAGCCCGGCGCCGTGACGTCGTTGTCCGGCGCGGCGCTCAGCTCCGACGACCTGGCGTTGCGCCTGCTCGCCGCGATCGGCTACATCGTGGTGTCGATGCTCGGGTTCGGGGTGATCGCGTTGTTCGCGTCCACGTTCACCGAGTCCTCGCTGGGCGCCGCGTTGATCGCGCTCGCCGTGCTGATCACCAGTTCCGTGCTGGAAACCCTCGACGCCGCCACGCCGGTCAAGCCGTACCTGCCGACGCACTACTGGCTGGCCTGGATCGACTTCTTCCGCGACCCGGTCTTCTGGCGCAGCATCGACTCCGGGTTGCTGTTGCAGGCCGGGTACATCGTGGTGCTGTTCGCCGCGTCGTGGGCCAACTTCGCCACCAAGGACATCACGAGCTGACGTGCTCGCGGTGGCGCAGCAGTTCCGGGCGCACCGACCGCATCCGCAGCCGGGTGAACACGATGGCGAGCACCAGCAACGCGAGCAACGGCACCTGCGACAGCACCAGCGAGTCGTTGATCTGGTCCGGCGTGAACCGGTAGACGATGACCACCCGCAACACCGCGTCGAGCAGGAACGCCACGCCCCAGACCGCCGTCACCGACCGCAGGGCCGACCGGAACCGGGGCGACTGGTCGAAAGCCCGTTCGTACGCGGCCACGAGCGTCGGATCACCCTTGGTGGCGAACGGTTTTCCCGACTCGTAGGCCAGCGGCTTGGCCAGCCGCAGCGTGCCCAGTGCCCACAACCCGCCGACGGCGACGTAGAAGGCGGGTTTGAGCAGGAGCACCCGCGGATCGCGGCTGACGAACAGCAGCACCACCGACAGCGCCACCTCGAAGACCACGAGCAGGCCGAACGAGTCCAACCGGCCGCGGCGCACGGTGTTGACGATCGCGTTGACCATCGTGGCGAGCCCGCCGATCGTCAACGCCCAGAAGGCGCTGAGGCCAAACACGGTGTGCAGCAGGAAATACCCGCCGATCGGGATGATCAGGTCCAGCAGGAAGGGCAGCAGCGCCTTCACCCGGTCGTTCATGTCTTGTCCCCCGTCATCGTCCTGGTGCTCTGGCGCACGACTTCGGTGGCGTAGTCACGCATCTGGTTCTCGTACTCCGCGAACGCGGCCCGCGGCTCGGTCCGGGCGAGCAGGTCGGTCAGCAGGGCGGCGTCACGCAACGCGGTGTTCGCGCCGACACCCCCGGTCGGCGGCATCACGTGGATGGCGTCGCCCAGCAACGTGATCCGCCCGGTCGGCCACCACGGCACCGGACCCGACGTCCGGATCGGCGTGCCGAAGGTGGCCGGCACGTCGGCGTTCGCCACGATCCGCCGGAACTCCGGGTGCCAGCCCGCGACGAACCTCGTCGCGAACTCGTGCAGGGCCGCGGGATCGCGCTCGTCCGGCACGGGTCCGACGACCGCCCACATCAGGTAGTCGGCGACCGGCGGCAGCTCCGGGTCGTGGCTCCGGGCCCGGAAGGCAGCCAGCGCCAAGGCACCCCGTTGTCCAACGACGGAGGTGAACCCGTCGAAGAGCCGTTCGTCCAGAGCGGGCAGCGCACTCAGCGGCGTGCGGCCGTACGCGCAGCGCATCCCGGTGTCGATCACCTCCGCGTCCGGCGCGACCAGCGGGCGCAGCACCGAGCCGACCCCGTCCGCGCCGACGAGCAGGTCACCGCGTTCCACACCACCGTCGGCGAACCGCACCACGACGTCCTTGCCGGTGTCCTGGGCGCTGGTGACCGTCCGTCCGAATCGGACGTCCAGATCGGACAAGAGAATCTGCCGCATCAGCAACCGGTCCACGGCCGTGTGGTCGGCCGGCGGCACCGTGACGGAGGCCAGCTCGGTGAAGTCGGCCGCGAACGTGGTGATCTTGCCTCGTCCCGGCAACGAGGAGGTGTCCCGGTAGCGGCGGAAGAGTGCGTCGGGCAGGCAGCGGCGCAGCGCGGCGTCACCGTTGCCGTCGATGTGCAGCCGATACCCCTGGCCACGGGTCCCGGCATCGGGATCGCGCTCGAACACGGTGGTCCGGATGCCCGCACGCCGCAGTCCCTGGGCGAGGCAGAGCCCGCCCACGCCGGCACCGGCGACCAGCACGTGGGTCATGACTGCTGCCACCGCCGACCCGGCGGCTTCTGCTTGCTGCGCTTGGCTTCCTCGACGGAGGCCTCCAGACGGGTCAGCAGCCGCCCGAGCGTGCGCACGTCGTCGGCATCCCAGTCGGCCATGAACTCGTCGAACCGGTCCAGGCCGAGCTTGGTGAGCCTGCGGACCTCGGTCCAGCCGTGGTCGGTCAGCGAGATCAGGCACGAGCGTCGGTCGGCCGGGTCGGCCTCGACCTTCACGTACCCCTCGTCCTCCAGCACACGGGTCTGCCGGGTGATCGAGGACTGGTAGAGGTCCAGGTCCGCGGCGAGCTCCGAAGGCCGGACCTGACCGCGCATCGCGGCCTGCTGCAGGATCGCCTGCCGCGTCGGGTCGATCGCGCGCCCCTGGGCCCGCCGCATGCCCTCGGCGATGCGGACCAACGGGTACACCACCGATTCGAGATCGTCGTACGCGTGTGCCATGGCCACAGCATGGCGGTACTTGCGCCAAACAAACAAGTGGTTTCCGAGACATCTCAGGGTCATCCCTGAGGGAATCCAGGGTTCAGGCGCCTTCGGCGCGCAGGCTCCGGCAGTCGGCGTTGCCCGGCGCGACCAGCGGACCCGAGCCGAGCGCGCGCAGCACCAAGCCGGCGACCAGCGGATCCCCTGGTAGCTCGGAGTGCGCCGGGTGAGCGTCCGCGCAGACCTGCTGGACCGGCACGTTCACCGCGCCGGCCAGCCGCGCGGAATCCGGCGGCTGCACGGTCTGGTCGTCCTCGGTCCACACCGAGAGCCACGGCACCGGGACCGGCGCCGAGTCGACGCCGTTGAGCAGGGCGCTGCCCGGCGTCAGTTGCCGACACGCCACCGGGCAGGCGCCCGGCACCAGCGCGCCGCCGAGCGCGGCGATGCGCGCACCGTGCAGTGGCGCGCCGAGCGTGACCACCCGCCGGGTGACGCCCGCGCCGTCCCCGGCCAGCCACAGCCGGACGACCACGCCACCGGCCGAGTACCCGATCACGTCCACCGACGGCGCGCCCGCGTCGAGCGCATCGTTCGCCGCCCGGTTCAGCACCGCGACCTGAGCCAGGAGATCACCGGTGCCATCGCCTTCCAGCGTGAGCACCTGGGCCGGGTGACCGGATGCCTGGAGCCGGGCGGCGAGACCGAGCAGGGCGTCGCGGCTGCCGCCGTAACCGGGCACCAGCAACACGGTGCCCGGACGGTCCTGCGCGACCGGCCCGCGATCGCGGCCGAACACCGATGGCGCCACCCGCGCCACGACAACCACCGCGACCGCAAGAACGACCGCGAGAACGGCGAGCACCAGCATTCGGCGGCGCGGGCTGAGCGCGGCGAGCGAGGGCACCTCACCATCATGCGCCCGGGTGACCCCACGCATGAGCGCCACGACAACTGGGTATGCCTCCGGCGACCGAGCTTGACCGGCCACAGTGGAGTGACGGAGGGATCATGTCGATCAACGACGACGACATCACCAGGGACAGCGGGAGCGGCGGTGCGCAAGGTGCCGAGGGCCCGGCTGACTCCGGCGCAGGTGAGGGCACGTCCGGCGTGCACGACGGCGGTGCCGACGGCGGCGCGGACTCCGGCGCCGGTTCGGACTCCGGCGCGAGCGCGGACGTCGGCGCGGGCGGCGACGAGGAAGGTCCGGCCGACTCCGGGGCCGGCGACGGCACGCCGGGTGTGCACGACGGCGGTGCCGACGGCGGCGCGGACTCCGGCGCCGGTTCGGACTCCGGCGCGGGCGCCGATGTCGGTGCCGATGGCGGTTCCGGGGCCTGACGTGGTCGACCGGCCCGCACTCGTCCGCTGCGTCGGCCCGGACGTCGACGCGTTCGCCTCCGACAACTGGGGCAAGGCGCCCTTGCTGCGCAAGGCGACCGGCACCTTCGACGACCTGTTGACGCTGCGGGACATCGACGAGCTGCTGTCCGAGCGTGGCCTGCGCACGCCGTTCCTGCGAATGGCGCGCGCGGGCCAGGTGCTCGACTCCAGCCAGTTCACCTCGGGTGGTGGCGTCGGCGCCGAGGTCGGCGACCAGGTGGCCGACGAGAAGGTGCTGCGGCTCTTCGGCGACGGCGCCACCGTTGTGTTGCAAGGCTTGCACCGCGTGTGGCCCTCGTTGATCGAGTTCGGCACCCAGCTCGGCACGGATCTCGGCCACCCGGTGCAGATCAACGCCTACGTGACCCCTGCCTCGTCGCAGGGGTTCTCGGCGCACTACGACGTGCACGACGTGTTCGTGTTGCAGGTGGCGGGCGAGAAGCACTGGCACGTGCACGCGCCGGTGCACCCGGACCCGTTGCGCAACCAGCCGTGGAGCGGGCACGCGGACGCCGTGGCGCGGCGGGCGACCGAGCCGCCGGTGATCGACGAGGTTTTGCGGCCGGGCGACGTGCTGTACCTGCCGCGCGGCTACCTGCACTCGGCGACCGCGCTCGGCGCGGTGTCGGCGCACCTGACCGTCGGCGTGCACGTGCTGACCCGCTTTGCGATCGTCGAGGCGCTGTGCGCCATGGCCGCGTCAGCCGCGGAGTTGCGGGGCACGTTGCCGCTGGGCATCGACGTGGGCGATCCCCGCCAGCTTGGCCCGCACGTCGAGGACACCATCGCGGAGCTGGCCAGGACGCTCAAGGAACTGGATCCCGCCGAGGTTGCGGACCGGCTGCGGGGCCGGCAGTGGTCGGGCAACCGCCCGGCGCCGCTCGGCCCGCTCGCCCAGCTCGCCGCGGCGGACGAGCTGGGGGAAGGCAGCCGGGTACGGGTCCGGTCCGGGTTGCGGCACCGGCTCGTCGCCGACGGCGACCGGGCCCGGCTCGACCTGCCCGGCGACCGGCTGTGGCTGCCGTCGGCGGCCACCGAAGCGTTGGGCGTCTTGCTTTCCGGTGCGGTTGCGACGGTCGGGACGCTGCCCGCGCTCGACCTGGCCGACCAGCTCGTCGTGGTGCGGCGGCTGCTCCGCGAGGGCGTGCTCGTCCCGGCATGACGACCCCGGTGGAGCGCTGCGCGGCGGCCTGTGCGCGACGCGGTGACCCGCTCGTCGGCACCGCTCCCCCGGTCGGCCGGTGGCTGCTGGTGGAGCAGCCGGGACCGTGGGGCCGCGACGCCCTGCACCAGTCCCCGCTGCCCGCGCCGGTCGCCGCGTCGGTGGCGGCGCAGGCGGCCGCCGTTCGGGCGCGGGTCCTGCTCATCCGCCGACCGGGCCGGGTCGTCCCAGTCGCATCGCGACGGTGGGCGTTCGCCGATGCGGACGGCGTGCGGTGGTCGTCGTTCACCGACCCGGAGGAGCTGACCGACCTGCGACTGGGTGAGTTATCGCCGGGCGCGCGCACGCCGGTCTACCTGGTCTGCACGCACGGCAAGCACGACCGGTGCTGCGCCATCGACGGCCGACCACTCGCCGCCGCGCTCGCCGCCGTCCGTCCCACGCAGGTCTGGGAGTGCTCGCACGTCGGCGGTGACCGGTTCGCCGGCAACCTCGTCGTGCTGCCGCAGGGCTTGTACTACGGCAAGGTGCCCCCGGCTTCGGCCGCGGCCCTGGCCGACCGCCACGACGCGGGGTTGCTCAGCCCGGAGTGGTTGCGTGGGCAGGCCGGACTTCCGGCGGCCGCGCAAGCCGCCC
Organism: Labedaea rhizosphaerae; assembly: GCF_004362825.1. Classification (GTDB taxonomy): domain Bacteria; phylum Actinomycetota; class Actinomycetes; order Mycobacteriales; family Pseudonocardiaceae; genus Labedaea; species Labedaea rhizosphaerae. The sequence goes on from NZ_SNXZ01000002.1 coordinate 47,115, forward strand.
AGCACTTCGCGCGGGCACGGCTGGCCGAGTTCCGGGTCGAGGCGCTGCCGGTGCTCGCCACCGAGCAGGTCGAACACGAGACGTGGGCGGTCACCCTGGCGGGTAAGGACGGCGATCTCACCGTCACCGTTCGCGGGCACCACCACCGCGTCGACACGCCCCTGACCTGCGCCGCCCGGGTACCGGCGGCCGTCCGCGAGTTCACGGTGGTGTCGATCACCGGCTGAGCCCGGCGGGTCGCGCGGACGTGAGCGCGAACACGTGTTCTAATATGCGCCGCCGAATTGGCGAGTTATCAAAGGAGCCCGCATCGTGCCGATCGAGACCCAGCCCGAGGCGACTGAGGTGTCCACGGAGTCCACCGAATCCACGGCTTCCCCGGCGGAGTCCGTTCAGTCCGCACCGGAGCCGGACGCGCCCGCCCCCGCCGACCAGGCCGACGCGCCTGCGGAGAAGGCGCAGCGCAAGCCCCGCAAGCAGCAGAGCACGGCACGCAAGACCCGCACCGTCGAGCTGGTGCTGACCGTCACCGGCACGGCCGACGGCGAGTGGCAGGCCGAGCTCACCCAGTCGGGCAAGCGGGTCGTGCGCGGCCTCGTCGTCCCGGCGGCCGCGGTGTCCCGCGCCGCGGCCGAACTGCACGAGGACATCTCCAAGGCCATCGAGTCCGTGCTGGACGCCGCGCGCGAGCAGCACCAGGCGAAGGTGGCCGAGCTCGAAGCGGAGCTGGCCAGGGCGAAGGCAGCCCTGGCCGAGCTCCAGGAAGGCTGATCAGGCCGCTGATCAGGCCGCTGATCAGGCCGCTGATCAGGCCGCTGATCAGGCCGCTGATCAGGCCTTTGCGCCGATCACCGACGCGAGCCCCTCGGGCAGGCCGACCGGACCGAAAGCCTGCCCGAGGGTCGCGTCGACTCCGTTGCGCCGCAACGTTTCCAGCGCGGCCGCACCGTCCACGTGCACGAACTCGTGATCTTCGTCGGCCCGCCGGTAGGTTCCGTCCTCGGTGCGCACGAACGTGGTCAGGTGCCGCACCGACCGGCCCGGCTCCGGGATGTCCATGGTGCTGATCAACGCCCAGTCCGCGCCGAGCCGGCCCATCGGCGGGTGCGCCTCGAGTCCCAGTGTCCGCACCATCAGGTCGATGGCCAGCACGCCACCGGGTCGCAACGCGTTCGCGATCGCCGTCAGCGACGCGTGGACCGGTTCCGCCCCGGTGAAGTAGTTCAGCGGGTGCCCGACGCCGACGATCGCGTCCACTTCGGGCAGTGCGTCGTCCGGCAACGCGATCACCCGGTGCGCCACCGCGCCCGGCACCTGCTCGCGGGCGAGCTCCAGCATGTCGGCCGACGCGTCCGACGCGATCACGTTGAGCCCGGCGGCAACCAGGTGCCGGGTCAGCATCCCCGTGCCGCAACCGATCTCCAGCACCGTCCCGCCGCGCTCGGCGATCGGGGCCAACAGCTGGAGAAAGGTCGGCGCGAGCCGGTCCGGGTGCATCCCGAAGGCCTGGTTGTGGACATGGGCGAGATCACGCCGGTACGGCGTCACGGAGCTGGGCACCCGGCCACCCTAATCGGCCGGATGCCCTGCCACCTCCGGATTTCAGCCGCGCGGGAGCACCATCGGCAGCACCGTGGTCAGCGTCCGCCAGTCCGACGACACGATGCTCGCGTTGTCCGCGGCGAGCTGTTGCACCCGCGCGGTCGCCTGCGCGACGGTCGGCGTGGTGGCGGAGATCGCCGGCGGCACGTTCTGCGCGTCGGTCATGATCAGCTGGTAGTGGTGCGTCCGGTAGAACGACGTGTCCACAGAGGACACGTAGGTGGCCGCATCGCCATCGAAGAAGACGAAGTACGGCCGCAGCGAGCTGTCGTACCGGGTGCGTGGGTCACCGGCGGTGGCCTTGAGCACCGACGGGAACACCTGCGCGTTGGCGAGGTGGCCGGCGGCGTTGAGGTTCTTCAGGTAGGTCGCCTCCTCCTCGTCGGTCCAGTAGTCGTCGAACGGGTTGTTCTGCTCCACGGTGCCCGGGATGATCTCGAACATGACCTTGCCGGCCAGGGCGTCGCGGGTGGGCCAGTTGTCGGCCTGCGCGGCCGCGTCGAGGCTCGGGTAGCTGCCCTTGAGGTCGGCCGGCTTGAACACCTTGCTGCCCAGGTGCGCCTTGATCAGCGCATCCAGCTCGTCGGGCCCCAGGCCGTCGTTGTCCTCGAAACCGGCCTTCATCTCGATCTTGATCGTCAGCGGCGCGTGCCCGGGGTGGGCGTCGTACCAGACCCGCACGTCGTCGAGGCAGTTCTCCAGGTTCCGGTCGCGGAGCCCGGTGTAGAGCTGGCTCGGGTCGGTCGCGACGACGCAGTTGTTGTCGTTGCCCAGCGGGTTGTCGTGGCTGACCTTGAACTGGCCGCTGGTGATGTCCACCCAGACGTCGAGCTCGATCATCGACGTCCCCGCGTCCAGCGCCTGGGCCAGGTAGGCGTAGGCGTCCTTCGTGTAGGTGTTGTGCACGCCGACGGTGGTCACCGCCGACTGCTTGGCCGTGTCGGCCTGGGCGCCGTGCGGCACCGCCAACGCGATGCCGGTGGCGGCCACCGCCGCGACCGAAGCGGCCAGCACACGAGTGCGACGCAAGGGAACCTCCCGAGGGAACCGAGTCATTGCCGTTAAGAATTATCGGGGTAGGCCATCACTTTGACGACCTCCAACCAGGCGAATGTGCACGGTCCGTCACGAGGAGTGCACACCGAGGCGACTATGCGGCCGCTTGGTCAGGCGGGATACGGTCGAGCCATGGCCGATCAGAAGTGGACCGAGCCGGGCGCGTACCCGGTGGCCGACGGCGTGTACCGGATCCCGCTGCCGCTGCCCCAGGACGGCTTGCGCGCAGTGAACGTGTACGTGATCGAGGCCGACGACCGGCTGGTGCTCATCGACGGCGGCTGGGCCCTGGCCGAATCGCGGGACCGGCTCGGCTCGGCCCTGCGTGACCTGGGGCACGACATCCGCGACATCGGCCGCTTCCTGGTGACGCACGTGCACCGCGACCACTACACCCAGGCCGTCGCCCTACGCCGGGAGACCGGCGCGACGGTGGGCCTGGGCATCGGCGAGAAGCCCTCGCTGGACCGCATCAACGCCCGCGCCGACGACTACGAACCAGCCCAGGTCCCGTTGCTGCGCAAGGCCGGCGCGGCCGACCAGGCCGACGCGCTGGTCCGGTGGCACGCCGCCCATGCCGACCCGGCGCACATCGCCGACTACGAGTTCCCGGACGAGTGGCTGACCGACGGCATGGACGTCGCGGTGTTCGGCCGGCGGATGCGCGCGGTCTCGACGCCCGGCCACACGCAGGGCCACGTCGTGTTCACCGACGAGACCGGCCTGTTGTTCGCGGGCGACCACGTCCTGCCGCACATCACGCCGTCGATCGGCTTCGAACCCGTCACCGGCGACCTGCCGCTCGGCGACTTCCTGCAGTCCCTCGCGGTCGTCCGGGCCATGCCCGACATGCGGTTGCTGCCTGCGCACGGCCCGGTGACCGAGAGCGTGCACCAGCGGGTCGACGAACTGCTCGTCCACCACGAACACCGCCTCGCCGAGTGCAAGGCCGCCGCGGTGTCCGGTCTGGACACCGCGGCGGCGGTGGCGCAGCAGCTGCCGTGGACCCGGCGCAAGCGCACCTTCGCCGGCCTCGACCAGTTCAACCAGATGCTCGCCACCATGGAGACGATGGCGCACCTGGACCTCCTCGCCGCCCGCGGCGACCTGCGCCGCGAGACGGTCGAAGGCGTGCACCGCTACACGCCACCGGCCGAGTGACGGCCGGCCCGGCTTCCAGCAAGCTCGCCAAGGCGGTTTGCTCTTAGCCGGGCAGCGTGGCAAGCACCGGCCCGTGCTCCCATTCCTGCGTCAAGACCGAGGCCAACGCGGCGTCCGGGCTCGCCTCGCACCACGGTGTCTGCTCGGCGTCGCGCACGCCGAGCTCGACCGCGGCGCCGAACACCTCCCATGGCGCGATCCGGTTGGCCAGCACCCCGGTCAACCGAAGATCCACGTACTCCGGCGCCCACCACACCCGGAAGGCTCGCTGCAGGTCGTCCGGGGACACGCCGATCCAGACGCCGTACGTCACCGCGTATCCGCCCGTCAGCCGCACCGGTAGCAAGGCCCGGACGAAGGCCCCGAGGCCGGGCACCTGCATCATCACCGACTCACCCGGCGTGCTGTGGCTGAGCCACACACCCGCGGTCGCCTCGCGCTCCGGCAGGTCCAGCACCGGGTCCGGCAGTCCGAAGCGGATCTGGCGGTCGTGCTCGTCGAGCGGGCGCCCGCAGGCGCAGTCGGTCGTCACACGGCGAGACCCTAGTCAGCCGGCGAAGGCCTTGGTGAAGGCGAAGTCGGCCTGGTCGATGCCGCTGCACGTCGGCGAGACGCCACCGCCCGGGCACGAGCCGTTGTCCCGGCCCGCCGACCAGAACGCCAGGCGCCCGACGCCGTTGCCGTGCGCCCAGCTCACCAGTTGCGCCGCGTCGTCGAGCTGGAAGACCTTGCCGTTGTAGTTGCGGCCGATCATCGGGGTGACGCCGAGCCGGCCGTAGAGCTGTGCGTCCGACTCGCCCGGCCAGACCCCGCGCATCTGCCCGACGACGCTCTGCGCGGCGGCGATCACCGCGTCGCCCCAGTCCGGCCGGCTGGAGCCGAACTCCATGGTCATCGGGTTCACCAGCACGTCCACGCCGTGCGCGGCCGCGCTGCGCAGCACGTCGAGCGAGTACGGGTCGACGCCGTAGTCGTCGCCCTGCACCCGCAGCGTGTAGCTGATCGTGGTGCCGCGCTCCCGCTGCACGGTCGCGAGCGCCTCGTTGACCACGTCCTGCGGCACGGTGGCCTCGATGTCCACGTCCAGGCTGTTGGTGCCGACCGTGTCGAGGAGCTGGCGGTAGGCGTTCGCGAGGTCGCCCGCGTTGCCGCAGCTGTACTCCAGGTACGGTCCGGCGGCTCCCCCGGTCGCCACGATCACATTGCCGCCCATGGCTTGCAGGTCGTGGATCTCGCCGAGGATCCGCGGGTCGTCGAGCGGGATCGTGCCGCCCCACGACGGGTGGCAGCCGGTGCTGTCGGCGAGGGCGAACGCGAGGGTGAAGGTCTTGACCCCGGTCGCGTTGGCCACGTCCACAAGGGACGGTGTGGGCATCGTGATGTCGATGTACGGCGCCACTTGCGTGGCGGCGGCGACTTCGGCCTGCGCGGGCGCGGCGACGAGACCGACCGCGGCGGCGACGGCGGGGACGAGCGTCCAGAGGCGTTTCACGGCAGCTCCCTTGGGCAGCGATCAGTAGCCTTCCGGGCGCACAACGTCACGGTAAGTGGTCTGGACCACAGCGGTCAACCTACGGAAGTAGCGTCCGGCATGTCCCGCATCCGGCGCAGCGGCGACGCCAGCAACCAGCCCGCAGACGCCACGACCCCGAGGCCGGCCACCCACAGCATCGTGCGAGCACCGAACTGGTCGGCGACCAGGCCACCGAGCAAGGCGCCGACCGGAGCACCGCCCCAGTAGAAGAGGTTCATGGTGCCGTTGACCCGCCCGAGCAGCGTCGTCGGCACGATCGCCTGCTGGAAGCTCACCTGCACCACGACCAGCACGATGATGCAGGCGCTCGCGATGAACGACGCGGCCACCGCGAACGCGAGCCGCGGTCCCGGCCCGGTCAGCGGGTTGAGCAGGAACCCGGCACCCGCACCGAGCGTGGCGAGCCACAGCAGCCGCGCCGCGCCGACCACCTCGGTCAGCCGTCGCACCAGCGCCGAGCCCACGAGCGCACCGACCAGCCCGGCCGTGCTCAGCACGCCGATGGTCCCCGGGCTGAGCCCGATGTCGCGGACCAGGAAGACCACCCAGATCGCCATCTGCGCGGACTGGAACACCGCCATGGTCGCGTTGCTCCCGGCGATGGCGCGCAGCACCGGATCCGCGAGCACGGCACGCACGCCCTCGGCGATCTCGGCGCGCAGCGGCCGGCGCCGCACCCTCGGCGGCGCGGGCTCGGGCGCGCGAATGCGCCAGACCCAGAGCGCCGACCACAGGTAGCTCAGCGCGTCGGCGAGCACGGCGACCGGTGCCGTCAGCACCTGCACGACGACGCCGGACAGGCTCGGCGCGGCAACGGCGGCGACCGACATGTTGGCCCGCAGCTTGGCATTGCCCTCGACCAGCTCGTCCCGCTCGACCAGGCGCGGCAGGTAGGTCAGGTGCGCCACGTCGAAGAACACCGTCGCCGCACCGACGAGCAACACGACCACGTAGACCTGGGCGAGGGTCAGCACGCCCAGCACCGCGGCCAGCGGCAGCGAGCCGAGCAGCACCAACCGGGCGAGATCGGCGGCGATGAGCACCGGGCGGCACCGCAGCCGGTCGCACCACGCGCCGACCTGCAGGCCGATCGCGAGCGACGCCACGGTCTGGGCGACCCGGACCAGGGACACCTCCAGCGATGTCGCGTCCAGGGTCAGCACGACCAGCAGCGGCAGGGCCAGCTGACCCATCCGGGTACCGAGCTGGCTGACCGCGTCGGCCAGCCACAACCGTCGGAAGTCCGGGTCCCGCAACAGACCGCCAGCCGCCATGCCAACGATCTTGCCAGAAACTTGAGTCGGATGGACTCAAGTCAGAAGCCGTCACCCCCGAAGAACGTCTCCTCGATCTCGTCGGCGGACCCCGCGAGCAGCGACAACGGGTCGGTGAACTCGTTGATGTCGAGGTTCTCCAGCGGCAGTGCGTGCCGCAGCACCAGGTGGTCCCCAATGATCGCCAGGCCGCACACCACACTGTTGTGCCCGACGGTCTCGAGCACCGCCCGCAGGTCGACCCGGTCGGCGAGCCCGCACACCGACACGAGCTGCACCCACTCCTCGCGGTTGTCGAGCACCTCGCGGCAGATCACGATCACCTGGCTGCGCTCGTCCTCGAACTCGACCTCCACCCGGATCTCGTCGTCCTCGCGATCGATGACCCGGTAGGTGTCGAACACGAACGCGGTCAGGTCTTCCCAGGTGGCCAAGGTTCCTCCAGGCTCGCCGGTTTGCTGCGCGTGGTGCGCCGTCAGAATCTATCCGTTCTGCGTGTGCGCGGAACTACTCCCCGTGTACCGAACCCTGGTCGACACAGACGAAAATCTGTACCGTCTATTGCACTCTTGTTGGAAAGTTTGCGACGTTCGGGAGGAAGAGTGGTCAGCTACCAGAAGCGGTCGGCCGACGGCGCGCCTCAGCGCGGTGTGACACGGCGGCGCATCGCGAGCGCGCTCGCGGCCACCGCGGCCGCGATCGGCCTCGCCGTCCTGCCGGCCGGCGTCGCAGCCGCCAGCCCGGCACCGGTGAACGGCGTCGTTGCCGGCAATGTCCTGTCCAGCACCGTTTCGCCGAGGTCGGCCGGCGACGGCACGGCGGCCGGCGCGATCCAGTGGATGCAGGCCCACACCGGTTCGTCGGGCTGGGAGGGCTACTGCGAGATGGCCGTCGAGAACGCCTGGGGCACAACAGGTGTCTGGCCCTCGGCCATCGATCACTGGTACGGCGCCGTGCAGTACGGCAAGGCGCACAGCGGTGACCCGTACCCGCCGGCGGGCGCGTTCGTCTACTGGAACATCAGCCAGTACGGCCACGTCGGCATCGCCGACGGCTACGGCGGCTTCTACTCCAGCAGCATCGGCGGGGCCATCGGGCACGCGGACAGCGTGTACTACTTCGCCAACTACCTCGGCTGGAGCAACCCGCAGGTGCCTGCCTGACCGACCGGTCGTGCGGTGCGCTCGCCCGCCGGGCGGGTGCACCGCACCGCTTTTGTCCTGTTGCTCCCGCCTTAACCCCATTTTCTTAGGTAAACGAATTAGCTCACGCACCGCGATCATCAGTTATCGACATTTACGACAAACAAGGCAATCGCCGTCCTGAACCGGGACGTAACCCCGCACTTGGCGGCCAGTTGGTGACCATCGGTCATTTTCCCACCCCCACAAGTGGGGACACAGCCCCGGACGGGTTAACGGACATCTTCCTTCTGCCGAGCCATCGACATACGGTCTGCGCTGTCCATTTGGCTTCGAGAAGGGATTTCTTATCGTGCGGAGAAGCCTCACGCTGCTCGTCGCCGCGGTGGTGGCCGGTGGCCTCGCCGGGGCGGTACCGGCCGCGGCCGGAGCGTCGACCGACGACCGGGCAGCGATCCCGCGTTCCCACCCTTCGTGGGCAACCCCCAAGAGCAAGGTGGGCGATGCGGACCAGGGCGCCCGGATCGACTTCCGGGTGTACCTGAAGACGCGCAACCAGGCCGGTGCCGAGGCACTGGCCCGGGCGGTGTCCACCCCGGGCAGCGCCCAGTTCCACCACTACCTGAGCCCCGCGCAGGTGCGCTCGCAGTTCGCCCCCACCAAGTCCACTGTGGACGAGGTGCGGTCGTGGCTGACCGGCGCGGGCTTCCGGGTCGGTGACGTGCCTTCGAACAACATGTACGTCGCCGCGTCCGGCAGCGCCGCTCAGGTGCAGCAGGCATTCGGGGTTCAGCTCGGCAAGTACTCCGTCGGCGGCACCACGCTCCGCGCCGCCGACAAGGACCTGACCGTGCCGAACGCGATCGCGAAGGACGTCCTCGGCGTGTCCGGGGTCGACCAGACGACCGCGCGCAAGGCCCCGAGGCACACCACCGGTGCCAACACCAAGACGGCGGGCACGCGTGCCAGCCGCTCGGCCAAGCCCGGTGCCGTGCCGCCCGGACCCGGTTTCCGCAACTCGGGCCCGTGCAGTGCCTTCTACGGCGAGAGGATCGACACGACCGACCCGGCGTACAAGGGCGTGCAGCGCCCCTACGCGCCGTGCGGTTACAAGCCGGGCCAGCTCCGTTCCGCCTACGGCGTCGACGGTCTGGTCAACAAGGGCATCGACGGGCGCGGCACCACTGTCGCGATCGTGGACGCCTTCGGCTCGCCGACGATCTTCAAGGACGCCAGCACGTACGCCAAGAAGAACGACCCGGCGCACCCGCTGACGCGCGCGCTCTACTCGGAGAAGGTCTACCCGCCCACCCCCGGCATGGAGGACCCGGACCAGTGCGACGCCGCTGGCTGGTACGGCGAGGAGACGCTGGATGTCGAGGCCGTTCACGGTCTCGCGCCCGGCGCCAAGATCTACTTCGTCGGTGCGGCGGACTGCATGGACAACAACATCGACATCGCGTTGAACGACATCGTCGCGAACCGCAGTGCCGATCTGGTGTCCAACTCCTACGGCGACCTCGGTGAGGACGTCCCGGCGGAGGAAGTCCAGGCGTTCAACCAGATCGCGGTGCAGGCCGCCCTCGAGGGCATCGGCCTGTACTTCTCCTCCGGTGACTCGGGTGACGAGGTCGACAACCTCGGCTTCCCGTCGCCGGACTTCTCCGCGTCCTCGCCGTGGGTGACCGCGGTGGGTGGCACGGCGATCGCGATCGGCGCGGACGGCAAGCGCCAGTTCGAAACCGGTTGGGAGACCAACAAGAGCAGCCTCGTCAACGGCGTCTACTCCACTCCCGTCTACACCAGCGGCGGCGGTGGCGGCACCAGCAGGCTGTTCGCGGAACCCTTCTACCAGAAGGGGATCGTGCCGGACGCGCTGGCGGCGAAGAACCAGACCGGCAACGCCCGCGGGCGTGTCGTTCCGGACATCTCGGCGGTCGGTGACCCGAACACCGGGTTCCTGGTCGGGCAGACCCAGACCTTCTCGGACGGGGTCTACTACGACCAGTACCGCATCGGTGGCACCAGCCTGGCGTCGCCGGTCTTCGCCGGGATCGTGGCCGTGGCCGACGACCTCGACCACTTCCACCACGGGTTCATCAACCCGGCGCTCTACCAGCTCACGTCGCGGACCGGAGTGATCTACGACGTGCAGCACGTGGACAACGCGGCAGTCCAGCGGATCGACTTCGCCAACGGCGAGAACGCCTCCGACGGCCTGCTCGACTCGGTCCGGGAACTGGACTACCAGGGCCTGACCATCCACACCACCCGCGGCTACGACGACATCACGGGACTCGGCTCGCCCAACGGCCTGCCGTTCCTGCTGCTGCTCTAGTAGTCATCCCGGCGGGAAACGGGCCCCGGCGCCACTCGGCGCCGGGGCCCGTCCCGTCAGCGGGGCAGTTTGCCGATCGCCACGTTGGCGAGGCTCGTCGCGCCGGCGCAGAGGGTGGCGGGGTCGGCGGCGTCCGGGTCGTAGAGCGTGATCTTGATGGTGTCCTCGCGCTGGGTCGGCGCACCCGGCACGCGGTCCCCGGTTGCGAACTCGCGGTGGGAGAACTCGACTTCGCAGCCGTTGTCGTCGTGGTCGACGTCCGTCCAACCCGGACGATCGCTCAACGCGATCGGGTCGCCGTCGGCACCGATGCCCTCGTCGGGGTCGTCCAGCGGCCAGTCGCGGTTGAACTCGAGGTAGACCTGCTTGGCGCCGTCCTCGCCCCACTCGCACGTCCAGTCCCCCAGTCCGGGCTGCCCAGGCGGCGCGCTGCCGATCACGGTGGTCAGTTCCTGCGCGCTGGTCAGCGAGCAGGCCCGGACCCACGCGAGCGACTGGGGCGGGTACGGCTCGGTCAGCCGGGGCAGAGGCCCACGGCTCAACACCGCTACCGCCGGGGTGGCCAGCCGGTCGGCCATCGCGCACAACGGCAGGGAGCTGCTGTCCTTGCCCGGCTCGCTGAGGTCGAGGACCACCACGTTCGGCGCCGGGAGGGTGAAGGTCCGCCGGCAGTGACCGTTCTGCGTGTCGGGGTGGTCCGGACCGACCACCTGGCCCGGCTTCGGCGCGGCGTAACTGTCGTCCCACGGCAGGAACTCGGCGGTCGCCGCCACGATGCCCCCGCCCCTCACGTCGACCTGGAGCCCGCACTTGTCGAAGTTGTAGTAGTCACGGTTCAGCGCGACGGAGCCGTAGCCGCTCAGCGAGTCGCGATTCAGCACCGCGCAGGGGTCCATGGTGTGCGGGTCGAGGATCGCGCCGGGCTGCGGCGGCAGGGACGCGGCCGACGGCTTGCCGGTCACCGCATCGGAGGGCCGCAGGAAGACCACGCCCGCCACCACGAGCAGGAGCACGACCGCTGCCGCCGCAGCGAACTGGGTGCGGCGGGTCGTGTTCGGCTTGCGGGAAGACGTGGCCGTGGCCGGCCCGCTGCCGAGCGGGACGACCGGCGGCGCGGCGCCATCGGCCATCGTGGCCAGGCCCAGGTGCGTGTGCGCCGCGGTCGGCCGGTCGGCCGGGTCGCGGGCCAGCAACGCCCGCAACGGCCGATTGAGTTCGTTGTCCGGCAACGGTTCCAGCTGGTAGTTGCGGGCGCGGTGCACCTGCACGTACGGGCCCTGCTCGGCGCCGCCCCACGGCGACCGGCCGGTCGTCGCCGCGAAAAGCGTGGCACCGAGGGCGAACACGTCGGCGCGGGCGTCGGCGTCCCCGCCGTCGGCCACCTCCGGCGCGAGGTAGCCGGGGGTGCCACCGGCTTCGGTGTCGCTGGTGTGGGTCACCTCGGCCCAGCGCGCGATGCCGAGGTCGGTGAGCTTGGCGGTGCCGTCGTCGGCCACGAGGACGTTGCCGGGCTTGATGTCGCGGTGCACCATGCCCTTGGCGTGCATGGCCGCGACCGCGTCGGCGATCTGCCCGATCACCCGGGCCGCCGTCACGGCCGGGAGCGGCCCGTCGCTGCGCAGGATCTCGTTGAGGTTGCGCGAAGGCAGGTACTCCATCACCAGCCAGCGGTCCGCGCCGTCGGTCACCGCGTCGAACACGGTCACGACGTGCGGGTGGTGCAGGCCGGCGCCGATACGGGCCTCGCGGCGGATCTGGGCGCTGTCGCCGGCCTGCGACCTCTTCAGCGCCACCGTCCGGCGCAACTCCAGGTCGGTCGCCCGGTAGACCTCCCCCATCCCACCGACCCCGACCGGAGCGTCCAGCCGGTACCGCTGCGCGATCAACCTGCTGCCGTCCGTCATGACCGCAAGGCTAACGGGCCGCCGGCGTGCGGCCGATGCCCGGGACAATGGCGCCGTGGATGCCCGGAAACAAATGATCGTGCTCGGCTACGCGAAGGTCCCCGCGCAGTCGACGACCCACGCGACCCAGGAGTTCTTCTCCCTCAGCCTGCTGGTCGAGCCGCCGCACTGCACCGTGCTCGCCGTCGACTCGACGGCCGCCACCGCGATGGCGCGCGAGTGGCTCGCGTCGCTGCTGGTGGGCGCCGACCTCAGCGGGGACGACGGCCCGTTCCTGGACGCCGTCGACCGGCACTACCTGGGCCCGGCGGCCGGTTCGATCAAGCAGGCGATCAGGGACGCCTGGCGCCGCTACGCCGGCCGCGACCAGTAGGCTCGAACCCGACAGGCACACGTGTCCGCGCGCGGTGCCCGGCCACCGGCCCGGTCATCGCGCGGCCCCGACCGCCGTCTCCCTCGCTGGTTCTGCGCGTGCGCCCAGAACCGCCGCCCCACAAGGGAGTACACGCATGTCCTCGGTTGCCTTCATCCCCGACGGCGAAGTCCGCGCCCGGCCGACCGACCTCTTCCCCGCCACGACCCCCGCCGACTGGCAGGCGCACGCCGACCTCCTCGACACGAGCGGGCGGCTCGTCGCCGGCGTGGGTTCGTTCCTCGTCCGCAGTGGTGACCACATCGCCCTGGTGGACCTCGGCCTCGGTGAGCTGGACATGGAGACGCCCGCCGGAGCGTCCTACCGCGGTGGCGACCTGATCGCCAACCTCGCCGCCGCCGGGGTCGCGCCGGTTGCCGTCGACCTCGTCGTCTACACGCACCTGCACCGCGACCACGTCGGCTGGACCTCCAGCGACGGCCTGCTCACCTTTGCCAACGCACGCCACGTCGTGCACGAGGACGAGTGGGAACACTGGCAGCACAACCCGTCACCGGTGGGACCGGATCGGCGGACCGTGCTGGACGTCCTGCGCGACCGGATCGAGTTCTGCGCGGACGGCGACGAGCTCGCCGACGGTCTCCGGGTGATCGCCACGCCCGGGCACACGCCGGGCCACCTCAGCGTCGCCGCCGGGTCCGTCGTCATCGCCGGGGACGTCCTGCACTCCCCCGCCCAGCTGCACCACCCGGACTGGTGCTTCGGCTCGGACCACGACCCGGTGCGAGCGGCCGCGTCCCGTCGGCTGCTGCTCGACCGCTACGGCCCGGATGTGCTGGCCTGCGGGCATTTCACGCGATGCTGACCTGCAGTGCGCGGAGGAACGCGGCGGTGGCGGGCGGGTCCGGCGGGTCGCCGTAGGTGACCGCGTAGATCTTGCGCGGGGTGTCGGGCAGCTCGGTGGTGTGGATGTCGGGCCTGCGGTGCGCGCGCAACGCGAGCCCGGGCAGGGTGGTCACGCCCATGTGCGCGGCGACCAGCGCCTGCATGACGACCATGTCGTCGCTGACCACCGAGATCCGCGGGGTGAAGCCCGCCTGACGGCAGATGGTGACCAGCTCGTCCTGGCAGCGCACGCAGCCGCCGATCCACTGGGAGTCGCGGTGCTCGGCGACGGTCTGCCCGGGTTTGGTCGTGACCAGGTAGATCGGGTCGTCGAGCAGGTGCACCAGCCGGAACCCGTCCTCCTCGCGCGGGGTGTCGGCGTAGCGGAAGATCAACGCGACGTCGAGCTGCCCGGCCCGGAGCATGCGCAGTGCTTCGACCGGGTGCTCGTCGACGACGTGCAGGCCGATGCCGGGGTGGGCGTGGGCCAGCGCCGACGCCGCCTCCGGGACGATCGTGGACAGGATCGACTGGAACCCGGCCAGCCGGACTCGGCCGCTGCGCAACCCGACCTGCGCCGCCAGCTCCGTGGCCGCCGCGTCCACGCGGCCGACGATCTCGGCGGCACGGGCGGCCAGCAGCTCGCCTTCCGGGGTGAGCCGGATGCCCCGGCCGACCTTCTGGATCAGCTTGGCGCCGGTCGCCGCCTCGAGCCGGGCGAGGTGGTGGCTCACCGCCGGCTGCGTGTAGTGCAGCTCCTTGGCCGCCTCGGTGACCGAACCGTGCCGGCCGACCGCGGCCAGCACCGCGAGCTGGGTCAGGTTGAACATGCATAAAGGTTACTTATGCGATCGCCTGGAACTTGGCATTGGACGTCATGTGAGCCGCACTCCACGATGAAGGAGCTCGGAAGGAGAGCGCCATGACCACCATCTCGGAAACCTCGTCCCGGCCCGGGCTCGCGGCGTTGGCCGACCAGATCCGCTTGTGTACCAACCAAAACACTGACCCCGGCCGCACCGCCCGGCTGGTGGCCGACGTGCTCACGCGATCGCGTCCGACCGCGCACCTGCTCACGGCGGCCGAACGCGAGGGATCGCCCGACGGGTACACCCGGCACACGCTGCACACGGAGGCCGACTTCTCGATCTCCGCGGTCGTGTGGCGCCCCGGCCAGTTCACCGAGATCCACGACCACCTGGTGTGGTGTTCGTTCCTCATCCTGCAGGGCGCGGAGACCGAGAACCTGTTCGGCTTCGAGGGCGACCGGCTCGTCCAGGTGGGGCAGGTGGAACGCCCGACCGGCTCGGTCAGCGGCGTCGCACCGCCCGACGACATCCACCAGGTGCACAACACCGGCGACACGGTCGCGATCACGTTGCACGTCTACGGCGCCGACCTCAGCCAGGGGACGAGCGTGCGCCGGACCTACCCCGCCTGAGCCGCCCCGATGAAGTCCTTGCGCCTCAAGCACTACCGAGTCCGACCACGGGAACCGGACGACGTCCGGGAGACCTGGGCGCTGGGGCCGGACGGCAGCGGCCTCCCGCTGACCGACGGCCCCTTCGTCGAGACCACGGATCTCATCGCCGAGCACGCCTACGCGCTGTCCACCGTGGACTGAGCTCCGACCGGCCGGTCCACTTCGGACGATCAGCAACGCCGCCGGTTTCCGTCAGATCACGTCCGGTCGTCCTCGACGGGTGCGGCCGTGCACACGTGCTCGTCGAGGATCCGCTTGCGACGCGCGGTCGGCGGGCAGAACGGCAGCGCGGCGACGATGACGACCGCTGCCGCGACCAGCGTTGCCGGGAAGCCGAACCGCGCGATCGACACCCCGGCCAGGGCCGGTCCGGTGAGCGTGCCGAGGGTCAGCGCGACGTTCACGGCGGTGAGCCCGGCCGCGGGGTGATCAGCGAACACCCGCGCGCTCCAGATCCCCTGCATGGCGGTCACGCTGACGTAGAACACGCCGAACAACACCGCCGCGCCGAGCGCCGCGACCAGGTGCGCCGACACGAGACCCAGCAGGGCCAGGGAGACGGCGAGCAAGGTGCAGGCCGCGAGGTAACCGCGGCGCAACCCGATTCCTTTGAGGACGGCTCCGCTGAAGGAGGCGATGATCCCCGCGGCACCGCACACGGCGTAGACGACGCGGGCCGTCGTCGGGCCGATTCCCGCGTGGCGCAAGGCATCCACGCAGAACGTCCACCACACCGCGCTGCCCGCCCCGATCAGGACCGCGGCGAGCAGCAACGGCCGCGACCTCGGGCAGAAGAACCACGTCCAGCTCAGCTGCGGGCGGCGCAACCGGCGGGGACGGCGCGGCGCGAACGACACGGCCATGATGCCCGCGCTCACGGCCAGCGCCACGAACACCAGCCACGCGATGCGCCACTGCCCGCCGGCGGTGATGGCGATCGGCCCGGCCAGGGCAACGCCCCAGCCGGTGCCGGAACTGATCGTCGACCACGCGACATCCCGGCGTGGCGCGGGGACCGCACCGGCCACGAGGTCGCTGTAGGGCGGGTACGCCAGACCCGCCGCCGCGCCGCCGACCAGCACGCCCACCGCGAGCACGGCTCCACTGTGGGCAGTGGCGAGCACCACCATCCCGGCCACCGCCAGCGCGGCGGCGAGCCCGATCGCCGTGCGTGGACCGTGCCTGTCGGTCAGCCAGACCACGCCGACGTTGGCCAGCAGGTACGACACGTAGGTGCAGGACGAGATCAGTCCCGCCGTGCCTGAGCTGATCGACAACTCCGCCTGCATGTCCGGCAGCAGCAGCCCGTACCCGTAGCGCGCCAACCCGAAGGTGACCGCGATCATCGCGGTACCCGGCAGCACGGTGCGGTACAGCGGCTTCGCGACCACGACCCCAGTCATGCCCGGGTCTACCCGGCAGCCGTCCTGCCCAACCGCCGGGGTCGATCACCCTCGTCGGCGCAGCACCACCGATTCCCAGGGGCGCAAGGTGATCGTCGGCAGCACCGGGTCGGCGTCCGGCAGGTTGGCGAGCACGACTTCGGCCCTGCACCACCCCTCGTCCACCGGCAGCGTGATCTCGATTGGGTCGGCGCCGAAGTTGGCGGCCACTAGGAGTTCCGCGTCCGGGGTGCGGCGCACGAAGGCCCACACCTGCTCGTGCTCGGGCACCAGCGGCTCGAACGACCCGTCGGTCACGACGGGGTCGGTGTGGCGCAGGTCGATCAGGCGCCGGTGGTGGGCGAAGACCGAGTCGGGGTCGTCCACCTGAGCGGCGGCGTTGATCTCCACGTGGTTGGGGTTGACCGCGATCCACGGCTTGCCGGTGGTGAACCCGGCCTGGTCGGACGCGTCCCACTGCATCGGGGTGCGGGCGTGGTCGCGGCTCGTGCGGGCCATCGCCTGCAGCAGTTCGGGCACGTCGACCGTCCCGCCGGCCACCGCGGCGGCGTGGAAGTTCAGGGTCTCGATGTCGCGGTAGTCCTCGATGGCGGCGAAGGGCGAGTTGGTCATGCCCAGCTCGTCGCCCTGGTAGATGTAGGGCGTGCCGCGGTGCAGGTGCAGCACGGTCGCGAGGGTCTTGGCGGCGGCGACCCGGTGCGCACCGTCGTCGCCGAAGCGCGAGACCGCGCGGGGCTGGTCGTGGTTGCCCCAGTACAGCGAGTTCCACCCGGTGCCGGCCAAGCCGGTCTGCCAGTCGGCCAGCGACGCCTTCAACGCCGAGAGCTTGAGCGGCTTCGGGTCGAACCGGTGCGCGCCGTGGTCCAGCGACACGTGCCCGAACTGGAAGACCATGTCGACCTCGCGGCGCTCGGGGTCGGTGAACAGGCGTGCGTCCTCGACCGTCACGTCCGGCATCTCGCCGACGGTGAGGATGTGGCGCTCACGCCCGGCGAACACCTCGCGGTGCATCTCGGCGAGGAACTCGTGGTTGCGCGGCCCGCAGATGAAGTGGCGGTTGCCGGGACCATAGGGCGACCCCGGCCGGGGCGGCACGTCCGGCAGCGCGAGGTTCTTGCTGATCATGTTGATGACGTCCATGCGGAAGCCGTCGACGCCCCGGTCGAGCCACCAGTTCATCATCTCGTAGACCGCGGCGCGGACCTGCCGGTTCTCCCAGTTCAGGTCCGGCTGCTTGCGGGAGAACAGGTGCAGGTAGTACTGGCCGGTCGCCTCGTCCCACTCCCAGGTCGGCCCGGAGAAGTAGGACTCCCAGTTGGTCGGCTCGGCGCCGGGGGCCCCGCCCACGTGTCCGGGTCGCGGATCGCGCCACCAGTACCAATCCCGCTTCGGATCGTCCTTGCCGGACTTCGAGGCCTGGAACCACGGGTGCTCGTCGGAGGTGTGATTGACCACCAGGTCCATCACGAGCTTCATGTCCCGTGCGTGCAGCACGGCGATGAGCTCGTCGAGGTCGGCCAGGGTGCCGAACAGCGGGTCGACATCGCGGTAGTCGCTGATGTCGTAGCCGTTGTCGTCCATCGGCGAGCGGTACACCGGCGACAGCCAGACCACGTCCACGCCGAGCTTGCTCAGGTAGTCCACTTTGGACAAGATGCCACGCAGGTCGCCCACGCCGTCACCGTTGGCATCGGCGAAGCTGCGCGGGTAGACCTGGTAGACCACCCACCGCCGCCAGTCTTGATCAACCATGGCCTCGACCTTAGTGGTGGGTTCGGCGTGCAAGCCGCGGCAGTCGCGGTCATGGTGGGGGCATGCGAGTGGCTGTGGTCGGAGCGTCCGGCTTCATCGGACAGCGGTTGTGCGTCGCGCTCGACCGCGACGGGCACGACGTGCGGGCCCTGACGCGCAAGCCGGGCAAGTACGACGGCGCGGGCACCGCTGTCGGTGCGGACGTCAGCGACCCGGCGACGCTGGGTCCGGCGCTGCGGGACTCGGACGCGGCTTACTACCTGGTGCACTCCCTCGACAGCGCCAACTTCGAGCAGCGCGACGCGCAGGCCGCCCGGAACTTCGCGGCGGCCGCGGCCGAGGCCGGCCTGAGTCAGATCGTCTACCTCGGCGGCCTCGGCGACGACGAGGACGACCTGTCCCCGCACCTGCGCAGCCGCCGCGAGGTCGAGCGGCTCCTGGGCGCCGAGGGCGTACCGGTGACCGTGCTGCGCGCGGGCATCGTGGTCGGGCACGGCGGCATCTCCTGGGAGCTGACCCGCCAGCTGGTCGAGCACCTGCCCGTGATGATCACCCCGCGCTGGGTGCACACCCGCACGCAGCCCATCGCGGTCGCCGACGTGATCCGCTACCTCACCGGCGTGCTGGGCAAACCCGAGGCGCTGGGCCGCACGTTCGACATCGGCGGGCCGGAGGTGCTCGAGTACGGCGACATGATGCGCCGGGTCGCAGCCATCGAGGGACGCCCGTTGCTGGTGTTGCCGGTGCCGGTGCTCAGCCCGCGGCTGTCGTCGCTGTGGCTCTCGCTCGTGACCAGCGTCGACACCCGCACCGGCCGCACGCTGGTCGACTCGATGACCAACGAGGTGGTGGTCGGCGACGACAGCATCAGGTCGCTGGTGCCGTTCGAGCCGATGGGCTACGACGACGCGGTGCTCGCGGCCCTGGGCGAACGCGCCAAGCAACGGCGGTCCGCATGAAGCTGCGCCGCGCGGCGATCGCGGCCACCCAAACCGTCGGCACGGCCCTGCTCACCCGGTCGCTCACGGCCGCGCCGGGATCCGGCCGGTTCTACCGCGCCACCTACGCGACGGCGGCGACCTGGACCGTGGGTGGGCTCGTCGCCGGTCCACAACGCAGCGGCGGCCGGGCCGGCGAGGGACTGGCCGTGGGCGCCGCCGCCTTCGGCGTCTTCTACGGCTGCGCCCACGTCGCACGGCGGATTCCCGTGCTACGCCGGGCGTTGACGAAGGCGTTCGCGCACGTGCACGTGGGCAGGACGCCGTGGGTTGCCGCGACGACGGCGGCCAACGGGATCGCGGAGGAGATCTACTTCCGCGGGGCCGTGCAGGAGTTGCTGGGCGCCAAGCGGGGCACCGCGCTCTACGTCGCCGCGGTCGCCGGGTCGCGCAACCCGGCCCTGGTGCTGGCCGCCGTGATCATGGGCTCGGTGTTCGCCTGGCAACGCGAACGCGGTGACGGCTTGCTCGCGCCTGCGACGGCCCACATCGCGTGGTCGATGCTGATGCTGAGGTACGTGGCGCCGCTGTTCAAGTGATCACTCGGCCGCCTTGGCCGCCAGCGTGCGGCCGAGCGCCACCCCGGCCTGGAAGCGGGTTGCCGCGTGCAATGAGTGCATCAGCTCCTGAATGCGCCGCTGCACCGTCCGCAGGCCGACGCCCAGGTGCCGGGCCACCGCCTGGTCACCGAGCCCGGCGGCGAGCAGGGCGACCAGGGTCTCGTCGGTGCTCGTCTGCTCGGGCTCGGCCGACATGGTCAGCGGCAGCGCCTGCGCCCAGGTCGCCTCGAACAGGCTCGACAGCGCGTCGAGCAAGCTGCCCTGGCGGACCACGAGCATGCCGTCGTCCAGCTGCCGCCCGGTGCGAGCGGGCAGCATCGCGAGCTCGTCGTCCACCAGCAGCAGGCGCAGCGGCACCTCGTCCAACGCCCGAGCCTCTTCCCCGGCCAGGATCGGCTCGCGCAGCAGCTCCTGGGTCTGCTCCTCGATCGCGGCGCGGCCGTAGACCACGCGCATGCGCACCCCGCGGCTCAGGCCGTCCATCTCCGGCGCCCACGGCAGCAGGTCCTCCGGGGCCAGCTCGCCGTACGGCGGCGTTTCGAACGCCCGGATCTCCGTGGTCGCGGACAGCGTCAGCAACCGGAAGCGGGCCACGGCCTCCGGCCCCGGCACCACCTCGACCGGCAGGTCGCGGCTGGGCCGCGGGGCCGCGGCGTAGACGTCGGCCAGCGCGCCGATGCGCGCGCGAGCCTGATCCAGGCGGTGCTCGAACTGGGTCGCCAGCGCACGCAGCGCCAGGTCCGGCGGGATCGCCGTGTACTGGCCGGAGTCATCCGGACCACTGACCAATCCCAGCTCCACCAACGACTTCAGCGCCTCGTCCGGCTCGGGCACGAGCGTGCGCAGTTCGACAGCGGTCGCCGAGGGCCTGCGCACCAGTGCGTCGTAGAGCGCTTCCTCAGCTGGACCGATCCCCAGTACGTCCAACATGTACGCATCGTATGGCGGGATGCCGACACTGGCGGCAAACCGCCTGCATACGACCTTTACCGGCACCGGACCCGCTCCGCATGATCGCTGGCGACCGTTCCCCGGCGGAAGGCGGCGCGATGCCCGGCTCACGCAACAGATCCCGGTGGCTCCTCCTCGCAACAGCCATGGCCACCGCGTTACCAGTGGTCCTCACCCCGCCCGCGGCCACGGCCGCCCCGACACCGACGGCCAGCGCGGTCACCGCGCCCGCGATCCAGACCAAGGTGACCCTGGTGACCGGCGACGTGGTGGCGTATGTGCGCCGCCCCGGCGGTGCCGACTCGGTGCAGGTCGTGCAGCGCAGGCCAGGCATCCGCTACGACGTGTACAACCGCGCCGACGGCTGGCACGTGCTGCCCAGCGACGCCACGCAGCCGGTGACCTCCGGCCGCGTCGACGACACCCTGTTCAACGTCACCTACCTGGCGACCAACGGCTACCAGGACAGCCGCGACCAAAGCCTGCCGCTGATCATGGACTACCCAGGCGGCGCGGTGCCGGCACGCGCCGCGGCCACCCGCGCGCTGCCGGGCAGCAAGGTGACCCGGACCCTGGCCAGCGTCGACGCCGTCGCGTTCACCGTCCCGAAGCGCGACACGCCGAAGCTCTGGCAGACGACGATCTCCCACCCCTCCGCCCAGCAGCGGCAGAGCACCGGCGATGGCCGGCTGCTGCTGGACCGCAAGTACCACGTCGACCTCGCCGAGAGCGTGGCGCAGATCCAGGCGCCCGCCGCGTGGGCGGCCGGTCTCGACGGCACCGGCGTGCGGGTGGGCGTGCTCGACACCGGTGTCGACCTCACCCACCCGGACCTCGCCGGTCAGGTCGTCGAGTCGGCGAGCTTCGTGCCGGCCGAACCGGACGTCGTCGACCGGCACGGGCACGGCACGCACGTCGCGTCCACCATCGCGGGGACCGGTGCCGCGTCCGGCGGCGTCGAGAAGGGCGCGGCCCCGGGCGCGCGGCTGGTCATCGGCAAGGTGCTGGACCACGCGGGCTTCGGCACCACCTCCGACATCATCGCCGGGATGGAGTGGGCCGCGGGCCGCGCCAAGGTCGTCAGCATGAGCCTCGGCGCGCCGGCCCCGGCCGGCCCCGATCCGCTCAGCGATGCGGTGAACACCCTCACCGCCAGCACCGGCACCCTGTTCGTGATCGCGGCAGGCAACGACGGCCCGGACCGGGCGACGGTCGGGTCGCCGGGCCGGGCATCGGCGGCACTCACCGTGGGCGCGGACGACCGCAACGAGCAGATCGCGCCCTTCTCCAGCCGCGGCCCCGCCGACGACGGCTCGGTCAAGCCGGAACTGGTCGCACCGGGCGTCAACATCGTGGCCGCCCGGGCCACCGGGACCACTATGGGCACCCCGGTCAACGACAAGTACACGACCGCGAGCGGCACCTCGATGGCCACCCCGCACGTCGCGGCCTCGGCCGCGATCCTGGCCCAGCGGCACCCGGACTGGACCGGCGCGCAGCTCAAGGCCGCGCTGATCGCCTCCACGAAGGATATCGGCAAGCCGGTCAACGACCAGGGCGCGGGTCAGGTCGACGTCAAGGCCGCCATCGCCCAGACCGTCACCACCTCGCCCGCGACCCTCGGGTTCGGCGAGCTGGAGCCCGGTGTGCCGGACCAGGACACCACCGTGACCTACCACAACGCCGGGACGGCCCCGGTCACCCTGACGCTCGCTGCCCGGGTGGCCGACCCGACGGGCAAGGCCGCGCCGGAGGGCACCCTCGACGTGCCACCGTCGGTCACCGTGCCGGCCGGCGGCGCCGCGGACATCCACGTCGTGCTGCACCCGGGCAAGGTCGGCGTGGGCAGCCAGCAGGGCCTGATCACCGCGACCGCCCCGGACGGCGGGACGGTGCACACGCCGCTCGGGTTCACCAACGGCGCGGTGAAACACACGTTGTCGCTCTCGGTGCTGGGTTTCGACGGCAAGACGGTGATCGGGCAGTCCACGCTGTGGGTGCTGCCGGTCGATCGGCCGTCCGAGGGCCCGAAGGCCTACAGCCTCTACAACGGCATCACCGTGACGCTGCCCGCGGGCAAGTACTTCCTGTCGCTCATCCACTACACCGACGCCGACGGCCCCCAGATGCTCGAAACCACCGGCGTCATCTACAAGCCTGAGGTGGACCTGTATCAGGACCAGAGCCTGGTGCTGGACTTCAGCAAGACCAAGCGGATCGCCGTGCACACCGACGAGCCGGGTCTGGAGTCGGCGGTGGCCGCGACCGGCACCCGCACCACACCGGACGGCACGCCGTGGACGTTCAACGTCGGGGTGGGCTCGTGGGAGGCGAACCTGTTCGTCAGCCCGACCGAGCCGGTGACCACCGGCAAGTTCGATTTCCAGTACACCACGACGATCACCCGCAGCCAGCTCGACGTGACGGTCGGCGCCGTGACGGTGCACCCGGCGTACCTCGCGGCCTACGGCGGCGGTTACGACTACGTCGCGCCCAAGAAGCTGAAGATGTTCGATGGGCGGCACCGCTACGACCTGGTCTACGTCGGCGCCGGAACCCCGGAGGACTTCGCCGCCGCCGGTGACCTGCACGGCAAGGTGGTGCTGGGCCAGGTCGACATCCTGGCCGGCGAGGGCACCGCGTTCGCCGCGCGCGCCGTGCAAGCGGGCGCGGTGGGCTTGCTGATGTTCGACCGGGTGCGCATGACCCTGCGCGGCGACAGCGACCAGAACGAGGTCGTGCCGGTGGGCTACCTCAACCACCCCGACGGGCTGCGCCTGCTGTCGGCATTGCGGCACGACAAGGGTGCGGCGACCTTGGTGGGCAAACCGACTAGCCCGTACGCCTACCACCTGGCCTACACCGAGGCGGGCAAGGTGCCGGTCACGCCGTCGTTCACCGTGCGGACCCGCGACCTCGCCCGGTTCGACACGACCTACCACGCGAACGCGGAAACCATGTACGCCACCGCGTTCGAGCGCGGCGACATCCCGGAACCGCCGCTGGTCGAGTCGATCCGCGCGCCGCAGACCCGGACCGAGTACTACGGGCCGATCACCGACAGCACGCCGTGGGTCCGCTACACGAACACGTTCGTCAGTGACCAGTGGGAGATGCTGTCGGGGCCCGCGGTGCCGTTGCGGGCCGGATCGCGCCAGACGGATGACTGGTACGGCAGCCCGATGCGATACGGGCAGACCGAGTTCTTCAACCTGCCCACCATGCCCGCGCCGTACCTCGCCAACCGGGAAGGCAACAGCCTGTTCGTCTTCCCGCAGCTGCGTGACGGCGCCGGGCACGTCACGGCTATGCCGCCGAACGATGCGGTGCTGACCCAATCGTTGCAGCGCGATGGCAAGCCGGTCGCCGCCCTGCCTGGCTCACCGGTGACCCGGTACAACGTGCCGGCCGACAACGGCCGATACCGGTTGGACCTGCACTACGCACCGGGCAGCGACTACCGCGTGGACACCAGCTGGGAGTTCACATCCGCGCCCGGCCAGGACAAGGCGGCACCGGGCTTCCAGTGCTGGAACGACTCCGGCATGGTGCCGGTGGAGCAGAACTGCCAGGCGTTGCCGACGATCTCGGTGGACTACGACCTCGACCTGAGCCCCGCGAACACGGTCAAGGGCTACGGCTTCACCACGGTCAAGTTCCGGCCCCACCACGTCGGCGCGATCACCACGCCGATCAAGCAGGTCGCACTGTCCGCGTCCTACGACGGCGGGAAGACGTGGCTGCGCCTGCTGCCGCTGCCCTCGGGCGGTGGTTGGCGGGTCGCGTTCGCCCCGCTCCCGCGGCCCGGCGCGACGGTGTCGCTGCGGGTGCAGGCCGGTGACCGAGACGGCAACACGGTGACCGAGACGATCACCAACGCCTTCCACGTCACCAAGTAAGGCCGGCGGCGGTGGGGGGGGGCCGCGGGGGGGGCCCCCCCCCCCCCCCCCGGCCCCCCGCGGGGGGGGGGGGGGGGGCCGGGGGGGCCCCCCCCACCGCCGTGCCCAGCGCCTTTGGGAGTCGAGGGCGGCCACGGCCCGCGGGAACGAGCACGATGATCGTGGTGCGCGGCCGAAGCCGGAAACCGAAGGCCTCGAACAGCCCGTCCACATTGGACGCTCTCGCCCCGGTCGCGGATACCGGCCGCCACGGTGAACAGCAGGCGTGTTTCAGGCCTTGCCCGCGCCAGCGGGCTGTGCAGACCGCGCTGATCTCCGTGCACCCGGGAACGTGCAGTGCGGCCGCTGTGTCCTCAAGCGCGCCGTAGCGGCGGTCGCGAGCGGGTTCGCCAGGTCATGCGGACGATGGTGCCGTGGGCGTGGGCCGTGAGCTCGAACTGGCGGGTGAGCTGGCGGATGATCAACAGGCCGCGGCCACGCAGCGTCGGCCTGCCCTGCGGGGTGCGCTTCCAGTTGCCGCGGTCGGTCACCGTCACGGTCACCGTGTCCTCGTCGGTGAACGCGTACAGGTCGAAGACGCCGCCGGGCTGCTCGTAGGCGTGGTCGATGACGTTCGCCATGGCCTCGTGGGCCGCAAGACCAACGTCGGCCACCTGGTCCTCGTCCAGGCCGGTCTGGCGCACCCATGAGACGAGGCGCTCCCGAACCTGGCGGACCACCGCGCCGGTGGCGTGCAGGCCCGTCAGCCGCAGGAAAGTCCTGCTGACCGGCTGGTCTCCGCCGTTGGGTAAGGCCGGCAAATGCCTCACCCCTTCGTGCTTCGACGGCGGCGCTGATGCTACCCGCGCCCGCCGGGTACCCAGACAATCCGCCATTCTCACCCCCTCGACCGACACCACTGTCTGTAGAACGGGCGAGTTCGCGGATCGTCACGCCCACATGCGACGCAACACCTGCCCCCGTTGTGGACATGACGGGCCGGCGGCGCCTTGGTTGCGTGCTTGTGAGTGAAAGCATCAACACTGGGCAGCGTGCCCCGACCTGGGTACCTTCGGGCCGGTGCGCGGCTCAACATCATCCACCGGTCGACGTCTTGGGCTCGGCGTCCTCGTGGTGCTCGTCCTGCTGGTGGCGGCCGAGGTGTTCGTCGGCGTGACCGGCCGGGCGTCGTTCGCGCAGGACCGCAAGCCCGGGCAGGCGCTGGCGATCGTCGACCTGGTGCCGGGGCCGGAGACCGGGCCGGTGTGCCCGCTCGACAAGCGCTACGTGGACGAGCGCCCCGACGGGCTGCGCCCGGACGTGCTGGCGGCGTTCCAGCGGTTGCGGGCCGCGGCGCAGGCCCAGGGCGTGCGCATGTGCGTCAACGACGGCAAGCGCAGCATGGCCCAGCAGCAACGCGAGTTCGACAACGCCGTGCGCAGGTTCGGCACCGCCGAACTCGCCGCCCGCTATGTGCTGCCGCCGGACAAGTCCATGCACGTCAAGGGCATCGCGGTGGACGTGCAGCCGCTGGCGTCGGCGGCGTGGGTCGAGCACAACGGGCGCGCGCTGGGCTGGTGCCGCCGCTACGACAACGAGAAGTGGCATTTCGAGTACGACTCGCGCTACGTGACCGACGGCTGCCCGGCGTTGCTGCCGAGCGCGACCGGCAGCTGACCTCAGGTCGCGTGCAAGGGCGCGCGCATCGTGGTGCGCAGGCCGGCCCGGGTCGACTGTTCCAGTTCGGCCCACGCCTGACGGCCCGACACCTTGACGGTCATCAGCGCGTTGCCGAAGTGCGGTCCCGAGACCCGCTGCAGATCGATGGCATCTGTGTCGATGCCCCGCCTGCGCGCCCACCAGCGGGTCACCTTCGCCGGCGGCGCCCACCAGCCCGCCCGGAACACCAGCCGCATGTACCAAGGCACGGTGTTGTGGATCGGTGAGCAGGTCAGCTGGTGCACCGGCGCCTTCGGCTCGTCCTGGTACCGGGCACGCGCCACGTACGCGTGGTGCACGTCGCCGGACAGCACCGCGACCGCCGCCGCGTGGTCACCGGCCGTGCGCAGCAGCCGGCCGAGGCGTTCGAAGGAAGCGCGGAACGCGGGCCAGTGCTCCAGGTCGCCGGTCTGCCGGACCCACTCGGCGATCCGGCCGACCAGACCGCCCTTGCGCGCGGCCGCCTCGTTCAACGACTGCAGGTGGGACAAGGCGTTCGGCATCAACCACGGCAAGGACGTGCCAACCAGCAAGTGGTCGTAGCCGCCGTCGACCTGGTCCTCCAGCCAGCGGAACTCCTCCTCACCGATCATCGATCGAGCGCCGCCGGCCAGGATCCGCCCGGCCCGGGAGTCGATCACCAGCAGCCGCACCGAGCCGAAGTCGCGCCGGTAGGACCAGCGGGTCCCCTTCGCGCCGTCGGCCTCGCGGTCGGCGTGGTCGGCGAACGCCCGCAACCGCTCGGCGTTGTCCTCGCCGGAGGTGAACACCTCCTGCACCACCTTGTTCGACGCGAGCTCGTCCGGGCCGAGGTTGCCGATGTGCTGGTAGACCCAGTACGACATCAGCGCGCCCCGTATCCGCTCCGGCCACCAGGACAGCCCGGCCATCCGGTCGCGCCAGTTCTGCGAGGTGTTCCAGTCGTCGCGCACGTCGTGGTCGTCGAAGATCATCGACGTGGGTACGGTCGACAGCAGCCAGCGCACGTCACGATCGCGCCAGGCCTCGTGGTAGAGGTGCGTGAACTCCTCGAAGTTCGCGATCTCGGTGCCCGGCGGGACGTCCGGGTCGCGCCGGCGCGATCCAGCGCTTGGTCTCGTCGGTGGTCTCGTCGGCGTAGATCTGGTCGCCGACCATGAGCAGCGACTGCGGCCACTCGCGCTCGTCCTGCCCCGCCATCCGCCGGGAGTACGCGCCGAGCGCGTCCAGGCCCAGCGCGTCCTCCTCGTGCGGTTTGCGGCACGAACCGAACACGATGCGGAACCGGTCACCGTCGGCGGCCAGTGTGCGGATCCGGCTCGGCGGCAGGCCGCTACCGGCCTGCGGCCACACCACCTCGCCGTCGAGCCGGACCGTGTAGGGCAACGCGCGACCGGGTTCCAGCCCGGTCAGCACCACCAGCGCGTAGTGGTGGTCCTCCACCTGGAAGGTCGGCGTGCGCTCGTTCGGACCACCGCCGAGCTCGACGGCGACCTCGGCGGGACCACCGGTCTCCACCCAGATCGTCGCCGACGTCTCGTCCACGTGCCGCAAGACCGGTCCAAGAAGAAGCTCCGCCATTGGGCGATTTTCGCAGAACCGGTGGCACGCCACCGAAGTTGAGCGCGCCGCCCGGTCACGACCGGTAGCGGAACAGGATCCGGCCGCGGTTGAGGTCGTACGGGCTGACCTCCACGAGCACCCGGTCGTACGGCAGGATCTTGATGTAGTTCTTGCGGATCTTGCCGCTGATGTGGGCCAGCAGGTGGTGCCCGTTCTCGAGCTCGACCTTGAAGGTGGCGTTGCGCAGGCACTCGACGACGGTGCCCTGCACCTCGATGCCCTTCGACGACTTGGTCATGGCCGCACCTGCCCATCCAGGAGCAACTCGAGGGTGCTGCTCGACCGCCGCGCACCGATGCCCTCGAAGAGCGCCGTCGCCGCCGCGGCGGACTCGGTCACGTCGGCCCAGGCGGCGCCGATCCCCTTGCGGTGCAACAGATCCAGTACATGGGCGAGCAGAGCACGCGCCACTCCCCTGCGTTGGTGCTCCCGGCGGACCGCGAGCAGCCCGATGCGCGGCTGCCGCGACACCGGACCCAGCCGGCACAGCCCGGCGTACTGGCCGGAACGCATCGCCACCGTGTACTTGGCCGGGTCGAGCACGGTGACGCCCGCCGGGCGGGGCAACACCTCGGCCGGCATGTCCGGCCAGCCCGTGCCGACCTCGTCGCGGATCGAGCGGTCGAGCGCGCGCAACAACTGCTCGTCCGCTTGCCCGGCGGGCAGGATCGTCACCTCCGGCAGGCTCGCGCCCAGCCCGGTGAGCGCCGGATCGGTGGGCACGAGGTACTCCCACTCGCGGCGGCGGACGGTGAAGCCGGCCCGCCGCCACTGGGCGGTCAGGCCCGCGTCGGCCTCATCGACGATCGTGTGCAGTGGACGTGGGAGCTCGGCCAGCACCACGCGGGCGAGCTGGTCGAAGACCACGTCGTGCCAGACGTCGATGCTGAGAAAGGTGCGACCGTCGGGCCGCCGCGTCGCTTCGGCGCGACCGACCACCCGGTCGTCGGCCAGTGCGTGCCAATGGCGCTCGGAGACCCGGGTGATCTCCTCCGCGCGCACGCCGAGGGCTGAAGTGGATTCCATCGTGGTGCCTTTCGGGATGCCTGTTCGGGGCTCCCGGCGACACCTCTTTCAGTCACCCAACCGTGAAGGCAAGGGGGAGCACCCACGTCGATGCAGCGTTCATGGGGGCACACCTCCTCAGGCCGGTCACGGTCGAACGCACGGTACCAAGCCGTTCGCCGGCTCCGCCAACGGTTTAAGTGGACCTCCGGAATCCACGATCAGTGGCCGTTTGGACCAGGCCACTTGCGCCCTAGCGTGGCCACATGCGTGATGAATGGTTCGACCGGCCAGTCCTGAGTGGACGGCACGTGCGCCTGGAACCCCTCACCCGCGAGCACGCGCACGGCCTGCTCGTCGCGGGCGGCGACCCGACGGTGTGGACGTGGTTGTCCGTGCGCCAGCCACAAGACGACGAGGCCGCGCTGGCCATGGTGGACGCGACGCTCGCCGACCCGAACCGGCGCGCCTGGGTCCAGGTCGACACGGCCACCGGCGCGGTGGCCGGCACGACGTCGTACTACGAGATCGATCCCCACCACCGCGGCCTCTACATCGGACACACGTGGATCGGCACGCGCTGGCAGCGCACCGCCCTCAACACCGAAGCCAAACTCCTTTTGCTGACAAGGGCGTTCGACGTCCTCGGCGCGAACCGGGTCGGCTGGCACACCGATCACCGCAACGAGCGGTCGCAGCGCGCCATCGAGCGCCTGGGCGCGACGCGCGAAGGCGTGCTGCGCGCCCACCGGGTCCGGCCGGACGGCACCCTGCGCGACACCGTGACCTACTCGGTCACCGCTCCCGAGTGGCCCGAGGTGCGCGCCCGGCTGACCGCCCGGCTCGACCGCGACCAGGCGCCGGTCGGCTGACCGGCATTCACTCTCCAGTTGTCAAGCAACCCTCACCCGCGGGGCTACGACCAGGTTATGGCCGTGCCGGGCCTCGAACGGGCCCACGAGCGCGATCTGTGGACAACTGGTCGCCTGTGGACAACTCAGCGGTGCAAGGGCAACCGATCGCCGAGACCGTCCGGGACCGCGATGCGGCCGAAGCCCGACAAGGCGACCTCGGCGTCACCGAGTTCGGCGGGCATGCGCTCCCCCGCGATCGCGTCGACCGTCTGACGGGCCAGGCGCAACGCGGCCGCAGCGGGGTCGCCGACGTCGATGTCGAGGTGGTGCACCGCGACCTCCACCGCCCAGGTGGCCAGGAAGTCACCGGTGCTCAGCACGTGCCCCTGGAACCGCACGGCGCCATCCGCCATCGCCCCGACGGCCGTGCGCAGGCCGAGCACCGTCGGGCGCAGGTGCGCGACCAGGCCCGTGGGCCTGCGGTAGGCGGCGGCGAGGCGGCGGGCGAACACCAGGCCGTCCAGGTCGTCGGCGGCGGGATCACTGCGTGGTGGCGTGGCCCGCCAGTACGTCGCCGCGTCGGTGTCGGGCGCCTCGTGCGTGGTCTGCAGGGTGCCGAGCAGCATCTCCTGCAGGCCGAGGTGCAGGTGCGCGAGCACGTCACACACGAGCCAGCCGTGGCACCGGCTCGGCGCCAGCGCGCGGTCGTCGGTCAACGCGTCGAGCGCATCGGCCAGGGCGTCCAGCGCCGCGATCAGCCCGGCCTGGCCGGTCGCGTGGTCAACCCGCATCGCCTCCTCCTCGCCGACACCTTAACGAGAACCGCCGCCGCTCCGACGGGCCTGGCGGGAAACGCCGGGCTGGTGGTGGTCGACGTCAACCCAAGGGGACAACCGAACGGAGCCACTCCTATGTCGACGATCACCACCAACGACGGCACCGAGATCTTCTACAAGGACTGGGGCAGCGGGCAGCCCGTCGTCTTCAGCCACGGCTGGCCGCTGTCGTCGGACGACTGGGACGCGCAGATGCTGTTCTTCGTACAGAACGGCTTCCGCGTCGTCGCGCACGACCGGCGGGGGCACGGCCGCTCGGCCCAGGTCGGCGAGGGCCACGACATGGACCACTACGCCGACGACCTGGCCGCGGTGACCGAACACCTCGACCTGCACGACGCCGTCCACGTCGGACACTCCACCGGCGGCGGCGAAGTCGTGCGCTACCTCGCCCGCCACGGCGAGTCCCGGGCCGCCAAGGCCGTCCTCATCGCCGCCGTCCCGCCGCTGATGGTGCAGACCGACGCCAACCCCGGTGGCCTGCCCAAGAGCGTCTTCGACGACTTCCGGGCCCAGCTCGCCGCCAACCGCTCCGAGTTCTACCTCGCCGTGGCGTCCGGCCCGTTCTACGGTTTCAACCGGCCCGGGGTCGAGAAGCGCGAAGCGCTGATCCGCAACTGGTGGCGCCAGGGCATGGAAGGCGGCGCGAAGGCCCACTACGACGGCATCGCCGCGTTCTCCGAGACCGATTTCACCGAGGACCTCAAGCAGATCACCGTGCCGACGCTGGTCATGCACGGCGACGACGACCAGGTCGTCCCTTACGCCGACTCCGGCCCGCTCTCGGCCGAACTGCTGCGCAACGGCACCCTCAAGACTTACGAGGGTTTCCCGCACGGCATGCCGACCACCGAGGCCGAGACGATCAACGCCGACCTGCTCGAGTTCATCCGGTCCTGAGCGTCGCCGCGAGCCGGCCGGTCACGAGCGGACCGGCCGGCTCGGATGGGCGAGGTCGAAACAGAACAACGGTCAAGGAGTCGTGATCGACGGTCCGGCGCCGAGCGGTGTGAGCGAATAACCGGCAACGTGCAACCAACCGCGGTCCGTAGTCGTGGGGTGGGATGACAACTCCGGCTGGAAGGACCCATCGCATGCGACGAACGAGATCCCGCCTGCTCCTGCTGGCGGCGACCGCGTTGCTCAGCACCGGCCTGGCCGCGGCGGCCGTGCCCACGGCACAGGCCACGCCCGCGCCTCTGGGACACAGCGCCGGCCCGGTGGGCACGATCACCCTGGTCACGGGCGACCAGGTCCGCTTCACCCGGCAAGGCGACACCGTGCGGGTGCTCGACGCGAAGGCGGCCCGGCACCGCGAGTCGATCCGGTTCGCGCGCTTCACCTTGAACGCCGACGAGTACGTGGTCCCGGTGGACGCGCTCGGCGCGTTCAACTCGGGCCGGCTCGACCACCGGCTCTTCGACGTCACCACCCTGGTCCGGCAAGGCATGGACGACCAGCACACCGACCGGGTGAAGGTGATCGTCACCGGCGCGAGCGGGCGCACGCCGAGGGTGGCGGTGCCCCGTGGCGCGCAGGTGACCAGGGACGTGCCGCGTCTGGGCGTGCGTGCCCTCGCGGCGAAGAAAGCCGACGCGACCGCGTTGTGGCGCGAGCTCACCGGCGAGCATGCGGGCGCACCGCGCGCCGCCGTGCCGTCGGGTCAGAAGATCTGGCTGGACGGCTCCGTGCGCTCGTCGCTCGACCAGAGCGTGCCGTTGATCGGCGCGCCGCAGGCATGGCAGGCCGGCTACACCGGTCAGGGCGTGAAGGTCGCGGTGCTGGACACCGGCATCCACGGTGACCACCCGGATCTGCGGGGCAAGGTCGTCGCCACGCAGAACTTCTCGGGCACCCCGGACGCCGACGACCACGCGGGGCACGGCACGCACGTGGCCTCGACGATCACCGGCTCCGGCGCCGCGTCGGGCGGGCGTTACAAGGGCGTCGCGCCGGGTGTGCGGCTGCTCAACGGCAAGGTGCTCGACGACAACGGCTTCGGTGACGAGTCGGGCATCCTCGCCGGGATGGACTGGGCGGTCCAGCAGGGCGCCAAGGTCATCAGCATGAGCCTGGGCGGTGGCCCGAGCGACGGCACTGACGTGCTCTCCGCCGAGGTCGACAAGCTCTCCGCGAGCTCGAACGCGTTGTTCGTGGTGGCCGCGGGCAACTTCGGCGGCACCGCGACGGTGTCCGGTCCGGCGGCGGCCGACTCGGCGCTCGCCGTGGCCAGCACCACCAAGCAGGACGAGCTCAGCTCGTTCTCCAGCAAGGGGCCGCGGCCGGGCAACTTCGGCCTCAAGCCGGAGATCGCCGCGCCCGGCTCGGACATCGTGGCCGCCCGCGCGCCCGGCACCCTGGCGCCGTACGCGGTCGATGCCAACTACGCGAGCATCTCGGGCACGTCGATGGCCACCCCGCACGTGTCCGGCGCGGCCGCGATCCTGGCCAGTGCGCACCCGGACTGGACCGGCCAGCAGCTCAAGGCGGCGTTGATGGACAGCGCGAAGCCGTTGCCCGGCCTGGACGTCTTCGCCGAAGGCGCGGGACGCCTGGACGTGGCGAGCGCGGTCACCCAGCAGGTCCACACGCTCACGCCGGAGCTGAGCGTCGGCCAGGTCGGCGACGCCGATCGGCCGGTGGTCCGCCAGGTCGGCTACGCCAACGACAGCAATGCGCCGGTGACGCTGAACCTGAAGCTGACGGCCAAGCGCACCGGCGGAGCAACCGCGCCATCCGGCCTGTTCACTGTGGACACCCACCGGCTCACCGTCCCGGCGCACGGCACCGCCGACGCGACCGTCACGGTGACGCCGGCGACCCGCTCGACCGGGCAGTACGAGGGCACGCTCGTCGCGACCGGCGCGCACCTGCGGCTGATCACCCCGGTGGCCGCCCAGGTGCGGGCGCAGACGCACAAGGTCACCGTGCACGCGGTGCAGCGCAACGGAAAGCCGGCCACCGAATATTCAGCCCTCGTCGCGCTGCAGGACGAGGCCACCGGCACGACGGTCGAGGCCACGTGGTCCGGGGACGGTTTCACCGCCGATGTGCCCGCCGGGACCTACCGCGTGCTCGGCGCGATCGTCGACGACAGCGCCACCTTCACGCCGGACACGATCACCGAGTTCGCCACCCGGCTGACCGTCGGCGCCGCCGACACCAGCACGACGGTCGACGCAGGGCAAGGCAAGGCGGCGACCGCGAGCGTGGACGACCCGACCGCGCGGCCCGAGGACCTGAGCAGCATCTTCGCCATGGCGTCGCGTGTGGACGGCACCGACGAGCAAGGGTTCTTCGTGGTCCAGTCCAACTTCGTCCACCAGTACGTGCTGTCCACGCGGGCGCGCCCGGGCTTGGCGTTCCTGTACCTCGGGACGTGGGGTGTGCCGAACGCGGCCGTGACCGGCATCGGCGGCCCGCGGCCGTACGAGGCGGTGTCGGTGATCGACAACTCCGACGCCGGTTGGCACGGCGACGTCACGGGTCCCCTGGTGGACATCGGCGAGCAGACCGACCCGGCGAAGGTCGGCGACGTGTCGGGCAAGGTGGTCCTGATCAGCCCGCCGACCGACGAATACCCGGGCGAGCCGCCGTCGCAGGAGGCGTTCACCACCCTGCTGACCGCGTTGAAGGCCAAGGGTGCGCGGGTGGTGCTCAGCTTCGACTACATCGAGCGGCTGGACATCCTGCCGGTGCTGCAGGTGTACAACGCCAACGACGTCAAGGCGTTGCGCGACCGGATCGCGGCCGGATACCCGCAGGTGCACGTGGTCGGCCGGGACTACAGCCCGTACGCCTACTTCCTGTACGACACCACGTCAGGTGCCCTGGCTGCGGGCAAGCACTGGCGGTTCGACAAGCGGGCAATGGCCACAGTGGACACCACGTTCCGCACGCCGGACCCGCACCCGCACTTCGATGCCCACCTGATGCACGTGAGCGACCCGAAGCTGGGCGTCGCCGGTGGCTTCGAGCGGCAGTTCCTGATGCCGCAGCACCGGGTGGACTACTACACGCCGGGCGTGCAGTGGTCGTCGTTCACCGGGTTCGCGTTCTCCGACGAGGAGCAGGGCCAGGTCGGCAACGAGGAGGTCGTCCCGGTGACCTACCGGGCCGGGCAGCACCTGACCGGCCGGTGGGCCACCGCGCCGTTCGGGCCGCGGCTGCCCGCGCTCCAGGCGGCCGACCAGGACGGCAAACCGCAGCCGTGGGTGTACCGCCAGGGCGACAAGGTGGTGGTGAACGTGCCCGTGTTCAGCGGCGCCGACCCGACGCACGTCGACCTGGGGCTGCTCTCCGACACCGGCAGCACCACGCTGCTGCGCGACGGCAAGCCGGTGGACACCAGCGACGTGCCCGGCATCGGCCAGTTCGACGTCCCCGCCGCCAAGGGTGACTACAAGCTGGTCGTCGACGGCACCCGCACCGCGACGAGCTGGCCGTTGTCGCCGAAGGTGCACGCCGAGTGGACCTTCGGCTCGGCGAGCACGCGCCCGGACCGGCGCAGCGCGGTGGACCTGCTGGACCTCGGGTTCGGCCTGCCGCTGGACCGGTTCGACGCGGCGCCGGCCGCTGGCCCGGTCAACGGCCGCGTCGTCGTGACCCACCAGGACGGCGCCGCGCAGCCGGGCATCAGGCAGGTCACCGTCGACGTCTCCTACGACGACGGCGGGACCTGGCGGCCGGCCACCGTCGCCCGGCACGGCGGCCAGTGGACGGTCAGCATCCCGGCGGGCGGCAGCGCGGGCGGCTTCGCCACCGTGCGGGCGAGCGCCACCGACACCCGGGGCAACACCGTGTCGGAGACGCTCACCCGCGCGTACGCGTTGAGTTAGGCGCTTCGCGGGCCGTGCGTCGCCTCCGTGGCGCACGGCCCGCACCGGCGTCGCGGTCAGCGCTGGCTGACCGGCAGCGACCGCGGCAGGCCGAAGCGCGTCAACACGCCCTTCTCGAACGCGGTCATGGCGCTGATCCGCGCACCGGCGAGCGTGAGCACGTACAACCCGGTCCCGTGGCCGATGCCGTCGGCACCACGCAGGTAGGCCCCGAACGCCGGTTGCCCGTTGGCCCGGGTCGGCACCAGGTCGAACCGGCGCCCGGCGCCGAAAATGCGGCCGCAGAACGCGGCGGCCGGCTCCCGGCCCACGTACTCGAAGGGCACCGGCGGCATCGAGATGAAGACGTCGTCGGTCAGCAGGTCCACCAGGGCGTCGAGGTCCGCGGCTTCCCAGGCCCGGGCGAACCGCGCCACCACCGCATCCTCGGCGACCCGGCTCGGCGTCGGCTGCCGGGCCAGCGTCGCGCGGGCCCGTTTGAGGGCGCTGGTCACCGAGTCGACCGTGGCGTCAAGCATGTCGGCGACCTCGTCGGCGTGGAAGCCGAGCACGTCACGCAGCACCAGCACCGCGACCTGGCGCGGCGGCAACGTCTGCAACGCGGTGATGAACGCCAGCGAGATCGACTCGGCCTGCTCGAACCGGGCTTCCGGGCCGAGCGGTACGTCGAGCAGGGCGTCCGGGAACGGTTCCAGCCAGACGACCTCGCCGAGCCGGGTCGGCTCCGGCGGGTCGACCTGCGGGATGCTCCACTCCTTGGCCTGGCGGCGGCTCGACGCGCGGCGCGCGTTCAGGCACCGGTTGGTGGCGATCCGGTACAGCCACGTGCGGATCGAGGACCGCTGCTCGAACCCGCCGATGGCCCGCCACGCGTCCAGCAGGGTGTCCTGCAAGGCGTCCTCGGCGTCCTGCAGCGAGCCGAGCATCCGGTAGCAGTGCACCAGCAACTCCGTGCGGTGCGGCTGGACCAGCGCGCGGAACGCCTCGCCGTCGCCGGCCCGCGCCTTCGACAGCAGCTCAGTGAGTTCCATGGTCGCCTCCTCACCCGGTATGGACACCGGCCGGACCACGAACTGGGCGCCCAGTTCGCGATCAGGCCGGTGTCTACCCGGGGTGACAGTTTCGACCATGGAAGGAGAAGACGATGGGCAAGATCGTCGCCTTCGAGAACGTGTCGCTCGACGGCACCACCCAGGACGCCACCGGTGAGGAGGGCTTCTGCAGCACCGACTGGCGTGACACGCTCGCCCCGGCCGACCGCGAAGCCTGGAGCAAGCTCATCCTCGAGGACGCGCTCGGCGCGCGGGCCTTGCTGATGGGCAGGCGTTCCTACGAGTTCTTCGCCACCCGGTATCCGTCACGAACCAGCCCGTTGGCGGACGCGATGAACAGCATGCCCAAGTACGTCGTCTCCAGCACGCTCGAGGATCCCGGCTGGGCCAACTCGACCGTGCTGCGCGGCGACCCGATGACCGAGGTGACCAAGCTGAAGGAAGCGGTCGACGGCGAGATCCGCGTCTACGCCAGCGCGCACCTGCTGCACACCTTGCTCGACCACGACCTCGTGGACGAGCTGCGGCTGGCCGTGTTCCCGCTCCTGATGGGTGGCGGTGCCCGGTTCTTCGACCAGCAAAGCAACCCGAAGCCGTTGCACCCCAAGCAATTGCGCCTGGTCGAGAGCCGTACGGTCGGCGACGCCCTCCTCCACCTGACCTACCGGCCGGCCCCACGGTGAGCCCTGGTCAGCAGTGGTGGCCCGGGCGCGGCAGGTCCAGGGCCGGGTTGGCGGCGAAGAAGGCCACCGGTTTGAGGTGGAAGCCCACCTTGGACACCGGCATCACCGGCCAGTCCTCCGGCCGCGGCACGTGGTTCGCCCCGAACGTGTACCAGACCACGACGTCGGTGTCCTCGAGCGGTCGATCGGCCTGGGCGTACACCGCGAGCCCGTCGTCGTGGGGGCGCTGGTTGGGGTAGTCCCCGGAGGCGTAGCGCTGGGCGGGGTCGTAGGCCGTGACCCACAGGTGCCGGTAGGCGAACCCGGCCCGCCTGCTGGTCTGCGACCCGTCCTGCGCCAACGGGAGGATGTTCTCCCCCGGCGCCAGCTTGTACCCGACCGGGCGGCCGGTGTGGTGGCGCACGGACGGGTTCACCACCGTCCAATAGCGACCGGCGAGCGGGTCGACGATCCGCTGTGCCTCGCTCTCGCGGGCCAGCAACCTGGGCCGTGCCGCGAAAGCGTTGTGGTGCGCGGTACCGGGCACGGCGACGGTGTCCACTTCGTACACGCTGTTGCGCTCGCCGTCGACGGTCATGTCCAGGCGCATGTTGAAGAAGTGCTGGTGGTTCGGTGCGTACAGGCCGGGAGCCAGCGCGGTGCCGAAGGCCGGTTCGTCGCCCTCGAACGCGCCGGTCGACACGATCCCGGTCAGCTTGACCTCGAACTCGATCGTGCCGTCGACGTAGAAGTACCAGAAGAAGCCGTAGTCGTAGTTGTTCGCCGTCGCCCAGCAGGACACGACGAGGCGACGCTGGCGGCGTGTCTCCACGTGACCGAGGTTGCCGTCGGTGTGCTTCCAGACGATGTTGTCGTCCTCTTCGTGGATGCAGATGGCGTTGGGCAGCGTGACCGGCGCGCCGTCGTCGTCGCACATCACGACGTCCAGGTAGCGGATCTCGCCCAGGCAGTCGCAGCCGAGCGCGAGCGAGTTCAGCCACGGCCCGATGCCGCCTTCGCCGATGTCGAAGGCGTTCTTCACCCGCTGCGACGGGTTCGGGTCGCCGTAGGGCACGTACAGCTCGGACATCGACGCCCGGTACAGGATCGGCCGCACCCGGCCGTCGTCGACGTAGCCGACCTGGTGCAGCACAAGGCCTTCGCGCATCGTGTAGCCGATGTTCATGCGCCACTTCTGCCAGCGCAGCTCGTGGTCGTCGATGGTGAAGCTGGGCCCGTGCGGCTGGGTGATCTCCACCGGCCGCAGGTCGT
Organism: Labedaea rhizosphaerae; assembly: GCF_004362825.1. Lineage (GTDB taxonomy): Bacteria > Actinomycetota > Actinomycetes > Mycobacteriales > Pseudonocardiaceae > Labedaea > Labedaea rhizosphaerae. The sequence goes on from NZ_SNXZ01000002.1 coordinate 85,249, forward strand.
CGCGCACAGCGGCGAACGCCGGCACGTTGTCCGGGTAGCCGTCGATCTCGCCGGTGACCAACTCCGGGATGTAGTTGCCGTGCCGCGGCGGCACCGCCACGACGCCGTGGTCGACCAGCTCGACGACCTCCATCCGGTCGATGTCGACCAGGGCCGTCAGCCCCTCGATGGGGTGGGCGTAGCGGTTGTCGAAACGCCCTTGCCGCACGTAGAACTGCGGGCGCATCAGACGCCGGGCCGGGTCCTCCGCCGGGCCCGTGTTGCCCGCGGCCCACAGGTCGATGGCCACCGCGTCGAGGTCGGTGATACCCCGCCGCTGCAAGGCTTCCCGGAAGGCAGGATCGCCGCGAAGCACCTCGTCGGCCGCGGCGAACTCGTCGCGGGAGAAGCCCGGCTGCGCCAGCGGGACCTCGCGCCAGGACACCAGTTCCGCCCGGCTGAGCGAGACGACGGCCTCGATCGTGGTCCGGCTGTCGCGGTCCCGCAGCACCACGAACGCTTCACGCTCGGCCGCCACCCCGTCGAGCACGGCCCGCTTCGACGGCTCGTGCAGCTCGACGCTGAGGAAGCGTACCGTGGCACCGAGTCCCTTGGCGCCCTTGAGGATCGCCGACGTCGCCGCGATCTCGTCGGCGGTGAGGGGTTCGAGGGGGTTGTTCATTTACACCTCATCGATTCGGTGGGCGTAGTCCCAGTGGCCGAGCGGGAACCCGTACAGCGGCGAAGACTCCAGGCGATCGGGCTCGGGTTCTCGGGCGGCGAGGATCTCCACCTCGTGAACAGGGTCAACGAGATCGGTCGTCATCACACCTCCTCCAATCTGCGGTCGGGGTTCCAGTGGCCGAGGAGATCCCGGTAAAGCGGGGACGTCTCCTGCAACGTGCGGTGGTCGCCGACCGCTGCGCCGGTGCCGTCGAGCACCAGCACGCGGCGCGCCCGCAAGGCCGAGCTCACCCGGTGCGCGATCACGATCAGCGTGCCGCCGCGTTCGGCGAACGCCTCCTCGGCTCGGCGCTCGGCGACCGGATCGAGGTGGCAGGTGGCCTCGTCGAGCACCACGACCGGGGCCGGCGAGAGGTAGGCCCGCACCAGCGCGACCTGCTGGCGCTCCCCCGCCGACAGCTCCGCGGGCACCAGCGTCGCACCGACCCCGCCGATGCGGGCCACCAAGGCGTCCGCGCCGACGGCGGTGATGGCGTGGGCCACGCGCTCCGGATCGGCGTCCGGCGCGAGGTAGGTCAGGTTGTCCCACACGCCGCCCGCGAACACATAGGCCTCCTGCGGAATGAGGGTCCGCCCGCGGGCGAGCTGGTCGGCGGGCAGGTCGGCCACCGGCACGCCGCCGAGCAGCACCGCGCCTTCGCCGGGGCGCAGCAGTCCGCAGAGCAGACCGGCCAGGGTCGACTTCCCGATGCCGCTGGGCCCGACGATGGCCAGGTGATCCCCCGGCGGCACGACGAGGTCGAGGTCGCGCAGCACCGGTTCGGCGTGCGGGCCGTAGGCGAAGGTGAGGCCACGCACGGCGAGTTCGTCGCCTTGGCCGGCGTGCGCGCGGGGTTCGGGTTCGGACGGGAGTTCGGCGGCGTCGAGGATGCGCCCGAGCGTGACGGCGTAGCGCAGGCCGCTGCCGCCGACCGCGGTCATGAGGTTGCGCAGCACCGGCTGGAGTCCGATGAGGACGTAGGTGAGCCCGCCCATCACCGCGCCCGCGGTGAGCCCCCGGCTGACCAGCCAGGGACCCGCGACGAGCAGGACGACCAGCGGCACCCAGCCGCCGAGGGCCAGGCAGAGGCTGCGCACGGCGGCGACCGTGGCGATCGCGCGCTCGGCGTCGGCCTGCGCCTCGATCGGCCCCTTGGTCATGGCCGCGGCGTGCTCCTCGGCGCCGGTGGCGGCGATGTCGCGGGTTCCGGCCAGCACCGCCCCCGCGGTGACGGCCAGCTGTTCGTCGGCGCGCACGGACCGGCGGAACCGGTCGGCCGCCATCCCCAGCGTGGCGAGGAAAGCGCCGAGCCCCAACAGGAACGGCGGCAGCAGCAACGCCACGATCACCGGATCGACCGACAGCATGCCGATGACAACCCCGATGACCGTGACCAGGAATCCACGCAGCACCACGATGAGCCCGGCGTAGGTGTCCCGGACGATCTCGACCTGGTGGGTGAGGCGGGCGATGGCGCCGTCGTCGGCCTTCCCGCGCACGGCATGACCGAGCGCCCCACCGACGACCTTGCGCACGAGCAGGTCCCGGAACGGTTCGACGAGCCCGCCGAGCAGCCGGTACACCTGCCGCGACCCGATGGCGCCCAGGCCGGCGGCGACGAGCAACAACGCCAGCCAGCCGAGCCCGACGGCCGGGCGGTCGGCGAGGAACCCGGAGTCGACGGCGTGCGCGACGGCGAGACCGGAGAGCGACGCGGGCAGCGCTTCTGGCACCGACCAGAGCAGCAACGCCACGGCCGGCTTGCGGGGCATGGCGGCGACGCCGAAGGCGATCTCGCGCTTCACCCGAACACCTCCCGGTACTCGGGTCGTTCCCACAACCGGTCGTGGGTGCCGGTGGCGACCACCTTGCCTTCGGCCAGCCACACGACCAGGTCCGCACGCGCCGCGGTCGCCGCCCGGTGGGTCACGATCAGGCGCGTCCGGCCGCCGTGGTCGTCGGTGAGCGTGCGGGCGATCTGCATCTCGGTGACCATGTCCACGCTGGACGTCGCGTCGTCGAGGACTAGCAAGCGCTGGGCGGGCCACGCGCGGGCGAGGCCCAGGCGCTGGTATTCCCCGCCCGACATGGGCGCCTCGGCCAACGGCGTCGCGTAGCCCTCGGGCAGGCGCGACACGAACTCGTGTGCGTGCGTCGCTCGGGCCGCCGCCCGCACGTCGACCGAACGGCCCACGTCGACGGCGTCCCCGATCGACGCGCCGACCAGCACCGGGCGCTCGAACGCACAGCCGACCGCCGCGCGCAACGCCGCGTGATCCAGCTCCGCCAAGGCAACGCCGTCGAGCAGCACCTCGCCCTCGTCCGGCGAACGCAACCGCGCGGCCACCTCGGCCAGCACCGACTTGCCCGCGCCGGACGCCCCGACCACGGCAACCGCACACCCGCCCGGCACCTGCAGGGAAACGTCGTCCAGCAACACCGCGTCGGCGGCCCGCACGGTCACCGACCGCAGCTCCAAGGCCCCGGGACCGTCCGGCAACGAAGCCGTGCCGTAGGAGACGGGCGTGGTGTCGAGCACCTCGCTGACCCGCCGCACCCCGGCCTTGGCTCGCGCCAAACGGCTGAACACACCGGTCAACGCACCGAGGCCGCCGCCGATCACCGCGTACTGGCTCGCCGCGAACAGCTCACCCGGCGTGATCCGGTTGCGCAGCAACTCGATGCCGCCGGTGGCGAGCACGGCCACCAGCACGAGCGGACCGACCAGCGTGGCCTGTGCACTCGAGCGCGCCATGATCCGCCAGGTCCCGATGCCGTGCTCGTGCAGCCGCGGCAACTCCGTGAGCACCCGCTGCTGCTCCGCTTCGACCGTCCCGGCGGCGGCGATCGTGCGGGCCCCCGCGAGCGACTCGGCCAGCCGGGCCGCGATCGTGCCCTGCGTCTGCTGGTAGGCGACCATCGCCTCGGCACTGCGCAACGCGAAGGTCCGCAACACCCCGGCCACCAAAGCAAGTCCCGCCAGCAAGGCCAGCGCGAGCCAGGGATCGATCCACGCCAGCAACACCAGGCTGCCGACCGGCGGCAGCGCGGCCGCCACCGTGGTCACCACGGCCGGTCCCGCCTGTGCGGCCTCGACGGCGTTGCCGGACACGCGCGTCACCAGGTCACCGGTCTCGAACCGGCTCGAGCGGGCCGGGCCGACGGCGAACACGTGCCGCACCACCCGATCCCGCAGCCACGCGGTCGTCCCGGCCACGCACGCCGTACCCGCATAGGCGTCGACCACGTCGAACACGACGCTGATGACGATCAGGACCCCGGCGGCCACGATCCAGCTGCCGCTGCCGTGCCCGGCGACCAGGGCGTCGACCGCGTGGCCCAGCACGGTGGGCAGGGCAAGCGTGCCGAGGCTGCCGACCAGGCCGGCGAGCCCGATCAGGGGCAGCCAGCCACCGCCACGCCGGACCACGTCGCCGAAGGTGATCATGCGACGTCCAGCCCGGTGTGGGTGGCGAGGAACGCCAACATGTCGCCCGCCAGCGCGACCGCGCGGGTCGCCGGGCTCGCGCCGTGCCCGACGTCCGGCTCGTGGCGGAGCAACACCGGCCGCCCGCTCGTGCTCGCCCACTGCAGGGCCGCGCACATCTTGCGGGCGTGCATCGGGTCGACCCGCGTGTCGCCACCGAACGTCGTGAACAACACCGCCGGGTACGCGACGCCCTCGCGCACCCGGTGGTACGGCGAATACCCCAGCAGCCAGGCCAGTTGTTCCGGATCGGCCGCCGTCCCGTACTCCTCGCGCCATTGCGGGCCGAGGCCGAACTGCTCGTAGCGCACCATGTCGAGCACCGGCGCCGAGCAGACCGCGGCAGCGAACAACTCCGGTCGCTGGGTCAACGCCCCCGCGACCAGCAGGCCACCGTTGGACTCACCGCAGATGCCCAGCCGCGACGGCGTGGTCCACCGCTCGGCGATCAGGTGCTCGGCCACGGCCACGAAGTCGTCGAAGACGTTCTGCTTGCGGTCGAGCATCCCGTCGCGGTGCCACTGCTCGCCTTCCTCGCCGCCACCACGCACCTGCGCGGAGGCGAACACGCCACCCGCTTCGACCCAGGCGAGGATGTAACTGGAGTACGACGGCGTGAGCGGGACGCCGAAACCCCCGTAGCCGTAGAGGATCGTGGGTCTGGGCCCGGTGCCCGGCTTCGCGAGCACCACGACGCGGATCGGCGTGCCGTCCGGCGAGGTCGCGGTGAGCTGGCGGCTGGTCACCTCCGGCACGTCCACGCCGGGCGTGCCCGCCCAGAGCGTCGTGCGGTGCAGCGCGGCGTCGTAGCGGTACACCGCGCCAGGGGTCACGCTGTCGGTGTAGCTGAACCACGCCTCGTGCCCGCTGGTCGACACCGATCCCAGCGAACCGGCACCGGGCAGTGGCACGTCGCCGATCCGGGCGCCGGTGGCCAGTGCGTGCAGGCTCATCTCGCCGACGGCGTGCCGGATCCGGCTCACCAGGAGCATCGGTCGTGGGTCGTCGAGCACCGCCAGGTCGCTGATCACCGCCTCGGGGTCCTCTGGGATCAGCTCGCGCCAGTGCGACGGCGTCGACGGATCGGCCACGCAGACGCGCCCTCGCGGCGCCCCGTGGTCGGTGAAGACGTACAGCAGACCGTCGTGCACCATCGCGACCGCGCGACTGTCCGGTCCTTCGTGGACGGTCGCGACGCCGCCCGCGACGAGGTCGGCGAGCCACAGCCCGGTGCCCTCGGCGATCACCAGCCAGCGGCCGTCCTCGCTCAGGTCCAGACCGAACGACCCGGTGCGGTCGAGCAACGCGACATCCTGCTCGACGGGTGTGCCGACGCGGTGCCGCCAGACCCGGCGTTCGCGCACATAGCAGAAGAACTCGGCGCCGGGGAACCAGGCGACCGGCGAGTACCGGCACCCGTGGACGGGCCCGTCGAGCACGGCGCCCGACTCGACGTCGAGCACGTGCAGCACGGAGTTCTCCGTGCCCCCATGGGAAATCTGGAACGCCAGCCGCGTTCCGTCGAGGCTGGGCTGCCAAGCGTCCAGCGCGACCAGCCCGTCGCTGTCGAACGAGGCCGGGTCGACGAGCCGACGCGCTGCACCGTCCGCACCGTCCGCACCGTCCGAATCGGACACATGAAGAACCGGGTGTTCCTGGCCCGGTTCCTGCCGCAGGAAGAACTGCCGTCCCCCGCGCCACACCGGTGCCGTCACCACGCCGGTCGCGCTCAGCCGCGCGACCTCGTGGTGCAGTCGTTCCCGGCCGGGCAACGCGGCGGCGTGGGTGCGCCAGCGCTCGTCCTCCGCGTCGAGCCAGCGGCGGGTCTGCTCGCTGGTCGCGTCCTCGAGCCACCGGTAGGGATCGGGCACCCGGTGGCCGTGCAGTTCGTCGACGATCGGCTGACGTTCGGCGAGGTCTTCGGGTTTGGCGAGTCGCTGCGGCGCCACGGCCGCTCCTTCCACGGGCGTGGGTCCTGGGCGGTCGCGAGGACCGCCCAGGACCCTGGAACGTGATCAGCCTCAGTGGCAGAGCGCCAGGCTGATGTTGCTCGGCGTCTGGGACGCGCAGCCCAGAACAGTCAGCGTGGAGCCGCCACCGCCGCCCTTGCCGCCAGGAGCCTCCAGACCCTGCAGGTCGAGAAGTGCCATGTGTGTTACACCTCCTTCGAGTGGTCGTCACTGAACGAATGCCTTGGGGCATCCGGGTTCTTGGGGTCCGCCAGGAACGGCAGCCGCACGGGTTCGTCGTGCAGCACCGCGCCGAGCGCGAACAGCACGCCCGCGGTTCCGGTCGCGAAGTCCATGGACAGGCGCAGCAGCTGGTTTCCCGGGAACGCCAGGCCGTCGCCATAGGGCACCGCGTGCCAGCACAGCCCGCGCACCAACATGTCCACGGCGGAAGGTTCGGCGCACAGCAGCATCCCGGCCCGGCCGGTGTAGAGGCCGGACTGCACGAAGTACGAGCTGCGGGTCACCCCACGCAACCGGGTCAGCGCCTCGGCCAGCTCGTCGTCGGCGCGGTGGGCCAGGTACCGGGCCAGGACCAAGGCGATGCCGACCGAGCCCTCGTCCAGGTACGGCAGCGTGCGCCAGCCCTGGTCGACCTGCAGCGTGCCGTCCTCGGGGCGCATGCACCGGCGGAGGTCCTGGCGCAGCGCCACCTCCGCGCGGTCGAGCAGGTTCGAGTCGCCGGTCTGCTCGTAGGCGTGCAGGAAGAGCAGCGCCGGTCCCGACGAGCCGAACATCAACCCGGCCCTCGGGTGGTCGCCACCGCTGATCTCCGGCATGTCGGTCACACCGCCGAGCCGGTCGGCGACCTGGTCGACCGCGCGCATGGCGGGCTCGATCCCCACGTCGTCGCGGAAGTGCAGCAGGTTCAGCCCCATGCCGGCCAGCCCGTTGTGCAGGCCGAGCTCGGTGGCGTCCACCGGCATGGCCAGGCAGCGCTCGACCAGCTGCAGCGCGTCCTGGTGGTGCCCCAGCTCGGCGAGCACGTAGGCCACGCCGTGCAGGCCGTTGTAGAAGCCGGCGGGGGTGTTGTCGGCCGGGGCCAGCGCGTGTTTGCGCAGCCAGTCCTCGTGTTCGGGGAAGCGGCCCGCACCGGTGGCGGCAAGGGCGTACAGCACACCGGACGCGCCGTGCGCGATGCCGATGCCGCCACCGGGCAGGAACTGCGCGACGTCGCCGGGGAACAGGCGGTCGTCGCGGTCGGGCGTGGCCGCGGCGAGGATCGAGGTTCGCAGCGCGGCACGCACGTCGTCCCAGGTGGACACGCCGGGCAGGGGTAGTTCGGCCATCCGGCTCGGCTTGGCCGGCGCGTCGCCTTCGATGGTGCGCACGGCCTCGTCCAGCGCACCGGGCGGCAACGGGAAGACCTCGGCGGCGTATTCGGCGATCTGCCGGGCCTTGCCGGGGTCGAACGGCGCCGTGATGGTGGCCTGCGGCGCGAACATGCCGAGGTACATGCAGGCCAGCGCGTACCGGTCCACGTCGACGCCGAGCCGGTCGGCCGGCGCGGTGAACGCCGGGTGGGCCAGCGTCGAGCGGGCGTGGTCCTCGACGAGCGTGGCCACCTCGAAGTCGATCAGTGCCAGCCGGCCCTCGGCGGTGACCAGGATGTTCTCCGGGTGCAGGTCGTTGAAGACGACGCCGCGCCCGTGCAGCGCGTCGACCGCCGAGGCGACCTTGCCCAGCATGCCCAGCGCCCAGTCGACGTACTCGGCCAGCTCCTCCGGGCTCGGATCGGGGTGGGTCAACGGGTAGCGGTGCACCAGCAGGCGCTGCAGCGGGTTGCCGTCGACGAACTCCTCGACGAGGAAGTGGTGCTCCCCCAGTTCGAAGCGGTCGAGCACCGCGGGCACGACGTCGAGCCCGGCAAGGCGGGTCAGGACGTCGTACTCGTGCCCGATGCGGGTCACGGCGTCACGCCCGGCCACGTCGAGACCCGCGTGCGGTCTGCCTTCCTTGAGCACGACCCGCTCGCCGCTGCGGTTGTCCCGGCCGAGGTAGACGCCACCGCCGTTGGAGAACTGCATGGCGCTCTCGATGGTGTACGGCAGGTCCGTCGTGGTGACCGCCGCGCGCGCCGCCAGGTGCGGCTCGAGGAAGGCGGGCAGCGGGATCCACGGCGGCAGCGCGAAGGTCGGGCCGCGCACGTCGGGCACGAGCGTGCCGTCGGCGTCTTCGATGGCGAGCACACGCTCGCCGTTGCCCGCCACGCAGAACCGTTCGGTGAAGCCGCCGTACCGCACGTACAACGGGCCGTCGCCGTAGCGCAGGTCGCTGAGGATGTAGGGCCCGACAACCCCGCGGAGCAGCGCGTCCAGTTCCGCCAGCACGGCCTCGAAGCGCTCGTCGGAAAGTGGATAAATAGTGGCCAGCTTGCCACTCGAGCCGCGGAACGCCGATTTCGCGTTGAACATCACGGCGACATTTCGGCTGCGTAGGTATTTGAACGGTAAACCACGTGCCACGCAGAAGTCCCAGACCGTCTCGAGCACCCGCTCGGCGTCGGCGAGGCAGGACGAAACGTGGATCTTCCACCCCTGTGTCGGCACCACCGCGTCACTGGGTGCGTAGTACATCCAAGTATCGCTCGGCTCATGCGCCCAACCGTGCGGAACCGTGCGCCCCGTCACCGGGAAATCGGTGTCTTCACTGGGATGCCGGGTCGGCTTGTCGTAGAACAGCCGATCGGCGAGGCAGTAGACCTCGTAGCCCGCCTCGTCGTTCACCGTCATCCGGTTCCGCCTGTTCGCGCCGCAGTTTCGTGGTCGCTCGGAACGTTAGGAAGCGGGTGTTCCAGCAGCCTTAGCGTTGCCTTAAGGCCAGGTCAAGACGAATTAATCGGGCCAGGCTGCTCCATTCGTGGGACGGGCCGCCGTTTGGGGGAATATCGTTCTCGGGTGGTAACAGATCATTTTGCGCGGCCGACTGGCCTTGCGGGTCGGGCACCCGCTTGACGGAGGACGCACTCATGGGCATGCGGTGTACCCACAGCTCCACCGACGCGCTCATCGAGGCCACGACGCGGCACCGGATACTCGCGGTGACCGCCGTCGCCGGCTGGGGGAAAACGACGGCGGTCGCATTGTGGGCCCGCGCGTGGCGCGCCATTTGGGTGACGGCTCCCGAAGCGGATGCCGATTCCGCGGACTGGTTGTCCTCGGAAGTCCCGGCCGTCGGCGCTCAGGGAAATGACGTCGATGACGTCGTGTTGGTGGTGGACGACCTGCACCACGTCCGGCCGGGCACGCCGAGCGCCCGCTACCTGGAGGACCTGTGCCTGCGCCCGCCCGCCGGGCTGCGCATCGTCCTCGTGTCCCGCGTGGACTTACCCTTCGCCAAGGATGCCTTGCAGCGCAAGGGTTTCCTTGGTGAGGTCGGCGCTCCGGAGCTGGCCCTGGACCTGGCCGCTGTCGTAGACCTATTGCGTACCACGATCGGGCAGGACCCGCCGGCGATCGCGGCCCGGCTCTGGGCCGCGACGGGCGGCTGGCCCGTGGCCGTGCGGCACGCGCTGGACCTGTTGCAGGGCGTCGAACCCGAACGACGGCTCGCCGTGCTGGCCGGGCTCACCCGGCCTGGCACGACGTTCCACCGCTACCTGGCCACGCAGGTCGTCGGCCAGGAAGACCCCGACACCCAGGAGTTGCTCCGCCAGCTGGCCAACGGCGAGGAAGGCGACGTGCCCCTGGACGGGGTGGCCAGGCGTGGCCTGCTCTGGCCGAAGGCCGGTGCGGTGCCGCACTGGCAGTTGCTGCCGCCGCTGGCCCGGTACTTCGAGCGCGACGAGGTGCTGACGGTGCCGAGCCGTACCCGGCTGCACCGCGCCCTGCGGCGCCTGATCGCCGCCGGTGATCACCACGCCTGTGCCGAGCTGCTGGCCGAGCACGGCGACGAGCTGGTGACCGGCGGACACGCGGAAGCGGTGCTCGAAGCGCTGGCGCTGCCCGAAAGCCCGCCCGAAGATGCACGGCTGCACCAGATCCTCGGCACCGCGTTGCAGGTCCGCGGCGAGATGCGTGCCGCCGAGGACCGGTTGCGCCGGGCCGCCGGCGAGCAGACCGAGCTCAGCGCCGAGCTGGGCTGGCGGATGTGCGCGCTCGCGTTCGCCAAGGGCGAGTTGCACGAGCTGCTCGGGCTCGTCGAGCGCGTCCGGTTCGACGCCGGAGACGTCACAGACGCCGCGAGCTCCCTTGCGCAGCTGCGGACGCTGTACTTCGCCGCGTGCGCGCACCGCTCGACCGGCGACGCGCACGGGCTGAAGCTGACCGTCGACCGGGTGCTGCGGCTCCGCGAGCAGTGCCCGGAGCAGGCGGCCGAAACCGCCGAGATGATGGTGCGACACGTGCAGGCGATGCAGTGCACCGTGGAGGCGAACCGGCGTGCGGCCGACGCGCACGGCGCCGCCGCCGTGGCCGCCGCCGAGCAGGCGGGCAACCGGCTGGCCGTGGGCTGGCTGCGCGCGTGCCAGGCGAGCGCGCTGCTCGAACAGGGCGCGCCCGGGCCGGCCAAGGCCGAGGCGGACGCCGTCCTGCGGTTGGCCGAGCGGCTCGAGACCCCGTTCCTCATCGCGCTTGCGCTGACCCTGCGCGGCCGGGCCCAGCTGCGGCTCGGCGCGCTGGATCGAGCGCGGGCCGACCTCACCGCGGCGGCGGAGACGTTCGAAGACCTGGGTTCGCGGTTCCTGGCGTGGCCCCTGTGCGGGCTCGGCGACCTGCACCGCTCGCGCGGGCAGCTCGTGCGGGCGCGCCTGGCCTACGAGGAAGCACTCGAGCTGGCCGAGCCGGGACACGAGGTGCTCGGCCTCGGGGCGGCGTTGATCGGGCTCGCGCGCATCCGGGCCGCCGACGACCCGGCGGTGGCCCGCGCGTACGCCGACCGCGCGGTCGGCCTCGGCGAGCCGCTGCGGATGGTGCCGGCCCACCTGGCCCGCGGCTGGGTCGCCTTGCTTGACGGTGACCGCGAAGGCGCCGCGGCCGATGCGGCCCAGGCGGCCGCGCAGGCCCGCCAGCGCCACGACCAGACCGGTCTGGCCGAGGCGGTCAGCCTGACGGTGCTCGCGGCGCCGGACCCGGCCACCGACTCGGGCATGCTCCGCGAGGCCATCGAGATCTGGCGGGAGACCGGGTGCCGCCCAGAAGGCGCGGCGGCCGGCCTGGTCGCGGCGAGCGTCGGCGTGACGGTGCCGGGTCTGTCGGCCGACGAGGCCGCGGCGACCCTGCGGGCGTGCGGCCTCGACCCGGCCGTGCGCCGCGGCGCCGGCTCGCTCGCCGCGCTGACCGAGGCGCCACGCACGGTCGCGGTGCACGCTCTTGGCGTCTTCCGGGTGATCCGCAACGGCGCCGCCGTGCCGCGCACCGCGTGGCAGTCGCGCAAGGCACGCGACCTGCTGAAGATCCTGGTGTCCCGAGGCCGCCCCGTGCCCCGGGACCAGTTGATGGAACACCTCTGGCCCGACGTCGATCCCACCAAGTCCGGCAACCGCCTGTCGGTGTTGCTCAGCACCGTGCGCGATGTGCTGCAGCCGGTCGAGGGCGGTCCGCAGCCGCTGGCCACCGACGGCACCGCGGTCTGGCTCGACTCGGCGCTGGTGAGCGTCGACGTGGAGGAGTTCCGCAAGGTGGCGACGCGGGCGTTGGACGCACACCGCTCCAACCACCCGGACGCCGTCGACCGCCTGTGCACGGCCGCGAGCATGTACACCGGAGACTTCCTCGAAGACGACCCGTACGCCGACTGGGCGCAGCACGTGACCGAGGAACTGCGCGCGTTGCACCAGGCCGTGCTGCGTGCGTTGATCGACCACCGGCAGGCCCGCGGCGACATCGACGAAGTGGTCCGGCACACCTTGCGCCTGCTCGAGGACGACCCCTACGACGAGCAGGCGCACCTGAACCTGGTCACCGTGCTGCTGGCGGCCGGGCGGATCGGGGAGGCGCACCGCCGGCACGAGATCTACCGGCGGCACATGGCGGAAATGGGGATCGAGCCCCGGCCGATGCCCGCGACCCGGGGCCGCGGCTAGTCCACTGAGGACAGTTGCGGGTACAGCGCGGCAACGCCACCGGAGAGACCGCCCTGGACCTGCCTGCTGAGCTCGTCGGCGATGATCTCGTGTTCGCCGGCCGCGATCCCGTCCAGGGCCAGGCCCGCGACGAGCGCCGGGTCGGTCTGGCCGGACGGATCGATGTGGGCGGCCATGTCGGTGTCCATGTAGCCGACGTGCAGGGCGGCCACGGAGATCTTCTTCTCGGCCAGCTCGACGCGCAGCGCGTTGGTCATCGACCAGGCCGCCGCCTTGCTCGCGCTGTAGGCACCGGAGCCCGGCAGGCTCACCCAGGACAGGACCGACAGCACGTTCAGGATCGTGCCGCCGCCGTTGCCCTCGATGGGGCCGGCGAACGCGCGCGTGACCCGCAGCGTGCCCCAGAAGTTGGTGTCGAAGTCGGCGTGGGCGGCCGTGAGGTCGCCGGTGAGCAGCGATGTCCCGCCGGCCACCCCCGCGTTGTTGATCAGGAGCGTGATGTCACCGGCCTGCTCGACCGCTTCCTCGACCGAGGCTGGATCGGTGAGGTCCAGCCGGAGCGGGGTGACGCCGGGGCGGCGCTCGATCGTCGCCGGGTTGCGCGCCGCCGCGTAGACCTCGGCGCCGCGCGCCAGCAGGCCGTCGACGAACTGCTTGCCCAGCCCGCGGTTCGCGCCGGTGACCAGGGCCTTGACCCCTGTGAACTCCATGACTGCCTCCTGAGTTGGTAATTCCAACCTAGCAGCTGGATTGGATATGGCAAGTCAGAGGTAGGATGAAGAGATGAGGAACACCTCGCCGGCGCAGAGCACCTGCGCCATCGCCCGCACGCTGGCCGCGCTGAACGACCGGTGGAGCTTCCTCGTGCTGCGTGAGGCTTTCTCGGGCGTGACCAAGTTCGGGGAGTTCCGCGAGAACCTGGGCATCGCGTCGGACGTGCTCAGCGCGCGGCTGGCGACCCTCGTCGACTACGGGATCCTGACCAAGGAGCGCTACCAGGAGCCCGGCCAGCGCGCCCGGGACGCCTACTTGCTGACCCCCGCGGGCACCGACCTGAAGGTCGTGCTCGGCGCGTTGCAGCAATGGGGCGACAACCACCTGGCCCGCCCGGAAGGCCCGAGCATCCACCGCGTCGACGCGACCACCGGCGCACCCTTGAACGTCGTCTTCGCCGACGACCAAGGCCACGTGGTCGACAAGGACGAGGCCGCGTTCGTCCGCACCGCCGCCTACCCCAGCGGCGACTGACGCGCTCGCTGTCGGGTACACCGTCGAGAAAGGTTCTTCGAGCAGTCGGGGCGTGCCGCACTGCCTCCAGTCAGGCCAACCGCTCAATCCACTGTGGACGGACACCGTGGACGGGGCTCATGGGCAGAACTGTTCAGCCAGAGCCCGGTGTCGGCCAGGTCATGGTGACGGTGGTTCCGTTGTCGCCGTGGGTGACCTGGTGGTGCCGGGTCAGGGCGTTGATCAGCAGCAGGCCACGGCCACGCAGCCCGTCGCTGGGCTGCGGCGCTCGCCAGGTGCCGTAGTCGGTGACCACGATGGTGATCGTGCCCTGCGTGCAGCGCGCCGACAGGTCGATCACGCCGTCGGTGCGCCCGACGTAGGCGTGCTCGGCGGCGTTGGCCAGGGCTTCGTACGCGGCGAGGACGAGGTCGGACCGCTGTTCACGGGTCATGCCGAGGTCCTCGGCCCAGCCGCTGAGCGCCTTGCGCACCGCGGCGAGCCGGTTGGCGTCGGCTTCGACGCGGCAGTGCAACTCCTCCGGCGTACTGGTGACGTCCTCCTCGGACCGTTTGGTCGTCACGAGGCGCCGCCATCCTGGTGGTGCACGTGGATGAGCGCGATGTCGTCGTCGTGCTGACCGCCGGTGAGCTGCGCGATGAGCGAATCGCACGCGGCCGCGGTGTCGTCGGCGGTGCGCACGGTCTCGAGCCCGGACAAGAGGTTCCTTATCCCCTCGTCCAGGTCGCGGGTGCGGCTCTCGACGAGCCCGTCGGTGTACAGCACGACGTCCGCGCCCGGCGGGAACGCCGCCTGCCGCTGCGGGAACTCCTCGCCGACGCCCAGCGGCTGCGCCATCGCCTCCCCGATCTGTTCCTGTGTGCCGTCAGTGTGCACCAGCACGGCGGGTAAGTGGCCCGCATTGGCGTAGGTCAAGCAGTCGTCGACCGGGTCGTGCACGGCGTAGAAGCAGGTGACGAAGGTGCCTGTCGCCGAGACGCTGCCGATCAACTGGGACACGTTGCGCAGCAGCGCCGACGGCGCCAGGTCCAGCTGGGCGTACGACCGGATCGCGGTGCGCGCCTGCCCCATCACCGCGGCGGCGGTCACCCCGTGCCCGACCGCGTCGCCGATGACGAACGCGGTGCGACCGCCCGGCAGCGCGATCACGTCGAACCAGTCGCCGCCGACCTTGATCCCGGTCGCGGCCGGCCGGTAGCGGGTGACGATCCGCAGGTGCGGGAGGTCCGGCACGACGGGCAGCATGCTGCGCGCGAGCTCGCTGGCGAGGTTGCGTTCGCGCTCGAAGAGCCGCGCGTTGTCCAGCGCGATCGCCGCGTAGCCCGCGATCCCCTCGGCGAAGAACTGGTGCCGCTCGGTGAACCGGCCGTGTTCGGGGTGGCCGAAGAAGAACCCGCCGAGCACCTCGCCGGACGTCGCGCTGATCGCCGGCACCGCGAGGTAGCTGCGCACGGGGAGGTGGCCTTCGGGCATCCCGTGGTACGGCGCGTTCCGGCCGAACCGGGGGTCGGCGACGATGTCGTCGCTGCGCACCGTGCCGACGCCGTCGAAGGTCGGCGCGAACACGGCGGTGTTGCGTGGCATCGGGAACCGGGAGAACGCCTCGCGGGGCACGCCGGAGAGCGTGTAGAGGGTGTACGACTCGCCGTACTGGTCGATGAGGTTGTAGAAGAAGGCGCCGAACGCCGCACCCGTCGCGGCGGTGGCGGCGTCGGTGGCATCCTGGACCACGCGGTCGATGTCGAGCTGGGCGGTCAGGCGCGCGCCCACCGCGTGCAGCGTGTCGACCAGGCCCGCCTCGGCACGCAATTCGCGCACGGTCTCGGCCAGCGCGCGAGCCTCCGTGCCGACCACCTGATCCCACAGCCGGATCCCGGCGAGCACCGGCGCCAGGAGCGCCGCCCCGTGCGCGGCCAGGTCGGCACCGCCGAGCGCCACGACGCAGAGCACAGCGCCCGCCGCCGTGCACGTGGACAGGACCAGCGCGTGGCCACCGGCGCCGGGCCGCAGCTCGTCACCGTCCACCACCAGCACGTCGTGCCGCACGCCGGTCAACTCGGCCCACCGGGCGGTCACGAGCCGGCCCAGCCGCGCCGGGTCCACGACGCCGGTGCCCGACGGGGTCAGCTCGCCGTCGACTTGTCCGGTGTACACGCACACCTCGTGCGCCAATGCGATGCCGTGCTCGTCGGTGAGCGCGGCCACCAGCGCATCCATGATGGCGGCCGGGGTCTCGGTCGCCATCAGCCGGCGAACGCTTCGGCCAGGGTCGGGTACACGGCGAGTTCGTCGGTCAGCCGGGTCATCTGCAACGGCCGCAGCACCACCCGATCGGCCGCGACGACCCGCATCTGCGTCGGTGCCACCTGGTTCCGGTTCGCCTTCACCAGCACCGCCATCCCGGCGGAGGCCAGGAAGTCCACTTCGGTCAGGTCCAGCACGAGCAGGGCCGGGTGCAGCCGCGCCGCGCGGTCGACGAACTGCTGCAGCCTGGGCGCGAGCGCGAGGTCGAGCGCGCCGGTCACCCGCACCACCACGCGGTCGTCCTGGCGCTCGAGCGCGATCGTCCCGGTCTCGGTCGCGATTTCGGTCTCCCCTGGCTCGGTCGCCCCGGGCTCCTTCGCCACGGTGTCGCTGTCATCGCCCGTCCCTGCGTCCATGCCGGCCACGCTTCCCATAGTGCCTGCCTGACAGGTCGCCAACGACCCGCCGCGCGCTACCACCACCCAGCCGGGTGGGGATCAACGCAACGGCGGCGTGTCGCGGCGGTCATCGGGAAAGCACGCAGGTGTGGACGGGACCGGGTCGGTCGGCGACGCTGGGGCGTGTGACGACGCGCCGTGAGACCGCCGCCGCGATGGTCGAGGCGGCCCGTGCCTGGCTCGACCTGCTGAGCGACGAGCAGCGGGCCATCGGCCAAGGGCCGATGCCTGCCGACGACGCCGGGGACGCCGAGCGGCGGCGGTGGTTCTACACGCCGACCGACCACGGTGGCCTCACGATGCACCAGCAGCGACCGGCCCAGCAGCGGGCCGCGATGCGGCTGGTCGCGACCGGGTTGTCCGAGGCGGGTTACGTCACGGTCACCACCACGATGGGCCTGGAGAACGTCCTCGACCGGACCGAGGGTTTCGTCGCCCGCTTCGACCGGGAGCGCGGCCGGGACCCCGGGTTGTACTACCTGCGGGTGTTCGGCGAGCCCGGCGACGACGGCGCGTGGGGCTGGCGGTTCGGCGGCCACCACGTCTCGCTCAACAACCTCGTCGTCGACGGCGCACTCGTCTCGACCACCCCGTGCTTCATGGGCGCCGACCCAGCCGTCTCGCCGCTGCTCGGCGGGGCCGTGCTCCGGCCGCTCGCGCGGGTCGAGGACCTCGCCCGCGAGCTGGTGCGCTCCCTGCCGGCCGAGCTCGCGCGCCGGGCGGTGCTGCTGGCGAAGGCGCCGTCCGACCTCGTCACCGCCAACCGCACGACGGTGTCCGACGGTGACCGGGTGATCCCGCTGGCCGGCATCTGGCGCGGGCGGTTCCGCGACGACGCCGAGCAGGCCAGGCTGCAGGCCGCGAGCGACGCCATCGACGAGGCGGCCGGGTTCACCGACGGCGACCACCGGGTCGTCGAGTACACCTCGGCGCCGAAGGGCGTGCCCGGCAGCGACCTCGACGCGGGCCAACGGGAGTTGCTGCGCGCCTTGCTGGCGACCTACTTCGACCGGGTGCCGGACAGCGCCTCTCCCCTAACCACCTACGACGACGAAGCGCTCGACGGCGTGCATGTCGCCTGGTGCGGATCGCTCACGCCAGGCGAGCCGCACTACTACCGGGTGCAAGGGCCGCGGCTGCTCGTCGAATGGGACAACACCCAGCGCGACGCCAACCACGCCCACTCCGTGTGGCGCGACCCGCAGGCCGACTTCGGACTGGACGTGCTGGCGCGACACCGGGCGGCGCACCACTGAGCGGGGGAAGATGGGCACCCCATGAACACCTACCGCGTGAACCCCGACGGCGTGGCGCACGCCCGCTCGCTCATCGACGCCAAGCAGTACGTGCTCGCCAGCCGCTGGAGCGACGTGCAGCCGAGTGCCGACCAGCAGAACGACTTCCTCGAACGCCACGACTGGGCCGAATACGGCGCCTGGCACCTGGCGCTGACCGACGGCGCGGCCGAGGACACCAAGGCGCGCTACGCGTTCGTCTTCGGCGACTTCCGCCGGTTGCACCGGATGGGCCTGATCTCGTGCCACTACCGCGCGGCCGAGTGGGGCCACAAGGAAGTCGAGCTGGCCGCGCACGAACTCCTGCAGTACCTCGACAACAGCCGCAGTGGGCCACTGCGCTGACCGCCATAGGGTGGGGTCTGTGGCGAAGAAGTGCGTGGTACTGGACGACTACCAGGGCGTCGCGTTGAGCAGCGCCGACTGGTCGGTGCTGGGTGATGACGTCGAGCTCGTCGTGTTCGATCGGCACCTGGAGGGCGAGGACGCGGTAGCGGACGCCCTCGCCGACGCCGAGATCGTCGTGATCATGCGCGAGCGCACGCCGTTCCCCGCGTCCCTGCTCGCGCGGTTGCCCAAGCTGGAACTGCTGGTGACCAGCGGGATGCGCAACGGGTCGGTCGACCTGGTCGCTGCCCAACGGCAAGGCGTCACGGTGTGCGGCACCGCCAGCACGTCGACCGCGCCAGGCGAGCTGACCTGGGCGTTGATCCTCGGGCTGGCGCGTCACCTGGTCACCGAGAACGCCGGGATGCGCGCGAACGGACCGTGGCAGCGCACCGTCGGCACCGACCTCGCGGGCCGCACGCTCGGGCTGCTGGGCTACGGCAAGATCGGCCAGAAGGTCGCCGCGGTGGGCCGCGGGTTCGACATGGACGTCGTCGCGTGGAGCCCGAACCTCACGGAGGACCGCACCGTGGGCGCCCGCCTCGCCGGCTCGCTGCACGAGCTGGCCGAGGTGAGCGACGTCCTGTCGATCCACCTCGTGCTGGCCGGCTCGACCCGCGGCCTCGTCGGCGCGGACGTGCTCGGCCGGATGAAGCGGTCCGCGTTGCTGATCAACACCTCCCGCGCCGGCGTCGTCGACCAGGACGCCTTGATCGCCGCGCTGCGCGACGAGCGGATCGCCGGCGCCGGGCTCGACGTGTTCGACACCGAGCCGCTGCCCGCCGACCACCCGTTCCGGACGCTGCCGAACGTGCTGGCCACCCCGCACCTCGGCTACGTCACCCGCGGCAACTACACGACGTACTTCGGCCAGATCGTCGAAGACATCGCCGCTTTCCTTGCCGGGCAACCGATCCGGACGCTATAGGCCGAACACGTGGCGGGCGAAGCGCTCGCCGATGAGCCGGTGCGCCTCGGTGTCCGGGTGCAAGCCGTCCGGCAGCGCGTGGTCGGCCTCGCCGTAGAGCTCGATGCCGCTCAGGTAGCGCAGGTTCTCGTCGTCCGCGCGGTTCGCGGCCACCGATTCCAGCGCCTCGCGCACCACCCGCAAGGTCAGCCGCCCAAGGCGCGTGTCGCCGGGATCGCCGGTGGCCGTGAACCGGACCTCCCCCGCTGCGATGGCGTCGGTGTCGATCGCGCCCGGGCCGGGAGTGTCCTCGTGGATCGCGCAGAAGATGGGCGACAGCAACAGGATCGGCGTGTCCGGGTGCCCGTCGCGGATCGTGTCGAGGAAGCCGTGCACCGCCGGCACGAAGGTGCGCAGGCGCATCGCGTCGAGGTTCACCACGTTGATGCCGAACTTCAGGCTGATGAGGTCGGCCGGCGCGTCGCGGATCACCCGGGCGACGAACGGATCGACCATCGCGCTGCCGCCGAAGCCGAGGTTGTGCAGCTCGACCCCGCCGCGCCGGGCGGCGATCGCGGCCCAGGTGCGCGCCGGTGAGCTCGCGTTCGAGCCCTGGCTGATCGAGCTGCCGTGGTGCACCCACCGGCGCCCGCGTGGCCCGGTGGGCTCGACCGGCTCGTCGGTGCGCAGCTCGACCAGCTCGACGGATTCGTTGTGCGGCAACCAGAGTTCGACACGCTTGAGCCCGCCGGGCAGGTCGGCGAACGTGACCGACCGGGTGGCGGCGGGGTGGAACTCGGTCGCGCCCGCCACCGGGTCGAGCTCGATCAGGTCGCCACCGTCGAGCTCCGCGCTCGCCACGAGCTCGCCGTCGAGCACGAGGTCGACGGCACCCCGTGGCCGGTGCGCACCCCGGTAGCCCATGCGTGTCGCGTGCAACGCGAGCACGAGCTCGCGTGCCCCGGTCGTCATGGTCAGCCGGACCCCGGCGGGCCGGCTTTCGGCGGCAAGTAGTTGCGGGTCCGGGAACCGGTCGCGAACCCAGGCAGGCAGCCGGTGCGGCCGCACGCCACGGGCGGTCTGTTCCAGCTCGGCGCCGCCGTGCACGAGCGGCATCGTGATCGGAGTGGTGATCGGCGTGGTGATCACGACGCGGGCCAGGACCGGAGCGTGGCGTCGAGGACGGCGACCATCTTGTCCCACGAGACCTCGGGCTCGGGTTGGCTGTGGTCGAAGCTGCCGATCCGTTCCAG
The DNA here is from genome assembly GCF_004362825.1 of Labedaea rhizosphaerae. GTDB lineage: Bacteria > Actinomycetota > Actinomycetes > Mycobacteriales > Pseudonocardiaceae > Labedaea > Labedaea rhizosphaerae. The sequence continues at coordinate 105,262 of NZ_SNXZ01000002.1, forward strand.
GGCGAGGAAACCGTTGATGGCGCTGCCCAGCAGCCGGATCGCGTGCACGTGGTCGGCCTCGGGCACCGGGTAACCCCGCAGCACCGCGCCGGTCAGCTCGACCAGCTCGCGGGCGCCGGGTGAGCGCACCGCCGCCGCCCCCGCGCGCCGCTGCAAGGCCTGCCAGCGCCCGGGCGACTCGCGCGCGTACGCCCGGTGCGCCGCGGCGAAGGCCTCGAGCGCGGCGCCGCCCGCGCGCCCGGCGATCGCCGCCGAGACGCGCCCGGCCAGCTCGGTGAGCGCGAGGGCGGTGATGCCGTCCAGCACCGCGTCGTGGTCGCGGACGTGGGTGTACAGGCTGGGTGTCTGCACGCCCAGGCGCCGGGCCAGCGCCGACAGCGTGACCGCGGCCAGGCCGTCGTCATCGGCGAGCGCGGCCGCGGCAGCGATCACGGCGTCGGGGGTGAGGCGAGTTCGGACCATGCCGTCGAGCCTACACCCATTAGGATTCTTCCTATGGAGTTTTGGATCCGCCCAGGTGAGCACTCATGGCCGTGAAGCGGTTCAGGTCGTCGAAGCGGAGGTCGATGGTGAGCGAGTCCGGGCCGGTGATCCTCGTGACGTCGCCCGAATGCATGACCTCGAGGCCGTCGCGACGCCGGCCATAGGCGTGCACGCCCCGCCGTTGGTCGCCGAAGCGCAGCTCCGTGAGGCCTTGTTGCAGGACGCGGCTGACCCGCGGGCCCTCAGGCGCGGGCAGGCTGAGTTCGGGGTGGCGCAGCAGCAGGCCGATCCGGGTGCCCGCATCGCCGACCGGGCCCTGGTAGCCGGTGTACCAGCCGGTCGCGGCCTTGGCCGCCTCCATCATGTACGACGCGACGACCGCGGGCTCGGTCGGCGAGCCGGGCAGCGACGCGAACGGCACCTCCGGTTCGGCCAGCTCGGCGACGCCGTGCTTCTCGCCGAATTCACGGGCCCGCAACGCGACCGCCAGCACGTCGGGCCGGTAGGTGCCCGGATTCGCCCACGACCACAGCCACGACTGCGGGCCGGGCGCGGCGGTGCCCAGCAGCTGGACGTCGCCGGTGGTCAGCGTCCGCTCGTCACCGATCAGGTCGAACCGCGGCTCGTCGAGGTCCAACGACCACGCGGCGAGGCCCACGACGTCCATCATCCGCAGCTGGTGCTCGAACGACAGCAGGGCGGCGTCGTCCATCAAGTCCGTGAAGGTAACCACGAGCGCGACCGTAGCGAACCGGTTCGCCCCGTGATGTCGGATTCGGGATGTCCGATCCGGAATTCCCGCGGTCCGAAGTGGAGCAAGCTCGTCACTTGACGAGGATCGCGCGGGTGTAGAGCAGGTCGAAGCCTTGGCGCTGGACGTTCTGGTGCGACTTCGACCCGGGCTGCGTGGTGACCACGGCGAGCTCGCACCCGGCGGCGGCCGCGGCGGCCAGTCGCGCGGCGAGCAGAGCGGTCTGCACGCCGTGGCGGCGGTGGCGCGGCGCGGTCGCGGCGCCGGTCAGCTGCGCGATGGTCCCCGACACCCGGAAACTCGCGACACCCGCCAGCGTGCCGTCGCGCAGCGCCGAGTACCGGCGGATGCCCGTGGCCACCATGTCCCGGGTCGAGTTTTCCACGACCTCGTAAGGGAATTCCTCGTGTGAGGGCACGCCTTCGGTGTCCGGGTGGGCGACCGCGTCGGCGTCCAGGGCGAGCCACTGCGCCAGCTCGTCGTCACCACTCGACCGCACTTCGATGCCCGGTGGCATGGCTGCCGCACCAGCCTCGGACAGGGCCCGCCCGAGCACGTTCTCGAACGACACCAGCCGGTAACCACGCCCGGTCAGCAACTCACCGATCGCGGGATCCCCCAAGGCGGCCAGTTCGACCTGGACGGGACAGCCGTGGGCCTGGAAGGCCGCCTCGACCTCGGCCAGCTCGGCATCGGCCGGCACCCCGGCGAACCCGAGCCCGGCCACCTTGTTGAACGGCGAGTCCGTGTCCGCGAACGTGGCGACGCCCCCGGCGAGCGGCATCGCGAACCCCTCGGCACGACCGCGCGCGGCCGCAGTGCACTGCGTCATGAAGTCGGCCTCGGCCCGCTCGATCCGCGCGGCCAGCGCCTGGTCGCAGAACAGCGGCCGTCTCTCGGTGCCCATGACCGACGACGGTAGGCATCGACGTCATCCGCGGCATCCGAATAACGGTGATCTGGAAGGATTGCTTGATGGACAAGGCAAACCTTCCGCGGAACACGACCCACGACTGGGCGAGCGGGGTGGACGTCGGCCACCTCGAGCGCATCCGGCAGGATCCCGCGTCGTTCGCTCCCGGTGGGGTGGGGCACCTGGTCCTCGAAGTTCTTGCCTACGCGGCCGAGGAGGCGCAGGACAACGGCGGCGGACGCTGCTCGATCACCCTGCACGCCGACGGGTCCGTCGCGGTGTCGGACGACGGGCGGGGTACTGCCACCGTGCTCGACAGCGCCGGCGAGCCGCTGAAGAAGCCGGTGATGGTGTCGAAGGACCTCCGGTTCTTCGACGCACCGGACGCGCCGGTGCTGGCCGATGGCCACCCACGCCGCGGCATGTCGGTCGTCGCCGCCTCGAGCGACTGGCTGGTGCACACCAACCGGCGCGCCAACGGTTCCTGGACCCAACGCTACGAGAACGCCCTGCCGGTGACCGGGCTGATCCCGCTCGCCGCCACCGAGACCGACGAGACCGCCGAGATCGGCGGGACGAGCGGGATCACTGGAACCACCGTCCACTTCCGCCCGACCGCGGTCGTGCGCGAACTGGGCGAGGCGGACGCCGACGACGTGGCGCGGTGGGCGGCTTCGTCACCGCACCTGTCGGTCGAGGTGACGGACCTACGCTGAGTGCCACCCGCGGCACCCGGTCGTCAGCGGTGGACCTGCCAGTCGTCGTTGGGGTGGACGACGGTGCGCGTCAGCCCCGGGCAGAGGAAGTTGTTGGACGACGAGTTGGAGAGCACCGACGTGTTGCCCGTGCCGGCCGCCGTCCACGCGCCGTTCAGCCTGATCCGGTAGCTGCTGCTCTCGATCACCCTGCTGCCCAGCGCGGTGCAGTACTGCGCCGTCGTGTCGCCGCTGGCGTAGATCTCGAAGATGTTCCAGCTGCGGCCGTCGCGCGACTGGTCGGTGCCGGACTGGGTGTAGAACGTGTCCCACTGGCCGGTGCGATAGTTGAACAGCCAGGCGGTCCAGGTGTTGCGGCTCGCGTCGGTCTGCTCGACCCGGCCGTGGTAGGAGTCGTGGCCGTTGACCGACGTCACGTAGTTCGCCCGGAAGGTGCCGTCGATGGTCACCGACCGGGCCACGTTCACGCTGACGCACCAGTCCCAGGCCCACACCTGCCGCACGCCCCCGGTGTAGGTGGTCACCAGCTCGACGCACGAGCCCGGCGCCTTCATCGTCGGCGCGTACAGGGTGTCGCCCGAGACCGACAGGTCACTGTAGACGGACTGGACGGCGTCCTGACCGGTCACGGCGGCGCCGCTGGTGTAGGTCCCCCAGTCGTCGTGGATGCTGGCCTTGATCGCCGGTGCCCGGTGCGAGCGGAGCTCCCGGAAGCGATCGGCCGCCGCCGTCGCGGTCGTGCCGGGTTTGGCTCCGACGACCTCGGAGTGGGTGGCCTGCTGCGCCGAAGCCGCGGTCACCGGGATGGTCAGGCCGGCCGCGATCGACAGCGCCACGAGTAAAGAACGCATGGATGGTCTCCAAAAGGGTTGCTACGCAAGGGAAAGGTCAGGCGGTGACGAGCGTCAGGCCGTACCGCTGCAGGATCTCGTTGACCGGCTGGAACCACGTCTGACCGCCGGTCGTGCAGTTGCCGTTGGTGCCGGACGTGACGCCCTGCGCCTGGTCGCCGGAGATGAAAGAGCCACCGGAGTCACCCGGTTCCGCGCACACCGACGTGCGGGTCAGCTCGTACACCGAGCCCTGCGCGTAGTTGACGGTCTCGTTCAGCGCCTCGACCACACCGCAGTGCCAGTGCGTGGTCGAGCCCGAGCGGCAGATCGACGTGCCGGGCGGGGCGACGTTCGAACCACGCACGAGCTGGTCGCTGGTGGTGCCCCAGCCGAGCACGACCGGCGTGGTCCACCAGCCGTTGCCGATGCTGACGTAGGAGTAGTCGTTGCCCGGGAAGGAGGAATCGACGAACGAGCCCATCGCCGAGCCGTCCCAGCCGGTCACCGTGCTGCCCGCGCTGCCGCAGTGCCCCGCGCTGACGAACCCGCCCTGCACCGAGAACCCGATCGAGCAGCGGACGTTGCCGTTGATGTAGTACGGGTCGCCGCCGACCGTGCCCGCCGAGGCGGTCACCGGGCGGGGCGCGGACTCCACCCGCACCGGGATGCCGGATGCCTTGGCGCGCTTGACGAACGCGAGCGCGGCGGCGTCGGATCGGTTGATCGAGACGACCAGGTGGCCGGTCTTCGGATCGGTCCGCCAGCTGGTCACCGAGGCCGGCGCGGTGGACCGGTCGAGCGCCGCCTTCGCGCCGTCCAGCTCGGCCGCGCTCACCGGTACGAGCACGGTGTCGCTGCCGGTGTTCCGCACCGCGGCACCCACGGCGGGATCGGTCACGCCGACGACCAGCTTGCCGCGCGTGGGATCGAACCAGGCCCCGCCGTACGCGGCGCCGGCCGCGTGCTGTGCGGCGGGCAGCACGTCGGTCGCCTGGTGCTCCTGGGCCAGCCGGAGCGAAGCCTGCTCGGTGGTGAGGCCGAGGTCGTGCTGCATGGCGGCGAGCAGGCCAGGTGAAGCCTGCGCCGCAACCGTTGGGACGAAAGCCAAGGACATCAAGGTCGCCGTCGCGAGCGCGACCACCGCTAAGGAAGTTCTCCGGCGCATGTGGGTGACACCTCCGCAGTCAGACGGTTATTCACCCACCGTGTTGGAGAGCGGAGACCCAGATCCAGCCTTGCGGCCGGGCTTGCCCTTTTGTCTGCCCCGCGTGCCCCGCCAACCACCCAGCGTGCCCGGCTCACCCGATGCGGCCGGCCCGGCGATGCGATACTCCGGTCCGTGCGTACCCGCGGTGAGCAGGCCTCGTGATCCGGATCGTCCTCGTCGACGACGAGCCGATGGTGCTCGCGCACCTGCGCACGGTGCTGACCTCCGCCGACGACATCGAGGTCGTCGCGACCGCGCAGGATGGCGCCGAGGCGATCGAGGCGGCCATGCGGTTCCGGCCCGACGTGATGCTGATGGACCTGCGGATGCCCGAGGTGGACGGGCTGACCGCGATCGAGCGGATCGCCAAGCTGCCGACCGCGCCCGCGCTGGTCGCGCTCACCACGTTCGACACCGACAGCCATGTGCTGCGGGCCCTGCGCGCGGGCGCGTCGGGCTTCCTGCTCAAGACGACACCACCCGAGGACCTCATCGGCCTGGTCCGCGTCGCCGCGGACGGCCACACGGTGCTGTCGAAAGACGCCGCACGGCGGGTCGTGACCGCGTCGGCGGGCGAACACCAGCGCACCGAGCAGGCCCGGGCGCGGGTCGACGAACTCACCGAGCGCGAGCTGGACTTGTTGCGCTGCCTCGGCGAAGGCATGTCCAACGCCGGCGTCGCCGCGAAGCTGCACCTCTCCGAGGCGACGGTGAAGAGCTACGTGTCGCGGATGCTCACCAAACTCGGCTGCGACAACCGCACCCAGGCGGGTTTGCTGGCGCACGAAGCCGGGCTGATGGGCTGAGCGATGCCCGCCCTCACCCACGATCGCCCCACCCGCAGGCAGCTGGCCACCCAGGTCAGCGTCGCGCTGGTGTTCTGCCTGCTCGACGTCGCGATCTGCCTGAACAGCCAGCCCACCACCGGCTGGGCCGGCCCGCGCGCCGACCTGGTGATCCAGCTGGCGGTCGACGCGTCGCTCGTGCTGGCCGGCCGGTTCCCGCGCGCGGTGGCCGGGCTGGTCGTGCTCGCCGGGCTGCTGACGCTGTACTCCGACACCTTCGCGCCGGGGCTCTTCGCACCGGTCGAACCGGCCAGCCCGCTGACCCTGCCGCGCGCGGCGCCGGTGGTGATCATCTTCCTGGTTCAGCGCGAATCGCCGCGGATCGCGTTCTCGTTGACCGGCTTGCTCGCGGTGATCGGCAGCCGGCCGTGGGCGCCCAGCTGGACGGTGACGCCGGTCGGGTTGCTCAGCACGATCGGCCCCGCCGTGCTGGTGCTGTACCTCAACGCGCGCAAGGAATTGCTGCGCTCGCTGCGGGATCGCGCCGAGCGGGCCGAACGTGAGCAGCACCTCATGGCCGAGCGCGCGCGGTTCGAGGAACGCCGACGGCTGGCCGCGGAGATGCACGACGTGCTCACCCACGGGCTGAGCCTGATGGTGTTGCAGGCCGACGCGATGGGCGTGACGTCGACCGATCCCGCGGTGCGCAAGGCCGCCGCGGACATCCGGTCGGCGGGCGCGGGCGCGCTCGACGAGCTGCGCGACCTGGTCGGCGTGCTCAACAGCGATCCCGCCGAGGCCGACGAGCGCCGTCGCGAGCCCGTCGTGGCGGACCAGGCGCCCGACCCGGCCGAACCGGCACGCGAGTCCACGGCAGCCGGCATCCCGGTCGACCTTGAGGTGACCGGCGAGCGGTCGGTGATGTCGCCGACCATCGCCCGCACGGTGCACCGGATCGTGCAGGAGGCGTTGACGAACACCCGCAAGCACGCGCCGGGGGCCGAGGTGCTCGTCCGGTTGCGCTACGGGTCCGACGCGATCTCGGTGCTGGTGCGGAACTCGGCGCCGGCCCGCCCGCCGGACGCGGTGCTGGCGGGCAGCGGGTCCGGGCTCGGCCTGACCAGCCTGGGCCACCGCGTCGACCTGGTCGGCGGCACGCTGACCACGGGACCGACCGCGGATGGCGGTTTCGAGGTCGCGGCGGAGCTGCCGACCTACGTGCCGACCAACGAGAACCGCGTCAGGAGATAAAGAACCGACGGCGGCCTTCGGGTGTGGTCTTGCGGGCGGCGACCCCGCGGATGAAGAAGGCGACGCCGACGAGCGCGGTCACGATGCCGCCGACCACGCCGAGGGGGTGGTCGGTGTTCACGATGATGATGGCGGCGCCGGCCACCAGCAGGACGAGTGCCACGAGCATCGAGACACCGGGGCGGCCCTTGTCGGCCATGTCGGTCTCCTTTGGACGGATCGGATTCGGTTCTCCGCAGTCAATATGACGTCCTGCGCCGCGCACAGCCGGCAAAGGTTGTCACCCGATCCGCTGAAGACAACTTTTGTTGTGGACGGTGACCACCAAGTCCGGTAGCGGGTGGGCGGGCGTTCGGCTTGCATGGAACCGTGATCAAGGCGCAAGACCTCACCAAGAGATACGGCACCACGACGGCCGTCGACGGGTTGTCCTTCGACCTCAAACCCGGCGTGGTCACCGGTTTCCTCGGGCCCAACGGCGCGGGCAAGTCCACGACGATGCGGATGATCCTCGGCCTGGACCGGCCGACCAGCGGGTCGGTGACCGTCGGCGGCAAGTCCTATCAGGACCTTCCCGCGCCGCTGCGGGAGGTCGGCGCGTTGCTCGACGCGAAGGCCGTGCACGGCGCGCGCACCGCATACCGGCACCTGCAGTGGGTCGCGCAGGCTGGCGGCATCCCGCGCCGCCGGGTCGGCGAGGTGCTCGACCTGGCCGGCCTGGGCGGCGTGGCGGACCGCAAGGTCGGCTCGTTCTCCCTCGGCATGTACCAGCGCCTGGGCATTGCCACCGCCCTGCTGGGCGACCCACCGGTGCTGTTGTTCGACGAGCCGGTGAACGGGCTCGACCCGGAGGGCATCTTCTGGATCCGCACGCTGATGCGGGACCTGGCCGCCGAAGGCCGGACGGTGTTCGTCTCCAGCCACCTGATGAACGAGATGCAGGAGACCGCCGAGCACGTGGTCGTCATCGGCCGCGGCGAGCTGATCGCGGACATGCCGATCACCGAGTTCATGCAACGCGACTCGCTCAGCCACGTGCGGGTGGTGTCGCCGCGCGCCGACGAGCTGGCGCGGGTGCTCGCGGGCGTCGGCGGCGAGGTCACCCGCGGCGCCGACGGGGCGCTCGCGGTCACCGGGCTGGACGCGCCGAAGATCGGCGACCTCGCCCTCGAACACGGGCTCGGCGTGCACGAGCTGACCCCGGTGCGAGCCAGCCTCGAGGCCGCATTCATGGACCGCACGCGGGCGAGCGTGCAGTACCGCCCGACTGCCGAGGGGGACCAGTGACCACGTTGGTCGGGAACACCTTGCCCGCGGAGTGGACGAAGCTCCGCTCGGTTCGCTCCACGTGGGTGGTGATCATCGCCGCGCTGGTGGTGAGCGTCGGCTTCTCCGTGCTGTTCAGCTTCCTGACCGAGGCGAACTACGCGGGCTTGCCCGCCGACCAGCGCACCGGCTTCGACGCGGCGGGCACCAGCATGGTCGGGATGAACCTCGGCTTGATCATCGTCGCGGTGCTGGGCGCGCTCGCGACGTCGTCGGAGTACGCGACGGGCATGATCCGACTGACCCTGTCGATCACTCCGGGCCGCGGGCGTGTCCTCGCGGCGAAGGCGATCGTCGTCGCAGCGCTGGGATTCGTGCTGGGCACGGTGTTCGCGACGCTCGCGTTCCTGATCGGCCAGGCGGTGCTGGGCATCAACCCGGCGGTGCCGACGCTCGGCCTGACCGGGCCGGGGGTGCTGCGCAGCCTGCTGGGCTGGGGCGTGGAGATGGCGGCGTTCGGCCTGCTGGCCCTGGCGTTCGCGGTGATGATGCGCAGCGCCGCCGGTGCGATCGCGACCACGATCGGGCTGATCTTCGTACCGGCGATCCTCGGTGCGTTCCTGCCGCCGTGGGCGCAAAGCCACGTGCTCGCCTACTTCCCGGCGTCGGCGGCCGAGCAGCTGAGCACCGCCCAGCTCGACCCGGCCGCGGCGACGTACCTGGGCCCGCTCACAGGGGCGGGCACCCTCGTGACCTGGGTCGCCGTGGCCCTGGTGGTGGCGCTTTCCCTGATGGGCAAACGCGACTCGGGCTGATCCGCGTGGGGCCCGGTCCTCCTGGGGGTGGGCCGGGCCCCTCACGGCACCACGATGATTTTGCCGGTGGCTTCGTCGTCCTCCATGTAGCGGTGGGCGGCGACGATGTCGTCCAGGGCGAACACGCGGTCCAGGTTGGGGCGATAGGTACCCGTCTCGACCGCGTCGACGATGCGCTGCAGGACCGCCGTCGCGCCCTTGAGGTCGTCGCTGTGGAAGGCAGTCAGCTTCGTTCCCGACGGGATCGCGGCAATCGGCTCGAAGCCGGCGATGGTCCAGCCACTGAGCGAGCCGGCCACGCACACCGTCCCGCCGCGCCGGACCAGGCGCAGCGAATCCACCGTCGTGCGGGCGCCGACGAGGTCCAGGACGTAGTCAGGGGTGCACGGCAACGGCACCCCATCGTCGAGGGCGGGATCGTCGATCAGGACGTGGTCGACGCCGGCCGCGCGCAACCCGTCGGCCTTGTCCGGGCGGCGGGTCGTGGCCGTGACCTCGAGGCCGTGGCCGGCGGCGATCGACGCGGCGGCGAGACCGACCGAGGACGTCCCGCCGCGGATCAGCAGCCGTCCACCCGGCTCGATGCCCACCGCGTCCAGGGCACCCAGCGCGTCCAGGGCACCCTGCGCGGTCAGGTACGTCTCGGGCAGCGCGGCCAGCACCTCCCACGGCAACGTGGTCGTCACCGGCATCAGCAACGCGTCCGGGATCAAGGCGTACTCGGCGTAGCCGCCGTCGAAGGCGCGGCCCAGCTCCCCCATCACCGCCGCGACGGTCGTCCCGGGCGCCAACTCGCCCGACGCCACAACGGTTCCCACGCACTCGATCCCCAGCACGCGCGGGAAGACCACGGCGGGGGAATGACCTTGCCGGGTTCGCAGCTCCGACCGGTTCAAACCCGCGCCCCTGACCCGCACCAGGCTCCAGCCCGCACGCTCGCCGGGAACGGGGATCTCCCGCAGCTCCAGCACTTCCGGTCCGCCGGCCCGCACGCAGACCGCCGCTCGCATCGTCTTGCTCATGCGTCCACTGTGACCGGACACCCGGCTGGCCGGCCACCGCTAGAATGCCAACCGATGCCTATTGGCCGCCAAGCTCCGATCTCCCGCGTGTGGCCGTCCGGCGGTGCGCACCTGTGGCCGCCGGGCGGGACGAGCGACCTCCACTCCCACCGCCGGGGCCACCTCGTCTACGCCGCGTGCGGTGTCCTTTCCCTGCACACCGACCGCGGTACGTCGATCGTGCCCGCCAACCGGGTGGCCTGGATCCCGGCCGGCTTCGCCCACCACCACCGCGCCCACGGCCACACCGACATGCGGATCGAGTTTCTGCCACCGGCGCTGGCCCGGCTGGTCCCCGATCACCCCGCCGTGTTCGTCGCCTCCGACCTCGCCCGGGAGGTCCTGCTGACCCTGAGCGGGCCGCGCACGCACGACCGCGCCGCACGCGCGCGGCTGCGCCGCGTCCTGGTCGACGAACTCCAGGAGGCCCGCGAGCAGCCGCTGCACCTGCCCGAACCCCGCGACGACCGGTTGCGGGCCATCGCGCGCGTGCTGCACGCCGACCCGGCGGACAACACGCCGCTGGCCCAGCTCGGCCGCACGACCGGGGCCAGTGCCCGCACGCTCAGCCGGCTCCTGCACGACGAACTGGGCATGACCTTCTACCAGTGGCGCACCCAGTTGCGCATCCACCACGCGCTGGTGCTGCTGGCCGAGGGCCACGACACCGCGCACGTCGCCCACGCGTGCGGCTGGTCGAACCCCAGCGGCTTCATCGCGGCGTTCACCGACATCATCGGAACCACGCCCGGGCGCCACCGCGCGGGCGATCGGCGGTAGCGTGCCTTGTGGATCTCCAACGACACGGGCGACATCAGCGACACGGGGACGGCAGCGCGGGTGACGCCGACTACGGACGCATCGGCGGCAGCTATTCCCGCTACCGGCGCCCGGATCCGCGCATCGCGCGGGTCGTGCACGACGCGCTGGGTGATGCCCGCACGGTGCTGAACGTCGGCGCCGGCGCGGGTTCCTACGAATCGGCGGACCGCGACGTCACCCCGGTCGAGCCGTCGGCACGGATGCGGGCCCAGCGCCCACCGGGCCTGGCACCGGCCATCGACGCCACCGCGGAGCGTCTTCCCTTCCCGGACAACAGCTTCGACGCGGCGATGACGACGTTCAGCGTCCACCAGTGGACGGAGCTCGACGCGGGCCTGGCCGAACTGCGCCGGGTCACCCGCGGGCCGATCGCCGTGCTCACCGCCGATCCGCTCCTGCTGCGCCGCTTCTGGCTCGACGAGTACTGCCCCGAGGTGCTCGACGCCGAGGCCCGCCGCTACCCCACCGTCGAGCACCTGACCGCGGCACTGGGAGATCACACGACCGTCCACCCGGTCCCCATCCCCCTGGACTGCGTCGACGGGTTCAACGAGGCCTACTACGGCCGGCCCGAGGCCCTGCTCGACCCGGCCGCCCGGCTGTCGTGCTCAGCCTGGAGCTTCGTCGAGCCGCAGGCCGTGGCCCGCTTCACCACGACGCTGGGCCGCGACCTCGCCGACGGCACCTGGGACACCCGCCACGGCCACCTGCGCACCCAGCCGACCTTCGACGGCTCGCTGGTCCTCGTCGTCGGCCGGAGCCGCTGAGGCCGGCCACTGGCGCACCGAACGGCATGTGGGCCGACACCAGGCGTGGAGCCCGGACAAGTAGTCGTCACCCGGCGCCAGACGGCGGCTCTCCCCCACGGCACAGGGTCACCAAACCCGCAGCCATCCACGCAGCTTCGACGGATCAGTGATTCTTGTCGTCGGCCGGAGCCGCTGCGGCCAGCCGCCGGCCGGTCTCGAAGAACGCCACGATCGCCGCCACGTCGGCGAAGGCATGCAGGGGCTTCGCCGCACCGAACGGCATGTTCCAGAACTCGCCGGTGCGCGGCGTGTGCGGGCCGACGTAGGCATACGGCTCCGGCAGTTGGTCGTCGCCCGGCGCCAGGCCGTAGTTGACGTCGCCGACCGTGATGCCGACGTCGAAGTGCTCCGGCCACAGGACCGGCCGCTCCTCCGGGGCAAACCGGCGCAGGGCCTCGTCGCCAGCCACGAACGCGGCGACGAGCGCGCGGACCGCGGCCGGGTCGAGGCTGATCACGTCGGCGGGCCGGGCGTTCGAGCCGTCGGGGTACAGGTCCTGCGGCCGGCCCGCGACCACGCCCAGGCCGTCGGCGACGTCCGCATAGGACAGTCCGGCCACCGCCACCCGCCGGTCACCGTGCACGACCGCAACGCCGTCGAAGCGCAGGTCGGGCTCGGCCGTGGTGGCGAAGCCGTCGGCGGTGACCCGCAAGGCGATCTCCGTGCTGGCCCGGTACTGCGGCCCGGCCAGCAGCAGCTCGGCGATCCCGTGCAGCGAGCGCCGCGTCGCGTCAGATGCGGTCATGTCACGGTGCGGGGCGCGCCGACGCTCAGCAATTGACACCCGGGTAGTAGTAGTCCTGGCGGATGTTCACGCCGCCACCGGGCACGGGGCCGTTCCACAGGTCGAGTTCGAAGTGGATGCAGCCGTTGTCGGTCATGCGCACGGGCCCGGCCATGTAGTAGAAGTTGCCCTTGTCGACCTTGGGACTGACGCCGGACTTGTACATCCACAGCTCCATGTACGTGAGCTTGCCGTAGTACCCGTTCTGCTTGACGCTCACGACGCAGATCTGCCCGTTGCCGCGGTAGGCGCGCGTGATGGCGATGATGTTGCCGTTCGCGGGGTTCGTCGTGTTCATGCTCGCGACCTGGCTGCCCACGCACGTGTCCGCGGCGGCGGGGGTCGCGGTGAGCACCGTCGCGCTGAGCGCGACCAGTCCCGCGACGACCGCGGTCGTACCGAATCTCCTACCGAACATGGCGAATCCTTTCGAAGGACTGCCCCGACGGCCGGACAGTACGCTCGGGCCGGGTCCGCCACCATGCACCAAACGGCCGATTCGCCGAGCACTGCCCGCGACGCCGTTCCAGTGCGCGGGGCACCGGAACGGCGTCGAGGAGTGGCTACCGGGGAGCGGCTACTTCTGCCAGCCCACGGTCTCCGGCAGCGGTGTGGCGAAGATGGTCGCGCCGATGTTGGCCAGGCCCTGCGAGACGCCGTAGATCGACGGACCGCTGTAGAGCGGGATGAACCCGTAGAGCGCGAGCCCCTTGCGCTCGATCTCGTTGGCCTTCTCGATCTGCTTGGCCGGGTCGGCGATGTTGGCGGCGTCCTTGATCTCCTGGTCCAGCTCCGGCGTGCCGACACCAGTGAGGTTCTCGTTGCTGGTGCTGCCGTAGAAGCCGTCGAGGTACCGCGCGCCGAACGGGTCCAGCGAGCGGTTGCCCGCCAGGAACAGGTCGAACTTGCGGCCGCTGACCACCGAGTCGAACTCCTGCTCCGAGGTCGGACGGGCGGTCACCTTGATGCCGATCGGCGCGAGCTGCTTGGCCACGGCACCGGCCGTCGCCTTGTCCAGCGGGTCGTCACCGGTGAAGGTGTACCCGAGCTCCAGGCGCTGGCCGTCCTTCTCCCGCACACCGTCGGCACCGGGCTTCCACCCGGCCGCGTCGAGCTCCTTCTTCGCGGTCTCCGGGTCGAACTTGATCACCTCGGAGACGTTGTCGTGGTAGCCCTTCTGGAACGAGTAGTAGAGCGCCGAGCCGGGCAGCGGCTCCTTGTAGTCCAGGCCCTGCAACCAGATCGACGCGATCTGGGGGCGATCGATGGACTCCAGCAGCGCCTTGCGCACGGCCGGGTCCTTGAGCAGCGGCGCCTTCGAGTTGAGGAACAGGAAGTACTCGAAGGGGCTGCCGCCCTTGCGGACCTGGGTCCCACGCACGCCGGAGATCTGCTTGAACTGGTCCGCGGTGCCCGTGGACGCGTAGTCCAGCTCACCGTTGCGGAAGGCGTTGATCGCGGCCTGGGGGTCCAGGCCGACGATGATCCGCTTGTCCAGCTTGCCTCGCTTGCCCCACCACTTGGGGTTGCGTTCGAAGGTCGCGTCACCGGTCTTCGCGTCGTACTGGGTCACGACGTACGGGCCGGCGCCCCACTGCGGCTGGACCTTGCTCAGGTACGCGGTGTTGAACGTCTTCGCGTCCGCCGCCGCCTTCGGGTGCATGAACGTCAGCCACTGCGCCGTCCACCACGGGTTCACACCCTTGTACTCGATCACGGCCTGCTTGTCGCTCGTGCCCGCGTGCACCGAGGTGATCTTCGCGTACGGGATGGTGTCGCTGGCGTAGTAGTCCTTGTCGGACCCGTTGTCGGCCTTCCAGGTCGCTTCGAGCGCCCGGTAGTCGATCGGGGTGCCGTCGTTGAAGACCGCCTTCGGGTTGAGGTCGATGGTCACCTTCTGGTTGCCGCCGACGACCTCGACCTTGACGTTCGAGTAGTAGTCCGGGTTGTACTGGACCTCACCGGTCGGCGAGTACGTGATCGCGTCGGCGTTGTACCAGAACCAGAACCGCGCGGCGGAGAGGTTCGCGTCGGCGTGGAAGGTGTTGCCCTGCTCGATGACCGAGCCGGGCACCCGCAGCGTGCCGCCGTCCTTGACGTTGTCGTACGGCTGGGGGTTGTAGTCGACCGCGGCCGGTGCTGCGGCGGGTGGTGGTCCCGAAGCGGCGGAGCCGGGTTTGTCCGCGCAGGCCGCGAGGGTGATCGCCAACGCGGCGGCGAGGGTGCCCGCCGCGAGCCGGCGCGGCCCGGGGTGGATCTTCATGGTCGTCCTTCCTTCCCTGACGCCGCACGCGTCAAGTCACTTGGCGGATTCACCGCGTGGCAGGCCACGTCGACTCCGCTGACCTCGCTGACCCCGCTGACCTCGTCGGGGTCCCTCAGCGCCGGGCGTTGGGTCCGGCACCGGTTCTGGAGTTCTTCGGACAACGTGGGCCGCAACTGGCACCGGTCGGCGAACACGCACCCGGCGGGCAACGCCGCCGCGCTGGGTTGCTCGCCCGAGAGCACGATCCGACGGCGCGCGCGTTCCCGCTCGGGGTCGGGAATGGGCACGGCGGACAGCAAAGCCTGCGTGTACGGGTGCCGCGGCGCGGCGAACAACTGCTCCGCCGGCCCGGTCTCGATGACGTGCCCGAGGTACATCACCGCGATCCGGTCGGCGATGTGGCGCACCACGGCCAGGTCGTGCGCCACCACCAGCAGCACCAGCCCGAGCTCGTTCTTGAGGTGGGCCAGCAGGTTCAGCACGCTCGCCTGCACCGAGACGTCCAAAGCGGACACCGGCTCGTCCAGGGCCAGCAGCCGCGGCTTGGTCGCGAGCCCGCGGGCGATGGCCAGGCGCTGGCGCTGCCCGCCGGAGAACGCGGCCGGGAACCGGTCCAGGCTGTCCGGCGGCAACCCGACGAGGTCGAGCAGCTCCGTCACCCGTGTGCGGATCGCGGCCGCCTCGAACCCGGCGGCGCGCATCGGCTCGGCCAGCAGGTCGAACACCGGCAGCCGGGGGTCGAGCGCGGCCTGCGGATCCTGCATGACGAGCTGGACCGCCCGCCGCAGCTCGGTCGCGATCTCGCGCGCGGGCGTCGTGGCCAGGTCGCGGCCGAGCACCTCCACCGTGCCGGTCTCCGGCGGGCGCAACCGCAGGATCTCCAGCAGAGTCGTGGTCTTGCCGCTGCCGGACTCCCCCACCAGGCAGAACGTCTCGCCCGGCCCGATCTCGAAGCTGACGTCGCTGACGGCGTGCAGGGTGCCCACCTGGCGGCGCGCGATCGTTCCCTTGGTGATCGGGAACGTCTTGCCGAGTCCGCGCACCCGCAGCACGGGTTCGGCGTCCACTGCCCGCGCCGGGGCGGCGAGCGCGCCCTCGAACACCTCGTCGGGGCGCTGACCGACCACGTCCTCGGCTCGGATGCAGGCGACCGTGTGCTCGTCCTCGATCGGAATCAGCTCCGGTTCGGCCGCGCGGCACGCGTCCACGACCAGCGGGCACCGCGGCGCGAACGGGCAGCCCGGCGGCCGGTCCAATGGGGACGGTGGTTCGCCGTCGATCGGCACCAGCGGACGGCGGTGGGTGGCGTGTGGGTCGGGCACCGAGCCGATCAACCCCAGCGTGTACGGCATCGCGGGCGCGCGGTACAGCCGTTTGACCGGCGCCCGCTCGACGATGCGGCCCGCGTACATCACGGCGACGTCGTCGGCGTGCCCCGCGACCACGCCGAGGTCGTGGGTGATGAGCAGCACCCCGGCGCCGGTCTCGGCCTTGGCCACCTCGAGCACGTCGAGGATCTGCGCCTGCACGGTGACGTCCAGCGCGGTGGTCGGCTCGTCGGCGATGATCAGGTCCGGGTCGTTGGCGATCGCGAGCGCGATCACCACGCGCTGGCGCATGCCGCCGGAGAACTGGTGCGGGAACTCCTGCGCGCGCGTCGCCGGGTCCGCGATGCCGACCAGGTCGAGCAGCTCCACCGCCCGGGTCCACGCCTGCTTCTTCGACAGGTCCGTGTGCACGCGCACCGCATCGGCGAGCTGGCGCCCGATGGACAGGATCGGGGTCAGGGCGGAGAGCGGGTCCTGGAACACCACGCCGATCCGCTTGCCCCGCACGCCCGACCACTGCCGGTCGCTCAGCCCGAGCAGCTCGCGGCCGTCCAAGGAGACCTCGCCGGTGATCTTGGCGTTCGGCGGCAGCAGGCCGACCGCGGCCATCGCGGTGGCCGACTTGCCCGAACCCGACTCGCCGACCAACGCGAGCGTGCGGCCGCGGTGGATGTCGAAGCTGACGCCGCGCACCGCTTCCACCGGCCCGCGTTCGGACGGGAAGGTGACGTGCAGGTCGCGCACGGACAACAACGCGCCGGTCATCCGCGGCCCCCGGCCGTCGAGGTCGGGTCGAGCGCGTCACGCAGGCCGTCACCGATCAACGTCATCGAGACGGTCAGCAGCACCAGCAACGCCGCGGGCGAGGCGAACAGCCACGGGGCGCTGCTGATGGTGCCCGCGCCGTCGGCGAGCAGCGATCCCAGGGACACGTCCGGGGTCTTGACGCCGAAACCGAGGAAGCTCAACGAGGTCTCGCTCAGCACCGTCGTGACCACGCCGAGGGTGAAGTTCACGATCAGCAGCGCGCCGAGGTGCGGAATGATGTGCCGGACGACGATCCGCCAGCTGGACACGCCCATCAGCTCGGCCGCCAGCACGTAATCCCGTTCCCGCAACGAGGTCGACACCGACCACACCACGCGCGCGGTGAACATCCAGCCGAACAACGTGAGCACGACGATCAGCACCCGCCAGTCGCCCGCCACCTGGTTGGAGACCAGCGCGAGGATCAGGAACGAGGGCACCACGAGCAGGAAGTGGATGACCATCAACGTCATCCGTTCGACCCGGCCACCCAGGTACGCGGCCCCGGCGCCGACGACGACCGCGATCAGCAACGTCAGCACGGACACGCTCAGCGCGATCACCAGCGAGCGCTGCAACCCGTGCACGGTCTGGGCCAGCATGTCGTTGCCGCCCTGGTTGGTGCCGAGCGGGTGCAGCCGGCTCGGCTCCTGGGTCAGGGCCAGGAAGTCCTGATCGGACCAGCTCCACGGCGTGAACACGGTGCCGATCGCGGCATAGCCGATCAGCAGCACCAGGATCACCACCCCGACCAGGGCGCCACGGTTGCGGGCGAACCGGCGCAGGTACAGCCGGGAGCGCCCGAGCCGCAACGAAGGCGCGCCAACGGCGCCACCGAGGACATCACCACCGACGTCGGTCATCAGCTCACCCGCACTCTCGGATCCAGGGCCACGGTGGCGATGTCGGCGAGGATCGCCCCGATCGCGGTCATGACCGCGCCGAAGGCGGCCACCGCGACGGCGCCGTGCACGTCGTTCTTGTTGATGGTCTGGATGAAGTAGCGCCCCATGCCTTCCCAGCCGAACACGGTCTCGGTGATGATCGCGCCGGTCAGCACCGCCGGGATGGTGAACGCGATCGAGGTCGCGGTCGGGATGAGCGAGGCACGCAACGCGTGGCGGCGGATGGCCTGCGCCCGGGTCAGTCCGGTCGCGCGGGCGGTCCGGACGTAGTCGGCGTTGAGCGCGTCGAGCAGCAGCGCCCGTTGCGTGAGGTGCCAGCTGACGTAGCCGGTCAGGGTCAGGTTGACCGTGGGCAGGATGAGGTGGTTGAGCCGGTCGAGGACGTTGGGCCAGAAGCCGTCGACGCCGCCCGCGGTGTTCGCGCCGGCCACGTGCAGGAACGTGAACCCGAGGTGCTGGTTCAACGAGATCGCCACCAGCACCAGCCCGAGGGCGCTGACCACGGTCGGCACGTTGTAGAGCACCACCGACAGGGTCTGCGTCACCCGATCGACCGCTCCGTATTGGCGGCTCGCCGTGTAGACGCCCAACGCGACGCCGAGCACCACGGACAGCACGACCCCGACGAGGATCAGCTGCCCGCTGACCAGGATCCGGTGCGGCAGTTCGGAGTTCACCGGCACGCCGGTCGGCGAGTGGCCCCAGTCGAAGCGGGTCACCACGTCGGTCAGCCAGTGCCACCACCGCGACAGCACCGACGTGCGGGGGTCGAGGCCGTAGGGCGCGAGCGCGTTGCTGATCTGCTCGTCGGTCCGCACCGGCCGCAGATCGCGGTAGTTGGACCGGGGGTCGAGGAACCAGCTGGCCAGGAAGTACGTCGCGTTGGTCGCCACGATGATCATCACGAGCCAGCCGACGGCCTTGCGCACGACGTACCGGAACACTGGCCCCCCTTCGCACCACTCGTCGCCTGCGGTCGAATCAGTATCACCAACCCCGCCGCTACTTTGTCGCGTCCTAACAGGTGGTACGCGGCGGCCGTTCGGCGAACCGGATTAGACCATCAGGCGGAGTGGAGCGGTCACACGGTGCGCACGAGCAGCAACACGCCGGTGGTGAGCATGGTGACGGCGACGAGCAGGTCGAGGATCCGCCAGGCGGCGGGCCGGGACAGGACGCGGCTGAGCAGGCTGGCGCCGTAGCCGAGACTGGCGAACCACGTGAGGCTGGCCAGGATCGCCC
Organism: Labedaea rhizosphaerae; assembly: GCF_004362825.1. Lineage (GTDB taxonomy): Bacteria > Actinomycetota > Actinomycetes > Mycobacteriales > Pseudonocardiaceae > Labedaea > Labedaea rhizosphaerae. The sequence goes on from NZ_SNXZ01000002.1 coordinate 124,306, forward strand.
CGAGGCCGAAGACCCAGCGCAGCGAGCCCCGGTCGGCGGCGATCGAGCCGAGGAGCAGCACGGTGTCCAGGTAGACGTGCGGGTTGAGCCAGGTCATGGCCAGGCAGGCGAGCACGGCGGTCCGCACCGAGCTCGTGGTGCTGCCCTCGGTGGTGAGGCCCTGACCGGTGGCGGGCCGCAGCGCGCGCCGGGCGGCCAGCAGGCCGTAGCCGAGGAGGAACGCGCCGCCGGCGATGCCGATCGTGGTCAGGGCCGCGGGCCAGGCGGTTACCACGGCGCCGAGCCCGGCGACGCCGAGCAGGATGAGCACGGCGTCGGAGGCCGCACAGATGCCGACGACGACCAGCACGGCCTGCCGTCGCGCCCCCTGGCGCAGGACGAACGCGTTCTGTGCGCCGATGGCGACGATCAAGGACAGGCCGGTGGCGAACCCGGCCAGGGCCGCCGTGGCGATTGCGCTGGTCACCTCATCCAAGCTAGGGACGTTCCCAGCATCAGTACAGCTAAAGATTCTTACGTAAGATTAGCGCTCGTGATGTCGGAATTTCCGCTGGACCAGGTGCGGACCCTGCTCGCGGTCGTCGACGAAGGCACGTTCGAGGCGGCGGCCGCGGCCCTGCACGTCACCCCGTCCGCGATCAGCCAGCGGGTCAAGGCCCTGGAGCAGCGCGTCGGCCGGGTGCTGCTGATCCGGTCGAAGCCCGCCCAGCCAACCGAATCCGGGCAGGTGCTGGTGCGGCTGGCCCGCCAGATCGCCGCCCTGGACGAGCAGACGCAGGCCGAACTCGGCATCGCGCCCGGGCCGGGCGGCGTCCGGCTCTCCATCGCGGTGAACGCCGACTCGCTGGCCACCTGGTTCCTCCCGGCCTTGATGCGGCTGCCGCGCGAGGAGCAGGTCTGCTTCGAACTGCACCGCGAGGACGAGGGGCACACCGCCGCGCTGCTGCGCGAAGGGCGGGTCATGGCGGCGGTGACGTCGTCACCGGAGCCGGTGGCCGGGTGCACGGTCCGCCCGCTGGGCCACGCGCGGTACGTGCCCGCGGCCAGCCCCGCCTTCGTCGAGCGGCACTTGAGCGCGGGGCCGTTGAAACGGTGCCTGGCCGAGGCACCGGTCGTCGCGTTCGACCACCGCGACCAGTTGCAGGACCGCTTCGTCCGCGCCGTCACCGGCGGTACCGCGGGCGCGAGCGGGATCCGCCACCTCGTGCCGACGTCCGAAGGCTTCCGCGACGCCGTGGCCGCCGGGTTCGGCTGGGGCATGGTTCCCGAATCCCAGGCCGCGCCCCTGCTGAGCAGTGGCGCCCTGACGAAGCTGGCCGCGGCGCGGCACGTGGACGTCCCCTTGTACTGGCAGCAATGGAAACTGGACGTGCCCGCGCTGGCCCGCGTCGCGGCCGCCGTGGCCGCCGAAGCCGCGGACTCGCTGCATCGCGGCAAGGGAGAACCATCCTTGCGCGGGCGGCCGTTCGTCCAAGATCATGCCCAGGGCGAATCCGACTGAGGATCATCAAAACTGGGGGCTCATCGTGGGTACCGACCTGTCCGGGCGCGCGGCCATCGTGACCGGGGCATCACGCGGCATCGGCCGTGCCATCGCGACCCGGCTCGCCGCCCGAGGCGCCGCCGTCGTCGTCGGCTACCTGCGCAACGAGGCCAAGGCGAACGCGGTCGTCGAGGAGATCACCGGCCACGGCGGCCGGGCGATCGCCGTCCAGGGCGACCTCGCCCGGCCGGCCGAGGTGACGCGGCTGTTCGACCGGGCCGAGCAGGAGTTCGGCGCGCTCGACGTCGTGGTCGCGAACGCGGCCGACGTCGTGATCAAGCCAGTGGTCGACTGCACCGAGGAGGACTTCGACAGCCTGTTCGCGGCCAACGCGAAGAGCGCCTTCTTCACCATGCAGGAGGCCGCGCGACGCCTGCGCGACGGTGGCCGGATCATCGCCACCTCCACCGGCGGCACCCGCATGTTCTTCACCGAGACCTCGCTCTACCTCGGCACGAAGGCCGCCGTCGAACAGTTCGTGCGCGTGTTGTCCCGCGAACTCGGACCGCGTGGCATCACCGTCAACGCCCTCTCCCCCGGCTTCACCGACACCGACCTGCTGCCCGAACGCGACCGCGAGGTCGCGGCGGGCATGTCGCCGTTCGGCCGGGTGGGCCAGCCCGAGGATGTGGCCGACGTCGCCGTTTTCCTTGCCGGCGAGGAAGGCCGGTGGGTCACCGGCCAGAACCTCGGCGCGGGTGGCGGCGTCTTCTGACGGTACCGCCGGTGCCGCGGCCCGCTCAGGCGACCTGGGCCGCCGCCACCGCCGGGTGCGTGAGCGGAACCGGGGCGAACGCGGGCGTCGCCGCGGCCGGCTTGGCCATGTAGGCACACAGGATCGCCAAGCCGATCCGCGGCAGCTCGGCCGTGCTCCGGTACGCCAGGTAGAGCGGGACCCGGCGGGGCTGGAACTTCGCCTTGAACGCGTGCAGCGAGTGGAACCCGTACAGCGGCTCCAGCACCGTGCCCATCCGGTCGAGCAGCCGCTGACCGACCGGGGCGGGCCCGTCGCCGGTGCGGACCAGCGGCGCGCCGGACAGCGACACGAACGCGGCGCCCTCGGCCTGGAACGCCAGGCACGCCTCGGCGATCAGGAACTCCACGACCGGGCGGAAGCCATCGGCACGCCTGCGCATCATGTCCAGCGTCCAGCCCTGGGGCTTGCCGTTGTCGTCGAACACCGGCAGCCACGACGTGACGCCGTGGACCGTGCCGTGCTCGTCGATCGCGAGGCCGACCCGGACCCGCGGGTCCATCGCCTGGTCGACGCCGCCGAGGGTGAAGCGCAGTTCCGGGGTGCGCTTGCCGGCGAGCCAGCTCGCGGAGATCTCCCGCACCTGCCTGCGCACGCTCGCCGGTTCGTCGGCCAGGGTGACCAGCCGGAAGGCGATGCCGTCCTTGGCGGCGCGGTTGCGGGCGGTCCGGATGTCCTGCCACTTCTTGCCGCGGAACTCGAGCCCCGCGAGGTCCACGATGGTGTCCTCCGCGACCTGCAGGCGGTGCCCGCCGACTGCGTCCACAGTGGCCGACCCGACCGAGAACCAGGCCGGCACAAGGCGTTCCCGGTCGCAGTGCGCGGCGAACAGGGCCGGGGCCGCCTGCTGCCACCGCGGCGAGCCAACCGGGTCGCCGACGACCACGGCGACACCCGCGTGCCTGCGGTAGGCCACGTAGCCGTCCGTGCCGTGGAAGTACTCGGTGCCCGGCCAGGTGGTCATCCACGACAGCGTGCCGCCACCGTGCGCGGCCAGCTGGTGGACGGCGGGTTCGGCTTCCGTCGCGCGCGCCGCGCGCCGCAGGAACAGCGGGCCGAGCGGCAACGCGACCACGACGGCCACCATGTGCACCACGTCGGCCAGGTGCGCCACGAGGACCAGCGACCCGACGACGTAGGCGATCAGCGCGATCCGGGCCCGCCAGCGCCAGCGCGGGGCGAACGTCGCGGTGCAGACGGCGGCCGCGGCCATCGCGCCGCCCGACGGACCGACGTCCACAGCGGATACCAGCGCGCTGCCGGTCAGGTCGACCAGCCCGATGGCGCCGAACACCCCGGCGACGTGGCCGACGGCCCAGACGATCATGGTGCGTGCGGTGCCCAGCCGGTGCTCGGCCAGGCCCACGAACGCCGCGAAGCTCCCCAGCACCGCCACGTAGCAGAGCGGGGTGATCGCGAACGGCGCTCCGGTGAACACCGCCCACCACCGGTCGTCGCGAAACGCCGGTACCCCGTAGCTGATCCGATCGGCCCAGGAATGCTGGTCGACCTGTGTGACGAAGGTCCGGAAGACGGCACCGAGCGTCACGATGACGGCGAGCCCCGCCGCCGTGAACGGGTAGCGGCGGAGCAGGTCGCCGGCCCTGACGATTTCCTTGGTCGTGAACACACCGACAACGGTGTCGGCTCGCGAGCGCGGGGACACTGGCGCCACCTCCCGGGCACGGGTAGGGCTAACCCCACCCTGCTCCGGCGATGTCCATTGTGGCCGCCGGCGCACCACGCCAGCCACGACGCCGGCGCCGCGGGCGGCGAGCCGGGTCGCTCTGGCGCGGATGGCCGTGCGCCCGGACAGGTCGGTACCCATGAAGTTCCCCCCAGTCGGATTTGCCCCGCGCATGATCGTGCACGAACGCGGCCCGCACAAGGGGCGGTTTTACTTACTACGACACAACTGTTCGGCGTCCGGCGAAGTTCGAGCCCCAGAGCTGACCCACCGAACTGGCTCGGACCGGCCACCGCACCAAGATGTAGTCGCCGGTCGTGTCGGCGTGACAGATCACCACGTCCTCGGCACAATCGAGCGCCACAGACGACTTGCATCGGCAGGGGGCGCGTGCGGCCGGTCGACTTCTCCTGGATCACCACGGGTGCGGATCTGGGTCGTGCCATCGCGACCTTGCGGCGCGACCGGGTGCCGGACAGGACCAACAGCGAGCTGGCCCGCGCGATCGGCGTGCGGGTGACGACGATCGCGAACTGGCTGGGCGACCGGGTTCCGCGGGACCGGGACAAGTTCGCCGCGCTGCTGGGTGCGCTCGGCGCCACCGAGGACGAAGCCCGCCAGCTCATGGCCGCGCGCGACCGGCTCCACGACACGAAACACGTGCGCGGCAAACGCACACCCGCGGCGGAACCGGCGACCCTGGCCCCACCGTGGGGCGAACTCCCGCCTCAGGTCCGTGGCCGGACCGATCTGCTCGACACGCTCGATGCCGAGCTCGTTCCCGGGCGGATGCAGGTGGTGGCCGGCCTCGGCGGCGTCGGCAAGACCACGGTCGCGCTCGCGCTGGCCCGCCGCCGCTACGAGCGTGGCGACACCGTGTGGTGGGTTCCGGCGGGTGACGACGTCTCGCTCAGCTCGGCGATGGCGACGCTGGCCCGGCGGCTGGGGGCCGGCGAGGGCGAACTCGCGCGGGCCGGGGGCAGTCCACACGAACTGGCCGACCTGTGCTGGTCCCTTGTGGACAACACGCCCGGGCCGTGGTTGCTGTGCTTCGACAACGCCGACTCCCCCGAGGTGCTGGCGCCGGGCGGCATGTCGTTGCCCGGCGAGACCGGCTGGATCCGGACCGGCCGCGGCGGCGCGGTGCTGGTCACCAGCCGCCTGACCGACGCCACGTCCTGGGGCAGGCGTACCCAGGTGCAGGTGGTCGATCCGGTCGGCACCGCGGCCGGTGGTGAGATCGTGCTGGACCTGCTCGGCGGACCGCACACGGACCAGAACCGGGACGAGGCCACGAAGTTGTCGGCGCGGCTGGGCGGTCTGCCGCTGGCCCTGTACCTGGCCGGGAACTACCTGCGGTCCGGTTTCGCACCCACGACCTTGGCGGCCCTCGCGGCGGCCGAAGGCACCGTCTTGCCCGTGCTGGACCGCGCCGCCGCGGCTGCCCCCGATCCCGCCAACCCCCGCAACCGACTGGGCACGACCTGGCAGCTGTCGCTGGATGCCTTGGCCCGCAACGGGATCAGCCACGCCCAGGGCGTGCTCGACGTGCTCTCGTGGTTCGCGCCCAACCGGCCGATCGACGTGGCGCTGCTCGACCCCGATGCCCTGGCCCGCCACGGGCTGACCGGGCTGACCGCCGACACGCTGTACCAGGCGCTCACCGGGCTCAACCGGGTCGGGCTGATCACTCGGCGGGGTACCGAAGGCGTGACGGTGCACCCGTTGGTCGCCGAGCACGCGTTGGTGTCACCGCACCACCTCCGCACCGCCGGGCTCGCCGCCGCGGCGACCCTGACCGCCACGCTCCCGTTCGGCGACGGCGCCGCGACCCGGTGGCCGGTCCGGCGGTGGCAACTGGTGGCAAGCCACGTCGAATGCCTGTGGGGGCGAGCGGCGGCGCTGGGCGCAGCCGGGCACGCCGAGGTCTTGCACGCCGCGAACGCCGTCGCCGAGGCGCTGGTCGAGCTGCACGCGGACTACGCCACCACGCAACGGTTCATCAGCCGGGCACTCACGTCGGCGGGTGCCGCCGACCTGCCGATCCCCGACGACGTCGACGATGCCTTGCACCCGCCGATCCTCGCGTTGCACGACGCGCTTGGCTTCCTCGCGTTCCTGCGCGGTCACAACGACGAGGCCGAGCGGATCTTCCGCGCCACCGTCGCGGGCAAGCGCCGCTTCCTCGCCCCGGACGACCGCCGGCTGCTCGGCACCATGATGAACCTCGCGGTCGCGCTGACCGGTCTGGGCCGGTTCGACGAGGCGATCGCCCTGCACGAACAGGAGCTCTCGATCACCGAGGGCAAGTACGGCCGGCACGCGGTCACCACCCTGACGAGCCACAGCAACTACGGCTGGACGCTCTTCTCGGCCGGTCGGCTCGACGAAGCCGAACCGCACATGCGAACGGCCGCCGACGGCTACCTCGCCACCCTCGGTGCGGAGCACGTCTTCACCTTGACCGCCCGCCACAACCACGGGCGGCTCCTGATCCCCATGGGCCGGCTCGCCGAAGCGGAGGACGTCCTGCGGGCGGTCGCCGCGGATCGCACCCGGGTGCTCGGCGAGCGGCACCCGGAAACCCTGCTGAGCCGCAACAGCCTGGCCATCGCGTTGATCGAGCAGGGGCGGTACGCCGAGGCCGAGCCGATCCTGACCGAGGTCCTCGCCGTGCGCCAGGAGCTGTTCGAACCCGATCACCCGCACATCGCCCAGACCGCCGAGTTGCTGGACCGCTGCCGGCGGGCCGGCGACTCGTGAGTCCAATTGGAGTTCCCTCGCCCGAATGCTCCCGCGATGGTGCACATGACCGCACCGCTCGTCTGTTCGGGAGATTCGAGATGACCGCACCGTCACCAGTCCACCGCACCGCCGCCCCGGGTCCCGTGATCGCCGCTTCAGTGCTGCTGTACGTCTGCGCAGGAGTGGGCGTGCTCGGCTCGCTCGTGCTGGCCGCGGGCGGGGTCCTGGGCAATTCGATCTCGGACGTGCCGCTGGCCGGGCTCTACACGACGAAGATCCAGCTGGTCGGGTTTGGCGGCGGCTTCGCGTTCTTCGTCCTGGCGATCGCGGACGTCGTGCTGGGCGTGGGCCTGACCCGGGGTGCGCCCCGCGCACGCGCGGCGACCGTGGCTTTGTCCATTGTGGTCGGTCTGGCTGGGCTGGCCAGTCCCGTCGGCCCGCTCTGCCTGGTCACGGCGGCGGTGATCATCGCCCTGGTGACCGGCCCGCAGTCGTCGCGCCGTCACTTCCGCCGCCCGGCCCTGGTGGTCGGTTGATCGTGCGCCGTTCCGTTGCGGCGTTGGTTTGCGTTGTCGCCCTCGGCCTCGCCGGATGCACCACCGTGGTCACGCCACCGCCGCCGTCGGCCTTGCGCATCGACGTGACCGACCTCCCGGCCGGGACCGATGGCCGGGTCCACGTCACGGGACCGGGCGTGGACCGGCGGCTGACCGCCACCACCAACCTGGGCGGCGTGGCACCCGGCCGCTACCGCGTGAGCGCCGAACCCGTTCGCGGCCCTGGCCTGGCCACCACGTATCCCGTCCAAGGCGTCGTCGATGTGGACGTGCGCCCGGGTGAACTGGCCACCACGGCGGTCGATTACGGCATCGTCGTGCCGGACACGACGAAGGTGCTCGATGCGGGACTCGTGTCGGACGGCGGACCGACGGTGACCCTCGCGCCGAAGGCCGGAGCCGTGACCCCCGGACAGATCCTGGTCGCCGGGATCGGTCCCAAGACCCCGCGCGGGTTGCTGCGCCGGGTGCTCAGCGTCCAAAGTGGACCGAATGGTGCCGTCGTGCGGACCGCGCCCGCGACGCTGCCCGACGCCGTGCCGCAGGGCGAACTCGTCTTGCAACACCACAGTTTCGGCACGGCCACGGTGCACAACCTGCGTGGCGGGCCCTCGGCGGCGCTGAACATGGACCTCGACCTCGCCAAGACCGAGGGGCCGTGCAACGGCAAGCTCAGCGGCAGCATCGGCCTGGGCTGGAGTCCGGCGGTCGACCTGGACTGGAAGTGGTCCAAGGTGCTCGGCATCCCGCTGAAGGTCAAGCGGGCGAAGTTCGCCGTCGCCACCCGGCAGCTGATGGCAACGTCCTACAAGGTCAGCGACAAGCTGTCGTGCTCGCTCGAGACCGAGATCCCCAAGATCCCGGAGTTCGTCGGCAGCTTCGTGGTGATGCTCGGCCCGGTTCCGGTCGTGATCACCGAGACCGTGCAGTTCATCGGGTCAGCGGAGGTCGTGGGCGAGCTGTCCACCGAGGGGTCGCTGCACACCGAGCAGACGATCAACCTCGGCGTGCAGTACGAGAACGGTCACGTGAAGCCCGTCTCCGAGGCCAAGCAACCAGAGCAGCCGGGGATCTCCGGTGCCTTCCACGCCTCGGTCAAGGTCGGCATCCGGTTCGGGCTGCAGCTCTACGGCGTCGCCGGCCCGTACCTCGACCTCACGGCCGGGATCCGCGCCGAGCCGCACGGCGGCGGCCTGGCCGGGTGCATGGGCCTCTACGGCGACATGGGCTGGAAGATCACCGGCACCGACGTGTCCCTCGACGTCGACGACATCATGAGCATGGAGCGCCAGGTGTTCCCCGACTTCTGGGCCGAGTGCCCGCTGGGCGAGGAGTCGAAGGACAAGCGGAAGGTCGCGCCGCACAAGAAGAAGGTGACTTTCGACGACTACCAGTGGATGGTCGGCGACTGGGTGCGCGACATCGCCGACCCCACCGGCGTCAAGCCGTACCTGGAGCACGAGACGGTCCACGTCGGCGCGGACGGCAAGGTCGTCTACACGACCGAAAGCGGGATCGAGATCGCCTCCACCTACGACAACCCGATCCGGTGCGAAGGGGTGCTCGTCCACCGCGAGGCCGGCGCCCTGGTGGTGGACACCAGCCACGGTCCGGCCGGTTACCTGAACGTCTGCCACGACATCTTCGACCAGGAGGAGATCTCCTACGCCCCGCCGACCGACACCGAGCCCGAACACCTCGACTTCTTCGAGATCAAGCCGGGGTGGCGGCCCTTCGACCGGCGGTGAGCCACGCGCGCGACGCGGTCACTTCAGCAGCCGCGCTCACCTCAGCAGCCTCGCTCACTTCAGCAGGTCGAGCAGCAGGCCTTCCTTGCTCGACCACGGGCACACCTCGATCACGTCGTGCTGGGTCGCGGTCATCAGGGCTTCGGCGACCACGGCGCCGGCGAAGGACTGGCGGGCGCGGTGGGCCGAGATGCCGGGCAGCTTCGCCCGCTGGCGCGGCGAGAGTTCCGCCAGCCGCGGGATCCAGCGCCGCAGGTCGTCCACGCGGAGCTGACCCGGTCGCGAGCCGGTCAGGGTGGCCAGGCCCTGGAAGACCTTGGAGCAGCCGATCGCCGGGCTGTTCGCGGAGGTGGCGAGGACGTCGTCGGGGACGGCCGCGGTGATCCGGCGGAGCAGCTCGGCGCGCATCTCCGGGACGCGGTCGAGGCGGTCGAGCCCGGCCCGGGTGAGGGTGCGCGCGCCCAGCGGCAGCGAACCGGCGAACAGGGGTTTCGCGCGGTCGCCGACGGCCAGTTCGATCGTGCCGCCACCCACGTCCAGCACGGTCAACGGGCGTCCCGAACCGTGCCAGCGGCGCACGGCGAGGTAGGACATCCGCGCTTCCTGCTTGCCGGACAGCAGCCGCAGGGTGATCCCGGTCCGGCGCGCCACCGCGTCGATCACCTCGTCGGCGTTGGTCGCGTCCCGCACGCAGGAGGTCGCGTACGGCAGGAACGCCGAGGCCCGCACCTTGTCCAGCCGGCGTTTGACCTGCGCGACCGCCTCGGCGATGCCGTCGATCCCGGCGGCGCGGATGCGGCCGTCGGCGTCCAGGGCGCGATCCAGGCGCAGCCGCACCTTGTGCGACAACACGGGCCGGCGCAACGCTTGGGCGCCCGGGCCGACGACGACGAGGTGCGCGCTGAAACACCCGACGTCGAGCACCGCGATCCTGCGGGGATGTTTCATGGTCACCTCCGAACCGGCACAGTGGTAGTTCCCGGCACCGGCGGATCCAAACGCCGACAGGAGGTGTGATCGGTCACGGCGGTCGGTTGGTTACTCACCCCTGGTGACGGCGGTGTGGTGCACGGCCACGAGCGCGATGTCGTCGGTGGCCGGTTCGCTGCCCACCATCGTCGCCATGACGTGGGCGCACAGCATGTCCGGTGACTCCGGGCGCACCACGCGCCGCAGCTGCTCGAGCCGTTCGTCGAGGTCGCTGCCGGGCCGTTCGACCAGCCCGTCGGTGTAGAAGGCCAGCACCGACCCGGTCGGGATGTCGAGGGACACCTGCGGCCGGCCGGTGACGGCCAGCCCGAAGCCGACCGGGTGACCGACCGGCGCTTCGATGAACCGCGCGGGCTGCCCGGGCTCCGCGAGAATCGGCGGCAGGTGCCCGGCCAGCGACAGGGTCACCCGCGCCGACACGGTGTCGATGATCGCGTAGAGGACGGTGGCCATCGTGTGGCCCTCGAAGTGGCTGGCCTTGCGGTCGAGCCGGCCGAGCACCGTGGCGGGGTCGTCGAACTCCAGGGCATAGGCGCGCAACGCGCTGCGCAGCCGCCCCATCACGATCGCCGCGGGCAGGCCGTGCCCGACGACGTCCCCGATCACCACGCCGATCCGGTCGCCCGACAGCGGGAACACGTCGTACCAGTCGCCGCCGACGCCGACATCCGCGCCGGGGATGTAGCGGCCGGCGAGCTCCCAGCCCCCGGCCGTCGGCAGCCGGGCGGGCAGCAGGCTCTCCACGAGCATGGCGGCGGCCGCCTGCTCGGCGCGGCCCTGGTGGGCGTGCGCGGTGATGGCGATCCGGTCGGCCACCAGCTGCAGGTGCTCAGCTTCGGTGTCGGTGAACTCGCGCCGCGCGACGCTGCCGATGTGCAGCACACCGACCAGGTCGCCGTCGGCCACCATCGGCACGCCGAGCAGGGAGTGCAGGCCCCGCTCCCACAGCAGCGGGTTCACCACGGTCGACGCGTCGACGTGGTCGAGGCGCACGGCCGACCGGGTGGCCGCGATCCGCCCGGCGAAGCCGGCCCCCAAGGGCACCCGAACGCCCTGGTAGACCTCCTCGTTCAGCCCGACCGTCGCCTTGGCCAGCAACCGCTCACCGCTGGGGTCGATCAGCAGCACGGTGACCGTGTCGACCCCGAAGAGGTCGTGGACACGGCTGAGCATCACCTCGACGAACTTCTCGAACCCGACCGTGAGCAGGGTGCTGTCGGTGACGGCCTCCAACACCGCCAGCCGTCTGGCGGCTTGCGTCCCGTCGCCCATCGCCACCTGACCAACGTAGCTGCCCGGCGACTCGAAGGAGAGACGTGGTCTCGGTGCGTCGCGCCCCCGGGGCGTCGTCGGGGCGGTCGAAAAGGGCGCCTGACCACCGTGTGCCTGACCCTCGCCTTGTGCGGTGCGCACCGACAGGTGAGGGTGGACGTGGCCCGAGGAGGCGACGATGACCGGTTATCCAGGGACGCTCGTGGCGGTGGGGCACGTCGAGCCGGTGCCGCGCCGAATCCGGGCGGTGCTCGCCAGCCGGACCGTGCTGGACACCACGCGCGCGCTGTACGTGTGGGAGGAGGGGCCGCCGTACCCGCAGTTCTACATCCCGGTCGAGGACGTGGCCCCCGGCGTCCTGGTCGACGAGGACCACCGGACCGAGCTGCGGTTCGGGTCCGCACGGCGGCACGGCCTGCGCGTCGGCGACGTGGACCGGCCCGGCGCCGCCCGCCTGTTCACCGAATCCGCGACGGCGGAACTGGCCGGCACCGTCCGCATCGACTGGGCGGCGATGGACGCGTGGTTCGAGGAGGACGAGGAGGTGTTCGTCCACCCGCGCGACCCCTACGCCCGCGTGGACGCCATCCGGTCGACGCGCACCGTCCGGGTCTCCTGCGACGGCATCGCCCTGGCCGAGTCGTCCTCGACGGTCATGGTGTTCGAAACCGGCCTGCCCACCCGGTACTACTTCAACCAGACCGAGGTCGACTTCTCCCACCTCGAACCCAGCGCGACCGAGACGGCGTGCCCCTACAAGGGACGGACCGGGAAGTACTGGTCGGTGCGGGTGGGCGACACGCTGCACCAGGACCTCGCGTGGCTGTACCACTTCACCACGCTGGCCCTGACCCCGATCGCCGGGCTGGTCGCGTTCTACAACGAGAAGGTCGACATCGAGCTCGACGGTGTGGCCCAGCAGCGCCCGGTCACGCACTTCTCCTGACCCGGACGAAGAAAATCCGTTCCCGGTGTAACTCAGGTTCGGCCCGCTCCATCAGTCCCGGTACAGGCACGAGACAACGAGGAGCGCCCGATGTACGTCGACACCGAGTCCGAGACCAACACCGACCCGACCCAGACCGCGCCGGGCGCCACCGACACGACCACCGACACCACCACCGAGCAGACCGGCCAGGGCCAGGAAGTGGACCTCGACGGCGACGGCCGGGCCGACGGCGTCGCCTACGACACCAACGAAGACGGGCAGCTCGACACGGTCGCCGTGGACACCAACGGCGACGGTCAGGTCGACGTCGTGGCCGAGGACCTCGACGGCGACGGGCAACTCGACTACGCGGTGGCCGACACCGACTTCGACGGCACCCCGGACACCGAGTACACCGCCGACGGCGCCGCGCCGATCGACTCCAGCGGCAGCGCCACCGACCCGACCGGCCACGACCACAGCGGCCCGGACGCCACGCACGACGACAGCGACTACGGCGACTCTGCCGATGGCCAGCAGGTCGACCTCGACGGCGACGGCACGGCGGACGGCGTCGCGTACGACACCGACGACGACGGCCGGCTTGACACCGTGGCCATCGACACCGACGACGACGGGCAGATCGACGCGGTCGCCGTGGACACCGACGGCGACGGGCAGCTCGACTACGCCGTGGTCGACACCGACGGCGACGGCTACGCCGACACCGAGTACACCGCCGACGGCGGCGAGCACTCGCTGGACGACACGCACAGCGTGATGTAGTCCGGCGCGCCACGCTGGCCGGTGGTTGGACAGGAGCGGCACCGGTCAGCACGATGGGGTGCGTGGTACAGATGGCGCGATTCGCACGCTTCCCGCTCGGACACTTCCCCACTCCCCTGGAGCCCATGGACCGGCTGACCGCGAAACTGCGCGCCCGCCACGACAAGGTCCCCAACCTCTGGATCAAGCGCGACGACTGCACGGGCCTGGCCACCGGCGGCAACAAGACGCGCAAGCTCGAATACCTCGTCGGCGACGCGATCGCCCAGGGCGCCGACACGCTGATCACCCAGGGCGCCACCCAGTCCAACCACGCACGGCAGACCGCGGCCGCGGCGGCGCGGGCCGGGATGCACTCCTGGGTGCTGCTCGAGCGGCGGCAGGTGCGTGACGAGGAGTACGAGAACTCCGGCAACGTGCTGCTCGACCAGCTGCTCGGCGCCACGATCATGGACCAGTTCCAGGCCGGGGCGGACATGGACGCCGCGATGGCGGAGATCGCCGACGACCTGCGGTCCGAAGGGCGCAAGCCCTACGTGATCCCCGGCGGTGGGTCCAACCCGGTCGGCGCGCTCGGCTACGTCGGGTGCGCCCTGGAACTGGATGCCGCGCCGGTCGCGATCGACTGGGTCGTGCACGCCACCGGCAGCACCGGCACGCAGGCCGGCCTGGTCGCGGGCCTGCGGGCGGTGCACAGCCCGGCCAAGGTGCTCGGGGTCAGCGTGCGGCAGACCGAGCACAAGCAGATCGACGCCGTGCTCGCGCTGGCCGAACCCACGGCCGACTCGATCGGCACCCAGGTCGGCCGGGACGACGTGCTGGTGGACGACCGCTGGGTGGGCGAGGGCTACGGCGTCCCCACCCAGTCGATGATCGACGCCGTGTACCTGCTCGCGGGCACCGAGGGCATCCTGCTCGACCCGGTCTACTCGGGCAAGGCGTTCGCGGGCCTGCTCGGCGGCATCGCCGAGGGCCGGTTCGCCGAGACCGACAACGTGGTGTTCCTGCACACCGGCGGCGCCGTGGGCCTGTTCGCCTACCGCACCACGTTCCAGTGACAGCGTTCCAGTGACCGCACCGCTCGCCGGCATCCTGGGCGGCATGGGCCCGGCGGCCACCGCCGAGTTCTACGCCAAGCTCGTCGCACGCACCCCCGCCGTGCGCGACCAGGACCACCTGCGCGTGGTGGTGTGGGCCGACCCGACGGTGCCGGACCGCGTCGCCGCCGTGCTCGACGGCAGCACCGATCCCTACCCCGCCCTGCTCGACGGCGCCCGGCGGCTGCGCGACCTGGGCGCCACGGTCGTCGGGATCCCTTGCCACACCGCGCACTTCTTCCTGCCGAAGCTCGCCGCGGACACCGGCCTGCGGTTCGTGGACATGGTCGCCGAGACCGCGGCCGCGCTGGGTGATCGGACCGGACGGGTGGCGCTGCTCGGTACCCGCGGCACCATCGCCAGCCGCCTCTACCAGGACCGCTTGCCCGGCGTGGACCTGCTGATCCCACCGGAGCCCGTGCAGCAGGACGTCGATCGGGCCGTCGCCGCCGTGAAACGCCACGCGATCGGCGAGGCGGCCGCGCACCTGGACCGCGCCTTGCGCGCACTCGGCGCGCCGCTGACCGTGCTGGCGTGCACCGAACTCCCCTTGGCCGCACGCCACACCACGGCGCCCGGCGACCTGCTCGACCCGACCGATCTGCTCGCCGACGCGATGATCGCGGCCTGCCGACCGTCCACAACGGACGCACGAGTGTCCACAATGGACTAGAGGCGACGCAGGCCTTCCAGCACGCGGCTCATCAGGTCGGCCGACGGGGCGTCCTCGGCGGACTGGGTGCTGCAGATGAGGACGAGGTCGAGCTTGATCATGTCGGCGATCACCACGCGGGCCGCGCCGATCGGCAGTTGCGTGTGCGCGGCGATCTCGGCCACCGAGGCCGGCTGTCCACACAGGCCCGCGACCTGCCGGTGTTCCGGCTTGACCGCGCCGCCGCCCCGGCGGGTGACCGCGATCATGGTCTCCAGGCCCAGATCGGTGCCCGAGTAGGTCCGGCCACCGGTGGTCGCGTACGGCCGGACCAGCCGGCGACGGGCGTCGACCAGACCCAGCTCGTCGACGTAGCGCTGCACCTGCTCGTCGCTGGCCGAGCGCGTCGCGCGCTCGAACTGCGACGGGTTTTCGTGCCCGGCAACGGGGAGGGGGCGATCGCTCGCCCCGAGGCCGCGCAGGTCGAGGGGGATCGTGTCCTCCTCGACCGGCACGGCCTCGGGCGCCTGGCTCAGCTCCTTCGCGGCGGTCGGCTGGTCCTCCGTCGTCTCCTGCTCGTGCTCGGCGTCATCACGCGAGCCGTACATCCCGAAGAGGTCCATGCCGTTCCAGATCGCCGTCGTCGGAGGAACATCGCCGACTATCGTCACACGATGCCCAGCGCCTGACGAAGCGGGTGTATCGCGAAATACAGCGCGAAGAGTACTGCCACGATCCACAGGAGCAAGTGGATCTCGCGCGCCCGGCCCTGGAACGACCGGAGGATCACGTACGAGATGAGCCCGGCACCGAGGCCGGCCGCGATCGAGTACGTGAAGGGCATCAGCACCGCGGTGAGCAGGCACGGCACGACGATGCCCACATCGGCGAAGTCGATCCGGCGGATCTGCGACATCATCGCGAGGCCGACGATCACCAGCGCGGGCGTGGCCGCCTCGAACGGCACGACCGACACCAGCGGGGCCACGAACATGGCCAGCAGGAACATCAGGCCCGTGACGACGCTGGCGAACCCGGTCCGCGCGCCCTCACCGATACCGGCCGCCGATTCGATGTAGGTCGTGTTCGACGAGGTCGACATCGCACCACCGGCCGCCGCGGCCACGGAGTCGACGAACAGCACGCGCCCGACGCCGGGGACCTGACCGTCCTTGTCGAGCAGCTTGGCCTCGGCGCTCAACCCGACCACCGTGCCCATGGTGTCGAAGAAGTCCGACAGCATCAGGGTGAACACGATCATCACCGCGGCCAGGATGCCGATGCGGCCGAACGCGCCGAAGGGGTCGACGTCGCCGATCAGGCCGAGGTCCGGCAGGGCCAGCACGTCCGAGGGCACCCGCGGCACGTTCAGCGACCAGCCCGTGGCCACGTGCTGGCCGTTGACCACCGACGGGCCGGGCTTGAACACGTACTCGATGATGATCGCGAGCACCGTCGAGGACAGGATGCCGATGAGGATCGCGCCGCGGACCCGGCGCATCACCAGGATGGCGGTCAGCAGCAACCCGAAGACGAACACGACGATCGGGCCGCCGAACAGTTCGCCGTTGACGCCCAGGCCGACCGGCACCGTGGTGCCCGCCGCGTCCGGCACGCGCCGGACGAAGCCGGAGTCCACGAACCCGATGAACGCGATGAACAAGCCGATGCCGACGCTGATCGCGGTCTTCAGGTCACCGGGGATGGCGTGCAGCACGGCGGTGCGGACCTTGGTCAGCACCAGCAATGTGATGACGATGCCCTCGATGAGCACCAGGCCCATCGCCTCGGGCCACGACACCTTCGAGGCGACCGCGACGGCGAGGAACGAGTTCAGGCCGAGGCCGACCGCAAGCGCGAACGGGTAGCGGCCGACGACGCCCATAAGGATCGTCAGCAGACCGGCGGCGAGGCACGTCACGCTGCCGACCGCCGCGATCGCGGACGGTACGTCACCCGAATGGCCCAGCAGGTTGCCGTCGGCGTCCTTGACCGTGCCGATGATCAGCGGGTTCAGCACCACGATGTAGGACATCGCGAAGAAGGTCGCCAGGCCACCGCGGACTTCGCGACCCATGGTCGATCCGCGCTCGGTGATCAGGAAGTACCGGTCCAGCGCCCCGCTTGCGGGTCTGGGTGGCGGGGTTCGCGGCGGTGCGGACGCCGTTCGATTGCTGGCCATGCGTGTACTGACTCCTCACCTGGGGACCGGCAGGGGGCGGCGTCCGAGTCGCCGCGGCAAAGCTCAACAAAATAGACCGCCAGTACGACGAGTCAAGGGGGTGGGCGATCTTTGTCTCGCGGAGCAAAACAGTTGACGCCGCACCGGGAGCGGAAAGATCGAATCATCCCATGTCTGTTGGTGCCGTCCTCAGTGGAGACAGCAAAACGGCAGCGCAAGCCAGGGCCCCGGTGGACGCCGGTGACGAAATCGTCACGGAGCGGCAGCGCCGCGACAATTCACGAAGCCGACGCGGCCCGTTTCGCAAATCGACACCTTGCCCGGCTCACGTTCGGGGGTCGATGTGGATCTTGGGGCCCGGACCGGCGCCGGGTGGCCGGTTGCCGCGCAGGACGTCGGCGGCCCCGGTGAGCGCGACCGTGGCGGCCACCAGCTGACGCGGGTCGACCGAGCCGTCGGCGTAGGCGGCGATGGCCCCGTCGAGCCCCGCGGAGCCGCCGAGGATGCCGACGGCGGTGACGTCCCGGAAGGCGAGCTCACGGGTGTCGATCGTGCTCGGCGCACCGGCCAGTCCGATGTAGACGATCCGGCCGCCCGGCTCGACCAGGTCGAGCGCGAGAGCCGGCATCGTCGGCGCGTTGGTGGCGTCCACGACCGCGTGCCACGCGCGGGCGGGCAGGACCTCGCGGGTCCACGCGTTGGCGAAGCCCAGTGCGCGGGCCAGCTCGAGATCGTTGTTCTGACGGCCCACGAGGTGCACCTCGGCGCCGCGGGCACGGGCGAAGAGGGCGACCAGCAGGCCGATGGTTCCGGTGCCCAGCACCAGGATCCGGTCGCCGGGCCCGGTGCGCGCCGCCTCGACGCACCGCAGCGCGTTGCCGCCCGGCTCGACCATCGCGCCGAGCGTGGCGTCCATTGTGTCCGGTAGCGCGTGCAGGGCCCGCACGGGCAGGGCAAGCCGCTCGGCGAGCGCGCCGGCCATCCCGCCGCGGATGCCGAGCTCGTGGCGCTCGGCGCAGACGTGGTGGCGGCCGAGCGCGCAGCGCTCGCAGTGGCCGCAGCCGATCATCGTGTCCCCGGTGACCTTGCGGCCCAGCCACGCCGGGTCGACACCGAGCCCGACGGCGGTGACTTCCCCGGCCCACTCGTGCCCGGGCCGGATCGGGTACGACGTGATGCCCGACTGCAGGTAACTCATGTCGCCGGTGAAGAGCTCCACGTCGGTACCGCACACCCCCACGCGGTGCACGTCGATGACCACCTCGCCGTCGGCGGCGACCGGTGCCGGGACCGCCCGCACCTCGGCCTGGCCGGGACCGGTGAGGACGAGGGCTTGCACGACCGTCATGGTGGCGAACAATAGAAGCAATGGGCACCCGACGAAGCGCGCAGTGGTACGCGGCCGACGACCGCAACAGCTACATCCACCGCGCCTGGATGCGCCGTGGCCTGCCCGACGACGCCTTCGACGGCCGCGCCCACATCGCCATCGCCAACACCGCCTCGGACCTCACGCCCTGCAACGCCCACCTGAACGAGGTCGCCCGCAGCGTCGCCGACGGCATCCACCGGGCCGGGGGCGTCGCGCTGAACCTGCCAGTGGTGTCCCTCGGCGAGACGCAGGTGCGACCCACGGCGATGCTCTGGCGCAACATGGCCGCGATGGCGATCGAGGAGATGCTGCGGGCCAACCCCATCGACGGCGTCGTGCTGCTCGGCGGCTGCGACAAGACCATCCCCGCCCTGCTCATGGGCGCCGCCTCGGTCGGCCTGCCCGCGGTCGTGGTCCCGGGCGGCCCGATGCTCACCGGCACCTTCCGCGGCCGGCCGGTGGCCTGCGGCACCGACGTGTGGAAGCTGAGCGAGGAGGTCCGCGCCGGCACGCTGTCCGCCGAGGAGTTCCGCCGCTCGGAGTCGTCGATGATCCGCAGCAAGGGCCACTGCAACACGATGGGCACGGCGTCCACGATGGGCCTGCTGGCCGAGGTGCTCGGCATGACCCGGCCCGGCGTGGCCGGCACGCCCGCGCCGGACAGCCGGCTGCTGGCCGCCGCACACGCCACCGGCGTGCTGGCCGTCGAGATGGTCGACGCCGGTCGCACCCCGGCCACGGTGCTCAGCCGCGGGTCGTTCCGCAACGCGATCGTCGCGCTGGCCGCGCTCGGCGGCTCCACCAACGCCGTCGTCCACCTGCTCGCCATCGCCGGCCGCCTCGGGATCGACCTGACCCTGGACGACTTCGACCGCATCGGTTCCGCCGTGCCGTTGCTGGTCGACCTCCAGCCCGCGGGCCGGTTCCTGATGGACGACCTCTACCGGGCCGGCGGCCTGCTCGCCGTCCTGGCCGAGCTCCGCGACCTGCTCGACCCGGCGGCGCTCACCGTCACCGGCCGCCCGCTCGTCGACTACCTCGACGACGCGCCGGTCCACGACCGCGAGGTGATCCGGCCGCGCGCGCAACCGTTGCAGCCGCACGCGGGCATCGCCGTGCTGCGCGGCAACCTCGCCCCGGACGGCGCGGTCATCAAACCGGCCGCCGCCTCGCCCGCGTTGCTCCAGCACCGCGGGCCGGCCGTCGTCTTCGACTCGGTGGAGGACCTGCACGCCCGCCTCGACGACCCCGACCTCGACGTCACCGCCGACTCGGTGCTGATCCTGCGTGGCTGCGGGCCCAAGGGCTATCCCGGGATGCCCGAGGTCGCCAACCTGCCGCTGCCGGCGAAGCTGCTCGCCCAGGGCGTGCGGGACATGGTCCGCATCTGCGACGGGCGGATGAGCGGAACCGCCTACGGCACAGTGGTTCTGCACGTCGCGCCGGAGGCCGCCGCGGGCGGCCCGCTGGCCAAGGTCCGCACGGGCGACGTGATCGTGCTCGACGTGGCCAACCGCCGTCTGGACGTCGACCTCCCCGACGGTGAACTCGCCGCGCGCGAACCCGCACCGGAGGCGGTGAGGGCTTTCGCCGCACCCCGGCGCGGGTGGGAACGCCTGTACGTCGCCACCGTCGGCCAGGCCGACACCGGCGCGGACCTGGACTTCCTCGTCGGCGCCAGCGGCGACGAGGTCGCCCGCGAATCCCACTGAGGCCGGTGGGGTTCAGCCGAGGCTGTCGCCCGGGAACCCGCGGCACGGGTGCGCGTCGTAGACGAACACGCCGGCGCCGATGCCGGGGGTCGCCATCCATGATCGTCCGCACCTGCTCGACCGTCGCCGCGAAGATGCCGAGCCCGCACACCTCCGTGTCGTCGGTGACCGGGCAGACGACGCGCAGCAGCCCGCGCTCCCGGAGCCGGAAGTTCCGGCGGCCGTGTTCCCAGATGATCGCGTCAGAGCCTTCCTCGCCGTAGCGCGGGCCCCGCCGCAGGACCACGACGGTGAACTCGGCTGCCCCGGCGAGCCGGGCACGCATCTCGTCGTCCGAGGGCTGGGTCGGGTCGTCGTCCACCGTCGGAATGCTCATGGGCGACAACGTATCTGCTTGTCCTCGGACCCGGAGCGTGCCGACCACTCCCGACGGCCGTCAGGTTTTCTCCAACGTCCACATCGGACCGTGAATCGGCGACCATGTCCGGGTCGGGACCTTCGAGCCGCCCAGCGAAACGAGATCGTCGCGCTCGTCGATCTAGACCCGACAACGCCACTCGTCGCGGGAGCAGCTCATGCGGTCAGTCCGATCTCGGCACGCCGGTCTCGTCGCCCTGCTCGCGGCGATGCTCGTGGCACTCGGTCTACCCAGCTTCGCCGCGGCCACGCCACCGTCCTTCGTGCAGCAGGTCACCGCGCGCGCCAACGCCACGAGCAAGGCCGTCACCCTGCCGAACGCCGTCACCACCGGCGACCGCATCGTCGTCGAGGTGGGCATCTGGAGCTCCGCGCACGCCACGGCCGGCACGGTCAAGGACGCGGCGGGCAACACCTACACGCGCCTGGTCCACTTCGCCGCCTCCGACGGCACCGAACTCAGCGTCTGGAGCGCGCCGGTCACCCTCGGCGGCGGGACGAAGCCCGCGATCACCGTGACCCCGACCGCCAAGGCCGACCTGGGTATCGCCGTGGTCGAGTACAGCGGCCTGTCCACAGTGGCCGACGCGACCGTGCTCGACCAGTCCGCGCAGGCCACCGGGACGTCGAGCGGCACCGGCGTGGTCAGCTCCGGTCCGACGCCCGCGACCACCGCGGGCAACGAGCTGGCGCTCGGCTTCTACGTCGATTCCGGCTTCGGCAAGACGCTGACCGCGGCGAACGCGTTCACTCAGCGCAGCAACGTCTCCCCCACCTCGGACATGGAGTTCGTGGTCGAGGACAAGGTCGTCGGCCAGGGCGAGCAGCCCAACGCCGGGGTCGGCACCGGCTCCGGCGTGCCGTGGCTGATGGCGACGGTGGTGCTGCGACCCGCGGCCGGCGGCCAACCGACGGCACCCGGCGCCCCGGTCAACGTCACCGCACAGGCCGGGAACGGCACCGCGACCGTGAGCTGGACCGCGCCGTTCAACGGCGGCAGCGGACTGACGTCGTACACGATCACGCCCTACATCGGCACGACGCCACAGACCCCGACCGTGCTCAGCGGCGCGCCACCGGCGACGAGCGCACAAGTCAGCGGCCTCACGAACGGGACCGGCTACACCTTCACGGTCACCGCGACCAACGCGATCGGCACCGGTCCGGCGTCCGCACCGTCCAATCCGGTCACCCCGACGAGCACGCCGCAGGGCCAGTGGTCCGCGACCATGACGTGGCCGTTCGTCGCCGTGCACGCGGTCGCGCTGACCAACGGCAAATACCTGCTCTGGGACGGCTGGCACCAGCCCGAACCGACCTACCTGTGGGACCCGGTGGCCAACACGTTCACCAGCATCACCGCGCCGGACAGCATCTTCTGCTCGGGCAACGCCCTGCTCCCCGACGGCAAGGTGCTCACGGTCGGCGGCTACGGCGTGGTCTCCACCGGCGAGCTGGGCATCAAGGACACCGCGATCTTCGACCCGGCGACCTCGACGTGGAAGCGCGGCGCGGACATGCACTACCCGCGTTGGTACCCGAGCCTCACCCAGCTGGCCGACGGCCGGTACCTGACCATCAGCGGCAACTCCGCCGACGCGTACACCTGGGCCGAGCACCCGGAGGTCTACGACCCGGGCAACGACACCTGGACCGTCCTCAACGGAATCAGCACCACCCAGGTGCACGAGGACGAGTACCCGTTCGCGATGCTCGCGCCGAACGGCAAGGTGTTCACCATCGGCCCGTCGGAGGACGTGTCGTACTGGCTGGACGCCGACAACCAGACGTGGACGCCGGTCGGGCCCAGCGGTGTCGTCAACGGCTCGGCCACGATGTACCGGCCGGGCAAGGTCCTCTACAGCGGCGGCTCGGCGACGATCTCCTCGGGCACGCCGTCGCAGGCGAGCACCTCGGTGATCGACCTGACCGGGGCCACCCCGGCGTGGCGGCACACCTCACCCATGAACACCGCGCGCGACTTCCACACCCTCACCACGTTGCCCGACGGCCAGGTGCTCGCGGTCGGCGGCGCCCCGACCAGTGACCAGACCCTGGTGAACAACGGCGTGCTGCCCGCCGAGATCTGGAACCCGGACACCGAGAAGTGGACGACGGTCGCGTCGATGTCCGTGCCGCGCCAGTACCACCAGACGGCGCTGCTCATGCCCGACGGCCGCGTGCTCGTCGCGGGTGGTGGGCACACGGTGAGCGCGAGCGGGCCCGGGCAGTTCTCCGCGCAGATCTACTCGCCGCCGTACCTGTTCAACGGCACCCGGCCGGTGATCTCGTCGGCACCCGCGTCGGCCGCGTACGGCTCGACGATGACGGTGTCCACACCGGACGCCGCGTCGGTGACCGCGGTGAACCTGGTCTCGATGGGTGCGGACACCCACCAGAGCGACATGGACCAGCACTTCGTCCCGTTGAGCTTCACCCGCAACGGCACCACGTTGTCGGTGCAGGCGCCCCCGGGCGGCACGATCGCACCCGCCGGGACGTACATGTTGTTCCTGGTCAACGGCAACGGCGTGCCGTCGGTGGCGGCGCAGGTGCGCATCCTGCCCTCGCTCACCGCGCCGTCCGCACCGTCGAACGTGACGGCGGTGGCGGGCAACGCCTCGGCGACGGTGAGCTGGTCGGCCCCCGGTGACGGCGGCAGCCCGATCACGTCGTACACCGTGACGCCCTACATCGGCTCGGTCGCCCAGAGCCCGGTCACGGTGGCCGGCGCGACCAACACCCAGGTCACCGGCCTGACCAACGGCACGCCGTACACGTTCACGGTCACGGCCACCAACGCGGTCGGTACCAGCCCGCCGTCCGCGGCGTCCACTGTGGTCACTCCATCACCGACCCCGGCCCCCGGGTTCGTGCAACAGGCGAGCGGCCGGGGCCTCGGCGCCACCCGGGCGGTGACCATGCCGTCGACCGTGCTCGCGGGTGACCGGATGGTGGTCGAGGTCGGCGTGTGGAACACCGAGAACGCCACCGCGACCGGCGTCACCGACTCGGCGGGCAACACCTACACCCGGCTGTCCACGAAGGTCGCCCCGGACGGCACGGAGCTGTCGGTGTGGTCGGCCCCGATCACGGCCGGCGGCGGCACCAAACCCACGATCACCGCGCGGGTCTCGTCCTCGGCCGACGTCGGTGTGGCCGCGGTCGAGTACTCGGGGCTGTCCCCCGTGGCCGGCACCGGCGTGGTCGACCAGTCGGTCTCGGCGACCGGCACGACGGCGGTGGCGAGCTCCGGTCAGACCGCGGCGACGACCGCCGGCGGCGAGCTGGCGGTTGGCTTCTACGCCGACTCCGGCTTCAGCCGGACGCTCACGGCCGGTGCCGGGTTCAGCCAGCGCGTCAACGTCTCGCCCGCCGGTGACATGGAGTTCCTCGTGGAGGACCAGCCCGTGACGCTCGGCAGCCGTCCGAACGCGACGATCGGCACCGCGGCAAGCACACCGTGGATCGTCACGACGATCGTGTTCAAGCACGGATGACCGCGTTGAACTTGCGCACACGGAGGATCGCCGCCGCATGTGTGGTCGCCGCGGCGATCGGACTGGAGGTGTGGGCGCTGCAGGGCCCCGGCGACACACCGGCGGACGCCGTGCGCTCCTACTTCCAGGCCGCGCTGGCCAAGGACTGCCCGACGGCGTTCGACCTGCTCACCGAGCCCATCCGCGGCACGTACGGCACGGTGGACCAGCTGTGCGACCGGGCCCGCGCGGACAAGCTCGTCGCCTTCCAGTTGGGTGACGAGCAAGCCGCCGGCACCACGGCGACCGTCACGGTCACCTTGGTACGCCCCAATCTGACCCTGACCGACCGCGTCCATCTGACCACTGTGGACGGAACCTGGCGGATCTCCTCCTTCGAGGTAGTGCAATCGGAGCACGGCCATGGCCACCACTGACCGCCGTCTCCACGCCCCCGTCTGGCCCTTGGTCGCCGTCGGCGGCGGCCTGGCCGTGCTCTGCGCGGTCGGCTTGACGCTTCCCGTCCTGCGCCCGGCCTTCGGGCTGCCCGACCCGGGGCTCGCCGTCCGGGCGGGGCTCCCCGCGATCCGCGCCCTGGCCGAGATCGCCGCCGTGCTCACCGTCGGCGCCCTGCTGGCCGCTGCTTTCCTTGTGCCAGAGGGTGATCGTCGCCCGGCGCTGGACCTCGGGGCGCGGTGCGCGGGCTGGTGGGCCGTGCTGGCCGCCACCATGGTTCCGCTGACCGCGGCCGACGCGCTCGACCGGACCCTGTTCACCACGCTCGACCCCGCGGTCCTGCTCCCGGCGGTCAGCCGATTGCCGGTGGCGCTGGCGTGGCTGGTCGTGGCCCACGCCGCCGCGCTGGTGTGGCTCGGCGTCAAGCTCGCCTACCCGGCGCGTGCGTTGTTCGCCCTCGCGGTCGTCGGCAGCACGCCGATCGCACTCGCCGGTCACTCGTCGGCCGGCGGCTCGCACGACCTGGCCGGCGACAGCCTCATGCTCCACATCACCGCGGCGTCGGTGTGGATCGGCGGCCTGGTGGCCGTGCTGGTGATCGCGGGCCTTCGTCGCGACTACGCCGCAACGGCCGTGCGGCGCTTCTCCGCGCTCGCGCTCGGCTGCTGGCTGGTCGTCGCCGCGTCCGGCGTGCTGAACGCGTGGCTGCGCCTGTCGCCGGCCCAGCTGTTCACCAGCCGGTACGGCGTGCTGGTCCTCGCCAAGGCCGCCGCGCTGGTGGTGCTCGGCGCGTTCGGCTACTGGCAACGGCGCCGCGCCGTGCCCGCCCTCGACGACGGCCGCGCCGGGGTGCTGTTGCGCCTCGGCGGCTGCGAGGTCCTGGTCATGCTCGCCACCGTCGGCATCGCGGTCGGCCTCGGTCGCACTCCGGCCCCGGCCGCCGCGGACGCGCGGGTGTCGCCGATCGAGGTGCTCGTCGGCTACCCGGTGCCGGATCCGCCGTCGCTCGCGCGCCTGGTCACGGACTGGCGCCCGGACCTCGTGTTCCTCGTCGTCGCGATCCTCGCGGCGATGTGGGGTGTCCGGCGCGGTCACGGGTGGTCGTGGTTCGCCGGGTGCGCGCTGCTGGTCGTGGCCACCTGCTCGGGCATCGGGCGTTTCGAGCCCGTTTCCCTGAGTGTCCACATCGGACAACAGGTGCTGGTCGGCCTCGCGGTGCCCGCCCTGCTGCTGCACAACCGCCCGTCCCCCGTTGTCCGGCCGGCGTTCGCGGCTTCGGCCGTGCTCGCCGCGCCGCTGCTCTGGTACACCCTGGGCGGGTTCGACGTCGTCGCCGGGCAGCACTGGGCACGTGCGGGAGCACTGGCGTGGGCACTGGTCGCGGGGCTGGCTCTGTTCGCCCGGCCCACCCGCCCGGCGCTGCTGACGGTCGCGGCCGGCTACGCCTTCGTCGGTGTGTCCACCTTGCTGCGTGACGACGTGCTCGGGCAAGGCTTCCTGGCCCGCCTGCCGGTGCCCTGGCCCCACGACGTGGTGGCGGACCAGCACCTGGCGGGCTGGCTCCTCGTCACGACCGGCGCCGCCTTGGCACTGGTGGCCGCCCGCCGGTCGGCACCGGCGGTCACCGAGAGCGCCTATGCCCTGAGCGGGTCACCGGGCCGGAGCTGAGCGTGGGTCGGCTCCGTCGAGGTCCAGCTCGCGCAGGATCGCCTCGGTGTGCTCGCCCAGGCTCGGGATCGGGTCCATGCGCGGCGCGCGGCCGGGCATGGTGATCGCGGGCAAGGTGGCGCTGAGCGGACCGGCGGGCGACGCCACCGTCGTGAACCGGCCACGCGCGGCCAGTTGCGGGTGGTCGAGCACCTCGCTGAGCTCGCGCCTGCGCGCGTGTGCGATCCGCCCGTCGTCCAGCCGCTGCTCCAATTCGGCGCCGGTCAGGCCGTCGAGGACCGCCGCGATCTCCGACTCCAGCAACGCGCGGTGCGCGATCCGCCGGGTGTTGTCGCGGAACCGTTCGTCGTCGGCCAGGTCCGGGCGGTGGAGCACCTTCGTGCAGAACGACGCCCACTCGCGATCGTTCTGCACCGCGAGGACCACCTCGGTGCCGTCGCCCGCGGTGAACACGCCGTAGGGCGCGATCGCGGCGTGGTCGGCGCCCGAGCGGGCGGGCGCGGTGCCGCCGTAGCGGGTGTACGCGAGCGGGTAGCCCATCCACTCGACCAGCGAGTCGAACAAGCTCACCTCGATGTCGGTGCCCACGCCGGTCCGCTCGCGTTCGTACAGCGCGGCGAGGATCCCGGAGAACGCGTACGTGCCCGCGCCGATGTCCGCGGCCGGGATGCCGCTCTTGGCCGGCGCGTCCTCGGTCCCGGTCACCGAGAGCAGGCCCGCCTCCGCCTGGATGAGCAGGTCGTACGCCTTGGCGTCGCGGTACGGACCGGCCGAGCCGTACCCGGAGATCGAGCACGTGATCAGGCGCGGGTAGCGCGCCCGCAGCCGCGCCGCGCCGAGCCCGAGCCGCTCGGCCGCGCCCGGCGCGAAGTTCTGCACGAACACGTCGGCACGCTCGAGCAGCCGCGCCATCACCTCCGGCGCCGCCGGGCTCTTCAGGTCCAGTGCCAGGCTCTCCTTGGACCGGTTGAGCCAGACGAAGTGGCTGGACAGCCCGCGCACCGTCTCGTCGTAGCGGCGCGCGAAGTCGCCGCCGTCCGGGCGTTCGACCTTGATCACCCGTGCGCCCAGGTCGGCCAGGTGCCGGGTGGCGAAGGGCGCGGCCACCGCCTGCTCGCAGGAGACGACCGTGACCCCGTCCAACGGCAACCCGCTCATGGCGACAAGGGTAGGCAGAGCGACGCATCCGGGGCCGCTCGATTGTCTGAACAATGGACCCTAGCGGAGAGGACCCCATGCCCGACGAGAACTTCTGGCAACTCGCGAACCCGTACCGGCGGGAGTTGCTCGCCCACTGCTACCGGCTGCTGGGTTCCAGCCAGGACGCCGAGGACCTGGTGCAGGACACGATGCTGCGGGCATGGCAGGCCTACGACGGCTTCCACGGCCGCGCGTCGCTGCGGACCTGGCTGTACCGGATCGCCACCAACGCGTGCCTGAACGTGCTCAAGAGCGCGCAGCGACGGGTTCTGCCTTCGGGGCTGGGCGCCGGGACGGACGCCGTCACGGCCCTGACCAAGATCGAGTCGGTGCCGTGGCTGGGACCGCTGCCGACCACCGGTGCGGACCCGGCCGAGCTGGCGGCCCTGCGGGCGAGCACCCGCCTCGCCGTGGTGGCCGCGTTCCAGCGGTTGCCACCACGGCAGCGGGCCGTGCTCATGCTCGTCGACGTGGCGAGCTTCCGCGTGCAGGAGGCGGCCGAATCGCTGGGCATGACGACCGCCGCGGCACGCAGCGCGTTGCAGCGGGCCCGCGCCACCCTGGCCGCCGACACCCCGGTCGAGGACGAGGTCACCCGGGATCCGGGGCTCGACGAGGAGGTCCTGCGCCGCTACCTGAAGGCCTTCGAGGACGGAGACACGGCGGGCTTGGCCCGGTTGCTGCGCACGGACGTCGAGTACCAGATGCCGCCGTTCGTGGTGTGGTTCCACAGCCGCGACGCCGTTCTCGACCACCACACCCGCCGCGTCTTCACCACACCACGCCGGGCGCTGCCCACCAGCGCGAACGGTTTCCCCGCGGTGGGCAGCTACAGCCAGGCCGCCGACGGCTCGTTCACCGCCCACGCCATCCACGTCCTGGAGGCCGTGGATGGCGTCGACGGCGTGCTGGCCCGGATCGTGGTCTTCCTCGACCCGGCGCTGTTCCCGGCGTTCAGGCTCCCGGAGCGGCTGCCGGGGTAGGTGCCACGGCCAGGCCGAGGACGTCCACCGTGGTGGTGGTGCGGCTGCCCGGCTCGACTCGGGAGTCGAAGTCCCGCTGGAACTCGGCGAACGAGGCGAGTCCGGTCAACTGCGCCGAACCCTGGCTGACGATGTGCACGAACGTGACCCCGTCGTCCTGTTGGAAGGCCGCGTACTGGATGTCCGCCACCTGCGCGGCCTCCCGCAGGACCGCCTCGACCAGGCGGCGGTTCTCGGCGGCCGCTTCCCGGCGGGTCCGATATTGGATGATCTTGGCGCTCATCGCGTTTTCTCCTTGCCACTACTGAGGTGTGTCAGGAGGTAGACAGCTCAGGCCCCGCGATTGCATCGATGGCGTCACCCACGCGCTTTCCTTCACGAGAACGCGCCACCGTCTCGTCCGGGCTCCGGAATCCGTCCACTGTCTGGGTTTCGCGGTGCCCGGGTTTCACGGTCGCTGCCGTCCGGGCGGCGGTGATAGCTTGGCGCTCGTGCACCGACGGCCGATCATCACCCCGCCGCCCCGCTCCTAGCGGGGTTGTCGCCTGACGCATCCCAGAGCCGGAGCTGTTTCCGGCGGTGAGCGCGCGCCTTCACACGCCGCGGCGTTCCGGTGTTCTGTGGCTCGGCCCCGCTTCGCGACCCATTCCCTCGTCGCTGGAGCATCCACATGGTCTTGCCTGCTTTTCGTGTGCGCCATTCCACTGTCTGCCTGTCCGCCGCCGGGATCTGCTGGGGCGCCGGTGGTGTCACCGGTCAGGCCCTGGCCGATGCCACCGGGCTCTCCGCCGCGGTCGTCGCCGCCGACCGCCTCGGGTGCGGTGGCGGGCTGCTGGTCCTCGCGTTGGCGCTGCGGCGCGCGCCACTCCCCCGCCACCGGGTGGTCTGGCTGCGGATCCTCGCCGTGGCCGGTCTTTCCGCCGTGTTCCAGACCTTCTACTTCGCCGCGACCGCGGTCGGCTCGGTCAGCACCGCCACCTTGATCACCATCGGGTCGGCGCCGGTGTTCGTGGCGGTCGCCGAAGCGGCGATGGCCCGCACCCGGCCCGCGGCCGGGGTGATCCGCCGGGTCGTCGTCGGGGTTCTCGGGCTGGTGGCGCTGGTCGGCGTGCCCTCGGCCGGAACGTCCCTGGCGGCCAACCTGCTCGCGGCGGCGTTCGCGGCCGCGGCCGGGCTGGCGTTCGCCCTGTTCACCCTGCTCGGCCGCCGGCCGCTGGCCCACGTCGCGCAACCCACCGTCACCGGCTACGGCTTCCTGGTCGGCGGGGTGCTCATCGCCGCGGTGAGCGCGCCGTTCGGGACGTGGCATTCCCTGACGTTCCCGGTCACGGCGCTCAGCGCGGGTTTGCTGGTCCTGCTCGCCACCGTGCCCACCGCCCTGGCGTACTCGCTGTTCGCCGTCGGGCTGCGCGACGCACCGGCCAGCACCGCGTCCATCCTGGCCCTGCTCGAACCGCTCACCGGCACGCTGCTGGCCATCGCGGTCTTCGGCGACACCTTGTCCGCGTCCCAGGTGCTGGGGGCGCTGTTGCTGGCCGGTTGCGTCCTCGACGCGACGCTCGCGGACCAGGCCGCCCACAGGCGCGAGAAATGAGTCGATTAGAAAGCCTGATTTCGTGGTTAGTATCCGGCACGGTGGCGCTGGCACAAGGAACCAGCGCTTGGCATCCACGGGGGAACCGTGTCGGACGATGGCAGACCGGCCCGAGGTGGGAGCGACGAGAGCGCTGCTGCCGAACGGTCGCGTCCGCCCGCCGACACCGGTCTGGCGGCCCGGCCCGATCCGGTGTTCGACGCCATCGCCGAGCAGGTCCGGGCAAGGCTGCGGGTGCCGGTCGTGGTGGTCTCCGTCGTGCGTGGCGAGGAGCGGATCTTCCCGGGGATGGCCGGGTTGCCCGAGCCGTGGGCCGCACGCCGTCGTGGGCCGCTGACCGGTTCGTTGTGCCACGACGTGGTGACGACCGGAGCGCCGGTGGTCATCGCCGACGCGAGCACCGGTGGCAAAGCACGGGACACGCTCGCGGTACCCGGTGTGGGCGCGGTCGCCGGTGCCGGTCTCCCGCTGACCGATGCGGCGGGCGACGTCATCGGGGCCCTGTGCGTGTTCGACGCCGCGCCGCGCGACTGGACGGCGACCGAGCTGACGGCCCTCGAGGACATCGCCGGCACCTGTTCGATGGCGTTGCGGCTGTCGATCGCCTCGCACGTCGCGCACCGCGAGCGGCACCGCTCGGTCGAGGCGGAGACCCGGCTGCGCGCGGCCGCGGACCGGTACCAGCTCCTGCTCGCCGCGTCGCAGGCCCTGGCCCACACCAGCGACCTGCACGAGATCCGGCAAGCGGTCACGGAGTTGGTATCCAGCGACATCAAGCCCGCGTACGTCGGCTTGTCGCTGCTGGAAACCGGTCCGGTGACCGCGCGGCTGCACCGCATCGACGACCCCCGCCAGCCCGTCGGCCCCGAACGCGGCAGCGCGTACTCGAGCCTCGCGGCCAACACCCCTGTCGCGCACGCCGCCCGCGACAACGAGATGCAGGTGTACCCGGACGCGGTCGCGTTGCGTGCTGCCTTCCCCGCGGCCGGAGGCGGCCACCTCTACGACGAACTCGGCCTCTCGTCCCTCGTGGCGGCGCCGATTCCCGGGGCCGCCGGCGTGATCGGCACCCTGTTGTTCGGCTGGACCGAGCCACGCACGGTCGACGTCGCCGAGCGGGTGGTGATCACCACGCTGGCCAGCTACGTCGGGCACGCCGTGGAACGCACCAGGTTCCTGCAACAGCGGATCACCGTCGCCTACGAGCTGCAGCGGGCCATGCTGCCGAGCCTGCCTGCGGTCGAGGGCCTGACGATCTCCGCGCGGTACCTGCCGTCCGCGGTGAACGACGAGGTCGGCGGCGACTGGTACGACGCCGTGCACCTCACGACCGACTCCGGTCCGGTGGTCGCGGTCACCGTCGGCGACCTCGCCGGGCACGGCATCGAGGCGGCCGGGCTCATGTCGCAGGTGCGCAGCATGGCGTTGCAGGCGACGTGGGAACGTCCGGACGCGCCCCCGTCGGAGATGGTCCGTGCCCTCGAAGATGCCTGCGCCGCAACGAAGATCCGGGCCAGCGGCACCTTGGTCCACGCCCAGTTGCGCCCGCTCGAGAGCGCGGGCTCGTGGTCACTGGTGTGGACCGTCGCGGGCCACCTGCCCCCGGTCGTCCGGCACGCCGACGGCAGCACCACGGTCCTGCACGGCATCGACCTGCTCTTCGGTTACCCGAGGCTGCGCAGCCAGCCCCGCACCGATCGCGCCACCGTCCTGCGACCCGGCGACACCGTGTTCTTCTACACCGACGGCCTCGTCGAACGCCGCGACGTCGGCATCGACGACGGCGTCGCCAACCTCACCAAGGCCCTCACGGCCGCGGGGCCGAGCATCGATGCCGTGATCACCGCGCTCACCAACGACACCCCGAACGACGACGACGTCGCAGTCCTCTCGATCCACGTGGCCGGCGGCTGATCGCCCCGTCGCGCGGGTTGACCCTCACACCGTGTCAGAGTGCACTGTGGACGGCGCCATGATGACCATCGGAGACTTCGCCCGGCTCGGCCGCGTCTCGGTGCGGATGCTGCGCCACTACGACGGGATCGGCTGCTCGTGCCCCAGCACGTCGACCCGGGCACCGGCTACCGCTACTACGCGGTGGACCAGGTGCGGCAGCTCAACCGCATCGTCGCCCTGAGGACATCGGACCGGTCTCCTCGGCCCTGTTCTCCCGGGTGCTGGGTGCGCTGAGCGCGGCCGGTGCGCACCCGACCGGCCCGCCGACCGCCTTCTACAGCCCGGCTCCGCCCGCGAGCTCTACCTCGAGGTCGCCGACGACGAGGCCGAGTGGGTGACCGAGGTCCAGCTGGACTTCCACCGTTGATCGTTGCCCGGCCGGGCTGCTGATCTTTGCCTGGCGTGACCGGGGGCTTCGCCATACGGTGGGGCCATGGACATCGGCGTCGGACTCCCGTCCACCATCCCCGGCATCACCGCCCGTCAGGTCCTCGACTGGGCCCGGACGGCCGAGCAGGCGGGCTTCTCGAGCCTGGGCACGCTCGACCGCGTCGTCTACGGCAACCTCGAGACGATCCCGACCCTGGCCGCCGCGGCCGCGGTGACCGAGCGGATCGGCCTTACGACCGCGATCATGATCGGCCCGTACCGGGGCAACGGCACGCTGCTGGCCAAGCAACTGGCCACAGTGGACAACTTCGCCGCCGGCCGGCTGACGCTCGGGATCGCGGTCGGGGCGCGACCGGACGACTTCGAGGCGACGGCGAGCCCGTTCGGCGAACGCGGTCGCCAGTTCGACGCCCAGCTCGCCGAGCTGCGCGCGGTGTGGGCCGGGGAAGAACGCGGGTTCGCCGGCGCCGTCGGCCCGACCCCGGTCCAGGCCGGTGGCCCGCCGCTGCTGATCGGCGGCACCGCCCCCGCCGCCTACCGGCGGATGACCGAGCACGGCGCGGGCTGGATCGCCGGTGGCGGCGGTCCGGACGCGTTCGCCCAGGGCGCCGAGCAAGCGCGCCAGGCCTGGCAGGAGGCCGGCCGGGATGGCCGGCCCCGCCTGGTCGCGATCACCTACGTGAGCCTCGGCGACGACGCCGAGGCCCACGCCCGCTCCTACCTCGGTGACTACTACGCCTTCGCCGGCGAGTACGCCGAGCGGGTCGCCGCCGGTGCGCTGACCTCGCCGCAGCAGGTCGCCGACGCGGTCGGCGCCTTCGCCGAGCACGGCTGCGACGAGCTGATCCTGTTCCCGTGCAACCCCGACGTCGGCCAGGTGGACCTGATCGCGAGCGCCGCGAGGAAGTGAACCCGGCGGCTCACGCCTCGACCGCCGCGGCGAACTGGGCCGAGTAGAGGCGGTGGTAGGCCCCACGCGTGGCGAGCAGTTCCTCGTGCGTGCCCTGCTCCACGATGCGCCCGGACTCCATCACCAGGATCAGGTCCGCGTCGCGGATGGTGGAGAGCCGGTGCGCGATCACGAAACTCGTGCGCGAGGAGCGCAGCGCCGCCATCGCGTGCTGCACCAGCAGTTCAGTGCGGGTGTCGACCGAGCTGGTCGCCTCGTCGAGGATCAGCAGTGACGGGCCGGCCAGGAACGCCCGCGCGATGGTCAGCAGCTGCTTCTGACCGGCGCTGATGTTCGTGCCCTCTTCGTCGATCACCGTGTCGTAGCCGTCGGGCAGCGCACGCACGAAGTGGTCCACGTGGGTCGCCCGCGCGGCCGCCTCGATCTCCTCGAAGGTCGCGTCCGGCTTGCCGTAGGCGATGTTGTCCCGGATCGTGCCGCCGAAGAGCCAGGCGTCCTGCAGCACCATGCCGACCTGCGAGCGCAGGTCCTCGCGGCGCAGCGCGGTGATGTCCACGCCGTCCAGCGTGATCCGGCCCGCGTCCAGCTCGTAGAACCGCATGATCAGGTTGACCAGCGTGGTCTTCCCCGCCCCGGTCGGTCCGACGATCGCCACCGTGTGGCCGGGCTCGGCCACCAGCGACAGGTCGGCGATCAGCGGCTGTTCCGGGGTGTAGGAGAACGACACGTGCTCGAACTCCACCCGGCCGCGGGGCTGCGCGGGCAGCGTGGCGTCGGCCGGGTCGGGCTCCTGCTCCTCGGCGTCGAGCAGCTCGAACACCCGCTCGGCCGAGGCGACGCCGGACTGCATCAGGTTGGCCATCGACGCCATCTGGGTCAGCGGCTGGGTGAACTGGCGCGAGTACTGGATGAACGCCTGCACCTCCCCCAGCGTCATGGTGCCGCTGGTGATCCGCAGCCCGCCGACCACCGCGACGACCACATAGGACAGGTTCGACAGGAACATCATCGACGGCATGATCAGCCCCGAGACGAACTGCGCCCCGGCCGCCGACTCGAACAGCTCGTCGTTGCGGCGGCGGAACTCCTCCTCCGCCTCGCGCTCGCGGCCGAACACCTTCACCAGATGGTGGCCGGTGAACGACTCCTCGATGTGGGCGTTGAGCGCGCCGGTCTGGCGCCACTGCGCGATGAACTTCTTCTGCGCCCGCTTGCCGACCTGGGCGGTGATGAAGAACGACAACGGGATCACGCACAACGCGATGACCGCGAGCAGCGGCGAGATCGTGAACATCATGACGATCACGCCGATCACCGTCAGCCCGGAGATCAGCAGCTGGCTCAGCGTCTGCTGCAGCGTGGTCGAGATGTTGTCGATGTCGTTGGTGACGCGGGAAAGCAGCTCACCGCGGGGCTGGCCGTCGAAGTACCGCAACGGGAGCCGGTGCAGCTTCGCCTCGACGTCCTCGCGCAGCCGGTAGACCACCCGCTGCACCACCCGGTTGAGCAGCCGGCCCTGCAGGAAACCGAAGACCGACGAGATCACGTACAGCGCGAGCACCCAGGTCAGGGTCGTGGCGAGCGCGCCGAAGGCGATGCCGGCGCCCGGGATGTGCTTCAACCGCGGGAGGACGCCGTCGAAGATGATGTCGGTGGCGTGGCCGAGGACCTTGGGGCCGGCCACGGAGAAGCCGACGCTGATCACGCCGAGGACGACGACCGCCGCGAACGTGAACCGCTCGGGGTGCAGCCGCCGGGCCAGGCGCTTGGCCGAAGGCCCGAAGTTCTTGGGCTTCTCGACCGGTCCCGCGTTCATGCCGGGGAAGCCCCGGCCGGCCATCGGACGCGGCCGGGCTTGCGTTTGGGTGCTCATGCGGCCTGCTCCGGGGTCAGCTGGGACTCGACGATCTCGACGTAGGTCGGGCACGTGTCGAGCAGTTCTCGGTGGGTGCCCGCGCCGACGACGGATCCGTTGTCCAGCACGATGATCTGGTCGGCGTCGATGATGGTGGACACGCGCTGGGCCACGATGACCACCGCGGCGTCGCGGACCTGCGGGCGAAGCGCGGCCCGCAATGCCGCGTCCGTCGCGAGGTCGAGCGCGGAGAAGGCGTCGTCGAACAGGTAGATCTCCGGGCGGCGGACCAAGGCCCGCGCGATGGACAACCGTTGTCGCTGTCCACCCGAGACGTTCGTGCCACCCTGCGCGATCGGCGCGTCGAGCCCACCGGGCATGGCCTCGACGAATTCCTTGGCCTGCGCGACCGTCAGCGCCTCCCACAGTTCGTCGTCGGTGGCGTCCGGCTTGCCGTAGCGCAGGTTGCTCGCGACCGTGCCGGAGAACAGGTAGGCCTGTTGCGGCACGAGGCCGATCCGCTCACGCAGCAGGTCCGGGTCGACCTCGCGCACGTCGACGCCGTCGACGAGCAGTTGCCCGCCGGTGACGTCGATCAGCCGCGGCACCAGCGAGAGCAGCGTCGACTTGCCCGCGCCGGTGCTGCCGATGATCGCTGTCGTCTGCCCGCCGGTGGCGCGCAGGGAGATGTCCCGCAGCACCGGGTCGACCGCGCCCGGGTAGCGGAACTCCACCCCGCGCAGCTCCAGTTCGGCGTGCCCGGGCAGCTCGCGCACCGGCGTGGCCGGTGGGGTCACCGACGACTCGGTGTCCAGCACCTCGTTGATGCGCTCGGCGCAGACGGCTGCGCGCGGGATCAGCATCGAGATGAAGGTCGCCATCATCACCGACATCAGGATCTGCAGCAGGTAGTTCAGGAACGCGGTGAGCGCGCCGATCTGCATCTCGCCGGCGTCCACCCGGTGCGCACCGAACCACAGCACCGCGATGCTCGAGGCGTTGAGGATCAGCATCACCGTGGGGAAGATCAGCGCCTGCAGGCGGCCGACGCGCAGTGCGGTGTCGGTGAGCCGGGTGTTGGCATCGGCGAACCGCGCCACCTCGGCGGGCTCGCGGACGAAGGCCCGCACGACGCGGATGCCCGACAGCTGCTCGCGCAGCACCCGGTTCACGTCGTCGATGCGGGTCTGCATCAGGCGGAACTGCGGCACCATCCGGATCACGATCAGCCCGATGCAGGCCGCCAGCACCGGCACGCAGACCAGCAACAGCCACGACAGGCCGACGTCCTCGCGCAACGCCATGATCACCCCGGCCACGCACATGATCGGTGCCGTGACGGCCATGGTGCAGAACATGACCACCAGCAGCTGCACCTGCTGCACGTCGTTGGTGGTGCGGGTGATCAGCGACGGCGGGCCGAACGTGCTGACCTCGCGGGCGGAGAACCCGCCGACCCGGTGGAACACCGCGGCCCGGACGTCGCGCCCGAAGCCCATCGCGGTGCGCGATCCGAAGTAGACGGCGCCGACCGAGCAGAGGACCTGGACCAGCGTCACCGTCAGCATCCAGCCGCCGGTGGACATGATGTAGCCCGTGTCGCCCCGTGCGATGCCGAAGTCGATGATGTCGGCGTTGAGGCTGGGCAGGTACAGGGAGGCGACCGTGCCGATGAGCTGCAGCACGAGGACCGCCGTCAGCTCACGCCGGTAAGGACGCAGGTGGGTGCGAAGCAATCGGCTCAGCAAGTGATCCCCCATGGTAGAAACGAGCCGTATCCAACGCGACCAACGTACTCGTACTATATAAGAAACGCAACGTATCTTGAGAGGCCTCGTGACCGAGATCAAGACCCGCCGCCGCGGCGAGGAGCTCGAGCACGCGATCCTCGACGCCGCCTGGGCGGAACTGCACGACGTGGGCTACACCGCGCTCACGATCGAGGGCGTGGCCGCGCGCGCCGGGACGAGCAAGCCGGTGATCTACCGCCGGTGGGCCGGGCGCGCGGAACTCGTGCTCGCCGCGTGGGCACGCCAGGCACCGCAGCCGCAACCTATACCCGACTCCGGCATGCTGCGAACGGATTTGGTCGCGCTGTTCACCCGGATCACCATCCGCCACGACGCGGTGATGAGCGAGGTGATCGCGGGCGTGATGAGCGACGTCTTCCGCGACCCGGAGGTGGCCGAGCTCCTGCGCGAGCGGCTGCGCACCGCGATGCCCGCGATCCCCACCATCGTCGGCCGCGCGATCGAGCGGGGCGAGCTGCCCCCGTTCGAGGTCCCCCCACGCGTCGCTCGGCTGCCGCTGGACCTGATCCGCAACGAATCCATGCTGTGCAACGGCGTCCTGACCAGCGACATGATCGCCGAGCTGGTCGACGACGTGTACCTGCCGCTGCTGCGCGGCCTGGCTCAGCGCGCGGTCAGAGCCTGAACCGGCCGGGCGTCACGACTTCGCCACGACCCGGATCGTCTCGACCTTCTTGTCGAAGGAGTCGGGGATGAGCATGCCCGCGGCCACGCCGGTGCGCAGGTAGTCCACGACCGGCTTGGTGATCATCTCGCCGGGCAGCAGGGCGGGGACGCCGGGCGGGTACGGGCTGATGGTCTCGGCGCAGATGCGCCCGATCGCCTCGGCCGCCGGGACCTGTTCGGCGGGCCCGAAGAACGCGTCCCTGGGCAACATGACCTGTTCGAGTTCGAGCTCGCCGGGCGCGGGCAGGGCGATCGGCTTCGGTTCGGGCAGGTCGTCCGTGTGGTCGACCAGTTCGCGCAGGGCCTGCAGGAGCCGGTCGGTGGTCTCCTCGTCGTCGGCCACCGTGATCTGCGCGGCCATCCGGCGGTGGTCCGACAGCCCGACGTCGATGCGGTGGTGCTCCCGCAGCCACTTGTTCGCGTCGTAGCCGGAGCGGCCCAGGCCGCTGACGTCTATCACGACTTTGAGGGGATCGGCGTCGAACGCCCGCTCCGGGCCCACAAGGTCGTCGCGGGTCAGCGCGTGCAGCCCGGGCATCGCGTTGATCTCGTCACGCACGTGCTGGGCCAGGCGCATGGCCCGCTCGAGCAGTTCGTGGCCGTGTTCGACCATCTGCCTGCGCCAGCCGTCGAGCCCGGCGTAGATCATGGCGTTCGGGCTGGTGGTGTCCAGCAGGTCGGCACGGGCGGACAGCACGTCCATGGACACGAGATCGCCCTGGTGGTGGTAGACCGAACCTTGCTCGAGCCCGGCGCCCATCTTGTGCACGCTGGTCACGCAGAGGTCCGCGCCGGCGTCCATGGCCCAGGCCGGCAGGTCCGGGTGGAACGGCAGGTGCGCGCCCCAGGCCTCGTCGACGATGAGCGGGATGCCGCGGTCGTGGCAGAGCTGGGCGGTGGCCTTGATGTCGGCGCACGTGCCGTAGTCGGTCGGGGTGATCAACAGCATGCCCTTGACGTCCGGCTCACGTTCGAAGGCCGCGGCGACCGCGTCGGGCTCCGGCGGGTAGGCGAAGTGCTGCTCGGCGTCCCAGCGCGGGTGCACCCAGACCGGTTCCACCCCGCTGAGGATCAGCCCGGCGACGACCGACTTGTGCGCGTTGCGAGAGACCAGCAGCTTCTCCCCCGGTCCGGCCACGGCGAGCATCGAGCTCTTCACCGACAACGAGCTGCCGCAGGTGGAGAACGACGCGTTGTCGGCGTCGACCGCCTCGGCCATCAACTGCTCGGCCTCGCTGAGCACCTGTCCGCTCATCACCCGGTCGTCCAGGCCGCCCATCATGATGATGTCCGAGGCGAACACGTCGGCGCCCAAGGCGTCCAGCACGCGCTTGTCGACGCCACGACCCTGCTTGTGCCCCGGCGGCAGGAAGCCCAGGTGGGCGTTCTCGTGGAACGCCTTGATCGCCTCCACCACCGGTGCCCGGGTCTGGTCCACTGTCTACCTCCTGCGCGGGTCCACTGTGCGCCCGAGGAGTGCCCGCAACCGAAGCCCGGCAACCATCGTGCCTGTTTGGGGCCGGTCCGGGCGCGGTACACGTTCTCCGTGACCAGCGAGATCCATGCCGCCGTGACCGCCGCGATCGCCGCTCGTACCGAGCAGCTGTGGGACGTGGCGACGGCGTTGCACGCCGCGCCCGAGACCGCCTTCGCCGAACACCGCGCCGCGGCTCTGCTGACCGATGCCCTCGCTGCCGACGGCTTCGAGGTGCGCCGCGGGGTCGCGGGCCTGCCGACCGCCTTCACGGGCGAAGCCGGGTCCGGCTCGCCCCGCGTGGCACTGCTGCTCGAATACGACGCGCTGCCCGGCCTCGGTCACGCCTGCGGGCACAACCTCATCGCGGCGGCCGGTCTCGGGGCCGCGCTGGGCGTGCGACCGGTGCTCGGCGAGGTCACCGGTTCGGTGCTGGTGATCGGCTCGCCGGCGGAGGAGGGCGGCGGCGGCAAGATCACCGAGCTGGACGCCGGGCTGTTCGCCGGCGTGGACGCGGCACTGATGTTCCACCCCGGTACCCAGAACTGGTCGTGGGCGCCGCTCACCGCCCAAGCCGAACTCGAGGTCACGGTGCACGGCCGGGCCGCGCACCCGACGGGCAACCCGACCGAGGGCCGGGACGCGCTCGCCGCGCTCATCCAGGTGTTCAACAGCATTTCCGTGCTGCGGCAACGCCTGCCGGCCGGCGGTCACGTCCAGGGCATCATCACCCGCGGCGGCACGGCCACCAACATCGTCCCGGACCTGGCCGAAGGCCGCTTCGGCCTGCGCAGCCTCACCACCTCGGCCCTGCACGACCTCATCGCGCAGGTGACCGACCTGGCGCACCACACCGCGCGAGCCACCGACACCCGGGCGGACGTGCGCCTGGTCCGCGCCCCTTACGCGCACTTCCACCGCAACGAGGTGCTCGACGCGTTGTTCACCCGGCACATCGAGCCGCACGGCATCGTCATGACCGAGCCGGAACCGGGGGTGTACCTGGGTTCCTCCGACATCGGCAACGTCAGCGCCGCCGTGCCGGCCATCCACCCCTTCGTCGCGATCACCGGACCCGACAAGTCCGACCACACCCCGGAATTCGCCGCCGCGGCCGCCAGTCCCACCGGCCGGTCGGTCGCCCTCGCGGCGGCCCAAGCCCTGGCCCACACAGCGGTCGACCTCCTCACCGAGCCCGAGGTGGTCAAGGCCGCGTGGGCCGCACACGGCTGAATTGCTTACGGGGCAAGGATTTCGACGTAGCCGTCGGTGCCGTGCACGCGGATGCGTTGGCCATCCTCGATCACCCGCGTGGCGTGGTCCACCCCGACGACGGCGGGCAGGCCGTACTCGCGCGCGATCACCGCACCGTGGGTCATCATGCCGCCGACCTCCGTCACCAGCCCGGCGATCGCGACGAACAGGGGTGACCAACTGGGGTCGGTGTGGGCCGTGACGAGGATGTCTCCCGGCTCGAGGTCGGCGTCGGCCATGTCCAGGACGACCCGGGCCCGGCCCTCGACGACACCCGCGGACACCGGCAGGCCGACCAGCGCACCGGGCGGCAGGTCGTCGCGGTGGTACGCCCCGGCGATGGCCTCGCCGTCCGAGGTGAGCACGCGGGGCGGGGTGAGGGCCTGGTACGAGCGGAACTCTTCCCGGCGCCGTTCGATGAGCTCGCCGTCGACCTGGTTGGTACGCACCACTTCGCGCAGTTCCTCGAACCTCAGGAAGAAGATGTCTTCCTCGTCGCCGAGGACACCGGCCCGCACCAGGCGCCCGGCCTCGGCCAGCAAGGCCTGCTTGTACACGAAATAGCGGCTGATCATGCCGTATTTCGGGTACTCCCGGTACCCGGCGAACGTCCGGACGCGATCGATCATCCGCTTGACTTGCTCGGCCTCCTGCTCGCCGTCCGGTCGCTTTCGCAGACGTGCCAACACTTCCTGCTCCTTCGCCCACGCCTGCTGCCGCCCTTGCTCGAAGCGGCGCGCACCGGCGCCCGGCTCGAAGTTCCTGATGTTGGACAACAGCATCGGCAGCAGCGTGGTGGGTCGCTCGCGCCACCGCAGCCGGGTGATGTCGATCTCCCCGACGCAGCGCATCCCGTACTTGTCCAGGTAGGCGACGATGGCGTCGCGGGCCTCCGTGCCGCCCTCGAACTCGGGCAGCTTGTCCAGGAAGCCGTCGTCGTCGACATCGCGCAGGAACTCGACGACTCCCGGGTGCGGGCGGATCACGTCGGCGACGTCGAGCAGGGCCAGCCCCATCTCGGCCGTCACGTTGTGGGGCACGGACAAGGTGAGTGTGTCGGCGGCGTCCTTCTCCCCCAGCCAGTACCGCAGGTGCTCGTTGAGCCACCACGCCGCCTGCATGCCCGCCGCGATCACCTGGTGGCTGCGCGGGTCGAACAGGATCCGCCGCAATTCCTGGAAGTCCGCCAGGATGAACTCCAGCAGCTCCGGCCCCGACTTCGACCGGATGTCCCGTTCGAGCGCGGCAATGGACGCTTCGCTGCGTTCGATGAGCTCGGTGACGACGTCCGGATCCGTTTCGATCGTGGCCGGCGTGGCCCCGGCGACCCGCTCGCCGGAACCGTCGTCGGGCACCGAGGGGATGAAGCCGTCTCGGTCGAGGACGGTCTGCAGCGCGTCCCTCATCAGCGGATCGGACTTGCCCGAGACCTCCAGCAGGCCGGCTCGGCTCGTCGGCGCCGCCAGGTGCCGGGTGACGTCGACGAACAGGCGCCCGCCGGCCTCGGCCATGGGGCGCGGGGTGGTCAGCTGCCACACGGAAAGCCCCAGGGGCGTCATGGCGTCGGTCATCATCTGCTGGTGCCCGACCGAGACGTAGACGTGGTTGGCTCCGTCCTCGGTCTCCGGGACCGGGAACAGCGTGGTGATCGGCCGGCTCTGCACGACCTGGAAGCCGTCCTCGGCCAGGCACCACTCGATGTCCTGGGGGCGGCCGAAGTGGGCTTCGATCCGCCGGCCCAGCCGGGCGAGCGCCACCACCTGCGCGTCGGTCAGCGCCGGCTCGTCCTGCCGCGCCACCTCGACCGGCTGTTCTTCGGTTCCGCCGCCCGGTAGGGCGCGGGTGGCCAGCTGCTTGGTGGCGATCGTCCTGGCGACGATGCCCTCATCGCGCACCTGGTAGACGTCGGCGTTGACCAAGCCGGAGACCAGGGCCTCGCCGAGCCCGAAAGTGGCCTCCACACAGGTGGTCTTCCGGTTGGACGTGACGGGGTCGGCCGTGAAGAGGACCCCGGACGCCCGCGGGAACACCATCCGCTGCACGACCACGGCCATGTGCACCTTGCGGTGGTCGAAACCGTTGCGCAGCCGGTAGGTCACGGCTCGTTCGGTGAACAACGACGCCCAGCAGCGGCCGATGTGCTCGAGGACCGCCGCCGGCCCGACGACGTTCAGGTACGTGTCCTGCTGGCCGGCGAACGAGGTCCCCGGCAGGTCCTCCGCCGTCGCACTCGACCGGACAGCACAGGGAATCCCCGCACCGAGCCGGTCGAGCGCGCCGGTGATCTCCGCCGCCAGGTCGTCCGGGATGGTGATCCCTTCGACGGCCTGCCGGACTTCCGCGCTGAGCGTGCGGATCGCGTCCCGGTCGCCCGGATCCAGGCCGGCCAGCCGATCCAGCCGGTCGCCGATCGACGACGTGTCGGCCACGATCCGCCGGAACGCGTCCGTCGTCACGCAGAAACCGGCCGGCACGCGGACACCGTCGATCCGCGCGAGCTCGCCCAGGTGCGCGCCTTTGCCTCCGACGATCGCGACCTGCGTCTGGTCGATCTCCCGCAGATCGAGCACGTAGCTGCCCATCAGTTCACCATCCCCCATCTGGTCCAGCCCGCGATTCTGCGGCACACCCCGGGTCTTGCCGCAAGACCCGGGGTGCGCTATACGTTGGAAGTGGCAGGAAGACGCGATTTCCTGCCGTCCCCAGTGGACGGTCCGATCAGGTCACCGGGCCGCCGAACCACCTGGCCAACGCCTCCGTCAGCGGCCCGTCCCCCTCGACCCACGCGATGTGCGCGTCGGGACGCACGAGCACAGCGGGCAGTGCGGCGTTGGTCTTGGCGTGGTCCACCCGGTCCTCCCACCCCCGCGGCACCGGCGACGGCCCGATCAGGACACCTCGCCCGGCCCCCAGGCCCGGGCCGGTGACGCTGATCCGGTCCACCGGCGGCAGTCTCCTGCCGGTCAGCGGGTGCGAACCACCGATCGGGTAGCGGACGTCGAGACCCGCCACGCGTTCGGCCATCGCCGGTCCCGCGGCTCGGATCAGCTCCTCGACCACACCGCGCAGGGCCACGACGTCCGGGTCCGGCACCATCAGGACGCCTTGCGCTTGCGCGGCCGCGAGGACGCGCGCGGCGACCGGGTGGCGCTCGGCGTTGTAGGTGTCCAGCAACCCGTCCGGTGCCCAGCCCCGCACCGTGGCCGCCAGCTTCCAGCCGAGGTTCACGGCTTCCTGCAGGCCGAGGTTCAGCCCTTGCCCGCCCGCGGGCAGGTGGATGTGCGCCGCGTCGCCGGCGAACAGCACGCGGCCCTCGCGGTAGCGCTCGACGAGCCGCGTCGCGTCGGTGAACCGGGACGCCCAGCGAACCGACACCAGTTCGTGCGCCTCGCCCAGCCCGCGGCGCACCTCGTCGTCGGTGATCGGCGTGTCGCGGGGCACCTGCTGCTCGGCGCCCGCGATCAGCACCCGGTGCGCGCCGTCGCCCAACGGCAGCACGGTCATCGGTCCGGTACCGAGCGCGGGCAACGTCCAGTCGCCGGTCGGCCCGTCGGCGAGCACCACGTCGGCGACCACACC
Organism: Labedaea rhizosphaerae; assembly: GCF_004362825.1. GTDB lineage: Bacteria > Actinomycetota > Actinomycetes > Mycobacteriales > Pseudonocardiaceae > Labedaea > Labedaea rhizosphaerae. The sequence continues at coordinate 168,023 of NZ_SNXZ01000002.1, forward strand.
GCTGACCCGCCCGTCCCGTCCGGGAAAGGGCACGCCCGCACGCTTGCGCACCGTGCTGCGCCCGCCGTCGCACCCGACCAGGTACCGGGCCCGGACGGGCGAACCGTCCACGGTGACGGTCACCCCGGTGTCGTCCTGGACGAACCCCTCGACCGTCCGTTCGCGCCACACCGGTGACGCCAGCGCCGCCTCGAGGTGCGCCTCCACCCGGGCCTGCGGGATGCCCAGCTGCCACGGCTGGGTGGTGTCCAGCTCGCGGTAGTCCAGCTCCATGCCCGCGAAATGCCCGGCGGGCAAGGTGGTGACGACGTCGTCGCGCATGCGGTCGAGCAGGCCCCGCAGCTCGAGCAGCTCCGCCGTGCGCGGCTGCAGGTTCAGCGCCTTGGACCAGCCGGGCCGCTCGGCCAGGCGCTCGACGACCACGGTGTCCACACCGGACAGTTGCAGTTCGTGCGCCAGCATCAGCCCGGTGGGCCCGGCGCCGGCGATCAGGACGTCAGGCTCGAAGGTCATGGCGCTTCGTCCAATACAGGTGGAAGGAGATCAACAGCGCCAGCAGCACGATCCACTGGCCGTTCTGCACCGGGGTGATCCAGTCGAACGGCACCGCGTACACGAGCACCACACGCACCACGGCGTCCAGCGCGAGGGCGACCCCGAACACCATCGTGTGCACGCGCATGGCGTAGCGGAACCGGGCGTCGTGCTCCCAGCGGTCCCGCCACGCCTGTGCGCCCGCGTCGCCGACCTTCATCTGCGCGATGGCCTTGCCCAGGGTCAGCATCGCCGGCCGGCCGGCGAACACCGAGCCGATCAGGAACACGCCGATCAGCGCCGCGTCCCACGCGTCCTTGGCCAGCAGCAGCCGGGCATCGCCCACGACGTACGCGGTGAGCAGGGTCAGCGCGATCACGGTGAGGCCGAAGATCGCCAGGCGGTCCACGCGTTTGCCGCGGACCAGCAGGTAAAGGATGCGCAGCGCCGGCAGGACGGCGGCGAGCAGGGCGGGCAGCACCATGCCCGCGCCCGCGGCACGCAGGCCGTAGAAGACCACGAGCGGCCCGACGACGTCGATCACGAGCGTGCTGATCGGCAGCGCGCGGGTCCAGTTCCGGTTGGTGGTCACGAGCGGCTCCGTGCTCACGGGGTCCTCCGGGTCGCGGCGGTGAAGAGGTCGACGAGCTCGTCGGCGCAGCGGCCGAGATCGAGCCCGGGGTCGGCGGCGAACCGGAAACCGATGTCGTCGATGGCGGCGCGCAGCACCCACGCCAGGTGCGGCACGGAGAACTCGCGGAACTCGCCGGATTCCTGCCCGGCGCGCAGCACCGCGTGCACGGGCTCCAGGACGGCGTCCTCGCCACCGGTTTCGCCGAAGTAGCGCAGGTGGCCGTCGGCGCCGCGGTGGTTGTGCAGGATCTCGCTGATCGCCACCACGTGATGCGGGTGCGTGCGCATGAACTCGACGTTGCTGCGCAGGTAGGCGGCCAGGGTCTCGGTGGGCGTCTTGGCCGCCGCCACCAGCGGCGCCATGAAAGCACCGGCCGCCGTGTACACCTCGGCGACGACCTGCTCGATCAACTCGGCCTTGCCGTCGAAGTGGTACGAGATCAGCCGCGTGCTGGACAGGCCGGCGCGCTCGGCGATCCGCGCGAACGAAGCCTGCCCGTAGCCGACCTCGGCGATCGTCTCGATGGCCGAGGCGACGATCTGCGCGCGTCTCCCCTGCTCGGCGAACGTTTTTACTCGCATGAGTAATTTTTACCATGGCTGAGTAAGAAGCGCCAACCGAGGGCCGGCGGAAGATCGACGGGCGGCTCGGCGTTGGGGCCGGGGTGAGGATCAGCGAAGCGGCCCGGGCGGGCGGGGTGAGCGCACGGTCGTTGCGGCACTACGAGGACGAGGGCCTGATCGTCCCCGGCCGGTGCGCCAACGGGTTCCGGGACTACTGCCAGTCCACTGTGGACCGGGTGCGGCTCATCCGGGCACTGCTGGAATCCGGGCTGCCCGTGCGTCTGATCAGGCAAGCGCTGCCCGGCTCCGGCGGCAAGCCCGAGCTCGACGAGTTCCTCCGGGAGGTGCGCGAGCACCGCGACCGGCTCGCCGCACGCATCGCCGTCCTCGACGGGCAGCGCGCGGCGCTGGACGCCTACCTGCGGTCGGCCGGCCATCCCGGACCGTGACCTGCTTGACCTTGACACAAGTGTCGGGTTTCTACCTTCGCGCACATGGACACCACCGAGGCCGCGCGGCCGATGCGAGCACTCGTCCAGCGGTCACACCAGGGCCCGGACGACCTCGTCCTCACCTCTGAGCACCCCCGGCCCGCGCCGGGACCCGGCGAGTACCTGATCCGCGTGGGCGCCGCCGGGATCAACTTCGCGGACCTCATGCAGAGCCGTGGGACCTACGGCGGCGGCCCGCGGGCGCCCTACGTGGCGGGCTTCGAAGCCGCCGGCGAGATCGTGGGCATCGGACCGGAGGTCGACGATGCGCTTCCGCTCGGCACCCACGTCATCGGGACGGGTCCCGGTGCTTTCGCGCAGTACATGACGATGCCCGCGGCGCAGGCGCTTCCCGTGCCGTCCGGCCGGCGCGATGACGAGGCCCTCGGCCTGGTGCTGAACTGGGCCACCGCCCTGGCCGCGCTCAAGCCGGTGGGCCAGGTCGAGACCGGTGACGTGGTCCTCGTCCACGCCGCGGCCGGCGGCGTGGGCCAGGCCGCGGTCCGCCTCGCCCGCCACTACGGTGCCCGCGTGCTCGCCGTGGCGTCGGCGGGCAAGCACGACACCGTCAGGGCGCTCGGTGCCGAGGAAGTGCTGGACAGCGCGCACCCCGACCTGGCTGCGGAGGTCATGCGGCGCACCGGCGGGGTCGACCTCGTCCTGGAGTCGGTCGGGCAGGCCACGTTCCCGGTCAGCCTGTCGGTCACCAAACCCTTCACCGGACGGGTCGTGGTGTTCGGCGCCGCATCGGGCGAGGCCACCCTGACCACGCACGACCTGGTGTTCACCCACCAGGTCCAGGTCAAGGGCCTGCACATCGGCGCGTTGGCGGCCAAGGCACCCGCCCTGTACCGGTCGGTGCTCGCCGAACTCGAGCTGCTCATCGCCGAAGGCGTCTATCCGCCTGGCACTCCCCTGGTCCACCCCCTGGCCGAAGGACCGGCGGTGCTGCGCCGGCTCGAAGCCGGACAGACCCAGGGCAAGCACGCCCTCGACCCCTGGCGCTAGGCGCTGTCCTGCGGATCCGTGGTCGCGGTGTTCGCGCCGAGATCCACAGGACAGCGCCTGGCGAGCAGACGCCGCGACGCGTTCACGTCGCGGCGTCTCCGGTCACGGGCCGGTGTCAGGCCTTGGCCTCGTCCCTGACGTCGGCGGCCGACTGCTTCGCCTGGTCGGTCACGGTGCCCGCCGCGTCCTGCGCGGTCGAACGGACCTGGTCCACGGCCTGCCGGGCAGGCTCCTTCATGCCCTCCGCCAGATCCTGCCCGGCCGCCTTGGCCTGCTGCATCACCGGCTGGGCGACCTCCGCGGCCTTGTCCTTGGCCTGCACGGCGAGCTGCTGCTCCGCCTTGCTCGCGGGCAGCAGCGACGACACCAGCCACCCCGCGCCGAACGCGATCAACCCGGCCGCGATCGGGTTCCCCTGGGCCTGCTGCCGCGCGACCTCGGGCACCGACCCCGCCGCATCCGCGATGCTCTCCTTGGCCGACGCCAAGCCACCACCGCTCGATCCGCTGTCGCTGCCCATGACGCGCTCCTTGGCTCTGGTCATCGCGTTGCGCGTGCGCTGCACCTGCCGACCCATCGCGCGTCCGGGGCTGACCTTCTCCGTCAGCGTCTGCACGTCGCTGCTCAACTCCGCGCGCGTCCGATCGATCTCGCGCCGGATCTGTTCCGGGCTCTTCTCGGTCATTTCCTTCTCCTCACTGGCCTTTGAGCGCGTCGGGAACCCGTTTGAGGGTGTCGACCGTCCGTTCCGGCTTGGGGTGCACGGCGCGCAGCCTCGTGCGGCCGCTCACCCCGAGCACCACCGCGATCACCGCCCAGATCGCCATGACGATCAGCGCCGACCACCCCGCGTCGATCACGTTGGACAGCCCGGCCCACAACGCGATCGAGGCGAACAGCAGCACCATGTAGCCGGCGAAACCGGCGCCCGCGAGCATGCCCGCGCCCTTGCCCGTCTTGGCGACCTCCTGCTTGATCTCCGCGGTGGCCAGTTCGACCTCTTGGCGCATCAGCACCGACAGGTCGCGACTGATCTCGCCGAGCAGGTCGCCGATCGACTTCTCCGACACGTCCTCGTGGGGTTGCGCCGGATTCGCGACCGGACCGGGCGGAAGATCCGCCTGGCGTCCTTCGAACGAGGTCATGGCGCCACTCCGGGGTCACCCGGGCGGCGCACCGGCACATCGGTTCCGGGGGTGCCGTAGACCGGCTCGCCGACCGCACCCGGCGGGTACGCGGACGGGGGCTCGACCGGGTAGGCAACAGGCGGTTCGGTCGGGTACGTGGCCGACGGCTCGACCGGGTAGACGGCCGGCGGCGGTGGTGCGATCGCTCCCGGGGAGGCGGTCACCGGTGGGGGTGCGGGAATCGGGTTCGTCACGTCGGCGGCGAGCCGGTGCTGGCCGCCGCCGAGGTCACGACCTCCGTCGCTCGAGCGGTCGTCGCCGGAGCCCGCGTCGGTCACGCCCCGGGTCAGGCGCCCGGCGAGGACGCCGGCCAGGGCCGCACCGGCGAGGAACGCACTGGGCTTGCGGCGGCCCAGCCGTCGGACCTCGTCGATCAGGTCGCCGGCTTCGCGCTCGTCGAGCCAGTCCGCGGCCTGGGCGACGAAGTGCGAGCTCTGGCGCACCATCTGGGTGGCCGGGCCCGACTGCTCACTCTTGTCGGCCATCCCACGCAACTCGTCGACCAGCGAGCGCAGGCCGTCCACGACCTTGCGCTGCTGGTTCCCGGCCTGCTCGCGCAGCTGGTCGCGGGCCTGGTCCACCAGTTCGCGCAGCTCGTGGCCCGCCTCGGCCGTGACCGCCTTGACCTGCTCGGCCGCGGTCTGCGCCACCTCGGCGCCGGACTCCTTGGCCGACTGCACGACCTGCGTGGTCTTCCCCTCGTTCGCTTGTCCCGGACCCGGGGGCCGGCCCGCGAGTGGCACGGCGAACGGATCGGATGTCTCGGTCATGTCGCTGTCCTTCCGGTGGGGTGCCGCTGTGGCAGCACCCGCGTCGCTGTCGTTCGGGGCCGCGACTACCCGCAACGACGACCGGAACACCTCGATTCGAAGGGCAATTTTCGTCAAGTTCCACCCGTCAGGTGGAGAATCGCTCACCTTCGGCCCGCTCGTCCGAAGTGGACGGTCGAGTTGAGGTCTGGCCGGGGGTGCTCTCGACGGTGACGCTCTCGACAGGGGCGCTCTCGACGGGGGCGCGCTCGCGGCGGTGTCGCCAGACGTCCTTGAGCACGACCTGGATGATGCCGGCGACCGGGATCGCGAGCAGCGCGCCGAGGATGCCGGCCAGTTCGGTGGCCAGCAGGATCGCGACGATGACCGTCAGCGGGTTCAGCTTCACCGTGCGGGCGAAGACGATCGGCTGCAGCACGTGGTTCTCGACCTGCTGGTAGACGACGAAGAACACGACGATCGCGATCCCGGCGGGCACCGAGTGGATGAACGCGGCGAGGGCGGCGACGATCGCGCCGAGGGTCGCGCCCACCAGCGGGATCAGGTCGGCGATGCCGACGAACAGGGCGATCAGGCCGGCGAACGGCACCCCGAAGATCTTCAGCACGAGGTAGGTCAGCAGGCCGCACACCACGCTGATGATCAGGTTGCCGGTGACGTAGCCCGTGACCGTCCGCACGCACTCACGGCCCACGGCGCGCCACCGTCCGGCGCTGGCCGGTGGGAGCAGCGCCAGCGTGCCCTCGACGAGCTTGGGCGCTTGCAGCACCGCCAGGAAGGAGAGCACGAAGATCGTCAACGCGGCGACCACGCCGGTGGCCAGGCCCCGGAGGAGGTTCAGCGCCGGAGTGCCCAAGCCCATGGCGAACTGCTTGATGCGTTCTTGGTTCTGCTGCAGGTAGTCCAGCGCGTGGGTGCGGTCGAGCAGGCCGCCGAGCGGGCCACGGCCGGCCCGCGCGTCGGCGACCATGGCCGGTAGCTGGTTCGCCAACTGGGTGCCCTCGCGGGCCAGCGGCACCGCGAACACGGCGAGCAGCCCACCGAATACCAACAGGATCAACACGAACACGAGCAGGGTGGCCAGGGTCCGCTTGCAGCGCGGCATCCGGCGCTGGACCCAGTCCACCGCCGGGGCCAGCGCCGCGGTGAAGAAGGCGGCGATCGCCATCCAGACCAGCACCCGCTCCACCCGGAGCACCAACTCCACCAGGATGAGCGCCACCAGCCCCAACCCGATGGCGATCAGCATGATGCGCGTGGCCCTGCGCTCAACACTCGTCGACGTCACAAGCGGGGATGACCGCGAGGACGCCGCCGGAAACCTCCCACTTCACGGACTCGCTCAAGGCCACCCTGGCGAGACCCAGCACTGGTGTGGGCCAAGCGAGCGGCCCCCACGTCGAGCAAGGATCAGCAGGTGGGTGAGCGGCGTTCGATGAGGGCGGTGTCGTGCCAGCGGCCGTTGAGCTGGGCGATGCGCTCCCGGATGCCGACCGTGCGGTAACCGGCCGAGTGGTGCAGGGCGATGCTGGCGCGGTTCTCGGTGAAGATGGCGGTCTGCAGCGTCCAGATCCCGGCTTCGTCGGCGGCGGTGACCTGCTTGTGCAGCAACGCTTTCCCGATGCCACGACCACGGTGGCCGCCGGCGACGTAGATCGACGTTTCGGCGACGCCGGCGTAGCAGTCGCGTGTGGACACCGGGGTGGCCGCGGTCCAACCGACGACCTCGCCGTCGAGTTCGGCGACCCAGCGGTGGTCCGGGAGCCACTTCGCGTCAAGGCTCGCCCGGCTGGGCACCGTGGTCTCGAACGTGGCGATGCCGGTCTCGATGCCCTCGCGGTAGATGCGCCGCACCGCAGGCCAGTCCTTGGACCGCAGCGCCCGCACCGTCACGTCGTCGGGCAGGTTGTCCGGGTAGGCAGAGCGCGGGGTGAGCAGGCCCATCACGGCGTCGGCGGCGTGCGGCAGTCCCGAGCAGCAGGCTTCGTTGACCGTGACGATCGTCGCCGTGCCCTCCTTGCGCAGGTGCACGAACCCGACGTCGGCGAGCTTGCGCACGTGGTGCGACGTGGTGGATTGGCTCGTGCCGATGATCCGGGTGAGCACGCCGACCGTGATGCCCTTGGGGCTGGTCGCGACGGCGTGCAGCAGCCGGACACGCACGGGCTCGGCGAGGCAGGCGAACCACTCGGCGTAGGTGGCGGCCTCACCGGCGGGCAGGGTCTTGACCTGGGGCAACGCGATCGACATGGGTCAAGGGTATCGATTCTCATTGATTTGCATCCATCGACCAGCATCGATACTCTCGCCGCCATCAATCGAAGCTGATCGATGGAAGGTGGACTGCGTGACGGCTGAGGAAGACCTCCCGGTAGTGGTGATCGGTGCCGGCCCGGTGGGTCTGGCCGCGGCGGTCGAGCTGGTCGAGCGTGGCGTTCCGGTGCTCGTGTTCGAGCGCGGGGCGCAGGCTGGTGCGGCGGTCGCGCAGTGGCACCACGTGCGGCTGTTCTCCCGGTGGGCCGACCTGGTGGCGCCCGCCGCGCGCCGGCTGCTGGCGCCGCTGGGCTGGCGGCACCCGGACGCGGACACCTACCCGACCGGCGCCGAGTGGGCCGGGTCGTACTTGCGGCCCTTGGCGGACGCGCTCGGCGACCGCGTCCGGTTCGGCACCGAGGTGGTCGGCGTCGCGCGCCGCGGCCGCGACCGGGTCGTCGACGCGGGACGCGACACCGAGCCGCTGACCGTGCACGTGCGCGGCACCCGCGCCGAGGAACGGGTCACCGCGCGTGCCGTGATCGACGCGTCGGGGACGTGGGGTTCGCCGAACCCGCTGGGGGCCGACGGCCCGCCAGCCATCGGCGAAACCGACACGGCCGACCGGATCGCCTACCGGGTGCCGGACCTGACCGACGCCGAAGTCGCCGCCCGGTATGCGGGTCGGCACGTGGTGGTGGCCGGGGCCGGGCACTCGGCGCTGACCGCTCTCGTCGCGTTCACCGGCCTGGCCGAGCGGCACCCCTCGACGCGGCTCACGTGGCTGCTGCGCCGGCAGGCGGTCGGCGCGGTGTTCGGCGGCGGCGAGGCCGACCAGCTCCCGGCCCGCGGCGCGCTCGGCCTGCGGGCCAAGGCCGCGCTCGCCGCCGGTCACATCCGGGTGGTGACCGGATTCCGCACCGAAGAGGTGCGCCGGGACGCCCACGGGCTGCTGACCCTGGTGTCGGCCGACGGCGCGCGGGTCGACGGGGTGGACGAAGTCGTGGTGCTGACCGGGTTCCGGCCGGACCTGGCGTGGCTCTCAGAGGTCCGGCTGGCGTTGGATCCGGCGTTGCAGGCCCCGACCGCACTGGCGCCGCTCATCGACCCGAACGTGCATTCGTGCGGCACCGTCCACCCGCACGGGGTCAGGGAGTTGGCACAGCCGGAGCCGGGTGTTTTCCTGGCCGGGATGAAGAGCTACGGCCGCGCCCCGACGTTCCTCGCGATGACCGGCTACGAGCAGGTCCGGTCGATCGCGGCCGACCTGGCCGGGGATCGCGCATCGGCCGAACAGGTCGCGCCGGCGTTACCCGAGACCGGCGTGTGCGGCGGCGCCGGGTTGTTCGACCAGCCGGCCGAAAGTACGTCTGGTGGCGGTTGCGGCGCTCCCGCTCCGCAGGACCTGACGTTGTCCGCGCCGCCCGGCCGGTGACGACCGGTCCCCTCGCGCGCGACCAGGGCCCGCTCACCGGGGCCCGGTTGCGGCGGGCGCTGGTGGTGTTGTGCGCGACCGAGATCACCAGCTGGGGCGTCCTCTACTACGCCTTCCCCGTGCTGGCCGCGCACATCACCGCCGACACCGGTTGGTCGACCACGGCGATCACCGCGGCCCTGTCGGCCAGCCAGTTGGTCGCCGCGCTGGTCGGCATCCCGGTCGGGCGGTGGCTGGACCGCAACGGTCCGCGCGGGGTGATGACCGCGGGCTCGCTGCTGGGGGTGCCCGCGGTCATCACCGTTGCCTGCGCCCAGAACCTGGCGTGGTTCCTGGCGGCGTGGCTGCTGGCCGGGGTGGCGATGGGCGCGGTGCTGTACCCGCCCGCGTTCGCCGCGCTGACCCGCTGGCACGGACCGAACCGGGTCCGCGCGCTCACCGCGCTCACCCTGGCGGCGGGGTTCTCCAGCACGATCTTCGCGCCGCTGACCGCGTGGCTCGCCGCGCACCTGGACTGGCGCGACACCTACCTCGTGCTCGCCGCGATCCTCGCCGCGGTCACGATTCCCGGTCACTGGTTCGGGTTGCGCTTGCCTTGGCCACCGCGCCCGCCGCTCGAACCGCGGCACGAGACCGATCCGGGCCGGATCGCCCGCAGCCGCGCGTTCGTCGTCCTCACCGTCGCCCTCAGCATCGCCGCGTTCACCACGTTCGCCATCGTGGTCAACCTCGTGCCCCTGCTCGCCGAACGCGGCGTCGGCACCGGCGTCGCCGCCATCGCGCTCGGGCTCGGCGGGGCCGGGCAGGTCGCAGGCCGGCTCGGCTACGCCACCCTCACCCGCCGCACCACGGCCCGGGGGCGGGCTTTCCTGATCCTCGCGGCGATGGCGGCCACCACGGCGCTGCTCGGTGTGTTCACGAGCGCGGCCACCCTGATCGGCGCCGCGATCCTCGCGGGCATGGTGCGCGGGGTGTTCACCCTGTTGCAGGCCACCGCGGTCACCGACCGGTGGGGCGCGGCGCACTACGCACGCCTCACCGGCCTGCTCTCCGCGCCGCTCACGATCACCATGGCGCTCGCGCCGTTCGCCGGCGCGGCGCTGGCCGATCTCGTCGGTGGCTACCCGGCGGCGTTCTTGGTGATGGCGGCGGCCACGGGCGGCGCCGCCGTGCTTTCCCTGGCCGGCGCGCGGCCGCGCCCGCCGAGTACGTCCATTTGAACAGCTATTCCGGTCACCACGCCGGTGAGAGCATGCGGTGCACCACTTCGACGATTCCCGCTGAACGCCGACAGCACCGTGCGGCAATTCGCCTCGTGGAGAACCGAATGAATCAGATCCAATTCGCACTCAAGGTGTTCGCCGCGCTCGCTGTGGTGCTCGCCGCCACGACCGCGTGCGGACGCCTGGCCATGCTGGTCCGCCAGCCCCGGGTGGTCGGCGAGATGGTGGCCGGCGTCCTGCTCGGGCCGCCGTTGCTCGGCGCGCTCGCCCCGGCCGTCGAGGCCCACCTTTTCCCTTCTGACGTCAAGAACGTGCTCTACGTCCTGAGCACCATCGGGTTGACCTTCTACATGTTCCTGGTCGGCGGGTCGCTCGACCACCACCTCATCTCGGGTCCGAGCGCCCGGCGGGCCTCGATCCTCGCGGCGTCCGGGATCGTGCCGACCTTCATCCTCGGCTCGGCCGCCGCCGCGGTGTTCTACAGCTCGCTCAGCCCGGCGGGATCGACCATTTGGGAATTCATGCTGTTCGTCGGCGGCGCCCTATCGATCACCGCATTTCCGATGCTCGCCCGGATTCTGCAGGAACGCGGCATCGCCAATTCCCCGATCGGCGGCCTGACTCTCGTCGCCGCCGCCATCGACGATGCGGCCGCGTGGGCGTTGCTCGCCGTGATCATCGTCGTCGGGACGGCCGGCGACCCGATGGACGCCGTGACCACGATCCTCGGCGCGGCGCTGTTCGCGGTGCTGATGCTGACCGTGGGCCGCCGGTTGTTCGCCCGGCTCGGCGCCCGGGTCGAACGCGATGGCCGCATCGGTCGCGACGCGATGGCCGTCATCCTGTTCACGGTGATCGCGGCCGGCTGGTTCACCGACTACATCGGCATCTTCTCGGTGTTCGGCGGGTTCATCACCGGTCTGGCCATGCCACAGTCGCCGACGATGCGCCGGGAACTCCAGAGCCGGCTCACTGACCTGAACTCGATCCTGCTGCTGCCGGTGTTCTTCGCCTACAGCGGTCTCAACACGCAGCTCACCGGCTTCGGCGCGGGTGGCAACATGTGGGTGCCGCTCGTGGTGATCTCCCTCGCGGCCATCGTCGGCAAGTACCTCGGCTGCGCGTCGGTCGTGCGCCTGCAGGGCTTCTCCTGGCGTTACGCGTCCGCGGTCGGCGGCCTGATGAACGCCCGCGGCCTGATGATCCTGATCTTCATCAACATCGGGCTGGCGTACCAGATGGTCACCCCAGGCCTCTTCACCATCCTCGTCCTGGTCGCGATCATCACCACCGGCGCCGCGATGCCGATCTACCGCGCCTCCTTGCCGGACGGGATGGACCAGCAGGCAACCCGCACCAAGACAGCTGAAAGCGGCCGGACCGAGGCCCAAGAAGAAGCCACCGTCCGGCCGCCCGCGTGACCGGTCAGCCGAGTTCGGCTTCGGCCAGCCTGGTGCCCTCGACCCTGGCCTTGATCTTGGCGAACGCCGTTTCCCGGGACGTCGACGTGTCGTCCGCGAACGGCGCGAAGCCGCAGTCGTCGCACGTCCCGAGCCGGTCCACGGGCAGGATGCGCGCGGCCTGCAGGATCCGATCCCGCACGAGCTCGGGCGTCTCGACCGCAGGATCGATCGGGTCGATGACGCCGACGAACACCCGCTGCGTGGGCTTCAGCGAGTCCGCGATCACCGACAGCGCGCGTTCCGGTTCGGTCTCGCTCGCCATCTGGACGTAGAACCGCCCGGCGTGCATCTCGAACAACAGCGGCAGCAAGCCGGCGTAGTCGACATCCAGGCTGTGCACGGAATCCTGGTCGCCACCGGGACAGGTGTGCACGCCGATCCGCTGCTGCTCGTCCGGGGTGAAGCGGTCGAGGACCCGGTTGTTGAGCTCCACAAAGGACCGGAGCAGGTCGCCGGACGGATCCAGCTTCAGCGACAGCCTGCCCTCGGTGAAGTCGAGTTGCACCGAGTCCGCGCCCGCGTCCAGGCACCTGCGGATGTCCGCGGCGGCCTCGTCCACGAGGTCGTCGAGGAACTGGTCGCGGGAGTAGCCGTCGATCCCGTCGGCCGGGTACAGCAGGCTCAGCGCGGACGGCGCGATCGTCGGCTGCTTGATCGGGCGGCTGGTGTGCTTGCGGGCGGCGATGAGGTACTCGTCGGCGCGCGTGCGGTAACGGAACGGGCCTTCGGTGAGGCTGGGCAACTGCCGGGTGTGGCCGTCGGCGAAGGGGATGACCACGCCGTCCGGCGACAGCGTCTCGATGCCGGCGATCGGGTAGGTGGCGAAGCTGGGCTTGGCCTGTTCGCCGTCGGTCAGCACGGTGGAGCCGGTCTGCTCCAGGGCGGCGATCGTCTCGGCGACCGCCCGTGCCTGTACCTCGGCCAGTCCGGCGGCGGACAACGCGCCTTCGCCGTGCTCGCGCATGGCGTCGGCCAGGTACTCGGGCCGGGGGATGCTGCCGATCGATTCGGTGGGGATCCGCATCTGCGCTCCTGCGTGTTCGGGAGGAATGGGCGCGTGCCTTCGACAGGCGTTTGTACCGTGATCAATCGATGATGCGGAGAGTTCGGGTATCCGTTCTACCCGTTCATACCAACGATCATCCTCATGCGGGTGAGTGGGGTTTACCCGGCGAGCCACATCTGCTGCGACACCGGGTCCACCGGGCGGATCTCGACCGAGCCCTGCTCGAGGATCGGCGCGTCGCGCAACAGCTCCAGGACCGCGTCCAAGTGCGGGCACTCGACGGTGAAGCACGCACCGAGCTGTCTCGAGGTCTGCTCGATTGGACCATCGACGATGTCCGTGCGGCCATTGCTATACAAAAGCGAAGTGGCAATGCAGTCCGCCGCCAGCAATTGACCGGAGACGGGTATCCCGCTCCGCAGGCAAATCCGCAGGAACGCGGCAGCCCAGGCGGGCACCTCGTCGCCAGCCGAGCTTGGACCATGGACCAGCAGCACGTAGTCCACCGCACCTCCGCCGGTTTCCCGCGCCCCTCGCCGGCCAGGGCCGCGCTCAGGCTTTCCTTGCGGGGGCCGGAGATCCGCACACCAGGCAGCGGTGGAACGTCTCTTCGACGAACGAGCGGCACTCGGTGCAGCGCCAGGTCCGGAAGTCCCCTGGTTCCCGCACCCGCTCCTCGACCCGCTGCAGGTCGTCGGTGTAGTGGGTGAAGTAGCGCCCGATCCGGGCTTCTTTCACCACCGGCTGATCACGCAACCACTCGGCGAGCGCATCCACGACCGCGGCCACCTTCTCGGCCGTCACATCCGGGTCCTCGCCGCGTTCCTCGCCGTCGCGCATGATCGCGATGGTCTGCTGCACGGTGTTGGTGAACCTCGGGTCGAGCAGGTTGTAGGCGTACGGGTCCGACGGCGAGAAGTCCCCGCGCGGCAGGATGTCGGTGATGCCGAAGAAGAACTTCAGCATCAGCACCCGCTCGAACGAGCGCGCCGAGCGGAAGCCGCGGTAGAGCATCTCGTTCTCGCGCAACAACGCCGTGCCGACGGCCCGGATGTAGGTCTCGTAGGACCGGAACGTCTCGCGGCTGGGGTCCGCGGTGTCGAGCGCGCGGATCGTGGCCTGCACGGCCATGTACGCGGTGCCGTTGCCGAAGTTCAGCCCCGGGGAGAACAGCGGGTTGACGAAGAACGCCGAGTCGCCGACGGCGAGCCAGCCGTCGCCCGCGGCCGTGTCGAGGTCGTGCGACATCTTCTGGAACGTGGAGATGGAGCGGTGCTTGCCATAGGGCTGCTCGACGCGTTCGTAGTTGCGCAGGATGTACTCCACGCCGGGGTACTTCTTCACCCAGTGGTCGAACCGGTCCTCGGGCTTGAGGTGCTTGCTGTCGTCGAGGTCGTCGCGGACCACCACGCCGATGCTGACGATCTCCTCGGTCTTGGCGTCGAAGCGGGCCGCGTAGTCGGCGCGGGTCGGCACATCGTCGCCGTCCTCGGCCGGCAGCTCGTCGAACATCGCGCCGATCATCGCCCCGAGGTTCTCGTCGCTCATCCGCTCCCAGCTGCAGACGGTGATGAACCACCACCAGCCCTCGGGGAAGCACAGGTGCCGGGTCGCCGCGATGTCCCAGTGGTCCAGGTCCGCGTTCGCGAGCCGCTTGAAGTAGCCGAAGTAGGAGTTGGCGTCGATGGTGTCCGGCGGCTTGCGGTAGCGGCCGAGGGCCCGCGGGATCACCGCCGCCATCCCGCTGGCGTCGCAGACGACCGCCGCGCTCATCCGGTGCTCGCCGTCCGGTGTTTCGCACACGAGGGTGCTGCGTGGCGCGCGGATGGCGCTCCTGGTGACGTCGACCCGCCACTCGGTCCGCACGTCGATGCCCAACTGGGCCGCGCACTGCAGCAGCGCGACCTCGAGCACCCGGCGCTCGACCTGGAACGTCTCCTCGATCTCGATCACGTCGATGTGGCTGCCCGGCTGCTCGCTCTCCGGGCCCACCCACCAGAAGGCGAGTCCGAGCTTGTTCGCGAACAGACGCCGCAACATGGTGTGCGACAAGCCGAGCGAGCGCAGGCTGCGCACGGTGGTCGACAACGTGCTCTCGCCGACCTTGTAGCCGGGCCGCGCCCGGCGGTCCAGCACCACGATGCGAGTGGCCGGGCGCGCACGTTTGAGCCAGATCGCGTAGGCCAGCCCGATCGGGCCGCCGCCCACCACGACGACGTCGACCTGTTCGGTGTCCTCGAGGTCGGCCGGGGTACCCGCGCCGCCGAGTTGCCCGCTGACCCGACGGCCGAGCTGGCGCGCCTCGCCCGCCAGGGCCCGGATCAGCGTGCGGCGCAAGGGAATCCGCAACGCCGGCCGGTCCGCCTCGAGGGCCGCGCGGGCCTCGGCACCCAGCCGGGCGACGGTGCTGGGGGCCAGCGCACGGATCGTGGATGCATCGTCCGTGTCGTCCGTGTCGCCCGTGTCGGTCAGCAGGCCGGCCGCCCCCACCCAGTCGCCGGGCACGAAGTGGCTGATCTCCCGGTCGTCCTGCAGGGCGATGAGCTCGCCTTCCAGCACCAGCCACGCCGCCCCCGGCGGCCCGTCGTCCTCGGTCAGCGTGCGGCCGCCACCGACCGTCTCGACGTGCAGCGCGTCCACGAGCGCGTCGAGATCCGCGGGGGCGGCGGTGCGGAATTCGGCGGCCTCGGCCAGCAGCGCCCGGGCCGTGGTGAGCGCCCTGGTCAGTGCCGCCGGGTCGGCCGTCATACCGGTGGTCATGCGAGGTTCTCCATGCGCAGTCTCGAGAACAGGGTCGCGAGCCGGTCGCGCGAGCGCAACAGCTCAACAGCCAGGAAGTCCAGCAGTGCTTGAACAAGGCGCGGTTCGGTCGCCGCGAGGGCGACGAACTGGTCGTGGCGCAACCACAGCGTCGTGCAGGGCGACGCCGCGACCGCGTAGAGCTCGGCCACGCCCGGGTCGACGAAGCCGCTCCCGCCGACCGAACCACCCGGCCCGACCGTCCAGAGCACCGCCGTCCGGTCGGCGTCCGCGGTGAGGTGCACCGACCCGTCGAGCACGAGGTAGAGGTCGCCGGTGAGCTGCCCGCGCTGCACCAGCGACGTGCCCGTCTCGAACCGGACCGGCCGGGCGGCGAACAACAACCGCCGCACGCCCGAGTTCCGCAACGCCTCGGCGAGGTCCGGGAACACCGCGGTGAAACGACGTAGGTCTTTTCGGCGCATGTGCTCACGTCTCCAGGGCGACCGCGACGTCTTCGAGACTTCGCTGGTGGGTGTCGGGCGCGGTCCGGGTGAACAAGATGACCGCCGCGATCAGCGGGATGGCGCCCATGAGGGCCGTGACCGCCAGGGACGGGGTGGCGAAGGAGGCGAGCACGAGCGCGAGCACCAGCACTCCCCCGGCCTTGGTGAGCCCGGCGACCAACCCGGCGCCCTTGGCCCGCATGTGCGTCGGGTAGAGCTCGGCGGCGTAGGCCACCACGGCGGCGACCAGCGAGCTGATCCCGGCCAGCGGGAGCACCAGCACGGCCGAGAGCACGACCTCGTGGTGGGTGAGCGAATCGCCGAACACGGCGAACACCAGCACCGACAGCGCGGTCACCGCGCACAGGCAGACCATCGTCTTGCGGCTGTTCCAGAACCCGTAGAGCAGGGCGACCAGGAGCGTGAGCGGCAGCCCGACCAGCGCCGAGTTGCGCAGGATGAAGTCGGCGTTGACCTCACCGATGCCCAGGCGCTGCAGGTTGCTCGGCACCCAGAACTGGAACCCGTAGGTGAGCAGGCCGGCCGCGACGGCGATGCCGGCCACCGCGATCGTGGGCGCACGCAGCGGCGCGCGGAACATCGATCGCGCGCCGGTCACCTCGACGTCCGAAGTGGACTCTTCGACGACCGCGGCGCCGTAGCGGCGCATGACCGCCTCGGCGTCCGCGGTGCGGCCGGCCGCGAGCAGGAACCGCGGCGACTCGGGGATCCACCGGTTGAGCAGGATGAGCAGCAGACCGGTAGGCAGCCCGATCAGCCACATGATCCGCCAGCTGTAGAGCGGCATCAACGTACCGGCCAACCAGCTGGTCAGCGCGTAGGCGCCCGCGATGTCGCCGCCGATCAGCAGGACGAGCCAGCCCCGATGGCGCGCGGGGATGATCTCGGCGATGAGCACGAAGGTGATCGGCAGCATCCCGCCCGCACCGATGCCCATCAGCAGGCACATCAGCAGGTTCCACACGAACCCCGGCATCGCCCCGCAGATCGCCGTCGAGACGAACAGGATGCCCGCGTACAGGATGGACGCCCGCCGCCCGATCCGGTCGCCGACCCAGCCCCACAGGAACGAGCCGAGCATCGTCCCGACGATCCCGGAGAGCGGCAGCCAGGTCACCGGCACCCCGGCGTGCGGGTTGGCCGCGGTGCTCAGGCCGTACTCCTTGGCCACCCCCGGCGCCACGAACGACAACGTCGTCGGCTTCATGACGTCGATCGTCACGGCGAGCGTCATGACGATCAGGAGCGCGACGTGCTGCCACCGGACCTTCGTGTCGTCCATGGCCGCGACCCGGATCGACGCCGCCCGGGCCCGGATCGTCCGCGCGTTCGCGGGTACGAGCCCGTACAACGCGAGCACGAGACCGACGCCGATCAGGGCCATGCCGACGAGCATCGGGGCGTCCGGTGCCATGCCGGCCAACCGGTATCCCATGTCCTTGGCCATGAAGTACATCGGCAGGTGCAGCGCGACACCGGTCGCGCACGCCAGGACGCCGAGCCAGAACGCCGCAGGCGACCGGAAGACGGAGCCGCGCCTGCGCCGACCGGACGTACCACCGGCGGCGACAGGGTGTTCTCGCCCGGACATCGACGGCATTTGGCCTCCATTTGGACATCAAGGATTAGGCAAGGCGGCTGATTGCGCCAATCAACCGGTTTGTGATAGCGCACACTATGCCGCGGCTATTTCCGTCCGGCGCGATACCGCCGGCGAACTACCCGGCCACCATCGGAACATGGTAGCTGAGCGTAGTATTTCCATCGAACCGGTAAGGGCTGAACACCGGGCGTCCCACAACACGGGACTTGACTACTCACCGCAGTATCCGAGCAGAAGAACGCGCACTACTCCGAACGTGTCGATTGATCCTGAAAACGACACCTTGCCGTTGGCATTCAACGGGCGCCCTCCTACTCTCCAAAGTGGTACGGACGGCAGCCTCCGGGGGTGCTACGAATGACGGCGGTTATTGCTGCGTTAGGTCGAGGCGCAACGTGCGCCAAGCACGTGTTCAACCCCGTGACCTGGGCTTATTCGCAGAGACGGCGCCCACCAGCGATGCCGGCGAACCTCCCGCCCGCCGCCCTTGAGAGCTCGGCGGCGCGATACGAGTATCGCGCCACCACCTCCTTCCTGCCAACGCATTCGCGAACCTAAAAGCCACCAAATCTTCGCCGCGAATCACCAAGGCCATCCCGCGCGCCCAGCGCCGGATGAAATGCCTTCAGACAAACCTGCGCGGAAACCGCCATGGAAATTTCACACCTGCCGCACGAAGGAAATCCGATGAGCACTCGCGGAAGTCTGCCGGACGTCGAATTGGTGTCAATCGAATCCTTGGTCCCCGGCGACTCGCCGCGGCTGGAAGGCGTGGACGAGGAACACTGCCGAAGGCTGGCCGAGATGGATTCCACCGTGCCGCCGATTCTCGTCCACCGGCAGACCATGCGGGTCATCGACGGCATGCACCGGCTGCGCGCCGCCCAACTCTCCGGCGCCGACACGATTCGGGTGCGGTTCTTCGAAGGCGACGAGCAGGAGGCGTTCATCTGGGCGGTGAAGGAGAACATCGCCCACGGCCTGCCGCTCACCCTCGCCGACCGCACCGCGGCCGCGCACCGCATCATCGACGCGTTCCCGCACCTGTCCGACCGGGCGATCGCCGGCTACGTCGGCCTCTCCGACAAGACCGTCAGTTCAGTGCGAAATCGACGATCAACTCCGGAAGATCCGCAGTTGAGCAGCCGCCTTGGCGCCGACGGCCGGGTGCGCCCGCTGAATCGCGAAACGGGCCGTCGCCGGGCCGCGGAGATCCTTCGCGAGCGACCGGAAGCGTCGCTTCGCGAGATCGCGGCGAGCGCCGGGATTTCGGTGGGCACGGCGCACGACGTGCGCAAGCGGATCCGCAACGGCGAGAGCCCGCTGCTGACCCAGCAACGGTCCGGCAACCACCGCCCGGCGCCCCGGATGCATTCGTCGAACAACGGCGTGGAGCGGCCGTGCCAGGACGGGAAACGCAAGGCGCGCGAGACCGTGCCGGCCGAGCAAATCGACCTGTCGATCTTGCACAACCTGACCCGGGACCCCGCGCTGCGGCATTCGGAAAGCGGCCGGGAACTGCTCCGATTCCTGCACGCCTACCTGGTGCGGGGCGGTTGGGCCGAGCACGTCCGGGCCGTGCCGCCGCACTGCACGGACTCCGTGAGCAAGCTCGCCCGTCAGTGTGCCCAGCTGTGGTTGCGGTTCGCCGCCGACGTGGAAAACCTCAACCTTTGAGACCCGGCTCATCCGATGACAGGGCGTGGTCGCCGACGCGGATTCGCCGGGTCGACGTGACGGGTTTCCGGCTTTGTCCGGTGAATGACCGGCGTCGGCCCCCGGTTGGCCCTGGGATCACGACTCGGACAATGCGGAGCGTAGGTGCGATTCGGCCGGACGGATTACCCGTCCGACACCATTGCCAGGTATCCGATTCGGCCGCCCAGGACGTCCTACTTCTTGGGAACCGTGTTTGACGAATTGGATTCGACGGCGTCCGTGACCGGACGTGATACTGGGGCTTCGGTGTTTCACTTCACCGTCGCGACGACCTCGAGGTATTCCGCGGCCGCGATGCTCGTGCCGTCCTGCGCCCGGTTGGCCCGGTCGAACTCGGCCACCGCGGCGTCGAACACGGCCCGTTGCTGGCCCGGCGGCATCGCGTTGTAGGCACCGCGCCAGGGCGGCATGTACTTGAGCAGCAGCTCGACCTGCGTCTCGCCGGTGAGCGCGCACAGCTCGTGCACCCGGACCGTCGTGGTCAGCTCGACGCGGTTGCCGAACAGCTCCCGGCAGTGCCCTTCGGTCCCCCACAGCGTCGCGGGTCCGCAGGGCGCCTTGGCCGCCGCCGGCGGCGCGGTGACCGCCTCGGTCATGAGGGCGTGCAGCTTGCCGACCAGGCCGGTCGGCGTCCAGTTCGCCAGGCCGATCCGCCCGCCGGGGCGGCAGACCCGCACGAGTTCGTCGGCGGTGCGCTGGTGGTCCGGTGCGTAGATGACGCCGAAGGTGGACAGCACCGCGTGGAAGCTCCGGTCGGGAAAGGGCAGGTGCTGCGCGTCGGCGATCTCCATCCAGAGGTCGAGGCCGTCCACCGCGGCGCGGTGCACGGCCGTCTCCAGCGCCGAGGACACGATGTCCGTAGCGGTCACGTCGGCGCCGCGCCGCGCGGCGGCGATGGCGGTGTTCCCCGATCCCGCCGCCACGTCGAGCACCCGCTCTCCCGGGTGGACGTCGACCGCGCGGACGAGCAATTCGCTGACGTAGGCATCCCGCACCGCGATGCGGTGGTAGTCGGCCGCACTCCACAAGGCCCGCATCCCACTCGCCCGGTCCGGCACTGCGGTCATTCCCGACTCCTCGAGTGCAGAAATTAAATTGTTGTCAAAGCCGTTCCACATTCTCCGGGCAAAAAGTCACGTCCGTCAAACAAACGAATTCGACCCCGGCTCGGTCAAGCCGGGGTCGAATTCGGTGGGGCGGGTGGCTTATGCGGTCCGCTCCGCGGCCGGCTGGTCCGCGACCGCGGTGGCCGCCGGGCCGGCGTCCTTGGCCCGCGGCCGGATCAGGAACGCGGGGATGAGGCCGGCCAGCGTGATGGCCGCGAGCACGATCACGGCCGGGGTGAAGCCGTCGACGAACTGCTGCGGTGAGCGGTAGCCACCGAACGAGGTGAACACCGCGACGGCGATGGCGACGCCGAACACGCCACCGACCTGCCGGATCGTGTTGCTGACGCCGGAGGCCACGCCGAGGCGCTGGGGATCCATGCCACGCATGACCGCGGCCGCCAGCACCGGGAACAACGCGGCAACACCGATCCCGGCGGCGATCAACGGGAGCACCAGGCTGCCGTAGGTCGCGCCCGACTTGACCATCGGGCCGATCGCGAAGAAGGCCGCCGCGAACAACACGACCGCCACGAACACGATCGGCCGCTCACCGATCTTGTCGGCCAGGATGCCGGCGACAGGCGCGACCAGCGGTGCGAGCGCCACCCACGGCAGCAGCCGCAGCCCGACCCCGAGCGGGTCGTTGTGCAACGCCAGCTGCAGGTACTGCGCGAAGAGGAACGCGTTGCCGAACAGGCCCGCGCCCAGCGTGAAGCTGACCCCGCACCCGCCGGAGAAGCTCAGGTTGCGGAACATCTCCAGCGGCATCATGGGTGCGGTCGCGCGCCGCTGCCAGAACACGAACGCGATCAGCAGGACGACGCCGAGGATCAGGCCGCCGACGATCGTGGGCGAGCCCCAGCCGACCTCGCCGCCCCGCAGCAACGCCTGGGCCAGCGAGACGACACCGGCGGTGGACAGCACGACGCCGAGGACGTCGATGGGGTGCGCGCTGCCCTTGCTCTCGCCGATCTTGAACCAGCTGAGCGCGATGACGACCACGCCGATGGGCACGTTGACCCAGAAGCACCACTGCCAGTTGATGTACTGGATGATCGTGCCGCCGACCAGCGGGCCGACCGCGATCGCCATGCCCATCACGGCACCCCAGATGCCGAACACGGCACCACGCTTCTGCGGCGGGGTCGACGCCGTGATCACGGCCAGCGCCAACGCGGTCGCGATACCGCCGCCCAGGCCCTGGAACGCGCGGGCGATCACGAGCATCTCGATGCTGTGGCTCAGGGCGCACCACATCGAGCCGAGCGTGAACCACGCGACGCCGAGCATGAACATCGACTTGCGGCCGTACCGGTCACCGATCGCCGAGCCGGTCAGGATCAGCGCCGCGAACCCGATCTCGTAGGCGTTGATGGTCCAGCCGATGCCCGCGGCGTCGGTGCCGAACTCCGTGTGCAAAGTGGACACTGCGGTCATGATGACCAGCACGTCCAAACCGATCATGAACGAGGCGATCGACCCCAATGCGACGGTCCAGCCCCGATTCGTCGACAACGCCGGTTTTCCGGCCATCGTGTCCATCTCTGCTCCTCTAACCGATGTGATCCGGGCGCGCGACCATGGCCGGTCGTCCACGCGAGACGATCGGTCGAGTCGTACGAGGTTCTGTTATTCCTTGTTGGCCAAGGCCGAGTAGGCGTCCAGCAGGGCCTTCCAGCCACCACCGTTGCGCAGGCCTTCGTGCACGCCTTGCGCCGCGACGAGCCGTTCGAAGTGGCGGTGCTCCACGTCGACCCGGGTCACCTCGGGGCCCTCGGCGGTGAACTGGATGTCCACCTCGCTGGCGTGCTCGGGGTCCGGGTCGAACTGCCACATGCCGTTGATCTGCCAGGTGATCACGAGGTGGTTCGGGGGCTCCCACAACAGGACGCGCCCCCAATCGCACTCCGTGCCGTCCTGGCCCTTCTCGTACCAACGGCCGCCTTGCCGCGGCTCGATGACCGCATCGACCATGTCCGACTTGCCGATGTGGTACGCCGCCGGCCACCAGCTCCCGAACGATTCGGTGAAGACCCGGAACGCGTCGTCGATCGACGAGTTGATCGTGACCGAGCCTTGGATCGCCGGGATCGTGGCTTGGCTACTCATACCTTTGCTCCTGTCCAACTCTGGTCGTGGCCGCGCTCGGCGGCCTTCTGAAAAGTCCGCAAAGCGTCATCCCATATGCGGTCCAGATAGGCACGCAGAGCGTCCACGCCTTCGGGGTTGAGCCGGTAGACGTGCCTGGTCCCCTCGACCTCGCACACGACGAGACCGCCGTCGAGCAGGACTTTGAGGTGCTGCGACACCGCAGGCCTGCTGATCGGCAACACGGCTGCCAGCTCACCGACGGAACTCGGTCTCCGAGCCAACAGCTCGAAGATCGCGCGCCTGCGCGGGTCGCCGAGCGACCCCAGGCCCGCGTATCCGTCAGTCTCCACGAACGGTCATGGTAGACTTACCGAGTAGCCGGATCAAGACGGAAAGTCACGCCGGACACCGACCGGGATCGCCCTCGTCGCACGCGCTCGACCGGTGATCAACTGAGCACCGGGAAGTGTCACCGGCGTCCGCGTATCGTCCTTCGTTGTCCCGCGACCCGCATTTCGTCGGAGGGCCAGAGATGACCATCAAGCGCGATTACGGCCAGTTCTGCGGACTCGCCGCCGGGCTCAACATCCTCGGCGAACGCTGGACCCTGCTGATCATCCGCGAATTGCTCATCGACACCGCGCGCTTCTCCGAGTTGCTGGAGAGCCTGCGCGGCATCGGCCCCAACCTGCTGACCGAGCGGCTGCGGTCCTTGGAGAAGAACGGGATCGTCGTCCAGGTGCCGGTACCGGATGACCTGCGCGGCCGGTACTACCGGCTCACCGCGCGGGGCGAGGAGCTCCGCCAGCCCGTGCTCGGCTTGGCCCGGTGGGGCATGCCGTTCCTGCACGAGCGCGACGCGCACGGCACGGTCCGGGCCGACTGGGGATTCCTTGCCGTGCAGGCGATGGTCCGTCCGGACCACATCCCCCACGACCGCCACGAGCAGTACCTGTTCGAGGTCGGCGACCGCAACTTCACCATCGAGGTCGACCGCGGGCACGTCAGCTACTCCCGCAGGCGACCGCCGCGCCCGGACCTGACGATCACCACGGACGCCGAGACCTTCATCCGGATCGGCGCCCGGATGATCAGCCCGTTGGAGGCGCTGGTCAAGGGCACCATCCGGATGGACGGCGACATCGACGTGATCCAGCGCTGCTCGGCCATGCTGGGGCTCGGCATCGAGCCCACCGGGTCCAAGGTGTCGAACCTGGCCGGTTGACACTTCCGTTCGCCGCCAAGCCTTCGCCGCGTTTTGCGCATGGGAAACCGCCCGGTCCGGTGACACCACGGACCGGGCGGTTTGTCGTCGGTCAGGCGCCGGGGGCGTGTGCCCGCGCGGTCTCGTCGGCCGCCCAACCCTGCGGGACCTCCCACCGCAGCCCGTCAGCCGTCGGCAACAGCCCGGCGGTCATCGGCGGCATGGGCACCGGGGACGCCCCCAGCGTGCCGTTCATGTCGCGGATGCCCATCTCCATGCTCATGCCGACCGCGCCGACCATCGCCGGCGGGATGGGCATGTTGCGCGCCTCGGGCGGCAGCGCACTCGGGCGCTTCAGGTCGGCGGGCATCATCCCGCCGACGAGGTCCACGAACGCCTCCAGCACCGAACCGTCGTGGTGCGCGATCCGCTTGGCCTCCCAGAAGTAGGACCGCTCGTCGACGTTCATCTTGTAGAACGCCACCAGGAAGTCGCGGAACACGGCGAACTCGCGGCGGTAGCGGCTGTCGAACTCGGCGAAGCAGGCCGCCTCGTCGGCCAGGCCCGCGAGCGTGGTGTTGATGGCCCGTGCGGCCAGCAGCGCGCTGTAGGTGGACAGGTGCACGCCGGAGGAGAACACCGGGTCGATGAACATCGCCGCGTCACCGACGACGACCATGCCCGGCCGCGACAGCTTCGTGCGCTCGTAGGAGTAGTCGCGGCGGACCCGGACCTCGTCGTAGGGCGCGGTGGTCGACCGCTTGGCGTCGCGCAGGTACTGGCGCACCACCGGGCACTGGTCGATCATCGCGTGCAGGGCGGCGTCCGGGTTGGCCTGGATGGCCTCGGCGTCACGCACACTGACCACGACGCCGACGCTGGTGAGCGTGTCGCTCAACGGGATGAACCAGATCCAGCCCCGGTCGAAGGCGGCCGAGAGGATGTTGCCGCTGTGCGGTTCGGGCAGCCGGCCGGCGCCCTCGAAGTAGGAGAACACCGCGATGTTGCGGAAGAACTCCGAGTACTCGCGCTGCCCGCCGACCGCGGTGTGGATGCGGCTGCCGTTGCCGGACGCGTCGACCACGTACTTCGCGGTGGCCTCGTGGGCCACCCCATCGGCGTCGGTGAACCGCACGCCGGTGACCCGGTCGCCCTCCTCGAGCACGCCGGTCACCCGGTGGTTCTGGCGGACGTCGACGCCCTTGGCGCGCGCGTTGCGCAGCAGGATGTCGTCGAACTTCATCCGCTCGACCTGGTAGCCGTAGGCGCCGAGCTCGACCATCCCCGGCGAGGCGTTGAACCAGAACGACCACGGCTCCGGGCTCGTCCCCCAGCGGAACGTGCCGCCGTTCTTGCGCACGAAGCCGGCCGCCTCGACCTCCTCGCGCACGCCGAGCACCGGGAGCACGCCGTGGATCGTCGACGGCAGCAGCGATTCGCCGATCTGGTAGCGCGGCAACGTGCCCCGCTCCAGCAGGAGGACCCGGTGACCGTCCAATGCGGTCACGGTGGCCGCGGTCGAGCCGCCCGGCCCGCCGCCGACCACGATCACGTCCCAATCGGTCGTCGTCATTGGGTTTCTCCTTTTCAGGCTTGGTCGGCGAGCATTCCCTGCATCACGAACGGCGCCGCCTCGATTTGGAATTCCATCGCGGGGTGGTGCGCTTTGACAACGCCTTCGAGACTGAGCAGGCACAGCATCGGGAAAATGAAGGCTGGTTCGGCGTACAGGCCGTGCCTGCGTTGCACCGCGAACAACTCGAAGCAGAACTTGGGCAGGCTGAAATCACGCACGGCGTTGCCGGTGTTGCGCATGACCAGCTCTGCGATGTCGCGGCGGAACGCGCCGACGTCGGCGCCGGGGGCCGCGCCGCGCACCGTGCCGTACAGGATGTCCGCGCACGCCTCGCCGTCCGCGCGGATCATGCCCGCGAAGAACTCGGTGAAGCTGCGTCGCGCGGCCGGGCTGAGCTGGTAGGTGAACCCGGCGTCGAGCACGACGATCGTGCCGTCGGCGCGGAAGTACGTGTTGCCCTGGTGCAGGTCCGCGTGCACGAACCCGGCGACGAACAACAACCGGTACGTCGCGCGGACCAGCGTCGCGACACCGGCCTCGCGGGCGGTCACCGGGAGCAGTTCGATCGACCCGTGCCGCAGGTCGTCGATGAACTCCATCGTGATGACGCCCTCGGCGCAGAGCTCCCGCACCACCGCCGGCACGGCGACACCCGCCACCACGGCGAGGTGCGCGCGCAGCCGCTCCAGGTTCTCGGCCTCGGCGACGAAATCCGTCTGCGCCACCAGGCTTTCCCCGAGCTGGTCCATGATGTCGGCCAGCGGCGCGCGCCGGAACCCGGGCAGGTGCGCCGCGAACGCCGCCCCGGCGCGCAGGATCGCCATGTCGGCGGCGATCACCGTGCGGACGCCGGGCCGGAGCACCTTCACGGCGAGCACGCGGTCGCCGATCCGCACCCGGTACACCGAGGCGATCGACCCGCTCGCCACCGGTGACCCGGCCTCGAGCACGTGGCGGCGTACCGGTTCGGGCGCGTCACGCAGGGCCTGCGCGAGTTCGGCCGCGGTCATGCCGGCCACCTCGTCCTGCAGTTTGCTCAACGACCGGGCCATCGTCTCGCCGATCAGGTCGACCCGGGTGCCGATGAGCTGACCCGCCTTGATGAACGCACCTCCGGCACGTTCGAGCAGACCGCAGAGCTCGGCGGCGACCCGGCCGCGACGACGCTCGCGCGGCCCGGCGAACGCGGCCAGCAGCCGAGGGGCGGCCGCGACCACCAACCAGGTCACGCGCAGCACGCGGCGAACGGAAAACTGATTCATCCTGCTCCAGACCGGAGAGCGGAATTGAATGACAAATCGCTGATCGAAACGATGTCTTGCGCCGATCATAACGGCCACAGGATGCTGTCATAACCCGCTCAGATCGCTTTCCAATCGAGGAGTTCCCGTGTCGTTGAACGGCAGGCTGGACGAGCACACCTTCGCGAGCGAAGCGCTGCGGGACAACCCGCTTGGCGACAGCGCGGATCGGCCGTTGTGGGTCTACACGCCACCCGGCTACGACGAGGGCGCGCGGCGGTACCCGTCGGTCTACCTGTTGCAGGGGTACATGGGCCAGTTGCCGATGTGGTGGAACCACTTCCCGTTCCAGGAGCCCTTCATCACCGTCGCCGACCGCATGATGGCCGAGGGCAGCGCACCGCCCGCGATCATGGTCTTCGTCGACACGTGGACCACTTACGGCGGCAGCCAGTTCGTCGACTCGGCCGGCACCGGCCGCTACCACACCTACCTGTGCGAGGAGGTCGTGCCGTGGGTCGACCGGCACTACCGCACCCTCCCGCAGCGGGAATCCCGTGGTGTGTCGGGCAAGTCCAGCGGCGGGTTCGGCGCCATGGTGACGTCGATGCTCCGCCCGGATCTCTTCGGCGGGTTCGCCACGCACGCGGGCGACGCCATGTTCGAGTTCACCTGCTTCGCGAAGTTCCCGATGTGCGTGCGGTTCCTGCGCGCCTACGGCGGGGACATCGAGAAGTGGTGGGCGGAGTTCCGGCAGCGGGGCCGGTTCGCCAAGCCGGAGGACCCGTCACTGCTGATCATCTACGGGATGTCGGCGTGCCTCTCGGCCCGCCCGGACGGCACCCCGGAGCTGCCCTTCGACCCGGCCACCGGCCTGCTGCGCCAGGAGGTCTGGCAGCGGTGGCTGGCCTGGGACCCGGTGAAGATGGTGCCGGACCACGCCGACGCGCTGCGCACGATGCGCGGGATCTGGGTCGACGGCGGCACGCAGGACGAGCACTGGCTCGACATCGGGGCGCAGGCGTTCCGCGCGGCCCTGGCCGAGGCGGGCGTACCGGACGAGGTCGTGCACTTCGAACTGTTCCCCGGCAAGCACAACGGTATCGACCACCGCTACCCGATGTCGCTGGCGTGGCTCGTCGAGCGCCTGTCCCCGATGGCCTGAGTAGCCTGAGCAGCTTGAACCGAGCGGGGCGCGAGCCCGCGGAAGGCGCCGCCGTAGAACATCAGCGGCTCCTTCGCGGGGTCGCGCTGGAAGGACACCAGCCGGCCCAGCACGATCGCGTGGTCGCCGCCGTCGTAGCACCGCCACCGCAGGCACTCGAACGTGGCGACCGCGCCCGCCAGCAGGGGCACCGAGGTGAGGGCACCGGGAACCACGTCCACGCCCTCGAACTGCGCGGCGCCGAGCGGTCGCGAGGTGTCGGCGAAGTAGCGGGCCAGGTCCTCCTGATCCGCGCCCAGCACCGACACCCCGAACGCGTCGGTGTCGAGCTTGTGGAACATGACCGCGGTCCGGTCGACGCACACCAGCACGAGTTCGGGGTCCAGCGACACCGACGTGAAGGTGTTGGCGGTCATCGCGTGCGGCTCCGGCCCGCCAGTCGTGACGACCGTGACGCCGGTGCCGAACGCGCCCAGGGCGCGCCGCAACTCCTTGCGCCGGGCGGGATCGAGGGTCATGACCGGCTTCCCACCGGCCGCCCGTACGGGCGCAGCGCGTCCGCCAGCGCGGCCGGCACCGGTGTCGGCACGACCGCGGCGCCCGCACCTCGCATGCACGCCACCCGTTGCCGGCCACGGGCGATCATCGACTCACCGCCGCCGTCGAGGCGCAGGTAGTCGAAGCCGAACTCGAGCTGGGTGTTCTGCAGCTCGATCAGCCGCATCCGGATCGACAGCTCGTCGAACGCCGTGATCTCCGCGAAGAACTCGCACTCGACCTTGAGGGTGAACAACTTCAGCCCGGCGCGCAGGTCGCCCAGCACCGCGGGTGCGTGGTCCTTGAGGAACATCTCGCGGCAGCGGCCCTGCCAGCTCAGGTAGTTCACGTAGTAGACGTTGCCGACGAGGTTGGTCTCCTCGAACCCGACGACGTGGCGGTACTCGTAGTAGGCGGGCACGATCACGCTCCCCCTTCGGCGTAGACGGCGACGACCACCGGGTCCGGCAGGCCGGCCAGGCCGGTGAGCAGCGTGGCGACCCGGCCGCGGCCGCAGCCGAACACCGTCCAACTGTCCACTGTGGCGGACAGGAGGGTGAGCGGTGTCCGGATGGGCAGGCCGGCCTTGCGCAGGCTCTCCACCGCCGACCAGATGCGGGTGCCCGCCTCGTCGATCGAGCCGCCTGCCTGGGCCATCACCGGCGAGAGCAACGCGGCGTGGGCGCCGAGCAGCCCGCGCCACTGCTCGGCCGGTCGCTTCGTGACCACCTCGAGGTCACAGCCGGTGGTGGCGTCGTCGACCACGCACATGGTGACGCCCGCCGCGTGCGAGACGGCCAGGCGCTGCCCGGAGTCGAGCTCGGGTCGCCCATCGGGCCGGTAGTGGATCTCGATGTCCCGCCCGAGCAGCCCGCGCACCGACGAGCGCGTGTTGGCCCGGCGCAGTGCCCCGGCGGTGTCCGGGATGACGCCGACGGCGGCCGTGGTGGCGAGCAGCTCGCCGATCCGGCGTTCGACGTACGGGCCGAGCAGCGCCGGGTGCCACTGCTGCCGCCCGCCCTGCTTGCGCACCGCCCGCAGCCGCAAGCCTTCCCAGCGCTCGACGATGGTGCCGTCCGGTGTGCGCACCACGACGTCGTAGACGTAGGTGTCGCCGTCGTGGGAGCGCTCCGTGGCGCAGAACCGCACGAGCGCGGACCCCTCGGGCAACTCGGTGTACGGGTGGATCCGGTCGACGCCCAGCGGCAGCAGGGTCGCGTGCGGGACGCACACCTGGTTGCCGTGCATCAGCGCGTCCCGCATCCCCGGGTCGCCGAGCAGCAGGTCCCTCGGCAGGAACGGGGCGAACCAGCCCATGTCCCAGCGGGTCTCGACCTCGGCGTCCACGTGCCGGGCGGAGACCCGGTAGTAGGCGTGCAGACGCTGGAACCGCTCACCCTGGAACAGCATGTCCGCGTACAGGCTCGCCGGGTCCAGGTCGACCGGCAGGTCGTCGGCGTCGTCGCGCCAGTGCGGCGTGCCGTCGAGGACTCCCTCCGCTCCGAACACGACCTTGGCGCGGAAGTGGTCGATGGCGAAGTCGGTCTCGGCCGTGCGGATCGCCACCTCGACGACGCCCGCGCCGTCGGCGGTGCTGTCGACCACGGTGGCCGCGATGCGGATCGTCGTCGTGCCGTTGTGGGGCACGACGATCGCCCGCAGGAACTCGGCGTCCTCGATGAGCGGGCGGGTGTCCCGGTCGGCACCGAACGCGGCGACCGCCACCTGGGTCATCGCCTCCATGCCCATGACCGCGGGGAAGAGCAGGTCGCCGGCGAGGGCGTGGTCGAGCAGGTACGGGTCGGTGCCGGTGTTCAGCTCCACCTCGCTGACCATCTCGACGCCGTGGTAGCGCAGCAACGCCCGGTCGACGAACCGCAGCAGCGGCAGCGGGGATCGCTCCAGCGCCACCGTCTGCGCCTTGCCGACCCGGCCCATGATCACCTGCACCGGCTCGGCGTCCGGGTCCAGCACCAGCCGGCCCACCACCTCGGCGCCGAAGTCCGGCGTGATCGGGGTGATCCCGTCGCGGGCGAGGCTCTCCACGACCGCGAGCCGCTCCCCCATGCCCACGCCGGACCACACCGACCACTCCAGGCACAAGGTGTGGCAGTGCGGGTGGCTCGCGGCGAACTCGGCGGTCAGGTCCGCGAGCCACTCGTTCGCCGTCGCGTAGTGCGCCTCGCCGCGCAGCCCCGCCCGGCCGATGATGCTGCCGAACGTCACGACGAGCTTCAGCTTCGCGGTGTCCACAGCGGACAGGACGGTGCGGAAACCGTCGACCTTGGGGCTGAGGATCCGCCGGAACGCCGCCATGTCGATGCCGCCGATCAGCGACGGCTCGTTGCGGCCCGCACCGTGCAGCAGCGCGGTGATCGGGCCGGTGCGGTCGACCAGCTCGGCCAGCCCGGCACGCAGTTGCCCGAGGTCGGTGATGTCGGCGCGGGCGTAGTGCACCTTGATCCCGCGGGCCGCGATGCGCTTGAGGTTCGCGGCCAGGTCGAGGTCGTCGGCGGGGCTGGTCCGGCCGAGGATGGCCAGCGCGGCGCCGGTCGTCTCGGCAACGGCGAGCGCGCACTCGGCCGTGATGCCCTTGCCCCCGCCGGTCACGAGGACAACATCACCCGCGCCGATCGGGGCGCGACGACGGGCCGGTCGCACCGGCGTCGCACGCAGGGTCGGGATCCGGCGGGTCCCGTCGTCGTACCAGACCTCGGCGAACCCGATCGTCGCCGCGACCTCGGCCACGACGTCCTCGACCGCCCGCGCGGGGTCGAACCCGTCGACCGGCAACCGGACGATCGTGACCGACCGGAGCGGGTCCTCCAGCCGCAGGGTCTTCGCCAGGCCCGCGGCACCGCGGTCGTGGTGCACCAGCACGAACTTGGTGGCGGGGTCGCGGGTGGTGACCGCCTTGGCCGCGTCGAGCGCGTGCTCCAGTTCGTCCTCCGTGCAGCCCGGCCGCAGGTAGGCCAGCACGCCGGGACCGACCTCGGCGTGCTCGAGCGCGGCACCCAGCTCCCGTGCGAAGGCTTCGCCTTGGGCGGCAAAGACTTCCCAGGCACCGTTCGGCTCGGCCGGCACCCGCACCGGCGCGGCCGCGGACTCGGCGTGCACGACGAACGCCCGCACCCACGGCGCGGCACCGGCCACGGTGTCCGTGACCGCCTTGTCCGACGACTGCGCCGTCTTGGCGAGCGTGGTGAGCGCGTCGGCCACCTCGCGCAGGGTCGCGGTCGCGAAGTTGATCGGCTCCTGCAGCGGCGGCAGGCCCAGCTGCTGGCCGACCTGGGTCACGACCTGCCCGACGGTGATGGAACTCAGGTGCAGGTCGTCGAGCAGGTGGCTGTCGTCGGACACGGCCGCCGAAGGCAACTCGGTGCGTTCGACGAACAGGTGCCGCAGCGCTTCGATCGTGCTGGGACCGTCCAGCAGCCCGCTCGCGGCATCGGCGGCGGACGCGGTGTCCTCGGCGCGGGTGGCCTCCTCGACCGCCGCCGCCACCCGCACGGGGGCCGACTCGCAGGGGTTGGCCAGGAACTTCAGCTCGGCACCGATGCGCAACGGGCGCAGGAGCCGCCCCCGCAGCAGTTCGTCGAACACCACCGGCGCACCGGCCACGAACGCCGCGCCGGCCGCGGCGAGCAACCCGGACAGCGACTCGCTGTCGGTGTCCAAGGCGATCGCGGGCACGCCGGTGCCCGCCTTGGCCAGGTAGCTCAGCACCTGGCCCGGCCCGACCTCCAGGAACAGGTCGACGTCCTTGGCCGCCACCGCGACCGCCGGGGCGAACAGGACCGGCTCGGTGATCTGGCGGTGCAGCAGCGCCCGCAGCTCGGTGTCGGGTGGCAGTGCCTCCCCGGTCACGGTGGAGACCACGCGGCGGGCGACCTTGCCGAAGCGCCGGCGCGCGAGCTGCTCGGCGAACGGCGCCGCGGCGGGCGCGACGAGCGGTGAGTGGAAGGCGTGGGAGACCGCCAGGGGCGTCCACCGCAGGCCGGCGGCGACCGCGTCCCGGCCGACCGCCGCGACGGCGGTCGCGGCACCGGCGACGACGGTGTGCTGCGGGCTGTTGTACCCGGAGATGACCACCGCCTGGTCGCCGATGAGCGGCGTGACCACCTCGGGTGGCGCGTTCACGCTCGCCATGGTCCCGGCGTTGGCCAGCTCCGCCATGATCCGGCCGCGGTCCGACACGACGTCCAGCACGGTCGTCTCGTCCATCGCGCCCGACCACGCGAGGGCGGTGAGCTCGCCGAGGCTGTGCCCGACGGCGACGACCGCGTCGATGCCCAGCGCCGCCAGCACCCGCAGCCCGGCAAGGGAACCGGCGACGATGCGCGGCTGCGCAACAGCCGTGTCCACTGTGTCGACTGTGTCGACTGAGTCCAGCTGCTCCGGCAAGTCCAGGGCGTCGAAGACCTCGCGCGCCTTGGCGAAGCGCCGGCTGAGCGCTCCCCCGGTGATCCCGCTGCCGGAACCCTGGCCGGGGAAGAGGAATCCGATGCGGGCAGGGCCACGCGCGTGGCCCAGGAACACCCGGTCGTCCGCGGTGAACGAGGTCTCGTCCCGGCTCAGCGCCTCGGCCGCCGCGGTGAGCCGGCGTACCGCTTCCTCGGGGGACGACACGACGACGGCCGCCCGATAGGGGCCGCCGGTCAGCTCGCGGATCAGCTGCCCGCTGAGGTCGCCGAGTTCGGCGTAGGCGAGCTGTGCGGTGAACTCGGCCAGGCTCGTGAGCCGTTCGGCCAGTTCCGCGGGCGACGCGGCGTCGGCGACGAGCAGTTCGGCGTCCTGCGCGGGCGCGGGCAGCGGCAGCGTGCGACGCGATGCCGGGGTCCCTTCGACGACCACGTGGGTGTTGATGCCGCCGAACCCCATCGACGTCACCCCGGCGCGCACCGGCACCTCGCCCGGCCACGGCTCGGCGGACCGCAATGCCCGCAGGACCTTTTTCTCGGCGAAGAGCGGGTGCGGGTCCTCGCACCCGACCGTCGGCGGCAGCACGCGGTCGTGGACGGCCATCGTCGCCTTGATCAGGCCGGCGACCCCGGCGGCGGCCTTCGTGTGGCCGATCATCCCCTTGACCGAGCCGATCGCGGCCACCGGGCCGTGTTCGGCGGCCGCGATCCGCGCGTCGCTCAGCGCGGTCAGCTCCGTCCGGTCGCCCACCTCGGTGCCGGTGCCGTGGCCCTCGAAGTAGCCGACGGTGTCGATGCCGAATCCCGCACGCTCGTAGGCCTTGCGCAGCGCGAGCCGGTAGCCGGAGACCTCCGGGCGGGTGATCCCGCCCTGCCCGTCCGAGGAGATCCCCCACCCGGCGAGTTCGGCGTAGACGCGGTGCTGCCCGGCGAGCGCGTCCTGCGCGCGCATGAGCACGACCATCCCGCAGCCCTCGCCGGGCCAGAACCCGTTGGAGCGCCGGTCGTAGACCCGCATCTCCGAGCGCGCGAGCGCACCGGTCTTGGCGAACCCGACGAGTTCGAAGGGGTCGAGGGACAGGTCGACACCGCCGGCCAGGCCGACGTCGATGTCGTGGCGCAGCAGCGATTCCGCGATCGTGGTGACGGCCAGCAGGGACGACGAGCACGCACCGTCCACTGTGTACCCGCCGCCGTGGAAGTCGAAGTAGTTGCAGATCCGGCCGGCGATCGTGTTGGAGAGGCCACCGGCGAGGCTGTCCTCGTCGACGACCGGGAACGGCTTCTTGTAGCCCTTCTCCAGCTCCTTGAGGAACTGCCCGATCCTGGCGTCGTCCCAGCCTTCCTCGGCCAGCGCGGTCGCCACGACACGCCGCACGTACGGCCAGCGCAGCCGCATGAGCGTCGACCGGCTGAACTCACCGGTCAGGGTGTTGCCGATCACGACGCCGGTGCGATCGCGCGGCA
Source organism: Labedaea rhizosphaerae (assembly GCF_004362825.1). GTDB lineage: Bacteria > Actinomycetota > Actinomycetes > Mycobacteriales > Pseudonocardiaceae > Labedaea > Labedaea rhizosphaerae. Next base: position 201,989 of record NZ_SNXZ01000002.1, read on the forward strand.
ACCCCTCCGCGCTGGGGAAACCCGCGTCGGCCAGGGCCTGGCCCGCCACGTCGAGGGCGAGCCAGTGGGTCAGGTCGGTGGCCCGGTACGTGCTCCCGGCGATCTTGTGCCCGACCCGGTCGAACGCGTAGCCCTCCAGCACGGCGGCGTTGCGGGAGTAGACGCGGTCCGGGACCGTCGGGTCGGCGTGCCAGTAGTCGTCGAGGCGCAGGCGCTCGTCGGGCATCCGCCGGAACGCCCGCCGCCCGGCCAGCGCGTTCTCCCAGAGCTGGCGGGGCGAGTTCGCGTCGGGGTACCGGCAGGCCATGCCGACGATCGCGATCCGCGCTGCCTCGTTCATGCGATCGCCTCGCTGACGCGAGACCGTGCCCGACCCCCACGGCGCATGGCATACATGATTCGCTCGCAAGCTTCGCTCATGCCCGCACGACCTTCTCGACGTGCACCGGGTGGTTGTTCACCGGCTCCGGCGCGATGGCGGTCTCCACCTGTTCGGCCTCCTCAGCCGCGCGGGCGTCCGCCGCCTTGGCCACGAAGTGCAGCGACCACAGGAAGGTGCCGCGGATCGCGCAGACGAGCGTGGTGGCGAAGAACAAGCCGTAGGCGATGCCGACCGCGGTGAAGAAGCCGTACAGCACCGCCACGCCCGCGCCGAAGGCCACCTGCGAGCCTGGCTTCGACGGCGTCGTGCCCGGGTCGGTGATCATGTAGTTGGTGAACAGGATGAACGCGACACCGGTCATGGGCGCGAGTCCGCCGACGATGGCGGTGTCGAAGAACAACCCGCGCACGATCGCCTGCAGCGCGAAGGTGAGCACCCACGCGCCGATCAACCACATGCGCCCGGTCAGCTTCGAGTTCAGCATCGTGCCCGCGGCGAGGATCGCCACCGGCACGACCCAGTCCCAGATGCCGTCGATGTGCTCGGTGAACTCGTAGGGCTGGGCGATCGCGGCCCACGGGAAGAGCAGCAAGATGACCGTGATGCCGAGGTTCGACGGGTTCATGAAGTGCCGCATCCGCCCGCGTACCGGCGCGCGCAGCACCCACTTGGCGCCGACCGCGACGATGACCCCGAAGATCATCACGCCGATCTTGTCGTTGACGTAGATCAGCATGTTCACCGCGAGCGCCGTGATGTGCGCCGGGTAGTAGAACTCCAGCACGCCCTTCACGCCGTTGCCCCGGAACCGCGGCGCGCGGTCCTCGATCCGTGCGCCCAGCAGCTCGAGCCCGGTCTCCAGCACGTACGCGGTGAGCACCGCGATGATCGGCCACAGCCACGGCTGTTCGAACCCGAAGACCGTGTACCCCAGGATGTTGAACACGCTGATCGAGATCGCGAAGTTGCGCAGCGCCTTGACGACCTTCGGGTTGTGCCGCGAAGGGGCGGGCTTCTTCTCCAGCATCTGCGATCACCTTTCCTCGGCCGTGCCACCGAGCTGGATGGCGTGCCAGCCGGGGTTCAGTTGCATGTCCTGGTCGTGCACCTGCCCGGCGCGATCGCGCCAGCGCAGGTGGACCGCCACGGGGCCCGGCTGCGTACCGAGTCCGAAGTGGACCTCGTGGCTGCGCTTGCCGGAGTGGCCGCTGCCGCCGTCGACGCGCTGCAGCTGCTCCCGTCCGTCCGCGGCCTTGATCGTCACCTGGGTGCCGACGGCGGGCGACCCGTTGTCGCGCGTGATCCGCAGCCCCAGGAAGGCGCCCGTGGTCGAGCTGTCGTTGTGGTAGAAGACCGGCGCGTCCCACTGGCGGGCCACGGCGAAGTCCAGCCGGCCGTCGCCGTCGGCGTCGCCCGTGGCCACGCCGCGGGTCGGGATCGGGATCGCGAGCCCCAGCTGCCCGGCGACGTCGAGGTACTTGCCGTCGCCGCTGCGGGCGTAGAAGTGCAGCCGCTGGTCGCCCGCGACGTCGTCGCCGGCCCGGAAGTTCGGCCACCACGCGGGGTTGTCGACCACCTGGTCGTTGGCCATCGCCAGCTCCTGCAGCTGCGGCCAGCGGTTGCGGTAGCCCTTGACGAACCCGGTGGTCTGCACGATCGCCGGGTCGCCGCTGTTGTCGAAGTCGCCGAACTTGGCGTCCCAGCCCCAGCCCGACCACGCGGTGCCCGACTCCGCGCTGGCATTCTTGTAGGGCGCGTCACCGGCCCGCAGCTGCGCCCGCATGTCGGCGTCGTTCTTGGCCGTGGCCATCCACTGGAAGTTGCTCTCCTGCACGCCGAACGTCGTGGTGATGTTGCTGACGAACATGTCGTACATGCCGTCGTGGTTGAGATCGGCGAAGTCGATGCCCATGCCCTTGAACGAGTCCAGGCCGAGCTGCATCGACTTGGGCTGCCCGGGGGTGCGGCTGCCCTCGACCTCGGCGAAGGAGATGTGGCCGGGATTGGAGGTGTTGTAGAGCAACGTGTCCCGGCCGTGGTCCTGCGCGAGGTACAGCTCCGGGAGTTGGTCGCCGTCCAGGTCGTTGGCCCCGGCACCGAGCACCCAGCCGCGGGACACCTTGTCCGGCAACGCGTTCTGCTCCTGGTAGGCGATCGTAGGCCGGTCGCCGCCGGTGGCCCCGGTCCAGCGCAGGATGGCGTCGGCCCCGCCGTTGCTGGCGTTGGACAACGACTTGTTCATCCAGACGTCGCCGTCCTTGGCCGGGTCGAGGACCGGGCCGTCCGGGAAGTAGTTGCCGATGTAGATGTCGATGTGGCCGTCACCGTCGAAGTCGTCGACCGCGGCCGCGTTGGAATTCCATTGTGGACCGGTGTAGCCGCGGCCGGGCTTGGCCGGCACCAGCTCGACCGGCGTGTACCGCAGGGCATCCTCGGCGCCGGCGCTCGCCTTGGCCAGGAACACGATCGGCGTGCGGCCCCAGTAGTAGACGAGCAGGTCCATCTTGCCGTCTTCGTTGAAGTCGTCGGGCACGCAGCCCATCGGGGCCATCGTGTGGTCCATCGGCAGCGGCGCCGCGTTCAACGCGAATGGCAGGTACCGGTCGGCCTTCGCGCCCGGCGCCGGGGTCACGACCACCTGGTCGATGCGCGGGTCGGTGACGCACAGGTCGTTGGCCAGGCCGTCACCGTCGAGGTCGTCCATGGCGATCCCGGCGCCCACCGACGAGATCCACGCGTCGATGTGCTGGTAGGCCTGGTTGACCTTGCGGATGGTCTGCTGCGGGTAGCCGCCCGGCTCGGCGATCGCCATCGGCGTGAAGGCGTAGCGGCCGGCCACGCCCGTCAGGTCGGCGGCAGGGGCGCTCGGCAGGCGCACCACCAGGAACGCCGCGACCATCAGCACCACGGCGACCACCGCGGTGAGGTTGCGGCTGAGCAAGCGTCGGGACACGGTCATGACCTCCCACAGGACACGAACTCGTCGGCGATGCGGCGGCGCCACACCTCGTAGGCGGGCGGGTCGCCCAAAGTGGCAGCGGCGTGCGCGTCGGGCATGGTGTTGATGACGACCTTCGCGGCCTCGGCCACGGTGGCGTCGCAGAACACCCGCGTGCCGAGCTCCGCGTGCGTGGCGTCGATCCCGGCGCGCCGGGCCGCCTCGGCGGCGAACGCCGAGCCCTGCGCCAACTCGCGCCGGTACGGCTTCGCGAGCCGGCGCAGCTCGCGCAGTTCGGCCTCGCCGGCACCGCCGGCGTAGGTCGCCGCGAGCCCGGTGCCGGCGAAGAGGTCCGCGCGCCGCGACTCGGGGAACCGGCCGATCTCGGTCGTCACCACCGCCGGGTCGGTGCCCGCGACGAACCACAGCGCGCGCCCGATGCCCTGGTCGATCGCGCGCCCGGCGTACCCGCCCGGGTCGTCGCCCGGCCACGGGAACCGCGGCTCGCGGTAGCGCTCACCGATGTAGCGCGGCGTGCGGAAGTAGGCCTGGTGGAAGCCGTAGCCGTCCAGGACCAGCCACCGCAGCAGCGGGTCGAAGTCCAGGCGCGGCCAACGCAACCGCGGCAGCCGCGCCATCGCCCAGCCGATGCCGACGTAGGCCATGTAGATGTGGTCCTGGGCCCGCCCGTCGAGGTACTGCGAGAGCCGGTGCCCGCCGAAGAAGCCGTCCACCATGGCGAAGCCCATGGCCGCGCCCTCGTAGGCGAACCCGCGAAAGCGCGGCGGGACCCGTTCCAGGCCGACCTCCGCGTGCCGGCCCTTGGCCGACTCGGCCGCGTAGCCGTACCCCTCGAGGAAGTAGCCGCCGATCGACTGCAGCAGGTCGCGCGACTGCTCGTCCTTGACGTGGAAACCCCGTACCGACAACAGGGTTTGCGACGTGCTGGGGGTCAGGAGCTTGCGCCGCGCGGCACGCAGGAAGCTGGTCACGGTGGTCTCCAAGCCGGGTCGTCGGGTCCGTCGGTCGCGGGGCGGCTCAGGTGTAGAAGCTCGGCTCGGGGAACTCGCCCAGCAGCTGGAACCGGCCGACCTCGCGCTGCTTGTAGGCCACGGGGTCGTGCAGGCTGTGCGTGCGCAGGTTGCGCCAGAAGCGGTCGAAGCCGTACCGGGCCGAAGTGGACCGTGCGCCCATGACGTCGAAGATCCGCGTCGTGATCTCCAGCCCGTCCTTGATGATGCGTTGCTTGGCGGCGGAGATCCGCACGGCGACGTGGCCGCGCTGGTCCATGGTCACCGACTCGCGTTCCGCGTGCAGCAGCTGCGAGAGCTCGTCGTTCACCGCGTCGATCAGCGCGGCGGTGGCCCACAGCTTTGACCGGAAGTCGCCGTAGGCCTCGAGGATGTACCACTCCTCGGACGCGGATTCCTTGTTGTCACCGCCGTAGGGCCACGGGCGCGTGGTCGTCCGGGTGTACTCCCCCGCCTCGGCCACCGCGCCCTCGGCGATGCCCTGGTAGAGGTTCGTCATGATCAGCTGCAGGGTCAGCAGCGACAGGCTGTTGTAGACCAGCGGCGCGATCTGCTTGTCCCGGTAGCCGATGGCCGCGCTCCACGGCGCGATCACGTCGGTCAGCGTCATGCTGCCGGACTCGGTCTGGCGCTGGCCCATGTTGTCCCAGTCGTGGTTGTAGACCAGCCCGGGGGTGTTGGAGTCGACGATGACGAACGCCGGCCGACCGTCGGGCAGCGTGCCCATCAGGCAGGTGAGGTCGGAGACCGCGCTGCCGGAGGCGAAGGACTTGCGGCCGTTGAGGCGCAGGGTGTCGCCGTCGTCGGTGACCGTGACGTCCTTGTCCCGCGGGTTGATCGCGCCGCCGAAGAACAGGTTGGCGCGGGTGTAGCGCTCCTCGAACTCGTCGATCTGCTCGGGCGTGCCGAAGAAGCGCACGGCCCACGCCCACAGGTAGTGGTAGCCGAGCAATTGACCGACCGAACCGTCCGCAGTGGACACCTCGCGCAGCAACCGCAACGCCGTCGCCCAGCTCTGGCCGCCACCACCGTGCTCGGGCCGGCCCAGCACCGTCACCAGGCCCGCATCCTTGAGGATCTTGACCTGCTCGTGCGGCGCGGTGCCGGCGCGGTCGCGAGCCGCGGCGTCCACCGCGAGGACCTCCGCCACCTGGCGGGCCCTGGCCAGCCACGCCGCTGGGTCGCGCGGCGCGGTCTGCCAGTCGAGGTCGAGGGCAGGGGCGAGTGCCATGAGGTAACTCCGTTCCGGGGGTGCCGAGACAGGTGCCGGGATCGGTGGCGGTGGGACCACCCCAGGCCCCACCGCCGGTCGCGCTTGATCAGTGCCCGTCGGCGCAGGTGCTGTAGCCCTCGCGGATGAGCATCGCCGCCATGCCCACGTAGGCCTGCGGGTCCTCCGGCACGACGGCGTCCATGCCGTCGCAGTAGCGGTTGAACATGCAGAACGCGGCCGACGTCAGCACCGCGTCGTGGATGTCGGTGTCGTCCGCGCCTTCCTTGCGCGCGGCCTCGACCAGCTCGGGGGTGACGTTCTTCCCGCTGACCACCACGGCTTCGGCGATGTTCATCAGCGCCCGCAGCTTCGGCGAGAGCGGCGCGCTCTTGACGTCGGCCAGCACCTTGTCGACCAGCGCGCGGCCGTCGGGGCTCTGCTGCGCGCTGATCTCGCTGTGGGTGTTGACGCAGAAGGCGCAGTCGTTGAGCTGTGAGACGTAGGCCGCCATCATCTCGCGGTCCGAGCGGCTCAGGCTGCTCGGGCCGCGCATGAGGACCTCGACCAGCTGGCTGATCGGTCGGCCGGTCTCGGGCCGGTACATCATGAGCCCAGGCGTGCCCGGCGGCAATCCCTGGGGCATGGTCACGTGCGGCATCAGAAGCTCCTAGCGGAAATGGGTGACTCGAACCCTTGCGATGACGTGATGCGTCGCCGATTCACGTCAGAGAGAACCAGCTGTTTCGTTACCCGGCGACCAAGAGAATAAACAACGGCGACCGCTGTTCAGTCAAATGCGCGCGGCGTCGTTTGACGATTCCCGCGACCAATCCCGGATCCAGTCGCGTTCTTCGGATTCCTTTTCGTGGTGCGCGGCCTCGGAAAGATCCGTGAGCGTGACCGCCGGAGCGGGCGAGGCGTAGAAATTGCCCGCGCCTTTGGCCGCCAGGCCGCCACCGGCCTCCACGTAGCAGTAGCCCGCGCCGTCGAAGTCGACGGCCGCCACGTCCACGCCGAGGTGCCGCGCGACCCCGGTGGCCACGGCCTCCGCCTGGCCCCGCGCGAAGACCGCCGCCTTGGGCAACGGCTTGCCGTTGGCCAGCGTCACCAGGGCCACGTCGCCCATGGCCCACACGGCCTCCGGTTCGGCCCGCAACGTGCGCGGGTCGACGGGGATCCACCCGGGATCGCTGAACCCGGCGGCCACCACCGGGTCCGGCGCGCCGTGTGGTGGGATCGCGATGAGGTACTCGGTGTCGACCCGGCTGCCGTCGGCGAAGCGCAGCACCCCACCCGGCTCGACCCGCTCGATCTGCGTCGTCGGGTGGAACCCGATGTCGCGCTGGGCGAGCAGGGCGCTCAGCCGCTCGCCGACCGCGGCGCCGGCCACCGGCATCGGGAACGGTTCCGGCGTGTACATGTCGATCCGGACGTCGGGCCGCACGCCCCGCTCGCCGAGCAGGTCGGCGGCCAGCAACGCCCCTTCATAGGGCGCCGCCGGGCACTTGAAGGGCATCGCGGCCACCGCGACGACCAGCCGGCCCCGCCGCAGCGAACGCAGCCGCTCGCCGACGGCGATCGCGCCCTCGAGGGTGTAGAACTGGCCCGCTTCACCGTCGGCGATCGCCTGGGTCAGACCGGGCAGCTTGTCCGGCCGCAGCACCGCCCCGAGCGCGACGACCAGCGCGTCGTAGACGATGTCGCCGTCGCTGGTGACGACGATCCGGCGGTCGACGTCCAGCGCCTCCACCTCGGCCTCGAGCACCTCGATCCCGAGGTCCTGCACGCGGCCGGGGCGGTGGGTCACCTGCGCCGGCGCACGCCAGCCACGCATCACCCACAACAGCGACAGGCCCTGCACGGACTCGGTGGTCCGGTCCACCAGGACGATCCGGTCCTCGGGCGGCAGCAGCTCGCGCAGCCGGCTCGCGGTGGTCAGCCCGCCGACACCCGCGCCGAGGATCGCGACGGTTCGCGACATGGGAGCTCCTAAGAGGTCGATGGGCTCAGACGTTGATCGTGCTGTCGGCCCACTCGGTCCAGCTGCCGAGCTCCTTCATCGAGGACCGGTGCGCGCCCTTCACCAGCTTGGTGTCGTCGATGGCGCGAGCGTCCAAACAGGACCCGCAGCAGCCCACGACGCCGCCGTGCTCGACGAAGCCGCGGAGCATGTTCTCGAGGTTGTAGTAGCCGTCGGGCGTGCGCTGGCCCGGCGCGACGGCGCCCACCGCGTCACCGATCAGGAAGATCTTGACCTCGTTACCGGAACCGTTGGTGAGCAGTTGCCGGGCCCACCGGATGCCGTTGTAGGTCCGTTCCGTGCCGTACGGGGGGTCGTGGAGGACGAACAGGAACTGCATCGGACTCTCCCTTGGATTTCCCCGAAATTCGGGGCCAAAAAATAATGGGACCGCGCGATGTGCCGCTCGGCCCCATTATGGTCGACTCCTTTTCCACCCACAACGATCACGAGTTCACGCCAGCCGCGCCACCAGCCATTCCCGCATCGGCTGCGCTTCGAGGTCGAACACCTCGCCGGGCACCGGCAGCGGCGCGGTGGCCCGCCGGAAATCCGTGACGTGGCCGGTCTGCGGCCGCGCGACCCGGATGCCCAGCGGGAGGTTGCCGTCCGCCGCGGCGCCGTGCTCGGTGATCTCCCACGTCCGGGTGCAGATGCCGTCGCGGTGCACCCGGCGCGCGGTCACCATCGCGTGCCCGGCGTCCACCTGTTCGGTGACCACGATCGACGGCAGGTCGTCGTGCCCGCCGAACCGGTAGGTGCGCCCGGTCCCGTCGTCGTTCTCGTTGTCACGCAACGGGTGCGGCCAGGCCATGAGGTCGACGTAACCGACGTCGGTCAACGGCAGGCAGTCGAAGAGCATCACGTCGGCGACGCGCATCGGCTTGGCCATCGTGGGCAGGAACGTGTGCGCGGAGACCTCGCCGGCCACGACGTCCTCGGCGATGCGCACGTACGTCCCGAAGAGCACGTCCGGTTTGAGGACGAAGAGCACGGTCCGCGCTCGCTTCGGGTCTTCCTGATCGAACCAGCGAGCCATCACGTAGCGCATGGGGTTGCGCCCGATCGCCGCCTCGACCAAGAACGCGTACGAAGGAAGCCGATCCGCCCACAGGTTGGGGCGGATCGGCTCCGGCTCGCGGTGGCGAGTCACCTCTTGGGCGCCACTACGCGAGCACCGCGGCGAGTTCCGCCGAGATCTCGATGCTGTCGATCGGCACGTGGTGCAACAGCGCTCCGATCTCGATGTCGGCGGCCAGCAGCACGCCGACCTGGCGGCCCTCGGTGTCGTACAGCGGGTAGTTGCGCGACGTCCGGGAGACGTCACCCACCGGCGGGACCATCGCGACACGCGACTCCAGGCTCACGACCTGGTCGCCGGTGTTGACGGTGGTGCCGAGCTGCTCGATCTCGAACTGCGGGAAGATGTTGGTGACGCAGTCCTTGATCGGCATCAGCTTGCCCTCGCGGTCCGGGGTGGGCCGCACGCGGGCACCTTCGGGCTTGCCGGGCGTGTTGGCCACCAGCACCTGGCCGAAGACGTCGCTGTGCCCGGTGACGCGCAGGGCCAGGAACTGGGCCGTGATGGTGGAGTTGACCCAGGTCAGCTCGCCGCCCTCGCCGGCGCGGGGCTGGTGCCTGCGGTACATCGAGAGCCCGTGCAGGTCCACGATGTCCTCACCGAGGCCGTCGATCCGCACGTGGATGCGCTCGCGAACGGTGAACGCCTCCAGCGCGGCCGGGGAGATGGTGTAGGGCCGGATCGGGTACAGGTTGCCCGGGCCGCCCCACGCCGCCTCGTGGCCTTCGACGATCTTCGCGGGCGCCAGCGACGCGCCGTCCAGACCGGCCTTGAACTCTTGCTTGAGCATGCTCTGCAGGATGCTCGTCGGGTCAGTCATGATTTCGCCTTTCTCATTTGGGTGGAACCTGCGGTGGCCGGCTACACCACCGTCAGTCAGTCGGCAAGAAACGCCATCAGCTCGTCGAGGTGGTCGATCATGTGCGCGAAATCGACCTTCCGCTCGTGCAGCTTGGTCGCGCCGATCGTGTTTTCCCCGAGTTCCACGGCGAGCACCTCGATCAGCCGGTCGAGGTTGTTGTGCGCGATGCTCACCGGGAAGTGCGCGAGCGCGGTCTCGTGCTTCGGGTCGGCGGTCGGGTAGCTCTCCTCGATCACCCCGTCCGACCCCGAGGACTCGCGCCAGGCGTGCTCGACGGTGAGGTCGTAGGCGTGGAAGGTCTCGAAGTAGTACGGCCGCCACAGGTCGCGCAGTTCGTTCGCGGAGATCTCCTCCTGCAGGAACTTCGCCGCCGCCGGGATGACGACCTTGCGGTATTGCTCTTGCAGCGCGCGGACATCGGGGGTGGTCGTCGCCAGTTGGGGCTCGGTAGCCGTCATTTCTTTCTCCGATCATGAGATGATTGCCGCCAACGTCCTGCTGGTTCGTACACACCATTTCCGGTGCCGCGACCGACAAGACCGAGTCAAATACTTCAGGAACATATAGTCAAGTCGTTCGATACCGGGCAACCCGGCGATTTTTTGAACGAACCCCGCTCAAGTCCGGAAACTCCGCACTCGAACAGCAGAACCGAGTGAATGTGCCGATGAACGTCGGGATCGTAAATGGACCGGCCGGTCCCGGCCCAGCACTCGACTCGACCGCCGGGGCAGATCGCTTCAAAAATGAACAGCTACCTCGCGGATTGGGCGCAGACGGTCAACAAGAGTTACGCCAAACAGGTGAGCGCGCTGCCGTAACCGGGGTAAACGCACCGCCATTCCGGCTACGCGAAGTGTTTCTGGACAGCAACTACCCTGATCATTACCCTCATGTTCAGTTCTGACCCACGAGGCAAATTCGACGCTGAGGGATTCGGCAAAGCACTCACCGCGCGGTGACGCGCGCGGTGAAAGCTGCCCAGCTCCGCTCGGCGAGATTGGATGGTGTCGGGTGACCGACTACGCGGCGGTAACCCAGCAGGTCGTCGACGACGTCATCGCACCCGGGGCGGCCCAGGTCGACAGCAGCGGGGAGTTCCCGCGAGCAGGCATCGACGCCCTCGCCCAGGCCGGGGTCCTCGGGATGATGAGCGCCACCGACGTCGGCGGTGGCGGGCAGGGCCTGGCCGAGGCCGCCGCCGTCATCGAGAAGATCGCCGGCGCCTGCGGGTCGACCGCGATGGTGGTGCTGATGCACTTCGCCGCGACCGGCCTCCTCGAGGCGCACGGCGACACCGAGACCCGCAAGGCCATCGCCACGGGGCAGCACCTCACCACCCTCGCGTTCTCCGAAGCCGGCTCCCGCAGCCACTTCTGGGCGCCCACGAGCACGGCCAAGAGCGACGGGAACGGCAAGGTCACCCTCGACGCCAAGAAGAGCTGGGTCACCTCCTCCCACGAGGCCGACAGCTACGTCTGGTCCAGCACGCCGCTGTCGGCCGAGGGCCCGATGACGCTGTGGCACGTGCCCAGCAACTCCGGCGGTCTCACCGTGCGCGGCAAGTTCGACGGCCTCGGCCTGCGCGGCAACGACTCGAACCCGGTGGCCGGCGACAGCGTCGAGGTCGCCGCGAGCGCACAGCTCGGCGACGACGGCGCGGGCCTGGACATCGCCCTGGGCACCTGCCTGCCGGTGTTCCTCGTGCTCAACGCCTCGTTCTCGCTCGGGCTGATGCAGGCCATGGTCGGTGAGGCCGGCGAGCACCTGAAGAACACCCGGCTCACGCACCTCGACCAGTCCCTGGCCGAGCAGCTGCCCCAGCGCACCAAGTACGCGGAGCTGCTGACCAAGGTGGACGGTGTGCGTGCCTTCCTCCAGGACACCCTGGCCGCACTCGGCAGCGGGCGCCCGGACGCGACGCTGCGCGTGCTGCAGGTGAAGGCCGTGGCCGCCGAGGCGGCGTCCGAGGTGGCCGACGGCGTCATGCGGCTGTGCGGTGGTTCGGCGTTCCGCAAGGAACTCGGCGTGGAGCGGCGCTTCCGCGACTCGCTGGCCGCCCGTGTCATGGCACCGACCACCGACGCGCTGCGCGACTTCGTCGGCCGCGCCACGCTCGGCCTCCCCCTCTTCTGACAGGACCCGTGATGACGACATTGCTCATGGGCGCGGTCGCCTACGACCCCAAGGTGGTCACGATCTGGGGTGGCTTCCGCTCCTGGTTGCGCGCCCGCGACTTCGATTTCGACTTCGTCCTCTACTCCAACTACGAACGCCAGGCCGAGGACCTGGTCGAGGGCCGCATCCACACGGCGTGGAACTCGCCGCTGGCGTGGCTGCGCACCGAGCGGCTGGCCAAGGCGGCCGGGCGGACCGTGCGCCCGCTGGTCATGCGCGACACCGACCGCGACCTCACCTCCGTCGTGGTGGTCCGCACGGAGTCGGCGGCGGAGAAGGTGTCCGATCTCAAGGGCGCCACGATCGGCGTCGGCGCGGTGGACTCCCCCCAGGCGACGCTGATCCCCCGCTCGTTCCTGCGCGAGGCGGGCCTCGAACCGGGTAACGACCTGTCCGTGCGCCGCTTCGACGTCGGGGTCGGCCTGCACGGCGACCACATCGGCGGCGAGCGGGACGCGGCGCGGGCGTTGCTGGCCGGCGAGGTCGACGCGGCGACGATGATCGACACCAACCACCTGCTGTTCGGCCGCGAGGGCACGTTGCCCGCGGGCAGCACCCGCGTGCTCGCCCAGACCGGCAAGTTCGACCACTGCAACATGTCCGTGGTCGACACCGCGCCCGACGACCTGGTCAAGCGCTTCGGTGAGCTGCTGCTGTCGATGTCGTACGCCGACGCGGAGGTCCGGCCGCTGCTGGACCTCGAGGGCCTGAAGATGTGGCAGGAAGGCCGCACGACGGGATACGGGCTGCTGGAGACGGCGGTGGACGAGGAGGGGTTCTACGACGAGCGGGGGACGGTGACCGCGACGGAGTACTCCCCATGACAAACCCAGCCGAACCGGTCGTGGACCTGGAAACCCTGAGCTTCGAGCAAGGCGCGCACTTGCTTGTCCAGCAAGAGCTCCTGGGTCTGCGACCGGGACAACGGCTCGGCGTGACCGGCGCCGACCCGGCGCTCGTGGTGCACCTCGAGGTGTGGTGCCGTGCCCACGGGCACCGGGTCACCCCCGCGCTCGACACCGACTTCGGGGTCCGGGCGTGGGTCGAGCGCGGCCGCGCCGACCTCGACCGGTGGGCCGGCGCGCAGCGCGCCGGCGCGCCGGGTGTGGACGGCATCGTGGCCGACCCGCCGAGCGACTGGGGGCTCGCGGCCCGCGGGGCGCTGATCGAGGTGGGCGGCCCGCAGACGCCGTTCGACATCACGCACCGAGACCTGGTGTGGGCCGAGATCGCGCCCGCGCTCTACGCCAACGCGGCGTCCGCGCAGTGGGACCCGAACACCGCGATCGACTGGTCGGCACCGGTCGACAACGCGCCCGAGGTGGAGCGCGCGGTGGTGCAGGTGATGACCTACTTGATCGAGAACGAGCAAGCGGCGCTGGTCATCCCGGCGAAGCTGCTCGCACGCGTGCACCCGCACTTCCGCGAGGTGCTGCAGCTGCTGGCCGTGCAGGCGGCCGACGAGGCGCGGCACATGGAGGTGTTCACCCGCCGGGCCCTGCTGACCGGGCACGAGATGGGCACCTCGGCGGTCAGCGGCCGGGAGTCGCTGTCGACGCTCTTGCACGAGGCCGAGTTCTCGATGGCGTCGTTCCTGCTGTCGGTGCTCGGCGAGGGCAGCTTCCTGAACCTGCTGGAATTCCTCGACAAGAACGCCCCCGACCCGGTGACCCGCATGGTGACCCGGCTCGCGCGCCGCGACGAGGCGCGGCACGTGGCGTTCGGCGTCGCCCACCTGCGCCACCAGGCCACCCTCGATCCCGACGTGCACCGCAGGATGCGGATGGCGGTCGAGCGCCGCTACGACGCGTTGGTCGACACCGCCGGGCTGAACCAGGACGTGTTCGACTCGCTGGTGATCCTCGCGGCCGGGGCATGGACACCGCAGGCCATCGCCAAGGGCTACGAGGCGGTCATGCGCCTGCAGTCCGAAATGGATGACGGACGGCAGCGCAGGCTGGTCCACCTCGGGTTCTCCGGCGACGAGGCGGCGGATCTCTCCGCTTTGCACACCAAGAACTTCATGTAGCAGGCGTTCAGGCGTTCAACTGTCCTCCCCCGCGACACGGGCTTATGTTGGTGCGCAGCCCCGCGACCCTTCCGCGGCGCGATCCACCAACACCGGCGGCCGCACCACGGCCGTGCTCCGGCACGCCCCCAGTCCTGTGTGGAGGACGTTCATGCGCAAAGCGTTGGTACGCCTGGTGGCTCTGGTAGCCGCCCTCCTGTTGACGGTGTCGGCCTGCGGCACCTCCCCCGCCGACCCGCGCTCCGGTCACGACGGCGGCGGCGCCGTGCTCAGCATCAGCGCGATTCCCGACCAGGACCCGCAGCTGCTGCAACGGTTGTACGGAACGGTGTCGGACTACCTGACCAAGAAGCTCGGTGTCACCGTGCAGTACGTGCCGGTCACCGACTACACGGCGTCGGTCACCGCGTTCAAGCGTGGCGACCTGCAAATGGTCTTCTTCGGCGGGCTCACCGGCGTACAGGCCCGCGCCCAGGTCCCCGGCTCGGTCCTGATCGCCCAGCGCGACATCGACGCGCACTTCCGCAGCGTGTTCATCGCCAACGCCGACTCGGACCTGAAGCCGGTCACCGACGTGGCCGGGCTCGCCGAGCTCGCGGGCCACTCGTTCACCTTCGGCAGCGAGTCCTCGACGTCGGGACGCCTGATGCCGCAGTACTTCCTGATGAAGGCCGGCGTCACGATGGACAAGCTGTCCGGCAAGCCCGGCTACTCCGGCTCGCACGACGCCACCACCAAGCTCGTCGCGGCCGGTACCTACCAGAGCGGCGCACTGAACGCGTCGGTGTGGGACGCCCGGGTCAAGGCGGGCAAGATCGACCTGAGCAAGGTGAAGCTGATCTACCGCACGCCCGAGTTCCACGACTACCACTGGCTCGCTCGCCCCGACCTCGACCAGCGCTTCGGCGCGGGCTTCACCAAGAAGGTCACCGACGCCGTCCTCGGCATCAGCGCGGCCGACCCGCAGGGCAAGCAGATCCTGGACCTGTTCACCGCCAAGGCTTTCGTGCCCACCGAGGCGGCGAACTACGGGCAGATCGAAGAGGTCGCGCGTGCTTCCGGACTCCTGCGCTGACCCCGTCGCCGAGCTCCAGCCCATCGCCGAACTGCGCGCCGCCGGCGCGGTCCGGGGCTCGGTGACCGCGCTCGCCGGGATCGACCTGCGCATCGCGCCCGGCGAGCGGGTCGCCGTGATCGGCCCGAGCGGCGCCGGCAAGAGCAGCCTCGTCGGGTTGCTCAACGGCACCGTCGCCGCCACCTCGGGCAGTGTCACCGTGCTGGGGTGCCGGTTCACGGGCGCGCCAGGCGCCGCGATCCGGCGGGCACAGCGCCGGATCGGCACCGTGCACCAGCGCTTCGACCTGGTGGAGCAGCTCAGTGTCGTGCACAACGTCAACGCCGGGCGGCTCGGCGGCTGGCCGGTGTGGAAGGCCTTGCTGTCGCTGGTCGCGCCGCGTGGGGTCGCCGAGGCGCGGGCGGCCCTGGACCGGGTCGGCATCGGCGCGAAGGTGCGCCAGCGCGCCGGGGATCTCTCCGGCGGCGAGCAGCAACGCGTGGCCATCGCGCGGGTGCTGGTCCAGCGGCCGTTGCTCGTGCTGGCCGACGAGCCGGTCGCCTCCTTGGACCCGGCTCGCGGCCGGGAGGTGATCGACTTGCTGCTGGAGCTGTCCGGCGAGCTCGGCACCACCCTGCTGACCTGCCTGCACGACGTCGGGATGGCGCTCGGCTCGTTCGAGCGGGTGGTCGGCCTGCGTGCCGGGACCGTGGTGTTCGACCGCCCACCGAGCGCGCTGAGCGACGGCGACATCCGCGACCTCTACGCGTTCGCTGCCCCGGTGCCGCACCCGTGACCGCGACCCAGGTCGAGGACGGCGCCGCGCTCGAGGTGCGGGTGCCGTTGCCCCGCAAGCGGATCCGCCACGAGCACCGGCGACGCCGGTGGCTGCTGGTGATCGTGGCGGCGATCGTGGCCTCGGTCGTGACCGCAGTGTCCGGCGCGGGCGACGTCATGCGCGTGGACGGGTTCGGGTCGTTCCTCGAGTTCTTCCAGGCGGCGCTGCACCCGCGCGCCGATGCCGGGTTCCTCGGCCTGACCGCGACCTCCGCGATCACCACGCTGGCCTACGCCGTGCTCGGGACCCTGGTCAGCCTGGTGATCGGGTTGGTCGGGGGCGTGCTGACCTCGCAGACGTGGTGGCTGGCCCGCCCGCAGGGCCGCCGCGCCGGGCGGGTGGGGTGGTTTGTCACCCGGGCAGTGCTCGTCGTCCCCCGGGCGATCCACGAGGTGATCTGGGGCCTGGTGCTGCTCGCGGTGTTCGGTCTCGACCCGATGGTCGCGGTGCTGGCCATCGGCATCCCGTTCGGCGCGGTGACCGCCAAGGTGTTCTCCGAGCTGATCGACGAGGCCCCGCACGGGCCGTACACCGCGCTGCTCGCCGCCGGTTCGGGCCGTCTTCCCGCATTGGTCTACGGGATCTTCCCCGGCGCGTTGTCGGATCTGCTGTCGTATGCCTTCTACCGCTTCGAGTGCGCCATCCGCAGCGCCGCGATCCTGGGCCTCGTCGGCGCGGGCGGGCTCGGCTTCCAGCTGGCGCTGAGCTTCCAGACGTTGCAGTACAACGAGATCTGGACCTTGTTGTACGCATTGGTGGTGCTGAGCATCGCCGCGGACCAGTGGAGCTCGTTCGTGCGCACCCGTCGCACGACCCGGGTGCTCGGCGGGTCGGCGGTGGTGGCCGCGGTCCTCGCCGCGTTCTCGTGGTGGTGGGTCGGCTTCGACCCTTCCGTGCTGTGGCAAGGCAACACGTGGACGCTGGCCGGCCGGGTGCTCGCCGACGCGGTGCCACCCACGTTCGGCGGCCAGTCCCCGCTGGACCTGCTCGGGCTCGCGGGGATCACCGTGTCGATGTCGGTCATCGCCATCACGGTCGCGTTCTTCGGTGGCGCGCTGCTCGCGTTCCCCTCCGCCCGATTACCCTGGCTGGGGCTACGACGGCGGTCCGGGGGTCTGCTGTGGACGATCCGATCGGGCCTGTGCAAGCTGATCCTCGTTCTGCTGCGGGCGATCCCGCCACCGGTGTGGGCCCTGCTGTTCCTGTTCGTGTTCTACCCGGGCGTGCTGCCCGGCGCGCTCGCCCTCGGCGTCTACACCGCCGGGGTGCTCGGACGGCTGATGGCCGAGGCCGCGGAGAACCTGGACGGCCGGCCGCTGCGGGCGTTGCGTGCGCACGGCACCGCCGAACCACTGGTCTTCTGCTACGCCGTGCTGCCCGCCGTGACGCCGAAGTTCGTCGCCTACGGGCTCTACCGGTGGGAGGTGGCGATCCGCGAGACGGTCGTGGTCGGCGTCGTCGGGGCCGGCGGGCTCGGCCTGCTGCTCAACCAGCAGCTGGCGAGCTTCGACTACGCGGCGAGCCTCACCACGGTCGCGGCCCTGATCCTGCTCACGCTGGTGGTCGACTTGGGCAGCGCCGCACTACGCCGAGCGCTGCGGTGAGCGTGGGTGGGTCTCGTACATCCGGACCGCGACCACGAGCCCGGAAGCGGCGGTGATGACCGCGACCAGCGCCACCGCGGCCCGCAGCCCCCAGAGGTCGGCGGCGACGCCGGATACCACGGCCCCGACGGCGAACCCGCCGTCGCGCCAGAGCCGGTAGACGCCGACCGCCCGCGCCCGCCAGGCCGGGTGCGCGACGTCGCCGATCGTCGCGAGCAGCGTCGGGTAGACCATGGCGGTGCCCACGCCCAGCAGCACCATGGCCACGGCGAACACCGCGAAGCTCGAGCCGACCGCCACGACGGTCAGCGCACCGGCCTGCACCAGCATGCCTGCCGTGATGAGGTGCTTGCGGCCCAAGCGATCCGACGCCGGTCCGGACACCAGTTGGCCGATCCCCCACACAGCCGGGTAGAGCGCCGTCAGCACGCCGACGCCGGTCAGCGAGCCGCTGACGGTGGTGAACAGGATCGGGAAGAGGCCCATGGCGAGGCCGTCGTTGAGGTTGTTGACCATGCCGGCCTGGCACGCGGCGGACAGCGCGCGCTCACGGAAACTGGTGTGGCGCAAGACGTTGCCGGGTGGCGCCACGTCGTCGTGCAGCTTCGCCTCGGTCTCGGCGTGCGCTCGGGTTTCCCGGACCACGGCGGTGCTCAGCCCGAGCCCGATGACGATGCAGGCCGCACCGAACAGGAACGGCGCGGGACGCAGGCCGTAGCGCGCGGCCAGGTAGCCGGTGATGGCAGCGGTGAGCGCGACCGCGAGGTAGCCGGCCGCCTCGTTGAGGCCCATCGCGAGGCCGCGACGGCGCGGGCCGGCCAGGTCGATCTTCATGATGACGGTCGTGGACCAGGTCAGTCCCTGGTGGACACCGAGCAGCACGTTCGCGGCGATGATGCCCATCCAGACCGGGGACCACGCCAGCAGCACCGGCACCGGGATGGCGACGAGCCAGCCTGCGACGAGCACCGGCTTGCGGCCGTACCGGTCGGACCACGTGCCCGCGAAGTAGTTCGTGATGGCCTTGGTCAGCCCGAACGCCAGGACGTAGGTGAGCAGGGCGGTGTATCCGGTCAGGTGGAAGACGTCCTCGGCGAGCAGCGGCAGCGTGCTGCGTTCCTGCCCCAGCGTGGCCCCGACCAGGGCGTTGACGACGACCAGCAGCGTGAACTGGGCGAGGTTCGCCCTGATCCCGAGCCGCGGTTGTCCGGTGTCGGTCACGTCCCCTGGTCGAGCTCCCGGCCGGTCGTCCGCGCCCAGTCCCCCGGACCGCCCACGAGCACGGTCAGCTCGCGGTGCCCCGATCGGGCCAGCAGGCTCGCGGCACTCATCGCGCGCTCACCGTGCCCGCACATGACGACCAGTGGCCCGTCGGGCACCGCATCGGCGTGCGTGGTCAGCGAACCGAGTTCGACGTGCATGGCCGAGGGAACGTGCCCGCCGGTGTACTCGGCCCGCTGCCGTACGTCCAAAATGGACGGAGGCGCGGTGGCCAGGTCGGCCGGGTCGGCGGCATCCGCCAGCCCGACCCGCGCGATCTCGTACCCGGCGGCCTGCCACGCCTTCATGCCGCCGTCCAGCTCCCCCGCGATCGCGAAATGCCCGATCTTGGCCGCCTGCCAGACCGCGTCGGCCAGGTCCTGGTCGGCGTCGCGCACGAAGACCAGCGGCCGGTCCGGTGGCACGAGCCAGCCCAGCCACGACGCGAACTGCGGCCGGAGCGGGTTCGACAGGGCACCGGGGATGTGGCCGTCGGCGAAGGCGGTCACCGGGCGCAGATCGACCAGCTCGGCCCCGTCGGCGAGCAACGCCCGAACCTGCGCGGTATCCAGCGCCGCGGGTTCGGCGGGCCGGTCGGGAAGCCGCAGGCCGTGGCGGTTCAGCTCGGGCAGCCGCCGGAAGTAGTCCGGGTAGGTGCCGAGCGAGCCGAGCAGGGCGGCGACGAAGGCGTCCTCGCCGGTCACGGCGAGCAACGGGTTCGACGCCTTCTCGGTGCCGATGGTGCTGGTCCGTTCCCCGCCGGCGGGGGCCGAGCAGAACGAGCCGGCGCCGTGCGTGGGCCACACCGCGACCTCGTCGGGCAAGGTGACCAGCCGTTGCAACGAGCGATACTGCTTGCGGGTGAGATCCTCGGTCGCTTCCGGCGAATCGAGGTCGGTGCGGGCAGCGGACCCGACGATCAGCGAGCCGCCGGTGAACACCCCCAGCGGCGCGTCGCCGTCGCTGAGCAGGTAGCTGAGGTGCTCGCGGGTGTGGCCCGGCGTGGCGAGCGCGCGCAACCGCAACCCACCGAGGTCGAATTCCTGCTCGTCGGCCAAACCGACGTGGTTGAACACGCGGTTGCCTGCCGCGGACGCGAGGATTCGCGTATCGTGGGTTTCGGCCAATTCGCGGGCGCCAGACGCGAAATCGGCGTGGAGGTGCGTTTCGGCCACGAAGGCCAACCGCAGGCCCCGCCATCGCGCGGCTTCGCGCACCGCCCGGAGGTCGATGCTGACATCGACCGCCAGACCACGGCCGTCGCCGAGGTCGACCAGGTATGCGCTGTTGCCCATGCCGTCGTCCACGAGCGGGACGACCTCCACCGCTGCCACACGTCGAGAATAAGGCCGATCGGCCGCCGCTCCCCCGCTTTTCGGCCGAAGATCGGCCAACAGGGTGAAATGTCGCGGGTCAGTCGCGCGACGTGATGAGCGAGCGCACCGTGAGGACGCAAGTGACCAGCCCGACGAACGCGCCCACGAGCACGCCGATCAGCACGGCACCCCCGAGTCCGTCCAGCGCGTCGCCCGGTAACCGTTTCGCCATGGTCCACTCCATCCGTAAGTCCGCACTAACGGTACCGGATTGAACCACCGGTACGTTAGTCATTTCGGTCGAATTCCGGAGAAGCGGCAGTAGGCGCCTCGGCGCTCGACCTCGACGTCGGTGAGGCCGGCTGCGCGCAGCATCCCGGCCAGCTCGTCGTCGGTCATCA
This sequence comes from Labedaea rhizosphaerae, assembly GCF_004362825.1. Lineage (GTDB taxonomy): Bacteria > Actinomycetota > Actinomycetes > Mycobacteriales > Pseudonocardiaceae > Labedaea > Labedaea rhizosphaerae. Next base: position 222,196 of record NZ_SNXZ01000002.1, read on the forward strand.
CCACGCCGAAGTTGTTGCGGCGCTGGAACATCCCGATCGACAGCATCGCGAACCGGTTGCCGCGCACGACCCCGGCACCGCGGAACTCACCTCCGGGCTTGAGCACCCGCACGATCTCAGCCACCGCGGCGGCCGGCTCGGTCAGGCAGTGCAGGCCGTTGTAGCAGAGGCAGACGTCGAACGTCGCGTCGGCGAACGGCACCGCGTCGGCCCGTGTCACGACGTACTCGATGTCCAGGTCATCGAGCCCGCGGCGCTCGGCCTCGCGCTGGGCGATGCCGAGCATGAACTCGGAGATGTCGGCGGCCACGTACCGGCCGGTGAACTCGGGGGTGAGCCCCCGGAAGGCCAGCCCGCCCCCGGCCGGGAGGTCGAGCACGACCGCGTCCCCAGCCGTGGCGAGCTTGGCGATGTCGTCGTAGAGCACCCGGACATCGGCGGCCCAGAGCACCCGGCACATGAGGCCGAACAACCGCTTGTTCTTCACGGTCCGGTCGTACATCCGGCTGCTGCGCCCGCCCGTGGTCCAGTGCTGGGCGACGCGGTCCTCCGTGGCGGACATGGGATCTCCAGGTGGCTAGGCGTGCACGGCGGGGATTCGCTCGCGCCAGGGCAGGGCCCGCTCGAGCTGGGCGGCGACCCGCAGGAGCAGGGCGTCGCGCCCCGGTGCCGCGACGAGCTGGACACCGACCGGGTGCCCGGCGTCGGTGACGCCCAGGGGCAGCGAGAGCGCGGGCTGGCCGGTCGCGTTGAACACGGCCGTGAAGTGCAGTTGGTCGATGGTGCGGTCCATGGCGCTGCGTGGCTCGGCGAACCAGTCGAGCGGGACCGCGGCCCGCGGCACGGTCGGGGTGACGAGGAGGTCGTGGCCGTCAGCCCACCAGCCGAGGACGTGGTGGCCGAAGGTCTCCAGCCAGTCGAGCGCGCAGGCCAGCTCGGTGGCGGACATGACCCCCGCGCGCTGGCGGAACATGGCGCTCGTCGGCTCCAGCTCGCCGGGTTCGATCGCCCGGCCGAGCTCCTTCTCGACGGTGGCGAGCTCGGCCGCGAGGCCACCGGCGAGCACCGGCATCACCTGGCCGTGGAACGCCTTGATCGCCTTGAGCTGGGCCGGGAAGCCGTGCTCGACGTGGTGACCGGCCTGCGCCAGCAGGCGCCCGGCCAGCTCGACGGTCTCCGTGCAGCGCGGGTCGACCGCGATCTCGTCGTCGAATCCTCCGCTGCACAAGCCGACGCGCAACGGACGTGCGTCCCCCGCGTCGAGGCCGTCAAGGAACGTGTCGGCGCCGGACATGACGTCGAGCAGTGCCGCGACATCGCGCACCGAGCGGGCCATCGGGCCGGACGTCCACATCCCGCCCGGGCCGCTGCCGTGCGTCGGCCCGGTGCCCACCAAGCCGCGTGACGGCTTGAGCCCCACGATGCCGCAGGCGGCCGCCGGGTTGCGGATGGAGCCGCCCAGGTCCTCCCCGTGGGCCATGGCGACGAACCCGGCGGCAACGCTCACCGCCGACCCGCCGGACGACCCACCAGGGGAAAGCCTTTCACCCCAAGGGTTCCGGGTGATGCCGAACGCGCGGCTGGCAGTGCTCACGCCGACCCCGAACTCCGAGGACGCACCCCGGCCGACCACGACCAGGCCGGCGCGGCGCATCCGGGCGGCCAGCGCGTCGTCGGCGCCCGCGCGCACACCGGCATCGCGCAACGCCGTCGAGCCGGCATACGCGGGATCACCCGCCATCCGCAGCCGCAGGTCCTTCACCACCATCGGCACCCCGGCCAGCGGCCCGCCGCCGTCCCCCAGCGCGGCGGCTTCCTCCCGTGCCCGGTCGAAGCGCTCGTACACGATCGCGTTGAGGGCGGGGTTGTGCTGGGCGATCGCCTCGATCGACAGGTCGACCAGCTCCTTGGCGGTCAGCTCGCCGGACCTGATCAACCCGCCTTGATCGACCGCGTCCAGCCACAACACGTCGCGGTGCGCCATGTCCCTGCCTCCTTCAGCGCAGCGCCGCGATGGCGCGCACCGCGCGGTCGACTTCCTCGGGGGTGGTGACCATGCTCGGGCCGATGCGCAGCAGCGAATCGCGGTAGGGCGTCGCCCCGGCCGAGATGCCGTGCTCGCGCAGCAGCCGTTCGGCCGCTTCCTCGGCGCTGACGCCGTCGATCGAGCAGCACACGATCCCGCTCGACAGGGCCGGGTCGGCCGGGGTCGCGACCCGGACGTGCGGCAGCTCGGCCAGCCCGGCCTTGAGCTGGGTGGCCTGCGCCTTGGTGTACTCGGCGATCCGCGGGAGCCCGATGCCGCTGTGGAACTCGACCGCGGCCGGCACCGCCCAGCGGGCGCTGTAGGAGTGGTAGCCGCCCGGGCTGTTCAACTCCCCCGGCGGTCCCGCCGGGATCTTCCCGGCCATCTCGCGCACCAGGGCCGACTTCGAGAAGCTCGGCACGATCGGCCGGACGCGACGCCAGGTGTCGGGCTGTGCCCAAACGAAACCCGTGCCACGCGGGCCGAAGAGCCACTTGTGCGTCGACGTGACGAAGAAGTCGCAATGCAGGTCCGCGACGATCGCGTCCTCGACCGCGAAGCCGTGCACGCCGTCGACGGCCACGAGCACCCGGTCGTTGTCCGAGCGCGGCATGTTCACCACCTCGACCGCGTCGCAGATCTCCCGCAGCGGCAGCTTCACCCCGGTCGACGAGTGCACCCAGGTCAGCGCGATGAGCTTGGTGCGCGGCCCGATGGCCTCGACCAGCTTGCCGATCATCGCGTCCGCGGAGACCGTGGCCGGGTCGTCGTACAGCCGCACGGTGCGCACGGAGATCTTGTCGCGGCGGGCCCGCAGCCGGATCGACTCGCGGGTCGAGTAGAACTCGTGCTCGGTGGTGAGGACCTCGTCGCCCTCGTGGAGTTCGAACCCGCCGTAGAGCAGGCCGAGCCCCATCGTCGCGCTGTCGGTCAGGGCGATCTGGTCGGCGGTGCCGCCGGTGTAGGTGGTGAGCGCCTGGCGGGCGAGCGCGCCGTGGCGCAGGTCGTGCATGCCCAGGCCGTAGTCCTGCGGGCGCTCGTCGAGGACCTGCTCGACGTGCGCGACCGCGGCCCGCACCGGCGCCGGGTGCGACGCGAGCATGAACGCCGAGAAATGCGCGTACTCGGGCGTCAGCGAAAACTGACGCCGAACGGACGACCAGTCATTGGCGTCGAATTTCTCCGCGTCGGCGGGCGACGCTGTCGCTATTTCGGACACACCAGGAAATATGGCACCGTTCAATAGCCTGGTCAATCTTGAAATCGACCGGCCGACGCGGTGGACTGAACGCCGTCACCGGGACCGCAAACGGAAGGATCACCGCGATGGCCGACGACGGGATCAGCAAGATCAAGATCCAATCTTTTACGGCCGTCCGCGGCAACGATGCCGCCGGGATGGTCCAATGGATTTCCCGCATCGAGCGGTTCCCGGAAGCGGTGCGGATCCGCAACCGGTCCTACGAGCTGCTGGCCGTCGGTCCCGACGACCTCGTGGTCGACGTCGGCTGCGGCGCGGGCGGCGCGGTCGACGAACTGGCCGAGCGGGCGGGCACCGCGATCGGCATCGACACCAGCGAACAGATGATCGAGGTCAGCCGGCGCCGGTTCCCCGGCCGCGACTTCCGCTGCGCGTCGGCCTACGAGTTGCCGTTCGCCGACGGTGCCGTGTCCGCGTACCGGGCCGAACGGGTGTTCCAGCACCTCGAGCGGCCCGCCGACGCGCTGACCGAGGCCTACCGGGTGCTGGCCCCCGGCGGCCGGATCGTGCTGCTCGACCAGGACTACGACAGCCCGACCATCGACGCCGACGACCTCGCGTTGTGCCGCACCATCCTGCGGGCCCAGTCCGACGCCATCCGGCAGCGCTGGATCGGCAGGCAGTACCGGGGCCTGCTGCTCGACGCCGGTTTCGTCGACGTCGCCGTCGAGGTCAACACGTCGGTCTACACCGACTACCAGAAGCTCGGGCCGATGATCCCCGCGATCGCGGCGGCCGCGGTCGAGCAGGGCGCGGTGCGCCAGGAGCAAGCCGACGCGTGGCTCGCAGATCAGCACCAACGGGGCGAACAGGACCGCTTCTTTGCGACGATGCCCATCTTTACGGCGTTCGCACGTAAACCGGGAACATGAGTTCACTATACATTTCTGAATCCTTGGTCACCGATTGCAGCAACTACTACCCACCGTAGTGGGGCCTGTTGCATCGCATGGCCTACGGTCCTAGTCTGAGGCCGGGCAACCACTGCCCGGTGCAGCACCACGACTAATTTGTAGGAAAATAGGAGAAAACATGGGCGTCCCGATCGGGTACTTCGAGATTTCGACCGGCGACTCGGACAAGTCCCAGAAGTTCTACTCGGAGCTTTTCGGCTGGGACATCAACGTCGGTGAGTACGGCTACGGCATGATCAAGACCGGGGCCGACTCCGGCATCGGCGGCGGCATCCGCAAGCTCGACGAGCAGAGCACCGCCCCCAGCGTGCTCATGTACGCCGTCGTGGACGACGTCGAGGCGAACCTGGAAAAGGCCGGCTCGCTCGGCGGCAAGACCGAGGTCGAGCCGTACGAGATTCCCGGCGTCGGCAAGATGGCCGTGTTCAGCGATCCCGATGGCAACAAGATTGGTTTGTGGAAGCAGGCCTGGTAAGCCTTTTATAGGCCGCTGGTCCTAATTCCGCGGCTGTACGACGCATATAGCGTCGTAGTGCGCAATCGCCTAGTTCGATTCCGCACGGTCACGCCTGGGGCAAGCCCGGCGTGGCGAGGGAATCGGGGAATGGAGCAACGATGCGAACTGTACGAACCGTCATCGCGGCCACGGCGGCAGCCGGCGCGGCCTTGACGCTCGCACTCGCCGCGGGACAAGCCACGGCCGGGCCACGCGGCCCGCAGGCCACCGCCACCCCGTCGACCGGTCTGGTCAACGGCCAGACCGTCAGCGTGACCTCGACGGGATGGGCGGCCAACGAGCCGCTGCTGGCCACGGAGTGCGCCACGCTGCCGACCAGCGCGGGCGTTCCCGGGAACACGGTCTGCGACGCGAAGACCGGCTTGACCCTGGTGGCGGACGCCACCGGCTCGGTCACGTTCAAGCACATCGCGTCAACCTCGTTCGTCGGGTACGCCCCGCCGAACCGCACGCCGTGGGGCACGGTGGACTGCAGCAGGTACCCCTGCTCGATGGGGGTGGCCAACCAGGCCCTGACCGCCATGGCGATCGCCCCGATCTCGTTCAAGTAGCGGATCGGGCCCGCTGAGGTAGACCTTCGGCCGGTACAGGTTCTTCACGAACCTGTACCGGCCGAATTGTTTTATTCGAAGGGCAGGTTCACCGCACACGGCGCCGCGGGCGACGCCGGGTCGAGTGCCCTGCGCACCAGGCCGATCGCGCGTGGGCTGTAGGACATGCTGAAGTGGTCGGAGAAATCGAGGAAACAGCCGTCCTGCAAGGTGACGTTCCGCACCGAAGCGCCCGGTCCCGCGGTCAGGAAGGCGGTCCGGTACGGCGTGGAGATCTCGTCGTACCGGGTGGCGATGTCGGTGTAGTCCACACCGGGCCGCGTCTCCCCCGCCGCGTTGAGGTGCGTGATGAAATCGGACTGCGGCAGTTGCTGCGCGCCGGCCGCACCGATGACCGGCGTCATCCCGGCCAGCAGACCGAGCCGGTCGAGCAGGGTGAACAACCCGCTGCCGGTCGTGCCGTGGTTCGGCGTGCCCAGGGTGACCAGCTTGTCGACCTTGTCGGTGCTCGGGTGGGACGGGTCGGTCCCGCCGTCGAACGCCAGGTACTGGCGGGCCACGAGGCCGCCCGCCGAGTGCGCGACGAGGTCGACGTCCGGCGCACCGGTCGCGGCGAGCACCCGGTCGACGAAGGCGGCCAGTTCGGTCGCGGACCGGGGAAGGTCGCCGTAACCCTTGAAGACCGGCAGCATCCCGACCCCGGCATCGTCGAAGTCGCCGTAGTCCAGCGCGAACACGCAGTAGCCGTCGCGCGCCAGCGCGGGCGCCAGCCGCGCCCAGTTGTCGTAGCGGTTCTCGTACATGCCGTGCACGAGTACGACCGGGTGGGAGTGCCTGGTCGAGGGCCGGCACGCCCAGTCGTTGGCCCCGGGCGGATCCACGTCGGGGGCGCCGAGCGAGTAGGTGAAGGCCGACACGAAGCCGGGTTGTTCCGGGCCTGTGCGCGACTGCGCGTCGGCGACGGCGCCCTGCAGCGGTAGCAGGACGGCGAGCAGCGTCAACCCCAGTGCGGCAGGTACCCGCCGGGATCTCCTGGGGCGCGAAGACGCGCGTTTACCGATATACCACATCAATTCTCCTTGACAGACTTTGCCGGGAAACCGCGTTCACGATATCCGAATGAAATCGCCGCACAGTAACGCGACGATTTGAACGATCCGTCATTTCAAGTTCGGAAACCGCGCGGTCGAACGAGGCCGCGGATCTACCGTCCGGCAACGCCGGTTCAGTGCGCGGACCGCTCCAGGGCCAGCCACCCGTCACCCGCGGAAGAAGCGCTAGCATGCGCGTTCGAGAGGTATCGAGGCTGGACGTCCGGCAAGGTCAACGCCAGCGCCTGGGCGGCACCGCCGAGCGTGCCCAGCGCGAGCACGACGGCCACCGCCTGGGTCGCCAACCGCGACAGGGCGGCCGCGGGCAGCCTGCTCGTCGCGTACCAGACCAGCCCCACGATGCCGACCACGACGCCGGTCACGTGCAACGCGACCGCGCGGGCGGACACCGCGGTACCCCAGCCGCGGACGAACAGCAGGCACGCGACGACGGCGGCGAACAGCAGGACAGCTCCGCCGATCCGGTCGAGCCACCGCCGCACCGACGGTGGCTGTTCCTTGCGCGCGAGCGCGATCCGCAACGGCACGGCGATCCCGGCCAGCAGCACCGGCACCACGGCGTCGGGCACCCGCAACCCGGACGTGGCCAGCATCAACTCCACGAGCACCGCGACCGCGGCACCGATGGCCAGCGCGGCGCGTTCGCGTTTGCCCGGTTCGGGCAGGAACCCGCGCAGCACCGCGAATCCCGCGATCGCCGGCACGACGAACATCAGCAGCACACGCAGCGCGAGCGGCCCGATCGTGACCGGCAGGCTCAGGTGGTGGTCGTGGCCGGACACGAGGTCAGTGCGCGCACGAACACCGCAGGAAGTCCCGTTCCTCGGGCCTGGGCCGCAGGTGCAGGACCATGGCGACGACCATCGGGATGGTGACCAGCGCGTTGTAGAACAGGTGCAGTTCGATGCGCGGGAAGATCAGCTGCACGACGCTCGTGGGCACCGCGCGGCCGAGCAGGTAGGAGCCGGTGAGGGCCTGCACGAGCAGCAGCAGGTGCTCGAAGTGGTGCCACACCTGGATCCACAGCGCCGCCGACCACCACTTGCGCGCGCGACCGCCGATGGCGGGGCGCAGCAGGAGGAGACCGGCCAGCATCACGACGGCGTAGCCGTAGTGCAGCCACTCCGACGACACCAGCCACGGGTAGGCCAGGCCGAGCAGCCCGCCGGACTTCGGCCGCGGCCACTGCAGCACCCACACCTGCCACGCCTGCGCGACGTGCTCGGCCCAGTGCCCCACCACGATCAGGCCGAAGATGACCATCGCGGCCTTGTGCCCCCGGGTGTTCAACCAGCCGAGGAAACCCGTCGTGCCGCGGGCGGCCTGCACGGATGCGGTCACGGCGCACTCCTCATTTGTCCGGCCGCTCGAGGCGGACGTCCGAATAGCCGGATTCACGATAACCAGCCAAAAACCAGGGCAAGTAGCCGTCAAGTTGAACGCCACGGAGATCGAGTTCGGAAATTGCGCAGTTGAACACGGCCGGGCGTACAGTGGCTCGCTGCCAAGGACAGTGGCCGCACAGCGCGTTTCTTCGGTGCCATTTCCGGCTCAGCGCACATTGTCAGGACTGGACGTTCCGCGTTGCGCCGAGACCCCGGGGAATCGGCGCGATGCCGGCGGATGGAGGAATCATGGGGTTCAGACACCGGTACCGCCGTGCCGGTTCCGTCGTCGCGGTCACCGCGGCGACCCTCGTCGTGCTGACACCGGGTCAGCCGGTCGCGATCGCCGACCACACCGGCGGTGTCACCTACACCGACATCGCGACGCCGGGGACGAGCCTCGCCGACTACCGGCGCGCGCCGTCACCCGACCACGCGTTGCGCGAGGCGAACCGGCAGAAGCCGGTGGTGACGGCCGAGGACTTCGCCGAGGAACCGGTGCACGACCGCGGCCTGCCGGGCGTGGTCCTGTTCGACTACGACAACGACGGTGACTCGGACGTGTTCGTGACCAACGGTCCCGGCCGGCCCATGTCGCTCTACCGCAACGACTTGCACCACGGGCACGCGTCGTTCGTCAACGTCGCCGCCGGCTCGGGCCTCGAGCTCACCGCGATGGACGCCAACGGTGCGTGCGCGGGCGACCTGGACAACGACGGCAACATCGACCTGTACATCCTCGGCCGCAACGAACCGGACCACCTGCTGGAGAACCTCGGCCACGGGAAGTTCCGGGACGTCACCGAGGCGAGCCACACCGCGGCCGGCGACTACGACCACATCAGCTGCACGATGGCGGACTTCGACAACGACGGCAAGCTAGACATCGCCGTCGCCAACACCTGGCCGATGAAGGACGCCTTCGCCCTGCTCGCCGAGCCGTACAAGTACAACGACCCCAACCAGATGTTCCACAACGACGGCGGGCTGCGGTTCACCGACGTCTCGGACAGCTCGGGGTTCACCACGATCGACACGGGCCACGGGATGGCGAAGCTCGCGGACATCTCGTGGGCGATCGCGGCGGTCGACATCGACCAGGACGGCGACCAGGACCTCGTGGTGGCCAACGACCAGGGTGCCATCCCGATGATCAAGTACGGTGGCATGAACCGCGGCTTCAACCGGGTGTGGAAGAACGACGGCCACGGTCACTTCACCGACATGACATACCAGTTGCACCTGGAAGAACCCGGCGCGTGGATGGGTTTGTCGTTCGGGGACTTCAACTTCGACGGCACCATCGACATGTTCTCGACGAACTTCGGCGACTACGTGCTGATGAACCCGCCGCTGCCACAGATCAAGCAGCAGCTCGGTGACTGGACCAGCCGGTGGCTGCTGCAGAAGCCGGACGGCACGTTCGTCGACCCGCGCCGGTCGTCGCAGAACCCGCCGTCGGGCAATGCCCCCGACCCGACCCTCGGCGGGCTCAACGCGACACCGTTCGGCTGGGGTACGTCCACATTGGACTACGACAACGACGGTGCCACCGACATCCTCTACCACGGGTCGCTGGACGCCATCTCGGCCGTCACCGCGGACAACCCCGGCGCCTTGCTGCACAACGAAGGCCCGAGCGCGGTCCGCAACGGCTTCCTGCCGACGTTCAACTACGACGACGTCTTCACGAGGTCCGGCGCGGACCACTCGCACCGCACCGTGATCGGCGTGGCGACGGGCGACCTCGACCACAACGGGTTCGAGGACGTCGTGACGGTGGGATCCTCGGTGAACCCCGGTGAGCTCACGCCGTACCACTCGGTGCAGGACTTCGACTTCCACTCGCCGTTCGACGACGGGTCGTTCCTCGAGGTCTACGCCCACATCGGCAGCCACGACTCGGTGCTGTACACCCCGACCGGCAAGCACACCGAAGATGGCAACCTCGCCGTCGAGATGAACAACGGCGGCAACGGCAACCGCTCGGTTTCGGTGCGCACCAAGGGCAGCATCGGCTTCACCCCGAAGGCGACGGTCAACCGTGACGGCATCGGCGCGGTCGTGAAGTTCACGCCCGCCGGCGGCCCGACCGCCATCCGGCCGGTGATCGCCGGGTCCAGCTTCGCCTCCCAGGACGAGCTCGCCGGCACGTTCGGCATGGGCAAGGCGAACAGGGGAACCGTCGACGTGCTGTGGCCGGGCGGCGTGCGGAACAAGCTGTACGACGTGCGGGCGGGCGAACGCGTCACCATGCCCGAGATCCCCTGCAGCTACGCCGACAAGACGATGTCGGCGTGGTCGTACGGGACCTGCGTGACCCACGCCGTGCGTGACCTGGTGAAGTCCCGCCAGATCACGCTGGGGCAAGGCATCCGGCTCACCACCAGTGCGCTGCGTGCTTACTACGAGGCCCACTGACGGCTTTTCGGGCAGTCACCGTCCCCGGCGCTCAGTGCGTCGGGGGCGGTGGCTCTCTATGTCGGGGGCGGTGGCCTTCTATTAGGAGCGGCTGCCGCGGGTGTTCGCCGCCGGGTGGTTGGGTTGGTCTCGGGTTGGGGGCGGCGAACACCCTTGCCCACGGGGCCGGCGGTTTCCGCTGCGTAGATGGCCGGCTGAATGGTTGCGTTGCGCTGTTGCCTGCCGTTTGTTGGATGGTTCCGGGAGTGGCTGGGCTGCGTGGAAGATGGAATATTCCGTCGATTGTTCCCCCGTTCGTGTTAGACCATTTGTTCGAATGGCGTGGTATGATCGGGGGTATGGAACTGGGGGAGCTTAACTCGACCGTCGCGCAGATGCGGCAACTGGAGTTGAAGCTGCTCGACGACATTTCCCAGATCGAATGGAAAGAGTCCGGGTATCCCCAGTTGTGGCGGTTCCTGCAGGACGTCCTGCACGTCACCGCCCAGGAGGCCAAGCGCCTCGAACACCATGTTGAGTTGTTGTGTCCGAAGATCGGGATCACCGGCCAGCCCATCCCGCCGCGCCTGCCTGCCGCGCGGGCAGCGATGGCGGCTGGGGAGATCTCCGGCGCGCATGTGGACAAGATCGCCACCACGGTGGAGTCGGTCCCGGTCGAGCACGGCGAACAGGTCGAGGTGGACATGACGGGGTTGGCGCGGAAGTTCAACCCGACCCAGCTCATCCGCCTGGGCGAGCGCATCGTCGCCGCCCTCAACCCAGACGGTCGCAAACCCATCGAACGAACGGTGGTGGATGCGCAGAACACGCTGGACCTGTACGAACACCGCGACGGGTCGCTGTCAGGCCAGTTCCGCCTCGGCGGCGAAGACGCGAGCGTGCTGCGCGCGCTGCTCTCCCCACTGGCCAAGCCCCAGCCTCAGGATGACCGGACCCTGGCCGAGCGTCAGGGTGACGCGCTAGCGGAGATCATCGGGTTCGCCGCCGACTCCGGCCAGGCCCCCGCCGAAGGCGGCGAACGTCCGCACATCGCGGTCACGGTCTCCCTGGAGACCCTGCAAACCGGGATCGGCCAGGCGATGCTGGACGACGGTCGGACGCTGGCGCCGGAGCAGGCCCGCCGGGTGGCGTGCGAGGGGAAAATCATCCCGGTCGTCCTCGGCGGCCAATCCCGGCCACTGGATATCGGGGAAACCCACCGCCTCGCCGACAAACGATTGCGCAGAGCCCTCGCCATCCGCGACCAAGGATGCGCCGCACCGGGCTGCGCACGAACACCACACCAGTGTCACGCCCACCACATCCAACATTGGGCCGACGGTGGGCTAACCACACTCGACAATCTGGTGTTGGTTTGCCCATATCACCATCGGCTGATCCATCACACCGAATGGACGGTCCATATAGATAATGGGCTGCCGGTATTCACTCCACCGCCCTGGTTGCAACGCTCTGCGTAAATTCCTGTAACTCAGCCACCGCCGGGACCACCGGCAACCGCAGGCTGCCCTCGCAACGCAACCCCTCAACCCGACCACCCCCGCCACGCAACCACCGGCCACCGATGGCAAGGGTGTTCGCCGCCACCAACCCCGAGACCAACCCAGCCACCGGCGGCGAACACCCGCGGCAGCAACACCCACACGAGAGCAACCACCCCCCGAGCACTCAACCAACGTCAGCCACCCACTCCCAGCCACCACTCCCGGGCAAGCAACCATCCCCGAACACCCGACCAACGCCAGCCCACCCAGTCCCAGCCACCACCCCCGGCAGCTGGGCCAAACCCATTCAGCTATAGAAAACTGAACCAAAATCGCGCACCAGATAAATGCCAACAGACTTTTCTCGAGCGCCGAACCCTGGACACCCCGACCCGTAAGCAGTAACTTACTGATCGTGCCCACCGGTAGCGCCAGTCCATGGCAGGCCCTGGCCGATCCCATGCGGCGCAAGGTCTTGGCGCGTGTCGCGCGTGGCCCGTGCTCGGTCACCGAGATCGCCAACGACTTGCCGGTGAGCCGGCCTGCGGTGTCGCAACACCTGCGTGTCCTGCTGGAAGCGCAACTGGTCGACGTGCACCAGCAGGGCCGGATGCGCCGTTACGAGATTCGCACCAACGCGTTGGAGCTGTTGCGCCAAGAACTCGATTTCCTGCTGGCGCCCACCTTGCCCGTCGAGGACCCCCGGATCACCCGCTAGCCAGTGCCTGCCCGACGGCCAGGCGGGACTCGGCGTTCTGCAGTGCGGTCACCGCCATCGCGTGCAGCAAGGCCCGCTCGGCGAACCCCACATCCCGAAGGGCCTGCAGGTCCGAGGCGGCCATCTGCCACGGGCGGACGCTGAGCTTGCGCGCGAAGGCATCCAGCACGCGGTCCACGTCATCGCGCGGCGCGTGTTCGGCCAGCTCGTCCGCACGCTTGCGGTCACACGACTCCAGCGCGGCGGCCCGGGCGAGCACGAGTCGCTGCCTCCAAGTGAGGGACTCATGGGAGGCGTCGAACAGGTAGTCGTGCCAGCGCTGCCACAGGTCGGTGAACCGGGGCGTGACCACCGGCCACTCGTCGGCCGGGGGCCGCGGTAGCGGGTGCTTGTCGCGCCGGGGCTCGAACGCGGGCAGCGGGGTGGCGTAGTCGAACTCGATGCCGGACGCGTCGGCGACCCTGGTCAGGTAGTTGAACATCGCCACGACGCCGGTGGCGGTCTGGATCGCGTCGCCGTCCAAGCCGTCGGCGGCGAACTCGTCGCGGAGCGCGGGCGTGACCGCCCAAGGCTGCGACGTCAGCAGGGTCGCGAACCGGGCGAGCGCGGCCTCGCGCCCGGTGAGCTGGTCATCCTTCCGGTCGAGAACGGTCCTGGACAGAGCGGTGTCACCGCTCGCGACACGCAGAAACTCTGCGTGAGCGGAAGTTCAATAGAAGCACTCGTTGGCCCGTGAGGTGACGCTGGAGACCAGCTCCCGGTCCGCCCATTCCAAAGTGGACCGGTGCAGGGAGCCGGACACCGAGAACGCCAGACGCATCAGGGCCGGGTCGAGGCTGTGCGCGCGGATGATCCCGGGCGCGTCACCGTGGTCGGGCACGTACACCTCGGGCGTCGGGCGCGCGGCCATCTCGGCATACGCCTGCGCGAGGTCACCGCCGGCGTCGCGCCGGGAGATCGTTGCCAGCCAGGCCATGGCGCCCACTTTCGTCGAGGAGTGCCGAGCACACGATCACATCCCGGCCGAGCTCCTGGCGACGGCCGAAAAGGTGAAGTTGTCCGAATGAGGTCAGCGGGACCGGTCGGCGCCATCCGCGGGCATGACGGACTCCGCGAAGCGGGCGAACTGCGCGAACGACCGCAATACCGCCGTGCGTGCGTCATCGGGCATCGAGTCCAGCACCGTGGTGAGGACCCGCCGCCGGTCCTGGTCCACCTGCGTGAGCAGCTGACAGCCCGCAGCCGTCGGCGCGAGCAGGGTTTCCCGCTTGTTCCGAGGGTTCGTGGCGCGCTCCACCAGCCCCAAGGCGACCAGCCGCTCGCAGGCCCGGGTGACGCTGGAGGGGTTGATGCCGAGTTCCTTGGCGACCTGCCCCATCGTCACCGGGGTCCGCTCGGCGACCGTGCGCAACGCGCGGAACTGGGTCAGCGTGAGCGTGTCGGTGACCTTCTCGAGGGTGCGGTCGGCCACGGCCACCATCACCCGCAACGCCGCCAGGGCCGGATCGTCCGTCGGTTGCTCCGGCCACGTTTGCGTCACGCAAATGATGGTAACCCGGAGCCCATGGGGCGGCCTGACGACTGCCTGGCCGGCGAAGGGAGCCATGGTGAGCACGACCGATCTGCCCGACCCAGTCACTCGGCGGGTCTTCGAAGAACAGGCCCGCGTGGACATCGACGGCCTCGTCGACGCGTTGCGCGCGCGGGTGGACGGCGAGGTCCGGTTCGACCCGGGCACGCGGGCCGCGTACTCGACCGATGCGTCCAACTTCCGTCAGGTGCCGCTGGGCGTCGTGGTCCCGCGGTCGCCGGACGCCGCGGTCGACGTCATGGCCGTGGCGCGGGAGTTCGGCGCGCCGGTGCTCTCCCGCGGTGGTGGCACCAGCCTCGCCGGGCAGTGCACCAACACCGCCGTGGTGATCGACTGGTCGAAGTACTGCGCCCAGCTGGAGGCCGTGGACGCCGAGCAACGCACGTGCGTGGTGCAGCCCGGCATCGTCCTCGACGAGTTGAACCGGCAGCTGGCGTCAACGGGCCTGCGGTTCGGGCCGGAACCCGCGACGCACATGAACTGCACGCTCGGCGGGATGATCGGCAACAACTCGTGCGGGGCCACGGCGCAGCGCACCGGGAAGGTCGTCGACAACATCGCCGAGCTGGAGGTCGTCTGCTACGACGGCACCCGGTTCTGGTGCGGTCCGACCTCCGACGAGCAGTACGCGGCGATCGAGCGCCGTGGTGACGCACAGGCGATGGTGTACCGGCAGCTTCGCCGGCTGCGGGACCAGTACGCGGACGAGATCAAGGCCCGGTATCCGGACATCCCACGCCGGGTGTCCGGCTACAACCTGGACTCGTTGCTGCCCGAGCACGGGTTCGACGTCGCCGGGCTGCTGGTCGGCAGCGAGTCGACCCTGGTGACCGTGGTCCGGGCCAAGCTGAAGCTCGTCCCCGTCGTGAAGAAGCGCAGCCTCGTCGTGCTCGGCTACCCCAGCGTCGACAAGGCCGCCGACGCGGTGCCCGCCGTCGTGGCGCACGCCCCGATCGCGCTCGAGGGCCTGGACGGCAAGCTCATCCGCGACGAGCGGCTCAAGGGGCTCAACGCCCAGGCCCTGAACGAACTGCCGCGCGGGCGCGCGTTCCTGATGGTGCAGTTCGGCGGCGAGACGACCGAGGAAGCCGACGCGCACGCCAACGACATGCTCGAGGCGCTGCACGAATCGGAGCACGACCCCGATGTGGAGTTCCTCGACGACCCCGCCCACGAGCACGAGCTGTGGCAGGTCCGGGAGGCCGGACTCGGGGCCACGGCGCACGTGCCGCACCGGCCGGACACGTTCGAGGGCTGGGAGGACTCGGCGGTGCCGCCCGAACGGCTCGGCGACTACCTGCGGCGGCTGCAGGAGCTCTACGAGGAGTTCGGCTACGCCAGCGAGACCGGACCGAGCCTGTACGGCCACTTCGGTCAGGGCTGCGTCCACACCCGGATCCCCTTCGACCTCTACAGCGCCGACGGCGTCGCCACCTACCGCCGATTCCTGGAACGCGCCGCGGACCTCGTCGTCGAGTTCGGCGGCTCGCTGTCCGGTGAGCACGGCGACGGGCAGACGCGCGGCGAACTGCTGCCCCGCATGTTCGGCCCCGAGATCACCCGGGCGTTCGGCCAGCTCAAGGCGATCTTCGACCCGGGCAACAGGATGAACCCCGGCAAGGTGGTGGCCCCGGCTCCCCTGGACGCGCACCTGCGCCTGGGTGCGGACTGGTCCCCCGCCGCGCCGCAGGACCTGCACTTCCGCTACCCGCACGACGGCGGGTCGTTCGCCGAAGCGGCGAACCGCTGCGTCGGTGTGGGGCGGTGCCGCCAGCACACGAACGACGGCCACCACGTGATGTGCCCGTCCTACCAGGTCACCGGCGAGGAGGAGCACTCCACGCGGGGCCGAGCCCGGCTGCTCTTCGAGATGTTGAACGGGCACGGCGACAGCCCCGTCACCGACGGCTGGCGATCCACGGCGGTGCACGACGCGCTCGACCTCTGCCTGGCCTGCAAGGGGTGCAAGTCCGATTGTCCGGCCAATGTGGACATGGCCACCTACAAGGCCGAGTTCCTGGCCCACCACTACCGGGGCCGGCAGTGGCGCCGCCCCCGGGCGCACCTGTCGATGGGCTGGCTGCCCCTCGTCGCACGCTGGGTGCGCCGGCTGCGCCTGGTGCCGGTGGTCAACGCCGTCACGCACACCCCCGGCCTGTCCCGCCTCGCGGTGGCCGCGGCGGGCGTGGAGAACCGGGAAGTGCCGGTGTTCGCCGGGGAAAGCGCGCAGGAGTGGTTCAGCCGCCGCGCATCCGAGGCGACCGGCGGCCGCGGCACCGTCATGCTGTGGCCCGACACGTTCACCAACCACTTCCACCCGCACATCGCGCAGGCGGCGATCGAGGTCGTCGAGGACGCGGGGTGGCAGGTGGTGCTGCCCGACCAACCCGTCTGCTGTGGACTGACTTGGATCTCCACCGGGCAACTCACGACCGCGAAGAAGATCCTCCGGCGGACGGTGCGGGCCCTGGCCGACCACGTGCGTGCGGGCGGCCTGGTGCTCGTGCTCGAACCCAGCTGCGCCGCGGTGTTCCGCTCCGATGCCATCGAGCTCTTCCCCGAGGACCAGGACGTCCGGCGGCTGCGCCGTCAGACGGTCACCATGGCGGAGCTGCTCATGGAGCACTCGCCCGGCTACCGGCCGCCGGTTCTCGACGGCGAGCAACGGGCGAAGGCGATCGCCCAGGTGCACTGCCACCAGCACGCCGTCCTGGGCTGGGATGCCGACCGCGAACTGCTGACCGAAGCCGGCGTCGACGTCGACCAGCTCGACTCCGGGTGTTGTGGTCTCGCCGGGAACTTCGGCTTCGAACCGGGGCACCTCGAAGTCAGCGAAGCCTGCGCGGAACGCGTGCTCCTGCCCGCGGTGCGCTCGGCCGACCCCACGACGGCGGTCCTCGCCGACGGCTTCAGCTGCCGCACCCAGATCCACCAGCTCGACAGCGGCGGACGGGAAGCGGTGCACCTCGCCGAGGTCCTGGCCGCCGCACTGCACCACACCAAAGCACCGACGCAGCACCCCGAACGCGCATGGTCGCACCGACCGGAACGCCGCACTGGTGGTGCGAAGAACGCCCTTCGACGCGGCTGGCGCCGGATTCGCCGCCCGCTGCGCAACCGTGCCGCCAACTGGAGGTCCCGATGACACAGACCGTCGCCGACTACGTCCTGGCCCGGCTGCGTGAGTGGGGTGTCGAACAGGTCTTCGCCTACCCGGGTGACGGCATCAACGGCATCGTCACCGCGTTCGGCCGCGCGGACAACAAGCCGACGTTCATCCAAGCCCGCCACGAGGAAATGGCCGCCTTCAGCGCGGTCGGCTACGCCAAGTTCAGCGGCAAGGTCGGCGTGTGCATGGCCACCTCCGGCCCCGGCGCCATCCACCTGCTCAACGGCCTCTACGACGCCAAACTCGACCACGTCCCCGTCCTCGCCATCGTCGGGCAGACCGCACGCAGCGCCATGGGCGGCAGCTACCAGCAAGAAGTCGACCTCCAAGCCCTGTTCAAAGACGTCGCCAGCGAATACCTCGTCGAGGTCAACGTCGCCGAACAACTCCCCAACGCCATCGACCGCGCCATCCGCACCGCCCTGGCCTCCCGCGCCCCCACAACCGTGATCATCCCCGCCGACCTGCAAGAAGAGAAATACACACCACCACAACACGCCTTCAAACACGTGCCGTCCAGCAACCCCCAAGCGGGCGGTCTGTACTCGCTGACCGTCGCCCCGGAAGCCGAACTCGACCGGGCGGCGGAGGTCCTCAACTCCGGGAGCAAGCTCGCGGTCCTCGTGGGCCAAGGGGCCCGGGGCGCCGCCGAGGAAGTCCGGCAGTTGGCCGAACTGACCGGTGCCGGCGTGGCGAAAGCGTTGCTGGGCAAGGATGTGCTGTCCGACGAACTCCCCTACGTCACCGGCTCCATCGGCCTGCTCGGCACCCGGCCGAGCTACGAACTGATGCGTGACTGCGACACCCTGCTCATCGTCGGCTCGAACTTCCCCTACAGCCAGTTCCTGCCCGAGCTGGACCAGGCCCGGGCCGTCCAGATCGACATCGACGGGCGCTTCATCGGCATGCGCTACCCCACCGAGGTCAACCTCGTGGGCGACGCCAAAGCCACTCTGCAAGCGCTGCTGCCGAAACTGAGGCGCAAGTCCGACCGGTCGTGGCGGGAGACCGTGGAGCGCGGCGTGGCCGACTGGTGGTCCACAATGGACAAAGAGGCGGCCGTGCCGGCGAACCCCGTCAACCCCATGCGCATCGTCAGCGAGTTGTCCGCGCGGATCCCCGATGACGCGATCGTGGCGTCGGACTCCGGTTCCGCGGCCAACTGGTACGCCCGCAACCTGCGCGTGCGCGGCGACATCCGCTGCTCGCTGTCCGGCACGCTGGCCACGATGGGACCGGCGGTGCCGTACGTCATCGGCGCGAAGTTCGCCCACCCCGGTCGTCCCGCGATCGCCCTGACCGGCGACGGCGCCATGCAGATGAACGGCATGGCCGAACTCATCACGATCGCCCGCTACCACCGGAACTGGGAAGACCCGCGCTGCATCGTGTGCGTCCTGCACAACAACGACCTGAACCAGGTCACCTGGGAACTGCGGGCCATGGGCGGCGCACCGAAGTTCGAGCAATCCCAAGCGCTGCCCGACGTCGACTACGCCGGCTTCGCGCGATCGCTCGGCCTCGGCGCGATGACGGTCACCGATCCGGACGACCTGGCCGGCGCCTGGGAGACGGCGTTGAGCGCCGACGTGCCCACGGTCCTCGACGTCCACTGCGACCCGGAGGTCCCGCCGATCCCGCCGCACGCGACCTTCGAGCAGGTGAAGTCGGCCGCGCAGGCCGTGCTCAAGGGCGACCCGGACGCCCTGCACCTGATGGTTCAGGGGGCCAAGACCAAGCTCCAGGAATTCCTCCCGGGGAAGCACTGAGCCATGGCTCCGACCTCGGAACCACTCGTCGACCGGGTGACCGCGCGGGCGTACCGGATTCCGACCCGACGCCCCGAAGCCGACGGCACGCTGTCCTGGGATGCGACGATCCTCGTGCTCGTCCGGGCCCAGGTAGGTCCGGTCACCGGAACCGGGTGGACCTACGCCGACACCGCGTGTGTGCCGTTGATCAACGACAAGCTCGCGGCCGCGGTGGAAGGCAAGCCAGGGCTCGACGTGCCGGCGCGGTGGTCGGACATGCAGCGAGCGATCCGCAACCTCGGCCGTGCCGGCGTGGTCTCCTGCGCGCTGTCCGCGGTCGACACCGCCCTGTGGGACGCCGCCGCGCGCCTGGTCGGGGTACCGGTGAGCAGGCTGCTCGGCAAGGTGCACGCCGACGTGGCGCTGTACGCCAGCGGCGGGTTCGTCTCCGAGACCACCGAAGAGCTGCGCGACTGGCTGATCCAGTGGGCGCACGAGCGCGACGTGCCCCGGGTGAAGATCAAGATCGGGCAGGACTGGGGCCACACCACCCGGCGCGACCTCGACCGGGTGGAACTGGCCCGGCAGACGGTCGGCGACGACGTCGAGCTCTACGTCGACGCCAACGGCGCGTACTCCGTCGGCCAAGCCCGGCGGATGGCCAACGAAGTGCGGGAGTTCGCCGTGTCGTGGTTCGAGGAACCGGTGTCCAGCGACGACCTCGCCGGGTTGGCCACCGTGCGCTCGGCCACCACCATGGACGTCGCGGCCGGCGAGTACGGGTACGACTTGGCCTACTTCGCCCGCATGGTCGACGCCGGCGCGGTGGACTGCCTGCAGATCGACGTCACGCGCTGCGGCGGCTACACCGAGTGGATGCGTGCCGCCGCGGTCGCGGCCGCGGCGAACCTCGACGTGTCGGCGCACTGCGCGCCGAACCTGTCCCTGCACGCCGCGACGGCCACGCAGAACTTCCGGCACATCGAGTGGTTCGCCGATCACGACCGGATCGAGGCGGCGTTGTTCGCCGGTGTCCGCGATCCGTCGGGCGGCCGGGTCGGCCCCGACCTCACCGCCGCCGGGCACGGCCTCGTGTTCAAGGAAGCGGACGCCGAACCCTATGCCGTCGAACCCCGAGGAGGCTCGTGATGCGGGCGTTGACCGTGGTACCCACCCATCCCGGCTCGGTCGCGGTGATCGACGTCCCCGATCCGGAACCGGCCGAGGGCCAGCTCCTCGTCGAAGGCCTGTTCATGGGCGTGTGCGGCACCGACCACGAAATCGCGGCCGGGGACTACGGCACCGCACCCCAGGGAGCCGACCGGCTGGTGCTCGGCCACGAGTCGCTCGGACGCGTCCGCAGCGCACCCGAAGGCAGCGGCTTCGCCGAAGGCGATCTGGTGGTGGGCGTGGTGCGCCGGCCGGATCCGGTCCCTTGTGGAGCGTGCGCCGCCGGGCACTTCGACATGTGCCGCAACGGCCGGTACACCGAACGCGGGATCAAGGAACGCCACGGCTACGGCAGTGAACTGTGGACGGTCGAGGCCGACTACGCCATCGCGGTGAACCCCGGGCTGGCCGACGTCGGCGTGCTGCTGGAACCAACGAGCGTCGTGGCCAAAGCGTGGGAACAGGTCCGCCGGGTCGGTGAACGGTCGTGGTTCTCGCCGCAGCGCGCGCTGGTCACCGGGGCCGGGCCGATCGGGCTGCTGGCCGCCCTGATCGGCACCCAGCTGGGCCTGGAGGTCCACGTGCTGGACCGGGTCACCAGTGGGCCCAAACCCGAACTGGTCCAAGCGCTCGGCGCCACGTACCACGACGGTTCGGCCGTGGACGTGTTCAAGACCCTCACCCCTGATGTCGTCATCGAGGCCACCGGCGCCGGCCAATTGGTGTTCGAGGCGATGGCCTACACCGCGTCGTACGGCATCGTGTGCCTCACGGGTGTGTCGTCCGCGGGGCACAAACTGCCGGTCGACGCCGGCGGGCTCAACCGGGAGTTGGTCCTCGAGAACGACGTGGTGCTCGGTTCGGTCAACGCCAACCTCGAGCACTACCGCAGCGCCGCCGTCGCGCTCGCCGCCGCCGACCGCGACTGGCTCGCCCGGTTGATCACCCGCCGGGTGCCGCTCGCGGACGCGGCCGAGGCCCTCACGACCACCGGCAGCAGCGACGACATCAAGACGGTCGTCCGGCTGTCCGAGTCCGATTAGGACAAGGGCGCGACCGATGACCTCGCTGATCGAGGACTACGCACTGCTCGGCGATCTCCAGACCGCCGCGTTGCTCGGCCGGGACGGCAGCATCGACTGGCTGTGCCTGCCCCGCTTCGACTCCCCGGCCTGCTTCGCCGCGCTGCTGCACGACGAGCGGGCCGGACGGTGGGCCCTGGCACCGACCGGCGCTGGACCGGCCACCCGTCGCGGCTACGAACCCGACACGTTGATCATGCGCAGCGAGTGGGCCACCGAGACCGGCACGGTCCGGGTGGTGGACTTCATGCCCCCGCGCGGGGAAGCGGCGGACGTGGTGCGCATCGTCGAAGGTGTCTCCGGCCGGACGTCGATGAGCATGCAGCTCGATCTGCGGTTCGACTACGGCCGCATCGTGCCCTGGATGCGCACCGACGGCGACGATCTCGTGGCCGTGGCCGGCCCGGACGCGGTCTGGCTGCGAACGCCGGTCCAGCACGTTCTCGACCGCACGAAGGGACCCGACGGCCAGGCCTGCGTCAGTGCCGAGTTCACGGTCGCGGCCGGCGAGCGGATCCCCTTCGTCCTGACCTACCGTGCGTCCCACGAGTCGCGCCCGAAGCCGGTTGACGCCGAGACGGCGCTCGAGGACACCCGCCGGTTCTGGCTGGACTGGATCAGCCGGTGCGACTACACCGGGGACTGGCGTGAGGAGGTCCGCCGGGCGCTGATCACCTTGAAGGCCCTGACCTACGCGCCGACGGGCGGGATCCTCGCGGCCGCGACGACGTCGCTGCCCGAGCAACTCGGCGGCAGCCGCAACTGGGACTACCGGTACTGCTGGCTGCGCGACGCGACCTTCACCCTGCAGGCGCTGGTGGGCACCGGCTACCACGACGAAGCGCTCGCCTGGCGGGAGTGGCTGGTCCGGGCCGTGGCCGGCGATCCCGGGGACCTGCAGATCATGTACACCGTCGACGGCGCGCGCCGGACCCCGGAGTGCACCGTCGACTGGCTCGACGGCTACCAGGGCTCGGCCCCGGTGCGGATCGGCAACGCCGCCGCCGAGCAGTTCCAGCTCGACGTGTGGGGCGAGGTCCTCACCGGACTGCACCTCGTTCGCGAGAACCGGCTGCCCACCTCGCACGCGGCCTGGGACCTGCAACGCGGCCTGCTCGACTACCTGGAAGGCCATTGGCGCGAACCCGACGACAGCCTCTGGGAGATCCGCGGCAACCAGCGGCACTTCGTGCACTCCAAGGTGCTGGCGTGGGCCGGGGTCGACCGTGCCGTGCGCGCGGCACGACACCCCGGTTTCCGCGACGTCGGCGAGCCGGTCGAGCGGTGGCAGGACCTGGCCGACCACATCCACCAGGACGTCTGCGCGCACGGCTACGACCCCGACCGCGACACCTTCACCCAGTTCTACGGCTCCCGCGGCCTCGACGCCGCGCTCCTGCTCCTGCCCAGGGTCGGTTTCCTGCCGTGGACCGACCCACGGATCCGCGGCACCATCTCCGCCGTCCGGCGCGACCTCGAACACGACGGCCTGCTGATGCGCTACGACCCCGGCGCCGACGCCTCCGAAGGTCGCACCATCGACGGCGTTCCCGGTACGGAGAACCCGTTCCTCGTCTGCAGCTTCTGGCTGGCCGACGCGCTGTACCAAACGGGAAAGCACAACGAGGCACGTGACCTGTTCGAACGCCTGCTCTCGCTGCGCAACGACGTCGGTCTCCTCAGCGAGCAGTACGACACGACGCACAAGCGTCAGACCGGCAACACGCCGCAAGCCTTCAGCATGGTGGGCATCGTCAACACCGCACGCCACCTCGGCGGCGCCGATCCCACCACATCCCAGCGAATGCGGCAAGGTTCGTGAATCCCGCATTCCCGTCGATCGCGTAAATGGTCGTCCACGTTCGTCCATGAATGTCCAACCGAGCCGCCCAGCCCATTTGCGACTGGTTTCATTCGCGCACCTGATACCCCCTCCCGAGGAATGGGTGAACGATGTCCTTGACCAGGATCGCTGCCGCGGTCGCGTTGACCACGGCGGTCACCGGCAGCTTGCTGACCGGCACCGCGCTGACCGGCACCGCGGCCGCCGCCGTCCCGGCGTCCACCGACACCACCACCACCGTCAGCCATTTCGACATCACCTATGGCGCCACCTATTTCCGCGGCGACGTGTCGTGGTTCAACCGCTCGGTCGGCGTCGACGGCACCTTGCGCGGGCTGAGCGGAACCGGGTGCCGCCGGGCCTACGGAACCACCCTCGACAACGTCTACTGGCCGCTCGACTACCGCAGCACCAGCACCGTCTGCGATGCCGTGACGACCCAGCACATCCCGCTCGAGGCCGATGCCGTCGGCGGTGCCGCGTCCGTGAAGATCGACCTCACCGACGCGTCCGGGAAGATCCTCAAGTACGCGACCTGCACCCGCGCCGGCGGCTGCATCAACCACACGCCCACGACCTGAGGCCGACAACCGGTGCCAGGAGGCCGTAACGAGAGCACGCACGGCGGACATCTACTGGTGTGACGTCGCGCGAGCCGCAGGTGCAACGGGTCGAGGAAGCCGCATCGGTCACCGTCGCGCGTACCCGCGGTCCCGCGCCGGGGACGGTCGGCAATCGGGTGCTGAGCCGGTTGGCGGCCGCCGGTGTGGCGATGCCGGACCTCGCGGCCGGCGGCAACGCCGCGGCCGCGCGGTTCGTGCAGCGCTGCGGCCCGGTGCCCTGCGACTGCGACGACAAGGAACGCGAGGAGTACGACCAGCTGCACGGGGTGCACCGGCACGCCGACGGTCCCGCCCCGGTCGCCGGCCCGCCGCCGAGCTTCCTGAACACCATGGACGCGAGCGGGTCCGGCCAAGCGCTGCCCGGCGAGTTCCGGGCGGAGGCCGAGGCGAAGTTCGGCACCGATCTCGGCCACGTCCGCCTGCACACCGACGCCCCGGCCGCGCAGGCCGCCGCCCAGGTCGGCGCGCTGGCGTTCACCGTCGACAACGACGTCTACTTCGGCGCCGGGCAGTACCAGCCGGACACCGAAGCCGGGCAACGCCTGCTGGCCCACGAGCTGACCCACGTCGTGCAGGACGGCGCTGGACAAGGCGGCGCTGGTGTCCCGGCCACCTCGAGCAAGTGGGTCAGCCACCCGAACGACCCGGCGGAGCGGGCGGCCGAGGCCTCCGCCGCGGCGTTCATGGCCGACCGGCACCTCGGTGCCGTGGGCCACGCAGGTCACGGCCTGGCACGCGACGGAAACACCCCGCCGGCCGCCGAGACGCCGGTCGACCGCGTGGTGCGGATGATCAGGCAGGTCGAGGACCGCGAGGCGACGCTGAAGGCGTGCCTGGCCGTGGGCGGCCAATGGGACCAGGTCGAGCAGGCGTGGCAGGCCACGAAGGACCCGAGGTCGCTGCTGGACGCGGTGAAGAACCTCACCCAGGGCGCCGGTGACGCCGCCCGCGTCTACGCCTACCTGCGGTACGGGAACCTGCGCCTGGCGGACAAGCTGTTCATCGCGGGCATCGGCTCGGGCACCGACGAGGAGACGATCTACCGCCTGCTGCCCTCCATCCGCACCTCGCTGGGGCAGACCGCGGCGGAGTTCACCGAAAGCTATGGCACCAACGGGAAAACCTCCTACGGCGCCGAGTACACGACGGATGCGACGCTGCCCGACGGGCAGACGAACAAGATCGCCGGTTTCCTCGACGACGAGTTGTCCGGCGGCGACCAGATCAAGGCCAACGCCCTGCTCGCGTACGGCGAACTGCGCCCGGTCGACGAGGTCGAGATCGCGCTGAAGGCCACGCACATCGGCGCCGGCGACATCATGGCCGCGCTCGACAAGGTCCACCACAGCGCGCCGGACGGTCAGAAGCCGCAGGCCGAGGCGCAGTACAACCAGAGCTACCACCGCGAGCTGCGCCCGTTCCTCAGCGCCGAACTCGGCGAGGCGGGCCGCAACTTCGCCCGCGCCCGGATGATCCTGGACGGCGACTTCACGCCCATCAACCGGATCCGCATCGCCTGCGAGGCCTGGGTCGTCGACACCGCGCAGATCTTCGAGGCGCTCACCGACGCCACCCCGACGCAGGTGGCCGAGCTGAAGAAGGACTGGGAAGCGGGCGGGGAGGTCAAGAAGCTCGTCGACGGCAAGTGGACGATCTCCGGCGCCGAAGGCAAGCGGATCAAGACGTTCATCATGGGCGGTGGCACCGGGATGGAAGCCCGGCTCGCCCTGGCCGGGGTGGAGACCACCGACACCCAGGGCGTCATCCAGGCCGCGCTGAAGAGCCCCGAGACGCGCCGGGCGTTCGCCGACGAGTACCCGAAGAAGGCGGAGTTCTACCAGGCGTTCACCGGCGGCGGCGCGATCGGCGCCGCGATGCTGTGGGGCGATCGCCTCGTCTCCCCGGACTGGCATGTGCGGTTGAAGCTGGCCGTGGAGCTGCGCAGCGAGGAAGGCGTGAAGGACGTCCTGGTCACCATGGTCACCACGGACGCGGCCCGCGCCGAGATCCGCGCCGACGAGCCGACCATGGCCGTGCTGAAGGACATGAGCGGCTGGAGCGCCATCGAGCCGCTCACCGCACCACGCGAGGACCTGCAGGCCCGGTCGGTCTGGCTGGGTCAGCGCTTCGAGCGCGAGAAGGGCATGTGGGGCGACACCGCGTCGGCGGCGGCCTACGGCGATGAGAAGCGAGCCCTGGACGCCGAACTGGCCAAGGCCGTCGACCCGGCCC
The DNA here is from genome assembly GCF_004362825.1 of Labedaea rhizosphaerae. Classification (GTDB taxonomy): domain Bacteria; phylum Actinomycetota; class Actinomycetes; order Mycobacteriales; family Pseudonocardiaceae; genus Labedaea; species Labedaea rhizosphaerae. The sequence continues at coordinate 248,046 of NZ_SNXZ01000002.1, forward strand.
ACCTCACCCCGGCCGAACGCGCCCGGATCCAGCCGCTGATCGCCGACGCCGAGAACGCGTTGAACGACTTCATCCAGGTGCGCGACCAGCTGGACGCCATCGCGATCCAGGTCGTCGGCACGATCGCCGGGTTGATGGCCACCGCGTTGACCGGCGGCGCCGCCGGGCCGGTGACGGCGAGCCTGCTGGCCCGGGTCGCGCTGGCCCAGGCGTGCGCCAACGTCGCCGCGGTGTGGGTGGTCAAGGGTGAGCGCACCACCGGCGGCGAGGCCACGCGGGCCTTCGCCGTCGGCGCGGTGACGGGCGCGTCCCAGCTGCTGGCCTCCGGCCCGGTGATGGGTGTGCTGTCCCAGGAGTACAAGGTCGCGCTGGCCACCGAGTCGGCGCAGGTCGCGGCGGCCGTGGCGGAACGGGAGTTCGCCGGCACCGGCCTCGGCGCGATGAAGGCCGCGGGCGAAGGGCTGGTGTCCAACTCGGTCGGCAGCGCCGTGGACACGGCGAGCCGGTCGGAGACCTGGCGCAAGGGCTTCATCGACGGCCTGCGGCAGACGTTCGAGAAGGCGGCCGAGGGCGGGATCACCGGAGCCGTCACCGGCGCGGCCGCGGAACTGTTCAGCGCGGCGGTGCGCGCCGCCGCCGCGGGCAAGGTCGCCGAGGCCAACCACCTGCTGGGTCAGCTGGAGACCCAGGTGCCGCCCGAGCAGGCCGCCGCCGCCCGCAGCGCGGTCACCGCGGAACTGCAGGACACGCTCGGTCACCCGCCGGGCACCGCGAAGGCGAATGAACAGCAGGCCCCGCTGCTGGCCGAGAGCGGCGGGCACGCCGACGCCGGCTCGCTGCCACCCGAGCACCTGGCCGCGGAGAAGGACGTGGTCAGCCGCAGCCGACCGCAACCGAGCAGCATCGAGGGCTACGTCGACGAGGTCGACCTGGGCAACGGCCACGTCTGGCGGCGCAAGCCGGACGGCAAGTGGTGCCGGTTCAGCACGCCCAGCGGCTGCGGCACCGAGATCGCCGCGCCGCCGATGTCGGCCGAGGCGCTGGCGCGGGTCGCGCGCAGCCCCGAGGAGCTGGTGGCACGGGCGCTGGCGCGGTTCGAGCAGAACAAGCTCACCCGCGAGGAGGCCCTGCACCTGCTGGGCCTGACCATGGACGAGCTGAAGGCGCTGGCCGCCCGCGCCCACACCGACAACGAGCTGAACGCGCTGCTGCAGGACCGGGCCAAGGCGATGGGCGTCGACGTGCGTGCCGACGCCCAGGAGGCCGGGCGTCCACAAGGGCCGGAGGGCGACGAGAACGTCGCCGACATGAACACCAAGAGCGCCGAGGACATCAAGGCCGAGGCGCTGGCCGGCACGCCGTTGCCGAACGCGACCGAGCGCAAGATGTTGCAGGCGGCCGTGGACGACGTGTCGACGCGCCTGCTGCACTCGCCCGAAGAGGCCGCGCAGTGGCTGTCCGAGGGCGAACGCAAGGCGGTCAACGCGAACCCCGGTAACCTGACCGCGATGTGCTTCGGCAACGCCGTCGAGCGGGCCGTGGCCCACGACCTGGAGACCATCCCCGCGCTCAAACGGTTCCTGCCGACCAAGCAACGCCCTGGAGTGTCCACTCCGGACATCCAGCTGCCCATCGGGCCCAACGGCGCCCGCGCGGCGGACATCTTCGCCAACTCGCCCCGCGGCACGGCCGCGCATGCGGGACGCTCCTACGCACCGTTCACCGAGTTCGTGACCTACCCGTCGCTACCGTCAGGCTGGCGTTTCCCCTCCCTGTGAGCCGGCTGCCCGCGATCAGATCGGGCCGCACGTGCGGGCCAGAGCTCGTGCGGCGACCTCGGCATCACTGCAGAAGCCGGTGAGCCTTTGCTTGAGGCACAACAGACCCAGCAGGGTGCCGTCGTCGTCGACCACCGCGAGCCGGCGCAAACCGCGGGCCAGCAACAGCTTGCGTGCTTGTTCGGCGGGCAGGGCGGCCGAGATCGTCCGGCCCCAGACCCGCGACCGGGTCAGCACGGGCTCGGCGCCGTCGAGGTCGTCGCGCAGGTCGCCGCGCACCACCGTGCCCACGAGGCGGCCGAACTCGGTGAGCAGGAGCATGTGGACGTGCTCGTCGGCGAAGCACGCGCGGGCTTGGTCGATGGTGGTGTCGGCGGGCAACGTCTTGGGCAGGCGCACCACCACTTCGCCGACCGTCTTGCCGTTCAGGTCCGGCGGCGTCGAGTCACACAAGGCTCTGCCGCTCCGGTGCCGGGTGGTCTCGCACGACGGCCGGCGCCGGAATGGGGGCCGGCGCCGCGCGAGCAGAGTCGTTGAACACCGGTCAAGGGTGCGGGACCACCCGGCGGCCGCTCGCCTGCCAGGTGTCCCGCATCGCGGTGACGTTGGTCCTCAACAGAACCGGCGCCCAGGAGACCGGCGTCAGCTGAGCGCGCCGGCGAGGGACCCGGCTCACCGTGGCGGGGGGCCGCCATGCCCTGGCCTGCTCGCGGCCACGTCCACCACCCTCGTCATCGGCTTGGCGGCGGTGCTGCTCGTGGTCGAACTCCAAACCCGCTCAGGTCAGCGGGAAACCGAGCAGGCGCCCGGCAGTGCGCAGTTCGGCGCGGGCGTCGGGGTGCGCCACCTGGTCGAGGATCTGCTGGGCCTGATCGGCGGCGTCGTGCCCCCAGATCGCGGCGGTGCCCTGCTCGCTGACGATGTAGCTGTGCTGGAACGAGGTGACCGGCCCGGCGAGCCGAGGAACGATCGTCGAGGTGTCCGCCTTGGGGTGCCACGAAGGCAGCGCGATGATCGCTTTGCCACCGGGTGAGTGCAGAGCACCGACGACGAAGTCGGTCTGCCCGCCGAACCCGGAGTAGATCGCACCACGCACCCGGCTGGCGTTGGCCTGCGCGAACAGGTCGACCTCGAGAGCGCCGTTGACCGACACGAGAGCCCGTTGCCGGGCGATCAGGCCGGGGTCGTTGGTCTTCTCCGTACGCAGCAACCGCACCCTCGGGTTGCGGTCCACCCATGCGTACAGGCGCGGGCTGCCGAACACGAAGGACGCGGTGACCGGGATTTCCGGGTTCAGGGCCCCGGCTTCGTCCAGCGCCAGCACGCCGTCGCTGAACATCTCCGACCACACGGCGAGCCCGCGGTGGGCGGTCAACGCGGCGAGCACGGCGTCCGGCACGGCACCGATGCCCAGTTGCAGGGTCGCCGCGTCGGGCACCAGCCCGGCCACCCGTTCGCCGATCGACCGGGACACCGCGCCGACCGGCCGGGGCACCGGGCTCGGCAACGGTTCCTCGGCCTCGATCGCGTAGTCGAGTTCCGCCGTGGCCAGCACGGCGTCGCCGTAGGTGTAGGGCATGCGAGGGTTGAGCTGGGCGATCACCAGGCCGCCGCGGGCCCGCGCCGCTTCGATCGCCGCGGGCAGGATGTTCACCTCGGTGCCCAACGACACCGTGCCGTCAACCGGCACGGAGGTCTGGACCAGGACCACGTCCACGGGCAGCGTCTGAGCGAACATCGTGGGCACCAGCGACAACCGGGACGGGAAGTACCGCAACCCCGCCTTGCCGCGCATCCCCGCGCCGACGAACGGCGTCTCGAGCACGACGCCGTCCCGATCGGGGATGCCGTGCTGGGCGTTGAGCATGAACAACCGGTACGCCTCGACCGTGCGGTCGAGGACCGCCAGCAGGCGCATCGGGGTGGCGAAGTTCCCGCCCGCCACGACCCTGGGCACGCCCGGCAGACCGGACAGCACGCTCGCGAGGCGAGCTTCGGTGATCGTCCGCACGCGTCAGTATCCCCTGCCGGGCGCGGCCGCTATCGCATCGCGGGTGTGGCGGCAAGCCGCGCCCCTGGCCGGATGAAAGAGGGATCGGGAGCTCGCCCCTGATGTGAGCTCCCGATCCCCGCCGAGGTCCGCCTACGCGGCCAGCATGGCGATCGCCTTGGTCATGGGGATGACCGTGGCGAAACCGGCGGTGGAGTTGAAGATGCTCTGGCTCACGCTGGAACTGCTGTGCTTGGCGTGTTCCAGCCCCGACGCCCACCGGTGGGTGCCCGACTGTGCGACGAACAGCGGGTACGTCTCCGCGGTGTAGGTGTCCTCGCACCGGACGTGGTACCAGGTGCCGGGCGTGGGGGTCCTGCCGTCGAGCACCACGTGGTCCTTGGCGATCTCCACCCCGAGCCAGCCGTTCTTGCCGCTGGGCGCGGGCAAGCTCGCCGGGTCGAGCTGCGACGGGAGCCACTGCCCGGTCGCCGGGCTGTAGTAGCCCCACACCTCGTGGGACTCGTCGCCCGCGGGCGCATAGCTGATCGACACGAAGTACTGGATCTTGGCGGGGTCGTCGGCGAACCTGGTCTTCGCCTGGTTCGTGCGGTTCCACTTGTAGGTCGTGCCACCCACCTCGTACTCCTCGACGAGCCCCTTGGGCGGCTTGGCGAACTCCTTCACGGTGAAGGCCTTGATCGCCAGGCCGTGGAAGTCCATCTTGACCAGCGTGGCCATCGACAAGAAGCTGAAGTGCACGTCATCGACGATCTTGTTCAGGCTCTCGGCGTCCTCGATCTGCGCCGGCGTCCGCGGGAAGATCGACACGATCTTCTTGGTGATCTTGTCGACGATCAGTTCCAGGAAGAAGTTGACCATGCCGATGGCGCCGCCGGCGAACTCGAGCTTCGCCTCCATCTTGTCGGCCGCGGTCAGTGCCGTGTCGCCGAGCTTCTCCTTGAGCTTGGCCACGTCCAGCTTGAACTCGAACTGACCGGTGTCGCCCTTCTCCACGAACTGGGCGGCGGTCTCGATGCCGGCCAGTTCCTTCGCCTGCTCCTTGAGCTCCTTCAGTCCGATCTTCTTGGCGGCGGCGGACATCTTCGTCTTCATCTCGGCGGTCAGCTTGCCCTCCAGCTCGGCCCGGATGTAGGCGCCGAAGTCGTCGACCTTGGCCTTCACGGGCTGCAACGCCTCGACGATGGCCGCCTCGGCGTCGTTCTTGAGGGTGGCGACCTGGCCCTTCCCCTTCGACAGCTTCTCGATCCTCCGTCCGGCGCTCTCCAGGATCTTCTCGGAGTCCTCGATGCATGCCTTGAAGTACTGCTTGGTGCTGGACATCACGATGGTCTTCGCCAGGTCGGTCAGCGGCATCACGATCTCGGAAACGCCGGGCGGGCTGGCCAGCAAGCCGCCCTGCAGCGCGGTCTGGACCGACTTGAGCGTGAGGTCCAGTACCTGCATGCGGGTGTGCATGACGTAGCGCGCGATCGCCAGCGGGTCCTTGTCCATCTTGGCCTTGGCTTCGGTCAGGGCGTGGTTCTTGGCGAAGTTCTTGACCTCGTACTCCAGTTCCGCGGCCTCGGCGGCCATCTCGGCGGCCGCGATGGCGTTGCTGATGGCACGGAAGACCACGCCGGTCACCCGGTTGTTCTTGAGTCCGAACTCGACGAAGCCGGTGACCGTCCGCAGGAAACCGCCCGCCTGCTTGATGTCCTGCACCGTGCCGTTCTTGACCATCGACGCCTTGATCGCGGCCGACTCGACCTCCGCGGTCATCCAGTGCGCCGAGTTGTTGAAGCCCTCGATCGCCGACTCGACCTTGAGGAACTGCTTCTTCGCGTTCTTGTGGTATTCCTTGGCCAACTCGGTGGCAAACCCGCCCGTCGTGGCGAGGCTGGTCGGCAGGGCCCGGTTGGTCTTGCCCCGCGCCTTGGTCAGCTCGGCGGCAACCCTGGTCCGCCACAGCTCGCCGTCGTTGACGGCCTTCTGGACCATCTTGATGTGGCCCTCGAGATCGGCGTCCGCCAACGCCTTGCGGATGGCGTCGACCGGGGTCTTGGACATGAACTGGTGCCCGCTGAGCTCCTTCTGCGTGGCGAGCAACTTCTCGCCGATCTTCACCTCTTTGTCGAAGAACGCCGTTAGGTGCTCGATGTCCGCGGCGAGGCCTTCCAGCTCGGTCACCTCGACCGAGACACCGCGGTCCTTCGCCCGCTCCTGCGCGGCGTTCGCGAGCTGAGCCGCGCTCGCGGCGGCGGTCAGCTCGGTCGCCACCTCCGGATGGACGACCCCGGCCGTGATGACGCCCTGCACGACCAACCGCATCGTGCCGTCCGGGTCGAATGTCCCCTTGTGCTCCTTCTTCTTGCCATGGACAACGTTCTTGACCTTCTTCGTCACGTCGTTCAGGTCCATCGCTTCCGCACCCCTTCAAGGCGTTGGTGGTTTGCCGTCAGTTGGCCATGGCCTCGCCGACGAGCTTGAGGAGCTCGGTCTGGGTGAGGGTCTCGATGCCTTCGATCTTGCGAAGCTCGGCGAGGATCTCCTCGGCGACCACGGCTTCGACGGTCGCGGGGACGGCGTCTTCGTCCGGCTCGGGCAAGCCCGTCTCGGGACGGCCGGTCTCGGGCTCCGGCGGCGCCGGCTGGAGTGCTTCCAGCTCCACCTTTTCGCGCAGGTCCGGCAACTCGGCCGCCGTGATCCACGTGTCGTTGACCAGATTGCTTTGCGCGTAGCGGTAGTCCTGCGTTTCGGCGTCGAACCGGCGCCACCAGCCCCGGTAGGTCTCCCAGCCCTCGTCGGTGCTCGCGTCCACGGCGTCCGCGTGGATGGCCTGCGCGAGCATCACGTCCTGGGTGGCCCAGGTGTCGTCCTTGCGGTTCGACTGGGCGTAGCGGTAGTCCTGTTGTTCTTCGTCGTAGCGGCGCCACCAGCCGGCGAAGCTGCGCCAGGCGTCGTCGGTGGCCAGATCGACCGCGTCGGAGTGGATGCCGGAGTCGTCGCCGGCCAAGCCGTCGCCGTTGAGGGGGATCCAGCCGCGTTCCTCGTCCCAGCGGTGCTCACCCTGCTCACCGGCCTGCCACCCGGAGCCGTCCCAGAACATGCCGGTGATCCGGTCGGCGGCGTACTCCTGGTCCTCGTCGCTGGCGTAGCGCCCGGTCGGGCGGCGGTAGTCGAGCAGCCTGCCGATCATGAACCTGGCTGCGTCCCCGCGGGCGTTCTCGTCGGCGGCCAGTTGCTCCAGCGCGGCCTGTAGGTCCGGAGTGGCCGCGGAGTAGACCGTGTAGAGGCTGTAACCCTCGTCGGTGGTCCACTCCCGGCCGAAGGTGTCGTCGAGGCGCTTGCGCAGTTCCGCGGTCTGCGCGTCGCCGTCGTCGACCGTCCAGCCGAGGTTCTCCCACAACTGTTGCTGATCCAGCATGTGCCCTCCTCCGTCGCCGCACTGTTCGGGAACCTTGGAATAATCGGCTCGGAATGCGGCGTGTGCGACGCCTCAAGGGCAACAAGAAGGGCACCTGGCCAAGCGCCCGATCGAGCAGCGTGACCAGGCCTTCGGCCGGTTCGGCGTGCCCCATCGGCCACGGCATCGGCCGATTCCGTGCCCGCGGGTGCTATTGCTCGTGTGTGCACCTGGAACCGCCGGAATTCGGCGTCCACAATGGACCTATGACGACCCGGCGGCTTCGGTCATCGGCGGAGGGTGAGCTGGCGCTGGTGGAAGGCGAAGTGCTGGGCCGGGTAGCGGTAGAGGTCGGCGAGGGTCATGTACGGCTGGAAGAACGGATCCCAGCGGGTCGGGTAGTGCATCCCGCGCGCCAGGTCCACTTCGTCGGCGCGATCCAGGCTTCGGTGCAGCGATGCAACGATGTGGTCGAGCCAGCGCGCCGCACGATGCGGGCCGATCAGGCCGCCGCCGCACGAACCGAGGTAGTTGATCACGTTGAACGGCCCGGTCGCCGCGTTCAGCACCGCGGCGAACCCGCGGCTCACCGGGTCCGGCAGGCGCCCGAACACGCGCACGAGGACCAGCAGGGCACGCACGATCTGGTAGCCGAACACGAGGTGGAACAGCAACTGCTGGTTGGTCCACCGGGTGCCCTCGGAGCGCCGGTGCAGGTCGGCGGTCGTGGCGGCGGCCACCAGGTCATGGAAGGCGATGCGGTCTCGTTCCCACTGCTCGTGCACGTTCCGCCGGTCCATGGCGCCACCCTCTCAGCGCGCTCGGTTTCCTCCCCGCAGGGTCCCACCGATGAGCTGAGAGCGTGCCCCAGTGCTCCTGTACGCAGGATGACCGCGGGCACCCCCAGTCGTGGCCCGCGGTCATCCTCGCCGCGTGGGCGGCAGGCGCTCAGCGGCCCGTCCGCACGCGGTCGACCAGCCGGTTCCAGGCGATCAACGGCTTGACCAACGTCTGCTTGAAGTCCGTCCGTTCGTCGAGCAACTGCTTGGCGCGCTTGCGAACCGGCTGCGAAGCCTTGCTGAGGTGACCGGCGTCGAACGGCGGCTGCGGGTCGTACTCGATGGTGAGCTGGATGGCCTCGGCCAGTTCCCGGCCGGCGAGCTCACCGGCCAGCCACAGGGCGAGGTCGATGCCGGCGGACACCCCCGCCGCGGTGACGACCTTGCCCGAACGCACGATCCGCTCATCCGGGCGCGGCGTGGCACCCATCGCCTTCAACGGCCCCATGGCCACCCAATGCGACGTGGCCGGCTTCCCGGCGAGGATTCCCGCCGCCGCCAGGATGAGCGACCCGCTGCACACCGAGGTGGTCCACGTCGTGGTCTCGTGCACCGCGCGCAGCCAGGCGAGGATTTCCTTGTCCACCATGGCCGTCGGCGTGGTCATGCCGCCCGGCACCAGCACGAGGTCCGGCGCCGGTGTCTCGTCGAGGGTGTGGGTGACGCCGAGCAGCAACGCCTGCCCGTCGGCGGTCAGCGGACCGGTTTCCTTGCCCACGAAGCGGATCTCGGCGCCGGGCAGGCGGCTCAGCACCTCGTACGGGCCCACGGCGTCCAGCGCGGTGGTGCCCGGGTACAACAGGATGGCGATCTGCACACCCCGACCCAACGACGGACGGCACCCGCGGGGCAAGGCGCCGCGGCACACGTGGCCGGAATCCTGGGAAACCTGTCCGGACCGACACGCCCCGGGGCTTCTAGCATGGGCTCGTGCACAAGCGACCAGTGGTCGTCGTCGGTTATGACGGGCTCGAACTGCTGGACGTCGCCAGCGTGACGAGCTGTCTCGACCTGGCCAACCGGCTCGGCGCGACACCCGCCTACGACGTCCGGTTCGCCACGCTGTCCGGTGCACCCGCGCGCTGCGACTCGGGGCTCGCCCTGCCCGCGCAGGTGGCGTTGTCAGACGTAACCGGCTCGGTGCACACGCTCATCGTCTCCGGTGGCCTCGGGCACAAGGCAGCGGCGGCCGACGCCGGTCTGCTCGCGCAGGTACGACGGCTCGCCCGCCGAGCGCGCCGGGTGGCATCGGTGTGCACGGGGGCGACCGTGCTGGCCGCGACCGGGCTGCTCGACGGCCGCCGCGTCACCACGCACTGGCACTACGCGGACGAACTGGCCGCCGCGTATCCCGCGGTCCAGGTCGACGCCGCACCGATCTTCGTGCGCGACGACAAGGTGTGGACCTCGGGCGGCGTGACGGCGGCCCTCGACCTCGCCCTGGCTTTTGTGGAGGCCGACCACGGCGCGGAGCGGGCCCGCTGGGTGGCCATGGGGCTGGTGACGTACCTGCAGCGGCCGGGGAACCAGGCGCAGATGAGCATGTTCGTGCGCGCCCGCCGCCCCGAGCACGACGTGGTGCGCCGCGTCGTCGACCACGCCACCGCCCACCCCGGCGCGGACCTGTGCACGGCGCGGCTGGCCTCGGTGGCCGGGGTCAGCGAGCGGCACCTCACCCGGTTGCTGGTGGAGCACGCCGGCCAGACCCCGGCCCGGATGGTGCGCCAGATCCGGTTGGAGGCGGCGGCGACGGCCCTGGTCACCACCGACGAACCCGTGGCGACGATCGCCAAGGCGACCGGGTTCCGGTCCGGCGAGACGTTGCGGCAGGCATTCCACGCGTGGTTCGGCATCTCCCCCACGCACTACCGCTCCGTGCACCGCGGGAAGGCCTGAGGCGCGCAACAGCACCCCGGAACCGCTCCCCCACTGGGTAACCGATCCAGTCGCCTCCACCCATTGCCAACCGGCGCACCGTCCCTAGAATACGGTCTAGACCGTAATTCGGTAGCACCGATGAGGAGGTCCGACTTGAACGTCCGCTCCCTGGCCGCGGCGGCGGTGCTCGCCCTGACCGCCGGCCTGCTGGTCACCACGCCCGCACAGGCGGCGACATCCGTGACCTTCACCCCGCAGACGATCTTGGCTCCCATGCTTCCGAAAGAGGGGGTCGACCAGAACGTCACGCCTGTCGGCTCCGTCTCCCTGGACATGACCGCCACGCAGACCGCCTACGTGGTCTCGAAGATGCGGGTCAACGACGCGACCGTCCGAAGCCTGTTCGACAACGAAGTCGTCTGCCATGGTCCGGGCGGCTGGAGCAAGAACATGGTGATCGGGCAGAACGTGTACGACGTGGACTCGGGTTCACCGCTGCAGGACGTGACGCTCTACACCCGCTTCCTCGTCCACCCGGGCGTCGCGGGCACGGTCACCTGCACCGCGAACGTGCGGGGCAACTCGCTCAGCCGCACCAGCAGCGCGACCTACCGGTTGGTCAGCGGCTACCTCATGTTCGCCGACACCTCGGTCACCAACGCCACGAACGGGCAACCAGTCCAGTCCAGCGTGAGCGTCGGGGTGCATCCCCTCGACCAGGACACCCCGGTACAGCGGCTGCCCGCTCTCGACTACTTCGACCTCCCCTCGACCGTGCAGGGACTCAACGTCGTCGGCGATGTCGAGCTGATGGTCTGCCGACCGTACGCGTCCACGCCCTGCGACAGGTACGGGTCGGCGACGGTGAAGTTCACGCTCTTCATCAACCAGTGGAAGTCCGATGGCTCGCTGTGCAAGACCGACAGCAGCATCGCGGTCACACAAACGGTGCCGTACTGGGTGCACCACAAATACGTGCCGCTCAACAAGGCGGACTTCACCGTGAGCACGGCGCCGGGCTGCATCCCCCGGTTCAACGCCTACGTCAAGGAGGAGTGGCTGGGTGGTGAGACCTCAGGCATCCAAGGGGTCTCGCCCGACCTCCCCGACGGGCGTGGCTCGACAACCACGCACGACTCCGACATGAGCCACGCCTACGTCCTGCCGTACTGAATCGTCCACTTTGGAGCAACCGCCATGCCGCTGCTGAGCCGGCTGATGGTCGCGGCCGTGGTCACCGCCCTCACGGTGACCACGGCCGAGGTCGCCACCGCCGCTGACCATCCGCAGTACACCGACCGCGGGGTCATTCCCTTGACCGCGACGACCACGTCCGGCGGAGAGACCGCACGGATGCCGGACGGCACGTACCGGACCTGGCTCGCCGTGACCGGCCTGCCCAGCACCGGCACGCCCGCGTACCTCGCCGAGATCGACCCGTTCACCCGCACGGTCTTGCACAAGTACCCGATGGAGAACGCGTCCGGTGCGTGGGGCGTCTCCGTCGCGGACAACGGCGACGTGTACGTCGCCACCAACATCCAAGGCGATTTGTTCTATCTGCCTTGGGGTTCCCCGCAGATCCAGGACGTGGGCCGGCCGCTGCCCGACGTGAGCTTCCTGTGGGAGGGCGACACCGACGAGCACGGCACGTTCTACGTCGGCACCTACCACGGGTACGCGACCGGCGCGCTGCCCCCGGCCCACCTGGTGAGCTGGAGCCCGAAGACCCGCAAGTACCGCGACTACGGCACGTTCGGCGAGCGCTACACGTACGTGCGCTCGGTCGAGTACGCCGACGGCCAGCTGTACGTCGGGGTCGGCCCGTTCACCGCGTTCTTCCGGGTCGACCCGGTCACCGGCGCGAAGACCGAGATCGCACTGCCGCCCGGGGTCTCCGGCGACAAGTACACCTACCAGCTCGACGACGCGGGCGGGTTCCTGTACGTGCTCTTCGCCGGCGGCGTGCAACCGGCGGTCGGCTGGGTCTACGACCTCAAGCGCCGGCAGTGGAGCCGCAAGGGGAACCTCGGCCCGTACGCCGGGCAGTCGGTGACGAGCGCGTCCCGCAACGGTGAGGTGTACCTGGTGCGCGGCGGCGAACTCGTGGCGTACCAGCCGCACAACGGACGGTTCCGGTCGACCGGGTTCGCCGGCTACGTGGACCGCGGCGGCCTGACGGCGGCCAAGGGCCTGGAGCGGACCGTCGATCCGGCCACCGGCCACGAGGTCATCGTGGGCGGCCAGTCGGACGGTCAGATGTTCGCGTACGACACGGTGACCAAGCGTGGCTCGATCGGCCGCGTCGACGGATTGACCGGCACGCCAACGGATCCGCGCTCGATCGGCGTGGGACCGGACGGCCGCGTGTACGGCGGCGGCTACTTCTCCGGCGGCCTCGTCGCCTGGGACCCGGCCACCGCCAAGTGGACGGTGTACGACTTCTACCACCAGATCGAGGCCATCGCCACGCACAAGGGCATCGTCTACCTCGGGGTGTACCCGAACGCCGAGATCTACGCGTACGACCCGGCCCAGCCGTTCGGGGCGAACAACCCGAAGAAGGTGTTCGACCTGAAGGCCGAGGGGCAAGAACGACCGTGGACCCTGGTCTCGGCGGGTGACTACCTGGCCGTCGGTACCACGCCGAAGAACTCGGAAACCGAGGGCGCGCTTGCCCTCTACAACCCCGCCGACGGAACGCACCGGGTCTTCAAGGGGATCGCCGGACCACAGCAGATCAGCGCCCTGACCTATCGCGACGGCGTCGTCTACGGCGGTTCCCTGGGCTGCTGTTCGCCCCGGCAGGACGGCAAGGTGTTCGCGCTCGACGTCGCCTCCGGGCAGAAGCTGTGGGAGACCGTGCCGATCCCCGGCGAACTGGGCGTGAACGGTCTGGCGTTCGACGGGCAGGGCCGGCTGTTCGGCGTCACCGCGGGCACGGGCTTCGAGCTCGACCCGGGGACGCGGCAGGTGCTCCGCACGAAGGAGTATGCCGCTTGGGACTGGGGTCCGGTCATCGGTTTCACGCCACGGACGGTGAACCTGGCGTACGACCCGGATGACGGATACCTGTACGGCACAGCCGTCGGCACCTTCCTGCGCATCGACCCGGACACGATGACCAACACCGCGCCGGGGGTACCGGCACAGCCCAGCCTCTTCGCCACCTCGAGCGACGGCACCGGCCCGAAGTACTTCCTGCAATCCAACAACCACCTGATCGAGAGCCGCTGGCACTGACACCGCGAGTCGGCTCGGCCCGGGGCCGCGCAGGGCCCGGGCGGAGCCGACTCCACATGCACCGACAGCCGACCCACGCGATTTACCACCACGAAACATCGGCACGGCAGTCTGGGCCCGTGTCCCTTCGGATAGAGCGAGCCGACTTCGCCGACCCGCGGCTCGAGCGGTTCCTGCAGGCGCACCTGGAAGACCTGGCTCCCACGGCTCCCGCCGAGAGCAGGCACGCCCTCGACATGGCCGCACTTGCGGCTCCGGAGGTCCGGCTCTGGGTCGTCCGCGACACCGCCGACGACGACATCGTCGGCACCGGCGCGCTCGCGCCAGTGGCGGCCCGGCACGAGGAACTGAAGAGCATGCGCACCGATCCGGCGCGACGCGGCCAAGGCATCGCGCGGAACCTGCTCGACTACCTGATCCAGGACGCCAAGGATCGGGGCATCGAGCGCATCTCCCTGGAGACCGGCAGCATGGCCTTCTTCGCCCCGGCACGCGCTCTGTACGCCAGAGCAGGCTTCACCCCTTGCTCGCCGTTCGGGAGCTACCGGGACGACCCGCACAGCACCTACATGTCGCGCAGTGTCTGAGCCGGGCACATCCCTGCCCGCCGGGATGATCGCGGCCGTGGTTCAGCGCCCGAGGACGTCCACCAGTTGCTGCCCCAGGCCGGTGCAGGCCGCTATGTCCAAGCGGTAGGTCACATAGCGGCCGCGGCGCGCGGAGATCAGCAGGCCGGCCGCCTTCAGCACCGCGAGGTGCCGGGACACCTCCGGCGCCGTCACCTGCCAGAAGTCGGCCAGCTCGCCGGTCGTGTGCGGGCCTCGGGCCAGCGTGCGGCAAAAACGCAGGCGCAGCGGGTGCGCCAGCGCGGTCAACCGGGCATCCAGCTCCTCCACCCGCAACACCGGACGCGGGTCCCAGCCCGGTGCCGGGTAGTGGAGCACGGGCTGCCAACCGGTGGCGTACACGATGGTCATGTGCGGTGCGCCGTACGCGCTCGGGATGAGCGTCAGCCCGTCGCGACCGTCCGCGCTCTGGTCCTGCAGCTTGTCGATCGTCAGGGTGCCGCGCTCGGTGTCGACCCCGATCGCGTGCGAGATCCGGCCGAGGGCGCCGATGCCCTCGCGGGCCAGGTCGAAGCGCCGCCGGTCGGCTTCCTCGGTCAGCGCTGGGCGGACGCGGTCCCAGACCGCGCCGAAGAAGGCCGACTCGCAGGCGAGCAGGAAGCGACGTACCCGTTCGCGCTCGGTGGCGGGATCGGCGAGCACCCGCTCGGCCCACGCCGCCTGCTGGGGTCCGCGGGCACGTGCGGCAGCCAGCGCCCGCTCTCGCACGACCGCATCGCTCAGCGGCGACCACGTCCGCGGCGCCGGTGAGGTGGCCCGGTGGGCGGCGAGCGCCGCGGCGACCCAGCGCTCGTCGTCCAAGCGGTCGACGCCGTCGAGTTCCTCGCGCAGGCTCGGGCGTGGATCGGGCGGGAACAGGAAGTCGGCCCGGCCGGAGTACCAGAGCAGGCTGAACTCCTCGAGCTCTCCGGCCAACTCCGCCGAAACGGCCAAGGCCGTGGCCGTGTCTTGGTGGTGCTGCGGCTCCGCGAGCACGTGCAACACCGCGCCGAGCTCCGCGAGCGGCGACGGCCTTACCCGGATCCGATCGGCCGGCAGGCCGGAGAGGTCGACGGAGGTAACCACGATGCGATCCTGACAGGGGATCGTGGCCGGGCGGACCGATTGACCCGGTTCGTCAATCGGCGAGCCCCGGATTGACGACGCCGGCCAACCCGGCTCAGTTGGCCGCCGCATGGCCTGACCATCGCGCCGTGACGACCACCCGTACGACCCTTCGCGAACTGGTCCGCATCCCCGGCGGCCGCCGCTACGCGCTCAGCGCCACCGTCGAGGCAGCGACCTCCGGGCTGCTGCGCCCGTTCATCGTGATCTACGCCGTGCTGATCGGGCTCAGCGCGCCGCAGGCCGGGTTAACCCTGACCCTCGGCATGCTGGCCGGCCTCGGCGCCGTGCCGCTCGCCGGGCGCTGGATCGACCGCGGGGCCCGGCGCGCTCCCGCCGTCGCCGCGCTCCTGGTCAGGGCGGTGGGATCGCTGCTGCTCGCCCTGGTGCCCGGCATCGCCGGCTTCGCGGTCGGGGCGGTGCTCATCGGTGTCGGGACGCAGATCGCGCCACCCACCAATTCCGCGCTGGTCGCCGCGCTCGCCGGTCCGGTCCAGCGTACGGCGGCGCTGGCCGCGGGCCGCTCGCTGCGCAACGCCGGTCTTGGGGCCGGCGCCCTGCTCGGCACGGTCCTGGTCGCGAGCGGGCCGCAGGTGCTCCGCTGGCTCGCGCTGGCGACGGCGCTCGGGTGCGCGTTCGGCGCGGCGGTGATCGCCCGGGTGCCGCTCCCCCATCACGAGGTCCCCGCTCCGGTTGCGGCGCCGAGGGAAGCGCGCGGCGCCGGCCTCCGCGCCGTGTCCATCCTGGCCCTGGCCGGCATTCCGTACGCGTTCTACGCCGACATCCTCGAGATCGCCGTGCCATTGCTGCTGGTGCGGGACCTGCACGCGTCCCTGGCGTGGTCCTCGGGCATCTTCGTGGCCAACACGGTCATGGTGATCGCGCTGCAGCTGGTCGTGGTGGTGCGCCTCGCGAAGTGGCCGCACCGCACCGTGCTGTTCTGGTCCGGCGTGGTGCTTGCCGCCTCCTACCTCGGTTTCTGGCTCGGCGGGGCGATCGGCGGCGGCCCCGGCACGGTGCTCGTCGCGCTGGTCGTCGTGCCCTACACGCTGGGCGAGATCCTCTACACCGGAAGCGGTGTGCCGCTGGTGATCGAGTCGGCACCGCCGCACCTGGTGGGGCGCGCGCTCGCCCGCTGGCAGCTCAGCTACGGCCTGGCCCGGGCCGTCGACCCCGTCGTCATCACCGGCCTGCTCAGCCTGGGCGCGGCGGCGCTGTGGCCACCACTGGCCGCCGCGACCCTGCTGGGCGCGGCGACGGTGCGGCTGAGCATTCGGCGGCCTCGAGGGTCTCGACGACCTCGTTCGTACCAACCGGCAAGCAGCCCCCTTGCGGGACGTGCCGATCGTGTACATGATCGCGGCCCATGGACCTCGGCGTGATCATGTTCAACGGCTACGCACTTCCCCCGGCCGATCTGGCCCGAGCCGTGGAGGAGCGCGGCTTCGAATCCCTGTTCTTCCCCGAGCACACCCACGTGCCGGTGCGCAGCAGCCACCCCGACGGCCGCGACATGCGCCGCTACTCGCGGGCGTTCGATCCCTTCGTCAGCCTCGGCGCGGCCGCGGCGGTCACCACGCGGATCAAGCTCGGCACCGCGGTCTGCCTTGTCGCGCAACGGGATCCGATCATCACGGCCAAGGAAGTGGCCACCGTCGACCACCTGTCCGGCGGGCGGATGCTGTTCGGCGTCGGCGCGGGCTGGAACCGCGAGGAGATGGCCAACCACGGCACGGACCCGCGCACCCGCATGGTGCTGCTGGCCGAGCGGATCAAGGCGATGAAGGCGATCTGGACCGAGGAGGAGGCGGAGTTCCACGGCAAGCTGGTCGACTTCGACCCGATCTGGTTGTGGCCCAAGCCGGTGCGCCGGCCGCACCCGCCGGTGCTGGTCGGCGGCAGCGGGCCGACCACCGAGGACCGGGTGCTGGACTTCGGCGACGAGTGGTTCCCGCAACTGGAGTCCTACCCGAGCATCGAGGAACTCGGTGCTCGGATCGCGGCGCTGCGCGAACGCGCGGGCAGGCGTGTCCCGGTGACGCTGTTCGAGGTGCCGCCCGACCGCGACACCATCGACCGGCTCGAGGCCGTCGGCGTCGACCGCTGCTTGCTGGGTCTGCGCGCCGAGAACGCGGCCGACGGACTGTCCAATTTGGACGTGCTGGCCGGCGTGCTGCGCTGACCGGCGCCGGTCGAGCCCGCGGTTCACCGTGGCGCGACGACCCCGAGGCCGCCGTGCACCGGGATCACGATGCCCGTGATCCCGGCGGCGAGCGGGCTGACCAGGAACGCCGAGGCGGCGGCGATCTCCTCCGGGCGCATCAGCCGGCCCATCGGCACCCGGGCGGCGAGGCGCCGGTAGCCCTCGTCCGGGTCGCCGGTCGCGGCCATCAGCCCGGCGATCGCGGGCGTGTCCGTGGTGCCGGGCGCGACGCCGTTGACCCGGATGCCCTCGCCGATCAGATCGGCCGCGGTGGCCAGGGTGAGCGCGTGCATCGCGCCCTTGCTGGCCGCGTACATCGCGCGGTCGGGCAGGCCGATCGCGTTGACCACCGAGCAGGTGTTGACGATCGACGCGTTCGCCGAGCGGCGCAGGTGCGGCAGGACCGCCCTGGTGGCCCGGATGGCGCCGTACACGTTCACGTCGTAGACCTGGGCCCACTCGGCGAGGTCCCCGTCGGCGATGGTGCCCGCGGTGCCGGCGATCGCCGCGTTGTTGACCAGCGCGTCGAGGTGGCCGAACCGCTCGGCGATCGCGTCGACGCCCGCTCGCACGGCCGCGTCGTCCCGCAGGTCGCACTCGATGCCCAGCGCCGGTTCGGGCACGGCCGAGGGGTCCAGGTCGAGCACGCCGACCTCGGCGCCCCGCTCCAGCAGCAACCGGGTGGTGGCCAGGCCGATGCCGGACCCGCCACCGGTGACGACGGCGACGAGCCCGGTCAACTCACTCACACTTGCTCCGGGCGGTAGCCCCACGTGCCGGCCATGACCGGGCCGTGCCCGAAGAACGTCGGGTCGTGCATGAGCTCTTCGAACGCGTCGAAGTCGGCGTGCGTGGCCAGGCCCGCTTCGATCGCCCGTTCACGGGACATCGCGACGGTGCGCCGCCACATGTCGGCGACCGGCGTGCCGCCCTGCACCACGTGCCCGTGGAGGTCCACCCCGACGTCGACGTAGCCGAGCTCACCCAGCAAGGCGGGCAGTCGTTGCATGAAGCTGGAGTCGGTGCCGACCAGGGTCGCCGTGGCCTTGTCGTAGGCGTTCATGCCGGTCCGGTACACGTCGTTCTCGGTCGCGTTGACCGGGTACCAGCACATTCCCTCGACGACCAGCACGCCACCCGGCTTGAGCCACCGGAACAGTTTGCGCAAAATGTTCGCCCGTTCCGGCAAATGGCTCAACAGCAGTCGTGCGTGAATGAGGTCGAAAGTTGCTTCCGGGAATTCTTCGGTGACCAGGTCGTGCCGGCGGACGCGCACGTTCTCGGCTTGCAGGTCACCCAGGAAGCGGGTGTCGATATCGGTCGCGGTGACCATGCCGTCGGGCACCTGCGCGGCCAGCCACCGCGCGACGGAACCCGCACCGGCGCCCAGTTCCAGGCAATGCCAGTGCGTCTTGATGGCGACCTGGCTCAGGGTGTCGAAACTGCCTTGGTCGTAGGCCAGTTCCAGGCTGGCGAGCCGCTGGCGCTCTGCTTCAGTGGACACGAAAAGACGGTCGCCGTACTTTCCCACACACGTCCCCACAAATAGATGGTTTGTGATTCCACGGTTGTTCGCGCTCGGCCAACCGTAAAGGTTTGACAAAACTTTTTCTGTCAAACAGGTGCTACGATACTGCCCATGTCAAGATCTGCCCGGACGCACTGGTAGCCGGGCAATCTTTGTCACCTGATCGGCCGAATACGGACAACTCGCCGACCGCGGACGTCCCAGCCGACCCCGGTCAGAGACCGCTCGCCATCTTCGCACACGCCCCGACGCCGACGCCAGCTACCGGATGGTCGAACCGCTCACCACCGGATGGCCCGCGCCGAGGAAGAAGATCCCGCGAAAACCTTGCGTTTCGAAGCCGGCACTGGGGTTGCGGCGCAAGGTCGAACCCTCGATGCGCAGGGTGCCGCTGCGGTCGTTGCTCACGTAGAAGATCGCGCCACCGCCCTCGTTGGCGTGATTGTCCTCGATGATCGTGCCCGCGACGCGCACCGTGTACTGGTTCCCGTCGGTGTAGATCGCCCCGCCGCTGCCACCGCCGGGGGTCGACGCGCGGGCCGGGTTGGCGCCGGTGCCGACCGCGGAGTTGTCGCTGAACACGCTGTTGAGCACCACCCAGGACACCCCGATGCTGCTCAGCGCGCCGCCGTTGGCGCACACCCCGCGGTCGAACGTGCTGCCGACCACGTACACCGGTCGCCCGCCCGACTGGCTCAGCACCCGCAGCGCGGCGCCGCCGAGGTCGGGACCCGTTCGGTCGCAACGGTTGCGGACGAACCGCGAGTTGACCACCTTCACCCGGCCGCCGCGCACGAAGACCGCGCCGCCACCACCGCCCTCGGTGTGCTCGCCGGTGGAGTTGCCGTCGGCGAAGGTCAGGTTCTGCAGGGTCAGCCGCGGTTGGTCCTGGTCCTGGCAGTGCGAGGTGGTGTAGCCCTGGGCCGGGTCGCAGGTGTTCATGTAGAAGATGCGCCGCTTGCCGCCGCCGCTGAGGGTGACAAGGCCACCGCCGTCCAGCACCACCTTCGCGCTTTTGTTGCGCACCTTGGCCGTCGCGGTCAACGTGATGGTCACCGGCGCGGGGCCGCAGTCGAAGGTGATCACACCACCTGCGGCGACGGCCGACACCACGGCGGCCGACGTGCAACTGGCGGCGGTTCCGGTGCCGATGACCCTGGTGGGTTTGCTGGTGTCCTCGGCCCGGGCCTCCGCCGGCACGGCCGCCCGGCCTGCGGGATTGCCTGCCGGGGCCGGCTTGGCCGGTGACGTCTTGCTGACCGTGGCCTTTGTGGTCTTCGTGGTCGTCGGCGTCGATGCGGTCGTGGCTGGGGCCGACGTCGTCGTGCCGGACGGTGCAGGCGTCGGGGTCGAGGCGCCCGTGCCGACCCCGGCGGTCGTCGAGCTGCACCCGGCGACGACCACGAGCACGGCCAGCGCCACGGTCAACGCGCTGATCAGCGCGCCACGGCTGCGCGCGGGTAACCAACCTTCATTCATGATCATCTCCGGATCGCCGGCCTGCGCGTCGCCACGACAGTAGAGCCCGGCCGCGGCCGGCCCGTCCCGAGCCCCGGGTGTCGATTTCGTGGCGGGCCGATCGTCGTGGTGGCATGACCGAGATCCAGCCCTACCGCATCCAGGTGCCCGAACAGGAACTCGCGGACTTGCGCGCGCGGCTCGCCGCCGTGCGGTGGGCGCCCGAACCCGCAGGTGGCGACCAGGGGTACGGCGTGCCGCTGGCCAAGGTGCGCGAGCTGGTCACGCACTGGCGGGAGCGCTACGACTGGCGCGCCTGGGAAGCGCGGCTCAACGCCCACGCCCAGTTCACCACCACGATCGACGGGACGAACGTGCACTTCATCCACGTCCGGTCGCCGGAGCCGGACGCGGTGCCGCTGATCCTGAGCCACGGCTGGCCCGGCACGCTGGTGGAGTTCCTCGACGTGATCGGGCCGCTCACCGATCCCCGTGCCCACGGGCTCGACTCCGCCATCGCGTTCGACGTGGTGATCCCGTCGTTGCCCGGCTTCGGTTTCTCCGGACCCACTCCGGACACCGGCTGGGGGCCGCGGCGGATCGCGCGGGCCTGGCTCGAACTGCTGGCGCGACTGGGTTACCGGCGCTTCGCCGCCGCCGGCAACGACTGGGGTTCCTACATCACCGCCGAGCTGGCGCACCTCGCCCCCGAGGCCATGATCGGCGGCCACGTCACCCAGGCCTGGCCGGCCCCGCCCGAGGACGAGCCCGACTGGCCGAGCAAACTGTCCGAACGCGACACCCGGGTGCTCGCCGACTTCCAGGACCTGTACGCCCACCACGCTTCCTACGGCGCGGTGCACGGCCAGCAGCCGCAGACCCTCGCCCACGCCCTGGCCGACTCACCGACCGGGTTGCTGGGCTGGAACGCCCAGGCCATGGGCGGGCTGGACCCCGAGATCCTGCTCACCCACGTCGCCATCCACTGGCTGACCGGCACCGCGGGCTCGGCGATCCGCATCTACGCCGAACACTCGCGGGAACCGGCCTGGCCCACGCCCACGACGGTGCCCATGGCCGTGGCCCAGTTCCCCGACGACCTCGGCTCGATCCGCTACCTCGCCGAACGCGCGCATTCGCGGATCGTGTCGTGGAACGAGTACGACCGGGGCAGCCACTACGCCACCCACGACGCCACCGACCTCTGGTTGTCCGACCTCCGGACCTTCTTCACCGCAGTGAAAGGCTGACGACATGACCCGCAAAGCGATCATCTTCCACGGCACCAACGGCACCCCGGACGTGGTGTGGCTGCCCTGGCTGCGTGCGCAGCTGACCAACCGCGACTACACCGTGACGGCACCGCACTATCCCACCCTGAACGTGGAGCCGATCGACACCTTCCTGCCCAAGGTGCTCGCCGACCACACCTTCGACGCGGACACCGTCCTCATCGGACACTCGGGTGGTGCGGCCCTGCTGCTGGCGGTTCTGCAGCACATCGACACCGCGGTCGCCCAGGCCATCCTCGTCGCCGGGTACGCCACGCAGCCCAACACCGACGACGAGCCCGTCCTGCAGGACAGCTACGACTGGGCCGCGATCAGGTCCCACGTCCGCGACATCTACTTCGTCAACTCGCGCAACGACCCCTACGGCTGCGACGACCGGCAAGGCCGCGCCATGTTCGACGAGCTCGGTGGCACGCAGATCATCCGCGACGACGGCCATTTCGGCGACCACGACCAGCCCTACCCCACCTTCGACCTGATCGACCGGCTCATCGACTGACCGCTCAACCGATCGTCAGGTGTTGCGCGGTGGTGTTGGCGCTGAAGGCGTTCACGCCGAACCGGCCGGACGAGTACGTGGCGTCGGTCGCGTCGATCACCGGGTCGGCACCGTTGTCCAGCCACACCTGGATGCGGTCGCCGGCCGTCCGCACCCGCACGTGGTAGGTCCTGCCTTCCACGATCGGCGCGTCGTGGACGGCGATGTCCTTGCCCGGGCGCCACAACTTCAGCACGCCGCTGGTGTCGATCGTCGCCGTGTAGCCGGCCCCGTCGGCACCGGCGCGGAAGGTCAGCCCGGTCGCCACGCCGTTGGTGACGGACAGGTCGCCCTCGTAGGTGAAGTCGCTGCCGGTGCGGTCGCTGAGGTAGAAGCCGTTCGACTGGGCGGTCCCGTGCAGCCCGGCCGGGGTGACCGTCCACGTGCCACTGGCCGGGGTCCACGCACCCGAGGGAAAGGCGTCGAAACCACCCGGGCCGGTGTTCAGGTTCTGCACGGTGGCCGTGCCGTTGAACACGTTCACCCCGAACCGGCCCGAGGGGTAGGTGGCATCCGTCGCGTCGATGATCGGGTCGGCCCCGTTGTCCAGCCACACCCGGATGCGCGGGCCGTCGGTGCGCACGGTCAGGTGGTAGGTCCGCCCCTTGGCGATCGGGGTCTGGTGGGTGGCGATGTCCTTGCCCGGGCGCCACAGCTTCACCACGCCACTGGCGTCGATGTTCGCCGTGTACCCGGCGCCGGATGCGTCCGCGTGGAAGGTCAGCCCGGCCGCCTGCGCGGTGTCCAGCCGCAGGTCGCCCTGGTAGACGGCATCGGCGCCGGTGCTCGCGCTCAGGTAGAAGCCGTCGCCGGCGGTCTGCGCCTGCTTGCCGCCGCTGACGTCGGACCACGCGCCGCCGTTGGCGTGCCACGGTCCGGCCAGGTTGCTCTCCAAAGTGGACTGACCGGTGCCCCAGCTGGTGCCGAGCCGGGTGAACGTGGCGTTCGTCAGCCGCACCGTGCCGTCGGTGGCGAACAGGCGGATGCCGAGGCTCTGCGCCGAGGAGTCGAAGTTGACGTTGTCGGCCACGGAGAACCGGCCGTCGTCGCCGAAGATCTCCAGCTGGCCGCGGTCCACCAGCAGGTGCATGGTCACCTCGCCGTCGCGGGGCGCCAGCGGTTTGCCGTACAAGGTGCCCGCGGCCCGGTCGTACACCACGCTGCGGTCCGCGCTGCCGTCGGCGCGGGTGTGCAGGTCGAAGCCGAACCTGGCCGCGGTCGCGTGGCGCACGTCGAAGGTCGCCGTGATCTCGTAGGTGTCGGCCTTGATGCCGTCGAACAGGTTGCCGGTCGAGCGGACCGTCTGGTTGCGCCAGCTCTTGCTGTCCTCGCGCAGGGAAGCGAGCTCCGCGACCGGGGTGCGGGTGATCTGCGGCCCGTCGGGCGAGTCCACGAGGGCCAGCGTCGCGGGGAACGTCGCGTCGCCGGTCCACGTGCTGCCGTAGTTGCCGCCCTGCCACGCCATCTGCACGACGCGGCCGTCGGGGGTGTCGTGGAAGGTCTCGGCGGCGTAGAACGTCCCGCCGGCGTATGTCGTGCCGAGGTTCATGACCTTCGGCGCCGGCCGGTCGGTGTGGAAGGCCTTGCCGTCGAAGCTGCCCACGACGTACTGGCTCGACGCCGACGTGAGCACCCACTGCGGCGTGCCGTTCAACGGGAGCTGGAACAGACCGGGGCACTCGAAGAGCCAGTCCGCGGCGTAGCGGCTGGCGAAGGTCCACTTGAGCAGGTTCGGCGAGGTGTAGATGTTCACGCCGTTGCCGCCCTCGTTGGACCAGACCACCATCACCCACTGCTGGTGGTCGGCGTCCCAGACGACGTTCGGGTCGCGGCTGTCGGCCGGGATGTCGATCTGCTTGCGGCCCTCGTCGTAGGCCTGGAAGCTGCGGCCGTTGTCGTTGCTGTAGAAGATGCTGACTCCGTCGGTGTTGGAGAACACCACGATCGGGTCGAGCGCGCCGGTCTTGAGCCCGGACGTGTTGGCCTTGTCGACCACTCCCCCGCCGGAGAACAACGTGCCCGGGTGGACGCCGGGTTCGAGCGCGATCGGCTTCTGCGTCCAGTGCACCAGGTCCGGGCTCGTCGCGTGGCCCCAGTGCATCGTGTCCCAGGCCAGGCCGTGCGGGTTGTGCTGGTAGAAGAAGTGGTAGAGCCCGTTGGCGTAGACCAGCCCGTTGGGGTCGTTCATCCAGCCCGACTGCGAGCTGAAGTGGAACTGCCCGCGGTAGGGCTCGGAATAGCTCGTTGGCTGGTACGGGAACTCCGGGTAGTCCCACACCGTGCCCGCCGACGCGGTGGTGCCCGGCACGAACAGACCCGATGCCGCCAACAGGACGATCGGTAACAGCCGAACCCAGCGGACCATCCGGACCCACCTCCGCACCGTGAACACCGTTGTTTACCGAAAGCATTGGTCAACCACGACCGCCCCACAACGGTTTGCGCAAGCCGCGGCCACTTCCGCGGACTGCGGGGACGCGGGATGATCGAGCCCATGGGCGAGGCGCCGTTGGGCGACGCGTTGGACCGGTTCATGACGTCACCATCGCTGCGGGACGCGCGCGACGCGCTGCGCGAACACCCGGAACTGCTCGGCAACGAGACCTTGGCGTGGCTGGAGGAGATCCTGCGCCGGCTGCGTCAACGCAACGAGACCGACCACATCGAGTCGGTCGAGCACTGGCTGGGCCTGCTCCGCGTCTTCCGGCGTTTCGGCGTCGAGGAGGGGTACTGGGAACTGCTCGCCGACGGCCTCGTCCGCGCCGATCAGGCCGAGACGAAACGACTGCTCGAGCTCTACCCCGAACTGTCGAGCGACGCGGCACGCGAGTACTACGACCGGCGTGAGCACGAAGCCCACCTGGCCGCCGACCAGACGGCCGCGACGAAGTACCTGATGGCCTCGGTGATCCCGGGCGGCCGGCTCGCCGAGGAGGCGTTCCCCGCGGACACGAGCTTCGCCGGCGGTTTCCTCGCCCACTACGTCGCCCAGGACGACGAGCAAGCCCGGCACCAGTACCTCACCGACCACCCCGAGGTGCTGGACATGCCGGCGGCGTTGGTCGCCGAGTCGTTGTTCCAGCCGCCGATGAACCAGGCTTGGGCCGATGTCGACGTGGTGGCGCTGCGGGCGCTCTACCTGCGCCGGGCGCTGTTCCGCCGCGCGTCGACGGTCGGCGCGCCCCAGGCGATCCGCGAGTTCGAGGAAGGGGCCGAGTGGCCGGACCTGATCACGAGCTGACCGACCGCGCCCAGGTCGCGCGGGACGCGGCGAGCTTGCGCGAGGAGACCCTCGAGCTCGAGTCGGGCTCGGACGAACAGCTGCGGCTCTACCACGACGCCACCGTGATGACCGTGTGGAGCTCGATGCTCGACCAGGACGTCACGGTCCTCGACACCATGCTGCACATCGTGCTCAACGGGATCCGTTCGGCGACCCACGCGGGCCGGGCGCTCTTCCCGCTCAACGACGACCTGCTGGTCGCCCTGGCCGCGGCGGCCACGTGCCACATCGAACGCTTCGACTACCGCTACGAGCTCAGCGATCTCGACGAGGCGCAGCGGCACGCGATCCAGGTGCTGGAGCTGGGTGCCGGGCGGGACATCCCGCCGTCGGCCGCGGTCGACGCGCACCTGGTGCTGGGCCGGGTCGCCGTCCGCCGCAGCCAGATCGGCATCGACCCGGAAGCGGTCCACCGGATCATCCCCGCGTTGCGGGACTGCGTCGAGACCTACAACGACGCGTTGACGATGGCCGTGCTGGCCGACTGCCTGCGTGTGTCGGTGGCCCACCCGGACACCACGCCGGAGTACGCGCAAAGCGCCCTCAGCGAGGCGGCCGGCCTGTTCGACACGCTGTTGCGCTCCCCACGGCCCGACATCCCGGTGGGTGCGCAGCTGAGCGCGCAGTGGCTGTCCGGCTTCGGCTTGGTGTACTACGCCGCGTACCTGCTCGGACGGTCCGAAGACGAACTCGAGGAAGCCCGCAGGCTCCTCGGTCTGGCCCACGACGTCGACCGGAACAACCCGGAAGTGGCGCTCGCCCTCGCGTTGGTCGACGACTCGACCGACGGTTACCGCCAGGCCATGCATCTGAGCACGCGCAACGCGTTCGTGTTCGCCCAGGCGTCCGCGATGCTGGCCTACGCGCTGCGCGGCGAGGACGACGAGGAAGGCGTCGGCGATGCCGCGCGCAGCGCCCTGAACCTGGTGCACAACCTGGCCGAACGCCAGGTGCTGCCCGAGGACCGGCTCGACTTCCTGCGCAAGAGCGCCGACTTGGTCGCCCTGGCCGCACCCGCGCTCGCCGCGGTGCCCGGCCGCACGGTGTCGGCGGTCGAGCACATCGAGCGAGCGCGGATGACGACGCTGCGGGAGCGCTTCCCGCACGAGGAACCCGAGCTCTTCCGGCTCGGTGAGGTCCGGCCCGACCTTGCGACGCCGTTGCGCCGGGCGCTGGAGACCTGGCGATCACCCCACGTCTCGACGGTGGCCCGCGCGGCGGCTCGCGACAAGGTCATGTACTACCAGGACGAGGCGCGCGCGGTGCCCGGCTTCGAGCGGCTGCGCGACATCCCCGACCTGGCTCGTCTTCGGTTGGACGCGCCGCTGGTCTACCTGGTGCCCGGTCACCCGGCGGGCGCCGCGTTCGTCTTGTACCCGGACCGCGAGCCGACCGCGCACCCCGTGCCCGGCTGCGCCCGCACGCCGGTGCCCGAGCCGGTGGTGAATTTCCAGCAGGCGACCTACGGCACCACGTGGCCCGCCGGTGCCCGCCGCGCCGCCGTGTCGGACATCGCCGCGTGGGCCTGGGACGCGTTGTACGCGCCCATTCGCGAAGCGATCTCCGGCTACTCCCACGTGCACGTCGTCATGACGTCCTACCTCACCGGCGTGCCACTGCACGCCGCCCGGAACAACGACGGGACCTACGCGCTGGCGGAAACCGACATCCGTTACGTGCCCTCGGCGGGCGCGTTGCTCCTCGCCCGGCAGCGGGCCTTCCCGGGCTTCGAGCCGAGGTTGCTGGCCATCCCGCAGCCGACTGGCTCCGGCGTGGCCCTCGACAACGCGACCGCGGAGGCGCAGGACGTCGCCGCGTTCTTCCAGGACGCGCAGATCCTGGATCCCGACGACATCGATCGTGCGACGGTCCTGGGCGCGCTCGGTGGTGTGGGCCTGCTGCACGCCTCGTGCCACGGCACGGCCGACCCCGACGACCCGCTGGCCAGCGGGCTCGAGCTCGACCACGGCGAGCGGTTCACCTTGCGGGAGCTCTTCGACCGGCCGCAGGACCACCTCCTGGTCGCCGTCCTGTCGGCGTGCCAGACCAACGTGCCGGACGTCGAACTGCCCGACGAGGCCATCAGCTTGGCCGCGGGGATGCTGATGAGCGGCTGCCGCGCGGTGGTCGCGTCGGCGTGGCAGGTCCCGGACACCGCCACCGCCGAACTCATGCGCGAGACGTACCGCCGGTGGCGGACGGAGGGCATGGACCTGCCCGAGGCGTTGCGGGCCGCCCAGCTGGGGATGTGCGAACGCGCGCCGTACTACTGGGCCGGCTTCTCCTATTCGGGGCCTTGAGCCGCTTCGGCCGCGACCTCGTCGAGCGGACGCGGGCCAGCCTTGGTTTGCACCCACGCCTTGCGCAGACCCTGCACGCCTTCGAGCAACGCGCGGACCCGGTTGAGCAGCAAGGTGGTCGCGGCCACCGTGCCCGCCGACGCGGCGATGACCGCCGTGATCGAATTGATCACCTCGACCGCCGAACCTCGTTCGGCGTCCTCGACCTCGACGTCCACGGCGGCGACCCCGGTCAGCTCGCCGAGCAACCGGCCGAGCTCGTCCGGGGTCGTGCCGGACTCCTCGATGTCCAGGTACAGCACCAGTTCGTCGCCCACGTGCTCACCCTAAGCCTTGCGCAAGCCGAACGCGGCCCGGGCGGCGCCGAACGAATTCCGTCAGACGGGGACCGCTTTGGCGCCGGTGATGAACGAGACCACGTCGCTCATGGACACCTCCGCGGGTGACACGACCCCGGCCCGCTTGCCCAGCCGGTGCACGTGGATCCGGTCCGCCACCTCGAACACGGCGGGCATGTCGTGGCTGATCAACACCACCGGCAGACCACGCTCGCGGATCCGCTTGATCAGGTCCAGCACGTGCTCGGTCTCGCGCACCCCGAGCGCGGCGGTCGGCTCGTCCATGATGACCACTTTGGACCCGAACATCGCCGCCCGGGCCACCGCGACGGCCTGGCGCTGGCCACCGGACAACGTCTCCACGGTCTGCGTGATGTCCTGCACGGTGGCGATGCCGAGCGCGTCCAACTGTTCACGAGCCTGCTTGCGCATCGCCGGACGGTCCAGCAACCGCAGGAACCCGAGGAACCCGCCGCGGCGGATCTCCCGGCCCAGGAACAGGTTCGTCGCGATGTCCAACGCGGGCGAGACGGCGAGGCTCTGGTAGACCGTCTCGATCCCGTACCGGCGGGCGTCGATCGGCGAGTGCAGCCGCAACGGCTTTCCGTCCAGCCACATCTCCCCCGCGTCCGGGATCAGCGCTCCGGTCAACGCCTTGATCAGCGACGACTTCCCGGCGCCGTTGTCGCCGACGATCGCCAGCACTTCGCCGGGGTACAGCTCGAAGTCCGCGCCGTCGATCGCGGTCACCCGCCCGTAGCGCTTGCGCAAACCCTTTGCCGCCAACACAGGCTCGGTCATGCGGACCTCCGCCGGGTGATCTGGTCGAACGCGACGGCGGCGATCACCAGCACGCCGGTCGCCAGGTTCTGGTAGTTCGAGTCGATCTCCATCTGGGTGAGCCCGCTGCGCAGCACGGCCACGATCAACGCGCCCACCACGGTCCCCGCCACGCCACCGCGCCCGCCGAAGAGGCTGGTCCCGCCGATCACCACCGCGGTGATCGAGTCGAGGTTCCCGGTCTGGTAAGCGTTCGGGTCGGCCGTGGGCGTGCGGCCCATGGCCAGCCACGCCGCGATCCCGTAGACCAGGCCCGCCAACGCGTACACGCTCAGCAACGTCCGGTCGATGTTGATCCCGGACAGCCGCGCGGCCTCCTTGTCGTCGCCGACGGCGTAGACGTGCCTGCCCCACGCGGTGCGTGCCAGCATCACCCAGACGACCACGAACAGCACGAGCGCGACGCCCATCCCGATCGTCATCTGGATCTGCCCGAACAGGTACAGCTGCGTGCCGAGGACCGTGAGCAGCCCGTCGGGCACCGGCCACGTCGTGCCCTGGCTGTAGAGGCTCGTCACCGCGGTCATCACCGCGAGCATGCCGAGGGTGACGATGAACGGCGGGAGCTTCAGCCGGGTCACCAACCCGCCGGAGAGCGCCGCGACCAGCGTGCAGCCGACGATCCCGAGCACGAGCGCCACGGGCGAGGGCATCCCGCCGAGCGCGAGCCGCGTCACCAGGACGGTGCCGAACACCGCGATCGCCGCGTTGGCCAGGTCGATGCCCGCGGTCAGGATGATCAGGGTCTGGCCGAGCGCGAGGGTGCCGATCACCACCGACTGCTGCACCACGAACGAGAAGTTGTCGAGGTTGAAGAACGTGTCGGTGGCGACGGAGAAGAACACCACCGCGACCACGAGCGCGGCGAACGGCCCGAGTGCGGGGCTGCTCGCGAACAGCCCCCGCACGCGGTCTCCGGTCAGCGTTGCCACGGCTCAGCCCCAGCAGTTCTGCGCGCCCCACGTGGAGTCCTGCGACTCCATGCCCGGGACGGGCTTGTCGGTGATCAGCGTGGCGCCGGTGTCGATGAAGCCCGACGGCTTGGTGCCGTTCTGCGCGTAGGTGACGACGGCGTTCACGCCACCCTCGGCCATCTTCTTCGGGAACTGCATGACGGTGGCGACGAACTTGCCGTCCTTGACGTCCTGCACGCCCTGGCAGCCGCCGTCGATGGCCGCCACGAACACCTTGCTCTGCAGCCCACGCGACTTGAGCGCCTGGTACGCGCCGCGCGCAGCAGGCTCGTTGATGTTGTAGACGACGTTGACCTTGTCCGCGGTGCGGCCGAGGAGGTTCTCCATGGCCTGTTGCGCCTTGGTCTGGTCGCCCTGGGTCAGCGCGCTGCCGATGATGGCCGGGGTGTTGAGCGGCAGGCCCATGCCCTTGAGGAAACCGTTGTGGCGTTGGATGCCCACGGACGCGCTCGGGTCGAGGTCCATGGCCACGATCTGCGGTGGCTTGGGTCCCAGTCGCGCCTTCGTGTACTGGCCGAGCAGCTCCCCGGCCTTCTCGTTGTCGGTCGCGTAGGTCGCGGCCACCGCGTCGGCCGGCTCGGTCGCGGTGTCGAGCGCGATCACCACGATGCCCTGGTTCTGCGCCTCCTTGATCGCACCCAGCACGCCCGCCGAATTGCTCGGGGTGATCAGGATGCCCTTGACGCGTTGTTGCACGAGGTTCTCGATCGCCGAGACCTGGCCTTCGTTGTCGCCGTCGAACTTGCCGGCCAACGCGATCAACTCGGCGCCCTTGGCCTGCGCGGCGGCTTTCGCCGATTCGCGCAACTTCACGAAATAGGGGTTCGACTCGGTCTTGGTGACCAAGCCGATCTTGATCGGCCCCGAACCGCCGCCGCTGTCGCCGCCTGAGCTGCGCGTGGTCGTGCACGCCCCGGCGATCATCACCGCCGCAAGCACCGCCAACAGGGGAATGAGCCTTGCCGAGCGCGCCATCGTCGCCGCCTTCCTCGCTCGACCGCGGCTGGACGCCGCGTGGTGTTCGTCACCGTAAGAGCCTGTTCACCTCGGCGAAATGGTTTGCGCAAATGGTTGCGAAAAGCTTGCGCGACACCCACGATGATCGGGTGGCCGGCCCGCGTCGAACCCCGCGAATGGCGGATGTCGCCCGGGTCGCGGGCGTCTCGATCACCACGGTTTCCCATGTGGTGAACGCGTCCAGGTACGTCGCGCCGGAAACCCGGGAAAAGGTCCGGTCGGCCTTGGAAACCCTGTCCTACACCGCGCCTCCACCCGTCGTCGCGGCGCCGACCGGCCGGGTGATCGGCCTGGCCGTCACCGGCATCTCCAACGCCTACTTCGCCGAGCTGATCCAGGGCGTGGAGTCCGAGGCCCGCAGGCAAGGCTTCGCCTTGCTCCTGTGCGACTCGCACGACGACCCGGCGATCGAGGCGTCGGCGGTGGCCACGCTGCTCGCGCACAACGTGGAGGCGGTGATCCTCGCGCCCACGGTCGGCTGGGAGGAGACGACGTTGCCGGTGCTGCGCCACCGCGCGACGCCGTTCGTGCTGGTGGACCGGATGAGCACGGTGCGCTGCGACCAGGTGGGCGCGGAGAACCAGGCGGTCTCGGCGGCGCTGGTGGACCACCTGATCGAACGCGGGCACCGCCGGATCGGCCTGCTCGCCGGGCTGGACGGGTTGTCCACCAGCACCGAGCGGTCCTCGGGCTACCGGCACGCGCACGACGTCGCCGGGCTCGCCGTCGACGAATCCCTTGTGGCGGCCGGGCATTCGACGGTGTCCGGCGGCCGGGCGGCGACCACCGCCCTGCTGCGCGGCGAGGATCCGCCGACCGCCATCTTCTCGACCAACAACGCGATGAGCGTGGGCGCACTGCTCGCGGTGAAGGAGCTGGGCTTGCGGATACCCGACGACGTCGCGCTGGTGGCGTTCGACGACTTCGAGTGGGCGGGGGCCATGTCGCCCGCGTTGACCGCGGCCGCGCAGCCGTTCCACGCCATGGGCGCGCGTGCCGTGCAGCTGCTCGTGCACCGGCTGGCCGATCCGGCGGCCCCGCAGCGGATCGTCCGGCTGCCGGTGGAGATCGAGCACCGCGAGAGCTGCGGATGCGTGCGGCCGTGATCGTGGTGGGTGGTGAGGCGCTGATCGACATGGTGCCGGTGGGCACCGACAACGGCGACCCTGCGTTCGCGGCACGCCCGGGCGGCGGCCCGTTCAACGTGGCCGTGGGCGCGGCGCGGCTCGGTTGCCCGGTGTCCATGCTGACCCGGCTCTCCACGGACGCGTTCGGCGAGAAGCTGCTGGCCGGGTTGCGGTCGGCGGGCGTGCACACGGACCTCGTGCAGCGCGGCCCGGAAGCGACATCCCTTGCGGTAACAGGAATCGGCGACGACGGGTCGGCCGAGTACCGCTTCTACGTCGACGGCACGGCCGACCGTCTCGTCCGCGCGCCGGCGTTGCCGCCGGGCACCTCGGCCTTCGTGGCCGGCACGCTGGGCATGGTGCTCGAGCCGGGCGCGTCGGCCTACGAGGCGCTGCTGCGGCGCGCGCACACCGACCGCGCGCTCACCGTGCTCGACCCGAACATCCGCCCGGACCTGATCGCCGACCCCGACGCCTACCGCGCGCGGTTCTGGTCCTGGTTGTCCACTGTGGACATCCTGAAGCTCTCGGCGGAGGACGCCGAGTGGCTGGGTGGTGACGTGCGAGGCTGGCTGGCCGCCGGCCCGTCGGCCGTGGTGCTGACCCTCGGCGGACAGGGACTGGAAGCCGTCACCGCGGCGGCCACGATCAAGGCCCCGCCGGTGCCCGTCACCGTGGCGGACACCGTCGGCGCCGGCGACACCGTGCTCGCCACCCTGCTGTACGGCCTGCACGAACGCGACGCGTTGCGCCGCGACGCCGTGCGTGCCCTGGACGAGCAGACGTGGCGGGCCGTGCTGGACGACTGCGCCGCGGCCGCCGCGTGGACGTGCGCGCGGACCGGCGCGCAGTCCCCGACCGTCGCCCAACTGCGTGGGTCCGCTTAGGACAGACGGAGACGCGGCGAGCCGGACGTCGCCGGCTCCCCCAGTCGCGTTTCAGGCCCGGTCAGGCGATTCGCAACGGACGCCATCAGGTCTAGGCTCCGCCAAGACGACATTGGGGATGTCCTGGGGAGGCCACCATGACCACCACCGACCCGCGCGAGGGCCTGTTCATCGGCAGCATCTCGCCGGCGGCGACCACGGATACCGCCGAAGCGGTGGAGATCTTCCTGAACGCCGCGCGGCCGCCGGCCGGGCCGTTTCCGCTGCCCGCCGTCCCCCTGGGCGAGACCGACGACGCCAACTGGGTCGACGCGCAGCTCGGCTCGCTGGACAAGGTGCCGGCCCTGCGGCGCATCAAGCGCAGCACCTTCGGCAAGACCGGCAACTACACCGGGATCCCGATGTACGTGCGCCGTCGCGGGCAGCACATCGACCCCGACGACCTGGACCTGCGGATGGTGACCCGGGTCGAGGCCGGCTACCCGGTGCTGCGCGAGGTCGCCGCGCGCCACGACCTCCCCGTGCCCCGCCTGCAACTGGGCGTCAACACCCTGGACCTGGCCATCTTCGGCCTGCGCACCGGGGTGCGGAGCGAACTGGACGCCTTCGTCGAAGCCACCCGGCGGGAGACGCACGCCGCCTGGGAGCGGACCGGCGGGAACATGTTCTTCCTGGTCGAGACGCCCGTGGCGACGATCATGGCCAACATGTTCCGCGGCCGGCAGAGCCTGCTGAACTGGCTGGCCACCGCCCTGGACAAGGTGGTCGGCGCGCTGCCGACCGGAGCGTCGTGGGGGTTCCACTTCTGCTACGGCGACCTGAGCAACAGCAGCATCGGCGACCACGGCACGCTGGCCGAACGGCTGCGGCTGTACAAGTTGATCTACCACCCGGCGTACTCGGTCAAGATGATCAACACGGTGCTGCGGCTGGTGGCCGACAAGGGACGCGCCCCGGAGCTGGTGCAGGTCCCCCTCGCCCTGGGCAAGCGGCCGCCGTCGCTCGACCCCGCGGACTACCGGGCCTACCGCGAGATGTTCGTGCCCGAGGGCACGAAGGTCTTCGGTGGCGCCATCCACTACGAACGGTCCACCGAGGAACTGATCAGGCTGTTCCACACGCTGGACGACGTGTTCGGCCAGCGCGTCGGCATGTCGAACTCGTGCGGCTTCGGCCGGCACGACGCCGCCCAGATGCAGGCGTGCCTGGACCACATGGGACCGGTAGCCCACTCCTGACGGCTCGACACCTGTCCTGACCCGCGTCGATCCGCGTCGATCCGCAAGACTGTGGGTCACGGCGAGGGCAGGAGGATCGGCAGGGATGGCGGACACCCAGGAATTCGCGCTGCTGGTGTTGCTCGTGGCGCTGACCGGCCTGGTGGCCGTGGCGTCGAACCGGCTCACCGCGGTGCTGAAGGTGCCCGTCGCCGTGCTCCTGCTCGTCGCCGCGGCGCTGGCGGTGAAGCTGATCCCGGACCTGCACACCCCGTCCGAGGTCGTGGTGAACCGGCTGGTGACCGTCGCGCTGCTGTGCATCCTGTTCGACGGCGGCATGCACCTGGGCTGGCGCCGGCTGCGCGCGGCGGCGACGCCGATCCTCGTGGTCGGGGTGGCCGGCACGTTCCTGACCGTGGCCGTGGCCGCGGCGCTGATCCACTTCGGCTTCGGCCTGGCCTGGTACCCGGCCCTGCTGGTCGGCACCGCGGTCGCGCCGACCGACCCCGCGGTGGTCTTCTCGGTGCTCGGCCAGCGCGAGATCGCCGGGCGCAGCGGCACGATCCTGGAAGGCGAGTCCGGCGCCAACGATCCCGTCGGCATCGCGCTCATGGCGAGCCTGCTGGCCGCGGGCGGGATCTCCGGTGAGGCCCTCGGTCACGTCGGCCTCGAGTTCCTGCTGCAGATGGTGGTCGGTGGCGCGGTCGGCGTCGGTGGCGGCTGGCTGCTCATCTGGTTCAGCCGCGCGGTGCGCCTGCCCAGCGAAGGCCTCTACCCGCTGCGGACCCTGGCCTTCTCGCTGGTCCTCTACGGCGCGGCGACCCTCGCCCACGGCTCGGGGTTCCTGGCCGTCTTCGTCGCCGGCATCGTCTTCGGCGACGTCCGCGCCCCGTTCAAACGCGAGGTCGAACGCTTCCACGGCGCGCTGGCCAGCCTCGGCGAGATCGTCGCGTTCGTCGTCCTCGGCCTGACCGTGGACGTCTCCGTGCTGGCCCGCGCCGACGTGTGGATCCCCGGGCTCATCCTGGGCATCGCCCTGGCCGTCGCGATCCGGCCCGTCGCCGTGGGCCTGTGCCTGCTCGGCACCGGACTGGGCCGCCCGGAGCGGCTGTTCGTGCTCTTCGCCGGGCTCAAAGGCGCCGTCCCCATCCTGCTCGGCGGGTTCCTCTTGGGTGCGCAGCTGCCCGACACCGGTCGCCTGTACGGCATCGTCGTGATCGTCGTGTTGTTCTCCGTCATCGCCCAGGGCGGCCTGGTGCCGTCGATGGCCAAGTGGCTGCGGCTGCCCATGCGAACCGTGGAGCCCAAGCCCTGGGCGCTCGGGGTGCGCCTACCCCACGAGCCCGACGGAGCGCACCGCTTCACCGTCGCCGAAGGCTCGGCCGCCGAGGGCCGGACGATCGCCGACCTGGCGCAGCTGCCCGTCGACCTCTGGGTCAGCCTGATCCTGCGCGACCAGCGCGTGCTGCCGGTCGCCGGCGACACCACCCTGCGCCGCGGCGACGACGTCCTGGTGCTCGCCGCCCCGGACACGCGCGACCAGCTGAACGAACTGTTCGGAAAACGGCGCCCTGAGCCGAAGAAGAAGTAGCCGAGCGGGTGCGTGGCTGGGCCGGTTTCAGTCCCACCAGAACGACCAGTGGGTCCACATGGCGAGCCCGGCGAGGTAGTCGTCGGGCTGCAGGCCCTGGTCGATGTTGTCGGGGCAGAACGCGTAGTGCTCACCGAGCAGCCGGGTCAGCTGGTCGCCGGCGGGCACCCGCGGTGCCTGGACGACCAGCGTGTCGAAGCCGACGCTGACCAGCGTGGCGCCGAGCCGGTCCTCCCAGCTGCGCAGCACACAGGACAACGCCTCGCCGACGAGATCGGCGTTGGTCGCGCCCAGCCAGCCCAGCGCCTTGAGCGTGTTCGCCGGTCGGTCCACCGGCACCAGCAGCAGTCCGCCCGGCGCACCGATCTCCAGCTGGTCCGCGGTGAGGTCGGGCCCGGGAACGGCCTGCGCGAAGCCGACGAATCGGTGCGGGCCCTCGGCCGTCCCGTCGGCGTCACCGCCGAGCACGTCGCGCGGGTCGAGCACCCGCGGATCCGGGCCGCCGAGTTCGCCGTCGCGCCAGGGACGGGACAAGTCGCCGTCGTCCAACCCGGTCGCGTGCAGCGGCCACAAGCCGGTCTCGGGGAACACCGCGGCGAGCCGCTGGACCAACCCGGTCAGTTCGTCGGGGGGCAACAACCCTTCGGACACCCACGCGACGGGGGTGGGCGCGTCGCCCTCCGCGGCGACCACCCGGACGCCCACCGGTAGCGCGATCCCGGCGAGCACCGGGGAACCCTCATCGGGCAGGGAACCGGGAACAGCACGGAACACGATCGGATCCACCTCCACGGCGAGGGCGCGGTGCCGGTGGATTCTCGCAAACGATCAGCCGTGGTGGTGCACCGACCAGCGTCCCCGGGGCCGGTCGTCCCACACGTAGTCCAGGCGGTTGACGACCGCCTTCACGCCGCGCACCGCGGCGGCCACCCGCGAACAAGCGTCGACATCGCGGTGCCACGGCACCCGCCCGACCAGGAAGACCTGACCGTCGTCGACCTTCACGCGCAAGCACCGCGCGTCCAGGTCGGGCAGCATGCCGATCACGGTGCGCTCGATCTGCCGGGTGATCTGCGCATCGGCGGTGGCGAGGATGTCCTTCCGGGTGACGACCCCGACCAGCTTGCCCTCGCGCACGACGAACAACCGTTGCGCCCCATCGCGAGCAAGCGCGGCCGCGTCCTCGATCGGCGTGTCGGAACGGACCGTGGCCGTCGAGGTCGACATGAGCTCCCGGACCGTCCCGTTCGGCCGGGCCGGGTCCACTGCGTCCACTCCGGACACGACGCCGAGCAGCGTGCCCTGCGGTCCGACGACGGGCACGCCTCCGCTCCGCATGGCGCCGCGCAGGTCCTGCAGCTGCACGCGGGTCGTGTCCGGCGTGATCGTGACCGCGGCCGGCGTCATGACGGTGGTGACGGTCGTCCCGCTCTTCGCGACGGTGGTGATGGGCATCGGCGTCTTCCTCTCGGCTGTCCGGGGCATACCTCTATTCGACCGCGCACCGACCGTCGCGCAGGAGGGTCGTTCGTCGACGCTCCAGCTGGCCTAGGTCACCACGTCGGCCCGGACGACCGTCACCGGCGAGTCGGCGTGGCGCAGCACCGCCTGGCTGGTCGAGCCGAGGGTGAGCCCGGCGAAGCCGCCGCGGCCGCGGCTGCCGACGACGACCAACTGCGCCTGGGCGGACTGCCGCACCAGTTGTTCGGCCGGGCCGGTACCCCGGACCTCCGTGGTGACGACCACGTCGGGGTACTTCTCCCGCCAGCCCGCGAGCCGCTCGCTGATCAGCTCCTGGGCGTTTTCGTTGGCGGAGCGCCAGAACTCGGCCGCGATGGCGGAGCTCATGGCGATGTCGAACGCGGTCTCCTGCCAGGCGTGCACGGCCATCAGCGGCGCCTGGCGCAACGCCGCCTCCTCGAAGGCGAACGCGATGGCGGCTTCGCTGACCGGGGTGCCGTCCACGCCCACGACGACCGGGCCACCGGCCGGCTCACGCCTGCGGCGCACGACGGTGATCGGGCAGGCCGCGTGCGAAGCGAGCCCGACCGCGGTGGACCCGAGCAACAACCCGGTGAACCCGCCGAGTCCGCGGGAGCCGAGGACCACCAGCTCCGCGTCCTCGCTCAGCTCACGCAGCACCTGCTGGGCGTTGCCCGCGGTGACCACTGTGGACACATCGAGGCGCGGCGCCGCTTCCTCGGCGACCTTCTTGGCGTCGCGCACGGTCTTCTCGGCGTCGGACCGCAGCGCGTCGTGCACGTCGCTGGACACGATCAAGCCTTCGGGGTAACCACTGATCGGCCAGGTGTACGTGTTCACGACCTTCAGGGATCGCCGGCGCAACACGGCCTCCCGCGCCGCCCACCGCACGGCACGAGTTGCCGACTCGGAGCCGTCGGTGCCGACGACGATCGGCTTGTGGGTCGAAGCTGAGGTGGTCATGGACGCTGTCCTCCGTCAGTCGAGATGCCGGCCCTGTTGTCGCCGGGCACCGCTCACGCTTGTGACGGTAGGAACGCCGGCGCACGGGCAAGGCGGGCCGAAGTCATCTTTCGTGGGGACTTTCGCAACACGCTGCGCACGAGGCCGGATCGTCGCCACGGAGACGACCAAGGACGCGCCGTCGAGGACCTTCGACCCGCGAACCCGCGCCGCCGAGCCGCTGACACTGGTGTCATCACGAAGAGCGCACCCGGAGGTCGACGATGACAACGGCACACAGCACCCCCAAGCAGACGACGCGCAAGGTCCCGCTCCAGCGCGGCGTCCAGGCCGTCGCACCCACCGAGGGCGGTGCCACCATCCGGATCGCCGCGGTACTGCGGATCCTGATGGGCCTGGTCTTCGGATGGGCCTTCCTGGACAAGGTGTTCGGCTGGGGCTACGCCACCTCCACCACGAGCGCCTGGATCAACGGCGGCTCCCCCACCAAAGGCTTCCTCGGCTCCATCGACCACGGCCCCTTCGCCTCGACCTTCCACGACATCGCCGGCACCGCCTGGGCCGACTGGCTGTTCATGCTCGGCCTCGCCGGCATCGCCCTGGCCCTGCTCACCGGCGCGGGCCTGCGCATCGCGGCCACCACCGGTGGCCTCCTGCTGCTGTTCATGTGGATCGCCGAATGGCCCCTGGCCCGCCACACCTCCACCGGCGAACTCACCCGCTCCACCAACCCCATCATCGACGACCACCTCATCTACGCCGTCGTCCTGATCCTGCTCGCCGCCCTCAACGCCGGCGCCATCTGGGGCCTCGGCAAACGCTGGACCGGCCTCCACATCGTCCAGAACAACCGGTGGCTCGCGTAGTCCTGCGGCGATCGAACGGTGGACACCGCGAGCAGCAAGCCGGCCGGGCCACGACCCGGCCGGCTCTTGCCGGGTCTGGCCCTGCTGCGCACCTATCGCCGCGACTACCGCACGGGCTGGCTACGCGCCGACATCCTCGCCGGCATCACCGTCGCCGCCTACCTGATCCCGCAAGTCATGGCCTACGCACAGGTCGCGGGCCTGCCGCCGGCGGCCGGTCTGCAGGCGGCGCTGGTGGCCATGCTCGTCTACCCGCTGCTCGGCTCGTCCGCGCGGCTCTCCCTGGGACCGGAGTCGACCACGGCGCTGATGACCGCCGTGACCATCGCGCCACTGGCCGCTGGGGATCCCACCCGGTACGCGGCACTGGCCGCGATGCTCGCGCTGCTGGTCGGCGTGGTCCTCGTCCTGGCGCGGTTCGCCCGGCTCGGCGTCCTGGCCGATCTGCTGTCCAAGCCGGTGCTGGTGGGCTACCTCGCGGGCACGGCGGCAATCATGATCATCGGGCAGCTGGGTCGCGTGACGCGGCTGCACTTGACCGGGGAGTCGACCTACGCCGAGCTCGGCTCGTTCCTCGATCAGGCCGGTGCCGCGCACCTGCCGACGGTGCTGATGTCCGCCGGCGCCCTGGGGTTCCTGCTCGTGTTGTCACGGCTGGCCCCCAAGGTGCCGGGACCGTTGGCGGGCGTTCTGCTGGCCACGCTGGTCAGCGCGGTGTTCGCGCTGCGCCACGACGGGATCGACGTCGTCGGCACAATCCCGGCCGGGTTCAGCGCGCCCGCCGTACCCGCGGTGTCGGCCCACGACGTGGCTGCCCTGCTCCTCCCCGCGATCGGCGTGGCCGTGGTCGGGTACAGCGACACCGTGCTGACGGCGCGGTCGTTCGCGATGCGCCACGGCCGCACCGTCGACGCCAACGCCGAACTGCTCGCGCTGGGTGGCGCCAACCTGGTGACCGGTGCGCTGCAAGGGTTTCCGGTGAGCAGCAGCGCGAGCCGCACCGCCATCGCCACCGCGGTGGGCAGCCGTTCGCAGCTCTATTCGCTCGTCGCGGTGGTCACGGTCGCCCTCGTTCTGCTGTTGGGCCGGCCCGTTCTCGGTGCCTTCCCCCAGGCCGCGCTCGGCGCGCTGGTCATCTTCGCCGCCCTGCGCCTGATCGACCTCGGCGAGTTCCGGCGCTTCGGCCGGTTTCGGCGCAGCGAGTTGGTGCTGGCGCTGAGCACCACCGTGGCCGTGCTCGCCTTCGGGATCCTCTACGGCATCCTGGCCGCCATCGCACTGTCCATACTGGACCTCCTGCGCCGGGTGGCGCGACCTCACGACGGCATCCTCGGCTACGTGCGCGGCGTCGCCGGGATGCACGACGTCGACGACTACCCCGGTGCGCGACGGGTGCCCGGGCTCGTGGTCTACCGCTACGACGCGCCGCTCTGCTTCGCCAACGCCGAGGACTTCCACACCCGGGCCCTGCGCGCCGTAGACGGCTCACCCACCGACGTGGAGTGCTTCCTGCTCAACATGGAGGCCAACGTCGAAGTCGACATCACCGCCGTGGACGCCCTCGACCAGCTCCGCACCCAGTTGCACGAACGCGGCATCGAGCTGAGCCTCGCCAGGGTGAAGCAAGACCTGCGCGACCAGCTGCGCGACGCGGGGTTCCTCGACCGGCTCGGCACCGGGCACGTGTACCCGACGCTGCCGGTCGCGGTCCACGCGTACGACCGGGCCTACACGCAACGCCACGGCCACCTGCCGCGGCCGGATGAGGCGGGCGGACATCCCTGATGAGACTGGGTTGCACGGCCCTTCAGGCAATCACCGCGTGGATCCCCGGGGCGCGCTGTGCACCGTCGCCCGCACGACCCCCGGCACGGCTTCGGCCAGCACCAGCGCGATGTGCCGGTCGGTGGCGTCGTCGAACTCGTCGCGCACGACGGCCTCACCGTCCTGCACCGTCACGGTCCACCGGCCCGGACCACCGTAGCTCTCGAGCCTCCGGGTGACATCACGGGCGATCTCGTCGTCCGGGCGGGCCAGCACCTTGATCAGGTCGCGTCGCGTGACGACGCCGACCAGCACCCCACCGTCCACAATGGGCATGAAGCGGTGCCTGTCGTCGAGCATCGCGCGGGCGAGCACCGTCACGTCGGTGCCCGGGCCCATGCCGGTCACGCGCGCGCTCATGACCTCCCGGACCAACTGCGGCACCCGCAGGTTCGGCGCATCCACCGTTTCGTACCGGTAGCGCGGGTCCGCCGGGAACCGGTCGCGCACGAGGTCGGCCTCGCTCACGATCCCGACCAACTGGTCGCCCTCGACCACCGGCAGCGCGGTGAACCCGTTGTCCGCCAACAACTTCGCCGCCTGCTTCACGGTGGTCGCCGGCCGCACACTGACCACGTCGCGGGTCATCACATCACGTGCTCGCATGGCTTCTCTCCTCGTGCGGAACCCCGGATCCGGGCCTTTGGGGAACAGGGCCTTGGGGCTCAGGTCGGCGGTTCGGCGTAGGTCGTGACGTCGGTGTGCGGGCGCCGACGGGTAGACCCGGTGGGATAGCCGTAACCCAGGCGCAGCAACGTGTACGGCTCGCCCTCCGGCCGGAACTCCTTGCGCAGCACGTCACGCACGTCGTCGACCTCGAACGGCTGGGTGACGAACGACGTGCTCAGCCCTTTCGCGGTCGCCACCAGCAGCACGTGCTGCATCGCCATGCCGACGCTCACCTGGTCGGTGGCGGTCGGGCCGCGACCGCAGACCACGGCGAGCAGCGGCTCCTGCTCGTAGCTGCGGGCGGGCACCGCTTCTTGGCCGGGGAAGGAACGCAGGACCAGCAGGTTGTCGGCGTCCGGTGGCGCGCCGGCCGCGTGCACGGACACCCCGTCGGCGTGCGTCGCCGATCGCCCGGTCCACTGCGCCAGCTCCCGCTGGAACGCGGGATCGTTGCGCTGGACGTGGTCCGCCCGCCGCACCATCCGCGCCACGACCTGGTAGCGCGGGGACGGGTCGATCAACACGAGTTCAGCGAGGTGACCGCGAGCCGCCTCGACGAGTACCGTCCGCAGGTGCGGTGGCACCGGCTGGTCCAGGAACGGCCTGCGGTTGCTGTGCCGCTTGGGGATCGCCTTGCACAGCACCCGGTCCGCTTCGGTCGGTTGGATCTCGCCACCCACGTGCACGGTCGCCAGGAGCTCGGTTCCGGTCTTGCGCGGGTGCTCCACCCGAACCTCGCGACCGTGCGCCCGGAGCACCGTCATCAGGTTGAACAGGGCGGCGCCACCGGCCAGACGGGCCTGCGTAGCCCGCGGGTCGGCCACCGGCAGGACCCGCGACGGGTCGAGCCGCACCTCGATCCGGCTACCGTCCACATGGAACAGCCAAGGCTGGGTGTTGTGCGGCGACGGTGCGAGCACCGCGGCGGCGAGCGCGCGGTCGACGAGCTCGGCGGTGTCGGGAAGCGTGTGGGGCATGGCGTGCTCCTCATCCGGGTCGTCGGCGCACGACTCCAGAGTCCTCGCGAAGGGCCGCCCCGATCACCTGTCGCCCGTCCCCGGTTGCCGGGACCTTGGTCCCCACAAACACCATCCTCGGCAGCTACGACCGGGTCAGCACGGCCTGGGCGGCATCCAGTTCCTTCTTCATCGCCGCGCGGCGGTCCTTGAAGTAGCCGGGGTGCTGGTTCAGCACCTTGTTCTGGAACCGTGTTTCGGCCGTGTACCAGACCTCGACCAGGTTGGTCCGGTTCTTGCACGTCACGTCGGTGGAGGCGACCAGGATCTCCTGCTTCGACGGTCCCGCGGCCTGGTCCGCCCACCACTTCTGGTCCGACATCGCCGCCAGTGGATCGGGGTAGGTCAGCGTCGCCTGGCGCATGCAGTCCCGCCAGGAGTTCAGCGCCCGGGCGACCGCCGGATCGCTCAGGGAGTCGTACAACGAGTCGTGGCTGCTTCGCACCAGCAATGCCTGGTTGGAGTCGTCGCCGGCCTGGAGCCGGTCGGCCGCCTTGCGACCGCACCCGTCCTTGCCGAACGCGGCTTCCTTCGCGCCCTCGCCCAGGGTGCGGTCCCGCTTGTCGTAGGCCTGCTCGAGGCTGATCGGGGTCAGCAGGCCGGCCGGGACGTGGTAGCCGAACTGGGCGATCCTCATCTCGATCACGCCGTAGCGCCTGCGGTTTCGCAGGTCCGGTGCGTCGGTGGGCCGGTTGATGACCGGCCACGTGTATCCCTTGCCGCGCAAGCACTCGGCGATCAGCACGTCCTCCGCGTTCGAGATCGTGTACAGCTCGGCATCGGAGAACGAATACGCGTCCAAGGGCAGGTGCAGCGCCTTCACCTGCTCGGTGGGCGGGAAGGTCTCGACCGGTCTGGGTGAACCGGCAGGCACAGCCGCGCCGCAGCCGGCCAGGAGGAGCGCGACGAGGAGGAGGGGTATCGAGCGCAGCATCTGGATTCCCTGCTTTTGAGCACCGGGCGACATCGGGTGCAGCCGGTATGGAAGCCGGCCGCACCCGATTGCGCAAATGCCGAATCGGACGTCAGATTCGCTTGAGGGAGCTGGCCTTGTTCGAGAAGCCGTTGTTCCCGAAGTCCGAGTCGTAGGAGAAGGCCTGCGCCGTGTAGGTGAGCGAGCCGCCGCAGCCCGGCAAGTCCCACATCTTGACCTGGTGGTCGCGGTAGTTGCGCATGGCGTTCGCGTCGTTGGTGATGCCGGACCCCAGGTTGGTGCAGGTCGTCGTCGGCGCGTAGCGGTACTCACCGCCCTGGTAGTCGTGGGTTTCGTACAGGCAGAACGTGTTCGCCGGACAGTCCGCGGAGGCCGGACCCGCGAGGGCGAGGCCCACCAGCACCGGCTGAATACCCACGATCAACGCGGCCGCGATGATTTTCCGTCTCATTTCGATTCTCCGTCCATTCGGACTCGATGTCGAACGGCATTCGGCGTAGTCGGGCGCGCGTTCTCCTTTTCTACCGCCCCGAGGCGCCGAGCATCCGCAGATGGGGCTTCGTCGCCAGTAATTGCATTGTTACTGAAGTCACCCGTTTGCCAGGACAATCCGTTAGCTGTGGAAAGTATTTCTCACACTAATGCGCGTGCAATTTGTCGGGTTACCCGGCGAGGCCGTCACCGGCAGTGGCGCGGCGGGCCGTGCGGAACCGGCGCTGGTAGGCGGCGGGACTGATCGACAGCTTCCGAGCGAAGACACGTCGCATGCTTTCGTAGCTGGGGAACCCGGCGAGGTCCGCGGCCTGTGTCGCGGTGTGCCCTTGGTCGAGCAGGGCCCTGGCCATGTCGAACCGGATGCCCTCGACGTAGCGGGCCGGTGTGGTGGACAGTTCGTCGTGGAAGAGCCGGGTGAGGTGGCGGGTGCTCACGTTGAGGTGTTTCGCAAGCGCGCCGAGCGAGTGGTCCCCGCTGGGGTTCGCCGTGACCAGGTCGGTGATCGTGCGCAGCGCCGGTGAGCGGGGTGGTGGTCCCTGCAGCGGTGCCGAGAACTGCGACTGGCCGCCCGCACGCTGCATGTACACCACCAGGGCGCGGGCGACGTCGCGGGCCAGGTCGGGCCCGTGGTCCTCTTCGACGAGCGCGAGCGCCAGGTCGATGCCCGCCGTCACGCCTGCCGACGTGTACGTGGTGCCGTCGCGGACGTA
This sequence comes from Labedaea rhizosphaerae, assembly GCF_004362825.1. Lineage (GTDB taxonomy): Bacteria > Actinomycetota > Actinomycetes > Mycobacteriales > Pseudonocardiaceae > Labedaea > Labedaea rhizosphaerae. Next base: position 292,462 of record NZ_SNXZ01000002.1, read on the forward strand.
GATCGCGTCGGGCTCGACGCGGCAGGTCGGGCACCGGGCGGCGAGCTCGGCCGCCACCTGCCAGTGCGTGGTCGCGCGCTTGCCGTCGAGCAGGCCCGCGGCGGCGAGGACGAAGGCGCCGGTGCAGATCGACGCGACCCGGCCGGCCACCGCCGCCGGGATCCGCGCGGCCTGCGCCAGGTCCTCGGGGACGCGGGCGCGCGGGTACACATCGGACCCGACGACGAGGAACGTGTCAGGCGCAGGTTCCGCGGCGACGGCGCCATCCACACCGATCCGCACCCCGAGGCTCGACGTGACCTCCGCGCCAGTCGGCGACAGCAGCACGATCCGGTAGTCGGCACCGAACCGGTTCGCCTCCTTGAACACCTCCGCGGGACCGGCGAGGTCCAGCAACGTCACCCCGTCGTAGACGAGGAAGGCGACGCGGTGCGGTGTCGACACGGTTCATTGGTAGCACGCTGTCCGGATGTAAGGGGTTCCTGGCCGGACGAAGGCGGCGCCGCGCCCCGCCCGGCGCGCAGCATGGAGTCGGACGCCCGGTCCACAACAGACACACCACGACGAGAAGCCAGGAGCCATGCCAGAGCTCATCGCGGGCTTGGCGGTTCCGGAGACGGTGGCGGTCGCCGAAGCGACCACGCACCTCCGGGAGACGACCAGCCCCCTCATCTACCACCATTCCCGGCGAGTCTTCTTCTTCAGCCTGATGCACGCCCGTGAACTCGGCGTGGCACCGGACCCGGAGCTGCTCTACGTGGCGGCCATGTTCCACGACTCCGGGCTCCTGACCCCGTTCTCCGACGTCGAGCAGCGCTTCGAGGTCGACGGCGCCGACCACGCCCGCAAGTTCCTGCTGGACCGCGGGTTCCCGGCCGCTGCCGCCGACACCGTCTGGACGGCGATCGCGCTGCACACCACGCCGGGCATCCCCGACCGGATGGCCCCGGAGATCGCGACCACGTACCTCGGCGTCCTGACCGACGTGCTCGGCTTCGGCCTGGAGCGGCTGGACCCCGACCAGGTGACCGAAATCCTCGCCGCCCACCCGCGCGGGGACTTCAAGAACGAGTTCCTGCGCGCCACCGTCGACGGGCTGCGCAACCGCCCCGACACCACGAACGGCACCGTGAACTCCGACGTCCTGGCGCACTTCGTCCCCGGCCACCAGCGCACGACGACCGTCGAGCGGATCGTCGGCTCGCCGTGGCCCAGCTGATCGGAAAGGATTCGAGCATGAGAGCGATCACCGTGCGCGACCGTGACGCGGGAGCCGCCGGCCTCACCCTGACCGACATGCCCTATCCCCACGCCGCGGAGAACGACGTCATCGTGCGCGTGCACGCGGCAGGCTTCACCGCGGGAGAGCTCGACTGGCCGGCCACGTGGACCGATCGGGCGGGCCGCGACCGGACACCCAGCATCCCCGGGCACGAGCTGTCCGGCACCGTGGTCGAGCTCGGCTTCGGCACGACCGGGCTGACCGTGGGCCAGCGGGTGTTCGGGCTGAGCGACTGGGCCCGCAACGGGTCGCTGGCCGACTACGTCGCGGTGGAGGCCCGCAACCTCGCGCCCCTGGCGGCCGACGTCGAGCACACCGTCGCCGCCGCGTTGCCCATCTCGGGGCTGACGGCGTGGCAGGGGCTGTTCGACCACGCCCACCTCACGACCGGCCAGACCGTCCTGGTACACGGCGCCGCGGGCGGGGTCGGCTCCCTCGCCGTGCAGTTCGCCCGCGAGGCGGGTGCCCGCGTGCTCGCCACCGGCCGGGCGGACCACCGCGACGGCGTGCTCGGCCTCGGTGCGCAGGAATTCTTCGACCTGGCCGACGGCGGCTGGGAGCACGCCGGCGAAGTGGACGTGGTCCTCGACGTGTTCGGCGGCACCGTCCTCGAGCGGTCGACGGCTCTGGTGCGCTCCGGCGGCACCCTCGTCACCATCGCCGAACCCCCGGCCGTGCAACCGAAGGACGGGCGAGCCGTCTTCTTCGTCGTCGAACCCGACCGGGCGCGGCTGGCCGACCTCGCCCAGCGCGTGCGGACCGGAAAGCTCAACCCCGTCGTCGGCACGGTGGTGCCGCTCGCCGAGGCGCCCGCCGCGTTCACCGCCCACACGCCCGGCAAGACGATCATCCAGGTCGCGGAACCAGGCACGGAATGAGCGGACCTCGCCGGAGGTGATCGTCAAGATCGCCAAGCGAGGCGGTGCGCTCCGCCACGGAGAACCTGCCGGAGCCGCCGGAGATCATGGAATCGGTCCGCACCGGCCACCCGGCGACCGAGCTCATCGCCGCCTCCGCCGACGCCGACCTGCTCGTCGTCGGCAGCCACGGCCACTGGCCGACCTCCTGCTCGGCAGCGTGGCCGCCCAGTGCGTCCGCCACGGCCACTGCCCGGTCGTCATCGCCCCGGTCGCCGTGGCGGCCACCGGCTGACGCGCACCAACCGTGATTTCGAGGGCTTTGTACCCCATCCGTTCGACCCATCGAATGGTCGTCCGGCCTGGCCACGACGCGCCACCAGTGCGACGCTGGGTGACATGCCGCCGGACATCCCCAAGCTTCGTGACTCGATGGGCCACCTGCGGTTGCGTGAACAGCTGTCCGAGGTCCAGATCCGGCTCGACGAACTGGTCAACGCACGCGATCAGCTGGGCGGCCTGCTCGACGCCGTTCTCTCGATCGCCTCCGGCCTGGACCTGGACGCGACGCTGCGGCGGATCGTGCACGCGGCCATCGACCTGGTCGGGTGCCGGTACGGCGCCTTGGGAGTGCTGACCGCCGACGGCACGGAGCTGGCGGAATTCGTTTACGAGGGCATCGACGAGCCCACCCGCCGGGAAATCGGCCACCTCCCCGAGGGACACGGGCTCCTGGGTCTGCTGATCGAGCAGCCCAAGGCGGTGCGGCTCGACGAGCTGTCCCAGCACCCGGCTTCGGTCGGGTTCCCGGCCAACCACCCGCCGATGCACAGCTTCCTCGGCGTGCCGGTCCGGGTCCGCGACGAGGTGTTCGGCAATCTCTACCTGACCGAGAAGCACGACGGCCTGCCCTTCACCGAGGACGACGAGGTGGTCGTCCTGGCGCTCGCGGCCGCCGCCGGGGTCGCGGTGGAGAACGCGCGGCTCTACGAGCAGTCCCGGCTGCGCCAGCAGTGGCAGGAGGCCACCAGCGAAATCCGGGCGGCCCTGTTGCGCTCGCCGACGCCGGAGGCGGTGCTGCCGTTGATCGCCGAGCGGGCCAAGGACCTGACCGCCGCCGACTACACGTTCCTCGCCGAGCCGGAGAACCCGGAACAACCGTCGGACGAGATCACCCACCTGGTGGTGACCGTGTGCGCGGGAATCGACGGGGATGCCCTGGTCGACCGGGAAATCCCGGTGGCGGGATCCACGTGCGGCGAGGTGTTCCGGTCCCACGAGCCGCGGACCACAGCGAGCCTGAGCTACGACCTGTCCGCGGAGTTGCACGAGGACTTCGGGCCCGCGCTGGTGCTGCCGTTGCGGGCGACGTCGGACACGGTGTCCGGGGTGCTCGTCACCCTGCGCAAGGTCGGTGACCAGCCCTTCGGCGTGGACCAGGTGCCGATGGCGGCGTCGTTCGCCGACCAGGCGGCCCTGGCCCTGCAACTGGCCGACGACCGGCGCCGCGTGCACGAGCTCGAACTCGTGGCCGACCGCGACCGGATCGCCCGCGACCTGCACGACCACGTCATCCAGCGCCTGTTCGCGCACGGGCTGACGTTGCAGAGCACGCACATGCGGGTCCGCGACCCGGACATCCAGGAGCGGATCGCGGACATGATCAACGACGTGCAGGACGTCATCGGGGAGATCCGCACCGCCATCTTCGACCTGCACGGCGGCCTGCAGGGCACGACCCAGCTGCGCAAGCGGCTGCACGAGGTCATCGCCGAGCTCACCGCGAACTCCGGGCTGCGCTCGACGGTGCGCATGTCTGGCCCGCTCGGGGTGGTGTCCGCCGCACTGGGTGAGCACGCCGAGGCGGTGCTGCGCGAGGCGCTCAGCAACACCGTGCGCCACGCCCACGCCAAGAGCGTGACCGTCACGGTGTCGGTGGACGACGACCTGGTGATCGACGTGGTCGACGACGGGGTCGGGATTCCCGAGAAGGTCGCTCGCAGCGGCCTGCACAACCTCAGGGAGCGAGCGACCACCACCGGCGGAACCTTCACCGTGACCGCGGTGCCCGCGGGCGGCACCCGCCTGACGTGGTCGACCCCGGTCAACTGAGACGTGTCCTGAGGACTTTGGTCCCCTCCACCGGGGCCCACCGCCAATCGATCAATGCGCGCAGGGGCCTTAGCCTCGAGGACAGAGCAATCCGGACAGGGGTGACACGGTGATCAAGGTCTTTCTCGTCGACGACCACGAAGTGGTGCGCAAGGGGGTCGCCGGATTGCTGGAGAGCGACCCCGAGCTCACCGTGATCGGCGAGGCAGCCTCGGCCGCGCAAGCCCTCGCCCGGATCCCCGCGCTGCGCCCGGACCTGGTGCTGCTCGACGTGCGACTGCCCGACGGCAACGGCGTCGAGCTGTGCCGCGAACTGCGGTCGAAGCTACCAGAACTCAACGTCCTGATGCTCACCTCCTACACCGACGAAGAAGCCATGCTCAACGCCATCCTCGCCGGCGCCGGTGGTTACGTCATCAAAGACATCCAGGCCGCCCGCCTGGTCTCCGCCGTCCGCGAAGTCGGCGCCGGCCGGTCCCTGCTGGACAACCGCGCCGCCGCCACCCTCATGGCCAAACTCCGTGCCGACGCCGAATCCAACGGCCCCGTCGACCAACTGACCGAACGCGAGCGCACGCTGCTCGACCTCATCGGCGAGGGTCTCACCAACCGGCAGATCGCCGAGCGGATGTTCCTCGCCGAGAAGACCGTGAAGAACTACGTCTCCCGCATGCTGACCAAACTCGGCCTCGAACGCCGCACCCAGGCCGCCGTGCTCGCCACCGAACTGCGCACCAGCAAGCGCCACGATTCCGAGACCTGACTCCGTTTGTCCGCTGTGGACATTCAGGGATCTTGGCCTCGAATTACGAGCGGCTGCCGCGTGGCCCTCGATTAGGAGCGGCTGCCGCGGGTGTTCGCCGCTGGGTGGTTGGGTTGGTCTCGGGGCCGGGGCGGCGAACACCCTTGCCACCGATGCCGGCGGTTTGCGGTGCTTAGGTGGCCGGGTCGAATGGTTGCGTTGCGCTGTTTGCGTGCCGTTTGTGGGTGGTCCCGACGGTTGGCCGGGTTGCGTGAAAGACCGGAATATTCCACCATTCTCGGTTAGGCCGTTTGGCCGATTGTTGTGGTATGATCGGGGTATGGAACTGGGGGAGCTTAACTCGACTGCCGCTCAGTTGCGGCGTCTGGAGTTGAAGCTGCTCGACGACATTTCCCGCCTCGAGTGGAAAGAGTCCGGGTATCCCCAGTTGTGGCGGTTCCTGCAGGATGTCCTGCACGTGACCGCCCAGGAGGCCAAGCGCCTTGAACACCACGTCGAGTTGTTGTGCCCGAAGGTGGGGATCACCGGACAGCCCATCCCGCCGCGGCTGCCTGCCGCGCGAGCGGCGATGGCCGCTGGGGAGATCTCCGGTGCGCATGTGGACAAGATCGCCACCACGGTGGAGTCGGTCCCGGTCGAGCACGGCGAACAGGTCGAGGCAGACATGACGGGGTTGGCGCGGAAGTTCAACCCGACCCAGCTCATCCGCCTGGGCGAGCGCATCGTCGACGCCCTGAACCCGGACGGCGCCAAGCCGATCGAACGAACGGTGGTGGATGCGCAGAACACGCTGGACCTGTACGAACACCGCGACGGGTCGCTGTCGGGCCAGTTCCGGTTCGGCGGGGAGTACGCGAGTGTGCTCCGTGCGCTGCTGTCCCCGCTGGCCAAGCCCCAGGCCGAGGATGACCGGACTTTGAGCGAGCGGCAGGGTGACGCGCTGGCCGAGATCATCGGCTTCGCCGCCGACTCCGGCCAGGCCCCGGCCGAGGGCGGCGAGCGTCCCCACATCGCGGTCACGGTCTCCTTGGAGACCCTGCAGACCCGCATCGGCCAGGCCATCCTCGACGACGCCCGCACCCTGACCCCGGAGCAGGCCCGCCGGGTGGCCTGCGAAGCGAAACTCATCCCCATCGTGCTGAACAGTAAATCGCAGCCGTTGGATATCGGCGAAACCCGCCGCCTAGCCGATAAACGATTGCGCAGAGCCCTCGCCATCCGAGACGGGGGCTGCGCCGCCCCAGGCTGCGCGCGAACACCACACCAGTGTCACGCCCACCACATCAAACATTGGGCCGACGGCGGACCAACGACATTGGATAATCTGGTGTTGGTGTGCCCGTATCACCATCGGCTGATCCATCACACCGAATGGACGGTGCACATGGATAACGGACTGCCGGTATTCACTCCACCGCCTTGGTTGCAACGCTCTGCGTAAATTCTTGTAACCCAGCCACCGCCGGGACCACCGGCAAACCGCCGGCTGCCCTCGCCACGCAACCCCTCAACCGGGCCACCCCCGCCACGCAACCACCGGCACCGGTGGCAAGGGTGTTCGCCGCCGCCGGCCCCGAGACCAACCCAACCACCGGCGGCGAACACCCGCGGCAGCAACACCCACCCGAGAGCAACCATCCCTGAAGACTCAACCAACATCAGTCACCCACTCCCAGCCACCACCCCGCGGCAAGCAACCCTCACCCCGAGAGCAACCAAGCAGGTCGACGCCACCATCGTGCTCGGCGTCAACGACGAGGTGTACCAGCCGGAGAACCACCACGTCGTCTCCATCGCGTCGTGCACGACCAACTGCCTGCCCCGATGGCGATCCTGGTCGGCCCGAGTCCGGGGTCAGAACGTGGCGATCGGGTTGACCGGGCTGCCGGACGTCCCGGCGAAGCGGACCGGAGCGACAGCGAGGTGGAACTCCCACTGATCGAGCTCGACGGCCGTCGTGGCGCACGCCTCCAGGTCGCAGTTGTCGAGCAGCCACAAACCCATCGCGACGAGGCTCACGGCGTGGACCGGCATCAACACGTCTTCGTACCCTGACGGCTGAACGTCTTGGGGTGTGTCAGCGCCGATCAGCGCAACCTCCCGGTCCTGCAGCCACGGCAGGCAGGATGCGTGCCAGCCGGCTTGCGTGAACCCGGCGGCCGCACCGGCCTCGTGCCGAAACCGGCCGAAGCCGGTGCGCAGGAGTACCGCATCACCGGATCGCACCCGTACACCCTGGCGCCGCTCGGCCTCCTCGAGATCTTCAGGGAACACACCCTGCCCCGGTTCCAGCCACGGCACATCGCGGACCTTCGCGATGTCCAACAGGACACCTCGAGTGATGATCCCGTTCGCCGCCGCCGTGACAGCCGCCCAGGCCGATCCCGTGTCGGCGTCGACCAACGAGTGGGACCGCCCGTTGTACATCTTGCCGTCCCAGAAGATGTGGCACGGCGAGTCGATGTGGGTGATCGTGTTGCCGTGGAACAGGATGCCGAGCCGCTCGTTCGAGAAGCCCCAGCGCCGGTCGTTGCGGAACGGCTGCGGCATGTGCTCGGCCCCCGGCATGTCGGCGGCACACGGGCACGTCGTCGTCGACCGCTCCATCTCCTCCGGTACCGCGACCTCCCACGCGCACGACACGCTCCTGCCGTGGCGCACGGCCCGCGCCGCCGCCAGCCGGACGTCGTCGGTGATGTGGTTCAGGGTGCCGAGCTCGTCGTCATCGCCCCACCGCCCCCAGTTCGACAGTGTCTCGAAGTACCCGAGCACGTCGTCCTGCGTGGGCATCGATCGCCCTGCCGTCATCCCAGCATCGACTCCTCCGGTTACGCGGTTCCAGCCACCAAGGGCCCGCTGAACTGGCATGACCCTAGATCAGCGGGCCACTAGGTGACCGGTCAGGAGGTAGTGCGCTGACACGCCGCTGCGGTCAGACGGTGGGCGCGGGTTGCCCCGCGGCCGGCGCCCGGTGGTGGCAGCGGCAGCCCGCGGCGCGCTGGGTGAACCGTCCACACACGCGACAACGGGGCGGGCAAGCTCCACAGTGGACATCGATTGCTCCCTGCTGATCGTGTTCTCGGCAGGCGCCCGGCACAGCGAGGACCTCCTGCACCCATGACCCAATCCCTGCAACGTCGTCGCGGCGAGGGCGGCAAGTCCCCGGGCGAAGGGACCTCCGCAACCAGTCGGATCAGCGCGCGCCGGTCTGGTAGGCGATGGCGCCGTCGACCGGCAGGCCGGTGACCGGGTACCCGGTGCGCAGCAACGCCTGGGGGTGTCCGGGCAGGTGCAACCGTTCGGCCACGCCAAGGCGCACTTCGGGGAGTTGGAGCGGTTGGGTCAGCACCGAACCGACCAGGCCCTGCGCGATGGCGGCGAGCCACAACCGTTGCAGCGCCGCACCCGCCAGGATGTGGTCGCGCGGACCGTCCGCCGGGGTGTGCACGATGAGCATGGCTTCGCCGGAGAGCCGGTTGTACAGCGTGATCCGGTCCGGCACGTGCGTGGTGCCTTGGACGAGGCCCGACCAAGGCAGCGTGGAGTTTGCGCTGAGCGGGCGCGGGAACAGCGCGCTCCACGCGCTCAGCTCGCGCTGGTAAGCCCGGTCGTCGTGCAAGACCCCGCCCGCGTAGGACAGCAGGTCGGCCAAGGCCTTCGTTTCGGCGCTGCTGTGCACGAGGTGGACCTCGACCCCGGCCGTGGTGGCGGACTCGGCGAGGGTGCGCAGCAGGCCGTGCGACGGACCTTGGTAGGCGAACGGCGCCCGGTAGCTGCGTCGGCGGAAGATCGCGTGGTACAGGCCGGCCTCCGCCTCGCTGAGCTCCGCGTGGCCGACCACCCGCAGTTCGGCGACCAACTCGGGCCGGGCGGGGTCGGGTCGGACGGACACCTCGACGGCCCGGCCGAGCGTGCGACTCGCGAGTTCCACGTTCGCCAGCGCCGCACCACAGGACATCAACCGGTCGCGCCCGCTCGGATCGTGCCTGGGCAACTGGACGTCGGTGCGCTCACGCAGTCGGAGCAGGTCGTCCTCGACGGAGAGTTCCCACGGCTGTGTGTTGTGCACGGACGGAGCGCAGGCGAGCGCTCGCACCAGTATTCCGGTCTCGAGACTGGAGAATGGCATGACGCGCTCCCTGGTGTTCGGCTTCAGGACCAAGGTTGGGCCGCCAGCGGCGACCCGGAGCAGAGCAGCAAGTCCCCGGCGTCGAGGCCTTGTCGCACCTGTATTCCCGCTGCCGCCCGCCTACCGTCGGCGACATCCCCGAAAGGAGGTTCGCCATGCCGCACCACAAGGTCGGCGACGTGATGACCACCGACGTGGCCACGACGACACCCATCGCCGCGGTGAAGCGTGCCGTGGACCTGATGCGGACCAGGCAGGTGAACGCGCTGCCCGTCGTCGACGGTGACGGTCGCCTGCTGGGCATCCTGTCGCGCGCGGACGTGATCGCGAAGCAGAGCGACGCGGCTGTGGATCGCCCGTGGCGGCGCAAGTTGCGCCGCCGTCAGCGCATTCGCGCGCACGCGCGTTCGGTCGGTGAGCTGATGACCTCGCCCGCGCACACCGTGGCCGCCGACGTCACGATCGCCGAGGCCGCGCAGATCTTCGCCCGGTACCGGCTCAACCAGCTACCGGTCACCGAAAACGGGATCCTCGTAGGCATCGTGAGCCGGATCGACCTGATGCGGACCTTCCTGCGCTCTGACACCGACCTCACGCACGACGTCGAAGACGCCCTCGCCCGCGGGTTCGGCATCAGCATCACCCCGGCAACGGTGCGGGTCTCGGTGCTCAACGGAGTCGTGACCCTGCACGGCAAGCTCGAAACGAAGAGCTCGCTCCCGATCGCGGCCGCCGTCGCGCGAGCGGTCGACGGGGTGGTCGACGTCGAATGCCTGCTGGACTTCGAACGAGACGACACGCACGACCCCGAGGTCCGCCTGGCGGCCCAGGACGTCACCTGGCAGGGCGGCTGGTCGAACCGGTGACCGGCTCGACCACCAGCACGACGGTGCACGGCGCGTGCGAAGCGAGGTGCGACACGATCCTCGACTGACCGCCCCGCGCCGGTCGCGCCAGCACGAGCAACTCCGCGTTCTTCGCCTCCTCGATCAGCGCCGCACGCGCCGACTTCATCGGCGTCGCGCACCGCACGACCAAACCGGGTTCGATGGTGCGGGCGGCCGTGGTCGCGAGCTCCACGATCCGCCGGCCGCTCGCGTAGTTCTCCACCGCGTCCACCGCGTGCACCACCCGCAGGGGCGCACCGCGCAGCCTGGCCTGCTCGACCGCCCACCTGAGCGCGACTTGCGAACGCGCCGAGCCGTCGACACCGACGACGATGGGGCGGAGGATCTCCTTCTCGTTCAACGGTTCCATGTCCACTCCCTGAGGTGCGGCAGCCTGACGCTGACGTTGACCATGACCGTCACCTCCGCTGCTCGGCCGGCGGGCGCACGACCGCGATCGGGCACGGCGCGGTGTGCACCAGCGCCTGGCTGGTCGAGCCGAGACCCATGCCGGTGAACGCACCCCGGCCACGCGAGCCGACCACGACCAGCTGGGCTTGCTCGGCGGCGTCGGTCAGGGCACGCACCGGCCGGTCGTGGGCGACGACCCGGGTCACGCGGACGTCGGGGTACTTGTCCTGCCAGCCGGCCAGCCGCTCGGCCAGCAGCACGGTCTCGTCGTCGACGACGTCCTGCCAGTCGCTGTCCCACGGCAGCGCGGTCCACGCGCGAGCGAAGGCAATGTCGAGCCAGGTGTGCACGGCGACCAGCTCGGCACCGCGCATCGACGCCTCGTCGAAGGCGTACTCGATGGCTGCCTCGCTCGCGGGCGTGCCGTCCACACCCACCACGACCGGACCCTCGGTCCTCGGCGGACGATCACCGACACCACGCACCACGACGACAGGCCCGTGCCCATGCGCGGTCAGCGCCACCGCCACCGAGCCGACCAGCATGTCGCGGAAGCCGCCGAGCCCGCGATGGCCCAGCACGACGCAGTGCGCGTCCGCCGACTTCTCGATGAGGACCTCGGTCGCGGTGCCGACCTCATGACAGCTCACGATCTCGACCTCCGGCGCGACGACCCGCGCCGCGTGCGCGGCTTCGGCGATGATGTGCTGACCGTTCTCGGTCAACGCCTCGACCCACCGCGCCTGAGACGCGGTGGTCGTCGGATGCTGGATGGGCGGCAGCACGCAGGCGTGCACGATCCGCAGCGGCAGACCACGCAGCTTCGCCGAGCGGGCTGCCCATCGAGTGGCCGCCAGCGCCGAATCGGACCCATCGACGCCGACCAGCACGGGCGGGCGCGGGTTCGTGCTCATCACGATCGCGTCCCCGTGGTCACAACAGTGGTCCCGGCGTGGGATCCATGGTGTGGGAACGACTTCCGGCCACGACGGATCGCTGCTTCTCATGGCCGTGGCGGCGCGGGGTGTCGGCGCGCACGATCACGACCGGGCACGGCGCGTGCCGCACGCAGTGCGCGCTCACCGAACCCAGCAACGCCGGCAGCACGCCGGAGCTGCCGTGGCTGCCCACCACCAGCATCGCCGCATCAGCCGCGGCCCGCACCAGTGTCTCCCCCGGCGGTCGCCCGCCCAGCTGCACGTGCCGGTACTCGGCTTTCGGGTGGTGGGCCACCGCGGTCGCCAGGTTTTCGTGGATGTACTCCGCCAGTTCGACCATCCCCGCGTGCGGCCCCACGATCTCCGCTCCCGGCACGCTGCCCGGACCGGTGGCGACCGCACGGTCGGCCAGCGGCTCGAAGTAACGCCACACGGTGACGACCTCGACGGTGTAGCCGCGGCACTCGCCCTCGGCCATGGCCCAGTCCAGCGCGGCCGCGGCCGCCTCGGATCCGTCGAGCCCCACGACGATCATCGGTTTCGGTGCGCTCATCGGGTCTCAGCTCCTTCCCGCTCGGGCTCAACGACACCACCCGGACCCGTGCGGGCACGAGGGACCAAGGGCCGCACCGCGGGGTCAAGAGGTCACCGGCGGCCGAGCCGGTGGACTCTGGTGGTGCGTCCGCGCACGCGGCAATGTCGATGGCTTGCGGGAAAGGACGTGTGTGGCTGTTCTCCAGCCGGCCGGAGTGGGTTTGCCGGCGGTCAGATCAGGTCGCGCCAGTAGGCCGGGATCTCCTCCGGCTGGATCGCGCCACCGCCGCAGCTGTCCTGGTAGAACCACTCCCGGAAGCCGACCGGGTCGGTGATGCGGTTCTGGTAGCCCCAGCCCTGCGCGCGGTCCTTCTCCGCTCGGGGGAAGGCGGCGCGGTTGCGGTGCCTGGCCAGGCAGGTCTCGTAGTCCATCCGGTGCAGGTGGATCAGGTACAGCAAGGGATCGACGTTCTTCTTCTGGTCCAGCCGGTGGTGGAAGCCCAGGTTCCACAGCATCGGAACCCTTGCCAGCAACGACTTCGAGTACACGTCGTTGCGGTACCACCACGACCGCTGCGCCAGCACCGGCTTCGCGGGGTCGAAGGCCGGTTCGCGGTCGGTGACGTGCAAGAGCTCGTAGCCCTGGCAGGTCACGAAGTCCTCGTCGAAGTTGTCCAGGTAGTCACCCAGGTCACCGGTGCGCGGGTCCGGCGCCACGATCTCGTCGGCGTCCACGAACAACACCACGTCGTAGCGGTCGAGCAGCTCGTGCTGGTGGTGTTGCACGGTGTCGCGTTGCCACTCCGCGCCGAACACCGGCTGGTGGATCGGGATCCGGGTGAAGTCGAACCGGTCGGCCAGTTCGTGGGCACCGCCATGGTCGAGCACGTGGATGTCCTGCGGCGCGAAGAACTGCTGGTAGTAGCGCAGCCAGATCGGCAGGAAGACCTGTTCGTCGCGCACCAGCGTGAACACGGCGCGCGTCGGGCGCGCGTCAGGCACCGCCGCGATCTTCCAGCGCTGCCGGGGATCGTGGTAGTACGACGAGTCGTCCACGGCACTGCTCAGCGCCCGGCCACCCTCGGCCGCGACGATGGCGTACTCGTGGTCGGCGACCGGTACCAGCCGCCAGCGGCCGGGCTCCCCGTCCGCTGCCAGCGTCAGCTGGTCGGTCAGGCGCGTGCCAGTGCCGAGATTCGCCACGTGCCACAGGTGTTTGCGGCCGTCGACCCGGCTCAGCCGCCACTGCTGGTGGGCGTCGTCCTCGTGGCGGCGCCAGTCGTCGGCGAGCGTGCCACCCGGGCCGGCCTGCAGGACCTGCCCGGTGCCCACGTTCACCAGCTTGACCGCCCGGTCGGCCGGGACCGACGTCACCCCACAGCTCATCGCCGCTCCCTCGGACCAACACCCGACAACCGGCTCGACTCGGGCAGCGGCGCCTCGGCCGCCGCGCCGGTGCGGTCGAGCTTGTGCCACGGCAACCAGGCGCCGGCCGCCGCCGTCGCGACCGACTGGATCACCACCAAGTACATCAGCTGGCGGTACACGAACTGCTGCAGGGGCAGCACGGCCAAGGGACCGAGGCGTTCCCCGTCCAGGCGGAACGCGACCACCCCCGGCAGCACCTGCAACACGAGGAAACCCAGCCACGCCAGCACAGCGGGCACCGGATCACCGACGAGCAGGCCCAGCACCACCGCCACGTCGACGACCGGCGCGAGCATCGGCAGCAGCACCTGGAACAGCAACAGGTACGGCAACCCGCGCCGGCCCAGGGTGCCGCCCGGCCCTCGCTCCAGCACGGCTTGCCGGTGCTTCCACACCGCCTGCAACGTGCCGTAGCACCACCGGTACCGCTGCTTCCACAGCTGCCCGAGCGTCGCAGGCGCCTCGGTCCACGCCACCGCGCGCTGCTCGAAGGCCACCTTCCAGCCGCGCCGTTGCAGGGCCATGGTCAGGTCCGTGTCCTCGGCGAGCGTGTCACCGGGCACGCCACCGGCGGCCAGCACGGCATCCCGCCGGAACGCGCCGATGGCGCCGGGCACGGTCGGCATGCACCGCAGCACGTCGTACATCCGGCGGTCCAGGTTGAACCCGATCACGTACTCGACGTGCTGCCAGCGACCGAGCAGGCCGCCGCGGTTGGCCACCTTCGCGTTGCCCGACACCGCGCCGACGCGGGGGTCGGCGAACCGGGCGGCGAGCAGGCCCACGGCGTCCGGGTCGAGCACGGTGTCGCCGTCCACCATCACGACCAGGTCGGTGCGGGCGGCGGCCAGGCCGGTGTTCAGCGCCGCCGGTTTGCCGGCGTTGGGCCGGCGGATCAGCCGCACCCCGGGCAGCCGCAGCGAGTGGACGACCTCGGCGGTGCGGTCGGTGGAGCCGTCGTCGACCACCACCACGTACACCGGGTGCCGCGACGCCACGATGGAGCGCACGGTGGCCTCGATGCCCGCCTCCTCGTTGTAGGCGGGCACGATCACGGTCACCGGGTCCGGGCGGGGCACCCCCGGACTGCGGCGCTCGCGGCGCACGTGCGTCCAGGTCGCCGCCAGCACGACAACGGTGCGTGCCGCGGCCAGCGCGGCGGCGATCACCAGCAACACGGTGAGCGCGGCCGACGTCACGTCGGCCAGGTCGACCGCGAAGAGCAGGACCGCGCCGCTGAGCCGGTTGGCCTTGCCGGCCGGGGCGGTGACGTGCTGGGCGCCGAACGTGTGCCCGACCGTGTCCACCCGCCAGCCGGCGTGGAGCAGCCGCGGCAGCAACTCGCCGAGGGCCGCGACGGTCTGACCGCGGTCTCCCCCGCCGTCGTGCATGAGCAGCACCTGACCGGCGGTGCCGTGCGGCGTGGCGTTGGCGACGATCCTGGCCACCCCGGGCCGTTGCCAGTCCTCGGAGTCCAGTGTGGACATCACGATCAGCTTGCCGGCCGCGCCCAGGCGGCGGATCGCGGTCCAGGACGCGTCGTCGATGCCGTCGTTGCCGGCCGAGTACGGCATCCGCACCAGCGAGGTCGAGGTGCCGGTGGCCTCGGCGAGGATCAGGTCGGTGGCGCGGGTCTCCACCGACGTGCGCAGTTCGCCGACCGTGCGCAGGTCCACATGGGTCGCGGTGTGGGTGCCCAGTTCGTTGCCCTGCTCGACGATCTGGCGCAGCAACTCCGGGTGGTGCGCGGACTGGGCGCCGGTGACGAAGAACGTGGCGTGCACGTGGTTGCGCCGCAGCACCTCGAGGATCCGCGGCGTCCACTCCGGATCCGGCCCGTCGTCGAAGGTCAGCGCGATGGTGCGGGCCGCGGGCCGGCCGGTGGTCACGGTCTCCGTGCGTGCGTCGATCAGCGGACCGCCGGTGCGCACGGCGGCCGGCACCGTGGCGGACAAGCCGCGCGGGCCCGGCTCGTCGGCGGTCAGGGCCCCGCCGACGGCGGCCTGCAACCACAGCAGGCCCGAGATCAGGCCGAGCCCGACGATGAGCAGCAGCCAGTGCGAGCGCGGCGGGGGCGGCGGTTTCCGATGGGTGCCCACCGGCTCAGCGCGACCGGCCGGGTGGCGTCGGGTGGTCCGTGGGCTTGCCGGTCCCGTGCGAACCGTGCCCCGGTGTGCTCGACCGCGAGGTGGGCCCGTGGCTCGGCGTCGTCGTGGTGGTGGGTGCGGGCGAGTCGGTGAGGACGACCGGCGAGCCGGACCCGCTCGAGTCCGCGGAGCCACCGGCCGACCCGGTGCCCGGCACCGCGTGGTGCCGGGTGGCCGACGGCGACGAGGGCGCCGTCGGACCATCCAGGACGGTCGGTGTGGGCAGCACGGTCAGGGGTCCGAGCGGCGCCCCGAACAGCGCCGCGACCACGAGCGCGAGTGCGGCGAACACGGCGGCCGCGCAGACCACGACGACCGTCCTGGTGGTACGGCGCCTGCGTCCACTGGCGTCCACGAACACCGGCGGCGAAACCGGTCTGTCGTCACTCATTTCGGCGGCTCCCACTCGGCGGCGCCTCACCCTAAGGGATGACATAGGACGGTTCGTCGTGCGGTCCACTGAGGAGCATGGTATTGACCGGTCGCTCGTGTGGTTGGTAAGACATCACCCTTTTGCCCGATTGTGAGGACCCGCCCGCCGACGTTGAGTGATACCGCCGAAGCACCGTCCACCCCTGCTGAAGGGCGGAACCCCCATGAAGACCATCCGGCACACCCTCCTGTTAGCCACCGCGGTCGCCACCGCCGTGCTCGGGCTCGTCCCGGTCACCGCCTCGGCCGCGCCGAGCACGACGGCCGCGCCCGCTCCGCGCAGCGTGGCCCAGCTGACCGACCTGATGAGCCGGCTCGACAACGCCACCCCCGGCACTGCGTGGGCGATCGACCCGGCGACCAGCCAGATCGTCGTGACCGCGGACAGCTCCGTGCGCGGCGCGCGCCTGACCCACCTGCAGCAGGTCGCCGCCACCTCCGCGGGCGCCGTGCGGCTGCAGCACACGAGCGGCACGTTCCGCCCGCTCATCTCCGGCGGTGACGCGATCTACGGCGGCGCGTACCGCTGCTCGCTCGGCTTCAACGTGCGCAAGGGCAGCACGTACTACTTCCTGACCGCCGGGCACTGCGGCAACATCGCCTCGGAGTGGTTCAGCAACTCCGGCCACACCACCAAGCTGGGCAACACGGCCGGTTCCAGCTTCCCCGGCAACGACTACGCGATCGTGCAGTACACCAACACCTCGATCGCGATCGACGGCACGGTCGGCGGCCAGGACATCACCACCGCGGGCAACGCCCGCGTCGGTGAGACGGTCACCCGTCGCGGCAGCACCACCGGCGTGCACAGCGGCACGGTGACCGCCCTCAACGCCACCGTCCACTACCAGGGCGACGGCACCGTCCGCGGCCTGATCCAGACCACCGTGTGCGCCGAGCCCGGCGACAGCGGCGGCCCGCTCTACGACGGCAGCACCGCACTCGGCCTGACCTCCGGTGGCAGCGGCGACTGCCGCTCCGGCGGCGTCACGTTCTTCCAGCCGGTCACCGAGGCACTGAGCAAGTACGGCGTCTCCGTCTTCTGATCCTCTGATCCGTTGCGCCTGCCGGCCGTGGGCTCCACGCCCACGGCCGGCATGCGCTTGTCCGTCAGGCGCAGCAGTCTTCGGGCTGGGCCGCCTTGTCGACCTCGCCCGTCGTGGCGTCGGGCTGGCAGCACGTCGACGCGGTAGCAGCGCCACCAGCACCACCGTCCGCGCCGTAGGTCGGCGAGTCGCCCTTGACGGTGTAGACCTCCCAGGGTTCCTTGCCGGGGCCGTGGACCCAGACCTTGTCCTGCAGCGCGTAGCAGCAGGTCGTGTTGTCCTCCGGCAGCGCTTCCATGCCTTCGCCGGTCAGGCGCTGGGTGGCGTCATTGACCTGCTCGCTGGTCTCGACTTCGACGCCGAGGTGGTCCATCACCGTCGCCTGGCCGGGCTCGCCTTCGAGCAGGACGAGCTTGAGCGGCGGTTCGGCGATGGCGAAGTTGGCGTACCCCGGACGCAGCTTCGCCGGTTCGGTGCCGAACAGCTTGGTGTAGAAGTCGATCGACCCTTCCAGGTCACCGACACGCAGGGCGAGCTGAACGCGAGACATCCTGACCACTCCTTGGATAGATGATTATCTAATCAGGTGTGAACGTAGATTGCCCTCTAAATAGAAGTCTGTCAAGATAGAGCCATGTCGAAGCAACTCCCCCTGGTGGCCATGGACGCGTGCTGCGCACCGCTGGCCCGTGATCCGTTGACCGCCGAGCAGTCGGTGGAGTTGTCGAAGCTGTTCAAGGCGATGGCCGACCCCGTCCGGTTGCGGCTGCTGTCGTTGATCGCCTCGCACACCGGCGGTGAGGCGTGCGTGTGCGACCTGACCGAGGACTTCGACCTGACCGGGCCCACCATCTCCCACCACCTCAAGGTGTTGCGTGAGTCGGGCCTGATCACCGGTCAGCGCCGGGGCACGTGGGTGTACTACCGGGTGCACCCCGAGGTGCTGGCCCGGCTGGCCGCCGTGCTGGTGCCCGGCGACCGCGTGGCCGAGGGAACGGCGGCCCGGTGACGGCGTCCGCGCTCGCCCTGCGCCGCCGGTTCCCGTCGCGATCCTGAAGACCCGAGGAGACCTCGTGCCCAGCAAGCCCGAAGTGCTGTTCGTCTGCGTGCACAACGCCGGCCGCTCCCAGATGGCGGCGGCCCTGTTGCACCACCACGCCCAGGGCGCCGTCGTGGTCCGCTCGGCCGGGTCGGCTCCGGCCGACACGATCAACCCGGCAGTCGTCGCGGTCATGGCCGAACTCGGCGTGGACCTGTCCCGCGAGTTCCCCAAGCCGCTCACCACCGAGGCCGTGGAAGCCGCCGACGTCGTGATCACCATGGGCTGCGGCGACGCGTGCCCCTACTACCCCGGCAAGCGCTACCTCGACTGGCAACTCGACGACCCCGCGGGCAAAGCGGTCGACGAGGTCCGGCCGATCCGCGACGAGATCGACCGCCGGGTCCGCGACCTGCTCGCCGAACTGGTTCCCGCCACCCCCTGACCCGACCTTGCCGGGGATCAGAGCTGAGGCAGCATCCGTGCCTGGTCGGTGGTGGTCCACTCCAGCATGACCAAGGTGGCGTCGTCCTGTAGCGCGCCGTCCTGGTGGTCGAGCACGGCGTGCACCACGCGCCGCAGCGTCTCGGGGGCGGGCAATCCGGCCTGCTCGTTGCGCTCGGTCAGGTCCACCAACCGGTCCAGGCCGAACAGTTCACCTTCCGGGCTCTGGGCCTCGATGACGCCGTCGCTGTAGAACAGCACCCGGTCGCCCGGCTCGAGCTGCTCGCTGTGCACGATCGGCTCTTCGGTCTGCAGGTACCCCAGGCCCAGCGGGGTGCGCGGGAGCCCGTCGAGCGTGCGCACCCCACGACCGGCGCGCAGGACCACCGGCGGCGGGTGCCCGGCGTTGAGGTAGGTGAGCTCGCCGGTGTCGAGGTCCATCCTCGCCAGGAACGCGGTCGCCCACATCGGCGCCTTCGAGGACTGCTGGCTGGCGATCGTCTCGTCGGCCAGCGTGGCAGTGGTCGCCAGGTCGGCGCCCGACCGGCGCGCGTTGCGGGTGGCGGCGAGGGCGAGCGAGGTGATCAGCCCGGCGCGCAGGTCGTGACCGACCGCGTCGAAGATCGCCACGTTCGCCCGGTCGCTCTCGACGGCGTAGTCGTAGCCATCGCCGCCGACCTCGTCGTAGGGCTCCATCGCGGCGGCGACCACCGCCCGGTCGCAGGCGAAGACCGTCGGCGGCAACAGCTGCCACAGCAGTTCGGAGGCCACGGACAACGGCTTCGTGCGCCGAACCCGGTGGAACAGGTCGCCGTAGGCCTGCTTGCTCAGCACCAGGTGGGCGAGCAGCCCGGTGAAGGTCCAGCAGTGCTCGCGCAACTGGCGGTCGTTCGGATCGGACTCGGCGGGCAGGAGCATGCGTGCGACGCCGAGCCGTTCGGTGCCGTTGAGCACGGGAACCCACAGGGCCGCCCGGGCGCCGTCCGGGACCGGGATGAGCTCCAACCGCGCGAACGCCCGGCCCGCCGCGGTGCCCTCCACCGACAACGCGGCGCCGCCCGAGGGTCGGATCGGGTGCAGCGCCCGCTGACCCAGGTCGATCAGGTACAGCTCCACGGCCAACCCGACCCGCGCGGCCGCCTCGTCGACGACGCCCGCCATCTGATCGGCGGTCACCAGGTGCGTCCGGTTCGCCACGTCGGCGAACACGGCTTGCCAGGACCCCCGCTTGTCAGCCACGCCACGAAGCGTAGGCGAGAACCGGACGACTCACCGCGACCTGGGCACGCAAGGTTGCATCGCGCAGGCCACGTGGGCCCAGACGGTCTTGACACCGCGGTCCGGGTCGGTCGTGACGCCCCAGGCCTGGGCCAGGTTGTCCACCACGACCAGCCCGCGGCCGCGGTAGTCCGCGGGAAACCGGGAGCGCCCCAGCACCGGCTGGTCGCTGCCGCTGTCGTCGACCTCGATGCCCACCCAGCAAGGTGTCCGCATCCGGCTCACCCGGACCTCGTGCGGACCGCCCCCGTGGTCGAACGCGTTGGCGACGAGCTCGTCGGCGATCAGGACGATGTCCGCCAGCCGCTCGCGGCCGAGGTCCTCGAGCACGGCGCCGATCCAGCTGCGCACGTGCGCGAGAACGGTAGGCCTGCTCCCCCGCAGATCGAACGACCACATCGCACCGTAGGGCTCATCGACCGCGGGCGGCTTCAGAGCGGCCATGCCACACCGACTTTCGGACCCGGAGGTCGGCCGTCTCGAGCTGAAGCCACCCCGACAGCCCTACCACCGGGCGAGTCCCGTCAAACCTGCGATCCGCACTTATATGTTCGATCCGTCCCTGCCCGAGCGTCGTGTCGATCGCGGGAGAACGCATGAGCACCGACGAAACCCAGGTCACCGCACTGCTCCCCCGCGATTCCCGGATCGCGCTCGTCGGGGCCGGCCGGATGGGCCTGCCGATCAGCCGCACCCTGGTCGGTGCCGGGTTCGAGGTCGTGGTGACCGACCTCCGCGCCGAAGTGGCCGAAGCGGTGGCGGAGACAGGAGCGCGCTGGAGTGCCGAAGCCAGCGAGGCCGCGGATGGCGCGGACATCGTGATCACGGTCATGCCTGGCACCCCCGAGCTCCAGGACCTGATGGCCGGTTCCGCTCCGCTGCTCGACGCGCTCGCCGTGGGAACGACGTGGATCGACATGACCAGTGCTTCTCCGCTGATCATGAAGCCGATTCAGGACGCGGCACGCGCTCGCGGCGTCGCGGTCCTGGAAGCGCCGATGGGCGGTGGTCCCGCGGCGGCCGCGGCCGGCACGCTGCGGTTGTTCGTGGGCGGGGAGCCGGCCACGTTCCGGCGGGTGCGCCCGGTGCTCGAAGCGATCGCAGACTCGGAGCACATCAAGCTGGTCGGCGGTCCGGGTCTCGGCTACACCGCCAAGCTCTTGGTGAACCTGCTCTGGTTCGGGCAGGCGGTGGCCACCGCCGAGGCGATGCTGCTCGGTCAAGCGGCAGGCCTCGACGTCGAGGCGTTGCGCGCACTGCTGGCCGACAGCGCGGCCGGCAGTGAATTCCTCCGTCACGACCTGCCGCGCGTACTGGCCGGCGATTACCTGCCGCTGTTCGGCCTCGACCGGTGCACCGAAGAGCTCGAGGCGGTGACCGAACTGTTCCGGACCTTCGCGGTGCCGTCCGACCTGTCGCGCGTGGTCACCCGAGTGCACCAGCGAGCGCTCGCCCGCTTCGGCCCGGTCGACGGCGAGCTGATGGCCGTGGCCCTGCTCGAAGAACTCACCGGCACCCGGCTGCGATCCGGCTCCCGGAAAGTCGTGTGAAGAAATCCTTGGCCGTGGGTGTCGGATCGGGGCAGTCGTGTTCGTAGGAGGGATGACGCACCCTGACCACCACCACCGACACCGTCTCGACAACCGCAGGAGATGATCTCCGGATGCAGTACCTGGTTTCCGTGATCGACGACAAGGACAACCCCGGCAGCACCGACCGGATGGACGCCATCAGCGCGTTCAACGAACGACTGGTGGCCGAGGGTTATTGGGTTTTCGCAGGCGGCCTGGCCGACACCGACGCGGCCACCGTCATCGACAACCGGGGCGAGGAGGCGGTGTTCAGCGACGGGCCCTTCGTGGAGTCCAAGGAGTACCTCGCCGGCTTCTGGGTGTGGGAGGCCCCGGACCTGGATGTGGCGCTCAAGCTCGCCGCCGAGGCGTCGAGCGTCTGCGATCGGAAGATCGAGGTGCGGCCGTTCCGGTGAACGACGTCGAGCAGGCGATCACCCAGGCCCACCACGAGGAGTGGGCGCGGGTGGTGGCCGCACTGACCAGGCGCTTCGGTGACCTCGACATCGCCGAGGAGGCAGCGGCCGAGGCGATCACGACCGCCGTCGAGCGATGGCGCACCGACGGCGTGCCGCCCAACCCCGGCGCCTGGCTGACCACCACCGCCAACCGCAAGGCCATCGACCGGATCCGGCGCGAGCGCAAGCGCGACGACAAGCACAAGGAGGCTCAGATGGGGTACGAAGCCGACCAGCACGACCCGCCCGAGCCCCTCGGCGCCATCGACGACGACCGGCTCCGGCTGATCTTCACCTGCTGCCACCCGGCGCTGGCCACGCAATCCCGCGTGGCGCTGACCCTGCGCATGGTCGGCGGTCTGACCGTGCCCGAGATCGCCCGCGCGTTCCTGGTCCGGGAGACCGCCTTGGAGCAGCGGATCACCCGCGCGAAGGCCAAGATCAAGGCGGCTCGCATCCCCTACCGCGTACCGTCCAAAGAGGACCTACCGGCGCGCGTCTCCGCCGTGCTCACCGTGCTCTTCCTCGTCTTCAACGAGGGCTACCTCGCCACCGGCCCCGGCACCGACCCCGTCCGCCACGACCTGACCGCCGAGGCGATCCGGCTCACCCGCCTGATCCGCACACTCCTGCCGGACGACGGCGAGGTGGCCGGGCTGCTGGCCCTGATGCTCCTCACCGAGGCCCGCCGAACCGCCCGGGTCTCGGCCGGCGGCGAGTTGGTCACCCTCGACGAACAGGACCGCGGCGCCTGGGACACGGGTCTGATCGCCGAGGGCCACCGGCTGGTGCGCGAGCGCCTCGCCGCGGCCGCCGCCGGGGTCGCGCCGGGCCGCTACCAGATCCTCGCCGCGATCAACGCCGTGCACACCTCCGCCCGCGACGCCCGCGACACCGACTGGTCGCAGATCGTCGCCCTCTACGACCAGCTCGTCCGCGTCGACCGCTCGCCGATCGTCGCCCTCAACCGCGCCATCGCGGTCGCCGAACTCGACGGTCCCGAAGTGGCCCTGGCGGCCATCGACCGTCTCGCGGACACCCTCGCCGACTACCACGCCTACCACGCGGCCCGAGCCGACCTGCTGCGCCGGCTGCGCCGCAGCCAGGAGGCACGCGCGGCATACGACAAGGCCATCGAACTGGCCGGCAACACCGCCGAAACCGCCGCCCTGACCCGCCGCCGCGACCAGTTGGGTAGCTCGAAGCCCTGATATACAGCCACCATGAGTGACGGCTACGGCACTGCCGAGGAACGCTACAAGGACCTGCACCGCGTCTACGACGAACAGTCGCCGTTCGACGCGGACGCGGCCGCGGCAGTCGCCTTCCTGGCCGACCTGGCGGGCGGCGGGCGCACGCTGGAGCTGGCGGTCGGGACCGGGCGGATCGCCATTCCGCTGGCCGAAAAAGGGGTCGAGGTGACCGGGGTCGACGTGTCCCCGGACATGCTCCGGGTGCTGCGCGGAAAAGACCCGGCGGGAATGGTGCACACGGTGTTGTGCGACATGACCGAGCCGGACGTGAGCGGTGACTTCGCACTGGTTTACCTGGTGGCCAACGGTTTGTGCGAGCTGACCAGCCAGGAAGCCCAGGTGCGCTGCCTGACCGCGGCCGCGCGGTTGCTGGCGCCCGGCGGCTCGCTGGTGCTGGAAGCGACCCTGCCGAACCTGGTCTTCGCCGACCGGCGGCCGCTGTTCGTGGGCCGGATGGACGAGTTGAACGCGTTGTCGTTCCAGGCCGCGCGGTACGACGCCGTGAACCAGATCGTGCAGTACCGGCACGTGCACCTCAGCGACGCCGGGATCCGGATCCTGCCGACGACGCACCGCATGGTGTACCTGCCAGAGCTGGACCTCATGGCGCGGCTCGCCGGACTGGAACCGGCGGGGCGGTACAGCGACTGGACCGGCGGCCCGTTCGACCCGAGCACGGGCCGGCACATCTCGGTGTACCGCAAGCCTTCGACGGTCGTCGCAGGGTGAGCCAGGCCTCCGTGGCTTGACAAGACGACTGTCGCGGCATGCAATATATTGCATGCCGGTCCCCTCCTCCTCGGTGCCGATCCGCCGCTCGCTGCTGCGCGACGACGTGCACGCTCGCCTGCGCGACGCGATCGTCGACTGCACGTTCGCACCCGGCGAGCCGCTGCGCGACCAGGACCTCGCGGCCTGGCTGGGGGTCAGCCGAACGCCGGTGCGGGAAGCGTTGCTGCGCCTGGGCGACGTCGGGCTGGTCCAGGCCGAGCCCGGACGCTCGACGATCGTGGCGCCGATCGAGGAGGCGGCGGTCCGCGACGCGCAGTCCGTCGTGGCGGCGATGCACCGGCTGGCCGTGGCCGAAGCCGTGCTGACCGCGGACGACTTGGCCCGGATGCGCGCGGCGAACCGCCGGTTCGCCAAGGCGGTGCGGGCCGGCGACGTGACCGCCGCGCTGGCCGCGGACGACGAGTTCCACGACATCCCCGTGCAGGCAAGCGGAAACGCCGCGGTGCGGATGGTGCTGGAACAGTTCACCCCGGTGCTGCGCCGGGCCGAACGACTGCGGTTCGCCTCGGCGCGGGCGAAGGAGTCGGTCGCCTTGCACGACCGGCTCGTCGAGGCCTGCGCCACCGGCGATCCCGCGGCAGCCGAGATCTCACACGAGATCTGGCGCGATCTCGCGTCCCGAAAGGACTGACCGATGCGACTGCACGAACACGCCCGCTACCCGCTGACGTTCGGGCCGAGCCCGGTCCAGCACCTGCGCCGGCTGACCGCGCACCTCGGCGGCGCAGAGGTCTGGGCCAAGCGTGAGGACGTCAACTGCGGCCTCGCATACGGCGGCAACAAGATCCGCAAGCTCGAGTACATCGTGCCGGACGTCATCGCCAGCGGCGCCGACACGCTCGTGTCGATCGGCGGCCACCAGAGCAACCACACCCGCCAGGTCGCCGCCGTCGCCGCGCACCTCGGCCTCAAGTGCCGCCTGGTCCAGGAGGACTGGGTCCCGTGGGACGACCCGGTCAACGACAAGGTCGGCAACATCCTGCTCTCCCGCATGATGGGCGCGGACGTGCGGCTCGACCCGCACGGCTTCGACATCGGCATCCGCGACTCCTGGAAGGAAGCGCTGCAGGAGGTCGAGGCCGCCGGTGGCAAGCCGTACGCGATCCCGGCCGGCGCCTCGGAACACCCGTTCGGCGGACTGGGGTTCGCCAACTGGGCGTTCGAGGTGGCCGAGCAGGAGAAGGCGCTCGGCGTCGTGTTCGACACCGTCGTCGTCTGCACCGTCACCGGATCCACGCACGCCGGCATGATCGCCGGGTTCGCCGCCCTGGCCGAAGAGACCGGCGTGCCGCGCCGGGTGATCGGCATCGACGCGTCGGCCACCATCGAGAAGACCCGCGAGCAAGTCGCACGGATCGCGCGGCGCACCGCGGAGCTGATCGACCTGGGCCGGGACATCCGCGACGACGAGATCGAACTGCTCGACGGCTGGGCCGGTGACCGCTACGGGATCCCGGTCGACTCGACCATGGCCGCCATGGAAACCGGCGCCCGGCTGGAAGCGATGATCACCGACCCGGTCTACGAAGGAAAGTCGTTGGCGGGCTTGATCGACCTGGTCACCAGCGGCGAGATCCCCAAGGACGCCACCGTTCTCTATGCCCACCTGGGCGGCCAGCAGGCCCTCAACGCCTACCACCGACTCTGGTCCTGAGGCACCGGTCACCCACCACGGCGGAAGCGGCAATCACATTCTTCGGTTTTGCACAAGCCTTACCGTCGCGGCAGTTGGACAGTAATCTTCCCACGGTTCTTGAGCCTTCTCCGTGAGGAAGGAACAACATGTCCCCTGCACCCCTCAGCCGTCGCCAGTTGCTCGGCGGCGCCCTCGCCGTCGGCGCCGGCGCGCTGGCCGGCCCTTTGCTGCTGGCCGGAACCGCCAACGCCTACGGGTGGTCCCGCACGCTCGTGGAAGGTATGAGCGGCGCCGACGTCACCGAGCTGCAGATCCGCGTCGCCGGCTACCCGACCAGCACCGCGAGCCACACCAGACTCGCCGTCGACGGCAGCTTCGGGCCCGCGACCACCGCTGCCGTGAAACGCTTCCAGTCCGCCTACGGGCTCAGCGCCGACGGGCAGGTGGGACCGAACACGCAGAGCAAGCTCAACTCCCTCGAGTCCTCCGACGGCTCGACGCTGCACTTCAACTGGAGCGAGTTCACCGACCGGATCAGCGGCACGTTCTCCGGCGGCAAGGTCAGCGCGACCGCCGCCAAGGAGAACGCACGGCGGTGCATGTACAAACTCGAGGCGTTGCGGCTCAAGCTGGGCAACGTGCCGATCACCGTGAACTCCGGGTTCCGCAGCATCCAGCACAATTCCGACGTCGGTGGTGCCAGCGACAGCATGCACCTCTACGGCACCGCCGCCGACCTCGACGTGCCCGGAATCTCCAACCGCACCGTCTACCAGAAAGCCGAAACCTGCGGGTTCTCCGGCCTGGAAACCTACAACGAGGACCACCAGCACGTGGACAGCCGTGCCGACCTCGGCCGTGCGTGGTGGTGGGAGAACGGCACCATCTGATCGTTCCCGGCAGGTGCCGACCCGCATTTCGTGAAACAGCGCCGTTGAGCGGTGGTCTGCGGTTTCCGGAATCCGCAGGCCACCGCTTCGCTAAAGGGCTACGGCCTCGCGTGGTGGGCGCCGACCATCGAGGACGCCAGCGCGGCGGTCTTCATCGAGTCGAAGCGGTAGGTCCGCACCTCGGTCACCATGCGCAGGTAGCGGTACGACTGGGTCGCGGAGTTCGACACCACCGCGGTTCTGGCGCTCGTGCCGATCATCAGCAGATACCCCTCCCCCACCTTGCGGCCGTTGCCGTCGAGGAAGTCCACCCACAGTTGCTGCGACAGCGTGCCGGGCGGATTGACGTAGGCCACCTCGAGGTCGCCGACGCCTTCCTCACCCGCGCCGAGGTCGACGACCAGCTGCCGGCCGAACTGACCCTGCACCGTGGCGTACCGCCCGTCCGGGGCCCCCAGCATGGCAGCCGCGTCGGTGATCACGACGGTCGAATCCGGCGCGATGGCGTCGAGGTAGGGATCCGCGGTGCCGGCGAGCGCCGGTGACGCCGCCAACCCCCACCCGAGCACCACACCCACCACGACGGCGAAACCACGCACTGACAACGGAACTGAACGCATCGTGTGAGTATCGGGTCGCTCGGGCCGCCAGCCGAGCCCATCCGGCGAACACGCACCAATCGGCCCAGCACGCACCCACCGGCATCGGCGGCATCGCCCACCAACTGCTGTTGCCACCCCCGGCCACAGCCGGCCGCAACCGATCGTGCACCGCTCACCGACGCCACGAAGCGGCCTACTCGAGGCGGGTGAGGAGGCCTTCGTTCGCAAGCACGGTGTGCGCGTCGGGATCGGTGATCAGTCGCTCCGCCTTGTCCAGCACGTTCCAGCGGCCGGCGGTGGCCAGCAACTCGGTTCGGAACGCTTCCCACGACTCGTCTCGGCCGTCCCAGGTGACGTCCCTGCGCCTCAAGTCGGGTAGGAAGGCGCCGGCCCACCGGCGGTCCACGGACTCCTCGCGCCAGCGGAGGTAATCATCGGCGAGGCGGTCGTGGGCCGCGAGTTGTTCGGCGACGGTGTCCATTCTGAGGTTGCTGTGAAAGCCGACGGCCGCCGCGTCCTGCAGCAGGGCGACAAAGGCGTTCACAAGTTCCGTGCTGGGGCCGTGCCTGGTCCAGGCGTCGGTGGCGGTGGCCCAGGTGACGAGATCGCCCCCGCAGTCATCCACCACGGCCTGGGACGTGCGCACCAGCGCCGCACACCAAGCCTCGAGGTCGGTGTCCCGAACCGGGAACGCCGTGATCAAGTCCATCACGTCGTCGGAATCCGACATCGTTCAGCCCTTCGCCGCAAACAGCACAACACCGCCAAAGGATATTGCCGGTGAATGCGATATCCACGTGCCGACCGGGCAACGCTGCCGTGCCCGAAAGGGTGACCGGACGAACTGCGCACCCTTGCCCCCAAGCGACTGTACGGATGGGCCAATCTCCACGTCTGCGATTGTCGAGGCAGGACAAGCCCCCACCGTGGTCCGAGCGCCATCCTGAAAGTGACACCACCCACTGCGGGTGATCACCAGCCACCGCCACCGACCACAGCCATTCCCCGATCCGTGGCGCCGGTGTCCGCACACCCGGCCCCACGGACCCCGCCGTCAGGGCGGCGCCCGCACGCCGCCCTGACGGCATACCTCCAGTCGAGCCGTCGGAACCGCCGACCGCCAACGCCGAACACCGCCAGTCACCGAACGCGGCTGGCGGTAGGTCATCGATCAGGACGTCGTGGACGAGGCTCCCGAGTGGCAGGTGATCACTTCGCGCCGGCCCACCGGCGTCCTGTTGTGTCGACCACGACCACGTCGTCGGGCAGGTCGAAGGCGACGAGCGAGCCGAGGAGCATGGGGCGCACGCCGCACAGCGTGAAGGTCGTGCCGCTGCCGACGGTGCGGCGCAACAAGGTGACGAGAAGGATCAGTTGCGCCTGCGGCAACTCGGTGGCATCGGACAGGTCGATGATGAACTCGCCGGGTTCTTCGGCGCCGTCCGCACCACGGTGGGCGTCGATGGCCGCCCGCACCCTCCGTGCGATGGTCGACAGGTAGCGGCCCAGTTCTCTGGTGTCGTCCCGGGTGAGCCGGATCCGCAGCGTCGGACGAACGGGTTGGGACACGTCGTGTCGGGGCAGGGGCGGTGCTCCCGGGTTCTTCGTCGGCGCCAACCGGTCACGGGTATCGAGAGTGGTACGCATCATTGTGCTCCTGAAATTGCAAAGCGCTGATTTTCCAAGGATGGGCCCGCGTCACCAGTTCTGCGGTGGATCGCTGGCCGGGAACGACTGCCGGCCCCATTCGTCGGGGAGGTCGGCGAGCCGGTCGTGATCGATTTCGGGTTGCGCGGTGGCTTCTACCAGTTGCGCTGGAACTGTGCGCGTGTCGACCATGTCACTTCCAGAGTTCGTAGGACTGTCCGATATCGCGGGCGATCGGCGCCGGTATCAGGTGCCGGACCGCTTGCCCAGGAACTGCCGTCGAGACCACGTCGGCCGCAGCGACACCCGGGCTTTGCGGCGAAGCCGCCGCCGCTCTTCGACTTTGGTCATGGCGGAGCGGACGCGATCGGGTGCTACCTGCCTCGGGCCCGAGGATTGCGTGGCGACTGCGACGGCGCCGAGCCGGACCATGCCGTTGCCCGCGGCCGGGCCGGCGCCGGCCGAACGTGCAAGCTGCGGCGCGACGAGCACCGGCACGTCGGTCAGACCGACGAGGCCGACGGCGGACCGCGCTCGGAGGAAGGCGCGGGAGCGGCCACGACGGCGTGCGCCGACCACGATCATGAGCGCCTCTTCGGCCCGCGCGACCGCGGCCAGGCCCTCCGCGACATCGCCGCTCACTCCGCGCGCTTGCGCGCCCGAGTCCGGCACCTCCGCCGCGATGACGTCCGCGGCCACCCGCTCGGCCGCGTCGCCGCCCTCCGACGACCCGTCACGCACGTGCACGGCGATCAGCCGGGCGGACAAGCGTTCGGCCAGCACAGCCGCGACACGCACCGCCGACCGAGCACCCGACGAGCGGTCGATTCCGCAGACAATCGTCTTCACAGTGGCGTTCTCCATTCGGTTCCACGATCAGGAAATGGCGTGATTCCCGCGTTGTCGCCGAATCACGCTGTCACCATCTACTATGCGTGAAATGCACGCCGTGCGCTTGTCCGTTCCCGACAACGAACAGAACTCCGTTTGTCGCAGCAGCACAGGTGGCGGGACTCACCCCTGGCGAATTCCGCAGGACGTCAGTTCTGGTCCGGTTTCGACGCGGCCGGTTGTGCGGATGGGCTGTCGAGGGCAGCGACCTCGATCGTCATCGCGAGGCGCTTGTCGGCGTCCTGCAGGTCCAACGCGGTGAGCTCGGTCATCTTGCGCAGCCGGTAGCGGACGGTGTTCTCGTGGACGCCGAGTTGCCGCCCTGCTTCCCCGGTGTCTCCTTGGGCCCGCAACCAGGCGCGCAGTGTGGCGACGTAATGGGTGCCGTGCTCGGCGTCGTGCCGCCGCAGTTCGGTCACCGGTCCCCGAGCCGGCGCGCGGCCCGATCGTGCGGCGGTGCGCAAGCGCTGGAGCAAGATCTGGTCCCACGACTCCTCGTAGGCCGGCGGGACGCTGCTCGAGTACCGGGTTTCGTGCAATGCCAGGCATTCGTCGGCCTCCTGGCGTGCCGCCGGGAGGCTGTCCGCTGCCGCCGGTGCGCTGATCCCGGCCATGACCGTCAGGTCGGCCGGCAGCGCGGCCCGCAGCGCGGTAACCCATGCGCGAGCGGCGGACGTGCCGTCCCCGGGAAGCACCGTATAGAGGGTGGTACCGGCCACCGCGCTGCGTCCGGGACGCGACCACCCGAAACCGGTGGTCGCCCGGTCGAAGGCCAGCAGCAGCGCGGCGTGCCGCTCCTGCTCGACGATGTCGACGCGGGAGGCGATGACGCGCATCGGTGCCTGGGGCAGGCCGAGCTTGCTCACCACGGTCGCGGCGTCCGCGGTGCCTTCCAGCAGTTGCAGGACAAGATCGGTCTCGACCTGGCGTTCGAGGTCCGCGCTGGCCCGGGACCGCAGCAGGTGCAGTGCGACCGTGCGGGCCCCGTCGACCAGGGCTTGGCGCGCCGCCCCGTCCAGGGGCTGGGGGCACGTCACCCACACCGAGCCGAGCAGTTCCCGGCCCGCGCGGACTGCCACCACCATGCGTCCGGTGAAGCCGTGCTCGGCGTCCTCGGTCACGAACAACGGCTCGTCCGACGACTCGAGATGGGCGCCCACCCCGCGCGCGGCGAAGAACGCACGCAACAACTCCGGCGCCTGGCGGCCAAGGATCGTCTCGGCCCGTGCCCGGTCGGCGTGCTGCTGTTGCCTGGAATAGGCCATGACCCGCGCGAGCCGGTCCTCGATGGTCACGGCGCCCCCGATGGCGTCGGCGAGGCTGTCGGCCAACGCGAACATGTCGGTCGGGCCCCGGCCGGACTCGGTTTCCCGGCCCTCGACCACCAGGCCGTACACGACCGCCGCCACCTCGCTCCAGGACACGGCCGGGTCGACGATGATCACGGCCACCGGATGCTCGTCGCCGGTCGGCTCCGCCGCGGCGTCATCGCGCACGAGCACCACGGCCGCGCGTGCGGCCTCGGCCCACCGCACCGCCTCGGCGACCGACCGCGCACCGATGGCAAGCAGCACGTCACCGACCACCGTGCGCCCGGCTGTCTGCTCGTGCAGCACCACACTGCCCAGCTCGGTCGACCGCGGCACCGGACACCGCACCAACCGCAGCCCATAGCCGCCGAGCACGTTGACCAGCCGGTCCAACCTGACCATGCCCGCTCCCACGCCGAGGCAGCCGATCCACCAGCCTAGCCATCCCCTGTCGCGAAATCCGGTGCGCGCAGAGGCGTCGTGCAGCAGCGGATGACGAACTCCTGAGGCGCCTGGGATCCAAATACCATTAGTTCCAGACTCGAACGCGCCTACTGTGCGGTCATCGGTGCAGCGGCCTCGGGGCCGGCCCTCCTGCTTCGCCCAGCGGCACAGGGGGACAGAACGATCAACACCATCGCGCAGGCACCAGGCACGGCAAGGGGCACAACGGATCCGATGCGGCGCACCGCGCGCATTGCGGGCGCGTTGTACCTGATCACCTTCATCTCGATCCCCACCCTTTCGTTGTACAAACCGGTGAAGGACAACGCGGGACTTCGTGTTGGGCGTCGGCAGCCAGATCGGAGTGCTGTGGGGCGCGCTCACCGAGGTCATCGTCGCCTTGGCCGGCATCGGCACCGCCGTGGTGCTCTACCCGGTCGCCCGGCGGCAGAGCGAGCTCGCGGCCCGGGGGTTCGTCACCGTCCGGGTGCTCGAAGCCGCCATGACCTTCGTCGGCGTCGTCGCCCTCTTGTCGATCGTCAGCCTGCGGCACACCGCGACGACGGGCGGTGCCGATCCGGCCGCGCTGGTCACCACCGGGCACGCGCTCGTCGCGGTCTACAACGCGGAGTTCCTGCTCGGTCAGAGCCTGATGCCGCCGATCAGCGGACTGCTGCTGGGTTACGTGATGTACAAGTCCGGCCTGGTGCCACGACTGCTGCCCATCATCGGGCTCATCGGCGCCCCCTTGCTCCTCGCCTCCGACCTGGCGATCTTCTTCCAGCTCTACGCGCCGATCTCGCCGATCGCCGTCCTCGCCGCGCTGCCCATCGCCGCGTGGGGGTTCTCGCTCGGTGCGTGGATGCTCTTCAAGGGCTTCAAGCCGTCCTCGCCGCTGATGGTCGCCTCCCGGTGAGCGGTGGCGCGGTCTCGATGGCGGGAAAGACCGTGCTGATCACCGGGGCCAGCGGCGGCATCGGGAAGGCGACGGCCCTCGGCCTGGCCGCGATGGGCGCGCACGTGGCCATCACCGGACGCGACCGCGGCCGCACCGGGGGCGCGGCCGACGACATCCGCGGCGCCGGTGGCGAAGTGGCGGTGTTCTTCGCCGATCTCCTCGCAGGCGCAGGTACGCCGGCTGGCCGAGCAGGCCCTGGCCCGCCTGCCGCGGATCGATGTGCTGATCAACAACGTCGGCGGGTACTGGAACACCCGCCACGTCACCGTCGACGGGCTCGAACGCATCTTCGCCCTCGACCACCTGGTGCCGTTCCTGCTCACCAACCTGCTGCTCGACCGGATCACGCACAGCGCGCCGGCACGCGTGATCACCGTGTCCTCCAACGCACAGGCGATGGGGCGGATCAGGCTGGACGACCTGCAGGGCGCGTCGGCCTACTCCGGCGCCGAGGCCTACAACCAGTCCAAGCTCGCGAACATCCTGTTCACCTACGAACTCGCCCGACGGCTGGCGGGTACCGCCGTCACCGCCAACGCGCTGCACCCCGGACTGGTCCACACGTCCTTCGGCGCGGAGGACCCCGGCCGCACCCAGCGGTTGCTCGTGCCGGTGCTGCGCCCGTTCATGAAGTCCCCGGCCGGCGGCGCGGCCATGTCGATCCGCCTGGCGGTGGCGCCGGAACTGCGGCACGTCAGCGGCCGCTACTTCGCCCGCGGCCGGCCCAAGCGATCGGCCAGGAGCAGTTACGACGAAACCCTCGCCGCGCGGTTGTGGCAAACCAGCGCCAACCTCGTCGGCCTGACCCTGGGACGCCGCCAGTCATAGCCCGGAGAATCGGC
This sequence comes from Labedaea rhizosphaerae, assembly GCF_004362825.1. GTDB lineage: Bacteria > Actinomycetota > Actinomycetes > Mycobacteriales > Pseudonocardiaceae > Labedaea > Labedaea rhizosphaerae. The sequence goes on from NZ_SNXZ01000002.1 coordinate 325,483, forward strand.
CGGCGTGTCGAATCCGTGCGGTGTCGTTCGTAGCCATGGTGAACGGCCGCCCGCCAGGGGCGCTGTCCGACCGTGGGAGGCGCGACCGATGCCGCACGCACAGGCCAAGATCCACCGCATGTTCGAGCTCGTCGAGCCGATCGCCACCGTCACCTTCGCCGCAGGGCCGACCGAGGCGTTCGTCGCCCTCGGTATGCGCAACTACTGGGACGGGTATTTCGCCGGCCGGGCCGCGCCGCTGGGGCCGGCACCGGCCGAGGTGGTGCACGCGGTGTTCTACAACTTCGCCGACGGCGAGGTGGCACGCCACATCCCGTGGGTCTGGGGCAAGATCACCCCGCAGGAGGCCATCGCCGTGCGCGAGCGGGCCAGCGCCACCGAGCTGCGGCGGCGGATCGGGGAGCTCGCCGAGTCGCCTGAGCTCGTGCGAGCCGCCGACCTCGCCACCCGGGCCGCGACCAGCGCGCTGACCGAGGGCCGCCCGCTGTACGCCGGGCTCCGCACGATCGACGTGCCCAAGGACCCCGTGGCCCGGCTCTGGCACGCGGCGACGCTGCTGCGGGAGCACCGCGGGGACGGCCACAACGCCGTCCTCGTCGCCCACGGCATCAGCGGCACCGAATCGCATGTCCTCATGGCGCTGGCGCTCGGGATGCGGGCGGAGGAGTTCGGCCGGATCCACCACCTGCCCGGCGCGCAGCTGGCCGCGGTCGTCGACCGGCTGCGCGACCGCGGTCTCGTGGCCGCCGACGGCGGGTTCACCGACGCCGGCCGCGCGACCAAGCAGCGGATCGAGGTCCGCACCGACGAGCTGGCCGCGCCACCGTACGACGTGCTCAGCGCGGACGAGCTCGACGAGCTGGTCGCGACGCTCGAGCCGATCGCGGCGGCTGCGTAGCCCGACCGTGCCCGGATCACGAAGGGGTGCGGTCCAGCGGGCCCCAGTCCGCCCGGTGCTCGGTCAGGGTGGCGTCGACCTCGTCGAGCACGTCGGGGTGGATCCAGGCAACCGGCCGGCAGACCTCGATCAGGGGTTCGTTGTCCGGACCGCGCGCCACCTCGCGGCCCCGCGCCACCCACGGCCGCACGTCGGCACCGCGGATCTCCCGCAAATGCCGGTAGTCGTGCAGCCGCCGGGCCACCCACAACCGCAGCGACCGGTCGCCCCACCACTGCTCGACGCGCAGCGGATTGGCCGACAAGCCGGGCAGCGGCACGCCGGTCAGCTCGTCCCTGCTGCTCGTCTGCTCGTCCAGGGCCGGACCACGGGACCAGCGAACGTACAGGTTCGCACCGTTGTCGGCCTCAGTGACGAGCGTGACCAGCGCGTCCAGGCTGTGCAGTTCCGGCAGGGCATCGGTCATGGCCGACGACTACCCCGATCGGTGGTGTCTTGCACGCGACAGCTCGTTCGTCACGCCGCCGCACCTCCGTCGTGGTCGCGAGGCAGGCCGCGCAACGCGCCGAACCGCTCGGAGATCGCGGGTTCGCCCGCCGTTTCCTCGGGCAGCGGGGCAAGCAGTGGCTCGGCCTCGGCCAGCAACTCCTCGGCCGTGCGCAAGGCGGCGGCGACCTGCCGTCGGCGCTCGTCGAGCCGCGCCGCCTCCCGCTGGGCCGTGCCGACGATGCGTTGCGCGCGTTCGGTGGCCTCGCGGACCAGCTCGGCGGCCCGCGCTCGCGCGGCGGCCTGCTGATCGGCGATCTCGCGCGCCGCCTCGGCGCGGCGGGCGGACAGGGCGACCTGGAAGTCGGCTTCGGTCTGCTCGCGCAGCCGCGCGGCCTGCTCGTCGAGGTCCCGGCGGCGCTGTTCGGCTTGCCTGCTCAACGCGTCCACCTGGTCGTGCGCGCGGCGGATCAGCTGCCGGTGCTCGTCCTCGAGCTCACGGCGCCGGGCGTCGAGCTCGGCGACGAGGCGTTCGTGGCGTTGACGCAGCCGGTCCGTGGCGTCGCGGGTGGTGGCCCAGCTCTCCTCGGCGGCGGCGCGGGCCCGTGTGGTGATCTCGGTGGCTTCGGCGTGGGCGAGCTCGACCCTCCGCCGCAACCGCTCCGTGAGGGCGTCGGGGTCGATCGGGGTCCGGCAGATGCGGTCGAGCTGTTCGCGCAGCCGGTCGTTCTGCGAGCGGGCCTGTTCCAGTTGCCGGGTCAGGTCTTCGGCCCACGACACCGCGGCGTCGCGGTCGGTGGCCAGCAGCCGCAGCTCGGCCTCGACCGCTGCGACGTAGTGCTGGACCTGACCACGGTCATAACCGCGCACCACGACGTCGAAGTCCGTGTGCAGCGGTACCAACTCCTCACGACTGGCCGTGGACGTCACGGACTGCTTCCTCCTTTCGACACCATCAGTCGCGCCCGCCAGAGCGCTCATCCCAGATGACGAACATGCGCCCGCCGGTGTTCCCAAACCTGAGCGGTTGTCACTCGACCGGCGAGTGATCTACTCCGCACGCGAACAGGCGACGGCGGAGCTTGGCTCCGCCGTCGCTGTTGTCGATCGGTCTCGTCCGTTGGGGACGGTCAGACGTCCGGGCAGTGCATGCCCACGGCGCCCTGACCGACGATGACCGGGATGGGTTCCCGGACCACCGGCACCGTTCTGACGCGGCGCCTCGCGTCCAGGGCGATCCGGCCCGGGCCGACCGCGGCGATCAGCAGGAACGTCCAGGAGAACATCGCGGCCGCGTCCCCGTTGTTCATGACGGGGAGCAGTCCTGCCTTCTGGTGCACGGAGAAGTACGCGTACGCCATGGTTCCCGAGCAGATGATCGCGGCCACGCGGGTGAACAGGCCGAGCGCCACGAGGACGCCGCCCACCAACTCGATCACCGCGGCGTACCAGCCCGGCCAGGCGCCGAACTGCACGGCGCCGCCGTGCATGCCCACCGCACCACCGAGAACGCCGAACAACGAGGCCACTCCGTGGCAGGCGAACAAGAACCCGACCACCATCCGCGCCGCCGAGTGGACGACCGGGGCGAGGTTCGGGGTGTTGTCGAACTTCAGTTGTATTGCCATTCGATTCCCTCCACTGTCCATTCCTGCTCGGATGTGCGTGCTTGTTGCCCGCGGCTCAGACCACGACCTCCAGCGGCGCCGGGTGGCTGAGGAACGCGGTCGGGCTGGCCGTGAGCCCGTAGGCCCCGGCCTGGAACAACGCGATCAGGTCACCGATGCCCGCCTTCGGCAGCTCGACGTTGTCGCCGAGCAGGTCCAGCGGCGTGCACAGGCAGCCGACCACGGTGACCGGGCCGGCCGGCTCGGCGTCGATCCGGTTCGCCACCGCGATGGGGAAGTTGCGGCGGATCACCTGGCCGAAGTTGCCGGAAGCGGCCAGCTGGTGGTGCATCCCGCCGTCGACGACGAGGAACGTCTTGCAGCGCGAGGACTTCCGGTCCACGACCCGGGTGATGTACACACCCGCCTCGCCGACCAGGTAGCGGCCGAGCTCGACGACGATCTGCGCCTGTGGCAACAGCTTCGGCACGGCACCGGCCATCAGCTCGTGCAGGTTCTCGCCGATCGGGCCGAGGTCCAACGGCTGGTCGCGGTCGGTGTACGGGATGCCGAACCCGCCGCCGAGATTGAGGTACCGCACCGGCCCCGGGGCGGCGTCGCCCAGCCGGCCCGCCAGTTCGACGGTGCGCCGCTGCGCCTCGCAGATGTCGGCGTGGCGCAGGTTCTGCGACCCGGCGAACATGTGGAAGCCCTGGAAATCCAGGCCGTAGTCGGACAGCGTGGCCAGCGCCGTGGGCACCCGCTCGGAGTCGATGCCGAACTGCTGCGGCCCGCCACCGAGGCGCATGCCGGAGCCGCGCACCGTGAAGTCGGGGTTGACCCGCAGCGCGACGCGGGCGGCGATGCCGGTCGCGACGCTCGCGTCCCGGGCCACCACCAGCTCGCGCTCCGACTCGACCTCCAGCACGACGCCGGACGCGACGGCCTGGCAGACCTCCGCCTCGCTCTTGCCCGGTCCGGCGAAGCCGATCCGCGACGCGGGCGTGGGTGTGTCCAGCGCGTTGCGCAGCTCGATCCCTGACGCCACGTCGAACCCGTCGACCAGGCCGCTGAGGTGCTGCAGCAACGCGGGCATGGGGTTGGCCTTGACCGCGTAGTGCAGGTGCACCCGCTCGGGCAGCACGGCCCGCACCTCGGCGACCCGCTGGGTCACCAGGGCCCGGTCGTAGGCGAAGAACGGCGTGCTCCCGACGCGCGCGGCGAGCCGCTCCACGTCGATGCCGCCCACGGCCAGGCGCCCGTCCATGCGCTCGAACGCCCCGATCGCCGCGGTCATCCGAGCACGCTCCTACGGACCTCGCCGCGGTCGAACTTCCCGTTGCCGGAGCGCGGGAGCTCGTCGCGCACGAGGATGCGCTTGGGCACCATGTACGCGGGCAGTTCCTCGGCCAGCGCCTTGGTGAGCGTGCCGGTGTCGCACGTCTCGCCGCCGTCCGGCGCGGTCACCACGAGGACGACCTCCTGGCCGAGCCGCTCGTCCGGCACCCCGATCGCGACCGCCTCGGCGACGAGGCCGGTGGCGTAGGCCACCTCCTCGACCTCGGTCGGACTGACCCGGTAGCCGGAGGTCTTGATCATGTCGTCCGTGCGGCCCACGAAGTAGAGGAAGCCTTCCTCGTCGCGGTAGGCCACGTCGCCGGACCACACGGCGGGCTCGGCACGCACCGGTCCGTCGCCGGGCGGGTACGGCCGGAACCGCTGCGCGGTGCGAGCCGGGTCGTTCCAGTACCCGAGCGCGACGAGCGCGCCCCGGTGCACGATCTCCCCGTGCTCGCCGGGGGCGGCGACCGTGCCGTCCGGGCGGACCACGAGGACCTCGGCGTTGGGGATCGCCTTGCCGATCGAGCCGGGCCTGCGGTCGACCTCGGCCGGATCCAGGTAGGTCGACCGGAACGCCTCGGTCAGGCCGTACATCAGGTAGGGCGCCGCGTTCGGGAAGGTCTCGCGCAACCGGGTGAGCAGGTGCTGCGGCAGGTGCCCGCCGGTGTTGGCGAAGTAGCGCAGACCGGCTCGCGCCTCCGGCGGCCACTTCGCCGCAACCAGTTGCAGCCACAGGGGCGGCACGCACGTCAGGGCGGTGACCCGGTGCCGGGCGACCAGCCGCACGACCTCCCGGGGCATCAGGTAGTTGACCAGCACGACGTGCGCCCCCGCGATCAGCGCCGTGCTCAGCTGGCTGAACCCGGCGTCGAAGCTCAGCGGCAGCACCGAGAGCACCGTGTCGTCACTGGTGTGGCGCAGGTAGCCGGCGACGCTGGCCGCGCCGGCGAGCATGTTGCGGTGCGAGAGCACCACGCCTTTCGGCTTCCCGGTGCTGCCGGAGGTGTAGAGGATGGCCGCGACGTCGACGTCGATCACGCCGTCGGCACTGTCGGCACCGTCGGCAAGTGGTTCGGCCGTGCACAACGACTCCCACGACGGTGCCGTGTCCTCGTCCTGGCCACCGACCAGGACGACGTGCCGCAGCTCCGACAGCCGGTCCAGCTCACCGAGCACCGCGTGGTGGCGCTCCGGCGAGGTGATCAGCACCCGGGCGGCGCAGTCGGCGAGCACGTGACCGACCTGAGCGGGCCGGAACACCGGGTTCACCGGCACGAACACGCCGCCCGCAGCGGAGACCGCGAGGAACGCGACCACCGTTTCCAGCCGCTTCTCCAGGTAGACCACGACCCGTTCGCCGCGGCGCAGGCCGAGCCCGCGCAACCCGGCGGCCGCGCGGGCCACCTGGTCGGCGAGCTCGGCGTAGGTCAGCGTCTCGTCCCGGAAGGTCACCGCGGGCCGGTCCGGCTGCCCGCACCGCACGAGATCGTCGAGCCGGATCAGGCACGAGGACTGGGCGGCAGTCATGACTCGGTGCTTGCCGCGCCCACGATCGGCGAGAGCGAACGCCACAGCGAACCCACCGTGGCGAAGGTCGCCTCGTTCAGGATCTCGTCGGGCAGCTCGACGTCGTACTGCGCCTCGATGTCGGCGAGCAACTGCACGGTGCTCATCGAGTCGAGACCGAGCCCCGAAAGGTCACTGGACTCGTCCAGCGCGCCCGTGCCCGCGAAGGGCAGGTGCGCGTGCAACAGCTCCTGGAAATCACTCGGGATTTGGGTAGCAGTCATCGGAAACCTCATCGGAAATTGTCGGAAACGCTGCTTCGGGAAAGGGACAAGACCCTCAGAGGTCGAACACGACGTCGTAGCGCGTGGCCCATTCGTGGCCGGCCAGCGCGCTCTCGAGGCCGTCGCGCACCAGCAGGCCGGCCTCGGGCGGCGCCTGGGTCATCCCGCCGAGCGTCTGCTCGTTGATGACCTTGAGCATCGGCGCGGACTGCGGGTCGGCCAGCAGCTTGCCGACCTCGTCCTGCAGCGTCGCCAGGTAGGCCTTCTCCTGCGGTACGGGGAACGGGCTCTTCACCCGCTCCAGCACCGAGGTGGGCAGCACGTCCTTCACGGCGGCACGCAGCAGGCTCTTCTCGCGGCCGTCGAAGGTCTTCATCGCCCACGGGGTGTTGAACACGTACTGCACGAGCCGGTGGTCGCAGAACGGGACGCGCACCTCGAGCCCCACGGCCATGCTCATCCGGTCCTTGCGGTCGAGCAGAATCTGCACGAACCGGGTCAGGTGCAGGTAGCTGATCTCCCGCATGCGCCGCTCGAGGCCGGTCTCGCCCTCCAGGCGCGGCATGCCGGCCAGCGCCTCGGCGTAGTTGTCGGCCCGGTAGGTGCCCAGGTCCAGCTTGGCCTCGAGGTCGGGGTTGAGGTAACCGGAACCGTCGACGTTGTGCAGCGCGACCAGCCACGGGAAGTCGGTGCCGTTGACGACGTTCTCGTCGTGGAACCAGGCGTAGCCGCCGAACACCTCGTCGGCCGCCTCACCGGACAGCGCCACCGTCGAGTGCTCGCGGATCGCCTTGAACAGCAGGTACATCGAGTTGTCGATGTCCGCGGAGTTGGGGGTGTCCCGTGCGATGACGGTGGCGACGCGCGTGGCCGGGTCCATCAGGTGCGCGGCGTTCAGCACGACGTCGCTGTGCGTGGTGCCGGCGAAGGCGGCCACGTCGTGGGCGTAGGGCGCGTCCGGGGTGGAGCGCAGCTCGTCGGGCACGAAGCTGTCGGCGAGGCCCGCGAAGTCGACCGAGAACGACCGGACCGGGTCGCCACCCGCGGCGGTGACCACGCGGTTGGCGAGCGCGGTGATCGCACTGGAGTCCAGACCGCCGGACAGCAGGGTGCACAGCGGGACGTCCGCGACCACCTGGCGGGCGACGATGTCGTCCAGCAGCTCGCGGATCCGCTCGATCGTGGTGGGCAGGTCGTCGGTGTGCTCGTCGGCCTCGAGCGCCCAGTAGCGGTGCTCGGTGACACCCTCGCGGCGCACCCGCAGGAAGTGACCGGGGCGGACCTCGTTGACACCCTTGAAGATCGCGGTGCCCGGCGTCTTGATCGAAGCGAAGACCTCGCGCATGCCGTCGAGGTCGACCACCGGCGGCACGAGACCGCTCGCCAGGATCGCCTTCATCTCCGAGCCGAAGACCACACCCTCGCGGGTGTCGGCGTAGTACAGCGGCTTCACGCCCATCCGGTCGCGCACCAGCAGGAGTTCCTGCGTGCGGGCGTCCCAGATCGCGAAGGCGTACATGCCGTTGAGGTGGTCGACGAACGCGGTGCCCCACTGCAGGTACGCGTGCAGCACGACCTCGGTGTCGCTCTTGGTGCGGAAGACGTGGCCATGGCCTTCGAGTTCGGCGCGCAGCTCCGTGAAGTTGTAGACCTCGCCGGAGTAGGTGATGGCGACCGGGGCGACGCCCTCGGCGGTCATCGGCTGCTTGCCGCCCTCGATGTCGATCACCGCGAGCCTGCGGTGGCCGAGCCCGGCGTGCCCGTCGACGAAGATGCCCTCCTCGTCGGGGCCGCGACAGATCATCGTGTCCGTCATGGCCTGCAGAGTCGGCCTCGCGGACGCGAGATCACGCTCGTAATTGACCCATCCCGTAATACCGCACACCGGTGTCTCCCTGAATTGGCTGGGGAAATGGCTGCCATTCCCGGACACCCGGGCCCGCAGCTTTGATGATCGCCGTCACATCGAACAAGGCGACTATTTCTCCGCCGCGTGGTCACGGTCAATGGGGAGAACCGGCAGGCAACTTGCTGCCGTCGGGTAAAATCAGTAGAAATGGCGCAGCCGGGGCCACAGGACCGACCACGGCGAACTGGGCCCGTCGCACAGTTCGAGCAAGGTGCCCTGCTCCGGGTTGTGCACGCCGTGGCCGTTGTCCACCGTGCCGGCCACGCGGCAGCCGCGGAACTGCGCGGCCAGCTCGGCGTTGGCGGGGAAGCGCACCAGCAGCACCGGACCGGTCGCCGAGTCGGGCGGCACGCCCCAGTCCGCGAAGCTCATGTGCCCGGAGTACGCCCTGGGCAGGCCGAAGGGCGTGCCGTAGCGGTCGATCGCCGCCGCCTCGCCGTAGTTCTGCGTGAAGATCACCGCGCGGCCCCGCTCCCCTGCCGGGATCTGCCGCCACACCCCCGCCACCGACCCGGCGAGCTCCGGCCAGCCGACCTGCTCGCCCTGCTCCTTGTTCACCGCGTTCACCGGGTTGAGCGAATCGACCGGCCACACCGGGAGCGCGGCCCCGACGTCGACCACCAGCGAGAGGAGCACCGCCGCCGGCACTAGCCAGGCTCGCCTGCCCCGAGCGGCCCAGGCGAGCACGGGCTGCGCGCCCGCCGCGAGCAACGCGATCAGCAGCCCGAGCAGGTAGTAGGGCTTGCCCGCCACAGCGAGCATCACGACCACGAGGGCCAGGTAGGTCACGGGCAGCGCGCGGGCCCACCGCACCGCGGGATCGCGCAGCAGCCGCCAGATCCCGGCGAGCCAGAGCGCGGCGTAGGGCGGTGCCAGGTAGACGAACTGGAACGGCACGAACGTCACCCGGTTCTCGACGCCGTTCTCGGTGCTGATGCCGGAGGCCACCGTCAGCTGCGGCCACCCGTGGGCCGCCTGCCAGACCAGCGTCGGCGCCGCGACCGCGAGCGCGACCACCACCCCGGCGGCGAGCCACCAGGTGGCGAGCGCCTTGCGCGGTCCCACGGCCAGCAGGGCCACCAGCAGCGCACCGACGAGCACGACCACCAGGAACTTGTTCAGCAGGGCGATCCCGGTGACCGCGCCGATCGCCAGGTACCAGCGGCCGTCACCGGTGCGCACCACCCGCAGCACGAGCAGGCAGAGGACCAGCCAGGCGAGGTTGTCGAAGGTCGAGGTGGCGAGCATGTGGCCGGTGGTCAGGATCGCCGAGGAGGTGGCCACGGCCACCGCCGTCAGCACCTGGGGGCCGCGGCCGGCACCCAGTTCGCGGCTGACCAGCGCGGCGACCACGACGATCGCGACGCACAGCAGCGCGGCCACGACACGCAGCCCCATCGGGGTGTCACCGAACAGGCCGGTGCTGAGCCGGGCCAGCAGCGGGGTCAGCGGTGGCTGGTCCACGTAGCCCCAGGCCAATCTGCGACCGGCCTCGACGAAGTACAGCTCGTCGCGGTGGAACCCGTAGCGGCCGGACAACGCGGTCAGCACCGCGGCCATGACCAGGGCGACGGCGACGACCGGACCGGCCGCGAAGGCGGGCAGCCGCGTCGCACGCGGTGACCCGGCCGCCTCCGGCGACTGCGAACGGTCCCGGGTTCGTTGCCCTGTGCGCATGCCGGCGAGCCTATCCACGGCCGTCGGCGCGCCCCGGACTCGTGGCGGTGGCAGCTAGCTGACGGCAGTCATTGCGGGCTGTCGGCGCCGTCGGCGAGGTCCGATAGTCGGTCCTGGCCGCTGACGTACCCCCGCAGGAGGTGACTGTGCTCGACGCTATCGGTCTCACCAAACGTTATGGTGCAATCCAGGCCCTCGACGGCCTCACCCTGCACGTGGGGGACGGCGAGATCGTCGGCCTCGTCGGTCACAACGGCGCCGGCAAGACGACGCTGGTCTCGATCCTGGCGGGGCTGAACAAGCCCGACGGCGGGTCGGTGCACGTCGACGGGATCGATCCCGTCCGCGCCCGCGACCGCATCGGCATCGCACCCCAGCACATCGCGCTCTACCAGTCGATCACGGTGCGCGAGCACCTGCGGCTGTTCGGCGGCCTCGCCGGGTTGCGCGGCCGCGCGCTCGCCGCGGTGATCACCGAGCTGGTCGAGGCGTTGCGGTTGACCGAGTTCGTCGACCGGCGGGCCGGGTTGCTCTCCGGCGGCCAGCAGCGTCGCGCGCAGGCCGCCGTCGCGCTGGTCCACCGGCCGCGGTTGCTGCTGCTGGACGAGCCGACCGCGGGCGCCGACCCCGAGACAAGACAGGCGCTGCTCGACGTGGTCAAGGACCGCGCCCGCGACGGCGCCTCGATCATCTACACCACCCACTACCTGCCCGAGCTGACCGAGCTGCGGGCCACCATCGCCGTCGCCCAGCAGGGCCGGATCATCGCCCGCGGCACCAGCGCGGAGCTGCTCGACCGGCTGGCGGGCGAGGTGCTCCTGCGCTTCGACGTCGGCGAATACCGCACCGCCACCCACGACCCCTCGGCCACGCTGGTCGACCTGGTCAGCCGCGCGCGGTACCCGATCCGGGGCGTCGAGCTGCGCACGCCGACGCTCGACGACCTCTACCGTTCGCTGGCGGCCGCAGATGTCCACTGACTCGACGCACCGCATCTGGGTGCTCGTCAAGCACAACGCATTGATCCGCTGGCGCGACCCGGGGCAGATCATCAGCTACCTGGTCCTGCCGATGGCGATCATGGTGATGTTCAAGCCGCTCTACCAGCAGGCGCTCAACCGGTTCGCGGGTGACGACCAAGGCGCCCTGCAGGTAGTCACCGGCCCGCTGATCATGTTCTCCATCTTCGCCATGGCGGTGGTCGGGCACTCGGTGTTCCTGGAACGCCAGTGGCGGACCTGGGACCGCCTGCGCACCAGCGCGGCGTCGACCGGCGAGCTGCTGATCGGCAAGACGGTCCCGGTGTTCGTGATCCTGCTGGCGCAGCAGCTCATCCTGCTGACGTTCGGCTGCCTCATCACCGGGCTGTCGTTCCCCAGCTCCTTCGCGCTGGTGCTGCTGGTGCTGGTCATCTGGGCGACCGTGCTGATCGCCATCGGCACCGCCCTGGCCACGCTGATCCGCAGCATGGCCGAGCTGGGCATGCTCACCGACATCGGCTCCATGGTCGTCGCCGCGCTCGGCGGCGCCCTGGTCCCGGTCAGCATGATGCCCGGCTGGCTGCAGCTGCTCGCGCACTTCTCGCCCGGCTACTGGGGTCTCGAAATGTTGCGGGCGGCCTTCCGCGGCGACGCGGGCGCCGTGGTGGCGCCGGCCGCGATCCTGCTCGCCGCCGGCCTCGCGGCCGGTCTGTTCACCGTCCGCCGGCTGGCCCGCGGCTGGGGCCGCAGCGCACTGGTCTGAGCGTCCACGGGTACCCAGGAGGACCTGTCCCATGACCGAGATCGACACCGCATCCGACGCCGCCGAGATCCCCGAAGCCGCCGTCGCCCTGATCGGGATGTCCGGCCGCTTCCCCGGCGCGGCCGGGGTCGCCGAGCTGTGGCGCAACCTGCTCGCCGGCACCAAGGGGCTGCGCGTCGTCACCGACGAGGAGCTGGACGCCGCGGGCGTTCCCGCCGAGCAGCGGGCTGACCCGGAGTACGTCCGGGTGGGCGGTCCCCTCGACGGCATCGAGCTGTTCGACGCGGGCGTGTTCGGCTTCAGCCCGCGCGAGGCCGAGACCATGGAGCCGCAGCACCGGATGTTCCTCGAGTGTTGCTGGGAGGCCCTGGAGATCGCCGGGTACTGCCCGACGGAGACCCCGGGGCACGTCGGCGTGTTCGGCGGCACCGCGTTCCCGCACTACATGGTGCAGAACGCCCGCCAGGTCGCCGAGGAACCGGGCGGGGAGATCCTGCTCGGCATCGGCAACGAACGCGACTCGCTGGCCAACCTCGTGTCCTACAAGCTCGGGCTGCGCGGCCCGAGCGTCGCCGTGCAGTCGTTCTGCTCGACGTCGCTGGTCGCGGTGCACCTGGCCGTGCAGAGCCTGCTGACCTACGAGTGCGACATCGCGCTCGCCGGCGGCGCGCACATCCCGTTGCCGCAGCCGACCGGGTACCACTACCAGCAGGGCGGCATCCTCTCCCCCGACGGCATCGTCCGCAGCTTCGACGCCGAAGCCAACGGCACCGTGATGGGCAACGGCGTCGGCGTGGTCGCGTTGAAGCGGCTGGCCGAGGCGCTCGAGGACGGCGACCTGATCCACGCTGTCGTGCTGGGCTCGGCCATGAACAACGACGGCCGGGTGCGCGCCGGGTACACCGCCCCCGGGGTGGACGGCCAGGCCGAGGTGATCGAGACCGCGCTGCGGGTCGCGGGGGTGAAGCCGGAGTCCGTCGGCTACGTCGAGTGCCACGCCACCGGCACCATGCTCGGCGATTCGATCGAGCTGGCCGCGATGAGCCGCGTGTTCCAGCAGACCCCGCGGACGCCGTGTGTGCTCGGCACGCTCAAGCCCAGCATCGGGCACCTGGACCGCGCGTCCGGTGTAGCCGGGTTGATGCGTGCCGCGCTGAACCTCGAACACGAACTGCTCCCCGGCACGCCCGGCTTCACGGCGGGCAACCCGGCGCTGGCCGCGGCCGCCGACCGGTTCACCGTGCTGACCGAGGACCGCTCGTGGCCGCGCGGGGCCGACCCGCGCCGGGCCGGGGTGAGCTCGTTCGGCCTCGGCGGCACCAACGTCCATGTCGTGCTGGAGGAGGCGCCCCGGCGCCCGGCCCAGCCACCGCGACCGGGCCCGCACCTGCTCACGTTCTCCGCGGCCGACGAGCACGCGCTCGACGACCTCACCGAACTGCTGCGCGACCACCTCAACGACCACCCGGACGCCGACCTCGCCGATGTCGCGTTCACCCTGCAGTCCTCGCGTGGCGGGTTCGCGCGGCGGCGCGCGGTGGTGTGCGCGGACGTGGCCGACGCGGTGGCCGCGCTGGCCGACCGGGACCGCTGGATCGACGCCAAGACGACGCACCGCGACCCGCTGCTGCGGCTGACCGGGCCCGGCGTGACCGAAGACCTCACCCGGTCGCTGACCCGGCTCGGCGTCCGGCCCGCCGACGACCCGGAAGCCAAGGTGGCGGCGGAAATCCAGGTCGCCTCCGACGATGGTCTGCTGACCGTGCTGGCCCGCTGCTGGCAGGCGGGCGCCGTGCTCGACTGGGCCAAGCTGCACGACGGCGCCGGCCGGCGCGTCGAGCTGCCCACCTACCCGTTCCAGCGGCGCCGCTACTGGCTCGAGCCGCGCGCGGTCGAGCAGGCCAAGCCCGTCACGGGCCGCTACCCCGACCTGGCCCAGTGGACCAACCTGCCGAGCTGGGCGCCGCACCCGCTGCCCCGCGCCGGGCTCGACGAACAGTTGCGGGCGGCCGGCCCATGGCTGGTGCTGGCCGCCGAGGCCCGTGGCACGGCCCTGATCGAGCGGCTGCGTGATGCGGGCGCCGAGGTGACCGCGGTGCACGCCGGGGACGAGTTCGCCTGTGACGCCCTCGGCGACTTCACCGTGCGAGCCCACGAGCCGGACGACCTCGACGAACTGTTCGCGAACCTGTTCGTGGCGCCACGCACCATCGTGCACGGCTTCAGCCTCGGCGGCCCGCAGGACCGCGACCTCGGCGCGCCCCGGTTCGAGTCGGCCCAGGAACACGGCCTGTACTCGGCGCTCGCGCTGGCCGGCCTGCTCGTCGACGACAGCGGCACCGCCGCGGGCGTCGAACTGGTGCTGCTGACCAGCGGCGCGACCGGGGTCCTCGGCCCCGACCTGGTGCACCCGGAGCACGCGACGCTCGCCGCGCTGGCCCCGACGCTCGCGCAGGAGAACTTCCGGTTGCGCACCAGGCACATCGACGTGGACCCGAACGGCGGGGACCGGCAGCTCGACAGGCAACTCGACGCCGTGCTCGCCGCCGCCGTGTGCCGGCACGAAGGGCCGGTGGCCGAACGGGCCGGCGGCACCTGGCTGCGCCGCTACGAGCCGCACCCCCTGCCCGCCGCGGCCGAGGCGAACCCGCCGTTCCGCGACGGGGACACCGTGCTGATCACCGGCGGGCTCGGCGACGTGGGCCTGGTGCTCGCCCGCCACCTCGCCGAAAGCTACGGCTGCCGGCTGGTGCTGACCGCGCGGTCGCCGCTGCCGGACCGGTCCGAGTGGCCGGCCTACCTCGACGCGGTGCCCGCCGGCGGCGAACGCACCGCGCGCCACATCCGCAACGTGCTCGACCTGGAAGCCAAGGGCGCCACCGTGTTCGCGGCCTCGGCGGACGTCGCCGACGCCGAGCAGATGCGTGCGGTGGTGGCCGAAGCGTTGGCGCGCTTCGGTCGCATCGACGTGGTGGTGCACGCGGCGGGCGTGCAGGACAGCGCGTTCTTCGGGTTCGCCCACCAGATGGACCGCACGCAGGTGCGGGCGCACCTGGCCGCCAAGGTCGGCGGTTTCCACGTGCTGCAGGACGTTCTCGACGGGCACTGCCCCGACCGGCGGATCACGCTGTCGTCGCTGGCCGCCGTGCTGGGTGGCATCACGCTGGGTCCCTACGCGGCCGCGAACGCGGGCCTCGACGCCTACACGGCGGCGGCCCGCGCCGATGGCGGCGGTCAGTGGATCACCGTCGACTGGGACACCTGGCGCGTCGACGACGACCGCCTGGACGGGCACGGACCGGCCACGCAGGACTTCACGATGAGCCCGGCGGAAGGCGTCGAGGTGCTCGAGCGCGCGTTGGCCGCGGGCGACCACCTCGACCGGCTGGTGATCTCCACCGGCTCGCTGCCGGCTCGGCTGGCCCAGTGGGTCGTCGGGGACGTCACCGACCAGGAGGGCGCCGACGACGACAGCCGGGAACGCCACCCGCGGCCGGACCTGGACGTCGCGTTCGAGCCGCCCGCACCGGGCACGCAGGAAGCGCTGGCCGAGATCTGGTCCTCGGTCCTCGGGGTCGACCCGGTCGGCGCGCACGACAACTTCTTCGAGCTGGGTGGGCACTCGCTGGTGGCCATCAAGGTCACCAACCGGATCCGGGCCGCGCTGGGCAAGCCGGTCCCGGTGTCCGCGCTGCTCGACTGTCCGACCGTCAGCACGCTCGCGGCACTGATCGATGAGGGGCAAGAGGGATGAAGGCAACCGAACACATCCGCGCCGTCCAGGCGTTCACCCGGCGGGAGCTGATCGGCAACGACGAGGAGCTGGACTCGCTCGCGCCCGCTCCGCTCCCGCTCTACCGCCGGTTCGCCAACGCCGGTCTGGCCAACTGGTGGCTGCCCGAGGAGTACGGCGGGCACGGCTTTGGTCTCAGCGAGAGCGTCGACATCGTGGCCGAGCTGGCCTACGGCGATGCCGGCGCGGCATTCACCTTGTTCATCCCGATCCTGGCGACGAACATGGTGCGCTGGTACGGCTCCGACGCGTTGCGCGACCACTACCTCAAGCAGCTGGTCGCCGACGGCGCGTTCGGCGCGACGCTCGGCAGCGAGCACGACGCGGGCAGCGAGCTGGCCCGCATCACCACCACCGCGCGCCGCGACGGCGACAGCATCGTGCTGAACGGGCAGAAGGCGTTCTCCACCGACACCGACTTCGCGCAGTTCGTCGTCGTCATCGCCAAGGACGCCGACCAGGACGGCGAGTTCGTGGCCGTGCTGGTGCCCCGGGACACGCCCGGCATCCAGGTCGAGAAGCGCTGGAGCATGATCGGGCTGCGGTCGTCGGGGACCTACCAGGTCCAGCTGACCGACTGCCGGGTCCCGGCGGGGAACGTGTTGCGCGGCAACGGGTTGCGCCTGCTGGAGATCGGCCTGAACGCCAGCCGGATCCTGATCGCCACGACGGCGCTGGGCATCGCCCGCCGGGCGCGCGACCTGTGCCTGGACTACGCGAAGACCAAGCAGGTCAAGGGCGCGCCGCTGGCGCACAACGCGGTGTTCGCCGCGAAACTGGGCCAGCTGGAGATGCAGATCGACGTGATGGCCAACCAGTGCCGCGCGGCGGCGCGGGAGTTCGACGAGATCGCCACCAGCAAGGACCCGGCCGCCGGGTTCCTGCGTGCCGGCACGCTCAAGTCGTCGCTGACCACGAAGATGTTCTGCGGCCAGACCGGCTGGGACATCGTGTCGTGCGCGTCGGAGATGTTCGGCGGCCGCGGCTACACCCACGAGTCGCCGGTGGGCAAGCTGCTGCGCGACGTGCGTTACGTGTCCATTGTGGAAGGTGGCGACGACGTGCTGCGCGACCTGGTGTACACGAGATTCACGGTGCCGGTGTCCAAGCGTTCCTGATGCACAAAAGCCCGGCCCCGCAACTCCAATGGTTGCGGGGCCGGGCTTTTGGGTTGGTAGAACAGGAGATCCGACAACGAATCGGCCATCGAGACCGAGGGCTGGCACAGCCAACATGTAGCTGATCAGGCAGCAAGCGCAACAGATGTGGCGGTGTCGACAACGCACATCTGCGCGGCGATCCGGTCGAGCAGCTCCAGCGCCGCAACGGCGCCTTCCCGCACAGCCAGCCGGTAACGCGCGACGGGTGTCTCCCCGAGCCTGATCCGCTCGGCGTCGAGAACCACCAGGTCGGATGAAGTCGCCACCGCGGCCAACGCCGCATGCCCGATGAGCACGGCATCCACGAGCCGGCACTGAGCAGGCGCCGGTGCCGCGTCGGCGATCGCCGGCAGCAGGACCTCGGCCACCGGGCTGGAAGGGTTCATGAGCGCGGCGAACACCGGCTCGCACACCGGTGCCGCGCCGTCGCGGCCGCGCACCGCGACCCGGTCGGCGACACGCCCAGCCTGGCGGGCATCGGCGGCCACGACCAGCACGGTCGTCCCGAGCTCGGCGCGGATCCGGTCGAGCGCGGCCAGCACGCCGGCCGCGTCGCACTCGTCGTGGCCGGCGAGCGGGTCGCCGGCCACGAGCACGTCCGGGCCGTGCGCGAGGGCGACCGCGAGCGCGGCACGCCACCGCTCGCCGCCGCTCAGCTGGTGGGTCAGCGAGCCGGCCTTGCCGGCCAGCCCGACCAGGTCGAGCAGCCGCATGGCCGTGCTCGCGCACCAGCCGGCGTCGGCGCCGAAGCGCCGCAACGGCGCCAGGGCATTGCCGAACACCGTCCGGTGCGCCACGAGGCCGGCGCCCGCGCCGACCAGCCGCACCTGCCGCCGCGACGACGACGTGGCGCGCGGCTGACCGTCCTCGCGGCACCGGTCGCCGAGCGACTCGGCCAGCGCCGCCGGGTCGTCGTGCGGCCCGGCGACCACCACGGTGATGGTGCCGGGCGGCAAGTCGAGCACCGACCCGTCGAGCTCGGTCCACCAGCCGCCCGGCCCCGCGGGGCTGGGCGGCACGGTCACGCCGCGGTGCCCAGCCACGGTCGCAACCCTTCGAGGAGGTACTTGTGGGTGAGCGTCGCCTGCTCGAACACGGCGAAGTGCCCGCCCACCATGGTGTGCAGCTCGAACCCGCCGGTCGTGTGGGCCCGCCACCCGTCCTGCAGGGCGTGCTCGGCTCTCGGGTCCGCCGTGCTCGCCAGTACCGTGATCGGCGTCGAGAGCGGCGGCTCGTCGCGGTGGACGTAGGTCTCCTTGACGCTGAAGTCGGCCCGCACCGCGGGCATGATCATCGCCCGGGTGCCGGGGTCGGCGAGCAGCCACTCCGGCGTCCCGCCGAGCTTGCGGAGCATGTCCACGACTTGGTCCTCGGACATGCCCAGCACCTTCGGCCCGTCCTGCGCGCAGTGCGACGGCGCGACGCAGCCGGACAGGAACAGGTGCACCGGCTCGGGCGCGCCCAGCGCCCGGATCCGCCGCACCAGCTCGAAGGCGACCAGCGCGCCGAGGCTGTGCCCGTACACGGCGTAGGGACCGCCTGCCGCCTCGTCGACCACGATGGGCGCCAGTTCTTCGACCAGCGCGCCCATCTCGGTGAACGTCTCGTCGCGCAACCGCGTCTCGCGTCCCGGCGGCTGCACCGGCAGCAGTGCCGCGCCGGGCACCTTGCCCAGCCACGGCCGGTACGCGGACGCACTGCCGCCGGCGTGCGGCAGGCAGAACACCGGCAGCGCGCCGGGATCGGCGCCGCGGGCCAGCGCCCGCATCGGCAGCCAGCTCTTGCGCTGCTCCTCGGTGACGGTGTCGATCACGGCGCTCACCCGCCGATCTCGAGGCGGACGTAGGCGGGCGGCGGCTGCAGGGCGGCGAGGTCCGCCTCGAGCACGACGCGGTCGCCGTCGCGGCTGGCCTCCCGGAATCCGGCGAAGGCGTAGGTGATCTGCATCATCCGGTTGCGGCCGGTCTCCACGAAGTCGGCCTGCACCCGCACCCCGGCCGCCTTGGCCAGGCGCATCAGGTGGTTGAGCAGCACCATGCCGACACCGCGCGACATCACCCGGCAGGACATGAGCATCATCCGGACGTGCCAGACCTGCTCGCCCTTCTCCACGAGGGCCAGGCCGATCTTGCCGTAGCTGCCGAACTTGTCGGTGAGCGTGGCGACCAGCAGCAGGTGGTCGTCGGACTCGCGCAGCTCGTCGAGCTCGTCGTAGGAGTACGTGCGGCCGGTGGAGTTGAGCTGGTTGGTGCGCACGGTCAGCTCTTCCGCGCGCTGCAGGTCCTCGCGGCGCGCGGACTCGATGGTGAACGTCATGTCCAGGCTGGCGAGGAAGTCGTCGTCGGTGCCGACGAAGTCCTCGCGCAGCCCGTCACGGGCGATCTGCGCCTGGTACATGCCACGCCGCTGCGCGGACTCGTCGGTGACGAACCGCGGCTGGAACTCCGGGCGGCCCAGCTCGGTGTCGACCTCCAGGGCGTCCACCTGGAGCACCTCGGGCAGCGCGTGCCCGACCTCGGCCCGCTCGAACTCCTGGTCGTCGACGAAGGCGAACGCGTCGAGGCCGAGGTTGAGCGCGGTGGCGATCCGCCGCACGGACTCCGACTTGGCGTTCCAGTTGATCTGCGGGGCCAGGAAGTACTCGGCCAGGCCCAGCTCCTCGAGCTTGGCCAACGCCAGCTCCGAGTCGTTCTTGCTGGCCACGGAGTGCAGCACGCCCTTGCGGTCGAGCTCCTGGATGTGCTTCACCACGTTCGGGCGCAGCCGGACGTCGGCGTCCTCGAGCAGCACCCCGTCCCACACCGTGTTGTCCAAGTCCCAGACGACGCACTTGATCCGTCCCTGCTTGGGTTTCTGGATGGTGTCGCTGACTGTTGTCATTGCCGTAACGCCTCTCGGAACGCCTCGTCGGCGATGGTGATCCGCTGGATCTCGTTGCTTCCCTCGATGACTTCCATGACCTTGGCGTCGCGGTAGAGCCGGGCGACCGGGTAGTCACCGCCGAAACCGTTGGCGCCATGGATCTGCACGGCCTCGGAGGCGTGCCGGGCGGCGGCGGTGGACGCGAAGTACTTCGCCACCCAGGTCGCCATGATCGTGGCCGCGTCACCGGCGTCCTTGAGCCGGCCCGCCTCGCTCAGCAGCAACCGGGCCGCGCGGACGTCGGTCACCATGTCGGAGAGCTTCGCTCGGATCAGTTGCAGCCCGCCCAGCCGTGTGCCGCCGATCTCGCGGGCCGTCGCGTAGGCACCGCACGCTTCGAGGCAGGCCTGGATGATGCCCACCGATCCGGCGGCCACGCTGTAGCGGCCGAGGTCGAGCGTGCCCGACAGCACCATGCCCGCGGTGAACCCGCTCGGCCCGAGCAACGCGTCGGGTCCGGCCAGCACGTGGTCGAAGCGCACCTCGGCCAGCATGGAGGCCCGGGTGCCGAGGATCTCGGTGATCGGCGTGACGTGCACGCCCGGGCTCTCCCTCGGCACCAGGAACGCGCCGATGCTCGAGCCGACGCGGGCGAACACCAGGTACAGGTCGGCCCGCTGCCCGCCGGTGATCCACTTCTTCACCCCGTTGAGCACCCACCCGTCCGCGGTGCGGGTCGCGGTCGTGGCGATGCCCGCCGCGTCGCTGCCCGCACCGGGCTCGGTCAGGCAGAAGGCGCCGAGCACGCGGCCGGTGGCCAGGTCCTTGGCCCACCGGTCGCGCTGCTCGGGGGTGCCCCAGCGCTGCAACGTCCAGGACAGCATGGTGTGCACGGTCAGCAGGCTGCGCACCGACGAGCAGCCGCGGCCCACCTCCTCGTGCACGGCGCCGAGGGTGACCATGTCCATGCCCGCGCCGCCCTCGTCGACGGGCAGGAACGGCGCCCACAGGCCCGCCTCCCCCATCAGCTCGAGGGTGTGCTCGGGCACGCACGCGGCCTGCTCCCACGCGTTGGCGTACGGCACGATGTGGTCGTCGACGAAGGCCCGCGCCGAAGCGCGGTCCGTCACCGGCAGGATCGGCTCGGCCAGCTCGCCGAGCATCACGGGGGCGGCCATGATCAGGCCCCCGAGGCAGCGGGCGCCTGCTGGTGGCGGGCGACCAGTGCGGCCATCGCGGTCGCGGTCCGGAAGTTGTCGATCTGCAGCTCCTCGCCCCGGATCGTGATGGCGAACGTCTTCTCGATGAACATGACCAGCTCCAGCGCGAACAGCGAGTTCACGAAGCCCAGCTGGAAGATGTCCTGGTCGGCGTCGAACCGCTCCTGCGGGAAACGCCCCCGGACGAAGTCGAGCACCTGCTCCTCAACGTTCTGCGACATGGATCTCTCCCTCTCGTGGTGCAGCCCAATCAAGCGACGGTCGCCCGGTTGGAGTTGGTGTAGTCGTAGAAGCCGCGGCCGCTCTTGCGGCCGTGCAGCCCGGCGTCGGTCATCTGCCGCAACAGCGGGCAGGGCCGGTACTTGGGGTCCTGGTAGTGCTCGTGGATCACGTCCAGGCTGTGCAGCACGGTGTCCACGCCGATCAGGTCGGCGGTCTCCAGCGGGCCCATCGGGTGCCCGAAGCAGCTGCGGAACACCTCGTCGACGGCCTCGGCGGTGCCGACGCCCTCGTACACGAGCGCGGCGGCCTCGTTCATGAACACGTGCGAGACCCGGTTGGAGATGAACCCGCAGGCGTCCTTGACGTCGATGGCCTTCTTGCCCATCGCGGTGAGCAGTGCGCGGGTGCGCTCGATCGTCTCCGCGGAGGTGTGGAAGCCGGGGATCAGCTCCACCGCGGGCTTCGACGGCACGGGGTTCATGAAGTGCACGCCGATGATCTGCGCCGGCCTGCCGGTCACCGCGGCCACCTTCGTGATCGGGATGGCCGAGGTGTTCACCACGAACACCGTCTCCGGCGCGCAGGCCTTGTCGAGTTCCAGGTAGACCGCCCGCTTGGTCTCCCAGTCCTCCGGCACGTTCTCGATCACGATGTCGGCCTTGGCCAGCGCGTCGGCCCCGACGCCCGTGCTGATCCGCGACAGCACCTCGTCGGCGTCGAGCGCGGGACCACCCATGAACCGGCTCATCCGGCAGTTCTGCCGAATGGTGGCCAGGGCGTCGGCAAGGATCTGCTCGCTCAGGTCGACCAGCACGACGTCGTGCCCGGTCTGCGCGAGGTTCTGGGCGACCCCGACGCCCATCACCCCAGCACCCACCACTCCAATTGCTGTTCCGCCTCCCCGGATTTTTATCCGCCGGTCCGGTTGCGCTGGAGAGCTCGGCTCGGCCGCGTTCTCGTGGCTGGTTTGCATCACGTTCCCCTTAGGTGCGGTTGAAAGGGCCTCAAGCTGCTCTCACTGCAGCCGTTGTCTCGCATGGGTTGTGGGTCAGCGGCCGCGGCGGCGGGCGGCCGCTTCCAGGCCGGAGCGGCGCAGCTGGGCGCGGACCAGGGAACGGCCCTCGTCGGCCGGCTTGGCCGTGCTGTCGGTGCGGTCGTTGCCGGCTTCGACGACCTTGGCCAGCGCGGCCACCGTCGGCGCCTCGTAGAGCACGTGCGGTGGCAGTTCGTCGAGGCCGAACTCGGCGCGCACGGTGGCGACGATGTTCACCCCGAGCAGCGAGTTGCCGCCCAGCTCGAAGAAGTTGTCCAGCACGCCGACCTGTTCGAGGTGCAGCGACTGGCACCACAGCTCGGCGATGCGCTCCTCGGCCCGGCCCGATGGCTCCTGGTAGGGCGTCATCAGCTCCGGGCGCGGGTGGCGCTCGCCGCCCGCCGCGGCCATCGCCTGGGTGGCCACGGCCTCGAGGGTGAAGTGGGCGCTGAAGCCGACGACGGTCTCGAAGTCCTGTGTGGACACCACGACCCGCGGCTCACCGGCGGCCAGCGCCCGCAGCAGCGAACGCCAGCCCTCGTCGAACTCCAGGCCGATGCGCTTGCGGTTGTCGCGCAGGAACTCCTGCAACGAGTCGGCGTACCCGGACAGGCCCTCCTCCCAGGCGTTCCACTGCCACTCGCCCCAGTCCACCGAGACGACCCGGCGGCCGTCCTCGGCCAGCTCGTGGGCGTAGGCGTCCATGAAGGCGTTGGCCGCGCAGTAGTCGACCTGGCCGGGACCGCCACCGGTGGCCGCGGTGATCGAGGAGAACAGCACGAGGAAGTCCAGCTCGACCTCCTCGGCCGTGCCGACGCCCAGCGCCTCGGTGATGGCGAGCGTGCCCGCGACCTTGGGCGCCAGCACCGGGTCCAGCTCGTCCGGGTTCTTCAGCTGGATCAGGCCCATGCCGGGCAGACCGGCCGCGTGCAGCACGCCGTGCAACGCGCCGAACCGTTGCTGGGCAACGGAAACCGCCTGTCGGACGTCAGCCGGGTCGGCCACGTCACCGGTGACGACCTCGATCTCGGCGCCCGCGTCGCGCAGCCGCTGGATCGCCGCCGCGCGTTCCTGGGCTCGCGCCCCGACCCCGTCGATCCCCGTCCGTCCGAAGAGGACCAGCTTGGCGTGGTGGTCGGTGGCCAGCCGCTGCGCCATGGCGAGGCCGATGCCGCCGAGACCGCCGGTGATCAGGTACACGCCGCCGTCGCGCAGCACGTCCGTGCCCGGGTCGGCCGGTGCGTCGGTCGACTCGTAGCCGGGCACCCAGCGCCGGCCGTGGCGCAGCGCGACGATCCGCTCGGTGGCCGGGCGGGCCAGCTCGGCCACCAGCGCGCCGACGGCCTTCGCCCCGCGGTCCACGTCGACGAGCCGGCTGCGCACGCTCGGGAACTCCATCGGGATCACCAGGGCGGGCCCGGTGGCGGTGGCGGCGTGCGGGTTGACCGGGTCGCCGGGCAGGACCTGCTCGGCGCCCGTGGTGACCACGTCCAGCGACCAGCCGTCGAGGCCGAGCTCACCGGCCGCACGGGCCAGCGCGACCAAGGTGTGCAGGCCGCCGTGCACGGCATCGTCGCCGGTGGCGTCGACCGTCCACAGGTGCAGCACGCGCTCCAGCGCGGTGCCGGATGCACGCAGCTCACGCAGCAGCGCCAGGGTGTCGTCCACGTTGCCGGGCCGGATCGTGTAACCGGTCGCGGTGACCGCGAACGCGTCGCCGGCACGGACTTCCGTGACGGTGGCGTCCGTGCGGGAACGCAACCCGGCGACGATGTCCGTGGCGAACCCGTCGGCGGCGTACACCAGCCAGGAGCCGGGCTGCTGCTCGGCGGCGGCCGGCGCCGCGGTCTGGCGCCACACGGGCAGGTGCAGCCACTGCTGTTCGGGCAGCTTCGGCAGCCGCGCCACCACGTCGAGCGGGTTCTCCTCGGCGACGGGTGCGGTGCCTGTCAGCGCGGCCAAGGACAGGGCAGGGCCTTCGCGCCAGTACCGCTGGCGCTGGAACCGGTAGGTGGGCAACGGAACCCGGCAGCGCCGGTTTCCCTCGTGGTAGGCCTTCCAGTCCACCGCCACGCCGGTCAGCCACAGGCGGGCCAGCGCGTCGGTCAGCGCCTGGTCGTCCGGGCGCTGGTCGTTCGCGGCCGGGAGGGTGGCCTGGATCAACGGCCACTGCTCCCGCGGGCAGCCGGCCCCGCGGATCAGGGCGCCCAGCGACTGGCCGGGGCCCACTTCCACGATCGCCATGCCGGGCTCGGCCAGCAGCGCCTCGACCGCCGCACCGAACTGGACGGTCTGGCACATGTGCCGCGCCCAGTAGGCCGGGTCCGTCGCCTCGCCGGCCGTGATCTGCGCCCCGGTCGTGTTGGAGATGTACGGGATCCGCGGCGGGTTCAGCGACACGTTCTGCCGGACCCACGTGGTCAGCTCGTCGGCGACCGGCGCCAGCATCCGCGAGTGGAACGCGTGGGTGGTCTGCAGCGGTCGCGCGGGGATCTCCCGCGAGCGCAGCAACTCCACCAGCACGTCCAGCGCTTCGGCCGGTCCGGCGAGCACCGTGGCCTGCGGCCCGTTCACCGCGGCGATGTCGATGCCGCGGTCGACGAGCCCGTAGGACACCAGCTGTCCGGGCGTGAGCCCGACCGCCACCATCGCGCCACCGGGCAGGGCGTCGATGAGCTTCGCGCGGTGCGCGACCAGCTTGAGCGCGTCCGGCAGGGACAGCACACCGGCCAGGCAGGCGGCCACGTACTCGCCGAGCGAGTAGCCCAGCATCACCCGTGGCCGGACACCCCACGCCATCAGCGTGCGGGCCAGCGCGAACTCGACGGCGAACAGCGCGGGCTGGACCACCTCGGTCCGCTCCAGCGTCTTGCCACGTTCGTCGACCGTGGTCGCACGACCCAGCAGGGCGGCAAGGTCGGGGCCGCCGCCACGCGCACCCGTCAGCAGGTCCGCGAAGTCAGCCGACTCGCTCAGGAGGCCCAGGCACTCGTCGAGGACCGCGGCGAACGCCGGCTCGCGCCGGTACAGCTCGCGCACCATGCCGGGGTACTGCTCGCCGACTCCGGAGAAGACGAACGCCACCGGGCGCTCGGTCGTCGCGTCCGCCCGGCCCAGCACCTGGCCGTCGGCGAACGCGGTGGCCGCGGCCGCTGTCGCGTCGGCGACCAGCACGCGCCGGTGTTCGAAGAGCTTGCGGCCGACCTGCAGGGTGTAGGCGACGTCCGCCAGCGGGAACGCGTCGACCGTGCCCGCCAGGTGGCTGCCGAGGCGTTCGCACGCCTGCGTGGCCGCGGCCTCGGTGCGTGCGGACACCGGCAGGACGTGGAACCGGCGCGCGGCGTCCGGGTCGGACTCGACGACCGCCGGCCGCTCGGGTGCCTTCTCCACCACGACGTGGGCGTTGGTGCCGCCCATGCCCAGGGAGCTGACGCCCGCGATCGGCGCCTTGCCTTCCGGGAACGGTGACAGCTCGGTGTTGACGTAGAACGGGCTGTTCTCGAAGTCGATCTGCGGGTTCGGCTCGGTGTAGTGCAGGGTCGGCGGGATCATGTTCTCCCGCACCGCCAGCGCCGTCTTGATCAGGCCGGTGGCGCCCGCGGCGCGGTCGAGGTGACCGACGTTGGTCTTGACCGACCCGACCCGGCAGAACTGCTTGTCCTCGGTGTCCCCGAACGCCCTGGTCAGCGCCGCGACCTCGATCGGGTCGCCGAGTTCGGTCGCCGTGCCGTGGCACTCCACATAGGACACGTCGGAACCGCTGACCCCGGCGTCGGCGAGCGCGTCCACCACGACCCGGGACTGGCCCACCACGCTGGGCGCGGTGTAGCCGACCTTGAGGGCGCCGTCGTTGTTCATGGCCGAACCGCGGATCACCGCGTGGATGTAGTCGCCGTCGCGCACCGCGTCGGACAACCGCTTCAACGCGACGACGGCGGCGCCGTCGCCGAACATCGACCCGCGGGCCTGCGCGTCGAACGTCCGCACGTGCCCGTCGGGCGAGGCCATGCCACCTGGTTCGAAGACGTGACCGGCGCGGTCGGGCACGTGCACGGACACACCGCCGGCCAACGCCATCTCGCACTCGCCGTGGCGCAACGACCGGACCGCCATGTGCGTGGCGACAAGGGAAGTGGAGCAGAAGGTCTGCACGGCGACGCTCGGCCCGGACAGGTCGAGCAGGTAGGACACCTGCGTGGTCAGGGCGTCCTTGTCGTTGCCCATGATCACTTCGTAGCTGGAGAACTCGCCGGAGACCATCGTGTCGGGGTTGCGGAACAGGTAGGTGGAGATGTTCGAGCCGCCGAACACGCCGACCCGGCCACGGCCCTCCGGGGCCACGTACCCGGCCTGCTCCAATGCCTCCCAGCACACTTCCAGGAAGATCCGTTGCTGCGGGTCGGTCACCGACGCCATCCGCGGGCTGATGCCGAAGAACGCCGCGTCGAAGGACTGGACGTCGTCCAGCACCGGCCGCGCCGGCACGTAGGCCGGATCGGACAGCTGCTCCTCCGGGACACCGGCGGCACGCAGTTCCTCGGGGGTGAAGCGGCTGATCGACTCGACGCCCGCGCAGATGTTCTGCCAGAACGTGTCCACATCGGACGCACCGGGGAACCGCCCGGCCATGCCGACGATCGCGATCCGGTCGTCGTCGGTGACTTCCGTCGTGACGGCGGGGCGTTCGGCGCGCGGGGCGGGCACGGCCTCCTTGTCCGTGGCGCCTTCCCCGTCCAGGATCTTGGCCAGCGCCTGCACGTTCGGGGCCTCGAACAGCGTCACCGCGGGCACCGAGACGCCGAAGCGCTTCTTCACCAGCGACAGCATCTGCAGGCCCAGCAGCGAGTTGCCGCCGAGGTCGAAGAACGCGTCCTTGACGCCGACCGGCTCGACGCCGAGCAGGTGCGACCACAGGTCGGCCAGCGCCTTCTCGGTGTCGGTGGCGGCGGGCGCGTAGGAGTTGGGCAGCGACGGGCGCGGGAACCGCTCGCCGGTGAGCACCACGTCGGCGATGGACGAGGCCTTGGGCAGCCGGCCGTCCAGCCCACCCGCGGCGACGACCAGCCACGGGCCGGGGTCGGCGAGGATGGTGTCGAACGCCGCCAGCGCCTCCTGCGGGCTCATCGAGTGCTTCTCCTGGACGGCCCCGACCTTGATCTTGTCGAGGGTGACGGCCCAGGTGTCCCAGCTGCTCGCGATCCAGCAGGTCGCCAGCTCACCCGCGACGAACCGGTCGTGGTTGCGCTGGCCGATCGCGGTCAGCGCCGCGTTGGAGGTGGCGTAGCAGGAGAAGGTGATGCCGCCGAGCACCGACGACGTCGAGGAGAACAGCAGGCAGAACTCGGGTGCCTGCTCGGCGGGCAGGCCGCCGAGCACGGTCTCGAGCACCCGCGCACCGGCCACCTTGGCGCCGAAGTGCAGCCGGACCGCCTCGTCGTCCACGTCGCGCACCGCGCGGAACGTGCCCGGGTCGGTGATCGCGGCCAGGTGCACCACGCCGTCGAGGCGGCCGCGCTCGGCGATGACACCGTCGATCAGCGCGCGCATGGCGTCCTCGTCGGTGACGTCCACGGCGGGCACGTCCACCTCGACGCCCCGGGCCCGCAGCCCGGCGACGATGTCGGCGCGCTTGCCGGTGGCATCGTCGGGCAGGCCGGCGCGGCTGGTCAGCACCAGCCGGGCCGCGCCGGCCTCGGCCAGGTGCCCGGCGAGCAGCAGACCGATGTCGCCGAGACCACCGGTGATCAGGTAGGTGCCGCCTTCGCGGACGGCGATCGGGGCGAGCCCGTGCGCCTCCGGCTGGAAGGTCCGGGCGTGGCGCACCCCGTCGCGGTGGGCGACCAGCACGTCGCCCGTCGCCGCCGGGCGGCGGACCTCCGCGGCCAGCGCCGCGGCCGACTCGGCCACCGTGGCGCGGTCGTCGAGGTCGACGGTGGCGCAGTCCAGGTTGAGGTACTCCAGGTTCGCGACCGCCGCCATGATGCCGGGGGCGGTCTGCGCGACCACGGGCACCTCGCTGGCGCGGACCGCATGCCCGCCACGGGTCACCACGAGGACCCGCGCGCTGTCGCTGCGACTGGCCCAGGCGTCCATCACCGCGGCCACCGGCCGCACGGTCTCCCGTCCGTCCACATCGGAGTCCGGGTGGTCCAGCAGCCGCAGGTCCACCACGGTGGTCTGACCCTCGATGGCGTGTTCCGCGGCGGCGGCCGGGAAGTCGGTCGAGCCGACCAGGCGGGCGTCGACGTCCTGGGACCGCAACAGCTCGACCAGTTGGTCGCCGATGCCACCGGCGTCGGGGATCACCAGGCAGAGCGGCACCTCGGCCGGCTCGCCGTCGATCGGCTCCGGCGTCCAGCGCGGGGTCAGGACCTCCACGTGCGGCCCGCTCGGCTCCTCCACCAGCCCGGTCACCGAGATCTCGACGCGACCGGTCGACTCGCCCCCGCCGGTGGACTTCAGCCAGTACTGCTGGCGCTGGAACGGGTAGGTGGGCAGCGGTACCCGGTACGGGCGGGTGCCGTCGTGGTAGGCGTTCCAGTCCACGTCGACGCCGGTCAGCCACAGCCGGGCCAGCGCGTCGGTGAGCACCTGGTCGTCCGGGCGCTGGTCGCCCACGGCGGGCAGGGTCGCCTGGATCAGCGGCCACCGCTCGGGCGGGCAGTCCGCGCCGCGGACCAGCGCGCCGAGCGACTGGCCGGGCCCGATCTCCACGATCGCCAGTTCCGGCTCGGCCAGCAGGGTGGCCACGGCGTCGCCGAACCGGACCGTCTGGCACATGTGCCGGGCCCAGTACGCCGGGTTGCCCGCTTGCTCGGCGGTGATCCTCGTGCCAGTCACGTTGGAGATGTAGGGGATCTTCGGGGCGTTCAGGCTGATGTTGTCGCGCACCCACGCGGTCAGCTCGGCCGCGACGGGCTCGAGCATCCGCGAGTGGAACGCGTGCGTCGTGCTCAGCGGCCGGGCCACGATGTCGTTGTCGTGCAACAGGTCCGTCAGCTCGGCGAGGGCCTCGTGCGGGCCGGCCACGACCGTGACCTGTGGTCCGTTGATCGCCGCGACGTCGATGCCGCGGTCGGCCAGGTCGAATCCGGCCAGCGCCTCGACCGTGGCCGAGACGGCGAGCATCCCGCCGCCGGGCAGCGCGTCGATCAGCCGCGCCCGGTGGGCCACCAGCTTGATCGCGTCCTCGAGGGACAGCACGCCGGCCAGGCACGCCGCCACGTACTCGCCGAGCGAGTAGCCGAGCATCACCTGCGGCCGCAGGCCCCAGGCCAGCAACGTCCGGGCCACGGCGTACTCGACCGCGAACAGCGCGGGCTGGACGACCTCCGTGCGTTCCAGGGCGGCGGTGCGCTCGTCGGCCGGGGCCGAGGACCGGCCCAGCAGCGCGGCCAGGTCCACCTGGCCACCGCGCACCCCGGTCAGCAGGTCCGCGAAGTCAGCCGCGTCACCCAGCAGGCCCAAGCAGTCGTCCAGCGCCGCGGCGAACGCGGGCTCACGCCGGTAGAGCTCCCGCACCATCCCGGGGTACTGCTCCCCCACACCGGCGAAGACGAACGCGACCGGACGACCCTTGGCGCTGTCATGGCGGGCGAGGACGTTCTCCAGCGAACCCAGCTCGGTGGCCGCGGTCGCCAGGTCGTCGGTGAGCAGGGCGCGGCGGTGGTCGAACCGCTGCCGCCCGGCCTGCAACGAGAAGGCGACGTCGCGCAGCCGGGTCGCGTCGGTGACGGTCTCCAGGTGTGCGCCGAGCCGCCGGCAGTGCTGCTCGACCGCCCGCTCGGTGCGGGCCGAGACCGGCAGGACGTGGAACCGGCGCGCCGCATCCGGATCGGACTCGACCACCGGCGCCCGCTCCGGCGCCTTCTCCAGCACCACGTGCACGTTCGTGCCGCCCATGCCCAGGGAGCTGACGCCCGCGATCGGCGGCTTGCCCTCCGGGAACGGCGAGAGCTCGGTGTTGACGAAGAACGGGCTGTTCGCGAAGTCGATCTTCGGGTTGGGCGCGGTGTAGTGCAGCGTCGGCGGGATCGCGTCGTTGCGCAACGACAGCGCGGTCTTGATCAGCCCCGTCGTGCCCGCGGCGCGGTCGAGGTGACCGACGTTGGTCTTGACCGACCCGACCCGGCAGAACTGCTTGTCCTCGGTGTCCCCGAACGCCTTGGTCAGCGCGACGATCTCGATCGGGTCGCCGAGTTCGGTCGCCGTGCCGTGGCATTCCACATAGGACACCTCCGACCCGGTCACCCCGGCGTCGGCCAGTGCGTCGGCGACCACACGCGACTGCCCGACGACGCTGGGCGCGGTGTAACCGACCTTCAGCGCACCGTCATTGTTCATGGCCGAACCGCGGATCACCGCGTGGATGTAGTCGCCATCGCGCACGGCGTCCGACAGCCGCTTGAGCACCACGACCGACGCGCCGTCCCCGAACATCGACCCGCGGGCCTGGGCGTCGAAGGTGCGCACGTGCCCGTCGGGTGAGGCCATGCCACCCGGCTCGTAGACGTGACCGGCCTTGTCCGGCACCTGGACCGACACGCCGCCGGCCATCGCCAGCTCGCACTCGCCGTTGCGCAGCGCCTGCACCGCCATGTGGGTGGCGACCAGCGAGGTGGAACAGAAGGTCTGCACCGCGACGCTCGGGCCGTACAGGTCCATCAGGTAGGACACCTGCGTGGTCAGGGCGTCCTTGTCGTTGCCCATGATCACTTCGTAGACCGAGAAGTCGCCGCTGGTCAGCACGTCCGGGTTGGCCAGCAGGTAGGTGGAGATGTTCGAGCCGCCGTACACGCCGACCCGGCCGCGGCCCTCGGGCGCGGCGTACCCGGCGTGCTCCAAGGCTTCCCAGCAGACCTCGAGGAAGATCCGCTGCTGCGGGTCGGTCATCGCGGCCATGCGTGGGTTCATGCCGAAGAACGCCGCGTCGAACGAGCGCACGTCGTCCAGGATCGGCCGCGCGGGCACGTAGGCCGGGTCGGCCAGCTGCTCCTCGGGGACGCCGGTGGCGCGCAGCTCTTCCGGGGTGAAGCGGCTGATGGACTCGACGCCGGCGCAGATGTTCTGCCAGAACGTGTCCACATCGGACGCACCGGGGAACCGGCCGGCCATGCCGACGATCGCGATGCGGCGGTCCTCGTCGGGTGCCTGCCGCGGGATCGCGGTGATCCGGGCCGGCGACGCCGGCGCGGTCGCGCCCTGCTCGTCGAGGCTGGCGGCGAGCGCGTGCACGGTGGGCGCCTCGAACAGCGTCACCGACGGCACGCTCACCCCGAACCGCTTCTTGACCAGCGTGAGCATCTGCAGGCCGAGCAGCGAGTTGCCGCCGAGGTCGAAGAACGCGTCCCGCGTGCCGATCGGCTCGATGCCGAGCACGTCGGTCCACAGTTCGGCCAGCGCGCGCTCGGTGGCGGTCAGCGGGGCGGTGTAGGGGTTGGGCAGCTCCGGACGCGGGAACCGCTGACCGCCCGAGGGCAGATCCATCGCGGTCGCAGCGGTAGGCAGCCGGTCGGTCAGACCACCGGCGGCGACCACCCAGACCGGGCGCGGCGTGGCGACCATGCGGTCGAACGCGGCCATGCCCTCCTCGGTGCTCATGGAGTGCTGCACCATGGCCGCACCGACCGCGCCCTGGACCTGCTCGAGGGTGATCGACCAGGTGTCCCAGCAGGCGGCGACCCAGCCGCGGTCGTGGTTGCGTTCGGCGATCGCGGTCAGGGCCGCGTTCGCCGCGGCGTAGGAGCCGAAGGCGAGGCCGCCGAGGATCGACGACGTCGAGGAGAACAGCACGCAGAACCGCGGCGGCTCGGCCAGTTCGCCGAGCACCGTCTCCAGCACCCGCGCGCCGTCGACCTTCGCGCCGAAGTGCTGGCGCACGCCCGCCGCGTCCACGTCGCGCAGCACGGCGAAGCTGTTCTGCCCGGTGACCGCCGCGGCGTGCACGACGCCGTCGATGCGGCCACCGGCAGCGACCTCGGCGAGCAACGCGCGCATGGCATCCAGGTCGGTCACGTCCACAGCGGGGGTGAGCACCTCGACGCCGTATTCACGCAGCCGGGCGACGCCGTCGCTGCGCCGGTCACCGGCGCCGTCGGGCACGCCGCCGCGGCTGGTCAGCACCAGCCGTCCGGCCCCCGCTTGCGCGAGGTGCTCGGCCAGCAGCAGGCCGACGTCGCCGAGGCCACCGGTGATCAGGTAGGTGCCGCCCTCGACCACCGCGGGGGCGGTGCCGGCCGGTTCGGCGTCGGCGACGACGAACTCCCGCACGAGGCGGCGGCCCGACCGGTAGGCGGCCAGGACGTCCTCGGAGACCTGCCGCACCTCGGCGGCCAGCACGGCCACCGCGTCCGTCGTCTCATCGAGGTCGATCACCCGGCAGTCCAGGTTCAGGTACTCCTGGCCGGCCACGACCGGCAGCACCGCCACGGCGGCGGCCGCCGGTTCCGGCGTCTCGTCGCCGGTCACCGCATGACCGCCCCGGGTGACCAGGACGATCCGGCTGTTGCCGGCCGCGCCGCCCCAGGCGTTCAGCAGTGCCGCGGCGTCGCGCACCGCGGTCTCGGCGTCCACTGTGGAGGGATCGGGGACCAGCAGGCGCAGGTCGAGCAC
Source organism: Labedaea rhizosphaerae (assembly GCF_004362825.1). Lineage (GTDB taxonomy): Bacteria > Actinomycetota > Actinomycetes > Mycobacteriales > Pseudonocardiaceae > Labedaea > Labedaea rhizosphaerae. Next base: position 357,835 of record NZ_SNXZ01000002.1, read on the forward strand.
GGTGGCGCCGTCGTTCACCACCTCGGTGGCGACGGTTCGCCGCACCTCGACACCGGCGGCGGTGAGCGCGTCGGCGAGGGCACCGGCCACGGCTTCGTCGCCGCCGACCAGCACACACCGCGCCACTTCGGCGAGCTGTTCGCCCAGCGGCCGCTGCGTCCACTCCGGACGCATGAGGTCGACGTGCGCGGCCGGTCGCACCGGCTCGGCGGGCACCGCGGCAGGCGTCACCCCAGCGCGCTGTGCGGGTGCGTCGATCCAGTACCGCTGCCGTTCGAACGGGTAGGTCGGCAGGCTGACCTTCGCCACCGGCCGGCCCTGCTGGTACCCGGTCCAGTCGACCGGCACCCCGGCCAGCCACAGCCGGCCGGCCGCCTCGGCGAGCAGCACGCTCGCCGGCCGGCGGTCGTTCTCCGCGGGCAGGGTCGGCACGATCAGCGGCCAGCGGTCCCGCCCGCAGCCCTCGTGCCCGCGTGCCATCACGCCGAGCGACTGGCCTGGACCGAGCTCCAGCACGGCGACGTCCTGGTCGCGCAGCAACTCACCGAGCACGTCGTGGAACCGGACCGGAGCGCACATGTGCTCGGCCCAGTAGGCCGGGTCGCTCACCTGCTCGGCGGTCGCGAGCGTGCCGGAAACGTTGGACAGGTAAGGGATCCGAGGCGCGTTCAGGGTGACGTTCGCGCGCACCCAGTCGGTCAGCCGCTGCTTGACCGGGGCCAGCATCGCGGAGTGGAAGGCGTGCGTGGTCGCCAGCCGGCGACACGGGATCACGTCGATGTCGAGCGCGTCGGCGAACCGGGCCATGGCCCCGGGCTCACCGGCGACCACGGTCAGCGCGGGCCCGTTGACGGCCGCGATGTCCAGTCCGGGCACCAGTCGCGCCCGGGTGTCCTGTTCGGACAGTGGCACCGCCGCCATCTCACCGGCAGGCAGTTCGTTGATCAGCTGTGCCCGGTAGGCGACCAGGGCGAGCGCGTCCGGCAGCGACAGCACGCCGGACAGGCAGGCCGCGACGTACTCGCCGACGCTGTAGCCGGCCAGCACCGACGGCACGACGCCCCACGACTCGAGCAGCTTGGCCAGGGCGTACTGCACCGCGAACATCGCGGGCTGCAGCCGGTCGGTCTGCTCGGCCTTCGGCGTCGCGCGCTCCCCGGACGGGTCGCGGCCGAGCAGCGCGGCGAGCCCGCCACCCTGGCCGCGCTCGCCCAGCATCTCGGCCAGCGGGTCGAGCCCGTCCAGCCGGTCCACCAGCACGGCACGGCATTCGTCGAGCACGGCGCGGAACACCGGCTCGGTGGCGTAGAGGTCGGCGGCCATGCCGGGGTACTGCTCGCCGGTGCCGGCGATCAGCATCGCGACCGGGCGATCGGTGCGGCTCTCCACCCGGGACAGCACTTCACCGGCCCGCAACGCGGTCACGACCTCGCCATCCACAGTGGAGCCGTACACAGTGGAGGTGGCGAGCATCCTGCGGTGCCCGAACACCTTCCGGCCGGTCTGCAGGGTGTAGGCGACGTCGGCGAGCCGGTCGGCGCCGGTGGCGAGGTGCTCGGCGAGCCGGTCGGTCTGCGCGTCGGCGGCCTGCTCGCTGCGGGCCGACCAGATCAGCAGCTCGGGTCGTGGCGACGGCTCCGGCCGCGACGCACGCGGCGGCTCCTCGACCACGACGTGGGCGTTGGTGCCACCGATGCCGAACGAGCTCACCCCGGCCCGGCGGACGTGATCCTCGCTCCGGGGCCACGGGGTCAGCTCGGTGACCACCTCGAGCTGGGCATCGCCGGCCGCGAGCTGGCGGTTGGGCGTGCCGAAGTTGCGGGTCGGCGGGATCTCCTCGTTGCCGAGCGAGAGCACTGCCTTGATCAGGTTGGTCACGCCCGCGGCCCGGTCGAGGTGCCCGACGTTGGTCTTGACCGAGCCGATCTTGACGGACTGGTGCTGGAACACCTGGTGCAGCGCGGCGATCTCCACCGCGTCGCCCAGAGCGGTGCCGGTGCCGTGAGCTTCGACGTAGTCGATGTCGGCCGGGGTGAGGTCGGCCGAGGCCAGCGCCTCGGCGATCACGCCGGCCTGGCCGTGCACGCCGGGCGCGGTGAAGCCGACCTTGCGCCCGCCGTCGTTGTTGACCGCCCAGCCGCGGATCACCGCGTGGATCCGGTCGCCGTCGGCCAGCGCGTCCTCCAGGCGCCGCAAGGCGACCACGCCGACGCCGCTGCCCATCGGCGCGCCAAGGCCGGCCTCGTCGAACGCGCGGCACTCGGCGTCGGGCGGCGTGATCCCGCCGGGCTGGTACAGGTAGCCGACCTTGTTGGGCACGGAGATGGCCACGCCGCCGGCCAGGGCGACATCGCACTCGAAGTTGGCGAGGCTGGTCGCCGCCGCGCACACCGCGACCAGGGAGGTCGAGCAGTAGCTCTGCACGGAGTAGCTGGGGCCGGTGAGGCCGAGCGCGTGCGCCACCCGCGTAGTGAGCGAGTCCTTGTCGTTGGCCAGCCCGACCGCGAGCTCCCCCATCGACGAGACGATCCCGCTCGGCATGAGGTTGTTCTGCATGTACGAGCTCCAGGCGCTGCCCGCGAACACGCCGATCGCCCCCTCGAACCGCGCCGGGTCGCAGCCCGCCTCCTCCAGCGCCGCCCAGCTGTGCTCGAGGAACAGCCGCTGCTGCGGGTCGAGGATCTGCGCTTCCTTCGGGCTCACCCCGAAGAACTCCGCGTCGAAGTCCTCGATGCCGTCGAGGACCGGGTTCGCCTTGACGTAGCTCGGGTCCGACAGCAGCTCCTCCGACACCCCCGCCGCGCGCAGCTGCTCGTCGGTGAACCGGGTGACGCCGGACCTGCCGTCCCGGATGGTGGACCACAGGTGCGCCACGTCCGGTGCTCCTGGGAACCTTCCGGACATGCCGACGATCGCGATGCAGCTGCCCTCGCCGTCGGTCTGCTCGGTGTCGATGTCGTCGGTCACGTCATCCCTCGTTTCCACGGTTCGCGCGGGCGCGCCTGCGCCGCTGGCCTCGCGCGGAACTGATTGCGACTACGTCTTGCGGGGTGCTCGCGCCGGTGCCGGCGGCGGGCCGGACCGCGGCGGCGAACTGCGCCACGGTCGGGTGTTCGAACAGCACGGCGGGCGCGATGGTGGTGTCGAGTTGCTTCTCGACGGCCAGCACCATGGCCATGCCGACCAGGGAGTTGCCGCCCAGGTCGAAGAACGGGTCGTTGACGCCTACCTGCTCGATGCCCAGGTAGGCCTGCCACACCTCGGCGATCGCGCGTTCGGTGTCGTTGCGGGGCGCCACGAACTCGGTCCGCAGCCGCGGCCGGGGGAAGCGTTCCCCGGCCGGCGCGACCACGCTGGCCTCGACCAACGAGTCGAGATCACCCAGCGCGGACCACTCCCGCAGCGAGTCCGCAATGGACTGTCGCAGTGCCAGCACGTTGCCGTCACCGCGGCGCACCGCACGGTCGAGCAACGCACACCCGCCATTGTCGGTGAAGCCGTACTTGCGGCGGTAGGCCCCCGCACGCTCAGCAAGTTCGCTGGCACTACCTGACAGCGCGGACTGCCAGGCGTCGTGCAGCCACGGTCCCCATGCAACGGTGACCACTGTGGACGTTCCGGCGGCCGCCAGCGCAGCGCCGTAGCTGTCCAGCACGGTGTTCGCCGCGCAGTAGTCACCCTCGCCGATACCACCGAACGCGGTGACGGCGGACGAGTAGAGCACCAGCAGTTCCGGGCGTTGCTCGGCCGGGGTGTCCGGACCGAACAACTCGGCCAGCGGCCCCATCGCGGCGATCTTCGGGGCCAGCACGGCCCGTGTCCCCGCCGCGGTCTGCCGTTGCACCATTCCGGACGACGGCAGCCCGGCGGCGTGCACGATCCCGTGCAGCGCACCGAAATGCGCCCGGCAGTCGTGCAGCGCGGCTCGCAGCTGGTCCGGCTTTCCCGCATCGGCGGCCAGGAGCAGGACCTCGACGCCTGCGGCTTCCAGCTCGGCGACGTCGGTCAGGGTGTGGGCGGCGGGGCTGTCGGGCTCCGGCACGCGGTCGCGAAGGATCGGGCTACGCCCGACCAAGGCCAGCTTGCGCACCCCCGCCCGCGCCAAGTGCTTCGCGAGCGTCATCCCGAGCCCCCGCGTGCCACCGGTGATCAGGTAGACGCCGTCGGTCCGCCACGGCGACTGCTCGTCCGTTGTGGACGGTTCCGGCTCGACCCACTCCTGCGACCACCGCCGGCCCCGGCGCCATGCGGCCAGGCCGTCCTGTTCGGGACGCTGCAGCTCGTACCGCAGTGCTTCGGCCAGCGCGGCGGGCTGTTGCTCGTCGATGTCGGCGCCACGCCAGTCGACCGCCGCGTACTCGCGGCGCACCGTACGGCCGAGCCCGTGCACGACCGACTGCTGCGGAGCGAGCGCGTCGCCGCCGAGGACCTCCACGGCGGATCGGCTCACGGTGAGCAGCCGCACCGGTTTGCGGGTCAGCCGTTCGCCGAGCGCCTGCACGGTGTGCAGCAGGTGGTCGTAGCCGTGCTCGATCGCCGACGTCAGCTCCGCATCGGTCGCGTACACCGGCGTTTCCTGCGCGGCACGCAGACCCCACAGGTACGCGACGTGCACCGGCGCCTCGTCGTCGGCCGTCAGCCCCGCGAACACCTCCTGGTAGTGCGCCGGGACGGCCGGGTCTATCACGACCCGCCGACCGTCCCGGCGCAGCTCGGTACCCGGCACGACCTCCAGCACCGGGATCCCAGATGCCTCAGCGAGATCCGCGAGCGCGGTGCCGATGCCGTCCTGGTCGGCGAACACCACGAGCGGTCCCGTGAACGGTTCGGCGCCACCGGGCCGGACGGTGTCGCGCCGCCACGACGGCACGTAGTAACGGTCCTGCGGCTGCCCGAGTTGCTGGGCGGCAAGCGAACCGGGGATCACCAACGGCGTCTGCTGGGTGGCGTCCGGCCAGAACCGGGTGCGCTGGAACGGGTAGGTCGGCAGCGACAACAGCTGTGCGCCGTCCCGGCCCGCCGTCCAGTCGACCGCGACCCCGCGCTCCCACAACCGGGCCCGCACCGCGGCGAGCGCGGTGGGCACATCCGCGTCGGATGCACCACGCATCCCGGTCCAGGCCGAGGGCAGCGTGCCGAACACACCCACCGCCGCGGCGGCGTCGAGGTTCTGCCGCACCAGGCCGCCGAGCGTCTGCCCGGCACCCAGCTCGACGAACACGTCGACGCCCTGCTCGACGCAGTGCCGGACCCCGTCGGCGAAGCGCACCGGCCGCACCAGGTGCTCGGCCCAGTAGGCGCTGCTCGTCGCCTCGTCGGCGGTGAGGGTGGTGCCGGTGCTGTTCGACACGATCGTGGTCGTCGGCGCGTGCTTGTCGACCTTGTCCAGCACGGCGGTCAGCTCGTCGCGGGCCGGCGCCAGCAACGACGAGTGGAACGCGTGGGCCGAACGCAGCGGCCGGTTGGCGATGCCGTCGGCGGTCAGCCGGGCGGCGGCCGCGGCCACCGGCTCGGCGGCGCCGCTGAGCACGGTCATCGCGGGACCGTTGAGCGCGGCCACCTCCACACCGTCCACATCGGACAAGGCGGCGCGCACCCGGGTCGCGTCCGCGGCGGCCGCCAGCATCTGCCCGGCCGGCGCGGCGGCGATCAGCCGGGCCCGCTCTCCGATCACGTACAGGGCGTCCGCGAGGCTGAACACGCCGGCCACGCACGCGGCGACGTACTCGCCGAGGCTGTACCCGACCAGCAGGTCCGGGCGCACGCCCCAGTGCGCGAACAATTTCGCGAGCGCGTACTCGACGGTGAACAGGAACGGGTGCGCGAGCACGGCGTCGTCGAGCTCGTCGGGGTTCGCCTTGCCGGTGCCGTCTCCGCGACCGAGCAGGGTGGCGAGGTCGTCGGCGGGCCGGTCGGCATCGTCCGGTGCCGGGAACAACAGCGGCCGCAGGTCCACCCCGCAGGACTGCTCGGCCAGCGCGACGCACTCGTCGATCGCCGCGGCGTAGACCGGCTCGGACCGGTAGAGCTCGCGCCCGAGGCCGCGGTACTGGTCGCCGGTGCCCGGCAGCAGGAACGCCACGCGGGGCCGGCGCTTGGCCGTGACCGGCGTGACGTGCTCGGCCGAGGCGGCGAGCTGGGCCAGTGCGTCAGCCCGGTCGGTGCACGTGACCGCGTGCCGCACGGCCATGTCGGGGCGGCCGGTGAGCAGCGTGTGCTCGACGTCGGCGAGGTCGGCCTCCGGGTGCGCCTCGAGCCACTCGGTGAGCGCCGTGACCCGCGCCTTCAGCGCGGGCGCGCTGGCCGCGGAAACCCCCAGCACGTAAGGACCTTCGTGGCCCGCGGCGGGCTGCGGCCGCGGCGCGGTCTCCAGCACGACGTGGGCGTTGGTGCCGGACCAGCCGAACGAGCTGACCCCCGCGACGACCGGCTGGTCGTCCTCAGTGGACAGCCGGACCGGATCGGTGACCGGGCGGACCGTGCCGTCGCCGGGGATCGCGTCGGCGGGCTCGGCGTAGTTGCGGTTGGCGGGCACCTCGCCGTGCTGGAGCACCATGATCGTCTTGACCAGCCCGGCCATGCCCGCCGCGGACTGGGTGTGGCCGATCGCCGACTTGATCGCGCCGATGTGCACCGGCCGGTCGGCCGGGCGCCGGCCGAACACGTCGTGCAGGGCGGCGAGCTCGATCGCGTCACCGAGGCGGGTGCCGGACCCGTGCGCCTCGACGTAGGCGACGTCCTCGGGCCGCACGCCGGCGTCGGCCAGGGCGCTGGTGATCACGTCGACCTGGGCCGAGCGGTTGGGCGCGGTGAGCCCGTTGCTGCGGCCGTCCTGGTTGACCGCGCTGCCCCGCAGCACGGCGTGGATGCGGCGACGGTTGCGCAGCGCCGAGGACAGCCGCTCGAGCACCACGACCCCGCCGCCCTCGCCGAGCACGTAACCGTCGGCGGACTGGTCGAAGGTCTTGCACCGGTTGTCCGGCGCGAGCATCGAGGTCGCGCACGTCTGCACGAACGTGTCCGGCTGGATGATCAGGTACACCCCGGCGGCGACCGCGAGGTCACAACCGCCGCTGCGCAGCGACTCGACCGCGAGGTGCACGCCGACCAGCGACGACGAGCACGCCGTGTCGACGGTCATGGCCGGCCCGCGCAGGTCGAAGTGGTAGGCGAGCCGCCCGGCCGCCACGTTGGTGGCGACGCCCTGGCCGAAGTACGGGTCGGCGAACACGCCGTTGCCCATCCGCTCGATCTCCAGCCGGCCGTACTGGCCGCTGTCCATCAGGCCGACCATCACGCCGGTGCGGCTGCCGGCCAGCCGCGACGGCGGCGTGCCCGCGTCCTCGAAGGCCTCCCACACCAGCTCCATCAGCAGCCGCTGCTGCGGGTCGGTGCGCAGTGCCTCGAGCGGCGAGAGGCCGAACAGCTCCGCATCCCACCCGGCGATGTCGCCCGTGAGGAAGGCGCCCTGCTTGGTATAGGTGGTGCCGACCGAGCGCCGGTCCGGGTTGTAGTAGTCCTCGGCGTTCCACCGCTCCGGCGGGACCTCCGCCACCGGGTCGCGGCCGGTGACCAGCAGGTCCCAGAAGGCGTCGGTGGTGTCGGCGCCGCCCGGGTACCTGGTGGACATGCCGACCACGGCGATCGGCTCGTGGCGTGCGGCCGTCACCTCGGCAAGACGCTGGCGCGTCTCGGCGAGGTCGACGGTCGCGCGCTTGAGGTAGTCGCGCAGCTGGTCCTCGTTCGCCATGGGTCGTGCCTTTCGGGGGTAACGCGGGAGTCGGACCGGGTCAGAGCTGGGTGTCGATGAACGCGAAGATCTCGTCGTCGGAGGCGGAACCGACCTGGATCTCCTCGCCCGCCTGTTTCGTGCCGGCGTCGAGCCGGGCGAGCGTGCTGCGCAGGATGGCGAGCACCTTGATCCGCACCGAGTCGTCGTGCTCGGGCAGCGCCTCGGCGACCTTGTCGAGCACGACCCGCAACGTGTCGTCCGGGCTCTCGGGCGCCGGGCTGAGCGCGCTGTGCAGGTACTCGCCCATCTTCTGGGCCGTGGGGTGGTCGAACGCGAGCGTCGCGGGCAGCCGCAGGCCGGTGGCGCCGCTGAGCCGGTTGCGCAGCTCGACCGCCCGCATCGAGTCGAAGCCCAGCTCGGTGAACGCCGCATCGGCGGGCACGCCGTCCACGGCGGTGGCGAGCACCGTGGCGATGTGCGTGCGAACCAGGTCGACGAGCGCGTCCTGCGCCTCGGCCACGGACATCGCCGCCAACCGTTCGAGCAGCTTGCCCGCCGCGCCGCTCTGACCGGCTGCGGCCGTCCGGCGTGTCTTGCGGACCAGGCCACGCAACGCGACCGGGAGCAACCCGCTCTCCGCGCTCGCCCGCAGCCCGGCGGCGTTCCAGGTGGCCGCGACGGTCAGCGGGTGCGGGGCGGTCAGCGCGTCGTCGAACAAGGCGAGCCCTTGGGCGACCGTGAGCGGGACGACGCCGGTGCGGGCCAGCCGCGCCAGTTCCGCGTCGGTGAGCGCGCCGGTCATCCCGGTCTCGTTGGCCCAGAGACCCCAGGCGATCGAGACCGCGGGCAGCCCGGCGTGGCGCCGGTGCGCGGCCAGCGCGTCGAGCGCGACGTTGGCCGCCGCGTAGTTGCCCTGGCCCGCGTTGCCGAGCACGCCGGCGAGCGAGGAGAACAGCACGAACATCGACAAGGGCAGATCGGCGGTCAGCTCGTGCAGGTGCCACGCCGCGTCCACCTTGGGGGCCAGCACCCGGTCGAGGCTCTGGGTCGTCAGCGCGGGCACGGTGGCGTCGTCGAGCACACCGGCCGAGTGCACGACGCCGGCCAGCGGCTGGTCGGCCGGGATGCCGGCGAGCACTTCGGCGAGAGCGTCCTTATTGGACACATCGCAGGCGGCCACGCGCACCGACGCGCCGAGCTCTTCGAGTTCGGCCACCAGTTCCGCGGCACCCTCGGCCGCCGGACCGCGCCGCGACACCAGCACCAGCGACCGGACGCCGTGCCCGGTGACCAGCCGCCGCGCCACCAGCGCACCCAGACCACCGGTGCCGCCGGTCACCAGGACCGTGCCCGGGATCGGCTCCGGCGTGGCGGCGCCAAGCTTCCTGGTGGTCAACCGCGGCGCCGACACGGAGGTCCCCGTGTCATCCGTGCGGACCACCAGTTGTGGCTCGTCGGAGGCGAAGCCCGCCGCCAGCAACCGCCAGTCGGCGAAGCCCGAGGGCACGTCGGCGACAAGGAACGCACCAGGCTGCTCGGCCTGTGCGACCCGGACGAGACCCCACACGGCGGCGCCGGTCATGGCGGCCGGCTCCGCTCCAGCGTCCGGACCAACCGCACCGCTGGTCAGGAACACCAGGCGGGTGTCGCGGAACGCGGCGTCGTCGAGGCGTCCGAGCCAGTCCTGCAGCGTCGTCAACGTCCGGTTCGCGACGCCGTGCACGGCGGCCGGCAGGCCGTCCGCGGGTGCCTCGGTGGCGACCACGACGAAGTCCGGGGCGGGGGCACCGGCGACCACGGCGGCCGCCAGCGTGTCCACGCCCGCGTAGCAGGGCAGGTCCGCGACCGGCGCGCCGAGGCAGGCCCACCGTGCGTCAGCACCGCCGTCGTCGAGCGCGACCGGGGTCCAGACGAGGTCCTGCGCCGTGAGCCCGGCCGTGCCCGCCGACAACGCGTCGGCGGCCAGCTCCCGGACCCGCAGCGAGTCGATGGCCACCACGGGCGATCCGCTCGCGTCGGCCGCCTCGATGCCGACGTCGTCACCGGACACGACCAGCCGGACCCGCAACGCGGTCGCGCCGGTGGCGTGCAGGCGGGCGCCGCGGAAGATGAACGGCAGCCGCAGCCCGTCACCGTCGTCGGCCAGCACCGCGGGTTGCAACGCTGCGTCGAACAAGGCCGGGTGGATGCCGAACCGCGCGACGTCCAGGCCCTCCGGCGCGGCCAGCTCGGCGAACACCTCGTCGCCGCGCTTCCACGCCTTGGTCACGCCCTGGAACAGCGGCCCGTAGCCGTAGCCCCGTTCGGCCAGCTCGTCGTAGCGCCGGGGTACGTCGACCGCTTCCGCTCCCGTGGGCGGCCACTGCACGGCCCACGCGCTGCGCTCCCCCGCATCGACGTCGGGACCGATGGTGCCGGAGCAACAACACGACCACTCGTCCGAACCCTGGCGCGCGTAGACGGCGATGGCGCGGTGCTGGTCCTCGTCCGGTGCGGCGACGGTGATCTGCACCTCGGTGGCCGCGGATTCGGTCAGCACCAACGGGTTCTGCAGGGTCAGCTCCTGCACCTGGCGGCAGTCGGCGATCGACGCGGCCTCCAGGGCCAGCTCCACCAGCCCGGCGCCGGGGAACAGCACCACGTCGTTGACCGTGTGGTCGGCCAGCCAGGGCGTGGTTTGCGGCGAGAGGCTGCCCGCGAGCAGGAAGCCGCCGTCGGCCAGGTCGTGCACGGAAGTCATCAGCGGGTGCAGGTCGGTACCGCCCGCGGCCCGGCGGCGGTTCCAGTCCAGCCAGTGCCGCTTGCGGTCGAAGGCGTAGGTCGGCACGGCGAGGTCCGGGCGCGCGGCCGGGCCGAGCACCGTGGTCCAGGCGACCGGCGCGCCCAGCACGTATGCCTGCGCAGCGGCCTGGACGAACTGGCGCCAGTCGCCGTGCTCGCGGCGCAGCGTCGTGGTCGTGCGCCCGCTGAGCTCGGCGGCCGCCAGGATGTCCTCGATGTCGCCACGCAGCACGGAATGCGGGCTCACCTCGAGGAACAGCGGGGTGCCCGAGCCGGCGAACCGGCCGATGGCCTGCTCGAACCGCACCGGGTTGCGCAGGTTGTCGTACCAGTAACCGGAGTTGAGCTTGCCGGTCGGGATGAACTCGGCGTGCAGCGACGAGCAGAACTCCACGTCGCAGTCGCGCGGCTCGACGCCGCCCAGCACGTCGGCCAGCTCGTCGCGCAGCGCGTCGATGTGCGGGGTGTGCGAGGCGTAGTCCACCTTGATCCGGCGGACCTTCACCGGGCCGTCGGCGTTGGCGTCGACGAGTTCGTCGAGCGCGTCGACGTCTCCCGCGAGGACACAACTCGCCGGTCCACTGTGGACGGCCACCCAGAGCCGGTCCGCCCACGGGGCCAGCAACTGCTCGGCCTCGGCCGGCGCCAGCGCGACCGCGGCCATGCCGCCGGTGCCGCGGATGCGCTCCAATGCCTTGCTGCGCAACGCGACGATCCGCGCGGCGTCGGCCAGCGACAGCGCGCCGGCCACGTACGCGGCCGCGATCTCGCCTTGCGAGTGCCCGATCACCGCGCTGGGCTCGACGCCGACCGACCGCCAGAGCCGCGCGAGCGAGACCATCACCGCGAACAGCGCGGGCTGGATCACCGCCGAGCTCTCCAGCGCGGGTGCCCCGTCCTCGCCACGCAACACCGCGATCACCGACCAGCCGGTGTGCGGGGCGATCGCGGCGTCGCAGAGCCGCAGCTCTTGGGCGAACGCCTCGTTGGTGTCCAGCAGCTTCGTGGCCATGCCGGCCCACTGCGTGCCCTGCCCGGGGAACACGAACACCGGGCGCACACCCGGACCGGCGACCCCGGTCAGCAGCGCCTGGTGCGGTTCGCCGTCGGCCAGGGCGGCCAGCGCGGCCAGCAACTCGGTGCGGTCCTGCGCGTGGACCACGGCCCGGTGCTCCATCGGGGTGCGGGTGGCCAGGACCCGGCCCGCGTCGGTCAGCTCGGCGGGTGGCGCCGAGGCCGCGAACTCCCGCAGCCGCGCGGCCTGCAGGCGCAGCGACGCCTCCGTGCGGGCGGAGACGACCCACACCAGCGGGTCGGCCGCGACCGGTTCGGGCGCCTGCTCGACGGGTTCCGGTGCGTGTTCCAGGATCACGTGGGCGTTGGTGCCGCTGATGCCGAAGCTCGACACGCCGCAGCGGCGGGTGCCCTCGGCCGGCCAGGCCATCCGCTCGGTGACCACGCGGATCCCGGCGTCCCAGTCGATGTGGGTGCTCGGGCGGTCCCCGACGTGCAACGACGGCGGAAGCTCGCCGTGCCGCATCGCCATGATCATCTTGATCAGACCGGCCACGCCGGCCGCCGCCTGCGTGTGCCCGAAGTTCGACTTGGCGGACCCGATCCACAACGGCTCGCCGTCGCCGGTCCGGCCGCGGCCGTAGGTCGCTGCCAGGGCGCCCGCCTCGATCGGGTCACCCAGTGGCGTCCCGGTTCCGTGCGCCTCCACCGCGTGCACGTCGCGCGCGTCCAGTCGCGCGTCGGCCAGCGCCTGCCAGATCACCTTCTCCTGCGCGGGACCGGACGGCGCGGCCATGCCGTTGCTGCGCCCGTCCTGGTTCACCGCGGAACCACGCACGACCGCCAGCACCTGGTGCCCGTTGCGCACCGCGTCCGACAACCGCTCGAGCACGAGCACGCCGACACCCTCGGACCACGCGGCACCGGCGGCGTCCGCGGAGAACGCCCGGCAACGACCGTCCGGTGAGGACGCGCGTTGCCGGCAGAACTCCACGAAGGCGTCCGGAGTGGCCATGACGTTGACGCCACCGGCCAGGGCGAGCGAGCACTCTCCGCGCCGCAAAGCGTTGGCGGCCAAGTGAAGCGCGACCAGCGACGACGAGCAAGCCGTGTCCAGGCTGACCGCGGGACCCTCGAAGCCGAAGGTGTAGGCCACCCGCCCGGACAGCACGCTGGCCGCGCTCGAGGTCATCAGGTTGGCCTCGACCTCGGCGGGCACGGCCCCGATGAAGCGCGTCGCGTAGAAGTCGTAGATCGAGCCGGCGAACACCCCGGTGCGGGAGCCACGCAGCCCGGCCGGGTCGATCCCGGCCCGCTCCAGCGCCTCCCACACGGTCTCCAGGAACAGCCGGTGCTGCGGGTCTGCCGTCAACGCCGCGCCCGGGCTCATCCCGAAGAAGTCCGCGTCGAAGTCGCCTGCCTCGTAAAGGAACCCGCTCTGGCGCACGTAGGCGTGCCCGGCTGCCTCGGGATCCGGGTCGTACAGCTCGTCGAGGTCCCAGCCGCGGTCGGCCGGGAAGTCGCCGATCGCGTCCACCCCGCCGGCGACCAGGTCCCACAGCTGCTCGGGGGTGCGCACGCCGCCGGGGAACCGGCAGCCCATGCCCACCACGGCGATCGGCTCGTGCCGCGCCGACTCGGCCTCGGCGAGCCGGTTCCGGACCGCGGCGAGTTCCTGCGTCGCTCGCTTCAGGTAACTGCGCAGTTCTTCCTCGGTGGCCATGACGAACCTCTCCATCCAACCCAGCGGGCAGCGATCAGGCTTTGTTGTCGATGAGGGCGAAGATCTCTTCGTCCGATGCGGTGCTCACCTGGTCCAGGAGCCCGGCGGTCAACCTGACCGGCTCCGGGTCGACGAACCGGCCGACCGCACCGCGCAGGAAGGTCAGCAACGCCGCGCGACCGTCCTCGTCCTGCTGGCCGAGGATGCCGTCGATGTCGTCCAGCGCGGCCCGCAACTGGTCCTGCGGGCTCGGTTTGGCCGGCGTGAGCAAGGTGCGCAGGTGCTCGGCCAGCCGCGCCACCGTCGGGTGGTCGAAGGCGAGCGTGCTCGGCAACTGCAGCCCGGCCACGGCGTCGAGCCGGTTGCGCAGTTCGACCGCGCTGAGCGAGTCGAAGCCGAGGTCGGAGAACTCCAGGTCGATGTCCACCAGGTCCGGGCTGGACTTGGCCAGCACCGCGGCGACGTGGCCGCGGACCAGGTCGGTCACCGTGCGGCGGGCCTCGGCCTCGGGCATCTCGGCCAGCCGCGCGGCCAGCGCGGAGCGCCGAGCGGCCGACTCGCCGGACGCGGCGGCACGGACCGGCACGAGACCGCGCAGGATCGACGGCAGCGCACCGGCGTCGGCCCGGCCGCGCAGCCCGGCGGTGTTCCAGTTCGCCGCCACCACAAGGGAAAGCGGCGAGGTGAGCGCGGTGTCGAAGACGGCGAGACCCTGCTCGACGCTCAGCGCGGCGACCCCGGAGCGGGCCAGGCGGGCCACGTCGGTGTCGGAGAGCTTCCCGCTCATCCCGGTCGCGGTGTCCCACAAGCCCCAGGCGATCGATACGGCGGGCAGGCCCAGCCCGTGCCGGTGGGCGGCCACGCCGTCCACCGCGGCGTTCGCCGCCGCGTACGCGCCCTGTCCCGGGTTGCCGACCACGCCGGCGAGCGAGGAGAACAGCACGAACAACGACACCGGCAGGTCGGCGGTCAGCTCGTGCAGGTGCCAGGCGGCCAGCGCCTTCGGCCCGAGCGTCGCCACGACGCGGTCGGCGGTCAGCCCGTCCACCGTCGCGTCGGCCAGCACGCCCGCGGCGTGCACCACGCCGCACAACGGGCGCTCGGCGGGGATGTCCGCGAGGACCGCGGCCAGTGCGTCCTTTTCGGACACGTCACCGGCCGCCACCCGCACCGACGCGCCAAGGCTTTCGAGTTCCTCGACCAGTTCCGTGGCGCCCTCGGCCGCAGGACCGCGCCGCGACACCAGCACCAGCGAGCGCACCCCGTGGCCGGTCACCAGCTTGCGCGCGACCAGCGCGCCGAGTCCACCGGTCCCGCCGGTCACCAGCACGGTCCCCGACTCCGGGGCCGTCCACGGCTCGGCGGCCGGGTCCGGCCGCCTGCGGGCCACCCGCGGCACCAGGACCTGACCCGCCCGGACCAGCAGCTGCGATTCGCCCGCGCGCACGGCGGCGGTGAGCAGGTGCCAGTCGCCGAACCCGGCGGGCGCGTCGAGCAGTACGAACCGGCCCGGGTGCTCGGCCTGCACGGCGCGCACCATGCCCCACACCGGCCCGGCCACGACCGGCCCGGTACCGCTCTCGTCGAACGCGCCGCTGGTCACCAGGACCAGGCGGCTGTCGGTGAAGCGCTCGTCGGCCAGCCAGCCCTGCACGGCGCTCAGCGTCCGAACGGTCAGCTCGCGCAGATCGTCGGTCACCGAGGAACCATGCGGGCGCAGGCCGATCACGACGCAGTCCGGCGCGGCCGAGACGATGTCGTCCAGTCCATCCACTGTGGACTCTACGGTCAGCCACCGCAGCGGCTCGCCGCCGTCGGTCGCGTCGGCGGGCACCCAGTCCACCGCGCCCAGCTCGGGGGCGCCGCCACCGGCCATCGCCGCCAGCGCGGCCGCGGGCACGGCCCGGGTGCGCACCGCGTCGATGCCGAAGACCAGCTGCCCGTCGGCGTCGGCAGCGGTCACCGTCGTCGCGTCGCCCGAGGTGGTCAGCCGCACCCGCAGGGCCGCCGCGCCAGATGCCCGCAACCGGCTGCCCTGGAAAACGAACGGCAGCCGGAGCTCGCCGGCTTCGGCGGTGAGCAGCAAGGGGTGGAACGCGGCGTCCAGCAGGGCGGGGTGGATCCCGAACCCGCTCAACGCGAGGTCGTCGGGCGCGGTGAGCTCGGCGAACAGCTCGTCGTCGCGGCGCCACACGGCGGACACGGCCCGGAACGCCGGACCGTACTGGTACCCGATGGTCTCCAGTTCGACGTACCCGCCGTCGACGTCGACCTCGCTCGCCCCGGCCGGCGGCCACGAACGGGCCCAGTCGGTGTCGGCGGCCTTGTCCGGCCCGGCGGCGGCGAACGACCCGGAGGCGCTGCGCGTCCAGCCTTCGTCGCCGGTGCGGGAGTAGACCTGGAACTTGCGGCCCTCGGCCGCGCCCCGCTCGACGACGACTTGCAGCGCAAGCTCACCACCCGGTGAGAGCAGCAGCGGCGCCTCGAACATCAGCTCGGCGACCTCGTCGAAACCGGCCTGCGCACCGGCGACCAGCACCGCTTCGAGCACCGCGGTGCCCGGCACCACGACCGCTCCGCCCACCTGGTGGTCGGTCAGCCAGGGCAGCCCGGCGGCGGAGATCCGCCCGGTGAGCACGAAGCCCCCGTCGTCGCCGAGCTCCACCGACGCCCCCAGCAGGGGGTGGTCCAGCGCGCGCTGGCCGACCGAGGCGACATCGGAGCCGCGGTGCGTCGCGTCGATCCAGTAACGCTTGCGGTCAAAGGCATACGTGGGCAGCGCCACGGCCGGCCCCGCGCCCGGCCCGAACAGCGCGGGCCAGTCGACGCCGACCCCGGTGACGCTCGCCTTGGCCAGGCACGTGGTGAACGCGGTGGTCTCGGCCACCTTGCGCCGCTGCAGGGCGACCACGGTGGGCCGGCCGTCGACGCAGTGCGGCACCATCACGGCGAGCACCGCGTCCGGACCGACCTCCAGGTAGCGCTCGACGCCCTGGTCGGCCAGCTGGCGCAGGGTGTCGCGGAACATCACGGCGTGCCGGACGTGCGCGCGCCAGTAGGCCGGGTTGGTCCAGGACAGCTCCGCGCCGTCCCCGGCGTCGGGCAGGTTCGCCGCGTACGGCAGCCGCGGCTGGGTGAAGGTCACCTCGGTCAGCTCGGCGTCGAACGCGTCGAGCATGGGCTCCATCAACGGCGAGTGGAACGCGTGGCTCGTGGTGAGCTTGCTGGTGCGCCGGCCCGCCTGCTTCCAGTGGGCGGCGACCGCGAGGCAAGCCTGCTCGGCACCGGAGATCACGACGCTGGTCGGGCCGTTGACCGCGGCGATGTCGACCAGGCCCGCGTGCTCGGCCAGGGTCGGCGCCACCTCCTCGGGCGTGGCCTCGACGGCGACCATCACGCCGCGGTCCTCGATGGCCTGCATCAGCCGGGCGCGCGCGGTGATCAGCCGGGCGGCGTCGGTGAGGGTGAAGACCCCGGCCAGGTGGGCGGCCGCGTACTCGCCGATCGAGTGGCCCGCGACGTGGGTCGGCGTGACGCCGAACGAGGCCAGCAGCGCGGTGGCCGCCACCTCGAAGGCGAACATGGCGGGCTGGGTGTACCCGGTCTGGTGCAGCAGCGCGGCATCCGCCGAGTCGTCTTCGGCCCACATGACCTCGCGCAGCGGGCGGTCCAGGTACTGGTCGAGCTTCGCACACACCTTGTCGAACGCCTCGGCGAACACCGGGTACGCCGCGTACAGCTCGCGGCCCATGCCGTGGCGCTGGCCGCCCTGGCCGGTGAACAGGAACGCCAGCTTGCCCTTGTCCCTGGCCTCTTTGGCGAATCCGGTGACCACGGCGTCGGTCGGCCGGCCCGCCAGGTGGTCCTCGACGGCGGCGAGCAGTTCGTCTCGGTCCGCGCCGAGCACCACCGCGCGGTGCGCGAGCGAGGACCGGGTGGTGACCAGGGCGCGCGCCACGTCGACCGGGGCCACGGACGGCTCGGCCGCGACGGCATCCCGCAGGCGGGACAGCTGCCCGCGCAACGAGTCCGGGTTGCCCGCGCTCACGACCCAGGCCAGCGGACCGTCATAGTCGGGTACCGGCTCGGGCTCGGCCGGCGCAGGCGCCTGCTCGACGATGACGTGCGCGTTGGTGCCGCCCATGCCGAACGACGACACGCCGGCCCGCGCCGGACCACTGTGCTCCGGCCACGGCCGCCGCTCGGCGATCAGGCGCAGCCCGGAGCTCTCCCAGTCGATGTCCGTGCTGGGGTGCTCGGCGAACCGCTGCGGCGGCAGTTCGCCGTGCTGCATCGCCATGATCATCTTGATCAGACCGGCCATCCCGGCCGCGGCCTGCGTGTGCCCGAAGTTCGACTTGCACGACCCGATCCACAGCGGGTCGTCCGACGTGCGGCCGCGCCCGTAGGTGGCGGCGAGCGCGCTGGCCTCGATCGGGTCGCCCAGCGGCGTCCCCGTTCCGTGCGCCTCCACCGCGTGCACGTCCCGCGCGTCCAGCCACGCGTCGGCCAGCGCCTGCCAGATCACCCGCTCCTGCGCCGGCGCGGACGGCGCGGCCATCCCGTTGCTGCGCCCGTCCTGGTTCACCGCGGAACCGCGGATGACCGCCTGCACGCGGTGACCGTTGCGCACGGCGTCCGACAACCGTTCCAGGGCAAGGACTCCCACGCCCTCGGACCACACCGCACCGGTCGCGTCGGCGGCGAACGGCCGGGTCTGCCCGTCCGGGGAGAGCACCCGCTGCCGCGAGAACTCCACGATGATGTCCGGGGTCGCCATGACGGTCACGCCACCGGCCAGCGCGAGCGAACACTCCCCGCGCCGCAACGCGTTCGCGGCCATGTGCACGGCGACGAGCGAGGACGAGCACGCCGTGTCGACGCTCACCGCGGGACCCTCGAGCCCGAGGCTGTAGGCCACCCGGCCGCACAGCACGCACGCGGAACCCGAGTAGAGCACCGTGCCCTCGTGGTCCGGCGGCATCGAGCCGATGAACCGCGTGGAGTAGTCGTTGTACATGGCGCCCGCGTACACCCCGGTACGCGAGCCGCGCAGGCTCGCCGGGTCGATCCCGGCCCGCTCCAGCGCCGTCCAGCTCGACTCGAGGAACAACCGGTGCTGCGGGTCGGCCGTGGCCGCCGCACCCGGGCTCATGCCGAAGAACTCCGCGTCGAAATCCGCGGCGTCGTAGAGGAAACCGCCGTTGCGCATGTAGGTGTGGCCGACCGAGTCCGGGTCCGGGTCGTACAGTTCCTCGAGGTTCCAGCCACGGTCGGTCGGGAACTCGCCGATGGCGTCGACGCCGCGGGAGACCACGTCCCACAGCTGCTCGGGCGAGGTGACCCCGCCCGGGAAGCGGCAGCCGATGCCCACCACCGCGATCGGCTCGTGCTGGGCCAGTTCCGCGTCGGCGAGCCGGCTCTCCGCCTCCGTCGCCCGGCTGCGGGCCGTGGCGAGTTCCTGCGTGGCGCGCTTGAGGTAACTGCGCAGCTCTTCCTCGGTGGCCATGTGACCGAACCTCTCAATTCAAAAGACGGGATGTGGCGTCACGCCTGGTTGTCGACGAGCGCGAAGATTTCTTCGTCCGAGGCCATGCTCACCTTGTCCAGGTCGAGCTCCTTGTCGATCCCGGCCGGACCGGAACCGCCTGCGCTCAACCGGGACACGGCGCCGCGCAGGATGGCGACCAGCCTGGTGCGGGTGTCGTCGTCCTGTTTGGCCGCGACGGAATGCACGCGCTCCAAGGTTTCGCGCAACATGTCCTCCGCCGACGCGGACGCGGGGGCCAGCGTGCGGTACAGGTATTCGCTGAGTTTGGTGACCGTGGGGTGGTCGAACGCCACCGTGGCGGGCAGCCGCAGCCCGGTGTCGCGGCCGAGCCGGTTGCGCATCTCCACCGCGGTCAGCGAGTCGAAGCCCAGCTCCCGGAACGTCCGGTCGGCGTCCACCCCGTCCTGGCTGGGGAAGGCGAGGACTTCGGCGACGTGCGTCCGCACCATGCCGGCGAGCAGGCCACGTCCGTCCACTTCGGACACGTCGGCCAGCTTGCGGGCCAGGTCGTTGCCGACGTCCGGCGTGGCGGTCTCCGCGAGCGCCACGTCCGGCGTCGCCGCCCGCGCTGCGGCTCGCCGTTTCGGGCGGACGAAGCCGTGCAGCACGGCGGGCAGCGTGCCGTCCTCCGCGCGCCGCAGGAGCCCGGCGGTGTCCCACCGCGCGGCGACGGCACAGGCCTGGTCCGACGCCAGGGCCCGGTCGAACAGCTCCAGACCGTCCGCTGTGGACAGCCGGGCGATGCCGGCCGCAGCCAGCCTGGTCACGTCGGCCGATGAGAGGTGCCCGGTCATCGCGCTGTCCGCGGCCCACAGGCCCCAGGCGATGGACATCGCGGGCAGGCCGAGCGCGTGGCGGTGGGTGGCGAGGCGGTCGAGCGCGACGTTCGCCGCCGCGTAGTTGCCCTGCCCCGCGTTGCCCAGCACCCCGGCGACCGAGGAGAACAGCACGAACATCGACAAGGGCAGGTCGGCGGTCAGCTCGTGCAGGTGCCAGGCAGCATCCGCCTTCGGCGCGAACACCGCGTCGAGCCGGTCGGCGGACAAGCTCTCGATGGTCGCGTCGTCCAGCACCCCCGCCGCGTGCACGACCCCGGAAAGCGGTTGGTCCGCGGGGATCTCCGCGAGCACCTTGGCCAGCGCGAGCCGGTCGGACACGTCGCAGGCCACCACGCGCACGGCGGCACCCAGCCCGGTCAGCTCGTCGGTGAGTTCGCCCGCCCCACCGGCGTCCGGGCCGCGACGGGACAGCAGCACCAGCGATCGCACGCCGTGCTCGGTGACCAGGTGCCGGGCCACCAGCGCGCCGAGCCCGCCCGTGCCGCCGGTCACCAGCACCGTGCCCGACACCGGCTCGGCCGGCTCAGATAGTTCCATGGGGCGGCTCACCAGGCGGGGCACCGACACCGAGTCGTTGCGCACCACGACTTCCGGCTCACCGGCCCCGATCGCCGCGACCAGCGCGGTGAGCGACGGCTCCGGCCCGCTCAGGTCCGCCAAGGCGAACCGGCCGGGGTTCTCCGTCCGCGCCGAGCGCAGCAGACCCCACACCGGCGCGCTCGCGACGCCGGATGCGTCCTCGACAGCGTCGTTGCCGTCGGCGAACACGTCCTTGGTCACCAGCACCAGCCGGCTCGCCGCGAACCGCTCGTCGCCGAGCCAGAGCTGGCTGAGGTCCAGCGCGGCGGTGACCCCGTCGCGGGCCACGTACGGCACGTCGTCGGCGGTCGACTCGAGCACGTGGGTCACCACCACCGTCTCCGGCGGTTCACCGGCGGTCAGCTCCGCCACCGACGACAGGTCGTAGTGCACCGCGACCTCGGCGCCGGCCCGGCGCGCGGCGGCGGCCAGGTCGTCGGTGAGCACATCGGTGCCGACGACCGCCCACCGCTGTCCCGCAAGGCTTGTCTCGCCCGGCTCCAGCTCGGTCAGGTCCACCGAGTACCAGGCGCCGTCGCCGGAGCGGACCGCTTCCGCCGCCTGCTCGGGCTTCGGCACCCGGCGCAGGGTCAGCTCGGCGACCGAGACGATCACCTCGCCGTGGCCATCGAAGACGGTCAGCGAAGCCTTTCCCTTGCCGAGGTCGGTGATCCGCACCCGGGCGGCCGCCGCGCCACGCACGCCGGCCCGCAATCCGGTCCAGGAGAAGGGAAGCATCACCGAGGCCGCGTCCGGTTCCGGCTCGTCGGCCAGCGCGGCCAGCACGACGGGGTGCAGAGCCGCGTCGAGCAGCGCCGGGTGCACCGCGAACTCCTCCGCCGCGCCCCGCGCCCCGTCGGGCAGGGCCACCTCGGCGTAGGTGTCGACGCCGATCCGCCACGCCCTCGTCAAACCCTGGAACACCGGGCCGTAGTCGTAGCCGTGCGCGGCCAGCAGCGCGTACCCGCGGTCGAGGTCGAGTTCCTCGGCACCCGGCGGCGGCCAAGTGCCTGTCTCCTCGGCCGGGACCGGCTCCGCCGCGCGCACCGCGCCGGTGGCCAGCCGCGTCCACGGCACGCCCTGGTCGCCGTCCAGCCGTGCGTGCACGGTCAGCGTCCGGTAGCCGCCCTCCTCGGGGCCGCCCACCTGCACCTGTACTTGCACCGCACCGGTCGCGGGCAGCACGAGCGGCGCCTCGATGGTGAGGTCGTCGACGAGGTGGCACCCGGCCGCCTCGGCCGCCACGAGGGTCAGCTCGGCGAACGCCGTCCCGGGCAGCAGCACGGCTCCGGCGACCGCGTGGTCGGCCAGCCACGGTTGCGTGGCAAGGGAAATCCGTCCGGTGCCCAGGTAGCCACCGGTGTCCGCGAGCGGCGTGACCGAGTCCAGCAGCGGGTGGCGCACCGCACCGGCACCGCCGGTGTCCTCGGTGTCGTCGATCCAGTACCGGCTGCGCTGGAACGGGTAGGTCGGCAGCTCGACCGGCGCGGTCACCGGACCGAGCAGGCCGCGCCAGTCGACGTCGAGGCCGAAGGCGAAGGCCTGGGCCAGCGCCATCAGGAAGCGGGTCCAGCCACCGTCACCACGACGCAGCGAGCCGATGGCCTCCCCCGGCCGGTCCGCCGCCGCGAGCGTGTCCTGCACGTGCGCGGTCAGCACCGGGTGCGGGCTGCACTCGACGAACAACGGCGCGGCGGACGCGTCCGCCGCGAGCGTGCCGACGGCCTGCTGGAAGCGCACGGGGTTGCGCAGGTTGGCGTACCAGTACTCGGTGCTCAGCTCGGTGGTGTCGACGACCTCCCCGTGCAGCGACGAGCAGAACGTGACGTCGCTGGGCTTCGGGCACACCCCGGCGAGCACCTCGGCCAGCTCGCCGGCGATGGGCTCGACGAGCGGGGTGTGCGACGCGTAGTCCACCGGCAGCCGGTTCGTGCTCACCGCGTCACCGCACTCGGCGGCGAACGCCTCCAGCGCGTCGACCTCGCCGGCGACCACGGTGCTCGCCGGGCCGTTGGTGATCGCCACCCAGAGCTTGTCCGCCCACGGCGCGAGCCTGCGTTCCACCTCGGCGCCGGGCAGCGCGACGGCGAGCATGCCGCCGGTGGCGCGCAACCGCATCAGCGCGGCGCTGCGCAACGCGACGACCCGGGCAGCGTCCGCAAGGGACAGTGCGCCGGCGACGTATGCGGCGGCGATCTCGCCTTGCGAGTGACCGACCACTGCGGTCGGCTCGACCCCGGCCGCCTGCCACACCGCGGCCAGCGACACCATCACCGCGAACAGCACGGGCTGCACCACGTCGGTGCGCTCGAGCGAGGGCGCGCCGTCCGCGCCGCGCAGCACCGCGAGCACCGACCAGCCGGTGTGCTCGGCCAGCGCCGCGTCGCACCGGGTGAGTTCGGTGCGGAAACCCTCGTGCGCGTCGAGCAGCTTGACCGCCATGCCCTGCCACTGCGAACCCTGACCGGGGAACAGGAACACCGGGCGGACGGCGGCGCCCGCCGTCGCGGACACCACGCTCGGGTGCGACGCGCCGTCGGCCACCGCACTCAGCGCGGCCAGCAGTTCGGCGCGGTCCGCCGCGACCACGACCGCGCGGTGTTCGAAGGCGGTCCGGCGGGCCAGCGCCTTGCCCGTCTCGGCGAGCGACGCGTCGTCGCCGCCGTCGGCCAGCGCGCGCAGCCGCGCGGCGTGGGCCTGCAGGGCCGGGGCGGACCGGGCGGACAGCACCCAGACCAGGGGCCGGCCGGGCTCGTCCGCGGGCGGTTCGGCATCGGCCGGCGCCTGCTCGATGATCACGTGGGCGTTGGTGCCGCTGATGCCGAAGCTGGACACGGCGGCCCGCGCCGTGCGGTCGGCGGGCAGCGGCACGGCTTCGGTGAGCAGCTTGACCGCTCCCCCGGCCCAGTCCACGTGCGGCGTCGGCTCGGTCACGTGCAGCGTGGGCGGAAGCGTGCCGTGGCGCAGCGCCTGCACCATCTTGATCACACCGCCGACCCCGGCCGCGGCCTGCGTGTGCCCGATGTTCGACTTGAGCGAGCCGAGCCAGACGGGCGCGTCCTCGGTGTGGTCGCGCGCATAGGTGGCGAGCACCGCCCCGGCCTCGATCGGGTCGCCCAGCGCGGTGCCCGTGCCGTGCGCCTCGACCGCGTCCACGTCGGCCGCGGTGAGCCGGGCGTCGGCCAGCGCCGCGCGGATGACCTGCTGCTGCGCGACGCCGCTGGGCGCCGACAGCCCGTTGGTCCGCCCGTCCTGGTTGATCGCGCTGCCGGCCAGCACGGCCAGCACCCGGTGGCCGTTGCGGCGCGCGTCGGACAGCCGCTCCAGCAGCACCACACCGGCACCCTCGCCCCAGCCGGTGCCGTCGGCGGCGGCGGAGAACGCCTTGCAGCGGCCGTCGGCGGCGAGTCCGCCCTGCCTGCTGAACTCGACGAACATGCCCGGGTTGGCCATCACGGTCGCGCCGCCGGCCAGCGCGAGCGTGCACTCGCCCCGGCGCACGGCCTGCGCCGCGAGGTGGATGGCCACCAGCGACGACGAACACGCCGTGTCGACGGTGATCGCGGGGCCGCGCAGGCCCCAGGTATAGGCGAGCCGGCCGGACACGACGCTCAGTTCGGTGCCGGTCAGCAGGTGCCCGGCCACGGCGTCGGCCGGGCGGTGCAGGCGGGGGCCGTAGCCCATCGCCATCGCGCCGAGGAACACGCCGGTGTCGCTGTCCAGCAACGCTTCCTGGTCGAGCCCGGCCCGCTCGAAGGCCTCCCAGCCGACCTCCAGCAGGAGCCGCTGCTGCGGGTCCATCGCGGCCGCCTCGCGCGGGCTGATGCCGAAGAACGCGGCGTCGAACTGGTCGGCGTCGTGCAGGAAACCGCCGTGGCGGGTGTCGCTGGTGCCGGAGCCGTCCTCCCCACGCAGCCGGTCGAGGTCCCAGCCGCGGTTGTCCGGGAATTCGGTGATGGCGTCGCCACCGGCGGCCACGAGCTGCCACAGCTCCTCCGGCGAGGCGACCCCGCCCGGGTAGCGGCACGCCATCGCGATGATCGCGACCGGTTCGGTGTCGTCGGCGCGCACCTCCGGCCGCACTGCGGGCACGTCCGTTTCCCCTTGCTGGGCAAGGCAGAACAGGTGCTCGGTCAGCCGCTCGGGCGTCGGGTGGTCGAACAGCAGCCCGGTCGGCAACCGCAACCCGGTCGCGGACCGCAGCTGGTTGCGCAGCTGCACCGAGGCGGCCGAGTCGACCCCGAACTCCTTGAACGTTCCGCGTGGGTGCAGTGCGGACGTGTCCTGGTGGCCGAGCACGGCCGCGGTGGTGCGCAGCACCAGCTCACGCAGGTCGCGCCGAGAACTCAGGCAGGCGGGAGCTTGTTCTTGTTGCGCGGCAACGGGTTCAGTGGCACACGGCACGGGCACGGCGGTGCCGTCCGGCAGCCAGTGCCGGGTGCGCTGGAACGGGTAGGTCGGCAGGTCGACCAGGGCCGCGCCGGGCTGCGCGCACGTGTGCGTCCAGTCCACGTCGGCGCCCTGCGTGAACGCCTCCGCCAGCGCGCGCCGCCACCGGGCCAGGCCGCCGTCACCGCGGTGCAGCGTGCCGACCGCGGCCACGTCCCGCTCGTCCTGCTCGGCGGTCTCCTCGATCGCCGTGACGAGCACGGGGTGCGGGCTGCACTCGACGAACACCGTGCACCCGTCGGCGATCGCGCGGCTGGTGGCGGCCGCGAACCGCACCGGACGGCGCAGGCTCTGGTACCAGTAGCCGGCATCGAGGCCCGCGGTGTCCATCGGCTCGCCGGTGAGGGTGGACACGAACGTGGTGGCCACGCTGACCGGGCGGATCGGCGCCAGCGCAGTCCGCAACTCGTCCTGCAGGCGTTCCACCTCGGCCGAGTGCGACGCGTAGTCGACGGGGATCATCTTGACCCGGTACCCGGCCGCGTCCAGGTCTTCACCGATCGCGGTCAGCGCCTCGACCGGCCCGGAGACCACAGTGGACCGCGGCCCGTTGACCGCGGCGATGGTCGCGTCCGGACCATGCGCCGCCACGACGGGCTCCACCACGTCGAGCGGTGCGGCGACGGACATCATGCCGCCGTTGCCGGTGATCCCGGCGATCGCGCGGCTGCGCAGGGCGACCACCCGGGCGGCGTCCGAGCGGCTGAGCGCGCCGATGACCGTGGCCGCGGCGATCTCGCCCTGCGAGTGGCCGACGACGACGTCCGGTTCGACGCCGTGCGCTCGCCACAGCTCAGCCAGCGAGACCAGCACGGCCCACAACGCAGGCTGAACCACGTCGACGCGGTCGAAGCCCGGCGCGCCCCGCGCCCCGGACAGCACGTCCAGCAGCGAGTAGTCCACGAACGGGGCGAGCGCGTCGGCGCACGCGGTGACCTCGGCGGCGAACTCCGGCGACTCGGCCAGCAGGTCCCGCGCCATCTCCGGCCACTGCGAACCCTGGCCCGGGAAAACGAAAACGCACCGGCCCCGCGTCGCGCAACCGGTGACGACGGACGGATCCGCCTCGCCCTCGGCCAACGACGCGAGCGCGGTGCGCAGCTCGGCCTCGTCGGCGCCGAGTAACACCGCGCGGTGCCCGAGCCGTGCCCGGGTGGTGGCCAGCGACAAGGCGACGTCGCCGATCGCGGCGGGCTGGTCCGCCAGCCGGTCTGTGAGCTGCTTTGCCTGCGCGCGCAAGGCTTGCGGCGACTGCGCGGACAGCACCAGCGGTGCCACCGTTGCGCTTTGTTCCGGGATGTCCTCCGCTGGGCGCACCGGCGCGGGCGCGTCCCCGAGGACGACGTGGCAGTTGGTGCCGCCCATGCCGAACGAGCTGACCCCGGCGATCCGCGGCCGGTCTGCCGCCGGCCAGTCGCCGGTCGTCGTCACCACCCGCAGCCGCAGGGCGTCCAGGTCGATGGCCGGGTTGGGCGTCGCGAAGTTCAGGCTGGCGGGCAGCTTGCCGTTGCGCAGGCTGAGCACCGCCTTGAGCAGGCCGGCGATGCCGGCGGCGCCTTCGAGGTGACCGATGTTGGTCTTCACCGAGCCGACCAGCAGCGGCTCGGTTTCCGGGCGGGTGCCGCTCAAGGCCGCGCCGAGCGCGTCCGCCTCGACCGGGTCGCCGACCGGGGTGCCGGTGCCGTGCAGCTCGACGTACTGGACGTCGGCGGGCGCGACGCCGGCGCGGGTACAGGCCAGCTCGATGACCTCCCGCTGGGCTTGGCGGGTCGGCGCGGTCAGGCCGTCGCCACCGCCGTCGTTGTTGACCGCGTCGCCGAGGACGACGGCGTGGATCCGGTCGCCGTCGCGCTGCGCGGCGGCCAGCGCCTTGAGCACGACCAGTCCGCCGCCCTCACCGCGCACGTAGCCGTCCGCGCGGCTGTCGAAGGTGTGGCAGCGACCGCGCGGGGACAGCGCCCCGAACCGGTCGATGGTCTCGGTGGTGCCGCCGAGGATGTTGAGGTTGATCCCGCCGGCCACCGCGAGGTCGCTGTCGCCGCGGCGCAGGCTCTCGGCGGCCAGGTGCACCGCGACCAGCGACGAGGACTGACCGGTGTCGAGGGTGAGGCTCGGCCCGCGCAGGCCGAGGAAGTACGACACGCGGTTGGCGATCAGCGCTTGGTGCGTGCCGGTGTAGCTCTGCGGTGCCGCCTGGGTCGCGGCCGACAGGGTGGCGTAGTCGTGCGCGATCGCGCCGACGAACACGCCGACCCGCTCGCCGCGCAACCGGTCGGCGGCGATGCGCGCGTCCTCCAGCGCCTCCCACGCCAGCTCGAGGGTGAGCCGCTGCTGCGGGTCCATGGCCGCCGCTTCACGGGGCGAGATCCCGAAGAAGGCGGCGTCGAAGGCCTCGATGCCGCTCAGGAAGGCGCCGTGCCGGGTGCCCGGGCCGCTCGCGCCGGGCCAGCGGCCCGGGGGCGTCTCGGTGACCGCGTCCGCACCGGCGAGCAGCAGCTGCCAGAAAGCATTCGGATCGTCGGCCATCGGCAGCCGGCAGGACATGCCGACAATCGCGACCGGCTCACTCGCCCGCGCATCCATCTGTGCCCACCTCAGCGTCAAATCGAAAACTCCGGTCCGGATGAATATGTCCGCCACGACTTTTGCTTCCGGATTTCCCCCTGCTAGAGGATTGGTCGTGCCGCTCTCGAGGTCAAGGCGGATGCGCTGGTCCACAGTGGCAACTAACGACCGCAACAAGCTGCCAACGACCCGGCGTTGCCGCCGCGACGGCCGCGACCTAGCGTGCAGGGATATAGAGGTCGCCCAATTTCTGGCAATAGCGGTTTTGCCTCTTCCGGCGACTCGGCAATCGCACAGGGAGAGAACAGTGACCGATGACGTCCCCTTGAGCTACGGGCAGTTGTACAGCTGGCGCGAGATCGAGACCTACCCCGCCGCGTGGCGCCAGGAAGCGAACATCCCCGCGACGTGGGACCTGCGCGGCATCCCCGTCGAACGGGTCGAGCAGGCGCTGCGGCTGCTGGTCGAACGGCACGAGCCGCTGCGCACCAGCTACCACGTGCACGACGGCGTCCCGGCGCAGCGCAGGCACGAGCGGATCGACCTGCCGATCACCCGCACCGAGAAGGTCATCACCGACTACCAGGAACCGGAACGGATGACCGGCGAGCTCGCCGCGACACCGATCCCGATGACCGGCGGCCTGTGCTGGCGCGGCGAGCTGGTGACCATGTACGGCGAGCCGATGTTCCTGTCGCTGGCCTTCTCCCACCTGATCCTGGACATCTGGTCCACATTGGAGCTGGAACGCCAGTTCTTCGCGCTGGCCGCGGACCCCGCGGCGGAGCTGCCGCCGACGGTCTCGCCGCGGGAGCTGATGTGCGGGCAGGTCGAGGCGGCGTGGGCCGGCCGCGACCGGCCGGCGGAGCGCCATTGGGGCAAGTTCGTCGGCACCGAGCTGCCGACCGCGCTGCCCACGCTGCCCTCGGGCGGCACCGCCGAGCGGGTCCAGGTGACCCTGCACTCCCGTGAGCTCACCGACCTGGCCGACAAGGCCGCCGCGGCGCAGGGCGTCACCGCCCCCGCCGTGCTGCTGTCGCTGATCGCCGCCGGGCTCGCCCGGCACCTGCGCACCGAGCGCGTCGTGCTGAACCTGATGGCCTCCAACCGGTTCGCCCCGGAGCTGCGGCAGACGGTCGGCACGCTCAACCAGCTCGTGCCGGTGCTGCTCGACACCGACCCGCGGACCACGCTCGCCGACCACGTCCGGGCCGCGCACTGGGCGGCAGTCAAGGCCTACCGGTACGCGAGCTACGACACCGACAAGGTCACCGGTATGGCGGCCGAGCGGCTCGGTGACAGCGCCGCCGCCGCGAGCCACGACTGCTGGTTCAACCACCTGTACCC
Organism: Labedaea rhizosphaerae; assembly: GCF_004362825.1. Taxonomy (GTDB): domain Bacteria; phylum Actinomycetota; class Actinomycetes; order Mycobacteriales; family Pseudonocardiaceae; genus Labedaea; species Labedaea rhizosphaerae. Next base: position 386,415 of record NZ_SNXZ01000002.1, read on the forward strand.
GTGCTGGTTCAACTACCTCGACCTCGGCGGCGACGCGGCGGACGCCGAGCCGGGGCCCGCTTCGCTGCAGTGGGCGCCGCGCGCCCGCCAGTACGGCCAGCCCTTCGACACCCGGATCACCGTCCACAACCGACAGACACAGCTGCAGCTGCGCGCGGATCCCCGGGTCCTCGACGCCGAGGCGCTGATCGACGTCCTGCGCACGGTCGTGCACGGCATGGTCCTCACCTCGGCGAACAAGGACGTCACGCTCGGCGCCCTGCCCGCCCTGCCGCACGACGACCTGCCGGACACCTTGTTCCCGCACGACGTGCCCGCGCCGCCGCTGCTGGCGGCGTGACCGAGATCGAATGACGGAGAGGATGCCGATGTTTGCCTGGTGGGGAACGGTGGTCAGCCGGCTGCGCTGGCTCGTCCTGGTCGCCGCCGCCGGATTCCTCGTGTTCGGCGGTGTGTGGGGCACGGGCGTGTTCGGGGCGATGACCAGCGACGCCAGCCTGAGCGACCCGGACAGCGAGTCGCAGCGGATCGTCACCAGAATCACCGACGAGGTCGGCTCGCAGGCCACGCACCTGGTCGCGCTGTACTCCAGCGACACGATGGCGGCCACGGACCCGGGGTTCCGCAAGGCGGTGACCGACGTGGTGGCCCGGCTGCGCGCCGACCCGAGCGTCGAGGCCGTCTCGACGTACTACGAGACGCAGGCCCCGCCCCTGCTCTCGACCGACCACCACGCGACCTACCTGCCGATCCGGATGGTCGAGGGCACCGATGCCGCCGGCGTGCGGCGAGTGGCCGACCTGTTGCCCGCGACCGGGCTGAGAACGCAGGTCGGCGGCTCGGTCGCGATCAACATGAGCATCGACAGCCAGGTCGGCGACGACGTCGGGCACGCCGAGATGATCGCCATGCCGGTGCTGCTCGTGTTGCTGGTGCTCATCTTCGGCAGCCTGGTCGCGGCCGCGATGCCGTTGCTGGTCGGCGGCATCGCGATCATCGGCGCGTTCACCGCGGTCCGGATGATCACGCTGTTCACCGACGTCTCCACGTTCGCCATCAACATCATCACGATCCTCGGCCTCGGTCTCGCCGTCGACTACGGGCTGTTCATCGTCAGCCGGTTCCGCGAGGAACTCGACCGCGGTCACCCGGTCGAGCAGGCGGTGTCCCGCACGCTGGCCACCGCGGGGCGCACGGTCGCCATCTCCGGGGCGGTGGTCACGCTCGCGCTCAGCGGGCTGCTGATCTTCCCGCAGATCCTGTTGCGCTCGATGGGCCTCGGCGCCGCCGCCGCGGTGCTGGTCGCGATGCTGACCAGCCTCACCGTCCTTCCAGCCATGCTCGCGGTGCTCGGCAAGCGGATCGACGCGCTGCGGCTGCCGTGGGCCCGCCGCCGGGTTCCCTCGCTGACCGGCACGGTGGCGAATGCCTCGGGCGGCAAGAAGACTGACGACGGAAGCGGCGGGGTGTTCGGGCGGATCGCGCACAGCGTCATGCGCCGTCCCGCGATGTACACGATCGGCGTTGCCGCGGTGCTGCTCCTGCTCGCCGTCCCGATCACCAAGGTCCAGTTCGGCGGCATCGACGAACGCGTGCTGCCCGCCGACACCGAGAGCCGGGTGGTTTCCGAGCGCGTCCGCACCGAGTTCCCCGGCGGCAACCAGGATCCCATCGTCGTCCTGGTCAGCGGGGCGGCCGGCCCGCAGGTCACCGCCTTCGCCGACCGCATCGAGGCGCTGCCCGACGTCCACGGGGCCACCGTGTCCGCGCATCGCGGCAGCTCGACCGTGCTCAACGTCGACTACGCGGGCGACCGCAACTCCACGCAGGCACGGCAGGTCGTCGACGGGATTCGCGGGCTGCCCCGCCCGCCCGGCGCCGAGGTCATGGTGGGCGGGTCCACCGCCGTGCTCGTCGACCAACTGGCCGAGATCAGCGACCGGATCGGCTGGATGGCGTTGTTCGTCGCCGGCGTCACGCTGGTGCTGTTGACGCTGGCGTTCGGCTCGGTCGTGGTGGCGCTCAAGGCGATCCTGATGAACGTGATCTCCATCAGCGCCGCGTTCGGCGTGGTGGTCTGGACCTTCCAGGACGGCAAGCTGGCCGGTCCGCTCGACTTCACCGCGACCGGCTACCTCGATGCGAGCCAGCCCATCCTGATGATGGCGATCCTCTTCGGACTGTCCATGGACTACGAGGTGTTCCTGCTCTCCCGGGTGCGCGAGCAGTGGGACCGGCTCGGCGACAACACCGCCGCCGTGGCGGTCGGCGTGCAGCGCACCGGCCGGATCATCACCTCGGCCGCGCTGCTGCTGTGCGTCGTGGTCGGCGCGTTCGCCATGTCCGGCATCACCTTCATCAAGATGGTCGGTGTCGGCATGCTCGTCGCGCTGGCCCTGGACGCCGTGCTGGTCCGGCTGCTGCTCGTGCCGGCGACCATGCGGCTGCTGGGCAAGCACAACTGGTGGGCGCCGAAGTTCGTGCGCGTCCTGTACTCCCGGTTCGGTCTGCACGAGGACGACGGCGAGGAAGACGATCCTGCTGAGCGGCGCGAGCACAGCGAGCCCACCGCCTGGTTCGAGCCGCCGACGACGCCGGTCCCCGCGGCCGTCGCCAGCTCGACGGTCCCGGAGTCCGGCGCCGATTGGGAGTGGTTCCCCGCCCGCGACACCTGACAACCGCCACCCCACAATGGAAAAGCCGTAGGCCCGGTCCGGGTCCTACGGCTTTTCCTTTGTGGCTGAAGGCGTTCGGTCAGTGGTCCCGGCTGAGCCGATCGGCCACCGCGGTCAGCGGACGCAGACCGGACAGGTCCCGCACGGTGATCCCGCCCCAGCCGTCGGTCCGCAACGCCGACAGCACGCGGGGCAGGCGCAGCAAACGCCCGCCCGCGGCCAGGTAACCGACGGCCGTGTCGACCACGTCGAGCTCGTTCACCTCGGCCACCGCCTTGGCCAGCGCGTGCTCGGCATCCGTGGCGGCGGGCCGCGGCTCGGCCGGGAAACCGTTGCCGGACACCGGGTCCGCCCCGTCGACCACGAACAGGTCCGGGCAGCGCACGCCGGGCCGGTCGTGCATGGCGTCGAGCAGCAGACCACGCAGCTCCACCGGCGTGACCGGGGCCGCCGCGGCGATCCGTGCGACCAGCCCGGCCTCTTCCAGCGCCACGACGGCCGCGCGAACCGACGGATGCGCGCACAACGCCTGCTCGACGACCGTGAGGTCCACCAGGTCGCCACCGACCAGCGCCGTGCGCCCGGAAGTGCCGCCGGCGGGCGCGAACCCGATCTTCGCGGCGAGCTCGCCGACCGTCAGGTCCACCGCCGGATCCTCGTGCAGCGCAAGCAGTTCGACGTACCCGCGCAGGAACTGCTCCACCGCGTTCGCGTCCATGACCGTGGCCATCGCGGTCAGCCCGAGGGTGACCCCGTCCTGCCACTCCCAGACCCTCGTGTAGGTGTCGGTACCCGCTTCGGCCCACTCGGCCGGGTGCGCGTTCCAGGCGAACCGGTCGCGCCGCACGCCGCACGAGCGGGGCGCGTAGTTGAGGAAGTTCAGTTCCGACGCGGTACGCACGAGCTGGCCACGGCGGAAGCTCTCGGCCGCGGTCAGCTCGATGATCTCGTCGTAGGGCACGTTCGCGTTCGCCTTCGCCGCCTCGGTGGCCGCGATCACCCGGGCGAGCACCACCGAGAACGACGGGTCGTCGTCGACCGCGACCGGCACCAGCGCCGGGGAGAACATGCACGTCAGCACCGACATGTGCGGGCCGGCCTCGCGGTGGCTGGTCAGCCACTGCGGCGCGATGACCGCCGCCCCGGTGTAGGCCGCGAACACGGCCACGTACGCGGCCAGGTGCACCGCGGAGGTCCACGTGTTGTGCCGCCCGGCAATGTCCCGCACGATCGGCAGCAAACCGGGCGACGTCAGGGCCGCGCTGTAGGCCGTGGTGTCACCGGCTTCCAGGTTCCGGCGCCGGGTCGCGAACACGTCCGCGGGCAGCGCGGCGAGCTCGGCCCGCCAGTGCTCGAGCGCCGCGGCCACGCTCGCGCGCGGCCGGGCGGCGTCGTGCGCGGCCAGGTCGACCGGCTGGTGCGTGACCGGCGCGAGCGCCGCGGGCCTGCGCTCGGCCATGGCCGTGAGCACCGCGGTCAGCTCCTTGCGGAACGCGTCGATGCTCCAGTCGTCGAACGCGATGTGGTTGAGCACCAGCACCAGCTGGCGCGGCACGCCCCCGGTGGTCACCACGCAAGCGCGGGCCGGCAGTTCTTCGGCCAGGTCGAAGTTCCGGACGGTCAGCTCGCGCACCACGGCGGCGGGGCCGGGTGTGCCGTCGTCGTCGGTGGTCGCCTCGTGCAGCGGCACCGGCGCCGGCGCCAGCACGCGCTGGCGCGGCCACGGGTGCGCCTGCGCGTCGTACACCGTGCGCAGCGCCTCGTGCCTGCGCACCAGCATCGTCAATGCGGTGCGCAAGGCGGCGGTCGTCACGCCTTCAGGCAACGGGCCACGCACCACGATGTGCACGTCGTGGCGCGCGTGCTCCGGCACGTCGAGGTAACGCAGCCAGTGGTACCGCTGCCCCCAGCACAGGTCGGCCTCGCGAACGGCGCGCGCGCTCATCCGGGCGTCCCGGCCGCGACCAGCTCGTCCGCGCGCACGGCCAGCGCCTTGCGGTCGATCTTGCGATTGGTGCTGAGCGGGAGCTCGTCGACGAACACGAACCGGTGCGGCACCAGCGCCTGCGGCAGGAACTCACGCAACTCGGCGGCCAGCACGCTCGTCGGGCGCTCGTCGCCGACGCAGAACACCAGGAGGTTGCCCTGCGACGCGACCGCGATCGCCTGGCGCACCCCGGCGAGCCGGCGCACCGCGTGCTCCACCTCGGGCAGCTCGATGCGCACCCCGCGGATCTTCACCTGGTGGTCGGTGCGACCGAGCCAGGCGTACTCGCCGCCGTCCAGGCACCGCACCAGGTCGCCGGTCCGGTACCAGCGACGGCCCTCGAAGGTCAGGAACCGGCCCTCGTCGTCGGCGGGGTCGAGGTAGCCGGGGAACACCTGGCTCCCCGCGACGCACAACTCCCCCTCGGCCGCCGCGGTCCCGGTGTCCGCGTCGTGGACCAGGCACTCGTTGCCCGGGTAGATCGCGCCGATCGGCACGACGCCGTTGACGCTGCGCCCCGGTGAGGTCCGCGGGTCGAACCGGTGCACGGTGCAGGTGATGGTCGTCTCGGTCGGGCCGTAGGTGTTGTCGAGGATGGCGTTGCAGGCCGCGGCCGACCAGTCGAGGGCGTCGGCGGCCAGCAGGGGTTCCGAGCAGAACAGGCTCAGCCGAAGCGACGGGAAGCAGCCGGCCGACAGCCCGCCGACCCGGCGGACAAGGGAGATCACCGTCGGCCCCGAGTGCCACACGCTGATCTCGTGCTTGGCGACGAACCGGGCGAGCGAGGCGTAGGCGTGCTGGGGCACCGAGACCGCGACCCCGCCGCTGCCCCACGACGCGAACAGGTCGCACATGGCCGGGTCGAAGGTCAGGTCGAACGTGTGGGAGAAGACGTCGGCCGGGCCGAACTCGTAGCGGTCGTGCACGAAGTCCAGGTAGGCGCCGATGTTGCCGTGCGACACCGGAACGCCCTTGGGCCGCCCGGTCGATCCCGAGGTGAACAGGATGTAGGCGATGTCCTCCGACTCGGCCAGCAACGGCTCGGCCAGCGGCTTGCCGACCGGATCGCCGATCACCGGGATGTCGCGCAACGCGTCGCCGAGCTCGGCCACGACCGCCTGGCCCGCGTCGTCGACGATCACCGCGTCGAGCTCCGCCGCCTCGATCATCTGCCGGGTCCGCTCGGCCGGGAACCCGGGGCTGAGCGGCACGACCGCGGCGCCGGCGTACCCGGACGCGATCACCCCGGCGTACGCGCGCTCGCTGCCGGTGGCCAGCAGGCCCACCCGGCGCGGCGAACCGCCGCAGGCGCCGACGACGTCACCGGCGAGCGCCGACGCGTGCTCGTGCAACTGGCGGTAGCTGGAGCTGCGGGTACCGAGCCGCAGCGCGCTGCCGTCACCATTGCGGCGCAAGCCGCGGAGAAACCATTCGACCAAAACCGTCCCACCGGCCATCATCACGCCTCTTCTTCACTCGAACCCGTTGCGGGGCAAAGAACTAGCTGGTGTGCACCAGGTTGCGGCGGGCCGCCTGGACCCCGGCCTGGAACCGGCTCACCGCGTCCACGTCGCGCATCAGGGTGGCGATGTGGCGCCGCGTTGTCCGCACCGACATGTCGAGCTTGCGGGCGATCGCCTCGTCGGTGTGGCCCTGCGCCATCAGCCCGGCGATGGTCTGGATCAGGTCGTCCGCCACGTCGGCGTAGCCGGACTCGAACCCGTCCAGCGCGATGGCGCCGTCCCACACGTGGTCGAACATGGCCAGCAGGAACCGCACCACCTCGGGGTCCTGCAGCCGCGAGGCCACCGCGGGCTCGTCCGAGCAGCCGAACAGCACCGCGAGGGAACGGTCGAACACGACGGCGGCGCGCGGCAGCTGGCTGACCGTGCGCACCACCGCGCCCGCCTCGATCAGGCTCTTCAGCCGCATCCGCGAGGTCAGCACGGCGCGGCCGCGGTGCAGGCACGCGATCCGGACGGTCACCCCACGTTCGAGCAATCCCTGGCAGACGCCGAAGAGGTCGTCGAGGCCCTCGTCGTCGAACTTGCACGGCTGCAGCACCAGCGCCTCCTGCCGGCACGTGTCGGCGGCCAGCTTGACCAGGCCGCGCACCTCCGTGGCGCCGACCACCTGGTCCACCTGCGAGCCCGACGTCGAGCGCGCCGAGTCGACGTAGTCGCGGCGGAAGTTGTCGATGCGCTGGCGGATCTGCGCGATGCGCTCGCGCCGCTGGTGGATCTCCCGCTCCATCGGGGAGATCAGCGCGGCGGCGGCGACCTCCGGGTCGACCAGCTCGAAGCCGCTGCCGACGACGCGGCTGCGCAGCAACCGGCTCTCGACGAGGTCCTCGATGGCCGCGTGCACCTCGTGCCGGGACATGCGCAGTTCCTCGGCCATCCGCTCGGCCGAGTCGATCCGGCCCTCGTGGCCCACCACGTAGCGGTAGACCTGGGCGATCCGGTCCTCGTCGAGCATCGGAACCTGGGGGCGTAATACCGTCACCGGTTGCATGGGATGTCTCCCTACTGTTCGAACTTCGGTCTGGACTTGCTCGTCTGCTGGGTGCCGAGGCCCTGCTCGATCGCCGCCTGCCGCAGGCCGGCGGCCAGCCCGGTGCTGATCCCACTGCTGATCCCAGTGCCGATCCCACTGCCGCTCTTGCGGTTCGCCGCTGCGGCGCCGAGCAGCTCGACCAGCAGGATGTCGTCGCCGTGCGTGCGCCCTGGGTGTTGCGCCGTCAGCACCTGGCGCAGGCCCGCCTCGATCCGCCGCTGGGTCCGCCACCGGTGGTCGTGGCGGTGCCAGCCCTCGTAGGACGCCGACCGCACCGGCGCGTCGTCGAGGTGGGCGCGCACGACCTTGCGGTCGCGGTTGCCCGCCAGCAGCGCGAGGTCGTCGACGTACACCTGGTCGACCGCGTCGAGCACGGCGTCGGGCAGCTCGCCGTCGGTGGCGTGCACCACCAGCTGACCTTGGCGCGGGCGGCCGAGCTCGAACCGGTCGGCGGCGACGCCGGCCACGACGAGGACGTTGGCGCCGGAGGCGGCCCGGCGCGGATCTGTCGTCTCGGTGAGCACCGTGCCGCTGCGCTCCAACGCCGCGCGCATGCTCGGCTCGACCAGGGACGCCTGGTCGGCCCGCGGCACGCACACCGCGACGTGCCCGATGTCGCGCACCCGCCGCCCGATCACGGCCAGCTGCATCCGCACCGCCGCGGCGGAGCCGATCAGCGCCGCGGTCAGCACGCCGGGAGCCTGCAGCGCGCGCACGGCGAGCGCGGTCACCGCCGCGGTCCGGACCCGCCGCACCGACTCCGTCGGCAGTACGCACAGCGCGTCGGTCCCGGCCTCGTGCAAGATCGTGTCGCCATCGACGTTCTTCGTGCGGCGCAGCCCGCCTGCGCCCGTGCCGACTCCCGTGCCGAGGTCAGCCCCGATCAGCTCACGGGCCACCAGCTCCACCGCATCGAGCGACTCGAGCGCGCGGCAGACGTCGCGATCGCTGAGCCGGTGCACCGATCCCGACATGCGCATCCCGCCTCCGCGTCCGACACCTTTTCCGGCGCCGATCGTCGGACGGCCCGCTTCCCAACCGCTTCCGATCGCCTCTTCCGTCCTTCCCGTCCATCAGAAGCGAATGGGTAACCAATCAGAAGCGGGGTCGTGTGAACTCTGATCATCGGCCGACCACAGGCGGCCGGCATCGAGACCCGCATGAGGGGACGCAGGCATGAAGAAGAAGATCGGTTCGATCATCGCCGGCATCGTGGCCTGTTTGTGCCTGACGGCGCTGGCCACGCCGAGCTCGGTCACGGTGGCCGACTCGACGTGGGACTGCCACAACGGCAAGGGCTCCGGCTCGCCGACGCCGTAACGCGCCGACGCGTCAACGCACGGACGCGCTGGCCCGGTCAGCGCGTCACGGTTGGTCCGACCGGCCGGTTCCGACGGTTGCACCGGCCAAAGCGGACCTGGCGATCTGCAGCTGCTCGAGCAGTCGCAGCGCTTCGTTGGACTCGATCCCCGTCAGCAGTTCGGCCGCCGCGTCCAGGCTGCTGCCCGCCTTGCCGACGTCACCGGCACACTGGTCCACTTCGGACAACAACAGCAGCGTCCGGGCGTGCCACAACGCGGCCCCCAGATCGGCGAACGTCGCGCTCGCGCGTTCCAGGTGGCTCGCCGCGCTGCCGGCCTCACCGCGAGCGATCGCGAGATCACCGAGCAGGTAGCGGGCCTGGGCCTCGATCATCCGGTCGCCGACCTCCTCGGCCACGGCCACCGCCTGGGCCAGCGTCGTCTCCGCACTCCCCAGCCGACCTTCGCGCCGCCGCACCACACCGAGCCCGTAGAGCGCGTGGGCCTCGCCGGTGCGGTCACCTATCTCGCGCACCGTGCACAACACATCCGTGAGCGCACCGCGCGCCCGCTGGAGCTCGCCGGTGGACAAGTACAGGTCCGCCGACGTGGACAGCACCTGCGCCTGTCCCCTGCGGTAGTCCGCCCGGCGGCACAGCGTGAGCGCCTGGTCCAGCAGATCGCTCGCCGCCGTCGTCTGGCCCTCGTCGATGCGGAACTTCGCCATCCTGCGCAGCACGTTGGCCTCACCGACCAGGTCGCCGACGGTGCGGATGCTGGCGAGGGCACGCTCGTACTTCGCGTTCATCGCCTCCAGGTCGCCCCGGAACCGGTCCACCACCGCCGCGTTGCGCAGCACCAGCGCCTGACCGTGCACGTTGCCGTCGGCCTCGAAGAGTTCCATCGCGGCGTCGAAGTGCCTGCTGGCCGCGGTGAACTGCTTGCGGACCATGCTCAGCGTCCCGAGCGAGTAGCGCATCGCGGCCTCGCCGGTGCGGTTGCCCGCGCGCCGGGCGGTATCCAGTGCCAGCTGCGAGGTCTCGCGCCAGTCGTCGAAGTAGCCCTTGACCTCGAACACGCTCACCGCGCTGAGCGCGAGGTCCCAGCACATCTCGGCCAGGTCCTCGGTCGCGGCCTGGCGCACGGCGGCGATCAGGCCCGCTCGCTCGCCTTCGAGGTATTCCAGCGGGTTGTCCGTGGGCGTCGGCTCGCCCGCGTCGGCGACGTGCCAGCGCGGCGCGCTGCCGTGCAGGATCGTGAAGTCGCCGCCGTACTCGCTGCGGTGCGCCTGTTCGGCGAGGTCCAGCCAGCCCCCGAGCACCCGGACCACCGCGGCGCACCGCTCCTGCGGCGACTCCACCGCCAGCGCCTGCTCCTTGGCGAACACCCGGATCAGGTCGTGGAACCGGTACCTGGTGCGGTCGGTGGGCCCCTGGACGGTGTCGAGCATCTGCGCGTCGACCAGGCTTTCCAGCAGGTCCTCGGCGTCGGTCAGGTCCATGTCGAGCAACGCGGCGGCCGCCCACGCCGGGAAGTCCGGCGCCTGGATCAGCGACATCAGCCGGAACAGCCGCTGCGCGGGCTCGGTGAGGCTGCGGTAGCTCAACCCGATGCTGGAGCGCAGCTCGAGGCCCTGGTGGCTGAACTCGTCCAGTCGGTGCACCTCGTCCTTGAGCCGGCGGGCGAGCTGGGCGATGCGCCAGTGCGGCCGCGACGCCAGCCGGGCACCGGCGATCCGCAGCGCGACCGGCAGCCCACCGCAGTACTTGACCAGCTCGCGCGCCGCTTCCGGCTCGGCCTGCAGCCTTGCGTCGCCGACGATCCGGGCCAGCAGCTCCATCGACGCGAGCTCGTCGAAGGCGTCGAGCTCGACGGGGTGCGCACCGGCGAGGCCGCACAGCCGTCGCCTGCTGGTCACGATGACCGCGCAGGAGGGGCTGCCGGGCAGCAGGGCCCGCACCTGGCTCTCACAGGTGACGTCGTCGAGCACGAGCAGCAGCCGCTTGCCGGCGAGCTTGCTGCGGTAGAGCTCGGCGCGTTCCTCGGTGTCGGTGGGGATGCCCGAGCCGCTCACGCCGAGGGCCCGCAGGAACCGGGCCAGCAAGGCGGGAACCGTGGCCGATCCACCGGGACCGTGCAGGTCGACGTAGATGTGGCCGTCCGGGTAGGCGTCGCTCAGCTCGTGGGCCACCCGCAGGGCCAGCGTCGACTTCCCGATCCCGCCCCGGCCGGAAATGACCGCGACCGGCACCGCGAACCGCGCCGAATGGGTGCTCTCCGGGTTGGCGAGGAACTTCGTTATCTCGACGACCTGGTGTTCACGCCCGATGAAGTCGGCAATGCTGCTGGGCAACTGCCGGGGGCTGGCGTGCTGGTCTTTCTGGTTTGTCCGGTTGTTGCCGGCCGGCACGTCGAGGGAGGGCGACCGGTTGAGCAGGGCCTGGGCGAGCTCACGCAATTCCTGGCCGGGCTCGATGCCCATCTCGTTGATGAGCGTCTTCCTGGCCCGCCGACAGGTTTCCAGTGCCTCGGCCGGCATTCCGGAACGGTACAACGCGAGCGCGAGAAAGCAATAGATTTGTTCCCGCAAGGGGTACTCGGCCGACAACGCGCGCAGCTCGCCGATGATCTCCCGGTGGCGGCCGAGCTCGAGGTCGAGCCGGACCCGCTCGTCGATGGCCGACAGCCGGGCGTCCTCCAGCTTGGCCGCGCCGCGGCGCACCAGCTCGCTGCGGACGCCGTCCAGCGCGGGCCCGCGCCACAGGTCGAGCGCGGTGCGCAGGGTGTCGGCCGCCTCTTCGCTGCGCTCGGCGTCGGCTTCCACCCGGGCCTGGGCCACGAGCTGGCCGAAGTGCTCGCTGTCCAGATCCTCGGGGCCGAGGTTGAGGACGTAACCCGCCGACCGGGTGCTGATGGCGTCGGGCTGATCGCTCTCGCTGAACAACTTGCGGAGCGCGGAGACGCAGCCCTGGATCTGACCGCGTGCGGTCGACGGCGGTTGGTCGTCCCAAACGGCGTCTATGAGGTGCTCGATCGACGTCACGCGGTTGACGTTGAGGGCGAGCGCGGCCAGCACGATGTGCTCCCTGGGACCGCCCACCTTGACAGGTAATCGCCCGGCCAGCAATTCCACCGCGCCCAGGATTCTCAACTGCATGCACAAACCCCCGAACGACCGGTTGCGCGAGCCTGAAAGGCGCCTCGCAAGCGCATTCGAACAGGTCCGATAAAAGACGGCGATCCAAGGCGCGGACGGTGGAATTCGGTGCCCGAAACCGGCGAAAAGGCGCGCGCACAAACGCTACACCCTCGCCGCCAGGCCCCTGACCCCACAACCAGCACCCGCAGCATGCTAGCACCGCCGCAGGCTCTGGCAAGGACGAACGAAGAAGCCGGCCAACCGAAGCTGAGGCAGTTTCACATTCCGCCGAACAGACTACGCACAACAGCCCCAAGGCAGGATTTAAACAAGTTGAAACCGAAATCATCGACTCGTCAATCATCTTTGCCCTACGGCAACTAACCCGCAGCCGTACAGCGTAGCCGACTAGGCCGAACGGCCGAGCCCGATGGAAAGCCGTTATCAGAAAGGCAACAGCCTGGAATGAACCCGAACTTTACCTCCCGCATTTCTTCCGACAATTCTTCCGGCGGCCCGCCCGCGCCCCGCGACGTGATCGCAGTGCTCGGCCGCCTCGGTGACCCGGTCGACAGCCTCAGAACTTCTCGTTCGAGTCCGGAGCGATGCGGAACCCGTGTCCGGAGGCGTCGTGCGTGCAGCGGAGCTCCGAATCGCCGGTGGCCGCGCAGGTGAAGCCGAGCGTGGTGAGCGTCTTGCCAGACGGCAGGCGGTCCTGCGGTCCCGGCGACCGATCGGCTGGCCCGTACATGATGCCGCCGGCGCAGATGAAGTCCACCTTGTCGTCCGATCCGACCGACATGCCGTAACCCCAGGTGATGTCCGGGTTGCAACTGGCGGGCCGAGGCGGCACCGGCTTCGTTCCGCCTTGGCACAGCGCCTGCTCCGCGACGATGGCGCAGGAATACTGGTCGTCCGGCGAGGTGAAGAAGTAGAAGTCGAGCGAGCCGACCCGGTGGTGGTACTTCTCCGGCGACACCGCGGTCGGCTCCTGGTCCTGGCCGGTCGGTGCTGGTCCAGGCGTCGCGGTCGGTTCCAGCGGTGCCGGGCACGGCGCCGTGCGGAACACCTCCGGGCGCATGTCCCGGACCTCGGGCGGCATCGGTCCGGCCGGACCGGTCTGGTGCTTGCCGAGCTCCCCGATCTCGATCGGCGCGCCGACGTCACCCCAGCCGCCGCCGTAACCCCACCACGGCTGCTTCTCGACCGCACGCACCTGCTCCCACGTGCGCCACTGCTTGCCCCGGTCGGCGTGGTCCGGGAACGGCACCTTGGGGATCGAGTAGCCGCCCGGTTTCGGGTAGGACCCGTGCGAGCCCTCGGCCGCGTAGACGACCGGGTGGCCGTCCTGCTTCTCGACGTCGGCCCAGTCCACCGCGCACTTGGTGTCGTGCTGTGAATACACCACGCGCACCGGCTGGTCGCCTCTGGTGACGACGGTGATCCGCTCCCAGTCGCCTTCGTGGTTGCCACCGTGGCCACCGCCCGGCACGGTGGACTCGTTCCACGGGTAGAAGAACCAGTAGACGTGGCCGGTCAAGCCCTTGTTCTCCCCGTCGCCCGGCACGTCCTGCAGGTAAACCGGATCGGGTCCACCTTCGCCGTTGTTGTCCACATCGGACGTCAGGAAGAAGCCTTCCCGGCCGAAGTCGCCGGAGTACGGCCGCGTCGCCTGCGTGGTCGTGTAGACCGGGCCTTCCGGCTTGCACGTGTCCTTGTTGGCTTTGCGTGCCTGGAACTTGCCTGGCGTCGCGAGGTCCTTCTCGGCCGGGTGGACGGCGATCGTCTCGTCCTTGCAGGGCTCGGCGTGCGACCACTTCAGCGTCGACCGCCGGATGAACTCGCTCGCGTCGCCGGGCTCGTGGTCCTCGTCGTGTGCCAAGTAGACCAACGGCGCGAAGGCCGCGGGACCGCCGGTGACGCCGCCGGTGGGCTGGGGCGTGCCGGTCTCGGTCGTCTTGCACCCGGAAACCGCCAGGACCAGCAGCGACACCAGCCCAGCGACCACCCGACCTCGACCCATCGCGCTCCCCCTGACCCAAGCCATCCGCCACCGCGTCGACCAGTCCGATGTATCCACCCTAGATGGACACACGGCCGTCGGGCCGGTTGCCGTAGAAGCGGGCGACGGCGTGGAACGATTCCTTGGGCTCCCAGGCCATGTCCGGGTAGGTCGTCCCGCGCCCGCCGGCGTAGGTCTTGACCAGGCTCAGCGCCCCCATGTCGAGGTCGTACCGGGGATCAGGGCTGTAGCACGACAACGGCTCGACGAACTGGCAGACGAACGCACCGTCGACGCCTGCGGCCTCGAGAATCGTCAGGTCCTCGGCGATCCTCGTGGCTTGCGACCCCTCGTCGCGGACGTGATCGCCTTTTACCAGGCGGGGACGGACGAGCCGGCCGACGAGCGGGAGCTGGTGGAGGGCAACGGTTTTCCAGTCGGTGATGCCGGTACCCAGCTTGCCGTCGCGGTCGGCGCCTCGGTAGGTACGCATGCCGAACTCGGTGACGACGACGGGTTTGCCGTGGGCGGACAACCGCTCGAGCGTGTCGAGGTAGCGCGGGCCGGACCGGGCGTCCCGGTAGTGATCGACGCCGACGATGTCGAACAGGTCCCAGTCGACGCGTTCGAAGGGCAACGAGGCATAGGTGATCGGACCACCGAACACGTCGCGGACCTGGCGTGTGGCACGCGTCAGGAACGCTTCCAGCGGCGCGCGGTGCCGGCCGGCTCGGATCTCCTCGTGGACGTTCGCGAGCCGCCGGAGGAAGGTCCGCCCCTTGATGATGCCGCGCATGAACAGCGTCGATTCCGTGGCCACGCTGAACACCAGCCGATCAGGCCAACGGCGACGAAGCCGCTCGCCCGCCACGGCCGCCGCGGCGATGTGCGCCAACGTGGCTTCGACGCCCTGATCCCACAGCTCGGGCGAGAACCACACCTCCAAACCCAGCGCCAGGGCGTGCTCGGCGGCGACGGTGAGGCGGTCGACGTCGCGACCACAGATCTTGACGGCGTTGCAGCCGAGGTCGTCCCTGATGATCTCCAGTTCACGACGGACGACCCGCGGATCGAACACGGGACGCCAGTTGAAGCCGAGCACCCGGCCCACGTCGTACAGCACACCCCTGCGTCTCACCGCCGCGGCCTTCTTTCGCCGACGACCACCCTGTGCTTGCTCACCCGACCATCTTGTCAACCCTGGGTTGTCAACGTCAACCCCTCGTTGTCACCCATCGCGGGCCGTACCGCCGGGTGGAGTTGAAAGAGGGGTTCGGCCAGGCAGGTGATCTACACCGGATTCGGCAGCTTGGCTGAGAAACTCCCTATTGTCGCCGTGAGCAGTTCCTCGACGACTTCTGCCGCCGACTGTCCACTCTGGCTACTGAAGGTAGCGACGTTGGGGCGGGCGATACACGTTCGGGTGGATTGCAGCCGTCGGTCCGGCCTTACCGGTTGACGGGGTTACCGTGCAAGGTAAGCGACGACCGTCCATTGAGTCATCTCGTACCGGCGGTGGCGCGCAATGGTTTACGAGTCAACGGCCCGGTCCCCGCCGTTCCTCGATCGCTCGTGATCGATGGAGGCAATGCGCATGGACGGCAAGCCCGCCAACAGAACCTCCAGCTGGACCCGCCGTGTCCGGTGGAGCGCGACAGCCGCGATTTCGACGATCGCAGGCCTGCTCTTCCTCACCGGTGTGCTGCCGGCCTCGCCCCGCGCTTTTGCCGCGACCGCGCCGGTGGGCCTGGGTACCGCGGGGTCCTATTCGGTGCTGGGCGGCCAAACCGTGACCAACACCGGTCCCAGCACCCTGGACGCGAGCCTGGGCGTCAGCCCCGGCACGGCGATCGTCGGCTTCCCGCCTGGCACCGCCGGTGGCGCCATCCACGCCGGCGACGCCCCGGCCGCGCAAGCGCAGCTCGACCTCACCACCGCCTACAACGACGCGGCCGGCCGGGCACCCACCGCCAACGTGCCCGCCGACCTGGTCGGTCTCACCCTGGTAGGCGGCGTCTACCAGGCCAGCGGCCCGCTCGCGCTGAGCGGAACCGTGACCCTGGACGCCCAAGGCGACCCGAGCACCGTCTGGATCTTCCAGGCGTCGTCCACCTTGATCACCGCGTCCGCCAGCGACGTCAACCTGGTCAACGGCGCGCAAGGCTGCCACGTCTACTGGCAGGTCGGCAGCTCCGCCACCTTGGGCACCCACTCCGACTTCACCGGCACCATCATGGCGCTGACCTCGATCACCGTCACCACGGGCACCGACGTCCAGGGCCGCGCGCTCGCCCGCAACGGCGCGGTAACCCTGGACGACGACACGTTCACCACTCCCGGCTGCGACACGACCCCGACCACCACGACCACCACGCCGACCGAGACGACCACCACGACCCCAACCGAGACCACCACAACCACCGACACCACAACCACACCCACCGAGACCACCACCACAACGCCCGAGACCACCACCACGACGCCCGAGACCACCACGACGACGCCCACCGAAACCACCACAACTACCGGCACCACCACGACCACCACTGACACGACAACGACCACCGGCACCACGACCACCGGCACCACGACCACCGGCACCACCACCACCGGCACCACCACCACCGGCACAACCACCGGCAGCTCGACCACCACGTCGACCGGCTCCACGACGTCGAGTACCGACGTAACTCCCACCACCAGGAGCACGCCCGGCGTCACCCGGCCCACCCACCACCACGGCAACGGCGGCGGCGGCGGGCACCACGGCACGAACGGCCCCACGGGACCGTCCGACCTCGCCTACACCGGAACCAGCTCGCTGCTCGCTCCCCTGATCGCGGTCGGTGCCTTGCTCATCGCCCTCGGCGGCCTGCTCTTCGCCGTCGCACGCACCCGCCGGGCATGACCCAACGCAAACGAACCAGTTCGCCTCTCACCCACAGGGCGCACGACGGACCCTGGAGGTCGGAATGCACGATGAACCTGGATACCGCGACGTCCCACCACCAGCGGACGGGACCATCAGCCTCGGTGAACCGGGACTGTTCATCACCGGAGCGGACCAGCTCGAGGTCGCGCACACCTTGCCCGCCATCGCGGCCCGCCTCCTGCACGAGGTGGGCGAGCTCCGCGACCTGGGGGAATTCCCGGCCCAGGCCTCGGTGCGAGTCGACATCAAGTCCGATCAAGACCAGCTCGACATCACGCTGGAAGGCCTGTCGCCCGAATCCGACCCCGACCGGGTCAGCACGATGACCGCCCTCCGCACCGTTTTCGAGCTGGCCGGCCACTTGAACCTGATCGACGTCACGGGCCGCAGGCCACCTTGGTTCACCCTGCACATGCTCGCGGTCGACCGGGCGGGCCGGCCGTATGCGGGGCTCGTCGGCACCGGCATGGGCGACATCCACCCGGCCGACAACGACCTACCCCGACGACGCACATGATCGGAGTCGCACCGCATCCAGTGGATGGTCGTGGCGAGCGGCTATCCGAGGGTCACGCCGGCTTGTTGGCCAGTTTGGCGAAGCGTTCGGGTCGGGGCCAGCGGACCTGGGTGGCCCAGCCGAGTTTTTCGAAGATCCAGATCAGGCGGGCGGAGATGTCGATCTGGCCGCGGCCCACGCCGTGGCGGGCGCCGGTGGGGTCGGCGTGGTGCGAGTTGTGCCAGGACTCACCGCAGGACAGGATCGCCAGCGGCCAGAAGTTCGCGGACTTGTCGCGGGCGGCGTAGGGCCGCTCGCCGATCATGTGGCAGATGGAGTTGACCGACCAGGTCACGTGGTGCAGCAGCGCGACGCGGACCAGCCCGGCCCAGAAGAACCCGGTCAGCGCACCCCACCAGGACATCGTGATCAGCCCGCCCAGCAGGGCCGGGGTCAGCAGCGTGGCCACGGTCAGCAGCGGGAAGAGCTTGTCGACGCGGGTGATGTCGTCATCGGCGAGCAGGTCGGGGGCGAAGCGGCGGGGGTTGGTTTTGTCGCGGCCGAACATCCAGCCCATGTGGGCGTGCCAGAACCCCTTGGCCAGCGCGGCGGCCGAGGTGCCGAACAGCCACGGCGAGTGCGGGTCGCCCTCGCGGTCGGCGTAGGCGTGGTGGCGGCGGTGATCGGCCACCCAGCCGATCACGGGGCCTTGCATGGCCATGCTGCCGATCGCGGCCAGCGCGATCCGCAGCGCCCGGTTGGCTTTGAACGCGCCGTGGGTGAAGTAGCGGTGGAACCCGACCGTCACGCCCAGGCAGGTGAGGAAGTAGAACCCCGCGGCCAGCCCGATGTCGGTCCAGGACAGTCCCCACCCCCACGCCAGCGGCACCGCCGCGGCCACCGCCAGCAACGGCACCACCGCGAACAACTTCACCAGGAAGTTCTCGAACCGGGTCTTCTCACCAGCCAGCATCGGCTCGGGTGTTCGGTTTTCGGCCCGGGCAGGGGCGATAGCAGTACTCATGGTCAACCAATCTCGGCGGTCAAATTCCCGCGCCCGGGGACTGGGGACGCAAAGTGGTGCCCCGAAGGACTCCACGAGAGGTATTACCCACGCACGGAGCTGCTGAAACATCACGGCGGCCGACGACGCCCTGAGAATTGTCTGTGAATATTCGATATTCGGCACCATCCGGGCCAGATCGGCGTTGTCACTCGTAGTGGACATGAATCGTGTCCCGGACGGTGGGACAAAATGACGAAGGCGTTCACACAGACCCAGGCGGCTTCGCGGCTGCCGACGTTGCCCGGTGGCTGGCCGATCAGCTCCTACGACACCTACAAGCAGGCACAACAGGCCGTCTACCACCTGGCTGACAACGACTTCCCGCTCGAGGGTGTCGCGATCGTCGGTGTGGACCCACTGCTTGTCGAGCGGATCGACGCCCACCTGACCTGGCGGCGCGTGCTGGCCGCGGGAGCGATGTCGGGTGCGTGGCTCGGTCTGTTCGTCGGCCTGCTGCTGAGCATGTTCACCGCGGGCTCCGGGATGGCGCCGATCGCGATCGGCCTCGCCGCCGGCATCGCGACCGGCATGGCCTCGGCCGCGATGCGGTTCGCCCCGACGCACGGTCAACGGAACTTCGCCTCGCACAGCCAGCTGGTCGCCGGCCACTACGACGTGCTGTGCCAGCCACCGACCGCCGAGCGGGGCCGGGATCTGCTCGCGGCCCTCGCCCTGCGCAGCGCCTGACCCACTGCCACCGCGCGCTCGTCGTCCGGAGCGACCGCGTTCGGGGGCAAACCGTCGGCGTCGCGCCGGCACCGGCGACACCCCGGAGAAAATCTATGGCGGCCGGAGTAGACATTCGGCGCCAGGCGTGTGTAGTGTTCTGGTCGTAGCGAGAGAGACAACGTCGTGCAGACGCGGGAGAGGACGGAACTACCCGCGAAGCGAGACAAGACGGTCGTCGAGGCACGGAGCCGAGCAGTACGGGCTCCGACCGGCGACCGGGCCAGGGCAGAAGTGATCGAAGAAGTGTCGGTCCTGGCGAGCTAGCGCAAGAAAATAGGTACGCAAGTAGTGAAGAAGGCGGTCGGGTGCGCCGGAGCCAAGCAACACAGGGGTTCTGGCGCACCCGATCAGCGGCGCCACCGGTGCTGGGACCGATTTTGGTAAGAGGTTCCGGTCGGGTGACGTCCGTAGCGGTATCCGATAGGAAAACACTGGAAAGAAGGGAGAGGGCGCATCATTGGATCGCCCGCCATGGCTGCTTTGCGCCGGGCGGGTACCGCAGGCCCATCGGATTGGTAGGTGGTTCTCGGTTACTGACACGCGATCCCCGCGCGATCGGGTTCTTGATCGATCAGTGCGGGTACGGAACGCCGATCTCACTGTCGGCTGACAATGGTGAAACCCAAACCCCTAGGCCCCTGGGTGCCGTACACGGCACCCAGGGGCCTTCGTGATGCGGAGGTCGAATGATCCCTGACCAGTCCGACGCGCCCGCGCCGAGCGCGGGCGACAAGTTCGATGATGAGCATTACCCCGGCTACACCATGGGCCGGGCCGCGGACATGCTGGGCACGACCCAGGGTTTCCTGCGCAGCCTTGACGAGAACGGGCTGATCCAGCCCCAGCGTTCCGCCGGCGGGCACCGCCGCTACTCCCGCCACCAACTACGCGTGGCCGCACGCGTGCGCGAACTGGTCGACCAGGGCACCCCGATCGACGCGGCCTGCCGCATCATCACCCTCGAAGACCAACTCCACGACGCCCAGCAACGCAACGCCGATCTACAACCCTCCGACTGAACCTGCGTGGTGTGCCGCCCTACCGCGGCA
This sequence comes from Labedaea rhizosphaerae, assembly GCF_004362825.1. GTDB lineage: Bacteria > Actinomycetota > Actinomycetes > Mycobacteriales > Pseudonocardiaceae > Labedaea > Labedaea rhizosphaerae. The sequence goes on from NZ_SNXZ01000002.1 coordinate 406,347, forward strand.
CACCAGCACCGGAAAACCGACGCCGCATTCCGGCTCAACCATGCGGTCAACTGTCATCCCCGGCCCACGCTCGACGGGTAGGCTGAGCAGTAGCCCTCACCGTAGAGAGGGGGCTCTCTCATGACCGATACGTCGGCCAACCGGCCCGTACAGTCCCACACCACTCATGCGGACGCCGCGCCAGCAGCGACCGAGCCGCCCATCGCCGATACCGCTCCGCGAACGGCCGCTCCTCCAGCCCGCAACCCGTTGCGCCGCAGCCGTACCAGCGCCGTCTGGACCGGTGTCATCGTGTTCGCCGTCGTGCTGGTGCTGCTGCTGATCTTCATCTTGCAGAACACGCAGTCGGTGCGGATCTCCTACCTCGGCGCGGCCGGAAACGTGTCACTGGCGGTGGCCATGCTGCTCGCCGCCGTCGCCGGGGTGCTGTTGACCGCGATCGCCGGATCACTGCGCATCTGGCAGCTGCGGCGCCGCCTGCCCCGCTCCCCTCGACGCTGACGCACTTGCCGCGAGGGTGCCGACGCGATCCCACGCCGGCACCCAACGTTCCCAGCCCGCGCCCTCAAGCATCGGCGCGGCGCAACCTCCAAGCGGCGAATCCGATCAGGACGACCGCGTAGGCGCACATCACCGCGAAACCGGTCCAGGGTGACAAGGGGTGGGCAACACCGTAGGTGCCGTCGATCAGCATGCCGCCGGCGTTGGAGGGCAGGTACTGCACGAAGTGGTCCGTCCACGACGCAGGCAGCAGCATGGTCAGCGGTGGCACGACGAAGAACACCGCGACGAAGGTGGAGATCGCCGCCGCGGTGTTGCGCAGTACGGCACCCAGTGCGAGCGCGGTTATCGCGGCCACGCTCAGGTACAACGCGGCGCCGATGATCGAACGCAGGGCACCCGGGTCGGACAGCGAGGCGTCGAGGTGTTTCCCGCTCAGCAGGAGCTGGCCGATGGTGAACGCGGTGATGCTGCTGGCCAACATGGTCAGGAACACCGCGCCCGCGCACACCGCGAGCTTCGCCCACAGCATCGGCAGCCGCGCGGGCACGACGGCCAGCGAGGCGCGGATCATGCCCGTGCTGTACTCACCGGTGATCACCAGGACCCCGAGGACCCCGATGGCCAGCTGCGCGAAGAAGGTCCCGGTCAGACTGGCCGAGGTCGCGGTCTGACCCGGATCGAAGCCCTGGGCCTGGCCGGCCTGGATACCGGAGAACAGGGCGCCGAGCCCGATCATGAAGACGACCGCGAGCAGCAGGGTGTAGAGCGTCGAGCGCAGTGAGCGGAACTTCGTCCATTCCGAACGAATCACGCGTAGCTGCGTTACGCGCAGCCCGTGGTGGTCCGGTCTGATCGGCGTCGGGGCCGGCTCGAGCGTTGCGGTCATGACGCCACCGTCTCGGTGTGGGGGTCGGCGCTGGTGGTGGTGCGGTATTCGATGGAGTCGCTGGTCAGTTCCATGAATGCCTGTTCCAGTGAGGCCTGCTGGACGGTCAGTTCGTAGATGGGCAGGTGGGCCTGCCACGCGATCGTGCCGATGTGTTGCGCGGTCAGGCCGTCGACGTGCAGGACATCGGGCTGACCGGCGGAGATGGTGATGTCCGGGGCGATCAGCAGTTCGCGCAGCCGAGACGCCTCGGGCGTGCGGACGGTGACGGTGCTGGCCGAGGCTCGGGCGATGAACTCCGCGACCGTGGTGTCGGCCATGAGCTTGCCCCGGCCGATCACGACCAACCGCGTCGCGGTTTGCGCCATCTCGCTCATCAGGTGCGAGGACACGAACACCGTGTGCCCATCGGCGGCCAGGCTCTTGAGCATGGTGCGCATCCACAACACACCTTCGGGGTCCAGGCCGTTGGACGGTTCGTCCAGCACCACGGTCTGCGGGTTGCCCAGCAGGGCCGAGGCGACGCCCAGTCGCTGTCCCATGCCGAGGCTGAAGCCGCCGACCCGGGTACCGGCCACGCTCCGAAGTCCGACCAGGTCGATCACCTCGTCGACGCGCTTGCTGCTGACGCCGTTGGTCTGCGCCAGTGCGAGCAGGTGGTTGCGGGCCGACCGGCCGGTGTGTACCGCTTTGGCCTCGAGCAGCACACCCAACTCGGCCATCGGCGCTCGACAGGACCGGTAACGGCGGTCGTTGACGACGACATCCCCGGCGGTCGGCCGGTCCAGCCCCGCGATCATCCGCATCGTGGTGGATTTCCCGGCCCCGTTGGGGCCGAGGAACCCCGTGACCATTCCCGGGTGCACGACGAAACTCACCCCGTCCACGGCAAGTTTCTCTCCATAGCGTTTGGAGAGGTTCTTCACTTCGATCATTCCGTGGCCTTCCCTGTCATCTTGGCGAGCAAAGTGGAACGGGAGTACTGGCCATCGACGACGGCAGGCGTGTCGCAACTTTCATGACCACAACAGCGAAGGCAAGGCAACGCACGGCACCTCGGCGTGTCACGGGAGCACCTGCGGTGCTGCCGGAGGCGAGCTCAGCCAGGAGGGGCCATCGCCGCGCCACCAAGCGGGCGCGAGCCTTTCGCGCTCAACGGCGGACAGGCGGTCCGATGCCGACGGGATGCCGAGAGCCACCAAAACCGGTGAGTCACCTGAGCATGCACCTTTTGCCACCAGAAGTACATACAGTAACGGTGGCCGTCACACCACGTGGAACGAATTTCCGGTCGCCGAACCCACTGTCAGTCACCGACCAGACTGAATATCGGTACCGCTTGATTGGATTTTCCAACACCGCCACCATCGAAAAGCGGGCGGCACTACTTCTTTTCGGCCGGCGTTGCGGGTCGGAGCGCTACGCAGCATTCGCCGGCGCGGGGGTCCAGGACCGCTTCGACGGTGGGTGCCCGCAGACCGTCGAGCAGGCCGCTGAGGAAGGCCTGGTTGATCTGGCACACGAGGTCGGGGGCCTTCGCGGCCAGCGGGTGGAACGGGCAGTTGCGCAGCCGCAGGCAGGTCGAGGCTTCGCGGTCCGGCTCGAAGCCGTGGCGTTCGACCACGACCGAGGCGATGGTGAGGGCCCGTTCGGCGCCGAGGCGACCGGGCCGGTGCCGGGCGCGTTCGGCAGCGCCGAGAGCCTCGCCGTGCCGGCGGGCAGCGCGCAGCGCGGCGTCGCGAGCGGTCTCACCGCCACCATGGTCGAGGACGGCGTCCAGCAAGATCTCGGCCAGGACGTCGTGCTGGCGGGGTGGGATGCTGACCCGCACCTCGAGGTCGGAGGGTTCGTACACCTTGGGCGCACGCCCGACCTTCGGCACGCCGCCGACGAATTCGTAGCGCGTGCGCAGCAGTCCGGCCACGACCAGCTTGTCCAGGTGGAACGCCGCCAGCTTGCGGGAGATCCCGACCGCCCCGGCCGCCTCGTCGCGGGTGACCGGGTGCCGGGCCTGCCGGATGTGGGCGTACATGTCGCGCCGCAAGGGATCGTCCAGCGCCGCGAGCGCGCCGATCGGATCCTGGCCCATGGTCGCAGGCTAGCACCGACACGCATGAACGTAACTCCGATCGGGTACCGCTCACCTGCCCAGCTTGACCGCCACGAGCAATAAGACCAAACTTTGTTGGCGAAAAGGAGTCGACATGACGAACGATCTCGAGCAGGCGAAACAGCCGGTGAGCGCGGCGCTGGCCGGGCCGTACGGCCACCCGTTCCACCCGATCCTGGTGACGGTGCCCATCGGCGCCTGGGTCAGCAGCCTGGTCTTCGACATCGGGTCGCGGATCGTCGACGATCCGGGTTTCCTGGCGCGGGGATCGCTGTGGCTCATCGCGATCGGCGTCATCGGCGCGCTCGCCGCGGCGATGGTCGGCGTCCTCGACCTGATGGCGATCCCCACCGGCACCCGGGCGTTCCGCACCGGGTTGACGCACATGGGCCTCAACCTCACCGTCACCGTCGCCTACATCGTCGCGTTCTTCTGGCGCCGGGCCACCTCCGCGGGCCCGGGACCGGTGGCGATCGGCCCGCTCGTCCTGTCGGTGGCCGCCCTCGTCGCCCTCGCCGCGTCGGGCTACCTCGGCGGGAAGCTGGCCTACCACTACGGCGTCCGCGTCGCCGCCGAGTCCACGCAGGCGCAGGGATACACCCGCTCCGCGGCCTGAGACGTTCGTCCACCACCACACCAGAGGAGACCGATCATGGACATCGCCGCACTGATCGCCTGGCTGGTCACCGCCGGAGGCGGCTTCGTCATGCTGGGCACCTGGATCGCCAAGGGCGGTACCCGAGCACCGGAGACCACCCGCTTGTCCCCGGGGCTGGTGTTCGGGCACTTCGGTATCGCCGCGGTCGGCCTCGTCCTGTGGATCGTGTACCTGTTCGCCGACAGCCGCGCGCTCGCGTGGATCGCGTTCATCCTCCTGGTCCCGGTCGCCTTGCTGGGTTTCACGATGTTCGCCCGCTGGCTGCCCGGCTACCGCGCCCGCACCGCGTCGACCGGTGAAGCGGCGCCGGAGCAACGCTTCCCCGTCGCCGTGGTCGGGGCCCACGGACTGCTCGCAGTCACGACCGTCGTCCTCGTCCTGCTCGCGGCCCTCGGCGTCGGCGGCAGCTGATTCCCTCGGGTCATCCGGTCCGGTCGGCCAGGAAGCGTTCGATGCGGTCGAGCGCGTCCCGCGTCGCGGCCGGGTCGCGTACGAATGTCATCCGCAGCCACCGGTCCTCGCCGCCCTCGGCGAAGAAGGTTTCGCCCGGCGCGACGAGGACGCCGGCCCGCTCGACCAGGTCGCGGCACAACGCGCCGGCCGGGACGCCGAGCGGCCGGGTGTCGGCCATGAGGAACCAGCCGCCCTCCGGGCGGAACACCGCGAAGCCCATCGCGGTCAGCCGGTCCACCATCAGGTCCCGCTGCTGCTGGACCCAGGACCTGTTGTCCCCCAGCGAGTCCAGGGCCAACGCGGCCGCGCCGTGCTGCATCGGGCGGTTCGTGCCGATGGTCGTGCGCTCGTGCACCCGGCGGATCGCCGACGTGGTGGCCGGGTCGGCCACGCAGAAGCCGATGCGCCAACCGGTGGCGTTGAGCGTCTTGGACAGGCTGCCGGCCAGCACCACGTGCTCCCGTCCGCCCGGCAACGACAGCGGCGACCGGTGGCGCGCCCCGTCGAACACGTAGTGGTCGTACACCTCGTCGGTGACGCACACGAGGCCGCGCTCGCGGCACAACCGCAGCACTCCCCCGACCTCCGCGGCATCGAACACCCGGCCGGTCGGGTTGTGCGGCGTGTTCAGGATGATCGCCCTGGTGCGCGCCGACACCGCGGCGGCCAGGTCGGCCGGGTCGAGGCGCCAGCCATCGGTGCGCAGCCCGACGACGACGGGAACGGCACCGACCAGCTCCACCATGCCGACGTAGCTCTCGTAACACGGCTGCACGACGACTACCTCGTCGCCGGGGTCGGTCACGGCGAGCAGCGTCGCGAACAACGCCTCGGTGGCGCCGCACGTGATGGTCAGCTCGGTCGCCGGGTCCACGTCGATCCCATGGGTACGCCTGAGCCCCGCCGCCAGCGCGGCACGCAGTTCGGGCAGGCCGGCCGGGTCGGCGTACTGGTGCCGGCCCGCCCGCAGCGCCGCCACGGCCGCGTCCACGACCGGTGCCGGCGGGTCCGCTGCCGGGATACCCAGGGCGATGTCGATGGCCTTGACCCGTTCGGCCACCCGCAGCAGTTCGGTCAGCTCCATCCCGGCGACCCGGGTGCAGCGCCGGGAAACGCGCATCAGCCCGCGGTGATCTCGTAATAGGCAAAGCGGAATCCGGTGTTCGGGGCGGAGAACACCCGGTCGCACCGCAGGCCGGCTTTGCCGATGACCTCGAGCCACTGGTCCAGTGGCCGCGGAAAACCCTGGTCGGTGAGCACGTGCACGAGGAAGAAGTCGGCGTCCTTCTCGTCGGCGAACATTTCCGGTTCGCACAACAGGAACACCTTGCCGGCCGTGAGCAATTCGGCGTAGCGGCCCAGCAGTTCGACGACGGCGCCCTCGCCGTCGCGGAAGTGCTCGTGCAGCGCGCCGACGGCGACCACGAAGTCCGTGTCCACCGCCGCGGCCGGCCACGTCTGCGGCTGGAACGCGTCCCCGACCACGAAGGACGCCCGGTCGGCGAGACCCTCGGCGCGGGCGCGCTCGGCGGCGAAGTCGATCGCGTCGGTCGCGATGTCCAGCCCCACTCCCGACATGGCCGGGTCGTCGCGGCACAGGTCCAGCACGAGCCCGCCCGTGCCGCAGCCGAGGTCGAGCACGCTGTGGGCGCCGTGCTCGCGCATCAACCGACGCACCAGGTCCGACCCGAAGCTGCGGAACAGCACCTCGCAGCGCCGGCCCAGTGCCTCGGTGTCCCGCTCGACGTCCACGCCGTAGCGCTGCCGGCCGGTGAGCATCGCGTCGATGCCGTGCAGGACCGGCCCGTAGGCCTCCACGTAGTAGCCCAGCAACGACTCCGGCAGTTCCGCGAGCAGGGCGGCGCCCCGGTCGGTCGTGCGCCACGCGTCGCCTTCGCGTTCCAGCAAGCCACGCACGGCGAGGAACTCCAGCACCCCGCGCAGCAACGACTCCGAGCCTCCCGCGGGCACCAGGGCCGCCAGCTCCGTCCAGTCGCGCGACAAGCGCCGCGCCACCCCGGCGCGGGCGAGGCCGACCACCGCGGTGCACAGCACGTACGAGGCGGCCAGTTCACCCACCCGCGCCGTTGCCATCTGCTGCCAGGCGTCCTGCACCGCCGGGTCGAGGACCTCCACCGACTCCGCCATCTCGCGTTCCCTCCCGTTGTCGTGATTGCTCGCCGGCCGGTTCCGCCCGCGCGACGATGGCCAGCAACTCCGCGTCGCTGAGCACCCGCGTCGCCCCCGCGACCGCGTCGCGGATGCGCTGCACGAGCGGCGAATCCGCCGCGATGTCGTGGGCGCGCAACCAGTGCACGATGTTCGCGCGCCCGCTGCCCGGGCCGACCTCGATCCGTTGCCGCACCCCGACCCGCCCGGCCGGGATCCCGGCGTAGACCCGCTCGGCGAGCCAGTTGTCGCCCGACTCCCGCGCCTTGCTGATCGCGGCGGCGTGCACGCCGGTGGCCGTGCGGTAGACGTCCGCGCCGAAGAAGGGGTGGTTGGCCGGGATCGGCACGCCGCAGCTGCGCGCCACCAGCGCGCAGTACCGGGGCAGCTGCGCCGGGTCGAACGAGCGCCAGCCGATGTCGTCGAGGTTGACCAGCAACTGCTCCAGCGCCGCGTTGCCGGCGCGCTCGCCGATGCCCAGGGCGCTGCCGTGCACGCGGTCCGCGCCGGACTGCGCGGCCGCGAGCGAGTTCGCCACCGCGAGCCCGCGGTCGTTGTGGCCGTGCCAGTCGATCCCCACGTCCGGGAAACCGCGGTCGGCGAGCCCGGCGCGGACCGCGGTGACGAGCGCGGCCGCACCCCACGGCGTGGCGTGCCCGACGGTGTCGCACACGCAGACGCGCTCGGCGCCCTCGACGAGCCCGGCCGCGTACACGTCGAGGGTCATGTCCAGCTTCGAGCGGGTGGTGTCCTCGGTGACCAGGCAGACGCGCAGCCCTTCACGGCGGGCGAAGGCGACCGCGTCACGCACGTCGGCGAGCACCTTCGCCGCCGACCAGCCCTCGACGTACAGCCGGATGGGGCTCGTGCCCACGAACGCCATGACCCACATCGGCAGGCCGGAATCCTGGGCCGCCCGGGCCACCGCGGCGATGTCCGCGCGCACGGTGCGTGCGGCGCAGGACGCGCTGAGGCCCAGCCGCTCGGTGCGGATCTCCTCGGCCAGTCGCCGGACCTGGCGCGCCGCGACCGGCCCGGTCACCGGCATGCCGAGATCGACGCTGTCCACCCCGATGCGGTGCATCAGGTGCAGCAGCTCCAGCCGTTCGGGCAGCGTCGGCTGGGTGACCGACGGCGACTGCAGGCCGTCGCGCAGGGTCTCGTCGTGGACCTGCACCGGGCGCGACGGTGCCGCCGGGCGCGCGAGGTCGTTCCAATTCTCGATGAACTGAGCGGGCGCTGCGCTATTCATGTCACCCCAATATCGCACGGTGCTATCCGCGCCGATTAGCCGATCGATGATTTTGCCCGCTCCGCCTTGCACAAAACTATATTTGCCGTGCCCGGCATGAATTGCTAGCGTCCGATGGGTTCACAGTTCGCCGTCAATTGTTGCGATTATTCCGATCGCGAGGGGGCGCCGGGGGTGTCACAGGATCGGGGTGGCGAGAGCCGGCGGGAGAAGGTCGTCCGGGCGTTGTTCGCCGAGGTGCTCGGTGTTGCCCGGCTCGGTGTCGACGACGACTTCTTCGCCCTCGGCGGTACACCGAAGTCCGCCGCGGTGCTGCGCGCGCGGCTGCACGCGGTGTTCGGCGTGACCGTGTCCGAGGCCGAGTTCGCGGACGCGCCCACGGTGGCGGGCATCGCCGCGACGGTGGCGCCCGGCGGGGCCACACGACCGATCCGGCCGACCGTGCGATCGGCGCGACCTGCGCGGTTGCCGCTTTCCTGGGAGCAGCGGCGGTTGTGGGCGGCCGACGGCCTCGCCACCCCCGGCGAGTACACGATGACCGCCGGGTACCGGCTGACCGGCGCGCTCGACGTGCCGAAGCTCGAAGCGGCGCTGTCGCGGTTGGTCGCCCGGCACGAGACGTTGCGGACGACGTTCGACGAGGGCGGCCAGGTGATCCACCCGCCGCACGAGGTCGAACTCCCCGTGCTGCACACGACCGCGCTGGACGCGCCCCCGCTGGATGAACTGGTGCGGCGCGAACAGACCCGCCCGATCGACCTGCGGACGCTGCCCGCACTGCGCGCGTTGCTGGTGCGCCTCGGGCCCACCGAGCACGTGCTCCTGCTGACCCTGCACCACATCCTGACCGATCGCCGGTCGACCGGGATCCTCGCCCGCGACCTCGCCGAGCTGTACCGGGCCGAGGTCACCGGGGAACCGGCCGCACTCCCCCGTCTCGCCGTGCAGTACGCGGATTACGCGCTGTGGCAACAAGACCGGGACGAGCCGGACGTGGGTCACTGGCGCGATCGGTTGCGTGGCGCCCCGGTCCTGGAGCTGCCGACCGACCGACCGCGCCCGCCCGTCCGCAGTGCCGCGGGCGACCTGGTCACGTTCACCGTGCCCGCGCCCGTCGTCGCCGGGCTTTCCGGGCGCGCGCGGGCGCGCGGCGCGAGCACCTACATGGCGCTCGTCGCCCTCGTGCAGGTGCTGTTGTCGCGCCACAGCGGCCAGCACGACGTCGTACTCGGCACCCCAGTGTCCACAAGGGACCGTGACGAGGTCGCCGAGCTGGCGGGGTTCTTCGTGAACACGCTGGCCTTGCGCTCGACGGTGGACGAGTCGGTCTCCTTCGCCGAGTTCCTCGGCACCGTCCGGGAGACGGTGCTCACCGCCTTCGCCCACGCCGAGGTGCCCTTCGAGCGGGTGGTGGCCGAGGTGGTCACCGAACGCGACCCGAGCCGCACGCCGCTGGTGCAGGCGGCGCTGGTCGTCCAGTCGGCCGAGGCGGTGGTCGAGGTGCCGGGGCTGCGGCTCGCGGAACTCGCCCTGCCCTCCCCGGTGCCGCGCTACGACCTCAGCGTGCAACTGGTGCCCGACGGCGGCGGCTTCGCGGGAACGGTCATCTACGCCACCGACCTGTTCGACGTCGCGACCGCCACGAGGTTCGCCCGCCACCTGGTGGTCCTGGCCGAACAGGTCGTCGCCGCGCCCGACGTCCCGCTGCACGAGGTCAGCTCGCTCGACGCCGAGGAACACCGGCAGCTCGTCGCCGACTGGCAGGGACCACCAGGACGGCCGCCTGCGCATTTCGTGGAGCTGTTCACCACTCGCGTCGCGGCCGCTCCGGGCGCGCCGGCCCTGGCGTTCGAGGGCACGGTGGTCACCTATGCCGAGCTGGACCGCTGGACCAACCGGCTCGCGCGGCTGTTGCTGGCGCGCGGGGTCGGCCCGGAGGACATCGTCGCGCTCCCGCTGCCGCGCGGGCCCGAGTCGATCGCCGTCGTGCTGGCCGTGTTCAAGGCCGGCGCGGCCTACCTGCCGGTCGACACGACGTACCCGGCCGAACGGATCGAGTTCCTGCTCGCCGATTCCGGCGCGGCGCTCGCGATCACCACGGGCGGGTTCACCGCGGGCGTGCCCACCGTCGCGCTGGACGACGTGGCCACGGCGGCGGAGCTGGCGGCGACCGGCGACGGCCCGGTCACCGACGCCGAGCGCGGCGGCCCGCTGCTGGCGCAGCACGCCGCCTACGTCATCTACACCTCGGGCTCCACCGGGGCGCCCAAGGGCGTCCTTGTCTCGCACCTGGGCGTGGCGAACATGGCGAGCGCCGTGGCCCGCCGGCTGGCGATGGGGCCGGGCAGCCGGTCGCTGCAGTTCGTCTCACCGAGCTTCGACGCGTCCTTCGGCGAGCTGAGCGTGGCGTTGTTGTCCGGCGCCACGCTGGTCCTCGCGCCAGTGGAGCGGTTGCGGCCGGGCCCACCGCTGGTGGAGCTGGTGCGACAGCAACGGATCACGCACCTGGGCGTGCCGCCGACCGTGCTCGCCGCGCTCGCGCCGGGGAGCCTGCCCGCGGGGCTGAACCTGGTGGTGGGCGGCGAGGACTGCCCGCCGGAACTGGTCCGCCGCTGGGCGGGCCGGGTCACGATGGTGAACCTCTACGGGCCGACGGAGTGCACCGTCACGGCGACGGCGAGCGCCCCGCTGGTCGAGGACGAACCGGTGTCGCTCGGCCTGCCGGTCGACGGGCTGCGCGCCTATGTGCTGGACGCCCACCTGCGGCCGGTCCCGATCGGGGTGCCCGGCGAGCTGCACCTGGCCGGCCCCGGACTGGCCCGGGGTTACCTGGGGCGCCCGGCGACGACGGCGGCCGCGTTCGTGCCGGATCCCTTCGGCGGTCCCGGTGACCGGATGTACCGCACCGGGGACCTCGTGCGGCGACGCCACGACGGGGTGCTGGTGTACGCCGGCCGCCGCGACGACCAGGTCAAGGTCCGCGGGTTCCGGATCGAGCTCGGCGAGGTCGAGGCGGCGCTCGCCGCGCACCCCGCGGTCACTGTCGCCGCCGCAGTGACCCAGACCGACCACAATGGACACCGGCGCCTCGTCGGCTACGTGGTGACCGACGCCGACCTGACACCACAGGCGTTGCGCGACCACCTCACCGAGCGTCTGCCCGACTACATGGTGCCGACCGCCTTCGTGTTCCTCGACGAGCTACCCACGACCGCGAGCGGCAAGGTCGACCGCGCCGCGTTGCCCGCCCCGGCGGTCGTCGCCGGCGGCCGGGCCCCCAGGACGACCCGGGAAACCTTGCTGTGCACCGTGTTCGCCGCCGTGCTCGGGCTACCTCGCGTAGGGGTCGACGACAGTTTCTTCGTGCTCGGCGGGGACAGCATCCTGGCCATCGAGGTGGTGAGCAGGGCGCGGCAGGCCGGGCTGGTCTTCACCGTCAGCGACATGTTCCGGCACACCACCGTCGCCGAGCTGGCCGCGGCCGCCACCGAGGTGACGCCCGCCGAGCGCTCGGACGGGGACGACGACGGCGTGGGCGACGTCCGCCGCACGCCGATCATGGAATGGCTGCGGGCGTCGGGCATCCCGCTCGACGGCTTCAACCAGGCCGTGGTGGTGCGGACGCCCGCCGGTCTGCGCGTCGAAGACCTCACCGACGCGCTGCAGCAACTGCTGGACCACCACGACATGCTGCGGTTGCGGGTGCACGACGACTGGTCGCTGCACGTGCCCGAGCCGGGTTCGGTCACGGCCACCGACTGTCTACAAAGGATGGACGTCGAGGGTGCCGATTTCACCGAACTCGTTGCCACGGCGGCCCGGCTGGCGCTGGACCGGCTCGACCCGGCCCGCGGGCTGGTGCTGCAGGCCGTGTGGTGCGACGCGGGGCCGGTACGCGCCGGACGCCTCGTGCTGGTCGCCCACCACCTGGTCGTCGACGGCGTGTCCTGGCGGATCCTGCTGACCGATCTCGCGCGGGCGCTGGCCGACGACCCGCTCCTCCCGGTCGGCACGTCGTTCCGGCGGTGGGCGGCGGCGCTGGCCGCCGGCTCGCGAGCCGCCGAACTCCCGTTCTGGCTGAACACCTCGGCGGTGCCCGACCCACCACTGGGCACCCGCCGGCTCGACCCCGCGCGCGACACCGCGGCGACCACGCGCGAACTGGAACTGCGGCTACCCGCGGCGGACACGCGGCCCTTGCTCACCGCGGTGCCCGCGTCGGTCCACGGCGGCGTCAACGACGTGCTGCTCGCGGCTTTCGCGCTCGCGGCGCGACGCCGCGGCATCGGCTCGGCGGCCGGCGTGCTGGTCGACCTGGAGGGCCACGGCCGCGAGGAGGCGGTGGCCGCGGCGGACCTCTCCCGCACCGTCGGCTGGTTCACCACCCAGTTCCCGGTCCGCCTCGACGTCGGCGGCATCGACGTCGAGGAGGCGCTGCGCGGCGGTCCGGCCGCCGGGCGTGCGCTGGTGCGGGTCAAGGAACAGTTGCGGGCCGTGCCGGACAACGGCATCGGCTTCGGCATCCTGCGCTACCTGGACCCGGCGGCGCGACCGCGCCTGGCGGAGCTGCCCACCCCGCAACTCGGGTTCAACTACCTCGGCCGGTTCGCCGCCGCCGACGGCTGGGGCCTCGCCCCGGAGCCGGCGGGCATCGGCGCCCTGCCACCGCAAGCACCGGTGCCACACGTGCTGCACCTGCTCGCCATCACCCGGGACACCCCGGCCGGACCGGAACTCGGCGCCACGTGGTCGTGGCCGGACGGATTGCTCAGCGAGCACGAGGTCCGCGCGTTCGCCGACACCTGGTTCGCCGCGTTGCGCGCACTCACCCGCCACGCCCGCGGGCTGGACGCCGGCGTCCGCACGCCGTCGGACCTGCCGCTGGTGTCGGTGACGCAGCACGAGATCGACGAGTTCACCGACCACCTCCGGGCCTGACCGAGGACGATGAGGACGCAAGCCATGGCGCACCCAACAGTCGAGGACGTCCTGCCGCTTTCGCCGTTGCAGCAAGGATTGCTGTTCCACTCCCGCTTCGCCGACGCCGAACGCGACGTCTACACCGTGCAGGTCTCCCTCGACCTCGCGGGCGTGGTCGACGTCCCCGCGTTGCGCGCGGCCGCCGAAGCGCTGCTGCGCCGGTACCCGAACCTGCGCACGGCCTTCCTGCACAAGAGTTCGGGCGAACCCGTGCAGGTGGTGTCCAGCCACGTCGACCTGCCCTGGCACGAGCACGACCTGACCGCGCTCGAACCGGCCGCGCGGGAAGCCGAACTGGCCGGGCTGGTCGCCGACGACGCGGCCCGCGGGTTCGACCTGGCCCGCCCGCCGGTGCTCCGGTTCACCCTGATCGCGCTCGAACCCGGGCGTTGGCGCTTCCTGATGACCAGCCACCACATCGCGCTGGACGGCTGGTCCGGGCAGATCGTGCTGCGGGAGCTGTTCGCGAGCTACGGCCGGGGCGGCGACACCAGCGGGTTGCCCCCGACCACGCCCTACCGCGACTACGTGGCCTGGCTCGCCGCCCAGGACCGGCCCGCCGCCGAAGAGGCGTGGCGGACCGCGCTGGCAGGGGTCGAGGAACCGACGCTGCTGGCGCCGGTGGACCGCGACCGGGTGCCCGTGTTCCCCGAGTCGGTCGAGCTGAGCCTGAGCGAGGAGCACACGGAGGCGTTGCGTGGCCTCGCCCAGAGCCTCGGTCTGACGCTGAACACGGTGGTCCAGGGCGCGTGGGCGGTGCTGCTGGGTGCGGTGACGGGCAAGCAGGACGTGCTGTTCGGCATGACCGTGTCCGGCCGGCCTGCCGAGGTGCCCGGCGTCGGGGACATGGTGGGGCTCTTCGCCAACACGCTGCCGGTCCGGGTGGTGCTCGACCCGGACGAGTCGTTCACCACTCTGCTGACCGGCCTGCAGCGCCGCCAGTCGGACCTGCTCGCCCACCACCACCTGGGGCTGTCCGACCTGCACCGGCTGACCGGGCTGCCGGAGCTGTTCGACACCACGACGGTGTTCGAGAACTACCCGGACGACATGGACGCCGTGCTCGGGTCGGTGGCCGGGACGAGCGTGTCCGGCTTCCGGATCCGCAGCGCCACCCACTACCCGCTCGGCCTGATGGCCTTGCCCGGCAAGCGGCTCACCCTCCGGCTGGTGCACCAGCCCGACCTGCTCGACCACGCCGCCGTGCGGGCCATCGCCGACCGGCTTTCCTTGGTGCTGCACGCGATCGCCGACGACCCGGACCGGCCGGTGCGCTCGGTGGACCTGCTGACCACGCGGGAACGCCGGCAGGTGCTCACCGAGTGGAACGCCACCACCGCACCGCTGCCCGACGCCGGGATCGCCGCGCTGTTCGAGCAGAACGCGGCCCGGCGACCGCAGGCCATCGCGGTGACGGGCGACCAGGGCACGCTGACCTACGCCGAACTGGACGCCCGCGCCAACCGGCTGGCGCACCGGCTCGTGGACCTCGGCGTGCGAGCCGAGGACGTGGTCGGGGTCTTCGCCGAGCGGGGCACGGCGTTCCTGGTGGCCGTGCTCGCGGTCGTCAAGGCCGGTGGGGCCTACCTGCCTTTGGATCCGGCATACCCGGCCGACCGGCTGGCGTTCATGCTCGCCGAAACGGGCGCACCGGTGGTGCTCACCACCCAGCCACCACCGGACGAGCTCATCACCGGCGGCGTCCGCTGGGTGCAGGTGGACGAGGAGCCGACCGACGGAGATGGGGAGCGGCCACCGCGGGCCGACACCGGGCCACGAGCCGCCGCTTGCGTGATGTACACGTCCGGGTCGACCGGCGTGCCGAAGGGGATCGTCGTCGAGCACCGGGCGGTGGTCCGGCTGGTCCGCAACCAGGACTTCATGGCGTTCGGGCCGGACAAAGTGGTGTTGCAGTCGGGCTCCGTGTCCTTCGACGTGTCCACATTGGAGGTTTGGGGCGCGCTGCTCAACGGCGCGACCCTGGCCGTCTACCCGCCGGTCGTGCCGTCCGCGGCCGAGCTCGGTGCCTTCTGCCGCGCGCACGGGGTGAGCACCGCACTGTTGCCGGCGGGGGTGTTCCACGAACTGGTCGACGCGGGCGCGGCGGCACTCTCGGGTCTGCGCCAGGTCGTGGTCGGCGGCGACGTGCTCTCCCCGGCACGCGCCACGGTGGCAGTGCTCGAGTGGCCCGAACTCAGCCTCGTCAACGCCTACGGCCCCACGGAGAACACGTCCGTCACCTGCGCCCACCGCTACCGGCCGGCCGCCCTGCCGACCGGGTCGGTCCCGATCGGCAAGCCGATCCGCAACACCCAGGTGCGCGTGCTCGACGGCGACCTGCGGCCGGTGGGCGTCGGGGTGGCCGGTGAGCTCTTCGCCTCAGGTGCGGGTCTCGCCCGTGGGTACGTCGGGCGGCCGGCGGCGACGGCCGAGCGGTTCGTACCCGACCCGTTCGGCCCGCCCGGGTCGCGGATGTACCGGACCGGGGACTTGGTCCGGTGGACCGCCGACGGGGAACTGGTCTTCCTCGGGCGGGTCGACGACCAGGTGAAAGTGCGGGGTTTCCGGGTCGAGCCGGCGGAGATCGAGTCGGTGCTGGCGGAGCACCCGGCGGTCGGCGCCGCCGCCGTGGTGGTCCGCGAGGACCGCCCCGGCGACAAGCGGCTGGTCGGCTACGTGGTGCCGGCCGCGGGCGACAGCGCTCCGGTCGAGCAGGTCGGCGAGTGGCTCGGCATCTACGAGTCCTGGTACCAGGACTCGGTGGCAAACCCGGTCCCGTTGGGCGAGAACTTCATGGGCTGGGACTCCAGCTACGACGGCAAACCCATCCCGCTCGCCCAGATGCGCGAGTGGCAGGAGGCGACGGTCGCGCGGATCCGCGCGTCGCGACCCCGCCGTGTCCTGGAGTTGGGCGTGGGCAGCGGACTGCTGCTGGCCCGGCTCGCCGCCGGCTGCGAAGCGTACTGGGGCACGGACTTCTCCCCTGCCGCCATCGAGGCGCTGCGGGCGAGCACCGCCGCGGACCCGCGCCTGGCCGATGTGGTCGAGTTGCGGACCCAGGCCGCCGACGACGTCACCGGCTTGCCCACCGGGTACTTCGACACCGTCGTGGTGAACTCGGTCGCCCAGTACTTCCCCGACGCCGCTTACCTGGTCCGGGTCGTGCGGCAGGCCATGGAGCTGCTCGCCCCCGGCGGCCGGCTGTTCCTCGGCGACCTGCGCAACCTGCGCACCCGGCGGGTGTTCCACACCGCCGTGCGGTTGCACCGAGCCACCACCGATGACGTCGACCCGGTGCGCGCCGCCGTCGAGCAGGCCGTGCTGCTGGACAAGGAACTCCTTGTCGCGCCGGAGTTCTTCACCACGGTGCGCCGCGACGTGCCGGCCATCGCGGGCGTCGACGTGCGGGTCAAGCGCGGCGCGGCGCATAACGAGCTGACCCGCCACCGCTACGACGTCGTGCTGCACAAGGAACCCGTCGAGCAGGCGAACGTGGCGGAGGTCGAGTGCGTCCAGTGGAGCGCCCTCGGCTCAACGACCGCGCTGACGTCCTATTTGGACGGATGCGCGGGGCGAGCGGTGCGCGTTCGCGGGATCCCCAACGCGCGGCTGGCCGGTGAGGTCGCCGCGGAACGGGCGCTGCGCCGCGGTGCCGGCCTCGAGGCCGCCCGGCGGGTGCTGCGCGAGACCGGTGGCGTCGATCCCGAGTCGGTGCACGAACTCGGCGAACGGCTGGGATACCAGGTCGCCGTCACCTGGTCGACCGGTGACGACACTGTGGACGCAGTGTTCCTGCGCGGCGACACGACGATCACCGGCACCTATCTGCCGGGCCCGGCCGACGGGCGCCCGGCCGACTACGTCAGCGATCCCGCCTTCTCCGCCCGTGCGGGCGAGTTCGTCGCGTCGCTGGGCGGCCACCTGCGGCAGCGACTGCCGTCCTACCTGGTGCCCGCCGCGCTGGTGGTCCTCGACCAGCTGCCGCTGACGGTCAACGGGAAGCTCGACCGCCGGGCACTGCCCGCGCCGCAAGCGGCCACCGGCGCGGTCCGGCGGGCCCCGCGCACACCGCGCGAGGAAATCCTGTGCGACCTGTTCGCCGAGGTGCTCGGCGTGCCGGGGGCCGGCATCGACGACGACTTCTTCGCGCTGGGCGGGCACTCGCTGCTCGCGACCCGGCTGACCAGCAGGGTGCGTGCGGTGCTCGACGCGGAACTGCCGATCCGCGCGGTCTTCGAGACGCCCACTGTCGCGGGCCTCGCCCGGGTCCTGGACACCGCGGACGGCGCCCGGCCGGCGCTGCGGCCCGTGCCGGCACCACCGGACGTGCCGCTGTCGTTCGCCCAGCAGCGGATGTGGTTCCTGCACCGGTTCTCCGGACCGAACCCCACCTACAACATGGTCCTGGCCCTGCGGCTGACCGGGCCTCTCGACCAGGCCGCGCTGAGCGACGCACTGTCCGATGTGGTCACCCGGCACGAGCCGCTGCGCACCGTGTTCCCCGAGGTCGACGGGCAGCCCACCCAGCGAGTGCTCGACCCGCTGGCGGTGCCCTGCCGCCCCGACGTCGTCGCGGCGACCGAGGAGGACCTACCCGACCGGATGGCGGGTTTCGCGGCGCGGACCTTCGACCTGCAGACCGAGCCGCCACTGCGCACCGTGCTCTACCGGCTCGCCCCGGACGTGCACGTGCTCCTCGTCGCCTGGCACCACATCGCGGGCGACGGGTGGTCACGGGCGCCGTTCCTGCGCGACCTGTCCACCGCGTACGCCGCGCACCGGCGCGGGGTCGCGCCGGAGTTCGACCCGCTGCCGGTCCGCTACACCGACTACACGCTCTGGCAGCGCGACCTGCTCGGGGACGGGACGGACAGCATGCTGGCCGGGCAGACGGCGTACTGGACCGAGGCGCTCGCCGGGTTGCCGGATGAGACCACGCTGCCGGTGGACCGCCCTCGGCCGGCGCACGGCAGCCAGCGAGGCGCGGTCTGCGGGTTCGAGTGGCCGGCACAGCTGCACCACGGGCTCGTCGAGCTGGCCCGCCAGACCGGAACGACGCTGTTCATGGTCGTGCAGTCGGCCCTGGCCGCGTTGCTGTCCCGGCTCGGCGCGGGCGGCGACGTGCCCATCGGCAGCCCGATCGCCGGGCGCACCGACGACGCCCTGGACCAGTTGGTGGGCCTGTTCGCCAACACGGTCGTGCTGCGCACCGATACGTCCGGCAACCCGACCTTCCGCGAGCTGTTGCGCCGCACCCGGGCCGCCGACCTCGGCGCCTACGCCCACCAGGACGTGCCGTTCGAACACCTCGTCGACGCGCTCAACCCGGCCCGCTCCCCCAGCCGCCACCCGCTGTTCCAGGTGATGCTGGTGCTGCAGAACACCGCGGACGCCGAGGTAGACCTGCCCGGGTTGCGCGCCGAAGTGCAGGCGGTACGGCAGTCCACCGCGAAGTTCGACCTGTCCTTCGAGTTCGCGGAGCGCCCCGGCGGCGGGGTCGGCGGCGCGCTGAACTACAGCACCGATCTGTTCGACCGGGGCACGGCCGAGCGGCTCGTGCGGGGCCTGCGCCGGGTGCTCGCCGCGGCGGTGGCCGACCCGAACCGGCGCATCGACGGCATCGACCTGCTCGACGCCGACGAACTGCGCACGATCCTGGTGGACTGGAACGGGACCGGCTGCGCGGTGCCGGACACGACGTTGACGCAGGTGTTCGAGGCGTCGGTCGCGGCCGCGCCGGACGCGGTCGCGGTGACCCATGACGGCGTCGCGTTGACCTACGCCCAGCTGAACGCGCGGGCCAACCAGCTGGCGCGCTACCTCCTCGCCGAGGGCGCGGGGCCGGAACGCGTCGTGGCGCTGGCCCTGCCCCGGTCGGTGGAGCTGGTCGTCGCGATCCTCGCCGTGCTCAAGGCCGGGGCGTGCTACTTGCCGATCGACCCGGACTACCCACCGGAGCGGATCGCCCTGCTCCTGGAGGATGCTCGGCCCGCGGTGGTGCTCACCACCACTGAGGCGGCCAAGCAGGTGCCCGCCGCGGCGGTCGCGCTGGACGACCCGGAGCGCACTGCGCGGATCGCCGGGTTCGCCGCCACCGACCTCGGCACCCGGATCGACCCGGACAGCGCCGCCTACGTCATCTACACCTCCGGGTCCACCGGCAAGCCGAAGGGCGTGGTCGTCAGCCACCGCAACGTGGTCGGCCTGCTGGCCGCCACCCGCGACGACTTCGCGTTCGACCCCACCGACACCTGGACGCTGTTCCACTCCTACGCCTTCGACTTCTCGGTCTGGGAGCTCTGGGGCCCGCTGTCCACGGGCGGCCGGCTCGTCGTCGTGCCGCACTGGATCACGCGGTCGCCCAAGGACTTCCTCGACCTGCTCGAGCGGGAACGGGTCACGGTGCTCAACCAGACGCCCTCGGCCTTCTACCAACTGATCGAGGCCGACCAGCAGCGCCCGGCCGACCTCGCCTTGCGCTGGGTGATCTTCGGCGGCGAGGCGCTCGTGCCACAGCGGCTGGCCGACTGGTTCGCGCGCCACCCGCGCCACGCGCCGCGCCTGGTGAACATGTACGGCACGACCGAGACCACCGTGCACGTGACGCACAAGCTGCTCGACGACGCGACCACCGGGGTGGGCAGCCCCATCGGGCGGCCCATCGCCGACCTGCGGGCGTACGTGCTCGACCGCGCCCTGCGGCCCGTCCCGCCCGGGGTCGACGGCGAACTGCACGTCGCGGGCACCGGGGTGGCACGCGGCTACCTCGGCCGACCCGGCCTGACCGCGGACCGCTTCGTCCCGGACCCGTTCGGCGAACCAGGAGCCCGGATGTACCGCACCGGCGACCTCGTCCGGTGGACCGCCAGTGGCGAGCTGGAGCACCGCGGGCGGGCGGACGACCAGGTGAAGCTGCGCGGCTTCCGGATCGAACCGGGTGAGATCGAGGCGGCGCTCGCCACGCACCAGGGCGTCGGCCACGCGGTCGTCGCCCTGCGCGAGGACGAACCGGGCAAGCGTCAGCTGGTGGCCTACGTCGTGGCGCCCGCGGGCGGCACGGCGCCCGGCCAGGACGTGCTACGAGCCCACGCCCGGCGGCTGCTGCCGGTCCACATGGTCCCGTCGGCGTTCGTCCCCCTCGACGTGCTCCCGTTGACCCGCAACGGAAAGCTCGACCGCCGGGCGCTGCCCGCGCCGGACTTCGCCGCGTCGTCCGCCGGCCGCACGCCCACCACCGATGTCGAGAAGGCGCTCTGTGCCGTGTTCGCCGAGGTGCTCGGGCTGCCGTCAGTGACCGTGGACGACAACTTCTTCGACCTCGGCGGGGACAGCATCGTGTCCATCCAGGTGGTCGGCAAGGCCGCCGCGGCAGGCCTCGCGATGTCGCCTCGGGACCTGTTCGCCCACCAGACCGTCGCCGCGCTCGCCAGCGTCGTGCGGACCGCCCCCGCCCAGGGCGACGACGACTTCGCCGAGGCGGTCGGCGCTGTGCCGCTGACGCCGATCATCGCCCGGCTGCACGAGGTCGGCGGGCCGATCGACGAGCTCAACCTGGCGATGCTGGTGCGCGTCCCGCCGGACCTCGAGCGCCGCCACCTGGTCACCGCGCTGGGCGCGGTGCTCGACCACCACGACGCGTTGCGGCTCCGGTTGACGCGGTCGGCGGGCGACTGGGCGCTGCAGGTGCGACCGCGGGGTTCGGTGGCCGCCGAGGACTGTCTGCGGGTGATCGGTCCGGACGACTGGGACGCCGGCGCCGTGGCCGCGTCGGTCGGCCCTGCTTACGCCGCCGTGCAACGCGAACTGGACCCCGACGCGGGCACGATGGTGCGCGTCGTCTGGTTCGACGGCGGGCCCGGGCGGCCGGGCCGGTTGCTGGTCGTGGTGCACCACCTGGCGATCGACGCGGTGTCGCTGCGCATCCTCGTGCCGGACCTCGCCACGGCCTACCAGGCGGCCGCGGCCGGCGAGCGGCCACGCCTGGCGACGCCGCCGGCCTCACTGCGACGGTGGGCGGTCGAGCTGGCCGCGCAGGCCCAGCACCGGGACGCCGAGCTTCCACTGTGGACGGACATGCTGGCCGGCCCCGACCCGTTGATCGGCTCCCGGCCGCTCGACCCCGCGCGCGACACCGGGGAATCCCTGCGCACGCTCGCCTTCTCCATGCCCGCCGAGCACGCCGAGCCACTGCTGACCACGGCGCCCGCAGTCTTCGACGTCAAGGCGCACGAGGTGCTGTACACCGCGCTCGCGCTCGCCGTCGCGCGGTGGCGTGGTGTGGTCGCAACTGACGACGGGTTGCTGGTCACGGTGCAGGCGCACGGCCGGGAGGTGATCGGCGACGGCGTCGACCCCTCGCGCACCGTCGGCTGGCTCGCCACCGAGTTCCCGGTCCGGCTGGCCCCCGGCGCGGACGGCGTGCGGCCCGCGCTCGAACGCGTCCGCGACCGGCTGCGTGCGTTGCCGGACAACGGACTCGGCTACGGCATGCTGCGCTACCTCAACCCCCGCACCGGTCCCGTGCTCGCCGCGTTGCCTGCACCGCAGGTGAAGTTCAACTACCTGGGCCGGTTCGGCGTCCGCGCCGAGGCCGAGCACTGGTCACCCACCGACGAGACCGGGTCGGTGCTCAACGGCGGCGCCAGCCCGCGGCGACCGGCGCGCTGCCCCGTGGAGATCACCGCCTACATCGCCGACCACCCCGACGGCGCCCGGCTGACCATGCTCTGGTCCTGGGTGGACGGGGTGCTCTCCGACGCATCGATGACCGAGCTGGTGGACGCGTGGTTCGCCACCACGCGGGCCATCGGCGCCGCCGCACAGGAAGCGAGCCGGCCGTGACGACCCTTGTCGACAAGGTGTGGGACAGCCACGTTGTGGACCACCGCGACGAGGACGACCTCCTGTACGTCGACCTGCACCTGATGCACGAAGCGACGTCCCCGCAAGCTTTCGACGGCTTGCGGCTGGCCGGGCGCGCGGTGCGCAGGCCCGACCTCACCCTCGCGGTCGAGGACCACAACGTGCCGACCACCTCGCTGCTGGTCACCGACCCGAGGGGCCGCGCCCAGCTGGAACGGTTGCGGGCCAACTGCGCGGCGCACGGCATCGAACTGCTGCGCCTCGGCGATGCCCGGCAAGGCATCGTGCACGTCGTCGCCCCGGAACTCGGCCTGGTGCAACCGGGCATGAGCGTGGTGTGCGGCGACAGCCACACCTCGACGCTCGGCGCGTTCGGTGCGCTGGCGTTCGGCACCGGCACCAGCGACGTGGAACACGTGCTGGCCACCCAGACCATCGCGCTGCGAAGGCCCAGGACGATGGCGGTCGAGTTCACCGGCGAACGGCCGCCGGACGTCACGGCCAAGGACCTCGCCCTCGCGTTCATCACCGCGATCGGGGCCAACGGCGCCCATGGGCACGTCCTGGAATACCGCGGCGACGCCGTCACGGGGTTGTCCATGGAAGGCCGGATGACGTTGTGCAACATGACGATCGAGGCCGGTGCGCGGGCCGGACTGGTCGCCCCGGACGAGACGACGTTCGCCTACCTCGCCGGTCGGCCGCACGCGCCACGGGGCGAGGTGTGGGAGCGCGCGCTCGCGCGGTGGCGGACGCTGCCCACCGACTCGCCCACCTTCGACCGCACGGTGACCGTCGACGTCGCCGGGCTGACACCGTTCGTCACCTGGGGCACCAACCCCGGCCAGTCCGTGCCGCTCGACGGTCGCGTGCCCGACCCCACCGCGTTCGCCGACCCCTCGGCGCGGGCCGCGGGCACCCGGGCGTTGGCGTACATGGGCCTCGAACCCGGGGTGCGCATGCGGGAGCTGGACATCGACACTGTGTTCGTCGGCTCGTGCACCAACGGCAGGCTCGAGGACCTCCGGGCCGCCGCCGACGTCCTGCGTGGCCGCACCGTCGCCTCGTCGGTGCGGATGCTGGTGGTCCCGGGGTCGTCGGACGTCCGGCAGCGCGCCGAGGCCGAGGGGCTGGACGAGGTGTTCGTGCGCGCCGGGGCGCAGTGGCGGCTCTCGGGCTGCTCGATGTGCCTGGGGATGAACCCGGACCGGCTGCACGGCAGCGAACGGGTCGCCTCCACCTCCAACCGCAACTACGAGGGCAGGCAGGGCGACCGGGCCCGGACCCACCTCGTTTCCCCCGCCGTCGCGGCCGCCACCGCCGTCGCCGGCCGCCTCGCCGCGCCAAGCGAACTCTAGGAGCCCGCCATGCCCGTGCAGCTGACCGCGCACACCGGCCGGGTCGTGCCGCTGCGGCGCAGCGACGTGGACACCGACCAGATCATCCCGGCCGAGTTCTGCAAGGAGCTGACCAAGACCGGCTACGCGAAGGGTTTGTTCGCCCACTGGCGGGCCCGGGGTGGGTTCGTGCTCGACGACCCGGCACGGGCCGGGGCGAGCATCCTCGTGGCCGGCCGCAACTTCGGCACGGGCAGCTCCCGCGAGCACGCCGTTTGGGCCTTGCGGGACTGGGGGTTCGCCGCCGTCGTCGCGGTCGACTACGGCGACATCTTCCTGCGCAACGCCCTCAAGAACGGGTTGCTCGCCGTCGCGCTCGACGAGGGCTCGGTGGCCGAGCTGGCCGACCGGGCCGAGGCCGATCCCGCCTTCGAGCTCACCGTCGACCTCGAAGGCCGCGAGGTGCGGGCGCCCGGGTTCCGGCGCTCGTTCCGCATCGACGACCGGGCGCGGTGGCTGCTGCTCAACGGCCTCGACGACATCGCGGTCACCCTCGGCCGCGACGACCGGATCCGTGCGTACGAACAGGCACGCCCGGACTGGCTGCCGGTGGTCGGCCGATGACCGGCCTGCGCATCACGGTCCTGCCCGGGGACGGCATCGGGCCCGAGGTGGTGGCGCAGGCGCTGGCGGTCCTCGACGCCGTCGCACCGGAGGTCGAGGTCGACGTCCTGGACCGCGTCAACGCGACCACGTTCGCCCGGACCGGCGCCGCCCTGACCGACGACGACCTCGCCCGGATCCGCGCCAGCGATGCCCTGCTGCTCGGGGCGATCGGCGACCCGTCGGTGCGGTCACCGGACTACGCGCGTGGTGTGCTGCTGCGCCTGCGGTTCGAGCTGGACCTCTACGTCAACCAGCGACCGGCCGTGCTCCTGCACGCCCGGCTCAGCCCGCTGCGCGACCCGGCCCGGCGCGGCATCGACTGCGTCATCGTCCGGGAGAACACCGAGGGCGCCTACACCGGCATCGGCGGGACGCTGCGCAAGTGGACGCCGCACGAGACGGCGATCGACGCGGACGTGAGCACCTACCACGGCGTGTCCCGTGTCATCGAGCACGCCTTCCGCATCGCCCGCCGCGAGGTGTGCGTGGTGGACAAGGCGAACGCCGTGCCCTTCGGCGGCGAGCTGTGGCAGCGGTGCTGGAGGGAGGCGGCGGGCCGCCACCCCGGTATCGCGACGAGCCACCTGTACGTCGACGTGGCGGCGATGACCCTGGTGTCCGACCCGACGCGGTTCGACGTGGTCGTGGCCAGCAACGCGCACGGCGACATCCTCAGCGACGTGGCGGCCGCGGTCGCGGGTGGGCTCGGCGCCGCGCCGTCGGCGAACCTCGACCCCGCAACGGGTTTCGGCCTCTACGAGCCGGTGCACGGCAGCGCGCCGGACATCGCCGGGACCGGGGTGGCCAACCCCCTGGGCGCGATCGCCAGCCTGGCCATGCTCCTGGCCGATCACGGTCACGAGGACCAAGCCCAGGCCATCCAAACGGCCATTCGTTCCACTGTGGACAAACGGCGCTGCACACCCGACCTGGGTGGGGCGCTCACCACCGAGCAGGCCGCGGCCGCCGTGATCGCCGAACTCGCCTGACTCGGGTCAGAACAGCAGGCTCGCCACGAGGGGCGGCGCCGCGGCGAGTGCGCAGTAGCGGATGCAGCGGCCCGGCAGCGCGACCGCCAGGAACACCGGCATGCGCATCTTCACCACCCCCGCGAGCACCGTGGTCGCGCCGAACGGGGGCAGGCCGACCACGGTGCTGACCGAGAACACGCCGAACATCCACCCGGGGCGCTCCTGCGCGCGGTCCATGGCCATCGCCATCCAGTCCGCGGCTCGTGCGCGCCAGCCGGTGCGTTCCTTCTCCTGCGGTTTCGCGTCCGCGCGCGTGAAGGCCGGCAGCCGCACGACTCCGCGTGCCGCGTAGTAGTGCACGACCTTGCCCAGCACCTGGCCGGCCGCGGTGCACACGCCCAGCGCCAGCCACGGGATCTCCGGTTCGCGCACGACCAACCCGACGACGAAGAGCTCGATGCTGCCGAACGGGAACACGGCCAACAGGAACGCAAGACCAAAGGTAATGCCCAGCCAGTAGGCCATTCCCCACCTTTCGGCGACCAGCGGATCGTCCAGCCTGACCGGGTTTCCCTGCAGGAAGCTATTTTTCCGCTATATCGGCCGTCCGCCGTGGTGTAGATCGCCGCCCCTGGTGCCGTACTGCCCAAATATAGCTTCCCCCTCGACGCTGAAGCGGTTCCGTCGAACCGGAGAAGGACATGGACTTCGCTCTGAGCAACGAGCAGCGCAAGCGCACCGACGATCTCGGCACGGCGATCCGGGACCGGCTCGGTGCCGCGCGTCCGTCCACGCCGGACGCCCACTTCACCCGGGAACGCTGGCGTATCGCCGCCGAACTCGGGCTCACGGGGTTGTGCCTGCCCACCGAGCACGGCGGGCAGGGCCTCGGCGCCCTCGACACCGCGCTGTGCCTGGAGGTCTTCGGCCGCGCGTGCCCGGACACCGGGCTCGTGTTCGGCGTCGCCGCGCACCTGCTCGCCTGCGCGGTGGCGGTGCGCGACTTCGCCGCTCCAGATACCGCCGCCCGGCTGCTGCCGGGCCTGGCCAACGGCGAGCTGATCGCAGCCAACGCCATCACCGAGGACGACGCGGGCTCCGACACCGGCGCGCTGGACATGAAGGCCGCCGCCGACCCGGCCGGGTACCGGCTCACCGGCGAGAAGTCCTTTTCCAGCAACGCCCCGCTCGCCGACGTGTTCGTCACCTACGCCGTCACCGATCCCACGGCGGGCTTCTTCGGCACCACCGGCTTCGTGGTGGACCGGGACCTGCCGGGCGTCGAGGTCAGCGCCCCGATGGCGAAGGCCGGCCTGCACGGCTGCCCGGCGGGCCGGCTGACCCTGACCGACACGCCCGTGCCGCACGCGGCCGTGCTCGGCGAGGTGGGCCAGGGCAGCACGATCTTCCAGCACTCCATGGGCTGGGAGCGCGCCTGCCTGTTCGCGATCTACCTCGGTGTCATGGACGCGCAGCTGCGCCAGTGCGTGCGCCACGCCCGCAAACGACGCCAGTTCGGCCACCGGATCGGGGAGTTCCAGGCGGTCGCGCACCCGATCGCGGACATGCGTCAGCGCCTCGACGCGGCGCGGCTGCTGCTGTACCGCGCCTGCTGGCGCATGGACCAGGGCCACAACGACGTCACCGAGATCTCGATGGCGAAGATCGCCGTCTCCGAGGCGGTCGTCGCCAACAGCCTCACCGCCGTGCAGTTGTTCGGCGGCAAGGGGTACCTCGTCGAAACCGGCGTCGAGGCGCAGTTGCGCGACGCCCTGCCCAGCCGGATCTTCTCCGGCACCAACGAGATCCACCGCACCCTGGTGGCGAGGGGAATGGGCCTGTGACCCTGCACGAGCTGGCCATCGACAGCACCACCAAGTTCCCGGACCGGCTCGCGGTCGCGTCCGGCGCGGACACCTTGACCTACCGGCAACTCGACGAGGCGGCGAACCGCTTCGCCCACCGGTTGCGGGACCTCGGCGTCGGCCGCGGCGACCGGGTTCTGCTCTGGTCCGACAAGTCCACGGACATGATCGCCGCCATGCAGGGGGTGCTCCGGCTCGGCGCGGCCTACGTGCCCCTGGACGGCACCTCACCGGTGGCACGGGTCGCCATGCTCGCCGCCGACTGCGGCGCGGTGGTGGTCTGCGCGGAGAGCAGCAGGCTCGCCGCGATCCGCGCCGCGGTCGACGGCGATCATGCCGGCCTCCCGTGCCTCGACCTGCACAGTGAGTCCACAGTGGACACCAAGGCGGTGAACGAGCCGGTCGGCGACGACGAGCTCGCCTACATCCTCTACACGTCCGGCTCGACGGGGACGCCCAAGGGCGTCTGCATCAGCCACCGCAACGCGCGCGCGTTCGTCGACTGGGCGGTCGACGAACTCCGCATCGGACCCGAGGACCGGCTGGCAAACCACGCTCCCCTGGTTTTCGACCTGTCGGTGCTGGACCTGTATGGCGCTTTCGCCACCGGCGCGTCGGTGCACCTGCTGGCCGCGGAACTCGCCAACGCACCGGCGCAGCTGGTCCGCTTCCTGTACGACCAGGGCATCACCATCTGGTACTCGGTGCCCTCGGCGCTGCTGCTGATGATGCGCAACGGCGGACTGCTCGACCAGCACGCACCCGACGCCCTGCGTGTCGTGTGCTTCGCGGGCGAGCCGTTCCAGATCGAAGGGGTGCGGGCGCTCGAGGCCTGGACCGGTGCCCGGTTGCTCAACCTCTACGGGCCCACCGAGACCAACGTGTGCACCTACCACGAGGTCGGCGGCCCGGACCTGGCCAGGCAGCGCCCGCCGCTGATCGGCAAGGCCTGCTCGGGCGACGAGGTGTGGGCCGAGCGTCCTGACGGGACGGTCGCGGGCCCCGGCGAGGAAGGTGAGCTCGTCGTGTCCGGACCGACGGTCATGATGGGTTACTGGGGCGCCGAGCCGCAGGTCGGGCCGTACCGCACCGGCGACATCGTCCGGGTCCTCGACGACGGCGCGTTCGACTACGTGGGCCGGCGCGACCACACCGTCAAGGTGCGCGGCCGCCGGATCGGGCTCGGCGAGGTGGAGGTCGCCGCAGCCGGTCACCCCGACGTGGAGGACGCCGCCGTCGTGCTGGTCGGCTCCGGCATGGACGCCCGGCTCGCGGCGTTCGTGGTGCCCGTCCGGGGACGTGCGCCCGGACCGCTGGCGGTCAAGGCGCACTGCGCCCGGGTGCTGCCCTCCTACGCCCTGCCCGACCACATCCACCTCGTCGCCGCGGGTGAGGACCTGCCCCGCACCCGCAACGGCAAGGTGGACCGCCCCGCGCTCGTGCGCAGGCACACCGAACTCGTCGCGCAGCGCGCCGAACGCCGGCTCGCGTCCGCGCCCGCCGCCGACCCGGCGCCGGGCCCCGAAGGGAGAACACCGTGAACCAGGCCGAAGTCGAAGACGCCCTGATGGAGTTCATCCGCCAGGAATTCCTCTGGGGCGACGAGGAAGGCGAGCTGACCAAGACCACCCCGTTGCTGGAGTGGGGGATCATCGACTCGCTGCGCACGGCCGTGCTGGTCGGTCACGTGCGCGAGCAGTTCGGCGTGTTCGTCTCCCCGGCGAAGATCAACTCTCGCAACTTCCGCGACGTCACCACCATCGCCGCGGTCGTCGCGGCCGAAGCGGCGAACAGCGCCGAGAAGGAGACCGCATGAGCCCCCACAGCACCGACTACGACGTCGCCATCATCGGCGGTGGTCCCGCCGGGTCGACGATGGCGTCCTACCTCGCGCGGGCGGGTCTGTCGGCGGTGGTGTTCGAGAGCGAGACGTTCCCGCGCCCGCACGTCGGCGAGTCGCTGGTGCCGGCCACCACCCCGGTGCTCAACGAGATCGGCGCCCTCGAGAAGATCGACGAGGTCGGGTTCCCGAAGAAGTTCGGTGCGTCGTGGACCTCCGCCGAGTCCCGCAACATCCCTTTCATGGGCTACCAGGGGCTCTCCCACGACTGGTCGGCCGACGTCCAGTTCGTCGAGCGCGACCAGCCCGGGGTCGACCGCGACTACACCTACCACGTCGACCGCGGCCGGTTCGACGCCATCCTGTTGCGCCACGCGCAGGAGCAGGGCGCGACCGTGTTCAACGGGGCCCGCGTGCGGGACGTGGACTTGGACGACCCCAACGAGGTGCGCCTGACCGTCCGGTTCGGCGCACGGGACACCACGTACACGGCCAAGATGGTGGTCGACGCGTCCGGCCGGCAGACCATGCTGGGCCGCAAGCTGAAGGTCAAGGTGTCCGACCCCGTCTTCGACCAGTACGCGCTGCACACCTGGTTCGAGGGACTGGACCGGGAAGCGTTGAGCCCCAACAAGGCGATGGCCGAGCACATCTACGTGCACTTCCTGCCGATCAAGGACACGTGGGTCTGGCAGATCCCGATCACCGACACCATCACCAGCATCGGCGTGGTGACGCAGAAGAAGCAGTTCACCGCGGCCGGCACCGACCGCGAGAGCTTCTTCTGGGACTTCGTCGGCAGCAGGCCCGAACTGGCCGAGGCGTTGAAGAAGGCCGAGCAGATCCGCCCGTTCAAGGTCGAGGGCGACTACAGCTACGCCATGGAGAAGATCTGCGGCGACCGGTTCGTGCTGATCGGCGACGCGGCGCGGTTCGTGGACCCGATCTTCTCCAGCGGCGTCAGCGTCGCGCTGAACAGCGCGCGCATCGCCGCGAAGGACATCATCGACGCGCACGCCGCCGACGACTTCGGCAAGGAGCGGTTCGCCTCGTACGAGAACAAGCTGCGACGCGCGGTCAAGTACTGGTACGAGTTCATCTCCATCTACTACCGGCTCAACGTGCTGTTCACCGCCTTCGTCCAGGATCCGCGGTACCGCGTGGACGTGCTCAAGATGCTGCAGGGCGACGTGTACGACGGCGAGGAGCCCAAGGCGTTGACGGCCATGCGCGAGGTCGTGGCGGCGGTCGAGAACGACCCCGAGCACCTCTGGCACCCCTACCTCGGCTCGCTGCGCGCGCCGACTTCCGCTCCGAGTTTCTAGTGCCTCGTCGCAGAAGGTTGGTGCGGTTATCCGTGGATCCAGTCGTTCGCTGGCAAGGCGGCCGGAAGCCCTCGTACTGGCCGTACTCGGGCTTTCGGCCAACGCAGCCAGCGGGCGACTGGGCCGCGGAGAATCCGTGCCGAACCTTTTGCGGCGGGGCACCCACCCGGCGCGGGCCGCTCTGCGCAGGTCACCCGGCGATATAGGACCGATATTGCCGGGCGACCGAGAGTGGGAGGGCCGTGGCCAATGAATTGGATTTATTCAATATGAATGAAAGCGCACCGCGCGCCAACTTATAAGCTCGAAAACGTCTGCGACCAGGGAGTCTGCATCGTGATCCGATCAGTGACAATCGTGGGTGGCGGCACCGCAGGGTGGATGACCGCGTCGTATCTCAAGGCCGCGTTCGGTGATCGAATCGACGTGACTCTCATCGAATCCGCCCAGGTGAAGCGGATCGGTGTCGGCGAGGCGACCTTCAGCACGGTCCGGCACTTCTTCAACTACCTCGGGCTCGACGAGGCCGAATGGCTGCCCAAGTGCGCGGGCAGCTACAAGCTCGGCATCCGCTTCGAGAACTGGCGCAAGCCCGGCGAGCACTTCTACCACCCGTTCGAGCGGCTGCGCAGCGTCTCCGGGTTCAGCCTGGCCGAGTGGTGGCTCGAACTCGGCGACCGCAGCGAGCCGTTCGACCGGTCGTGCTACATCACCACGGCGTTGTGCGAGGCCGCGCGGGCGCCGCGGATGATGGACGGCTCGCTGTTCGTGTCGGGCCTCGACGGCGACCTCGGCCGGTCCACATTGGACGACCAGCGCGACCAGTTCCCCTACGCCTACCACTTCGACGCCGACGCGGTCGCCGGCTTCCTGGGCGAGTACGGCCGCGGGCGCGGCGTGCGCCACATCATCGACAACGTCACCGAGGTCCAGCAGGACAGCCGGGGCTGGATCTCCGGCGTGCGCACCGCCGAGCACGGGGTCGTCACCGGCGACCTCTACGTCGACTGCACCGGCTTCCGTGGCGTGCTGATCAACAAGACGCTCGGTGAGAAGTTCCAGTCCTTCGAGGACGACCTGCCCAACAACCGGGCCGTGGCGCTGCGGGTGCCGCGCGAGGACGCCACCGACATGGACCCGTTCACCACGGCGACCACCATGTCGGCGGGCTGGGCGTGGACGATCCCGTTGTTCCGCCGCAACGGCAACGGCTACGTCTACTCCGACAAGTTCATCACCCCGGAGGAGGCGGAGACCGAGCTGCGCGAGAAGGTGGCGCCGGGTCGCGACGACCTCGAGGCCAACCACATCCGGATGCGCATCGGCCGCAACGAGAACTCCTGGGTCGGCAACTGCGTCGCGATCGGGCTGTCCAGCGCGTTCGTCGAGCCGCTGGAGTCCACCGGCATCTTCTTCATCCAGCACGGCATCGAACAGCTGGTGAAGCACTTCCCGGACAACGGGTTCGACGAGCTCCGCACCGCCGCGTACAACCGGCGGATCAACAACGCCATCGACGGCGTCAAGGAGTTCCTGATCCTGCACTACCGGTCGGCCGACCGCGAGGACACGCCGTACTGGAAGGAAACCAAGTCCCGGCCGCTGCCCGACGCCCTGCGCGAGCGCCTCGCGCTCGCCGAGACCCAGCTGCTCGACGACGAGACGATCTACCCGTACTACCACGGGTTCGAGAGCTACTCGTGGAACACCATGAACCTCGGTCTGGGCCGGGTCCCGGCCAAGGCGCGGCCCGCCCTGCGCCACCTCGACCCCGCGCCCGCGCACGCCGAGTTCGCGCGGCTCAAGGCCGAGGCCGACGAGATGATCGCCACGCTGCCCAGCTGCTACGAGTACCTCGCCAGCATCAACGACTGAGCACGGCAACCCGACCGGGGGTCTTCGGAAGGGACCAAGATGGGGACGATCCCACCACAACGCCGTTCGCGGGTGGCACCGCACGCGCTACGGGGCTTCATGAACGGTTACTACACCGGCATCACCGTGGTGACCGCGGTCGACGCCCAGGACAGGCCACACGGTCTCACCTGCAACTCGCTGGTCAGCGCCACGCTGGACCCGCCGACCCTGCTGGTGTGCCTGGACAACCGGACCGGCACGCTCGCCGCGGTGCGCGAGTCCGGGGCGTTCGCGGTGAACCTGCTCGCCGAGGGTGGCCGGGAGGCGGCGGAGATCTTCGCCTCCCGGGCACCCGACCGGTTCGCCGCCGTGAAGTGGGAGCGGTCCCCCTCGGGGCTGCCCCGGCTGGTCGACGACGCGTTCGCCGTCGCCGAGTGCGCCGTGACCCACATGCACACGGTCGGCGACCACGTCGTGGTCTTCGGCCTCGTGCACGACATCGACGGCGAACCCGCGAGCCCGCTGCTGTACGGGATGCGGGCCTTCACCAAGCCGTCGCACCCGCCGCCAACCGACCTGGTCGCCACCTCCCAGGTCTCGGGTCGGCGGTGAGCGCTTTCGGCGCGGGCACCAGCAAGCGGGCTTGGTTGCGGCCGGCCTTCGGCTTGCTGGTGCTCGCCGCCTCCGTGCTCTGGTGGATCGGCGTGCAACCCGCCTCGGCGCGGGCACCGGTCGAGCCGATCACCCAGTTCCTGCTCGCGGTGGTCGCGATCCTGCTGGTATGCCACCTGTTCGGCGCGTTGCTGCGCAGGCTCGGGCAGCCCGCGGTGCTGGGCGAGATCATCGGCGGCCTGGTGCTCGGGCCGTCGGTGTTCGGTGCCCTGGCCCCGACCGCACGGACCTGGCTGTTCCCCCAGCACATCCTGTCCGCCCTGGACACCGCGGCGCAGCTCGGGCTGATCGTGTTCCTGTTCCTGCTCGGCTGCGAACTGCGCCTCTCGGCCATCCGCCGCAAGCGGGTCGTGATCGGGACCGTGGTGGGCGGCACCGCGTTGCCGTTCGTCGCGGGGGTGTCCGTGGCGTTGCTCGCCGGCCCGGCCATGGCCGGGGCGACCGGCGGCGCCACCACGCACGTGCTCTTCATCGGGCTCGCCTTGTCCATCACGGCGTTGCCGGTGCTCGCCCGCATCCTCGTGGACCTGCGCATCGACCGCACCGACGTCGGCGTGATCGCGCTGACCAGCGCCGCGGTCGGCGACGGCATCACCTGGGTCGTGCTGGCCCTGATCACCGCCCTGGCCGGGGCGAGCGACTCCTCGCAACTGGTGCCCCGCCTCGGGTTGTCCGTCGCGTTCGTGCTGGTGATGGTGCTGTGCGTGCGGCCGGCCCTGGTGGTGCTCACCAAGCGCATCACCTCCGAGCAGAGCCTGATCGCGGCACTGGTGATCGGCGCGGTGGCCTGTGCCGCCCTGGGGCAGGTCATCGGGCTGCACCCGATGATCGCCGCGTTCCTGTTCGGCACCCTCGTGCCCCGCAACGAAACGATGGCGCGGGCGAGCGAGCACCTGCAGGGCTTCACCATCACGATCCTGCTGCCGCTGTTCTTCGCCGGCGTCGGGCTCAACACGAGCCTCGGGTTGATCGGCGCCAACCTGCGGGGCTGGCTGCTGTTCCTCGTCGTGCTCGCCGCCGCGATGGCGGGCAAGATCATCGGCGCGGGTGGCGGCGCCCGGCTCGCCGGGGTGCCGCGCCGGCCGGCGCTCGAACTCGGCACGCTGATGAACTGCCGCGGCATCACCGAACTCGTGGTGGCCTCCATCGGCCTGAAAGCCGGCCTGATCAACACCTACGGGTTCACGGTGCTGGTGCTGGTCGCGGTCATCACCTCCGCCATGGCGGGGATCATGATGCGCCGCTTCGAACGCGCGCCGGCCGGCGCCCAGGCAGATCCCGACGACAGACCCGGTCAGGCCGCCTGACCGTCCCCGCAAGCGCGCGGGCCCGCCTCGGCGGGCCCGCGCGCTGTCGTGTGCGGGGTGGCGCACGATCCGCGATCCGGTGTGGCTGCCCCGGGTGTGTCGGCGGGTCCACCGGAGGCGGCGATGCCGACGAGCGCGGATGGCTTGCGCGTGTTCTGGCGGTGTCGCGGCACGCAGATGGGCACCGAGCCGGCGGGACGCGTGGCGTCGCCGACATGATCCGACACTGCGACACAGAGGGTTGACGCGGCCGGGCGACCTTGGCGGGGAGTGGTGGTACCCGGGAGCAGCGGCGAGACTCAGCGGGCCCGGGCGCCGCGGATTGTCGGGTTGAGCGCGGCCCCGACCAGGGTCACGACCAGCACCGCGCCGATGGCCGTGAGCGTCGACGCGGGGGTGAACCACGTCAGCAGCAAGCCACCCGCGAGCGCACCCGCCGAGTTCATCCCCCACGACATCAGCAGGATCGCGCTCATCGCCCGGCCGTGCAGCTCGTCCGGGACGATGGTGGCCATGTAGCTGCCGGCCCCCACGTTCAGCACCGCGCCGGTGAACGACATGACGGCGAACGGCACGAACAGCAACAGCAGCGACGGCGTGAACGCCATGAGCGGGATCAGCACCGCCCGGGCCGCGATGTCGACGAGCAGCACGCCGCCGAGCGAGAGCTTGCGCAGCAGGACCGCCCCGGCCAGCGCACCGCACACCCCGCCGACGCCGCCGACGGTGCCCACGAGCCCGGTCAGCGCCGCCGACCCGCCGAGGTCGCGGACCAGCAGGATCGAGGCCATCGTGACGATCTGCGCGACGAAGTTCGTCAGGGCCACCAACGTCGTGGCGGCGCGCAGGAACTTCTGGTCCCACAGCCAGCGCACGCCCTCGACGACCTCGCGGCGCAGGTTCACCGGGCGCCGCACGCGCTCGGTCTGCAGCTTCGAGCGGACGAACCCGAGGTTGGTCAGGGCGACCACGTGCCCGAACGCCACCGCGGCGAACGGCAACCACGACACCAGGGCGAACAGCGAGCTGCCCGCGGGCTGGCCGAGCAGCCCGGCGGCCCGGCCTCGCGCCTCGTTCTGGGAGATCGCGGCGGAGATCTGCTCCGGCGCCACCACGTTGCGGATCGCGGCCCGCTCGGCGGGCAGGTAGAAGATCATGCACGTGCCCTCGAGGAAGGCCGCCACGGCCAGGTGCGGCAGCCACACCACGCCGAGGACGAGCGCCACGACGACGCTGATCATGGCGATCGCGGCGACCGCGTCGCACGCGATCATCAGCTTGCGCCGGTCCCACCGGTCGATCAGCACGCCCGCGGGCAGCTGGAGCACCAGGGCCGGCAGCAGCCCGGCGAAGGCGACCACGCCCGCACCGGCCGGCGAACCGAGGCCCCAGATGAGCACCAGCGGGAAGGCCATCACGCTCATCCGCGAGCCCAGCTGCGAGAACCCGGAACCGGTCCACAGCAGGAGGAAGTCGCGGTTGCGGCGCAGCGGAACGATGTCCGGCGCCACGGACTCCCCCGGAGTCCCGGCCTGCTCGGCCTGCTCGGCTGTCACCGTTCGCACCGCTCGCCAGAGTCCCGCATGCGCTCCACGATCGCGGCTCGCGCTATGCCGCCTCTATATACGGCACTCGTATAGGGCGCGTATTGAACAGCGCTGCAGCCTCGACCACACGGCGGAACCGCGCGATCGCGTCCGCGACCCGAAACGAGCAGGAGGATGCCGTGAGCGAGAGCGGCGCTGACGACCACCGCTGGCAGGTTGTGCTCAACGACGAGGAGCAGTACTCGGTCTGGTGGGCCGGGCGGGAGCTGCCTGCCGGGTGGCGTGCCGAGGGTACCGAGGGCACCAAGGCGGAGTGCCTGAGCCGGATCGAGTCGGTCTGGACCGACATGCGCCCGCTGAGCCTGCGCAAGCGCATGGCGGCCCAGGAGGCCTGATCAGCAGGGCTTGACGGTCCACAGTAGAGCGTTGACCGGGCTCGCCGGGGAACCCCCGGCGGGCCCGTCGGCATGCCCCGGGCCACAGCGACCGATCACTATCAGCGGTGCCCCGAGCACGCTAAGTCCGCATCCTGTCAGTGCATGTTCCTGTCAAACCAGTTCGCTGACAAGTTCGCGAATTTTGAACAAGCTGGAGAAGGCGGCAATTCGGGCCACAGGCGCGATGGGAGCGGTACATGCGGTTTCAGGTGCTGGGGATTGTGGGCGCGTGGCAGGGTGACACCCGCATCGAGGTGCGCGGTTCGAAGATGCGCACCTTCCTCGCCTCGTTGCTGCTGGCACGCGGCCGGATCGTCTCCGACGTCAGATTGATGCAGATGCTGTGGGACGAGGACCTGCCCGCCACCACACAGGCGCAGATCCAGACCTACGCGTCGCGGCTGCGCAGCCTGCTCGGGCCCGTGACCACCGTCAAGCGCCAGCCCCCCGGCTACCGGCTCGAGCTGCCACCCCAGCGCGGCATCACCGTCGACCTCGTGGAGTTCGAGAACCTCGCGGCGCAGGGCAATGCGGCGCTCGCGGCCGGCAAGCACGCCGAGGCCAGCAAGCTGCTGCGCGACGCGCTGACCCGCTGGAACGGCCAGGCGCTCGGCGGCGTCACCGACTACCTCGCCGCGATGGAGCAGCCCCGCCTGGAGGAGGCCCGGCTCACCGTGCTGGAGAACAGCATCGACGCCGAGCTGGCCATGGGTGAGCACCGCCCGCTGATCACCGAGCTGACCGCGCTGGTCGCCGCCGAGCCATTACGCGAGCGGCCGCGCACGCAGCTCATGACCGCGCTGCACCGCAGCGGCCGCACCGCGGACGCCCTGCAGGTGTACAACGACTTCCGGGCGACGCTCGCCGAGTCGCTCGGCCTCGACCCCTCGACGGAACTGCAGGAACTGCACCAGTCGATCCTCACCTCCGTCCCGCCCCCGCCGCCGATCCGGCTGCGCACGCGGCCCACGGACGTGCCCGCGGCCGCGACGCTGCCGCCCGAGCCGAGTGACTTCATCGGCAGACAAAGGGAGACCGAGCACGTCTGCGCCGAGCTGACCGGGGCACCCGACCACGACACGCGCCCGGCCATCTGCACCATCACCGGCATGGGCGGGGTCGGCAAGACGACCCTCGCGCGGCGCGTGGCTCGGTTGCTGCGCAAGCAGTTCCCGGACCGCCAGCTGATGGTCGACCTCGGCGGCAGCCGCCCGCAACCGCCGTCGGCGCCCGCACTGCTGGACACGGTGCTCGCCCGGCTCGGCGTCCCGGCCGACGAGCTGCCCGCGTCGTTCGCCGCCCGCGTCGAGCTGTACAACCGCACCCTCGCCGGCACCCGGACGCTGCTGGTGCTGGACGACGCGCAGGACGAGCGGCAGGTCCGCCCGCTGCTGCCCGCGACGCCCGGCTGCGGGGTCCTCATCACCAGCCGTTCACCGCTGGCCGCGCTGGAGGGCAGCGACCGGGTGGCCCTCGACCGGTTCACCCCCGAGGAGTCGTTGCGCCTGCTCGCCGCGGTCGTCGGGCCGGAGCGGCTGCACGCCGAACAGCGTGCCGCCGTGCGCATCGCCGAGCAGTGCGACCACCTGCCGATGGCCGTGCGGGTGTGCGGTGCCCGCCTCGCCACCCGACCGCACTGGACGTTGAGCCGGCTCGCGGAACGGCTCGCCGACCCGCACCGGGTGCTCGACGAGCTGCGCGCAGGCGACCTCGTGGTCGAGGAACGCCTCGCGTCGTCGTACCTCGCGCTGCCTGCGGACCAGCGCAACGCGCTGCAGCGGTTCACCCACCTTGGCACGGGCTCGTTCACCGCGAGCACCGCCGCGCAACTGCTCAACCTGTCCATGTTGGACACCATCGACCTGCTGGACGGGCTCGTCGAAGCCCACCTGCTGCGCGCCGAACCCACGGCGGCCGACCGGTACCGGCTCTCGCGGCTCGCCCTGGCGCTGGCGCTCGGCCAGGAGCAGCTGTGCAAGGTCGGCTGACCCCAACCCGAGGAGACGATGACCGCCGACCCGAGCGTCTTCCGCTATCTGAGCCGCGACGACGTCAAACGGGCGCTGGCCACGATCGACCCGGTCGAGGTGATCACCGAGACCCTGCGGCTGCACAGCGAGGACCGGGTCGGGCTCGGCGAGGAGGCGTATCTGCCCTGGCTCACGCCCAACGGCTTCGCCAACACCTCCCTGGCCATGCAAGGTGCGGTCGACTTCGACGACGGGTACGTCGTCGGCGTTGAGACGGTCAACGAGAGCCCCGGCAACCCCGCGCTCGACCTGCCTCGCGCGCAAGGGCTCACCATCCTGCTGGACCGCGAGACGGCCCGGCCGCGGGCGGTGATGGAGACGGCGTACCTCAGGGCGTTGCGTGCGGCGACGGTCACCGCCATCGCCGCGCGGACGTTGGGCGCGCCCGGCATGACGACGATGGGGTTCCTCGGCTGCGGCACCCAGGCGAAGGCGCACCTGACCGTGCTCGCCGAGACCGTGCCGACGCTCACCGACGTGCGGCTGTTCGACATCGATCCCGTGCGTGCCAACAGGTTCCGGGAGCAGGCGGCGGTCCGGCACCCGGGCATGGACTTCCACGTCGTGCCCACCGCCCGCGACTGCGTCACCGGCGCCGACCTCGTGGTGACCATGACGACCGTGACCGACGGCTACCTCGCGTGGGACTGGCTCAGCCCGGGCACGCTCGTCTCCTGCGTCTCACTGGACGACCTGCTGCCCGAGGTCGTGCAGCGCTGCGACCTGCTCGTCCTGGACGACTGGGACCTCGTCAGCGTCGATCACCGCCGGCTGCTCGGGCGGATGTACCGCACTGGTGACCTGCTCTCCCCCATCGGGTTGGTCGACGACCACGCGGGCGGGCCGAGCACGTCGGCGCGCAAGGTGGACACGACCCTGGGCGAGATCGTGACCGGCGTGCACCAGGGCCGCTGCACGGACGCGGACATCGTGGTGTGCAACGCCTTCGGCATGGCGGCGCTCGACATCGCGGTGGCGCACCGGGTCGCCTCGGCCGCCGAGCGAACGGGGCTCGGTCGGCTGCTGCGGTTGTGACGCCGGTGGTGACACCAGTGGTGACGGCGGGTCGCGCGGTGGCGTCGCGCGATCAGCGGGGCCGGTCGGGGTCAGTCGCGGCGCGCGCTCCCGGCCAGCCAGCCGACCTCGGCGACGCGCACGCCCAACTGGAAGCGGCTGCGCGCGCTGAGACGGGTGGCGAGCTCGGCGATGATGCGCCGCGCGGTCCGCACCGAGATGCCGAGCTTGCGGGCGATGACGGCGTCGGTGTGCCCCTCGCTGAGCTGGCGCAACACCTCCCGGTCCTGCGCGGTCAGCCCTTCCGGGTCGCGTCTGGACTGCGCGCCGAGTTCGGTCGCCGGCTCCCACGCGAAGTCGAAGAACGCGCACAACGCCGCCAGCACCCCGGTGCCGCGCAACACCATGATCCCCTCGGCGGAGCGCTGCGGGTCGATGGCGACGATGCCCACCGACCGGTCGTAGATCGACATGCGCACCGGCAGGCTCGGCACCGTGCGGACCTCACCGCCCTGCTCGACCAGCCAGCGGGCGTAGTTCAGCGCCGCCGTGTCGTTCGCGATGCTGTCCAGGTACAACCGCCGCACCCGCACACCGCGTTTGAGCAACCGCAGGTCCTCGGCGCGGTCGGCCTCCTCCTGGTCACCCTGTGGCGGACCGCCCGGCGAGAACGACATCATCTCCGAGGTGCAGCTGTCGGCGAGGCTGTCGGCGAAGGTCTGCACGGCCTCCTGGCCGAACACCCGCTGGTTGGGGAACTCGCTGCGCTCGGCGAGGGCCTGGTCGTACTCCGAGAGCATGGTGGACACCAGGGCCCGGTTGCGCTCCATGTCCTCCTGCTGGCGGGCGAGCACATCCTCCTGCTGGCGCAACAGGTCTCGCAACGCCGTGGCGGGATCGGCCAGCACCGCGACCTCCTGCCCCTGCCAGCCAGGGCTTATCAGGTTCACCTGCTCCAACTCGGTGAACGCGCGGTTCATCCGTTCTTCCGGCCAGGCGAGCCAGAGGCTCAACTCCACCATGCTGACCTTGGGATATTTGATCATCGTCTGGTACACGATGCCGGCATCGACACCGAGGCCGAGAAACTGCAACCCGCGTCTCCTCGCACAGATATGCGCCTACACGTTCGTTGTGTCGGTCTCGCGCGCCTCCCGCTCGGGTGCCTTCCTGTGCAGGCGGCCGCAATCACCCCGGCCGCCCCTCCCGTGACGCCGGCGCCGAAACGCCGACCGTCCCACCGACAGTAGCGGCAACAGTGCACGGCGCGTCCAACGAAAATGCCCGAAGGCACTACGACATTCGGGTTGATTCCGGATGGGCAGGAAGTTCCGGGGTGCCGTACCTGATCGACGGTATATAGCTCGAACATAGCCAGCCCTCGCACGATCGACGCATAGGCATCGCGGCATGCTGCGACGGGAGCGAAATGGGCACGGGCAGGCACAGTCGGCTACCGCTTTCCAGTGCACAGCAAGGGGTTTGGCTGGCTCACCGGAACGACCCGACGGCGTGCCGCTACACCTGCGCGGAGTGCCTGACCCTCGACGGGCCGCTGGACACCGCGGTGCTGCGCCGGGCGTGGGCGCGGCTGGGCGCGGAGGCGGACGCGTTGCGCGTCGTGCGCTTCGCCCACGAAGCGGACGGTGGTCTGTACCAAGTCCTCGCCGACGAGGTGGCGCCGCTGCGGGAACTCGACCTGCGCGGGGAGCCGGACGCCGAAGCCGCCGCGCTCGCGTACGCCCACGCCGACCTGGACGCGCCCCTGGACCTGGCGACCGGACCGGTGTCGCACGCCGCCCTGTTGCGCACCGCCGAGAACCGGCACCTGCTCTACCTGCGCATGCACCACGCCGTCACCGACGGCTACAGCATGCACCTGCTGCACTCCACGCTCGCCGACCTGTACACGAGCACCCTGCGCGGGCAACCGCGGACCACCACCCCGCTGCGCGAGCTAGCCGGGTTGGTCGAGCGGGACGCGAAGTACCGGGCGGGCGCGGACTTCGAGGTGGACGACGCCTACTGGACCAAGCGGTTCGCCGACCACCCCGAGCCGATGCGGCTGCCCGGCGCGCGCGCCGAACGCGCCGACCCGACCCGTGGCGCACGCCCGGTGCGCACGCAGGCGGAGCTGCCCACCACGGACGTGGAACTGTTCTCCGCCACCGCAACCGAGCTCGGCACGAGCTGGCAGGTCGCGGTCATCGGGGCGACGGCCGCCTACCTGCAACGCGCCACCGGCCGGCGGGACGTCGTGCTGGGCCTGGCCAGCAACGCGCGGCGCGGCATCGCGGCGAACCGCACGCCCGGCATGGCGGCCAACACGCTCGCCCTGCGCGTGGACGTGGCGCCGTCGATGTCGCTGCGCGGCCTGCTGCCGTCGGTGGCCGAGGAGGTCGCCCAGGCGCAGCGGCACGAGCGGTACCGCTACGACGACCTGTGCCGTGCGCTGCGCGTTCCCGCCGCCGAGGAGGGCCCGCTCGGACCGATCATCAACTTCATGCCGTACCCGCGGCACTACGCGTTCGCCGACGTGACCGCGAGCGCGCTCAACCTGTCGGCGGGACCGTTGCCCGACATCACGTTCGGGCTCACCGGCACCGCCGAGGACGGGCTGACCGCGTCGGTGGACGCCAACGCGGCCCTGCACCGCGAGGACCGCTTGCCCGCCGACCTGCGCCGGTGGACGGAGTTCCTGCGCAGCGTCACCCGCCGCCCGGACCGCCCGCTGCACTCGATCGACCTGCTCACCGTCGCCGAACGTGTCGAGTTGCTGGTGCGCCGCAACGAAACCACCTGCGAACGCACCGCGAACTCCGTCGTCGACCTGATCGAGGCGGTGGCCCGGCAGCACCCGGACCACGTGGCCGTGGCCGGTCGCGGGCTCAGCCTGACCTACGCCGAACTCGACGCGCGGTCCGCGGCGCTGGCCGCGCGCCTGGCCGAGCACGGCGTGCGGCGCGAGGACGTCGTCGGGCTGGCCATGCCGCGCTCCCCGCACCTCATCGTCGCCATGCTCGCGGTGCTGCGAGCGGGCGGTTGCTACCTGCCGCTGGACCTGGGCTACCCGCCGGACCGGATCCGCTACATGGTCACCGACAGCGCCCCGCGGTGTGTGGTCGTCTCCGACCCCGCGGCCGCGGGGGCGGTGCTACCGGCCGACACGCACCTGGTCGAGGTAACCGAGCGGCCAACGACCCCGCACGCCCCCGTCACGATCGATCCCGACGGCGCGGCGAACATCATCTACACCTCCGGGTCGACCGGATCGCCCAAGGGCGTGCTCAGCCACCACCGCGGCCTGGCGAACCTCGCGCTCGACCACAGCGCGCGGTTCGGGCTCGACGCGGACAGCAGCGTGCTGCAGTACGTCTCCCCCGCGTTCGACGCGGCCGGCGGCGACATCTGGCCCGCGCTGGTCGCCGGCGCGCGCCTGGTGCTGCCCGCGGACCCGGTCGAGGTGTCCACGACCGACTTGATCACCCTGCTGCGCGACGAGCGGATCACCCACGTGGCACTGCCGCCCAGCATGCTGCGCCAGCTCTCCGCCGAAGGGCTGCCGGATCTGCGGACCCTGGTGGTGGGCGGGGAATCCACCGATGCGAACGTGGTCGACCGGTGGGCGCCGGGCCGGCGGATGATGAACATGTACGGGCCCACGGAGGCGTGCTGCGCCGCGACCGGCGCCCAGGTCGTGCCCGGCGAGCCGCTGACCATCGGCGTGCCGATCGACAACGTCACGGTGTACGTGCTCGACGCGGACCTGCAGCCGGTGGTGCCCGGTGCGGCCGGTGAGCTGTACGTCGCGGGGACCGGCGTGGCTCGCGGCTACCTCAACCAGCCGGCGCTGACGGCCGAGAAGTTCCTGCCGTGCCCGTTCGGGCCGCCGGGCGCGCGGATGTACCGCACGGGCGACCGCGTCCACCAGGACGACGAGGGCGTGCTGCGCTACCTGGGGCGCAGCGACCACCAGGTGAAGATCCGCGGCCACCGCGTGGAGCTGGGTGAGATCGAGGCCGCGCTCGGCGACGACCCGGCCGTCGGCAACGCGATCGTCATGGCCACGGCCGCCCCGTCCGGCAACAAGCGCCTGGTGGGCTACGTGGTGCCGCGGGACGCCGCGCAGGTGGACCCGGACTCCTTGCGCGCCAAGGTGCGTACCGTGCTGCCCGAGTACATGGTGCCGTCGGCGATCGTGGTGCTCGACGAGTTCCCGTTGCAGCCCAACGGGAAGGTGGACCGCAAGGCGCTGCCCGAGCCGGACCGGCCACGCGCGGACGCGGCGGACCGGGGTCCGGTGACCGAGGAGCAGGCGGTCCTGTGCAAGCTCTTCGCCGAGGTGCTCGGCATCGACGAGATCGGCGTGCGGGACTCGTTCTTCGAGCTGGGCGGCGACAGCATCCTCGCGTTGCGCCTGGTCTCCGCCGCACGCGCCGCCGGCATGGACGTGGACTCGCGGCAGGTGTTCGAGCACCCGACGGTCGGCGAACTGGCCGAGGTCGTGCGCCCGCTCGCCACCGAGGGCGGCGATGCCGATCCCGACGACGACGGCACCGGAGCATTCCCCGCGCCGCCGATCGTGCGCTGGGCGCTGGAGCTCGGTCCGGTGGACGCGTTCCACCAGTCGATGTGCGTCCGCGTCCCGGCGGGCGCGGACCTCGACCGGCTGACCGAGGCGCTGCGGCTGCTCATCGACCGCCACCCCGCGTTGCGGACCCGCCTGGTCGACGACCGCGAGCTGCACGTGGACCCGCCTGGCCGCGCGGACGCCGTGGTCTCGGCCGTCGACGTCACCGGGCGCAGCGCCCACGAGGTCGCGGCCGTCCTCGAGCAGCAGCGCGCGGCCGCGGTCGAGGCCCTGCGCCCCGCCGAGGGTCGGGTGGTGCGTGCGGTCTGGCTGGACGCCGGTGCCGGCGCGCCGGGCACGCTGCTGCTGGTGCTGCACCACCTCGCCGTCGACGGGGTGTCGTGGCGCATCCTGCTGCCCGACCTCGCCCACGCGTGGGCGGTGGTGAGCGGGACCGACAGCACGCCGTGGTCACCGCTGGGCACGTCGGCCAAGACCTGGTCGACCCAACTGGCCCAGGCGGCGACCGAACCGCATTGGACGGCGCAAACCGAGCTGTGGCGCCGGATCCTGCGCACCGGCGGCCCGGCGATCGGCACCCGGGACCTCGACCCGGGCACCGACACGTTCGCCACCGCGGCCACCACCGGGATCACGCTGTCCGCCGACGTCGCCGAGCCGCTGCTCACCGTGCTGCCCGACCGCTACCGGGCCACCCAGGACGACATCCTGCTCACCGCGCTCGCCCTCGCCGTGGGCCACCACCTGCCGGCGAGCGGGTCCGCGGTGCTCGTGGACCTCGAAGGCCACGGCCGCCACGGCGCCGGGCGCGCGGTGGCTCTGGAGAACACGGTCGGCTGGTTCACCAGCATCCACCCGGTCGCCGTCGACCCGGGCCCGGTCGCATGGTCCACAGTGGAGTCCGGCGGTGCCGAGCTCGGCACCGCCGTCAAGCGGGTCAAGGAACAGCTGCGGGCCATCCCGGACCACGGGATCGGCTTCGGCATGGCGCGCTATCTCAACGCGGCGACCGGCGCTGAGCTCGCCGGGCTCGGCGCGCCACGCCTTGCGTTCAACTACCTCGGCCGGCTCACCGCAGGCGCGGACGCCGACTGGGCGCCGGCAGGCGACGACCCCTTCGCGGGCACCGCCGACCCGCGCATGGCGATGCCGCACGCGTTGGAGCTCAACGCGATCGCGTACGACCGCGCCGACGGGACGCACCTCGAGCTGCGCGCCATGTGGCCGTCCGGCGTGCTGGACGAGGCCGCCGTGACCGGACTGCTCGACGCGCTGCGCACGGCGCTCATCGGGTTCGCCGCCCACGCCCGTGGCCCGGGCGTGGGCGGCTTGACACCCTCGGACGTGCCGCTGGCGGGCCTCGACCAGGACGACATCGACGAGATCACCGAACGCAGGCCGGACACCACCGACATCCTGCCGCTCACGCCGTTGCAGGAAGCGTTGCTGCTGCACAACCTCATCACCGTCAACGCGGTCGACGCCTACAACGACCAGCTCCGGCTGACCTTCGAGGGTCCGCTGGACGCCGCACGCATGCGCGGCGCGCTCACGACGGTGCTGCGCCGCCACCCGGTCCTCGCCGCCGCGTTCGAGCACGACGTCGCCGTGCCGGTGCAGGTGCTCGGCGGCACGCCGGAGCCGCCGTGGACC
The DNA here is from genome assembly GCF_004362825.1 of Labedaea rhizosphaerae. Lineage (GTDB taxonomy): Bacteria > Actinomycetota > Actinomycetes > Mycobacteriales > Pseudonocardiaceae > Labedaea > Labedaea rhizosphaerae. The sequence goes on from NZ_SNXZ01000002.1 coordinate 451,333, forward strand.
GAGCACGACCTCGCGCACCTCGACGACGCCGAGCTCGACCGGCGCGCCGACCGCCTCGCCACCGCGGACCGGATGGCGCGCTTCGCCCTCGACGAACCCCCGCCGATGCGGTGCAGGTTGATCAAACGCGCCGCGGACCGGCACGAGCTCGTTCTCACCGCCCACCACATCGTGTGGGACGGCTGGTCGATGGCGATCGTGCTGCGGGAACTGTTCGCCTGCTACGCCGATGGCGACGACCGCGCACTGGCCCAGCCGCCGCGGTACCGCACCTACCTGAACTGGTTGGCGGAGCAGGACTTCAGCGTCGCGGTCGAGGCGTGGGCGCGGTACCTCGCCGACCTGCCCGGACCGACCTTGTTCGCGCCGGGGCTGCCCTCGACCGCGCAGGTGACGCACGACCTGTTGATCGCCGAGCTGCCCGAGGACCGCTCCGCCGCGCTGGTCGCGCGGGCCAGGGAAGCGGGCGTCACGCTCAACACCCTCGTGCAGCTGGTGTGGGCGGTGCTGCTGAACCAGCTCACCGGCGCGGACGACGTCGTGTTCGGCACGTCGGTGTCCGGCCGTCCACCGGACCTGCCGGGCGTGGACCGCATGGTGGGCCTGCTCACCAACACCATCCCCGTCCGGGTGCGGCTGGCCCGGGACGCGCCGGTCGCCGACGCGCTGACCGCGCTGACGCGCGAGCAGGTGCCGTTGCTCGACCACCACCACGTCGGTCTCGCCACGATCCAGCGGCAGGCCGGCCACGACCGCACGGGCTTGTTCGACACGACCGTGATGGTGCTCAACTACCCGTTCGACCCCGCCGAATGGGACGCCGTGCTCGGCGACCTGCGTGTGTCGGACTACGCGTTGTCCGACGGCACGCCCTTCCCGCTGCGGATGGTCGTGGTGCCCGGGCGCAAGACGCAGGTGCGGCTGGGTTTCCGGCCGGACGCCGTCGGCGGCACCGACGCGCGGTGCCTGCTGCGGCGCGCGGTCGCCGTGTTCACGGCCCTCGCGCACGACACCGACCAGACAGTTTCCGACCTCATCGCCGCGGCTTCGGCCGCCGGCCGGTCACCGGAGGGACCAGCATGACCGACGATCTCGAGTTCAGGGTGACCGACGCGGAACGCAGCCGGATCGAAGCGGTGGCGCGTGCGCTCATCGGCTCCCCACCGCGGCTGATCGACGACGTCGACTGGGTCGACGACTGCCGTGCCTGCTCGGCCGAGCTGCCGGTGCGGGTGCGCAGGCGGCTGCGCGAGTTCGCCCACGACCCCGGCGACTCCGGCGCGCTGCTGGTGCGCAACCTGCCCGTCGCCGCCGACCGGCCGACCCCCACCGAGTTCGGTTCGGTGGAGCGCGTCGCCACCGTCGGCGCCGCCGTGATCGGGCTGCTCTCGATGCAGCTCGGCGAGCTGATCGCCTACCGCAACGAGAAGTCCGGCGCGCTGGTGCAGAACGTCGTGCCCGTGCCCGGCAAGGAGGAGCAGCAGAGCAACGCGGGCAGCGCCCGCCTGGCGATGCACATCGAGAACGCCTTCCACCCGCGCCGGCCCGACTACGTCGGCCTGCTGTGCGTGCGCGCGGACCACGAACGGATCGCCGGGCTGCTGTTGTCGTGCGTCCGCAAGGCGGTCGGCACGCTGCCCGAGGACGTCCGGGCGGTGCTCGCCGAGCCGCGGTTCGTCACCCAGCCCCCGCCCTCGTTCGGCATGGGCGCCGACCAGGCGCCGCTGCACGCCGTGTTCACCGGCGAACCGTCCGACCCGGACGTCCAGGTCGACTTCCACGCCACCCACGGCGACGACGACGAGGCGAAGAACGCGCTCGAGGCGCTGCACGACGCCATCACCGCCGTCGCGCAGACCCTCCCACTGGAACCGGGCGACCTCGCACTGGTCGACAACCGCATGACCTTGCACGGGCGGACGTTCTTCACCCCGCGCTACGACGGCGAGGACCGGTGGCTGCACCGCACGTTCGTCCACCTCGACCACCGGCGCTCCCGCGCGTCCCGCACCCGGACCGGCCATGTCCTCGCCTGAGTCCCCAGCCACCTCCGAGGAGAACCCGATGACACGCCAGGCGGAATCGCCGACCACCGCGACCGTCGCGTCCATGGTCGCCCGGCAGGCCGCGGCCACCCCGGAAGCGGTGGCCGTGGTCGAAGGCCCTGAGTCGATCACATACGCCGAACTGGACGCCCGCGCCAACCGGCTCGCGAACCTGTTGCGGGACAAGGGGGTCGGCCCGGACAGCGTGGTCGGCGTGTGCCTGCACCGCAGCGTCACCATGGTGGTCGCGCTGCTCGCGGTGTGGCGGGCCGGCGGTGCCTACCTGCCGCTGGACCCCGCCCACCCGGGCCGGCGCACCAGCGCCATGCTGCGTGCCGCGGGCGCCGAGCTCGCGCTGACCCAGGCGGTCACCGACACCGGCGACGCGGGCACGCCCACGATCGTGCTCGACCGCGACCTCACCGCGGCCGCCGGGCAGCCGGACAGCGCGCCCGAGGTCACGGTGTTCCCGGACTCCCTCGCCTACGTGCTCTACACCTCCGGCTCCACCGGCACCCCGAAGCCCGTCCTCGTGCACCAGGCGGGCATCGGCAACCACATCCGGTGGACCAGCCGCGCGCACGACCTCGGGCCGGGCGACCGGGTCCTGCACAAGACCGCCATCACCTTCGACGCCGCCGGCTGGGAGATCTTCGCGCCGCTGGCCACCGGCGCGACCCTCGTGCTCGCACCGGTCGGCGCCGAGCGCGAGCCCGCCGCGCTGGTGCGCGCGCTGGCCGAGCAGCGGATCACCGTGCTGCAGGTCGTGCCGTCGCAGCTGCGCGCGCTGGTCGAGGAGCCGGGCTGGGCCGGCTGCGGCGCACTGCGGCTGCTCTCCAGCGGCGGCGAGCAGCTGCACGCCGAACTGGTGCAGCGGTTCCTGGCGCTGCTGCCCGACCCTGCGGGGGTCGAGGTCTGGAACACCTACGGGCCCACCGAATGCACGATCGAGGTGACCGCGCACCGGTTCGATCGCGCGCAGCAGTCGGGTCCGGTGCCGATCGGGCACCCGATCGACGGCATCCACGTGGTGATCGTCGACGAGCACGGCGCACCGGTGCCCGACGGCGCCACGGGTGAACTGCTCGCCGCGGGCGTCGGCGTCGGCCGCGGCTACCTCGGCCGCGTCGCGGAGACGGCCGAACGCTTCGTGCCGGACCCGGTGGGCCGGCCCGGCGACCGCGCGTACCGCACCGGCGACCTGGTCCGGATGACCGTCGACGGGCAACTCGAGTACGTGGGCCGGATCGACCACCAGCTCAAGGTGAACGGCGTGCGGATCGAGCCGGGCGAGGTGGAGGCCGCGCTCGCCGCGCACCCGGAGGTCGGCGGCGCGGTCGTCACCGGCTACCCCAGCGGCGACGGCGGCACCCGGATGGCCGCGTACGTGCTGACCAAGGACGGCGCGGTGCCCGCGCGGCTGCGGGAGTTCCTCGCCGAGCGGCTGCCGTCCACACACCTCCCGGCCGCGTACGTCGCCATGACCGCCTTCCCGCTCACCCGCAGCGGCAAGGTGGACCGCTCGGCGCTGCCCGCACCCGACCAGCACGGCACCGCCGACCACCAGCCGCTGTCCGAGGCCGAGCGCCTGATCGGCCAGGTGTGGCAGGACCTGCTCAAGGTCGACAACGTCGGCGCGGACGACGACTTCTTCGCCCTGGGCGGCTCATCGCTGCACCTGACCCGCCTGGCCAACCGGATCCGCAAGGCCAGCGGCGCGCCGATCGACCTGAGCAAGCTCATGACCGCCACCACGCTGGCCGAGCAGGCGGCCCTGCTCGCCGAGGTGACCACGCAGAACGGGGACCGGATCGTCGCCGTGCCCCGCGATCGCGACCTGCCGTTGTCGTTCGGGCAGAGCCGGATGTGGGTCAACGACCGGATGCGCCCGCGCAGCCGCGAATGGGTGTCCGCGTTGTTCCTGCGCGTCTCCACCGGCACCACGGTCGACGAGGTGCAGCAGGCGTTGAACCAGCTGCTCGCCCGGCACGAGACCCTGCGCACCCGGTTCACCCTGCGCGCGGGCGAAGCCGTCCAGGTGATCGACCCGCCCGGTACCTACGAGCTGCGCGTGATGAGCCACGACGAGGTGCCGGACGCCGACTTCCACACCGCCCTGGACCAGGAGCTCGACCGCGGTTTCGACATCGCGTCCGGCCCGATGACCCGGGCCCTGCTGCGCCCCGAGGACGACCACCAGCTGCTGGTGATCTCCGCGCACCACATCGTGCTGGACGGGTGGTCCTCGGCGATCCTGGAGCGCGACTTCCACGAGCTGCTGGGCGCCGTGCAGGACGGTCGCACGCCGAACCTGCCGCCGCCGGCCCTGCAGTACGCCGATTTCGCGGCGTGGCAACGGAACCGGCTCGACGACCAGGTGATCGCCAAGGAGCTCAGCTACTGGCGCGCCGTGCTCGAGGACGCGCACCCCACCACGCTGCGCCTGGACAAGCCGCGGCCCGCCGTGCGGGACGGCCGCGGTGCCATCGTCGGGTTCACCGTGCCCGCCGCGGTGGCGAAGGCGCTGGACAAGCGGGGCCGGGCCGCGAGCGCCACCCCGTTCATGACGCTGCTCACCGCGTTCTCCACGCTGCTCGCCCGCTACAGCAGCGACTGGGACGTCGTGGTCGGCACTCCCCTGGCCGGGCGGGACCGGCCCGAGCTCGAGAACATGGTGGGGTTCTTCCTCAACAACGTGGTGCTGCGCTGCGCGCTGGACCCGTCCATGGACTTCGACGCCGCGCTGGCCGCCGTGCGCAACACCTGCCGGGAGGCCTTCGCCCACCAGGAACTGCCGTTCGACAAGCTCGTGGCGGAGCTCGCCCCCGAGCGCGACCTGTCCAGGACCCCGCTCTACCAGGTGGCCTTCGACCTGCACGACGAGAAGCTCACCGCGTCCGCGGCGAACCCCGAGGACTGGGCGACGTTGATCGACGTCTCCCGCATCGCCAAGACCGACCTCACGCTCTACCTGCGCGCCGAACCGGACGGCTCGATGGCCGGCGGCCTCGAGTACGCGACGGCGTTGTTCGAGCGCGCGACCATCGAGCGGATGGCCCGGCACTTCCTCGCGTTGCTGGAGGCGCTCGCCACCGACCCGGGCGTGGCGCTGGCCGAGGTCGACTTCGTCCCCGGCGACGAGCGGGTGGTGCTGGAGGCGGCCGCCTCCGGCGTCCCGCTCGCGGTCGACCTGGACGACACCGAGGCGCAGGCCACCAGCCTGGAACTGTTCGAGCGCCAGGTCGGCGCGAACCCGGACGCGATCGCCGTGGCTTGCGGCCCGGAGCGGGTGACCTACGCCCAGCTCGACCGCAGGGCCAACCAGATCGCGCACCGGTTGCGGGCGGCGGGCGCCGGACCGGACTCGGTGATCGGCGTCCTGCTCGGCCGCGGCACCGACATGATGGCGGCGTTCCTCGGGGCGTGGAAGTCGGGTGCGGCATACCTGCCGCTGGACCTCGACGCGCCGGCCGAGCGGATCGAGATGGTGCTCGGCACCGCAGGCGCGTCCGCGGTGATCACCACCGCGGCGCTGCGGTCCGGGCTCGGCGGCCATGTCGGCACCGTCGTCGTGCTCGACCAGCTGGACCCCGCCGACGCACCGGCGACGGGACCGGCCCGGGTCGTGGACCCGGACCTGCTGGCCTACACGATCTACACGTCCGGCTCGACGGGCGTGCCGAAGGGCGTGCAGGTGACCCACCGCGGGCTGGTCAACCACCTGCGCTGGGCGGTCACCGAGCTGGCCACCCGCGGCCGTGGCGGGGCCCCGGTCTTCTCCTCGGTGGCGTTCGACCTCGTGGTGCCGAACCTGTGGGCGCCGCTGCTCGCCGGGCAGACCGTCCACATGCTGCCCAGCGACATGGACCTCACCGAGCTCGGCCCGCTGCTGCGCGACCTCGCGCCGTTCAGCTTCATCAAGCTGACGCCCGGGCACCTGGAAATCCTGTCCCAGCAACTGAACCCGGACTGGGTGGCCGACCTGGCCGGCGTGATCGTGGTGGCGGGTCAGGCCTTGCCGCAGGCGCTCGCGAGCGACTGGACCGCGATGCTCGGACCGGACCGGTTGATCAACGAGTACGGGCCGTCCGAGGCGACCGTCGGCACGTGCACCTACCCCGTCGGCGCCGCGGCCGGCGCGCAGGCCCGCGACACCGTGCCGATCGGCAAGCCGTTGCCCGGCGTCACGATGCGCGTGCTGGACGACCTGATGCGCCCGGTCCCGGTCGGCGTGGTCGGCGAGGTCTACGTGGGGGGCACCGGCCTGGCCCGTGGGTATGCCGGCGCACCCGGCATGACCGCGGACCGGTTCATGCCGGACCCGTTCGCCACCGACGGCGGGCGGCTCTACCGCACCGGCGACCTGGCCGAGGTGTTGCCGTCCGGCGACGTGTCGTTCATCGGCCGGCGCGACGACCAGGTGAAGATCCGCGGCTACCGGGTGGAACTCGGCGAGATCGCCACCGTGCTCAGGGGACACGAAGCCGTGGCCGACGCCGTGGTGCTCGCCGACACCACCGACAGCACCGGCTCCGGTGACGTCCGGCTGCGCGCGTTCGTGGTGCCCGAGGCTGGCGCCGGGCAGCCGTCGGCCGACGAGCTGGTCGAGGTGTGCCGGCGACGGCTGCCGGCCTACATGGTCCCGACCACGTGCACCCTGATCGACCACTTCCCGTTGAACGCCAACGGAAAGCTCGACACCAAGGCGTTGGTGGCGCTCGCCGGGACCGTCGAGCCGGAGCTGGCCGCCCCGGCCGGCGAGGTGGAGCTGCACATCGCGGAGGTGTTCGCGGACCTGCTCGGCCACGAGGTCGGCGCGGACAGCGACTTCTTCCGCAGTGGCGGCAACTCGATCCTCGCCATCCGGCTGGTCGCGGCGATCCAGGACGCCTACGAGATCGAGTTGCCGATCCGCGCGGTGTTCGAAGGCCCGACCGTGGCCAAGCTCGCCGAGATCGTCGAATCCCGCGTCCGGGAAGGCTGACGCGAAACCATCCGAGAAGAGGGGGATCTGTTGTCGCACAGAAGAAGCAGACGTGTACTCGCGGTCGCGCTGGGTGCCGCGGCGGGGCTCATGGGGCTGGTGGCCCTGCCCGCGGGCCCGGCGAGCGCGGCCCTCACGGCGTGCGCGTGGCAGGCCACGACGTTCGAGCTCCCGGCCGGCGCGGACGGAGCCGACTTCAGCGGCTCCGACAGCAACCGGTACGTCGTCGGCGAGACCGGCACCCAGCCGTGGGAGTCGGACGGCAGCCTCTACGACCCGCAGGCGACGTTGTGGGACAACGGGAAGATCGTCTGGCACGCCACCAACGGGCTGCCGCACGCGCTGGACGTGAACTCATCAGGCGTGATGGCCGGTGACACCATCATCAACAACAAGTTCTACGGCATCACCATCGCCAAGGACGGCACCACCAAGATGCTGCCGGGCGACCCCGCGTGGGTGGACTACGACGCCGAGCTGATCAACAACAAGGGCGACGTCGTCGGCGGTGCGATCAAGGCCGATCTGAAGCACGTCCTGGTGCTGTGGCCGGCGAACGCGCCCGGCACCTACCGCGTGTTGCCCACCCCGAGTACGACGGAGCTCTTCCTGCAGGACCTGGACGAGCAAGGCGAGATCATCGGCGGCACCCAGGACGCACCCCAGGGCGCGATCTGGACCACCAGCGGCACCTACACGCCGTTGCAGACCCCGAAGTTCGCCGATCCCAGGGCGGTCCGCGGCGGGCACATCGTGGGTGGGTGGGACACCTTCAGCACCTTCGGTGCGGCCGAGTGGAACGCCCAGGGCACCATGACCCGCAACATCCCCGGCAGCACCGCCGAGGGGTTCACCGCCCTCGGCGCCGACGGCACGATCGCCGGCCAGATCTGGGTCGGCTACTCGCAGCACCCGTCCCTGTGGCGGGGCGGCCAGGTGGTCGATCCGCTCACCGCCGTCGACACCGACTTCGTCGTGCAGTGGATCAGCGACGACGGAACCCGCCTCACCGGCATCCAGGACTGGGTGCCCACGCAGTACCACTGCTCCTGACGCACCAACCGACTTCTGCCCGGGCCGGGTTCCTCCGGCCCGGGCAGAACGCGTTTGCCCCGAAACCCCGACAGAAAGGCCAATCCCTTGCACACCAAGAGAAGAAGCCGGTTGCTCGCCGCCGCGGTGCTGGCCACGGCCCTGGGCATGGTCTCCGTCCCCACCGGCGACGCCATGGCGGCGACCACCGCCTGCGCCTGGCAGCAGCACGCGTGGCAGTTCCCCGCGGGCGCCGACGCCGCCGAACTGCACGGCTACGACGGCAGCCGGTACGCCGTGGGCCTCTCGGGCACCCGCAGCATCTGGGTCGACGGGGTCGTCGACCCGCACCCGACGTTGTGGGACAACGGAACCGTCGTGTGGCGGTCCCCGACCTTCCTGCCCTACGTCAACGACGTCAACTCCTCGGGGATGATCGCCGGCGCCGACCTCGAGGGCGACAACAAGTCCTTCGGCATCACCATCGCGCGCGACGGCACCGTCCGGCGGCTGCCGTCCGACCCCAGCTGGGACCAGTACGGCGCCGACCTGATCAACAACAAGGGCGACATCGTCGGCTCGGCCATCAAACCCGGGCTGCAGTACGTCATCGTGGTGTGGCCGGCCAACGCCCCCGGCACCTACCGCGAGCTACCCGGCCCGACCTCCGGGACCGCCTACGCGACCGACCTCGACGAGCAGGGCGAGATCCTCGGCGGGGTGCAGGACGCGCCCCTGGGCGCGATCTGGACCACCAGCGGCAGCTACCACACGTTCGAGACGCCGAAGTTCGCCGACCCGGAGTCGGTCCGCAACGGGCACGTCGTCGGTGGGTGGAGCACGTTCAGCACCTACGGCGCGGCCGAGTGGGACGCCCAGGGCCACATGACGCGCAGCATCCCGGGCACCAGCGTCGTGAAGTTCACCGCCCTCGGCGGCGGCGGCTCGGTCGGTGGCGTGCACTTCGTGGGCTCGCAGGAGCACCCGGCCCTCTGGCGTGACGGCGTGCTCGTCGACCCGCTCGACGCCGTCGGCGCGGACTTCGACCTGCAGTGGATCAGCGACGACGACCGCAGCCTGGTCGGCGTCGACGACCTGCGGCCGATGCACTACCGCTGCACCTGACCCACCGAACCGGGTGTGTCCCACACTCGCGCCGGGTGTGTCCCACACTCGGGCACCCCGTGTCCCACACTCGGGTGCGGGACACACCCGGCCCCAATGCGGAGTCGCGTTTGCTTGCCCCGAAACGCTCCGCCACCCGCCCCGAGACCAAGCCGCAGCAACCGCGGCTCGTGGGTTCGGTTTTACACGGGGCACGGCGGCCATACGCTGGACGGCGAGCAAGGGCAGGCCTGCCTGCCCCTTAACGCGCTTGCCTGGCCGCCGTGGGGGTCCCCGTGTCAAACCGAACCCACCCCACAAGACCCTGAACACAACGCGGGACTCACCCCACGCGAACGTGGAACACACCCCGCGCCACCGTGGGACACACCCGACCCGAACGTGGGACACGCCCGGTCGGAACGTGGGACACGCCCGGTCGGAACGTGGGACACGCCCGGCTTGAGGGCAGAGGGGCGCTGACCCCGGTACGCGCAACGGCCCCGGATCCGCCGAAGCGGATCCGGGGCCGTTCGCATCGGATCAGGCCGGTACGCGGTCGGCCAGCAACCGGGCCAGGCTCGCGACCGTCGGGTGGGCGAACAGCTCCCGCACGGTCACCTTCATGCCCTCGTTGGTCAGGGCCCCGGTCAGCGCCACGGCGCGGATCGAGTCACCGCCCACGTCGACGAAGGCGTCCTCGGCACCGACCTGCTTGCCGAGCACCTGCTCCCAGATGTCCGCGATCCGTTGCTCCAGCGGCCCGCTGGGCGCCACGTACGGCGTCCCGACGACCCGCCCGTCCGGCGCGGGCAACGCCGCCGTGTCGAGCTTTCCGTTGGAGGTCAACGGGATCCGGTCCAGGTGCACGAACTGCGAGGGCGTCATGTAGTCCGGCAGCCGCTCGGCGAGCCACGGCCGCATGTCGTCCAGCGCGACCGGTTCGCCACCGGTGGCAGGCACCACGTAGGCGACCAGCTGGCGGTCCTCGCTGAGCAGCACGCGAGCCTCGCCCACGAGCTCGTGCTCGCGCAGCACCGCCTCGACCTCACCCAGCTCGACCCGGTAGCCGCGCACCTTCACCTGGCCGTCGCGCCGGCCGAGCAGATCGACCGACCCGTCCGGCAGCACCCGGCCGAGGTCGCCGGTGCGGTACAAGCGCGACCCGGGCGGGCCGTACGGGTCGGGCACGAAGCGTTCCGCGGTCATCACGGCCCGGTTCACGTAGCCCAGCGCGACGGCGTCACCGCCCACACACACCTCGCCGACCACGCCCCACGGCACCAGTTCGAGGTTGTTGTCCAGGACGTACATCGTGGTGTTCGGGATCGGCCGGCCGATCGGGATCACCGGGCGACCGTCCTCCGCGGCGATCTGCACCGAGTTGCCGACCGTGGTCTCGGTGAGGCCGTACTCGTTGATCACCCGGCCCTCACCGAGCATCCCGGCCCACTTGCGCGCCGCGGCCGCGTGCAGCACCTCGCCACCCACGACCATCGTGGTCGCGATCGGCTCCGTCAGCTGCTGGGCCAGCACCTCCAGGTGCCCGGGCGTCAGCTTGACGAAGCTGTACGGCGCACCGGCCCGCAGGTGCTCGCCCAGCTCGGACAGGTCGAGCCCGTCCGGCAGCACGTGCACCGGCTGCCCGGCGAGCAGCGGGCCGAACAACGCCGTCACCAGCAGGTCGGCCTGCACACCGGCCAGCAGCGGCGCACCGCCGTCGCCCGCCGAGGTGTAGTCGGCGAGCACCCACGTCAGGTAGTTGGCCAGGTTCGCGTGGCTGACCAGCACGCCCTTGGGCCGCCCGGTCGAGCCCGACGTGTAGATCAGGTACGCCGGCCCGTCGTGCGGGACGTCGGGGGCACCGGCGTCGCCTTCCGCGCTGCGGTCCACCGCGATCGTCGGCCCGGCGAACGACGCCGGGACCACGTCGGCGAGGTCCGCCGGCGCCAGCACGCAGGACGCGCCCGAGTCCTCGAGCATGTAGGCGATCCGCTCCCCCGGCGTCGTGGGCGCCATCGGCACGTACGCGCCGCCGGCCTTCCACGTGGCGAGCAGCGAGGTCACCAGGTCCAGGTCGCGGCGAGCGACCACGCCCGCCACCGCACCGGGCCGGAAACCGTTGGCCAGCAAGCGGTGCGCCAGCTTGTTCGCCTGCGCGTCGAGTTCGGCGAACGTGAGCGCCTCGGCGCCGCACCGCACGGCGACGGCGTCCGGCGTCCGGGCCACCTGCTGTGCGAACCCGGCGAGCACGTGCGTGACCGGCTCGGCCTGCCCGAACGGTTCCGCGGCCTGGCTCGCGGCGTCGAGCAGCCACTGCCGTTGCTCGCCGGGAAGCAGGGCGGTGCGGGCGTCCGCGTCCAGGTCACCCGCCATCGCCTCCAGCGCCAGGCGGAACATCTTGGCGAAGAGGTCGGCGTGCTCGGGGGCGAGCTTGCGGTAGTCCGCGGTCACCAGCACCAGATCCACCCGGGTCGACACGGTGAGGCCGAAGTCGGTCGGGCTGTCGTCCAGGCCCGTGCGCTCGGCGACCAGTTCGGTGTCGACCTGGTTGAAGTCGTGGTAGTTGAACATCACGTCGATGAACCGGCGCCGCTTGTCCGCCATCCGCGTGATCTCCGGGTAGGGGAACTGGCGGTGCGGCCACATCTCCACCTCGCGGTCGAACGTGGCCCGCAGGTACTCCCGCCACGTCCCGTTCGGACGGTGGACGGCGAACGGCAAGGTGTTGAGGTACATGCCGTACACGGTGTCCATGCCGAGCCGCTCCGGCCGGGCGTCGGTGATCAGTCCGAAGTGGAACGCCTCGTCGTCGGTGAACTGGGACAGCACCTTGGCGAACGCGGTGATCATGATGGACTTCATCGACACGCCCACCTCGGCCGCCGCCGCGCGCAGCGCCGGCTTGAGGTCGCGCCAGTCGGCGATGGCCTGGTGCTTGGCCTGCTCGCCGGTGCGGTCGCCCCACTCGTCGGGCAGCGCGAACGGGGTGTGCCGGTCGACGATGCCCTGCCAGTACTCCCGGTGCCCGGGGTCGTTCAGCGCCTTGAGCTCCTCGGCGACGAAGTCGGCGAAGCGCGCCTCGGGCACGTCGTACGGGACCGGCTCCTCGCCCTTGTTCAGGCTCATGTAGACGGTCAGCAGCTCCATGACCATCGAGTGGTAACCCCAGCCCTCCTGGACCGGGTGGCACTCGGTGATCGAGAGCCAGTAGCCGTCGAAGTCGGTCGGGAACGCGTAGAACCGCATCAGGCCGGGGACCTTGAAGTCGAAGAGCTCGGCGCGTTCCTTGGCCACGTGCTCGGCCGTGATCGCCGCGATCTCCTCCTCGGTCTTGCCACGCAGGTCCCGCATGCCCACCGACATCTGGGCGCTGTCGTGCACCAGCTGCATCGGCACCGAGAAGCCGTCCAGGTGCAGCGACGTGCGCAGCACCTCGTGCCGCTCGGACAGCAGCCGCGCCGCACCGATCATCGCGTCCAGCGAGAACTCCATGCTGTCGCGGATCCAGAACGTGGTCGTGCAGTGGTACGGGTGCTGCTCGTCGGCGAGCATCTCGAACAGCATGCCCGTCTGGTTCTGCGACAACGGGTACGCGTCCTGGATGCCCTCGGGCAGCAGCGCGCGGTCGGCGTCGCTGATCAGGGAGAAGCGCGGCACCTCTTCCTCGAGTTCGACCTTCTCGCGACTGCTGATCAGCTCGGCGACCTCGGCGACCGTGGCGTGGCCGAACACGTCGGCGACCGAGAGGTCGTAGCCGGCCTCGCGCATCGCGCCGACCAGCGCGACCGCGCGGATCGAGTCGCCGCCCATTTCGAAGAAGCCGTCGTGCACGCCGACCGCGTCGACCTTGAGCGCCTTCGCCCACACCCGGGCGACCTGCTCCTCCAGGGCGTTGCGCGGGGCGACGAACTCCGCGTCGGCCGTGGGCGGTGCGGGCAGCGCCGCGACGTCCAGCTTGCCGTTGGCGGTCAACGGGATCCGGTCGAGCGGGACGACCTTGGGCACCATGTACTCGGGCAGCTCGGCGGCCAGCCACGCCCCGAGCGCCGCTTCGTCCACATCCTGGTCCGCGGACCCGACCACGTACGCGACGAGCCGCTCCCCGCCGCCGGTCTGCAGCACCACACGGCACTCCGCGACGGTCGGGTGCCCGGACAGGAAGCCCTCGACCTCACCCAGCTCGACCCGGTAACCGCGGATCTTGACCTGGGTGTCGGCGCGGCCGGCGAACTCGACGTTGCCGTCGGGCAGCACCCGGCCGAGGTCGCCGGTGCGGTAGAGCCGCGAACCGGGCGGCCCGAACGGGTCCGGCACGAACTTCGCCGCGGTCTGCGCGGGCTGGTTCAGGTAGCCGCGGGCCACGCCGCTGCCGCCGACGCACACCTCGCCGATGACCCCGACCGGCGCAGGCCGCAGCGCCTCGTCGAGCACGTACATGCTGGTGTGCGGGATCGGCTTGCCGATCGGCACGACCTCGCGTGGCGAGCCGTCGCCGGGCAGGAACGTCGAGTTGCCGACGGTGATCTCGGTCGGCCCGTACTCGTTGATCAGCCGGCCGTTCTCGCCCAGCCACGCGTCCCACTGGCGGGCGACGGTGTCGAGCAGCACGTCGCCACCGGTGATCACCGAGCCGGCCATGCCGTCGATCTGCGCGGGGCTGAGCTGGTGCGACAGCATCTCCAGGTGCCCGGGCGTGAGCTTGATGAACGCGAACGGCTTGGCCGCGGCCAGGCGCCCGCCCAGGTCGGCCATGTCGAGGTCCTGCGGGAACATGTGCACCGGCTGACCGGCCAACAGCGGCGCGAACAGCGTGGGCACCACGACGTCACCGGAGATGGTGGCGAAGAGCGGCGCGCCGCCGGTGTGGTCCCCGATGTAGGTGTCGATCACCCAGTCGAGGTGGTTCACCAGCCCGCGGTGGGTGACGGCGACGCCCTTCGGCGTTCCGGTGGAGCCGGAGGTGTAGACGATGTAGGCCAGCGCGTCGAGGTCGGTGACCCCGGGGTGGTCCACCTCGGGCAGCTCGGTCGCGGCCGGGCCGGGTTCGGGCACCAGGACGTGGCCGTCGAACACCTCACCGACCGCGGTCTGGCGGTCCTCGTCGTCACTGGTCATCAGGAACCGTGCTCCGCTGTCGGCCAGCAATCGGCCCCAGTGCGCCGCCGGTAATTCCGGGCCGATCGGCAGGTAGGCCGCGCCGACCCGCCAGGTGGCGAGCATCGCGGCCAGCAGGTCGACGCCGCGGTCGAGCAGGATGGCCACGACGTCCTCGGGCCCGGCACCGGCCGCGTGCAGCCGCCGCGCCATCCGGTCGGCGCGCGCCCGCAGGTCTGCGAACGTGGTGTCCCCGTCGTCGGTGCGCACGGCGACCGCGTCGGGAGTCTGCTCGACCTGGCGGTCGAACCGCCGCAGCGTGTCCTCCGTCGCCGGCATCGGCTCCGCGGCGGCCGTGAGCGCGCTGCGTTCCCGCTCGTCGAGCATCTCGATGGCGGCGAGCGGCTCGTCCGGCGATGCGACGGCGGCGGTGAGGAACCGGCTCAGGTGCGCCGCCAGCCGCTCGATCGTGGCGGCTTCGAACAGCTCGGTGGCGTAGATCAGCCGGGCCCGCAGTCCGCCGTCGGCGGCCCCGCCGACCTGCAGCTCGAGGTCGGTCCGGGCCACGCCACCGCCCGCCGCCATCGGCTCGACGGTCAGGCCCGCGACGGTCTGCGCGGCGGCCCCCATCGAGTCGTGCCAGGTGAACACCGCCTGGTAGATCGGCGTGCGCGACGGGTCGCGACGCGGCTGCACCGTGTCCACGATCTGCGCGAACGGGACCGTGCCGTGGTCGAACGCGTCCAGCATGGTGCCGCGGACCGCGCCCAGCAGCTCGGTGAACGTCATGTCCGCGGCGCAGTCCGACCGGATCACCACGGTGTTGATGCCGTTGCCGAGCAGGTGCTGCAGGTCGCCACGGGTGCGGCTGGAGACGATCGTGCCGACCGCGACGTCCTCGTTGCCGGTGTAGCGCGCGAGCACCGTCTGGAAGGCGCTCAGCAGCACGACGAAGGGCGTCGCCCCGGCCGCGGCACCCAGCGCGGCGACCCGCTCGGCCACCGCCACCGGCAGGTCGAACTCCACCTCGGCGCCCGCGTAGCCGCGCACGGGCGGGCGCGGGTGGTCGGTGGGCAGGTCGAGCTGCGGCACGCCGGCGAGGGTGCGCTCCCAGTAGGCGAGCTGGCGCTCGCGCCGCTCGGGGGTCAGCTGGTCGCGTTGCCACGCGGCGAAGTCCGCGTACTGCACGGACAGCTCCGGCAGGTCGGCTCGCTCGCCGGTCACCGCGGCGCGGTAGAGCTGCCAGAGCTCGGTCAACGCAAGGCGCGTCGACCACGCGTCACACGCGATGTGGTGGAACACCACCAGCAGCACGTGGTCCTGCTCGCCCGCCTCGATCAGGGTGGCGCGCGCCGGCCACTGCTCGGCCAGGTCGAACGGGGTCGCGTTCTGCTCGGCGATCAGCCGGGCGACGCGGTCGTCGCGCTCCCGCGCCGGCGCGTCGGTCACCGACACCACGGCCAGCCGCCCGGCCACCGGGTCGTCGACGAGCTGGCGCGGCTCGGCGTCACGCATCACGTGCCGCGTGCGCAGGATCTCGTGCCGCTCGACCAGGGCGTCCCACGCCTGCGACAGCGCGGCCCGGTCGAGCTGCCCGCGCAGGCGCAGGGCGAACGGCACCAGGTACTCGGTGCTGTCCGGGGTGAGCTGGTCGAGGAACCACATCTGTTCCTGACCGAAGGACATCGGCAGCGGTGCGTCGCGGTCGACCCGCGCGATCCCGCCGCGGCCCTTTCGGCGCTGCGGCCGGCTCTCGACATTCGCGGTCATTCGGCTCTCCCATTCGTGCCCAGCACGTCGGCCAAAACGGTGAACAACTCCGCGGGCGGAGCGTTGAGGAAGAAGTGGTCGCCGGGCACCAGGTGCTCGTCCAGCGCGCCGATGGTGTACCCGGACCAGCCGCGCATCTCGGCGAGGCCGCAGCCGCGGTCGTCCGCGGCGGCGACCACGGTGATCGGACAGGTCAGCGGCACCCCACCCGTGTACGTGTAGGTGTCGGCCATCAGCAGGTCACCGCGCAACGCGGGCACGGTGGCCTGCCACAACTCCTCGTTGGCCAGCACCAGCGGCGCGCGGCCGCCGACCCTGGTCAGGTAGCGCCGGAGGTCCTCGTCGCTGCGGACCCCGGCGCGGTCCCGGCTGCCCCGGCCGCACTCGGCCGGGGGTTTGCGTGCCGCGACGACCAGGCGCGTCAACGGCGAGGGGAACCGCGGCCGCAGCCGTCGCGCCACCTCGAACGCGATGGTCGCGCCGAGGCTGTGCCCGAAGAACGCGACCGGGCGGTCGAGCAGCGGCTGGACCTCCCGCGCCACCAGGTCCGCGAGCGTCGCGACGTCGGACACCGGCTCCTCGTCGCCGCGGTCCTGCCGTCCCGCGTACTGCACGGCAACGACCTCGACGGTGTCCGGCAGGCGATCGGGCCAGTCGTGGAACGCGCTCGCGGCGCCACCGGCCTGCGGGAAGCAGACCAGCCGCAGCGTGGCGCCCGGCCGGGGCCGGAACACCCGGCACCAGCCGGACCGCCGGACCGCGGGCGTTCCCGCGACCATCAGACCGACACCTTGAGGTAGTCCGACACGTGCGCCTCGCACATGGCGACCGCGATGCGCCGCGGTCCGGTGTAGGGCTCGCGCGCGTGTGCGGTCAGCATGTTCTCCACGACCAGCACGTCGCCCTGCTGCCAGTCGAACCGGCACCACTGCGCGCGGTAGCACTCGCGCAGGTGCGCCACCACGTCGTCCGGGATCGGTGCGCCGTCGCCGTAGTAGGTGTTGAGCGGCAGGCCGTCCTCACCGAACATGGCGAGCAGGCCTTCGCGCACCTCTTCGTCGTGCGTGCTGATGTGGAAGAACGTGATGTGGTTGAACCACACGTCCTCGCCGGTGTCCGGGTGGGCGTAGGACGGCCTGCGCACCGCGCGGGTGCGAAGCTGGTCCGGGCCCAGCCACTCGGTCTCGATGCCCCGGTCGGCGCAGTAACGGTCCACTTCGGACTGGTTCTGGGTGCCGTACACCTCGGGCCACGGCACGCCGACGGCCGGCTTGTAGTTGCGGGTGAGCATCCACCCGCGCCGCTGGAACTCCTCGCGCACCGACGGATCGATGGACTGGTAGACCTTGCGGACGTCGGCGAGCGGCGTGGCCCCGAGCGAGGTCGGCTCGCGCTCGCAGTAGAAGTACAGCAACCGCGGCCACGCGGCCTGGTAGGAACTCTCGTTGTGCAGGAAGATCTCCTCGTCCGCCGGGTAGTCGGTCGAGGTGTAGACGTTGCCCTTGATCGCGTGCCGCGGAGACGAGCGTTCGTTGTAGACCATCGGCTCGCCGGACATGGCCCGCACCGCCGCCTCGAACGCGGCGACGTCCACGGTGTCGAAGCCCCGGAAGACCAGCGCCCCATGGGTGAGCAGCTGCTTGCGCAGGCTGTCCCGGTCGCGGTCGATCAGCTCGACGAGGCTGTCCCCCTGCCGCGCACTGGTGACGAAGTGCGCGAGGGTCTCTTGTGTCGCATCGGTTTCCAGCACGTTCGTGTCTCCCGTCAGCCCGCCATGGCGACCAGCACGCGGCGCTGCCCGGTGAACGGCCGCCTGCCGTGCCCGGTCAGCACGTTGTCGATCACCATCAGGTCGCCTTGCGCCCAGTCCACGTCCACCGCGGTGGCGAGGCCGCGGTCGCGCACCTGGATGACGTACTCGGCCGGGATCGGCGAGCCGTCCGCGAACGCCACCGACTGCGGCATGTCCTCTTCGGCCATGATCGCGGCGAGCGCCTTGGCCGTCTCGTCGCCCAGGCTCGCGGCGTGCCACTGGTCGGACTGGTTGAACCACACCTCGGTGCCGGTGCGTGGATCGACCACAGTGGACGGACCCGGCTGCTCGATGCGCAGCCGGTCGTCGTCGCGCCACTCCCACTCGGCCCCGGTGCCCGCGAGGAACTGCTCGACCTCGGCGCGGTCGTCGGTCTCGAACGTCTCCTGCCAGCTCTTGCCGAAACCGTGGCCGCCGTGCAGGTTCTGCCGGTACCGCACCCCGCCCCGATAGGCCTCGCGCACCTCGTCGTCCAGCGCGGCGAGCCACGCGGCGCCGTCCACCACCGGGGTGGCACCACCGGTGGCCGCGGCCTGCTCGCAGTAGAACACCAGCCGGCTCGGGTAGCGCTTGGCGTAGGAGAGCTCGTTGTGCATCGAGATCGTGTGCTCGGCCGGGTACTCGGTCGAGGTGTAGATGTTGTCCCCGACCTTCGTCCGCGGCGAGTTGCCGTGCCGGTAGGCCCACCGCGTGGGCAGCAACGCGTCCACGACGGCGTCGAACTCGGCGCG
Source organism: Labedaea rhizosphaerae (assembly GCF_004362825.1). Taxonomy (GTDB): domain Bacteria; phylum Actinomycetota; class Actinomycetes; order Mycobacteriales; family Pseudonocardiaceae; genus Labedaea; species Labedaea rhizosphaerae. The sequence goes on from NZ_SNXZ01000002.1 coordinate 469,909, forward strand.
TGCGATGCCGAACCCGCGCCACACCAGCGCTTTGTGCTCGACCAGCATCGCCTCCAGGTCCAGCGAGTGCAGATGCTCCTTCAAACCGGCGCCGGACGCGTCGGTACCGATGTCCTCGGGGCGGATCACCTTCGGCGCCCAAGGCGTTGTCGTTGCCATCGCCTCGATCTCCTCGTGGGCGGTTGGTCGTCCACGACGTCGCCGATGGCCACCACCAGCACCGGCGTGGACGTGCTCAAGGCGAACGATGCAAGGCCCAGCCATACAGGACCAATATCAGCCCCGACCAGCTTCGACGGCTTCTCGACCGAGCCCGCCGCGCGACCCCGGGACGGCGCTCCACTCGGGACACCGTGTCGCGACACCTCGGTGTGGCTTTCCGCATATCGTCGTGCGGTGGCCCGATTCACCCATGCGGTGACCCTTGATGCCGTTCCGCAAGCCTGGTTCGGCCGGATCGTCCGGGCGGCGCACGATCAGACCGAGCGCCTGCTCGCCGGCACCGGCGTGGTGACGGCACCGCTGCGGCCCGGCACGCGGTATGCGCCACCTGACAGCGATGTGCGGTTCACGGTCGAGTCGTGGGAGCCGCGGGTGGCGACCTCGGGTGAGCTGACCTTCGCCGACGAGACGATCGGGTTGGCCTGCGAGTTCGCCCTGCGCAGCGCCGAGGCGCCCGCCACCTTCGACTGCGCGGTACAGCTGCGTCTGCCCGAGGGTGATCAGCCCGCGTTCCTGCGTACGTGGTCGTGGACCGGCGCGGCCGAGCTGGCGCGGTGGTGGCGGTCCGCGGGCCGGGTGACCGTCACGGTGCGCAACAAGGTCGGCGTGGGCGAGTTCCGGCTCGTGCCGGTTCGCGTGGACGGCCGGCAGTGGAAGGTCAAGGTGACCGCGAAGCTGCGCGGCCAAGGGCTTGCCCGCCCACTCGTCGCCATCGCGCTGCTGGTCCTGCGCGGCAGGGTCGACCGGCAATTCGTCGAAACCCTGCGCAAGGCGGAGCGTCGCTGGCACGAGGAGATCCCGCCGTTGCTGCGCCGTGACCCGGACGAACTCGTGCAGGAGGCCCTGTCGAAGTGGCGCGCCGACCGGGCATGAGGACACCACGGAGCCGTTGGCCACACGCGGTCGGGCCGGCGCATCCGGTGGCGGTTTGAAGGGACGACCTGCGGGTATCTTCAGATGGGGTCGGGGTGCTCCACAGGTGGCAGGACGATCTCGGCTAGGGGTGGTGGCCTTGGACAGACAGGTTTCCGGTGCGGCGGACAGAGAACCGAACCCGCCGAACGTCAGCTGCGACCTGGACACGACGGAGTTCCGCGAGCTGCGTCAGCTGGTCCGGGCCCTGCTGAGCGGGCACCAGCACGACATCGTCGTCGACGACGCCGTGCTGGTGGCCGACGAACTGGTGTCGAACGCCCACAAGCACGGTCGGGCTCCGCGCGCCTGCCGCCTCACCATGGTCGACCAAAGCCGTCGCCTGCGCATCGAGGTCGACGACGCCTCCCCCGACCAGCCCCGGCTGCGCACACCGGACATGTCCGGCGGACGCGGCCTGATCTTGGTCGACCGCCTCGCCACGGTGTGGGGCGTCCACAACGCCGCGACCCACAAGACGGTGTGGGCCGAACTGTCCCTGGACCAATCGGGCAGCAGCGGCCATGCCCGGCACCTGGCCATGACCCCCGAGTAGCGGCTTCGCCGCGGCGGCCATCCACCCACGGTTCGAAGATGACGCCCACGAGGAGGAGCGGTGCACCGCTCGCGACGCGCTACCCTGCAGGACGTGAGTGAGCGACCTCAGGGCGAGTCGCCGCTGCCGCCGGGCTTGGCGGTCGTCCGGCGGATCGTTGACGGCGCCCTCGTGGTCGCGGCCGAGGGTGAGGTCGACCTGAACACCGCGCCTGCGCTGAACGCCGCCATCGCCAGGGGCATCGACCAAGCGGGTGAAGGGCCCTGTGTCGTGGACCTGACCGGGGTTTCCTTCCTCGACTCGGCGGGCTTGACCGCGTTGTTGCACGCCACCGTCTACGCCGAAGCCCACCACCGACGCCTGCCGATCGTGGTCGACTCGAACCGCCCGGTGATCAGGCCCATCCAGGTGACCGGCCTGGACGACAACCTCGCCCTCTACCACACCGTCGACGAGGCGCTCAACGCCAGCAGGTCCATCGAGCCGTCGTAGGGGCGCCACACCGCAACGGTCAGGCCGCTTTCAGCGTGCCACCGTCGATCACCAGGTCCGCGCCGTGGATGTTCGCCGCGCGGGCGGACAGCAGGAACACCACCAGGTCCGCGACCTCCGCGGGCTCGGTGATCCGCCCGGACGCGACGCCGAACTGCGCCGGGATGTTGGCCAGCAGGTCCTCGTGCGCGACCCCGAAGGCCTCCGCCACCTTGCCACCGAACCGGTTCGGATCCGTCCACAGCGGACTCGCGACCACGCCTGGCGACACCGTGTTCACCCGCACGCCCTGCGGACCCAGCTCTTCACTGAGCCGCTTGCCGAACTGCGTCAGAGCGGCCTTCGCCTCCGCGTACCCGACCGGTGACCCGGTGGGCACTCGCGAGTTGATCGACGAGATGTTCACGATCGCGCCCTTGCGCGCGACGATGCTCGGCAGCGCCGCCCGGGTGGTCCAGACCGGGCTGAACAGGTTGAGGGCGAAGGTGGCCTGCCACTGCTCGTCGGAGACGTCGAGGACACCACCCAGCGACATGCCGTCCGGGTCCCCCGCGCCGACGTTGTTGACCAGGAAGTCGATGCCGCCGACTTCGGCGACCGCCTGCTCGACCACGGCCACCGCGCCGTCGCGGGTGCTCAGGTCCACCGCGACCGTGGCCGCGGCGACCTTCTCCAGCTCCGGCGTGATGGTGCGCGCCGCGCCCACCACCCGAACCCCTTCCGCCGCAAGGGTTTCCGCGATGGCCAAACCAATCCCCCGGCTCGCCCCCGTGACGACGGCCGTCTTCCCGTTGATCCCCAGCTCCATGGTCTTTCCTTTCTTGAACTCTAGGTCAAAAATGAGGGCGCACGACCGCGCCCACCGGCAAACTCTTGGGGTCAGAACACCGCCAGCGCGGTGTCGATGACCTGGCGCAGCACCGGCCCGTCGAAACCCCTGGCCATGACGCGCAGGCCGCCGATGGTGTTCATCAGGAACCGGGCCACGGCCATGGCATCGACGTCGGCGGCGACATCGCCGTCCCGCTGCCCGCGCTCGATGCGCTCGGCGAGCAGGTCTATGCCGCGCTGGGCGATGCGGCGGACCGCCTTGGTCGCCTCCTCGTCCCGGCCGGCCAGCTCGAGCGTCGTGTTCACCACGAGGCAACCCCGCTTGACCGGGCCCGCCAGATCCATCTCCACGAGGTGCAGCAGGTACGCCCGGATGCACTCCTTCGCGGTGCCCGGCCGCGACAGGTAGTCCTCGGTCACCTCGGCGCCGACCCGGTCGTACAGGTCGAGCGCCTTGCCGAAGAGCTCCCGCTTGGAGCCGAACGAGTGGTACAGGCTGCCCTTCGCCACGCCCGTGGCCTCGGCGAGGTCCGCGGGCGACGTGCCGGCATAGCCGTTGGTCCAGAACGCCTCCATGGCGTCCGCCACCACGGCTTCCGGCTCGAAGTTCTTCGGCCTGCCCACACGCCCACCGTAGCGCGTTCTGGACCTACAGGTCAAGAACCATCGTTATTGCCACGGGAAATTGCCATCACGATGTGAACGTCACCCTACTTTCGTCTGTGCCGATCGCCGCTGACCTGAACATACGGTTTCCACGCGCCTTCGAGGGCATCGAATTCCGGCGCACCGTTCCAAACTCTGTCCCTGCATTTATCGAGAGTTCGGATGTGGAAATGAAAATAAAGAAGACCTCGGTCGGCGCTGCGCTTTTGGTCGCGGCGATCGTCCCCTTGGCGTTGGGCGCCGGCCAGGCGTCCGCGCACCAGGCACCGGCGGCCGTTCCCCAGGCCGCACCGGTCAAGCACGGCATGGGCTTGGACCTGGCCGGCTTGCGGGCGGCGAAGAAGAACCACGCGGTGAAGGCGGTCGACACCGCACAAGCGCCGCGGCCCCGCCTGGGCGCGGCGCCCAGCAGCTACGACCTGAGCCAGTACGCGCTCTCACCCGGTGACCAGGGCCAGGTGGGTTCGTGCGTCACCTGGGCCACCGGGTACACCGGCATCGGCCTGCTGATGCACGAGCAGGGCATCTCGGGCTCACCCATGGCGCCCATGTACATCTACTCCCAGATCGCCAAGGGCGTGGACCGGGGCACCTGGGCGTCGGTGGCGTTGCCGATGGAGCAGCAGCAGGGCATCGACACCAAGGCCGACTACTGGCAGGGCGATTTCGACTACACCACCCAGCCCGACGCGGCCGAGCGCGCCAACGCCGCGCACTACAAGATCTCGGGGTACACGGAACTGCCGACCAGCGGCGGCTCGACCACCAAGAACGCGATCATGAACGCGATCTCCCAGGGTGAGCCGGTCGCCATCGGCTTCCAGGTGCACCAGAGCTTCATGAGCCTCAACTCGACCACGGCGGCCAACTACACCTACCTGCCCGGCGGCCGCCGCGACAAGATCGTCGGCGGGCACGAGGTGACCATCGTGTCCTACAACGCCAGCGGCGTCCGGATCGAGAACAGCTGGGGCACGTCGTGGGGAGCCGGCGGCTTCTTCACCGTGCCGTGGAGCTTCTTCGACACCGGTGACGTGAACGAGATCCACGCCATCGGCAAGCTCGTCCAGCAGTAATCCTCGACTGAGCCTGACGCCGGCCCGCACGGGACACCCGTGCGGGCCGGCGTCAGGCAAACTCAGTCTCGGTGCTCGCTTCGGCACGATCGGCGCTTTATCTTGTTCGACGTGCGCGAGCAGGCCTGGCGAGCGTGGTGGCCCATCCCGAACCGGCGATGGCCGCTGGCGCCGATGCTGGCCTTGCTGACCTCCCCGTCCGGGTGCCTGCCCACCCACTCGCTCGGCCTGCCGTACGGCCTGGCCGCGCACTGCATCACGGTGATGTGCGTGCTGGTGGGCTTCCGGCTGCGCACGGCGCTCAGGAGACGGCGCCAGGAGTTGGAGCTGCGTGACCGTCACCTGTCCCCCGCCGGCAGGTGATCCTGGCGGCCCTGCGCACGATCCGTGCGATCGACGGCCTGCCCTCTCACTGCGGGCGGAGCACTGGCTTCACCCGTTCGGCCCGTTGCGCAGGTTTTCACGAACACTAGTGTTCGTGAAAACCCTGCAAGGGATCGCGAGGTGGCCCCCATGAAACCGTCCCAACGCAAGCACGGCCGCGTGCTCGGCAGACGCACCGCCGTCGGCGGGCTCCTCGTGGCGGTGGCCGTCCTCGCGGCGTCCGCGGCCGTGGCGGGCGCCGACCCGAAGCCGAAACCCAGCGATCCCAACGAGATCTGGCCGCAGGCGCACCTGGCGATCGCCACCGCGCCGTGCGACCCCGCCGGCCCGACCGGTGCGGACGCGACCATGGCGGCGCAGCTCAACCCGCAGCTGCACAACAAGATGGCCGGTTACCTGGACGCCTACCGCATGTCGTGCGCCCGGATGGTCGTCGACGCGGTGCGCGACCGCGGTCTCAACCCCAAGGCCGCGGCGATCGCGATGGCCACGGTGATCGTCGAGACCGGCATCATGAACTACTCCGAGGCCGTCGACCACGACTCGCTCGGCCTCTTCCAGCAACGCCCGTCCGCCGGCTGGTGCCAGCCGGCCCAGTGCATCGACCCGACCTATGCCACCAACCGGTTCCTCGACGTGATGGAACAGTTCTACCCCAACGGTTCCTGGAACGACGCGGCGATCGGCGACGTGGCCGCGGACGTGCAACGCCCCGCCGAGCAGTACCGCTACCGCTACGGCGTCGAGGCGGGCGACGCGGTGATCATCGCCAACGCGTTGTGGGTCGGCCAGTCCACCCGGACCTACCCGTACGGCGCGGGCCGCGTGGTGTCGGCCCGCTCGGCCGACGGGCGCCTGGAGACCTTCGCCGCGGGGGCCGACGGCGTCTACCACAGCTGGCAGACCGCGGTGAACGGGAACTGGTCGGCCTGGCGGTTCGAGGGCGGCCCGGCGAAGGCACAGCTCGCGATCGCCCCCAACGCGGACGGCCGGCTCGAGGTGTTCGCGTTGTCCGGCGCGACCGCGCAGCACATGTGGCAGACCTCGCCCAGCGGCAACTGGTCGTCGTGGGAGACCTTCGGCACCGGCGGGTACCGGCTCGCGGCGGGCGCCAACGCCGACGGTCGCATCGAGGTGTTCGCCTCGAACGCCAACGGCGTCTTCCACAAGTGGGAGACCAGCGCCAACACGTGGTCGGCCTGGGCGGGGCTCGGCGGACCGGCCGACGCGCGACTCGCCATGGAGTCCGCAAAGGACGGACGCCTGGAGGTGTTCGCGTTGTCCGACACCGGTTTCCGTCACCTCTACCAGGTCGCGGCGAGCGGTGACTGGTCGGCGTGGGAGGACTTCGGTGGCGGCGGGCACGACGTCGCGGTCAGCCACAACCAGGACGGCAGGCTGGAGGTGTTCGCGACGGGCTCGGCCGGCGTGATGCACCGCTGGCAGACCAGCGAGACCACGTGGTCGGCGTGGACGGGCACCGGCGGCATCGCCAACGCCGAACTCGCCACCGCGCGCACCGCCGACGGTCGCGTGGAAGTGTTCGCCATCAACGGTTCCGGCGCCCAGCACGCCTGGCAGCAGGGCGTGGACTCGCCGTACTCCGCGTGGGAAACCTTCGGCACGGACGGCACCGAGATCGCGGCGGGCAACAACGCCGACGGCCGCATCGAGGTGTTCGGCACCAGCGCCGCCGGGGTCTACCACAAGTGGCAGACCGGGTTCTCGACCTGGTCGGACTGGGCGTGGCTGACGGGCACCGCCGGTCCGTCCATGTCCTGAGCGCGGTCACGCTGCCGCTTCGGGTGCCGCGCGCGCCCGAAGCGGCAGCTCTTGTCGTGTCACCCCATCGATGGCCCGGACGTGGACTGCAACCAAGCCCAGTCCGACCACGTGCTGAACCCGGTCTGCCACTTGTGGTACACGCCGGCCGAGCTGGTCCCGAACACCTCGATCCGAGCGTCGGCGTTGTTGCTCGCCGCGATCTCGGTGCCTCCGGTGCCGAAGGTCTCCCACGCCGACCACGCGCCGTTGACCTCGGTCTGCCAGACGTGCGTCGCGGTGGCGGCGTTGATCGCGAACACCTCGACCCGCCCGTCCACCGACCGCGCCGCCGCCAGTTCGGCGTTGGTCGCACCGCCGCCCGTGCCTGTCCACGCCGACCACGTGGTAGCGCTGGTCTGCCACTTGTGGAACACGCCGTTCTCGTTGGCGGCGAACACCTCCAGCCGGCCATCGGTGTTGTGGCTGACCGCCAGGTCGTGCCCGCCGGTGCCGAAGTCCTCCCATGCGGACCACCGCCCGCTCACCGAGGTCTGGTAGAGGTGGCGGAAGGTGGTGTCGGACAAGGCGAACACCTCGAGCCGGCCGTCCGGGGCGTTCTCCATCTGCAGCCGTGCGAACGCGGGGCCGCCCACGCCTTCCCACGCGGCGAAGCCGCTGTTGGGTGCGGTCTGCCAGGTGTGGAACACCCCGGCGTCGCTGGAGGCGAACACCTCGATCCGCCCGTCGGCGTTGGTGCCGGCCGCGATCCGGTGGCCGCCGGTACCGAGGCCCGCCCAGCCCGACCACTGCCCGCTGGGGGCGTTCTGCCACTTGTGCTGCAGCACAGAGCCGTTGACGGCGAACAGTTCCAGCCGTCCGTCGGCATTGGGCGCGACGGCCAGTTGCGCGTTCGCGGGACCACCCTCGTCGACCCAGGCCGACCAGTTGCCGTTGGCCACGGTCTGCCAGGCGTGCCACACCCCGTCGGGCCCGGCCGCGAATGCCTCCAGCCGCCCGTCCGCCGAGCGGGCGGACACCACGCGCCCGGAACCGTAGGGGTGCGGTTTGACCGCCGAGTCCTCGACCACCTTCGTGTAGCGGCGCGCGCCGTAGTCGCCGTTGGGGTGGCCGTCGAGGTAGGCGTCGTTGATGTTGGCGGTCAGGTGCTTCACCGGCGTGGCGCCGAAGGAGTAGTAGGAGAAGCGGCCGCCCGCGTCCAGCCAGCGGTCGAAGAGCATGACGTGGTCGTAGTAGGAGTCGAGGATGTCCCCCGCACGCAGGTCCGCCCGCGCGATGGGGAAGGAGTAGCTGTCCCACAGCGAGCCCGTCCAGGGGTTCGAGTCGAGGTGCCAGGCCATCGAGACGTAGCCGGAACAGTCGCGCCGGTAGTTGTAGTCGCCGCCGGGGCCGGGTGAGTAGGCGCCCTGGTCGTAGGGCCCGGGTTGGTGGTCGACCCAGTACTGGGCGCGCCAGATGATCTCGCTGCGGGTGATCGGGCCACCGCGGGCGGAAGCGGCGTGTGCCTGCGGCGCCGCGACCGGAGCCACCACGAGCGCGGCGATGGTGGCGAGGACGAGGAGCAGCGGCCTGCTCTTGTGAGCCATCGGGTTGCCCCTCTCGACGCGGCCGGATGGCTTCAATGTACAAAGATGTTCATAGAAACCCGCACACCCGGACGGCCGAATCTGCCCGACATGTCCGCGGCCACGACACCCGGAGCGGCCCGCAGCCGTGGTGCGCGCCGATGACACCATCGCCGTCGCGGTCCACGCGTCGGTGATCGATCACGGCCGATCGTGGAGGGTCGTGGAGAGTTACTGTCGGTGCAGCCACCATGCGACAGCCGCCGCCCGGCTGGAGACGTGCGCCTTGCCGAAGATGGACTCTAGGTGTTTGCGGACGGTGCGGGCACCGATGCCAAGTCGCATGGCGGTTTGGTCGTTGGTGTAGCCGGCGGCCACCAGTTGCAGAACCTGGGTTTCGCGTTCGGTAAGGGTCAGCGCGCGGGTGCGCTCGGCTGGGGACTCGCGCCGGATCCTGGCTTGGATCGCTCTTACCTGGGCGTCGTATGCCAGCGCCGCGGACAACGTCTTGCGCACCGCAGCGATGGCAGCGACCTCTCGATCCGAGAAATCGCGCAACGTCCGCAACAAGCCCATGAAGACCAGCTCGCGATCACTGAATACCAGTGTTGCTGCGAGTTGGTGGCGCAGACCATATTGAGCCAGCAGCTGTCGGTAGACCGTGGTGTCCCGGAATCGGTGGAACGGCAAGAAGTCGCTTGTCCGGTATGGGCTGAGGTCGCCGGTCGTCACCAGGTTCGCGAAGTATGGGTGGCCGCGAAACTCCGTCGTCCAGGTATGCAGTTCGTCGGCAGGGGGCGTTTCCTGACCGGACACGGTTATCTCGGGGAGTCCGGCGCGACCGCGGTGCCACACCGTGATCGTGGCGACATCTGCGCTGACAGTTCGGCGCAGTCCGTCGGTGAGGGCCATTTCGTAGGGTTCGCCGGCGACGATCGCGGCACCGGCCAGGAGTCCACAGCGCAACAGCTCCGCCTCGTTCACCCCGGCCTCCTCCACCTGTCAGAAATCCGCACCACTATCTCGCATGATCACGCTCGCCGGCCATTGTCAAGGTGGCGGAACGGCCACTGTCAAGACGCCGTGGTTGTGCATTCGAATGGACCCATGGACATCGAAAGCCTTGCCCATGAAGCCGTGGACACGGTGACGCGGCACCTCAGACACCGAGGCGCCGACGCAGCGGGGCGGCTGGCGAACGCTGCCGTAGACCGGGTGTATCGGGTCATCGCGGGACGACTCCGAGCCCACCCCGCAGGACGGCAGGCGCTCAGGTCACTCCTCGACAACCCGGCTGACCTGCGCTGCAAGGTCCGAGCGACCGAGTTGGTCGCGCGGGAGGCGGGCGCGGACCGCAGCTTCGCCGAGACGCTCGACGCCGCCGCCCGCAATGCCGGCATCGTCGTCCAGGGCGCCGCCGCGCGCTACCAGAGGATGGACAACCGCGGGGACTACCGCGACATCCGCGCGGGACGTGATGTCAACTTCAAGAACCGCCAGTACCGCATCGGGAGCATCAGGTTCGGCACGGGCGGCCTGGTCTCCGGCATCGCCGTGCTCGTGGTAGCGCTCGGCGGCGGCACCGCGGCGGTGGTCAGCGCGTCCGGCGATCAGGTCAGCCTTTCCTCAGCCGTGGGCCGATGGGAACGCCCCGGCCAACAGGCGCCCAGCTTCAAGGTCGGCCCCGCGGTTCTGACCGTGGACGACAAGGGCGCGTTCACCTTCACCATGAACGTCACGATCAGCGTGCCGGGCCAGCAGGTGCCCGGCTTCTCCGGCGTGAGCTTCGACTGTCACGGCACCGTCGAACCCGCACACGACCATTACACGCTGCGTTCCAGCAGCGGACAGTGCGGCACTTTCGACGCGCGACTCTCCTCCGACGGGCACGCGATCGACTTGTTCCTGTCCTCAACCGAGTCCAGCAATGGATCACTGACGCTCACCAAGGCTGGAGCGTCCGCATGACCATCGTCAAGCCCGGACCCAACAACGAAACCGAGGGAATCTCATGACTGCGGCAGATCTCATCCGCGGCTGGAGCGAGAACTTGACTGCCGGTTACTTCATGACCGGGGTAGTCACCGCGACCCAATCGGGTACGGCGGATGCCGGTAGCGGTTCGGTCGCGGCGTATTCAGCCATCACGTTGACGAAGAACGGTGACGGCTCCATCGGCTCGTCGCCGGCCAGCGTGCTCTTCAGCGATCGCCAGGCGAGCATCGCCGGTCGTCCGATCCAGCCGTTCGATGCCGCGCACGGCGACTCGAGCGCTTTCACCCTTTCGCTGGACGGGTTGCTGCACATCCACAGTGTCACCTGGAATGGCAATGACGTGATCGTCCTGCAGGACATGGGCAACGGGGTAATGGCGGGGTTGGGTGCCTCCATCGGGAACACCGGCCATCGGGCATTGTGGGTTGTGGCGGTCGATCCGACGATTGCCCGGATTCCCGGCTGATCCTCGACCTCCCGATCAACCGGTCCACGCGCCGGTGATCGGCGCAGCTTGTGCCGCCGCGCCCACGGAAAGGTCGAGCCGCAGCATCCGCACGTGAGCTCAGGTACCCGAGGTCTTCAACCCCGTGGCGCTGATGGGAACCAGCACCCGATCGGACCGGTCCAGGTGGCCCTCCTCGAACAGTCGCACCAGACCGGCCGTGGCGACCGCGGAGGTGTACTCGACGAAGACCCCTTGCGCGGCAAGCTCTTCGTGCGATCGGCGCAAGGCGTCGTCGTCGACCGCGACGAGCATGCCGCCGCTGGCCGTCACGGCTTCGATGATCTGACGCCCGCGTGGTGGCCGGCGCGTGCAGATGCCTTGCGCAAGGGTCGGCTCCAAAGCGACCTCGGCGGGCTCCGGCGAACCGGCGGCCCATGCGGTCGCCAGCGGCGCGCACGCCGTGGACTGCACCCCGAAGATCTTGGGCACCCTGGCTGCCAGTCCGGACTCGTGCAGTGCCGCGAACCCACGCGCGGCACCGAGGAGCAGGGTCCCCGCGCCGACCGGCAGGACGACCGCGTCGGGGACGTCGTGCCCGAACTGTTCCCACACCTCGAAGGCGAAGGTCTCCATGCCGGCGACGAACATCGGGTTCCAGCAGTGCGACGCGTAAAAACCGTCCGCTGCCCAGGAAATCGCCGCGTTGGTGACGTCCTCCCGGTTCCCGTCGACCTCGTGCAGCACGGCGCCGTACGCGGCGATCTGGGCCAGCTTCGCGCGAGCGGACGCGCGCGGGGTGAACACGTGGCACGTCAACCCGGCCGACGCGGAATACGCGGCCAGCGAGGCGCCGGCGTTGCCGGAGGAGTCCACGACGACCTCCGATGCCCCGTGCGTGGCGAGCCAGCGCACCATCAGCGCGCTGCCGCGGTCCTTGAAAGACCCGGTCGGCAAGGCACCTTCGAGCTTCAGCGTCACGTGTGCGCCGCCGACCCGGGCCCGCACCAGCGGGGTCGTCGGCTCCCCCAGGGACAGCACCTCCGACACGGGTAACCACGGCAGGTAGCGCCAGACGCCTTGGGCCGGTTCGCTGAGCAGCGCCGTGGAAGGCCGCGTCCGCCTCAGGTGCTCGGCGTCGACGTCGAGCACACCCCCGCAGGCCTTGCAGTTCCAGTCGAGCGGACCGGCGACGACGTCGCACACCGAACAGCGAAGATCAGGTCCGTCCACGGGTGCTCAGTCCTCCTCGACGAGGACGAGCGCCTCGACCTCGACCGGTGAGTTCATCGGCAGGCAGGCGACGCCGACCACCGATCGGGCGTGTTCGCCGCGCTCGCCCAGGTACTCGATGAACGCACTCGACGCGCCGTTGGCGACGATGTGGTGGTCGCGGAAGTCCGTTGTGCTGGCGACGAAAGCCGTGACCTTCAGGATCTCCTGGACCCGGTCGAGGTCGCCGAGTTCCTGGCGCAGCAACGCAAGAACGTTGAGCGCGCATTGCCTCGCGCATTCCTGTCCCTGCTCCAGGGTGAGTTCCCCGCCGAGCCGGCCGAGGTGGACGAAAGTGCCTTCACGCGCCGCGACCTGGCCGGAGACGTGGATCTGCCGCCCGATCCGCTTGAACGGGAGGTACCGCGCGAACGGGGCTAGCGGAGACGGCAGTGGCTTGGGCGCGTCAACCGGGTTCACCGGGGTGGACACCACCATCACCTCCCTTGCTGTCTCGGGGGCACGGGCTTGACGCTCGACGCTAGTGAGCCTCAGACTAACCGTCAAGGAGCTGGACTAAGCGTCTAACCCGCGCCGGCTGAATGGACGGGCAATGAGGTTCGAGGCATCCCCGGACGAGATCGTCGCCACCGCTGGGGATGTGCTGGTCCTGCCCGTCCACCCCGCTGAGCCGCTCTCGCCGCTCCCGCCGGTGACGGCGGAAATCGGTGCGGCAACCGGGGTCGACCTGCGGGCGCTGGTCGCCAGGCGCGGGCTTCGGCGGGCCGGCGATCACTGCTGGGTGCCGTCCGCCGGCGGCATCGCGTGCCCGGACCTGCTGCTCGTCTGCGTCGGCGGCCCGGACGCCACGGACGTCACGGACGTCGCCGACCTGCGCGAGGCCGCGATGCGCTGTGCGCGGCTGCTCGATCAGCCGGTCGTGGTGTGCGCGCTCGACCGTGTGGTGACGCCGGGCTGGGACCCGACCCGGGTCGTGGTCGAGGCCATGGCCATCGGCCTGTACCGCTTCGACCGGTATCGCTCGGCCGACACCGGACCAGGCGTCGAGCGCGTCGTCCTGCCCGGTTCGGATCCCGATGTCGTCCACACCGCGGCCGTGATCGGCGCGGCGACGAACTTCGCCCGCGACCTCACCAACACCCCGGCCGCCGACCTCACCCCGGCGGCGTTCGCGGGGATCTGCGCGGAGAAGGCTAGCGAACTCGGCCTGGGTTACCGCGAGCTCGGCGTGGCCGAACTCGAGGAGGGTGGGTTCGGCGGGATCCTCGGTGTCGGCGCCGGCAGCGCCAACCCGCCGGTCCTGGTGTGCCTGGAGTCCGGCGACCCGGCGGCGCCGGCCACGGCACTGGTCGGCAAGGGCATCACGTTCGACAGCGGCGGCCTGACGCTCAAGGGCTCGCTGGACGCGATCGTCACCATGAAGGACGACATGGGCGGCGCGGCCGCGGTGCTCGCGGCGCTGACCGCGGTGCGCGCGTTGGGTGTCGACACGCATCTTCGCGTCTACCTGCCGTGCGCCGAGAACGCGCTGGGCCCGCGATCCCAGCGCCCCGGTGACGTCCTGCGCCACCGCGGGGGCCGCACCTGCGAGGTGGTCAACCCGGACGCCGAGGGCCGGCTCGTCCTCGCCGACGCACTCGCCTATGCCCGCGAGGCGACGCCCGCGCGGATCGTGGACGTCGCGACGCTCACCGGCAGCACTGGGCTCGGTCCCGACATCTGGGGGATCATGGGTTCCTCACAGTCCCTTGTGGACGCATTGCTGCGGGCCGGGACGGCCACCGGCGACCCCGGCTGGCAACTCCCGCTCTGGGAGGGTTACCGGAAGAACCTTCGATCCGAGGTCGCGGACCTGCGCAACCACCAGGCCGACATGTCGAAGTTCTGGAACCACAAAGCGATCTGGGCCGGGCTCTACCTCAGCGAGTTCGTCGCGGACACGCCGTGGGCGCACCTGGACATCGCCGCGACGGTGTTCCGCAACCGCGCGGACGACGTCTGGGCGGCCGGCGCGACCGGCACCGCGACCAGAGCCCTCATCGAGTTCCTGCGGACCGAGCGGGTCTGACGTCCAGCGCGACCCCGACGAGCGCATCCACGCCGATGGGGATGCACCGCTCGTCGACGTCGAAGCCCGACTGGTGCAGATCAGCAGCCGCGGGGACACCTGGCTCGCGAACCCCCAACCGTGCCAGGGCGCCGGGCACTTGGTCGACGTACCAAGCGAAATCCTCGCCCCCGAGGCTCTGCTCGCACTCGCGCACGTCGACGCCCGCCATGGAACGCACGACGGCGTCGAGGCGGCCGACGCACGCCGCGTCGTTGACCACCGGTGGCACGCCTCGGATGTGCGAGATCTCGACGCCAACGCCGTACGGGGTGGCGACGGAGCGGATCAGCTCGTCGACCAATGGCGGCAAGGACTCCCACACCGGACGGGAGAGCGTCCGGAGCCGGCCACGCACGACGCCGGAGTCGGGGATCGCGTTCGGGGCCGACCCCGCCGCGATGTGCCCCCAGACGAGGATCAACGCCGCGCGGGGATCGACGCGGCGGGCCAGCACCGCGGGCACCTGCGATACGACGGCGGCGAGGGCGGCGACCAGATCGGCGGTCAGGTGTCCCCGGGCGCTGTGGCCGCCCGGGCCGGTGAGCCGCACTTCGAGGTGGTCGCTGGCGCCGGTGATCGGCCCGGCCCGCAGCCCGATGCCGCCGACCTCGATCGACGGATCGCAGTGCAGTGCGTAGATCTCCTCGATCCCGTCCAGGCCGCCTGCCTTGATCACGTCGACGGCACCACCCGGCCACTCCTCCTCGGCGGGCTGGAAGACCAGTCGCACCCCGTGCGGGAGTTCGCCACGGGCGGCCAGTCGAGCGAGGGCGAGCCCGGCGCCGAGGACCACGACGGTGTGGACGTCGTGACCGCAGGCGTGCGCGACCCCCGCGACCGTCGACCGGTACTCGACGTCCTTCGTGTCCGGAATCGGCAACGCGTCGATGTCGGCCCGCAGCGCGACGCGTGCGGGCGCCGGTCCGATGTCGCACAGCACCCCCGTTCCGCCGGGCAGCACGCGTGGGGTCAGACCCGCGCGAGTCAGCACCGCGGCGACGAGTTCGGTCGTGCGGTGCTCCTGCCATGGCAGCTCGGGATGCGCGTGCAGCTCGCGCCTCAGCTCGACCAGCATCCGCAGCTGGTCATCGGAGCGGGCGGCTGCTGTCTTGGCTGGGATGTCTACGGACAGCGCCATCACCTGTTCCCGGCAGCGGGTTGGCCTTGACGCTTGAACGCTAGCCAGCGTAAGACTGTTCGTCAATGGTGTGGACTAAGTGTCCAGACAGGAGGGTTTCGTTGGAGGCGCAGGCATCCCCGCCGGCCGAGCTCCTGTCCGGCGCCGAGCAGTTCTGGCACGACGAAGGCCTTCCCGCCCTCGAGGAGTTCATCCGGATCCCCGCGCTGTCACCGGACTTCGACCCGGAATGGGAACGCAACGGGTACCTCATGGCCGCCGCCGAGCACATCCGCGGCTGGGCCGATCGGCAAGGCCTCGACGACGCGACCGCCGAGATCCTCCGGCTTCCCGGGTTGACACCCGTTGTCGTCGTGGACGTTCCCGCATTCCCCGTGGCGCGGGAAAGCACCCGGCCCACCCTGCTCTACGGCCACCTCGACAAGCAGCCGCCCGCGGGCCCGTGGCACCTCGGCGCGGGACCCTTCGAACCGACGCGAACGGGCGACGCGCTCTACGGCCGGGGTGCGGCCGATGACGGCTACGCCGTGTTCGCCGCCCTGGGCGCGCTGCGCCTGTTGCGGGAGCAGGGCCACCGCCACGGCCGGTGCGTGATCCTCGTGGAAGCGAGCGAGGAGAGCATGAGTGCCCACCTCGCGCCGTACCTCGACGATGCGCGGTTCCAGTCGCTCGTCGGCCCGGCCGGGCCCGGGTTGGCGATCTGCCTCGACTCCGGAAGTCCCACCTACGACCGGCTTTGGGTGACGACGTCGATGCGCGGGCACGCGGTCGCGACGGTCCGCGTCGACGTGCTGGCCGAGGAGGCGCACAGCGGCGGGTGGGGTGGCGTCGTGCCGGACTCCTACCGGCTGGTGCGGCAGTTGTTGTCCCGCATCGAGGACGAGCACACCGGCAGGATCCTGGTCGACGAGTGCTACGCCGAAGTTCCGCCGTACCGGGTCGCGGAGCTCGAGGCGCTGGCCCGCGACGGCGGGCCCGCGGCACTCGGCCGCGTGCCGCGACTACCCGGCGCGCCAACAGATCCGGCCCCGTCCGGCGCGGAGCTCGTCCGCTTGTTGCGCGCCCAGACCTGGGAGCCCGCGCTGGCCGTCACCGGTGCCGGCGGCCTGCCCGCGGTGGCGGACGGCGGGAGCGTCATCCGGCCGTTCACGACGCTGAAGCTGTCGATCCGGCTCGCGCCCTCGGCCGATCCCGAGCGCGCCTCCGATGCCCTGCGCACAGCGCTGACGACGAACCCGCCGGCCGGCGCGCGGGTGACGTTCGAACTGCTCAACCTCGGTGCCGGATTCGACGCGCCGCGCCGCGCGGACTGGCTGGACAAGGCGATCACGGACGCGTCCCACCACTACTTCGGGCTACCGGCCGCGGCGGTCGGTCGCGGCGGCACGAACCCGTTCCTGAGCACGATGCGCGCGCGGTTCCCGGATGCGCAGATCCTGGCGACCGGGGTGCTGGGGCCCGGCTCGAACGCCCACGCGCCCGACGAGATGTTGCACCTCCCGACGGCGCACAAGCTCACCGCCTGCGTGGCCCACATCCTCGGTGCCGTGCCGTGAACGGGTTCGTGGTCGCCAGCCGCAACGGCGAGCTCGGCATCGGCGCCGCCATCGAGGTCCTGCGCCGAGGCGGTAGCGCGCTCGACGCGGTGGAGGCCGGCACCCGGCTCGTGGAGGCCAGCGAGGCCGACACGAGCGTCGGCCGGGGCGGGCTGCCGAACGTGCTCGGCGAGGTCGAGCTGGACGCCTCGATCATGGACGGGTCGACGCGTGCGGCCGGGGCCGTCGGGGCCGTCCGCGACTACCAGCACGCGATCACGCTCGCCCGCCGGGTGATGGAGGACCTGCCGCACGTCACCTTGGCCGGACCGGGTGCCGAACGGTTCGCCGCCGCACTCGGCATGGACCGCACGACGTTGCTGACCCCGGCCAGCCGCGAGTTGTGGCGCACGCACATGGTCGAGCGGCTCGGGGGTGACGCGGAAGCTGTGCGCTCGTTGCTGGCGCTTCCCGACCGCGCCGACGACGAGCCCGCCGCGGTGGCGGGTCACGTGCGGCGGATGCTCGACCCGAACCGCAACACCGGCACGGTCAACTTCATCGCACGCGACCAGGACGGGCACATCGCCAGCGCGGTGAGCACGAGCGGCTGGGAGTGGAAACACCCAGGACGCCTCGGGGACACGCCGCTGATCGGTGCGGGCAACTACGCCGACGACCGCTACGGCGCCGCGACCTGCACCGGGCACGGCGAGGTGACCACCCGGTGCGGCACGGCACGCAGTGTCGTGCTGTACCTGAAGCTGGGAATGTCCCTTGTGGACTCCCTGACCGAGGCGGCGCTGGACACCGAAACGCTGGACGACCCGCAAAGTGGCGGGATCGAGATCCTCGCCGTCGACCGGGACGGCGGGTACGCGGCGGTGATCACCGGCGCGGACCGGGCCGAGCAGGACGCGACGTTCGTCCACCAGTCCACGGACATGGCGGAGTTCGCGGTGCTCCCCCGCCGCCTGATCAGTGCGGAAGCGCCGCCCAAACCCCGGTGATCGCCTCCATCGCCGGGTCGCGCCCGGCGCGCAAGCAAGCGAACGTCGGCGGCGCGTACAGCTCGGGCGCGATCCACCTGCGATGGTCGAACGGCCACGAGTTCTGCCAGTGGACGTCCGACACGTTGACCCGGATCCCGCGGTGCGGCAACCGGAACGGCGTGGTCTCGCCGACGAAGTTGGGCCGCGACCCGGTCGGCTCGCCGACGAAGATCGCGTCGGTGCCCGCCTCGATGGCCGTCGCGACGTACTGCCCGGCCGAGAACGTCCGACGCCCGATGACGACGAAGAGGCTCCCCCGCCGGTTGATCCGCCTGCTGCCGGTCAGGCCGTTCAGGAGCGGTCGCACGAGCATGTTGTTGCCGCCGCCGTTCCAGCGCAGGTCGACCACCAGCCGTTCGATCTCGTGGCGGTCGATGAACTCGAACAGGCGCCGTGCGAAGGCCTCGATCGACTCGTGCGGGTGGTCGCGAATGGTGTTGAACTGGAAGTAGACCGCCCGCTGCTCGGGCAGGTGCTCGAACCAGTAAAAGGCCTCGCAGTTGCGCAGGTAGAGCGGTGGCCGATCGGTCGACGTGTCCGAAAAGGACAGCCAGCCCGGCGGCGCGGGCAGCTCGTTTCGCTGCGCCCATGCGCCGGGCGTGGCGCTCAGGGTGACGTCGGTGGACCGCCGGTCCGGGGCCCAGAGGCCCAGCGTGACCCGGTCGGGGGCGTGCGTCAGGTCCAACGCGTGCAGGATCGGCACTCGCCGCAGGACTTGCACGATGCGTTCTCGTGCCCCGTATTCGTTGTCCTTGTTGACCAAAGGGCCCAGTGCGTCGAGCACTTCGGCCACCTCTCGCCCGTCGAACCTTTCGACCTCGGCGCCGAGCAGGTCCTGGTGTTCGGGGGTGGCGGCCACGACGAACAGCCCCTCCGGGAACAGGGAGAACTGCACCGGCAGGAGCAGGCTCAGCTCGGGATCGCCCGCGGGGACCTCGACGAAGCCGTGCCCGTCGTCCAGCTGGGCCACCAGCTTGGTCAGCTCCACCACGATCCGCGCGTCGGACAACCGCGGCACGGCCGCCACCAGCGCCTCGACATCCAGCGTCGGCGCAGGACGCGGGGCACGCCGGCGGATCTCATCGGCCAGCGCTTCGAGGTTGGTGCGCCAGCCGTCGTCTCGCCCGAGCCCGGCCCGCGGGACCGAGCCGAGGAGCTCGCGAAAACGCGGGTGGCCGCACACCTTCCGGAACCGCTCGTCGTCCGCCAGCCCGGCGACGTCGCGGTAGCCACTCGCGACGGCATCGCACAACGCGGCCACAGCCTGGTCGGTGTCCCCCAGCTCGGCGTGACACCACGCCACCCGGTACCGGAGCTCGCCGGGAGCGACGGTGTCCTCCCGTGTCGCCGAGACCCCCAGCACGAGGACCTGCTCGAGCGCGGCGAGTGCGCCCGCGAAGTCGGCGAGGTGGAACCGGGCCTGCGCCAACCGTTCCCAGTGGTCGCCGTTGACCGGGTTGGCGGCGACCACGTGCTCCCACGTCGTCGCCGCTTCGGCCCACGCCGCGCGGCTGGAGTAGGCCTCCGCGCGGGCGACGGCGCGGAGCTGGTCGGCGCCGCTCACCATCGCTTCCCCCACTCGTCCCGCATGGCCTGGACGTTTAGTCCAACTCCATTACAGATAGTCTCAGCGCGGACACGGTGGGCGTCAAGTGCCCCGACGCGCGCGTGCGAGCCGAGGCGATCCGGGCGTCTCGTGGTTTGGTGTCCACATCGGAACGGCGAACAAGCGGACACGTGCGAAGAGCGAGGATCAGCCATGGTTGAGCAGGGTGCGGCACAGCTGACCGCCAAGCAGCAGGCCGAAGCCGACCGGTTGTTCGCCACCATGACGACGGTGATCTCCGGCCTCCAGCAGACCTTCGGGCCGACCAGCGAGATCGTCCTGCACGACTACCGGCAGCCCGAGCACTCGGCCATCGCCGTCGCCGGGAAGGTCACCGACCGGGCCGTCGGGTCGCCGATGAGCGAGATCGGCCTGAGCCTGATGCGCCAGGGCGACGCCGCCGAGGACAAGCTCAACTACCTGATCCGGCTGCCCGGCGGGCGCGTGGTGAAATCCTCGACGATGTTGCTGCGGATCACCGGCGGCCGGGTGGTCGGGGCCTTGTGCGTCAACGTCGACGTCACCGAGGTCCGGCGGGTCGCCCGGCTCCTCACCGAGTTCTCCGCGGGTGGCGAGCAGGCCGCGACGCCGACGCCGATCTCGACGTTCGGCAACGACGTCTCGCAGGTCATCGACGCCGCCCTGGACAAGGTCGAGCGCGACCTGGACCTCGGGTCGCTCGACCGGCTCAGCAGCGCCGAGTGGTCGACCGTCTTCCGCGCGCTGGAAGAACTCGGCGTCTTCCAGCTGCGCCGCGGGGTTCCGCTCGTGGCCGAGCGGCTCGGCCTGTCCCGCGCGTCCGCCTACAACTACCTCGCGCGCGTGCGTGAGGAAAGCCGGTCGCCGAAGTAGCCCGGTCGGACCAATCCCTTGACGGCCGGCGCCGACCGCCCTAAGACTATCTGTCGATGGCCTAGACCAAGCGTCCAGAATCCGGCCGCGAACCTCGTTGACGGTTCGCCGAGCGGCCGATGAAGGAGCTCGCCGTGAAGCTTCGTGGTCGACAGAGTCGCCGTATCGGCGCCGGTTTAGCGGCGGCCGCACTCGCCGTGGGCATGGCCGCGTGCGGCAGCGTGGACGCCGACTCCGCAAACGGGTCGACCGCGGTGGTGGCCCAGGCCGGCACGCAGGTCAACTACATCTTCCCGTTCTACGGTCCGCAGTACGCGACCGTGCAGAACGTGCAACAGTTCCAGCGGCTGATGTACCGGCCGCTGTACTGGTTCGGCAAGGGCGCCGACCCCGTGCTCAACGAGGACCTCTCCCTGGCCGACCCGCCGGTCTGGTCGAACGGCAACCGCGTCGCCAAGGTCCACCTCAAGGACTTCCGGTGGTCCAACGGCGAGAAGCTCACGCCCAAGAACGTCGCGTTCTGGCTCGGGCTTGCCCGCACCGAGAAGAAGAACTGGGCCTACTACACGGCCGGTTCGATCCCGGACGACCTCGCCTCGGTGGCCTACGACGACGCCGCCAACACGGTCACGTTCACCCTGAACAAGGCGGTCGCCCCGGACGGGTTCCTGAACGCGGAGCTGGGCCAGATCACGCCGTTCCCCATCGCCTGGGACGTCACCGGTTCCGGTACCAAGGGCAGCTGCGCGTCCGAGGACACGGCGGCGCAGGCCACCTCGTGCCCAGCCGTCTACGACTACCTCAGCGGGCAGGCCAAGGACCAGAGCACATACACCTCCAGTCCATTGTGGAGCGTCGTGAACGGACCGTTCACGCTCGCGTCCTACCAGCGCGGGACCCAGTACACGTTCAAGCCCAACACGAAGTACTCCGGCCCGGTCAAGGCGAAGCTCGCGGCGCTGACGTTCAAGTTCTTCCAGTCCGACGCGGCCGAGTACAACGCCCTGCTGTCGAAATCCGTCGACGTCGGCTACATCCCGACCTCGAACCTGAAGCCGAAGGCACCGGGCTCGCCCACCGGTCCGAGCCCGGTCCCGGGCTACCAGCTCGACCCGGTGCCCTTCCTGGCCTACTTCAGCGTCCAGATGAACTACAACAACCCCGATGCCGGCCCGCTGTTCCGCCAGCTGTACATCCGGCAGGCGCTGCAACTCGTGGTCAACCAGGACCTGGCGGTGCAGAAAGCCAACCAGGGCTACGGGTTCGCGCAGTACGGCCCCATCCCGCAGCAGCCGGTCACCCCGTACGTCTCCAAGGCGACGACGTCGAACCCCTATCCGTTCGACGTCGACCGGGCGAAGCACCTGCTCCAGTCGCACGGGTGGTCGGTCGCCGGCTCCGGCACGGCCACCTGCGACAACCCGGGCACCGGTCCGGCCCAGTGCGGTGCGGGCATCCCGAAGGGCAAGGCGCTCGAGTTCAAGCTCGAGGAGACCGCGGGCAACACCCGGGTCGAGCAGATCATGCAGCAGTTCGCCTCCGACGCGAGCGGCGCGGGGATCACGATCCACCTGGCCAAGGAGACCGGGAACCAGGTGGTCGGCAACCTCATCGCCTGCAAGCCGGACGAGGCGACCTGCGGCTGGCAGATGATCAACGCCGGGGCCAACGGGTACTCCTCGCCCTTCCCGTCGGGCAAGGACTACTTCGGGACGGGGGCGAGCCAGAACTTCGGCAGCTACTCGGACCCGCGGATGGACCAGCTCATCGACGCCACCCTGACCTCCTCGGATCGCGGTGCGATGGCGGACTACGAGCGATACGCCGCCGAGCAGGTGCCGAGCATCTGGCAGCCGTCCTTCCCGTTGCAGGTCGCCGCCGTGTCCGACCGGGTCAAGGGCGCGGCCCCGCTGAACCGCGCGCTCACCCCGGAGTACTGGTCGTTGTCCTAGCCCCACACCAGGACCAGGAGCCGCGCAGGTGGAGGGGACGACATGACCCGGTACGTCGCCAGTCGGCTGGGCCAGGCGGTGGCGGTCCTCTTCGTCGTGACCCTGATCGTCTACACGCTCATCCACTCGCTGCCCAACGGCGCGGGCCGGGCGCTGCTGGGACAGCTGGCCACGCCCGAGCAGATCGCCCGGTTCAACCACGAGCAGGGCTACGACAAACCGCTGCCGGTGCAGTACGGCATCTGGATCGGGCACCTGTTCGGCGGCGACCTGGGCTACTCCTCCTACCTCAACCAATCGGTCGGCTCGGCGGTCTGGCAGGCGGTACCGAAGACGTTGTTCCTCACCGCGGCGGCCACGCTGGTGTCGCTGGCCATCGCGATGCCGCTGGCCATCCTGCAAGCGGTGCGGCGCAACAAGCTTTCGGACTACGTGGTGAGCGGCTTCTCCTTCGTCCTCTACGCCATGCCGTCGTTCTTCCTCGGGCTCGTCCTGGTGATCCTGTTCGCCGTGCGCCTGCGCATGTTCCCGACCGAGGCGCCGCAGACGAGCTCACTGGCCGAGATCCTGCACGACCTGCGGGCGATGGTCCTGCCGATCGCCACGCTGTCCCTCGGCTCGGTGGCGTGGTTCTGCCGCTACCTGCGCTCGTCGTTGCTGGACGGCATGAGCGAGGACTGGGTGCGCACCGCGCGGGCCAAAGGGGCGAACGGCCGCCGGGTCATGTGGCGCCACGTGCTTCGGGCGTCGTTGTGCCCGGTCGTCACGTTGCTCGGCATGAACGTGACCTGGATGCTGTCGGGCAGCATCGTCGTCGAGCAGATCTTCAACTACCCCGGCGTCGGGCTCCTGTTCTGGAATTCGGCTCAGGCCAACGACTTCCCCGTCGTGCTCGCCATCGTGCTGCTCGTCGGCTTCGCGACGGTGATGGGGAACCTCCTCGCGGACATCGGCTACGCGATCCTGGATCCCCGGGTCCGCGACCGGTCCGCGGTGACCCGGACGGGCGGCGCGCCATGACGATGAACCCGGAGTCGCTCGACCCGCCGGATCCGGCACCGGCCGGGGAACGGACCGACCGATCGCCCGGACGCGCGTTCGCCCGCGTGTTCGCCGAGAACCGCCTTGCCCTGGTCGGCCTGCTCATCCTCGCCGCACTGGTGCTCTTCTGCTTCGCAGGCCCGCTGTTGCACCACACCGACCAGGCGCACTCGCAGCTCTCCGACGCGAACCTCCCGCCGGGCTCGCCTGGGCATCCACTGGGGACCGACGACGTCGGGTTCGACGTGCTGGGGCGGTTGATGGTGGGCGGTCAGGCATCGCTCGAGATCGGCATCGCGGCCGCGTTGTTCGCGACGGTGTTCGGGGCGCTGTGGGGTGCGATCGCCGCGGTGATCGGCGGTCCCGTCGACGCCGTCATGATGCGTGTCGTCGACGGCATCGCCTCGATCCCCGCGCTGTTCCTGCTGATAGCGCTGGCGAAGATGGTGACGTTCTCGGTGCCGTTCCTCATCGTGGTGATCGCGATGCTGGCTTGGCTCGGACCGGCGCGCCTGATCCGCGGCGAGTCGCTGACGATCATCGGCAAGGAGTTCGTCGAGGCGGTCCGCGGCATGGGCGGGCGCAATCCCCGCATCGTCGTCCGGCACCTGCTGCCGAACACGATCGGGACCATCGCCGTCAACGCGACCTTCCAGGTCGCCGACGCGATCCTGGCCGTCGCCGGGCTGGGCTACCTCGGCATCGGCGTCCCGCCCCCGCAGCCGGACTGGGGCTCGTCGCTGGCCAACGGCATCACGTTCGCCTACGCCGGCTACTGGTGGCTGATCATCCCGGCCGGAACCGCGATCGTGCTCGTCGTCATCGCGTTCAACTTCGTCGGCGACGGGCTGCGGGACGCCTTCTTCGTCAAGAACCGCGCGCGAGGGTGAGGAAGGCCGTGACCCCAGTGCTGCAAGTCGACGGCCTGACCGTCGAGTTCGCGTTGCGCGACGGCGCGTCGACGGCCGTCGACGGTGTCTCGTTCCACCTCGGCGAAGGCGAAAGCCTGGGCCTGGTCGGTGAATCCGGCTGTGGCAAGACGACGACCGGCCTGGCGATCATGGGCCTGCTGCCCGCCGCCGCCCGCGTCACCAGCGGCTCGATCCGGCTGCTCGGCGAGGAACTCCTGGGCCTGCCCGAGCCCGCCTTGTGTGCGGTGCGCGGCGACCAGCTGGGCATGATCTTCCAGGACCCGCTCAGCTCGCTGCACCCCATGAAGACCGTCGGTGCCCAGGTGGCCGAGGTCGTCCGGATCCACCGCGGCGTCTCGGCCAAGCAGGCCCGCGCCCGGGCGCTCGAGGTGCTCGACCTCGTCGAGATCCCGCGGCCCGCCGAGCGGTTCGACGCCTACCCGCACCAGTTGTCCGGTGGCCTGCGCCAGCGGGTGATGATCGGCATCGCGCTCGCGTGCGAGCCCCGGCTGTTGATCGCCGACGAGCCCACCACCGCGCTCGACGTCACGATCCAGGCGCAGATCCTCGACCTCATCGACCGGCTCCGCGCGGAACTGCGGATGGCGGTCCTGTTCATCACCCACGACATGGGCGTGATCGCGGGGCACACGGACCGGGTGCAGGTCATGTACGCCGGGCAGATCATCGAGGACGCCACCACCGAGGAGGTCTTCGCGCGCATCCGCCACCCGTACACCGAGGCCCTGATGGCGTCGGTGCCGCGGCTGGACCAGGACCCCTCGGTCCGGCTGGCCGGCATCCCCGGCAACGCCCCGGAGCTGACCCAGCCGATCGAGCACTGCCGGTTCGCGCCGCGGTGCCGGCACGTCCGGCCCGACTGCTGGGGGCAGCCACCGGCCCTGATCCAGGCCGTCGACGCGGGCGACGGCCACCGGGTCGCGTGCATCCACCAAGCCGGCACCGGCGAGGCTCGTGCGAGCACGCGCGTCGAGGTGGCCGGCGAACCGGCGGGTGCGGACGAGCCAGGCGAGGACCGTCGCCCGGCGATCTTGGCGGTCGAGCACCTGGTCCGGGACTTCCCGCTCTCGTCGGGCATCCTGCGGCGCAGGCCCAGGCGCAGGCACGGTGCGGTGGTGAGCGCCGTGGCCGACGTGTCCTTCGCGATCCGCCGCGGCGAATCCTTCGGCCTGGTCGGTGAATCCGGCTCGGGCAAGACCACCGTGGGCCGCCTGGCCGTCGCCCTCGACCGGCCGACCGCGGGCGCGGTCCACATCGACGGGAGCCCGGTCAGCGAGCTGCGCGGTTCGATGCTGCGCCGCAAGCGCCGAGAGTTCCAGATGATGTTCCAGGACCCGTACGCCTCACTGGACCCACGGATGCACGTCGGCGCCATCCTCCAGGAGCCGCTGGCGATCCAGGGCGTCGGGAGTCGCGCCGAACGACGCCGGATCGTGCGGGACCTGCTGGACGAGGTCGGTCTGCCGGCCAGGTCCGTCGAGCGCTACCCCCACGAGTTCTCCGGCGGTCAGCGCCAGCGCATCGGCCTGGCCCGGGCCCTGGTGCTCGATCCCAAGCTGGTCGTCGCGGACGAGCCGGTGTCGGCCCTCGACGTCGCGATCCAGGCTCAGATCCTGAACCTGCTCAAGGGTCTGCAGGCCACCCGCGGCCTCACCTACCTGTTCATCTCCCACGACCTCGCCGTGGTCCGGTACATGGCCGAGCGCATCGGCGTGCTGTACCTCGGCAAGCTCGTGGAAGTCGGTCCGGCACGCCGGATCTACGAGAGCAGCGCCCACCCGTACACACGCGCCTTGATCGACGCGATCCCGGTGCCGGATGTGTCGCAAGCCCGAAGCAGGACCCGGCACATCGGCGGCGAGCTTCCCTCGGCGACCAACCCTCCGAGCGGTTGCCGGTTCCGCACCCGGTGCCCCTTGGCGCAGCCGGTGTGCGCGCAGGAGGAGCCACCGATGCGGCCGTTCGGGCCGGACCACTTCGGTGCTTGCCACTTCCCGCTCCAGCGCCCCGTCCCAACGCAACCCAACGAGTGGGCCGTCGCGTCGCCCACCCAGATCCGCAGGCCGCGATGAGTTCCATGCACATCGAGGGGTCGCGGACCGGCCCTCGTCGGTCCGCGACCCCGTTGCCGGTTCCTGGTGTCAGCGGTTCGTGGCCGCCACGTTGGCCGGCGTCACGAAGCTGCCGCTGTTGACCTGGAACGTGGTCTGCACCGACAGCGTCCCGCCCGCCGGGATGGTGCCCGTACCGGTGACCACGACGTGACCGGTGTTGCTGACGATCGTGCCCGGGTTGACCGTCCACAGGTACTCGCTGGTCGGGATGTCGAAGGTGACCTTCCACCCGGTGACCGCCGTGCTGCCCGTGTTGGTGATGGTCACGTGGCCGAACGCGCCCCACCCGTAGTCGTAGTCGAGGGTGAACGCCGCCTTCAGGGTGCTGGTCGACGCCGGGTTGATCGTCCAGGTGAAGCTCGCCTGGGCGGTCTTGCCGTTCGCGTCGGTCACGGTGACGGTGGTCGCCGACTGGCCGGCGGTGGTGGGCGTGCCCGAGATCGTCCCGGACGAGCTGTCGATCGACAGACCGGCAGGCAAACCACTGGCGCTGAACGAATACGGCGTGGTGCCGCCGGTCGCCTTGATCGGCAGGTTCACCGCTTGGCCCACCGTGCCGGTCTGGTTACCGGGGTTGGTGATCGCCGGCTGACCGACCGCGGTCACCGTCCAGTTGAACGTTGCCGTGCCCGACTTGCCTGCGCTGTCGGTCGCGGTCACCGTCACCGCCGTCGGCCCACCCGCGGTGGTGGGCGTGCCCGAGATCGCCCCGGACGAGCTGTCGATCGACAGACCGGCAGGCAACCCCTTGGCGCTGAACGTGTACGGGCTGGTGCCGCCGCTCGCGGTGATCTTCAGGTTGACCGCCTGGCCC
Organism: Labedaea rhizosphaerae; assembly: GCF_004362825.1. Lineage (GTDB taxonomy): Bacteria > Actinomycetota > Actinomycetes > Mycobacteriales > Pseudonocardiaceae > Labedaea > Labedaea rhizosphaerae. The sequence goes on from NZ_SNXZ01000002.1 coordinate 497,214, forward strand.
ACCGTGCTGCTCTGGTCACCCGGGTTCTGCACGGTCACTGAACCGTTGCCGCCACCGGGAAGCAGGCCCGCGGTGCCGTTGGGCGTGCCGAGACCGGTCGGGCCGTCCCAGCCGGTGCCCGCGTTGCAGACCACCGTGCCGCAGCCGCCGTTGCTGCCCGAGGTGATGTCGTTGAAGTTGCCCGGGTGCGCGTACGGGTAGGACGCCGCGTTGTCGCCGCTGTTCGGCGCGCCGGCCAGCGCCCAGATGCCCGCCACGATCGGGGTGGCGAGGCTGGTGCCGCCCCACTGCGACGTCGCGCCGTTCTGGTAGATCACGATGCCGGTGTTGGGGTCGCCCTCGGCGGAGATGTCGGACGTGGCGCGTTTGCTGCAGCTGGTCGTGACGTTCTGGTAGCTCGGCTTGCCGAACTTGCTCGAGCAGCCGCTGCCACCCTTGTTCCACGCCGTTTCGGTGAAGCCACGGCTGTTGCTCGACGGCGTCAACGTGGTGCCGCCGACCGCGACGACCTCCGGCGAGCTGGCCGGGTACTCGGTCGAACTGCCGGACTCGGTGCCGTTGTCACCGGTCGCCGCGGCGATCATGACGCCCGGGTGGTTGTAGTGGGTCTCCGAGTCCGACGGGATGGAACTCTCGTGATCGGCGTAGCTGTTGGAGACGAACTTCGCGCCCAACCGCACGGCACTGTCCACCGCCTCCCCGAGGTCGGTGTCGTCGTTGGTGTTGCCCTCGACGAGCAGGATGTGGCAGTCGGGGCAGACCGCGCTGACCGCGTCCACGTCGATGGTCATCTCGGTGGCCCAGCCCGAGTCGGTTTGCGTGGGCAGGTTGCTCGAGCCGTCCTGGCCGACGACCTTGAGACAGCCGTTGGCCTTGGTGCACGGCGGAAGGCCCCAGTGGCTGCGGTAGTCGCCCAGGTCCCGTTCGATGTTGGGGTCGTGGAAGGCGTCGACGACGGCGACCGTCGCGCCGTTGCTCTTCAGGCCGGTGACGCCGTAGGCCTTCTGCAGGTCGGTGGGGCTGACCGCGGTCGCGGGCGCGGCGCTGGTGCCGGGAACGAGCTGGATCGCCTGGCACTTGGCGTGACCGGCCGGTGCGGTGGCACACGAGGCGGGCACGAGTTGGGGCACGGTGGCGGCCGAGGCCACGGGTGCCTGGCCGACCGCCACCCCCAAGCCGGCGGCGAGCAGAGCCGCACCGGTCACCGCTAGGCGCCGCACAGCTGACACAACACGCATTTGCTGGGTCCATCCCTTCTGTCCGCGCACACCCATGACTGGGCTGCCCACTCATTTGTGGCCACGAGGACCTCGGCCTCCAGGAACAACAGGCACAACCGGCGGACCACCGGCAGGAACAAACCGCGTGCGCATCGGCAACTGGGAATCCTCGACATCGGCACTAGCCCGGACGGACCATTGGTGCCGTGCCGATCACCGACAGCGCGGCGACGTTCGGGGCGGTACTCGGCCGCCTGCGCCGCGCGGCCGGCCTCACCCAGGAGGAGCTCGCGGAGCGCTGCGGCCTGAGCGTGCGCGGGGTCGGCAACCTGGAACGCGGCGCCCGCAGACCGCGCAAGTTCACCGTGGAGTTGCTGGCCGACGGGCTCGGCCTGATCGGCGAAGATCGCTCGGCCTTGTTCGAGGCCGCACGCGTGGCGCACCAGAGCGCCGTTCGGGATCGCGCGCCGCGGCCGGTCACCGGCCTGGTCGGCCGGGACAGCGCGCTGGCTTGCGTGGTGGAGCACCTGTCGGGCTCGGGCGCGCCGATGCTCCTGGTGACCGGGGCCGCCGGGATCGGCAAGTCGTCCCTGCTGGCCGAGGCCGCGACGCTGGCCGCCGCGGCGGGCATGACGGTGTTGCGCGCCGAGCACGAGCGCTTCGGCGACGTGCCGTACGCACCGGTCGTCGACGCCGTCGTCGCGCACATGCGCGCGCTGCCTGAACCGGTTTCGTGTGCTCCGTCCGAGGACCGCGCGTGGCCGGTCATGCCGTCGCATCGCACGCGCATGGCCGACGCCGTGACCAGGTTCCTGATCGGCGCCCGCGGCCCGCACGGCCTGCTGCTGGTGCTCGACGACCTGCACCGGGCCGGCCCGGACGGGCTCGAGCTGGTGGCCGAGGTGACGAAAGCCGGGCACCCGCACGGGATCCGGGTGATCGCCGCGTACCGGGACGGCGAGGTACCAGCCGACGGCCCGCTGGCCGACCTGGTCGATGGTCTGCTGCGGGCCGACCTCGTCGGGCACTGCCCCCTCGGGCCGCTCGCCGCGCCCGCCGCGGATGCGTTGGTACGGCAGGCCGCGGGAACCGACGACCTGCCACCCGACGCGGTGCAGCGCGCGCTCAGGCTGGCCGGCGGACTGCCGCTGTACCTGGTCCACCTCGGGAAGGCGCTCGCCGACCAGGACGCCGGCTCAGGCGGGCTGCCGTGGAGCTTGACGTGCTTGGTGCGCAAGCAGATCAGCGCGCTGCCCACCGCCACCGCCGACTTGCTGACCCTGCTCGCCGTCGGCACGGGCCGCCTGGGCGTGAACCGGCTGGCCGCGGCGATGGCATGCCCGGTCGCGGACCTGCCCGCGCTCCTCGCGCCGGCGCGGGCCGCGCGGCTGCTCGACGAGACCGACGACGGCGTGCGGCTGACCCACGAGCTGGTCGCCGAGGTCATCCAGGCCGACCTCGGCCCGACCCGCCGCCACGCACTGCGGCAGCGGCTCGCCGAGACGGCGAGCACCCCACCGGTCTCGCGCGGCACGCTGCCCGCGTACCCCGTCAACCAGGCCCGGGACGTCGAGCGGGTTTACACCGCCGTTCGCGAGGCTACCGCGCAGGCGGCCGCCGGCCGGCACCTTGCCGAACTGGTCGACTTGCTCGACCGTGTCGACCGCGGGTGCGTGGCGACGGACAACGCCGCCGACGCCGAAGAGGCGCTCGCCACGGCGTTGGCCGCGGCAGGTCGCTACGACGAGGCGCTGGCCACCGCGGAGCGGGCACTGCTCGCCCACCGACGGCACGGCAACAGCGACCGGGAGCAGCTGCTGACCGCGCGGATCGGCCACCTGCACGCGTTGCGCGGCTCGCCGCGGGAGGGCCTTGCGCGACTGGCGACCGCGTTCGCCGACGGCGACGGCGCGCCGTCGTTGCCGGCCCAGCTGCACCTGGCGAAGGCGGCCAACCTGTACCAAAGCGCACGCCACCGCGAAGCCAGGGACGAATGCTCGCGCTCGATCGCCGCGGCGACCAAGCACCAGGACGACCGTGCGATCGCGGCCGGGCCCCTGTGGCGTGGCCGCGCCGCGCGGTTGCTCAGCGACAACACGAATGCCCTGGCCGACCTGCACGCCGCGGCGTCACTCGCCGAGCTCTCCGGGGACACCGACACGCTCGTCCGCGCGCTGACCGGTGTTGCCGTGATCGCGCACTACCGGGGCGAGCTGACCAGAGCGGACCAGCAGTACCTGCGCATCCTCACGCTGGCCGAGCAGCATGGTGACCAGGAGGTGCTCAGCCGCGCGGTGTGCAACGCGGGCGCGAGCGCGTTGTGGCTCGGGGACTGGAAGGCCGCCTACGAGCGGTTCGACCGGGCACGGCTGCTGGGCAGCGGTGGCCCGGCGCTGTGCGAGGGCTGGGCGCTGGTGTGCCGGGGCACCTTGATGATCGCCGCGGGCGGGTTCGAGACCGTGGTGCCCGACCTGCACCGCGCCATCGCGATCGGTCGCGCCACCGGCAACCTCGACCTGGTCCGCAACGCCACGGCCACCGTCGCCGAGGGCGAGCTGCGCCGCGGTGCGGGCGAGCGCGCGATGCGGCTGCTGCTGCCCGTGCTCGACCCGACCGACGAGCAGGATTGGCAGGTCACCGACATGCTGCCAGTGGTTGCCGAGGCGTGTCTCGTCGCGGGCAGGCATGCCGAAGCCGAGCGGTTCGCCGCGGACGCCGTTCGCCGCGCCGAGAGCGTCGACCACCTGCTGGCACTGACCGATGCGTTGCGCGTCACCGCGCTCGTACGGGCCGAACTGGGTCAGCGTGGCGAGGCCGCCGAGGCGTTGGACGAGGCGCTCACGTTGGCCGAGCGGATGGGCTCGCCACCGCTGGAGGCACGTGTGCGCGCGGCCTGGGCCCACGTCGCACGAAGCCAGGGCCGCGCCACAACGGCCGAACGGGAGCGTGACAAGGCCACGCGGCTGTTCACGGCGCTGCGCGCGGACCTGCGCACCGCCGTCTGACGGCCGGGCAGGTTCGTCCGCCGACGTTGCGGCTCATGCTTTCGTGATGGTGAACCGGTAGTCGACCGGGTGAGCGGCCGCGGACCAGACCACGATGAGGTAGTGCCTGCCCGGTTCGAGGTCGGCGAGCGGGATGTCGAAACACGGCCCGGCGGGGCTGTAGGCGCGTGGCTGCGGCCCGTCCTCCACAACGGCGACGGCGACGCCCTCGCACGGTGCACCACCGGTCAGCTTGATCTTCGTCGGTTCCGTTACGGTCAGCGCGTGCAGGTCGACCCGGCCGGGCACGTCCAGCCGACCGTCCACTGTGGAGCCGAGGGTGGTGGGCAGCCTGCGCTCCTTGGCTGTCACGACCCGGAACGAGTAGGCACCGCCCGCCTCGTCGGGCCGGGAGACCACCAGCTGGTAGCTGCCGTGGGGCACGACCCGCCACTGGTTGTTGCGGGTGACCATGAAGCCCGGCTGCTGTCCCCCGTCTGGTCCGGCGATCTCGATCCGCAACGCGGGCGGGTCGCCCGTGACGTCCTCGAGCTGCACGACCGTCGCGTCACCGACGTCGAGCGGGTACACGACCTTGCCCGCCTTCTGCGTGATCTGCCCGCGAACCGTGTCACCGTCGTGCAGCGTGCCGTTGGGGTGCACCGTGTCCGGAGTGCCGCCGTTATCGGTGTTCGGTGAGGTCGCCGCGCTCGCCTGGTCCTGCGCCGCGCTGGTCACGAAGTCCGACTGCCCGGTCAACGCGACGTCGAGCACGCAGTCGTCCAGGAACGGCGCCGCCGTGACACCGACCGACCGGCAGATCTGCTCGGCCGTCGCGGTGTCCAGGTCCGCGCGCGTGACCTCGTCGTCCGGGAAGGTCGGATCGGCGAACGTCTTGGGACTCTGACCGCTCGGGTAGTCGAACAGCGAGGTCGCCGCGGTGACCTGCCAGCCCGGCGCGAACACCCGGTACAGCTGGTCGAACGACGGGCTCGCCGGCAGCGCCGACCCGCTCGGGCTCGCGAGGTCGTTGTCCGGGTTCCCGTCGAAGTCGCCGAGCAGTCCCCTGGTGCTGCCGCGGCGCGCGGTCGACGCCAGCACATCGACCTTGAGCCCCCAGCCACCGGTCACCTGCACCCACACCCGCGAGCCGTCCGGCCACCGCACCTCGTACTGGTCGCCGCCGTGGGTCAAGGTGCCGCCCTTGGGCAGTTTCGTGGACCCGGTGAACTCGCGGTCGATGCCGTTGAGCCGGACCCGCAGACCGGTGTCCTCCTGGTAGATCCCCAGCCGGTCTCCGGCAACCGCCATCGCGACCGCGCGGTTCACGCTGACCTGCCGAGAACCGGGATACGGCACCTGGCGAACCTGGACCTGCAGATCGGTTCCGGACCGGACGGCGACGAATTCCCCGGCCGCCTGCAGGTCGTAGTGCCGACCATCGAATGTGGACAGGTGCGGGTCGCCGTTGGTGCCCGCGCACCCAGATCCGGTGCAGATGTCGCTGGCGTTGGTGGGCCGGGGTGGCCCGGACGCGAGCTCGCACCCGTCGCCGGGCGGCAGCGTCACACCGCCGTAGCCGGTGCGCTGCGGCAGGCCCTGACCGGCGCGGTAGGCGTTCTCGGCCCGCGTGGCCTCCAGTTCGGTCCGTTCGATGGTTCCGTTGCCCGACAAGCACAAACCGGGTTTCTGCTCGCCTCGGGAGATCTGGTAGGCGTGGAACAGCTCGTGGTACAGCTCGGCGCAGTCGTTGGCCGGGGTGCCGTCGCTGTAGGGCGCCGTCGAATTCGGATCCCAGCTGATGATCGCGTCGGTGCCGACCTTGTTGGTCGCGTCCTGCGGGTTCGGGGTGTACGTGGCGCCGCGGGGCACGACCCCTTTCGCGATCACGATCAGCCTGTCGGTGCTGTTGATCCAGTCGATGATCTTCGACGGATCGCCGCCGGGCTTGCCGAACCCCGCCATGCACCGGGCTTCCGCGGCGGCGAACTTCGGGTCGGGCTTGGCGTCCGGTCTCGGTTTGGGTTGCACCAGAACCTTGGCACTGGCCGGATGGCTGGGCACTGTCGCCCAGAACGCCTGTGCGGCGAGCATCAGCAGGACCACTGCCGCCGCCCCGCGATGCCGGCGGGCCAAGAGGATCCAGCCGACGACGGCGAGCAGCACCACACCACCGCCGAGCACCCACCACCACGGGAACGAGGGCGGGTGCGCCGGCGCGCCGACGGTGAACGAAACCGTGACCGGGTTGCTGAAGCCGGGGCAGGCACGCTTCGCCTCGTTCGCAACGGCCGGGTAGCCATAGACGACAGTGGCCGTGTACCGGCCCGCGCGGCCGACCGGCCAGCGGCTGAGCACGTTCTGCCCCGTGGCCGACAAGGAGACCGCGTTCAGCACCGGTTCGGTGTCCCCAGGTCCGCCGGTCAGCTCGAGCGGCGCGGCACGCCCCGGTGCGGACAGGCTCGCGCCAAGCTGGTCGGCGAGGCTGTCGCTGTAGCCGATCGTGGTCAGCGCGGGCCGCACGGGGGCCCCGTCCACGGTGAGATCGGTGATCGACAGCGTGCCCGAGCCCAGCGAGCTGAGCAGGCAGGACCGGCCGTCCGCGACGGTCACGGTGAACCGCAGCCGCACCGGATCGCCGAGCGTGTAGGTCGAACTGGACGCGCCACCCGCGAGCGTCACGCCGCCGGCTTGAGCACCCGCTGGGCCGCCAGTGGCCAGTCCCGCACCCCACACCACGGCAACGACCAGTGCCGCCCGCGCCAGCCACCGTGCGCCACCCATTCGCTTCTCCCTCGCGTTCGACCCGTTGATCAGAGCGGGCCGAACGGCCGCTGATACATCAACAGCGGATCTTCCTGGGTACCGGCAGAGGGAAGCAGGTGCTCAAGCGGGGCATGCACGGAGCCTGCGCGTGGGCCGCTCTGATCTCACGACAACGGGTGGTGATCGACCAGTTCCTGGGGCGCGGTCAGCCGCCACGCCTCGTACAGCAGTTCGTTCAGCTCGTCCTCGGCGATCCGGCTCAGGTGGATGACGACCCAGCCGAAACCGCCCGCGGTGAACTGCTTTTCGAACACGTCCGGGCGCTCGGCCACGAGCGCAACCTGTTCGGACAACGTCTGCTTCAACCCAACCGTCTTCGTCCGCGGCCAGTGGTAGCCGAAGCGCTTCCCGGCGACGCTGAACGACAGGTAGTCGCGCGCCTTCGCCCGCTGCACCCCGGCGAGGCCGTCGACCATCCGCAGGAACCGTTCACTGGGCACACCCACGCCGCCATTCTCCCCTGGCCGCCCGGCCTGCGCGAACGTGTACGTGCTTGCCCTTGTCGTTCTTGGCCGCAGGTTCGAATCCTGCCCAATCGGGGAACGGACGCAGGTGCGTGTGAGCGTCAAACGTTGCGTGCCAGACGGGCCGCGGACAGCACCAGGATTGACGACAGCGCCCAGCCGAGCAGCGTTGCGACGTCGAGCAGCCACTCGACGAGACGCCCGTTCGGCGCATGCGGGTCCGGGTACCAGGTCGCGCGCTGGTTCAGCGACACCAATGGCACCACGGTGTCCACGGCGTAGAAGAACGGGTTGAAGCACCGCACCTGACCGTCGCCGCACGGGTCGGCGCGGGCGGGTGTCGACGCGGGCACCACGAACTCACCGGTCAGCTCGGGCGATGCCGGGGCCGGGTCGACGGTGATGACCCGGCCGCCGGGTGAGTAGACGTTGCCGCGTGGATCGGTGGCGCGCATGGTGTCTAGGCCCATCGGGAGCTGTGCGATCAGGAACACCAGCCCGAGCAACAGCACCAATGGCCAGCCGGCCCGGCCGGGCCGGTATCCGTAACCGAACAGGCCGTACACGGAATGCACGGCCGCCCGGGGCCAGCGGCTCCACGGCCGCCTTGCCGACATCGACTCCCGGTGCGCCTGGCGCCGCTGCATGATCAGCAACTGCTCGGCATCGGCCGGGCGACCGTGCTGGCGGAAGACCGTGGCCGCCTGTTCGTACGGTCCGGAGTCGAACGTCGCCTGCCGGGCCAGCCATCGAGCGCGTGCCTTGCCATCCCAGCCGAGCGAGCCGTACCGCTCGTAGGTCATGCCACTGACGGCAAAGCGTTCCGGCCAGCGATCGGGGTCGTCGGCGAGCACGGTCGTGCGGCTGGAGATGAAGGTGACGCTGGACTCCACCCGACGCCAGGTCAGGTACATGCCGCCCTGTGCCACGGTGGACTCGGCGTCGATCGCGGGCAGGTCTGCCGTGCTGACGAACTCGCCGTCACGCAGGTCCAGTCGGCCCTCGATGATCGATCGGCGCAGCATCACGCCGCCGTTCGAGGCGAACCCGTCGGTCAGCCGCACCGAGCCGCGCACGCGCGCACCGAGCAGCCGCACCGTGAGCGCGCCCGGGTTGTCCAAGGTGGCGCCGCTCATATCGAGGGTGTTGCCGAGGTCGGCGCCACGGAGGTTGAGCAACCCGCCTTCGGCCCGCAGCCCTTGCAGCTCGACGTCCCCGGCGACGCGCACGGAGCTGGCCGCGAGCAACGACCGGCCGCCCGGCCGGCTCAGGGAGATCCGTTGCAGCGTCACGTTTCCACTGATCGTCGCGCCCTCGAGCCGAAGCGTCCCGGCGACCTCGACGCCCTCGTGAAGGATCAGTCCAGAGCGCAACTCGGCGTTGGTGAGGTCCAGCGCAGTGCCGTCCGGCGCGTCGAGCACACAGCCGGAACCGAATCGGACGGTGCCGAAGTCGCCGAGCGAGAAGTCGATGCTGCCGCGGATCGTGCAGTCGCCGTCGAAGGTCACGTCTCCGTTGACCGACAGGCGCGGCGCCCAGATTGCCTCTTTGTCACCGGTCGCGGTCAACTCCGCGTTGCGGACGCGTACGTACCCGGCGATCCGGGCCGAACTCATCCAGATCCAGCCGTTGATCACCGGCCGGCGGGCGCCGACCTCCGCCGTCATCACGACGTTGCCGCCGATCACCGCCTCGTCCATGTTGACCGCAGGTCCGCCCGGGTTGTCGATCCGGGCACCGGAGAAGTTCACCGATCCGGCGATGCTCGCGCCCAGCAGCCGGACCTCGCCGTTCGCCACGAACCCGTTGACCAGCTGGATCGCGCCGCCCACGCGAAGCTGATCCGCCTGGATGGCCCGCTCACCATCCGCGTCGACCCGAGTGCCGATGCACAGCAGGCGACCACCGATCTCGGCCTCACAGAGCCAGATCGCCGAGCGCTTGATGGTGCTTGCCACGCTGATCGCGCCGCGGCCGTGCGAACCGGACAGGTCAAGGTCGTGCTCTACATGCACGCCGTTGGCCTGCAAACCCTTGTCCAAGCGGCAGTTGGTCAACGCCAATTCATGCAACCGGGCGCTGTCCACCCGGACGACATCGCTGAACGTGCAATCGTCGAACCGCAGCGGAACCGGCACCGTCAGCCCACTGAGATCCAGCGACCCCCGCACCTCGCCACGACGGATGAGCAAACCACGGGGATCCACCCCATCCAGATCAAGGCAGACCGCACGCACCACGTCCGCGTCGAGGCGACCTCCGGCCAGGTCAGCCCATACGCCACGCCGCCCGGCCCGCAGCAGCGCCCTCCTACCCATCACCACCGCCGAAGATCGGAAACATCCACCGGAACGTCGAGCCATCCCCATGGCTCGTTACAAGACGGTAGGGCCAGATCGACGGAGGCAGGGTCCGCGGCCTGGCCGCATCAGAAGTCGGCGACCATCGCTTTGCGCAGGAGGTTCAAGGCCCGGCGCTGAGCCACCCGGACCGCGCCTGCGGTCATCCTCATCGCCTGTCCGGTTTCCCGCGAGGACAAGCCGGCCAACAGGCGCATCGCGAGGATGTCGCGTTGACGGTCGCTGAGGCGGTTCATCAGGACACCGATCCGAGCTGCGCTGTCCCGGACGACCACGGTGGGCTCGGGACCGGGCGCCGGGTCCATGTGGTCCGGGACTGTCGACCCGTTGTCGCTGCGGTCACGCCCGCACTTGCGGTGGTGGTCGACGACTTTGTGGCTCGCGATGCCGTAGAGGAACGCCCAGAATCGTGGCGGTCTCCCCGAAAGTCGACAACCCGGCGAGCAGGCCGACGCACACCTCCTGAACCAGGTCGTCGACGTCACCGTTGGCGGCGGATCCGGTGCCGATCCGCGCACGGCAGTAGCGGGTGAGCGCCGGACGGACCCACAGGAGCAGCTGGTTGATCTCCGCCGTGCCACCACCGATCGCCGCCTCGACCACCGCCTCGAAGGCCGCCGTGCCCAGCTCATCAGGTCCCGGTACGGCGCCGACCGTCACCGATTGTGGCCCCGCCATCGATACTCACCCCGGGTGTCAGCGCCAACAGGACACCACCGTCAGGGTCTGGGACAGCAGGATTTGGAGCTTATGCGGCGCGGTGATCACCAGCAGCCCGGCCCGAACCGGCCGACCATCACTTGATGGCGTTGATCGGTGACGGCAGCGCAATGCTGGACGCGATGTCGGCGTTGCGGGTGCGGATGGGCGAGGCCGTGTCTGGCGCCCTACTCGCCGGACAGTCGCACGGCATCGAGCTCGTCCAGCACGGCCGACAACGCGGCCGGCACCGTCGTCACCAACCCACGAATCGGCTGGTGCCAATCCGAAAGCAACAACATCTCGGCCAACGCACGCGTGCGCAGGTCCGGTTCGAGCAACTCCGCGAACTCGACCAGCGCCGCCGCCCGGTCGTAGGGGTCGTAGATGGTGTGCGCGATGCGTACGGCGCGGTGTACGTCAATCGCGCTGGCCGCCTTGGCCACCCCCGCCATGACCTCTTCCCATTGTGTGTCGCAGAGCGCGGTTCCGAGTTCCTCGGCCCGATCGAGCAGCGTCGATGCCCGGGCCGCGTCACCTGCCGCGGCAGCGACCCGGGCGATGGAAGCCAGTGACCGCACCTGGCGACCCCGCTTCCACTCGACGTCTTCGTCGAATGCCGGGATGAGCGCCGCCGCCCGGTCCGCGAAGGCGACGGCTCGATCGATGAGGCCACCGGCCGCGGCCGACTCGGCCAGGTCCCGCCACGCATCGAGCCGCAAGTCGGGGTCCTCGACGGCGGTGGCGAGCTGCTCCGCCGCCGAGAGCAACTCGGCCGCGCGACCGAGCTGCCCGGCCATCCCCAAGGCCTCCGCAGCGACCCCACATGCCTCCCGCAGGGCGGTCCCAGTGAGCCCGTCGGAGTCTCCGCCAGGGGCGAGCAACATGTCGACGAGCACGCTCACCCGATCCACCTCGCCGAGCAATCCCGCGGCTTTGGCCGCCCGACCGAGGGTCCGTATGCGGTCATAGGCAAAGTCCAGCGTCGGCTCCAGTTCGACCACCCGGTCGAGCAGGACACCGGCACGAGCATCACCCGTCGCGGCGGCCGCCCGCGCCAGCGAGGCCCACACCGATGCGTCCAGGCCGTCCTTCCCGGCCAAGCGGGCGACCGCCGCCGACCGCTCGGCGAGTGCACTGGCGCGGATGCCGTCGCCGGCCAGGGCCGCGGCCCTGGCCAGCTCCGCGAGTGCCTCGCCGTGCTCGTAGTAGCTGTCCTCGATCGCATCGACGAGAGCCTCGGCCTGATCGACAAGGGCGGCTGCCCTGTCCTTGACCCCGACGATGGTCGCGATCTCCGGCACGATGGCCAGGCCCTCCGGCGAATCATCCGGATCGATCTCGGCAAGCGTGAGCTCTTCGACCGAACCGAGCAGCGCGTCGGCCCGGTCGAAGTCGCCGGAATCGGCCGCAGCCTTGGCCAGCATGACCACCAGGTACGGATTCGTGGAGTGGTCGATCGGCAGTCCGGACTCGGCCGCGGCCACATGGGCCAGGGCGCCGGCCGAATCGCCGGCCGCGGCCGCCGCCTCGGCCGCCGCCGCGAGTGCCCACAGCTCGGAGTCAGGCTGCTGCGCGAAAGAGGTCAGTCCGTCGGCCCGAGCCTGCTCGCCGGCGGCAGTCAGTGCCGCGTGTACGCGAGCCATTGCCTGCACGACGTCCATGGGCAGTGGCGGTGGCTCGTTCGTCCACGGGTCTTCGGCCTGGGCGAGCAGCCGGATCGCGCGGTCGTGATCGCCCAGCACCGCGGCCGCAGCCGCCAGCAGACCCCCGCGTATCCGCGCCTCGTCCTGGTCGGTGTCGGCCAGCTCCACCAGCCGGCGTGCGCGGCCCCGGTCGCCCGCGACGATCGCCGTCCAGGCCACGGACGCCAGCGCGTCCGAGCGCCACCCTGAGTCGGAGATGGACGACGCGATGGTCTCGGCCCAATCCAGGTCACCGGTCTCGGCCGTGGCCGCCGCGACATGGAGCAACGCATGCCACTGCTCGGTCTCCAGGGTGATCGAACCGGCCATGGCCACCGCTCGGTTGACCTGACCCAGCAGTGCCCACACCGCCGGCAGCCTGACCGGGATGTTGCGGTTGCGGGACCTGAGGTGGTCGCGGTGGATGGCCAAGCGCACCAGGGCGATCAAGTCGGGTCGTTCCTGAGTGGCGATGGCATCCAGGCAGGTGCTGAGCTCCGTCTGGGCAGCGGCGTCGCCACCGGAGAGATCGAGCATCCGGTCCTGGCGAGCGGGATCTGTTGCGCAGGCGACCATGGCGGCATGGTCACCGGCCTCGGTGACCATGCGGAAGTAGCCGCCCAGCAGATACTCCGGCGTGTCCTCGGGCCAACCGCGCTCGCGGTACCGGCGGAACCAGGCGTGCAGGCGCTCGCGATAGCCGGCCAGCCGGGTCCGCCCGAGCATGTCCAAGGCCGTGACCTGCAGCTCCTCGTGGGCGAGCAGGTAGACGTCGGGCGCGACGTTGGGGAGGAAACGGCTGGCGGTCGTCGCGAAGCTGCGGCCGGAGACGGTCTTGAGCCGGTTGCGGACCTCCCAGGCGGAGGTCTCGGTGAGCTCGGCCAGGTCCTCAGCGGACAGGCCGCCGCCGGCGGCGGCGACGAGGCCGAGCAGGTCCAGTTCCGTGCGGGTTCCGTCGAGCAGCCGCTGGAGATCGCGTTCCATCTCATGGCGGAGGGCCTCGGCCTCGGGCGACGGCCGCAGCGGACGGACGATGGCGTGATCCCTGAGGGGGTGATGCTCGCCAACGTCCCCGGGGATGGGTGGGTTCGGTCGGCCGGCGACGATGACCCGCATGCCGGCGGGCGGGTCGGCGGGCAGGAGGCCGGCAATGCTGTGCCCCGAGTGGGCGCCGCGGTCCTCGTCGAGGCCGTCGACAAGCAGCACGAACGACTCGCCCCGCCGCCGGCACACCTCAGCGGCTTCGGTCAGCAGCCCCAGCAGGTTGCTGTCCTGGTTGTACGCGGTCAGAAATGGCGGCAGGCTCTGGCCGAGCAGGGCCAGCAGCTGCTCCATGACGTTGTCGATGAACGCGGCCCGGTCGTTTTGGCTGGCCAGCCGCGCGGTGACGAAGAACGACACGATCCGCACGCCGGCCGGCGGATGGAGCACGAACGAGGACATGAGCGCGGACTTGCCGGACCAGGCGTTGGCCCGCCACCACACGTACTTGCCCACACAATGCGGTGACGTGCAGAACCGGGCCAGCTCGGCCAACTCCTCCGCCCGGCCGTAGAGCCGCGGCGGCGCGATGCGGCGGACCTGCTGGTGGTAGTTGGTCGTCACCGGAGCGCCGGTGATGAGGTTGATGTCGCCGATGTGCACGCCGGTATTGGCGTAGCCGCCGTATGACGCAGTCGCGTCGCCGCTGTTGGAGACCTTGCCGTCCACAGTCAGTCCAGTTCGGCGCCGGTCACCGCGTCCCCGCCTCCGGTGGCCTCGGCGTCACCGGTTCGCCGCACCCGAATCGAATCGGTCGAGCCGTGGCCAGACACGCCGGTGATCGCCCGTCCGCCGGAGGCCGTGGCCTTGCCCGTGCCGGACACGACCACGGTCTTGTTCGACGCTGGGGCCCGCACAGCCGCCCACACGGCGACACCGATGGCGGCAACGGCACCGAGAGCCGAGGCCGTGGTGGCGATCCGGTTCGCGTCGTCCCATCGGGCGACAGCGAACCAGATTCCCAGCCCCGCCACCACCACACACGTGACCAAGAGAACGACACGGCTCGTGTTCATGCGAACACCATCGCACCAACGCAGCCGGGCGTGACGGGGTGGTCACCCGGACGGGCTCACCAGCCCACGGCGACCTGGAGGTACTGCGGGTCGCCGTGGGAGACGAAGGAGGACTGGCCGGCGACGTCGTCGTAGGGGAAGCCGTAGGCCAAGCCGTTGAGGGCGTGGTCGTGCCAGAACTTCGCGTAGTAGTTGGCGGGCGCGGCGGAGTAGTACAGCGACGGGTCCTGCCACTGCGACTGCGGCAGGTGTGCGGTGTGCCGGTTGAGCGCCGCGCACATGTTCGGGTTGCCCGCCAGGCTCCCCGCACAGCCGAAGATGTTCGACGTGGGTTCGTTGACCCCGACGGAGTTCGCGTAGCTGGTGAAGTAGTTCGCGTTCACGCCGCCCGTGCGGAACGACGTGTCGCTTCCGGGCGCGATGATCCGGTACGGGGCCTGGGTTTGCGCCAGCACGTCGAACTGCGCGGGCACCGCGTCCACGAACTTCTGGAAGGTCACCGCCCGGTCCTCGGCGAAGGTGGCCCGGTCCTCACCGACCTGCACGTCGTAGCCGTCGTGCGCGTGCAGCCGCATGGCGAGTTTCAGGCCGAACGCGTCGACACGGGTGGTGTTGCCGTTGAAGACGTCCGGGCCGACGGTGAACTCGATGAAGTCGTAGTACTGGCTGTTCGCTGAGCCGAGGTAGAAGTACATGCGCCCGGCCGAGTTCGCGGGCATGTCCAGGTACTGCTGCTGGGCGATCGAACGCACCTGCCCGCCGAAGCTCCAGTAGACCTGGCTGTCCGGGTACCTGCCGTTGGTGCGGTTGAGGATCTGCACGGTCAGCACGTTCTGGGCGGCCGGGATACCGCTGGTGTCACCCCAGAAACTGTCCGGCGGTGGCGGGTTGCCGCCGCCGGTGCCGAAGATCTTGAACTCCCACAGCGAGTAGCCGTACGGCGTCGCCCGCGCGGTGCCGTACATCCGCAGGTAGCGGCCGGTCCCGGCGACGTTGAGGGCGGTCGTGCCGCCGGTGCCGGCAGTGGTCGAGTAGAGGGTCGTCCAGGTGTTGCCGTCCGCGGAGATCTGGACCTGGAAAGCCTTGGCGTAGGCGGCTTCCCAGTCCAGTTCGACCCCGCACACCGTTGCGGTGGCACCGAGGTCGACGCGCAGCCACTGCGGGTCGGCGAACGCGCTCGACCAGCGGGTGCCAGCGTTGCCGTCCACGGCGGCGCTCGCGGGCGTGCTGCCGTTCTCGGTCGACGAGGCGGTCGCGGTCTTCTGCACAGCGATGTTGTTGCCGCACGCGGAAACCGCCGCCGCAGTGCTGGGCGTGACCAGCGCACCCACCACACCCGCCACGGCGATGAGGGTCACCGTGCGCAACACGCGCAGGAAATGAGGACGGTTCATCGGGCAACTCCTCTCCAACGGTGAGCGCGCCACGCGGAAGGCTGCCATCCCACGCTGTTTCAGCGGATGCCGGCCTGTCAAGCAAGCGGCAACCAATTGCCCGATCGACCCCGTGCCCGGCCCAGATGTTGCCCGAAAACCCTTGGTGTGCAACGCGTCCACGCAACGCGCGGCTCGGCCAGAAGATGGAGGGTCCTGGAGGCGCCAGCGCACCCGCTTACCGTGGGACGGCTCGCCAATGTTTTCGCCAGCGGAGCAACTGAGACTGCACCACCTGCGTTGGGCGACCGTGCACAGCCGGTTGGGTGATCACAGAAAGCTGCGCGAGGTCCGACGTCAACCGCGTCGTCCCCCGTGGTCGCGGTCAATTGGCCACAAAGGTGCCGGGTCAGCGGCTTGGATTCGTTGCCGTGAGCAGGAAGTCGCCGGTTGCCGCGGCGAGCTCGGCCGGTTGGTCGAGTGCGATCAGGTGCGCGGCGCCGTCGATGACGACCAGCGTTCCGTTCCGGGCGCGGTCGGCGATCGTGGCAAGGGCGGGGATCGGGGCGGCGGTGTCCGCCGAGCCGGCCACGGCCAGCACCGGCGCCTGGACGGATGGCAGCTGGTCGGCGACATCGAATCCGGCCAGGTTCTGCCACGTGTACGCCCACCGCTGCGGTGAGGTCGCGAGTACGCACTCACGCACGTAGTCGACCGCCGGGCCGCCTTCGGCGAGCGTTGACGCGGTGAACCAGCGGGCCAGCGTGTCGTCGAGTTGGGCGGCGACGCCGTCGAGACCGCGTCGCGCCCGCTCGTTCATCACGTCGGCCGGGAACCGGCTCGAGGTGCCGATGGCGGTGACCGTGCTGAACCGGCCGGGTTCGGTGACGGCGGCCTGCTGGACCACGGCCCCGCCGAGCGACAGCCCGGCCAGGTGCACCGACCGCGCGTCGGCGCCCACGAGGTCGACCACCTCGCCAAGGTCGGCGGCGAGTTGCTTGATCCCGCCGGTCATCGGGGCGTCGGCGGCGTCACCGTGGGCGCGCAGGTCGTAGGCCAGCAACGCCCACGGCTCGTCGCAGGCCCGCATCCGGTCGGCGAGTGCGGTGGCGAACCGGGACCAGAGGTGGCGGTCCAGCAGGGCCGAGTGCACCAGGACGCACAGGTGCGCGGGGCCGTCCCCGCCGGTGCGCAGTTCGCTCGCGCTGGTCTCGTGGTCGGACAGGCGGAGCCGGCGAGCACCGGGCAGCCGCGGCCAAGTGCCGGTCAACTCGCACTCCCGGAGTCGTTGCGGCGCAAGGTTTCCAACACGAGCTTGCCGGCCTCGCGGACGTGCTCCTCGCACGCGATCCGCGCACCGTCGGCATCCTCGGCCGTGGCCGCTTCGACGATCCGGCGCAGCTCGGCCAGCGACGCGTCGGCCCGGCCCGGCGCCTGCAGCGACAGGCCGCGCAGCAACTGGACACGGGCGTGGATGCCACGCAGCATCTGCCGGACCATGGCGTTGCCCGCGCCGTCGACCAGCACGTCGTAGAACCGGTCCTTCGCCGCCAGGCGGGCCCGCAGGTCCTGCTGCTCGAACGCCGCGGCGACCCCGTCGAGGGCGGCGACCAGCTCGGCCCGCTGCTCCTGGCTGGCGCGCTGGGTGAACAGCATGCCGGCCAGCCCCTCCAACGACATCCGGACCTCGTAGAGGGCCTGGGTGTCGGCGGCGGAGAGCTCGGTCACCACCGGGCCGTGGTTCGCGATGATCGTGATCAGGCCCTCGGACTCGAGCTGGCGGATCGCCTCGCGCACCACGGTCCTGGAAACGCCGAACGTCTCGCAGAGCGGCGCCTCCACCAGCCGGTCACCCGGCGCGAAGTCACCGCCGACGATCATGCCCCGCAGTTGCTCCACGACCTGCATCCGCAACGGGGCCGCGACCCGCGTCACCCCCCGTGCCCCGGCCACATCGCTCCTCTCGCCTGCGGGTGTCACCCGCGATTCTTCCACGCCGTCTCGCTCCACTCCCCGAGGTCGGACGCCATCCGATCCCGCGTCCCGAGACCAGTCTTCCATTCCCGTCATTCGATGATACTGTCCGACGGTATTACGGTATACGAAACCAGCGAGGACCGCCCGATGCCCATAGCGACCGTGGACCCCACCAGCGGCGAGACCGTCCAGAAGTTCGAGCCGCACGACCCGTCCGAGGTGCAGCGGCGCCTGGCGCGGGCTCAGCAAGCGTTCGAACACCTCGCGACGACCTCGTTCGCGCAGCGCGCCGGCTGGTTGCGCGCCGCTGCCGACCTGCTGGAGGACGACCTGGCCACCGCGGCCGACATGCTCGTCACGGAGATGGGCAAGCCGATCGCGCAGGCCGAGGCCGAGGTTCGCAAGTGCGCCAAGGCAATGCGGTTCTACGCCGAGCACGCCGAGGCGTTCCTCGCCGACGAGCCGCTGGCCGCACCCGAGTCGGTCGGCGCCCGCCGCGCGAGCGCCGGGTACCGGCCGCTCGGCGTGATCCTCGCCGTGATGCCGTGGAACTACCCGCTGTGGCAGGTCGTGCGGTTCGCCGCGCCCGCGCTGATGGCGGGCAACGCCGGCCTGCTGAAGCACGCCTCGAACGTGCCCAGGGCGGCGCTCTACCTCGACACCCTGTTCGAGCGCGGCGGTTTCCCCGCCGGTGCCTTCTCGACGCTGCTCATCGGCGCCGGTGACGTCGACGCGGTCATCCGCGACCCGCGGGTGCGGGCCGTGACGCTCACCGGTTCCGAGCCCGCGGGCCGGGCGGTCGCGGCGACGGCCGGTGCCGTGGTGAAGAAGACCGTGCTGGAACTGGGCGGTTCGGATCCGTTCGTCGTCATGCCATCCGCGGACGTCGCGAAGGCGGCCGAGGTCGCCGTGCGGGCGCGGGTCCAGAACAACGGCCAGTCCTGCATCGCGGCGAAGCGGTTCATCGTCCACACCGACGTCTACGACGAGTTCGCCACGGTGTTCGCGCAGCGGATGTCGGCCCTCGTGGTCGGCGATCCGCGCGACCGGGCCACCGACGTCGGCCCACTCGCGACCGAAGGCACCCGCCGCGACCTGGCCGAGCTGGTCGACGACGCGGTCGCCCGGGGCGCCGAGGTGCTCACCGGCGGCTCGGCGCCCGACCGGCCCGGCTGGTTCTACCAGCCGACCGTGCTGGCCGGCCTCACCCCCGACATGCGCATCGTCACCGAGGAGACGTTCGGCCCGGTGGCCTCGCTGTACCGGGCCACGGACCGGGAGGACGCGCTGCGGATCGCCAACGGGACCGACTTCGGGTTGTCCAGTGCCGTGTGGACGGACGACGCCGAGGAGGCGGACTGGTTCGTCCGGCACCTGGACGCAGGCGCGGTGTTCGTCAACGGGATGACCACGTCCTACCCGGAACTGCCCTTCGGGGGCATCAAGAACTCCGGCTACGGCCGGGAACTCGCCGCCGCGGGGATCCGCGAGTTCTGCAACCTCAAGACCGCCTGGCGCGGCTGAGTCCTCTTAGGATTGACATAGGGAGCCAGCAATGACGCTGCACGACACGAACGCCGACCGGGGTGTCGACGTCTCGGTGGGGCAACTGCTCCGCGCCCTGGACCGCTCGAGAATGACCGCCAAGCACGTCGGCCTGTACGTCGTGAGCGCCTTGGGGCACTTCTTCGACGGCTACGACGTCCAGGTCATCGGCGTGATCCTGCCCGCGATCACCCTCGCGTTCCACCTGCCCGCGGGCCAGGCCGGCGTGCTCGGGTCGAGCACCGCGTTCGGCATGTTGTTCGGCGCGATCTGCGTCGGCTTCGTGTCCGACCGGATCGGCCGCAAGTCGGCGCTCATGCTCGCGCTGGGCGTGTTCGCGCTCTTCAGCCTGCTGTCGGCGTTCCCGCCGAACTTCGGGTGGCTGGTCACCTTCCGCGTCCTGACCGGCGTCGGCCTGGGTGCCGAAGTGGTGACGATGTACGCCTACATCTCCGAGTTCCTGCCCGCGCGGTTGCGCGGGACGCTGCTGACCACGAGTTCGATGTTCTGGCAGCTCGCGTCGGTCGTCGCCGCGGTGCTCGCGATCGTCGTCGTGCCCGCGTTCGGCTGGCAGGGCATGTTCGTCATCGGTGCGCTGCCCGCCGTCGTCGTGGTGGTCATCTGGCGGATGCTGCCCGAGTCGGTGCGGTTCCTGGTGGCCCACGACAAGCTGTCCGACGCCACGCGGATCGTCCGTGACCTGTCCAGTGTGGACCCGAAGGACGTGCCGGCCGACACCGACACCAAGGCGGCGGCCGAGACGGCGGAGAGCGTGAAGCAGCTGTCGGTGAGCGACCTGTTCCGCGGCAAGTTCGCCCGGCTGACCCCGGGTGTCTGGCTCATCCAGTTCTTCAACGGGTTCGTGTTGTTCTCCATCGTGACCTGGCTGCCGTCCATCCTGGTGGCCAAGGGGTTCACCTTCGTCCACTCCCTGCTCTACGTCGCGGTGATCGTGGGCGTCGGTGCCTTCGGCAACGTCGGGGCCGGGCTGGTGCTCAACCGGATCGGGCGGCGCAAGGCGATGCTGCTGTTCTTCGTGCTGGGCGGCATCACGCTGATGATCTGGGGCGTGCAGTCGACCGGCGTCGGCATCCTCGTCCTCGGCGCCATCTCCAGCTTCTTCATCTACGGCGTCAGCGGCGCCGTCTACACCTACACCAGCGAGATCTACCCGACGACCCTGCGCGCCACCGGCACCGGCTGGTCGGGCGGGGCGCAGCGGGTCGGCGCGATCGTGGCGCCGTCGGTGATCGGCTGGATGATCGGCTCGCACCTGCCCATCATCAGCGTGTTCATCCTGCTCGCCGTCGGCTTCATCGTTGCCGCCGTCGCCGTCTTGTTCCTCACCCACGAGACCGGCTCGCGCACCCTGGAGGAGATCGAGGCCTCGGTCATCGCGACCCGGTGACCGATGTGATCAACACAGCAAACCATGGAGGAGATGTGACCGAATCGATGGCCGCGCGGGGCGACCGGATCCGGCGCGAAGTGCTGGGGGACGAGCACGTCGACCGGTCGAACCAGAACGCGAGCCCGTTCAGCAAACCCGTCCAGGACCTCGTGACGGAGTACTGCTGGGGCGTGGCCTGGGGCGACGACACGCTCGACCGCAAGACGCGCAGCCTGTTGAACATCGTCATGATGGTGGCGCTGAACCGCAGGCACGAGCTCGAGCTGCACACCAAAGGGGCGCTGCGCAACGGGGTCAGCCCCGAGGAGATCCAGGCCGCGTTGATCCAGGCCACGATCTACTGCGGCGTGCCGGCCGGGATGGAGGGCTTCCGCGCCGCGGCGAGCGTGGTCGACGAGGAAGGGCGATGACCGACGCGAACCACCGCAGAGTGGGGCTGATCGGAGTCGGCAACATGGGTGGCCGGATCGGCAAGCGCTTGCACGACACCGGCATCGAGATCGTCGGCTACCACCGCGAGACTGAGAAGGTCCGGAGGTGGGGCCTCGAACCCGTGGGCTCTGTGCGGGAGCTGGCCGAGTCGGTGGACGTGGTTCTGTTGTGCCTGCCGGATTCGCCGGTCGTGGAGTCCGTCGTGGACGAACTGCTCCCGTTCACGCGGGCGGGGCAGGTGATCGTCGACGCCACGTCGGCGCTGCCGCAGTCGACCCAGGCCTTGGCGGCCGCGGCGGCGGAACGCGGCGTGGACTACGTGGACGCTCCGGTGTCCGGTGGCGCCCGCTCGGCACCGAAGGGCGAGCTGACCGTCATGGTCGGCGGCGCCCCCGAGGTCGTGGCGCGCGTGCGGTGGTTGTTCGAGGCGATCGCGTCGAGCATCCACCTGATGGGTCCCGTCGGCTCCGGTCACCTGACCAAGATCCTCAACAACTTCCTCAACGCCGTGTCCCTGGCCGCCACCAGCGAGGTGATGGTCGCCGGACGGGCCGCGGGCCTGGACGTGCACGCGCTGCTGGACGTGCTGTCGGTCTCCAGCGGACGCAACTACGCGGTGGAGACCCGCTTCCCGTCGATCATCGAAGGCAACTACCTGGAAGGGGGCATCACGGTCGACCTCATGATCAAGGACGTGGTGTCCTATTTGGACCAGGTGACCCGCCTGCACGCCGTGTCCCCGGCCGGTTCCGGGGTGCTCTCGGCGTTCCGGCTGGCCTCGACCCTCGGCTACGGCGACCAGATCAACAACCGGGTCGTCGACGCCATCGGGGACGCGGCCGGCGGCGTCCGCCTGCACAGCTGAATCCAAGGAAGGAATTTCATGCCAGTCACGCAGAACGTGCTCGGCGACGGTGTCGCGGAGATCGTGTTGTCGCCCGGCGAGGACGGCACCGGGCCGGCCGTGACCACCGCGGAGATCCGCGAGCTGCGGTCGTACGTGTTCGACGCGCACCGCGACGAGCGCCGGGTCACGCTCATCCGCCAGTCCGGCCCCGACTTCTGCCTGGGCCGGGTGCCGGACGCCGACGAGCACGGCGAGCCGGCGATCTACCAGCTGCTGGCGTCCACAACGGACTTGTGGGCGAAGGTGCCCGGCATCACCGTGGCCGCGGCGTCGGGCCGGGTGCAGGGCTTCGGCGTGGGCTTCGTGATGCAGGCCGACATCAGCGTGGTGGCCGACGCGACGACGTTCCGCTTCCCGGAGATCGAGGCCGGTTTCGCCCCGTCGATCGTGGCGGCGTGGCTGGCCCGCCGGGTGGGGTGGCAGACCGCGGCCCCCTGGCTGCTGACCGCGATGCCGGTGCCCGCCGCGATCGCCCTGCGCAACGGCCTGGTGAGCGAGACCGCCGCCGATCCGGATGCCCGCGCCCGCGAGTTCACCGAGACCCTCCTCGGCCTGGACGACTACTCGTTGCGGGAATGCAAGCGGTTCGGTCGCATGGCCGAGGACCTGCCGCGCGAGGCCTGGGTGTCGACGGCGGTCGACTCGCTCGTGCGCCAGCACGTGCAGGCGGTGGAGAACAAGAAGTGACGGACTGGACGGTCACCCCGCTGCACGTGGGCACGCTGCACCGCAAGCGGCGCAACTTCCTCTACCTGGCCGGTGGCGACGAACCGATCGACGTGCCGGTGCTGATCTTCCTGCTGGAGCGCGGCGGTCAGCGGCTGCTGGTCGACTCCGGGTGCAGCGACCCGGCCACCACGACGCAGCACCAGCCGTTCGAGCGCCCGGACGAACTGCACCCGCTGGCCGTGCTGGCCGCGCGCGGCATCGAGCTCGGCTCGATCGACGCCGTGATCACCACGCACCTGCACTGGGACCACGCGTCGGGCAACCACCTGTTCCCGGACGCCGAGTTGTTCGTGCAGCGGGCCGAACTGGAGTACGCCCGCGCCCCGATCCAGTGGCACGCCGAGTCCTACGAAATCCACAACCCACGCCGGGACACCGACTGGGCGCTGGACCGCTACACCACCGTCGAGGACGGTGCCACGATCTCCGGGGGTGTGACCGTGCTGCTGACGCCCGGTCACACCCCCGGCATCCAGGCGGTGCTCGTGGAAACGGCGTCCGGCCTGGTCGTGCTGCCCGGCGACAACGTCCCGACCTACGACAACTGGGCCGGCCGCCCGCCGGAGTGGACGCACATCGCGGCCACCAACCACTACGACCTCGGTGCCTACGAGAAGTCGTTGCGGCGCCTGGAGGAAACCGGCGGCCGGATCGTCCCGTCGCACGACTTCCGCGTGCTGGAGGAGGAGAAGCCGTGAGTGTCGCGTTCGTCGGACTGGGGAAACTCGGGCACCTGCTGGTCGGGCACCTGGTGCCGGTCGCCCGCGAACGCGGCATCGAGGTCGGAGTCCTGGACATCGACCCCGAGGTGACCGCACGCGTGGCCTCCGACACCGGGGCCACCGCCCTGACGTCACTGCGCGGGTTCACCGGTGTGCTCGCCCTGTGCGTCACCAACGCGGACGCGGTCCGCTCGGTGATCGACGACGCGATCGAGTGCGGCGTGGTCGTGGACGGGTCGGTGGTGCTCGACTTCTCCAGCGTCCCACCGGAGTTCGCGATCGAGCAGGCGGACCGGCTGGCCGCCCTCGGCGCCAGCTACCTGGACGTCCCGCTGACCGGCGCGATCCCCGCGGCCGTCACGGGCGAGATGATCGCGATGGCCGGTGGCGACCGGGACGCGCTGGACACCGTGTCGTGGATCGCGGAATCGTTCTGCAGCAAGGTCGTGTGGACCGGGGCGTCCGGCAACGGCGCCCTGCTCAAGACGATCAACAACTGGATCGGCAACACCGCCGCGGTGGCCGCGATGGAGGGCATCGTCATCCTGCGACGGGCGGGGCTGTCCAACGAGGCGATCCTGGAGGTGCTCAACGCGGGACCGGCCGTGACCTACTTCTCCGCCAAGCGGTACCCGCGTTACCTGGCCGACCGCGAGGCCTTCTCCGGGGCCGAACTGGGTCTGGCCACGAAGGACCTGCACATCGCCGCCGAGGCGGCCAACGCCGCGGGCGCCACGCCCGTGCTGAGCATGCTCGCCAAAGACCTCTGGCAGGGCGCCGTCACCAAATACGGCAGACACGGCGACATGCTGCGCATGCTGGACTACATCAGCCGGTCGACGTTCGGCGCCTCGTGGGAGGAGATCGACGGCTCCGAGCGTTGAGTTCGCCGTGGCACAACGTGTAGGTCCGTCCAGCACGCCGCGGATGCGCGCGCCAACGTCTGGCGGTGTCCCGATGCCAGCCCGTCGGATGCGTCGGCGGCCGCGGGGGGCGTCATCGTGCCGAGCAGCGCGACCGCGGCCAGGCCCGCCAGTACCCATCGTGGTCGTATGGGACCTCCCCGCCCTGGCATCCGCCGAACGGGGCTCTCGATCCACAGCGAACACACAGCTTCCAGCTAGGAAATTGCTAAACAGCGGCAAGAGGGTTGCCGCATGAGGCGGGTGCGTTTTTCCAAAGCTTGGCTGGTCAACGGGATCCTGGTCGTGGTGCTCGTCGCCGCGGGATTCGTCGCTTACGAGGCGTTCGCGCCGGATTCGACCACGGCACAAGCACAAACGCGCAGCACTCCGGTGCGGCGCGCCACGGTCACCGAGACCGTGTCCGCGTCCGGCACGCTGGCCAGCACCTACACCGGCGCGGCCGACTTCGCCGGGTCGGGCGAGGTCACGGCGATCGACGTCAAGGTCGGCCAGGTGGTCAGCAAGGGCCAGAAGCTCGCCACCCTGGACCGCACGCAGGCCACCCAGCAACTCGAGGTGGCCAACGCGAATCTCGCGGCCGCCGACGAAGACCTGGCCAACGCCAACTCGACGCCCGCCACCGGCCAGCAGCAGCAAAATGCGACGAGCACGACGTCGCTGCAAGCCAAAGTGGACCAAGCGCGACTGGACGTGCAAACCGCGCAAACCGCGCTCGACAACACGGTCCTCAAAGCGCCCGGCGCGGGCACGGTGACCGCGATCAACGGCGCGGTCGGCCAGCCGGCCTCAAGCGGATCGTCCGCCAGCAGCCAGGCCACGACCGGCAGCCAGTCCGGTCAGAGCGCGAGCGGCAGCGGTTCCGCGTCCTCGTCGAGCAGCAGCGGGTTCATCGTCATCACCAACCTGAAAGCCCTCGTGGTGGACACCTCGGTCGCCGAGATCGACGTGAGCAAGGTCAAGGCGGGCCAGACGGCCACCGTGACGCTGAACGCGTTGCCGGACGACCCCGTCCAGGCCAAGGTGTCCTCGGTGGACCTCACGCCGACCACCAGCGGCAGTGTCGTCTCCTATGGCGCGAAGCTCACCTTGACCAACCCGCCGAAGGACCTCCGGCCCGGCCAGACCGCCAGCGTCGTGATCACCGTCGCCGAAGCGCGGAACGCGCTGACCGTCCCGGCCGCCGCGGTGCAGACCACCGGTGACACCAGCACGGTGACCGTCGTGGAGAACGGCCGGGACGTGCCGCGCCAGGTGCAGGTCGGACTCCGAGGCGAGTCGACCGTGCAGATCACTTCGGGGCTGACCGAAGGTGAGAACGTCGTGCTCACGGCCACCGCCGCGACCGGCACCCAGCGCGGTGGCGGCGGCGCGGCCGGCGGCGGCTTCCCCGGCGGCGGGACCGGTGGCTTCGGCGGTGGCTTCGGCGGTGGCGGCGGCCGTGGCGCGGGCGGTGGCCGCTGATGCGGCCGGTGATCGTGGTCTCCCAGCTGCGCAAGACCTACGGCACGGGCGAGACGGCCGTGCACGCGCTGCGCGGGGTCGACCTGACGGTGTGGCCGGGCGAGTACGTGGCGATCATGGGTGCGTCCGGCTCCGGCAAGTCGACGCTGCTGAACATGCTGGGCTGCCTCGACGTCCCGACCTCGGGCAAGTGCCTGCTCGACGGCTTCGGCGTCGGCCGGCTCAACGAACGCCAGCTCGCCCTGCTGCGCAACCGCAAGATCGGCTTCGTGTTCCAGTCCTTCAACCTGGTACCACGGGTGTCGGCACTGGCCAATGTGGAGCTGCCGCTGGTCTACAGTGGACTCCGACGAGCGGCTCGACGCAGGCGTGCGCTGGCGGCGCTCGACCTGGTCGGCCTGAGCGACCGCGCACGGCACCTGCCGAACGAGCTGTCCGGCGGGCAGGGCCAGCGCGTGGCCGTGGCGCGGGCGCTGGTCACCGGACCCGCGATGCTGCTGGCCGACGAGCCGACCGGCAACCTGGACCGGGCGAGCACCGAGGACGTGCGGCCGTGATCCTGCTGATCGCCGTGGGCAACGGCGCGTCGGCCGCGATCACGGCGAGCATCCAGGGGCTGGGCACCAACGTCGTCACGGTCTCCCCCGTGCGCGGCGGGCAGGACGCGTCGGCGCGCCCGCTGACCACCCAGGACGCGCACGCGCTGGTCGATCCGGTCGGCGCGCCGGACGTCAAGTCCTCCTCGCCCGTGGTCAACACCTCGGCGACCGCGACCTACGGACAGACGTCGTACGACGTCGGCAGCGTGGCGGGCACCGAGCCGGCGTACTTCGCGACCACCAACCGCGAGGCCGCCGACGGGCAGCTGTTCACCAGCGAGGACGTGACGACCGCACGCAAGGTCGTCGTGCTCGGCGCGACCACCGCCCAGTCGCTGTTCGGGACGCAGGAACCGGTCGGCAAGAACGTGTTGCTGAACGGCATCCAGTTCACCGTCGTCGGTGTGTTGCAGGAGAAGGGCAGCACCGGCCTGCAGAACTCCGACGACGTCGCGATCGCCCCGATCTCCGCGGTGCAGAACTCCCTGTCGGGCTACGGCAGCCTCAGCCAGATCGTCGTGCAGGCGTCGAGCGCGGACTCGATCTCACTGGCGCAGGCCGAGATCACCGCGATCCTCGACGCCCGGCACGGCATCCGGGCGGGCGCCACGGCGGACTTCCAGATCCAGAACTCCGCGCAGCTGCTGGAAACCCGGACCTCGGCGACGGAGATGTTCACCGTCCTGCTGGCCGCCGTGGCCGCGATCTCGTTGCTGGTCGGCGGGATCGGGGTCACCAACATCATGCTGGTCACGGTCACCGAGCGGATCCGGGAGATCGGCATCCGCAAGGCGATCGGCGCGCCGCGCTCGGCGATCCTCGGCCAGTTCCTCGCCGAGGCGACCATGCTGAGCCTCTTCGGCGGCCTGCTCGGCGTCGCGATCGGCTTGATCGGCAGCCGGTTCACCATCTCGGGCATCAAGCCCGTCGTGGTGCCCTCGTCGATCCTGCTGGCGTTCGCCGTCTCCGCCCTCATCGGGCTCTTCTTCGGGAGCTTCCCGGCCAACCGCGCCGCCAAGCTGCGGCCCATCGACGCCCTCAGGCACGAGTAGGAGCCCATTCGTGAACATCGAGCCGTCGACCGAGCCGACCGCCGAGCAGATCGTGGCCACCCCCGCGGTCGAGGGCGACCTGAACACCGACATGCGCCGCGCGGCCCGCCCCGTGTCGAAGCCGACGATGGTGCTCGCCGGCATGACCGCCGCGGTCGTGGTGTTCGCCGCTGGCGCCTGGACCCATGCGGCGCTCGGGTCCACGTCGAACTCCGGCCCAGCCCGTGGCCAGAACTTCCCCCAGGGCTACGGCCGCGGCAATGCCGGCACGACTGGCACGACCGGCGCGACAGGCACCACCGGTCGGGCCACCACCGGCACGATCGAGAGCATCGACGGCACCAAGCTCACCCTGCGCACCGCCCAGGGCGGCGAGGTCACGGTGTCCACAACGGACTCCACGACGGTTTCGGTGAGCCAGAAGGGCGAACTGAGCGATCTCAAGCCGGGCGCGAAGGTCGTCGTTCAGGTGCAGCAGGGCGACGACGGCGCGCTGACCACGTCCTCGATCACTCAGCAGACCGCCCGCTGAGACCGAACGCGGCCGCCACCGCGGCGACGAGCACCGCCGCGATCGCGATCACCGCGGTCGACGACCACCGCAGGATCACCGCGCCCGCGCCGGCACCGACGAGCATGGCCGCGATGGAGCCGAGCCGGCGGTGCGGCTTGGCTCCCGGCCCGCCCGCGAGCGCGCTGTCCGCGGCGAGACCGGTCATGGTCAAGGTCAACACGGTCGTGGTCAGATCCGGCGCGCCCAGGTGCCGAACGGTGCTGTTCTGCACGCCAAGCGCGATGGCCAGCACCGCGATGGTGGCGTAGTTCCCGTGCCCGGTCATCGCCAACACGCCGACCCCGACGAGCACGGCGACCACCGCGACGATGACGGCCTCGACGGCGAACGCGATCATCAGCCACCGCGCGGTCCGGCTCCCCGCGAGCCCGTGCGCGACCCGTCCCCCGGCGAACGCGCCGACCACGAACCCGGCGATCGCGATGATGGCGGCCACCGCGGACAACCCGGCGCCGGGGTCGATGCTGAAGCCGAGGAAGACGACGTTGCCGGTCATGTTGGCCACGAACACGTGCCCGAGCCGCAGATAACTGACGGCATCGACGAGACCGGTGACCGCGGTCAGGACGAGCATCGCGGTCACGGTCTGCCTGGCGCCCAGCGGTGAGGTGACAGCCACCGCCGAACCCTACGACTACGTGTCCAGCAAGGCGAAAAAGTCCTCGACCACCCGCTCGTCGTCGCGGTGTGCGGGTGGCGATGTGGCCGGATGAGCAGGCTGCGCGGTAAGGGACCGCGTCGCCCGATTCGGCGCGCTGGGCTCGCGGTGCCTTCGTCAGCCCGGACGGCGGCTAACGATAGCCCTGGCAGTTGGCGGCTACTTCGGCATCCCAGGTCCCGTTGGCCAGCTGGTTGTCATACACCAGAACCCACGGGCCACAACCGAAGTAGTCACCGTTCAACTCTCTGACAGCGGCCGACTGGGCGGCCGACGACGTGGCTCCGTAACCTTCGGCGTAAGCGACAAAGGTGTACTGCGTGTGCGGCGACGCCGCCGCCGGGGCCGCGAGCCCGATGGCGACCGGAACAGCGGCCAAAGAAGCGACAAATACGGAAAACCGTAACCTGATCATGAGCACCCATTCATCACTGGTCACGAAAATGCCGACCTGACCACGATGACAGGTCGAACTGCCGGGCCGGTAGACCGCCAGCCACAACACTGCCCGTCTGAACAATGCCGTCTTCACCACGTGCGGACGCTATTCAGGTGACTGCTGCATTCGGGTGCATGCTGCGGAAAGCGCCAGGCCGAGCTCACCTCACGGCCACCGGTCGACCAGTTCGATGAGGTTGCTGCCCTCGGGGTCAGCGATGTAGGCGAACTGCGACTCGCCACGCGAGTCCACGGCGGGCAGGGTGATGAGGGTCAGCTCCCGCCGAAACTGCCTGCAGGGCATCTGTTGCGCAGCAAGGTCACACCGGCTTGTCGCTGTGCACATCTCATGGGCGCCCTTCCCGCCGGCGACCAGGGTGCGGGCAGGAACGTGGCAGGTTTGTTGCAGAGGCGTGGAGCAGGGTGATGGTCCCGAACACGACTCGACCATCAGGGAAGGGACCATGACCACCTTGCGCAAACTGCTCCTGGCGCTGACCGCAGCCACCGTCACCCTCGGGGCGCCCGTGCTGGCGGCCGGGCCGGCGCTGGCCGACACGTGCAACTCGTTGGGGCACCCGCACTACTACAACTCGTCGGTCGGCGAGTACGTCAATGACACCTCTGTGACGATCTACAACTGCGGGGACACCGAGACCAACCAGGACTACATCAAGGTCCGCAACAGCCACGGCAGCGGGATCTCCGGCTGGGCGGGCACCCTGTACCGGAACCTGCCGCCCTACACGTACTGGATGACCATCCCGCGCGTGTACAACGGCGACTGGAACTCCAAGGTCAGCTGGTATTCGCTGCAGGCCCGGATTCACTACACCTACGCCGGTCACTACTACACCTTCACCGGCAACAACTAGCCCCGTCGAGCATCGTCAGGGCCCTCCGGCAGGCGGGGCCGCCCAGTTCCCCGTAGAGGTCGGTGGCCTCCTGCCCCGCGGCGTCGGCAGCGGGCATGTCGCCGAGGCGGTGCCGCACGCGCGCCAGCACGGTGAGGGCGCGTGCGCGGCCTGCCGGGTGCCCGGCGCGGTGGAACCACCGCAGTGCACAGTCCCCAATGGACTGTGCTTCGGTCAGCTCGCCGCGGCGCAGGTGCACGCCGGCCCGCACCGCCTGCGCCTGCCCGGCGATCACCTGCATGCCGGTGTCGCGGGCGATGGCGTACGCGTGCGTGGCGACATCGTGCGCCCGGGTGTCCTCGCCGCGGGCGTAGTGGCTGCGGGCGAGGCCGATCAGGGCTTCGCCGATGTCGTAGCAGGTCCCGTCGGTGATGACGGCGTCGAGCCCGGCGCGGTAGTGCGCGGCGGCAGCGGGCGACCCGTCGATCAGCAACAGCATGCCGATGACGTTGAGGCGCAGCGCGTCGTCAACCGCTACGCCGTCGTCGCGGAGGGCCTGCACGGCGCTCATGGTCGAGGCGGCCCCCGCCTTGTCGCCGGTGCTCGCCTGGGTTCTCGCCAGATACAGCAACAGCGCGCCCTCGGCGAGGTGCTGGTGATCGGCGCGGCTGATCCGGATCGCTTCGCGCAGGCACCGCTCCGACTCGGCGTAGCGGCCCAGCAGCCACAGCACGTCGCCGAGGTTGCCGAGGGCCAGCGGCCTGGCGATGTGGCCGCCCAGCGGCGAGTCGTCGGACAGCAACGTGCGGTAGCAGCGCTCGGACTCGGTCAGTTCGCCCGAGTCCTTCAGCGCGGTGCCGAGGTTGTTGAGCGCCGACGCCGCTGCCTTGGCCTGCCCGGCCAGCAGGTTGACCTCGATCGACCGGCGGTAGAAGTCCAGGCCGGCGGCCAGTTCACCGTCGTCGGTGTGCACGAGGCCCTGCTGGTTCAGCGAGATCGCCATGGCGTGCGGCCAGTCGAGCCGCTCGGCGAGCCGTTGCGCGGTCCGGCTGTGGTTCTTGGCCCGGTCGCGGCCGCCGGCCCGCCAGTGACCGCCGGCCAACATGAGGTGCGCGACGCACTGGCCGACAAGATCGTCCGTCCGGTCCGCGGCGGCCAGCGCCGCGGCGCCGAACGCCACCTGCTCCGTCCGGGTGCCCCTGGTGCTGAAGTAGCCGCGCAGCGCGTTGGTGATCAGCCACGCCACGGCCGGGGTGTCCCCGTCGGCCGCCGCCCGGACGATCATCAGCAGCGTCGGGCATTCCGCGTTCAGCCAGTCCAGCGCCTCGGCCGTGTCCCGGAACGGCTGCACCTGGTATGCGGGCAGGCCGGCGTGCCCGGGCGGCGTGAGCAGGCCCGCACCGTATGGGATGACTGCTGCCGCGGCTGTGGTCTTGGCCAGGTACCAGCCGATCAGCTGTCGCTGCGCCGCGTCCCGGACCGGCTCGGCGTCCTCGGCCGCCGCACAGGACAACGCGTGGAACCGCACCAGGTCGTGCATGCGGAAGCGGCCGTCGTCGCGGCGCTCCAGCAGGTGGGCTGCCACCAGACGCCGGACGCTCGCGCGCGACGCGGCCGGCGTCAGGCCGGTGACGACGGCGATGGCGGACACGTCGAAGTCGGCGCCGGGCATCATGCCCGCGCGCCGGTAGACCAGCCGGTCCACCCGGTTGAGCGCGTCGTAGGACACCGCGAACGT
Organism: Labedaea rhizosphaerae; assembly: GCF_004362825.1. GTDB lineage: Bacteria > Actinomycetota > Actinomycetes > Mycobacteriales > Pseudonocardiaceae > Labedaea > Labedaea rhizosphaerae. Next base: position 528,905 of record NZ_SNXZ01000002.1, read on the forward strand.
GGCATGCACGGCGGCGCCGTCGTCACCGGGCAACCGCAACGCGGGCAACGGGTTCCCGCGCAATTCGGCCACGGCGTCGGCAAGGGTGAGGCCCTGGGCGGCGACGTTGGTGGCCGCGATCCGCAGTGCCAGCGGCAAGCGGTCGCACACGGCCACCAGCTCGGCCGCCGCCCCGGGCTCGGCCGCGACCCGGTCGGCCCCGAGCAGCCGCGCGAGCAGGTCCCGGCCCTCCCCGTCACCCAGCACGTCGAGGCGCACCAGCACGGCGTCGTTGAGCCCGGCGAGACCGGCCAGCTCGGCCCTGCTGGTCACCAGCACCACGCACCCGGACGAGCCCGGCAGCAGCGGCCGCACCTGCTGTGCGCTGCGCGCGTTGTCCAGCACCATGAGCAGCCGCCTGGCCGCCAGCAACGACCTGAGCAGGACCGACCGCTCGTCCCCGTCGAGTGGGACGTCTCGGTCGGCGACGCCGAGGGCGCGTAGGAAACCAGCCGCGGCATCGGCCGGGTCGACCGGTGCGAGCTCACCGTGACCGCGCAGGTCCACGTACAGCTGGCCGTCGGGGAACTGGTCCCGTACCCGCTGCGCCCAGTGCACGGCCAGCGCGGTTTTGCCGACCCCGCCGACGCCCCCCACGACGCAGATCGCCGGTCCTGCCCACGCCCGTCGCTCCAGGAGCTTGTCCAGCACGGCCAGCTGCGCCAGCCGTCCGGTGAAGGACGGGAGGTCCGCGGGCAGGTGAGCGGGCTCGGTCCTCAGCGGCCGCGCCCGGCCGAGCGGGTCGAGCGCGGGGTCGGCGCGCAGTACCTGTTCGTGCAGTGCGCGCAACGGTGGACTCGGCTCGGTGCCCAGCTCGTCGACGAGGGTGCGCCGCGCGTCGTCGTAGGCGGACAGGGCGTCCGCGACCCGGCCGCACCGGTACAGGGCGAGGATCAGGTGGGCCCGCAGGTTCTCCTGCAGCGGCCGTTGCGCGACCAGCCCGGTGAGCTCGGCCAGCACGTCGCGGTGCCTGCCTGAGCGCAGGTCGCACTCGATCCGCTGCTCGAGCAGATCCCAGCGACGCTCGGCGAGCACTGAGCGCTGAGCGGCGAGGAACATCCCCGGCAAACCGTCCAGCGGTTCGCCCTGCCACCACCGCAGCGCGTCGGCGAAGCCGTCCGCGGCCGCGGACCAGTTCCCGGCCTCGCGAGCTTCTCTGGCAGCGGACGCGGCGCGCTCGACGGCCCACACGTCCAGCGCGCCTGCCCCGGGGTCGAGCAGGTAACCATCCGAGGTCCGGTGCAGGCCTACCGAGTCGCCGAGCACCTTGCGCAGGCGGTGGACGTAGGAATGCACGACGGCCTGACCGGTGCGCGGCGGCGTGTCGTCCCAGACCGCGTCGAGCACACGCTCGGTCGGCACCGGGCGGTTCGCGTGCAGGGCCAGGACCGCGAAGACAGCGCGCTGCCGCGAAGGACCGAGGTCGACCGCCTCACCGTGGCGCTCGACCCGCACCGGTCCGAGCAGCCGCACCACCACCGGCAACCGCATACCGCAGTCTGCAAGCCGCGGGCGCCGGCGCCCCGGCAACGGGCAGGGCAGTCACCCTTTCGGCTCAACCGATACATCCGGTTCTACCGAATCACCGACCTGTCCTTTCGCAAAGACATTACGGTGCTGGGCACATTCCTATTCTTCGGCGTCGACCACCTGCTCACCCGCGTCCGCGACGAGGTGCCTGAGGTGGGCGCCAACCGGATCGTCGCCGACCACCCGCCATCAGACTCGCGTGCCGCTGCCCTACGCCGGACGTTGACCGAACTGGAAGGACCGGACGTCTTCCAACTCGCAGACGCATTCCTCCCGAACCTCGCAGAACAGGAAGACCGGGTGATCGAAAGCCTACGCACTTTGCTGCGTTGATCACCGAGAACTCAACGACGGCGAAGCGAGGCACTGACAACCACCAGACCTATATGCCGAACTTGGCCGAACCGTCGACTACCGTTCACCGTCACCGGGTATGAGTGCGCTGGCACCGGCTAGGTGTTGCGGCGTCGCCGAAACCGCCCCACCGAAGCCGCAGGCGCGTAGGCTGTGGTACCTCGGATTTCTGCTGAGGGGGAACATGCTGGTCCTGTCGGTGGTCAACATGCTGGAGGAGGCTGCCTCCTCAGATAATGTGGAATACCTCGGCGGCAATATCAGCGATCTGGACAATTTGTTCGATCCTGCGAATCTCGCGTGCCTGAACGAGTTCGCGGACGCGCTGTGCTTCCTTGCCTTCCACCCCACTGCTGACCGTGCTCTCGCGGACTACGTGCGCTCCGGCACGCTTCCCGACGACAGTGGTCCCAGAACCTTGGTCATGTTCACCTTGGACCAGCCCGTTCCCGGCGCGGTGCGGGTCGGATCCGACTCGATGCGGGTGTGGGCCGAGATCACCGCCGGCGTTCACCCAGCCTATGAGGCAGTACGCGCGTTGTACGCCGGTCAGCCCGCCCCTCCGCTTCCTGGCCTTGTGCTGTTCGACGACCTCGCGCACGGGGAGCGGACCATTTACCTCCCGCTTGCCTCCTTGACGTCCGAACAAGACGTCAGGGCGCACTTGCGGCAGGTGTTCTCGCTCGTCGACCATGTCGTCGCGGGAGCAAAACCCGGCCGTTTCCTCGACGACCTGGGTTATGCGCTGCGCAAGCACGGCTTGGCCTTCCACCGAACCGGGCGCACGCCGGTTCGGGAATGGTTGCTCCGCGTTGTCCAGCTCGCGCGGAAGCACCGTGGTGATGTCGTCAGCGTGATCGGACTCCTCAAATGATCGTTGCCGCAGCGCGGCCGGTCACGGGCGCCGAACCGCTGGTGGAGATCATCGACACGCTGCTCATCGAACTGCGGCTGGCCGGCGCTTCCGGTCGACCGAGCCCGGACTACCTGCGGCGACGGCGGTTCATCCGGATGCTCACCGAGGTCGCCGAGGAGGACCTGGGATTGCGGTTCACGGCAAACCTGCCGTTTCTCGGGACGACAGCAGCGGCGACCGAACTCGGCCGGCCGCTCGCGGGCTACACGCTGCGGCTGCCGGACTATCGGCCGAGCACCTGGCTGGAGGACCTTTGGGTGCGGTGGCGGGCATTGGCGCAACCTGACGATCCGCACTGGGAAGCACTCGATCGATCGGGCCGCGACATCGACGACCCGGCGCCCGAGGAACGACGCACGCGCGGTGCCGAGCGCTACTTCCAGGTCAGCTCGTTGCTGCGCGGCGCGATCTGGTGCGGTGTGAACGACGAAGCCGGTGATCCGGTGACCGCCGCCGTGCGCTTCGTCGTGGAGCTCGCGGCGACCGGCCAGGCCAGCAACCGGGCGGCGGCGACGGCCGTGTCGCTGTTGCTCGATGCCGCGGCCGACATCGGGTCAGCCGACGACCTGCTCTGCCGGTTCACCGAGGGACCACGGCCCACTACCGTCGAACAGTGGCACCGAGTGGGTCTGCGCTGGCCCCAGTCTGACGCCGGATCAACGACGTCGCGCGCCGCGCAACAGGCCATGGCCTGGCTGGTCGGCTACGGCCAGGAGCAGCTCGACGACGCCCGTGCGGCCCGGGATTTCGACTCTTGGCGAGTCGCGATGGTCGCGGTCCGCTGCGCCATCACCTGCGTCATCGAAGGGCTGCGGGATCCGCGCCGCATGCCACTCGGGCTGCGCGCGATCATCAGCCAGTTCGACGAGATCTACTGCGACCAGTTCGGCGCTCTCGGCTCCGCTGAAGCCAGGTACCTGGGCCGTCCGGAAATCGAGGGCCAGGTCGTCGCGATACGGACCATTGCCGCGGATCGCCAAGGCCGCCTGGAGGAGGCCCGGTTGGCACGGTTCGTTCAAGAGCGGGCCTTGGTTCCAGCGGAACTCTTCACACTGGACATCCCATACCCAGCCGGCCCGGCCGTGGCGTCGCCGCTACCGCCAGAATGGCACGGCCCGACCTGGCGCACGATCACGGCCGGCAACGCCGAACCCCGAACATTGCGCATCGACCAATCGAGCCCGTACAGGCCCGCCCGGGCGCCTGCGCAGGAGGCGGCCGAGGACCTCTCCAGGGCTGTGCAACAGATCCAGCTTCGGTATCAGTCCCAGGACACCGCGGCCGGTCATCGGATCCTCGCCGAGCTGAGGGCGCGCTACCCCTGGCACGACATGGTGCATGGGCTGAACGCAGAACTGCACCACGCCGACAACAACGTCCATGAGGCCGTTCAGGCCGCCGTCGCCGCCGCGGTCCTGCGCCCGGAGGTCGCCCACTACTGGCTGTGGCTGGCGCGACTGCTCCGCCGGCAAGGCCACGACCAGGCCGCGGCGACGGCAGCGAAGATCGCCCAGTACGCCAACGGCTTCACCGAAGCCATGAAACGGCTGAGCTAGCAGCGACAAACCAACTCCCCACTCCCCCGCACACCGCTGGAACCAGGGACAACGCCATGTCGATGAGCACGTCACAAACGTGACCTGTCAGCTGTCGCCACACGGCGTCGCACAGGGCGTCGGCGAGCTCGGGGTCACGGTCTTGCGGCGCGCCGGCGAGCAGGGTCTGGATCGCTCCGACCCCGCCGCCGGATGAGCTCGACGGCAACGCTGTTCGCTGCTCGAGGCCATCCGGTGGCTGCGACGCGGGATGGGCCTCTGCCCCGCCGCGTCGGCCGGACACCGGCGGGCCGCGCTCGAATTTCCGCTTGTCGGTGCACGGTCGGTCGCGGCTGGCTGTGGACGAGGGGTGCAGGTGCCCAACCAGCGAGGCGCCCAGAAGGCGGGTGCGCGGAAACGACGGTCGCCGAACGCGCGCTAAGCGACACGAGCGCGTGTCGGTCAGGTGGCGACCATCGCTGGAACTCTGGCCGGATCGCAAATCTGAGTCTCGCCGGTGGGACGAGAGTGGTCGGCTATTGCCTGGTTTCAGGCTGGAGTGGCTGCCCGGCGGGGAAGAGAATCGGGCTGAGCAGGTAGGGCGCTCGGCCGGGCGTGGGTTTGTTGGCGACCAAGTCGCGCATGACCTCGAGCATCTTCTGGGTCATCTCGGCGAGTTCATCGGGGCTGAGCCAGAGGGTGCCCTGCCGGTAGGACACCCCGTCGGCGGCCGGGTCGGCCCCGTCGCGATCGAGGTAGGCGTTGAACTCGGCGATCAGGACGGCCATGGCGGCGGCGAACCCGCGGCGGTGGTCCTCCAGCGTCATCGCGGCGGCCTCGCCAGTGCCGATCACCGGCCGGTCCTGGCGCAGCCGGTACCGGCGCTCCACGGCTCCTCGGACCCGCTGCTCGCCGGCTACCTCGAGAAAACCTCCCTCGACGAGCAGGGCGGCCTGCCGGTACACGGTCACCCTCGATACGTCGGGCATGCGGGCGCACAGCTGCGTGGTGGTGAACTCCCGTCCACTGGCCAGGGCGTGCACGATGCGCAGCCGAACGGGGTGCAGGAGCAGGTCGACGGCGTTCACGCCCGACACTATTTCATATGAGATACCATTATCGAAGTTGAAATCGATCGGTGAGGAGGAGCCGTGCGCGACGTCCCAGGGCAGCAGGTGTCCGTGAACGGCCGAGCCGTCTTCGTCGAGCAGTCCGGCCACGGGCAGGACTGGGTGGTCTTCGAGGCAGGCGGAGGCTGCGGCCGGACCTGCTGGGACCCGGTGCTGCCACCGCTGGCCGACACGGCGCGGTTGGTGGCCTACGACCGCGCCGGGCGCGCGCTCAGCGGCCGCACCACCGAGCGGCTGAGCGTCGACGATTTGGCCGCCGACCTGGTCGCGATGACCGAGGCCGTCGTGCCGGGCGAGTTCGTGCTCGTCGCGCACAGCATGGGCGGGCTGGTCGCCCGCCGCGCCGCTGAGCGCCTGGGATCTCGGCTGCGCGGGCTGCTGCTGATCGACGCCCTGCCGGAGACCTCCCCGGTGTACGACACCTGGGACCAGACCACCAAGAAGATCGACCGCATGCTCGCCGTGACGCAGTCGCTCAGCCGTTTCCGTCCCCTCGCGCGGCTGTTCAGCGGCAACGTCCGACGCTTGTTCGCCGCCGACACCTACCAGGCCATGCTCGCCGAGGACTTCACCCCCGCCGGGATCTCCCAGACCCGCGCGGAGATGCAGGCAGTGGCCGCCGCCATCCCGCGGTTCCGCACCCAGCCGCCCCAACTCCCGAAGTGCCCGACGATCGTGCTGTCCGCGGCCCGCGCCGCCAAAGGGCGGGAGCGCCAGAACGCCGCCATCCGCGAGCACCAGCGCCGGTACGCCGACAGCCTGCCCCACGGGCGCCACGAGGAGGTCGACTCGGGGCACTTCATCCAGGCCGAGCAACCACAACTCGTCGTCACGCGAATCCGGCAACTCCTCCAGGCCACCACCTGACCGCAGCCCTCCCTACTCCACCCGGAGACGCACGTCACCGGACGCGTCAAGGACGCATCAAGAGGCCGGGGCCGGATGTCAAGGAGCCGTCAGCCGGGCTCAAGACCTGCCAAGGCGAGCGCACGCTCGGGGTGATCGGCCGCCGACGGGGCGGCCGGAGCCCGAGAAGGGAGCACCGCGCATGGCCGACCTGGCCTATGCCGTGCTGCTGATCGGTGCCTTCGCGCTTCTCGCGTACTTGTTGCGCGGTTTGGAGAAGCTGTGAGTGGCGCCGAAGAAGTGCTTGCAGCTTCGAGCATCGACACCGGTGTGCCGGCCAACGTCCTGGGTGGCGTGCTGGCCTTGGTGTTGTTGGTCTACCTGGTGGTCGCGTTGATCCGCCCGGAGAAGTTCTGATGGCCGGGTTGCTGCAGGTCCTCCTGCTCCTCGCTGCGCTCGCCGTGTGCTGGAAGCCGCTGGGCGACCACATGGCGCGCGTCTACACCACGCCGAAGCACTCGCGTTTCGAGAAGGCGGTCTACCGCGCCGTGCGGGTCGACCCGGATGCCGAGCAGCGCTGGCCGGTGTACGCCGCCGGCGTGGTCGGGTTCTCGTTCGTCTCGATCGTGCTGCTGTACCTCCTGCAGCGCCTGCAACCGTTGCTGCCGTGGAACTTCGGGCGCACGGTGAACCCGAGTGTCGCGTTCAACACGGCGATCAGCTTCGTGACCAACACGAACTGGCAGTCGTACGTGCCCGAGACGACCATGGGCCACTTCGTGCAGATGGCCGGGCTCACGGTGCAGAACTTCGTGTCCGCCGCGGTCGGGATGGCGGTCGCCATCGCGTTGATCCGCGGGTTCATCCGCTCGAAGACCGACCGGCTCGGCAACTTCTGGGTCGACCTGGTGCGCGGCAGCGTGCGGATCCTGCTGCCGATCGCGTTCGTGTTCGCGATCGTGCTGACCGCGCTCGGCGTGGTGATGAGCCTCAAGTCGGGCGTCGCGGTGACCAACCCGGACGGCTCGCACGGCACCATCGCGCTCGCGCCCGCGGCGAGCCAGGAGGCCATCAAGGAACTCGGCACCAACGGCGGTGGCATCTTCAACGCCAACTCCGCGCACCCGTTCGAGAACCCCAACGCCTGGTCGAACCTGATCGAGATCTTCCTGCTGCTGGTGATCCCCGTGTCGCTCACGCGCACGTTCGGCGTGATGGTGGGCAACAAGAAGCAGGGCGGCGTGCTGCTCGGCGTCATGGGCGTGCTGTGGGGCGGGATGCTCGCCGTCATCTGGTGGGCCGAAGCCCACCCGAACGGCCCACTCGCGAAGCTCGCCGGCGCTGCCATGGAAGGCAAGGAGGTCCGGTTCGGCATCCCCGGGAGCGCGTTGTTCGCCGACTCCACGACCGGCACGTCCACCGGCGCGGTCAACGCGATGCACGACAGCTTCTCCGGCCTCGGCGGCGGGGGCGCGATCCTGAACATGCTGTTCGGGGAGATGACGCCCGGCGGTGCCGGCACCGGCATCTACTCGATCCTGGTGATGGCGATCATCGCCATGTTCCTCGCCGGGCTGATGGTCGGCCGCACGCCCGAGTACCTGGGCAAGAAGCTGGGCAAGCGCGAGGTGACGTGTGCGTCCATCGCAATCCTCGCGATGCCGCTGCTCGTGCTGCTCGGCACCGGCGCGGCCCTGCTGCTGCCGGGCACCGGCGCGGCCCTGAACAACCCCGGCGCGCACGGGTTCTCCGAGGTCCTCTACGCGTACACGTCGGCGAGCAACAACAACGGCAGCGCGTTCGCGGGCCTCACCGTCACCAACGGCTGGTTCCAGTCCACTTTGGGCCTGTGCATGCTCTTCGGCAGGCTGGTGCCGATCCTCGCGGTGCTCTGCCTCGCGGGTTCGCTTGCCTCGCAACGGAAGGTGCCGGAAACGGTGGGCACGCTGCCGACCACGGGACCGCTCTTCGCCACCATGCTCACCGGCACGATCCTGCTCGTCGCGGCCCTGACCTTCGTCCCCGCGCTCGCGCTCGGTCCCATCACGGAGGCCCTGGCATGACCGTCACCACCGAGAAACCCCAGGACGCCGCACCCGGCCACGGCCATCACGCCGGCCGCGTGTCGGCCGGGGTGTTCAACCCGAGGCAACTGGCCGAGGCGCTGCCCGATGCGTTGCGCAAGCTCAGCCCACGCCACCAGCTCGCCAACCCGGTCATGTTCGTGGTCTGGGCCGGGTCGCTGCTGTCCACTGTGTTCGCCGTCAGCCGGCCCGGCGTCTTCACGGTCGGCACCACGCTCTGGCTGTGGTTCACCGTCGTGTTCGCGAACCTGGCCGAAGCGGTCGCCGAGGGCCGAGGCAAGGCGCAAGCGGAAACGTTGCGCCGCACCAAGAAGGAGACGATCGCGCGTCGGCTCACCGAGGACGGTTCGCACGAGCGGGTCCCGGGTGTCGACCTGCGGGTCGGCGACCTCGTGGTGGTCGAGGCGGGCGAGATCATCCCCGGCGACGGCGACGTCGTCGAGGGCATCGCCACGGTGGACGAGTCGGCCATCACGGGCGAGTCGGCGCCGGTGATCCGCGAGTCCGGCGGCGACCGGTCCGCGGTCACGGGCGGCACCACGGTGCTCTCCGACCGGATCGTCGTGAAGATCACCACCAAGCCCGGCGAGTCCTTCGTGGACCGCATGATCGCCTTGGTGGAAGGCGCCTCGCGGCAGAAGACGCCCAACGAGGTCGCGCTCACGATCCTGCTCGCGGTGCTGACGATCATCTTCCTGCTCGCGGTCGTCGCGCTGCAGCCGATGGCCGCCTACGCGGGCACGCTGCAGCCGGTGGTCGTGCTGACGGCGTTGCTGGTATGCCTGATCCCGACGACGATCGGCGCGCTGCTCTCGGCGATCGGTATCGCCGGGATGGACCGGCTGGTGCAGCGCAACGTGCTCGCCACCTCGGGCCGTGCGGTCGAGGCCGCGGGCGACGTGGACACGTTGCTGCTGGACAAGACCGGCACCATCACCTTCGGCAACCGCCAAGCCACCGAGTTCATCCCGGTCGGCGACGCCACGCTGGCGGAACTGGCGCGGGCGGCTCGCCTGTCCAGCCTCGCCGACGGCACCCCGGAGGGCCGCTCGATCGTCGAGCTGTGCGTCCGCGACCACGGCCTGGCCGCGGAACCGAGCGAGCAGGAGCGGCTCGCCGAGTTCGTGCCGTTCGCGGCGCAGACCCGGATGAGCGGCATCGACCTCGGTGGCCGCCAGGTCCGCAAGGGCGCGACGGACGCGGTCCGCGCCTGGGTGGTCGAGCACGGCGGCACGGTGCCCGATGACGTGCGGGAGATCGCCGACCGCATCGGCGCGAACGGCGGGACCCCGCTGCTGTGCGCCGATCAGGACCGGGTCTACGGCGTGATCCAGCTGTCCGATGTGGTCAAGCCGCGGATGCGCGAGCGGTTCGGCGAGCTGCGGGCGATGGGCATCAAGACCATCATGATCACCGGTGACAACCCGTTGACCGCCAAGGCGATCGCGGCGCAGGCCGGCGTGGACGACTTCCTGGCCGAGGCCAAGCCCGAGGACAAGATGGCCCTGATCCGCAAGGAGCAGGAGGGCGGCCGGCTGGTCGCGATGACCGGTGACGGCACCAACGACGCGCCCGCGCTCGCGCAGGCCGACGTCGGCGTCGCGATGAACACCGGGACCATGGCGGCCAAGGAGGCCGGCAACATGGTCGACCTCGACTCCGACCCGACGAAGCTGATCGAGGTCGTGGCGATCGGCAAGCAGTTGCTGATCACCCGGGGTGCGCTGACCACCTTCAGCATCGCCAACGACCTCGCGAAGTACTTCGCGATCCTGCCGGCGATGTTCGCGGGCATCTACCCGCAACTGGGCAAGCTCAACATCATGGGCCTGCACTCGCCGTCGTCGGCGATCCTGTCCGCGGTGATCTTCAACGCGTTGATCATCGTGGCGCTGATCCCGCTGGCCCTGCGCGGCGTTCGCTACCGGCCCGCCAGCGCCCAGTCGCTGCTGCGCCGCAACCTGCTGGTCTACGGGCTCGGCGGCATCGTCACGCCGTTCGCCGGGATCTGGTTGATCGACCTGCTCGTCCGGCTGATCCCGGGGATGTGAGGGGTGATGAAGACTCTGCTTGCCCAGACCGCCGCCGGCCTGCGTGTGCTGGTGGTGCTGACGGTGTTGCTCGGTGTGGTGTACCCACTCGGTGTGTGGCTCGTGGACCGGTTGCCCGGCCTGCAAGCCAACGCCGAAGGGTCACTCGTTTCGGTGAACGGCACCACCGTCGGCTCCGACCTGATGGGGATCGACCCGAAGGCCGCCAACCCTGGGCACGACCCGTGGTTCCACACCCGCCCGTCGGCGGTCAACGGCGACCCGTCCACCTCCGGCGCGTCGAACAAGGCGGCGGACAACCCCGACTACATCAAGGTGATGCAGCAACGCAAGACCACGATCGCGGCACGCGAGGGCGTCGACCCCGCGCAGGTGCCACCGGACGCGGTGACCGCGTCCGCGTCGGGCCTCGACGCGGACATCAGCCCGGCCTACGCGGCCTTGCAGGCGCCACGCGTGGCCAGGGCGAACGGTCTGCCGCTGGCGCGGGTACTGGCGCTGGTCGAGGCGAACACGACGGGCCGTGGCCTGGGGTTCGTCGGGGAACCGCGGGTCGACGTGCTGATGCTCAACCTCGCGGTGCGGGCCGCCGGGCCGGGCGCACACTGACGTGGTGGAGAACAGCGACCGAGCCCGGCGCGGCGAGCTGAGGATCTACCTCGGCGCCGCGCCGGGGGTCGGCAAGACGTTCGCGATGCTCGGCGAGGCGCGCCGGCGCCTGGACCGGGGCACCGACGTGGTCGTGGGCCTGGTCGAGACGCACGGCCGGGCCAGGACCGCAGAGCTCCTGGCGGGGCTGGAGATCGTGCCGCGCACGCGTCGCGAGCACCGCGGGCACGTCTTCGAGGAGATGGACGTCGACGCGATCCTCGCCCGCAAACCCGAGGTGGCGGTCGTCGACGAACTCGCGCACACCAACGTGGCGGGCTCGCGCAACGCCAAGCGCTGGCAGGACATCGAGGAACTGCTCGCCGCGGGGATCGACGTGCTGTCCACGGTGAACGTGCAGCACTTGGAGAGCCTCAACGACGTCGTGCAGCGGATCACCGGCGTGCCGCAGCAGGAGACCGTGCCCGACCAGGTGGTCCGGCGCGCCGAGCAGATCGAGCTCGTCGACCTCACCCCGGAGGCCCTGCGGCGCCGGCTCGCGCACGGCAACGTCTACCCGGCCGACCGCATCGACGCCGCGCTCGGCAACTACTTCCGGCCCGGCAACCTCACCGCGTTGCGCGAGCTGGCCCTGCTCTGGGTCGCCGACCAGGTGGACGTCGCGTTGCAACGCTACCGCGCCGAGCAGCACATCACCGAGACCTGGGAGACCCGCGAACGCGTGGTCGTGGCGATCACCGGCGGCACGGAGAGCGAGACGCTGATCCGCCGCGGCAGCCGCATCGCCACCCGGGCCGCCGCCGAGCTGATGGTGCTGCACATCCTGCGCGGGGACGGGCTGTCCAGCGTCCCGGCGGGCGCGGTGGTGCGCTACCGCACGCTCGCCGAGGACCTCGGCGCCACCTTCCACACCGTGGTCGGCGACGACGTGCCGCAGGCGCTGCTGGACTTCGCCCGCGGCGTGAACGCGACCCAGCTGGTGATCGGGACATCGCGCCGCTCGCGGCTCGCGCGCGTGTTCGACGAGGGCATCGGCGCGTCCGTGGTGCGCCAGTCAGGGGCGATCGACGTCCACACGGTCACGCACTCCGAGTCCGGCGGACGGCTTGGGACGCGCCTGACCCGCAACCCGCTCACACGGTCCCGCCTGATCGCCGGCTGGGTGCTGTCCGTGGTGATCCCGGCGCTGGCGACGGTGCTCGGGCAGCTGCTGCGCCACGAGCTGGTCCTGTCCACGAACGTGGTGTTCTACTTCCTCGGCACGGTGCTGGTCGCGTTGGTCGGCGGCCTCGGACCCGCGCTGCTCGCGGCCGTGCTTTCCGCGCTGTTGCTGAACTTCTTCTTCACCGATCCGCTCTACACGCTCACCATCCACGCGCAGCAGAACGTCGTGACGCTGGTCGCCATGGTGGTGGTCGCGGTGATGGTCGCGCTGGTCGTGGACCGCGCGGCCCGGCGGGCCGAGCAAGCGGCCGTCGCGCGCACCGAGGCGTCGCTGCTGGCGTCCTACGCGCGCACGGTGCTCACCCACCCGCAGCCGGTCAAGCGGTTGCTGGAGAAGGTCGCGGAGAACTTCGGGCTGGAATCCGTTGCCTTGCTGGAGAAGCGGGCCGGGGACTGGGTGCGGGTCGCGTGCGTCGGCCCGTCACCGTGCGACGAACCGGACGAGGCCGACGTGGACGTGGCCGTGACCGCCGACGTGCACCTGGCCCTGCGCGGGCGCGCGTTGCCCGCGAGCGACCGCCGGGTGCTGGAGGCAGCCGCGGGTCAGGCGCTACTCGCGTTGCGCCAGCAGCGCATGGCCGACGAGACCGCGCACGCGCAGCGCCAGGCGCAGGCCACCGAGCTGCGCACCGCCCTGCTGTCGGCGGTCGGGCACGACCTGCGCACGCCGTTGACGTCGATCAAGGCGGCGGTCGGCAGCCTGCGTGCGCCGGACCTCGAACTGTCCGATGAGGACACCACCGAGCTGCTGGCCACGGTCGAGGAGTCGGCCGACCGGCTGACCGGCCTGGTCGACAACCTGCTCGACTCGACCCGGCTCGCGACCGGAGCCGTGCGGCCACTGCTGCGCGCGGTGACCTACGACGAAGTCGTGGCCCGCGCACTGTCCGGTGTGGACGGCCTGGCCGGGGTCCAGGTCGAGGTGGACGAACGGCTGCCGGCCGTGGTCGCCGACCCGGGCCTGCTCGAGCGCGTGGTGGCCAACGTGGTGGACAACGCCGTGCGCCACAGCGGATCCCGGGTGGTGGTGCGCGCGAGCGCCCACGCCGCGCACGTCGAGCTGCGCGTCGTCGACCACGGCGTCGGCCTGCCCAAAGGGACCGCGGAGGCGGCGTTCGCGCCCTTCCAACGCCTCGGCGACCGGGATGCGACACCGGGCGTCGGCCTCGGCTTGTCCGTGGCGAAGGGCTTCACCGACGCGATGGGCGGCACGATCCGCGCGGAGGACACGCCGGGCGGCGGGCTGACGGTCGTGATCTCCTTGCCCGCGGGGGCGGTGGAAGGGGTGCTGCGGTGAAGCCGGGACCGAAGGTGCTCGTGGTCGACGACGAGCCGCAGATCGTGCGCGCGCTGCGGATCAACCTCACCGCCCGCGGCTACCAGGTGCTCACCGCCCACGACGGCGCCGAGGCGTTGCGTGCCGCCGCCGACGGCAAGCCCGACGTCGTCGTGCTCGACCTGGGCCTGCCCGACCTCGACGGCAACGACGTGATCGCCGGCCTGCGCGGCTGGACCGACGTGCCCATCATCGTGCTGTCCGCCCGTCAGGACTCCACCGACAAGGTCCGTGCCCTCGACGCCGGTGCCGACGACTACGTGACCAAACCGTTCGGCATGGACGAACTGCTCGCCCGCCTGCGGGCCGCCGTGCGACGGGCGACGGTGTCCAGCCCCGGTGACGCAGAGGCCGTGGTGGCGACGGCGTCGTTCACCGTCGACCTCGCCGCCAAAAAAGTGATCAAGGACGGCAAGGAGGTCCACCTCACCCCGACCGAGTGGGGCATGCTGGAGATCCTGGTCCGCAACCGGGGCAAGCTGATCGCGCAGAAGCAGCTCCTGCAGGACGTCTGGGGCCCGCAGTACCGCGACGAATCGCACTACCTGCGCGTCTACATGGCGCAGCTGCGGCGCAAGCTCGAACCGCAGCCATCCCGGCCCCGCCACTTGGTGACCGAGCCGGGAATGGGCTACCGCTTCGAGGCCTGATCACCGTTGGCGATCGGTTCGTCGGGTGGTCAGCCGTGCCCGGATTCGTCGTTGAGGGATTCCTGGTAGATGTCGGCGTGGGTTGGCGAGTCCTTCACGAGGTCATCGGCGAACGCGGCGACGTCGTCGCCGATGAGCTCCAGGACTCCGTTGCCCTTCGCAGCGCCCTGTTCGAAGAAGTCCACGATCCCCCACGTGGTCCGTCGCGCAGACGAGTGGCGGATCCGGTCAGCTCCACCATGGCGAGGACGGGCCGGGAAGCTGCAACACCGATGACCGCGCCACAGGACGACGACATCACCTGAAACCTCGACTCGCGCGGTGTGTCGTCGCTTGGTTCGACTCCGATCGTGGCGTGCTCAGCTGCACCCGGCGGTACCGGCCGACTGTGCGTATTGGTCGCTACGCTGCCTTGCCCAGAAAGGTGAGCCAGGTGTGCTCATCGCAGTCGGTGTGGCGGTACTCCCACTCGACGGCCAGGCCCGCGGCGGCCAGGTGGACGACGAACTCGTCGCGTTGCCAGCCGAGACGCGGTTCCACATGAGCGCGCCGACGCGGCGCCCTCGCGTGCGATGTCGAAGGCGACGGGGATGATGATCTCGGTCTTGTAGAGGTCGGCGATGTCGTAGACGAATGACCGTCGGTGTCCGGTGTGGACGAACCGAGGCCCGGTGCGCAGCCCAGTGCGACGATGACGGCGCGAATGACTCCGTAGAGGCTGGTGTTGGCCGCGGAGAGGGCTTCCCCACCCCGGAGGGGCATCAGAGGCTCCGGATCCTGCCGGTCCAGGAGGGCCCATCGCCAGAATATCGCCAGTTGATCTCGTATCGACGAAAACAGCCTGCCTCTGAGATCCAGAGACAGGCCGTCTGACCAGCATATATAACTGGTGGGCGATACTGGGATTGAACCAGTGACCCCTACCGTGTCAAAGTCGCTAAATCGATGCGCTGACCTGCAGTTTCTCAAGAGCTGCAGGTCAGCGCATCTCGTTGCGGAGCAAACCGGCCCGTTGCGACCCGTTTCGCCGAGTTCCCGTCGCCAGAATTTCGCCACTTGATCTTGCATCAAGCAGGCCAACCGATTCCGCTCGCTGACGCCATCACCGCTTGATCGAATGAATGATGCCGTGGTAATGGAGCTCGAAAGGTCAACCAGCAACCACGGCGCCGCCGTCCGACAGCGGATCCGCCTCAGCACGCATCAGCGACAAGAGCAAAAGCAGACCTCCCAACTTCCCCACAGGCGCCTATCCACGTTGTCGACATCGACCACGGCCCATACGTCCTCAGACTCAGCTGTGACCAAAAGCGCCATCCCGCCCAGCTGTGACGGTCAGCGTCCTCGCCCATTTTGATAGTGCCGGAACTTAACCTCCAGCAACTATTGCAACGACGAGCGTACAGCGTAAAATCGGACATCTCCGCCTCGCGGTCACCACCTGGATCGATAAGACAGCCCGCGGAAGGCGACTGCCGAGCTCCTGGAGCAAGCAGCCACATCGCATTAGTTGTCGCACAGGACATCGACCAGCTTTAGTGTGTGGATCAACTTGCCTCCTGCTCACGCCGTAACCTGTGGGTTGGGCGGCTGAGTCGCGTTAGCGGTCCCGCTCGAGATTGCCTCATTTCTCGTCAGCAAAGCGTCATTGGTGAGCTGCGCACGAGACCTAACGACTACTCGTATGTGTAAGCCGGCCGCTACTTCGACCTCGTCATCCGCCTGGCGTTCTTTCAGCGCGAGCCGTACCAAGGCATACACGAGGACCCGAGTCACGACGAAGGCGACGACCGCAGGCCACCCGATAGCCGCCCAAGTACTGGGATTCCACATGCCGAGCACCACCAACAGTGGCGACCTCCGGAGTCGATCACCGTGTCGTTGGGTGGCTGTTAGATCCACTCGGCCTGACACACCGGTCGTTCCCCGACTCGCTCCGGTCGAGCTGGGGCCTAAACACCCTGCGCACGCACCAACCGGGCAGCATCGCCAAGATCCCGGAGGCGACACATCAGGAGGCGACCGTTGACCGGCAGCAGCCGGGGCTGCACACCGCGCTATCGCGAGCCTGCATCAGGCTAACACCCCTCCCTGTCCTGGTCGAGACGCCGTCACGGGGTAGAGCCGCGGCCTTGGGCGGCGGGACGCTACTCGATGAGCAGTCCTCAGAGGCATCGCCTGCGCAAGATCCGGGCGGGCGGGTGGGCGACTGGATCACGTTCGGGGTCATCGGCCGACCACCTCAGCCGCATCGACCTCACCGTCGTCACCGCAGCCGCGGCTTCAGATCACGACTCCCAAAGCACACGGAGGTGGACCGCCAGCGCTGGCGCCCACGCTCGGCGCAGACAAGTCGCACAGAATGGCCGAGCTGGCAGATGTGAGAATGATCCTGTGGTAGACACTTCGCGAGAACGACTGGACGTCATCGAGCGCCTATCTCCTGCTAGGCGCGGCCGGGAACTCGAACAGTTCGTCGCCGACCTGCTGCGCCAGCACCATTTCACGGTGAGGCCCAACGCCGGAACGGCACGTCCACGCCAGACCGACGTCCTTGCATCACGCGGATCTGAATGGTACTTGGTTGAGTGCAAGTGGCGGAGCGACAAAGCCAACATCGACGACGTCGACAGTGTCAGATCACGACTGAACCGAATAGATCATTCGGTCGTCGGCGTATTGATCAGCATGCCAGGATTTACTGGAACGGTCTTGCATGATGTCGGGCATCACCGAAAGCAACCTATTCTGCTGATCTCCAGAGATGAGCTTGTGCGTCTAGCCCAGGGCATGGAGTCGTTGCCGCGACTGCTGTGGCGCAAGAAGGAAGCATTGGTAGCGGACGGCACCGTGCTGCTCGACGAGCCCACCCGAAAGGGAGGACGTGCACGGCGCCGCATGGTGCTCCCTCCTGCTGAGAGTCAATTCATCAGCGTCGATGGGACCCAGAGCCCTGTGGTCCAGTGCGGAGGAACGTTCGGCCAGGTTGTATTCGTCCAGCAGCTTGAAAACATCGACTGGGTACCGGCGGCTGGCCTTGGCGTCACCTTGGACGTCGCACCCTCAGTGTTGAATGAACGAGAGCTGCGCGATCTTGTCGATCACCTGGCCGATCTCGGGTGGGCGACGGCCGATGCACGTTGGAACATTCAGCAGTCGACAAGAAACTGGCATGGTGTGGGCTGTGCCGCCTTCGCCAACGAGTTGCCAAAGTGGCGACAGCGAGCGGACATCCCGGAGGCTCACCACAGCGAAGAGATTTGTTATGTCGACCGTTGCGACGGCGGGTTCTATTCACTAACGGCCACACTCGCAGCTCACGGCAGTCGCAGCAGTTTATTCGCACGTGTGTCGTTCCAGCTTCAAGGCATACCCCTTGACAACGGCCCACTTCTGGAGCTGTGCAAGTCTATCGGTGTCCATGAGAGCCTTTACTTCCGACCGCGGGCGAACGAATCAGTGAAACGGCACCATTTCGCCGATGCGCAGGTCGCCAATGTGCAGCCGATCCACCATTTCGTCACGACGTCGAGAGAGCCAGAAGATCCTGTTCAAGAATGGGTCACCGGCATCGTTATCATCAACCCATTCCACGAGAAGCATGGCGACTCGCCAACGAAACACCTCCCTGATGGCGCTACGTCACTCCGACACCGCGAACAGCTCGTATGCGATCTACGTCACCACCACCCATACCTGGGCAGACACGAATACAGCTACCGCTTCACAGGATTCGAACTCGCACACACCTCAGACGCCACGGTGTGCCGGCCCATCGTGGACTGGACCCGGAACAAGACCACGCCCCACGATGCTGATACAGCAGCAGACCGTTTCTGAATCAGTCGTGGACACCGACGCAAGGTGCAAACAGGTATCCGTTCGCAGCCGAGCATCTGAACAAGCCCTGCTACCGCTCCCCAACCCGGGTCAGGCACTGCGTTTCTACCCCGAACCCGCCGTGCAGGCTCGAACCATGGAACCGACATGGGTCGAGGTCAACGGTGACCGCGCTCGCCAGAAGCTGTGCTCGCCTATGACAAGAACTGGCCCAGCAGCGGTGAACTAATATCTTTTCTGCCGCGCCGAATGGGTTGCCGAGAACTTCTCGGTGTCTTCGCCGGATCGAGACGCTGTTCGCCGGCAACACTGCAATTGCTGGTACCCGGGCCTAGGCTGATGTCCGCGATGCCTTCCAGCCTTAAGCTGTGGTGTGTTCTTGGGTTTCGTAGGGAGATGCTCGCTACCGGTAACAGGTTCCCGGCGGCCGTCGATGTCAAGGCACCACCGCGCGTGCACCTGGGGAGCAAAGCGATGTCCACCACTTCCGAGCATGAAGGTCAGGCACCAGCCGAGCCGGCCCAGCGAGTCAACCAACCGACCGACAGCGCTGGAGGCGGCGGTGGCGGTGGCGGCGACGACCAACAGCCGGCCGGTACCGGTGCCGCTCCCCGACCAGCCGCCGAGACCCGGGGCGGTGACGGCGTGCTGTCCTGGTTCAAGGAGTCCGCCACGCTGTTGATAGCGCTCGCCGTTGTCGCCGTGACCGGCTGGCTGCTGATCGATCACTACCTTGCGATTCAGCAGTTCCAAGTGGACGCCGCATTGATTGGCAACCACGCTCTCTACGCCGCCAAACAACAGGCGTACCAACAGTTCCTGAGCGACCAGCAGAACGTGGTGAACATTGCCATCGGCATTCTCGGGGTCGTCCTCGGCTACTACTTCGGCCGGGTTCCCGCCGAGCTGCGCGCGAAGAAGGCCGAAGACGTCGCCCAGTCCACCGCCGACGCGGCGGCCGGCGCGGTCGACGAGTCGAAGGCAGCCGGAGCCAAGCTCGCCGACGTGAAGGCAACACTTGGCGCGATCAGTGGCCGTCCGGGCGGCGCCGGACTGCTTGGCGCCGGCCAAGACCGAGCGAAGATCGAGATCGACGCGTTGCTGCGCAGGCTCGGGTAGCGATCGTGAAGGTCAAGCTCGCGGGTGAGACCAGGCTGCGATCCGGCAACCTCGGTGACCTGGCCCTGCGTATCAGGTGGAGCGACAAGCTCCGAGCGTTGCCACTCACCACCGGCTGGCATGCACTCGACCTCGGGATGGGCGGTGGCATCCCCCGCCGCACCATTGTCGCCGTGGGCGGTACCGACGACGAACAGTTGCGGGACTTTGTCTACGCCCTGGTGGGCCACCGCCAGGCGCAGGCGAGACCGGTCGCCGTCGTCGACATGACCGCCGACTTCACCGCCAGGAAGACCAGCGGCACCCCAGTCGACTACCGGAATCTGACCGTGGTGCGCACGGACAAGGTGGACGAGGCGATCGAGGCAGCGCAGCGGCTGATCGACGACGACGCCCTTGACTTCGTGCTGTTACACGCGCCCGACCTTGACGAGACCATCCGCGCGACACACGATCCGTGGATCGATCAGCTGCTGCGGACGATGGGCGACGCCGTGCGGCACTCACGCACGGCCGGCATGGTCAACCTCGGCCGCGCGGTGCCGTCGCAGGAGCCACTCACCTCGGACTCGATGCTGGTGCGCATGACGCGGTCCGGGAAGGTAACCGTGAAGGCGCCCGGCCACGACCTCATCCCGCTCGATCTGGCGACCACGACGGACGCACGACCGGCCAAGGCGGCTGACCTGGTCACCGGCGGCCTGATGACCAACCTCGTCGAGCTAGCGGGCGGCACTTTCCGCTTCGGCGGTGTCAAGGTACGCGGCCGGCAGGCATTCGAGTTCGCGCTCGACAACGACAAGGACGCCGCCCTGTCACTTGAAGGTCAGCTGACGCAACAGGTCCGCCAGCTGTGGCTCGAAGCCCCTGAGGCCGTCGGGGCGCCGGATGAACCCGGCGACGAGGTTTCGCCGGCGGCGCGACCCGGGTTCAAAGTCAACACCTGGTTCGTCGCCGACCGCACGCCGCTGCTGCCGCTGGTGCTCAACCAGCCCTACGAGCTGAACCTGCGGATCGGTATTCCGGAGTTGCATGAGGGCGGGTGGTCTCAGGAGCTGAAGACCATGCCCGAGTTTCACGACGACGGCACCGTGACACTAGTCGCGACCGTCTATGGCAAGGACTTCGCAGTGGCCGAGCGGACGAAGACGTTCACACTGCACCGCGACCGCGGCTCAGACCTGGTCACGTTCGCCGTCCAGCCACGCAGGGCCGGCTGGTCGGCTCTCCAGATCGCAATCAGTACGGCAACCGAACTCGAGCTACTGCACGAACTGGAGCTGCGAGTGCCAACGGCCACGGCCGAGCAGGCAGAGCACGCGGAGGCGGTGTAATGACTCAGCCCGAGATCGAGCACGAAGTCCGGTTCGACGCCACCGCCGGCTTCCGGTTCACCGAGACGCTGCGCGCGTCGAACCGACCACGGGACCTGAACCTGATCATCGAACCGGATGGCAGCACCCACCGGCTGAAGGTGCAAACCCTGGACCCTGAGCTGCGTGCGGCGTTCGGCGACAAGATCGAGTGCGTGCTGCCGCTGACCGTCGAGCAGCTGTGGGGGCACGTCCAAGAATGCCGGGACACCTGGCACACCACCGTGATCGATCACCAGTCCACCTCCGGCGAGCTCGTCTTCCAGCGGTACTGGGACATGGTCAAGGCCCCGCAGCACCTCACTGCGGTACTGCGCCCGATCGCCGAAGCCGGATCGAAACTCTTCCTCGCGATCTTCCAACCCGATATTGACGACGGGTCGCAGGACGTGTCCGTGCGCAAGCACATCTTCACTGTGCTGCGTGAGCACACCGTAGATCGTCCATTATGGATCCGCTGCACCTCGTCAAGGTTCTTCGCGCCGTGGAACCTGATCTACTGCCGCAAGGTCACCGATGACCCCATCGACCCCACCGGTTTCTGGGGCTACCAGCACGTAGTGGAACACATCCCCCGAGACGGCTCGGTGCTCGCCCACGACCTGCAGCAACCCGGCGACGAGCCGCTGCGACTCGGCATCAACATCGACCCAGGCCTCGACCAGTGGCTTGAACCGTTGGGCGTGGAGTGCCTGCGCCCGGTGCTCGAACAATTCGAGTCCTACCACGGGGTGAACCCGCAGCGGAGGGAGTACAAAGCGGAACTTGCGGAAGCGTTCAAAGCAGGCATCGACGACCACGTGCTGTACTTCTGCTGCCACGCCGAGCAGGAAGGCGACCAGGCGGTGATCGTCGGCAAGCCTGGCAGGCTTCGCCTCGGCGACACAAACGACGACGGCTGGATCCTCCCGTCGGACATCACGCTGTGGACCGACGGCACCGACATGGCACGCAAACCCGTCGTCTTCCTCAACGCGTGCGCCGGCGGGCAGTTCAACTCCGTGTTCTACCAGGGGTTTGGCGACCGGTTCCTGGCTAAGGGCGCGTGCTCGGTGATCGGGCCGCAGACCGACCTACCCGCGGTGTTCGGAGGAGCATTCGCACGCCAGTTCTTCGCTCGATTCTTCGCAGGCAGCCAGGACAACAAGGTCGGCACAGTTCTCGCCGAGCTGCGCCGCACCTTCTTCGACCAGTACAAGAACCCCCTCGGCATGCTCTACTCGCTCTACCGCGGCGCAGACATGTTCCTGGATCGAGCCGTCAACTAACGAGTCGGTCAACCGTCCTGCCAGTGAGGAATTGTCAACCTGCGGACCTACGTATCACGCTGCTTGAGCCTCGCCGCCTGACAACGGTATGGCGGGTCTCAGAGCCGTTCAGCGTCCACTATGGAGCGACCCGCCGGTTGAGGTACGCAGCTCGGGCGGCGAGCATCTGGTAGTCACAGCGGTCGGCGATGACACTCGCCGCCTGGGCAGCCGTTCCGGCTTCCTGTCGGTGGCCGAGGGCGTGGTGTGCTTCGGCCAGCAGCAGGAGAATTGTGCACTCGGGGTAGGGCACGACGCAGCCGCGGCAACGGTCCAAGGCCTCGCCGAGCAGTGGTAGTGCCTGGGAAGCCTCGCCTTGCGCTAGCAGGATCTCGGCGACCACGCCCAACGCCTCGGCTTCGCGGCTGCGCCAGCCGAGGGTGCGGGTGACCGCCACCGCCTCGTGGGCCATCGCCTCGGCTCTCGAGCCCGCGCCGGTGTGCTGGCACGCCCGGGCCAGCAGGATCAGCAGGCGCGACCGCACGTCGTCGTTGGTGACGGCCAGGTTGTCGTCCTCCATGGCCGCCAGCCGCTCGCGGACCTGCGGCCACCGCTCGGCCAGGCTGTCCACCCGCGCGACGGCGACGGCCAGTTCACGGACTTCGTCCCGGTCTGCCGCCACGGCCATGTGCTCGCGGGCGACGGCCGACAACTCCTCCGCGGCCGCGAGGTCTCCGTGCTGACATTCCAGCTCGATGAGGTTCGACAGGTGTGGGCGTCGTTCGTCCGTCGACGGTTTCTGCATCGACGCCACCTCGTGCATCGCCGAGCGCGAACGGGAAAGGTCCCCTCGCAGCAGCCACACGCGGGCGAGATTGCCGGTGTCGGCGATCACGACCTGGGTCATCCCCGCCTCCGCTGCCAGCGCGATCCCCCGCTGCAACGCTCGCTCCGCCCGTTCCAGTGAGTGATTGGTCGCGTAGGTGACCGCCAGCAGGCGGTTCATGCCCGTTGCCGCGCTCATGTCACCCGCGCGCACCGCGACGTCGAACGCCACCGTCAGCGCGGATTCGAAGCGCGACGTGTCGGCGATCGTGTAGGTCGCGTGCCAACCGCGCTCCAGCAACGCCCAGCCGAGGTCGTGTTGCTCGTTGGCGATCAGGTCTTGGGCGACCGCCACGATCATGTCGGCGTGCCCGGTCGTCCAGGTCGTGGCCGGACGCCTGGACGTGGCGCAGTCCTGCAGCAGCGGACGGCGCAACGGGATGTTGCGTCGCATCGAGGCCAGGGCGGCCTCCGCCGTCCGCGCGAGCGCCAGGGCCAGACGCCGCCGGCCTGCCGTGATGTCGGCGGCAGACTCCTCCTCCTGCAAGCGTTCCGTCGCGAACATGAGCACTAGGTCGTGGATCCGGTATCGGTCGGTGCCGACCCGTTCCAGCAGGTGCGCGGCCAGGAGTGCGTCCAGCGCCTGGGCGGCGGCGCGGCCGGGCAGGTCGGTGAGGGCCTCGGCCACGGCGGCGTCGACCGTCGGCACCCGGCACAGCGGAATCCGCCGCATCAGCGTGGACGCCGCGGGTGGCAACGTCCGATAGGACCAGTTGAGCGCGGCCCGGACGCTGAAGTCCGACGATGGCTCGTTGAGGTTGAGCGCGTCGAGCCGCTCGTCACCGCCGAGTTCCTCGGCGAAGCCGCGCACTTCGGCGGCCGACGCCGTGGCCAGCCGTTCCCGCACGATCCGCAACGCCAGGGGCAGGCCGTCGCAGTGCTCGACGATGCGGGTCGCGGTGACAGTATGGAGCACCTCGGGGCCGATGCCCGCCGACAGCAGCTCCCGTCCGGCGTCGGGGTCGAGGCGGGTGAGGCGCAGCCGGACCGCACCGTCCGCGGCCACCAGCGACCGGAGCGCGTCCCTGCTGGTCACGACCGTCACCAGAGGTGGACCACCGGGCAGCAGCGACCGCACCTGCGCCGAGTCGCGGGCGTTGTCGAGCACCAGCAGCATGCGCCGTCCCGCCATCGCGCTGCGCAGCATCGCGGCCCTGGCGGTGAGGTCCGCGGGCAGGTGCGCGGTGCCGACGCCCAACGCGCGCAACAGGTGCTCGATCACCTCGTCCGGCGTCGACGGCTGTCCGGGCCCGTAGCCCCGCAGGTCCGCCCACAGCTGGCCATCCGGGAACCGGTTGACGTTGTCATGCGCCCAGCGCAGCACCAGTGCCGTCTTGCCGACTCCCCCGGCACCGCACACGGCGACCACCGGGGATTCGTCGTGGGCCATGCCGAGCAGTCGGCGCAACCGCTCGAGCTCAGGGCCGCGGCCGACGAGCTGGGTCGGGCGGGCCGGCAACTCCCTCGGGGTTATCAGCGGCTGGCCCGGCAATGCCGCGGACGCTCTCAGAACATCGCTGTGCGCGGCCCGCAACTCCGGGCCGGGGTCGATCCCGAGTTCCTCGCGCAGGCGTCTGCTCACGGCGTCGAACACCGCCAACGCCTCTGCTTGCTGCCCCGACGCCGCCAGCAGCCGCATGAGGGCCGCGTGCAACGACTCGTGCAGCAACTCCGTGCCCAGCATCCGCTGCACCTCCGTGGCCGCGGCCGCCTGCTCGCCGGCGGCGGTGGCGGCAGCGGCGTAGCGCAGGGCGACGTCCACTCGCTTGCGGCGCATCGCCACCACGGACGGGTGGGTTTGCGCTCGCTCGCCAAGGTCGGTCAGGACGTCGTCGCGCCACAGCGCCAGAGCCGCGCGGCAGGCGGCCGCCCCGTCGGCAGACGCACCCCGCGCGACGGCTTCCTGGGCGGCCAGTGCGAAGGCGTCGAAGCGAGCCACGTCGATGTCGGTGTGGTCGACGTCCAGGCGGTACCCGCCTCTGCCACCAGTGATCACCAGACCGGGCACACGCCTGCGCAACCGCGCGACGTAGGTCTGCACCAGGTTGACCGCGCTGGAAGGTGGGCGATCGCCCCACAACAGCTCGACGAGCGAGTGCTTGCTCACCAATTGCCTCGGCTGCAGTGCGAGGAAGCCCAGCACCGTTCGCTGCATCGTCGACTCGATCGGCACCACGCGTCCCGAGACCCGGACGGTCAGAATGCCGAGTACGTCGATCCGCACGCCGGCCGGACCGGGCCCGGGAACAAGCACCGGCAACCGCAGAACTTCCGCCAGCCGGTCGCGAGTTGCCGGTCGAGGACGGCGAACCCGACCTTTCTCGATGTCGCGCACGGCCCGCTCGCTGATGCCGCACAGAACGGCCAGATCGCGTTGGCCCAGTCCCAGTTCCGTTCGGCGTAACCGGACTTGTCTGGCGTATTCCCCACGGTCGTCGGCCATTACACCCCCGGGAGGCACAGGACCGTCGAGCGTACATGCGGGCGGTGCGGATTCACTAGCGAACCGGCAGTTCAGCTGTACTCACGACGTCCAGTGAGCCGTCACGGCGCTTTCGTAGGGTCGTCCTGCCACCAAAATCCCCCGATCGGACGCACGTCGAGGGGCGCGCCTTGATCGAGTGGGAAACGAGGATCACCGGTGGGACGACAGCGACGGAAGAGGACAGAAATGCTCAAAAGCGTATTCGCGATCAGCGCGGCAACTCTCGCCGCGGCAGGGGTTCTGACCGGGGGTTCGATCGCGTCGGCAGCACCCGCGGCGGCAGCCGTTTCCTGCCCGCACAACGGCGGCGACTCACTGCACTTCACCGGCAAGTACGTGCAGCGGAGCACAACGCTGAACGGCCTCACCATCAAGCTGATGGACGGCTACAACCCTGCCGACGGCAAGCAGTACGCGTGGACCTACGTGCAGAACGCGTCGGCCAACGACCAGGCGTGGGTGGCCTACTCCACCAACAGCGGCTCCAGCTACATCCAGTGCGGCCGGGTGTACGTGACCAGCGCCGGCGCCTTCTACACCGACGCGTTCCAGACGTCGTCGTCCAGCTCGGTAGCCATGAAGGGCTGCGCCGAGGACGTCTCCGCGAACACCTCGAAATGCACGACGAAGTGGTGACCGGCTGAACCGCGGTGCCTTCGCACGGGTACTGCACCGCCGGAGACCCGCGCGAAGGCGCCGTCGCCGAAACCCGGACGCGCACACGGCCTTGCTCACGAAGAGGCACCGTCAAAAATCGCCGACGTCGGGGAGATCTGTCGTGTTCCGCTCGCGGCAACAAATCAGCACTGCACGGGATGCCCACCAGCGCGGGATACGATGCTCGACGGCACCGCGCGACCAGCTTCACTTGCCACTGACAGAGTGCGGTCGCAAACAGTCCGCAGCGTCGCATCGCGTCAGTGGACTCGGGTGGGTTCGCCCGCAGCCTCAGATGGCCGCCGCGCTCCTGCACCACACTCCCACAATGCCCTCATCGTCCGGTCCGCGGACGCCGAACGCGCCGACAAGATCAACCCCGCCGTGGTCGAGACCACGGCCGAAGTAGGCCTCGCTCTCTCCCCCGTTACCTTCTACATGGCTCTCGATCAAGAGCTGTGGTCGCCAGGTCGGGTATGACGTCGGTGTGTCCCCTCGGCTTGGATGTCGGCAAGAGTGAGCACCACGCGGTCGGTCTGGACCCAGTCGGCAAGCGGCTGCACGATGGGCCGTTGCCCAACAGCGAGCCGAAGCTGCGGGCGCTGTTCGACAAGCTCGCCGTCCACGGGACGTTGCTGGTGGTGGTCGATCAACCAGCGACGATCGGGGCGTTGCCGGTCGCGGTCGCCCGCGCCGCTGGCCACCAGGTCGCTTACCTGCCCGGCCTGGCTATGCGCCGCATCGCCGATCTCTACCTTGGCCGCGCCAAGACCGACGCGCGGGACGCCTTCATCATCGCCGACGCCGCACGCTCGCTGCCGCACACGCTGCGTCCGGTCGACGTCGGCGACCACGCCCTGGCTGAGTTGGACATGCTGGTCGGGTTCGATGACGACCTGGCCGGCGAGGCCACCCGGATCGGCAACCGCATCCGCGGTCTGCTCACCGGCCTCCACCCAGCCCTCGAACGAGCCATTGGTCCACGAGTGACCCACCCCGCGGCGCTGGAGATCCTGTCCCGCTGCGGCGGGCCAGCCAGAATCCGCAAGGCAGGCCGCCGCAAACTGACCTCGATCGCCGCCGCCCGTGCGCCCCGCATGGGTGACAAGCCCGTGGCCGCGATCCTGGCCGCGCTGGACGAACAGACCGTCACCGTCCCCGGCACGACGGCAGCGGATACCGTCCCTCCACGGCTGGCGGATAGCTTGAAAACCCTTCTCCAGCAACGGAAACAAGAACCTACATTCCATGCGATTACCGCACGTAAGCGCTGCGCGCGCTCCTGAATCCGAAAATTCCGCGACCTTGGACAACCTCCTCAGTATCATCTACGGGATGTCCAGTACGGCGTTCGAAAGTCTGCAGTTCGATCTTTCTCCCGAGCGGATCACCGCGCTCGCAGCAATGACAGACGAGGCCGCGGCAGGTGCCACGGCCGGCTGGCACGAGATCTCGGGAGCACTACAGGCTGACCGAGAGGCCGCAGACGTCGACGCCATCGCGACAGCGTTCGACTACCGGATGTCCGAGGCCGGAGAGGACGCCGAATCAGTGTTCGCCTCGGCATGGACCATCGGCGGGAAAACGTATCCAGCGCCACCCAGCGCACTGCCGACGTCGGTCGCCGACCTCTGGGAAAAGGTCTCGGAACGTGCCTCATCATCTCCGGTTCGCGCGCGCTTGCACGACCTCCTCTTCACGCTCCGCCGACAGCCTAGGCACATCCACGCCGAACCTGCCTGCGTCGCGTACCAGGAGCTGAGCAAGCAAGATTGGATCCCGCTTTACCGCGCGCTCGCGCTGGTTCGCACACTCGACATCGCCCGTCAGATGGGACGCGACGACCTGGCCCAGAGCGCGGTCGAACAGATGATCACCGACGCCCGCGAGTACATCAAGGACGCTGAGTGGCATCCTGGCGTCTCGATGAGGTTGGTCGATCGACTGGTCGCCGAGAAGAAGCCTCCCGATGAAGTCGACGACCTCCTCGCGGCCGCACGTGCTCGCTACGCCGCAGACCCCCACATCGAGGTCGAAGTGGCGACCCTGCAGCGGCGCCGCGCCAAGGGCGACACAGCCGAACTCGAGCGCATCGATCGGGAGATCGCCGCCATCTGGCTCGCGGCCGCCGAGAACTCCTCAGGCATACAGAAGGTCGGACACCTCACCCCAGCCATCGAGTACGCCCGCAACCACGGTCACAACGACATGGCCGATCAAGCAACCAGAACACTCCAAAGCATCGAGAGCGACGAACTGGAGATGCAGAGCTTCCGCAGCACAATCGACGTGCCGAGGGAGAAGATCGACCAGTGGATAGACCGCTTCGCCGACCATGACTGGCGCACCGGCCTGCTGCACTTCTCACGTGGAGACGGCGGCCACCCACCCAGCGGGCACATCGACAACAACCGAGCCCAGGTCGACGTCCTTCGACAGGAAGCACCGCTGTTGTCGATGACCACCCGGGTCATGCTCGGCGGCGACGGGCTCCCCCGCTGGCAGCCGCAGAACGACGACGACAGGGAGTTGCAGCAGCTCGCCTTCGTCGAGTCCTTCACCATGAGGGTGTGCGCGCCACTGTTCGATCAGGCGCTTCTGGCGATCGGAGCAAGGCACAACCCCAGCCGAGAGGAGCTCGAAGGCTTGTTCGCTGAGCGACCTGCCGTCACGCCTGACATCGCCCGCGTGCTGGCCGACTCACTCTTGCGCTTCTGGTCCGGAGATCACGAAGCCTGCGCCTACCTCCTGGCACCGAAGATCGAGACGATGTTACGCAACTTGGCCCGAGGACTCGATGAGGCGGTCTACCAAACCCAGCGCAGCAACACGCCCGGGAAATACGTCGGCGTCGGTGTTCTCCTGCGAATCCTTGGCAAGCGAGGCTTAGATGAGTCCTGGGGCCGCTACCTCGCGATGCTCCTGTCCAGCCCAATGGGGTTCAACATCCGAAACGAACTGGCTCACGGCTTCTTCGAAGACATCCCGCGCCCCTTAGTCGCGCTGCTCATTCAGGCCGCCCTCTACGTCACGACCCTGCACCCGGGCGCCGCCTGAGCCCGAGGGGACCGTAAGAGCAGGCGCCGTAGGCCCGGCGCGCGGCCTCCGCGCCACCCTACCGGTGAGCCAGGCCTGGTCGCTGTACGGCATTCCGTATGTCGTGCAGCTATGGATCTTGCAACGAGATGATCTGACGACGGCGTGAGGTTCTCGTAACTCTCGGAGCCCCCGGACGCAATCGAGGCGAGCAAGCGGCGGCGCAGCTCGAGCAGGGACGCCTGGTGCTCCTTGCCGCACGACGTTTCGTGCTGGCCGCAGCAAGCCGCCAACTCGTCGTTCGGCAGTGGAGGCGGGCGCGCTTCGTCATTACAGAAGCCTTGCGGTACAACGGAACTAGTGCGGTGCGCTCGCTGCGTCCCTTGCGCGGGTGCAGCGACTATCCCGGGACCGGCTCGACCATACGCGCGCGCGTCAGCCGACTGTCGCACTCCAAAGCTCACGAGGGTTGAGCTTCACTGCTCCGCCGACGTCGATCTCGTATCCGATCACCGATTCTCTCCCGTGCCCCCAACGATTGTTGTCGAGGAGGAGCAGGTCGCCGGACCTGAGCGTGACCCGCGTCGCGACCTGTGCCGCTGCTTCGGACAGGCGCTTCAACGCGGACGTGGCCGGGTGGCGTGCCGCGGTCGACCGCAGGTGGTCCAGCAGACCGCTCTTGATCCGTATGCCGACGTCGTCCGCGTCCGCGGCGTTCGTGAGCCGGTAGGCGATCGACCGGTGGATTCCATCCGGAAATGGCACATCGGTGAACAGATTGCGTACCGCGGCGGCCCCGGCTGGGTCGGACCGCATGAGCTGGACGGCGTCACTCCACCGTACGACGAGTGTTTCTCCGTTGTAGCCTTCCGGGCGGTCCTGCCAGCCCGAACTGACCATCAACATGCTGAAGAACGGTGGCCGAGGCCAGCGCAGCGATTGGGACGAGTGGGGTTCGAGAGGTCCGGCCATCGCGTGTATCTCGCCCCTTTCTGCCGCCTGGGGCTCGTATCTAACGCGCCAGATGGCCGGGTGGTCGGGGTGGGTCCCGGCGTCGTCTCCATAGTAGGGCAGAGGGTCGCCGAATGCGGCAAGAAATCCGACGAAGGCATGAGCCGTTGAGGGGAAATGAGCGATTCGAACCAGTCCGGAATTCGCCAGCTCTGATTTTGCTGCCGTAACGAAGGTGGAATCGAATTCGCCGCTCGGGGCGATGAGGGGCGTCGAAATGCTGGTGGCCATCGGAGCTCTTCACCTTTCGGAGTAGTTGACGTGTGCGACGGTCGCACCTTTCCTGGACCAGGCGTGGACGAGTTCCAGGTCGTGTCGTCGTATGGCGCCGGCGTCACAGGATTCGGCCTCGCCCACCATCACTCGCCGTAGCCATCGGTCGGAACCGTCGAATCTTGCCTCGAACGGGGACCTGTTTGCGATCGCGGCGTAGCCGCTCGATGCGGGCCGCTATCTCCGCAGGGGCGGCAGTGGGCTGCCGGTGCGGCACGCTGGGCCGGTCGGCCAGCCCGGCCTCACCGAAATGACGCCAGCGGTTGGCCCACTTGCTCGCGCACTGCCGGGAGATACCCATCTCCGCAGCGACATGCGCGATCGGGCGAGACCGGCAGCGCCACACCAGACGGCGACGGTCTTCAACAGACAACGGGGCGTTACGGTGACTCACGGGCGGGTCTTTCCAGTCGGCGGACGAGTTGGTGGTACTTCTCATCCTGGCGCCGGAAGACCCGTCCCCTCGTCTCAGCCCCTACCCACCGATACGAACCTCATGACCCGCAACAGATGTCACTAGGCCGCAGGTCGGTGGCGCTGGCCAGCCGCCGGTTGTACCAGGCAACCGCAGTGGCGTGGATGCGGTCGTCGAGGTCGAATTGGTCCATCAGCTGCTGTCCGAAGCGCTGAGCGGCCCAGAAACCGCTCTCGCCGGCGTTGCCGGACCGCCCGGACTCGGGCTGCTCTGGCCCGCCGTCTGGGTTCCCCCTGGGATCGTAGCTATCAGCGGCGGCCTCGTCCCACCGACATACACCAGTGTCTAAATCGGTTTGGCCGAACACTTTGATAGCCCTTGACGACGTAAGTGGCGACAGGCAACCGTGCGCTGTCCGGGATCAGGTCACCGTGAAGGCGACCGAACTGGTTCCGGCCTGACCGCTATCGGTGGTGATCGTGACGCTGAGCCGATAACTACCGGGGGCATCCAGCGAATCGCCGAAGTTGAACATCGTGATACCGCCGGACGTACACCGTTCGTTTCGGGACGTCTGCACCGTCACACCACCGCGGGTCAGGACCCATGAGGGGTAGCACCCCTGGCTGAGCTGGCCGACGTCGTCGTAGACATCGACGTTCGCACCCGGTGTGGCTCCCGCTCTGAATTCGGAAGGCCCGATCTTGCCTCTATTGCCCATCTTAATGGTGATCACTAAGGCGCCGCCTCGAGTTGGCGCGACGGTCACCGGCGCTTGCGGGGGATGTCGCGGTGCATCGGTCTCCACGTCCGGCGGGGAACTGTCCGTTGATGCCAGATGTTCAGCGGTGGTTGCCGTCGTGTCGATCGGTTCGGCGGTCACCGAGCTCCTCTCAGTCGGCGTCGCTGCCCCCTGGGAGGTGCTGGGTGCTTGAGTGGCACCGAACATCCTTTCCCACAACGAAAGGAACCCGTCGATGTTGGCCGCGCCAGCCGCGATGGCCGCCGCGACGGCCACGACGGAGCCGAGTTTTCCGTACTTCGCCCAACGGGATCCTCCCGCATTCATCAATACTGCCCCTCAAACCCGGCCGCCGCGTCGGAGCCTGTATCGGTGAAGCGCCAGCAAAGGTTTCATCAACATGAGCGAAGTTGGGACGAAACCCAAACCTGGTCTTGTCCCGCTCAGCCTCGTGCCATCGCCGATGATCCGCCAGCGAGGTAACGGGCACTCGTTCCAAGGGGGATGCCGAGCTGGCCAGGCAGCAGCCGGTTGGCGTGAGCGACTTGCTCGACATCCCGGACATAGTCGTGCGCCGGACCGCGACTTTGGCCGGGACCTCCCAACAACTCGTGATCGAAAGCCGCAAGCCTTAGAGGGCGTCACCAAGCAGCGGCCGCCTCGTCGCCAAGATCATTTCGGCAGCGGCCGATCCGGCTGAGTAGCGAGGACACCGTCGCTGAGTCGCAAGGCGCCGGTGGGCCACCGGTGCCGCCTCACAACCGGGTGGTGAGTGCTTCCAGGACGTGCGGTGCGATCAGTTCGGGCGCCGCGGTCAAGGCGAAGTGAGCCTGACCGGGCAGGGAGCGGACGACGGCGTGCGGTAGGCGTTGCGCCACGGCGTGCAGGTGGTCGGCCATCCGCGGCGGGCTTTGGTCGCCCAGCAACAGGAGAACGGGATTGCTCGGCTCGGCAGGGACGCTTTCCTCGGCGAGTTGGACGTCGTGCACGAGGGTGTGGGCCATGGCCAGGTCGGACTCGGCACCAGGCGCGGTGAGCCGCGCACGTGCGAGCCGCTCGGGCATGCCGACGGCGTCGACCAGGAACCGGGTCACGGCACCGGCGCGGTCGCCTGCCGCCAGCAGTGCGCGGAGCCGGTCCTCGACGCCGGCGATCGGGGGCGGCGGCGGGGGCTCGTAAGCGACGACACCGCGCACGAGCGGCGCGTCGACGGCCGCCCGCAAGGCAAGCAACGCTCCCGATGAATGTCCCACGAGGACCACCGGCTCGCCAATCTCCCGCAGCACGGCGTGCACGTCGGCGACCTCGTCGGCCGGCCCCGACCCGGGCCGGTCCGCACTGAGGCCGTGCCCACGCCGTTCCACCACGTGGACCGGCACGCCCGGCAGGCACGCGATCAGCCCGTCCCAGAGCGTGCGCCCCGAGAACGCACCGCCGACGCACAACAGCCGCGGTCCCACGCCCGAGCCCGGGTACCAGGCGATCACGCAGCCGTCGGCGGACTCGACCGTGCGCATGTCTTCAGCCATGCGAGCAGTATCCCGACGGACACCGACAAGATCACCGCGGTTCGTAGCGGCGCAGCGGCTGAGAACGGCGGACCAACGCGCGCAGATCCGCCAGCGAGCCGTGCAGGTCGCCCGCCGCGCGGGCCTGGACGAGCACGTTGCCGATCGTCGTGGCTTCCGCCGGACCCGCCACCACCGGCAGGCCGCACTCGTCCGCGGTCAGCCGGCACAGCAGCTCGTTACGCGAGCCGCCGCCGACCATGTGCACCACGTCCACGGCCCGGCCCGACAACGCCTGCGCCTGCTCGATCGCCTTGCGGTGCGCCACCGCGAGACCGTCCAATATGGACCGTACGGTCTCGGCCGGGGTGCGCGGAACCGGCTCGCCGGCCGCACGGCACCACCGGGCGATCCGCTCGGGCATGTTCCCCGGCGGCAGGAAGACCGGATCGTCCACGTCGAGCACCGTGCGCCGGGGCAACCGCGCCGCCTCGGCCAGCAGGCCGTCGAGCGGGACGTCCCACTCGCGCACGCACTCCTGCACCGGCCACAGGCCCATCACGTTGCGCAGGAAGCGGATCGTGCCGTCGACGCCGCCCTCGTTGGTGAAGTTGGCCGCCCGGCTCCCGGCGGTCAGCACCGGCTCCGGCAGCTCGACGCCCACGAGGGACCAAGTGCCGCAGGAGATGTAGGCGAACGCGTCCCCGTCGGCGGGCACGGCGACCACGGCCGACGCCGTGTCGTGCGAGCCGACCGCGGTCACCGGCACGCCCTCCCACTCCCCCGCCGGCTCGCCCGGCGCGCGCAGCGGGGGCAGCAACGACGCGGGCAGGCCGACGGCCTGGCGCAACGACGCCGACCAGCGCCTGGTCCGCACGTCGAGCAAACCGGTGGTGGACGCGTTGGTGTACTCGGCGCCGAGCTCGCCGGTCAGCCAGTACGACAGCAGGTCCGGGATCAGCAACACGGTCGCCGCGGGTGCGAGCCGGGTGTCCGCGGCGAGCTGGAAGATCGTGTTGAACGGCAGGAACTGCAACCCGTTGCGCTCGTACAGGACCTCCGCGCCGATCCGCTCGACGACCTCGCGGGACACCTTGTCGGTGCGGGCGTCGCGGTAGTGCACCGGGTTGCCGAGCAGCTCGCCGTCGGCGTCGAGCAGGCCGTAGTCGACGGCCCAGCTGTCGATGCCGATGCTCGCCACCGGACCGGTCGCACGCAGCCCGGCCAGCACCTCCCGGTACAGCCCGAGGATGTCCCAGTACAACGTGCCGCGCACCGGGACCGGGCGGTTCGGGAACCGGTGCACCTCCTGCACGCGCAGGTCGCCCGCGCCGACGAGGCCACGCATGACGCGGCCGCCGGACGCGCCGAGGTCGACGGCCGCGAACGCCCTCATCGCCGGCTGTGTCATCGCAAGAAGGCCGCGGCCACCCCGGCGTCCACGGGGATGTGCAGCCCGGTGGTCAACGACAGGTCGCCACCGGTCAAGGCGAAAACGGCGGCGGCCACGTGCTCGGGCAGCACCTCCCGCTTCAACAAGGTCCGCTGGGCGTAGAACTGGCCGAGCTCCTCCTCCGGCACGCCGTAGACGGCGGCGCGCTGCGCGCCCCAGCCCCCGGCGAAGATGCCCGAACCGCGCACGACGCCGTCGGGGTTGATGCCGTTGACCCGGATGCCGTCGCCGCCGAGTTCGGCCGCGAGCAGCCGGACCTGGTGCGCCTGGTCGGCCTTCGCCGCGCCGTATGCGACGTTGTTCGGCCCGGCGACCACGGAG
Organism: Labedaea rhizosphaerae; assembly: GCF_004362825.1. GTDB lineage: Bacteria > Actinomycetota > Actinomycetes > Mycobacteriales > Pseudonocardiaceae > Labedaea > Labedaea rhizosphaerae. The sequence goes on from NZ_SNXZ01000002.1 coordinate 563,574, forward strand.
TTCTTGCTGGCGATGTAGATCAGGTCGCCACCCATCCCCTGTGCCCGCATGACTTTCGCGGCCTGCTTGGCGACCAGGAAGGAGCCCTTCGCCATGACGTCGTGCTGCAGGTCCCAGTCCGCCTCGGTGGTCTCCGCGAGCGGCTTCGACACCGACAGCCCGGCGTTGTTGACCACCAGGTCCACCCCGCCGAACGCCAGCACCGCCGCGCGGAACGCCCCGGTCAGGGCCGACGCCGACGTGACGTCCACGGTGACGGGCACCGCGACGTCGGCCGAGCCCAGCTCCGCCGCGACCTCGGCGGCGGCCGCGCCGTCCCGGTCGGCGACCACGACACACGCGCCCTCGGCCGCGAGCCGCCGTGCGATCGCCCGCCCGATGCCCGAACCGCCGCCGGTCACGAACGCGACCCGCGCGGCCAGCGGTTTCGGCGGCGGCTGCCGCCGGAGCTTGGCCTCCTCGAGCTCCCAGTACTCGATCCGGAACTTCTCGCGTTCCTCGATCGGCCGGTAGGACGACACGGATTCCGCGCCACGCATGACGTTGATCGCGTTGACGTAGAACTCCCCCGCCACCCGGGCGGTCTGCTTGTCCTTGCCGAAGCTGAACATGCCCACGCCCGGGAGCAGCACGATCGCCGGGTCCGCGCCACGCATGGGCGGGCTGGCGGCGTCGGCGTGCCGCTCGTAGTAGGCGCGGTAGTCCGCGCGGTAGGCCTCGTGCAGCTCCCGCAGCCGCGCGATCGTCTCGTCCAGGGGCGCGGTCGGCGGCAGGTCCAGCACGAGCGGCCGGACCTTGGTGCGCAGGAAGTGGTCCGGGCACGACGTGCCCAGCGCGGCCAGCTCGGCGAGCCGCGCGCTGCCGACGAACTCGAGCACGACGTCGCTGTCGGTGAAGTGACCGACCTGCGGCCGGTCGGTGGACGCGAGCCCGCGCAGCACCGGCGCCAGCTCGGCCGCCCAGGTCCGGCGGTCCTCGGCCGGAGCGACGACTTGGCCGCCGAACGGGTCGGCCCGGCCGTGCTCGTCAAGGTACCGCTGCGCCCGCTCGATGATCTCCAGGGAGTTGGCTTCGCACTCGTCGCTGGTCGCGCCCCACGCCGTGATCCCGTGACCGCCGAGGATCACGCCGATGGCCGCCGGGTGCTCGCGGTGCACGGCCGCGATGTCCAGGCCCAGCTGGAAACCCGGGCGCCGCCACGGCACCCACACCACCCGGTCGCCGAAGCACGCCTTGGTCAGCGCTTCCCCGTCGGCGGCGGTGGCGAACGCGATCCCGGCGTCCGGGTGCAGGTGGTCGACGTGGGCGGCGTCGACGAGCCCGTGCATGGCCGTGTCGATCGACGGCGCCGCCCCGCCCTTGCCGTGCAGGCAGTAGTCGAACGCGGCGACCATCTCGTCCTCGCGCTCGACGCCCGGGTAGACGTCCACCAGCGCGCGCAACCGGTCCAGGCGCAACACCGCGAGACCCTTCTCGGTGAGCGTGCCGAGGTCGCCGCCGGATCCCTTGACCCACAACAGGTCCACTTCGGACCCGGTGACCGGATCGGACCCGACGCCCTTCGCCGACGTGTTGCCACCGGCGTAGTTGGTGTTGCGTGGCTCGGCTCCGAGCCGATTGCTCCGCTCGACCAAAGCCTCGACCAACGCCTCGACCATCACGCTCCCCACCCGGCGGCCTCGCCACCGACGCGTTCACGCACGATCCGCTCGCCGTAACCCGAACGCTTGTAGGCGGCGGACGGATCGGGATCGAGGCCCATGTCCGCACGCAGTTCCGCCAGCAGCGGCCGGACGTCGGTGTTGTAGGCGTCCATGAGGATCGCGTTGGCGGCGAGCACGTCACCGTCGCGCTGTGCCGTGGCGAGCGCGTCGGTGTCGACGAGCAACGCCTTCGCCGTCGCCTCCTGCACGTTGAGCACCGAGCGGATGATCGCGGGGATCTTCGGCTCGATGTTGTGGCACTGGTCCAGCATGAACGCGATGCCCGCGCTGGGCGACAACGCGTCGCCCAGCACGATCTCGTGCATGATCCGGAACAGCTGGAACGGGTCGGCCGCACCCACCATCAGGTCGTCGTCGGCGTAGAAGCGGGAGTTGAAGTCGAACGCCCCGAGCTTCCCGGCCCGCAGCAGGAACGCCACGATGAACTCGATGTTGGTGCCCGGCGCGTGGTGCCCGGTGTCGATCACCACCTGCGCCTTGGGCCCGAGTTCGAGGCAGTGGGCGTAGGCGGTGCCCCAGTCGGGCACGTCGGTGGCGTAGAACGCCGGCTCGAAGAGCTTGTACTCCAGCAACATCCGCTGGTGCTCGCCGAGCCGGTCGTACACCTCGTGCAGCGCCTCGGCCATCCGGTCCTGCCGGGCCCGCAGGTTGTCCTGGCCCGGGTAGTTCAGGCCGTCGGAGAACCAGAGCTTCAGGTCGGCGGACCCCGTCTGGTCCATGATGTCGACGCACTCGAGCAGGTGCCCGATCGCCTTGCGGCGGATCCCGGGATCGGGGTTGGTGACGCTGCCGAGCTTGTAGTCGTCGTCCTGGAACACGTTAGAGTTGATCGCGCCGAGCCCGACCCCCTGCGCGCGGGCGTGGTCCGCGAGGTCGGCGTAGTCGTCGACCCGGTCCCACGGGATGTGCAGGGCGACGGTCGGCGCGACGCCCGTGAACTTGTGCACCTGGGCGGCGTCGTCGATCTTCTCGTAGGCCGTGCGCGGCACCCCGGGCTGGGTGAACACCTTGAACCTGGTGCCGGAGTTGGCATACGCCCACGACGGCGTCTCGATCCGCTGCTCCCGCAACGCAGACCGCACGCGTTCGAGGTCGGTCATGGTGCTCCCCGTCAGAAGTTGAACTGGCCGATGTTGTCCTTGGTGAACACGGTCGGCGGGCCGAGCACCAGTTCGCCGTTCGCGCCGACGGTGTACTCGCCGAGGTCGCCCGCCTTGAACTTCTCGCCCTGCGCACCCGTTATCTGCCCCGACGAGAGCGCCGCGGCCGCGTAGGTGGCGAGGTAGCCGAGCTTCGACGGGTCCCAGAGGGCGAACGACTTCACGGTCCCGTCCTGGACGAACTTGCGCATCTGGTTCGGCGTGCCGAGCCCGGTCAACGCGACCTTTCCCTTGTACGAGGAGGAATCCAGGTACCTGGCGGCCGCCGCGACGCCGACCGTGGTCGGCGAGATGATGCCCTTGAGGTTCGGGTGCGCCTGCAGCAGACCCTGCGTCTTCTGGAACGACGTCTGGTCGTCGTCGTTGCCGTAGGCGGTCTCGACCAGCTTCAGGTTCGCGTATTCGGGCTTCGCCAGTTCCTGCTTCATCACCGCGATCCACGCGTTCTGGTTGGTGGCGTTGGGCGTCGCCGACAGGATCGCGATCTCGCCGCCCTTGCCGCCCAGCGCATCCGCGATCAGCTTGACCTGGCCCGCGCCGATGTCCTGTGTGGACGCCTGGTTGACGAAGATGTCCCGCGCGTCGGTCGCCGCGTCGGAGTCGAACGTGACGACCTTGAGCCCCTGCTTGCGGGCCGACTTCAGCGCGGGCGCCACCGCGTTGGCGTCGTTGGCCGACAGCACCAGCGCGTCCTGGTGTTGCTGCGCCGCGGTGTTGATGTAGGTGACCTGCGACGACGCGCTCGCGTCGGACGGACCGGTCGCCTTCACCTGCGCGCCGAAGGAAGTCCCCGCCTGCTCGGCGCCCTTCTGCGCGACGGTGAAGTAGGGGTTGTTCACCTGCTTCGGCAGGAACGTGATCTTGAGGCCCTGCTTGAGCGGCGCGTTCGGGTTCGCCGCGCCGGTGGCGGCCCCGGGCGCGGCGGCCGACGAGCTCTGGTCGGTGTTCTCCTTCGTCGTGCCCCCGCACGCCGACAAGGCGAGCGCACCGGTGAGCACGAGCGCGAACAGGCCCATGCGACGAGAGGTCATGGTTGTGGCCCTTCCGTGTGGGTTCGAGGGGTCAAGCGCCCGGCAACGGCGCGGACCAGCGCCGGGGTGAGCACGCTGAGCAGCAACAACAAACCGGTGACGACGGTGAGGATCTCGGTCGGGACATCCCGCAGGATCAACAGGTTGCGCAGGCCGCCGAGCAGGAGCACGCCCGCGACGACACCGCCGAGCGTGCCGCGGCCGCCGAAGATGGAAACGCCGCCGAGCAGCACGGCGGCGACCACCGCGAGCTCGAGGCCGAGCCCGTTGTCGGCGCGGGCGCTGGAGAAGCGGAAGGTGTAGACGATGCCCGCGACCGCCGACACCGCGCCCGACAGCACGAAGAGGATCAGCTTGATCCGCTTGACCCGGATCCCGGCGAACCGCGCGCCCTGCTCGTTCGCGCCGATCGCGAACACCGAGCGGCCGAACGAGCTGGCGTGCAACGCGACCGCGAACAACACCGCCAGGACGGCGAACAGCAGGATCGGGTACGGCAGCCAGGTCCCGGCGACCGGGGTGGTGCCGAACTCCGTGTAGCTGTCCGGGAAATCGGCCACCGCCGTGTCGCCGAGCACGACGAGCGCGAGCCCGCGGTAGAGCGCGAGCGAGCCGATCGTGACCGCGAGCGACGGCAGCCCGAGCCGCGTCACGAGCAGGCCGTTGACCGCGCCGCAGACCGCGCCGACGGCGATCACGAACGGAAGGATCACCTCCAGCGACCAGCCCGCGTTCCACAGCCAGCCGATCAGCGCGCTGGAGAGGCCGAGCACCGACGCGACGGAGAGGTCGATCTCCCCGGCGACGATCACGAGCGTGAGCGGCAACGCGATCAACGCGATCTCGCCGATGTCCAGGCCGAGGTAGAAGAGGTTGTCGCCGGACAGGAACTCGCCGCTCGTGCTGACCTGCCCGACCAGCCCGACGGCGATCAGCAGGACCACCAGCGCGGTCTCCCAGCGCAGCGCGCCACGCACCCGGTCAGCCACCGTCGCCTCCCCGTTCGGCGTTGATCCGGCGCAAGGCCCTGCTCAGGCGAAGCGCGAGCAGCCGGTCGACGGTGATCGCGACGAGCAGCAACGCGCCGCTGATGGCCTGCTGCCAGAACGCCGGGATGCGCAGCACGACCAGGCAACTGGTGATGGTGCCGAGCAGCAGCGCGCCGAGCGCGGCGCCGACGACCGTGCCGGAACCGCCGAAGATCGCGACGCCGCCGACCACGACCGCGGCGACGACCTGCAGCTCGAGCCCGGTGCCCGCGGCCGCGTCGACCGTGCCGTAGCGCGCGACCCACATCGACCCCGCGAGCCCGGCGATCAGTCCGGAGAGGACGAACGCGCCGAACACCCTGCGTCCCACCGGGATCCCGGCGAGCACGGCGGCGTCCGGGTTGGAGCCGATGGCGTACAGCTCGCGGCCGGACCGGTACGAGCGCAGGTGCGTGGCGGCCAGCAGGACCACCATGAGCGTGACGATCACGAGGACCGGGATGCCGACGACCTTGGCGCTGCCCAGTTCGAGCAGGGCGTCGGGCAGGTTGGCGGCGTTGATCTGGCGGCCGTGGGCGAGGGCGAAGTCGACACCGCGGAAGACGTACAGCGTGCCCAGCGTGACGACCAGGCTCGGCACGTTGCCGACCGCGACGGCCGCGCCGTTGAGCACCCCGCACACCGCGCCGACGAGCACGCCGAACGCGATGCCGGCGATGATCGGCAAGCCCGGGTGATCGGCAACCAGTTGGGCGGTCAGGAAAGCCGAGAGCCCGAGCACCGACCCCACGGACAGGTCCACGTTGCGGGTGACGACCACCATCGTCTGCCCGACCGCGAGCAGCGCGACGATCGAGGCGTTGAGCAGCAGGTCCTGAATGGACTGCGGCTGGACGAACCGCGGGTTCGCGATGGCCGTCGGCACCACGACGAGTGCCAACGCGACGACGATGCCCAGCTCCCGCACCCGCCCGATGCGGGTGGCCAGCCTGCGCGCGGCCGTGCGGCGGGGCACCTCGGCGGCGGCCACGTCCACCTGCGCGGTCACGACGCGACCTGACCGGCCGCTGCCAGCGCGACCCGCTCCTCGGTCGCCTCGGCGCGCGAGAGCTGCTCGACCAGCCGTCCCTCGTGCATGACGAGCACGCGGTCGGCCATCCCGAGCACCTCCGGCAGCTCGGAGGAGATCATCAGCACCGCGACGCCGTCGGCCGCCAGCTCGGACAACAGCCGGTGCACCTCGGCCTTGGTGGCGACGTCGATGCCGCGGGTCGGCTCGTCGACGATCAAGACGGCCGGCCGGCGCGACAGCCACTTGGCCAGCACGACCTTCTGCTGGTTGCCGCCGGACAGCACCGACACGGGATCGGACAGGCGCGCGAACTTGAGCTGCAGCTTCACCGCCCAGTCGCGGGCCAGCGAGCGCTCCCCGCGGCGGCCGAGCAGCCCCGCCCTGGAGATGCGGGCGAGCGAGGCGAGCGCGATGTTGCGCTCGATCGACGCGTCCATCACCAGGCCCTGCTGGCGCCGGTCCTCCGGCACGAAGCCGATGCCGGCGGCCATGGCCGCGGTCGGCGAGCCCGGGCGCAACGGCAGCCCGCGCACGAAGACCCGTCCCGCGTCCGGCCGGTCGATGCCGAAGATCGCCCGGGCGACCTCGCTGCGCCCCGCGCCGACCAGGCCCGCGAGCGCGACGATCTCGCCCGCGCACACCTCGAACGACACGTCGGTGAACACGCCTTCGCGGGTCAGGCGCCGCACGTCCAGCAGCACGTCGCCGGGTGCGGTGTCCTGCTTGGGGTAGAGCTGGGAGAGCTCGCGGCCGACCATGCGGCGCACGAGCGCGTCGGGCGTCTCGCCGTCAAGCGCACCGGACCAGACGTAGGCGCCGTCGCGCAACACGGTCGCCCCGTGGCACAAGGCGAACACCTCGTCGAGCCGGTGCGACACGAAGAGCACAGCGGTGTCCTGGGCCAGCAGTGCTTCCACCACCCCGAAAAGGCGCCGCACCTCGGGCGCCGAGAGCGCCGCCGTCGGCTCGTCCATGACGATCACCCGCGCGTCGAACGACAGCGCCTTGGCGATCTCGACGAGCTGCTGGTCCGCAATGGACAGTCCGCTGGCCGGCCGCGCCGGGTCGAGACGGACGCCGAGGCGGTCGAAGAGCTCCTCGGTCCGCCGGTGCATGGCGCGGACGTCGATCCGGCGGCCGGCCCCGAGCGGCTGGCGGCGCATGAAGACGTTCTCCGCCACCGTGAGGTCGCCGAACAGCGTCGGCTCCTGGTAGATGATCGCGATCCCGGCGGCCAGCGCGTCGGCCGGGCCCGCGAACCGGCGCGGCACGCCGTCGACGACGACCTGCCCGGCGTCCGGGCGGTGCACCCCGGCGAGCGTCTTGATCAGGGTGGACTTGCCCGCACCGTTCTCGCCGAGCAGGGCGTGCGCCTCGCCGGGGAAGAGCTCCAGCGTGACGCCGCTCAGCGCGCGCACCGCGCCGAACGACTTGCTCACCTCGGTCAGGCTCACGACTGCCCGCACGGCACCTCCGTGGATTGAAACGTTTCAATTCATCGGGTGGAAGAAGCGTCGCAACTTCGACGCAACGTGTCAATAGCTGGGTTACAGTCCGTTGACACGTTTCAACTTCCGCGAGGAGCATCCGTGGCCCAGCCGGTCAGCATCCGCGACGTGGCGCTGCGCGCGGGCGTGTCCAACGGGACCGTGTCGAACGTGCTGAACCGGCCCGAACGGGTCGCGGCGCCCACCCGCCTGCGGGTCGAGGCGGCGATCGCGGAGCTGGGCTTCGTGCGCAACGAGTCGGCGCGCCAACTGCGGGCCGGGCGCAGCCGAGCGATCGCCTACGTCGTGCTGGACGCGGGGAACCCGTTCTTCACCGACGTGGCGCGCGGGGTCGAGCACGCGGCGCGCGAGGCCGGGCTCGCCGTGTACCTGCTCAACAGCGACGAGAACGCCGAGCGCGAGCGCGAGAACTTGGAGCTGCTGCACGAACAACGCGTGCAGGGCATCCTGATCACGCCGATCGAGCAGGACAACGAGTACGCGGCGCAGCTGCAGCGCCAGGGCACACCGGTGGTGCTCGTGGACCGCGGCGCCCAGGACGCGGCGCAGTGCTCGGTCGCCGTCGACGACGTCCTCGGTGGCGACCTGGCCGCCACACACCTGATCGAGAGCGGCCACGAACGGATCGCCATGATCGGCGGGCCGTTCTCCATCCAGCAGGTGCGCGACCGCCACGAGGGCGCGGCGCGCGCGCTGGCCCGCGCGGGGTTGCCGCCGTTGACCGTGCTGGAGACTTCCGCGCTGCAAGTGGCCGAGGGACGCCGGGCAGGCGAGCGCCTGGTCGGCCTGCCCTCGGCGCGCCGACCCACGGCTGCCTTCTGCGCCAACGACTTGCTGGCCCTCGGGCTGCTGCAAGCCATGACCCAGCAGGGTTTGCGCGTCCCCGACGACCTGGCGGTGGTCGGCTACGACGACATCGAGTTCGCCGCCGCCGCGGCCGTCCCGCTGACCTCGGTGCGCCAGCCGCGCGAGCTGCTCGGCCGGACCGCGGCGCAGTTGTTGCTCGAGGAGGCGTCCGGCGAGCCAGCGCACGAGCACCGGCACGTACAGTTCCAGCCGGAACTGGTCGTCCGCGCCTCGACCACGATGACGACGCTGAGATGGTGAGCGCGTAGAGGTTGCACAGGTCGCCGAACACCCGCACCTGCCTGCAGGTGGCGAACCCGAGTTCGTCGCAAACCTTCAACGACGCCAGGTCCTGGGGAGCGATGACGACGAGCAGCTCGCCGGTGTAGGCGTCGCGGGCTTGGCGAACAACGCGATGCTCGCCTCGGTTGTATACCCGAAGCCGAGGCACTCCGGGTCGTGGTTGGGCAGGTTCACGGCAAGGGAACTCGGCCAGGTCGACGCGCCGGTCCCGTCGCGCTCAATGGCGTCGTTTTCGCCTGCGACCTCGACCGCGATCGGGCCCGCACCCGCGTCTTCGACCGTGCCCTGATCGGCATCCTCGACCGCGCCCGCGACCTCGACCCCAACCGATCCCGCAGCCCTCGGTCACGTCGTCGACCTCGAGAGCGCCCGCGGCTTCACCCGCGACCTCGCCTGCTTCCTCACCCGCGCTCACGCCCACGCTCGCGACTGCGACCTTGAACTGCGACCTCGCGCTCGACCGTGACCCCGCGCTCGACCGCGACATCAACCTCTGCCGTACTCGCGCTCGTGGACTGTCCCTAATGTTGTTGTGCAGGGGTGGCGCGCTTCCGGACCGGAAAGCTGCTGCGCACGATCAACGGCACGACGACGGTGGACACGTCCTGGCTGGACCCAGCGACCATCACCATTCAGCACGTCGCCCGACTGGAAGGACTGATCGACGACTTCACCGGGGCAGACTTGCGTGCTGCCGATCTGACTGGGCTGAACCTCGTCGGTGTGCGATGGTCCCGGTCCGCGACAGCGATGACTCTGTGGCCACCAGGCGACATCGACTGGATCATGAACGCCCCAACACGCAGCTCGCGCTGCGGGATCGTCGGGTTGGTGGTTGTTGCGGACCCACGTTGCCAGCACGCTGAGCCGTCAATTCTCCAGCAAAGCTTCTTGCGAAATGTGTTCCTCTGGGGAATTCTGATAAATCAGAGAACCGTGGGTCGCTAGCGCCACTATCATTCGACTCGCCGAATGCCTGCTGATAGCTTCCCATTCGATTCACTGGCCAAGCCGCCATGGGAACAGCAGCTACCGGCATGGAGGAACGCGCACTTCCGTTTCCTGCGAGCATTACATGCCGATACGGGAGGCATTGTGCGGTGCACGGAAACCAACATTCGTGGGTTCGGCGTGGAGATCGGGAATGTGACCTCGGCTCGCGCGGGCAAGGGAGGTGACACTGCAACCTCCGCCGGCTCGCCATGCGCGCCGTCAGTCGCAGTGTCTGCACAGTCCGGAGCCAGCATGGCGGTCGCTGCGGCTCGACAAGCCTTGGAAAGTTCATACGGCTCGCATGATCGCACCAGTCAGGTAGGCCTTCATCTCCACTCGAGCATGTGGGAACGCGGCGATTTTTACAGCGTTGCCTGTTCGATGCACCGGCAGCTGAATTTGCCGGCCGGGATGGTTGCCGAGATCAACGCCATGTCAAACAGCATGGGTCTGGCTCTCGAGTTGGCTGCAAGCGTGCTTCAGAGCCGCGACGATGTCGGTGACGCGCTGGTGACCGCTGGCGAGCAGTTCGCTGAGCCGAGGTTTCCTCGGCTCACCGCGGACTTCGGCGTCGTCTATGGGGACGCCGGTGCCGCTCTGGTGTTGAGTCGCGCACCTGGGATCGCACGAGTGCGGTCGGTGGCGACGGTGGCCGATACCAGCCTGGAGGGCTTGAATCGTCGCACGGTTCGCGATCCGGTCGACGGCGTTGCGCCGCTGGATCTCCGCTCGCGGAAACGCAGCTGGTTCGCAAGTCATGGCGGACCGGAGGTCGTCGTGCAGCGATCGGTTCGCGCTGTTCGACGCGTTGTGGGTCAAGCGTTGGCGGATGCGGGCATCGGCCTACTCGACGCGCGGTGGGTTCTGCTGCCGTTCTTCGGCGAGAAGATCATGCGCGAGCAGTACCTCGATCCGTTGCAGATCCCACGGTCGCGAACCTTGGTGGACCTGGGGTTGCGGTTCGGCCACCTGGGGGCGGCGGACAACGTTGTTGCCCTGCATCACCTGTGGTCCAACAAGATGGTTGGCTTGGGTGACTCGGTTGTGTTGGTGTCCAGTGGCGTTGGCATGACCTGGACCGCAGCTGTTCTCGAGTTCACGCGTGATCCGATTTCGTCGTCGAGCGCGTGATGAGAAGGAATCAGGCTCGCCAACCCGGAGCGTCTCGACTGCGACCTCGTCCGGCAGCCGGGCGTCAGGCGCCTATGGCTGGAGGAGCTCGCCTCGGCGGATCCTGTCCGCCAACTGATCGGATACCAGTTCTGTCGTTGCATCGACCGCCAGGACATGGCCGAACCGCATCGCCTGTCTCTGGCTGGGCCGTGATGGCCCGACCACCGGCTGAGCCGTGGCTTCGTCGTGCCCGGCGAACAGGAAGCATCCTTGGCTTGGTGGTCGTCGTGTTGGTCGGCGCTTGCACCATCGTGGCGCAGGTCATCGGCTGGGTACACCCGAGCGGGCCGGTCAGCCCGCACGGTCCGGCAGACGCCGACTTTCGTGCAGCCGCTGTCGTAACGGCGACGGACTACCTGACGTGGAGCCAGGCTGACCGATCCGAACGTCCGACCGTGTCGGCTCGCTTTGCACCATCGCCGCCGCAGGCAAACCCGCAGCAATCGCAGCCCGTCGATGGGTGGAACGGTGTCGGCCGTCAATGGGCCGACAGCGCGGCCGCCGTGGCGGTGTTGCGTATCGCGCCGGACGCCGCGCTGGTCACGGTCAACACCCGCGTCAGCTCCCTGCCAGTCGTCGGTGACACCACGTCCGGAACCGATCCTGGTGCGTCAGCGAGCACGACCGCACCGGCGACGACGACGCCGTCCGCGAAGAATCCCTCGATCTCGACCTGGCCGTTGGGGCGCTCTCGGTGGGTGATGCTGACCGTCGCGTTGGCGTGGCGGGATGCGCGGTTCGTGCTCACGGGATTGCCCGCACTGGTCGGGTCGCCGCCCGCCACCGCACCGGTAGTACAGAGGCGATCGGACACCGGCGACGCGGCCTTCGCAGAGTCCACCAGGGACGCCGTCGTCCGGTTGCTGACCGCTTACGGCACCGGCGATCTCGAGTTTGTGCGCGCGCCGGGCACCCGATTCACCGGTCTCGGTGGTGTGGCGTCGTTGCACGCGGTCACGAGCTGGCAGGTCGCACCGGCCAGCGCGGATGCGCGGACTCGGACGGGTGTTGCAACTGTCGTCTGGCAGCTGGTGAACGACGCGGGGTCTTCTGCGCCTGCGGCCATGTTGACGTGCGCGTATCGGATCGACCTGCGCTGGCAAGACGACCGCTGGCTGCTGCAGTCGATCACCGGGGATTGGGGGACGCTGTGATCGTCGCGCAAGGGGCGTTGAACTCGGATTCCGGCGCTGCGCTGGCGCATGTGGCGCTCGGGATCATCGGCAGCTTCATCCTGGTGATCTTGGCCTTCCGGGCGCTCGCGGCGTTCGCGGACGAACGCTACGGCAAGATCGTGACCTGCTTCCTCGCCGCCGTTCCGGTGTTCGGGTTCGCGTATCTGCCCGACCAGACCAGAAGCTTGCTCAGCACGTTGTGGTCGATGTTCGCAGGCGGCGGGTGACTCACGATGGCCATGCAGTTGCCGACCGACACGCAACATCTGCGGTTCGAGACCAGGCAGTACGAGTTGTTCCACCGCCCGCTGGGTCAGGGAGTGGCGCGGAACAAGCTCGCGGTGGGCGCCGCGGCGACCGGTATGTGGGCTCCCGTGTTGTTCCTCTGTGGACTCAGCCCGTTGACGGAGTTGGGCCCGTTACTCTATGTCGGCCCAGTGGCCGGATTCGTCGTCCTGGGTACTCGCTTGGACGACACCGGCCTGATGCATCTCATTGGTTGGCTGGACGCGCTCAGGGTTCGAGCACCTCGACGGCGGCGCGTGATCGACAACCCCCTGCTCCGCATGGCCACGGATCGGCCTGCGCAGGTGCTGAGCGTGGCCGTTCACGCCGAGCTTGTTCCGCCCGGAGGTGGCTGATGAGCAAGGCTCGCTACACCCGAGCCCAACTGGAGCGGGACAGTCGCACCCCGTTGGTCACGCCACGGGTGTTCGCCCGCGGTGTCCAGGTCACCGACGACGCCGTATGGGTGTGGGTCCAGATTCCCTCGGCATCCTCATTCCTGCTCGAAGAACCCGACATCGAGACCGCGACGTGGCGAACCGCGCAGGCGATGGCCGGTCTACTTCCCGCGGGAGCGGAATACCACCTGAAGGTCGTGTGGGCTCGGCACGAACCGGAGTCCTATGTGGCCAGTTGGGATCAGGTCCACAGTGTGCGCGCCCCGGGAGCGGACAACTACATCGCGGTGGGAACGGAGCGGATCGCACGCAACGCACGGGAAGGTCATTTCCGACGGCGGGTCGTTCTGCTGGGTGTGCGGTGGCGGGAGGCTGACCTGCTTCCTGACGTCGGCGCCGCCGGATCTATCGGGACAGCGGGCCGTCGTGCTGGGCGGGTCTTCCGGGCCAAGCTGCGTGAACAAATGTGGTCGCAACGGCAGTTGCACCGTGATGCCCGTTCCCGCCTGGACTTCGTGATGCCGGCGGTCGAGCGGTGGTTCGAGCAGGCGGCCAACTGCGAGCTGCGGGCGACTCCAGCCCCGGCGTCGCTGATCGCGTGGTCGTTCGCGCGGGAGATCCGGCGCGCGAATGTGACGGTGCCCAGCGACGAGGCGCTGGCGGGGCCGGTGCTGGTGGATTTGGCGCAGGGCAGCGTTGATCCGCGGGAGTCGCCTCGCTACGTCGTCGTCACCGACCTGAAGACCGGTGAACGCCGCTTCGTGTCGATCCTGGTGCCGGCGACCAACGGGTTCCCCGTGTCCGAGTTGGAGATTCCGGGCGGGGAATGGCTGGAGATCCTCACCGAGTTCGACGGCCGCGTTGAGGCTTCGGTCCGAGGTGTGAATCACGGCCAGGCCGAGTCGATCGCTCTGTTGGACGCCGGACGGAAGCTGACTCGGTCGCAGGCCCGCGAGGCCAGCGCTCAGGGCGCGCAGGTGCCCTTGGAGATCGTCGACGCGGACGACACGTTGAACATGCGACGTCGCGAGGTGCAGCGCCGGCTCGATGTGCTGACCACCAACCACGCGCGCTGGGTCGTCGACGCCGGTTCCCCGGACGAGCTCGAGGACCTGATAGCCGCGGTCCGGCACCGCTACACCGGGATCGTGCAGCTGGAGGTTGCCCGCAACCTGCAGGACCTGTTGTGGCGCGAACTGCTCCCCGGTGACAAGGTCCGCGTCCCCGCGTTCGGTCAGGACCAGCCGATGCGGACCCTCGCGGGTTCGTGGTTTCACGGTGGCTCCGCGGTCGGCGATGACACCGGCCCCTACCTTGGAGCGAACCTGGGCTCCACGCCAGGACCGGTGCAGTGCCACATCGTGTCCCGGGCGGAGACCGACCGGACGCGGCCGACGAGCGTGTCGTTCACCGGCATGTCGGGCGCGGGCAAGTCCACCGCGGTGTCGCTGGCGATCCTCGGTGCCCTCGCCGAGGGTGCGTGGTCGCTCCTGGTCGATCCGAAGGGAGATCTACGCGGCATCCTCCGCGTCGCGGAGCAGCTCCTGCGCGTTCCGGTGCAGGCCGTCGACGTCACCGATCAGCGGTGCTCCGGGATCATGGATCCGATGCGGTTCACGGCAACCGCCGACGATGCGCGCGGGCTGACCCTGGACGCCATGCTCGGTGCGCTGTCCGCGGACGACCGCCGCCGCGGCGAGGTCCTGCTCGAGCATGCCATCGACTCGGTGTTGCGCGACTTCCCGCAGCCTGTGTGGTCGGCGCAGGCCGTGATCGGTGAGCTGATGTCCACTCCGGACACCCAACCCGATCATCTGATCGCACGGGCGCTCGGGCGCACCTTGTCGTTGCGGGCGAAGCAGGCGCAGTTGCGCGCTGTGCTCGGTCCCCTGGCGGAGAATTCGCTGCCGCTGATGACTGGTCGCGGCCTGGTCTACCTGGGCCTGGCCGGCCTCGATCTGCCCCGCCACAACCCGGATCCGGACAAGTGGACCGTGACCGAGCGATGCTCGATCACCACCTTCCGCATGGCCTTGTCCTACGGGCTGCAGCAGTCCCGCAACGTTCGCGCGTTGAAGAAGCTAGTGGCCCTGACGGAGCTGCACCTGATCACCGGCTACCCGGAGGGCAAGGCGTTCGTCGAGTGGCTTGCGCGGACCGGCCGTGCGCTGCAGGTGTGGCTACTGCTGGACACCCAGGCCGCACATGACCTCGCGCAGCTCACCGGACTCACCGAGCAACTGGTCATGTCGTTTGCCTTCCGCGCGGTCAGCACGGCCGAACAAGACGCCCAAGCGGCCCTGCTCGGACGGCCAGAACCTGGACCCCGGCTGCGGCAGATGCAGCGTTCGCTGAGCACGGGGCAGTGCATCATGCGCGATCGCAACGGTCGGCTCGCGCCCGTGCAGTTCGACCGGCTGACCCAATGGATCGCCAACGCGTTGTCCACCGACGCTGCCGAGGACACCGCAGACGCAACAAGCACGCCAACTGCGGAGGACGCCGGGCCGGTGGATGCTGCCGAACACCAGGGCAGGCGTCCATGACCAGCGCACCGAGCGCCGTCCGCCCGATCCAACGCATCAGCAGGTGCCTCGGGCGTCTCCCCCGCCGACTGGCCACGGCGCCGAAATGGCCAGGACGATGGTTGCTGCGGCCTGTCGGGTGGTTGCTGCGCGAACCGCGCCGCCTGTTGTTGCTGGGATGGCTGGTCGGCCTGTTGATGGCGGGCGCGGCCCGATCGGCCGCTGCCGAAGGTTTCGTCGTCGGGCCCGACTTGGCGCACGGCCAGCCCAGAACCTTGTTCGAAACCTACGACTACTCCGACTACCAGCTGACCGTGAAGCCCGACGACGAGGCGTCCGGCTTCATGAACATCGGCAAGGTCGTCTTCGAAGTCATCGGGTTCCTGAACAACGTGATCGCCTGGATATGCCTTGGCCTGTTGTTCGGTGCCCTGACGCTGCTGGAGTGGCTGCTCAATCTGACCGTCTACCGGGATTCCGCCGGCCAAATCGATGTGGCGACCCAGCTCATTGCCTCACACGTGTTCTGGCCGCTGATCGCCGCCACGGTCGCTGTCGGCGCATTCGTCACGTACGCACGCTGGCGCGGCGACGGTCGTGGGTTCGTCTCGGACCTGGGCTGGGTCGTGGCCGCGGGAGCGCTCGCGGTCGGGTTCGCAACCGGCCCGTCGCAGGTCATGGACTCCGTCGATTCGCTGCGCACCGATCTCGCGACCGGGATGACCAGTGGCGCCGCCGACTACGTCGCGACGCAGGGCAGCCCGACTGGGTTCGCCGAGCCGCCAATCGGCGGTTCGGGCCAGGAGACCAGCACGCGACGGCTCACCGACGGGCTGTGGAACACCTTCGGCGCCACCACATGGTGTTTCGCCGAGTTCCATGACCTGGACATCTGCAAGGTCGCGGGCTATCACGCGCTTGCCCAAGACGAGACCTGGCAGAAGTGGATGGGCGTGTTCGACGACCAGGGCTCGGTGCCGGAGTTCAAGCAATACGGTGACTGGATCCGCGGCCAGGACCTCGGCCGCACGGCCTACCTGCTGATGCTGGCCGTCATCACCGTGCCCATGGGGTTCCTGCTGCTGCGGCTGGTGATCGCCGGGTTGATGGCCGCGGTCGGCTTCCTGCTGATGTTGATCCTCTGCTTGCTGTTCCTGACGTTCTGGGCGATTCCCGGGTGGCTACGACAGGTCGGAATCCGCTACCTGATCTACACGCTGGGCATGGAAGGCCAAGCCCTGTTCATCACCGCGTTGCTCGCCGGCGTGCTCGACGTGTCGGCGATCCTCGCCACGCTCGCCGGGAAGTACGGCTTCCTCGTCATCGCTTGCCTCAACGCAGCGCTGCTGGCGGCCGCGGTCCGTGCTCGCGCCTGGCTGGACATGATCACGACGGTTCCCGGCGCGGCCGGGATGGGTTATCTCGGCGCCGCGATGACCGTGGGTGCCGTGCGTGCCACTGGGCGAGCCGCCGGCGCGCTGGTCGGCGCCGCGACCGGTACAGCCCGATCCGGGTTGACCGCGGTCGGCCGTGGCGTCGCCAACGCCGGACTCGTCACCACTTCAGGGGGACTATCACCGCGTCTCGCCGGTGCACGATGGCGTCGCGTGGCACTCGCCGAGCCGTCGCCAGGTCGCCCGCTCCAGGTGAAGTCCACTCGCCTGGACACGATCCAGCAGGGCGGGCATACCGGATCCTCGCCGTCGCCGGGCGGCCGACCAGCAACTCCGAGTGGGCCTCCACCTTCGGGAGGCCCCGGCAACGGTCCTAGCGGCGCAGGCGGAGGATCGGCGACGCAACGATCTGACGGCGCCGCCTCAGGTCCTCAATCCTCGAGCAGGTCCGCAGAAGGCAAGGCACCCGGCGGAACCACTCCCTCACCGACCTCAAAGCCCGACGCCGGGCCGCCGGCTGCGGAACCAAAGCTCGGCAAGCAGCAACCGCCCCGAGGGCAAGGCAGCCTGCCGCATCAATCTGGCCTCGCCGACTTCGACGACTCTTCCGAAGGCGAGGACCCGCGATGAGAAGGCAGCGCGGCAAATCCCCGCTTGCACAGGCAGCACCCGCGCCCCACGACCACGATCAGCGAGACGACCGCATCCCGAAACGCCGCGGGCAACGCCGACCGTCAGCTGGCTGGCGAGGGCGCGCGACGCAGACAGCGCGGGCCATCGATGACGCGCTGAGCGCGGGACCGTTGCCCCAGCGGTGGGCGGCGCCGAAACCACGAGCCAACGCCATCGCGATCGCCACGCTCACCGGTTTGGTCGCGGTGGTCGCAGCCCTAGCCGTGGTGTTCTCCAGCCACACGGCCCCGAACTTGCCGGCGGTGACGACGAGCAAGGCGCTCGGGCCCGAAACGATGGCCTCTCGCCCAACTCCCACCTCCACTGCGGACCAAACGCACACCAGCGCCATCACGACCGGAACCGACGCTCCTGGAACCCGCCTTCGGACACTCGTCCCCGACCACGGCGTTCGCCCCATCACACCGAAGCCGCCGGCGAAAGCCGATCCCCGCTCAGTACGTCTGGCACCTGCTCCCACACGGCCACCCACCGCCGCGGACCTGGCGACACCCGAGTCCGCTGCACGGGCCTGGATGGCGCGGTCGTGCCCATTCGACTATCGCCGCCCACCGGACGCGGCCTGGCGCGCGGCCGCGCCCGCGCTGACCGATCAAGAACGACTGCGATCCGATCCCGCTCGTGACCCGCGGTACGCCCGCTCATGGCAGCAAATCGTGTCGGCGCAGGAGAACGGACGATGCTCCAGCCCGACAGCCATGGTGTCGCCGGAAGCGCCCCGGACGTCCGATCGTGCCGTGGTCATCGTCTCCGCCAGTCGGGTCGTCACCAGCCCGGTCCACCCGCCGTATGTCGAAGACCAATTTGCTGTGCGGATCGTGATTCGAGGCCAAGACCAGCTGTGGCGCGTCGACGCTGAAACCACTGGCGGATAACAGCTTCTACAGGTCAGACACTGAGCTGTCGAGCGGTCTCTGGGGGATGATCGTGATGAACAAGGCAATCCTGGGAGCAGGCGCGCTGGTAGTCATACCGCTGCTGGTGATGACCACCGCCGGCGGTCCCGCAGCCAATGAGGACCTGCCGGCCGGGAACTGCACAGTCCAAACGGGAGGGCGAGACCCAGCCACACCGGCAAGCGGCCGACGCACGACGACCCCGCAGAGCTCGGCGAGCTCGCCACGCCAGCGGACAGCCACGTTGTCAGCCTCACAGATGGCGATCGCCCGCACCGTCGTCGCGGTCGGCAAAGGCTTGAAGATCACCGAACGCGGAACGGCAATCGCCTTGGCCACGGCGATGCAAGAATCCGGCTTGGACCCGTCCGCCGTGCACGGGCACTCGGTCGGGCTGTTCCAACAACAAGGCAGCTACTACGCCGATGTACGGCGCACCGACCCGGTCGACGCCTCCCGGGCGTTCTACGCAATGCTCGTCAAACGCGTCCCCCGCTACGACGACCCCTCGACCGGCTTCGCAGAAGCAGCCCAGAAAACGCAGCAGTCGGGAGCTGGAGCGGGCAAGTACGCGGCTTGGCAGCGCTGGGCCACCACGCTCGCCGCAACGCTCTACAACGGAACCGAGCCCGTTCCCGCACGAAACGGCGACACGCAGACGGCCACGCCGCGGACCGGTCTGGACGAAGGCACGGTCGTGTGCAACGTCGGCGGCGGCAGCGGCACCATCCCCGTCGTCGTTCACGGGTTCACCGTCGAACTCCCAGCCCAGGCCGGCATCGTCGGCTCGGTGACCGCTCCCAACGAGCTGGCCGCCGGCGCGATCGCCGCCGCCCTGTCGTACCTGGGCACCCCGTACGCGTGGGGTGGCGGCGACCCACAAGGACCCACCCGCGGCATCCACGACAACGGCGTCGCCGACCAGCACGGTGACTTCGCCAAGATCGGGTTCGACTGCTCCGGCCTGACGCTCTACGCCTACGCCAAAGTCGGCATCGTCCTCCCGCACAACGCCCACGCACAGTGGCTGCAGTCCAAGACCCAAGTCCCCTACCCGGACCAGTCCGAACCGGGCGACCTGCTGTTCTGGGGCGAGCACCACGTCGCCCTCTACCTCGGAACGATCGGCGGCACCCGGTACATGGTGGAGGCCCCCGAGTCGGGCCAGGTCGTCAAGGTCAGTGTCGTGCGTGAAGGCGGCGACTTCAAACACCAGTCCACGAAACCGTGGCAATGAGGACCCGGATCCGTCGACCACCGCTACTCACCATTGGGCAGCGCCGCCGACGTGTGGGCGCCATCGTGGTGGCACTGGTGGGCGTTCCCGCTGCGGCCGTGTTCGGTGCGGCCATCGTGTCGTGGCTGAGCGGACGTGGCTTGGCGTGGCCACACATCAGCGTGCGATCGTTCGCCGGCCCCACATCACCATCGCATTCGTCACCGGTGCCACGATGGCGGTGGCCGATCGAAATCACCTGGCCGGCCTCGGCGGTCGGGACGGCCGCCGCTGCGCTGGCGCTGTGGGTGCTGTGGCTTCGCATGACCGTGGTCCCGCTCCGGCGTTCTGCCCACCACCAGGGACCCGAGCCGCTGGTGGAGCTCCGACGCATCCGAACCGCATTGGGGCGCCGTGCGGTGCGCCGCTCGGGACGCCTCAGCCGGCCCGAGCTCCGCGGATTCAGCAGACTCCTGGCGCCGACGGCAGCGTTCGGCATCCCGCTCGGACGTGCGCGGACACGCCCGACTCGACGAGGCGGGCCGCGGCTGTGGATCGATTTCGAGCAACGCATCCGAGTTGTCGGCCGGACCGGCTGGGGCAAGAGCCTTCGGGTCCTGATCCCCATCATCCGGCGCCTGCCAGGACCCGCCGTGATCTCGAGCATCGAGCCACAGATCTTCGAGGCCACCGTGACAGCACGCCAGTTCCGCCGCCGGCCGACCCGCCTGGACCCGGTCCTGCGCCGAATCCGCCCGGTCAGTGACAGATGGCCGTGGTTGCGCGCACGGCTCGACAGGTGGACGCCGATCCACGAGTTCCCCATTGCCGTCGTCGACTTCTCCGCACCCGAACGCCGCTACGCCGCCGGCTACCCCCAGGTGCGATGGCCCGACGCGATCACCGGATGCCGTGACTACGAGATCGCGCTGCGCCGCGCCACAGCCCTCGTGATGGGCATGACCCGAGAGCAGGACTCAGGACACAGCAACGACAACGACCGCTTCTTCCGCACCAGCGCAACGCAGGTCCTCGCGGCATGGCTGCACGCCGCGGCCCTCGGCAACGACACCATCGACGCGATCGTGCGGTGGCTGCGCACCAGCGACGACCCCCGTCCCACCCGCATCCTCGAGGACCACCCCGACGCGGATCCAGTCGCCGCGTTGAACATCCGCAAGCACCTCGACACCCGCGCCCAAGGCACCACCAGCGGCGTCGAACGCTACCTCCTGATCGCGATGAACGCTCTGGCCAGCGACGACGCCCGAGCTCTGTGCGGGGCTCCTGGCAAACAAGCCACGGCCGAACCGGTGATCGACCTCGACCTGCCGCAGTTCATTCGAGACGGGGGCACGCTGTACCTGCTGGCCGACCCCAACCGGATCGAGCGTGTCCGTCCCCTGCTCGCGATGTTCGCCGCCGAGGTGTTCCTCGCCGCGGAACATGTCGCCTTGTCCACGCCGCAACGACGGCTTCAGGTGCCGTTCTTTGGCGTGCTGGACGAGCTCCGCGCGGCCGTGCCCATCCCCAACCTGCCGTACATCGCGACCGTGCAACGCAAATACGGCATCAGCTACGTCTACAGCGTCGCCTCAGGAGACCAGGAAGACGCTCTCTTCGGGGCCGAGGCAGCCGCGCTACGCGCCGCAGCCGGCATCACAATCGTCGGCGGCATCGACATCGCCAGCGCTCAGGAGCTGACCGACCGCGCCGGGCCGGTACCGACCTTGTTGGGCAACCGCTCCTACAACACCGGCCACGGGGCGACGCTTCACGGGGACCACTCCCCCAGCGGCAGCCACGGCGAGCAGGTCCAACTACACGACGCCCTGACGATCGCCGACCAACAAGACTTGGCCGACGGCGAGGCCATCGTCGTTGCGCGCGGCATCAAGCCTTTCCTGGCCTGGTTCCCATCAATTCTGGACAGGCGGCGCGACCATCGTGCACTCCGGCGAGAAGTCGACCTCGTACGTCGGCGAGTCGCCGCAGGCAACGGCGCCGCGTCCTCGTACCGCCGATACCAGCAGACGCGCAGCACCAAGGACACCTCGTGACGGCTGAATCGCGTGGACGCAACGACGACATCGGCTTGCTCATCGCCCTGTACCGTGCCGACCCAACTGCACCAGACAAGAGCGGTCGCGCGGACGCTGAACAGAAGGCTGCCCGGCGTCCACCGTGGACCTGGTCTCTTCTCAAAGACCCCGAAGCCGCAGCGCTGAACGCCCTCGTCGCAGGTTTCGTCGAGTCCTACAACGAAGTTCACGCGAGCAGGCCTCGTCTCCTCGTCCCTCGGTGCTGGCGACTGCATCCCGGTCTTGCCACAGAACTCGCCGTACTGACGTGGACCTGGTACGCCGTCCACCGCGACCCGGCCGCCACCGCCGTGCAGGCGGCCGAGTACTACCTCCGGTATCTGCCGGGGTTCCAGAGCCGCCTCGACGAGATGCTCGGCCGCTCACCGATGGAATGCCGTCAAGGCAACCACCCGAGCAGCTGGCGGCGCGACGTGGACGCGCACAACACTGCATATGGCATGTCGATGCCGTTCAGTGAGAAGCAGGTGATCGACGAACTCCGGCGTCAACAGTTCGGGTTCGGCTCATCCACTCAGGGTTGACCGAAGACCCGTCACCGGTCGGGCTGTGACCTTAGGACAGACCGAGCTGGCTGTCAGCATCGTCTGGCGATGGCGGCCGTGCCTTTCCCTCGACACGGCCCTCTCCTGCCTTCCCAGCACCCCTCCGCGGCGTACTACAAGGCCAGGTCGGCGAGCAGGATCAGCTCTTCTCGGCGTGGTGTTCGGATCAGAGTCGGCGTCGCCGCTTTTGTGCCGTTCGTGTCGAGGGCGATGTCGCCGCGTGGTGTCAGGCCGAAGCGCCGCAGTTCGCCGGCATGAGCGAGGAACCCGGTTGCGGCCAGGAGTCTGAGGGCCTGAAGCGACGGGCCATCGCCGCTGACGGCGTCCCGTGCCAACATCTCGGGAGTGTGGTGAAACGCGAGCAGGGCCGCCAGGAACTGATCGGCGAACCGCTTGCCGGCTTTGCTGGCACGGCGAAGGTCGTCCACCCGGTCTTGTTCGGCCAGCTTCTTGGCCACGGCCGCGCGGAGGTCGAACCCGATCCACGGCGCACCTTTGACGTAGTCCTCAAGTAGACCTTGATAGCCCGCGAGGCTTTCGTGGTCGATGACCATCACGGCCAGGTCCACAAGCGCTACGTATTCACCACCTTTCGCGGACGCGACGAACCTCCGCGCTGCTTCGTCGATTTGTCCGTCGTCGCGGAGCAGTTTGCCCAGCTCGTGATTGGCGACCGCCGAGCCTTCGTCGGCCAGCTGTCGAAGTTCGTCGCGCCGGCCCGCACGGACGAGGATCCGGGCAGCGATCGCGTTGTTCCGGCGCTCAGCTTCCTCGGGAAATTCGACGTCGATCCGGCGAAGCTCGGTGAGCGCTTCGTCGACATGCCCGGCGTCGGCGAGCAACTCGGCCAACGCTACGGAGCGATGGCCGTAAGGGTCCGGCAGTTCGGCGCTTTGCTGCAGCAAGGCGATGGCTTCGTCCGTACGATTTTCGTCGTGTAGCACCCATGCCATTGCGATTCGCGCGTTGTTCACGATTCTTGGAGCGGTCGTCGACGTGCTTGAGTCCGCCAGCGCGCGAACCTCATCGGACCGTCGCAGGTGGACAAGCAAGTCGATGAGAGCGGGCTTGAATTGCCGTAGCTCGTCGATTGCCTCCGTCGCCCGGCCGTCGAGCACCAACGCGTGGACGAGCGTGTGAACGTGACAGCGTTCGGTGTCGTGTGCGCGGAGGAGGTCGACGGCGTCGGTGAACCTGGAATCGGACACGAGGAGTTCTGCCGCGCGGAGGAGAGCCAGGCTGTCGCCTTCTGCAGCGAGCATGCGCAAACTGTCGAGTTCGCGGCGTTTCGCGAGCCGGTCCACTGCGGCCGGATGTACTTCTCGCTTCGTCGGATTCCTGGCCAGGTCCACGATGTCGGAGGTGCTGCCGTGGTCGATCAACGCCCGGTCCAACTGCTTGCGCGCTTCGGCGTCGTTTTCCGCGAGGACGCGGAGCTCGTCCAGCCGGCCCGCCCTTCGCAAGAGGGAAAGCCGGACCGATCGTGAACCCTTGTCCGCTCGACGTTCTACTTCGATGGCTTCGTCGAAAGCGAGCCGGTCGGTCAACAACCCACTCAGTTCCCGGCCTGCCCACTCATGTCCACCGGCAAGCGCCTGGCGGTACAGGCGTTCGGCCAAGCAGTACAGCGCGCGACTGCGTGCGCGCCGTGCCAGGCCGAAGATCTCGTCCGGATCTGTGACGTGTGTTCAGCGCTTGCCAGGCTTCCACCGGTACGGGCTCAATACCGGCACCCTTTGCCAGGTGCTGGGCAAGGTAGTCGGTGAGTGTGTAGCCGATGGCCTGCTCGTCGTCGTCCGGATCTCGTTCCGGTACCAGAGCGGACACCGCATCCCGGATCGGCTTTTCGGCCTCGGCCAGCGCCTGTCGGAACCACTCCCGGGGGGCCGGCCGCCGATCCGGGAAGTACCCGCGCGCCGCCTCGCGAAGCAAGGTGGCGGGCAACGGGAGATGCACGCCGAGGCGCCGCGCGGCAGCCGCGGCCGCCAGCACGCACCGGGTGTAGGAAAATCGTGGTTGGGCCCAGCGTTGCACCAGCCACGGCGCGCCGGCCAAAACCTGGGTCAGCCCGTAGTCCCTGTCCGCGGACGCTTCCGCCAAATACGGGTCGTCGGCGGCCAATCGCCGCAGGCGCTCCAGTTCGGCATCGCTCAACCGATCTGGAACTTGCACGGGGCCACCGGCCAGCTTGAGCACGGATCCGGCCGTCTCGTCGGAGCCGCGGTTGAGGATCTGGTCGTAGACGTCGGGCCACATCGTGCCGACGACGACCACGGGCGTGTGCTGCTGCCACAGCGCCTGCAAATCTTCCTTGGCCAGGCCGTGTTGTGGCTGCTCGGGGAGATAGCGCTGTAGTTCGTCGAGCCAAACAACGGTGCGGGCGCGCAACGCAGTCGAGTTCGCGAGTCCGCGGAGCTGGTCGGCGTCCCGGGGCCGCACCACCTGCCAGCCGGAGAACGCGTCGGTCCGGACGGCTTCCCAGACCGATCGTGTCTTCCGGGCGCACGACGCACCGGTCACAAGGATGACACCGCCGCCCTCCGCCGCAGCAGCGGCCAGACGTTCGCGCAGTTCGACATCGTGCTCGCGCGCCACGTACGTGGGCAACTCAGCGCGGCTTGCACCATCGGCGCTGGATACAGCCCTATGAATCCCGGCCGCGCTGGGAGTGAAGTCCTCGACGGGCCACACCAACAGAGCGGGCTGCGGCTTCACGGGTGCGTTGGCGTGATTCCAGCACCGGTCGTACTCGGCCTGCCAGCGAGCTGGATCGAACAACTCGGTCGGCAGGCCCGCATGATTCGCATGCCTCGCACAAGCCCGCACGAAGGTCATGACCGTGGAGAACTGCGGTCGGCGGCGGCCGTTCAGCAGATCGGACAAGGTCGAGCTGGGCAACTTCTCTCCACGCAGACCGGCGTGTTTATCGAGTTCACGGTAGGTGGGCCGACCGACCTTGGCGCGCAGCGCCCGCAGTCGGTCCAGAAACTCCGCCGCCAGTTCGTCGGCCGTCGCCAACCCGCACCCCCACCCATAGTGCTCGTCGAGCCCATCAAACCAGAGACATCCGTCCGATTCCGGCGGTCCGGACCGGACCGCACCGGACCGCCGGACGATCAGGATCGAAGTCGTCCGGTTCACGACCCATGGAGGTATCCGCCAATGATCCGCACAGCTGCTCGAATCACCGCTGACGTCGGCACCGTGAGCGTGCTGGCGTTGATCGACAACAGCCGGCTGGTGCCGATCGTCGTCAGCGCCGCGCTGTTGCTGACTACAGTGCTCGCACTTACAGCGGCATTGTCAACGAAGAAGACTCGCCGCGACGCGGCCTATCGCGTGCTGCGCCAGCTAATGACCAGGAGACGTTAGAGGTGCCTCACCCCCACGTTGCTCAGCCGCCGTGCTCGGCCGAATGTTCGAACCGACCAGGAGGGAGAGTCCTACTCGATGTGGGGCTCGATTGGGTGGTCCATCGGCGACGGGGCGACAACTGAGGGTTCCTGAGCTGGCGTGAGTTGTCGTGGTGCGACCTCGGGCTGGCGTGAAGGGTTGTCGGGATGGGGCGCCGTGGATGGCACTGCGTTGAGCTCATTTGATCGTTGGTAGTCCTCGAACGCTTGGGTGAGGGCCGGCGCGTCGGCCCGCAGCTGGTGCTCAGTGGCGATGACAGTTTGGTGATCGTTGATGCTGGCGATCTGCGCGTCGACGACCGCAAGCTGTTGCCAAGTCGCTGTGAGAAGGCGTTGGTCTGCATCTATCGCCGCAAGACGGTCTTGGGGATAGTTGTTCTCGGCTCGCTCTGCTGCGTCCACGATGCGGTGTCGTTGGTCTGCGTCGCCGAGTTGCAGGCGGAGCGGTTCTGCTTGTTCGGTCAGTTCACGAGCTTGCTGGTGAGCCTGGTGCTCGGCGTCGAGGTGTTCGTGAATGCGCTGATCGAGCTCAGCCCGGCGGCGTTGGGAGCGAAGGCCGGCGAGAGTGCTGAGTTGGTATTCGGAGTCGGCGCGGATGGCGGCGTGTTCCGCTGCCGTGTCGAGGCAGGCTCGTGCTTGTTCGTGAAGGTGCTCGTAGTGTTCGACCTGCGCGCGTTTGGCCAGCAGGGCACGAAGATTGTCGTGCACCCTGCTTGCGTTGGGACCTCTGTCTTGGGCGGTGTCCGCGCGGAGGGTGTCGAGGCGTTGGACGAGTTCGGCCCGGCGGCGAACGAGGTCGTCGAGTTGTCGGCGTGCGGAGGTCGCGGCCTCGGCCAACTGCTCGGCGGTCAACGCGCCCAGTTCACGTGTGCGCCAGTGAGGCGTCGGGGTCGCGGTGCTGAGCTCGAGCTGTCGGCGCGACGGGCCAACCTGGCCAGGCGATGCGTCGGTCTTCCGCGGCGATGCTGTAGTCGCCGGTTCGGTGACCTTGCGGGCGAACGCAGCGGCGAGGTACGCGGCGGGGTTCGCGATTCGGGTGCTGGTGATGGTAGTGGCGTTGATCGACGCGATCGTCGTCGTGATGTGGGTGAGGGTGTGGCCGGCGTCGAGGGCGTCGGTGATGCGGCGGGCAAGGATCGGGAATGCGGGGCCGTTGATGGCGTGGTCGGCTGCGATGGGGTGGTGGTTCCAAGCCTCCCGGACGATGCGGGTGGCCAGCTCGTGTCGTTGTTGCCGGACGCGGTGTTGGTGGGCGGCGCGTTCACGAGCGTGGTGTTCGTGCTCGAGCCGGTCGGCGATCCG
Organism: Labedaea rhizosphaerae; assembly: GCF_004362825.1. Taxonomy (GTDB): domain Bacteria; phylum Actinomycetota; class Actinomycetes; order Mycobacteriales; family Pseudonocardiaceae; genus Labedaea; species Labedaea rhizosphaerae. The sequence continues at coordinate 590,317 of NZ_SNXZ01000002.1, forward strand.
GGTGAGCAGGTAGGTCGTGAAGGCAGCCTTGTCGCGGATTGTCGGGTCGCTGATCTTGTCGATGGGAAGGGCGGCCAGCAGGGTGCGGGCACTGGCTTCCCCCAGGCGCGGCGAGTCCATGCCTCTGTTCGCAGTGTGGCGATCGAGCGCCCGTGCCAATGCGCCGAAGGCCGGCGAGCTGATGACGGCGTCGGCGAGTTCGGGATGCTTGTGCCAGGTTTCGCGGATGAGATCGGCTGCTTGATCGCGTAGTTGGGCGAAGTCGTCTTGTGCGGGTTCCTTGAGTCGGGCTTCGTTGCGTTGGTGGGCGATGCGGATCATGGCGGCGGTGTAGGCGGCTTTGTCATGGATGCGCGGAGAGCGCAGCGCGTCGGCGGGCAGTGCGTTGGTGAGCTGGCGTACGAGGTCGGGCAGGTGCTCGGGATCGCATCTGGTGGCGATGTCGGCGAGGTTGCGCGCTACGGCGGTGAACGCGGGACTGTCGGTGACGATGGCGAGGAGGTCAGGTGCGTCGGGCCAGATGGTGCGGAGGAGGTTGGCGGCGTCGACGCGCATCTGGTCTGTGACCTCGACAGGCTGTGGCCGTGGTGTCGCGTTTGGTTCGGACGTTCCAGCTATGTCTGCCGAAGAGTTCGGCGTGGAACTTGGGGTCTTTCTGGTGGAGTCGCTTGCACCGCCGGGAAGGCGTTTGAGGTCGGCGAGTACGGGCCGGTCGTTGGCGTTGGTGGCGGTTCGTTCGGCGTGTTCGGCGATTTTGGTGATGACGCGGCGGGTGCGTTCGAAGGCCGAGCGGGGCTCGCCGAGGACGTAGGTGTCTTGCGGGGTCTCGACATCGGTGCGGGCGATGAACGTCCAGAGGTGGTGTGTGTGGCGGGTGGAGGCGACGAAGTGGCCTGGGTTGTCAGCACCGGCCGCGTGGAACAGGACCGCGCCGCCATGGGTGGTGCCGTCGGGACCGGTCCAGGTGGCGTGGTCGGCGCCGATGGTGAGGCCCTGGCTCTTGTGGATGGTGAGGGCGTAGCCGAGGCTGACGTTGAAGCCGGTCGGCCGGGTGGCGGTTGCGGGCAGCTCGGTTTCCGGGGTGTGGCCGGTGACGTAGTCGGCCGGGATGGTCGCTGTTTCACGGATGCGTTCACCGCTGGTGGTGACGCGGTTCCACTCGACGTCGATGGCGCCGTCGGGATGGATGGTGGTGATGACGCCGCGGTAACCGTTGAAGACGTCGTCGCCTTGGTGGTGGTGTTCGTCGCGGTCGGTGCGGCGGATGTGGACGATGTCTCCTTCGTGGAGCCGGAGTTCGGTGCCGTCGGTGGAGCGGTAGAGGCGATCGGGGCCGAGTTCGCCGGCGGCGTAGCGGGCGGCTTGTGCGGCGGTGTTGAGGTGGTCGACTTGCTGGTTGGTGGCGGCCACCATGAGCAGGCCGCGTATTTCGGTGAGGGTGTTCGGTGCGCCGCGGCGTTGCTCGAGCCAGGTGGTGAGCATGGCGGCGGTCGCTTCTGCGGGCGTTTCGGTGGCGACGAGGCGTCCCCGGTCGGCCCAGCTGGTGAGGGCCTCGGTGTAGTCGCCGTTGCGCCAGGCGAAGATGGCTGCACGTTCGTATTCGTCTGCTTGGCGCCGGTTGTCGAGCAATTCGCCGCCGCCGACGAGCTTGTGGACAGTGCCGAACATGGATCCGCAGCCGACACCACGGAGTTGTGCGGGGTCACCGATCTCGAGGACTCGTGTTCCGGACTGGGACGCGGCACGGAGCAAGGCGGCACGGTCGCGGTCGTGGGTGAGGGTGGCTTCGTCGAGGATGAGCAGGTCGATTCCAGCGAGGCCGGGCCCGTTGTCGATGCGCCACAACCACTGGGCGACGGTGCGGGAGTGAGTGCCGGATTCAGCCTGGAGATTCTGAGCCGCGACGCCTTGGGTGGCGGCGCCGGCCACGACGAACCCGGCCGATTCGAACGCCACCCGGACGGCGCGCATGAGTGTGGTCTTGCCGCTGCCTGGGCCGCCGATGAGAGCGTCGTATGCGCGGCCACTGCTGGTGATCCTGTTGAACTCGCGGCGTTGTTCATCCGAGAGCGGGAAGCCTTGAGCGGCTTCGACGGTGGTGGCGGCGAGGTCGCGGGTGGAAGCGTCGACCTGGATCGGCATCGGCCGGTCCTTGCCGTGGACAGCGGTCTGCGCGATCAGCTGCTCGGCCGCGAGGATGTCGCTGGTCGTGTACAGGTCAGCGTTGGCCATGTGGTTCGCACCGAGTTGCCGGCTTGAACCAGCTGTTCCTAGCCATCCGGACTGCCGGTCGCCATCGGAGTGCGCGCCGCCCTGCAGTGTTGCGCGGTGGAATCCTTGTTGCGCGAGTACGAGTTCGGCGAGCTCTTCGAGGTATTCCAGGCTGGGTAGGTGGACGTATGCGTCGGCGATGGCGGCGAGCAAGTCGAGCCTGCTGAAACGGCGGGTGTGGGCAGTCAGGCCGGTTTCGGGGTCCTGGAGTCGCGCGATCAGCTCCGGCAGTGTCGGATTGCGCGGTTCGTCCGCCGCCGCCTGGCCGACCCCCTCTCCAGCCGCAGGGTCGGCGAACTCGTCGGGAGCGGCTTGGTCGGCCTGTTGGGGCGGCAGTTCGCTGTCTGGACGGTGGTGGCTCAGCGCGTCGGAAGCGAGTTGATCGGGGTCGATGCCGTGGGCGATGGCCTCGGCGCGCCAGGTCTCGCGAAGGGTGGCGTCGGGCGCGGCGGTGGTGTGGGGTTTGGGTTCGCGGACGTGGTGTTCGGCAATCTGCTGAACGCGGCGGGAGGCGTCTTCTCGGGTGAACCCGAGCGCAAGGAGCGTGTCGACGATCTTGTTGCCGTGCTTGGAAAAGTGGCGGATGGCGGTGTCAGGGACGTCGGCGATTTCCCACAGATTGGTGCGGGTGTTTCGGCGCCAGCGGATGCCGAAGCGTTGGGTGAGGTCGTGCCGGGCAACGGCCTGGAGGATCTTGTCGGCTGCGGGGATGTGGCGCATGAGGTCGCGGCCGCCGGCGGCGACGGTAGACCATTGACGGTCGTGTTGGCCGCGGGTCATGTTGGCGATCGTGTAGTGGACGTGCCAGTGCGGGTCGCCGATGTCCGGCACGACCTCGCTGCCCGATTCGGCTGAGGAGGCGCTGACGGGGCGCGCTGCGCGGTGGATCATCGCCCAGCCGAGGAATCCGGTGCCGGGCTCGGTCGTGGCACTGTGGCCGTCACCGTGGTGTCCGCGCATGCCGTAGGCGGTGTGGTGTTCCAGCCAGCCGAGCATGGTGTCGGTGCCGTGGATGTAACGGGACTCGAGCTCGGCGGCGGTGTCTTCGTCGGCGAAGGCGAGGAGCAGTGAGTAGGACTTGGGCAGGGTGAACGTGATGTCGTAGCCGAGGTTGCCGACGGTGATCCGGTTGGGTACCAGGCGTTCGTGGATCGTGCCATCGGGCTCGGTAGTGGTGTGGGTGCGGGTGAGGTTGCGAACGGCGTCCTCATAGGTGGTTCCGGTCCAGACCTCGTGGGGTTGCAGACCTGCGGCGTCGGCCAGTCGGCCGGCGTGGTCGGCGCGCAGCATCGCGGTTTCGCCCTGACGCGTGACCGAGCGTTGGGCACGTTCGAAGGCTTTGAATGCGGCGCGGCCGGCGGGGTCGAGCCCGAAGATGTCGGCGATGGTCGTGTCGGCTTCGGCGGCGATCCCATCGATCGCGCGGACGAGCGGGGCGAGGGGGACCTTCGCTTCGCGTGGCACGCCTTGCTTGTGCTGGACGAGGACGTCGCCGGTGTGCGGGTGTAGGCCGTTCATGAGGTTGCGGGCGAGGTGGAACTGTTCGGGCGTCAGTTCGCTGCCCGCGGTGAGCCCGACCTCGGTCAATCCCCGGCCGATCCACCGCAGCGGTCGCTCCCGCATGTCGGTGCGGTAACCGAATGCCCGGTTGTTGATCTGGCCACCGACGCAGCCATGGCGTAGCCCGAGACGGTAGTCGATTTGCAAGGGATTCGATCCGATCGGCGATACCCACGACATGGGTTCACCCCCCAAGGCAACCCTTGCCGCTCCCCCTTTTTCGCGGCGTACGTCGCCCACCATAGCAAATTGTTCGTGTATCGCGGAGCGATACCTTAGCGCACACCCCCAAACCGGATTTGGAAAGTTCTGCCGAACCTGCGGGCCGAGCTGGCTGCAGGCAGCTGCATCTGGTCAGACGGCGGCCGGAGTGCTGCTGGTGGCTCTTGGAACCGGACATGACATCAAAAGAGGCGCCGTACGAAACGAGAGACGACAGAGCCGCAGGAGCATTCTGTTAATTGCGCGCCCGTGGCGAAGGTTGGGAGTTCTGAAGTCGGTGCGTTGTCGACGAGATGATTAAGCTGGCACTAGTTCACGCGCAGGTAATGGGGGGCGACATGAGCACGGCTCAGGAGATTCGGCGTCGTGTACGGGCCGAAGAGCAGGCGCGGGCGAAGCGGCGGGAACGGGCCGCTGTCGCCGCGGGCGTCGCGGTTGCTGCGGTGGCGGCGGCGCGGGCCGACAGCGCGGCGCGGCTGGAGCGCGTGCGGGCGCGGTACGAGGCTGCGGTTGATGCCGAACGCCAGCGTGTAGCCGAGATCGAATGGTCGGCAGGAGCTGCGTTGCGGGATGCGCTGGCGGCGGGGTACAGCGATACGGAGCTGTGCGAGCTGCTGGGTATCGACGTAGCTGAGGCTCGCCGATGGGTGAAGCAGATCAGGCTGGTGGGCGATGCGGAGTCGCCCGGATTGGAGCGGGCGCGCGGCGGGATGGACGCCAGTTCGGCTGGTGAGCCATTCGGCGACGCCGAGGTCGAGCCTGCACCCGAAGGCCGGTAGGGCCGAGCCGGTCGCGGTCGACGGCGTCTGACGCTGGGAAGTGGGCCGCCCGGCGGGACTTGTGCGGTGGTCGGCGGTGGCGGGCGACGGGCACAGCATCCGGGCGTAGGCGCCCCAGCGCCGGAGCACGGATTCCGCTTCCGGCGCGACGGGCCGCTGTGAGGGCGCCTGGGGGTGGAGACGGGCGGCGGGCCTGGCCGTTCGACCCTGGCCCGCCGCCCGGGCTGGTCAGGCGGCCGCTTGGGTGGCCTGGGGGTTGCCGGTGGCGGGTGCCGTGTCGGTGTTGAGCAGGGCACGGTTCGACTTGATCCATGCGGCCATGACGGCGCGGTCGGCGCGGCCGACGGCGTGCCAATCTCGTCGGATCATGGCGCGGGCGGTGGCGGGCCGGTAGTTCGTTGCCCAGTGGTGGCAGCGGTGGCGGATGGCGTCGGCGCGGCTGTGTTCGTCCGGAAGGGCGGGCAGACCGGGACGGTCGCGTTCGCGGCATTCGCTGCAGAGTCCGTCATCGCTACCGGTGGCGCAGTGGTCGCGGGCCGCGCGTTCGCACCAGCAGAAGACGCAGCAGGTGCCGCGCAGTGGGTGGCTTGCGGCCTTGTCGTAGTCGATGGTGTAGCCGTCAAGCGGTTCTGACCGGGTGGGTTGGTCGTCCACGCCGCCGCGTTGCCGGACGTAGTTCTCGGTTCGGGTGTCGGCGGTCTTGAGCTGGCGGGCTTCTGCGGGGTGGCGGGGCGCATGCCGGGCGGCGTCTTCGGTGCGCGTGTGCGAGTTTCGGGGCGCGCGGTACTGGATGGCCTGACGGGTGGCGCGGGTTTCGGGCGTGGGGACGACGTGGCGCGACGCCTGGTCGTGCGCCGGGGTGCACTGTTCGATGATCGCGCGGTCGGCCGGGTCGGAGGTCTGTGCCAGGTGCCGCAGCTTGACGGCTGCGATGCGCGGGTAGTTCTGCCGGATCTCCACGCACTGCGTGATCAGGTTGAGCACGCGCGGGTGGGCACGGTCGAGTATGCGACGCATGTGGGCCTTGGCGGCGCGGAGATTGCCCACGCGGACATGGGCTGTGATCTCGCTGAGGTGGGCGGCCACCGCGTCGGCGGCGGTGTCGTTGCGGTGGGTGATGGTGTTGGTCATCGGTGGTTCCTCTTTCGCTCGGGTTCGCAGGCTGACCGCGCGATGCGCGGAGGGGTTGGCCTGCGGAGCAGGCCCCGTCCCTTGGGGGCCTGCCCGCGGGCGGAGGTGACCACGGCCGAGGAGGCTCGCGATCAAGGGTGAGGCGAAGCCTCATCGCGGAGCCTGCGGAGCGACGCCGAAGGCGCCCTTTATCGGGAGCTCGGCCGTGGTAACCGGACTTGTGGCGCGTGACGGCGGTGAGCGGGTTGGAGTCGCGTCAAAGGCAGCACTGGCCGGCCGAAGGACGGCACCGTCTCCCCGACCGCGGAGGGAGGGGTTCTTGGTGGCGGAAGCGGCGGCGATTGCCCGGCAGCTGCGCTGTCGTGCGGCAAGCGAGACGGGTCGCCTGCGGCACGACAGCGGCTGCGCAACCTCTTGGTCAGGCTGACGCGGGTTCGGTCGGCCACCGGTCCCGCAGGTACTGCTCATAGCAGTCACAGACGCCGGACCAGGTCATGCATTCGGCACATGCACCACACACGCGGCAGTACCTGTCGTCCACGAGTGTGTCGACCTGTTCGCAACACCAGCACACGCCATCCCACGCCGTTCCGGCGGCGTACTGGCTCAGTCCGCTGCGGAAGTCGTTGTTGGAATACCAGATGCCGTCGTGCCAGAGTCCGCTTGTTTCGTTGATGAGGTAGACGTTGTAGCGATAGCGGCGGTTCACCGTGAGAATGACCAACTTGTTGCTCGCCGTGATCATCTTCGCGAGCCTGGCGCGAGAACGACGGTTGCTGAGGGGCCCCAACGGTTGGGCCGGCAGGTAATCCTCGGCGAGCACTCTGGTGTCGGACCGGTTGTCGCCGCGCACCGGTTGCAGGGCGGCCGGAAGCACACCGTTGTGCGCAAGGACCGTCTTGCGGTCGTTGCCGATCTGGAACGGGTGGCAGTTGTCGACCGTGACCGTGCCGTGGGTCGCCCAACGGCTGTGGAAGAGCGCTGGCCCATCCGGGTGCCGCTCTCGGGTTCGGACGAACGACTCGATCACGTCCGCCGCGTCCATGCCGCGTTCGACGACCAGGATGTCATCGGCGACGATGGCGTATCCGTGGCCCTGGTCGTTGATCACCGCGCCGTTGGCCAGCGCGCCCGGGTCGGGTGCCATTCCGGGCGGGAGGTAGGTCAGCATGCACATGCGAGGTCCGCCCACTCTTCGTTCAGCGGCTGGTACTCGGGATGGGCGGCAGTCCAGGCGAGAAAGGATGCCCAGCTCCAGCCGCTGCGGCGGTGAACGTCCGCGACCGTGAGACGACGGGTGTACTCGACCGAGGCGGCGGCGAGCGCTAGGGCGGCCTGGACCTCGCGTGGATCGAGGGAGCTAGCGAATACCCGCATCTCGTAGGTCTTGTCGGGCAACGTGTTGATCGCTCGATAGCGAGCGTCGCCCTTGAGCCCCTTGGCATAGGACCTGGCATTGGCGCGGTCTGCCGGGCGGAAGGACGCCCACTCGCCGCTTCGACGGCGGGCTATCCGGCAGACGGGGTTCTCGTTGCGGTAGATGAACTTCAGCCAGCGGTAGCGGTGCGCCGTGGAGTCGAAGCCCTCGCGGCTGACGTGCACATGAAGCCCGACGTCCTCTCCGTCGCAGCCAAGGTCCTGCAGGGCCGTCAACAGTTTCCAGGGAAAGTTCTGGATGGCCCACTCGTAGGACATGGGGTGGGTGACCAGCTCGAAACCCAGGCTGATGGAGCCGTCTTCCTTGAGGTACCCGAGCGAGCCGAGAGCTTCGACCGCCGTGTTCGCGCACTGGGAAACCCGGTCCCGGAGGCAGTTGATCTCAAGTTCCAGCCCGAGATAGAGGGGGCCTTCCCCGTGGAACTGAGGGAGCGGTTTGTACGAGTAGCTGTAGATCGTGTCGTACTCGTCGCTTTCGCGTTCGCAGCGATCGCAATACAACCCTGAGTTGATGAGGCCGTCACAGCGGTCGCAGGACCAGAAGCTCTCCGCGCAGCACTCGCAAATCGTTCCCTGGTCTACGGTGGCCCGGGGGTCGTCGGTGAGACCGTCGCATCGGTCACAGGGCGAGTAGTGGTGGTCTGCGCAGAGTCCGCAGATGGATCGGCCGGTGACCGTGCTGGTCGGGTCCGAGGTCAGGTAGTCGCAGCTGCTGCAGGTGGTGAAGCCGTCGTTGGCGCATGATGGGCAGATGAGTTCGTGTCCGGTGGTGGCACGAGTCTGGTCGGTCCAAGCGCCACATCGGGAGCACGAAGTGCTGGGTCGACCGCACGACGGGCAGCGTCGGCTGTCGTCGCGCACGGTTGGACCGCCCTCGAGTGGGTGGTCACACGCATGGCATCGCCGTGCGTCGGATACGGTTGAGCTGGGCATGCCGGATCCTTTTCATCCGAAATGTCAAGGGCTCTGCCGGAACGGCAATTCCGGCAGAGCCCGCTTTTCTAGGTGGCGGTCAGAGGCGGACGCTCGTGGGCGTCCGCCCCTGAGTCCAGTTACGCGTTCGCGCCGGCCAACTCGCGGTCGTTCGCGGATGCGTCCTCGGCTGCGCGGGCGGTGTCCGAGTCGGGAGCAGCCGCCTCGGCCTGAGTCGCGCGCGTGACCTTGTTGACCTTCGCAGTGGCGTAGCGCAGGGACGGCCCGATCTCGTCGACGTCCATCTCGACGACCGTGCGGCTGCCGCCCTCGCGGGTGTCGAAGGTCCGCTGCTTGAGCCGGCCGGTCACGACGACGCGTGCGCCTCGGCCGAGCGACTCTGCGACGTTCTCGGCGTACTGGTTCCAGATGGCGCAGCGCATGAACAGGGGCTGGCCGTCGGTCCATTCGCCGGCGTGCCGGTCGAAGATGCGGGGCGTGGACGCGACCGTGAAGTTCGCCACCGCGCTACCTGAGGGCGTGTAGCGCAGCTCCGGGTCCGCGGTGAGGTTGCCGACGATGGTCGTGGTGGGTTCTCCGGACATGATTGCCTCCTGATTGGTTGCTGGAATCACAGCAATCGAGCTCCCTCGCCCCCAACACCCGGAGGGCGCGGGATCGAGGTGTGGTCGATCTGTGGTTGGCCGATCAGGTGGCGTTGGTGGGTCAAGGGTCTTTTCACCTTGACCCACCAACGCCATCTGATTTGCTTGTCGCGGATCGGCGGCTCCTCGGTCACGAACCCGAGCCTCTTATCGACGACGCAGTCGGGACTAGCGAGCGACGCTGCCGAAGAACAACCATCCCGTGTGGACCGATGCCCCGATGGTGTGGACTACTGCTGTTCCGTAACGGACTTTGCCGTTCTCGTCGAGCACCCAGCTCGGCTTGATGATCGCGTCGGCGACCTTCTCGCCCTTGGTCAGTCGCTTGCTCAGTTCGTTGGTGATGACGTTCGTGGGGTTGTCACATGCTTCTGCCGAGAGGTCGATGAGAAGAGCGCGTCGGCCACCTGTGACGGGTATGGCGCCGGCCGGTCCGCGCGGATCACCGAACGGCTCTTGTCGTAGCAGATGCCATGAGAGGCTCAGGGCGCGGTCCATCGGCAGCGGGTAGTCCGATACCACCTGGTAGTTCGGCTTGTCGGCCAGGGTGTGCCGACGTGGCCACGATCGCTCGGCCTTGCTGTCGTGGACGGAAACCGCATGCGCGGCGACAAATGCCGAGGCTGCGTCCCTCCCGTCCTGGAACACGTGAAAGGTACGGGTTCTCATGGTTGCGGCCCCGCTCGACTGGTCTCGGCATCCAGGGTTTCCGGCAGGCTCCTCACGAGCAGGTCGAGGAGGGCTGCAGATCGACCGATCGGGCGGATGCGAAGCGGCTCGATGTGCTGGTAGGACGCGACCGTGAGTCCGTTGCGGACGCCGATCTCGTAGTTGGTCAGCCATATCGCGAACCACGATTCCGCGGGCGCTCCGAGGCGGCGCTCGAGGTCGCTGCCAACGACCATGGTGTCGTCAACGGGATGGGGTGATCTCCGGTAATGCGCCGATCGCCCTGCAACCATGGGACACGCGGTCGCGGTGTATGCGGCGCATTGTGGGTGAAGCGCGGGTTCGACGGTGCATCGCGACGCCAGATCCGACCCGCGCATCAGGAGCACGATCCGCGCGGGCGTGGAATCGTCGGGCTGCCCGCGGAGTGGCCGGCCGCACACTCCGCACAGGTACCGCCTGATGGCGTGGTCAGCGCGTGCCTGGTCGATAGCTCCGAGCAGGTGCTGACCGTTGTCACGGCGCGGCGTGATCCACGGGATGACAAGGCCCGCTGCTTGAGGCATGGGGGCTAGGTGCGCAGGGATCGGCGGTTTGTATTGCATTTGGGGTTCCCTGATATCGAGTTGATGTGGTGCGCTTCAGCCGCGATGAGGTCCGGTTGGGTGGTGAACAAGTCCAGACATGCTGGGCGGGCAAACGATCAATGCCCGCCCGGACGCTGCAGTCGGGTCGCTACCCGACGTCGTCAGTCCTGGCGTCGCCGGATGCCGACTCCGTGGTCGTTTCGGCGAGGATCGCAAGAACCTTTCGCCTCGGTAGACCCATCCGGAGAGCCTGGTCGAGCACGGAGGCCAATCCGTGGTGGGGATCTGCATCCAATGCGACATCTACGGCCGCTCTCGCGAGCACGCCCTTGCCTTGGGCGTAGGCGCTGACAGCGAGAAGACACGCGGGTTCGGCTCGCCATGGGCCGGGCGTGGCTTTCGTCAGCGCGATCCACAGGCGTTCGGCGTCGTGAGCGCGGTCGTCGAGTGCCATGCCCATGCAGACCGTGCGGACGGCCGGGGGCCTGAGCGCGGCGATCAAGTCGGCGACGTGGTCCGCTCCGTCCGGCTGGGTCAACTCGTGGGTGTTGGCCATTGCGTCCATGAACAGCTGTACCGCGGCTGCCGTGTTCGTGTTGGGCGCGAGGTGTGCGCGCGCTTCCAGGGCGGCTTCGGTTCGGCGCAGCGTGTCTGACGGGACCGGCTCCAGCATGACGACCAGCTCATCGCGATCGCGCAAAGTCACGTCACCACTGACAGCCGAGGCCATCGCCAGTGCGGTGCTCCGCACATCGGGAAGCTCGCCTGTGCAACTCGGGTCTTCGTAGCACCACCACCTCTGGCCGGTCTCGATTCGCGGCGTCCAGACCGCTCGCACGACATCGATCTCCGCGTCGGCCAAGGCAGCGGTGAGGGCGTCAACGAGCGACCGGTGTGGCAGACCGTCCTTCGACGGTTCGGTCCAGCCACCAGGCGGTGTGTTCGGGTCATGGCGCGATGAACCGACAAGCACCAACGTGGCGGATACGACGTCGTTGATGATCAGCGGTTGGAGGAGAGAGCGCGCGGTGAGCTCGTAGTACTGCGGCGGAGGGAGATCGATGCGAACTGTGACGCCGAGCCGTGGTGGATCGCCGGCCGTTACCGTGACCAAGACCAGTGAGTCCTGGGGGTAGAAACCAAGCAGATGTGGCACGTTCGATGTGACGCTGGCGGGATCACCGATGCGGAGTTGAATCGGCGTATTCCACAATGGATTGTCGTTCATGACTATCTCCTTTGAAGTTGTGACGTGGGTCGGGTGCGGACAGGCAGCGGCTTGCCTCCACCTGGTGGTGGCGGGAATCAGCCCAGTTGCGCGACGGGATCGCCAGCGGCGTCGAACACCGTGGCCGTGGCGCCTTGACCGAATGCCGAGACGACATCTGCGCCCGCTTCATGGGCATGGCGCTGGGGGTCGATGACGACGTTGCCCGAGCACGCCCGCGGCGGGGCTCGCCGCCGGCGGTTCTCGTTCGCTCGATCGGGTGTGATCGCCGAAGGCGACCCGGAGGGCTTGTCTCACCCGATCAAGCGGGCGAAGGTTCGTCGGCGGTCCCGAAGGGACCCCGCTGGGGGCGTGCTCCGCTCGGGCGTCATCGGCATACCCAGTGCGGGCTTCACGGTGACGACCCCGGTCAACAGGGTCCGGCCACAGCTGCGGCTACGCCGAACCGAGCCTGTTATTCCGATCGGCTGCCTGGGGCAACGGGAAAGCCGCAGGTCTGCCAGACGTGTTCGGCGCTGCCCACCGCGACAGCCTGGCCGTGGCGAAGCAGCTCGAGGCAGCCGCTCGACATCACTGAGGTGATCGGGCCGGGCACCACCATCACTGGCCGCCCGAGAGCGCAGGCGGTGGCTGCGGCGTCAACTGGGCCGCGGCGACGCAAGGATTCGACCACGACCAGGCCGCCGGTGGCGCCGGCGATCAGGCGCCTCGCTAGGTGGTGGCGTCGTCGTGTGGGCTGCGCGGTCGGTGGATATTCGCTGATCACCAGGCCGCTGTCGGCGATCTGGTCGATCAGTGGTCCGTTGCTGTGCGGGTGGGTGACAGCGATGCCATTCGCAAGTACGGCGATCGTGGAGCCGAGAGCGGCATGTGCGCCGCGGTGCGCCGCGGCGTCGATGCCGTGACCGGTGCCGGCGACGATCACAGCGCCGAGCTTGGCCAAGTCGTGTCCGAACTCGGTCGCGACCTGAGCTCCGTATTCGGTGGCGGCACGAGCTCCGACGATCGAGATCGCGCAGGTCAGTGCGTGGCCGAGGTCGGCGGTTCCGCGGACCCAGAGCCCGAGAGGCACGCCGTGCCGGTGCGGGTCTTCGTGGGTCGTGGTCAGCGGCCGCAGTGCTTCGGCCGGCCAGTCGGGGTCCTCGGGGATCAGCAATCGCGCATCGGCAGCACTGGCGCAGGCGAACTGTTCGCTGACCGGGACCATGCGGTGGTGGGCTGTGCGTGGCGTTGCCTCGTCGATGACGCATGAGGGCGCGGTGCCGTCCCGTACTCGCATCGCTGCCTCGATGGGCCCCACCATCTGCACGAATGCCCGCAACGCGTGGCCCGGTGGTTCCGTGATGCTCATCAGGTAGGCCCGCGCCTGCCTGATTTCGTCGTCGTCGTCGCGCCGGGCGCCGGTGTTCGCGGGGTGGCCGTGGACGTTCATCTCGGGTCCTTTCCGGTGTTTCCACTGTCTCCGTGGCGGTCGCGGTCGTCGACGTGCTGGATGTGGGTCAGCGCGGCGCCGTCCCCGTCCATCCATGCGAGGACGTCGGCCAGCTGCGCTGCGCCGAAGATCTCGATCCCGGTGACCGTGGATGCCTCGTCTTCGTCGACGGACGGGACGACTGCGCGGATCAACCCGGCATGGCGTGCTGCTCGTAGTCGGGAAGCGATCTCGGGAATGTGGCGGATCCCCCCCATGGATGGCGAGTTCGCCAAGCAGCAGCGTCTTCTTCAGTGGTTCGGGTGAGGCAAAGCCCGCAGCTGCCATGACCGCGCACGCGGCCGCGAGGTCATGCGACGAGGCTTGCTTGATCAGAGCGCGTGGTGCCACATCTATGTGGATGAGGCCGTCTGGCCACTGTGAGCCGCTGTTGCGTACCGCCGCTCGAACGCGGTCGACGAACTCTCTTGTCTGCATGGGAGCCAATCCATCGACCATGGTGGCTGGCGTGTGACCGATGTGGATGGTTGTGGTGATTGCGACGAGCGAGCCCAGGGTCCGGTGCGGTTCGGCGGACCATGCTCGTCCGTCCTCCGAACACGTGGTGATCGTGTGCAGGGCACGGTTGACGGTCATCGGTGACGCTCCTTTGTGGACCGGTGCCGCTGATGGGACTCCGGTCGTGTCGTCGGCTGGGACGACAATTCGCGGGGATGTTTGATGCCTGCGGCCAATCCGTCGTGAATCGTGCGTTTGGCCTCGGCGAGGGTCCATTCGTCGACTCCGAGGTGCGCGGCGGCGGCCTCGTTCAGCACGGCGACCGCCTGGTGGTGGGGCAGTTCGCCGCCGCCGACCAGCCGACCCAGGGTGTAGGCGGCCAGGTTGAGGGTGTGGTGCCGGGTTCCGGGCTCGGCGTGCCGGACGTTGTGCGCCACATGAGCCACGTACGCGTCCATGCGCTGGATCGGAGCGGCGTGTGGCAGCGGTATCCGGCCGGGTTCGTCCAGCGGCTGCGTGGTGAGCTTGGCCAACAGCCATTGCGGCAGGCGCGTGATCGAGGCGTTGTTGGTGACGACATACGACCCGCCCGGACGCACGGAGCCGGCGGCCACCACATACCCGCCGATTCCGCGGGTGTCGATGCGCCAGCCGAGACGTCCGACGGTGTTCCGCAGCTTGGCGTGGCCCGCGGGCATCGCGAAGTAGAGGTGTTCGCCGTTCGTCGGCGTTGTCACCGTGAACGTGTCCGATGGGTAAGGTTCTCCGGCGGCCGCCGCCAACCGGGTCAGGACATCACGGCCATGGGCGGCGCCTTCCGATCCGGGCGGTGGTTGGTGGCCGTGCCCGTCATCGAGGTCGATCACGTACAGACCACTTGGCTCGCAGGCGATTCCGATGTTGAAGGGGCGCCGTGCCCACTGCTCTCGGATCAAGTCGCCGGAGCGGGTGGCAGCGCCCTGCCACCGGCGAAACGCCGGCTTCTTGGACATCGGAGCCAAGGGAAAGACGAAGTGACCTGCGTCGGCGGCAGCCAATGCTGCACACAGCAAGGTTTCCCTGTGCTCGGCGGGGTTGGCGGGCGAGCTCGGGCTGTTCATGGTTGCTCCGATCAACATGCCGCGTGCGGGCGGCGATCGGTGTGGGTCGGGTCGATCGGGGCCGGGTGCCGGCGGTTCCGTACCGCGACGGCACCCGGCCGGAGCGACCACAGCGGTCGCTTGCGGCGACGGTCAGGCGGCCACAGATTCGCCAGAAGATTCGTCGTCGGTGTCCGCGTCGTCTTCAGCGGCGGCGGCGGGCTCGGCGAGATGCGGCCACTGGTCGGCGTCGACGGTGGGATCGAGGACCAGCTGTTCCACCAGGGACGGCTTGTAGCCGAGGTCGCGCAGCGCGGCGAAATAGAGCTTGTCGTCGTCGTAGGGCGATCGCCAGGTGTTGACCGTGTAGTCGGAGTCGTACCGCTGCTCGAACGCGCCGAGGATGACGGCGAGGATCATCATCTGCAGGTCTGCCGCGCTCGCACGACCGGCCTTGCCCAGAATTGGGTGCCGACGTCCAGGTGCCGGCCGCTTGAGGCCCAGCAGCTGGCTGGCAAGCGTCGACTTGGATCCGATGCCGGCCTGCAGCTGCGAGTCGCTCTGCAGCAGGGCGGTGAGCGTGTGCTGGTACACGCGTTTCGGGGCCGCCTTGCCTCGCACGAGGTTCTGCAAGAACTTCCGCCTGACCGGGAGCGCTGCTCGCCATGCCTTGTTGTTTTCACGGACGCGGCGAGCTTCGGCCTTGTCGAGCTCTGTCATGGTCCGTGAGGCATTGCCGTTCCTGGCACGATGCCGGTTGAGATGGCCGTGCCGTTCGGGGTTGAGGCAGCCGTAGGTGGTGTGCACGCTGCCGGCGTAGGTGATGCGGACGGTGGCGGCCTGGCCTGGGCAACCGGCGTGGTCGTCGGAGGTCAGGGGCTCGCGATCCTTGCTCATCAGACTGGTGAGCGGGAAGAACTCCGAGGTGTGTTCATCGACAACGGCCAGTCCCAGTTCGGTGAGCCTGCTGGTCTCGGCCTCGACGAGTTCCCGCTCCTGTCGGTCTTGGCGCAGGCGCGATACCCGGTGGTCGAAGCCGTCCGGGTCCGAGTCCAGGGTCTGCTGCAACTCGGCCAGCGCATTCTCGTCGTCGTCGAACTCAGCGACCGCGGCTCCCTGGAAGAGGTCGAGTTGCGGGTGCTCAACGAGAACTTGCACCGCCTTCGCGCTTCGAGCGACCTTCAGGCCGGCCACGACGTCGTCTGGTTGTGTGACGAGTTCCGAGGCGATGGCGTCCTCGGACATCCCCGACAACGACAGTTGTTCCAGCACTCGCACCTTGTCGGCGGCGCCGAATCCCTGGCGGTGCTCGTTGAGGATCCACTGGTGGATCAGGCGACGGCTGTGCGGCTCGTCATCGGTGTCGGTGACCAGTACCGGGATGGTCGGGTGCCGGTCGACGTGCTTGATGGCGGTCAGGGTTCGGCAGAACCCATCCTTCACGCGCAACTTTCCATTGTGATCGCGATGGGCCACCACGGGGAGGAGGACGCCGTGCTGTTCCACGCTGGCCAGGTCGGGCCGGGCTGCTTCGATGTCGTCGACCGTCCGCGGATTGCCTTCCAAGACCAGCTCCCGCGGGTCGATCTCCAGAATCTGTGCGCCTCTCCACGTCTGTGCACTCACGATCGGACCTTTCTGATGATGTCGTGGCGAGCGGATCTCGCCACGACCCCGGCAGGTCCAGTCGGCACTTCCCTCAATCGGGTTCGATCGCCGTGCTGCCCTGTCGGGTGGACGCAGGCGATCGGCGCCGGTGCCCGCACCGCTGTCAACCCCAGCGAAGCGGGTTGACAGCGGGGCAAGGGCATCGGCGACCGTTCGCTGCGCCACCCCGACGGGCAGCCGGAATCCGCCTGCTATCAGATCGTCAACGCCGCAGCGCCGGCCAAGGCAGCCGAAGTGATCACCGTTGCGATACGCCGTGCTCTATTCCTACCCACACTTCTCCTCCGTGTTGTGACCGTATACGAACGGCCGACATCAATGACCCGAACGTACGAGTTATGGATAGCCACGTCAAAGCCGTCGACACTCTGGAACCATCCGGGATTTGGGAGTCTCCAGATGCAGGAAGAACAGCCATCGCAAGGCTCCCTTAGTCGATTCACGCGCTGGCCGTACCGGAAAACGAGCCAAGGGCCACGCGGGAAGACGTGGCCCTTGGCCTTGCGCGGAGCAGCGGCGCATACGCTCGCTGCCAGGACGCTCACGTTCGGCTTGACCGGTCGCGAGACCCCCTATGCCGTCTCTACCGCGCACCACCCACCATGAAGGTGCGTCGGCAGGTTGTCGCCCCCGCGCGGGCGCTGTGGCCATTTCTTGGGCGCGCAACGCCCCGACCAGCCACATTTACGGTCGGCATTCGGCGCGGCGTGGCCAATAGTGGCCACCATTAGGCCACGACAACTGCGGCCGGTCGCGTACGGCACGGTTCTGAAGGGCTGATGCGAATGCCAGTCTTGCGTGGACTCACGACGGGTGGGTGAAAGGTCGATTCAACTGGGGGCAGAGTGAATTCTGTTCATGCGGAGAAGGCACGATTGGGCGTGTCCGCAATGCGGCGCGACCGGCGACGTCGTGGGCTGCGCAGTCTGGTGGCGGTCTTGGTTTCGGCGGTCGGCCTCGGCGTCCAGCCTGTGGCACCCGCAGGCGCCATGGCGTCAGACGTCAACGCCGCGGCGTGCCGGGATGTGACCGTGCCGATTCAGCAGTCCGCGGCGCGGTGGCAGGTCCACGGACGGTTGTGCGCGCCGAGCGGGGCGACGACCATCCAGGTTCTTGTTCCCGGCGCCACCTACAACTCCTTGTACTGGGACTTCCCCGGCGGCCCGTCGTATGTGCACGACGCAAATACGTCTGGCTACGCGACCTTGGCCATCGATCGGCTCGGTACCGGGCAAAGCAGCCACCCATCGGGTCTGGCGTTGAGCGGTGACCTCGAGGCCGAGGTCGTCCACCGGCTGGTGCAGTTGCTGCGGGCGGGCCAGATCGGGTCGAAGCCGTGGCGTCGGGTCGTCGTGATGGGGCACTCGATGGGTTCGTTGATCACGATCCTCGAGGAATCCCGTTGGCATGACGCCGACGCGGTCGTGCTCACCGGGTTGCTGCACAGCATGCCGGTCGCGTCGCTGCTGACGATCCTCACCCGGGATGTGTACCCGGCACTGCTGGATCCCGCCTTCGGTCTCGGCGCTGACCCGCTGTCGTTGACGACGATCCCTGGCCGCCGTGGCCCCGCCTTCCATGCCGCTGGCGACGTGGATCCCGCGGTCGTGCAACGGGATGAAGCGACGAAGGACGTCGTTCCGGGCAAGGAGCTCGTCGACGTCGTGGTGAAGGGTTTCATCCTGCAGGCCGGCCGTGGCATCACCGCGCCGGTGATGGTCGCGGTCGGACAGTCCGACGGGATCTTCTGCGCCCCTGCCCCAGGCGGGGCGGACTGCTCCAGCGCTGCTGCCCTGAAACGCGCGGAAGGACCTGCGTATCCGTCCGCGGCCTCCTTGACGACGTTCGTGCTTCCTGGCGCGGGTCACGACCTGCAGCTGGCTCGCAACGCGGCGGCGTTCAGTTCCGCTGCCAGCGCTTGGATCCACGCCAACGTTCCCGCCTAGCATTTCGCCTCTGATCGTAGTCCGCCGCCACGTTCGCCCCGCCAACACGCTGGTATGAGCCAGCTTCATGGGTGCGGACGTGGCGGCGCTCTTGCGGCTGGTGCCGCATATGAAGGACGACGGGCAGGTGTCGACTTCGGACTGTCCCGTAGGACGCGGCGGGTCGGAAGCGACCACGAGCCGGGCGCATGGGTTTGGTCTCGCCACCGGCAGCAGCTGAGGGCCATGACCGGTCCGGCGCGAAAGCAATGATGCCACCTACGTCATCGAAAAGTCGGAACCCATCAAGGTTGATGCGCTCCTCCAGCGCGTCCACTACCAGCCGCAGCCAGTTGATCGCCGCCTGCCGCACGCGGTCGTCCACCGTCGCCAGCAGCGCGGGGTGCACGTGGCTGAGTGACTGCCGTCCCTCGTAGTATCTCAACAGAGCCATTAAGTCCGGCAATTCTCCGTTGTGCGCGCCCAATAGCCGGGCTAACTGGCGTTGGTCCAATTTCGCCGGGCGGACGGTCGCTGCGCATAGCTCACTCGATGTCTTTATCTTCCTGCCGTGCGCTTTTATGGGGCTGACCGGCGGGAGCTGTGGCCAATGCTTCGGCGAGCCGACGGAATGAGCTACCCGAAGCTCCTGGAACGGCTCAGCCGCACCGCCTTGGCCTCGGGTAACCTGAGTGAGTGGCCTTCTTCCGGCGGAAATCGCGACACGCCATCGACACCGGTCGTCGCCTGCACCAGGGCGGCGACCTCGACAGCGCCCGGCGCGCATACCAGCGGGCCGCCGATTCCGGCGACCTGCACGCCGCACCGGCAGGTCAGTGGAACCTGGGCATGCTGGCCCGGGATGCGGGCGACGACGCCGCGGCCCGCGAGCACTATCGGCGGACCATCGAGTCCGGGCACCCGGCGTGGTCACTGCGGGCGGCCCTTGCCCTGGGACAACTGCATGAAGATCACGGCGAGGTCGACAAGGCCATCGCCCGGTACGAATGGGCGGTCGACTCCGGCACCCGTGCCCCCGAAGAAGGCACCGATGTCTTCGTCCGCCAAGCGGTGGCCAAGCTGGACGTGGTGCTGACGCAGCGGGGCGAGCACGCGAAGGCTCAGGCGCTGCACGACCGCGTAACCCGCGGCCTGCCGGAAGAACGGGCGCGGTTCCTACTGAACCGGTCGCACGAACTCGAGACCCGCGGGGACGTCGAGGGCAGCACAGCGGCCCTGCGCGAGGCGGTCGCGATCGGCGCCCCGACCCTGTCCGCGCGGGCGGCGCAGTTGTTGGCCCTGCGGGACTGCTGAGGAATTGCGCCGGAGAAACCGGAACGCCGTTGACGACGTGCGGCGGTAGCTGCTGCAGAACCAGCTCGGGTCTGCGCATGCGAGAGCCGGCAGGCACGTAGGAACTCGTGGATCTGTTCCGGCTTCGTCGACCTCCGTCCTATTGACCATCGCCGATGATGACAGCGCCAACACCAATCTGATGTCTAACTGTTCGTGTAGCGCGGAGGGTCAGCACTACGATCTTGCTGACTGCCCATCGCGTCACGTTGTCGCACTAGGAAAGCACCGCAGGGTTCATGCAGGATCGGGTAGGCATGCGCCGTCTAGTCCAGTTGATCCAAGCGTTGCACGGCGTCGCGGTAGCCACGGGTGTCGTCGAGGTCGCGGCAGTAGGCCACTGCATCGAGCCACTGATCGCGAGCGCCGGCGTCGTCGCCGAGTTGACGCAGCATGTCACCAAGGCGCAGGCGGTGCCGCGCCTCGCTCCAGTGATCGCCGGCGTCCGCGGCATAGGTAGCTGCGGTGGCGAACCAGTCGGCCGCTTCGTTGAGGTGCCCCGTGGTCGCGGCGAGTTCGGCGAGATTGCTGACGGCCAGGGCGGTGCGGTGGATGTCGTCGTGCTGGCGCAGGGCCCGGATGGCGTTGGTGAGAAGCCGTCGTGCGTCGTTGTGGCGGCCACGATGGCTCAGTGCGCGGGCGAGCGCGACGCGGGAGACGGCCTCGCCGGTGGAGTCGCCGAGGCTCCGGGTGAGGTTGAGGGCGTGGCGCGCGTAGTCGCGGGCCGCGTCGTAGTCGCCGCAGTCGATGGCGAGGTAGGCGCAGCCGGCCAGTGCGCGTGCCGTGTTGTGCGGGTCGTCGTGTCTTGTGCTGACTTGTATTGCCAGGTCGTAGAGGTGTTGGGAGTCCTTGAGGTCGCCGACCTGGCGCTGCGCCTCGGCGAAGCTTGTGGTGACCAGGGCGTAGCCGCGCCAGTCGTCTTGGTGTTCGCTGATGAGCATGGCCAGTTCGTGGGTTTGGCGCCAGATCGTCCACGGCTTGCGCCGGTTGAGATAGCCGAACAGGCCTGCGCAGAATTGCCATGCCGCTCCCGGCGGCCCTTTGCTGATCATGAGGCGGGTGACGGGCACCATGTTGGGGAGCTCCGCGTCGAACCACGCGAGCGCGGTCTGCGCGGTGAAGGTCATCCTCGGGGTGTGGTCGTCGCTCGAGGAGAGAGTCATCGGGTGGGTGGACGGCCCGAGAGCGTGGCTGGCCTGGTGAGCAGCGTAGACGTACCAGCTGGTCAGTCGGCGAACCGCGCGGTCGCGGTCCTCTGGGGCGTCGAGCCGGTGCGCCAGCTCGTAGGCGTAGGTGCGGATCAGTGCGTGCTGGGCGATCCGGTCGCGCCCGGCGGGCTCGACCAGGTTGGCGTGGCGCAGCACCCGGATGGCCTTCTGGACTGCCCGGAGGTCCAGGTCGGCGAGCGCTGCCGCAGCGTCTGTGGAGATGGTCGGCCCACCGAACAGGCCGAGCAACCGGAACAAGCGGGCCGCCGGTGGTGACAGCGTGCGGTAGGACCAGCTGAACACGGCGCGGATGCCCGTGTCGCTACCGGGGCCGATGTCGGCTGCGAGTTCTTCACCACCGAGGCCGCCGGCGTGCGTCGTGACGGGGCGCCGGTTCCGGCCGTCGGACCCGTCAAGTTCATCTAGGCCATCGGAGCCGTCGAGCCCGTCGAGGCGGTCGGCGGCGGCGCGCAGGTCGTCGACGAGTTCGGAGATGGCGTGGTCGTGGTCGGCGGTGACGCGTTCGGCGGCGATGCGCAGCGCGAGGGGTGTGCGGCCGGTGAGCGTGATCAGATCGGTTGTGGCGTCGGATTCGGCGGCCACGGGGCCCTCGCCGATGACGGTGGCCAGCAGTTGGTGGGCATCGGAGACGGTGAGATCTCTCAGGTGCAGGCGGTGGGCGTCGGCGTGAACGGCCAGTCCGGACAGGACGCGGCGGCTGGTGACGAGCACAGCGCAGCTGCCAGTACCGGGTAGCAGGGGCACGACCTGGCGGTCGTCCAGTGCGTTGTCCAGGACGACGAGGAGCCTGCGGCCGGCGATGAGCGACCGGTAGTGGGCGGCGAGTTCGCTCTCGGTGCGCGGCAGTGTCTGGGGATCTGCCCCGAGGGTCCGGCAGAAGGACTCGAGGACCGCGCTGGCGCTGGCCGCCGGGTATCGGGTCGGGGCGAAACCGTTGAGGTCGACGTACAGCTGTCCGTCTGGCCAGGCGGATTTGTTGTGGTGCGCCCAGTGCAGGGCGAGACCGGTCTTGCCAGAGCCGGGCGGGCCGTCGATCGCGATGACCAGCGGCGCGGAGGATCTTGTCGCCGAGCTGGAACGCGCATCGTTGGCCGCGGCGTCCAGGAGGGCGATGTCGTCGAGGCGGCCGACGAAGTGGCGTGGTGCCGCGGGCAGCTGGGCGGGGGTCAGGGCGCTGTGCTCGGTGCTCCAGATCGCCACCAGGCGCCCTTCGGCGGCGAGCGCGGCGTCGCAGTCCCGGACGAACTGCAGCTTCGGCGTTCGGTCTCCTCGTTCGACGCGAGCGATGTAGCTCTTCTCCCAGCACACCCGCGCGGCCAACTGGGCCAAGGTCATGCCGCGAGCCTGCCGCCAGCGCCGCATCTCGGCACCGAACGCTGACGCTGCTGTAGTGGGGTCGCTCGGTGTGTGGATGGCCTGTCCGGCCGACGACCGGGTGGTACGCCGAGCCGTCACGGTTCTGGTCCTTCCTCGGTCTCGGGGACCGACGTGGTCGCTGACGAGTCTCGAACGGTAGTGAGGGGCGTGGGCAGCGATGTTGATGTTTGTTGGTGATCACCCCATCGACGTAGCTGCGCACCACCGGTGATGACATGGGGCTACAAACGCACACTTCATTCGCGGTGTGATGAGGCCCAGGCCGGGTCATCAGGGCCCGGTTCGGCTACCGATGGTGATCGGGATCGGTGGTCCGCCCGGACGGGTGGGCCGGTCGGAGCCTGAGTCAGGGCACGCGTTGGGCGACGGTCCCCGCGAGGGTGTCGCTGATCGAACAAGGCGGCACGTCGGGATACCGGGTGTTGACCACGCCGACCGCAGCGATGTTGGCACCGGCGAGGACGACGTAGCTGATGCACGAGTGGACACCGTCGAGTGTCTCTTCCTTGCGCCATCCGGGTTTCCCGGCGTAGGGGTGGTCGATTGAGGGTGGGTTGGCCGAGGCTCCGGGGGTGAGTTGCCGGGGTTTGAACCAGGCGACCGACGCGACGAGCACGGTGGAGTTCGGGTTCGAGCGTGTCGGTTTGGTCGCCTCGAAGGTGCATCGGGCGCCGAACTTGCTGACGTCGACTCGTTCACGCGTGGGGCGCGGCTGCTTGGCGTCGCGTGCTCCTTCAGGAAAGTCACTCCAGTGCACTATCGAGCATGGGTCGAACGGTGCGCCTTGAGTTGTCGGGTCCGGCAGCGGGTCCAGGTCGCCGAGATGCTGCGCGTGCTGCTGCCCCGGTTTCGCGTTCGCGCGGTTTGATGTGGTGTGCGCGGTGACCGGGTTCCCGGGGACGGTCGTGGTGCAACTGACGGCACCCAGGGCGAGTCCGGTGAGGACGACGGCTCCCAGAAGAACGTTTAGGTGTTTCGATCGTGGCGATTGAGCTTCCCCCCGTTCGCCGGACACGGCGGGTGTGAGGTCAGGCCAGCGCGTCTGGTGGCTGGTTGAGGGCCTCAAACGTGACGGGGCTGTGCATCCCGATCTTGGAGTGTCTCCGTTTCGGGTTGTACCAGCACTCTATCCATTCGAATATCGCGTTGGCAAGTTCGTCGCGGGTTTTCCAGGTTTTCGAGTCGAGAAGTTCGAGCTGAAGCGTTCCCCAGAACGATTCCATCATAGCATTGTCGTAACAGTCGCCGATCGTTCCCATGGACGCGAGCAGTCCGGCCGCGCGGAGGCGTTGCCCGAAAGCCCATGACGTGTATTGCGAGCCGTGGTCGGAATGTAGGATCGTTTTGCCGTCATCGGGTTGGCGGCGGAGAATGGCCATGCCGAGAGCGTCGGTGACCAGTTCGGTGCGTATGTGATCGGCGATGGACCAGCCGATGATGAGCCGGGAATAGGCGTCCATCACCGCGGCGCAGTAGACCCGGCCTTCCTCGGTGGGATGTTCGGTGATGTCGGTGATCCACAACAGGTCCGGGGCGTCGGCGGTGAACCGGCGGTTGACCAGGTCGGCGCTGGGTTGCCCGGCCGGGTCACGGACCGTGGTGCGGTGGCGCCGGCGACGGTAGAGGCCCTGGATGCCGGCCTCACGCATGAGCCGCTCGACCCGCTTGAGGTTGACGGGCATGCCCAGCCCGAGCGTGAGTTCGGCGTGCACCCGTGGCGAGCCGTAGGTGCCGCGGGAATCGGCGTGGATCTGTTCGATGTGTTTCAGCAGCACCGTGTTCTCCTCCTCTCCGGGTGAGGGCGGCCGGTCGCGCCATTCGTAGTATCCGGAGCGGGACACGTTCAATACCCGGCAGGCCACCGCGACGTCGATGCCGTCTGCGGCCAGTTCATGGACCAGCGGGAAGGTTACTTTGGGAGGATGTTCTCCCGCGCGAAGTACGCCGCGGCGCGTTTCAGGATCTCGTTCTCCATCTCCAGTTGCCGGTTCTTGCGGCGCAGCTCGGCGAGTTCTTTTTTCTCCGCGCTGGTCAGCTTGGTGGCCGAGCCGCTCTCGTCGACGTTGGCCTGGGTCATCCAGTTGCGCAGGCAGGACTCGCTGATCCCCAGATCCTTCGCCAGCGCGGCGACCGGCTTGTCGCCGAGACGGGCCAGCTCGACGGCACGCTGACGAAACTCAGGCGGGTGTGGTGCAGGCATCGGAACATCCTCCCTGGTGACCGGGGGTCACCTCAGGTCAGGTGTCCGGCGAACAGGGGGAAGCTCAGATGGCATGGCGAGCCTCCGAATGAGTGGTTGCGAGGTCAGCGAGGCGTGCCCGGTCAGCGGACTGTGGAGATGACGGCCGCGGCTGCTTGACTGCTCAGCGCGCAGGTCGGCGCCGTGACTTCGACGATCTGGACCCACGGCGGCTCTGAGCTGTTCTCGTCGATCGTGACGCTGACGCTGCCGATCCGGAACAGCGTGAGGCAACCCTGGGTTGCGCTGTGCGAGTCGTGTTGTGCGACCGGCATCCCGGCGATGGCCGCTTGTTTGTAGGTGGCGTCGTCGTCGCCGGTGAGGGTGTCGGGACTGTCGAGCTCGTAGCGGACGTCGACCATCTTCAGTGGTGCGCCGGCACCGGTGCCGTCTGTGGATTGCCGTGGTGAGGCGTAGAGGCACTGGTGCAGGTCGGCATGAGCGACGCGTCCGCCGCCCAGAGCGGTCAGGATGCCGGTGGCCGCGCAGGGATCGGCGGCGGCGAGATCGAGGGCTGGGTCGGTCCGGTGCTCGGCGCGGGTGGGCGGGGTGCGCCAGCGTTCGGCGGTTGCCTTGAGATACGCAACGGCCACATCGCAGACGTGCATGGCCCCGTCGACGGGATCAATGGGAGGTTCGACCTGGAGATACAGGGCATACCCGTCGGACTGGGGAAGGTAGACGACACACGGACTCGTCTCGTGCTCGTCGTTGGTTCCGGTCTGCTGCCTGCTGTAGAAGTTCAGTCCAGCGATCTGCAGTGGCTGTCCTTGCTGGATTGTGTCCTGGTCGACGGCATCGACACCGATCGCCATGGTGTAGTCGGGTACGAGCTTGTCGGCGCGGTGCAGGTTCAATGTGCAGTCGTTGAAGTCGTCGCTGGGTAGCAGGGAGTCCGCCACCTCACCTTTGACGATCGTGGTTGCGGCTGGCGGATTGTGCATCGCGCAGAGGTCGATCGCTCTGAGCTTGGCCCTGGTCGCGTCCGCTGGTGTCGCGGGCGGAGGCGGCGGCCCGGGCGGTTGCGTAGTCGCGCCGGCACCGGGACTTGTGTCGGGCTGCTGGGGTTGTCCGGGTGTTGACGGTGGCAGGCTGGCGGTCAGGCGCGGAAGCACCTGATCAAGCCACGACCCGGATCCGTCGTGCTCTTGTGCTGCGGTGGTGTCCGAGTCGCCGGTGCATGCCGTGAGAGCACCGCCGATGGCGAGTACGAGCGCGGTGGCGATGGTGAGAGATGTTTTGCGCATGGTGGTTCCCCGGTCGATCTAGTTGAACGCATGGCTTGTTGAGCGAGTCGGTTCATCGGGTCGTTGACGACGCCGGTGAGGTGTCACCCGCTCGAACGCGGGTGGTGGCGCGCAGCGTGGCGAGGCAGACGATGGTCGCCAAGGCGACGGTGGTGGCGCTCGTGCTGACGAACCGCGGGCGGCGTACGGGACGCTGAACCCGATGCCGTCCACGGCGAACGCTCTGACCGTGTGGCCAGTGATGCTCGTGCGGATTGGTGATCATGATGATGACCGTCCTGTGTGGTGTGTCGAGGCCGCTATACGGCATGTGCGGCGAGGGCGCCGGCGATGTTGATCGGGACGATGAGCAAGGTGATCGCGACTATCAGCTGAAGCACACCGGACAGCGCACGCGACGTGACTCGCTCTGATGCGAGAGAGAGGCGCGCGGAGGCCGGCTTCGCCTGCCCGAAGGAGGGAATCTTGCCGCCGGAGGTGTCGGGTGGGGCGGCGCAGGGCGATGTGGGTGAACTCCTGCGCCGCCCCGCGGACGGATCGGCGCCGTGCGAGTCCTGTCGGTTGCGGTGCGGGGCTCGTCGGGCCGATCGACCGTCATTCGACGGTCGCCTCGAGGTTGGGTGCGGTGTGTGGTCGGATGGCATCGCGGTTCTCCCTGTGGCTTAGGTGTTCGCTGCTATTCGTGGAAGGTCGCGTGCTGCGGCGGTCGCGCCGCGAGAGGTCGGGCACCGTGGTTGTGGCCGGTGGGTCTCACGTCGGGTGATGTCGCTGCGATCGCGAGCACGCGGTAGAGCCAAGTCAGCCAGTTCTGGCCGTCGGGCAGCAGGAAGGGACCTACTCTGTGTGGCCAATGCAAGAGGTTGAGGTGTGGCTCTGAGACCAGCGTGGGAAGGCTTCCCGCAGTGAGGGTTCCCAGTCCGGTGACTGGGTCCCAGCCGGGCGCGCTGCGCAAGCTTTGTGGTCGCCCGTCGACCTCGATGAGATATGAGCCGTGGTGTTGTTGACTGGGCTTCCCGACGGAGGTCGTGGAGACCTCGGGTGTCCAGATCCCCGCCGCAGTCGGCTGCACATCGAAGATCGGACCACTGTGGACGGTTGCGTCGCGATAGAGTTGGTAGAGCGTGGGGTTGAGTAGACCTGCACGAGTCGGGACGCTCGTCTGATCGGTTTCGCTGCAGAGCTGCAACGCGTCGGCCACGGCGCCGGCGAATAGCGTCGCTGCTAGCGCGGTGCCGCCAGCGGCGAAGGATCGGTAGCCGCTCGGCATCCCGGCGCCCAGTCGCATGCCGGTGGTGGGATCACCGAGCATCGCGATGTCCGGTGTCGAGCGGTGGCCGGCGGCGATCAGATCCGCTTGGTAGTCCGGCTGCTTGTAGACCTGGGATTCGCCACCACTTGCGCCGCCGACGAACGAGGTGTTGCTGTCGGTGCGGCTCCAGCGGCCGCGATGCTCTGTGGTGGCAGCGGATTCCCAGCCGGCAGTGAACATGGGACGACCGGTTGGGTCGGCGGCGACCGTCGTGGCGCCGACTCCGGTGATCCACGGCGAGCTGGCCGGGTAGGTCGGCTCGGGGTGTCCGGTGATGTGGCTGTTGTCTCCGTTGTTCCCCGTTGCTGCCACGACCGTCTGGCCTTGGGCAGCGGCCCTGATTAGGAGTTGGTCGATGTGGTTGCGCAGGGTCGCGCTGTACCAGCTCTCCGGTGCCGTCCAGCCGAGGCTGAGCACGGATGCCTGGTCGGCGGTGACGGCCCGTTCGAGCGCCTCGTCGACGTCGGTGCAATCGCTCGAGCCGTACCACGTGATGTCGGCGGCCGGAGCGATCGTGCGGATGGCCTCGATCGCCTGTACCTGGGTCAGGGCCCATGCCGCGACAGCGCAATCGGACGGCCGATGGTTCGACGTGGACGCTGTCTGGTACTGGCCGGGCGCCAGTGCCTGCAGTCCGGATGCAGTGGCCCATCGGTCGGCATCGGCGGGTGCCTGCTGGTCGGTGTGGGCACCGATGAGCCCGACACGTTGTCCAGCCCCGGTCGCGCTCGGCGCGAGGTCATAGATTCCGCGGACTTGGCTGGGCGTGTAGCCGCAGAGGCGGTTGGATTGCCGAGAGGACCGGTATCGTTGCGGCACGGCACTGTTGTTCGCTGCTGACCACGAGGTCGCGCACTGAGTCGCCCCCGAAGTGGCCTTGGATGCATGGGGTGTCGAGGGACTCGGCCATCTTTCGGCGGTTGCCGGCGTGGCGACGGCCGGCTCAGCAAGGCGTTGGGTGTCGTCGAGATCGAGCACCGCTGTGATCGCGGACCGTAGGCCACCAGGTACCTCTGGATCGGTGTCTGCGGCCACGAGGGTTGTGGTCCCGAGCCGATACCGGTCCAGGCGCACGCCGAACAGGTGCTCCAGGTCTGCGACGGTCCCGGTCGCCGCGACCGTCGAGGTTCCGGGAGCAGCGTTCTCGACGTTGAGGCCTGAGTCCTGTAGCCAGCCGCGGACCCTCTTGATGGTCTGTGCGTCCGGGCCGAATAGTTCGCGCCATTGGTCGGAGGTGACGAATCTCCGGTAGTCGCGCGTGCCGGGGGTGCTTACCTGGTGGGCGAGGCGCTCTGCCGTGCCAGGGTCGCGTGGTGCCAGTGCGATGCGGATGCGTCGCAAGTCGCTGGGGTTGGTGCTCCCGAGGCGAACGGCATGGGCAACCCATCCCGGCACGCTGCCGCTGACCGGTACGCGCAGTGCTTCGCCATCCGGTCCGATCGGTCCGGGGATGGCCGCGGCTGGCGCAGTGGTCGTGACGCTGAGGCCCGATGTGGTCACGACGGCCAAGCAAACGGCCATGCGCATGGTCGCGCGTATGACCGCGACGAGCACTGGAGTAGGCCCTCCGGTCGGGCCGCTGCGTGCCGTCACGGTGCGGCTCGCCGTAACGGCGATCGGTGACGTTGCTGGTCGTCTCACGACGTTCCCTTCAAGACGGGCACAGTGACGGAGATTCGGGTGGTACGCCGAGATCGGCTCAAGGCTGGATGCGAAGGCCCAGCAGCGCGAGCGTTGATGCGTTGTGCCAGAACCATTGCAAGTAGGCGGACAGCATGGCGAAGGCGGACGGGCCCGCGGTGAGAGCGTCGGGCGCAAGGCAGCTGGTTAGTCCTGTGTGGACGCTCGTCAGTGATGCGGCAAGGGTTGCGACGACAACGAGGAACGCGACGGCGAGATAGGTCAAGGGATTCAGCGTCTGCGCAACGCGACCCAGCCGGTTCATGACGCGAAAGGCGACCGCCGCGCCTCGGCATGACTGGCGAGTGCAGGTCGTCCACGCTCCGAGCGCGGGGGCGTCGTTGGGACCGCTGGTTCCGCCGCCCGGGGTCGCGGGCGCGAGCGGCGGAACCAGCTCGACCGACGCGGCGAGCTGTTGCGGTGGCGACGGAGTCGGGTATCCGTCGAGCTCGTCGTGATCGGTCGGCTCAGGAGCCGGCGGCGTGAATACCGTGCGTCGGCAGGTTGGTTGCGGACATGCGCTCGAGCGGCGCTCGTCCATCGACGGCTGAATCATGTGATCACCACGCATGCCGGACGGTCGGCATCGGCGATCTCGACTCCCGGTCCCTCGCGCCGGATCCAGAGTTCGCGCCACGCCTCGTGCTCGGCAACTCGAGCGAGTGGAGCATCGGAGCCGCCCTGGACATGTACGGCCGTCCATCCGGCTTGTTCGGCGCGCCGGGCGACAGCCTCGACGTCGGATCTCGGGAGGTGCACGAAGGTCAGGAACCACACACGATTGCCGTCGTAAATACCAGCGTGAGCCCAGCTGGAATCGGTTTCCCAGCGGAGGACCACGTCACCTCGAGAAGGTTGACCGAGGGTGATGTCCGGCCGGACGCTCACTGGTGATTGCTGGTCCACGGTTTCCCCCGACTACTGATTGATCGACCCATGGAATGAATACAGATCTGGTAAAAGCGCATTCTGGTTTCCGTCGCCCCGGACGGCGTATGGGACGCCCGGACTACCGGCTTCAGGGCGACGAGTCGCACGATGACGGCGGCTGGCACTGCGTCGAGCGATGCAGTGGACCCGGCCTGCGTAGCGGTCGGCAGGTGCCGCTGGATCGATGTCCGGACCTCGCCGACTTCGTCCAGTCGACTACCATTCGTAATCACCTCCGCGTCACGTTGTACCTGATCAGGTCTATCGCGATTACCGAACGTGCACCAGGCCTCCTGATCGTCACCACCTGGTTGGCGGGTACGTGTGGTCTCGTTGGCCACAGGACCGGCGGGCCCTGTCGCTGAAGGAGAGCCGCCGTCAGACGGACGCACCGGCGGGCCCGAATTCGCTGGTCTGCGTGGTCGGTTGGGCGTGCGCGGAGCACAGGCAGCCAGGCGCTCGAGTGGCGAATCGAGGGTAGTTCCACCAGGTGTGTGGCCAGTCGCCGACAAATCGACCTTCGGGTGCCACACGGGTTCCTATGGGGCGAGTGCCCGGCAATGGTGACCGCGGTATGAACGGTGGACGTGGTCCGGTTGACGATTCGTCGAGGTGCTTCAGATAATCATGCCGCGGTTCGAACAGTGTGCTTCCGCACGTTGTCAGGACCGGTGCGATCGCAGCCCACAGAGGGTCGGGGAGCTCACCTTCGATGCCGGCCCCGTAGACGACTATGGCCGGTTGCGTGTCGCCGTCATGCTCGTAGCTTGCGCCCCGACTCGCTCGCCCTTCGCCAGTGTCGAGGGTGAGGTGGGATTCCTTGACGGGCTCGATCTGCACGTCGAGGATCAAGCGTCGACCGGCCTCTGCCGCCGTCGAACTCGCCTCCCACAGCCAGGTTGGTTCGGGCGCGGCACCGACCGATGTGAGTCCACGCCAGAACAGATCCGGGTCGGTCAGCCACGCCAACTCCCAGTCGATGTGGCTGCAGGCCACGCGGATAGCGGGCGCGATCACGCCGGTCGTGCGCGGACGGAGATGTCCGTTGATGAGCTCGGCCAGCCAGGCAGGTACCAGCCGTTGCCGCGGATCCAGAAGCCAACCGCACAAACCTGGTTCCGGCCGCCACACACCGGGAGCGGGCGCTTGGCGACTCGGGTGGTCAAGGAGCAGGTTGGCCGCCGACTGGTCGAGGTCATCCGTGTCGTGCACGGACTGGCGTCTACGCGGGTGAGCAGATTTGCGGGACATGGCGATTCCCCAATCGGTGGCGCATGCCACGCTGAGCTAGCGGGGCTATGCACCGTCAGCGGATCGTTCGCAACCGAAGTGTCGAGACCAGCGCACCCACCTGCGCTACCGACCGTTCGACAATCGCATCACACATCTCAGAAAGCCAGCGTTTCCAACAGGACTGGCCTCGGCAAGCGCCACGTTCTCTGTGGCCACACAATCCACTGTGGACCCCAAGGGTCGTCGTGCGGTACTAGCGAAGTCTCGGCGATACCTGCGTTCCCTCGTGCTTCTTCTTGACTCGCAGCCTCTCCATCACCGACGATGATGTTGGGTCGCACCGTTCAGAGCTTGGGGGAATCGTGAACGAGCCTCGACCCGCACCGCGC
This sequence comes from Labedaea rhizosphaerae, assembly GCF_004362825.1. Lineage (GTDB taxonomy): Bacteria > Actinomycetota > Actinomycetes > Mycobacteriales > Pseudonocardiaceae > Labedaea > Labedaea rhizosphaerae. Next base: position 621,366 of record NZ_SNXZ01000002.1, read on the forward strand.
TACCCGACCGCTGCTCAGGGGTTTCCGCCCGGTCAGCGGGCGCTGTCACCTCAGGAGCGCAGAGCGCTACCCCACGGGCCGCGCCCGGCCCGCGCAGAGGAACCTCTGTTGACCGTGGCCGAGGCCGCCGAGAAGTTGCGGGTGTCGAAGATGACGATCTACCGCATGATCAGCGAAGGCGAATTCCCTGCCATCCGGCTACGCGGAAGGTACTCCGTTCCGCGAGGCCCTATCGACGCCATCATCAGACAAGCCATCGTGACCAACTCCACTGTGGACGTCTCGGAGTGGACGAAGGGACGGCGTTGACGAGTCGGTGGTGCTCACTGTCACGCGGCGGCCGTGTCAGGACCGGGCCGAGCTGACGCACGTCGGGTCGGCCCGGCGCAACGCGGGCACACGCGATGGAGGGGCTGCGCGGATGGACTGGCACTGATGAGCATCCGCGTCATGAGCTGGGTGTGGGACAACAGCCCGGTCAAGGGCGGGGAACTCTTGCTGCTCCTGGCGATTGCCGACCACGCCGACGACCTCGGCGGCAACGCCTGGCCGTCCATCGATCGTCTGACGACACGCACCCGCGTCGACCGGCGCACGGTGCAGCGGATCCTGCGAAGCCTGGAACGCAAGGGCCTGATCGTGATCGAACGTGGCAGGGGTCCCGGCGGTACCAATCGCTACACGGTCACGTTCACCAGTGTCCCCACCGACGCCGAGCTCCCTCTGCCATCGGGGATCCGTGAACGGCACAGGGAACCGACGGCCGCTTCTGTGGATACACGTGTGGACAGCCCTGTGGATGACCCGGCCAAATCTGTGGACAACGGGGCGGCGAAATGCCGCCCCGGCGAAATGCCGCCCGCGGGACGAATGCCGCCCCGGGGGCGGCACGAAGGCGCCACCGGGGCGGCACCACTGCCGCCCGAACCGTCCTTAACCGTCCATGAACAATCCGCGCGTGCACCCGCGTCGGGAATCCGCGGCCGCTCAGGCTCCCCTGCGACCGACACGACCGGATCCTCACAAGACGACAGCGACGCCTGGCAGGCCGGAGTTCGAACCGAACCGGTCCTCGCGGACCTCGGACTGGCGTTCGACCTCGTGCCCGAGACACGCCACCAGCTCGACGAACTCATCGCCCGGGCTCTCCGGGCAGGATGCCCGCCCGACGACATCCGGCAAGCTCTCGTCACGCCCGCCAGCGACACGGCCGATCTCGTGGTTGTCCTGAGGTCCCGACTGCGCAGCTTGCTCAACCAGACCGCCGGCGACGCTGAACGGCCGCGGGGGAAGCGAGGGGCCACGCCGCCACGCCCGCCTTGGTGCGGGACTTGTGACGAGCGGACACGTCATCGTGAGAACGCCTCTGGCGCGCCGTATCGATGCCCGCGATGCCATCCCCTGTCCCGGTAGCGGCCATGGCCCCCGCGTACATCGCTCAACGATGCGGACTACCGCGCCGTCTGCGCTCGCAGGTCCACACGTGGGACAGACGTAAGCAGCCCGTGCGTCTGTCGATCCACCCTCTCTGGTCGATTGCTGTTCGCGATCGCCGGGCAGAGCGTGTCGGCCTTTCGGGTGAAACCAGCGGATCGATTGCCAGACAACGGCTTCGTCCCGCGATTAATCGACCAAACGAGATTCGTCGCGCGCCATCACCGAATCTGCGTTTCACCTGGGCGCTCCCAACGCGGCGCGTCAGCAACGTCAGTCGGAAGGCCGGATGCGGCGCTCCTCCAAGATCAAATAGGGGCAGGTTGGTGTCGTTGACGATTCACGAGCCACCGAGTAGGACCGATAAGAGGTTGCGATCGAAGGTCCGGGGGGACGGATTGGTTGGGGGCAATGTGTATCGCAGGCGGGATAAGTGGCGCACATATGAGCCGTCCACACCCACGAGGGACACCACACCCGGCGTCTCGACGGTCGGCGGCGTCTCCCTGCAGTCGGCACAATTTCGCGCGTTGTGGGTCGCTGAGCTGACATCGGTACTCGGAGACCAGCTCGCCAAGGTCGTCATCGCGTTGCTCGTTTACGCGCACACCGGCTCGGCCGCGGCTTCTGGCGTCGCCTACGGCCTCACGTTTCTGCCGCCGTTGGTGACCGTTCGCCTCTCCGGGCTTGCCGACCGGTATCCGCGTCGCGACATGCTGGTCGTCTGCTATGTCGGACAAGCCTGCGTTGTCGCGGTGATGGCCATCCCAGGAATGCCCGTGCCTGTCCTCGTGGTCGCGGCGATGGTGGTCGCGGGCGTGCAGAGCTTGGGCAAGGCGGCGCAGGGAGCGTTGATCACGAATCTCGTAGGGGCCGAGCAGAACACGTCGGCTCGCGCGAAGCTGCTGATGTACCGCGAGATCGGGCAGCTCGGCGGTCTCGTCGGTGCGGCCGCGGTCGTCGTCGTGATCGGCACGACCCCCGCGCTGGTCCTCGACGTTCTGTCCTTTGCCGCCGCGGCCGGGTTGGTGGGATTCCTTGTGCCCCGTGCGCCCAAGCCGGTTCCGAGCGGCAACCCGGGTCAACGACCTGGTCTCCGCGCGGTGATCACGGACGCTCGGAACGACCGCGTGCTGAGGACGCTGTGGATGGTCCTGGCCCTGATCGGGTTGACCGTCGCGCTGCGGGCCGTCGTAGTGCCCTACGTCGACAGCATCGGAGCGCCGACCTGGTGCATCGGGATCCTGTTCGCCGCGGATTCGGCCGGCTACGTCGCGGGCAGTTGGTGGGTAGGACGCCTGGGCAAGCAAGCAGGTCAGCGACGACAGACGCAACAGAGGTTGTTGTTGCCCTTGGCGATGGCGAGCCTCGCGCCCCTGGTCATATTCGCGATGCCCCTACCGTGGTGGACAGCAGCGATCTTGCTCGCTGTGTCCGGCGCTGGACAAGCCTATCTTCCGATCGCTCTCGGTGAGATCACCGCGCGGACGCCGGACGGACACCAAGGCCTGGTCAACGGCGTGCAGAACATGGTCGTGCGCGTCAGCCAGGGCATCGCGGCCATCATCGTCGGCTTGCTCGCCCAGGTGCTGACCGCCGCGATGGCGGTCGCCCTAGCCGGACTGTGCGGTGTCGTCGCGGTCGCCGCGCTCACTCCGCCTGCACGGGGCACCTCGTTCTCGCCGAGGCAAACTCGAGGGGAGGTGGGAATCAGCTGACCGCAGACCTTGATCACCGTCAGGTTTCGCGGTCACGCAATGGGTGCTGAGCCATGGGTGCACCTCCTTCGTATGGCCTGGGCTTCCGCGTTCGCGCGCGTGCCGGTTGCAGCGACACGACGGGCGACAAAGCGAAGCGATTGATCGACAAAGGTGGGGTCAGCGAACGCCCGATCACCGATCAGGTCTCCCGGTCAGCCACGGAGGTTCCTCCCTTCGCAGTGATCAACTAACAACTCATGTCGGGACGAAACCGTCGAGGCGGCCGCAGGGTGGGCGGCCGCTCCGCCATCGACGAGCGGCACTCAGCCGCGGCCACGACCTGTCCACGCGCGTTCCTACCGGCTGCGCGCTGACGAGAAAGGGGGTTCCGGTGCCGCACGAACTCGGACACGCCGCAGCACCTCCCCACCTGCTCCAGCACGGTCAACCCCGACCGCAAACCGTCAGCCGGCAAGTCGCGTCACGCCGCGTGCTCAACCGGAGCCGGTCCGCGTTCTCCAGTCTGACACACACTGTCACCGATTGGTGGCGATCCGCGAGTCACGCCGCGCAGGTGGTGACCCATGCGCGCTCCTGGCGGCTGTGGACCTGGAGCCGGCCGGCCATCGCCTTCCTGCTGGTCGACGAGCTCCTTGTCGCGGCGTGGCTCGTCGCCAGCGCGACGACGTCGACCATCACCGGTCACGACCTCGTGCTGCTGGCCATCCTGCTCGCCTGCGGAATCGCGCACGTCTCGATCACCAGCGCTGACGAGGAAAGACGACGCGCCGCCCACGGCGACAGCACCCACATCGACATGACCTGCATTTGGGTGTTGCCCGCGGCAGTGCTGCTTCCGCCGGCACTGGCGGCGATCCTCGTCGTGGCCCTCCGCCTTCAGCGGCTTCGCATCGCCCGCAAGCCCCTGTTCAAGTGGCTGCACACGACCGTCGCGATGATCTGCAGCGTCTTGTGTGTGCACCTCGTCAGCAGTGCGACCCCACTCCCCCAGTGGCTGGCCGCCGGGATCCTCACGAGCCGTCACGACATGCCGGCCGTCGCAGGATGCTTGGGTGCGACCGTCATCGCCTACTACGGCGCGCAGACCGTGCTCGTCAGCGGAGTGCGTGCACTGGCCTACCGCTTTCCACGCGACAATCAGCGACCGGCCCCAGAGACACAGTCCACGTTCGTCTATGCCGTCGGAACGTGGTGGGACAACTGGCTCTTCGGGTTCGCCTTGCTGCTGGCCTTCATCGGCACCATCGCCCTGACCGTCGCGCCCGAACTGGCGGTCCTGCTCCTGCCCATCGGCGTATTCGTACAGCTGCTGGTCCAGCGGTGGGAAGAATCCCGCACCGACACCCGCACCCGAGCCCTCACCGATGTGGGATTCCGGGTGCCGGCACAACGGATACTTCAACGCAGCACCTTCGCCAGAAAACCCGTCAGCCTGGCGATGATCGACATCGATCGGTTCAAGGCCATCAACGACACCCACGGCCACCCGGCCGGCAATGAGGTGCTCAGCGCTGTCGCCGCCTTGATCGACTCGACCGTGCGCGACAGCCATGACCTCTTCTGCCGCTGGGGCGGCGAAGAGTTCGTCGTCCTGATGCGCGACACGGACCTGCCCGCGGCGCTCCAGGCAGCCGAGCGGATGCGCACCACCGTCGCGGGCGAGGACATCATGATCACCGACCGGAAGACCGGCGACGAGATCCGTCTCGGTGGGTCCGACCGCAAAAGACCCAGCTGCACCGTCTCGATCGGTGTCGCCACCGCGCCCGAGCACGGCACCACCCTCGACGAACTCGTCCAGCACGCCGACCAGGCCCTGTACCGAGCCAAGAACGCCGGCCGCAACCGGGTCGAAGCCGCACCAACACCCGTCGAACCGCCTACACACCAAGCTCTGGACGAGGCTCAGTCAGCCTGAGCAAGACAGGGTCCGGAGCCTGCACGCGCTCGGGGTCGAGCATTCGAACAACCAGTTACGGTGCTATCCGAGCCGCTTTCGCCATACATGCGACCGAGGCTGGGCTCCGCTTGAAGCCCAGCCTCGTTGATCGGTTTGGCGATCAGGACAAGTCGAGATCGCCTTGTTTGGCAGCAGCACGGAAGGCCGTCCATGCATCTGCGCCGAGCACGAGCGCGCCCGCGGACTGGTTCTTCGAGTCCCGCACGGCCGCTGCCTCAGGCAAGACTGCGATCTCAACACATGCTCCGCCGCCGTTGCTACGACTGCTTTTGCGCCACATGGCGCCGGTAAGGTCTGTCGTGCGCATCGACCTACTCCTTCAGCTTCCAGGCCCTCTTGATCTCCGCGATCCGCCGAGCCGATTCGTCCGGGCTGAGCGCTCGTTCGCGCAAGCGCTCAAAGTTGAGCGTATATGCGGCGACCTGATCCTCTTCCTCGATGTAGGCGCCGTCTGTTAGGCCGTCCACATAAGCTGCCATCGCTACATCCTGCTCGACATACACCAGGTGGTACGCGGTACCGAAGCCCGGGAAGGCACCAAGGTTGGCGGGAAGAACTTGAATCGTGATGTTGGCCTTCTCGCTGCAAGTGGCAAGGTGATCGAGCTGGTCGGCCATGATCAAGGGCCCGCCGATCGGAAGAGTCAGAGCAGTTTCAAGCATGATCGCGTGTAGCCGTAGCGGATCTGCCTGATCGTCCAGCCGTGCTCGTCGCTGGCGTCGCAGTCGACGACGTTCGTCGAGCACCTTCTGATCGAGGTCCGGCTCCCAGGCCCGCAGCAGCTCCTCGGAGTAGCGATCGGTCTGCAGCAATCCGGTGACCAGCACCATCTCGACCGTTCGAACCTCAACGGCTTCTGATTCGTCTTCGATGAAGTCCTTGAGGTCGCCGCGAAGGCTGCCGGGTCCGTACGTTCCCCATTCGTCTCGGCTTTGAGTCGCCGAGACCGCCAAGCGCACAGTCCTGTCCCGCTCGGCTTCGTCCACGCCAAGGACCGTCGCGAGAGCGATGATCTCAGCCGGGCCGGCATGGACAGCGGCAGTCTCGAGACGACTGAGCTTCGAGTCCGACCAACCGAGTTGCTTCCCGGTCTCGTCGAGCTTTTGGCCAGCATTGTTGCGCCAGCGACGCAGCGCCCGAGCGACGCGCCGTTGCCGCACGTTCGGCGGCTGCTGGCTTGGTGGCACTTCGACCTCCGTTGACCTGGGCGGTAGTCCGCCGTGACGCCTGCACCTTATCGACTCGCAACCTCATCCTCAGCAGTGGCCGGGAAGTTTCGTGAGTGAGCACTTGCGCTGGTGCAAACTTGCACCCATTATAGGTGCAGAGGTTGCAGAGGAGAGTCAGATGATCGCGGAACGTCCATGGGGCGGTAGGAGCGAGAGAAGCCGCTACCTGGCGCTCGCTCGCGTCGACCTGCCGTTCTCGCCCTCCTCCCCAGACCGTCCGGCGAGCGTCCGCGTTGCCCCAGGGCGCTCGCCGGACTTCCACCTGACCGGCCCGTGCCGGTCGCACGCGGTGGGTGTGGATTCGCGTCCACGCCGGAGGTGCGCCGAACCATCGCGTGATTCCCGGGGCCGGCGGCACGCATCGGCGACACGCCCGCCAACCGCCGGTCCTGCGCGGCCCGTGCGATCTGCCATCTCCGCGATCCTGGATCGCGCGGGCCGCCCCACCTCCACGCGGGCGGTGGCGTCGTGATCGCCGCGCTCCTGGGTGTGCTGATGTGGCTGCCGGTCATCGTGTTCGGGCTGTTCTTCGTCGTTCCGTTCCTGCTCGACGCGGTTCCGCCTGCCATGCCGAGGCCGCCCAGTCGCAGTCCCATACAGCTGGCTGAGATCGCTCATCGCCGCACCGCTCGCCGACGGCACCACACGCCGGTTCGTCGTCCGCCGAGCGTTGGAGCGCGTGAGCTCGAGGGAAGGAGCAAGTGATGTTCCACCGCAGACCGGCCAACTCGATGCTGCGCTGTGTGGCGCGCCGCCCACGCAGGCAGCACGACCGCGGCCAGCGAGTTGCCGCGTTCCGCCGGGCACTGACCGAATGGGGCTGGCGTGCCGACCTCGGCCACGGCCGATTGGCGTGCCGCGACCATCACGATCGACGTGCAGTGTTGCTGGTGTTGCCCGCTGAGGGCGGCGCCGTGCTGATTCCGTCACGTCCTGGCCCGCTGTACCTGCCCGCCCTGACCACTGGCGCTTTGCGCGGCGTGTTGCAGACCGCCGTTCTGGCCCCTGACCCGTCTGTGCCCGCGACCGAGCGCGCCGCGATGACCCGACGGACGGCCTGGTTCAAGGCGGCCGCGTGATGATCTCGATCAACATCTGGTGGCTCATCGGCGGTGCCCTGGTCCTGCTCACCGCTGCTGTGTTTGCCGGTTTGCGGTGGAGCGGTCGACCGACGCGCGGCAAGCACTCGTTCTACGGCGACGAAGTCTCGGTCCGCGCTCTCACCTCGTCGCCCCCTTCGACCTTCGGTGGGCGGACGTGCGGCCGATGGCCCAAGACGGACCGGGACGAGGTTCTCGCCAGCCTGAGGAGGGACAGGTCGTGACCAAGGCAGCCGCAGTGAGCCGCCACTGCACGATGCCGAGCACCTGGCTGCCTGGCCTGCTCGACCCGGGCGAGGAGCACGTGCTGCAGACCTGCGACGGCGTGCCACGCCAGTGTCCAGCGCCTGGCGGTCCAGTGCCGGTAGCGGTGTGCCGTGCATGGCTCACGGCCGATCCCAGCGCGCGGCGATCGGGGGCCCGACGGTGCCGACGCTGTCGTGAACTCGTCGGCCAGCCGAAGGACACAGGATCGTGAACCGCTGGATACCTGCTGATATGGACCTGGAGTCGGCGTGCACGGCACGAATCGATGACTACGTCGCCGGCGGCACCTCGAACCTGGCGGTTGACCGTGCGGCCGCTGAACGGCTGCTGACAGCGCTACCCGAGTATCCGGGATTCGTCGTCGACAGTAGGCGATACGCCCTGTGGGCTGTGGACGCCATGCTCAGTGCCGGAATCGACCAGTTCATCGACATCGGCGCCGGCATCGACGCCGTTGGGGTCGTGGACAAGTTGGCCAGCTGGCCCGAGTCGGCCGCGCGCATCGCCTACGTGGAAACAGATCCGATGTGCGTGGCGCAGCTTGAATCGCGCGTGCACAAGGACGAACGCGTCGCGGTCTTCCCCATTGACCTGTTCGCTCCGTCTTGGGTGACGGATCCAGAGGGCGTGTGGCGCCTGCTGGCCGCGGACCGTCCAGTCGGTCTTCTGATGGCCTCGATCGCGCACTACGAGTTGTCCGACGACGTCTTGGCTTCCGCGCTGACCGACATCTACGACAAGGTCGCCGCGGGCAGCATGCTGGCCATCACTCATCTCTCGGGCGGCCAAGACCCCATCGCAGCAACTCGGCTGGAACAAGCGCACACCCAGGCCGGATTCCCCGTCCGCGCACGTAACCGCAAGGAACTGGCAGCCCTGGTGCGACCCTGGACTCCAGCGCCTTGGGCACCGAACGCCCTACCTGGAGCCCTCCGGCTGGGCATCGGCCTCCTTGCACGCAAGGCAGCGCCACCATCGTCCTCGGCCAGCTCGTAGAGACGGCCTGACGGCGGGCAGAAGCCACATCACCTTTAGCTCGTCGCACCGACCCGCGTCCGTAGCACTGTCCACAGTGGAGCGCCAATGAGGAGCATTCTCATGAACACCAACATGATCATCGGACCTTGTCGACGCTTGAAGCGCCGGTTGGAGGTGGCGTACGCATGACCACTCCGTCCGCAGGCGCCTACATCAAAGTTCCGGCCGGCTGCGAGATCACCTACCGCTTCGACGTCGACGGCGACATCGAGATCCTGCTCGGTTCGGTACACGACGGCTTCGAATTGCTCTTCGAGCCCGCCGCGCTGGCCCGGTTCACGGCCGTGGCTGAACAAGCCTTGAAGGCAAACGTTGACCACGGTTGCGAACAGACGTCCACGTTCACGCCAGCGGTGGTGGTGTAGGTGGCGGGAGTTGCAGGCATCATGAGCACCTCGACCGTCGCGGACCTGGTGATGCTCCGACCACAGGTTCCTGACGAGCAGGTGACCACACGCACTAGGCCTGGCATGCCGGAGAAGGGCGTGTCGGTGTTCCGCGGTCCACACGGCCCTGTGCCCTACGTCGCGATGTGGAGCGCCGAAGAAGTTCAGCAGGGGCCCCTTGTCGAGACTCGACAGGGCATCGCCTACGCCGACGAGTCCTCAGTCGACCGCGACCATTACGGCTTGCTGTGGTCGCGCGTGACGTCTCGCCAAGGAGTCGGAGAACCCCGGTATCGGCAGATGCACCCTCTGCGCCAGCGCAGGGCCATGAACCGCCTGCTGTGCCAGGTATGTGCCGGACCGGCCGACCACAACGACGACGGCACGCTGTGGCTGGTTCCCGATCAACCGCCGCTGTGGCCTGGCTGGCCCGAACGGTCGCAGACGACCCAACCGCCGCTCTGCATGCGCTGTGCTCGGATAGCTGTGAAAGCGTGCCCATCCCTGAAACCTGGCTACATCGCCATCCGAGCACACTCGTTCGTCAGCGGCGCTTGGGGTGGGTTGTACCGCACTGGATGGCCACAGCGGCCGCCTATCCTGACGGAAGCCTGCACACTCAATCTCGGCAATCCTAGTCTTCGATGGCTGCAGGCCGACCAACTCGCGCGGGAGCTGGTGGGATGCAAACTCGCCGACCTCGACCGGCCGGCCGCCACGTCGCCGTCCCAGGCGAGTTGCCCCGTACAGGGCGCGTAACGATGCCAAAGACCAACGGAACCTTGATCCGCCAACGACGCCAGGAGCGGGGCCTCACCGCAGACGAACTGGCCGCTCGAGTCGGGTACAGCAACGCCGGCTCGATGCGCAACATCGAGAACCGCAACGACCCGGCCGCCATGACCAAGCTGTACCGCATCGCCCGCGAGCTGGGCATCGCAGTCGACGAACTCCTCGCGGCCGACGAGAAGTCGTCATGACGGGTACAGACGGATCAGCCACCGGGCGGCATCGGCTTGGAGACCACGGTGTGTCTTCGTCCATCCGGCGGCACGAAGCACTGATCGTTGCGGTCCGCGTCCACGTGCCGGGACCACGCAGTGGCTCGTGCTTACGCTGCGGGTTGTTGTGGCCGTGCGCTGACTTGTTCATGGCGCTCGGGAGCACGACAGCCAACGACACCGAGCGGGATCGGTCACCGGAACCGCCGGTCCACGTGGCCACGCCGATTCCACCGCCAGCCAGGCCGACGGAAGTGAAGCACGATCTGGACGTTCTCCGTCGAGTTGCGCGCGGCCTGTCGGCTCTTGACTAGGACGTCCTGATGCGTGAACGCGCAACTGATCGGCTGATTGTGATCCGGGACCAAGCGATCGGCTGCATGCTAGGGCACACTTCCATCACTAGACCGTGGAGCGTCGCTAGGAGCGGGCAGGCATGTTTCAGGCTGAGCTGGTGTCGGCTGACGGGATTACTTTGGAGGCTGCGGTCCATGCCGCTCGTGGCGGTGTTGGCCGGCGAACGGTAATCCAAGTACACGGCATCAACGCCGACATGACCGAAGGCGGCATGTTCGTTCGCCTGGCAGACCGGTTGGCCGACAACGATTGCGATGTGCTTCGGTTCTCGTTCCGTGGTCATGGCAACAGCGGCGGGACATCCCGTGGGGCAACCATCGCCGGCGAGATGCTCGATCTTGAGGCGGCTGTGGCGTTTGCGACAGCGCGGTTCTCCGGCGTCCTTTCCCTTGTGGCGTCGAGCTTCGGCGCTGTGTCGGCTTGCCTCGCTCTGCCGTGGCTTGCCGGTCAGCTCGAGAAACTCGTGCTGTGGAACCCGGTCTTGGACTTGGCCAGGACGTTCGTCCGGCCGGAACTCCCGTGGGGTAAGGATAACTTCGGACCTGCACAGCAGAAGTCCTTGTGGGCCGACGGGTTTTTGACGATCGATGATGAATTCGAGATCGGCCGGGTGCTGTTCGCCGAGTTCGATCACTATCGCCCGTTGGACAGGCTGATGGCGAGTCCGGTTGAAACGCTGATAGTGCACGGTGACCGGGACAGCGCGGTGTCCTACGACATTGCGCGAGCTGCAGCTGACGAGAAGCCGGGCACGGTCTTTCACACGGTCGCTGGTTCCGATCACGGGTTCGACACGCGGGAACGAGAGGACGAGGCAGTTGGCGTGACCGTGCAGTGGATCGCCAGTGAGGATCCACGATGAACGTCAGGTCTCTGTACGCGGCAGTGCGCGTTGACGACAGCGCAGTCGTTGGTGAGCATTGTGTGCTCGGGTATCCCAAGGAGGACAGGATCCGTGGTGAGCAACTCAAACCCGGATCCGTGTTGGTCGGTGAACCGGTGGCGATCGGTGCCCGCTGTGTGATCGGCAACCACGTAGTGATCCACGAGGGGGTGCGCGTGAGCAACGACTGCGTGATCGACGACCGAGTGCGCGTTGGCTACAACAGCAGCATCGGCGATCGTACCCGCATCGCTTACGGGGCCTACCTTTGTGATCGGGTGAGCATTGGCGAGGACGCCTGCGTCGCCGGGTTCGTGTGTGACGGCACCCGCATCGGTGACCGCTCCACGGTGATGGGCGAGCTGGTGCACGAGTATTCCCAGCCGCACAAGGGATGGTGGGAGGTCGACGAGGAGCCGCCCGTAATCGATGTGGACTCCGTGGTGGGATACGGCGCCCGAGTGGTGGGTGCTGTCCGGATCGGCCCGCGCAGCTATGTCGCCGCGGGTGCGGTGGTGACCAAGGACGTCCCGCCGGAGCATGTGGCCACTGGAGTGAACGTGCATACGCCGGCCGATCGGTGGACTGGCCGGAAACTGCAGGACCTTCTGCGTCACTGGATGTCCGCCCGAGGCCGGTAGCCGCCGATCGGCCGGGTCACGACTCGACGAAGTCGGAGTCTTCGGTGTCGCTGCCTGCTTCGTCCTTGGGTCGTTGGCCGACCAGAGGAGGGTCGAAAGCCGCCGCGGCAAGACATTTCGGGAACCGGGCCCGAAAGTCGGCGCGTGGATGGTCGATGTAGAGGGCGGGTAGGACCTCGTCGACCGGCGCGAGCGCGCTGGCGGGGTCGGTGGCGAGGATGCGGTCGAGTCCTCGGCGAGTGAGCAGGTACCCAAATGTGCAATGGCTGTAGGCCGGCACGACGAACCCCGTGACCAGCTGCCGTTCACGTTCGGGCTGCAGTGGCACGCGACCGAGATACAGCAGGTCGAAATCCTGGTGTCGTGCGACGAGGTCGATGCCCACGAGCAAGTCGTCGAGGAAGGTTGAAGGCAGGACGGCGTCGTCTTCGAGGATGACGGTGAACCACTCTTGCCCGTTGTGGACGGAGTCCTGCCAGCAGGCGAGGTGCGCGAGGGTGCAGCCGATCTCGCCGTATTTCAGTGGCCGGTTCCACCAGGGGTTAGACGAGTCGATCTGCCACGGGAACAGCTTGTAGCCGCGGGCGCCGAGGTCCGCGGCCGTGAGCTCGCGTCCGTCGAACGGGCCCCGCCAGTCGCAGGTGTAGGTCACCGGGAGGTCGGCGGGCAACGAGCGAGCGATCCATGCCCGTCGATCTGGCCGTCTGGGCAGGTTGACCACATACGTGCGGAGATCAGCCCGGCTGAACAAGATGCTGGTGTCCTGCTCGGGCAGAAACGTAGGTGTAGCGCTCGGAGTTGTCGATCACCGTGGTGAACGGGTCGGTGTGTTTGCGGCTGAGCAGGATCAGCGGGTCGGTGGCCGAAAGATCGGCGATATCGGTGATGCCGCCGACACGGCGAGCTTCGACGGCGAGCACGAAGTCCGCATCACCGACCTCGCGGACGATGCGGTGCGCGCTGCGGGATCCGCGTTCGTCGTCGAGCAGACATCGGGCTGCGCCAAGGACGCCCAGGGTCAGGCAGCCACCTAGCAGGAACACCCGTGTGCCTTGCGCCAGGGTGAGGCGCGTGAGGACGGCGATGTCTTCGAGCAGCTCTCCGCGAGCGGTCCATCGAGGCCCCAGGATGGGGCGCTTGAGCTGCGGTACGACCAAGGGGTCGTCCTCTCCGGCCGAGTGCGGTTCGAAGTGGAACGGCAGCTGGGGTAGGAACTCGCGGTACTTCGCGTTCCACGGTGGCCCGCCGACGACTACGAGGATGTCTGCCTGCGTGTCGTAGTACTCCGACGGGGCGAAGTCCCGAACTGTCGCGGTCGGGGCAAGCTGAGCGAATCGTGTCCGGACATAGATGAGGGTGTCGAGGTCAGCGAACTTGGCATAGCGTAGGTAGTTGCGGTCGCCTGGCGATGCGTATTCGGGGCATTCCTCCGCAGGTATTTCCGAGCACACGATGTCGACCCTCGATCGAGGTGACAATCCCCAGAACGATCGGAGGTCCTCAGGTCCGGACTCGCGAGGCGCTACGTCGTCGGGATGAGGTTGCGTCGCCGATGGGCGGGCTGCCGTGGTGGGTCCGTTCCCGGTCTCGAGCGTGAGAAGCACGTAGGCCAGGGAGTCCAGGGCACGGTTGGCGTTGCGGCTGATGGTTTTGGCAGCGCACTTCTGCAGCTGCGCCAGGGATTCCTGCCGCTGGGTCAGGGTGGCGTACCTGTGGTCGCTGGTTAGGTTGAGGTCGACCTCGACCCGTGTGCGGTCGTCGTCGTTGAGCTGAGCGATGGCCTGCTGGATGCGCCTCACGATCGTGTGCGCTTCGGACGCGGCGCCGTGCCCGTCCGACCCATCGTCGATCAGGAGAGAGCGAAGTCCAGGCGGCAAGCCCCGCACCGCGCGCATCGGCCGGCCGAGTGCGGGACCCTGTCGTAGACGTTTGAGCCAGGCCGTGACCTCGTCTACGGAGGGTGACTGGTTGGACACCACGCTGTCCAGCATATGTCCACCGGATAGTCGGCTGTCCGGCAACTGGGGTGGTAGATGGCCTGGCGGCCGAGGCTCCGACCGCCGAAGCTGATGATGGTCACTGTCGACGTGTCGACCACTGACGGTGGCCACCCACATGCCGGTCCGCGATGACGTTGTCGACGTTGCCCGGCTGGCGTGACCGTTTCGGGAAGCCGGGGAGGACATGCAGACACCATCCGTTGGACAGCGGTCGGCGACCGACCGGCGTGGCTGGTGGCGCTCCTCACCGTCCTTGGATCACCGGCCGTCCCTGGTTCGCCATGGCTGATCCCGTGTCCGCCGACATGCCGAGAGCCGCGCGCGGGATCGAGGCGGTGCTCGTCGAGTTGCTGGAACGTCGCACCGGCCCACCGGAGCCAGTTCGGCGCCGTCACAGGAGACGATCGATCTGCTCGCCACGCTGAGTCGCCTGAAGGCGATCATTCCTGCCTTTTCCACCGCCGTGATGACCGGTATTCCTGTGGGCCGGGAAACAGTGCATCAGCTGGCAGACCTGCTCACGACGTCGGGCCAGCTCCTGCGATCGCAGGCATCAACCGGCCCTGACTCCCGTGTCATCCGAATGGCGAGATAGCCACGCGCAATTCATTCTCCGGCGGCGGCCCATACCATAGGCGACGATAAGGATTCCGTTTTGAGCTCCACTGAACAACCGGCAACGCCGGCGTCGATTGATCCTGCGAGTGAGGGACCGCGCGAGGCGATGATTCGTGCTCTGCGGGAGATGGGCGCGGTGCGCAGCGATCGGGTTGCCGAGGTGTTCCGCGCTGTCCCGCGGCATTGGTTCACGCCGGGAGCACCGCTGGACAAGGCGTACGCCCCGCGCGACGCCGTGCACATGAAGCACGACGAGCAGGGCAGGCCGATCAGCACGGTGTCCTCACCACAGCTGCAGGGCTCGATGCTCGAGCAAGCCGACATCCAGCCGGGCATGAGCGCACTGGAGATCGGGTCGGGCGGGGTGAACGCCGCGATGATGAGCTGGCTGACCGGCCCGGAGGGTCGGGTCGTCACCGTCGACATCGACCCGGACGTGACCGCGCGAGCGCGGCAACTCCTCGACGCGGCCGGCTATCAGCGGGTTCAGGTCGTGCTCGCGGACGCCGATAACGGTGTGCCGGAGCACGCGTCCTACGACCGGATCATCGTCACGGTCGGCGCGTGGGACATCCCGCCGGCGTGGGTCGAGCAGCTGGCGCCGGGCGGCCGGCTGGTGGTGCCGCTGCGGATGCGCGGGTTGACCCGATCCCTCGAACTCGTGCGTGAAGGGAATCACCTGGTCAGCCGCTCGTCGCTGATGTGCGGGTTCGTCGCGATGCAAGGCGCCGGCGCGAACGGCGGACAGATGCTGCCCATACGAGACGGCAAGGCCGAGCTTCAGTTCGACGACGGATGGCCCGGCCCCGAGCGTCCCGCCCTCGAGGGTGCGCTGGACACGTCGCGAGTCGACGCGTGGTCAGCAGTGATGGTCGGCGGCATGGAGTCCCTGGATCTTCTGCAACTGCGGCTGGCCACGACCTTTTCCGGGTTCGGCCGACTCGCCGCGGACGAGGACCAGCGGCCGGTTCTGGTCGAGCAAGGCTGCATTTTCTTCGACTCCGCCGTCGCCTTGCCTGACTCGTTCGCCTACCTCGTTGCCCGCCGCTCCGCGGGCGGATCAGAGCTCGGCGTGCACGCCTTCGGCCCCCACGCCCAGGACCTGGCAGAGGCCATGGTCGAGCAAATACAGGTATGGGACCAGCGGTATCGCGGCGGCCCAGACCCGGATTTCGCGATCTGGCCCCGGGACACCCCCGACGACGAGCTGCCGGACGGGCTGGTGATCGACAAGCGCCGTTGCCGCATCTCGATCTCCTGGCCGCCCACCACGAACCGGCCACACCCGCACAACATCCCGAAATAGCATCCCGTCCCGTCACCCGGCACACACCCACACAACGAGGGAGAAACAGCCATGACTCTGGCCGTCACACCACTGCCCAACGAGCACGCACCCGGCGAGCGCAGCGCGGTCGACGAAAACGAGTTGACGCTCGATCTGCGAGTGATCACCGACAGCCTGCCCATGGCGAAGATGGCCTGCAGCACCAGCGACAACTGCGGCGGTTCCACCTGCGGCAGCGCGTGCACCAGCCACGTCACTCAACCGCTCTGACCAGCCCGCCAGAGCAACAACGAACACTGGTCAAAGGGAGGCGACGTGGACCCGGCGGACGCAGCACGAACCTCAGCCACGGGTCCACGCCCGCCCTGGTTCCGGCACACCGGGCTGATACTCGCCCGAGCCAGCACCGTCCCACCCGGACTCGAGCTACCGAACACGCTCCACCTCGGCCTTGACGCAGACCTCGGCGCGGACGCCGACGAGACCCGCGGTGCGGTCCGGGAATGGAAAGCATGGCTGGGACGGCTGTGGAAGCGGCCCGAGGTCCGTGCCGCGCTGCGCGTGGCCAGCCCAGTGCTGGCCAGCAAGGTCGACGCGATCGTCGCCCACGACGATGCCAGCGATCAATCCAGTGACCAAAACGACGACCGATTCGACGATCGGCAGATGCGGCGTGTGGTGGTTTCGGTCTCGTCCTACCTGCGTCGCTGGCAGCGGCGGGCAACTCCGTTCGGGTTGTTTGCGGGCATCGCGCCCGTGACCGTCGGCGCGGCAGCAACCCGGTCGGCGTCGGTGCGGTTCGGCGATGCGCACCGGACGGTGGCCCGGCCCGACGCGACGTGGATGGACGGGGTCATCACCGCCTTGGAGCGCCACCCTGATCTGCTGCCACAGCTGCGAGTGGTCGCCAATGACGCCGGATACCACCGCGGCGACCGATTCGTGGTGCCCACCCGACCGGATGAACGCACACCTCAAGCGCCGGCAGCGTTGGAAGCCTCGGTCCGCTGCACCCGGCCGGTCAGCGCCGCCCTGGAGCTCGCGCACCGTCCGGTCCTTGTCGCCGATCTCATCCGGCCCCTCCAGCACCGCTTCGCGCAGGCCGGGGCCGCTGCGATAGGTCATCTGCTGGCTGAGTTGATCGAAATTGGTGTCCTGATCAGCAGCCTGCGCGCCCCGATGACGAGCGCAGACCCGCTGGACCATCTGATCCGCGAGCTCGACGCGCTCGATCTCGCCGACCTTCCTGAACTCGCCGGTCACCGCCGCCAACTCGCGACCATCGGAGAACAACTCCGCTCGCTGACATCCAGGAAACCAACCGACGAGACGACCGATGACACCGGTCATGCCGATAACACCGTGACCGCTCTGGACGCGGTCACAGCCAAGATGCGCGCCGCACACCGCGTTCCGGGGCGGGTCATCGCTGTGGACGTCGCGCTCGACGCGGAGATCACACTCCCGCGATCCGTGGTGCACGAAGCCGAGAACGCGGCCACCACGTTGTTGCGGCTCACCCCCTATCCGTTCGGTGACCCGATCTGGCGGGACTACCACGCACGATTCCTCGACCGATATGGCGTCGGCGTGGTCGTCGGTGTCCGCGACCTGGTCGCCGACTCCGGTCTCGGCTACCCCACCGGGTTCCTCGCCGCGGCGCGGCCCCGCCCCGCGTACCTGCTGACCGAACGGGACACCACCCTGCTGACCCTGATCCAGCAGGCAGCTCTCGACGGCCGCAGCGAGATCGCGCTGACCGAGCAGACGATCCGCGATCTCCGGGTGGGTGATCACGACAAGCTCGTACCACCGCGCCGAGTGGAGTTGATCTGCCAGGTCCATGCCTCGTCGCTCGACGCGGTGACACGCGGCCGGTTCCAGCTGTGGATAGTGGGCGCGCCGATGCACACCAACTCTGCCGCCGCTCGGTTCGCCCACCTGCTCACCGAGCACGACCGCCACCAGTTCGTTGCCAGCTACCTCAACGATCCCGCCGGCAAGGACACCGCGCGGGACTCTCTACCCACGCAGTTGTCCTTCGCACCGCGGCGACTCGGCAATGAGAACATCACCCGCGCACCCCAACTGCTGCCCTACGTCATGCACCTCGGTGAACACGCCGCCTACGACCGCGACGTGTCGCCCGCCACGGGATCCCAGGCCGAGACCAGGATCGGTATCGACGATGTCGGGGTCACCGCCGACGCCCGGCACCTGTTGCTGGTGCGACTCTCGACCGGACAAGAAATCCAGCCCCATATCCCGCACGCTCTCGAAGCGACCACACAAACCCCGCCGCTGGCTCGGTTCCTCGCCGAGGCGGCGTCCGCACGCTGTGGCGCCTTCGGCCCGCCCGGCTTCGGCGCCGCCCACGACCTGCCGTTCCTGCCCCGCCTTCGCCACGGCCGCATCGTGCTCGCCGCAGCCCGCTGGCTGCTCACCACCTCCGACCTACCCCCATCCGCCGAGCACAGCCTCACCACCTGGGATCACGCACTCGACGACTGGCGTGACCGCTGGCACGTCCCGACGACGGTGCTGCTCTGCGAAAGCGACCGCCGCCTGCCCCTCGACCTCACCGACCATCGCGACCGAGCCCTGTTGCGCGCGCGCCTGCACCGCAACCGCTCTGGACGGATCGAGCTGCGGGAAACCGGAGCCTCCGACAGCCACGGCTGGGCCGGCCGACCCTGCGAACTGGTCATCCCGCTCACCGCGACCCACCAGGACGCCACGCTCCGCGCCAGCACGCCCCGCGCAAGCACGCCGCTGCGTGTGGTGGCTCGGTCCGACGCTGCTCTGCCGGGACGGTCGCCGGTGCTGCGCGCGCACGTGCACGGCCATCCGCAGCGTTTCGACGACGCCCTCCATGATCTGCACGCCTTCCTGGCGGACCTGCAGAGTCCGCTTCGCCGCTGGTGGTTCTGGCGCCATCACGACCGCTCCCGTCCTGACGGCGACCAACACCTCGCCCTGTGCCTGCGGCTGCACACCGCTGCCGACTACCCGATCGTCGCGGCTCAGCTCGCGGACTGGGCGGCCCGATTGCGTGCCGTCGATCTGCTGGCCGACCTGACCCTCGCAACCCATCACGCCGCGGCCATCGCCGATCCCATCGACGAAGCACTCGAGGAGATCCGCGCCCGTGACTCGGCCGCCGCTCTGGCTCAGCTGACGTCGGCGCACCGGACCGGACTGGCGAACCAGGCGATCGCCGCCGTGTCGCTGACCGACCTCGCCGCGGCACTGGTCGCCACCCCCGACGAGGGCCTACAACTGCTGGTCGACACACTGCCTCGCGAGCACGGCCGGCTCGACGTCCAACTCAGCGCGACATCACTGGCCATGGTCACCGCCGCCGGACGACCGCACCCACCCACCGACGCGATCGCGCGAGCCTGGGACCACCGCCGCACCGCGCTCGCCGCCTATCGCGACCAGCTCCTCAGCCCGTCACGTTCCGCGAGCACGAGCACCGGGCTTTCGGCGGACATTCGGCCGGCTTTGCCGGCGCTGCTGCACGAGCATCACCTGCGTGCCGTGAGCGTCGACCCCGGCGTGGAGAAGGTCACCTTCCGCCTCGCCCGAGCTGTCGCTCAACGTCGCCTCGCACTCGGACGGCGCAACGCCCCATGACCGCCTACACCATGGCAACCTCCACACCGGACGCCACTCCCACGGCGACCGCCGTTCAGGCCGATTCCTTGGTCCACACCCTTGCTACGGCACTGGCCACTCCCCCATCGGGTCCCGCCGACACGCGCGAGCTCGCCGGGCGAGAACAGTCGCTGGACCGCGGAACGGCCGGCATCGCCCTGCTGCACGTCGAACGCGCACTAACCGGCACCGGATCATGGAGCACCGCCCACGCCTGGATACGCGCCGCGACCGCCTGCGACATCAGCGCAGCCGACGACACCGGCCTCTACCTCGGTGCGCCCGCCATCGCTTTCCTCCTGCACGCCGCCAACAGCGACAACATCGACCATGCCGGCCGCTACCACAAGGCATTGTCCACTCTGGACGCTCATGTCGAGGCCCTGGCGCACCGGCGCGTGGACGCCGCCACGGCACGCCTTGACCGCGGCGAATCGACCAGCTTCGCCGACTACGACGTGATCCGGGGACTCACCGGCATCGGGCGCCTGCTCCTCTACCGCGCACCCGCCGCTTGCATGTCCCAGGCCAACGCGCTCTCCCGGGTTCTCCGCTACCTGATCCGCCTGACCCACCCCCGCAGCGACGGACGACCAGGATGGTGGGTCGACCACCACCCCGACCCCGCACTACCGACACCGGGTGGACACGCCAACCACGGCCTCGCCCACGGCATCGCCGGCGTGCTCGCGTTCCTCGGCACAGCCCTGCGCCGCGGCGTCACCGTCGACGGCCACCACGACGCCATCGCAACCCTGGGCGCTCACCTCGACCATTGGCAACAAGACAACCCCAGCCAGACCACCCCCAACCCAGCCGGCCCACTGCGCAGGAACTGGTGGCCCACATGGATCACCCACGACGACATCCACACCGGACACCCACTCCAACCCGGACCCCCACGACCGAGCTGGTGCTACGGCACCCCCGGCATCGTCCGCGCTCTCCAGATCGCCGCCATCGCCACTGGTGACACTGCGCGCCAACGACGCGCAGAACACGTCCTCGTCGGCTGCATCAGTGACAGCCACCAGCTCGCCCACCTCTCCGACGTCGGCCTCTGCCACGGCTGGGCCGGCCTCTACCAAACCGTGTGGCGAGCCGCCCAGGACGCCACCACCTCGGACCTCCCCCACCACCTGCCGAACCTGACCACGCAACTCACCCGCCAGGCCAGCCAGTACGTCAGCCGCCCTACCACCCGGCCAGGCGACCCGACCTTCCTCACCGGAACCGCCGGTCTCGCACTCGCCCTGCACACCGCCACCCACAACACCGCTCCACGCTCCGGATGGGACGCATGTCTGCTGATCAACTGACCACCGCCGCCACCACTCCTGCCGAAGACACGACCGAGACGCTGAACGACACCGTGACCGTGATCGAGACCGCGGTGGGTCACGTCCTGACCGGCACATCGCTCGCCGTCGCTGCCACAGCCGCCGGAATCGACGCCACCTCGCTCCGCGACGCCGTAGAGGTGTACCGCCAAGCCGGCCGCCGTGCGCTCCACGAACACGCCAACCCCGGCTGGTGGCAGGTCTACCTCCGCTTCGCTGACTGGGACCAGGCCGAACACACTGCTCGGACCCATCTCCTGCCGCTGCTCAACCACGCTCGAAACCGTCACTGGATCACCGACTGGTGGTTCATCCGCAAACACCCCTGCTGGCGACTTCGCCTCCAGCCCGGCCCCGCCGCTCCAACCACAAACGCAGTCGAACAACACCTCGTCGGCGACCTCGACAAGCTCACCCATCACGGCCACATCCACAGCTGGTGGCCGGGCATCTACGAACCCGAAACAGCCGCGTTCGGCGGCGACCACGCCATGAACGCCCTCCACAGCCTGTTCAGCGCCGACAGCCACGCCATCCTTACCCACCTCGGCGACACCCACATCCCCCTTGGCCGACGCGAACTGACCCTCCTGCTCTGCAGCACCCTGATGCGCGCAGCCCGCCTCGAGTGGCACGAGCAAGGCGACGTCTGGCACCGCATCACCCAATCCCGCCCACTACCCAGCGACATCCAGCCCGGCAAAGTCACTGCGCTGGCCAACCAGATGAAATCCGTTCTCCTCGCCGACCTCACCGTCGGCGGCTCGGTGATCGACAACGATCACCCACTTGCCGCAGCCCTCGAGTGGGTCCACGCATTCCGGCATGCCGGCATCGCCCTTGGTGCGGCAGCCCTCAACGGCACCCTGCAGCGCGGAATCCGCGAAATCATGACCTATCTCGTGATATTTCACTGGAACCGACTCGGCCTCGACACCCGAACTCAAGCCATCCTCGCCGCAGCAGCACGAGCTGCCATCCTCGACACATGACCCAGCGCGCACAGTCCGGGAGTATGTCCAGGGACAAGCCGCTGATTGCCGCGTCGTAGCCTAGGTCCTACCGATTCGACCCCAGTGAATGCTCGATGCCGGCCTGGAGCCAGACTCGTGCCGACCTCCGACTCGATCCATCGAAGCTCCTCGATAACGTTCCTCGCGAGCCAACCAGCGCAAGGACTGGACTGATAAGGCCGCCCTCAAAAAGTTGATGCGGCGTTGAACGCGAGATTGGCCCAGTTTAACTCGCCCGGCGGTGAAGCGCTCGTGAAAGGTGTGCGCTAGGAGCACTCCGCCCTAGCAGCTATGCAGACGTCTGCCGTCATTGAATACGCAGCCTACGGCGAGCGCAGCGGTAGGTGACTTCGCACGGGGGATGTCATGCTCAGCGCCCGGCCGACGTTGCTGACGGCCCGCGAGGGGTGGGTCCAGCGGAAAGTGTCGGTCCGGGTCAGTACGCAGGAAATACCCGGCTGTGCACACTAAGCCTGACAGCGGACAAGCTCAAATACCTGGGAACAGACCAACTGTTGTCGTCCCATGCCACTTCGCGTATGCGTTGACCAAGCGGCGTACGCGCCACGGTGATCGTGACCCTGCCTTCCAACACCGCCCGTACCAAGGTCTCAAATTCCTGTCGATCCCGCTTGTCGTTGTCGTCGAGTTCGAATGGCTCAGGTATTTCACCAACAAAAACATCAAACCCCCTGTCGTTCATGCCATAGTCTCGCACCACGATGCTCAGAGGGCCGTCTGCGCTTGGCTTCAGCGACGAATCCTCATAGGTCGAATATCGCCGTCTCGCAATGTTCGCTCTTTTGCGATCGAGCCACGGCAACGCCAGGCGCTCCAGGGCGTCTTGCGCGAGCCACCTTGCTGGGTCGCCCATGTGTGACCACGCCGTCCTACGAAAAGGTGGTAGTGAAAGTGCACCGGCGTCCGAAGACGCGGGCGAAGACATGTGCGGCGCCACTGACCCAGTGCCACCAGTGTCCGTTGAGGTCGTAGGCGTTGGCGGGGTCGGCGGGGTGGCCGTAGGTGGTGTCGCTACCGCCGGGTTCGGGAGCCGATACTGATGAAGCGTCCACTGGTGAGATTTGTGGAGGCGCCGCCAACGAGGCCGCCGAAGTGGTTACCGCCGTGATCCTAGCGGACGGCAGACCACCCTATAAGGGCTAGCACGACTCCTACAACAAGGGGAAAGAGCGGCACGATGTCGAGCCTCGTCTTGACTCGCGCCTGTTCACAAGCTTCAGCTCCATCTTTTGCCTGAATTATCACGTTTCTCATCCGTGACTGAGTATCGTCCTCGAGCCAGTTGCTGATCAGCGCATGAGCACCGCTCACGGGCTTGACCACCTGACCGTTACGCAATTTGATCAACAATCACCCTTTCGCATCAATCGAATCTACGACTGCCCAAGGAATTTCGTACCGAACAAACCAATTGACTGCGACGAGCGTATCGTCATAGAGAATGATCCGCGGATGAGGTCCTACCAGCCACACAAGCCAGATCACCGGCAACGTGGCAGCTATAAACTGCCACTGATCGGCCATAGTTGTGGAAGTAATTGTCTTGACGAGGCCAACTACCACGCCGACAAGGGCACCAACAATCACCAGTAGTCCGAATGCCGCGCCTCCGCGCCTTCTAAGGACACGATCAGCACGCTTTATCTTCACCATGCGTGCCTACTCCGCCCGTTCCACAATGTCCCAGCCGACAGAGAGAGCCCACTGATGGCCGCGTTGTAACCTAGGTTCCTACCGGATCGACCCCAGTGAATCGGGGCTCGATGCCGAGCAGCGCCAGCCCGACGGTATCGCACGGCACCCCATCGCGGCTCCCGGACGACGTTTCTCAATCGCCAGCCCCGTGCAAGAACTCGGCCAAGCAGGCCGCCACCAAACGTCGATGCTGCATTGAACGCGAAGTTCGTCCAATTAACTCGTCCTGTAGTGACGCGCTCGTGAATAGTCTGGGCGAGCAGTAGCCCACCCCCGGCAAGCCATGCACACACCTGCAGTCATGAACACGCAGCCTACTGCGAGTGCACCGGTGGCGATCTCCCATTTGTGCTGCCACGCCCAGCGCCCAGCGTTGGATAGGCCGCGGCCTACGGCGTGTGCCGCGCTGCTGATCCAGTGCCACCAGTGTCCGTTGAGGTCGTAGGCGTTGATGGGGTCGGTCGGGTAGGCGTAGCTGGTGTCGCTGCCTCCGGGTTCGGGGTCGGTGCTGGTAAAGCGCCCGGTGGCCGGGTTGTAAAGCCGGTCGCCCATGAGGGTCAGGCCGGCGGAGAAGGTGTCGGTGGTGGAACGCTGTTTGGCGCCGAGCCAGCCGTAGCCGCGGTCCCCGCCGACCGCAGCGGTGGCGGCGGGGTCGCGGGGTGTGCCGTACTCGGTGTAGTCAGCCCAGCCGGTGATACCGGTGGCTGGGTCGGCGGCATCTTGACTGGCAGGCAGCTCGACGATGGTGGCGACTCGACTTCCGCGCCGTCGTGCACGAGCGAGGCGTAGCGCAGAGGTGCGGGCGGCCGCGGTAGTACCAGGTGCCCGGTCGGCCAGGCGCCGACGATGGCCGTCAGCGGAAACTCGCCTTGGGCAGCTCCGTTATCCCAGCTCATCCGGGCTCCAAGAACCGGCGCGGGGTTCCCCGAACTGTCACCATAGATCAGCAGGTTGAGCCCCGCCGTAGGAGGCGCTGAGTGACAGAGTCGCCTATCGAGTCGAAGAAGTCGTTGCCAAACATCCGCCACGTGTTGACGCCGGTCTTCCAGATATTCGTCAGACTTGTTGGGCGACGTCCAATGAGCTTGAATGGATTGGGAACAAGACTGCTAAATACCGTTGCGGTTGCCAAACCCCACGGATCAAACCGTCCCGTAATCGTCTGATTTACGAGCTCGCCGCCGGCTCCACTGATGGCAAGACACAATGGTGTCGCGGTTCCAAGCGAAGCGGCTTCACAGGAGCCAGCTGCAGCGCCACCGACGAAGCCACCTGCGGTCGCCCCGCCCAGCCCTCGCCAGCTGAAGCTCTCTCCGCCGAATCCGACGTCGACGAGGTAGCCGCCAGCTCCGACGATCGTTCCGGCAAACGCGCCAACGGCGGCGCCGAGGGCAATATGGAGGAACAATCCTGTCGGGTCGGTCTCATTGACTGGGTTGTCTTCTGTGTAGTCATAGGCCGAGAGTGATACATCGAGCGCGGGGTCGACCGTTAGAAACTGTCCAGTCGCTGGGTCGTAGTATCGGTTAATCAGGTAGATGAAGCCTGTCTCACCGTCGCGGTAGCCCCCTGCGAATTGCAGCGGTGTTTGATTCGTGCCCATCTGGCTGGTGGTGCGGCCGAACGCGTCGTAGGCGAAGGTTGCGCTGATCTTGCCGTCGCTGCCGAGTAGTGCCCGGGTGGAGCCAAGTTGGTCGTGGAAGTAGTAGCTGGCGGCACCGGTACTGTCGATCTGTTCGATGACGTGGCCGTCTGGTCCGTAGATGAAGGCTGTGCTGCCGTCGAGCAGCAGCTGTGGTTGTTGACCGGCGGGATCCCAAACGAAGGTCTGGCTCGTCGGACCAGTCTGCTTGGTGCTACGGAGACCGTCACCGTTGTACGTGTAAGTCGCGACCGTTGCGCTCGGCGCGGTGGCGACTCGTGGTGCTGTTGCGGGTTTCGGTAGTGGCGTGGCGGTGGTGCGGTAGTTGGCTGGGACTTTCCACTGGTCGGAGAGGGGGAGGTTGCTGCGGTACGACAGGTAGGTGAAGCGGTCTCGCGAGGTCTTCGGGCTGGTACCCGCGGCGGTGGTCACGGTGATGTCGACCGTGCCATGGCCGGGTGGAGAGGCGGCCAGGATGAGGTTGGGCAACCACGGAGATTGGAAGAACCGCGCGGCTGTTGGCCCGAAGTGGACGGCGGTTGCGTGGTCGAGGTGGGTGCCGGCTATGGCCACCAGGTCACCGCCGGTGGTACGGCCGCGGTTCGGCACGACGAGGGTCACAGTTGGCTTGGCACCAGGGCTCGTCGTGTACGTGAAGCGGTCAGCCGGGGTCAAGGCGGTGCTCCCGACGGGAGTTGTCACGGTGACGTCGACGGTGCCCGTTCCGGACGGTGAGACCGCGGTGATGGTTGTGTCCGAAGCGACCGAGAACGCCACAGCGGTCTGCCCGAAGCTCACCGCGGTGGCACCCCTGAACCCGGTGCCAGTGAGCGTGACGGTTGTACCGCCGGTGGTAGGCCCGGACTGAGGCGTGATTGCGATGAGAACTGGAGGAGCCGTCACGGTGCTGCTGGTGACCGTCGTCAGTCGGTTTGCTTGGTCGTAGCTGTAGGTGTAAGCGGTGCCCGCGTCCGGTGCGGCGCTGGTCCGGTTGCCGTTAGCGTCGTAGGCGTAGTGCGTCGTGGTGGTTGCGGAGGTGGTGGCGGTGAGTTGGTTGGAGCTGTCGAAGGTTTGGGTGACGGCGGTGCCCAGTTTGGTGGGGTTGCCGGATAGGTCGTATGTGTAGGCAGAGCCGTTGGCGTTGGCGAGTTCGAGCTTGGCGGTGTAACCGTAGGTGTTGGTGCCGGTGAGTGCGGCGCTTGCTGTCTCGCGGGTGACCTGGCCGGCGCTGTCGCGGGTGTAGGTGAGTGATGCCAGCGGGGTACTGGTGCTGGCAGTGGATGCGGCTTGTGTGGCGGTGAGCTCGTCGGCGGCGTCGAACTGCGCGCTGACGGTGTCGCCATTCGGGTAGGTCGTTGTGGTCAGGTTGCCGTCGGGGTCGTAGCTGAAGGTGCTGGTGTGTCCGGTGAAGTCGGTTGTCGAGTTGAGTCGTCCGGCGCCGTCGAAGCCGCGCAAGACGGTGTGGCCGTTGGGGTAGGTCAAGGTCACGTTGTTGCCGGCGCCGTCATAGCTATAGCTGAGCAGGTTGCCGTGGCCGTCGGTGATGGAGGTTGGTCGACTGGTCGGGTCGTATGCGTAGGTGGTCGTACCCGTGCCATCGGCCATCGCGATGCGGCGGCTGTCGGTGTCGTAGCTGTAGCTGACCGCGGGGGTCGTGCCGTCGTAGGACAGATTGGTCAGGCGATTGTCGGCGTCGTAGGTGTAGCTGGTGGTTCTGCCAGCAGGGTCGGTGCGCGTGGACTCGTTGCCTGCCAGGTCGTATGCGTGGCTTGTGGTCTGGTTACCGGGTCGCACTTCGGCGAGCAGTTGGTCGCGGACGCTGAAGTAGTCGACGGTGAGGTGACCGTTGGGGTCGGTGGCGGTCCCGCAGTAGGAGGCCCCGGTGATTGATGCTGTGCAGGCCCCGCTGCCGGGCGCGAGATCGTAGGCGAAGGTCGTCGTCGACGGCGCGGCGGTGCCGACCCCCTTGGTTGTGGCTGTGGTCCGGTTGTCGGCGTCGTAGCTGGTGGTGGTGATGTTGCCCAGTGGATCGACCGCTCGTACGAGGTTGCCGTTGGCGTCGTAGTCGTTGGTGCCCACGTGGCCGAGCGGGTCGGTCAAGTCGGTGAGGTCGCCGTCCGGGTTGTAGTTCCACATGGTGGTGTTGGCGGTGTGGGATCCGCCAGTGTCCGGGCAGCGGGTGCCTGCGGCGGTGGCTGCGGGCGCGGTCTGACAGGTCCGCTCACTGTCCGCGTTGTACACCGCGAGCGTGGTGTCCGTGTGGCCGGCTGTGGGCGAGACGCTGACCGAGACCACATCACCGGCTGCGTCGTAGGCCATGGTCTTGGTGCGGCCGTCCGGGTCGGTGATCGATGTGACGTCGTCGGGATGGCCACTATCACCGTGGCTGTAGGTGGTGGAGTGGCCGAGCGGGTCGGTTACTGTCGTCAGGTTGCCTGCGCTGTCGTAGGCCAGCGACGTGGTCTCGCCAGCTGGTGTGGTCTTGGAAGTCACCTCAGCCAAGCTGTTGTAGCCGTAGCTGCTGGTCTCACCAGCTGGCGTGGTCGTGGCCGTGAGGTTGCCTGCTCGGTCGTACTGGTTGATGGTGACGTGACCGGCCGGGTCAGTCACTGTCGTACGGCCCAGCGTCGCGATGTCGTAGGTGAAGCTCGTGGTGGCCGCAGCCGCCGTGCCTGCCGCATGAACAACAGAAGTCAGTTCCAGGTTGGCGTAGGTCGACACGGTTTGGTTGCCGTGCTCGTCAGTCATGGTGGTGGAGCCGCCGGAGGGTGAAGTCGGATCACCGGTATAGGCCCAGGTGGTCTTGAGGCCGGCCGCGTCCGCCTGTGCGATCACCCGGCCGCTGGCGTCGTAGGTGTTCGTGACGGTGCCGGCTCGACCGTCGGTCATGGTCAACAGCTGGTGGCTGGCGTCGTAGGTGAAGTGCCAGATTCGGCTGGCGCGATCTGCCGCCGACACCAGGTTCCCTGCCGTGTCGTAGCTGAAGGACTCGGTGCGGCCCATCGGGTCGGTGATGGAGGCGATACGCGAACCGGTGTAGGCGAAGTGCAGCGTCCGACCGGCCGGGTCCGTCACGGTGTCCAGATGGCCGTTGCTGTAGGTCAAGTGTGTGACGTTGTTGTTGAGGTCCGTTTCCTCCATTAGTTGCCCGGTGGAGCTGAAGCTGTAGCGAACCTGGGTACTGCGTCGGGTGAAGTCGTAGCCACCGGAGCCATCAGCTGTCAGCGTGGCGAGTACTCGCGGCGGGGCGACGAAGCCGCCCGAACCGTTGGCGGTAAACGACACCGTCGAGCCGTCCTCCTGCCGGACGACCACATTGCCGGTGGCGTCGGTGGCCAGCGACATCGCGTAGCCGTCTGACCAGCCAAAGCCAAGCGGGCCGTCGATTGCTGCGTCCGCCGAGCTGTAGCTGCGCGCGAAGGTCAGGGCTGTGCCGCGCCCCGGCACGGTGATGTCGTTGAACTGGTGAACAAACACGCCAGTCGCACAGTTGATAGGAGCCTTGGCGTAGCAGACCGAGGCATGCTCCGACGGGTTCGGCGCTCCACCCTGCTCCGTGACGCTCGGCCCGCCGGAGAACACCGCCGTGGCCGTCAGCGCCTCCTCGAGCGAGAAGTAAGCGGTTTCGCCGGGCTGCAACGGCGTCGTGAAGTTGACAACGCCCCCGGTGGCATCGGCCGAGACGTTGGAGAAGCTCGTGTTTGGCCCCTCGTAGCCCGTCACGCCCAACGGACATCCGTCAGGTTGGGGCGATACCGTGCACAAGCCGTCGCCATCGAAGCCAAACAAGTCGGTATTAGATGACAGCTGCAAACTGCTAACTGGGCGACTCGAGTTATTGACCACTCCGGTCAAGGTGTCGTCAGCGCCGTCGTACGGACCTTGGCTGGCGTCGTTGTAGATGTTGGTCTGCCCGTCCGCCACTTGGATCAAGACCCCGCAACTGGTGTCCAGTCCAATGGCCGGGCACTCCGTGAACGGCACACCAGGCGCGGCCACAGCCCGAGGCGCCACCAACGGTCGAGCCTGAGCCGAGCCCGAGAAGGTCGCGGAGGCGTGGAGCGGATGCGAGCCTGGGACCGGCCGGTCGGGTCCAGCGCCAGGCGCGGTCTGGGTAGCCGTCGACCTCGTTGTCGAGGGTGCAGGAGCCGGCTCGGTCGATGTCGCGGTCGTCGGGGGCACGGCCGCCGAGGGCGGACTGCTCGTGGTTGTCGGCGAATCGCTCGGAGCACCGCTGGCCGGTAGTTGAGCGGCCAAAACGATTGCGCATGTCGCCACAACACTGCCTGCGAACAACCGAGCGCGCACGGGAGCCTCCAAGCGCCGAGGATGCGCCCAACCGAGCACACCGGTGCCTCCACGTCGCTGAAGCGGCTACGGTCGTTATACGGCTCGTCCAAGAAGACCATAATTGGCTAGATATTGTCTCTTTTCAGGGGAACGCAAGCCTCGAATGGCGGCGGGTCGACAGTCCCAAATGGAACGGTCGAGTCATTAGTGGACGAACGGCTTGAGGAACCGTGCGTCAGTAGGTGCCTAAATGGCCGTATCCGATAGCAACCAACCGACCCGTCACGCAGCCAGTTACCAGCTCCCCGGGATGTTTCAGTCGATGATCCGCCAGGTGCGCTCCTGCCCGACGGTACCGTCGGCCGTAGCTCCTCGTAGCCGGTTCTAGATATAGCCGGTCCGACCAGTCCTGCTGGGCGGAAGCGTGGCAGTGCGGGCACACGAACCGACGCTTCTCCACAGCAGGAGCGCGATTCGCCGGCGCTCACCGAGTCCGACTAGTTGGACGGAGTTCTCGCCTACCAGGCCGGTCGACTCCGGTCGTGGTGAGGTAGGAAACGGCGCCGACGATCGCCATGGCGAGCACCAGGCTGATCCAGCCGCTGCCGACGCCGACCCCGCCTGCGTCGGTCGGCTTGCCCAGCCAGTCGGCGGGGGACGCGCCGAGTGGGCGGGTGAGCACGTAGGCGGCCCAGAAACTGAGGATCGGGTTCCAATTCAGCCACCGGAAACCTGCCGCGGGCACCATGATCAGCCCGGCGTACAACGCGATCGAGACGAGGTAACCCAGGTTCAGCGTCACGGCCGTCAGGTCGCCCACGGCCGTGCCCAGCGCGAAGGTTGCCACGACGGCCGCCCAGTAGAACCCCTCGCGGCGCCACGAGTCGATGGCGTGGATAGACAAGGTCTTCTCGGTCCGCTGCCAGATGACGAACACAGCGGCGAGGACGACGGCGTAGAGAGTGGCTGACGCGAAATAGGGCACACCGAACCCGACATGCAGGACATCCGCGGCCATTGTCCCGAAAATGCCGACCATCACCACGGCCGTCCAGTACGCCGGGGCGGCATAGCGGCGCATCGAGAACTGGACGATCAGAGCGGCGACGAAAGCCAAGAAACCCAGTGCTACGGCGATGACGGGGCTCAGCGCCCGGACCATGTAGTCCGACGCCGACTCGCCGAGCGCGGTCGACAATCCTTTGATGATCCAGAAGTACGCGGTTATCTCCGGTACGCGCAGAGTGCGCGTCACCGTAGGCGCCGACAGGGCAGAGCTGCTCATCATGCAAATATCCTTCGGGTGTGAACGTGCGAGTTACGACGGACGGACAATTCCTGTGTCGTATGCGAAAATGACCATTTGCACGCGGTCGCGTAGTTCGAGTTTGTGCAGGATCCGGCCGATGTGGGTCTTCACGGTCGCCTCGGACACCTGCAGCTTGCCGGCGATCTCGGCGTTGGCCAGCCCGCCCGCCACGGACTCGAGGACCTCCCGCTCGCGGTCGGTCAGCCGCGCCAGGTCCTGGTGCACCGGCGCCGCGGCTTCGGGCAGATGGTGCACCACGGTGTCCAGCAGCCGCCGGGTGATGCGCGGCGCCATCACCGCGTCCCCGTCGGCGACGGCGCGGATCCCGGCCAGCAGCTCTTCGGGCGGGCAGTCCTTGAGCAGGAACCCGCTGGCCCCGGCGCGCAGGGCGGCGAACACGTACTCGTCAAGCCCGAACGTGGTCAGGATAACCACGCGGCAGGACGGCAACACGGTGACGAGTTCGCGGCAGGCCTCGATACCGTCCATGCCGGGCATGCGGATGTCCGTGAGCACGACGTCGGGCCGCAGTTCGAGCGCCGCTGCGACCGCCCGCCCGCCGTCCGCTGCCTCGCCGACCACCTGCAGGTCCGGCTGCGAGTTGAGCACCATGGCGAAACCCATGCGCAGCAACGGCTGGTCGTCGGCGAGCAGGATGCGGACAGTCACGGCGCCGGCTCCGCGAAGTCGAGCACGGCGTGCACCCGCCAGCCACCGTCAGGACCCGACCCGGCGTCGAGCTCGCCGCCGAACAACGCCGCGCGTTCCCGCATCCCGGTCAGCCCGTGCCCGGGGTTGCCGGTGCCGCCGTGGCCGTCGTCCACGACTTCCAGGTTCAGCCGTCGGTCCTGCCAGGACAACGTGACCGTGGCCGTCGCGCCCGGGCCGGCGTGGCGGACCACGTTCGTCAGTGCTTCCTGCACCAGCCGGTAGATGGTGAGCTGCGCGCTCGCCGCGAGCTGCGGCGCCTTGCCGACGACCACGAACCGAGTCGGCAAGCCGGCGAGTCGAACGGCAGCGAGCAGGTCGTCGAGCGAGGCCGTGTCCGGCTGCGGCGCCGACCCGTCGGCAGGCTCGACCCGGAGCACACCCAGCAGCCGACGCATCTCGGCCTGTGCGGTGGAACCGAGCCGCGCGGCCTGTTCCACCGCAGACCGGGCCTTCGCCGGTTCGCTGTCCATTGTGTACGCGGCCCCGTTGGCGAGCGCGATCATCACCGACAACGTGTGCGCGACGATGTCGTGCATCTCGCGCGCAATACGGCCCCGCTCGGTCACCACCGCGATCCGGGCCAGCTGGTCGCGTTCCCGCTCGGCCCGCGCCGCGCGGTCGACCAGCGCCGCGACGTACTGGGCCCGGGTACGCACGGCGAGACCCGTCGCGAGCGCGGCCACGGTCGTGCCGGACAACAGCACGAAGATCGTCCATTCGCTGCCCGCCGGCGACCAGCGCTGCGCGGCGAGCACGGCGCCCACCTCCATGACGACCGCGCCACCCGCGACCGGCCACGCCCGTCCGTCCCGTGACGCCACCCCGTACAACGCGACCGGCAGTGCGATGTCGGCCAGTGCCACCACGTCGAGCCACCACTGCACGGCGGCCACGGCGGCGACCACAGCGAAGACCGTCAGCGGCGCCCGTCGCCGCCACAGCAACGGCGCCAGCAGACAGACCGTGAACACCCACCGATAGGCAGGCGGTCCCTCGGCGAGATCGTGTCGCAGCAGCACCAGCGCGAGCGCGGCCACCGCCGCCCATTCCAGGAGTTCGGACCGGGCAGCGAGCCGACGCTGGGATCGCACCGTCAGTGCGTCCTGAACCACGGGGAGCAGCACAGCACATCACCCTGTGAGCCCGCTGTACGGCGCCCGCACCGGTTCACACGTCCCTGCGCTTGAGGAGCACCGCCGCGGCCACCATGCCGATCACGACATACACGGCGAACACCGCCATGCCGACCCACGGCGCGAGCATCGCCGGATCGAGCGTCACCGACAACGCCGCCTGCCCGGCGTTGCTGGGCAAGTACTTCGCGATGACGTCCTGCCAGGTGCTCGGTAGTACCTCCATGATCGCCGGAAGGACCAGCAGCACCCCGAACAACGCGGCGATCCCGCCCGCCGTGTTGCGGATCAGCGCACCGAACGCCACCCCGAGCATCCCCACCAGGGTGAGGTAGACGCCGGTCGCCACGACCACGCGCAGCACACCGGGCGCGTCCAGGGTCGTGCTGTGGCTGCCCAGCAGGACCTGGCCGCCGAGGAACGCGACGAACGAGCTCACCATCATCAGCACGAACGTGATCCCGGTGTACACGGTCAGCTTGGCCCACAGCACTGGCAGCCGAGCCGGCACCGCGGCCATGGTGGCCCGGATCAGGCCGGTCGAGTACTCCCCCGTGACGAGCAGCACGCCCAGCGTCCCGATCGCCAGTTGCGCCATGTTGTAGCCGTCGAGACTGGTGACCACCGGGTTGAACCGGGCGATCTGCCGAGCACGCAGATGACCCCAATCGGCGTTGATGAAGTAGCTCGCCACGAGGCCCACGCCGATCATGCCGAGCACGGCGATCACCATGACCAGCACGCTGGACCACAGGGTCCGGAACTTCACCCACTCCGCGCGGATCGTGCGCCACTGGGTCACCTCACCCGAGCCCGTCGACGCCCGCGTGTACGCGGGTCCGGAATCCGACATTTCCTGCACCGCAGTCATCGCTGCCCTCCTGCGGATTCCACGGATTCCATCGCGGGAGCGGTGATCCCGAACTCGACGGAGTCCCGCGTGAGTTCCATGAACGCCTCTTCCAGCGACGCGAGCACCGGGGTCAGCTCGAACACCGGGATGCCGTGCTCGAGCGCGGCCGTGCCGATCTCGTCGCTGCTGAGCCCGGTCACCTCGAGCCGGTCGGCCGCGCTGCTGGCGATCGTCACGGCCGGTCGGGCAAGCAGCTCGCGCAGCTCGGCCGCCTTCGGGGTGCGGACCTTGACGACGTTGCGCGACGACCCGGTGATCACCTCGGAGACGTCGACGTCGGCCAGCAACCGCCCCTTACCGATGATGATCACCTGTTCGGCGGTCAGCGCCATCTCGCTCATCAGGTGCGAGGACACGAACACGGTGCGCCCCTCGGCCGCCAGCGACCGCAACAGCGTGCGGATCCACAGGATGCCCTCGGGATCGAGACCGTTGACCGGCTCATCGAGCACCAGCGTGTGCGGGTCGCCCAGCAACGCCGACGCGATGCCCAGACGCTGCCCCATGCCCAGCGAGAAGCCGCGCACCCGCTTGCCCGCGACCTCGGCCAGCCCGACGAGCTCCAATACCTCGTCCACCCGCCGCACCGGGATACCGGTGGTGGCCGCCAACGCCAGCAGGTGGTTGCGCGCACTGCGTCCGGTGTGGATCGACCGCGCCTCCAGCAGCGCACCGACTTCGCGCAGCGGTGCACGGTGTTCCGCGTAGGGCTTCCCGTTCACCGTCACCGTGCCGGCGCTGGGCGTGTCCAGGCCGACGATCATCCGCATGGTCGTGGACTTGCCGGCCCCGTTCGGTCCCAGGAACCCGGTGACGATCCCGGGCCGGACATCGAACGTCAGGTCGGACACAGCGGTCTTGCCGCCATAGCGTTTGGTCAAGCCTTGCGCCTCGATCACGGGCTTTGCCTTCCGATCGGGATATCGACGTGACGGTAGGAGGGCGATGCACCCGGTCGCGTCAGACCATGGGCGGACAGGTGCCTGCGATCGTCAACCGAAAGTCGCAGACCGCTGTCCCCCGTTTACCGGTTCGCGCAACGTCACCTCATGCGGTGTGAAGTTGACCGGCTGCGACCGCCCGGACTGAATTCACAGCGGGGTCACACCACCGCCACAACCGAGCCGATGCGGTGTTCTCGTTGTTCGAACAGCGAATCAGCCACCAACCTCTGACCGCGGTCGCACCGGCGGGACCGCGGTGGTGATCGCTATCGAACTGCCCCGGCTGCCCGGGCTGCTCCGGCTCGCCGACGAAGTTCCCCGACTCGATTAGCCCTCGGTAAGCCGACGGCAAAATGTCCGCCAGAGGGTGGTTAGGTTAGGCTGTACTTCATAGGCTCCGACGAGTCACGAGCACCCCTTCGGACTGGAGCACGTATGGTCTTCGGCAACGCCCTCATCGGACTCCGCGAAGGCCTGGAGGCAGCGCTCGTCGTGAGCATCCTGGTCGCCTTCCTGGTCAAGGCCGATCGCCGCGGTTCGTTGCCCTGGGTGTGGCTGGGCGTGCTGGTCGCCGTCGCCCTGTCGGCGGCGTTCGGCTGGCTGATCACCTTCACCCAGCACCAGATGACGTTCGAGCAGAAGGAAGTCTTCGGCGGCTCCATGTCCCTGATCGCCGTCGCCTTCGTCACGGGCATGATCTTCTGGATGCGCCGGGCCGCGCGGACGATCAGCACCGAACTGCGCGGCAAACTGGGCACGGCCCTCGAGGTCGGGCCGTGGGCAGTCGCCGTCATGGCCTTCCTCGCGGTCGGCCGTGAAGGCCTCGAGACCGCCACCTTGTTCTACTCCGCCGCACAAGGATCCGCCTCCGGCACCAGCCGGCCGCTGATCGGGTTCCTGGTCGGCATCGCCGTCGCGGTCGTGCTCGCGTTCGCCCTGTACAAGGGCGCGCTGCGGATCAACCTGGGCAGGTTCTTCACCATCACCGGCGCCCTGCTGATCTTCGTCGCGGCCGGGGTGCTCGCCTACGGCCTGCACGACCTGCAGGAGGGCGGCGTCCTGCCGGGCCTGCACACGCTCGCGTTCGACCTGTCCGGGCCGATGCCCGAGGACTCCTGGTACGGCGCGCTGCTCAAGGGCGTCTTCAACTACTCGGCGCAGACGACCGTGCTGCAGGCGATCGCGTGGATCGTCTACATCGCCGTCGTGCTGCCGCTGTTCCTGCGCAAGCGCAAAGCGCCCGTCAAGAAGCAGGAGCAGCCGGCGGTCGCGGCGACGGCTCAGCGATGACGGGTCACCGCCTGAGGCGCACCGTCCACATCGAACGCAGCCGACGGGATCATCGCCGTCTACGCACGAAGGTCGCGGAAGTGGAGTCGCGGTAACCGAACCGACTTTGCCACGCGCTAACCGCCATCTGGTCCGGGCAACACCCGCGCATCCATACCGTCCATGGTGGGCCGTCGGCAGCGGCCGCCGAGCCGACGGAGGTCGTGGATGCGCGGTGCGACAACAGCTCCCACCCGAATCGTCGTTGTCTCGGCGAGCGTCGGCGACGGGCACGACGGCGTCGCTCACGAACTCGGGCGCAGGCTGGAGTCAGCGGGCATGACCGCCGACCACGTCGACTTCGTGTCGGTATGGCCCGGCGGATCGCTGCTCAAGCGCGCGTACCGGCGGCAACTGGACGTGGCACCGGCGTCGTGGGGATACCTGCTGCGCGCGTTGGGACGCAGCCGGGTCCTCCGCGCGCTTGTTGTGTTCTGGGCGGCCGTTGGCTCGTCGCGACGCCTGCGTCGCGTGTGCGCGGGAGCCGATCTGGTCGTTACGACCTACCCCCTCGCGGCGCAAGCCCTGGGACGGCTACGCCGCCGGGGCAAGCTCGACGTCCCGGCGGTAGCGGTGCTGACCGAAATGGCGGTGCATCCACTGTGGATCGATACGGGGGTGTCCGCCTACATGGCACTGCACGAGGTCGCGGCCGAGCAGGCGCGCGCACACGGCGCCACGGCGGTCGAGGTCACCGGACCGGTTGTCCGCCCGGCATTTCACCCGGTGCGGACAGCTCGGGATCAAGTGCACGCGCGGACACGGTTCGGTTTGCCGCCTCGGGCGACGCTGGCCCTGGTGGTGGCGGGTGCTTGGGGCGTCGGCGAGGTTGTCGCCGCGGCGGCGGATCTGGCGGCTACTGGCCTTGTCGTCCCGGTGGTGGCCTGCGGCCGCAACACCCGGCTGGCCGTGGAGCTCACCGCGGCCGGCACGGCGATAGCGGTCGGCTGGACCGACGCGATGGCCGAACTCATGCGTGCCTGCGACGTCGTGGTGCAGAACGCGGGCGGGCTGTCCTCGGTGGAGGCCATCGCCTGCGGCTTGCCGGTCCTCACCTACCGCTGCCTGCCCGGCCACGGTGCGATGAACGCGGCCGGGCTCGCCGACTCGACCTGGATCCCGTGGGTGCGAGACCCTTCCGGTCTGGTTGAGGCACTCACCACCGCTCTGACCGCGAACCGCACGAAGGACCCTCGGCAAGGCATTGTCGGGGTCGACCCGGTCGAGCGGCTGACAGCCATGGCGAAACAAACGAAGGAGTCCCGCGCGTGATCAGCCGGTTCGCGGCCGTGGCGCTGGCCGCACACGCAGTCCCCGCCCTGACGACCATTGCCCCGTTGCGCCGTGTGGCGTTCCCGCGATTGTCTGGCATCGGCGACCCGGCGCACCTCGCGCTCACCTTCGACGACGGCCCGGACTCCCGTTCGACACCGGCATTCCTTGCCGAACTCGACCGGCTCGGCGTCCGGGCCACGTTCTTCCTGCTCGGCCGCATGCTGGCGATCACCCCGCACCTGGGGCGTGAACTCGTCGCGGCGGGCCACGAGATCGGCCTGCACGGCTGGGATCACCGGATGCTGCTCGCGCGCGGACCGAGAAGCACCTACAGCGACCTCGCACGGGGGCGCGACCTCATCGCCGAGGTCACCGGCGCTCCCCCGTCCTGGTACCGGCCGCCCTACGGCGTCCTCACGGGCAGCGCGCTCACCGCGGCCCGCAAACTCGGCCTCACACCCGTTCTGTGGACCTCGTGGGGCCGCGACTGGACCGCGAGCGCCACTCCGGCCTCGGTACTGCACACCGTGGGCCACCAGTTGGCCGGCGGCACAGTGCTGCTGCACGACTCGGACTGCACGTCAGCGCCCGATGCGTGGCACGCCACGCTCGGCGCGCTCGCTCCCCTGGTCGGCCGGGCGCGAGCGCAGCAACTCACCGTCGGGCCACTTCGCGACCACTACCGCGAGCACGCCGGCGACCACCGCACCAAGTAGGAATCCGGCGAGGACGTCGTGCGGGTAGTGCGCGCCGACATAGACCCGGCTGTAGCCCATCACGACCGCCAGCAGGACGGCCAGCACGCCGAGTCCACGGTGCAGGATCATGATCACGACGGCGGCCGCGGCGACGATCACCTCGTGGTTGCTGGGAAAGCTGTAGTCGGTGGCGAAGTCGCACGGCGCCACGGTCACGACTCCGTGCAGCGCGAGGCAGGGGCGTGGTTCCCGCACGATGATTTTCACCAGGTTGCTGACCGCATAGGCAACGAGGACCGTCGCGGGCGGCCACAGGACCGTCTTCCAGGTGACTGGTGCACCCTTGTTGGCGAGGCGCCAGGCGAGCACCATCAGCGCGCCGAAGAGCACCACACCGTAGTCGCTGTAGAGCACCATCGGCTCCTGCAGCCACGGTGTCCGCTGCGCGAAGTCGATCGTCGCGGAGTACCAGCCGTCGTCGATCGCGGCCAAGGCGATCACCGGCGATCACCGGTCGCGCTCTTGCGCGCCAGGTAGACCTGTCGGGCGACCGGGAGCAGCGACAGGACGACGATGCCGGCGATCACCGGCAGCAGGTACTGGTCGATGTTCGGGACGGACGACCCGAGCAGGAACCCGGCCATGGTGACCCCGATCGTCCACACCAGACCGCCGATCGCCTGCCACAGCGTGAACACCCCGACCGGCACGCCGGTGATGCCCGCGAGCGGGTTGAGCACGGTGCGCACGACCGGGATGAACCGGGCGAGCACGATCGCCTTGCCGTGGCCGTAGCGCTCGAGCACCCTGGCGCTGTTTTCGACGCCGTTGTGGACGTGCCGGTTGCGGATCCGCCGCAACACCGCTGTGCCGCCCCGTTTGCCGATGACGTACCCGGTCTGGGCGCCGAGGATGGCTCCGAGCGCCGCGGCCACGATGACCAGAGGCAACGACAGGTGCACCGCTGAGGTGGTAGCGGTCGCGGCGAGCACTCCGGCGGTGAACAGCAGGGAGTCACCGGGCAGGAAGAACCCGATGAGCAACCCGGTTTCGGCGAACATCACAAGGAACACACCCAGCGCGCCGAAGGTCGTCAGGAGCGCTGCCGGATCGGTCAGCGGCAAGGCGAGCGAGGTTGGCAAGACGTACAAGTCCTTCGTCGACAGTCGAGTGGCATCCCTCCCGTCACGCTAAGCGGCCGTAGATGCGCGGTTCATGAACCGTGGGTTAGCGCACGGCAAATCACGTTTTTTGCGTTCCGCTTGCCGTCCACTGGCGAAGGGCGGGGATTGTGTGGCTACCGTCGATCCGGGAAGGGAGTTCGCGCCATGGCGATCATGTCGAGGTTCTGGGCTGGACACGCAGGCGCCGCGCAGTTCGTGCCGGCGGTGATCGCGACGTTCGTCGTGGCATGGGTAGCCGGTTGGGTGCTGCAGAGCCGGCTTCCGCAACGGACGCGGGCGACGTCACGTTCCGCGGCACCCATCCGATCCGATGAGACAGAGCGTGCCCTGCGAAACCGCTATATCCAGGGCGATCTGGATATCGCCGAATACCTCGACCATCGCGTGCGGTCTGGGCGCGCCGGTGGCCCAGGTGTTGACCCGGAATTAGAGTGCGGACCATGGCGCGTTTGCTGGTCATCGAGGACGACGAGACGATCGGGTCGGCTCTGGAGTCGAGTCTGAGCCGTCACGGTCACGCCGTGCGCTGGATGCGCAACGGCCACGACGCCCTGCGCGACACAGACGGTCATACGTTCGATCTGGCGCTGGTTGACCTGGGCCTGCCCGACCTCGACGGCATCGAGGTGTGCCGCCGGTTGCGTGAGGTCCAACCCGGTTGTGTGCAGGTCATCCTCACCGCTCGCACCGAGGAGATGGATGTGATCGTCGGTCTCGAGGCCGGTGCCGACGACTACCTGACGAAACCGGTCCGGCTCGCCGAACTGCACGCCCGCATCCGCGCGCACCTGCGGCGCGAGTCCAGTTCGGGTGAGGACCAGAACCCGATCGTGCACGGCCAGTTGCACATCGACCCGGCGTCGCGACGGGTCACCGTCGCCGGGCGCGAACTCAGCTTGCGGACCAAGGAATTCGACTTGCTGCTGCGCCTGGCGCGCGAGCCAGGGGTCGCGTTGCGTCGCGACACCCTGATGGCCGACGTGTGGGACGCGCACTGGTTCGGGTCGACGAAGACCCTCGACGTGCATGTCGCAGCGCTGCGCCGCAAACTCGCCAATGCCGCGCCGGCCGCGACGCTGCCCACCATCAGCACGCTGCGCGGGCACGGCTACCGGCTCGAGCCACCATCGGACTGAGCGCGGCGACGCTCGAGGGAACCCACAATGCGCAAACGGATCGCCGCGCTCACCTTGGCGGCCGCGATGCTCGCCATCACGTTGTTCGGTGTTCCGCTGGCGATCGCCGCCGCGCAGTACTACCTCACCGACGAGCGCGCCGAACTCGAGCGCGCGGCCGACGCCGCCGCGCTCACCATCGCCGCGGACACGTTGCGGGGCATCACGCCGCGGCACATGCCGGCCGTAGGAGATACGACGGATCTGGCCCTCTACGGTCGAGATGGCGTCCGGGTGCTCGGCGACGGGCCCGCCACCCTCCGCGCGGCGACACGAATCCAGCCGGGCGACGTCATCGACACCGACATGGACGACGACCTCGTCGCCATCGTGCCGATCAGCGACGGCAGCCAGGTCACCGGCGTCGTCCGCGCCGCCACCCCGCACACGGAGGTGCTCGTACGAACCGGCTTGACCTGGCTCGCAATGGCGCTGCTCGCCTCGGTCGCGTTGATCACGACCTGGCTCATCGCACGCAGGCAGGCCAGCCGGCTCGCCGCGCCACTGGAAGAACTGTCGACGGCCGCGCGCCGGCTCGGCGACGGCGACTTCACCGTGCGCACACCGCGCGCGGGAATCCCAGAGATCGACTCGGTCAGGTCTGCACTGGATACCACCGCCGAACGGCTCAACGACCTGCTAGCACGAGAACGCGCGTTCAGCTCCGAGGCATCTCACCAGCTGCGCACCCCGCTCGCGGGGCTGCGCCTGCAGCTGGAGTCCGCATTGGACGACCCCCGCGCTGATCCGCAGGCCGCGATCACGGCCGGGCTCGCCACCACCGACCGGCTCGACCGCACCATCACCGATCTCCTCGCATTGGCACGCGACACCCACCACGGCGACCGCGCCGCCCCGCTCGGCCCGCTGATCACCGAGCTGGAACACGAATGGCACGGCCCGCTCGCCGCCAACGGCCGGGCGCTGCGGGTATCGGTGGACCCGGAGATGACTGCCTGCCTGGTCGCGGGACCGGTCGTGCGCCAGGTGGTCGCGGTGTTGCTGGACAACGCGAGCAAACACGGCACCGGCACCGTGTCGGTACTGGCACGCGATGCCGGGGACACGCTCGCCGTCGATGTGGCCGACGAAGGCACCGACATCGACCCCGGCGCCGATGTGTTCCAGCGCCGCAGCGACCACACCGACGCCGGCGACGGCGTCCGCGATGCGCGGCACGGCATCGGGCTTGCCCTCGCCCGGCGGCTCGCGGAGGCCGAAGGCGGCCGGCTGCGCCTGACCCGACGCTCCCCCACCACGTTCACCTTGCTTCTGCCGTTGGACACGCCAGCCGAATCCCCGTGAATTTGCCGGAACCTTGCCTTGGTTTGGTCTTCGCCGCACGCGCTGATTCCTAGCGTCAAGGTGTGCAACCACAACAGCCCCGCACAACGAGGCGCCGCGCACGCGCCGTGGCAGTCGTCGCAACCTTCGGATTCGTCACGACCCTCCTGCCCACGGTGTCGTTCATCCGGGCCATGACGGCACCCGGCTACGCAAGCCCCGCCGCGCGAGCCGCGGACTGGCTGCGTGACCTCGGGGCGGGCAGCGTGGTCGACTTCACGCAGAACCTCTGGTACCACGGCTGTTCTCCCACCGCCTGGCCGGAGCAGAAGACAGGTCCCACAGAACCGCCGGCCGCCGGGAACCGACTCGAAGCGCTCAA
The DNA here is from genome assembly GCF_004362825.1 of Labedaea rhizosphaerae. Lineage (GTDB taxonomy): Bacteria > Actinomycetota > Actinomycetes > Mycobacteriales > Pseudonocardiaceae > Labedaea > Labedaea rhizosphaerae. Next base: position 663,287 of record NZ_SNXZ01000002.1, read on the forward strand.
GCCGGCACCAGGTCTGCCACCGCATCCCGGCGAAGGTGAGTGGACGCCCGGGGCACGCATCACCAGCGGCACCGTGGCCCTCTACACGACCGCGTTCCGGCCCGACGCGGCGCATCCGGGGACCGTTGTCGGAGTTGCCTGGCTCGACCAGCAGGTCCTGACCACCTCGTTGACCCCCGGCATCAAGGAGCCCACCCTGCTGTGGGGAGGCCCCGCCGAAAACTCCCAAGTACCGGCATCGCTGCGTCCCCGGTTGGTCGCCGTGTTCAACTCCGGCTACCGGATGCGCGAAGCCAACGGCGGCTTCTACCTCGATGGACGGACCGCTCGCCCGCTTCGCGACGGCGCCGCATCCGTCGTCGTGAAACGGGACGGCACCGTCGACATCGGACAGTGGGGACGCGACATGACGATGGGACCAGACGTGCTCGCCGTGCGGCAGAGCCTCGACCTGATCGTCGACCACGGCCGGCCGTTACCGGACCTGGCGACCAACCCGAACAACCAGTGGGGCGCCGAGGGCACCCAGAACCAATGCACGTGGCGCTCGGGTCTCGGTGTCGACGCACAAGGCAACCTGCGCTACGTCGCGGGTAACGGACTGACCCTCACAACCCTCGCCTCCGCCATGCAACAAGCCGGGATCATCCGCGGCCTGCAACTCGACATCCACAACGGAATGGCCGCCTTCATCGCCCACCACCCCGGCCTCCCAAGCCAAGCCCCCACTCCTTTGCTGCCCTCGATGCCAGGACCCACATCTCGTTATCTCGTCCCGGACCAACGCGACTTCTTCACCGTCGCGTTGCGCACCACCGCGCCGGCGGGGTCATGACCGCTCGACCAACGGCAGGCACCGTCGCGGGCGCGGCAACGAGCTGGTGGAGCCATTGTCGGTGAACTCATACACGGTGCTCGTGGCGGAGGACGACCACGGACTGCGCGACGTCGTGGCGCGCGCACTGCGCTCGGAGGGTTTCGAGGTCGTGACGGCTGTCGACGGTGCGCAAGCGCTCAAGACGGTTGCCGCCGTGCCGGTCGATGCCGTGGTGCTCGACATCGGGCTGCCCGACTCGGACGGTCGGGACGTGTGCCAGGCGTTGCGTGCCCGCGGCTGCGACGCGGCGGTGATCTTCCTGACCGCGCGTGGCAACGTGACCGATCGCCTCGCGGGGTTTCTCCTGCGGCGGTGACGATTACCTGCCCAAGCCGTTCGCGATGGCCGAGTTGTTCGCACGGCTGCGTGCCGTGCTCCGGCGCGCGCCGACGCCGTCCGCGTGGGCGTGGGCCGACATCGAGGTCGACCCGATCACCCACGCGGTCTCGCGCGGCGTCGATCGCGCCGAGTTGTCTCCGACGGAATTCCGAATGCTGGCACGGCTGATCGCGCCACCGGTCGGAGTCGTGCGGCGCCGTCAACTGGTCGACGCGGCATGGCCGGCCGGGGCCAGCGTTTCGGACAACACCATCGACAAGTACGTCTCGCGGCTACGACGCAAGTTGGCCGAGATCGGCACCGAGCACACCATCCGCACCGCGCGCGGCGTCGGGTACGAGCTTGTCTGACCGCCGGGGTGCACGGACTCTTCGCGGCCGGGTGTCGGCGTTCGGCGTCCTGGTGATCGCCTGCTGGCTGGTCCTGCTCATCGCGGGATTCGACGTCGTGCTCGGCAGCGTGTTGCACCAGCAGGCCGATTCGGCGTTGCAGACCCGCGCGGAGGCCGCCGCCAGCACCGTCGTACCGTCCGCCGACGGGTCCGCGCAGGTCGTCGAGACCGACTCCGACCCCACCCTCGACGCGAACACCTGGGTCTACCAGGGAGCTCGAGCGATCGAACGAGGCAGCGGATCACCGCAGGTCCAGCATGCCGCCGACCTGCGCGCGGCCGCGCCCGGTTCCTACGCCACCACAGGATCGCTTCGGCTCTACTCGACACCGGTCGCACGCAATGGCAAGCCCTTCGCGGTTGTGGTCGCGTCGATCAACCTGACGCCCTACGAGCACGCCACCAAGGTCGCGATGTCCGGCACGGCGCTGCTCGCCGTGCTCGCCGTCGCCGGCGCCTGGGTCGTCCTCCGCATCACCGCCGCACGGGCCCTGCGACCGGTGCAGGCGATGAGCGCCCAGGCCGCCGCGTGGTCCGAACGCGCCCACACCGATCGCTTCGGACGGCACCAGGGCTATCACGAACTCGACACCCTGGCGCACCACCTGGACGCCCTGCTCGACCGGCTCGCCGCGGTCCTGCGCCACGAACGACAACTCTCGGGCGAGCTGTCCCACGAGTTGCGCACACCATTGAGCCGGATCACCAGCGAAGCCGATCTGCTCCTGCGCCGGTCACCGGATTGCCCTGAGGCCTCAGCGATCCACGCCGCGGCGGCGTCGATGTCAACGATCCTCGAGACATTGCTGTCGACCGCCCGGCTGGAGACCGGGCTCCTACCCGGCACCTGCCTGCTGCCGGACGTTCTCGCCGAGCTCGGGCGACCGGACAGCGCCGTGGAACCGGACGCGGACCTCGTCGGCGTCGACGCCGCGGTCGCCTCGCGCATCCTCGCTCCGATCCTCGACAACGCGGACCGCTACGCCGTTACGACCGTTGTCATCACCGCACGGCGGGCCGGCAGCAGCATCACCGTCGACGTCCACGACGACGGGACGGGCATCGCCGACGATCTCCTGGAACGGGTCTTCGAACCGGGATTCCGCGCAGATCCAGCAGATGGGCACGACGGCGGTGGCCTCGGCCTCCCGCTGGCGCGCCGGCTCGCTCGTGCCGCCGACGGCGACGTGACCGTCCTGCCTGCCGGTGATGCCACCGGCACCACCGGCACCACAGTCCGCGTCACGCTCCCACCGGGTTGAGTCAGCCCAGCGAGGTGAGCAACGCCGTCAGCGCGTCCTTCTCGGCGACCGGATCCGCAGGCGAGGCCCGCAGCGCAGTCAAGACGTCATCGATCTGGCTGTCGAGGAAGTGCCACGCGGTGTCGTCGAGCGGCTGCAGCGTCTGCTGGTCGTCGTCCCAAGCAGTCTCGAGGTCCTTGATCCGCGCGGTCGCGCCGGTCTGGTCGCCACGACGGAGCATGGTGAGGGTGTCGTTCGCGATGGTGCGGAACTTGGCGACCTCCGACGGCGGGAAGTGCGCGACCGCCTGGTTCGGGGTGAGGTGCACCGTCGGCGCGGCGGGCTGGTCCTCCTCACTGGCCGGCTGCGCGTGGGGCTGGGCCGCGGCCCAGGCGAGCAGGACGCCAGTCGCGGCCGCGACCACGGCGTAGTAGGCGAGCATCGCGCGTTCCCGGCCTGGCCGGGTGGTCACCGATCCCAGGTGCGAATACGCAGCGCCATCGATGACGTCGCGACGGGTGCCAGTCAGATAAACGACGGTGAGGAGGATCGCCACCAGGAAGATCACGCTCGTCATCGCCGTGCCGACGCCGAGCCCTTGGTCCGCGGTCGGCGAGGCCAGCCAGTCGCCGAGGTTGGCGCCCAGTGGCCGGGTGAGGATGTAGGCGAGCCAGAACGACAACACCGCGTTCGCGCCCAGCCGCCAGCCGAGCAGGATCGTCGCGATCAGCCCTGCGGGCAGCAGGACCGACGTCCCCGGCCCCCAGCCGGTCGCGTCGAGCGTCCAGTCGCCGGCGGCGGTCCCCAGCGCGAAGGTCACCAGGACGGCCAGCCAGTAGAACGCCTCTCGGGGCAGCGTGACGATGCTGTGGATGGACAATGTCCGCTCGCGCTTCCACCAGACGCCGAACACAATGGCCAGCACGACGGCGAAAACGGTGGTGCTGACGGCCAGAGGCACCTTCAGGTCATCGGTGAGGATGTCCGTGTAGAGCGTCCCGGTGACGCTGACCACCACGACCGTCAACCAGTACACCGGCGGCGTGTACTGACGCGTGCGCAGTTGCCACACAAGCGCGCCGACGAGAACGACAGTGAAGATCAACGACGTCGTCCGGAGGCCGACGCCAAGGGTCATGTTGATCCAGTCGGCGAAACTCTCACCGACCGTCGTGCAGAGGATCTTGATTATCCAGAACCAGACCGTGACCTCGGGGACCTTGTTCAGCATCCGGCCCACCGCCGGCTGCGCGCGCTTGGCGCCACTCATCACCATGCCGGTCATTGTCTGGACCGATCCTGAACATAACCTGACCACCGACCCCGCCATGTCCCGTGTGGACGATCAGGACAACGGCTCGATAGACCGAGCCGGGTTAGCGCGTTCTTGAACCTCGGTTAACTGACGGCAAATGACAATTCCGCGGAATCAAGTGCGAGACGAGCCCGCAATGCCATGGTCGAGTCGACCTCATCGGCCCTGGCGTGGGAGCTCTCGTGATCGACGCGGTTGCCCTGACCAAACACTTCGGCACCAAGGTGGCTGTCGACCATCTGACGTTCACGGTCCCGTCCGGTCGCGTGACCGGCTTCTTGGGACCGAACGGCGCGGGCAAGTCGACGACCATGCGCATGATCCTCGGCCTGGACGCCCCGACCGACGGCGTCGCACGCATCGACGGCCTGCGTTACCACGAAATCCGACACCCCCTGCGGGTCGTCGGCGCCCTGCTCGACGCGTCCTGGTTGCATCCCAACCGATCGGCCCACGCGCACCTGGAATGGCTTGCCAGATCGAACAAACTGCCGCCGGCCCGCGTGGACGACGTGCTGGAGATCGTGGGCCTCACGGCCGTCGCGTCCCAACGCGCGGGCGGGTTCTCCCTGGGCATGACCCAGCGCCTGGGCATCGCCGCAGCGCTGCTCGGCGATCCACGCGTGCTGCTGTTCGACGAACCCGTCAACGGACTCGACCCCGAGGGCATCCTCTGGATCCGCACCCTCATGCGCCGCCTGGCCGACGAGGGCCGCACCGTGTTCGTGTCGAGCCACCTGCTCTCGGAGATGGCACTCACCGCCGACGAACTCGTGGTGATCGGCCGCGGGAAACTCATCACCCAGTGCACGACGGCGGAGTTCGTCGCCACGACCGACGTCACCACCCGAGTGCGCAGCCCACACCTCGACGCGTTGACCGCCGGGCTCCGGTCCCTCGGCGGCGAGGTCCGCGAGGACGGCGATGGCGCAGTCCTCGTGTCCGGATTGGACGGTGTGGACATCGGCGACTTCGCCGCCGCCAACGGCATCGCACTGCACGAACTCAGCGAGCACCGCGGCTCCCTCGAGGACGCCTTCCTCCAGCGCACCGGCGAGACGACGGAGTACCGCACGACCCAGCCGGGCTCCGACCTCGTCACGACAAGCAGGTGACCCCATGACCCTCCTCGCCGTCGAACGCATCAAGCTCCGCTCCACCCGCTCGGCGTGGTGCTGCGCCGCACTCGCGGTCGCACTGACCCTCACCTTCGCCGCGATGTTCGCCGCCGGCAGCGCCACCACCGCACCCGTCACCGTGACCAGCACCCAGTTCGGCTCCGGAGTCGGCCTGCTCATCGTCATGGTCATGGCAACCCTCGCCGTCACCACCGAATACCGCTACGGCACGATCCGCGCGACGTTCGTCGCCGCACCCCGACGCACCCAGGTGCTGCTCGCCAAGGCCGCCGTCGTCGCCCTCATCAGCGCAGTCCTCGGCGAACTGTGCTCGTTCGGGTCCGTCGCCGCCGCCAAGCTCGCGGTCCCCACCGCAGACCTCGCCATCGACACGCCGTTCGAATGGCGCGCCGTTGCCGGCACCGGGCTGGTCTTCGCGCTCGCCGGCACCTTCGCCGTCGCGATCGGCGCCCTGGTCCGACACTCGGCAGGCGCGATCGCCCTGCTCATCGGATACACACAAGGCGCCGAGCAACTGGTCCAGTTCATCCCGAAAGCCGGCCCAGCCATCCACCACTGGCTGCCATTCAACGTCGGCAACAAGTTCCTCACCGGCGACGCCGACCCCATCACCGCAAACGCCCACGACGGACTCCCGCCGTCGGACGCCACCCTCGGCCCCTGGCCCGCCTTGATCTACTTCGCGGGTTTCACTGCCCTCGCCTTGGGAGCCGCCCTCGTCACCACCGCCAAACGCGACGCCTGACGCTCGCCGCCCGAAATCTTGCAGGGCACTCGATGCATGGCTTGTCAGCATATGTTGACGACCTACCTTCGTCAGCATATGCTGACGAAGTGAACGCACGCGAAAAGATCGCCACCAGCGCGGCAAGCGCCGACCCGGACGTGGGCCTGCGGGCAGTCGCGGCCCTGCGCACCTTGGCCGAGGAACTCGAAGCCCTGCAGGTCGATCGAGCACGAAGGGCGGGGTGGTCCTGGCAGGAAATAGCATCGCGGCTCGGGGTGAGCAAGCAGACCGTGCACCGCAAGCACGGCCGCAGGCCCCGAGGACCGAGATGAGGAAGCTGGGCTTCGACGACGATGCCCGCATGGTCGTCCGGATAGCCCAAGACCGCGCCCGATCCTTGCAACATCCCGGGATCGGATCCGAACACCTGCTGTACGGCCTCGCGGACTCGCCGACCCGCGCAGGCAGTGTGGCCAGAGAACACGGTCTCACTCCCGGCGGCGTCGCAATGCAAACCGAACGGCTGCTTACCCCATCACGCACCATGTTCGCCGGTCTGGACGCCGGCGCGCTCGCCACGATCGGCATCGACTTGAACGCCGTGCGGGAGGCAGTCGAAGCCAACTTCGGCCTGGCAACAGCGGCGCTCCCCGCCTTGACCAGGCGGCAGCGTGCCAGGCTACCCGGACACATGCTGGTCACCAGCAGAGCGCGTTGACTCATCAAAAATGCCCGGGAAGGTGAGTCGTTGCCTCACGTAATTGTGCCCGCGTAGCGGCGTGGCGGCTGTGCCGGTGTGGGGTGGTGACTCATCGTGATCGATGGGGTTGACGATGGGTCAGCGTAAGGCCGTGACCAAGCAGCTCGCTGGGCGTTATCGGTCGGCCGGCCGGGTGGAGAAGGCGCGGATCTTGGATGAGTTGTGCGCGTTGACCGGTTGGCATCGTGATCATGCCCGCAAGGCCCTGCGGGTAGCGGTGCAGCCGAGATCTGGTGCGTGGCAACGGAAACAGCCGCGTAAGCCGCGGGAGCCGGTGTATGGGCCGGAGGTGGTGGCGGCGTTGCGGAAGGTGTGGGCGGTGCTGGACGCGCCCTCGGGGAAGCGGTTGGCGCCGTTTTTGGGTGAGGTGGTGGATCGGTTGATCGCGTGTGGTGAGTTGGTGATCAGCGAGCAGACCCGATATCAGCTGGTGCGGATGTCCGCGGCCACGATCGATCGGCGGCTGGCCGCGGATCGGGCCTGCTGGGCGCCCCGGGGCCGGTCGTTGACCAAGCCGGGCAGCTTGTTGAAATCGCAGATCCCGATCCGGACGTGGGCGGACTGGGACGAGGGCCGGCCGGGGTTCGTGGAGATCGACCTGGTCGCCCACGAGGGCGGCAACCCGGCCGGGGAGTTCGCCTCCACCCTGACCGTGACCGACATCGCCACCGGGTGGACCGAGGTCCGCGCGGTGCGCAACAAAGCCCAGAAATGGGTGCTGGCCGCGCTCGCCGACATCGTGGCCGGGGTCCCGTTCCCCGTCCTGGGGATCGACTCCGACAACGGCAGCGAGTTCATCAACGCCCACCTGCTCACCTTCTGCCGGGACAACGAGATCACCTTCACCCGATCCCGGCCCGCCCACAGCAACGACGGCTGCCACGTGGAACAGAAGAACTGGTCGGTCGTGCGCCGAGTCGTCGGCTATCACCGCTACCACGGCGAGCTGCACGTCGACGTGCTCAACGGCATCTACGCGCTGCTCCGCGACCACATCAACTTCTTCGTCCCACAACAAAAACTGGTGTCCAAGGTCCGCGTCGGCGCGAAAGTGACCAAGAAACACGACACCGCGCGAACCCCGTTCCAACGCCTGTGCACCGACCCAGCCGTCGACATCCACGACAAGGCCCTGCTGCACGCTCACTACCTCACCCTCAACCCCGCCGCGATCCGCCGGGAAATCCTCGCTCTCAGTGACGCCCTCGCCGCCGAAGTCACCCGCACAGACCTCCCCACCCGCCCCTACACAGGCCTCACCACGCGGGCACCTTCCCGTGAGGCAACGACCACCCCTACGCGGGCATCTTGACGTGAGGCAACGAGTAGAGCACGATCCTGCCTGCAAGCCGCAGCGAAGCAGGCCCAGCAAGACGGCGCGACACGGGTCGCAGCACATCACCTGGGCGCCGTCGTCGTGGGAGCCACCGGCGGGCTGGTCCCACCCATCCTGGCCGCGCTCGGCGTCTCAGCGCCGACGTTGCGCGCCGCGATCCTCACTGCCGGCCGGTGATGCCACACCGGCGCGGTTTGTGGTTCCTCTTGGGAACGGCACTGGCTGTTTGGGCAGCCAGTTGGCGCGTGATCTACCTGGAAGTGACCCGGTGGCATCACATGGACTCACATCTGCGCTTCACCCCACCGCCGGCACCGCCAGGGGCTCCACCTTCGCACGCCGGGCCGCCGGTGATCATGGCACTCATCGCGGCGGGCCTCGCGCCTGAGATCGGCGCGCTGGCAGCCACCCTGCTACGGAAATCGACCGCGCAAGCCAATAGGGAAGGGCCAGCGAGTAACTCGCCCGGGCGATGGTGATCAATCCGGTGAGCCAACGATATCCGGCCACGGCGATGGCTAATTCTCGCTACACCTCGGCCTCAACTCCTCGACGCTGAGACATCACGACCGTCAAGGACGCGGGAAGCTGACCCCAACCCAAGGCTTGTGATCTAGCGATCCTGGCCGCCGCCGCGCAGAAGACGCGGACGCGTTGCGGAGCGCCCTCAGCGAAAACGGCCTGGTCATCGCCGGCCGCAGGACGCGCGTGCGCTGCGTGCGGAACCGGTGGCGTCCTCGGCCTGAGCTTCAGGCCCCGCGGTGATCTCGCAGTCCGGGTCTCGCCGCCGCGGCCTGTCCTCGGCGCCCAGACCGTGCGCGAACGCGACGGTGGCGTAGACATCGGCCCACAGCAGCGAAGGCCGGACACCGTGATCGACAGCAGGTCCGACACCGGCTCGCCGATGTGCGGATCGATGATGTGTGCACCGCGCTCGGCCGGACCGGAGGTCGCGACCGCGTGGCCCTGTCGGCCGACTTCGCGGAGGACGGGATGTTGGCCGTCTACAAAGCTATGGCGAGTGTCATAGGGCCGCCAATCCACCGCGAGCGGACGGCACCATGACCGTGACCGCCACACCGGACGTGACGGCGTTGACGATAACCGTGACTGTCACCGGCCAGTGGCGCGAGAACGACAACCGCCCCAGCGACGGCCGAGGACTGACCATCATCCGAGCGCTGACTTCTGACTTCAGAATGACAGCAATCGAGCTGGCTGATCGGCATCAGCGGACGCTGGTGATCGCGGCTCGAAAGCCCGGTGGCCCACGGGCGGCGCAATGCCATACCGGCCACCGTCGTGCGTGCTCGCCCCGGTCAGCAATCGGCAGGCGATGGTTCCAGCGGCAGCATGTCATGCAGTCCCAAGGACGTCAGCTTGCGCCAGGCTCTCTCGGAGGCCATGACCCGCAGAGGCGTTCCCTGGGCGGCGCAGCGAAGGGCCAGGGTGACGAAAGGGACCACCGCCTCCATGCTCAAGTAGGTCACAGTGGACAGGTCCACCACGACGGCGGTTTCGGGATCGCCCGCGAACGCCGGCGCGACGATCTCCTCGGCAGCGCGAATGCTGGTGAGGTCGCCGACACCGCGGAGGATCAGCACATCGAGGACCTGAGCCGTAGCGGTTTCGGTGGTCTCGTCGTGCGGTTCGTCGAACCTACTCATAGGGTTCATCCTGGTATTGCGGGCTTCCTACGGGTCACCTCGGTACCAGATAACACGTGTCCACGCGTTGCGCCGCTCTCACGCGACGTGGCCTATGACCCGAACGAGTAGCGGATCCAGTTAAATCGAACATAGCGCGACGGGCCGGGAAGCTGCAACAGCGATGACGCGCCACGGGACGGCGACGACATCAGCGGTTCGTCGTGACCGTCCCGGGGAGTATCGAGACCGCCCAAAGTTGGCCGCGCCGGCGTCGAAGCTCCCGGCGCCGGACTTCGGGAGTTCGCGCGGACCGGCCGGATCAATCCGCTGGTGAGGGACGACGGAGCAGTCGCAGCGTGGCTGGCCGACGCTTGGACCCGCATGCTGCGCGGTCTGATTCAGCGGTCGGCCAACAGATCCGGGTCCTGCTGCGGATTGCGCACGAGCTCGGCTACGACCTCCCCCCGGATCCTTGCGTAACAACCCCGGCACTTGCTTGTGCCAGCGGTCAATCACGAGCGTTTGATCCGCACGTCGCCAGGTCGGGAACACTCGTCCTGCCCGACTGGGTATGCCCTCCGCTCGGCGCATTCCCCGCCGCCACGCTCGCTGGCACCGAGCAGCCGTGGACAAGGTCTCCGGATAGCGCGGCGTCGTCGGCACCGACTGACCAGGAACGCGAGCGTCGATGCCGCTTTCCGCACGCTCGGTGAAGCGCCTGAATGGGTGACCTTCTTGGAATAGTTCACGCCAACGACGGCTGCACAACATGGAGTTGATGCGCCAGGATCTGATCATGGTTGGTGGCAGCGGCCGTTTGCCGAAGGGTGTCGCGACTCTGGACACGAACCGGGCGAAGTCCCGGTTCGGTGTGGCTTACGTCCGAGCGGTGTGCAGCCAAGCCGGTGTGGGCTTTCAGGAGACCAGCCCAGACGAGGACGTCCTTGCGGTCGACGGAACCGTCGCGTTCGAGATCGCGGACGCGCGGGTGCAAGTGAAGTGCACTGGGCAGTTCCGGCTCAAGGGCGGTTCCACGGCAACCTGGCCGATCGACGAGTCCTGGCGCAAGCGCTGGAATCGGTGCGGGGTACCCGTCTACTTCGTGCTGGTGATCGTCGATCCTGACGATCAGGTTGCGTGGTTGCATCATCAAGACGAGGCGACCCTGCATCGGGCTGCGGCCTTCTGGGTCCGTGTCGACAAGCTCCCAGACGGCCAGAACATCGTTGTTCCAAAGGCACAGCGGTTGACTGCCGACACGCTGCGGTTGTGGGCGGACGATGTCGAAGCTAGCTTCGACCCGTCGAGAGGAGGCGGTGTGGGTGTCTGACACCGTCGTCCTGCCGGCACTGACCGACCTGATCAGCTACCTCAGGGCCTACGGGTGGAGATCCAGCTCACCGGGCCCGGGTGGAACGCTTTGGGTCAACGGCGACGCTCGCATCGGCGTGCCACACGAGCCAGACGATGTGTTGCTCGGCTCCGTGCTGGAGAGGCTTGCCAGAACAGAGCAGCGCGACCTCAAGGCAACCGCAGATGCAGTTCGGCACGTGCGGTTCGACGTAACACATCTACGCGCGGTGAACGACTATCGCATCGTCGACAAGATTCCGCTCGAGACGGCGACGAAGCTGATCAGCTCTGCCCGGATGATGCTACGGGCGACCGCTACCACCGCACGTCGGGAGCGCGCTCAGATCGCCGGAAGCTACTCGAGGATCGGCGATGACGTGATCCGCGAGGCGTTCATGGGACACACAGAGCGAGGATCTTTCATCATCCCAGTGCTGGTGCCTATCCGTGAACCCGACCAGGAGGCTCCCACGCAACCAACGTTGTATGACGACCGCGAAGATCCCGTTCTGCATAAGGAACCGCCTGAGCCGTTCGAACGTCGAGTCATGCGCACCTTCGCGCAATCTATGCAAGCTGTACGCGATCTCGTTGTGACGCCTGGGCGACAACCGAGTACCGATCATATCCACGAGCTGGTGTACCGAGGGGTAAGCCGCGAGTTCTGCGCGGGGTTGGCGAACGTCCTCGATGAGAGTGCGATCAGCGAGTTCGAGAGCACTGTCGAATGGGCGCCCGTTGTGCCTGCGCCAGGGACGATCCGGCAGGTGTCGATCAGCGCCGAAGCCGTCGACCTCGTCCGATACGTCGCCGACCGGTTGCGGCAGCAGAAAGCTCCGTCCAGGCAGATCTTCTCAGGTACGATCGTTGGGTTCCGCCACGAGAACCACGATGACCCCTACGGTGAGATCGCTGTGTCGACCATGAGGCGAGGCCGGCCGTCGGAGGTCAGGGTACGGCTGCCCATCGACACCTATCGCGAGGCATGGGAGTGGCACAACGCCGGCCGTGCCGTACTCGTCGAAGGACTCATCCGCCGCTCTCCAGGCAAGCCGGGCATCGTGGACAACCCGTCTCGGATCCGCCCACTTGACGAGTTCATGTTGCCCAGCTGAGGCCGCGCAACTCGCTCCGGCGTCGACCGGTCGGAGATCTTCGTCGAGACCAAGGTGTGGATCAGCGACTACGGCTACGACGCCACCCTGCACGCGTTCGACAAGAGCGCCGCCAAACTCGGCATCGAGCACATCGATCTACTGATCCTGCACCAGGCGCTGCCGTCCCGCTTCGACCTGACCATCGACACCTACCGCGCGCTGGAGAAGCTGCAGAACGACGGGCGCGTGCGGGCCATCGGAGTCAGCAACTTCATGCGGGAACACCTCGAGCACCTCCTCGAGGAGACCGCGGTCGTGCCCGCGGTGAACCAGCTCGAGGTGCACCCGTGCTTCCAGCAGCGTGACGTCCTCGCCGCGAACGCCGAGCACGGCGTCATCTCGCAGGCCTGGTCCCCGATCGGCGGCATCACCTTCTACCGCGACGGCAAGCACACCAGCACGCTGGAGAACGAAACCATCGTTGGCATCGCCCAGGCCCACGCCAAGTCACCGGCGCAGGTGATGAGGCGCTGGGGCCTGCAGCAGGGCCGCTCGGTGATCCCGAAGTCGACCCGCCCCGAGCGCATCGCCGAGAATTTCGCCGTGTTCGACTTCGACCTCACCGACGCGGAACTCACCGCCATCGACGCCGTCGACACCGGAGTCCGCGGCGGCCCCGAACCGGACGCGGTGACCCTGGAAGCGTTCGGCCGCGACATCCCCGAAGCCTGATCACCGATCAGCGCCGTCTCGGTTTCGCCGGCAAAGCCCTTCAGCGCTCTCGACTCAGGCACGACGCCCCTTCACCGTGTGCCGTGACCAACCGTCCCTGGGTCCGGCCCCGCCCAGGCGCGACCCGCCCGGTGCGTAAGGCTCGCGAACCGTGGTATCAGTGGCCGGACACCGCCAGAGGTGCGAATTCGCCAAAGAACAAGCAACGACCACGACAAGTACCGCAAGCTGGTCCCCGCCAAGGGCATCCGCCCGGTCATCGCCCGCCGCGGAGTCGCCCACGGCTCCGGACTCGGCGTTCACCGCTGGGTCGTCGAAGGCTGCTTCGCGCTGCTGCACTGGTTCCGACGCCTGCGCATCCGCTGGGACATCTCCGACGACATCCACGAAGCCTTCCTCAGCCTGGGCTACAGCATCATCTGCTGACGCCGACTCAAGAACCACTCACTCTGTTAGAAGTCCTAAGTTACACACCGTGACCACGAGTTCATGGAACGCGCCCAGCCCGACTGCAGGTCGTGCCAGGCAAGTCCTCGGTCACGACGGTCGAGCACTCGGTCGGGGGTCGACCAGCAGGAACGCTTGCTACGGTGATCGAGGACGAGTCGACCTGGGAGGCCCTCAAATGCCCGAGCCCGTGCTGGTGTCCATTGCCGCAGCATTGGCGACCAAAGCTGTCTCGTCGCTCTACGACATGGTCAAGAAGCGGTTCGAACAGCGCGCCGAGGCACGCGCGGCGCTCGAGGCCGCAACGGCGGCACCCCAGGACGAGCAGGCCGTGCATGCCCTCGCCGAGCGATTGGCCATGGAGGAAACCGCGGACCCGGAGTTCAGCAAGGCGCTGCGTGCGGAATGGGCCAAGGTCAGCGTCGAACAGCGCGCCGACCATGGTGGTGTCACCAACCAGGTAACCGGTGAGGTGTCAGGCAAGGTCGTGCAGGCCCGCGACATCCACGGCGACGTCAGCTTCTAACGCTCCACCGAGCATTACCGCAGGTCGCAGGGTATAATGATCATGAGCCGGG
>NZ_SNXZ01000002.1:677364-1608339 GCF_004362825.1 Labedaea rhizosphaerae
CGGAGCCGGGAGCCGGGAGCCGGGAGCCGGGAGCCGGGAGCCGGGAGCCGGGAGCCGGGAGCCGGGAGCCGGGAGCCGGGAGCCGGGAGCCGGGAGCCGGGAGTGGTCGACGGTCCGTGCCAAGCGGCGGGTGTTGGTGGTGTGCCGGACCATGACCTCGGCCAACCGGCTGCTCGACGTCGTGAATGTTTTCGCCGGCGATCACCGGGTCGAGTTGACCTTTGTGATCGACCACGGCTCGGTATTCAGCCGCGGCGCTGAGGAGCGGGTGCGTTCCGCTGGGTATCTGCCGGTCGCGATGGCCTCGATCCGTGCGTCCGAGTTCGATTTGGCATTGGCCGCGAGTGACAAGGGCGCCCTGGAGACGCTCGATGTTCCGCTCGTGCTGTTGGCGCATGGCGCCGGTTATCATCGGCACACCGGCCCTGCGCGGACGTCTGGCGATCGCGCCGTGTCCGGGCTTGCGGTGGCCGCTCTTCGGGACGCCCACCGGTTTCCGACGGTGGTCGGACTCGCGCATCCTGCGCAGCGTCCACGGCTTCGGGAAGTGTCGGCGGCGGCTGCTCGGCGGGCCGAGGTGGTTGGGGATCCCTGTCTGGACCGGCTGGTGGCCGGCACGGCTCTACGCGATGTCTACCGGGAGGCCTTCAGCACGGTTGGCCGGACTCTCGTCGTGGTCAACTCGACGTGGGGGCCGAACTCGTTGTTCGGCTCCGACCCACAACTGGTGTCTCGACTTCTCGCCGAGCTCCCGGTGGACACGCACCGGGTGGCGTTGGTCTTGCACCCCAATGTCTGGGCCTGGCACGGCCCCGGGCAGGTGCGTGCCTGGCTGGTCGAGGCGCGAGAAGCGGGTCTGATCATCGTTCCCCCGGAGGAGGGCTGGCGCGCGGCGTTGATCGCGGCGGATGCGGTCATCTCCGATCACGGCTCGGTGACCTGTTACGCGGCCGCGCTCGGTCGTCCGGTGGCGTTGGCCGCCGACGGCGGGGACGAGGTCGTCGCCGGGTCGCCGATGGACCTCCTGCGCAAAGACCTACCACGCATCCGCGGCCGCGATCTCCTTCTGCCACAGCTCGAGGATTTGCTGACCGATCACCGGCCGGAACTCACGCAGTCGCTGACGACAACGGTCTTCGACCAGACCGAAACATCCACCAACCGGATGCGACGTCTGCTGTATTCGATGCTCGACTTGGCACCACCTCGCCGGCACCGGGCAGCGCGACCGCTACCGATCCCGGAGCTGGATGTCGCCCCAGCGCAGGCGCACGCCGTGCAGGCGACGGTCGTCAACGGTGGCACCATCGAAGTCCGGCTCGAGAGGTTCGCCGCGGTGTTCCATGACCGTTGGCTGACGCCCGGGCATGAACGCTTCCTGGCGGCCTTCGACGACGAACACGACTTGCGGCTGCGCGAGTCAGCCTCCGTCGTCGCGGCCCGGCAAGCCGCGGCCTCCGTCGGCGAGGCTCACGACCGTGTGGGGCAACTGCGCATCCGATTCCCCGCGGCGCGCACCACCGCGTGCCGAGTCGGTTCGCACCTCGTCGTCTCCACGGCCGGTGCCGTGCGGATCGTCGCCTGTCCCGCCG
This sequence comes from Labedaea rhizosphaerae, assembly GCF_004362825.1. Taxonomy (GTDB): domain Bacteria; phylum Actinomycetota; class Actinomycetes; order Mycobacteriales; family Pseudonocardiaceae; genus Labedaea; species Labedaea rhizosphaerae. The sequence goes on from NZ_SNXZ01000002.1 coordinate 678,957, forward strand.
ACCCGCCAGGTGGCGACAGGCTCGATGACCTGGGTGTCGCGGCAGCGCTGCACGCGATCCACCGGTCTGGCCTGTCCTTCCCCGCCGGCTCACCGGTCATTGTCACCGCCGGCGGTTCGACGGTTCACCTTGAGCCGGCAGGTCACTGACCGGCTTGACGGCGGGCATGGATCCGGGCCGCACGCGGGCTGCCCATGGTCGCGTATGCCTGCTCGGCCCGATGGAGCAATTGCTGTTCGGCCGCGCTGTCGCCCCGGTCACGGGCCATCCTTGCGAGCAGCACACACGCATCGGCTTCGCCGGCGGTGAGCTTGAGCTCACGGGCTTGCTCGAGGGATGAGCGCGCGGCGTCTTCCGCTTCGTCCGTCCGGCCGGCAGCGTGCAACGCGGCTGCGGTGGTGAGTTCGATGCGCGGCAAGAGCGACCGGCCATCGGAGTGTTCGATGAATCGCCGAGCCGAGGCGAGCAACGACAGGGCCTCGTCGATACGGCCCAACTCGACCAATGTCCGTCCCGCCAACCAGGACTGCAACGCGATGCCACGCGGCCGGCCCAGCTTCTCGTTGATCGTCAGCGCTCGCCGGAAGCAATCCAATGCCTGTTCGTACTGGCCCTGCGCGAAGTGGACGTTGCCGGTGAAGTCCAGAGTGGACGCGAACATGCGCTCGTCGTCGTCCAGTTCGGCCGCCAACGTCCGCGCCACGTCCAACTGCCGGTGGGCAGCCGCGTACTCATCCCGCTTCTGCAATGCTCTGGCCATTTGGCACCGCGCTCGGGCCTCGGCGGCGGCGTTACCCGACAGGTGCGCCGCGGTCACCGCCAACTCCCCTGCCTCGCTCCAGGCGGCCAGCGGCTGACGGTTGTCGTAGTAGGCGTAGAGGCCCTCGAACAGCTGCCAGACCGGCTCGTGCCAGCCGTGCTCGGCGCACGCTCGCATCAGGCCCAGCAGGTTGGCGTGCTCGTTCTCCAGCCAATCCAGTGCCTGCTTGGCGGACATCGCCGGCACCGGCACATCGCCGATGAGCTGAGCTGGATCAGTGACCCGCAGACGTTGCGTGCCGGTGGCGGCGACGTCGGCGGCCACCGCCCGGGCCAGCCACCAGCGCAACGCGCGGCGCAACGCCGCGGTGCGATCGCCTTCGGTGTCCTCCTCCAGGGAACGGCGAAGGGCGTGCGCCTGCACCAGACGGTGCAGCTCGTAGGTCCGGTCGGGGCGTTCCTCGATGAGACTGGCTTGGCTGAGGTGGTCGAGCGCTCGCCGCACCTGCTTGACCGGCAAGTCGCACAAGGCGGCGACGACCTCCAGGTGCAGGTGCGACCCGACCAGCAAGCCGGCCATCCGGTACACCTGCTTGCCGACGTCGGTGAGGTCGTCGTAGGCGAGGTCGAACATCGTGTTGATCGCCGCGCCGCCGGTGAGACCGTCGAACGGATCGGTGTCGTCGAACTCCTCCAGGAGCCGTTGGACTGTCCACGTCGGCCGCGTGGACAGCCAGCCTCCCGCCACCCGCAAGGCCAACGGCAGGTGCCCGCACAGCTGAGCCAGCTCAGCGGCGTGGTCCGGCTCGGCGGCGATGCGACCGTCTGGGCACATCTCCGACAACAACGCCACGGCATCCGTCGGATCCAGCGCAGCCAGCTTCATTTCGACCGCGCCGTCCTGGATCAACTCAGGTAGCGCGAGGTGACTTGCCGCGACCACCAGGCTGCGACCCGACGCCGGAAGCAACGGCAGCACCTGCGCGTCTTGGGTGACACCGTCGAACACGACAAGGAGATTCATCTCCGCGGTCATCGTCCGGCACAAGTCCGCCCGGCCGACAAGATCCGGCGGAATCCACTGATCGGCGACGCCCAATGACCGCAACATGGTGCCGGCCACCTCACCAACGGCCACCCCGCCGCGATGCCGCAACGGACCGAAATCGACGTGCAGCGAACCATCGACGAAACGGTCACCGAACCGTGCGGCAACCGTTCGCACGAACGCCGACTTACCGACGCCGGGCATGCCGCGCAACGCCACCACCCCCGGGCGGTCCTGGCCAGCCACCACCGCATCAACCAGATCACCGATCCGCGCCAGCGGTCCCTGCCGGTCGACGAACCCGCGCGGCGGCGGCGGGACTTGCCGCGGAACGGCTGATGGCGGGGGTGCAACGCCGATATTCACGGTCCCGATGTCCCGGCCCTGCACCACATTCGCCGCGCTGCCAGACACTTCGTTGCGCGTGCCGTCCCTGCCGTTGTCCGGCATCCACCCCTCCAAGCCCGCTACGACGTCGATCACTCTACGCGACATGCCGACAACAGCTCTCCGGACCGGGTGACCGGCTTGGCGGCGTGGCCAAGGGCATAGAACGCTCGCGCCACAGGATCTACTGGGCTGCGAATGGATGCGGCAAGACGTAACGATTGAACAGCCTGGGCCTCTTGACCAGGATGCAGCCGACCCAGAACGAAGATCGGACGGCCCGCTGACCGCCACACGACTAGATCAACGACAGAGACCGGTTGACCGTCAACACGGCAGAATCCCCGCCAACCACAGTTGCCGGGGATTCTGACTTGGCCACGATGACTGCGAGGCCAGCTCGCTCTGGCGAACGCCGAGCGGGGCCAGCGGCCCTGCGGCACTGAGCTGGAGTGACAGGTGAGCAGAAGCCTGCATCCTTGGCCTCCTATTTATTACATCCAAGGACGTCAATTTCTATTTTCGTAACAAGGCCGGTAATACCAGCAATCAGGCCACCGTTACCGCTCGAAAACGTAGAGCAGTCAGGCTTGTCGCGCTTGAACCCGTCGTAGTCCCATTCGACCGAAGCCCGGAAATCCCCGTTCGGAAACTTTGACGACATGATCCCCGTGGTGTGGTAGGGGCTGCCCTGCGGCCTGAGCTCTCGGGTACCTTTGAGCATCGTCTCGCCACTGGCTTTGAGGTCGACGTCGATCACCCAGGGAGGCTGCCCGAAGACGGAGAATTCGTCCGTCAACTCCTCGGGCGCGCCCTTGTCCAGCGGGACATACGCTCGCGCTTGTTGGTTGATGTCGACGGGAGGCTCGCAAGCCTCGACCGGGTTCCTCGCGTCGTGGTCGAAGAACTTCCAAGTTTTGCCGTTGCGGTGAACGTACACGTGCCCATACACGTCCACGCAGCCATCGAGCACATGTTGATTTCCGACAATATTGCCCAACGTAATTGGACGGAAGGAGAGGTTCCACGGATAGGTCTTCGCGTCAGCCTGCGTCGAGGCGTCATTACTGCGCACGGGCGCCGCGGCTGCTGGAGTAGCCACACCGAACATCACGACCAGGGCCAACGCAGTGACGGTTCGCGATCGCATCAGCAGACCTTTCTTGAGTCATTTGAAGCGCCACCAACCATTCCAGCGCAACGAGTGCTGCGCGCGCGGTCTAACCCAAAGGTGTCCGATCATTATCCGACTCGGGGTAACTCGATCGTGGTTCTTTCACGCTGCGTGGCCGAGCGCCCCGGCCGGTGACGAGAGTGACCGCCCTGAGTGCGGGTCGGAAACAGCCCGTGCGTGCGGCACAACGTGATCGCTCGCCGCGCCGGTATGTCCACGGAGGGAACAGCCCCACAGGTGCGGGGACGACGGGAGCCGTGCTGGTCGCGAGTCAGAGGTGAACGGAACAGCCCCGCAGGTCCGGGGACGACCGTTGGCCCGTGATGCCGTTATGGCGGAACCCCATTGACCACAGCCTTGTCAGCCCGACGACTCTTGCAGGGACCCTTGGTCGAGTTCCGCGGCCTCGGCTCGTCGCCCGGAATGCACGCGGGCGTGGTGTGGACCGCCTTCTGGCTGTGATGGACGCTCGACGCGACGGTCAACCTGATGAAGGCAGTCCGTGCCGGAAATCTCGTCTCAACCGGCCGCCAGAAGGGTGGAGGCGCGCCGTCGAGCGCGGCGGGATTCCAGCCTTCCCAATGGAAGACTCCACATGAGGGGATGGTGTCGGCTGGGCCGATCTGCCAGTCGGCTCGATATTGCACTTCGCAGGTACTAGCGCTGTTCCCGGTCGGCGGCGAGGGCTTCGTCGACGGTGTGGTAGAGCGTCAGTACTTCGTCGAGGCGGGTGACCTCGATGGGCCTGATCACGGGACGGTTGGAGTCGACCACGATGCGAAGGTGCTCCTCGTGCCGCTCGGCACGCAGGCTGGCTTTGAGCAACACCGTGAGACCCGCCGAGTCGAGGAATGTCACCTCGGTCAGGTCGAGCACGCACGGACCGCCGCCCGCCTCGTCGATGCAGCTCAGGACCGCGGCACTCATGTCGGGAGCGGTATCCAAGTCCACCTCACCGGCGACCGCAACCACAACGGTGCCCTCGACCAGTCGACGGGCGAAGTGCAGTCCCTCCGGGCTCTGCTCCGTTCCCGAGGGTGGGCTCACGACCTGGACGCTATCGCCGATCACGGCCGACGGCTCCAACGACGAAGGCGTCATCGTTGATCGCCCGCCGGTGATCGCGGCGCCTGGTCAGCCTGGCGTTCGGCGGGCGCGGTGGCCATGTGCCGGGCGTGACCGCTGGTCCCGGCACCATCCAGGCCCAGCTCGGCCCAGACGGTCTTGTGGTCGCGGTAGCGGCGCACACCCCACTCCGACGCGAGCTGGGACACCAGCAGCAGCCCGCGTCCACCGTCGCAATCCGGGGTTCGCGCCTGCGGCAGCGTGCGGGAACCATCGTCAACCTCGACCCGCAAACGCCGACCCTGATCAAGCAACGCCAGACGACACACCCGCGGCCCCGACGCGTGCTGGTGCGCGTTGCTGATCAGCTCATCGGCGACCAACAGCGCGTCGTCCACCATCACGCCGTCCCGGCCCGCCAGCAACCCACGCATCAGCGACCGAACCTCACGGGTGGGAGTCGCATCAAGATCGCAGCTCACGTCGGCTGGTGCAGGTTCACCATCTGCAGCGTCCTCGGCCTGCGTCGCCATGTGCCCATCCCCCTCGCTCTCGACGGCCGGCACCGAAAGCGGCCCTTCACCCAGGACATGCCCGCCTTTCGGTGCACCGAAACAACGACCTGCCACCACGCACACTGCTGCTCTGCGGCGGTCAACCGCGATCTTGTGCCAGGCTGCGGGCAGGAACGTGGCAGGTGGGCCTCACGCGGCGGGCATGCCGAAGATCATCACCCGGAACCGCATCCGTCGAGGCGTTTCGTGTCATGGAGCCTGTTCCCGAGGCTCTCCTCATCAGTCCCTGCCGTTCGACCTCGAGGCGTATCCGTGACCGTAACGACGATCGATGTGGCCCGGCCACCAGCCGCCCTGCCCCGGAGCGGGGTGCTGAGGGTGCTAGCGGTGGACGCCCTGCCGCTGGCTGCCTACGGCTTGCATGCGCTTGTTGGCCAGACCCGCAGCCTTGCCTGGTGTGGCGCGGCCCGCAGCATGGATGCGGCCGTCTGTGCCGTTCGCGATCTGCACCCGCACGTCGTGCTGGTGGACAGCGAACTCGACCCTGACGCGCGTGGGGTTCAGACCCTGCTCGGCGCCCATCCCAGCGTTCTGGTGATCGGCCTGGTCCGAGACGACCGTCGCACCGCAGCCGGATTCGTCAAGGCGGCGCGTGCCGCGCGGGTGCACGCGGGGACAACGCCAGCTCCTCGGACACCTCCCGGGTGGCGTCCGGAACAGCCCCGCGTGCGCGGGACGACGGGCTCAACTTGCGCAAGCTCTTTCCCGAAGGGGGAACAGCCCCGCGTGCGCGGGGACGACGGAGTGACCACGTGCACCAGGTGCGGCGGGTCCGGAACAGCCCCGCGGGCGCGGGGACGACGCCGGGTCCGGGGCGACCGGCGGCAGCTTCACGGGAACAGCCCCGCGGGCGCGGGGACGACGGCACGGCGTCCAGCTCGCCGATCGTCCCCTCGGGAACAGCCCCGCGGGCGCGGGGACGACGTTCTCAGGCCCGACATGAAGGCGTTGGTGTGGGGAACAGCCCCGCGGGCGCGGGGACGACGGCGATGCCTGGCAATCCCGTCCGGGCCACGGGGGAACAGCCCCGCGGGCGCGGGGACGACTCCGCCGATTGACCGGATCAGGGTGACCGACACGGGAACAGCCCCGCGGGCGCGGGGACGACGGGGGCAGAGCCGAGCTGACGGGGTACGGCCCGGGAACAGCCCCGCGGGCGCGGGGACGACATGTTCCGGTAGGACCGCAACTCGAGTACCAGGGGAACAGCCCCGCGGGCGCGGGGACGACGTCGTGACCGACAAGCGCGGCCGCAAGGTGCGGGGAACAGCCCCGCGGGCGCGGGGACGACACTTATTGACCTGCGGGTTTGGCGCAAGCGAAGGCTCTTTTTGTTTAGTTGTGACGTGGCTATCTTGGCCTACGGCCGCGGCGGCGGCGCGTGGCGCTGCTCCAACCCGCTGGTTGGTTAGTGGGGTTGGTCTTGTCGGGCCGGAGCCAGAGTTGGATGCCGTCGAAGTCGGTGAGGGTCCAATCGTGGCCGTACACGGCTAAGGTGAGGCCTTGCTCGTTGGTGGCGCTGTAGATCATGATCGGGCGGCCGGTTTGACCATTTCGGTGACGCGGTTCCACATGAGCGCGCGGACACAGCTGCTGATCTTTGCCGACAAACACCCCTGGCGAGATTTCCAGCAGCCATCGGGTGAGGTGGCCGCGGAGGCCGACTGGGCATGCGGCGAGGACGATGACGGTCACTCCTCGTCTCCATCAGAGTCGTCGCCACCAGAGTCGTCTCCGTAGCAACTCCGCCCCGGCACCATTCGGCCGCTGCCGTCCCAAGGAAGACGATGTCCTCGAACGGTTCTGGCCCGTATCGTTCGAGGACGTCAGTTCTCGAAGTCGCGTCTGGCTTCCCTGGAAACATCGAGAACTCGACAGGTAACCCTCGACCGCGCCAATCTCCACCGTTGCCCCCTCCACCGCGGGCCGCGGGCTCGCGTGCGGCTGCGGATCGCCGACAGCGTCGAGAACCCGAGGTGCTCGCCCTGGGCATCTCGGGGCCACGCTGCACGCGTCGTCGACGCCACTCCGATCGCCCAGGTCGCGCATCAGGCGACCAAGGCAGCGATTGCGAGAACGCCGGCTCCGAGGTCAGGCCGTCGCGGGCCGCCATTGCGCAGCCGAGACCAACCCGCAGGGCCATCGGTTCGCGACGCCAGTTCTGGTGGCCATCCGTGACTGCGAGCCGCTGACGGTTCCGATATTTCCGTGGAATGACACACCGGGACCGGACCCGACGATGGTCACGGCATGAGTGGTCGCCGGATCGCGCTGTTCGTCACGTGTGCGGTCGTGCTTGCCCTTGGGGTGACGTTCGTGTTTGTCAGCACGGATGCGGGCAATCGGCTGGCAACGATCGTGTCGGCGCTCGGGGCGGTCGCGGCGGTGGGTGTCGCGGTGTGGGCCGCCCTGCTCGAGCGACCTCGGGGCGTCGTCGTCTCCGGGACGGGCAAGGCGACCGCCGGTCCTAGCGGGACGGCGAACAGCGGCTACCGCGGTCCGGCGAACGAATCGCTCGAGGTCCGCGATACCGGTGATGCGTCGGGCGACGGCGGCGCCAATACCGGCGTCCAGATCGACTGAACGGTGATGAACGAGAAAGTGGTGGCACGCGACACCGGCGACGCCGCCGTGGTGGCGGGTGTGGCGAACACCGGTGTGATCACCGGTTCGGTCACTGTGACCGGGCGTCCGGTCGCTCGGTCGGTCTACCGGCGCCAAGCCCTGCGCATCATGCCTGACCGCCTGTTCGATCGTGAGGCGGAGCTGGCCCGGCTGGTCGAGTTCTGCGCCGCAGCGGATGGCCCGTCGTACTCGTGGCTGCGAGCCCCGGCATGGGCGGGCAAGTCCGCCTTGATGGCCTCGCTGGCGGCGGCTCCGCCCGGTGGCGTTCGCATTGTGCCGTTCTTCGTGACCTCGCGCTGGGCCGAGCAGAACGACCATGTTGCCTTCACCGACGTGGTCACCGAACAACTGGCCGAGCTGCTCAGTGAGCCGGTGCCGGAGGCCATGCCAGCCACCCGAGGTTTGGTCTTCGACGACCTGCTCGAACGTGCCGCGGCGCTGTGCGTGAGCCGGGGCGAACGCCTCGTGCTGCTGGTCGACGGCCTGGACGAGGACCGTGGTGTCGTGGCCGGCCCGAACGCTCACAGCATCGCGGCGCTGCTCCCGGCCCCGACCCCGCCAGGGCTGCGCGTGCTCGTGTCCGGCCGCCCGTCGCCGCCCATCCCATCGGACGTGCCTGCCCGACATCCGTTGCGCGACAAGGCAATCGTGTGGGACTTGACGCCGTCCCGGTTGGCCCAGGTGGTGCGCGAGGACATGCTGCGCGAACTGGACGCCGCCCTCTACGGCGCGCCCATCGAGCGTGACCTCGTCGGCCTGGTCACCAGCGCGAGAGGTGGCCTGAGCACCCGGGACATCGGCGAACTGACCGGGCTATCGACGCACGAAGTGCACCGGCACCTGAACACCGTCGCCGGCCGGACCTTCATGGGCAGGCCGTCGCACTGGTTCGACCACGACGTTTACGTGCTCGGCCATGAGGACCTCCAGGTGGCGGCCACCGAGCAACTCGGCGCCGACGAGCTGGCCCGGTACCGCCAGAAGCTGCACCAGTGGGCGGACGGATACCGGGAGAAGGGCTGGCCCACCGACACCCCGGAATACCTCCTGCGCGGCTACTTCCGTCTCCTGCAACAGGAACGGGACCTCGATCGGATGCTGGGCTGCGGCACCGACACCGCCCGGCACGATCGGATGCTGGACCTGACCGGCGGTGACAGCGTCGCTCTGGCGGAGATCGCGGCGGCGAGCGACGCGTTCACCGCGCTCGATCCGCCGGACCTGGTCGCGGTCAGCCGCCTGGCCGTGCACTACGACTCGCTCAGCCGGCGCAACGCCGACATCCCGCCGGAGCTGGCTGTGGTCTGGGCTGCGGTAGGCCACACCGTCCGAGCCGAGAACCTCGCCGACTCCATGACCGATCCAGCCGACCGGGTGCTCGCCCTGGTCCAGATCGCCCGGCAGGCCCACACGAGCCACCACACGGTCGACGATCTGCTGAGGCGGGCCCTGACCACCACCCGCTCGATCCGCGAACCCGGCAAGCGCACCTGGGCGCTGACCACCGTCGCCACGGCGTTGGCGGAAGTGGAGCGGCCCGGCGACGCTCGCCAGGTGCTGGACGAGGCGACCGCCAACGGATTCCCCGAGCCCTGGGTCCAACCGTTCCTCGCGACGGCCGCGGCGAGCCTTGGCGATCCGACGCTGGTCGTGGAGTTGGCCCGCCGGCTCGACGACCAACAACTGTTCGCTGTGGCTGCCGCGCGCCGGGCCCAAGCGGGCGACACGCGCCAGGCCGACGAGTTCCTCGACCACATCGCACTGCCCGACCAGAAGGTCTGGGCGGCGGGCATGGTGGCCGAGGGATTCGCCGCGGCGCACGACTGGGAGCGAGCCATTGCGGCGGTTGATGCCGCCGAGGCGGGCGCGATGCTGGTCAGCGACGAGCCGTCCCGCTCGCACATGTTCGGCCAGCTCGCCCGCGTCTGCGCCCTCGCCGGCGACCCGGCTCGCGCGGAGCAGCTGATCGACAAGGCCGCGACCACCGCCGGCAACGTTTCCTCAGATCATCGCCACGGTCCGCTGGCCCGGGCGGCCGCGGCGGTGGGCCGCTGGGACGAGGCAGTCCGAATCGCCACGTCGATGTCAGGATCAGCCGTGCCCGCCGAGCTTGCCAAGGATGCGGCGAAGGCAGGCCGGATCGAGTTGGCCGACGAACTCGCCGCCGGCATTTCCGACACCAAGGCGCGGCTGGCCGTCACGGCATCGCTCGCCCGGATCGCGGCCGACGCCGGCGACCGCGAGCGCGCCATCGCCTTGGCCGACGCGATCGAGACCACCGCACGCTCGGCCGCCGCCCACTTCGCCAAGCCCGACACGTTGGCCGCGGTCATCACCGCACTCGCCACGACCGGACACGTGTCGGACGCCGCCGCGCTCGCCACCTCCATTCCCGAGCAACGCCACCGGAACAGAGCGCTGGCCGCGGTGGCCGGCGCCGCTCCGGCCGAGCACCGTGATACGGCAGCGGCCCTCGCACGGTCGATCGACGACCCCGACGACGCGGCTCGTGCTCTCGCGGACGTCGCCATGACCGCCGCGACCGCGGGCGACCTCGCGGACGCGATCGCGCTCGCCGAGGAGGCGGTCACCATGGCAGCGGCACTGGATCCGTCCTTCGACCAAATCGGTCAACTGCCGGCGTTCGGCCTCGCCGCCCGGACATACGCCGTGGCGGGCCAACCAGATCGCGCGGTCGCCACCACCAACCTGCTGACCAACGAGACCTTCCGCGAAACCGTGCGCACCACCGTCGCCACGGCCGCGGCGCAAGCAGGCCGATACGCCGACGCCGTGGCGATCGCCCGCACCGCGACCGTAAAACGGGATCGGCTGTACACACTCGCGATCATCGCAAGCACCGCCGTGGACACCAGGGACCTCGACGTCGCCCGGGACATCGTGGCCGACCTGGCCCCACCGCTCGGCTGGGCCGCCGATGAACTGGCGCGCACCTACACCGCACTCGGCGAACAGGCGCAGGCCCTCGCCATCGTCGACCACCTCGAGTCCACCGCACGGGCGAAGACCGAACCACGCTGGCACGACGAGGGCCTCATCGACGCCGCGCGCGCCTTCGTCCACGCCGGCGGCGCCACCAACCTGCTGGCCCGCTTCCCCGAGATCATCCCGCTGGCCGAGGACACCAGCGGCCCGCGGTGGCGCCAGGGCCTCCAGCACGCCGCCCGACGCGTGCTGGCTGCCGCAGCACTGTGGCACGCGAAACGTGGTGAGATCGACAAAATCCTCGCGCTCACAAATACCATCGGGCCCGTGCGCGAGCACCTGGGCATGACGGGTGTCGGGCTCCCGCAGGCCGACGCCCAGGCAGCTGCAGCCCTGGCGCTCGCCGAATCAGCGGGCATCGACCAGGCCCTCGACCTCGCACGCTCCATCAGCGATCCGACCCGAAGGGCAACCGCCGTCACCGCCATCGCCACCCACGCCGGAGCCCCTGCCAACCGCGCGCTGGTCGCCGAGGCGATCCGAACTGGCGGCGTCGTGCCCTGCCTGCCGGCGCTCGCGGCCGTCGATCCGGACGCCGTGGTCGCCGTAGCAGACGAAGCAACTCGCTTGATTCACATCATTTAACGCGCCGACAACTCAGGGACGCCGCAGTCCACAGACTCAGCGGTGCGAGGAGCACTCGCGGTGATGTTGCAAACGTGCATCTCGGTGGAGAACAGCCCCGCACGTGCGGGAACACGGCGCCGCGTCGTCAGGCCAGGTCCTCGGCTCGGGAACAGCCGCGGTGCGGGGAGCACGTCCGTTCGTCGTGCCGAACGTCATCGGCATGGGGAACAGAGCCGCGGATGCGGGAACCACAGCTCGTCCCACTGCGCGTCGGTGATGCCGGCGGGAACAGCCCCGCGGGTGCGGGGACGACCTGTCGCTCGCCGAGGACAAGGTGCTCGATGGGGGAACAGCCCCGCAGGCGCGGGGACAACTCGTTGAACGCCAGTTGGCGGCCGGTGTCCGCGGGAACAGCCCCGCAGGCGCGGGGACGACGTGACCCCGTACACGACCAGCACGTCACCGGAGGGAACAGCCCCGCAGGCGCGGGGACGACGAAGTCGAGCCCATCGACACCGAGAACATGACGGGAACAGCCCCGCAGGCGCGGGGACGACCGGACAGGGTTGCGTCTCTGGGTGCCATAGGGGGGAACAGCCCCGCAGGCGCGGGGACGACGCCCCGTCGACCTTCTGGTCGATGTGGTCCACCGAACAGCCCCGCAGGCGCGGGGACGACCCGGCCGCGCGGGGGACGCTGCATGACTGGCTGGGAACAGCCCCGCAGGCGCGGGGACGACACTTGCTGACCTGCATGTTATCGGACGTTGGCAGCCGTTCCGGGTCGGTTTGTCGCGGAGTCCAGCTGTCGCAAGCCCATAGGCAGGCTGTCCTGCTTGTCTAGATTCTGGCCAGTCATCTAAACCGGACAGTTTGAGACTCGCTGAAACGCGAAGGTCGTGGTCTGAGATGTAGCGGCCGTAGGTTCGTGCTGTCCGGCAATGGGGCGTGGATGCGTTCACTCGACGCGATCGTGGCGTTGTGGGGCAAGTCTGCGCGGGATGAGTCTGGTCGGTGCGTCGGGTGGCTTCCGTTGTTTCAGCACCTGGACGATGCCGAGGGTGTCGCTGGGCGGCTGGTCGATGAGTGGGTTTCCCCGCTTGCGTTGTCTTGCATAGGAAACGATCTGCCAGGCGGTGTCAACGAGGTCCGCCAACTCGCCTGCTGGCTGGCCGCCGTACACGACTGCGGGAAGTGTTCGCCGGCCTTCGTCGTGCAGGTACCCGAGTTGGCTGAGTACTTGCGTGGCTTCGGTTTGTCGCTCTCTCGGCGTTTGGCTGACGATCCGCATCGCAGCTCGGTCAAGCATGCTCTGGTTGGTCATCGTGCGGTGCGGGACTGGTTGAAGGCGCAGTATGGTTTCGCGCCTCGCGGCATCGGGGGGCAGTTGGCGTCGATTGTCGGAAGCCATCATGGTGTGACGCCCGACGATTCCGCGTTGTCACTGGTTGGGTCGCGGCCGGACCTCGCCGGGGACGGCGATTGGGCGACGACGCGCGAGGCGGTGCTTGCGCGGGCCACGGAACGGTGCGGCGGTGCAGCGGTATTCGCGCGATTCGCGACCACGCGGCTGAGTGTGGCGAGCCAGGTCTTGTTGACCGGAATCGTGATCTTGGCGGACTGGATCGCGTCGAATCAAGAGCTGTTTCCGTTGCTGGTGGCGCCGTCGCCGGACGCGCCGATCATTCGTCCGGACGACGCGGTGACTGCGCAGCGTGTAGAACGCGGGTGGCGGCAGCTGCAGCTGCCTGCGCGGTGGCGTGCTGTGGCGCTGGACAGCGATCTGGACGCGGAGTTCCAGTTCAGATTCGACCGTGCCGGTGCTCGTGCGCGGCCAGTGCAGGCGGCTGCGGTCGCGGTGGCTCGGGCGCAGCGGACGCCGGGATTGGTGATCGTCGAAGCGCCGATGGGCTCGGGTAAGACCGAAGCGGGTTTGCTCGCGGCGGAGGAGCTCGCCGCGCGATCGGGCGCCAGTGGCGTGTTCGTAGCGCTGCCGACCCAGGCGACAACCGATGCGATGTTCGGTCGGGTGCTTGCGTGGCTGGACCGCCTGCCGCGCGAGGGTGCCGTCACGTTGAACCTGGTGCATGGAAAGGCCCACTTGAACGACGAGTTTCGTGGCTTGGTGCCGGAGTGGAAGGCTGCGGGGATCGGCCAGGATGACGATCCGTCGTGCCAGGCGGCGATCGCGCACTCGTGGTTGCGGGGGCGGAAGAAGTCGGCGCTCGCGTCGTTCGTGGTGGGCACGATCGACCAGGTCCTGTTCTGTGGGTTGAAGAGCCGGCACCTGATGCTGCGGCACCTCGCGATGGCGGGCAAGGTCGTCATCATCGACGAGGTGCACGCCTACGACGTGTACATGTCGCAATACCTGGATCGGGTGCTGCAATGGCTGGGCGCCTACGGCGTGCCGGTGGTGCTGCTGTCGGCGACGCTGCCTGATCGTCGACGAGCCGAACTGCTGCGGGCGTACGACCCTGAAACCCCTGTCACCGACGAACACCCCGGCTACCCCTTGATCAGCAGCTCGGGTTGTGTGGCGCCGATGATCCTGGCGTTGCAGGAGGAAGCCAACCCAGTCACTGTCGACCGCTTGCCTGATGACGCCGACACGCTCGTCGCCTATCTGCGCACGCATCTGGCCGACGGCGGGTGCGCCGCCGTCGTGCGCAACACCGTGACCCGCGTGCAGGAGACCGCGAACCGGTTGATCGAGGAGTTCGGGTCGGACGCGGTGACGGTGACGCATTCGCGCTTCCTGGCCTGCGAGCGTGCTTCGTTGGATCGCTCGCTGCTCACCCGGTTCGGCCCGGACGGGAGCAGGCGGCCGCGGCTGCACATTGTGGTCGCGTCGCAGGTGATCGAGCAGTCCCTCGACGTCGACTTCGACTTGATGATCAGTGACCTCGCTCCGGTGGATCTGGTGCTACAGCGCCTCGGCCGGCTGCACCGGCACCAGCGGACCCGCCCCGGCCCAGTCCGTGTGGCGCGGTGCGCGCTGGTCGGAGTCGAGGACTGGTCGGCCGACCCGGTCACGACGCCGAGCGCAGCCCGCCGGATCTACGGTGAGCACCAGTTGCTGCGCGCGGCCGCGCTGCTGCGCGATCGGGACACGATCGGCCTGCCACACGACATCGCACCGCTGGTCCAGACCGCCTACGGAGCGGGCCGGCTCGGCCCGGACTCGTGGCAGCCGACCATGGCAACCGCCGCCGCGACCGCCGAGCGGCTCGCAGTCGAACGCACCGCGAAAGCCGGCGACTACCTCGTGGGTCCACCCGGTAAAGCTGGGTCCCTAGGGCCTGTATCGAAGTGGTGAGCTGGTGATGGCGTGGGTGTGGGCTGTGTCGGCGTGTCGTTGATCAAATAGATGAGGTCTCCGGTAGATCGATCATCGACCAAGACGATCAAGACACCGGAGACCTCGTGGACACCCTAGCGGTGGCGGGGCGGTTCGACCTGACCGACGCGCAGTGGGCCTTGCTGGAAGGGCTGTTGCCGAAGCCTGTGCGGTCGGGTCGGCCGTCGTTGTGGAGCAGACGACAGTTGATCGATGGGATTCGGTGGCGGGTGCGCACGGGTTGTCCGTGGCGGGACCTGCCTGCGATGTATGGGTCGTGGGCGGCGGCGTATGCGCTGTTCCGGCGATTGCAACGCAACGGCACCTGGCACAGGATCATGATCGCGTTACAGGCTCTGGCTGATGCAGGCGGAGGGATCGTCTGGGATGTCAGTGTTGACTCGACCGTGGTGCGGGCCCATCACCATGCTGCGGGTGCCAGGAAAGGGGGATCTGCAGGCCGAGTCCCCGGGCGGTGTCCGGGAGGAGCCTGCTGATCACGCGTTGGGTCGGTCCAGGGGTGGCTGGACCACGAAACTTCACCTGGCCTGCGAGCAGGGCCAAAAGCCGTTGTCGCTGGTGCTGACGGGTGGGCAACGCGGTGACAGCCCCCAGTTCATCCCTGTTCTCGCGAGCATCAGGGTGCCCCGGCTCGACGGTGGCCGGCCCCGCACCCGACCAGATCGAGTGTTGGCTGACAAGGCCTACACATCCAAGGCCAACCGAGACTACCTGCGACGCCGGGGAATCAAGGCCACCATTCCGAGCAAGGCTGACCAGGACACCAACCGCCGCAAGAAGGGGTCGAAGGGTGGCCGCCCACCAGCCTTCAACCCCGAGATCTACAAGCAACGCCACGCCGTTGAATGCGGCATCAACCGGCTCAAACGCTACCGAGCCGTCGCCACCCGCTTCGACAAGCTCGCCGTCCGCTACGAAGCCACGATCCACATCGCTGCCATCAACGAATGGCTCTGAAAGACTTCGATACAGACCCTAGTGCTGTGTCTCGAAACGTTGGCGCGGTAATCGTGTCGGGCTGACTCTGCCGGGCGTGGCTGGAAGGCTGCTGGTGGAGGTGGTGCTGGTGGCGCGTCAGCCTGAGGTGTTCGTGCGTGCGTTGGAGCCTGAGCAGGCGCAGCGGCTGGTGAAGATCACAAGGTCAACGAAGGATCGTGTCCGGTTGCGGCGGGCGGGGATCGTGTTGGCGTCGGTGCAGGGCCGGGCCGCGAGTGAGATCGCAATCATGTTCGCCGCGACGAGGGGTACGTGCGGGAGGTGATCCACGCGTTCAACGAGCAGGGGTTCGCGGCGTTGGACCCAAAATGGAGCGGCGGCCGGCCACCTAAGTTCGGGCCGGTCGCCCGCGAACTGATCTGCCAGATTGCCCGCAGCACGCCTTCGGCGCTGGGACAGCCGTTCAGCACCTGGAGCTTGACCAAGCTGGCGGCCTACCTGGCCGAGCACCGTCGGCTGGAGGTATCGGTGGAGACCGTGCGGCGGGTGTTGCGCGCCGCCGGTATCAGCTGGCAGGCGACCAAAACGTGGAAGGCCAGCAGTGACCCGGACTTCGCTGCGAAGATGGCCAGAGTCCTTTCTCTGTATGACCATCCGCCTACCGACGGCAGGGTGATCTGCGTCGATGAGTTCGGCCCGCTCAACCTGCTGCCCCGACCGGGCAAAGGCTGGTTCCGCGCCGGGCAGCCGGCCAGGCAACGGGCCACCTACACCCGATCCGCGGGAGTGAGGCACATGTTCGCCGCCCTGGACCTGGCCTCCGGGCAGCTGTTCTACAGATTCCGCGACCGCAAGCGCTGGCGAGAGTTCCTCGACTTCGTCAAGCAGCTACGCAAGCGGTTCCCGACCGGGCGGCTCTACCTCGTGTGTGACAACTACAGCCCACACCAGAAGACCGAGGTCCTCACCTGGTGCGCCGCCCACAACATCGAGCTGACGTTCACCCCCTCGAACGCCTCCTGGCTGAACTGGATCGAGTGCGAGTTCACCGCCCTGCGCTACTTCACCCTTGACGGCAGCGACTACCCCACCCACACCGCGCAAGAACAGGCCATCGCCCGCCACATCCGCTGGGCCAACCGCCACGCCACAGCCAAACGCCACTACGCGGTCAACTCCAAGATCCGCAGACCCGATTACCTACCGAACGTTGCGTGACGCGGCACTAGCAAGACGGTCTGACGCCGTCTCGTTCGCCGTCGGGGCGCCCGAGGCGGGCATGCTTCCGGTCGAACTCGTCGAATCGGCAACCAGGGCAGCCTTCGAGCGTTACGGGAGCGCACTGCTCCAATACGGCGAGCCGCAGGGTTTTGCCCCCTTCTTGAAGGCCTCAGAAACACTATTAAATGCTCGCGGTGTCGAATGTGATGAGAACCAGACCTTCGTGTCCACCGGCGGCTCGGGCGGGCTCAACAATATCGCCATGGCGATACTGGAACCCGGGAGAACGGTTTTGGTGGAACGGCCGACGTACACACCAGCCATGGCGGTGTTCCGTGGTTATGGCGCAAATGTCGTCGAGGTGGACACCGATCAGGATGGCCTGCGGCCCGAAGCACTGGCCGACAAATCGGTCCGATACCCGGGTGCTGTGCTGTACGTGCTGCCCACATTTCAGAATCCGACCGGCCGCACCATGCCCGCCGATCGACGCGCGGATATCGCCGAGGTGATCCGCCGCTTCGGCACTCTGGCCATTGAGGACGACGTCTACGCCGATCTGCGGTTCCGGGGTGAGCCTGTGCGGTCGCTTTACAGCCACGCCCCCGACAACGTCGTCTACCTCACCTCGATGTCCAAGACGGTCGCGCCCGCGTTACGCCTCGGGATCGCGACCATGCCGCCCAAGTTGCTCGACGCGGTGCTCCGACTGAAGCCAGGCATCGACATGCAGACATCAACCTTACCCAGGCGATCGGTGCCGAGATCCTCTGCTCGAGCCGGTTCCCCGACCATGTGGCGCGGATCGTCGAGGCGTATGGCACCAAACTCCGCCTGCTGATCGCGTCGTGCGAGCAATACCTGCCTGTCGGGTACCATTGGAACTCGCCCGACGGTGGCATGTTCACCTGGCTGACGGGCCCCGACGATTTCGACGCCGGCGCGTTGCTACCAGCGGCGATCGAGGCCGGAGTCGCCTACATACCGGGAAACGTCTTTCACGTCGACGACACCGCGCACCGCAACACGTTGCGGCTGAGCACCGGAGCAGTGGCCGCGCAGGACATCCGCCGCGGGATCAAGCGCCTCGCGGCGGTGCTGAGTGACGTGACCATGGCTGAACGAGCGGAACACCCGGTGATCGGAGTGTGGGAGGTTTGGGCCGAGGGCGCACCCTTCGACCATCACGTGATGACGTTTCACGCCGGAGGGACGATGGTGCAGGCAAACCCTGAAAGCGGCAACCCATGGTCAAGCGACAGCATCGGGATGGGCGTGTGGCAGGCGGACGGGTCGTCGGTGCATGGCGGCTTCCTGGAGACCCGCGCCGACCGGATCACCCGGCAGGCCATCGGCAAGAGCGTGATCAGCTTCGCCCTCACCGTCGACGGCGACCGGTTCCGTGGCGTCGCATCCGCTGTCGGGTACGACCGCGCCGGCACACCAATCGGCGAGAAGGCGTCAGCCGTGCTACGCGGCGAACGATTCGTTCCACCACCTCAACCAGCTCGATGACCTTCGGCGAACGCGAGAAGGCTCCTGTTGTCCGCGGCTATTGGAACCCGTCGGCTTGGCGATCTGGTGCGCGACGTCCCGCCGCCCCACCGGTAGCGTTCGGGTTCGCACGCGCTCGCGAGCCTGCTGGACTGTCACCACGCCCTTGCTCACCAGCGTTGTTCATCGAGTTCTTTGCTACGCGCTCCGGCGTTCTGACCACTGATCCACCCTGACCGGACCACCGATAACGTTCGCACGCTCGGGAACCACGTGCCGCCTGGCGCCGTCAACGGCTCTCCCGTTCTGTCAGTGGAGGACCTCACAACAGGGCAGGTCCTGGCGCCGCCCGGTGACCAGCATGTCCTTGAGCGGACCATTGTTGTCGCCCCTGGATTGGAAGCAGCAGACGGTCCAGTCACCCCTTCGATGTACTGCGGCTCCGCGATGATCGCGTCTTGGAAGCTCGCTTTCCAGTCACCCAGAAAGCCGATCACTTCGGCCCTTGCCTTTGAGATCTACGCCACTCGCCACGTCGAGGTAGGTGGTGTCGTCGGCGAAGGACTTGGCGGCAGCGCCTGGGATCCGGCGCACATTGCGCGCGCCCGACGCCCGCCGACGAGTAGCCAACAGTCCGACGCGCCGTGGTGCGAACGTGGTGCGAAACGGGGAGGTCCATGGTTCCGTGGTGCCAAATTTTACATGCACAGTTATCTATAGATACTGGTAGAGGCTCCAGAGACAGTCTCTGGGGAGCCTTCTAAGCTCTTGACCGCAGGCTCGAGTGTTGCTCCCGCACGCTTCGCAGATTGGTACCGATGGCGCTCCGCTGGCTCCGATCCGGCAGTACAACAGCGCATCGCAGGCCCACGCCATCGCCCGCGGTCCCAGTTGAACTGTGACTTAGCCACGGCGCCAAATAACACAACCCAAGCGCATAAGCCTCAACCAACCGTCATGCAGCGTCACCGGCTGGCCAGAACATGATGAAGCGAGAGACCTTATCGGCAGAGGATGACAATTTCCAATTGACCTGACGGCAGTAACCATGCCAGATAGCTCGTTGGCAAGAAGTGTGGAATCTCCGCGCCTGCAGTGCTCTGAGTTGTTCCAGTTCCGCCGCTCGTCGCAGATATGAAGCAACGGCAGTACTCTGCAGCAAGAACTGGATCAATCACGGGGGAATGATGACGGAAAACGCCGTAACGGGCTTTTCGAACTCGCCTGACGGCAACGCAGAGTTGGCTGATTGCCTACGCGCTTTGACGAATGTCTTGCGAGCGTGGCTGGACAGGGTACCGCAAGATCCCGACGCGTTGCTCACGCCGGACGACATGGCGCTGGTGCTCAAGTTGCCAGCGAGGACGATCAAGGACCAAGCTGCCGCCGGCGTCTTCCAGCACCACCGGTTCGGCAAGCACTACCGGTTCAGCCGCGCCGACATCGCGGCGATCCAGCAGCGCGCCGAGTGCTCCGAGCAGCCGGTTCGGCGGCCTCGGATCCGTTGAGCTAGTGGGCAACTGTCGAGACGCCTGGTACGGGTCCAATCCCACGCAGGATGGAGAGATGAGTGGCTTACGGGCAACGAACGCACGACGGACCGGGTGGATGGCGGGCACGCTACCGGCGACCAGACGGCAGCTTGGGTAGCGAGTCCGGATTCTCCTCGGAGACCGCGGCGGAGAACTGGGGGCTTGAGCAGGAAGCGCTCATCCGGCGCAACCTCTGGATCGACCCCGCCGACGCCAGGACCACGCTCACGATGTTCTCCGCTGAGTGGCTCGACGCGATCGGACAACGGCTGTCCCCCGGCACGCTGGCGAAGTACGAAACACACCTTCGAGTGCATCTTGTCCCTCAATGGGGTGAGTGGCCCATGATCGCGATCTTCAACAGCTATCTGGAGATCGAGAAATGGGTCACCCAGTTGCATGAGGACGGTTACGCGGACAACACCGTCGCATCGATTTTCGCGACGTTCTCGACCCTGATGAACGCGGCGGTCCGAGCACGCATCATCCCGGCCAGCCCTTGCACCGGAATCCGGGTGACCTCAGGCGCTTACGAGGCCGAACGGCTCGTCGCGTCACCGGTGCAAGGCCTGCGCGCGGCGATGCGGTTGCACGAGGCCGGCCTCGGCCTCGGCGGTTTTGTGCTGTGCTTGGCCAACCTGTACAGCGGCGCCCGGTGGGGCGAGCTCGTCGGTCAACAACGCCACGAGTACGACCACTACGTCCAAGGACTGACGATCAAGGCACCGCTGAAGGAGGTCAACGGCGCCGTCACCAAGAGCGGCATGCCAACCGGAAGTCCGGACGGCGAACCGGTACCGGCAGAAGCCATGCCGCGACGTCGACGCCCGAAGACTGCTCGAGCCGGGCGGACCAAGACCCCAGCCGGAACGAGGACCGTGCGGCTACCACCGGGGATCGCAACCCTTTACGAGATGCTGATGGCGAGCCATGATCACCCGTTCGTGTTCACGTCACCGCTCGGGCAACCGTTGCGGCGGGCGAACTTCCGGCAACGGTTCTGGCGCCCGGCATGGGATGGCATCCCGGGAGACGGCAAGGAAACGAGGTATCCACCGATCTTGCCCTGGTTCACCTTCCACGAAGGACGCCACACCCACTCCACCTGGATGATCGAGGACGGCGTGCCCGAGGTCGCTCGCCGCGCCCGGCTCGGGCAGAAGATGAAGGGCATCGCCCGGACCTACGACCACGTCACCGAGCCGATGCAGAAGCAAATCCTCGACGGCCTGGAAGCACGCTGGCGACAGTCGATCAACGCTCTCCGACCGCAGGAACGCGTGACGCTTCTCACGTGGCTGCCCCACCTCGAGGAGGTCCTGGAGCGCCCTGCTGAGCGGCTTACCGTAGGACGGTTCGCCATTATTTCGCCATTTGATCTTGAACAGACACCAACGGCCTGCCCCTGAAGTACAGAGACAGGCCGTCTGACCAGCATATATAACTGGTGGGCGATACTGGGATTGAACCAGTGACCCCTACCGTGTCAAGGTAGTGCTCTCCCACTGAGCTAATCGCCCGAGGCGGAGGCGGGAATCGAACCCGCGTACAGGGCTTTGCAGGCCCTTGCCTAAACCACTCGGCCACTCCGCCGTGCCCGCAGGTCGCTGCATCAACCGACACAGCCTCCCGAGGTACGGCCCGAAAGGCTGAGGGCCGCTCCCGAGCGGACGACGGGATTCGAACCCGCGACCCTCACCTTGGCAAGGTGATGCGCTACCAGCTGCGCTACGTCCGCATACCCACTGACCTGGGGTGGAACCCCTTCGCTGTGGTGCGAGCGAAACTCTATAGGACGCCCGCAACCGGTTTCAAACCAGGGGGTCCAAAAGATCTTTCCGCAGGTCAGGACAGGTCGTTTGAGATCAGGTGGGTCAGCGCCTCGTCAACGTCCACCCAGAGGTGCTCGTTGCCCGGCACGACCACGTCGTAGGTCTTGTCGAGGAAGTCGGCGAGCTCCTGCGCGGACGCCTCGAAGACGGCGTGCCCGGACGGCGAGCTCAGCTCGATCACCACGACCTCGGGGTCGTCGACGGCGGGCCGGATCCGCACGTCACCGTCGCCTGCCTCGGCGATCAGCCCGTCGGCCAGCAGGTCGCGGGAGAACACCCACTCGACCCAACCGGCCTTGCCGGTGCGGAACGCTGCGATGACCGCGTACGGATCGCGGGTGTCGTAGCGCAGCTCGACCTTCACCGGGACCGCGGGCGTGCGCGGTGCCAGCAGGTCGAAGACCGCTGTCGAGCGGAGCGTGACGTGGTCGTTGCGCATCGTCGCTACCCTTCTGCTCCCTTCCCGGCCGTCCAACGACCGAGTCACTCAGTTGTGACGCCCGAGGCGGCTTGCCGGCACGCGGATTGGACGTACATCACCCATCCGGGCCAAAATTACCTCGGTCTGCGACCGGTCGAGTGCGCACGGTGACGCATTCGCTCGCTCCCGTCCATCCTTACCGGTCAGAGCCACGCGAGAACAGGACCGTTGCCGGAATGTTGGCGGGCGAGTTCTCTCGCTTGCGATTATTCCGCCATTGCGCCGCGCGTGTCTCCTCCATCCGGCGCAGCCCGCAGCGTGACGGGCATCTCCTCAGGCGGTTCGCCCCGATCCGCCCGAATCCGCTGCACGACTCGCGAGCGCCAAGCAGAATGGCACGGTGCACCCCCTGACCAGACCAGACGCAGCGAGGCGCAGCTGAACGCCGAGGACGGGGACGGGGCCGTCATGACCCGCACCACCCCCAAGAAGCGACGGTGGCGCCCGAAGAACCCCGCACTGCTCGCCATCTACCGCGCCGGCGTCGGCGTGGTCGGCACCGCCGTACTGGTGCTCGGCGTCGTGCTGATCCCCTACCCGGGACCCGGCTGGCTCGTCGTGTTCGCCGGCCTCGGCATCCTCGCGACCGAGTTCAAGTGGGCGAAGGTCACCCTGAAGTGGCTCAAGGCCCGCTACGACGCATGGGCCCGTTGGCTCGGCCGCCAGCACTGGACCGTGAAGGCGCTCGTGATCTTGTTCGTGTTCGCCGTCGTGGTCGCCACGCTGTGGGTGCTGAACGCGTTCGCCCTGGTGGGCAAGTGGTTCCACATCGAATGGCCGTGGTTGGCATCCCCCGTTTTCGGCCCCTGAAACCCTCGTGTACGGTATCCCCCATCACCGCAGACGAGCGGTGAGATTCCCGGGCGATTAGCTCAGCGGGAGAGCGTTCCGCTCACACCGGAAAGGTCACTGGTTCGATCCCAGTATCGCCCACTCCACTCAGGCGACGTGTGTCCGCGGATTGCGCGGACCACGTCGTTTCGGTGTTTTCTGGGGGTGCAACCCCCAGACCCCGCCCGGAGGGCTTCGCCCCCGGACCCCCTGACGTGGTCGGGTTTGGCGGCACGTGTCCGGATCCCCAACGTGGCTCCGAGCTGGCGTGTCTTGCTGGATTTCGAGGTGGGACCGGTTGGGTTTTTCCGACGACGTACGCTGCTGCGCGTGAACAGGCGTGTTGGGGCGGTGATGGCGGTCGCGGTCGTCCTCACAGGACTGCTGGCCGGGTGTTCGTCTGATGAAAAGCCGGCGACGGGTCTGCTTGCCATGCTCGGCAAGGTGAAGGCCACGCCACAAAGCCGGATGTCCGTCGAATACGGGGATCTCGACCGCCAGCGCGAGCTGGCCGAAGCGGCACCGGACCGGACCCGTTCCCTGCTCGGCACCGGCCTCGGCAACCTCGCCCAGTACAGCATCCCCATCAAGGACGGCGTTGGGCTCGACCTGTTGGGCATGCACAAAGCCATCCGGGTGGGCGTGCCACCGCAGTGGGCCGGGCTCGTCGAAGGCGACTACGACGTCGACGCCGTCAACAAACGGCTCGCCGACCGCGGTGTGCACCGCGACAGCGGCGACGACGACAGCACCAACTGGAGCAGCGGCGGGGACGACGAGCTGCGCGTGGACGGGCCGATGGCGGGCGTCGTGCCGCTCAACGAGTTCACGAAGCTGCGCACCGCCAAGGGCTCCTTCGCCTACGCCCCCAACCAGGACCTCGGCTGGGTCACCGACCCCGGCGACGACACCCTCGCCGACGACCCCGCCCTCCAGGACCTCGCGGACTGTCTCGGCGACGTCCTCTCGGCCCACATCATGGCCGTCGGCCCCTCGAAGCTCATGGTGGCCTCGGGGGTCCGCGCGACCACCCCCAAGGACGCCACCGAGGTCATCTGCGCCGAACCGGGCGCGGACCTCGCCGTCCAGCTCCAGCAACGCGCGATCAGCCAGCTGGCCGACGGGCAGACCACCCGCCAGCAGCCGTGGTCGGAGATCCTGCCCGGCGCGAAGGTCGACATCGCGGGCAAGGCCAGCACGTGCGTGCGCATCACGCTGCCCACACCGGCGGGCAAATTGATCGGGACCACCGCCGCCCTGCGCGCGGACGACCTCGCCGAGCTGTTCGCCGCCTAAACCCGCAGGACTCGCGTCTGAGCTGGTCGATACAGTTACGCCCAGCGTTGCATCCAGACCTTCGAAGGAGTCCCCGTGTCCGAGATCAGGCCCGCATCCGCCGCACCCGCGCCGCGCGTGGTGGTTCCGGCGGGCACTACCGCGGGCACGGCGATCCGGGAGGCGGGGCTGCCGACCAAGGGTCCGGACGCGGTCGTCGTGGTCCGCGACGCCGACGGCAAGCTGCGTGACCTGTCCTGGGCGCCCGACGCCGAGGCCGAGGTCGAGGGCGTCGCCGCCGACACCGAGGACGGGCGCGCGGTGATCCGGCACTCGACCGCGCACGTGCTCGCGCAGGCCGTCCAGCAGCAGTTCCCGGAAGCCAAGCTCGGCATCGGCCCGCCGATCCGCGACGGCTTCTACTACGACTTCCAGGTGGACAAGCCGTTCACGCCCGAGGACCTGCAGGCGCTCGAGAAGCGCATGAAGCAGATCATCAAGGGCTCGCAGCGGTTCTCCCGGCGCGTGTTCGACTCGCTCGACGCGGCCAAGGAAGAGCTCAAGGACGAGCCGTTCAAGCTGGAGCTCGTCGACCTCAAGTCCGGCGATTCCACTGTGGACACCGAGGAGGTCATGGAGGTCGGCGGTGGTGACCTGACCATCTACGACAACCTCGACCCGCGCACCGGCGACAAGGTCTGGGCCGACCTCTGCCGCGGCCCGCACCTGCCGACCACCAAGCACATCCCGGCGTTCAAGCTCACCCGGGTGGCCGCCGCGTACTGGCGCGGCGACGACAAGAACCCGCAGCTGCAGCGCATCTACGGCACGGCATGGGAGTCGCAGGAAGCGCTGGACAAGCACCTGGAGCTGCTGGCCGAGGCCGAGCGGCGCGACCACCGCAGGCTGGGCGCGGAGCTGGACCTGTTCAGCTTCCCCGACGAGATCGGCTCCGGGCTCGCGGTCTTCCACCCGAAGGGTGGCATCATCCGCCAGGAGCTGGAGAACTACTCGCGCCAGCGGCACGCCGAGAGCGGGTACGAGTTCGTCTACAGCCCGCACATCACCAAGGGCACGCTGTTCGAGACCTCCGGGCACCTCGGCTGGTACAAGGACGGCATGTTCCCCGGCATGCACCTCGATGCCGAGTACAACGAGGACGGCACGGTCCGCAGGCCCGGCCAGGACTACTACCTCAAGCCGATGAACTGCCCGTTCCACTGCCTGATCTTCGGCTCGCGCGGGCGGTCGTACCGGGAACTGCCGCTGCGGCTGTTCGAGTTCGGGTCGGTCTACCGGTACGAGAAGTCCGGTGTGATCCACGGCCTGACCCGCGTGCGTGGCATGACGCAGGACGACGCGCACATCTACTGCGCGCGCGAGGACATGGTCGACGAGATCAAGCGCCTGCTCGACTTCGTGCTGGAGTTGCTGCGCGACTACGGTCTCGACGACTTCTACCTCGAACTGTCCACTCGCGACGACGAGAAGTACATCGGCACCGACGAGGAGTGGGCCGAGGCCACCCAGGCCCTGCGCACGGCGGCGGAGGACAGCGGGCTCGACCTGGTCCTCGACCCCGGCGGCGCGGCGTTCTACGCGCCGAAGATCTCGGTGCAGGCCAAGGACGCGGTGGGCCGCACCTGGCAGATGTCGACCATCCAGGTCGACCTGATGCTGCCGCAACGCTTCGAGCTCGAGTACACCGCGGCCGACGGCTCCCGCAAGCGGCCGGTGATGATCCACCGTGCGCTGTTCGGGTCGATCGAGCGGTTCTTCGGCGTGCTGACCGAGCACTACGCGGGCGCGTTCCCGGCGTGGCTCGCGCCGGTCCAGGTGGTCGGGATCCCGATCGCGCAGGACCACGTGGATCACCTGCTGGGTGTGCAGAAGGCGTTGCGGGCCAAGCAGATCCGCGTCGACGTCGACATGAGCGACGACCGGATGCAGAAGAAGATCCGCAACCACACCACGCAGAAGGTGCCGTTCATGCTGCTCGCCGGCGCCAAGGACGTGGAATCCGGCGCGGTGTCCTTCCGCTTCCGGGACGGCACGCAGATCAACGGCGTGCCGGTCGCGGACGCGGTGGACGCCATCGTCCGCTGGGTCGGCGACCGCGTGAACGACTCGCCGACGGCGGAAAACTTCAAGATCAGCTGAGGCGCCGGGGGCTCAGGCGGGTTCGCCTGAGCCCCCGGTCCGTCAACGCCGGACGGTCTGCCAGAACGCGCACTGGTGTCGGGCCGAGGTGTCGTCCGGGCCGGTCGTGCCCGGGGCCAGAGCGGTCACGGAGCTGGAGGTCGGCGTCATGGCCCGCATCGCGGGCGCGCCCGGTGCGGTCGGGACGCCGGTGCGTGCGAAGCTGCTCCAGTAGGCGATCATCGTGTCGGCCAGCCGATGTTGCCCCTGGCCGTCCAGCAGGTTGTGCCCGCCAAGATCGAACAGGTACGGCAGGTCGGTGGCGTGCGCCGCGCTGTGGGCGAAGGCGGGGTCCTTGCTGCCGTTGACGTTCGGCGGTCGCGGATCGGCGAACTCGTAGCCGTACACCCGCGTCCGGGCCGCCATCGCGCGGTCCCCGGCCAGCGTCGGGCAGCTCCACGCGCTGTCGGTGACCACCCGGGCCCAGGCCAACGGCGCCGACCCGAACCTGGTCAACGGGTAGCGCCGCAACACCTTCGGCGCGCTCGCCCCGAACGCGGTCCTGACCAGCGTCGGGTACGTCGCCGCGGTGATGGCCTTGGGGTCGGCGGCTACCGCCCCGGCGACGAACGAGTTGTGCTCGTCGCGGTTGCCGCCCGACAGCACCGGGATCGCGGCGATCTTCCCTTCCTGCACCGCCTTCACCGGTTCGATGGGCAGCAGCTCGGTGCCGTAGGCCAGCTGGTTGGTGAAGCGCTCGCCGATCTTCACCAACGCGTCCACCGGCAGCCCGCGTAGGCACGCGAGCGGGTCGGATTGCTTGCAGCCCAGCGTCTTCGCCGCCGCCAGGCCGTTCTGTTCGTTGGCCGCCAACGGCTTGTACGGCGTGTCGTCGGGCAGGCCGGGGAAGAGCCCGCCCGCCGGCCAGTGCAGCCCGCACGTCCCCGACGAGATGGCGATCCGCTGCACGAGACCGGTGGCGGCGGGTGAGGTCAGCAACGCGCAGGCCGACATGCCTCCGGCCGACTCACCGAACACCGTGATGTCGTCCGGGTCGCCGCCGAACGCGGCGGCGTTCTGCTTGGCCCACCTGGTGCCCGCGACCTGGTCGGCGAACCCGAAGTCGCCGGAGCCGGCCAAGCCGGGCAGGCCGAGGTAGCCGAACACGCCGAGGCGGTAGTTGACGGTGACGACGATGACGTTGCCCCGCGCGGCCAGGCGTTGTGCGTCGTACTCGGCGCCGGCGCCGGAGGTGAACCCGCCGCCGTGCCACCACACCATCACCGGCAGCTTCTCCCCCGCACGCCGCGAGTACGGCGTGGTGACGTTGAGGAAGAGACAATCCTCCGAAGTGGACGATTGCGAGCCGGGAACCGCGGTCGCCTGAGGGCAGGCCGGTCCCGCCTTGGTCGCGTCGACGACGCCGGGGGCCGCGGGCGCGGGTTGGGGCAGAGTCCAGCGCCGCTGGCCCGTCGGGGGCTGCGCGTACCGCACACCGAGGAACTCCCGCGCGGTGGCCGTTGTGCGCCCGTGCAGGGTGCCGCTGCTCGTCGAGACGGTGGTTTCCGTGCTCGGCGCGTCGGTGGCCGCGGATCCGGCGCTGCCGGGCGAACACGCGGTGACCATCGCCAAAGCGGCCAGACTTGCGATCACGCGCCTCACGCAGCAGCTCCCCCGTTAATTGCGTTGTCCCAACATCCTTTCCGGACCAGGATGCCGCAGGTGAGCAGCACGCGCAGTGTCGGTCCCGTGCCCCAGCGCATCACCGTCGAAGCCGAGCAGGTACGCGGGCTCGTCCGCGACCAGTTCCCCCAGTGGGCTCACCTGCCGGTCCGGCCGGTTGCCAACAGCGGCTGGGACAACCGGACCTTCCACCTCGGCGACACGATGCTGGTGCGGCTACCCAGCGCGGCCGAGTACGCGTTGGCGGTGGACAAGGAGCACCGGTGGCTCCCGGTGCTGGCGGCCGGCCTGCCGCTGCCCATCCCCGTTCCGCTGGCCAAGGGCCGGCCAAGCGCGGACTACCCCCTCCCGTGGTCGGTCTACGCCTGGATCGACGGTGTGCCCGCGACCGCGGACCGCATCGCCGACCCCGTCCGGTTCGCGATCGACCTGGCCGGATTCCTGGCCGCGTTGCAGGACATCGACCCCACCGACGGTCCCCTGCCGGGCACGCACAACTGGTTCCGGGGCGCGCCCGTGCGCACATACGAACAGCAAACCCACCGCGCGCTCGCGACGCTGGCGGGGCACATCGATGTGGGCCTCACACGCGAGATCTGGCAGGCCGCCGTGGATGCGCCTTGGGACGGAGTGGCGCGCTGGTTCCACGGCGACGTCGCGCAGGGCAACCTCCTGCTCGACGACGGGGAGCTGGCCGCGGTCATCGACTTCGGGACCTGCGGGGTCGGCGATCCCGCCTGTGACATGGCGGTCGCGTGGACGCTCCTGACCGCCGACGGGCGGCAGGCGTTCCGCGAGCGGTTGTCCGTGGACGACGCGACCTGGGCGCGTGGCCGCGGGTGGGCGCTGTGGAAGGCGCTCATCACGTGTGCGCAGAACCCGGGCGGTGCGCCGGAACCGCGGCGGGTCCTCGCCGAGATCTTCGCCGAGTACTCCGCCGAGTTCGTCGGGCGCGATACCGCTGCGCACAACGCGAATCTGCGAGATGAGAAGTAGAGCTCGTCGATAGGCTGGCGCGCATGGCGGAGGCCCTGGACACGCTGCGCACGCGCAAGAAGGCGGCGACGCGGCAGTCGTTGCACGAGGCCGCGCTGCGCTTGGCGGTGGAGCGCGGGCTGGACGGGGTGACCGTCGAGGACATCGCCGACGATGCGGGCGTCTCACGCCGGACGTTTTCCAATTACTTCGCAAACAAGGAGGATGCGATCCTGCACGCGGACCGTGAGCGGACCGCGGAGCTGGTGGCACTGGTCGAGGGCAGGCCGGCCGGTGAACCGCCGTGGCAGGCGTTGCGGGCGGCCACCGGCGTGCTCTACCGCGCCCAGGCCACGCCGGATCCCGAGTGGGTCACGCAGTTGCGGTTGCTGCGCCGCCACCCGTCGTTGCTGGCCCGGCAGGCCGGCGACCACATCACGCTGGAGCAGGACCTCGCCGCCGTCCTGATCCGCCGCGGGCACGACCTGGACCGCGAGACGGCCCAGCTGATGGCGTCGACGTTCCTGACGGTGGTGCGGACCGCGAGCGTGCTGTGGCTCGAGGAGCCGGGCAAGCAGCCGCTCCCCGACGTCGTGGACCGTCTGCTGGGGCGACTGCGCTTCGAGGGCTGAACCGGTCAGCCGCTGAGTTCGGCGATCACGATCGGGATCTGGTCGAGCAGTTCGCGCGCCAGCAACCCGACCCGGCCCCGGCCGGGGATGAGCCGCTGCCCCGCCACGGCGTGGACGTGCGCGGCCCAGCACGTCGCCTGGGTCAGGCTCCCGGCCCGGGCGAGGAATCCCCCGACGAGCCCGGCCAGCACGTCGCCGCTGCCCGAGGTGGCCAGGCCGATGTGGCCCGAACCGTCGACCCAGAGCGCCCCGTCCGGGGCGGCGGTGCAGCTCATCAGCGTCACCACGGCCCGATAGCGCTCGGCGATCCGCTGGGCGGCCACCGGGGTGTCGGGCAGGTCGTCCTCGTCGCAACCGAGCAGGTAGGCGGCCTCGGTCGTGTTCGGGGTGAGCACCAGCCGGTCCTGGACGGGCTTGGCCAGCGCGGGGTCGTGGCTCAGCGCGCCCAGCGCGTAGGCGTCCAGCACGACGCGGGCATCCTCGTGCACGCGTGGGAGCAGCCGTTCGAGCAGCGCCCCGGTTTCGTCCACATCGGTCAGTCCCGGACCGATCACGAGCACCCGGGCGCCGTCCAAATAGGACGCGAGGGTTTCGTCGCCGGTGCGCGATACGGCGCCGTCGTCGGTCTCCGGCAACGCGACGACCATCGCCTCCGGCACGCTCAGGCCGGCCGCGCTCGCATGCCGGGCGGCGGTGGCGAGCTGCAAGGTGCCCGCACCCGCCCGCAGGGCCGCGGTCCCGGCCAGGATCACCGCACCGGGCGCCGCCGCCGCACCGCCGACCACCAGCGCGGTCTGGCGCGGCGACGTCTTGTGCCGCCACTCACGCAACAGCGCGGGCGTGACGACGGTCGCCTCAGGCGATCCGGGAGCCTGGTTCATCATCCACCGTGGGTTCGGCACCTTCGCGGTGCAAGTGGTCGATGTGCTGGGCCAGCGCCAGCCGGTAGCGCGGCCCGTCCGCCTCCCACGCCGTGACCGACGCGTTGGGCACCGGTGTTTCCGCCGCGTGGTCCAGCAAGTCCCGCTCCGGAACGCCTTCGAGGATGTAGCGCAAGGCGAACACGGTCATCTCATGGGCGAACAGCAGCGCGCGGCCGCCCGGGTGGCGGCGGTGCAGCTCGTCCAGCAGGAACCGCACGCGCAGCACGACATCGGCCCACGACTCCCCGCCCGGCGGCCGGTAGTAGAACTTGCCGAGCCGACGCTTGCGCGCCTGCTCGTCCGGGTACTTGCTCGCGGCCCCGCGCGAGGTGAGCAGGTCGAGCTGACCCAGCTCG
Source organism: Labedaea rhizosphaerae (assembly GCF_004362825.1). Lineage (GTDB taxonomy): Bacteria > Actinomycetota > Actinomycetes > Mycobacteriales > Pseudonocardiaceae > Labedaea > Labedaea rhizosphaerae. Next base: position 709,833 of record NZ_SNXZ01000002.1, read on the forward strand.
CGGTCACGGATGCGTTCGTCGAGCACCAGTTCGCGCTCGACGCCGCTCTCGTCGAGCGCCAGGCGCGCGGTGTCGGACGCACGCCGGTAGGTCGACGCGATGACGATGTCCGGCCTCGGCGCACCGGCCAGCCACCGGCCGACGGCACGGGCCTGGTCCTCGCCGAGCTCGGTCAACGCCACGTCCGCGTCGCGCTCGTGGATGTCGATCTCGTCGAGCCCACCCGACTCCGCCTGCTCGCGTGCGACGTTGCCGGCGCTCTCGCCGTGGCGCACCAGGCCGATCCATTGCAGCTGTCCCTCCACGTGAACCAGGTACCACGTCGGCCGCCCGGGCAATCTTCGATCGTTTTCCCCCAGGTCCAGGGCGAATGGCCCTGCCACGCGGGGCGGTCGAGCGGCTGCACTTGCGGCAGGACCGTCGAGAGGCGAAACGATGAGAGCCGTCGCACTGCTGGTGATCGCCTCGCTGGCGTTGCTGGCCCCCGTGGCCTCGGTGCCCGCGGCGGCGGCACCCGCCCCGGTCGCGTTCACCGGCCGGGGGTTCGACGCGTGCAGCGCACCCAGCTCGGCCGCCATGGACGCCTGGCTCGCGTCGCCCTACCGGGCCGTCGGCATCTACTTCGGGGGCAGCAACCGCGGCTGCACCCAGCCGAACCTGACCGCCGCGTGGGTGACCCACCAGCAGGCCGGCGGCTGGCACCTGCTGCCGATCTACTTCGGCCTGCAGGCGCCGTGCACCACGTCGACCAAGCCGAACCGGATCGACCCGGCGCAGGCCGCCGCGCAGGGCCGGGCCGAGGCCGACAGCGCGGTGACGGCGGCGTCGGCACTGGGCTTGGGCCGCGGCAGCGCGCTGATCTTCGACATGGAGGCCTACCAAACCGGCAACGCCGCGTGCACCACGGCGGTGCTGGACTTCCTCGGCGCGTGGACGTCGCGGCTGCACGACCGCGGCTACTTCTCGGTGGTGTACTCGAGCCTCGCCTCGGGCGTCGCCGACCTCGTGGCCGACTACAACTCGACCTCCCGGCCACGCCCGGACTACCTCTACTTCGCCCGCTACGACGGCCTCGCCACCACCGACAACTCGGCGATCCCGGCCGGCTACTGGACGCCGAACCGGCGGATGCACCAGTACGCGGGCGGCCACGACGAGACCTACGGCGGCGTGACGATCAACATCGACAACGACTACGTCGACGTCAAGCCGTTGCCCGCACCCACGTTCGGCGACTTCAACGAAAACGGCTGGACCGACCTGATCGCCCGCGACAAGACCAGCGGACAGCTGTACCTCTACGCGGGCAACGGCACGAACGTCGGGAACCGGGTCGGCATCGGCAGCGGGTGGGGCAACTACCCCACGATCATCCGTTTCGGCGACTTCACCCGCGACGGGCACGAGGACGTGATCGCCCGCGAGTCGACCACCGGCTACCTGTGGCTCTACCCCGGCACCGGCACCGGGCTGACCACCCGCATCCGCATCGGCACGGGCTGGAACGGCATGCGGGAGATCACCGCGATCGGCGACCTCAGCGGCGACGGCTACCCCGACGTGCTGGCCGTCGAGTCGGCCACCGGCTACCTGTTCCTGTACCCGGGGCACGGCACCAGCCTCGGCACCAAGGTCAAGATCGGCAGCGGCTGGAACGCGATGGGCGAACTGACCGGCATCGGTGACCTCGACGCCGACGGCAAGCCGGACCTGCTGGCCCGCAACAACTCCACGGGCGCGCTCTACCGGTACTCCGGGCGGGGCCCCGGCGTCGCGTCCGGCGTCGTCATCGGCAGCAGCTGGACGAGCATGCGCGACCTCACCGGCGTCGGTGACTTCAACCGCGACGGCCACCCGGACCTGATCGCCGTCCGAGCCGCCACCGGCACGTTGTACCTGTACCCGGGAACCACCGGCCGGCTGGCGTCCGGCATTGCCCTGTCCACCGGCTGGACCAACTTCAGCCCGTTGTTCTAGCCGAGGAACGCCTTGAGCATGGGCAGGAACCCCGGTACGAGCTGGTCCCGCCGGGCGACGTCCGGGCTGGGCGCACCGGTGAACAGGCCGTGGTCCGCGCCGGGGAAGACCGTGATGCCGTGCCCCGCCACGTCCGGCAGCGCCGCCGCGATCCGGTCGACGCTGAGGGCCACCGGGATCGAGTCGTCGGCGTCGCCGAACAGGGCGAGCACCGGGCACCTGAGTTCCGGGAGCAGGTCCGCGGGGTCGACGTCCATGCTGCGGGCGAAGAACGCCGCCGTGGCCGCGGTCGGGGTGGCCAGGACGACCGGCGGTCCAGTCGATCCACCACGACACCGGCGGGCAGCGAAACCAACCCCCAGGGAATCTCGACCGCCACGACGACAAGGCTCAACGCCATGGGGCTACTGGTGATTTGAAGGACCAGCAGCGGTAACGCGGCCGCGTGCATGCCGGTGCCGGTAGCCGACACGAGCGTGGCACCGAAGAGCCGGTGGAAGGAGCCGCCCAGTTTCACATGTGACGTTGCCTTCATCCGGCTTCCGTGGCGCCCACGCTCGACCGGGCGGCCACGGGGTCGGTGAACCGCATGGCGCCGTCGTCGAGGGGACCGTGGCGCAGCGCGACCACGTCGTGGACGTAGCTCATGCCCATCTGCCACGGTTTGCGCGAGCCCGCCTGGGGCAGCCGGTGCAGGGCGCGCTGCACGTAGCCCGCGGCGAAGTCCAGCAGCGGCCGCCGTTCCAGCGTCGGGTCGTCGTTCACGGGGACGGCGATGCGCTTGCCGGTGGCCGTCATGTGCTTCATGACCCGCACGACGAACTCGCTCACCAGATCGGCCTTCAACGTCCACGACGCGTTGGTGTAGCCGATGGTGAACGCGAAGTTCGGCACGTCCGCGAGCATCATTCCCTTGTAGGTCAACGCTTTGCTGACCTCGACCGGCTCGCCGTCCACGGTCAGCGTGGCCCCGCCGAACACCTGCAGGTCCAGGCCGGTCGCGGTGACGATCACGTCGGCGTCGAGGTGGGTGCCCGATTCGAGCTGCACGCCGGTGGCGTCGAAGCGGGTGATCTTGTCGGTGACGATCGAGGCCTCACCCCGCGCCAGCACCCGGAACAGGTCGCCGTCCGGCACCACGCACAGGCGCTGGTCCCACGGGTTGTAGACCGGGTTGAAGTGGGTGTCGACGTCGAAGCCGGGCGGCAGCGCCTTGATCGTCAGCTTGCGCAGCAGCCGGCGCACGACGTCCGGCCGGCGCCGGCTGAGCTGGTAGGTGACGATCTGCATCAGGGCGTTCTTCCACCGCGTGACGCCGTAGGCGCGGCGCGGGCCGAGCACCGAGCGCAGCCGGTTCGCGATCGCGTCCTTCGACGGCAGCGCCACGATGTAGGTCGGCGACCGCTGCACCATGGTCACGTGCGCGGCATCGGCGGCCATGGCCGGCACCAGCGTGACCGCGGTGGCGCCGGAGCCGATGACGACGACGTTCTTGCCGGTGTGGTCGAGGTCCTCGGGCCACTTCTGCGGGTGGACGATCGTGCCCGCGAAGTCCTCGGCGCCCGGGAACTCGGGTGTGAAGCCACGGTCGTAGCGGTAGTAACCGCTGCAGCACAACAGGAAGCCGCACGTGAACCGTTTGACGTCACCGGTCTCGGTGACCGCCTCGACCGTCCACAGCGCGTCCTCAGTGGACCAGGACGCCGCGGTCACCTTGTGCCCGTACCGGATGTGCTTGTCGATCCCGGCTTCTTCGGCGGTGGCCCGGATGTAGGACAGGATCGACGGGCCGTCGGCGATGGCCTTGGCGTCCAGCCACGGCCGGAACCGGTACCCGAGGGTGTGCATGTCGGAGTCCGACCGGACGCCCGGGTAGCGGAAGAGGTCCCACGTGCCGCCCATCGCCTGACGCGACTCCAGCAGGGCATAGGACTTGCCGGGGAACGCGTCCCGCAGGTGCCACGCCGCGCCGATCCCCGACAGCCCGGCCCCGACGATCACGACATCGAGGTGTTCCACGTGCTCGACCATCCGCCCATGGTAGAGGCCCGGCGGGCGCTCGGGTCACGTCGGCGGCCACACCCCCAGCGCAGTCAGTGAATAATCAAACGCCGTCAGAGTTCGTTTCTTCTGTTCAAAAAGGTCTTGGAGCCTTTTCGTACCCGGCCGAATACGGTCCGCCACCAAGAATTCTTTTGCTTGATCTACTGGGAAAACTGTGTTTACGATCCCTCACGTTTTCGTCGCCGAGAACGGCGTCTAACCCATTCAGCGCAACGGGCGTTCGATTAATGCTGCGTGCACACGGGAGGTCACTGTGCCAATTCACGCGCACCCCGCGAATGCATCGGTTCCGGTACGCCCGAATGGACGCGAGCCGACGGGATTTCGTCGCTATTGTCCGTTTCACATCGTCGATTCAGCCGTCCGGGCGGGAGCCAAGTAGATGCCAATCCCCCGAATCCTCTTCGCCGTGCCGCTCATCGCGGCCGGCGTGCTCCTGCCCGCGGCGGGCGCGGCGCTGCAGGCCCCGGCCACCGGCGCGATCGGCATGGACCACGAGGTCTTCACCCAGGACGCGGTGACCATCAAGCAGGGCCAGACGCTGACGCTGACCAACAACTCGCGCTGGATCCACATCATCGGCCTGGGCAAGGGCGGCCGGATCCAGGACTCGAACCCGGCCGTCCCGATCGACTACCGGCGGCTGATGGAAGAGAACACCTCGTACACGAGCGGCAAGTGGGAAACGCCCGGCACGTACTTCATCACGTGTTCGGTGCACCCGCTGATGACCGTGAAAGTGGTCGTGGAGAAATGCGACTGCTGTGGTGGCGGCGGTTGCTGACCACCACCCACAAAGGCCCCCGCTCACACTCGACCTTGGTGAAGGGAGGTTTGCCATGACGACCGTCAAGAGCAGCGTGAAGCACGTCCGCTACGTGCTGGGCTCGCTGACTGCGGTGCTGTTCTCCGCAGTGGCCGGTGCTCAGTTCTGAAAATGAGAACCCGGGTGTCGCCGCGAACGTGACGACACCCGGGTCCGGACTCGCGAAGGGAAGCGAGCATGTTCGAGACCGGCATCCGGCAGCTGCGCCTCGCGCTGGGAATGGTCGGCGGGAAACGCCTGAACACCCGCAACCTGGCCAGGCTGGTCGGCGACGCGCTCGCGACGCTGCAGGAGTTCGGCGAGCCCGGCGCGGACGTCCAGCAGCTGGTGGACGGCCCGTTCGCCGATCCCGAGGCCCGCGACCACCTCGCCACCCGGGGCATCCAGCGCACGGCCGCGCGCCTGGCCCAGCAGTCCCCGTTCTACCAGCGGCGCTTCGCCGCCGCGGGCATCACGCCCGGCAAGCTCAAGCTCGACGAGCTGGGCGCCATCCCGGTCACGGTGAAGAGCGAACTCGTCGAGCGCCCGGCCGAGTTCCGCTGCGCCGACACCGAGGTGCACCTGACGACCCGCACCACCGGCACCACGGGCAAGCCCGCCGAGGTGTGGCTGTCGAAGTACGAGATCGACCTGTGGGCCGGTCTCGGCGCGCTGTCCGCCGTGCTGCGCGACGAGCTGCGGCCCACCGACATCATGCAGGTGCACTCCAGCTCGCGGGCCACCGCAGCGGTCCACCTCGACGTCGGCTCCTGCCGGCTCGCGGGGGCGGGGTGCCGGGTGCTCGGCATCGTCCCGCCCGACAGCGCGCTCGACGGGCTGACCGCGGGCGGTGCCACGATCATGGCGACGTACCCGAGCTACCTCGCCGAGCTGGTGGTGGCCGCGCGCCGGCGTGGACTCGGGCCTGACGACTTCCCGCTGCGGCGCATCCAGGTCGGCGGCGAGGTGCTCTCCCCCAGCCTCAAGAAGGCCGCCTACGCGCAGTTCGGCGTCGAGTCCATTTCGGACTCCTTCGGCATGACCGAGGTCATCCCGGTCACCGCGCGCACCTGCGGCCAGGGCCACCTGCACCACGACATCAACACCGGCTACGTCGAGTACCTCGACCTCGACACCGGCGAGCCCGCGCGGCCCGGCGCGCTCGCGACCGTCGTGATCACACCGTTCTTCCCCTACCGCGACTGCATGCCGGTCTTCCGCTACGACACCCGCGATGTGGTGCGGCTGCTGCCCGACGAGCCGCTGACCTGCGAGGTGTCGGCGCTGCCCGCGTGCGGCCCGCTGCTGGGCAAGGCCGACCACCTGCTGCGCGCCGGCGGCGAGGTGGTCACCGGGCGGCAGCTGACCGAGGCCGTCGAGGCGCTGCCCAGCGAGCCGTGGCCCGGCCGCTACCGCGCGAGTGTCCATGGTGGACGGCTGCGGTTGGCGCTGCCGACGTCCGCGGTGGCGGGGCTCTCCGAGGCCGACGCCCGCGCGCACTTCGCCGCACACGGCCTCGACGTGGCCGAGCTGACCCTGGTGCCCGACAGCGAGGCCGTCGGCCTGCGGCCGCTGCGCACCGACCTGCACGAGCTGACCTTCGCCGCGGGAGCGTGACATGGCCGACGACCTGGTGTTCACAACTGTCTTCGAGCTCTTCGTCGCGGTGGGCGGCACCGTCGTCACGACGGTGCTCGCGCTGTTCTACCTGCGCCGCGTGCGCCTGGAGCGCCCGGCGGTCGGCGTGTTCAACGGCCGCGACATCGCCGTGCTGCTGTGCGTGCTCGCGCTGCTGCCGACGCTGTACGTCGTGCTCGCGCACTGGGCGCTGACCACGTTCCTGGCGATCACGTTCATGGCGTCGCTGTCCATCGGCTACCGGCCGGTGGTGCGCAACCAAGGCCTGCTGTGGGCCGGGATCGGCCTGCTGCTCGGCGCCAACATCTGGATGGCCCGCACGATGCTCGGCACCGTGCTCGGCTGGCAGCTGTACTGGGTCGAGACGAGCGTCATCGTGGTGCTCGGCGCGTGCGCGGTGGCGAACCTCTACGTGCAGGGCGGCATGCGGCTCAAGCACGTGGCCCGGTTCGCGTTGCTGCTGGCGGTGTACGACCTGGTGTTCACCGCCGTGACCCCGCTGACCAACGAGCTGGCGCAGGACTTCCTCGGCTACCCGCTGGACCCGTCGTTCGGCTTCCGGCTCGGGCTGTTCAACGCCACCCTCGGCCTGGGTGACCTGCTCATCTACTCGCTCTTCGTGGCCGCCGCGTTCAAGGCCTACGGCCGCTCCGCCGCCCGCTTCGCCATGGTCGTGGTCGTGGTCTTCGGCGCCGTCATCCCGGCGACCGCGCCCCTGCTGATCAACTTCATCGACGCCCGCGCCGACGTGGTGGTGCCCGCGCAGACCTTCTTCGGACCGGGCGCGTTCGCCGCGTACCTGTGGCTGCGCCACCGCTACGGCCGCGAGCGGACGATGAAGGAGTTCCTGGCCAGCGATGACGTGGTGCACGCCGTCGTGGCCGCGACGCCCGCCGTCGCCGTCGAGCCGGTCCCGGCCGCCCCCGCCGCGGCAAGCGCGGCCATCGTCGACTGACCGCCGGTCCAGCACATCGAGCTGGGACGGCTTGATTTCGTGCCCCGTCGTGCGGAAACCTGGAAGAAAGCACGCTGTCGCAACCAGGTTCGGGGAGAGGTGAGGGGCCGGCGAGGCTAGTCCCAGGCGATTTGTCAGATATTCACTGGCGCACGGCGCCCTGTGCGGCCCTCATGGTCGACGCCGACGGCGTCGTGGAAGCCGTCAACGACCTCGCCGCCGACACACTGCCGGACGAGCAGCCTGGTGCCCCGCTGTCGACCAGCTGGCTGGCCGCCGCCCACGTCACGCGGCCCGGCCCAGTCGAAGGCCCAGTCGAAGGCCGGGTCGGCGAGCGCACCTTCGAGGCCCAGCCGGCGCCTGGCCCGGATGGCACCACCATGTGGTGGCTGGTCGACGTGACCGCGCTCCGCGACGCGCAGCGCGCCCTTCGGATCGAGCAGCGCCGCACGGAGTTCCTCGGCCAGACCGCGCAGGCGCTGACCGCGTCGCTGAACGTCGAGCGCAGCATGGAGACCGCCGCGCAGCTGGCCACCACCCACCTCGCCGACGCCGCCGTCGTGGTGGCGCCGCAGAGCCGCAACCGGCTGCCCGCGGTGTTCTGCGTGCATGGCGGCGAACCGGTCCATGCCCTGCTCGCCGTGGACCCGGAGGACCTGCCCGGGCTGGCCGAGGCGATGCAGGGCTACCCGCCGGTGCCCTCGCGCTGGATCGACCCGGCCGCCGCCCCGGCCTGGCTGCTGCCCGAGGGGATGACCGAGGTCGGTTCGATCATGGTCATCCCGCTGCCGGGGCACGGCGTGCCCGCGGGCGCGCTCGTGCTGCTGGGCCGCGCCGGGCGCACGGCCTTCACCGACGACGAGGTGGTGGCCGGTCTGTTCGCGGCGCGCTGCGGCGCGGCCATGTCGGCCGCGTGGATGTACGCGCAGCAGGCGTCGATCACCGAGACGCTGATGCGGGACCTGCTGCCGCCCACGCTGCGCCGGGTCGGTGGCGTCGAGTTCGCCGGGCGCTACCACGCCGCCCGCGAGTTCGACCGGGTCGGCGGCGACTTCTACGACGTGCACGTCGTCGGCGATCCCGGCGCCGACCAGGTCGAATCGCTCACGGTGCTCGGCGACGTGTGCGGCAAGGGCCTGACCGCGGCCGTGCTGACCGGCAAGATCCGCAGCACCCTGCACGCGCTGCTGCCGATGGCCCACGACCACCAGCAGATGCTGAGCCTGCTCAACGGCGCGCTCTACGACCGCGACAACACGATGTTCGTCACGTTGGTGCTGGTCTCCGCTGTCCGTCACGGCGGCGGCGTCCGGTTGCGCGTCACGTGTGCGGGTCACCCGGCTCCGCTGGTCGTGCGGGCCGGCGGCGAGGTCGAGGCGGTGGGCATCGACGGCCACCTGATCGGCGTGCTGCCCGAGGTCGAGTCCACGACCGCCGAGGTGCTCCTCGCGCCCGGCGAGACCTGCCTGCTCTACACCGACGGCATCACCGAGGCCCGTGGCGGCCCGCTCGGGGACACGATGTTCGATGATGAGCGGCTGCACCAGGCGTTGGCGCACTGCGCGGGCATGCCCGCCGACGCCCTCGCCGAACACGTCCACATGCGTGCCGCGCAGTGGGTGGGCGCCGGGCACCACGACGACATGGCCTTGGTCGCCATCACCGCGCCCCCTGACCGTGCGGGGCGCATCGGGAAGGGGTAGACAGGCCCCATGGGCTCCACCATCGCCGTCGTCCCCGAGGTCGACGAGTACGCGGAGCGGTTGTGGGCCGCGGTCGCCGACGGGGACGAGACCGCGGCGGTCGGCAGCGTGCTCGACGGGTACCGGGCCGGGATCGACCCCGAGGCCCTGCTGCTCGATGTGATCGGCGCGGTGCAGCGGCGGGTCGGCATCGAATGGGCCGGCAACCGGCTCACCGTGGCCCAGGAGCACGCCGCGACCTCGATCAACGACCGGGCGATCGCCGCGCTGGCGCACGTGCACCGGTTCCCGGAGCCGACCAGGGGCCGGATCACCGTGTCCTGTGTGGACGGTGAGTGGCACGCACTGCCCGCCCGGCTGCTCGCCGAAGTGTTGCGGCTGCGCGGTTTCCGGATCGACTACCTCGGCGCGCAGGTGCCCGGGCCCCACCTGATCGCGCACCTGCACCGCACCGGCCCCGACGCGGTCGCCCTCTCCGGGTCGATCGCGACCCGGCTGCCCACCGCGCACGCCACTATCACGGCGTGCCAGGCCGCGGGCATCCCGGTGATGGCCGGCGGGGCCGCGTTCGGCCCGGACGGGCGCTACGCCAGGCAGTTCGGGGCGCAGGCGTGGGCGCCGGACGCCCGGGCCGCCGCGGACCGGCTGGCCGAGCCGCTCCCCCGCCCGCACGAGGCGCACCAGCCGATCGACGACCTGCCGCACCTGGCCGACCAGGAATACACGATGATCTCGCGCAGCAACCGGCAGCTGGTGCAGGCCATGTACACGGGGCTGGAGGACCGCATCCCGGCGATGCGCGACTACACCGACCTGCAGCACCAGCACACCGCCGAGGACCTCGCGCACATCGTCGACTTCCTGGCCACCGCCGTGTACACCGGCGACTCGTCGCTGTTCACCTCCTTCATCCTGTGGACCGCGGAGATCCTCGAGGCACGCGCCGTGCCCGCCACCGCGCTGCCGCCCTCGCTCGAGTTGCTCGGCGCCGAACTGCGGGACTTCCCCCGCGCGACGGCGATGCTGCGGGAGGCGGGAGCCGCGCTGGCGTCTCTTGTCGCCGGACGCGAAGTCCGCGCATGACCGATCACCGGAGCCTGACCTGCACGTGGCACAGCCCGCACACCGAGGCCGGACGGCTCCGGTTGGACGGCGAGCTGGACTACGGGAGCGGTGACGTCCTGCTGAGCGCGGTGGGTCAGTGGCTCTCGGCCACGGCCGAGGTGCGGGAGCTGCGGATCGACTGTGCGGAATTGCGGTTTTGCGATTCTTGGGGGTTGTCCGTGTTGCTGACCGTGCATCGGTTGGTGACTTCGCGGGGGGCTCGTTTGTCGCTGGACAATCGGAATGATGCGCTTGATCGGTTGCTGACTCGAACCAATACGCTGGATCATTTGACTGGGCGGATTTAGCTGGTCTGCCCCGTGTCAAACCGAACCCAGCACCGCCCCGTTGGCTTGGCTCGCTGGTGGTTCTCGTTGCGCGCGACCTGGCCTCGCCGGCGAGGCTGCTGATTCCTGCCGCCGGCCGGGGCTCAGCGGCGTTTGGGCTTCTGGCCGGGGCGCGGGGCGGTGACCTTCGGCTTGGCCTGGGCCGGGGCCTTCGCCTTGGCCGCTTCCTCGCGGTCGATCTTCGCGGTCAGGACGTGTTGCTGGACATACGTCCAGGTGTTCGTGGCCAGGAAGTACAGCAGCGACCCGATGGGCACCGGGAAGAAGAGGCCGGAGCCGAGCATGCCGAGCGGAGCCAGGTACATCATCACCCGGCTGAGCCCCGCCACCTGCGGGTTCACGTCCGCCTGCCGCTTGAGCGACATGCGCATCGTCAGGAACGTCGCCGTGCTGGCGATCAGCATCAGCGGGATGCCCACGGCAAGCATGTGCGGGCGGTCGGTGCCGAACGAGGCCAGCTCCGCCGCGGGCTGGCTCAGCCAGTTGCCCAGCTTCGCGCCGAACAGGTCCGCGTTGAGGAACGACGTCACACCCGCGTGGTCGAAGACGTGGTTGCTCGTGGCACCAGGCTTGAAGTCACGCAGCACCCAGTACAGGCTCAGGAAGACCGGGATCTGCAGCAACGCGGGCAGGCACCCCGCGAACGGGCTGGTGCCGTTGTCCGCGTGCAGTTTCTGGATCTCTTGGGCCATCCGCTGGCGATCGTTCTTGTACTTCTCGCGGATGCGCTTCACCTGCGGGGCGAGCTTCTGGTTGCGCCGCCCGGCCCGCAACTGGCTGAGCACGGGCTTGATCAACACGGCGCGGATGGTGAAGACGAGGAACACGATGGCGAGCACCCAGGCCGCCCCGCTGTCGGGGCTCAGCAACGTGCCGAAGACCTTGTGCCAGAACCAGAGGATGGCCGAAACCGGGTACAGGAAGATGTCGAACAAGGGTCGCTCCAGGATTCATGCGTGGTGACATGGGCAGACGGGAGCGACTGCCTTACTTCGTTGAAGAGATCAGGCAGCCGCGCTGCCGAATCCCGGAGCTCGTGGTCGGGTGCGCCCGCGCGCGTCGGGGTCGCGCAAGCGCAGGAAGACCGTCAGCTTGGCGCGTTCACGCAGGCTGAGGGTCCGCACCGCGGACGGCCTGGTCTCGACGCCGAGGCGCACCTGCAACACGACGGCCACGACCAGCGCGGCGGCGAAGCCGGCGGTCAGCGCGGTCGCGATGCCACCGAGGCCACCGAAGCCGCTCGCGGTGGGGAGCGCGACGAACAGGGCAGGCAGGAAGAGCGCGAGCAGCAACCGCACGCGCAACAAGACCGGATCCCGCCCCATGCCCACCACTGTACTGATCAGAGCTCCTCGATGGCGGTTCCAGGGGGCCGGACGCGATCACCCAACCTATCCAGTGATGCGCAGGGCCCACTCGACGGCGCCGGCGGACGGCACGGTGACGGCGTCGTCGGGTTCGGCCTCGGCCAGGTCGAAGACGGCGCCGAGCATGGGCTCCACGCCGATGCTGCGGTAGGGCCCGTCGGGCGGGAAGCCGCCGAGGTTGCGCCAGAGCGCCACCGAGCGGCGCACGCCCTCGTCGGCGGTGAGGGTCATCGTGAGCTTGTCGCCGTTGTCGTGGACCGAGACGTGCTCGCAGTCGACGGCGATCGCCCCGACCGCCGTCTTGTCCGACGGGCCGAGGCGGTGCATGGGGATGCCGCCGCAGTCCGGCCACGTGGTCGTGGCATACCGGGCGTCCGGCGGCCACGGGCGGTCCAGCAGGTCGGCACCTTCCGGGAACACGCGCACGGAAACGCCGTAGGGCAACGCGAGCCGCGCTCGCGTGGAGAGGTCGAGCAAGGCGTGGGCCGCCCAGATGAACCGGTACCCGGGCTCGGCCGTGAGCCGGTACGCGGCCTCGATCCCGTCCGGGAGTTCCTCGAACCGGCGCCGCAGCTGGAAGTCCGGTGTTCGCACCGAAGCGGTGCGGTCGTCCACCGCGTGCCACGCCCGCGTCCACGCGGCACCGTGGTCGGGAACGCCGCGCACGGTCGGGACGCACTCCTCGAGCCCGCCCGCGTCCACGAAGGCGTCACCGGGCCGGGCGGTGGCGCGTGCGGAGTCGTCGCGGTGCCAGAGCCAGTCCCGTCCGCCCACGTGCAGTTCGGTCCACCGGCCGCCCAGGGCGAGGTCGGTGGTGATCTTCGCGGTCATCCGCCGAACGGCCGCAGCGGCACCCCGCGCACGCCCACCTCGGCGGCGAACAGGGCACCGGCCTTGGGATCGTCGCCTTCGCCCAGGCCCTCCCGCGAGGTGGTGATGTGGAGGCGGTCGAGGTCCGGGCCGCCGAACGCGCACGAGCTCACCTGGCGGGCGTCGACCTCGACGACGTGCAGCAGCTCGCCGCCCGGCGCGTAGCAGTGCACGGCGCCGCCGCCCCAGAGCGCGACCCAGAGGTTGCCGTCGGCGTCGATGGTCATGCCGTCGGGATCGCCGCCGGTCACCTCGACGACCGGCCGGCGGTCGACCAGGCCGAGCTCGGGATCGAAGTCGTAGCAGTCGATCCGGCCCGTCGGCGTGTCGATGTGGTAGGCCAGCGTGCCGCCCAGCGACCACACCATGCCGTTGGGGGTGGTGAAGCCATCGGCCACCGCCTGCACCGAACGGTCCGCGTCCAGGCGCCACAGGGTGCCCGCGCCCGGGCGCGCGTCGTAGGCCATCGAACCGCAGTAGAACCGGCCGAGCGGGTCGCAGGCGCCCTCGTTCATCCGCACCGACGTGTCGGTCCAGGCTTGCGTGGACCACTCGACCGCGCCGTTCGTGTCCACCAGGGCGAAACCGCGCTCGGTGGCCACGACCATGCCGCCGCTGACCCGGGCTCGCCACGCTGCGGCGACCGCACCGACGTGCAGCCGGTCGGCCCCGCCGTCCGGGCGCAACGTCAGCACGTCGCCCGCCAGCATGTCGACGAACTTCACGGCCTGCTCGCCGGGGTGCCAGCCACAGCCTTCGCCGTGGTGGGTGAGCACGTCGGTGATCTGCTGGGCCTTCGTCATGACCTCACCACTCCGCGAACGAGCCGTCGGCGTGCCGCCAGATCGGCGACCGCCAGGAATGACCTCGCTTGTCGGCTTCCCGCACGGCCGCCTCGTCAACCTCGATCCCGAGCCCCGGTGCCGCCGGCGGGCGCAGGTGCCCGTCGCGGAAGTCGAACACGGCGGGGTCGACGAGGTAGTCGAGCAGGTCGCTGGTGGTGTTGTAGTGGATGCCCAGGCTTTGTTCCTGGATCAGGAAGTTCGGCGTGGCGAAGTCCACCTGCAGGCACGCCGCGAGCGCGATCGGCCCGAGTGGACAGTGCGGCGCCACGTGCGCGCCGAACACCTCGGCCAGCGCGGCGATCCGGCGCGATTCCGAGATGCCGCCCGCGTGCGAGAGATCCGGTTGCACGACGGCGATGCCCGCCTGCAGCGCGGGCAGGAAGTCGGTGCGCGAGTAGAGCCGCTCCCCCGCGGCCAGCGGGATGGACGTCTGCGCGGCCAGGTCCGCCAGCAGGTGGCCGTGCTCGGGCACCAGCGGCTCTTCGACGAAGATCGGCGCGACGGGTTCGAGCGCCTTGACCAGCCTGCGCGCGTTGGCCATGGAGACCCGGCCGTGGAAGTCGATGGCCAGATCGCGGTCGTCGCCCAGGACCGCGCGGGCCGCCTCGGCCCGGGCCACGGCGTCGGCGATGTCCTTCGGCGACGCGATCGGCGCCATCCGGCCACTCACGTTCATCTTCACCGCGGTCAGCCCGGCGTCGACCTGCCGTTGCACGCCCTCGGTCAGCTCGGACGGCGAGTCACCGCCGACCCAGCCGTACATCCGGACCTGGTCCCGCACGGGGCCGCCGAGCAGCTCGTGCACCGGCGCGCCGCGGTGCTTGCCCGCGATGTCCCACAACGCCTGGTCGATCCCGGCGACCGCGCTGGCGAGCACCGGACCGCCGCGGTAGAAGGTGCCCTTGGTCATCACCTGCCAGTGGTCCTCGATGCGCAGCGGGTCCTGGCCGAGCAGCACCTCTTCCAACTCGTGCACCGCGGCACGCACGGTCTCCGCACGGCCCTCGACCACCGGCTCGCCCCAGCCGACGATGCCGCTGTCGGTCTCGATCCGGCAGAACAGCCAGCGCGGCGCGACGAGGAACGTCTCCAGCTTGGTGATCTTCACTCGTCACTCCCCCTACGCGAACCGGACACCGAGACCCCCGTCTACCGCCCAGTTCGCACCGGTCACATACGACGCCGCGCGCGAGGCCAGGAAGCACACGACCTGGGCGACTTCTTCCGGCGTTCCGATGCGGCGCAACGGGTGCACGCCGAGCAACTCCGCTTCCTGGTTCGGGTTGTCCGAGCGCTCCAGCCACTCCTGCACCAGGGCCGTGCGGACGTAGCCGGGGCTGACGGCGTTCACCCGGATCTGGTGCGCCGCGACCTCCAGCGCAAGGCTGCGGGTCAGCCCGACGAGCCCGGACTTGGCCGCCGCGTAGGGGAACATCCCTTGCGTGGTCAGCGAGGAGTGCAGCGACGCGACGTTGACGATGCTCCCGTGCCGCCGCTCGATCATCGACGGCAGCACGGCGCGGCCACACAGCCACGCCGACTTCAGGTCGACCGAGAAGACCTCGTCCCAGTCGGCCTCGGTCATGGTGACCGGGTCGAAGTAGGCGTTGCGGCCGGCGTTGTTGATCAGGACCGTGGCCGGGCCCAGCGCCTCGGCGAGCGCTTCGAACGCCCCACGCACCTGGGTCGCGTCGCTGATGTCGCCCTGGACGGCGAAGATCCCCGGCACCGCCTCGGTGGTGCGCACGTCCACCACGCCGACCGACGCGCCCAGGTCGCGGGCCTGGGCCGCGATGGCCGCCCCGATCCCTTGCGCGCCACCGGTGACGAGGACGACCTCGCCGTCCAGCAGACCCTTCCACTCACTCACGCGATCGCCTCGCTGACGCGAGACCGTGCCGAATCCCCCTGGCGCGTGGCATCCATGATTCGCTCGCAAGCTTCGCTCACGTAGGCATCCCGACCCGTCGTTCGCCACTGCGCAACTGCATGATCACGACGGCGATGACGAGCAGCGCGCCGCGGGCGACGTTCTGCCAGAACGGGTTGACACCGAACAGGATGATGCCGTTGTCCAGCACGCCGAGCATGATCACCGCGAGCATGGTGCCCGCGATGGTGCCGCGACCGCCTTGCAGGGCACAGCCACCGAGCGCCGCCGCCGTGACGGCCTGCAACTCGAGGCCTTCACTGCCGGACACGGGCTGCCCCGACCCGGTGCGAGCGGTGATCAGCACCCCGGCGAGCGTCGCGACCACGCCGGCGATCGCGTAGACGGCGAGGATGTAGCGGTTGATGTTGATGCCCGCGAGCCGCGCCGCGGTGTCGTTGCCACCGATCGCGTAGATGTTGCGGCCGAGGTCGGTGTAGCGCAGCACGAGGTGTGCGATCAGGGCGACGATCGCGAGGATCCAGATCAGCGTGGGGATGCCGGCGATGGCGCCGCGGGCGATGAACACGAACGCCGCGTCGGTGCCGGTGTAGCCCTGCGCGCGGCCGTTGGACACCAACTGCGCGACGCCCTTGTAGGCGGCCAGCGTGGCCAGCGTGGCGACCACCGGGTTGACCCGGCCGTAGACGATCACGACGCCGTTGACCAAGCCGGCCAGCAGGCCGACGCCCAGCGCCGCGAGGATGCCGAGCGTGGCACCGCTGTGCGTGAACACCATCGCCGAGACCACCGAGCCCAGCCCCGCCGCGGAACCGACGGAGATGTCCAGCCCGCCGAGCAGGATCACCACGGTCTCGACGATGGCCAGCAGCCCCATCACGGCGATCGCGGTACCGATCACCTCGATGTTGGACAGCAGGAAGAACTCGCTGTGCTTGGATCCGATGAGCGCGACCAGCGCCACGAGCGCGATCAGCAGGCTGACGTTCTGCACGCCGATCGCGTCGAGGGCCCGGCGCACCCCGCTCCGCCGCGGCACGGCCTGCGGCGCGAGCTCGGCCTCCGGGGCTTCGGCCGTCGCTTTCATGATGCTTCCTCTTCGATCTCGTTCTCCGACATGGCGAGGGCGAGGATCTGCTCCTCGGTGGCGCGAGCCGGCAGCTCGCCGCTGACCCGGCCGTCCTTCATCACGACGATCCGGTCGGCGAGCCCGATGACCTCCGGCAGTTCGGAGGAGATGATCAGCAGGGCGGTGCCCGACTCGGCGAGCCGGTTGATGATCCCGTAGATCTCCGCCTTCGCGCCGACGTCGACACCGCGGGTGGGTTCGTCGAGGATCAGCAGCGCCGGTTCGCGGGCCAGCCACCGCGCGAGCACCACCTTCTGCTGGTTGCCGCCGGAGAGCTTGCGGACGTGCTGCTCCATGCTGGGTGCCTTGATGCGCAACGAATCCACGAACCGCGACACCAGCGCACGCTCGGCGCGCTGGTTGACGAACCGCAGCTTGCTGAGCCGGCGCAGGCTCGCGAGCGAGACGTTGTCGCGCACGCCCCGGTCGAGGATCAACGCCTCGGCTTTGCGTTCCTCCGGGGCGAAACCGATCCCGGCACGGACCGCGTCGGTCGGCGACTTCATCCGGATCCGCTTGCCCTGCAACACCATCGTGCCCGACCGGATCGGCACGTCACCCACGATCGCCTTGGCCAGTTCCGAGCGGCCGGCGCCGACGAGACCGGCGAGCGCGACGATCTCGCCTTGCCGCACGGTCAGCGAGACGTCGGAGACGTCGTCGGTCGTGACGTCCTCCAGCGACAGCACGACCTCGCCCGGCTCGTGCCCCGTCCGCTGGAACATCGCGTCCAGGTCGCGGCCGACCATCATCCGGACCAGCTCGTCCTCACTGGTCTCGCCGGCCGGGCGCACGCCGACCAGGGCGCCGTCGCGGAGCACGGCGATCCGGTCGGCGATGCGGAAGATCTCCTTCATCCGGTGCGAGACGTAGACGACGGCGATGCCCTCGGCCCGCAGCCGGTCGATCAACGCGAACAGGATGTCGACCTCGTGGTCGGACAGCGACGACGTCGGTTCGTCGAACGCGACCACCCGCGGCTTGCCGGTCAGCCCGCGCAGGATCTCCACGATCTGCCGTTGGGCGGGTGAGAGCTGCCGGCCCAGCGCGTCCACCGGGATGACATCGGCGAAGCCGAGGTCGGCGATGAACTGCCGGGCCTGCCTGCGCGCCGCCGCCCGCGAGAACAGCCGGCCGCGGTTGGGCAGCGCACCGGCGAACACGTTCTCCGCGACGTCGACGTGCGGGATGATCTCCGGTTCCTGCGCGATCACCCGGATGCCCGCGTGGTGCGCGGCCGCCGGGCTCGTGTGGTGCACGGGCACCCCGTCGAGCTCGACGTGGCCCTCGTCGGGCTGGTGATCGCCGTTGACGATGCGCAGCAGGGTCGACTTGCCTGCGCCGTTCTCCCCCATCAGGGCGAGCACCTCGCCGGCGCGCACGTCGAGGCTGACGTCGGTCAGCGCGCGCACGCCGGCGAACCGCTTGCTCACCCCGGTGAGGCTCAGCACCGGGATCTCGTTCTTTTCCATCAGGTGCAGACCAGACCCGACTTCTGCCAGTTGGTCTTGTCGACCATCTCGGTGTGCGCGATCGTCTTGGGCGGCAACGCCTTGCTGTTGCGCAGGTGGTCCACCATCACCTGGATCGCCGAGGCGCCGACGGCCGGACCACCGATGTAGAGCGCGGCCTTGTTGCCCGAGTCCTGCCCGGCACGCCAGTCCTTGCACGTGAGGTACGCGCCGAGACCCACGCCGATGATGTTGTCCGGCTTGACCCCGCCGTTCTGCAGCGCGGTCACCACGCCGGTCTCGTTCTCGTCGTTGCAGCCCCAGACCAGCCAGTGCTTGACGTTCTGGTTCGAGGTGAGCACGGCCGAGGCCTTGTTCTGCGCGTCGGTCACCGAGTTGTCCGTGCCGATCTTGATCTGCTGCGGCAGGTCACCACCGGTCGCGGTCTTGAACGCGTCCTCCGCGCCCTTGACCCGGTCGCTGCAGGTCTGCAGGTCCTGCTTCCAGGACTCGATCACGCGGGTGTCCGAAAGGGACCAACCGGACGCCTTGAACAGCTCGCCCGCCTTGGTGCCGACCGAGTTGCCCATCTGGGTGCCGTCGAAGCCGACGAACGGGGCCTCCTGGCCGGTGCCGTCCTTGATGGCGTCGTCCGCGGCCATCAGCGGGATGCCCGCGTTCTTGGCCGCGCCGATCACCTGCGGGCCGATCTGCTGGTCGGGCACCACGATCACGATGCCGTCGACCTTCTGCGCGATCACCGCGTCGAGCTGGCTGATCGCCTTGTTGGCGTCGGTGCCGAGGTCGATCACCTTGACGTCGACGTTGCCGAGCTGCTGCGCCTTCTGCTTGGCACCGGTCGCTTCGTCGACGAAGTACTGCTGGTCGCCCTGCTTCTGCAGCAACGCGATGGTGAGCTTGCCGGTCTTGGGCGCCGCACCGCCGCTGCCGGGAGCCGCACCCGTGTTCTGACCACTGGAACACGCGGCGACCAGCGAGGCGATCGCCGCCGCGGCCGCTGCCGCACGCAGGGCTGAGAACCGGCTCATCGTTGGGCCCTCTCATATAGTATGACTGTATGCTCCTTGGGGTCGTAACGTAGAAGTGCGCTCAGTTCACTGTCAAGGGGATGGGCATGACCGGTTCGATCGTGACCCTCGGCGAGGTCATGGCGTTGTTCTTGACCGCTGACGCACGCCCCCTCGGCATGGCGACCGACTTCCGGCTGGACGTCGCGGGCGCCGAGGCCACCGTCGCGATCGGACTGGCCCGGCTCGGCCACCACGCCGTCTACCTCGGCCGCCTCGGCGACGACCCCCTGGGCGCACAGATCGTGCGCACGATGCGCGGGCACGGCGTCGACGTCACCGGGTTGCAGCTGGTCCCCGACGGGCCGACCGGGTTGCTGGTCCGCGACGCGCCGGTGGACCGGCCGATTTCCGTGCGGTATTACCGGTCCGGGAGCGCGGCCGGCACGGTGTGCCCGGACGACATCCCGCCGCCCCTTGTGGAATCAGCGGCCCTGGTGCACCTCACCGGCATCACCAGCGCGCTCTCCGATTCGGCTCACGCGACCGTGCTGCACGTACTGCGCTTGGCCCGCGAAGCCGGGGTCCTGGTCAGTTTCGACCCGAACGTGCGGCTGACCCTGGCGCCCCCGACGCGCTGGCGTGCGATCTTCGAAGAAGTCGTGCCGTGGTGCGACATCGTGCTCACCGGCGCCGACGACGCCCGCGTGGTCACCGACGGCGACCCGGCCGCGTGGTTCCTCGACCGCGGCGCGAAAACGGTCGTGGTCAAGGACGGCGCCAAGGGCGCGTACGAGACCGACGGCACGACGGTGACCCAGGCGCCGGCCCGTCAGGCCGTGGTGGTCGACCCGGTCGGCGCCGGTGACGCGTTCGCCGCCGGGTGGCTCGGCGGCTGGTTGCGTGGCCTGCCACCCGAACAGCGGCTGCGCGAGGCGTGTGTGGTGGCGGCCCTGGCGATCGGCGCGCCGGGAGACATCGCCGGGCTTCCGGACGATCGAGTGGTGCAGGCAGTGCTGGCAGGCGAAGGAGACGTGACGCGGTGAGCAGCACAGCGGTGTTCGACCAGGTGCGGGCGTGCGGCGTGGTCGCCATCATCCGCACCGATTCCGCCGAGACGGCGCGGCGCCAGGCCACCCGGGTGCTCGAGGCCGGGCTGCCCGTGGTCGAGGTGTCGCTGACGACGCCGGACGCGTTGTCCGTGATCTCGTCGCTGGCCGCCTCGACGGACGCGGTGATCGGTGCGGGCACGGTGATCAGTGCCGAACTGGCCCGCAAGGCCATCGACGCGGGCAGCCGGATCCTGGTCAGCCCCAACCTGGTGCCGGCGGTCGTCGAGGTGGCGGTCGAGCACGACGTGGCCGTGCTGCCCGGGTGCATGACCCCGACGGAGATGACGACCGCGATGGAACTCGGCGCGACCGCCGTGAAGATCTTCCCGGCCCAGGTATGGTCGCCGCACGCCCTGCGCGGCCTGCTGCAGGCGTTGCCGGACCTGCCGACCGTGCCCACGGGCGGCATCGGTCCGGACGACGCGGCGGACTGGATCGCCACCGGGGCGGCCGCGGTCGGCGTCGGTTCGGCGCTGACGGCGGCGGAGAACGTGACGGACGTGGTCGCAGCGCTGGGCGCGCGGATCGCGCGAACCAGGAGCACAAATGCCTGAACCGAGCACGACGCGGTTCGCCTACGACGACACCGGTCTGGACGCGGCTCGCGGTCGTCACCAATTCGTGGTGAACCGGCTGGGCCTGATGATCGCGGCGGGCGAGCTGGCCGAGGACTCGCAGATCCTGCCGGACGAGATCTGCGAGCGCTTCGGCGTCTCGCGCCCGGTGGTGCGCGAGGCGCTGCGGGTGCTGGAGGCGAAGGGGATGGTGAGCCCGAAGCCGAAGACGGGCACCCGCGTGCTGCCGATCCACCAGTGGAACCTGCTGGACCAGGACGTGATCAGCTGGCGGATCATGGGCCCGCACCGGACGCGCCAGCTCAGCGAGCTGACCGATCTGCGGGTGGCCGTGGAGATCTACGCCGCCCGCAAGTGCGCCATCGACGTCACCGCTGAGCAGCTCGCCGAAATGCACAAGTGGTGCGATGCGATGGCAGCGGCGGCGCACGCGGGCAACCTGGAGGACTTCACCGAGGCCGACATCGCCTTCCACACGGCGTTGCTGGACGCCTCGGGCAACACCGTGTTCCGGCAGTTCGCCACGCCGTTCGCGGTGTTCCTGCACGCGAAGAACGAGCTGCACACGTTGCCCGAGCGGGTCGACGAGACCGTGCTGGACAGCCACCGCGGGGTCGTGGAAGCCATCGCCGCGCACGACGCCGATCTGGCGGAGTCGTTGTGCCGCAAGATGATCGAGGCGTCCCGGGCGGAGCTGCTGCGCAACCTGCCCCAGGACTGACGCGGCGCATTTTGGCAGGCAGTTCGCTTCTTTCCCACATCGCGCCGATTCCGCCGTCAATTACGTGAGTCGACTCGATTGCGCCGTCTGCCCGTCGAGGTGCACCGCTCGGCGGTACTCACGCGTCAGTGCCGCTCATACTGTCGGTGGCCCGGAACTGCGCCGCTCATCGTCGATGGAGCATTCATGAATACTGGTCGCCTGGCCACTGGAATTGCCGTCAGATCGTTGGCGGCGGCATTCGTGCTCGTGAGCGGGTCGCTGGCCGCAACCGCCACCGCGGCCGCGGCAACCGAAAGTTGCAACGACAACACCGTTCTGTTCTATGACAGCGGGGTCGTCACGGCCTCGGCCTACGAGTTCTGCTTCACCGAAGGGGGCGGCGAGCCGCTGGTCACGCCGCTGCCGTCGAACATCCAGGAACGGGACCTGGTCACCGGCGACTGGGTCACGCTGGTCACCGGCGTGGGCGCGATCCACTACACGTGCACGGGCACCACGGCCCACAAGTTCCGCATCACCCTGACCGAGCTGAAGAAGATCACCGCGCCGTGCACCTGACGCGCGTGGGAGCTGCCCCGCGGACCTGTTCCGCGGGGCAGCTCCCAGCACACGATCAGCTGCAGGTGAGCGTGGGTGCGCCCCAGTCGGCGTTGTCGGAGGTCACGCCGTCACCGGCGTCGGCGACCGCGATCCGCAGCGACTGCGCCCCGGACACGTCCACGGTCATGTGCTCGACCGGGTCGGCGCCGTGCAGGACCGGGCTCTGGTAGGCCAGTTCGCCGTTGGTGTAGACGGAGAACACCACCGATCCCTTGTTCCCCTGGGAATCGTCGATCCCGAGGTCCGCCGAGAACGAACCGCAGTGACCGCCCAGGAAGTAGTCGATCTGGCCGGCGGGGTGGGTCCAGAGACCCTTCGGGTAGAGCTGGCCGCCGATCGACAACTCGTTGCCGTAGTAGTTCTTGTCCTTCAGCGCCGGGCCGTAACCGTTGGCCATCGACAACCAGTTCAGGTCGCTCAACGCCACGGAACCAGCCGGTGGCGCCGCAGGCACGAGAACCTTGGTGGCGTAGGTGACCACGCGGGGTTGGCCCAACTCCTGGAACTTCAGCGTCGTCTTGAGGTCGTAGGTCCCGGGTGCGATGTCCGCGGACGGTTCGACCTTCCACTGAGCCGTGGCCTGACCACCGGCACCCTTGAGCAACGGCAGCGTCCTCGGCCCGGCCGGGGTGGCGGTCCAGCCCGCCGGGGCCGTGAGCGACGCGGTGGCGCCCGGAACCGGGAGCACGCCGTCGTTGACCGCGGTGCCCTGCAACGTCACCGGCTCACCGGGCGCGGCCACGACCACGTCCAGGCCGGGCACGGTGCCGGTCGCCGCGGCACCCCAGCTCACCGCGGTGCCGACGCCCGCGGTCTTCCCGCTGATCCGCAGCATCCGCGAACCGTGCGGGGGCAGGTAGCCGGAGAACGTGCCCGCGGACTCGAACGTCTTGTGCTGCCACAGGTCCCGGGTGCCGTAAGCCGACGACTTCGGCAGACCCAACTCGGTGGCGTTGGTCTGCACGAGCCGGTCGCGGTCGGTCCGGTTCACCAGCAGGACCGCGGTGTCGCCATTGGACAGTGGCCGGGCCCAGACGTCCTCGTCCGGCGTCGCGCGGACCTTGTAGCCCGCCTTGCCGAGCTTGTCCTGGTCGATCGCGATGACTTCCTTGTTGGTCAGGATCTCGCGCGTCGCCGCGCTCATCGAACGCAGGTCGTTGCCCGCGAGCAGCGGCGCGGCCGCCATCGACCACATGCTGAACTGGCTCTGGTAGGAGGTGTCGTCCAGCTCGCCGTGGCCGACCATCAGGATGTCCGGGTCGTTCCAGCCGCCGGGACCCGCGAGGTCGTGCAGGCGCGCGACCTGGTCGCCGTTACGCAGGAAGGAGTCCCAGTTGTCGCTGTAGTCGGTGGAGGTGCGCCACATCTGCGCGAGCTCGGGGGCGAACTCCCACGATTCGACGGCTTCCTCCCAGACGCACATGCTGAACAGCATCGCCCGCGGTGCCTCGTCGAACGCCTTGGCCCACCGGGAATACAGGGTCTTGGCAACATCCTGTTTGGACATTCCGGGGAAGTCGTTGTACGGCACGGCGCACCAGTCGACCTTCACGAAGTCGACACCCCAGCTCGCGAAGGTGTTCACGTCGCGGGCCTCGTTGTTGTATCCGGCGGCGTACCCGGCGCAGGTCTTCGTGCCGACGTCGGTGTAGACGCCGAGCTTCAGGCCCTTGCCGTGCACGTAGTCGGCGAGCGCCTTGATGCCGTGTGGGAACTTCTTCGGGTCGGCGGTCATGTTGCCGTCGGCGTCGCGTGCGCCCGCCCAGCAGTCGTCGAGGTTGACGTAGTCGTAGCCTGCGTCGCGCATGCCGCTGCTGACCATCGCGTCGGCGGTCTGCTTGACCAGGTTCTCGTCGACGTTGCAGAAGAAGGTGTACCAGTCGTTCCAGCCCATCGGCGGGGTGGCGGCGACGTTGTGCGGGTCGTGGTGCGCGGTGGCCGCCGGCGTAGCGGTAGATGGGGCGGTCGGCTGCGCGGTCGCCGTCGTCGGTGCGACCACGAAGGCCAGGGCTAAGAGTCCACCGACCAGCAACGCGAGCCACGGTGCCCGCCTGCCGGTGCGTGTCCTGAGCATCGTCGAGCTCCCTCCTCGCGCCGCACGAGCCGGGGCGCGGTGGTGGCGATCGTAGGGAACCTCGTGAGACTTTGTCTAGATAATCTGACAATACGACCGGACCGGCCCAACGGTGGCATGCGGCATGCTGGGCACGTGAGTTCGGCACCCCGGGGCCTGCACGGCGCCCTCATCCACGACCTGGGCCGCAAGATCGTCGGCGGCGCGCACCCGGCTGGGGTCGCGTTGTCCCTGGACGGGCTGTGCGCCGAGTATCAGGCCTCGCGCCCGACCGTCCGCGAGGCGCTACGGGTGCTGGAATCCAAGGGGTTGTTGAAGATCCGGCAGAGCCTAGGCACCCGGGTGCAGCCGGTGGACCAGTGGAACCTGCTCGACGCCGACGTCGTCGCATGGCGCCTCGAGGGCGCGGACCGCGCCCAGCAGGTGCGGGAGCTGCTGCAGATGCGCCTGGCCGTCGAGCCGGTCGCGGCCGGGCTGGCCGCTCAGGTGCCCGACCCGTCGATCGTCGCGCGCCTCGAAGCAGCACTGGCCGCCATGCGCACCGCGGCCGACGACGGTGACCTGCGAGCCTTCACCGAGGCGGACGTGGAGTTCCACGCCACGCTGCTGTCCGGATGCGGCAACCGCATGTTCCCGCTGCTGACCGTGCTGGTGGCCACCGCGCTGGAAGCCCGCGAACAAGCGCTGACCCAGCACCACGTCGACCTGTCGGTGGCCGCCTTGGAACAACACGGCGCCGTCATCGCCGCCATCGGCCGCGGCGACCCCGAGACCGCCGAGCAGCAGATGCGCGCCATGCTCCGCGCACTGCAGCACGAGGAGACCCCGGCCGGGCCGTGACTAACCGGCGCTCAGGAGCGGGCCGATCGTGACGAGGTCGGCGCCGTCGAAGCGGTAGCCGACCCCGCGCACCGTGGTGATGTGGTGGCCGTCCGGGCCCAGCTTCACGCGCAGGCGGCGGATGTGCACGTCGATCGTGCGGCTGCCCGGCGGCTCCCCCATCCCCCACACCTGGGCCATCAGGCTGCTGCGGCGGTGCACCTTGCCCGGGCGCGCGCACAGGTGCAGCAGCAAGTCGAACTCCAGCCTGGTCAGGTCCAGCGGCTCGTCCCGGAGCACAACCCGGCGTGACTCCGGGTCGAGCACCAGCCGGGGCGACTCCGATGCCTTGCGTGGCACAGGAACCACCGGCACAGGGACCACTGGCTTAGGGACCACCGGCTCGGCCGACAAGGCGGCGCCGGGGACGGCGGTGGCCGCGCGCACGAGGTCGTGGAGCGCCGCCAGGGCGCCGGCCGTGTGCGGGAGCTGGATGTTCAGTTGCAGCACAACCGTGTTCGCGTTCACCTGGGCTGCCTCCTGAACCGTTCCGCCGTTCGCCGGTGACCCCCATGCGATCGCGTTTCCCCGCGCCACGTCAATCGCCGGGAACTGGCTCTTGCCATGTGGGACAACGCGTTTCGCAAGAAGATCGGGCTCGGAGCGGTTCTCAAGGCCTGGGCGGGTTGACCTCTGCCTCGAGCAGTGGGTAATGTCCCCACCCCCTAGCGACGCCTCTCGGGCAGCTGGTGGTGGGGACCGACCCACCAGCTCCAGGAGGCGTTCGTGTCCCACCAAAACCCTTTGCGGCAGCGGGATTTCCGGCTGCTGCTGGCCGGTCAGACGGCCGCGCAGTTCGGTGCGCAGCTCAGCGGGGTGGCCATCCCGCTGCTCGCCGTGCTCACTCTGCACGCCGGCGCGCTACAACTCGGGGTGATCTCCGCGGCCGGCACCGTCGCGTTCGCCGTGCTCGGGTTGCCCGCAGGCGCTTGGCTCGACCGGTGGCGGCGCCGGCCGGTGCTCGTCGCGGCCGATGTCGTGCGCGCGGTCCTGCTGGCCAGCATTCCGTTGTGCGCCATGGTGAATGCCCTCACCATCACCCAGCTGGTCATCGTCTCGTTGCTGGCCGGGGTGGCGCGAGTGTTCTTCGACGTCGCCTACCAGCCCTACCTGCCCACGGTCATCGGCCGGGACACCGTGCTGGCCGGCAACTCCGCCATGGAGACCGCGCGGGCCGGCGGGCAGATCGCCGGGCCGGGGCTCGGCGGCTGGCTCGTCACGGTCCTCGGCGCGGCCAACGTCGTGCTGGTGCAGGCGGTCACGTTCGCGCTCTCGGCACTCGCCCTGATCCGGATCAAGACGACGGAGCCGGCCCTGCCCAGCCGGCGCACCAGCATCCGCGAGGGCCTGACCTTCGTCCGGCGCACCCCGCTGCTGCGCGCCACCGCGATCGCCAGCGCGGCGGGCAACTTCTCGTTCGGCATCGCGTCGGCGGTGAGCGCGCTCTTCGCCGTCCGCACGGTCGGCCTCTCCTCCACCGCGCTCGGCGTCGTGCTGGCGGTCGGTTCGGTGACGGTCATGCTCGGCGCGGCCCTCACTCCCCGGCTGGCCAAGGCCCTCGGGTCGGCCCGGGTCATCTGGCTCGTGCCGGTCGCGTGCGGGCCGCTGGCGTTGCTCGGCGTGTTCGCGGCACCGGGCTGCCATGAGTGCAGAGGCGCCTGGCTGTTCAAGCGCCCGCGAAGACTTGCTTGGACGCTAACGCACAGCCCAATGGTCCGCAGTTCGACTGCGGTGCAACCGTTCTGGAACTCGTCAACTCGCGGGCACGCCGGCGAAGGTGCGGACCTTCGCATACAGCACGCCTTCGCGGATCTCGGTGTCCAGCACGGGTTGTGGCGCGATCGCCGGGCCGTGCACCACGGCCCCGTCGTCGACCCGGAAGGCGCTGCCGTGCCAGGGGCAGACGATGCACCGCTCGCCTTCGACGGTGTCGAGTTCGCCGTCGTGCAACGGCGCCGCCATGTGGCTGCACTCGTCGTACAGCACGGTGAAGCCGGTGCTCTGCTTGATCACCATGACCGGGATGAGCCCGGCCATCCGGCGGGCCGGACGATCGGTGGTGAAGTCGTTGACCAGCCCCAGTTCGTGCCAGTCGTCCGGTCCGGTGTGCGGGACCTCGGCGGCGTGGTTGGCGCCCATCGCGTGCCGGGAGATCAGGTCGCCGCCCAGGGCGGCCGAAGCGACGGAGATGACGCAGCCGAGCAGACTGCTCGCGGTGCCCGAGCGCCCCCGCGCCCGCTGCACGAGGGACGCCCCGTAGCAGCCGAGCGCCACCGTGTTCAGGGTTGCGTGGACGATGCCGATGCGTTGCTGCTCCTCGTGTCCCTCCGCGAAGTCGGCGAGCCCGGTCGTCGCGGCGGGCACGCTGGTCACGATGCCGAGCCCGATCAGCCGCTTGGCCGCGGCGTCCTGGTCGCCGATGACGTCCAGCGCCGTCGCGGCGGTGAAGAAGCCGAGCGGCATCTGCGCGAGCGCGGGGTGCAACGCGTGCCCGAGCCACACGCCGTGCAGCGCGTTCTTCACCGCGCCGGGCTGGAGCACCTTGTGCACGGCGTCGCGCACCAACCCGGCGGCACGATCCAGCGCGGTGACGTTGGCGATGAGATCGATGGGGCTGCGTCGGCTCGGCATACACCCGGAATAGCCCGGATGGACGCCGCTGAAACGTCACGGACCGGCATCGAGGTCACCCAACAGGCTGGCGAGACCGCCCACGGCACGGCCGTCGAGGCGGGCGCTGGTGCGCACCACGGGGTCCGTCGGTTGCGCCACGCGCCGGCCCGCGGCGGCCAGCCTGCGCCACAGGTCGCGGTCCTCGCCGGT
This sequence comes from Labedaea rhizosphaerae, assembly GCF_004362825.1. GTDB lineage: Bacteria > Actinomycetota > Actinomycetes > Mycobacteriales > Pseudonocardiaceae > Labedaea > Labedaea rhizosphaerae. Next base: position 737,794 of record NZ_SNXZ01000002.1, read on the forward strand.
GTCCAGCGGCGCGTAGCCGCCGACCGAGAGGTAGGCGCTGGCGCGCACGCCCAGGTTGGCGCCGTACACGTGGTCGTGGTCCAGCGGGCGTATTCCGGCGGCGACCTGTTCGCGGTAGCGGCGCAAGGTCGCCGGCCGCAGGTGACCTGTGCCGGTCAGCCGCACGAGCCCGGCGACGGCGTCCAGGCCGGCGTCCGCGTGCGCGACGTGCCCGGTCACCCAGTCGGTGCCGACGACCGAATCCGCGTCGGTGTTGAGCAACCACACCGCGGCCGGGTCCACCGCACCGAGGTCGGCGAGCACCGCCCGCATGCCCAGGGCGCGCACCTCCCCGAGGCGCAGCGGCAGGTCGTTGCCCACCACGAGCACGTCCGGGAATTCGTTGCGCACCAGCGCTTCGGTGTCGTCGGCGCACCGGTCCGGGACCACGCACACGACCCCGCGCAGCGCGGAGGACCGCAGCGCCCTGGTCACCGACCGCAGGCACGCGCCGATCCGGGGACGCTCGTCGCGGGCGGGCACGACGACACCAACGGCCGCGACACCGACCGCCGCGATACCGCCGGTGGCGATCACGAGCGGCGCAGGACGTGCAGCAGGAACTCCTCGTCGGTGTGCTCGACCACGGTGCGCAGCGCCGGGTGCTCGGTGAGCACCGCGTGGGTGGCCACCGCGTCCCGCGGTGCCTCGGCGGGCCAACCGCGCCAGTGCACGGCGACGAAGTCGCCGCCGGGCTCCAGCACCGACACCAGCTCCGCGACCGTCTCCTTCAGGTCCACATCGGACAGGTAGTAGAGGATTTCGCTGCACACGACCAAGTCGGCCCGCACATCCGGCAGGTCCGCGGGCATGTCGGCGGGTACGGCCGCGACGGTCACCGCCCGTGCGCCGGCCGCCCGCGCGGCCGCGACGGCCTCGGGGACGGGGTCGAACGCGAGCACGCGGTCGCACCGCTCCTGCAGCTGCACGGTCAACGCACCGGTGCCGCAGCCGGGCTCGATGGCCAGCCGGTAGTGCTCGCGCGGCAACGAGGCCAGCACCACCTGCCGCTTGCGCCGCTCGTACCAACTCGACCGGGTGTCCCACGGATCGGCGTTCGCGCCGTAGAGCGCACCGAACCGCTCGACGGGCGCGGAATCCTCGCGTGGTTCGCGGAACACCACCTCGTGGTCGCGGGCGAAGTGCGCCAGCATCGACCGGTCCAGGATGGCCGGCTCGCCGCGCGGGCCGGGCCGCAGCTGCGAGGCGAAGGCCGCGAGGGCCACCGCTTTGCGCCGTTGTCGCGTCGGGGTCAACGGGATCCGGGCCGCCCGGGTCCACGGGATGGCCGAGTCGACGGGGTCGGTCCAGTGCCACATCCAGATCGGGTAGGACCAGCGGTGCGCGGTGATCGGCGCGGCGGCGAGGGCCGCACGCCCGGCCGCGGCGTGGTCGGGGTGGGGGTCCAACGGCCACGGGGCCAGCACGCAATCGGCGTCGCGCAGCAGCGGGCGCAGCCGGTCGGTCAGCTCGCGTTCGTGGTCGGCCAGCCCGGAATCGGGCAGGTCCAGCCACCGCACCTCGGTGTCCGGTGCGCCGAGTGCGCGCAGTGCCTTGGTGAGTTCGCCGGTGCGCTCGCGCGCCAGCGCGCCCTGTTCGGCGTGGTCCGCGGCGGGGAAGGCGAGTTCGCCGCGGGTGGCGACCACGAGCGTCAGGTCCCCGCCCTCGTCGTGGTACGCCTGCAGGAAACCGCCGAGCGCGAGCGTCTCGTCGTCGGGGTGGGCCGCGACGACCACGATCCGCCGGTGCTCGAACAGGTCGGCGGCCGCCGTGACCCGGGTGGCCAACGGCTCGGACCACCGCGCTTCCGCCGTGACGGGACGCCCGCTCATCGGCACCCGGCCAGGACCAACCGGCCCAGGGCGGCGAAGTCGCGCTCGCCGTGGTGCTGGCGCACGTACACCTGCAGGTCGGCCAGGGCCTGCGCGAAACCCCGGTCCCGCGACAGCGCGGTCGGCCCGGTGATCCGCGGCACCCGGTCGAGCACGTCGCGGGCCAGGACCTCGACCGCGCCGCGGCACACCATAACCAGGTCCCGGTGCTCGGCGGACGGCTCTGCGTCGATGGCGGCCGCGGTGTCGGCGAGCAGCGCGCGCGTCGCGATGAGCCCGGTGTGCAGCGCACCGAGGTGGGCGAGCTGGTGCTCGTCGGGTTCGCGCTCGGCGAGCTGGGCCCGCAGCCGGTCGAGCACGCCCGCGCACCCACCCCACCAGACGGCGGCCACTCCCCCGCCACCCCACCAGAACCCCGGGCGCTCCAGGTAGAAGCCGGGCGGACCGACCACAGCGTCGGCTCCGACCGGCAGGTCGTGGAAGGTGACGTCGCCGCTGTCCGAGGCGTCCATGCCGATCGCCTGCCACGCGTCGGCGTCCCGGCTGATCCGCTCGTCGGTCAGGTCGACGTCCACCAGCAGCGACTTGTCGTCGTCGGCCAGGGCCGCGACCAGCGCCCGGTCCAGCGAGCCGGTGCCCGAGCAGAACCGGACGGTGCCGCTCAGCGCGCCGTCGCGGATGACGGCGCCGGTGCCGCCGGAGCGTGCCGCCCAGACGCCGTAGAGCCGGCCCGGCCGCGCGGTCAGGCCGGCCTCGTGCAGGATCGACACCGCGTCGACGTGGCCCTCGGCCAGCCGGGCCACGGTGAGGTCGGCGCGACCCAGCTCCTCGAGCGCCGCCCAGCGGGCGCCGGTACCGCCGGACCCGGGGTCAGGCAGCTCGAGGGCGCCGTCCGCGAGTGCCGTGCGCGCCGCGGCCGCGACCGATGCCACTGTTCGTTGGGTACCCACGGACACCGGTTACCCAGCACGCACTGGAAGCAAGCAGCAGCAGCGGGTTCGCCCCGGTCGTCGTCCTCACTGGACCGACGGGGTCAGGTCCTCCCGCGTCGCGTCGATGACGCTGTGCACGGCGTCGACCAAGGTCGTCTCCACCCAGGATGCCGCTTCGACCTCCGCCCGGGCGGTCGACAGCGTGGGCACCAGGATGCCCACCGCGCCGGCCGCCCGCGCCGCTTCGACGTCGGCGGCGGTGTCGCCGATCACGAAGGTGTGCCGGGGTTCGACGCCCAGCTCGCGGCAGGCGGCCAGCACCAGGCCGGGCTTGGGTTTGCGACACGAGCAGCCGTCGGCCGGCGCGTGCGGGCACACCTGCCATGTGTCGAAGGGGCCCAATAATCGTTCCACCTGGGCATCGACCGCGTGGCCGGCCGCCTCGGTGAGCGACCCCAGCGCGATGCCCGGCTGGTTGCTGAGCACGCCGATGTGGATCTTTCGCGACCGGGCGGCGTCCAAGGCCGCCAGGGCACCGGGCATGGTGCGCACGGCGGTCGGGTCGGGGTTGTCGGGCACCTCGACCACGAGCGTCCCGTCCCGGTCGAAGAGGATGGCGCGCGGCGTGTTCATGGGCATCCTCTCGGGTCGGCGGGTCGTGGTGCTTGTTCAGAGAATCGGCCGCAAACGGCGCCGCCAAACACGAAACGGCGTCCTTATCGAGTCAGCAACCGGATCACGGCGCGCTCCACGATCGCGGTCGCCCGCGGCCCGTCGGCCCGCTTCGCCCGCCGCAGCGCCGCCTCGATGGTCTCGCCCTCCTCGAACCGGTCGATCACCCTTGGGTCCACATAGGACCGGCGAGCCACGGCCGGGGTGTTGCCCAGTTCGTCGGCCACCGCGCGCATGGCCCGGCTGACCACCTGGCGTGCCTTCGTGGGGCTCGTCGGCCGCTCGCGGCGGGCCAGGAACGACGCGGTGAACACCGTCGCGTGCCAGGTGCGCAGGTCCTTGACCGTGTAGCGGTCGCCGACCAGCTCCTTGAACCGCGCGTTCACGGTCGTGGCCCGCACCTCTTGCCACTGCTTGCCCTCGCGGTAGGCCAGCAGCCGCCCGGTGCCGGGCTCGGCCTTCAGCAGCGCGCGGACGAGCTTCGCGAGCTCGCGGTCGGTCAGCTCGAACTCCTGGCGGACCCCGCTCTTGGCCGGGTAGTCGAAGTGCAGGCGGTCCCCGTCCACCCGCACGTGTTCGGGCAGCAACGTGGTCAGGCCGTAGCTGCCGTTCTGCTCGGCGTACTCGTCGCCACCGGTGCGGAACACCCCGCGGTCGAGCATCCACAGGGTTCCCGCGAGCACCCGGCGTTCGGTGAGGCCGCGGCCACGCAGGTCCTCGAGGATCTTCTCGCGCACCTTGGGCAGCTTGCGGGCCAGCGCCACCACGCGGGCGTGCTTCTCCTCGTCCCGGGCGGCACGCCACTGCTCGTGGTAGATGTACTGGCGCCGCCCGGCATCGTCGATCCCGACGGCCTGGATGTGGCCTCGCTCGTCCGGGCAGATCCAGACCTCCCGCCACGCGGGCGGGATCACCAGCTTCTCGCACCGGGCGCGGGTTTCCGGGTCCAGCGGCCCGCCGTCCGCGGTCAGGAACCGGAATCCCTTGCCGTGGCGGCGGCGTTGGAGACCCGGCGTGTCCGGGTCGCTACGGGTGAGCCGCATGAGCCCTTGATGCCCACCGCCGATCCCGGCGAAACCTCGCCACCAGGGCGTGTTCAGGCCCCAGCCATTCGGGGTAATCGACGATCATGACCGAAGCGGACCAACCGGAACAGGGCGGGCGCCGAGGACGATGAGCGCCATCCAGGACGGCGATTCGCCCAACGACATCGCCCACAAGCTGCTCGGCCTGGTCGAGCGCGGTCACGGCGAGGCGGTCACGGACGTCATAGAGGAGCTGCTGCCGCCGGACCCGGACCGCACGGACGGCCGGATCGAGGCCGTGGTGCTGGAACTGCTCGAGCGGGCGGCCCAGGCGGCGAAGGGCCGCACGCCGGCCACGGATCTGCCGGCCGACGAGCCCTACCAGCTCGAGTTGTACGACCACTCCGGCGAAGCGCTGACGATCGACGACGTCGGCCCGGTGCCCCGCGCTGCCCTGCGGGCGCTGCTGGCGCTGCTCACCGACCGGCGCCACGACGCCGTCGAGCAGGTCGCGCTCGTGCTGGACAACGGCTCACGCAACGACGCGGCCACGCTGCTGACGACGAGCCTGCTGTGGAGCGGGGCGGACAACGACTAGATCAACGACCAGATCAGGGTCGCAGGGCCGGGCTGGCAGGCTGACCCGCGCCCTGCGCGAGGCCCTCCAGCAGGTCCTGCACCGCGGCACGCGCGGTCACCTTCGGTTCCCAGCCCAACTCCGTGCGAGCACGGCGGGTGCTCATGACCGGCACGCGCATCGCGAGGTCGAGCCAGCCCGGCGACACCGGCACCGCGCGCAGCCGCCACGCGCCGTGCACGATCGGCCGCAGCAGCCGGGCGGGCATGGGCACCAGCCGCTTGCCGACGAGCTGGGCGAGGTCCTCGGCCGAGAGCACCGGGTCCGTCGCGATGTTCACCGCGCCGGGCAGCCGCGTCCGGATCGCCGCGACGACGGCGGCGGCCAGGTCGACGGCGTGCACGACCTGCATGCGCAACGCGCCGGGCAGCGGGACCATCGGCAGCCGGCCACGGCGGAGCACCTTGAAGAGGGCCCTGGGAACCGGGCCGATGAAGAAGCGCTGGATCTCCTCGGCGGCGGCGCGGTGCATGACCAGGGCCGGGCGCAGGCGGGTGACCGTGGTGGCGGGGTGCCGCCGCTCGAACTCGTCGAGGTAGGTCTCGACCGCCGCCTTGTCGGTGCTGTACATCGACGACCGCACGCCCGTCGCCGGCCACTGCTCGTCCACCGGCGCGGAGGTGACGGCGGGGGCGTACGTGCCGATCGACGACACGTAGACCAGGTGTGGCACCCCGGCCCGGGCGAGCGCGTCGAACACCCGGCGCGAACCGTCCACATTGGTGTCGCGCAACGCCTGGCGGTCGTGGTTGGGCTGGATCGCCCAGGCGAGCTGCACGACGACGTCCGCGCCGGCGAACACCTCCTCGAGCCGCCCGCTCGCGCGGGGATCGGCGATGTCGACCTCGTGCCAGCTCGTGTGGGCGTACGGCGGCAGGGGTTCGGGCCGCCTGCGCGCGATGGCGTGCACGGAGTCGTCCCCGCTGCCGGACTCGTGCAGCGCGTCGAGGACCGCGGTGCCCACGTTGCCGCTCGCGCCGATCACCACGATCTTCATCTGTTCCTCCGCCGAACGTCCACGATGGTCCTCCTCACCTGGAGGATCGCTCGGCTCCGGATTCCCGCTGGGCGTCGATCGAAACGTCGGCGCCGACGACGTCTCGGGCATTGGTTAGGGTTCCGGAATGCCGCCCGATGACGACGAATTCGTGCTCGAGGCACCGGCGACGGCACACGCCGCGCCGGTCGTCCGGGCGATGGCGGCCGCCGTCGTGATGGCCCACGACTTCCCGCTCGAGGAGATCACCGATATCCGGCTGGCCGTGGACGAGGCGTGCTCGCTGCTGCTGCCGCTCGCCGCACCCGGCACGAAGGTCTGCTGCGCCGTGCGGATCGACGCGGGTGTGGCCCACTCCGTCGAGGTCATGGTTCGGGTGGCCAGCGCCGAGGAAGGCCTGCCCGACTCGGTCGACCTGCAGATCCTGCGCGCCCTGGCGACCGACCTCAAGACGTGGGCCGAACCCGACGGCGAGGCAAGCACACACCTGCTGATCAGGATGCTGATGACCCGCGCGAACGCGTGACGCGCATCCTGTGCCGGATGCCCGGCACGAGGTTATCTTTGACGGCGAACCACCTGACGGCTTCAACCCGTGTGGCCGGCTCTCGTGTTCACGAGTTCCGGAGGGTCGCGATGCCCCGAATAGGCGTGACGGACACGGTCGAGAACGACGCGCTGGCCATCGCCATCAGCGGTGACCTGGACCTGCTCACCGCATCGGCCTGCGCGTGCGAACTGACCCGCGCCCTGGCCGACCGGCCGCCGGAGTGCCGCGTGGTGGTGCTGGACATGCGGGGCGTCGGCTTCTGCGGCGCCGTGGGCATACGCATGCTCCGCACGTTCGCCGGGCATTGCGCCGAGCTCGGCCTCTACGTCTGCATCCTCGCCGGCAAGAAGAGCGTGGTGCGCCGGATCGTCGAGCTGGCCGAGCTCGAGGAGGTGCTGCCGGTGGTCGACGACGTCACCGCCGCCACCAACTGGCTGCCCCTGGCCGGTCAGGCCTCGATGTCCGACCGCAGCTGAGCCAGCGTCTTGGCCAGCAGGCGCGAGACGTGCATCTGCGAGAGCCCGACCCGGTCCGCGATCTGCGACTGGGTCAGATCACCGGAGAAGCGCAGCGCCAGGATCAGCCGTTCCCGCGCGGGCAGCTTGCTGATCAACGGGCGCAGCGAGGCGACGTTCTCGACCATGGCCAGCGCGGCGTCGTCGTCGCCCAGGGTGTCGGTCACCGCCGGGTGCTTGCCCGGCTGGTCGGAACCGGCGCCCGGGTGGTCGATGGAGAAGAGCTGGTACGCGTTGGCCGCCTCGATGCCCTCGTAGACCTCGTCGATCGACAGTCCCAGCACCGTCGCCAGCTCGCTGGGCGTCGGCGACCGGCCGAGGCGCTGGCGCAGCTGCTCGGACTCGGCGGTGATCCGCAGGTGCAGTTCCTTGAGCCGGCGCGGCACCGAGAGCGACCACCCGGTATCGCGGAAGTACCGGCGGACCTCACCCATGATGGTCGGTACGGCGAACGCGAGGAACGGCTTGTCCCGCTGCGGGTCGAACCGGTCGACGGCGTTGACCAGGCCGAGCCGCGCCACCTGTTCCAGGTCCTCCAGCGGCTGACCACGGCGAGCGAACTTGCGCGCGATGTGGTTGGCCAGCGGCAGGTGCCCGGTGATCAGCTCATCGCGGATCCGCGCACGCTCAGCACCCTGGGCACCGGCCATGCGCGCGAAGAGCGGGCCGAATCGGCCGTACTCGTCGTCGCGTCTCGTCATGGCCCTGAGTACCCGAGCACCTCCCTGGAAAAACGTCCGTGAGGCCTGGAAAAAACGTCGGTCAGACCACGGTTCACACGTCCGAACCACCCCGGCCGGCGACCTTGTGCCGTCGCTCGCCGTCCACCCGGAGTTCGTCGCCGACCTCGGCGCTCACCACGAACGAGCCGTCCGCGCCGACCTCGGCCGCGCCGTGCGGGGTGGACACGATCGTGCCGGGCGGGGCGTCGGTGCGCCCGGCGACGAAGAGGCGCTCGTTGCGCTCCCCGCCGGTCGGCGTCGCCGCGATGCCGATGCGCCGCACGGCCGGGCCCGCCTCGGCCATCAGCCCGATGTCGACGGTCGCGGTCACGGTGACGTCCAGGCCAGGCTTGAGCTGCCCGCCGAGCGCGGACCAGAAGTCGGAGTTCTCCGAACCGTCGCCGGTGGCCAGGGTGAGGCTCGGCCGCGGCTCGACCGTGCGGTAGGCGGGCGCGACGTGCTCGGCCTCCAGCACGGGCTGGGTCAGCACGGCGGCGAGCGTGGCGCCGAGCAGCGAGTGCTCGTCGCGGGAGTCGGCGGTCCAGGCGGTGATCAGGTAACGGCAGTCGACCCTGGGCTGGGGCGCCCGGTGCACGGTGCGGCCCGCGTCGTCGGTCTCGGTGAAGATGCCGAACTCGCGCTCGGAGGTGTTGCGCCGGACGTCCCACAGGTAGAGGTTGATCGTCGGCCGCGAGACGCGGGCGGCCCAGTCCTTGTCCGGCGCGGCGAACACCACGTCGATCTCCTTGGGCAGCGGGACCACCGCGCGCAGGAAGGTCTCGAGGGATTCATCGAGCAGGTGCAGCATCGTCGTCGCCTTTCACCAGGTTGTAGTAGGGACCGAATTCGGCTTCGGTGCGCAGCCTGCCGAGTTTCTGGAATTCGCGTTTGATGGCGAGCACGACGCGTTCCATCGTGACCTTGCCGTCGTGTGCGGCGGCGAGGAACGCGGCGCCGAGCGCGGCGTTGCGGATGATGCCGCCGGTGATGCGGAACTGCCGGGCCAGGAAGTCGAGGTCGAGGTCGCCGACCGGCGCGGTCGACGGGAACGCCTGCTGCCAGATGAGTTTGCGGTGCGGCTCGTCGGGCGCCTCGAAGTCGACCGCCACCGAGATGCGGCGCAGGAAGGCGTCGTCGATGTTGCGTTGCAGGTTGGTGGCGATGACGACGATGCCTTGATAGGTCTCCAGGCGTTGCAACAGGTAGGCGACCTCGACGTTGGCGTACCGGTCGTGCGCGCTGCTCACTTCCGAACGCTTGCCGAACAACGCGTCGGCCTCGTCGAAGAACAGCACGAGTTCACCGGCGGAAGCGGCCTGGAAAATGCGTTCAAGGTTCTTCTCGGTCTCACCGATGTACTTGCTGACCACCGAGGAGAGGTCGATCTTGTAGAGGTCGAGGCCGAGCTCACCGGCGAGCACCTCGGCGGCGAGCGTCTTGCCGGTGCCCGACGGCCCGGAGAACAACGCGACGACGCCGGTGGACGGCAGCGGCGAGAACCCCCACTCCTGGTACACCGTGCTGCGGAGCCGGCAGCGCGCGATCAGCTCGGTGATCTGCGCGGACTGGTCGGTGGGCAGCACGAGGTCGGTCATCGTCCGTTGTGGACGGACGCGGACGGCGAGCTGGTCGAGGTGGCCACCGGCCAGGCGCCGCACGCCGTCGGCGACGCGCTCCGGGTCGCCACCCACGGCCGCCGCGACCAACGGCAACTGGTCGCGGGTCAGCGGGAACGCCGGGTCCGGGCCGATGCCGAGCACGCGTTCCCAGTCGACCGGCCCGGCCAGCGCCGAGTCGAGCCGAAGCTCGCTCCACCCACGCCGCGGCAGCGTGTTCAACGGCAGTTCGCCCGCCGAGCTGAGCACCCAGGTGAGCCGGTCCGCGTCGGCGATCCGCGCGGCCGCCTCGGCGTCGAGCGGAGCGTCCACTTCGAGCACGACCACCCGGTCGCCCAGCACGGCTTCGCGCACCACGGCGGCCCACTCCCCCGGCGTCGCCGGGCAGCGGCAGACGAGCAGCCCGCGGCCGGGGCACCGGGCGGCCACGGCGGCGAACCGGGTGGCCGCGTCCGCGCCGGTGGCCAGCAGCAACTCCGGTGGCGCACCCGATTCGCTTGTGGTGCCGACACGGCGCGTGGCCGCGGGCAAGCCGGGATCGGGTGAGTCGTCACCGGCCAGCGCCCACGACACCCGGGCCGCGGGCCAGAACGTCCGCCCCGCCCAGGGACCGTCCTCACTGGTCTCGACCAGGGCCGCCCCGCGCAGTGCGCCGCCCGGACCCAGGGACGGCGCGACGGGCTCGCCCAGGATCCGGATCAAGGTGGCCATGGTCAGCCGCGGCACCTGCACGTTGTCCTGCACGTACGCCACGAGCCGCCCGCGTTGCGGCGACGCGTCCACAGCGGCCAGCAGCGCCAGCACCATGGCATCGCGTGGGGCGAGCCCGGCCACCCGGCACACCCGGGCGAACACCGAGTCGCCCCGCAGGTGGTCCGCGAACGCCGACCCGGCCGCCGTCATGTGCGGCGCGAGCGCGGCCCGCACGACCTTGACCTGCTCGGGTTCGGGGGCGCCGAGCCCCGGCAGCCCGGCCAGCACGCGCTGCACGTCGTCCTCGCCGACGTACAGGCCCGCGAAGTCGCGCGGTTCCAGGCCGTCGCCCAGCCGGCAGACGAGGGCCTCGCACTGGAGCAGCACGTCGGCGAGGACCTGCCACGCCGGAATGTCATCGCTGACGGACACGTAACCCCCGGTTCATTGCATACGACATAGGAGCGACACGGTGGACTTCGCGGTGTTCGGCACGGACCAGGGTTCGGGGGCGACGATGGCAAGGTATACGGCCGAACAGATCTACGCCTTCGCACGCGAGGCTGGTTTCTCCCCCGATCAGGCCGCCACGATGACGGCCGTCGCGCTCGCCGAGTCCGGCGGCAACGGCGGCGCGCGCAACCCGCGCGGCGAGGACAGCCGCGGGTTGTGGCAGATCAACGTGCGTTCTCATCCCGACCTCGCCAAGTACGACCTGTACGACCCGGTCCAGAACGCCAAGGCCGCGTACCAGGTATCGCAAGGCGGCGCCGATGTGTCACCTTGGACCACCACCCATGGTGGGGTCTCGGCCCGTTACCTGCGTTATCGTTCCGACGCCGAGGCCGCCGCGGCCGCGTACGGCGACGGTTCCGGGCACGGGATGTGGAGCGGGTCGGCGGGTTACGGGCACCCGACGAGCGCGGGCGACGCGCGCGGCGCGCACACCGGTCACCCGACCCAGGCGACCCAGTCGACCCACCCGTCCACCGAGGACGGCAGCGCCGCGGTCAACGCCCACACCGCGTCGGCGACCGCCGAGCCCACGACCGAGGCCGAGGAATACGGCCTCGCGCTGGACGCGGGCACGCCGGACGCGATGGCCGGCGGCAGCCCACCGGCGAGCGCCGGTGACGAGTACGGCGTCGCCCTGACCCCGCAGGCAGCGACCCCGAAGACGACGACCCCGGCGCCGGCCGAGTCCACTCAGGACGTCCAGACCATGAGCGCCCAGCCGGCGGCGGGCGACAACCCCAGGCGGGACAAGTTCCTGCAGGTGGCGACCGCGCAGACCGGCGACGACTACGTGTGGGGCGCGAAGGCGGGGATGGACGACCCCAACCCGAGCGCGTTCGACTGCTCGGACCTCGTGCAGTGGTCCACCCACCAGGTCGGGGTGGACCTGCCGCGCACGGCGTGGGAGCAGTACGAGTTCCTGCACAAGAAGGGCTACACGATCCCGGTGGAGCAGGGCATCCACACCCCGGGCGCGTTGCTGTTCAGCTTCTCGTCCGATCCGGACTCCGGGCACCCGGCGCACTCGCACGTCGTGATCAGCCTCGGCAACGGCAAGACCATGGAGGCCAAGGGATCCCAGTACGGCGTCGGGTCGTGGGAGGCGAACACCCACCGGTTCCAGTACGCCGTGGTGATCCCCGGCATCTCCGACGGCGCGGTCACGCCGTACACCCCGTCGGCCCACCAGCAGGCCGCGGGCGACGACTTCGACCATCAGGTGCAGAACGATCCGTCGGCAATGGACGCCGACCCGGTCACCGTGTCGGCGAGCCAGCAGCTCACCGGCGCCGCGCCGGAGGCCTACCACGCGCCCCCGGCCGAGCACCACGCCGATCACACCGATCACGCTGCTGACCACCACGCGGACCTGATGGCCAGCACGGACGTCGACGGGGACGGCATGGACGACGCGTTGGCCCACGTCTCGGCGTGGCCGGCGCACGACGCCGACACCCACGGCGACGACTTCGGCGTGGCCGACGACCACGGCCACCACGACCCGGCGGGGGCGCACTGATGGGCGCCAGGAACGCGGCCGAGACCGCCGAGATGCTCCAGGTCCTCGACGCCGCCGTGCAGGAGACGCGCCGGGCCGGCCGCGAGGACCTCGCCGAGAAGCTGACCAAGGCGCGGCGCCAGCTCACCTCCGGCGCGTGGCACGTGCTGGTCGCCGGTGAGTTCAAGAAGGGCAAGAGCGCGCTGGTCAACGGGTTGCTCGGCATCGAGGTGTGCGGGGTGGACCCGACCGCGTTCTCCGCGGTGCCGACCATCGTCCGCCACGGCACCAAGCCGGCGGCAGCCCTCGTCGTGGACGGCGCCGAGCGACCGCGCACCGTCACGATCGACCCCCGCAAAGCCGCGTCGTACGCCTTGCGCGGCACCACCGACGCCGACGAGCCGCTGCAGGCCGTGGAAGTGGTGCTGCCACGCAAGTTGCTGGCCGGCGGGCTGGTGCTGATGGACACGCCCGGGCTCGGCGGCGGGTTCGCGTCGGCCTCGGCGGCGGCCACGATGCGGGCGCTCAACCTGGCCGACGGCGTGATCGTCGTGACCGACGCGTCGCAGGAGCTGACCGCCGCCGAGCTCGACTTCATCCAGCACGCGGCGCAGGCGTGCCCGAACCTGCTGATCGCGATGACGAAGATCGACTTCTACCCGCAGTGGCGCAAGATCCTCGACCTCGACCGGGCGCACCTGGCCGACGCCCACCTGGACATCGAGATCGTGGCCGTGTCGTCGACGTTGCGCGACCTCGCGCTCGCCACCGGGGATCCGGCGCTCAACGCCGAATGCGGCTTCCCCGTGCTGGCCGACCGGCTGAACTCCCGGCTCACCGCCGTGCACGCCGCCGAGTCGGTGGCGACGGCGGCCGACGTGGCCCGTGGTGCCTTGCGGCAGGTCGCCGAGGCGCTCGCGACCGAGCACGCCGCGCTCACCGAACCGGACCAACGCCCAGCAGTGCAACGCAAGGTGGAGCAGTCCGCCGAACGCGCCCGGCAGCTGGCCGGTTCCTCGTCGCGCTGGCTGAACACGATCAACGACCGGTTCGCCGACATCCAGTCGAACCTGGACACGAACCTGACCGAGCGGCTGCGCCGGGTCGAGGGCGAGGCGACCCGCCGGGTCAAGGAGGGCGACCCGACCCGCGAGTGGGCGGAGATCGTGCCGTGGTTGCAGCGGCGCACCAACGAGGAACTGACCGACGCGCACACGAAGCTGATCGAGTCGATCGACGACCTGGCGGGCGAGATCGCCGCGGTGTTCAACGCGACCGCGAGCTCGGTCGGCGCCACCACGGCCGGCGGCCGGCTCGGCGGCGACGTCGCGATCGGGCAGCTGGCCGGCAAGAAGGGCGGCAAACTGGAGGTCGGCATGCACGCGGCCCGCGGCTGGTCGTTGTCCAGCTCGGTGGTGACCACCTTGCTGGTCACCACGTTGCACCCAGGCCTGCTGATCGCGTTGCCGATCACGGCCGTGCTGGGCAGCGTCTTCGCCTACAAGGCCGTGCGCAGTTACAAGACCAGCAAGCTGGACACGACCCGGGCCGAGGCGCAGCGCGCCGTCGCGGCATACCTGGCCCAGGCCCGGATGGACGCGGCGCGGGCGGCGCAGGACCTGATCCGCCACGGCCGCATCCGCATCCGCGACTACTACCTCGACCAGGCCGCCGAACTGGTCACGGCGGCCAAGCACGAGCAGGTGGCGACCGAACGGGCCGCGCAGGCAGACACCCAGGCGGCCAGCGCACGCGGTGCGGCCGCCAAGGCCGAGCTGGACCGGGTGGCCGGTCTCTTGTCCACTGTGGATCGCATGGCGGGTGCCCGGTGACCGCCCCGGTGCCGCTCGCGGCGCGGGTCCGGTCGCTGCTCGGCGAGGCCGCCCGCAGCTACCAGGGCCGGCCCGCCGAACGCCGGCTCGCCGATGCCGCACGCTGGCTGGACGGCCCACTTCGGGTGGCGATCGCGGGCCGGGTCAAGGCCGGCAAGTCCACTTTGCTCAACGCACTGGTCGGGACCCGGGTCGCGCCAACGGATGCGGGTGAGTGCACCCGCGTGATCACGTGGTACGGCTACGGCCGGGAACCGGCGGCGACCGCCGTCCCCCGCGGCCGGCCGCCGGTCCGGCTGGCCATCGGCGACAACGACGGCCAGTGGTCGTTCGCCCTCGACGGGCTCTCCGCCGACGAGGTCGACCTGATCGACGTCCGGCTGCCCAGCAACTGGCTCGCCACGATGACGCTCGTCGACACACCCGGCATGGGCTCGCTCACCGAGTCGGCGGGCCGCCGCACCCACGACTTCCTCGGCGACACCGGCAGCGTCGACGCGGTGCTGTACCTGATGCGGCACCTGCATTCGTCCGATGTGGACTTCCTGGACGCCTTCCACGACACCGACGCGGCCGAGACCAACCCGGTCAACGCGATCGGCGTGCTCTCGCGGGCCGATGAGGTCGGCGGCGGCGACCCGCAGGCCATCACCAACGCCAAGCGGGTGGCCGCCGGCTACCGCGCCGATCCGCGCATCCGCGGGCTGGTCCACACGGTGCTGCCGGTGGCCGGCCTGCTGGCCGAGACCGCGGCGACGATCACCGCGGACGACTTCGCCGGCCTGGCCGCGCTGGCCGCCGCCGGTGCGCCCGCGTGCGCGCCGCTGTTGTTGTCCGCCACCCGGTTCGTCGCGCCGTACAACGCGGTGCCCGTGTCGCCGGAGATCCGCGCCCGGCTGCTCGGCAAGCTCGGCATCTACGGGATCCGGCTGAGCCTGGACGCGATCCGAAACGGCACCGCCGACACCGCCGCGCTGGCCGCGTTGCTGCGTGCCCACAGTGGACTCGACGAGCTGCGCGGGCTGCTGATGAACCAGTTCGCCGGGCGCCGGGACGTGCTCAAGGCCGACGGCGCGCTGCGGCTGATCGACACCGTGACCCGCGAGGACCCGATCCCGGCCGCGCCGCGGCTGCGCCAAGCCGTGGAACGCCTGCGGGTCGGCGCGCACGAACTGGCCGAGATCCGGCTGCTCACCGAGCTGCGGGTGGGCTCGATCCCGGGCGCGCCGGAGCAGCTCGCGGCCATGGAGCAGCTCCTCGGCGGCAACGGCACCGCGGTGCTCGACCGGCTCGGCCTGCGCCGCGACGCGCCCCGCGAGGACGTCCAGGCCGTGTTGACGGGCCTGCACTCGCACTGGCGGCGGGTCGCGCAGAACCGCTTGTCCGACCCGGCGCTGGCGCGCGCGGCTCAAGTGCTGCAACGCACGTGTGAAGGGCTCGCCGCCGCCAGTAACGCGCCGGGCGACCAGCGACGACCTCCCGGGCAAGAGGTGCAGAGCCAGAACGGAGCCGGATCGCGTGGGTGACGCGGGGGTTCGAGAGGAACCGGTAGCGCGGCAACAGGTCCGCGCGCCGGTGTCCGTTGCCGAGCCCGAGGTCGCGCGGGCTCCGGAAACCAGCCTGGGTCTGGGCAACGCGGCCATGGGCCGGCTGCTGAGCTCGGGTGGGCCGTCGTTCGCCGCCGCAGCGCAGGGTCAACCCAATGTGCTGGGCCAACCGGGGGTGCTGGCGGGCGGCAACCGGGCGGTGCAGCGGGCGATCCGGCGTGCGGGCGACGGTTCGGGGCAGGCGCCCGAGGGGTTCGCCGGCCGGTTGTCGTCGGCCGAAGCGGGCATGCCACTT
Organism: Labedaea rhizosphaerae; assembly: GCF_004362825.1. Taxonomy (GTDB): domain Bacteria; phylum Actinomycetota; class Actinomycetes; order Mycobacteriales; family Pseudonocardiaceae; genus Labedaea; species Labedaea rhizosphaerae. Next base: position 753,712 of record NZ_SNXZ01000002.1, read on the forward strand.
CCGGACCAGGCACGAGAAACGCTCGAGGAGTCGTTCGGCACGCCGCTCACGGACGTCCGGTTGCACGTCGGCGGCACGTCGGCCGACCTCGCGGCCGACGTCGGCGCGCGGGCGTTCACCGTGGGCCAGGACATCTACTTCGGACAGGGCGAATACGCCCCGGACTCCCCCTCCGGGTACGAGCTGCTCGCCCACGAGGTCACGCACACCCTCCAGCAAGGGGGCGGCGGCCTCGCGTCGGCGACCACCGTCAGCAGCCCGTCGGACCCGAGCGAGCGGGAAGCGGTGTCCGTGGCGCGCCAGGTGAGCGCCGACCGCGGCCGGCCGATCCCGGTGCCGAATTCCGCCGCGCCGCCAGTGGTCGCGCGGGACGTGTCGGCGACCGACCTCATCCCGGACTCCATCCTCAACGGCATCAGGACCACGCTGTCGGTGGTGCCCGGGTACACCCTGCTGACCCAGATCGTCGGCAAGGACCTGATCACCGACCAGCCGGTGGCCGCCAGCAACGAGCAGTTGCTGGAGAGCCTGCTCACCTTCGGGCCGTTCGGCGCGGGCGTCGCGCCGGTGCTGCGTGGCATGAAGGTGATCGGCGAGATCGTGTCGCTGGTGACCGGCGGGCTGGCCGAGCACAACCTGACCCTGGCCCGGATCGGGCACGACGTCGAGGCCGCGTGGGACGAGGTGTCGGTCACCAAGGGCATCGACGGCAACGCGGCCATCGTGCGCCGGTACGTCGACGCCATCCTGCGTGACGTCACCGCGTTCGTCGGGTCCCTTGTGGACAAGGTGCTCGAGATGGTGCGCGCGGCGGTGGCCGAGGTCGCCGAGCCGCACCTGGAGACACCGGAGATCAAGCCGGTCTGGGACCTGGCGCGCAAGGTCCTGCACCACGATCCGTTGCGTGGCACCGATGTCGACGCGCCGACCGTGGAGATCCTCGGGGACTTCCTGCGGCTGATCGGCCAGGAACAGGTGCTGGCGCAGATGACCGAGCGCGGCACGCTGCAGCAGACCGCCGACTGGCTGGACACGCAGTTCGCCACGTTCTCGAGCATCACCGGCGAGCTCATGGCGCTGTTCCGCGACGCGTGGGCCGCCATCCAGCCCCAGAACCTGCCCCACCTGCTGGACACCCTGCCGCAGTTGGCCGAGCGGGCGTTCGCGCTGGTGCGCCGGATCGGCGCGTTCGCATCGACGGTGATCGGCAAGGTCCTGGAGATCATCAAGAAGTCGCTGCTCGGCTGGCTCAGCGAGAACGCGCACCGGATGCCCGGGTTCCACCTGATGACCGTGATCATCGAGCGCAACCCGTTCACCGGCGAGGCCGTGCCGCGCACGCCGGAGAACCTGATCAAGGGCTTCATCACGCTGATGCCCAACGGCGAGGCCACGTACAACCAGCTGGCCGAGTCCGGCGTGATCGCCGACGCCGCCGGCCGGATCACCGCGGCCATGACGCGGCTGGGCATCTCGTGGGACATGGTGACGGGCACGTTCCACGCGGTGTGGGACATGTTGACCCTCAACGACTTGCTGGCGCCGGCGGCCGCGTTCGAGCGCGTGCTGGCGAAGGTCGGCGAGCCGCTCGGGCGGATCCTGGAGTTCGTCACCGAGGTCGTCAAGGTCGTCATCGAGCTGATCCTGAAGCTGATGAACTTCCCGTCGGACCTCGTCGGCAGCATCATCAACAACGCCATGGCGGCGATCGAGGACATCAAGAAGGACCCGGTCGCGTTCCTGCAGAACATGTTGCAGGCGTTGAAGGCGGGCTTCACCGGCTTCTTCGACGAGATCCTGCAGTTCCTGATGTCCGGGCTGGCGTCGTGGCTCTTCCGCGGGCTCGGGCCGCTGGGCATCACGGCGCCCCCGGACTTCACCCTGAAGTCCATTTTGGACCTGGTGCTGCAGGTCCTCGGGGTGACGGTCGACACGCTGTGGCAGAAGCTGGGCAAGAAGATCGGCCCGGAGAAGGCGGCCAAGCTGCGGGCCGGCGTCGGTGCCCTCGGTGAGGCCTGGGCGTTCATCAAGGACGTGCAGGAGGGTGGCGTCGCCGCCGTCTGGCACCACCTGGTGGACAAGCTGACCGGCCTGTGGGACATGCTGCTGCAGACCGCCGAGCAGTGGATCATGACCCAGATCATCGAGAAGGTCACCGCCAAGCTGATCTCGATGCTGGACCCCACCGGCGTGATGGCCGTGGTGAACAGCTTCATCGCCTTCTTCAAGGCCATCCAGTCGGCCATCGACTACCTGCGCGACATCCTGCAGATCGTGAACGAGTACGTGACGACGTTCGCGCAGGTGGCGGCCGGGAACGTGGCGCCCGGGGCGGAGAAGATCAAGCAGGGCCTCGGCCACGCCGTGCCGGTGGCGATCGGCTTCCTGGCCAACCAGGTCGGGCTCGGCAACGTGCCGGAGAAGGTCGTCGAGATCATCGGCGGCCTGCGCCAGCTGATCGACGAGGCCCTGGACTGGTTGTTCGACAAGGCTTTCGAGCTGGGCGGGGCGGCGCTGAACGCCCTCGGCCTCGGCGGCGACAAGGCGGCGGAACCGGCCCAGGCGCAGCCGGCGATCGACCTGCACGTGCACTTCGACATCGAAGGGCACGACCACCAGATCTTCGTCGATCCCAAGGGCGAGCTGATGGTGGCCTCCGAACCGCAACCGGTGACCAACCTGGAGCACCTGCGCACGCTGTTGGGCCAGTACCGTGCGCTGCCGCCGGAGACACCGATCGAGCCGCGCAAGGCGCTCGTCGACCAGATGGTGGCCCTGATCAAATCCGATCCCGAACTCGTGGCGCAGCTCAACGAGGGCGAACAGATCGACCAGTTGTGCGCGGAAGCCGACATCGGCTTCGACGCGGCGGTGAAGGAACTCAATGCCCTCAAGGACGAGGACAAGGAGACGAGCAAGACCTTCGCGGTGGGCAAGGGGTACACGGCGAAGAGCGGCTGGGGCAGCGACGACACCGAGTCGGAGAACTACGACCCGCAGCGGCTCGCGATCGTGGTCTCCACCATCTCCGCGCAGTACCAGCAGATGAAGATCACGCAGAAGGTGATCGCGGAGCACCCGGAGATCTTGCCCACCGACGCGGAGATCGACGCGGCGTTCGATGCGATCGCGCGGACCGGATCGCCACCGCCGCGCCAGGACTACGACGTGCCCCGCGACATCAAGCCCGCGGTGGACAAGGCGTGGGCCGAAGGCATGCAGGCGGCGAAGAACCAGCAGAAACGGCAGACTTCGCGAGCCGGGAGCAACGACCAAGGTGTCATGGGTCGCTACGGGCACTCGCACGCCGAGCGGCAGGTGTGGGAGATGACCCAAGCCACCGCGATCGGTGTGTCGCAGAAGGTGTGCGGGCGGTGCCGGCCGGAGTTCAAGGCCAACGCCGACGCCGCCAAGAAGATCATCGTGATCAAGGACGGCGCCGGCCAGTACCTCGTGTTCCGGCCGGGGAAGGACCCGGCCTACCGCAAGTGACCAGGCATCAGGCCTTGATCGTCCAGGTGGCCGCGTCCACGGTCTCGCCGTCGCGGCCTACACCGACCGCTGTGGTCGAGTCGCCGGTGGTGGCCAGGCCGTAGAGGTACAACGGAGTCGCCGAACCTGAGGCGGGCTTGACGGCCAGCTCCGTCCAGTCACCGCCGTCCTTGCTGCGCCAGCAGGCCACCGACGGCGCATCGGCGGTACCGGTCGAACCGCACACCATCGTCGTCCCACCCGGTTGCTCGGCGATGGCCCACAGCGCGGGTGAACCGGCGGGCACCGCGCTCGCCGCCTTCCACGTCTTGCCATCGGCGAAGGTCCAGATCACGGGACCGCGATGGGCGCCGGTCAGGGCCGAGCCGATTGCCACGACGCCGCCCGACGTGCGGACCATCCGTTGCACTGCTTGGGGTCCCGGACCGGTGAGGCCGGTCGCGGGCGCCGCTGTCCACTGTGTCCCGTCGGTCGAGGAGTACACGGCCACGTCGCCGTCGGCGCGGTCGGTGCGGCGGTCGATGGCGGCCGCCAGCAGACGGTCGCCGTCGGCGGTCACCGCGGTCAGTTCCGTGATGCCCTTGCCTGGGGCGAAGTCGGCCGCGGCGGGCACGAGGGTCCACTTCGTACCGTCAGGCGAAGTCCACACTGCGGGACGGCGGGCATCGCCGGCACCGGACCAGCCGACGGCCACCAGACCGTTCGGGCCGACCGCCACGTCCTCGAGCGCGCCTTGGCCACCACCGCCGATCGTCGCGGCGGCCCACTGACCGCCGTGGCGCACCCACGCCCGGGGTTCCTGGCGCAGCGACGTGCCGACGGCGACCAGATCGCCGGAGGGTGCCGCCACGACCGCGCGCATGGCATCCGCCCCCGCAGGCGCGGAGACCAGTTTCCCCGACGCGGTCAGGATCCCCGTTGCTCCACCGTCCGATGTGGAGCCTGACGGTAGCGTCGAATGACCACCCGGGGAGTCCGAATCGGACGGTCGGGTCAGCAGGTAACCCACGACGCCGAGGATCGCGACGATCACCACCGCGATGAGGATGGCGCGGCCGCGGCCCTTCGTCCGGCCGGATTCCGCGGTGCGCTCGCGGGTGCGGATCACCATCGGCTCGTTCGCCGACTTGGGCGGCGGGATCGCCGCGATCACGGCGCTGACGTCGGTGGCCGCCGTCAGGCCGGTGCCCACGAGGTCCACCGGTTCGCTGACCGCGGGAGCCGCTCCCGCCGAGCGGGACGGCGAGTTCGGAGCGGAAGAAGGCGGAGCGCCCAGAGACGAAGCACCGGAAGGCGCCGCGCTCGCCGAGGAAGCCCCCGACGGCGCACCCGCAAACCCAGCACCCGCAAACCCGGTCCCCGACGGCCCGCCACCCGATGGCGCCGCACCCGCAAACCCGGGCCCCGATGGCCCGCCACCCGGCGACGGAGCACCCTGGGGCGGCGCACTTTGCGGCGGCCCGAAGGATCGCGCGGCAGCGGGCCGCGGCGGGGCGGGCGGCGGCCACGGCGCCGCACCACCACCAGCACCACCACCGCGCGGAGGCGGCGGCGCGGGCATCGGCCGCACCGGTCCGATCGGCCCCGGCCGGGGACCGGCAACCCGTGGCGCGGCGGCAATGGCCGCCCCCAGGCTCACCGTGTACTTCGGGTGCGCGTCGACCGCCACCCGCAGCCCCAGCTCACTGGCCAGCAGCTCGCTGACCAACGGGATCCGGCTCGACCCGCCCACCAGCAGCACCCCGTGCAGCGATCGCGGCTCGACCCCGGCCCGCCGGACCACCTGGCCGAACACGCCGACGGTGCCGAGCACCTGGTCGCGGATCAGCGCCTCGAAGTCGCCCCTGGTCACGAGCACCTGGCGGGACACCCCGGGCAGCAGCACCGGCACGATCGCCTCGGTGTCGGCCGACAGCGCCTCCTTCGCGTCCACAACGGACTGCAACAGCTGCCCGAGCCCGGCCGCCGCGGCCGGGTCGCTCTGGTCGTAGTCGGCCACGTCGATCCCGGCCAGGTTGCCCACGTGCCGGAACAACGCGTAGTCGAAGTCGATGCCGCCGATGGCGTCGTCGCCGCCCGCCTCGCCGTGGATCTCCACGCCCGTCGGGGTCTTGCGCACGACGCTCGCGTCGAAGGTGCCGCCGCCGAAGTCGTACACGCCGATCAGCGAGCCCGGCTCGACGCGTTCCTGCGCGGCGTACCAGGTCGCGGCGGCGACCGGCTCGGGCAGCAGTCCCACGGACTGGACGCCGGCGGCCCGCGCGGACTCGAGCAGCAGGTTGCGCCGGTAGTCGCCCCACTCGGCGGGGTGGGTCAGCACGACGTGGCTGGGCCGCCCGCCCTGCAGCTCGGCGACCCGGTCGACGGTCCAGCGCAGCACCCGCCCGGTCAGCTCGTGCGCGGTGAAACTGTGGCCACCCAGCAGGATCGGGACCTCGTCACCCATGCGCCGCTTGAACTCCCGGGCCAGCCGGTCCGGTTCGCTCAGCCCCCGCCGCGACGCGGCCTCGCCGGTGAGCAGGGTGCCGTCGTCGCGCAGGAACAGCGTCGACGGGATGGCGTCGGCGCGGTTGCCGAGCGGCACGGTCTGCACGCGACCGTCACGCCAGAGCGCGGCCGCCGTGTACGTGGTGCCGATGTCGACGCCGAGTGGGTAGGTCACCGTGCCACCGTAGAGCCTGACCATCTCCCGGCGGATAGCCCGAACGTGTCTGCGTTCGACCCGTAACCCTATGGGCCGTTGGTCCGACATTGGACACGAACGGCAGCCGTGGGCGTTGCCGCGAGGGCTTTCAGGGGCACCAATGACCTACAGCACCGGTCCTACCGAACAGGTCGGCTGGGTTCAGCGTCGCTGCCAGGACCTTGTCCGCAACGTCGAGCACTTCATCCACGGCAAACCCGCCGTGGTCTGGAACTGCGTTATCGGGCTGCTCGCCGAGGGGCACATCCTGATCGAGGACGTGCCGGGCGTGGCGAAGACGTCGCTGGCCAAGGCGCTGGCCCACTCGATCAGCGGCTCGATGAAGCGGATCCAGTTCACCCCGGACCTGCTTCCCTCCGATGTGGTCGGTGTGCAGCTGTTCGACTCCAACAAGCGCGAGTTCGTCTTCCGGGAAGGCCCGGTGTTCGCCAACATCGTGCTCGGCGACGAGATCAACCGCGCGTCGCCGAAGACCCAGTCGGCGCTGCTCGAGGCGATGGCCGAACGCCAGGTCACCGTGGACGGTGTCGCGTACGCCCTGCCGCGGCCCAACTTCGTGATCGCCACGCAGAACCCGGTGGACCAGCAGGGCACGTACTCGCTGCCGGAGGCCCAGCTCGACCGGTTCATGATGCTGGTGCGGATCGGCTACCCGAGCCCGGAGGCCGAGGTCCGCATCGTCGCCGACGGCATCGCGCGCCGGCTGCCCGAGCAGCTGCAGCCGGTGACCACGGTCGAGGAGATGCAGCAGATGATCGACATCGTCCGCAGCATCTATGTCTCCCCCGCGCTGCAGAACTTCATCGTGACGATCACCAGCGCGACCCGCACGGTGCCGCAGCTGAAGCTCGGTGCGAGCCCACGCGCCAGCAACGCCCTCGCGGCCGCCGCGCAGGCCCGCGCCGCGGTCGAAGGCCGCGCGTTCGTCACCGCCGACGACGTCAAGGCGATGGCGCGCGCGGTGCTCTGCCACCGGCTGATGCTCACCCCCGAGGCCGCGGTGCGCGAGTTCCGCACGGAGGCCATTGTGGACAACATCTTGGCCGCGGTGCCCGTGCCGCAGGCCCCGGTCAGCGTCTAGGGGCCGAAGTGCCGACGAAATCGGGAATCGCGGTCGCCCTCGGCGCCGTGCTGTTTCTGGTGCTCGGCTGGCTCGCCGACTACCCGGAACTCGTGGCGATCGGTCTGGCCGGCCTGGCCACGCTCGTGGTCGCCGCGCTGTGGATGCTGATGCGCCCGGACCTCGCGGCGTCGCGGGAGATCCGGCCGCAGCGGGTCACCGCGGGCGAGCCGGCGTTCGGCGTGCTGACCGTGACCAACGAGGGTCGCAGGCGCAGCCCGCCGATCATGGCGGCGGAGGCGGTCGCCGAGCAGCAGGTGACGATCCCCGTGCCCGGGTTGAAGCCCGGCGCGACGCACCACGCGAGCTACCGGCTGCCGACGGGCAGGCGCGGGGTCTACCAGGTGGGACCGCTGACGATCGGGCACACGGACCCGTTCCGGCTCATGCGGATCGGCCGGGACTACACGGCCTACTCCACGCTCTACGTGCACCCGAAGATGAGCTACGTCGAGCCGGTGCCCACCGGGCAGACCCGGGACATGGACGGCCCGACGTCGAGCTTCTCCGCCCAGGGCGGGGTCGCGTTCCACAGCCTGCGCGAGTACGTCCCCGGCGACGACTGGCGGTTGATCCACTGGAAGTCGACCGCGCGCCAAGGCGACCTGATGGTGCGCCACAACGTGGTGCCCAACGAGCCGCGGCTGATGGTCGTGCTGGACACCAGCGCCGCGGCGCACACCGAGCGGACCTTCGAGAACGCCGTGAGCGCGGCGGCCTCGCTGGCCGTCGCGGCGATCCGCGGCGGGTTCCCCCTGGAGCTGCGCACCACCGGCGGCGAGGTGTACGCGACCGACCGCGGCGGTGAGGGTGCGCTCGGCGTGCTCGACCTGCTCGCGTCCGCCCGGGTGTCCACGTCGGACGATGGGCTCGCCGCCGTGCCGGGCATGGTGACCCTCGACGACAGCGTGTCGCTCGGCGTCGTGACCGGGCAGCCGGACCCGCGCCTGCTGACCGTGCTGCCGGCCGTGCGTCGGCACTTCCTCATGGTCAGCCTGGTGCAGTTCCTCGACCGGTTCGACGCTCCCCCGGCCGCGCTCAACGGCGTGGTCGCGCTGTCGGCCCGCACGATGGACGAGTTCGCCACGACCTGGAACAGGTTGGTGCGCACATGACGCCCGGACCACCGCCACCGCAGCCGTTCGGTGGGCCGCCCCCGTGGGCACCGCCGGCCGGCCCGCAGTCGTCGAACGGCCACCAGCCACCGCCACCGCAAAACCCGGGCAACGAGCCGACCCAACGCGTGGCGGCGCCCGCCGCCGACATGCCCGCTGGGCAGAGCCCCGCTGCGGAGAATCCCGCGGCGCCGGCGAAGCCCAAGAAGGTCAAGCCCGCGCGCGAGCTGCCGAACCTCGGCCAGTACCTGCAGCTGATCCTGACCGCGACGCTGGCCACGACCGGCGGCCTCGCGTTCCTGCGGTACTTCAGCGATCGCGGGTTCCTCGTCGCCATCGGCGCGGCCGCCGCCGGCGGGACCGTCCTCGGCGGACTCGCTGCCGCGCGACGCTGGCCGGCCTGGGTGACGATCCTGCTGGGTGTCGCCGGCTTCCTCGTGGTCGGCGTGTTCGCCGTGTTCCGGTCGACGTTGCGCCACGGCATCCCGACCTGGGACACCGTCACATCTTTCCTCGGCTCGATCGGCACCGGCTGGTCCCACATGATCACCGTGAGCCTGCCCGCCGATCCGGCCGGTGACCTGGTCGTCACGCCTGCGCTGATCACCTGGGTCGCGGTCTTCGCGGCCAGCGTGATCGCCGTTCGCACGCGGTCCACGTTGGGCCCGCTCGCGCCGTTGCTGGTCGCCTTCGGCCTCGACCTCCTGCTGAGCGCGGGGCGACCGGTCGGCGGGCTGGTGCTCATCGGTGCCGTGCTGGCGCAGGTGCTGCTGCTGGCGTTGGTGCGTGCGGGCGACGAGACGAGCGCCGGGCGCCGGGTCTCGGGGCTGGCGTTCGGCGTGCCCGTGATCCTGGTGGCCGTCGCGGCCGGGCTGGTCGGCACGCAGATGTTGCCGCTGGCCAAGGGAACCGACCGGTTCGACCTGCGTTCGGTCGTCCCGGTGCCCCTGGACCTCGGCGACGGCCTGTCCCCGCTGTCCACGCTGAAAGGCCAGCTGCGTGAGCCGCAGCACGACCTGTTCACCGTCCGGATGAGCGGCGACACCGCGGGCCTGGATCGCGTGCGAACCGTCACGCTGGACCACTTCGACGGTGCACTGTGGACCTCCAGCGACCGGTTCCTGCTCGCCGGGCACACCCTGCCCGCCGACGGGGACCTCACGGCCGACCGCCGGGTCTCGCTCTCGGTCACGATCGGCGGCCTGCAGGGTCCCTACCTGCCCGAGGTCGGGGCGCCGACCCGGGTGACCGCGAACCGCGTGGCGTTCGCCGAGGACTCCGGCACGCTGGCCACCGACGTGCCCGCGCTGGCCGGCCTGAGCTACGACCTCGACGCGGAAGTGCCCGGCCGCCAAGGACTCGCGGACGCGGTGCCCGCCCCGGACGCCGACGTCGCCCGCTACACCGACCTGCCACCCGGGTTGCCGCCCGAGGTGGCGGCGAAGGGTGCGCAGCTCGCGGGCGCGGTGGCCGCGCCCTACGACAAGCTGATGGCGATCCAGAAGTACCTGCAGGGGCTCCCGTACAACCTGGACTCGCGGCCCGGGCACTCCTACGACGCCGTGCGCAGGCTGTTCAGCCCCAACCCGGCCGACCAGGTCGGCTACGCCGAGCAGTTCGCGTCCGCGTTCGCCGTGCTCGCCCGGTCGCAGGGCTTCCCGACCCGGGTCGCGGTCGGCTACCTGCTGAACCCGCAGGAGCGCAAGGGCGACAGCTACACGGTGTCCTCGAAGGACGCGCACGCGTGGGCCGAGGTGAAGCTCGCCGGGTACGGCTGGGTGACCTTCGAGCCGACCGACCCGCAGCGGCACGCGGGCACGACACCCAAGGAGCCCGAGACCGACACCGGCCAGCAGCACGACAAGCAGGACGACCAGACCAAGGCGTCCCAGCCGGTCGAGGACCCGAACCTGCCGAAGGTGGCCACGTCGTCGTTGACGCCGCTGGACTGGGCGTTGTTCGTGGCCATCGGCCTCGGCGTCCTGGTCGTGCTCACCCCGATCGCGGTGGCCGCGGAGAAGGTGCGCAGGCGCCGGATGCGGCGCACCGGCAGCCGGGCCGCGAAGATCGTCGGCGCGTGGCAGGAGTCCGCGGACCGCTTGGTGGAGCACGGAGTTCCGGTCACGGCGGCGCACACGGCCGCCGAGGTCGCCGAGCAGGCCCGCGAGCGGCTGGGTGAGGAAGTCGGCGCGGTCGCCGTGCTCGCGCCGATCGTGACCGCCGCGATCAGCAGCCCGGACGAGCCGGAGGAGCAGGCCGTCGCCGAGGCGTGGCGGCTGGATGCGCAGCTGGGCCGGGAACTGCGCAAGACGAGGGGCACGTTCGCGACCGTGCGCGCGTGGCTCGACCCGCGGCCGTTGTTCACCCGACGACGCGACCGCAGGCGCAGGCAGCGCGCGCTCGAGCACTTGACCAGGGGGTAGTCAGGCCATGCGGCGCCAGTGGCTCAAAGCCGGTGCGAGCTCGGTCATCGCCGTCGCGGCGGTGGCCGGGCTCGTTCTCACGGGTGTGGACAACGGCAACGCGGCGCGTGAGGTGCGGCTGCGCTCCGGCGCGGCGTGGCTGCCGTCGTCGCAGGTCGGCCAGGTCACCCTGCTCGACGGGTCCTCGGCGGAGATCGCCGCACAGGTCCAGGTGGCGCCGCAGGGTGACCCGATCGACGTGGTGCAGCAGGGCTCGACCGCGTACGCGATCGACCACCGGGCCGGCACGGTCCGCCGGGTCGACGGCGCGACCTTCGACCCGACCGCGCCCGCCACGCCGATTCCGGCGGCCCGGGCCGGGCTGACCGCGTTCGCCGACGAGAAGTCCTTGTACGCCTTGGATTCCCAGCGCGGTCTCCTGGTCGACACAGACCCGGTGACGCTCGCGCCCCGCGGCCGCCCCATCTCGCTCGCGGCGCAGCTGGCCGCCGGCGGTGCCGCCATGGACGACGCGGGCACGCTGTGGATCATCGACCAGACCACCGGCGACCTGACCTCGGTGGCCGGGTCGACCCGCACCACCTACCGCGGGTTCACCGAGCCGGGCACCAGCGCGCTGACCATCGCGGGCAACCGGCCGGTGGTGGTGAACACGACCGACCGCACGGTGAGCACCGCCGACCCGCTGACCGGCAGGCCCGCGCGGGTGCTGGACCTCGACCTGCGGCCGACCGACCAGGTCGAGGTCAGCGGGTCGCCGCACTCGTCGCGGCTCTACGTCGTCACCTCGCGTGGCGTGGTGATCCTCTGCGACCTCGGCGCCCAGAGCTGCGACGCGACCGTGCCGCTCGACCCGTCGGCCACCGAACTCGGCGCCGCCGTCGAGGCCGGGAACCGGCTGTTCGTGCCCGACTACGGCGGCGGCCGGGTCTGGGTGATCAACCTCGACGACCGGTCCGTGCTGGCCAAGCCGCAGGTGCTTCCGCCCGGCCGGTTCCAGCTGCTGACCCGCGACGGTGTCGTGTTCTTCAACGACCCCAGCAGCGAGAAGGCCGGTGTGATCCGTCTCGACGGCGGTGTCCGGCCCGCCGCCAAGTACGACCCGAAGGACCCGAAGAAGGGCCTGCACGCGCCACCGGACAGCAAGACCCCGGAGCAGTCCCCGCAGGACCAGCACCCGCAGAAGCCGGAAGACCAGCAACAGCCGCAAAACAACACCCCGTCCACCGACACCCCGCGGACCAACACACCGCAGCCCCCGGCGAACCCCGGCAGCACGCCGATCACCACCCCGGTCACCACCCCGCCGCCCGGAGGCACGCCTCCTCCGGCGAAACCACGGCTGCGCATCACGGTGTCCACGACCAGCCCCGCGGTGAACGACGACGTGGCGCTGAAGGTGACCAACGCCAGTGGTCCGGCGCCGAAGGCGGCGATCTGGGACTTCGGGGACGGCACCAAGGGCGCGGGTCTCACCGTCTCCCACAAATGGGCGGTGGAAAAGACGTATCAAGTGACGGTCACCGCGACTCTGCCTGACATGCGCACCGCGAGCACGTCGCTGAGCCTCACGGTCACGCCGCCGCCGACGGTGACCGTGCCCAACGTGGTCGGCAAGAGCCAAACCGAGGCGAAGTCGGCCATCGAGGCCCTCGGGCTCAACACGGTCGTGTCGACGGTCGCCAGCAACACCGTGCCCGCCGGGGTCGTCATCGCCCAGAACCCGGCGCCGGGCAAGTCCGCCGCCCCCGGCAGCGACGTGGCGATCACCGTCTCCACGGGTCCGACCTCGGTCGACCTCCTGGCTGCCGCGCCGGGTGCTGCCTGGCAGAGCGGTGCCGGTGCGTTGCCGTTCAACGGCTCAGACACCGACAACCGCGGCTTCGTCATCCACCGCGACGGCGAATACCAGCTGAACGGGAAGCCGTGCCGGTTGGAGGACGGCAGCGCACCGTCCTACCTGGAAACCCACCCGCAATGGGTTCCCGGTGGCTGGATCGAAGGCAAGTACACGTTGTCGGCGCCGATCATCGCCGGTGACCACTTCCGCGCCACCGTCGGCTTCATCAAGTGCGACGGCGTCGCCCAGCCGCAACTCGGCAAGGTCACCTTCGGGGTCGACGTGAAGGCACCGGGTGGGGCCGAATGCGCGGGCGGCATCGGCAACAAGACCGAAGACGGCACCATGCTCGGGCTCGACGTCGACCTCACCGGCTGCGCCGGCGCCACGCAGCTCACGTTGCGCGTCGACGACAAGGGCGATTCCCAGCAGGACTGGGCGTCCTGGGTGAACCCGCGGATCGAGGGCTGATGCGTCTGGACCGCAAGCGCGTGGGCACCGGCGCCGCCGCCATGGCGAGCGCCGGTGCCCTCGCGGCCGCGGTCGTCGTCGGTGCGGGACACGGGAATCCCGCACGCGAGGTCACCCTGCTCTCCGGCGCTGCCTGGCTCGCATCCGCGCAAGTCGGCCAGGTGACCCTGCTGGACGGGTCGTCGGCCGAGGTCGCCGCGCAGGTGAAGGTCGCGGATCCGGGTGCCTCGGTGGACGTGGTGCAGCAAGGCTCGACGGCCTACGCGGTCAACCACACCGCCGGGACCATCACGAGGGTCGACGGAGCCACCTTCGAGCACGGCAAACCAGCGACACCGATCCCGGACGCCCACGATGGCCTGACCGCGTTCGCCGGGAACGGCCCGCTGTACGCGTTGGACACCCAACGCGGACTGCTGGTCGCAGCCGACGCCCGGACCCTTGCCCCGCAAGGACGCGCGCAGTCGCTTTCGGCCCTGCTCATCGCCGGCTCGGCCACAATGGACAGTGCGGGCCACCTCTGGCTGATCGACCAGGCCACCGGCGACCTCACCCGGGTCGTCGGCGCCGAGCAGACCACCCACCGCGCCACGACCAAGCCGGGCAACAGCGTGCTCACCATGGCCGGCGACAACCCGGTGGTCGTGGACATCACCGACCGCAAGGCCATCCGCATCAGCCCGGACGCGGTCATGCCGGACACGGTCATCGACCTGGACCTCTCGCCGTCGGACAAGGTGCAGGCAAGCGGTTCGCCGCACGGGCAGCGCCTGTACGTCGTGAGTTCACGTGGCGTGCTGGTGATCTGCGACCTGGCCGCCGCCAAGTGCGGTGCCACCATCCCGATCGCCGCCCCAGCCACCACCTTCGGGCAGGCGGTCGAAGCGGGCAACCGGGTGTTCATCCCGGACTACACCGGCGGTCGCGTGTGGATCGTCGACCTCGCCACGCAGGTCGTCGTGGCCAAACCACAAGTCCTGCCACCGGGACAGTTCCAGCTGCTGACCCGCGACGGTGTCGTGTTCTTCAACGACCCCAACACGGAGAAGGCCGGAGTCGTGCGCATCGACGGCGGCGTGCGCAACGCCGCCAAGTACGACCCCGCCGATCCGAACAAGGGCCTCAACGCGCCGCCCGACACCAAGACGCCCAACGCATCCCCGACGCAGAACCAGACGCCGCCTTCGTCCACGCCGAACCAGCCGACGGACACGCAGCTACCGACATCTGCCACCGGCCCGAACCAGTCGACGGTGCCGACCGTGCCGACGGTGCCAACCAATCCAACCGTGCCGACCCAGCCACCGACCACCACAACGCCGCCGCCCGTGAAGCCGAAGCCCAAGCTCGGCATCAAGGTCTCCAAGGCCGACCCCACGGTCGGTGAGCCGGTCACGCTCGAGGTGACCAACTCGACCGGCGGCCTCGCGTCCGCGAGCTGGGACTTCGGCGACGGCAAGAGCGCGACCGGGCTGTCGGTGCAGCACAAGTGGGACGCGGCCAAGACCTACCAGGTGTCCGTGCGAGCGACGACCACCGACGGCCAGAGCGCGAGCACCGGGCTCTCGGTCAAGGTCGGGGTGCCGCAGGTGGAGCTGAAGGTGATGGTGAGTGGCGGCGGCTCGATGACCGGCGGTCCGATCAACTGCCCGCCGACCTGTACGGCCAAGGTCGACAAGGACTCCAAGGTGGTCCTCACTGCGCACGAGTCCACACAGGACGAGTTCAGCTACTTCATGCCCGGCTGTTCCACCACCGGCGGCACCGCCACCGAGCCGACGTGCACCGTGAACATGTTCGCGGACCAGGTGACGGGGGCGGGTTTCACCCCGATGCCCAAGCTGACCATCACGATCAACCAATATCCGGGAACGGACAACCACGTGACCGGCGACGGCGTCGCCTGCCCGCCGTCCTGCACGGTCTACTTCCACTCGACGCCCGCCAAGACGGTCACGCTCGAGCTCGTTCCCGACTCACAGTCGTACACCAACCCGTGGGAGGAAGGCTGCGACAGCATCATCCCCGGCACCTATCCCGATACCGACAAGTGCGTCGTGACGATGACCTCGGACAAGCACGTAAAAGCCACCTTCGGACTGACCTGATCGAGGACTCATGCATCTGAACCGCAGTCGGATCGGGACCAGCGCCGCCGCCTTGGCGAGCGTCGGGGCCCTCGCGGCCGCGGTGCTGGTCGGTGCGGGGCATGGCAACCCGGCGCGGGAGATCAACCTGCTCTCCGGGGCGGCGTGGCTGCCGTCCTCGCAGGTCGGGCAGGTCACGCTGCTGGACGGGTCGTCGGCCGAGGTCGCCGCGCAGGTGAAGGTCGCCGATCCCGGTGCGGCCGTGGACGTCGTGCAGCAGGGGGCGACGGCGTACGCCATCAACCACACCACCGGCACCATCACCCGCGTCGACGGAGCCACGTTCGAGCAGGGCAAACCCGCGACACCGATTCCCGATGCCCACGCCGGCCTGACGGCGTTCGCCGGCAAGGGCCCCTTGTACGCCCTGGACACCCAACGCGGTGTACTGGTCGCCGCTGACGCGCGAACCCTGGCCAACCAAGGCGAACCGCAGTCGCTCGCGGCCCGGCTCACCGCCGGTTCGGCCACGATGGACGATGCCGGGCACCTCTGGCTCATCGACCAGGCGACCGGCGACCTGACCCGGGTCGTCGGCAACCAGCAGACCACCCACCGCGCCACCGCCAAGCCGGGCAACAGCGTGCTGACCATGGCGGGCGACAACCCGGTGGTCGTCGACATCACCGACCGCAAGGCCCTGCGGGTCAGCCCGGACGCCGTCGCGCCCGACACCGTCATCGACCTCGACGTCGCACCCGACGACAAGGTCCAGGCCAGCGGCTCACCGCACGGACAGCGCCTGTACGTCGTGAGTTCGCGTGGCGTGCTGATGATCTGCGACCTCGCCGCGGCCAAGTGCGGCGCGACCATCCCGATCGCCGCGCCCGCCACCACTTTCGGTCCTGCCGTCGAGGCCGGCAACCGGGTGTTCGTGCCCGACTACACCGGCGGTCGCGTGTGGATCGTCGACCTGGCCACGCATGTGGTCGTGGCCAAGCCGCAAGTGCTGCCGCCCGGGCAGTTCCAGCTGCTGACCCGCGACGGCGTCGTGTTCTTCAATGACCCCAACACCGAGAAGGCCGGCGTCGTGCGGATCGACGGTGGTGTCCGCAACGCCGCCAAGTACGACCCCGCCGACCCGAACAAGGGCCTCAACGCACCACAGGACAAGCCGACGGCTCCGTCAGCGCCACCGTCGCAGCCGCAGACGCCGCCACCGTCCTCTCAGGACCAGCCGCCGAACACGCAAACCACCCAGCCGACGGTGACCGACCAGCCCACCGTCCCGACTGAGCCGACGGTCCCCACCCAGCCGACCGTTCCCACGCAGCCGACCCAACCCACGCAACCGCCGCCCAAGCCGAAACCCAAGCTCGGCATCAAGATCTCCAAGGCAAATCCCGTTGCCGAGGAGACCGTGACGCTGCAGGTGACCAACTCGACGGGCGGGATCGCTTCCGCTGACTGGAACTTCGGCGACAGCAAGGGCGACAGCGGCACCACCGTCCCCCACGCATGGGCCGGTGGAGGCACGTATCAGGTGAGCGTCAAGGTGACTGCTCCGGACGGGCAAAAGGGTTCCACGAGCCTGTCGGTAACGGTGCAACCGAAGCCCATACCCAAGCACAAGCTCACCGTATTCGTAGAAGGTGGCGGCGGGCACCTCGTGGGCGGCCCGATCAACTGCCCATCCGCGTGCGAGACCGACATGGCCGAAGGCAGTTCGCTCACCTTGACCGCCAACCCGGATCCGGGCAAGGTGTTCAACTTCTGGAACCCCGGGTGCAGTTCCACCGGCGGAACCGAGACCAACCCGACCTGCACCGTTCGGATGGGCACGGCGGATCAAGTTGCGAGCGCCGCGTTCACCGACGGCAAGACGCTCAGCGTGACCATCAAGGGCAACCTCGGCGCGGGCGGCACGGTTACCAGCGATGTCGGCGGCATGAACTGCTCGAGCGGAACGTGCTCGATTACCGTTAGCCCCGGCACCCATGTCACCCTCACGGGCCAGGGGAACGCCACGAGCGACTTCTCGTTCTGGAGTAGCTGCCCGGACGGCGCCAATTTCAAGAAGTTCTGTGAGTACCCGATGGATACGGATTACAGCGACACGGCGACGTTCAACCCGAAGTCGTAGCGAGAGGGACATTCTGTGGCAGCACCGGTGAAAGTGACCGTCGCTCCCGAGCGGATCGGGGTGCGACCGGGGGAGAGCGCCGAGGTCGAGGTGACCATCCAGAACGGCACCGCGGTCGTCGAGCACTTCGGGGCGGCCGTGGTCGGCCTGCCCCGCGACGACTTCTTCCAGTGCGAGCCGGCGGTGGTGAAGCTGCGGCCGCGCGAGACCGGGACGGTGAAGGTGCGGATCACCGTGCCCGAGCGCGGCGGCATGCCCGCCGGGCCGTACACGCTGGGCGTGCTCGTCCGCTCGCCGTACCAGCGCGAGGTGTCCCGCTGCGAAGAGCTGCCGATGGAGGTCGCGCCGGCACCGGAGCTGACCATGTCCGTCCAGCCGGAGGTGGTGCTCGGCGGGCGGGTTGGCCACTACACCGTGACCCTGGGCAACGACGGCAACACCCCGCTCGGCATCACCCTGTCCGGAAAGGACCAGGAGAGCCGCGTCGGGTTCGAGTTCGAGCCGCGTCAACTGCTCCTGGAGCCGGGCATGGCTGGTGGCGCGCAGGTCACCGTGCGCGCCAACGCTCCCATGACCGGGCAGGAGGTCCGCCGCGCGCTGACCGTAAAGGCGGACACCGGCGAGCTGAACGTCGAGCGTCCCGCGACCTTCGTGCAGCGCCCGCGCATCGCGGGCGGCCTGATGCGGGTGGCCGGGATCGCGACCGGGATCGCCGTCATGGCGGGCGCGGCCATCGGCGGCGCGTTGATCATCCGTGACAACAAGACCGCCAATGCCGCGCAGACCGCTCCCCTGCAGCCGACGTCAAACCAGCAGCAGCAGCAGCAACAACAGCAACAGTCGGGAGCGCCCAGCAGCGGCGGTCCGCAGCCTTCGGGTGCTTCGGCGGCGCCGTCGTCACCGGGCGCGTCCCAGCAGACCGTGGCTCCCTCCGGCGCGGCCGATCCGTCCGCCGCCCAGGGCGGCCTCTTCATCGACTTCGCGCAGTCCCCCGACGGCCAGCCGGTGGGCAACCGCCTGATGAGCGGCGACCAGTTCGCCGACAAGGGCGTCACCATCGCCGCCGACACCCAGCTCGCGCCCGACGCGTGCAAGACCGCGAACGGCTTGGCGCTGCGCACGATCACGAACTTCGGCAGCTTCCTCACCAGCGCCGACCCGGCAACGGCCGAACGCTGCAACACCAACCCGATCCGCTTCACCTTCAGCCAGCCGGTGGGCGAGGTCCGGGTGAACTTCACCGGCGCCCACATCCAGGACCGCGCGGCCGTGGCCGACCCCAAACTCGGCTACACCCTCACCATCCAACTGAGCGACGGCACGGTCCAGGCCGCCCAGGGAACCGTCCAAACCGGATTCATCACCTTCACGGCCCCCGCGGGCGGAGCAACAGTCCAGTCAGTGGTCTTCAGCCACAGCAACCCCGACCCGGCCGCGAAGGACCTGACGATGATCAAGTCCATTGCCTTCTCCCCACCCAAGTAGCAGGGCCGAGCCGACTGCCCTGAATGACCCATCCGGGACACCCAACGTCCCCAATGGGACATTCAGGGCGGTCGGCGACTCACAGCAGCCAGGCGAGCAACCACACCGCGCCCACCGCGACGACCGGGATGCCGATCACCAGCGCGAGCTTCCACCACTGCGACTTCGGCTTCGGCAACGCGGCGGCAGGCGGCGGCGCGGTTTCCCGCCGCGGTGGGAAAGCGGCCCCAGGCCACAACTCCGCCCCGCACACCTCGCACCGCTTGCGGTGCGGCGGGTTCGCCGATCGGCACCGGCTGCACCGCGGCCCGTAGACCTGCGCTTGGCGCGGCGGCGCGTACGGCGACGAATACGGCGCCGCCCCGAACCCGGGCACCGGCACCTGCTGGGTCGCCTCGACGCGGTCGACCGGCAGCTCCGGCTTGTACACGATCTTCTGCGCCACCGGCTCGACCGCGG
Source organism: Labedaea rhizosphaerae (assembly GCF_004362825.1). Lineage (GTDB taxonomy): Bacteria > Actinomycetota > Actinomycetes > Mycobacteriales > Pseudonocardiaceae > Labedaea > Labedaea rhizosphaerae. The sequence goes on from NZ_SNXZ01000002.1 coordinate 773,051, forward strand.
CCGGCCGGTCCAGCAGCAACGGGTACCCGCAGTGCGGGCACAGCTTGGCGCCGGTCGGCGGGATGGGCCGGCCACACTCAGGGCACGTCATGACGGCTCCTGTTCGGATCGGATGCGCAGTTCCACGCGGGCCCCGACCGGCAGCTCGTCGGCGAGGAAGGCCAGGACCTGCTGGCGGGTCAGCATCCCGGTGTGGTCGAGCTCGATGACGACGCGGTCGTCCGCGGGTGGGATGCGGTCGTCCGGGGCGAACACGCCGCCCGAATCAAAAACATCCACCCGGCTGTCGGTCAGCGCCTCGAGCAACGTCTCCAGGCCGCGACGGGTGCCGCGCCACACCAGCGCCTTGCCGACGGCACGGATCAGCCGGCGTTGGGCGTCGCGGGTGTCGGGGTCGTCGGCGGCCACGAGCGCCGCGTCGATGTCCAGGCCGACCCAGGACGCCAGGTAGGCGAGCATCTCCGGGGACGCGTGGTTGACATCCACTTCGTACTCGATGTCGTCGACCTGCTCACGCACCGAGTCCGCGATCTCCTCGAACGCCTGGACGAACCCGGCGATCACCTTGTCCCGGCCCATCGCGGGCGGGAGTTGCCCGAGCAGCCAGCCAGGCCCGTTCGGCCGGTTCATTGGCGCACCACCACTCGGTGCGCCACCGAGAGGAACAGCTCGTCCCGGGACAGGCGCACCCGCTGGCCGACCTCCTCGGGGTCCCGCTCGCCACGCAGGTCGGCGAGGAACAAGTGCACGGTCTCGGCCCGCAGCACCCCGGCCACGCCACGCAACACCGAGAAGATGTCGCCGATGGACAGGTCGAAGTCGAACGGCCAGCCCTGGCCGTCGGGTCCGCCGGTGATCGGGTTGAGGAAGCGGTAGAGCGCCGCCTCGGTGTCCGCGCGGATCTTCTCCGGTCGCACCGTGGGCGCCGCGTGCACCTCGGCGGCGACCGTGATGCCCTGGTAGGACGGCACGTCGATGCGCACCTGCGTGGTGAGCAGCCGCCGGTCGTCCAGGTAGAGCCGGATCTGGTCGGTGAGCTGGCGGGGCAGCGCCAAGTCCTGCAGCCGCAACGCCTCCGGCGCGATGTCGACCCGGGGCACCACCATCAGCCGCGCGGGCTCGCCGGAGTTGGCCGGTGGCAGGCACCGCGCACGCGCGACGCCCGGCGCCGCCTCGAGGGTCAGCCGCTCGAAGTCCTTGGCGGTGACGGCGCGGTGCCCACCACGCAGGTAGAGCGGTCCGCGGACCTTGGCGTTCTCGACCGACTCGGCGTCGACGCCACCCGCGGCGGGTTCGAGGTTGGTCACCGAGTCCACCGACTGGATGGCGGTCAGCGGCACGGTCAGCTTGCCAGCGCCCACGTTCCCGCGCCGGCCGCCGCCGTAGCGGTAGCCCTTGACCCAGATCTGCGCGTCCTCGTCCGGCACGGCGCCGTACTGGCGAACGCGGCCGTCCCGCCCGACCACCCGCGGCCCGAACCGGATCTCCCCAGTGGACCCCGACCACGTGAACACGCGGTCGTTCTCCCCCGCGTCGGTGAAGTCGGCGACCTCGGTCCAGCGCTGCCGCTCACCGTTCGAGCCGGCGTCGTGCCGGGGCGGGAGCACCTCGATCGTCTCACCGGCCCGCCGCGGCAGCACCGGCGCACGCCGCACCACGAACCGCTGCCCGGCCTCGCCGGTGCTGGTGCCGAGCAGTTCGCGTGGCGCCGGCTCGGCGTGGTGGGCCGACACCGACCCGCCGAGCCCGATCACGGCGATGGAGCCGAGCAACGGCGAGGTGTCGTAGGTGCGCCCGTCCTCGGCCGGGTCGATCAGCACGCACCGCACCCAGCACGCCCGCACGGAGCCGATCGCCAGCTGCTCGTGCCGGCCGGCCAGCAGCAGGGTGACCTCACCGGAGCTGTTGAAGCCGTCGCTGGTGTCGCTGAGCACGCGGGCGTTGCGCCAGTCCCGGCCGTCCCAGCTCTGCCAGCGCCGCGGTGGGTTGCGCGGGTCGATGCCGCGCCCGGCCGCGCCGCTCACCTCGACGTCGAGCTGGATCCGATTGCCCGCAAGGCTTTCGGCGAACCCCAGGTACAGCGCGTCGTCGGTGCGCAGCGACGGGAAGATCGGCACGTCGGCCCCCGCGAGCGCGAGGTCTTCCGAGACGTCGGAGAACCGGCCGTCGGTGCGGGTCAGGCACGCGCTCAGCGTCGGGTTGACCAGCAGCAGGTCGCTGTCGGTCATGAACACGATCTGGTCCTCGCCCGGCCCGCGTTCGGTGCCGACCTGGGTGCCCGACGGGATCCGGATGGGCTGCTCGGGCGGCGCGGCCAGCGTGAACAACAGGTCCGTGCGCGCGGGCGCCGACGACGCCAGCTCGATGCCGACGAGTTCGAGGAACTTGACGTAGAGCCGGTCCGGCACCTGGTTCAGCCGGTACAAGATCATCTCGGTCATCCACGCGAACAGCTCGATCAGCGCGACACCGGGGTCGGACACGTTGTGGTCGGTCCACTCAGGACAGTAACGGGTGATCCGCCGCTTGGCCTCGTCCACGATGTCCTGGAACCGGCGGTCGTCCAGGTTGGGCGCGGGCAGCGTCATGGAGCGGGCTCCTCGTGCGGGATCACGTAGAACGGGTAGACCAGGTTGCGGTAGTCGTTGGTGGCCACGACGCGGTAGGCGATCTCGATGTCCACCCGGGCACCGTCGCCGGCGGCCAGCGCCTGGACGGTGGTGGCTTCCACCCGGGGCTCCCAGCGGGTGATCGCGTCGCGCACGCTCTGCTCGATCAACCCGAGCGTGTTGGCGTCCACGGGCGCGAACACCTGCTCCCACATGGCACAGCCGAAGTCCGGGCGCATCAGCCGCTCGCCGGGCGCGGTCGAGAGGATCATCCGCAGCGCGGCGTCGATCTCCTCGGCGCCGGTCACCAGCCGCACGCTCCCGCCGGGCGTGATCTGTCCGGGGAACGCCCAGCCAGAACCGATCAGATCCGGATTCGTCATCCCGCCATCACATCCGTCGAGCCGGCAGTGATGGTGCAGGTAGGGGCGTCCACCGGGTCGTTGCAGGTCATGACCTGGTCGCCGACCCGCGCGATCCCCTTGCCGTTGACCAGGACCGTGACCGAACCGGCCAGCACACGGCCCTGGTTGGTCGGCGGCTTGCTGAACGTCATCGGCGGCACGGCCAGGTGCGGCGGCGAGTTCTGCGCCACGCTGGTGACCGTCGCCGCGGGCAGGCCGTTGATCATCACGTCGGTCGACAGCCCGGACACGAGCGTGCCCGCGAAGGGCAGCGGGGTCGGGGTGGGCACGGGACCGCCGGGCGAGGGCGTGAGCAGGATGTGGATGTCCGTCCCGGTCACGGCGTCGCCTTGTCTTGCCGCTGGTTGTGGCATTGCCGTCCCCCTAGTTGAGCTTGATCGGTTTGCCGGACAGGGTCATGGCCGCGCCTGCGGAGATGTCGACGGTCTGCCCGGAGAGTTTCAGTTGCTGGTTCGCGTTGACCTCGATGCGGTCGGCGGTGATCACCAGCTTGCGCGCGCCCTGCAGCGTCGACTCGTCCTCCTGCAGGTGCAGCTTCACCTCGGCGTCGCCGAGCGCGATCTCCACCGAGCTGGTCGGGTCGTCGACCAGGCTCACGCGGTGGTTCTTGCGGCTCGCCAGCACCCGCGTGACGACCTGACCGGACTTGGTCGGGTTGTCCTCGGGCGGCTTGTCCTTGCGCCCCCACAGGCCACCGAGCACGACCGGGCGGGCCTTGTCGTCGTGTTCGAACCCGACGAGCACCTCGTCGCCGACCTCGGGCAACCACTGGAGACCGCGCCGGTCCCCGGCCCCCGGGGCGACCACGCGTGCCCACGTGCTCTCGTCCTCGGACAAGGTCGGGAACTTGACCTTCACCCGGTTCTGCGCGTCGCGGTCGTCGTTGTTGGTGACCACGCCGACGACCAGGCTCCCCCAGCCGCGGCGCTCCGGGCTGCCCGCGCCACCGCCACCGAGCAGGTCGACCAGCCCGTCGGGTTCCTTGCCACCGCACACGAACCTGGTGGTGTACGGCCGGTTCGCGCCGTAGACGTGCTCGACGCTGGTCAGCCGGTACTTGCCCGCGAGGCGCTTGCCGACCCGGTCGAGCGAGACGTCCTGCCCGGCGCCGAGCCACGGGTTGCCCGCGGCCTCGCCACGCAGGATCACCTGACCGCCGGAAGCCTTGAGCAGCAACGCGTTCGCCTGCGCGTCGGCCTCGGCCTGGTTCGCGGCCGGGAACTGGCCCGCGCGGCGGGTGACCGCGCCGAAGCTGCGTTTCGCCGCCGCCGCCATCTGCTGCACGGCCGGTGCGTCCGAGCCGGGGTCGGGGGTGTTCGCGCGGCCGGTGATGGCCCGCTTGTCGACCGGGTCCCACGCCGTGACGACGACTTCGTCACACGCCTCGGCCGAGGCGAACCGCACCGAGAACGACCGCAGGTTCTCGCCCCAGGTCAGCTTCGGTGGCTGGCTGCGCCCGGCCGGCTTGCGCTTGAAGTGGAAGGTCTGCTCGGTGATCCACAGGTCGTAGCCGTTGCGCCCGGCGAGCCTGCGCAGGAACGCGTAATCGGTCTCGCCGTGCTGCAGCGTGTGGTCGCGGACGTCGCTCGTGGCGTCCACATCGGCGTCCAGGCCGTACTCCCCCGCGATCCGGCGGGCGATGTCCCCGTCGGCCATGTTCGTGAACGCCTTGGACTTGGCGCCCCGGGCGAGCCGGTGGGTGAGGTCGAGCCCGGTCAGCACGAGCTCGTGCCGGCCCGACATGCCTTGCTGCACGGCGACCGCGGTGATCTCGCCGGAGGTGACGACGACCGGGTCACCCTCGGCCCGGAAGGCGATCTCCACGCGGGTGCCGAGGGTGAACTTGTCCTCGTCGAACAGCTCGAAGTGCGGGTCGTCGAAGCGCACCTCGAACGAGTCCGGCAGGTGCACGGACTCCTCGACGTGCACGAGGGTCAGCAACGCGTAGAGCTCCGTGCGCAACGGAGCCCCGTCGACGGTCAGGATCGCGCCGTCCAGGCGCCGCTGCTCAGCCACGATCACCCCCACGCCGCCGCACCCCGATCTCGGGGATGGCCAGCACGGTGCCCTCGGGCAGCACGAGCGGGTCGAGGATGTTGTTGGCCTCGGCGATCAGCCGCCACCGGTTCGGGTCGCCGTAGCGGGCGGCCGCCACCCGGTCCAGGGTCTCCCCTGGCCGCAGCTGGTGCACCGCGTGCAGCGAGGGCGTGTAGGACGTCGGGTTCTGCAGCGGGAGCTTGCCCTCGTCGTTGAACTGCTTGAGCGAGATGTCCGCCTTGGCCCGCAACGGCATTCCCGTGCTGGCGAAGTAGGTGAACTTCAGCTGCAGGCGCTCGATGATCGCCTTGAACGAGTTCAGCGGTCCCCAGTGGAACTCCACCCACGGCGGCCGGCCGGAGTTGCGGCTGCGGTCCGCGCCCGGCAGCTTGCTGTCCACCTTCATCAAGTTCAGCAACAGGTTCGTGTGGTCGGTGACCGACTTGCCGGTGCGGGTCGTGTCGAAGGTCAGGCTCAACGCGAGCGTCGCCGACTGACCGGCCTGGAACCGCAGCTCCGGCGCGTCCTTGCCCTTCGCCTCACCGGCCGGCTGCCACGTGTTCTGCTTGCTGATCGTCAGATCGGCCGGGTTGAACATGCACTCGATCTTGTCGCCGCCCTCGGTCTGCAGGTAGGCGCGCTGCGGTCCGGCCATCAGAACACCCCCGCGTAACGACCGCCGCGCCGTTCGAGCTGACGCAGCAAGCGTTCCTCGAGCGCGGCGGTGATCTTGTCGAGATCGGCGGGGCTCACCGCGCCCGCCGCACCGGTGAGCGCACCGGCCACCTGCTGAGCGGCGCCGGTGGCCGACGACACCAGACCGGCCGCCTGGGTCGTGGCCGCGGCGCTCGCTTGGCTGAACGCCTGGGAGCCCCCGTCCACCACCTGATCGAGCGCGCCGCCGATGCCTGGCATCGCACCCGAGGCGAACTCGATCACCTGGTGCCCTTCGGCCGCTCCGGCGGCCACCTCGTCGGCCACCGCGGCCGCCGGGCCGGCGAGGGCCGACGGGAGCGCGCCACCGAGAGCGGTCAAGGCGGCCGGTCGGGCCGCGTCGACGAGCCCCGCCGCCCCGGCACCGCCGACCGGCAGGTGGTCGACGATGCCGGCGGCGACCGTCTTCGCCTCCTGCGCTCGCTGCCGCAGGCCGGTCACGGCCTCGTTGCCGCCGACGACCGATTGGGCCTGGTCGGCGAGCTGGTCGGTGAAGTGGTCGGTGAGCGCCGACCGTGCGATCGATGCCCTGTTCCCTTGCCGCCCAATGCTTGCTTGTGCCGGGCTTCCTTGTGCCGGGCTTGGTTGTGCCGGGCCACTGCGGACGGACCGGGCCACGACGGCGCCGAGCATGCTCGTACCGCCGGCCCCGCCGACATTGCCAGCGGCGCTAGAACTAGCAGTGCTAGAACTCCTAGCGATGCTAGATCTAGCAGCGCTAGGAAATCCGGCGATGCTGGATCTGCTGGGACCACCAGCCGCCACCGAACGCTGCACCTGGGCACCAACGCCTCGGGCGGCCCGCTCGTCGGCATCCATGGCGCCGGATGCGGACCGCAGCAGGAACCGCGGCCGGGTCACCGGGTTGCGGGCGTGGCTCAGCTCGTGCGCCAGCACGCCGATCCGATCCGGCCGGGCACTGGGCATCTCCGGCAAGTGGACGACCGAACCTGTCGTCGCGCCTTCCGCACCAGCGGCCTGCAACGCCGCCCGGGTCGCCGGCCCGGTGGTGAAGGACGTCCGGTCGGCGCTGCCCGCCAGCTCGGCGACCAGCGGTCGCAGGTCGGCGGGAAAGGGCCGCGCGGGTTCCAAGGGCACCCGCGCGATCGCCGCCTGCCAACGCTGGACCGGCGTCGTGGCAACGGGTTCGGCCGGTTGGGCCGCCCGTGCCACCACCGCACGTCCCGGTTCCGCCGCGACCCCGGATCCCGCGCCGCTGCTGCCCGGCATGAGCTGCTTCGCCCGGGCCACAAGCGAAGAACCCGAGGCAGCGGCCAACTTCGACGACCGCGCCAACGACGATGCCCGCGTTGCCGAGCGGGCCGCCAGCCGCGACTCCTTGGCCACCAACAGCTTCGACCTGATCAACGGCGCGGCCGATCCCGGGCTCGACGACGTGGCCGCCGGTCCGGGTCGGTCCGCCGTCAGCTGGGCACGGCGGACCATCATCCGAGCGGTGAAGCGCCACCACGGCGGACGGACCGCCAACGCGTCCACCCGGCCCGTGTGCACCGCACGCGCCACCGGCGCGCCGGTGGCGCGCGCCAGCGGGCGCCGCCAGCGCGCCGGGATCAGGTGCCGCAGCAGGGATCCCAGCCGGTTACTTCTGCGGGGCGAAGCCACAGTGGCACACCTCCAACTCCTCCACCGCGACGTCACGGGACGACGCGGACAACCGCGGCCCCGTCCACTTCACCGGAAAGGCATCCACGAACGCCCACTTGCGCACGACCTCACCCGCCGCGTCCAGCAGGCTGATCGAGCCGTGCTTGGGCTCGATCTTGTTGCCACCGGCCGCGAGGCCGTCGCCGGAGCAGCTGGCGAACCACTGGAACAGGTTGTCGGTGTCGGTGATGCCGCGCTTGAGCACCAGGTTCGGCCACTTCATCCGGCCGGGCAGCTTGTGCGTGAAGTGGTTCTGCCCGCCCTCGGCGAGCTCCTCCACGTCGAGCTGCACGGCCAGCCCACTCACCTCCGTGAACGACCCGATCGTCAGACCGTCCACAGTGAACATGAACCGCCCGGTGAACGGCGGGTCCGGGGTGCGCGGCGCGTTAGTCACCGGCCACTCCTTGCCAGAATCGTTCGTTCAACGCGCCGACCTCCTCCAGGAGCCTGATCCGGTCGCCGTGTTCGAGGTCCAGCAACTGGTCCAGGCCCCAATGCAGGTGGTAGGCCAGGTAAGTGACCTCGCGCCAGAGCTCTTCGGCGTCGTAGCGGCCGAGGTCGACCGTCAGTCCACCGTGACGGCCTCCTCCGGGAAAGGGCTGCCCGGCTCCAGGTCCTCCAGCACGCTCGGGTCACCGAAGTTGATGACCCGGTAGAAGTCCTGCAGGTACCGGTAGTCGCTGGCGAACAAGCCTTCGATGACCTTCGGGGTGAGCCTGCTCATGGTGCCGAGCTCGGTGATCACCCGGGCGAGCACGATCACGTTGGCGTACGCGTCGTTCTCCTTGACCCGCGGGTCACGCAGCGGCTCGATCTCGTCGCGCGCGCACGCCAGGCGCATGACTCCCTTGCGGTGCAAGGTCCCGTCGTCGTCGACGTAGCCCTTCGGCAACGTGAACGGGTACTCGGTGTGCAGACTCATGCGATCGCCTCGCTGCCGCGAGACTGTGCCGATTCCTTACGGCGCATGACATCCATGATTCGCTCGCAAGCTTCGCTCATGCCCGAACCAGGCCCTCGTGCGTGATCACGACCTTCTCGGTCGCGATGTCGTTGGCGCCCGCGTCGAAGTCCGCGCCGGTCCACTTCGACGGCCAGCCGTCGGTGAAGTTCCAGCGGGCGATCTCCTCCATCTTGGAGTTCTTCGCCACGATCGAACCGTGCCGCCGGGCCTTGTCGATGTCGCCGTCGATGACCTGCTTGCGCCACTCCCACAACGAGTGCGTCGAGTCGATGCGGCGCTCCAGCGTGATGTCCGACCACTTCATGGCGCCGGGTTGCTTGCGGATGATCATCCGCCCGTCCTTGGTGACTTCCTTGTACTCGATGGTCTCGGTCTCCGACTCGATGCCGGAGACCTTGCGGAAGCTGCCCATTTCGATGCTGTCGATCTCCAAGATGAAGACCGAGGTGGTGCTGAGGTCAGGCACTGTTCATCCCCTTCTTACTCGGCGGTGTCCGTGCCGCCCTGCCACTGACTGATCCGGAAGACGACGAACTCGGCCGGTTTGACCGGCGCGAGGCCGACGTCGACGACGAGCTTGCCGTCGTCCACCGAGGTCGCCGGGTTGTTCGACTCGTCGCACAGGATGAAGAACGCCTGGTCCGCGGTCGCCCCGACCAGCGCGCCCTGCATCCACAGTCCATTGAGGAACGCCGCGACCGTGCGCCGCACCCGGGCCCACAGGTCCGCGTCGTTGGGCTCGAACACCACCCACTGCGTGCCGCGCCGGATGCTTTCCTCGATGAAGATGAACAAGCGACGGACGTTGATGTAGCGCCAGCTCTGGTCGGTCGCCGCGAGGGTGCGGGCGCCCCAGATCCGGATGCCGTTGGCGCCGAACGACCTGATGCAGTTGACCTGCGACGGGTTCAGCAGGTCCTGCTCGCCGGTCGTCACGTCGGTCTCCAGGCGCGTGACGCCGCGGATGACCTCGTTCGCGGGCGCCTTCCAGACCCCGCGGGTGGCGTCGGTGCGGGCCCACACACCCGCGATGTGGCCCGACGGCGGGACGGTCATGAACCGGTCGCCGTTGGTCGCACCGGGCCGGGCCAGCGGGTTCTGCACGACGACGTGCGGGTAGTACAGGGCGCCGAAGGCGCTGTCCTTGGCCAGCGTCGAGCGGTACTCCAGGGCCTGCTGGGCGTTGAGCCCGGGCGGCGCGTCGAGGATCGCCATCTTCGTGCGGCTGGACTCGCACCAGTCGACGAGCTTGCCCTGCGCGGCGAGGTAGAGCTCGTAGTCGACGGAGCCGTCCGCCTTCGTGCAGGCGGTGATCAGGTCCGGGATCGCCACCATGGTCACGTCGTCGGCGATGGCGAGGCCCGCGTAACCGGTCCGGGTCGCTTCCGAGCCCTCGAACTGGGTCGGCGAGACGCCGTTGGCCGCCGGCGGCGTGGCGGGCAGGTTGTACGTGCCCGTGGCCGGAATCCGCTCGGCGAGCGACAGGCCCTGCGCGTTGTGCACCTCGACCTTGATCAGCTTCGACCGCTCGTTGATCACCCGATCGGCGGCGCGCTGGCCCTTGCCGACGCTGATGCCCGTGTGCTCCTCGATCACCTGGCCGCCCTGCACGACCTTGAGCGTGAAGTCCGGCGACGGCTCCTGGCCTTCGGCCGGGGGCTGCTGCTCGATCACGATGTCCAAGGTGGCCGCCGGGTCGAGGGCCTGGACGGTGAGCGTCTCGAGGTCCTTGCGGCCGGCCGCGGGCAGCGCCCTGGGCTCGGCCTTCGCGTTGGCGCCGGCAATCCGCACGATGTAGCAGATGCCGCCGCCGTTCTCGAAGAACCCCTTCACCGCGTGCGGCAGCAGGATGCCCGGCGCGAACCCGCCGTAGATCCGCTCGTACTGCGGCCAGCTCGTGATCAGCTGCGGCTTCACGCCGTCGGGGTCGGTGGGATCGCCCAGCTCCGCGTTGTAGGCCGCGGTGAACCCCACGAACGCCGCGACCGCGGTGCCGACGCCCTGCAGGGGCATCGATCCGCTCGGGCGCTCCTCGATGTAGACGCCTGGGGCGCCATACGTCGCCGCCATGAATGTTCCTCCGTGTTGCTGGCAGACCACCGGCGCGACGTGCATGCGGTGGCGGGTGATTTTTGGGCTTGCGAAGCTTGCGAAGGGCACCGTCGAAGACGAGTGGTGCGGGTGCGGGCACCCTCCACTCGGAACAGTCCAGGCCACTGGCCTGGTGCGCGTGCCACCTCCTGAGCCGGCGTCGAGCCGGCCTGGGTGACCGGGTCTGCCTTGGTATCGACGGGACCCCGGAGAACGTTGCGGGTGGATCTCACCATCTGCCCCTCCGCCGCGTTCGGTTCCGACAACCCCGGTCGACCAGCGGATTCACCAGCGCCGCGAAAAATACAAAAAGAGGTGACCGCCTCTCGGCGGTCACCTCTGGTCCACATCGGAGGGTCAGGCGGCGGCCCGTTCGGCCGCCGGCCTGCGGCGCAGGCTCACCCGCCGCAGGGCCTGGGGCACGTGCGCGGACTGGTCGGACGCGCCGACGTCGGTGCCGGGCGGGACGATCTCGTCGATGCGGTCGAGCAGGTCGTCGGTGAGGGTGACGTCCAGGCCCGCGAGCAGGTCGTCGAGTTGCTCCATCGTGCGGGGACCGATGATCGCGCTGGTCACGCCGGGGTGGGCGATGGCGAACGCGACCGCGAGGTGGGTCATCGGCAGCCCCGCTTCGGCGGCGAGCGGCACGAGCTTCTCGACGGCGTCGAGGCGCTGCTCGTCGCTGAAGTTGGTGAAGAGCGAGGCGCGGCGCAGGTCGGTCTGCTGTCCTTTGCGGATCCGGCCGGTGAGCATCCCCTTGGCCAGCGGGCTCCACACCATCGTGCCCATCCCGTAGCGCTGGGCCACGGGCAGCACCTCGGCCTCGATGCCCCGGTTGAGGATCGAGTAGGTCGGTTGCTCGGTGTGGAAGCGTTCCAGGCCGCGCCGCTCGGCCACCCACTGGGCCTCGACGAGCTCCGACGGCGGCATGGCCGACGAACCGATGGCCCGCACCTTGCCGCTGCGGATCAGGTCGGTCAGCGCGGAGAGCGTCTCCTCGATCGCGGTGTCCGGGTCCGGCCGATGGATCTGGTAAAGATCGATGTGGTCGGTCTGCAAGCGCCGCAACGAGTTCTCGACGGCGGTCAGCAGCCAGCGCCGCGAGCCGCCCTGGCGGTTGGGGTCCTCCCCCATCGGCCGGGACGCCTTCGTGGCCAGCACGACGTCGTCGCGCCTGCCCTTGAGCGCCTTGCCCACGATCTCCTCGGACTCGCCGCCGGAGTAGACGTCGGCGGTGTCGACGAAGTTGATCCCGGCGTCGAGCGCCTTGTGCACCATGCGGATCCCGTCGTCGTGGTCGGGGTTGCCGAGCGCGCCCAGCATCATCGCGCCGAAGGCGTACGGGCTGACCTTGATGCCGGTGCGGCCGAGCGTGCGGTACTGCACGGGGTTCCTCCTGGGGTAACCTAAGTGGAAAGCTCTTCCGCAACTATACGGAACGGCTTTCCGCTTATGCAACCACGAGGAGGCCCGTGCCCGAGAACGCGACCCGCCGACCGCGCGCCGACGCGCGCCGCAACATCGACGCGTTGCTGGAGGCGGCGAAGTCCGTCTTCGGCACGTCGGGCGTGGACGCCCCCGCCAAGGAGATCGCCGACCTGGCCGGGGTCGGGGTCGGCACCCTGTACCGGCACTTCCCGCAGCGCTCGGACCTGGTGAAGGCCGTGTTCCGGCACGAGGTCGACGCCTGCGCGGACGCGGCCCCGGCACTGATCGCCGCGCACGAGCCGGGAGTGGCCCTGGAGAAGTGGCTGGGCCGGTTCACCGGGTTCCTCGCCACCAAACGAGGTCTGGCCCCCGCGTTGCACTCCGGCGACCCGGCCTTCGACGCGCTGCCGGCCTACTTCATGGAGCGGTTCGGGCCCGCGCTCGGTTCGCTGCTCGAGGCGGCCGCGGCCCACGGTGACATCCGTTCCGGCGTCAGCCCCGAGGACCTGCTGCACGCCGTCGCCAGCCTGTGCCTGCCCGTGCCTGGCGAAGGCGTCGCGTACAACCGGCGCATGGTGGCGCTGCTCATCGACGGGTTGCGGTACGGCGCCACTCGTTGAGCGGTCGACTTGTCGGTGGCATGCGGTAGAGACAGACCGTGTGAGCACACCGTTGATCGGCGTCGAGGACGTCGCGATCCCCAAGTGGGCGAAGGCTTATCAGAAGGTGGCCGAGTCGGGGTTCCGCGACGCCGTGCGTTCGCTGCCCACGACCGTGGCCCTGGTGGTGCGGCTGGGCTGGTCGAGCGCGCCGCGGTTGGTGCTGCTCGCGGGCCTGGTGCACGTGGTGTCCGGCTGCGTGACCGCGTTCGGCTTGCTGGCCACCGCCAACGTGTTCACCGAACTGCTCGCGCATGGCCCGACGCCCGAGCGCGTGGTGGCGTCGCTGCCCGCGATCGCGGTGGTCGTGGGCTCGTACGCGTTGCGTGCCCTGCTCGACGCGTGCGCCGAGGCGGTGGAAGGCACCCTGCGGCCCCGGGTGGCGCTGGCCGCCGACTGCGAGATCACCGCCGCGGTCGTCCACGCGCCGCTGCTCGCCTTCGAGGACGCCGGGTTCCGCGAGCTGGCCCGCCACGGCGCCCGTGACGGGGCCAAATCGCTGGAGACCAGCCTGGAGTCGATCGCCTCGCTGGTGTCCTCCGCCATCGCCGTCATCGCGTCGCTGGTGACGGCGGCGAGCCTGAACCTCTGGCTGGCGCCGGTCCTGCTGCTCGCCGCGGTGGCCGACGGTGGCGCGGCGGCACGCGTGGCCAAGCTGAACTACGTGCACTTCCTCGCCACGATCTCGCGCAACATGCGCAAGTGGGTGCTCGAGGACACGGCCACCGGCCGCGAGCTCGCGCTGGAACGGCACGCGCTCACCTTGCAGGAGCGGCTGCTCGCCGAGCACCAGCGGCTCGGCACGAGCCTGGCCGAGGATCAGGTCCGCCTTTCCCGGCGCCGCAACAAGACCCGGCTCGTCGGCCGCGCGCTGGCGGGGCTCGGCACGGGCATCGCCTACGTCGTGCTCGGCGTGCTGCTCTACACCGGCGCGCTGGCGCTCGCGCTGGCCGGCACGGCCGTGCTGGCGATGCGCACCTCGGCGACGTCGCTGTCCAACGCCATGCGCGAGGTCAACAGCATCTACGAGGACTCGTTCAAGATCACGTTCTACACCGAGCTGATCAAGGAGAGCCAACGCCGCCAGCCACGACCGACGTCGCTCGTGGCTCCGGTCGACCCGGCGGAGATCCGGCTGGAGCGCGTGAGCTTCACCTATCCCGGTCAGACCACCGCCGCCCTGAAGGAGATCGACCTGACCGTGCGGCGCGGTGAGGTGATCGCCCTCGTCGGCGAGAACGGCTCCGGCAAGACCACCCTCGGCAAACTCATGACCGGCCTGTACCCAGCGACCGAGGGCAAGGTGTTGTGGGACGGCGTCGACATCGCCACCGTCCAGCTCACCTCGGTGCACGACCAGATCGCCGTCATCGCCCAAGAACCGGGCCAGTGGCCGATGACGGCACGCAACAACATCCTCGTCGGCCGGGTCGACCGCGCCGATCCCGGTGCCTGGGAGCACGCCGTCGCCGCCTCGGGCTCGGACGAGGTGCTCGATTCGTTGCCACACAAGGAGGATTCGCTGCTGTCGCGCCACTTCGAGGAAGGCCAAGACCTCTCCGGCGGCCAGTGGCAACGCCTGGGCATCGCCCGCGGCATCTACCGCGACGCCCACATCCTCATCGCCGACGAGCCCACGGCGGCCCTGGACGCGAAGGCGGAAGCCCGCGTGTTCCAGGCCCTCCAGCACGCCAGCGCCCGCCGGACGACCGTGCTGGTCACGCACCGACTGGCGAACATCCGCGCGGCCGACCGGATCGTGGTGCTGGAGCAAGGCCGGATCGCGGAGATCGGTACGCACCAGGAACTGCTGGCCGCCGGCGGCCCTTACGCGCAGCTGTACGGGATCCAGTCGCGCGCCTACCTCGACACCGCCGAGGCGCCCATGAATTAGCGAGCCACGACCGTCAGGCGCGGGCCGCGGTCACCCACGGCCGCCGCCGACCGAGCACGACAACCAGAACGATCAACGACAACGCCGGCAACGGATACCCCAGCACGACCCCGAACGTGACGTCGACGGTCACCGCGACGACCGCGGCGACGAACACCCACTTGGGCGCCGTGCGGGGCTTGGCCGCGGGCGACCAGGACGTCCGCTTCCCCGGCTTCGCGACGGAAAGCCACACCTGGAAGGACAACACGCTCGCCATCAACCCGGTGCCGACCACCTGCGGCCAGGCGACGACGTCCGCCGCGCCCGCGCGAGCGGCCGACGCGGACTCGTCCAGGGAGCCAGACAACAGGAAGATCCCCGCGTACAGCTGCACGAACGTCAGCACGAACTTCGTCAGCACCCATCAGTGGCGGAAGTAGCCCCACGCGGTCGCCCCGGCGAGCACCAGGCCGGTGAAGGCGGCGACGTTGGCCATCGGCGCGAGCAGCACCATGTCCAGGCGCCGCGCCATGGCGGTGGCGGCGACGCGGGTGTCCTGATCGGTGGTCACGGCGGCCAGCGACATGAGCACGAGCAACGCCAGCGCCTGGCTCATCCACGCCACGGAGGACACGATGTGCAACCAGACGACCGTCTGCCGCCAGCGCGGGGATGTCTTGGTCTTGGTCGAGGTCACGTCCTGACACTGTTGTCGGTGACATGGGCACGCACATCCGGGCGATCCCTGAAATCGGCTCAGGGGCCGCCTTGCTGCTGGTCCGGACCACCGCAAGACTGCCGACCATGGCAGATGTGACGATCCGGCCGGCGACGGCCGATGACCTACCGTTCCTGCTGGAGACGATGGTCGAGATCGCGAACTCGCCGTACTACCGGCGCACCCGCGAAGACCTGCTGGCCGATCCGCGGGTGCGCCACTACGTCGAGGGCTGGCCCCGGCCATCGGACGTGGGCGTGATCGCGGTGCGGGGCGAGCGGCCGGTCGGTGTGGCGTGGGTGCGGTTCTTCGGCGAGGACGAGCGGTCCGACGGCTTCGTCAGCGAGGACATCCCCGAACTGGCGGTCGGCGTCGACGCGGCCGAGCGCGGCAAGGGTGCCGGCAGGCTTTTGATGACCGCAGTTCACGACGCCGCTCGCGCGGCCGGGATCCGCCGCACCTCACTTAGCGTCGATCGACCGAACCGGGCGGCCGAGATGTACCTCGCCCAGGGTTACCAAGAGGTCCGCTCGACCGAGAACTCACGCGTGATGGTTCTGGAGCTATGAGAAAACCCCGCGTGGCAAGCAGGTCGGGGGTCCGCCGGCCACACGGGGTCTGCCAGTTACGTCGTCGTGCCCATGATCAGTGTTACAGCCCCGAGCGGGCCGGATCGCATGCCAGGACAGGGAAGCGACGCGCCCGGGGCTCAGTCCTCCGACTGCTCGGACAGGAACCGTTCGAGTTCGGCGCCCAGCTCGTCGGCGCTGGGCAGGCGCTCGCCCTCGGTCAGCAGGGTCCGCGGGCTCCGCGCGAAGGCGTCGTACTGCTCCTCCAGGGCCTGGACCAGCTGCGTCGCGTCGCTGGACTCGGCGACCTGGCGGGCGATCTCGGCCTCGGCGCGGGCGGCGGACTCCCGCAACGCATCGGTGTCGACGACCACGCCGGCCGCGTCCTTCAACGCCTCCAGCAGCTTGATCGCCGCCGTCGGGTAGGTGCTCTGCGCGAGGTAGTGCGGCACGTAGGCGACCAGGCCCACGGCGTCGTGGCGGGCCTGGCCCAGGCGGTACTCCAGCAGCGCCGAGAGGTGACCCGGCACCTGCACCTTGGCGAACGGCGACTTGCCGTCGACCAGCTCGGGCCGCGTGGCGTGCCGGATGACCGGCAGGTCACGGGTGTGCGGGACGCTCATCGGGATGCCCTGCAGGCCGACGGTCAGCCGCACGCCCCACCGCTCGACGAGGCCGCGGACGGCCTCGACCACGGCCTCCCACCGGCGATCCGGCTCGGGCCCGGTCAGCAGCAGGAACGGCGTGCCCTCGGCGTCCCACACCAGGTGCACGACCAGCTCGGGCGCGTCGTAGCCGATCCAGCGATCGGTGTCGTAGGTCATCGCCGGGCGGCGCGCCCGGTAGTCGATCAGGTCGTCGAGGTCGAACCGCGCGATCACGCGGTGCTCGAGCGTCTCCAGCATGTGCGTCACGGCCGTCTCACCGGCCGATCCCGCGTCCACGAAGCCGTCGAAGTGGTGCAGGAGCACCGCCCCGCTCAGCTCCGGGACATCGGAGTCGACCTTGACCAGGTCGTCCGGCTGCGCAGCCACGTCATACCTCCAGCTTGGAACCCTCCTAGCTGATCAACACACAATACGGTCCCACTATTCCGCCGCTGGACGATGGGCATCACCACGCCGGCGGAACCGGCGCGTTCGGCCGGTCGTCGTCGCGGGCGGTGAACTCGGGCCGTGCGACTTGCGTTTCGCACTTGACGTCACCCCCGGCCGTTCCCGTCGTTTAACCCTGCGCCTGTTGGTGAACACCGCGACGACGTTGGGAGCGAGGGATGCCTCGAGGACCGGGCAGACGCGTGGGCAATCTGCCGGTCCCCATGACGAGTTTCGTCGGCCGCGACTGGGAGTTGGGCGAGACGCGCCGGATCCTGCGCGACGAACGGCTGCTGACCCTCGTCGGCGTCGGCGGGGTCGGGAAGACCAGGCTCGCCACCCAGCTCGGCGCGGGCACGGCCCGGACCTTCCCCGGCGGCGCCTGGCTCGTCGACCTCGCGCCGCTGCGCAACGGGATGGGCCTGCTCGACGCGGTTTCGGCGTCCATCGGGCTCGGCCCGGGCGACGCCGCCGCGGTGGCCGCGCACCTCGACCGCACGAATGCGTTGCTGGTACTGGACAATTGCGAGCACTTGTTGACCGACTGCGTCCGGTTGGTCACCGACCTGCTCCAGCTGACCTCGACCACCAGGATCCTGGCGACCAGCCGCCAGCCGCTGGGCATGCTCGGCGAGCACGTGTTCGAGGTGAAGCCGCTCGAACTACCCGAGCAACCCATCGGATCGCCGCGGCACCTGATGACCTTCGGCGCGATCCGGCTCTTCGTCGACCGCGCGCACTCCGCGGTGCCGGGCTTCGCGCTCTCGCCGGCCACGGCGACCAAGGTGGCGGCGGTCTGCACCCACCTCGACGGCGTGCCGCTGGCGATCGAGCTGACCGCACAACGGTTGCGCACTTCCTCGCTCACCGAACTGCTGCACAAACTGGACGACCGAGACCTGCTCGACCTCAGCAGCCGCGTCGCACACCCGCGGCAGCGCTCGCTACGCGCGCTCAACGACTGGAGCTACGCCCTCTGCACCCCCGCCGAGCGCGAACTCTGGGCCCGGTTGTCGGTCTTCGAAGGCACGTTCGGGCTCGCCGACGCCCAACTGGTCTGCCAAGGCGAGGACATCGCCCGCGACGACGTCCTCGACCTGCTCGCCGAACTGATCGACAAGTCCGTGGTCCTCCGGCGCGACTGCGGCGTCGAGCCCCGGTATCGCCTGACCGAGTCGATCCGGCAGTTCGGTGCGGAGAAGTTGCGACGCGCGGGTGCGCTCGAGCGCTACCGGCAGCGGCACGCGGTCCACTTCGCCGGCGTCGCCGAGCACCTGCTCGACCGCCTGCGCGACGAGGGCATCCCCGGCGTTCACCGGGCGGTGCGACGCGCCCGCCGTGACTTCACCACAGCCGCCGTCCACGTCGTCACCGAGGCCGACTTCCGGTCCCTCGACACGCTCCTGCGCCTGGTGCCGGTCACACCCGGTCAGGCCCTCGCCGATCAGCTCACCGGCGACTACGCCACCGAGTACGCGGCCCTGCGTTCGGCCGCCTGCGGTGACGTCGAAACGGCGTGGGACCAGCTCGGCGCGGCGTTGGGCCGCCACGCCGAACGCGGAGACCAATTCGGTCTGCGCCAATGCATCCGCTTGATGGCCGTGCTCGCCTGGAGCGCCGAGGACGGCTCGGCCGTCCACCGCGTCACCGAGCTGGCGGCACGCATGACCGGCCCGGGCTGGTCGCCGCTGAGCTCCGCCTTGGCCGCGGCCGCCCACCTACGCGACGACGCCGTGGACGCGGCCGAGAAGCTGTTCGCCCAGGCGCTGCTCGACCTGCGCGACACCGGCGATCACTGGTGGCTCGCGTTCTGCCTCGACGGTCTGATCCAGTGCGCCCTGGTGCGCGAGGACCACTCGCGTGCGGCCCGGCTGCTCGGGTTCTGGCGGTCCACTTGGGACTCGGCCGACGCACCGCACCTCGGCGCCAGCGTCGACCCGCACCGCACCCGGGAACGCTTGCTGCGCAGGGAATGCGGTGATCGCCAGTTCGCGGCCGCACGCGCGGCCGGCGCGGCGTTGTCCCTCGACGAGGTCGTCGAGTTCGCGACCGGCACCGCACCGCACCGTCTAGACGAGGGCCGTCTCGACGAGGTCCGGCCGGTCGGCGGCGTACCGCTGACGCCACGCGAGCACCGGGTCGCGGAACTGGTCTGCGAAGGGCTGACCAACCAGGCCATCGGCAACGCCCTGGACATCTCGAAGCGAACCGTCGACGCCCACGTGGAACACATCCTGCGCAAGCTCGGCTTGCTCCGGCGCACGCAGATCGCCACGTGGATCACCCACGAGCGAGCCAGCTGATCCGCGTCACCGCCCGGCCGACGGGCGGTGTTCGGACGTCCAGGCGGCGATCTGCGCGCGGGCGCTGAAGCCGAGCTTCGCCAGGATGTGGCCCACGTGCGTTTCCGCCGTGCGGCGCGCGATCACGAGCGCGTCGGCGATCTCCTGGTTGCTCAGGCCGCGGGCCACGAGGTCGGCGATCTCCAGTTCCCGGGTGGTCAGCGCCGAGTCGCCCCGCGCGGCCCGGCCCGGCGCCTGCCGTGCCGGTTTGCCCGGTGCGGCAAAGGAAATCGCCTGGCTCTCGCTCATCCGGGCGCCCTCGCGGTACCCGGCCTCGAACGCCGCGTCGCCGAGCACCGACCGCGCGACCCGCTCACTGACCTCGTGGTGCTTGCGCAGGTACGCCAGGCCCGACAGCTTGGTGCCGATCGCCTGCCGCGCCGCCTCGGCGGCGCCGAGCAGCCGCGCCGCACGCAGGTGCTCGCCGGCGTCAGCCGCGAGCCACGCGAGGGTCTCCATGCTCAACGCCACCAGCCACTGCTCGCCGGCGTCGGCACCGATGCGCAACGCCTGCATCGCGGGCCCGCTCGCGTCGCCGCGGTCGCGGCGGATGAACCGCTCGATGGCGTCGCACCAGGACAAGTAGGCACCCGTCACCGGGCTCGGGGTCGGGCGCAGCACCATCCGGGTCCGCTTGATCGCGGCCGCGGCTACCGCGTCGCCCGCGAAACAGCGGGCCATGACCCGCTGCAACGCCGAGGCCCGCAGCCCGTTCGGGTTACCGACTTCCTCGTGGCGACGCATGGCGTCGGCGAACCCGTCGACGGCCGCCGCGAACTCGCCGTCGAACAGGTCCGCGAGCGCCGAGAACTGGACCACGTACGCCATGGCCGGCGCGTCACCGAGGCGCTGCGCGAGTGCGCGGGCCTCGTCGAGCAACACCCGCGCGGCCGGGCAGTCGCCCTGCAGCAACGCGAGCCATCCGTTGACCCACAACGCATTCGCCCGGGCCGAAGTGGGCTCGGGCACCTGCGCGAGCACCCGGTCGAGCCACCGGCGGCCTTCGGCCAGCGAGGTGCACCCCCGGCCGTGCACGCACAACGAGGTGGCGAACTCGAGCGCGTCCTGCTGCCCGCCGTCCTCGTTCAGGCAGTAGTCCAGGGCCAGCCGCAGGTTCGGCCCCTCGGCGGCGAACCTGCGGTGCCAGGCGACCTGGTTCGGCCCCACCCACTCCGCTTCCGCCGTGGCCACCAGGTCCTTGAACCAGTCGCGGTGGCGGCGGCGCACCTCGTCGCGCTCACCGGCCTCGGTCAACCGGTCCATGCCGTAGCGGCGGATCGTCTCGAGCATCCAGAACCTGGTCCGCCCGTCGGTCTCCGTGCGCGCGACCACGGACTTGTCCACCAAGCCCGCCAACGCATCCACGATCGTCGTCCCGTCGAACCCGGTGCCGCTCACCGCTTCGGCGGCCGCGAGCTCGAACCCGCCGGTGAACACCGACAGGCGGGCCCACAGCGTGCGTTCCTCGGGCGTGCACAGCTGGTAGCTCCAGTCCATCAGCGCCTGCAGCGTCTGCTGCCGCTTCGGTGCGCCGCGGTTGCCCGTGGTCAGCAGCGAGTACCGGTCCTCGAGCCGGTCGAGCAACTGCGCCAGCGAGAACGACCGCAGCCGGGCCGCGGTCAACTCGATGGCCAGCGGGATCCCGTCCAGCCGGCGGCACACCTCGACCACCAGGTCGTAGTTGCGTTCGTTCAGGGTGAAGCCGGGCTGGATCGCCCGCGCCCGGTCGACGAACAACGCGATCCCGTCGTACTGCTCGAGCGTGCCCGGCCGGGACGCACCACCCGGGCCGGGCACGGCAAGGGCACCGACCGGCAGCGTCCGCTCCCCCGGGAGTTCCAGCGGCTGGCGGCTGGTGGCGAGCACCCGCAGCCCGGCGACGGTGGACAGCAATCGGTCGGCCAGCGCGGCGCACGCGTTGAGGACGTGCTCGCAGTTGTCGAGCACGAGCAGCAGGCGCTTGTCGGCGAGGAAAGCGGTGAGGGCAGCCAGCGGGTGCCCCGCGTCGGCGGGCAAGCCGAACACCGCGGCGATCTTGTCCGCCAGCGCGTCCGGGTCGGGCAGGTCGCCGAGTTCGGCCAGCCAGACACCGTCCGGGAAGGCCGCGCGAAGACCGGCCGCGGCATGCAACGCCAGCCGTGTCTTGCCCACGCCGCCGATGCCGGTCAAGGTCACCAGCCGCGCGCCGTTCAGGGATCGGCGCACCTCGGCCAGCTCGCGTCTTCGACCGACGAAACTCGTCACCTCCGACGGCAGTCGCCGGTCGGGTCGGCGCAGCACGGACGTCGCGGACGTCATAGGACGACCCCCTTCGCTTCGACACGAGGACCGGCGGTGGCCCTCGTGAGCGGCAAGCGAACGTTTTTGACGAATCGACCGCCCTAGGCTAATCGGACGAACCCGCTACGTCTACGGAGCGTGTTGATTTCAACGACATGGCCTAATTCGTCACCCAGGCGGCGCAAGGATTGTCAGGAATAATCTACTCGGTTGCCTTGCGTGTCGATCACCCTTCGGCACCACCGCCGTTCAGCGCAGTGGCCAGTTGATCGCGGTGCCGGATGCCGACCTTTCGGTAGGCACTCGTGAGGTGCACCTCGACCGTCTTCACGGTGATGAACAATTGCTCGGCGATGTTTCGGTTGGTGTTGCCCGCGGCGGCCAGTTCGGCAACCCGGCGTTCACTCGGCGTCAGTGCCGCCGGCCCGGCCGCGACCGGGGACCGGGGCCGGGCGCCGGCCGCGCGCAACTCGGCGCGGGCCTGCTCGACCAACGGCACCGCTCCCGCCGCCTCCGCGATGGCGAGCCCGTCGATCAGCGGCCGCCGCGCGCTCACCCGCGATCCGGCCCGCCGCAACGCCGAGCCGAGCTCGACCAGCGAACGCGCGTACTCGATCCGCGCGGGCGATCCCTCGAGGACCTCGACGGCCTCCTGCAGCAGGGCCAGGCCCGCGGGCCCGCGGCGCACCTGCCCCGCCACCCGCAAGGCCCGGCCGAGCGCACGCGGCGCACCCCACTGCCGGGCAAGCTCCAGGTCCTCGTCCGCGAGCTCCACGGCCTGCCGGCCGCGACCCAGTGCGTGCGCGCACAACGCGGCCTCCAGGCGCCACGAGCTGAACGACGGGACCCGTTGCGCGTCGTGCATCGCGAGGCGTTCACCGGTGGCCAGCGCCATCGCGTACGCCTCCGCGACCTGGCCACGGCGGCGCAACAGGCGCGCCCGCGAATCCAGGTACCAGAACATGGGACCGAAGTGCGGCACCGGATCGGGGAGCCCGAGCGAGTCCAGCGCGGCCTCGGCCTCGTCCAGGCGCCCGCGCTCCATCAGGGTGTCCGCGAGGAAGCACTGCGCCAGCAGGGTCGCGAGCTCCACCCGGGCCGCGTCGGCACTCTGGATACCGGCCTGGATGTCGGCCTCCGCCTCGACCAGCTGCCCGCGCCACAACCACGCGAGCCCCCGCAGCACGTGGGCCGTGGCGATGGTGTTGACGCTGCCGTTCTGGTGCGCCCGGGCCACCACGGCGTCGATGGTGGTGATCGCCTCGTCCCGGTCGGCGTGGATCAGCACGATCCAGCCCACCGGCATGGCGATCGTCTCGGGGTAGACCTGGTCGACGACGCCGCTGTTCAAGCCCTGCAACGCGAGTTCGACGCCGCCCGGGTCGCAGCGCCACGAGCGGTGCGCGGCGAGCAGGCAGTCCAGCGCGCCGCCGCCCGGGCTGGGATGACCGCTCATGGCCAGCGCGGCGTGCCGACGCTCGGCGAGGTCCTGCCGGTTCGGTTGCAGGATCGGGATGAGCAGGAGGTTGGCTTCCAACGGACCACGTTGCGCGGCGTCGCCCGGCGGCAGGTCGGCCAGCGCGTCGAGGCAGACCTGCTCCGCCTCGTCGAATCGCAGCAGGTAGATCAGCGCGGTGCTGAGCAGCACGGCGACCTGCGCGCGTCGTCCGGCCGTCGTGGCGAGCGCGAGCGCCACACGCAGGTCGTCGGCGGCGCGGGCCGTGTCGACCAGGGTCATGATCTTGCCCAGTTCCCACTGCACGTCCGCGCGGATGGCCACCGGTGGCGGCTCGGCCAGGCACCGGCGCAGGTACGTGGCCGCGCTGTCCGGCGAACCGTGGGCCAGGGCTTCCTCGGCGGCCTTGCGCAGGACCTCGACCACGCCGGCGTCGTTGGCCGGCGGCACCCGGAGCAGGTGCGTGGCCACGTGTTCGGCCCGTTCGCGCCGATCGCGCAGCAAGGCAGCCGCCCGGCGGTGCGCGTCCACGCGGTCGGCCGGGTCCATGCCTTCGTACAGGGTCGCCCGCACGACCGGGTGGCCGAACCGGACGCGGTGCAGCCCGACCGCGTGGTCACCGTCCACCTCGGTCCGGAACAGGTCGGCCCGTTCCAGGTCCTGGGCGGCGCGCAGGGCGTCCTCATGCGACAGGCGCGCCAGGTCGGCGGCGTTCTGCAGGGATGCGCCGTCGCCGAGCACCGACACCGCCTGCGCGAGGGCCGTGGCCGCGGGTGGCAGGCGGTTCATCCACAACGAAACGCGCCGCGACACCGCACGCGGGCCGAGGACGTCCACCATGGCCAGGCTCGCGGCGGTGGGGACCAGACCCTCGGCCTTGATCGTCACCGCGAGGTCGTGCAGCAGCAGCGGATTGCCTTGCGTGGCCGAATGGCACGCGTTCAGGAACGCCTGCTCACCGGCCCCGGCCAGCACGCCACGCACGAGGTGCCCGCTCGCCTCCTTGGTCAGCGGGGCCGGGCGCAGCACGGTGCACCCCGGGTCCGTGACGATCTGGTTCAGCAGGTGCTGCGGGGCGTTGTGCTCCCCGGGGCGCAAGGCGACCAGCACCGCCACCGGCAACGCACCCAGCCGCGGCAACAGGTACGCGAGGAACCGCAGGGACGCGGCATCGGCCCAGTGCAGGTCGTCGAGGACCAGCGCGATCGGGCGCGCCTCGCACAGGTTCGCCGTCAGCCAGAACAGGCCGTGCAGGATGGCGTAGTCACCTGGTGCCTCGCCGTAGTCGCCCGCGTCGGACAGCACCGCCGCGGCACCCTTGCCCGCGGCACCTTTGAGCAAGCGCGCGCGCTCGTCGGGCGCGGCGCGGACGAGGTGCGGCTCGTACAGCTGGCGCACCAGGCCGAACGCGATGTCCTCCTCGAGCTCCGACCCGCGTCCGGTGTAGACGTCGAAGCCGGCGGCCGTGGCGGCGCCGACCGCCTCGGCGAGCAACCGGGTCTTGCCGAGGCCGGCCGCACCGACGATCGCGGTGAGGCCGCCGCCGCCCCGAGCCGCGGCGTCCACTGCGGACGCCAAGGCCGCCAATTCGGCGTCTCTTTCCAGCAATTGCGGGGCGGCCATGACGAAATCCTACTGTCTTCGCCCGATCATGGTGCTTACTCACTGTAGTCATTTCTAGCGGGATTCCCCCATCATCGGGCAATAGGCGGCAGGAGTCGCCTCGCTCCGGAGCAAGTCGAGGAGCGTGACGAATCCACCCGGCGAAGAAGCCGCCGAATACCGCGAAGTCGCGTCCGTCCAATGGATTCCCAACCAATGGGACAACCGCGAGCGCCAGGTGCGTACCGGGCATCACCGGTTTGCCGCCGGCGGCGCACCCCGGACGGTCCTAGGGTGTCCCCGGGCTTGCTGACCTCAAGTCACCAAGACGAGCAGGCAACTGTGCATTTGGGCCGATCAGGTGGCTCGCGCCGCCGCGTCGAGCCCGTCGGGGTTGCCCCCACGGGTACCCCAACGTCCCTGGTCACACCCCTAGACGGGACCGCCGAACATACGTGTTCGCGTAGGTACTTTCCTGGTCGTGTCGGCACGTACGGCCCCATTTGACTCATGGCCGTGACTTTGGTGCCGTCTGAGTGGCTCGACTCCCCGATGACGCTGTCCCGGACCACCGGGCGGCTGCACCGGGACGAACTCATCGTCAAAGCGGATCTCCTCGCCTCCGCGCGGGCCTGTCTGGTGGTCGGCCCCGCCGGCTCCGGCAAGTCGGTGCTCCTGGAGCAACTCGCGATGCTGGCACCGCCCGGCCAGGTCGTGCTGTCGTGCCCGCTCGGCGCGCACGTGCGCACGGAGGCCGAGCTGGTCGCTCGCTTGGCCCGGGTCCTGCACGTGGTCGTCCCGCGGCGCGTGGATGCCCTGCTCGATGCCCTCGCGGGCACGGACATGGCGAACGTCGTGCTTCACCTGGACGACACGCACACGATCACCGCGACCCCGGCCGAGCACGCGCTGGCGCGGTTCATCGCCGAGGCGCCGCCGTCGCTGCGGTTCGTCCTCGCCGGACGCGACGAGCGGGTCGCGGGCCTGGGTGGCGACGTTCCTCGCATCGACCACGACGACCTCCGGCTGCGCGAGCACGAGGTGGCCCAGCTGTTCGCCCAGGTGTACCGGGCCCCGCTCGCCCCGGAGCTCGCCGCCGAGTTGTGCGACCGGACCGAAGGCCACCTCGGGATCGTGCGGTTGCTGCACGCCGACACGGCCCTCCTGCCTGCCGCCGAACGGATCGCGGCGCTCAAGGCGGCGCACTCCCCCAGCCTCGCGACGTTCCTCACCCGCGAGGTGCTCGACCCGTTGCCGACCGCGCTGCGGGAGTTCATGATCGCGGCGAGCCCGCTCGGCGTGCTGGACGGACCGCTCTGCGACGCCGCCCTGAGCCGCACCGACAGCCACCGCCTCCTCGCCGAACTGACCGCGCGGCAGGCGCTGACCTTCCGAGTTCGCCACGGCGGTGGCTCGCACCGGTTCCACGGCCTGCTGCAGCGACACCTCGAACAACTGCTGGTCGAGCGGACCGGCGCGCGGCGCGCCCACCAGGCCTACCGAAGCGCGGCCGTGCACCTCGCCGAGGCCGGCCGGTGGACCGACGCGTACCGCTGCCACGCTCGTGCGGGCGACTGGGTTGCCGCGGCCGGTGTCCTGCACCGCTTCGGCGCGCAGTCCGTCCAAAACAAGACCGACGACCCGTGGGTGGCACTCGCCGAGGCCCGCAGACTGCGGGGCGAGGGCCGGTTGGACGAGGCCCTCGAGAACTACGCGCGCGCCGAGACGGCGCTGCCGGATCCCGTGCAGCGCTGGCAATGCGCGCTCGAGCGATCCGGCGTGGCACGCTGGGCCGGCCGTCCCGTCCACCCGCTGGTGGGCGACATCTGCGGCCACGTCGCCGACGCCGTGCGCAGCCACCCGGCCAAGCTGTTGAACCGCGCGGTGCCCGCGCACAGTCCGGAGTGGACACTGGGCCGAGCGGTCGCGGCGATGCTGGACGGCAGGCCGTCGCTGGCCCTCGAGCTCTGCGGCCCGTTGACCGCGGGGCCGCCCGGCTTCGTCACGCTGGCGAGCAGGCTCCTGGTCGCCGCGCTGGGTGCGATCGCGCGCGGGACCGGCACGGTTTCGGACTTCGCGGAGCTGGCCGCTGACTGCGAACGCGCGGGCTGGCTGTGGCTCGCCCGCGTGGCCCGCGCCGCCACCGCCGTGATCGACCCGGACGGCTGCGCCGACGCCGCGGCCATCGTGGAAGAGTGCTCCGGCATCGGCGACAAGTGGGGTGCCTTGCTGGCCGGTGCCTTCCTTGCCGTAGGCCGGTTGCGGGCCGACCAGGACGCGATCGGCGCGCTCTCGACCGCGTCGATGCGCGCGCGTGCGCTGGACGCCCGGGTGCCGCAGGCTTGGTTGCACCTGGTGCTGGTCGACGAACTGGAGCGCCGCGGTGACCGCCGGGTGGCGGTGGAACGCGCGGAGGTCGAACGCCTGCTCGCCGCCGCCGTGCTGGACCGCGCCCGCGAGCACGGGTCGAAGCTGCTGGCGGTGTTGCGCGCGCCCGCCGCCGCTCCGGCGCCCTGCGCTGGGGGCGAACCGCTGGTCGTGGTGCGCTGCCTGGGCAGCTACACGGTGACCATCGGCGGGACCGAGGTCGACCTGAGCGGGCTGCGGGCCCAGGCCCGGCGCGTGCTCCGGATGCTGACGCTCCACTGTGGACAGCCGGTCCACGAGGAGCGGCTCGTGACCGCCCTGTGGCCGGACAGCCCGGCCGAGCGGACCAAGCACCGGTTGCAGGTGGCCATCTCCAGCCTGCGTGCGTTGCTGCGCAAGCACTTGCCGCCCGGGCACGGGATCGTCCGGCAGGGCAACGCCTACCTGTTGCGCCTGCCCGCGGGCAGCCTCGTCGACGTCCTCGAGTTCACCGACACCGCGCACCGCTGGCGGACCGCTCGACGAGCCGGGGACAATGCCACCGCGACCGCGCTGGGCCAGCGCCTGCTCGAGTTGTACCACGGCGAGCTGCTCACCGAGGAGGGCGCCGAGGAGTGGCTGCTCGCCCAGCGCGAGGCCCTGCGCGGCCTGGCCGCCGGTGCGGCGGTCGTGCTGGCCCACGCCGCCATGGCCGGCGGTGACTGGGGCGCGGCCATCGAAGCGTGCGAGCGCGGCGTCACCATCGACGACCTGGACAGTCGACTGTGGACAATGCTGGCCGCCGCTCGGCTGCGCACCGGCAACCACGCCGCCGCCGTCCGCGCCGAGGACACCTACCGAACCCTGGTGGCCGAGGCCTGACGCAGCCACGGGCGGGCCGAACCAAACCGCTCCCGGCGCCGATCCGGCGCCGGGAGCTCTCGTGCGGCAACGGGATCAACGGACCAGGGCGGCGGTGAACTGGCCGCTCGGCGTGCATGCGCCTCGCCTGTTCGTACACGAAACGGCCATGGTCACCCGATCACCCGGGGCCACCAGCGGCGGATCCGGCAACTGCACGGCGAACTCGCCGTGCACCTGCGCCAGGTCGTACGTGCCGAGAACCTGGTTGCCGTGGCGGAGCTGGACCTGGCCGGTGTCGGCGGCCGGGTTGTGCAGCACGACCGACGTGACCCGGTAGTTCGGGCCGGCGGGTACGACGTAGGAGAACAGCTGCGGGCCGCCGCCCACGTTGGGGTAGGCGCCGGAGTTGATGGTGAACGTCGTGGTGTTCGACCGGTTGGACGCGTCGTCGCCGCTGCCGTTGCCACCGCCGTTCCCGTTGGCGTTGTTGACTCCCCCGCCCGGCTTCGTCGGCTTGGCCGTGGTGGTGGGACGGGGACGCGTGCTGGTCGTGGTCGGGGTCGCCGACGTCGAGGTCGGGGTGCTGGTCACCGAGGGCGAGATGGTGGCGATCGAGACCGGCTTCTGCCGCAACAAGAAGGTGATGAGCAGGACGAGCATCAACATCAGCGTGAACAACATCGCGATGAGCCAGTACACCCGCCGCGGGATCAGCGGTCCCTGGTTGAACGCGCCCGGCACGTCGATGGGCTCGTGGTCCTTGGCGACGACGTGCGCGGTGAACGGCAGCAACCGTTCGGGGCCCTTCCAGAAGTACCGCTTCGGCCGGGCCCGGATGCGCACGAGCGTGGCCGTGCCCGGTTCGAGCATAGGGGCGTGCGGGCGCACCCGGAACGTCAGCTTCGCGTCCGGGTCCGTCGCGCTCACCTCGGCCCGGTGGCTGTGGTTGCCGTAGTTGTCGATGGCGATCGTGTGCCTGCCGGTCCGCCTTCCGTTCGAGGTCTCCGGCACCATCACCGCGTCGAGCTCAGTGAACGGGTCGACGGTCACGGTGCCCTCTTGCACCACCGAGCCGCCCGGATCCTCTCGCGAGGACACCTGCAGGGCGAACGGGTGCTCGCCGGCCAGCACCTCCCAGGACCGCGGCGGCATGAAGGTCAGCTCGACGCTGACCTCCTGCTGGGGCATGAGGTTCACCCGCGCGGGCTTGATCTGGGTCCAGTCGGCGACGTCGCCGCGCACGGCGAAGACGAACTGGTCGACGACGGCCGAACTGTTGCGCACCAGCACGTGGCACCGCGCCCCCGCGCCGGGGGCGACCCGGACCTCCGTCGTGCGAAGAGTCGCGCTCACTGCCATGGCACTCAGGCTCCCCGATGTCGGTCGCGTGATCAGCGCGGACGCAGCCAGCTCCCCGGCCAGGGAAAGCTGTCCTGGCGGGCGGAGACCGTTGCCCGCCAGGACACCGCACTCACTTGAGGGCGAAGAACTCCACCTCGCTGATGGCGACGGTGTCGCGCTGCGTGCCGTTGTAGACGTCCACCACCTCCAGGGTCACCGACGAGACGAGCGTGGTGTTCTTCAGCTGGATCGTCTGCGGTGTCGAGCTGTCGGTCGGGGTGACGGTCTCGCTCTTGCCAGTGTTGTAGGTCAGCCGCAGGATCGACGGCCGGCCGTCCTCGGCGAACGAGTTGCTCGAACCGGAGTACAGGATGATGTTGCGCAACAGGACGCTGTCGTCGAACCGGTAGGTGATCTTCGGCTTGTCGCGGTCCGCCTCGGCGATCCAGTACGTGTCCTTGTAGGTGTCCACGGTCAGGTTGGCGCCGTGGCCCGGGTTCGCCGTGCTCGACTGCACCACCGACGGCCGCACCGGGTCCATGGTGGGCACGATCTTGCGGTACAGCGCGACCGCGTTGTCCCGCACGGTCTCCCGGAACGGCGGGTACGCGATGAACATCAACCCGAGGAACACGCCGACCACCAACACGACCGCGCGCAGGCGGCGCACGAGCTGCCGGGTCTGACCCGCCCGGTGCTCACGCGTGCCCTTGGCCCCCGGCCGGGTGCCCAGCGGCAGCTTCTTCTTGCGGCGGCGGAAGATCCGCCGCCACCACACCAGGTGGACCACGCCGGCGTCGGCCAGCGACTCACCACAGCGGCTGCAGAAGTTGCGGGTGGGCGCGTTGCCCTCGCCGCAGACCGCGCAGACCAGGTCCCCCGGCTCGAGCCGGCGGGTGGGCTTGGTCCGCACGATCGCCCGGGTCTTCTTGATCGCGGGGGCGGGGGCGACCTCCGGCGGTTGCTCGGGCCGGGCCTCGGCCAACCCGCTCACCGGCACGGCGAGCGACGCGACCAGCTCCGGGTCCACCGTCGGCTTTGCCGCCTGCTCCGGTGCGGCCACGGCGATGCTCCCGCCGGGTGGGGGCGGAAGCGTCGACCCGCCGGGCAGCGACGGCTTCGGCGCCGCGGGCGGCGGCGGCAGCTTGGCCGCGGGTGGCGGCGGTACCGCCTTGGCCGCCGGTGGGGGCGGTGCCGCGGCGGGTGCCGGTGGCACGGCCGCACCAGGCGGTGGCGGCAGCGCTGCACCAGGGGGCGGTGGCAGGGCCGCCCCCGGCGGTGGCGGGAGTGCCTTGCCGGGCGGCGGTGGCAACGCCTTCGCAGCCCCGGGTGGCGGCGGCAGGGCGGCGGCCGCACCGGGCGGTGGCGGGAGCGCGGCCTTGGCACCGGGTGGCGGTGGCAGAGCGGGTGGCGCGGCCGCTCCTCCCGGCGGTGGTGGCAGTGGCGGTGGAGCACCGGCCGGGGCGGGCGCGGGCACCGGTACCGGCTCGCTCGACGCCCACGCGGCGACCGCCGTGGCCGTGTTGCCTTCGTGCCGCGGTGCCACGTAAACCCGCTCGGGAAACCAGGACTGGATACGCTTGCGCACCCGTTGCCACCACGTCAGGCGTTCCTCGACCGGCGGTGGCGGCTCCTCGACGACGGTGATGACCTCCGGTGGCGGCGCGACCTTCTCCCCGTTCCACTCGAGGAACTTCCCGCAGTCGCCGCAGAACGCGTAGCTGTCGTCGTTCTGGTTGCCGCACATGGTGCAGATGATCATTCGATCACCTCCAGGCTGTGCCTCACGTGCACTGGTTTCGCGGCTCGGATGACCGCGGCGACGGCCGCCTCGGACACCGTGCCCGGCTGAGCGGGCCGCACGATGACGTGCACCCAGTGGTCCACGTCGGTCGGCGGGTCCGGGCGCGGGCGCAGCGACCAGGAGATCCCGCCGCTCTCGCTGATCTCCACCTCGCCGTCGATCACGACGTCGAGGTGGCGGCGCAGGCCGGCCATCGTGCCGCGCATCCGGAACAGGTCGACCGCCTCGGCGACCACGGCCCGTTGCGCGGACATCGGCCAGCTGTCGTCCAGCAGCACGCCGAACCAGCTCGACAGCCAGCGCACGAACTCCTCCGGCGCGAGCATCGGGTCGATGTAGCCGTGCACGCAGTCGATCATGTTGATGAAGGGCGCGAGCACGTCGTCGAACCCCGCGGTCCACCGCACGGCGAACGGGCTGTCGGCGAAGACCGACGGCAGGTAGTTGATCAACGGGTACGGCGAGGGCAGGTCCGGCGGTGTCCACGCCCGGGGCACCCGGGTCAGGTCGGTGGCGGTCATGACGTCTCCACCCGGACCTGGTGGTCGTAGGAGAACACGAGCCCGCCCGGTCCGACCGGCAGCCGCTTGACCTCGGCGCCGCGTTCCCCGGTCACCGGGTTGGCGCCGTAGATCCGGACGTCCTCCACCACGTCGACCCCTTGCACCCGTTGCAGCAGCGCGAAGATCTCGCCGTGCGCGAGGCGGCGCCCGAATGCCCACCCGGCGCCCTCGTCCCCGCCGGTCAACGGGTTCAGGTAGCCGTAGAGCGCGTCCAGCGCCCGCGCGCGCACGACCTCCGGGTCGAGCCGGGTGCGGGCGATGAGCCGGGCGATCACCGTGACCCCTCGGTAGCGCGGCGGCTCGACCAGGACGCGGGTCCCGACCAACCGGACTTCCTCCAGGCGGCGCGAGATCCGTGCCAGGGTGCTCTCCGACGGCACGAGGTCGGCGAAGAGCAGTTGCCCGTTCTTGTGGGCGGCGGCCGGCACCACGAGCACCTTCACCGCGCCACTGGACACGTCGTCCTCGCCCGCGGTGAAGCAGTGGATGCGCGCGACCTCCGGCGCGGCCTCACGCGCGATCGCCTCGTAGTCCTCGGCGGTGACCGCGCGGCTGCGGGTGCGCAGCATGATCGGGCCGCGGGCCTTGGCCTGTTCCAGCGTCTCGCCGTCGACCCCGCCCGCGGACGGGTGCAGGTTGGTGATGCCCGAGACGAACGGGATCGACGACTTGAGCGTGTCCAGCGCGTGCCGGGCCACGTTGCCACGCACCCCGCCACCGCAGAAGTAGCGGCGCATCCGCACCCGTGCACCGCGTGGGGGCACGGCGCCGTACTGGTGCAGGCGCCGGTCGGGCAGCCGCACCGCGGGGCCGAACTCGATCTCGCCGCTGACCCCGTCGAGCACGAAGTGCCGGTCGTCGGGCCCGCTGGTGGCGAAGTTCTCCACCCGCGTCCACTCCTGCCAGCCCGCGTCGTCGACGACCTCGAGCACCGCGGGGTGCGCCCCGCCCAGCACCGGGGTACGCGCGAGCTGGAACCGTTGCCCGGGAACGCCTTCGGACTCGCCGAGGTCCTCGAACTCCACGATCTCGCCGTGCAGCGCCTTCGCCGTCGCACCCACCGTGGCCGCGGCGAGCGAGCGGACCCGCGGTGAGGAGCTGTAGGTGGGCTGACCCGGCAGTGGTTCGATCACGCGGACCCGCACCCACGCCGCCCGCTGGTCGTCGATGATGCTCGTCTCGTGGCCGCCGGGCAGGTGGATCACGATGCGGCCCGGACGGTTCAGACCGCCGGTCTGGTCGGTGGTCACCTCGCACTCGACCCAGTCCTCGCCGCACCACGCCTCCCAGACCAGCGGCGGGTGCAGCGGGTTGACGCCGACCCCGGCGCTGTCGCCGACGAAGTCGATGCGCAGCGCGCAGTTGGGCGCCGGCGCCACGAGCCCGAGCAGCAACGCGTCGTCGAGCTGCGGTGGTTCGTCGAACGCGTCGAACTCCTCACCCAGCTCGAAGGCCGGGGTCTGGTTGGTGCTCGCCACGTCCGACCCGGTCACCCGGCGCACGGCGCTGATCGCCGTCGGCACCACGGGGAGGTCGGCCAGCGTCGAGAAGATGATCGATTCCTCGCTCTCGGTGCGCGTCGTCGACACCTTGGTGCCCCGCCGGATCACCAGCGGCGCGCGGGCCGGGGTGGACAGCCAGAACGTCACCGGCACCTCGGCCGGCGTCGGCGGCATCATGCGCAACCCCAGCAGCTCCAGGAACTTCACGTACAGCCGGTCGGGCACCCGGTTGAGCCGGTAGCACAGGTGCTCGGTCATGAACGCGAACGTCTCGATCAGCGTCACGCCGGGGTCGGACACGTTGTGGTCCGTCCACTCCGGACAGCGTTGCTGCACGTACCGTTTGGCGTCATCCACGAAGTCCTGGAACCGGCGGTCGTCCAGGCTCGGGGCGGGCAGCACCATCAGTAGTCCCCCTCGTCGGGAATCGTGTAGAAGGGGTAGACCAGGTTTCGCCGGTCGTTCTCGCCCTTGACGACGTAGGTGATGTCGATCAGCAACAGGTTCTCCTGGTTCGGCGCCGGGTAGACGGTGACGTCACCGACGTCCACGCGCGGTTCCCAGATCCGAAGGGAGGCACGGACTTCGCAGTCGATCGCGGAGAAGGTCTGCTCGCTCGCCCCGTCGAAGGCGAAGTCGCGCAAGCGCGCGCCGAACGCGGGCCGGAAGGGCCGCTCCCCCGGGTAGGTGGACAGCACCAGCGCCATCGCCTGCTCCAGCTTGCGCGGCCCGCCGAGGGTGGCGATCGTGCCGTTGGCGGTCACGTCGAGCGGGAACGCCCAACCACGACCGATGAACTCGTCGTCGTTCATGCGGACTCCTACAGTGGGATCGGCACGCCGTTGATCAGCGGCAGGCCGACGATGTTGATCGTGGGGGCGTCCAGCGTGATGGCCGTTGCGGACTTGATGAACAGGGCGGCGCCGCCGTCTATCAGCATCGAGCCTTCCTCGCCGACCGCCATGTTCAGGAAACCGTTCTGCGCCACGATGTTGATGTTCGGCAGGATCGACTCCGGCGCCCCCAGCACGGGCGAGGCCGTGATGTTGATCCCGGCGCTCACCTGGTCGATGGTGACCGCGGTCTCGCCGGTCTGCGCCCCGATCCGCACCGCGGACGCCAACGCACCGGCCGCGGGGTCGACGATGTCGATGCCGCCGTCGCTGGTGCCGCCGCCGGCGTCGAGGTCCGCACCGGTGACCGAGCCGACGTCGGCGGCCGTGGGCAGCGGCGGGATCATCGGCACGTCGTAGAACAGCAACGCATTCCCGGTGCTGGAAACGAAGCCGCGGTGGTGGACCTCGCTGACCATCCCCGGGACGATGGCGTTGCCGGAGACCGCTTCGACGGCCTCGTTGCCCGCCTCCCGGGCCAGCTCGCCGCCGAGCGCGGCGCCGGCCATGCCGCCGAGCGGTCCGGCGACCATGCCACCGAGCGCGGCGCCGGCCATCTGCCCGCCCATCATCATCCCCTCGGTGGCGAGGCCCGCCAGGCCACCGGCGAAGATCGGCCCCGACTTGGCGATGCTCCACTGGGTGAAGTTGTTCATCATCCCGCCGAGCACGTAGGGCCGGCGCACGTCGCCGAACTCGAACGCGATCAGCACCTCGTCGCCGATCTCGGGCATGAAGATCGCGCCGCTGCGCGGGCCCGAGCAGAACTGGATGTTGGGCGCCCAGTCGGTTTCGAACGTCGGGGACAGCCACGGGAGCGTGGCCTTCACCCGGCCCTTGGCGAGCGGGTCGTTGCAGTCGCTGACCACGCCGCAGACCACGCCGCTCAGCACCGGGTTGCGGTCGCTCGACCGCGTGCCCTTGGACGTCAGGCCCAGCATCGTCCGGTCCTGGCGCCCGTGCGCGGAGAAGATCACCCGGTAGCCGTACTCGGAGTCGTCGAAGACGTGCCGGGCGCGCGAGACCTGCCACTTGCCCGTGAACAGGCCCTGCACCCCCTGCACGTCGATGTCCACATTGGGCTGGATGGCCGCGTTCCCCCGCGCCTCGCCCTCGCACTCGGCGTAGGTGCTGCCGAAGTCGGTGCCGAGCGCGCGGGCCACCATCGGCCCTTCGGTGGCGATCGTGTCGTCGTTGGCGATCGGCCGGTCGACCACGATGTGCGCGGTCGGGCTGGCCGTGGGGCCGAGGAACCCGACCGGTGAGCCGAGCAGGCCGCCGGAGGCCTGGGCGAGCGTGTCGTTGACGCTGCCCTCGACCGTGTTCACGGCCGAGTCGAGCCCGCTGAGGCTCAGCGAGTCGACCACACCCTCCGCCTGTTGCATGGCCCCGTCCAGCGCCGAGCCCAGGCCACCGGAGGTGAACATCCCGCCCAGGTACGCCGCGCTGTCCACGCCTTCGGCCGGGGTGCTCACGTCGTGCGCCGACGCGGTCCGCGCCATGGGATCCCACACCCGGACCTCGACGTCGGGCGTCAGGTTCCCGGCGGTGAACCGCGGCCGGAAGCTGAGCAGGTCGTCGGGGAACTGCACGGTCACCGCGCTCATCGCGCCGCTCGCCATCTGCAGGAGGCTGCGGGCCATGCCCAGTTTCCCGCCGCCGGCCTCGACGAAGCTGTTGACGCCCGGCCGGAAGTAGAACCGCCCGTTCTCCACACCCATCTCGAACCCGATCTCCCGGGCCCGCGCCTGCAGGAACTCCCAGTCGGTCTGGTTCACCTGGGCCAGGTAGGAGTGCGTGGTGCTGGTGGCGACGACCTCGCCGATCGTCAGGCCGTTCTGCCCGGCGATCAGGTTGGCCACGTCCGCGTCGGTGACGTTCATGAAGCTGCGGCTGCGGCGGGCCCGCTGCAGCCGGTGCGCGCCGCAGTACCCGCGCACCACGGTGAGCAGGGTCATCCCCTGCACCTGCCCCTCGATCGCGGTGACGTCGCCGACGATCAACGTGCACGCCCGGGCCATGTGGTCGACCGCGATCACGGTGACCTCCGAGCCCATCTGGATGCCCGCCTTGCTCACCGCGAGACCGTCGTTGTCCATGAAGGTCAGCTCGAACATGCCCGGCAGGTGCAGGTCGTTGTCGACCACGACCCGCCGCAACCGGTGCACGGCGTCGTCGGCCAGGATCTTGCCGTCGACCGTCACGGCCGGCCGGCCTGTGGGCTCGGTGTTGGCCACGAACTCCTCTTGCTCCGACGGGTCCGGGATCATGCCGTCACCTCCAATGCCTCGCCGGGGGGCGGGAGCATCAGCGTCCGGCCCGGTTTCACCCGCAGCGGGTCGTCGATGCCGTTGGCCTCGGCGACCCACCGCCACGCGTTCGGCGACCCGTACGCACGGGTCGCGATCTGGATGACGTTCTCGCCCTGGCTCACCACGTGCTTGCTCCGGCCGGTCACGCCACCGGAGGTCGGGTTCGTGAGCGGGGCCGGCTGGGAGAACTGGACGAGGGTGAGGCTCACCTTCGCCCAGACCGGGGTCCCGCTGAAGTCGAAGCGCTGGTAGTCGACGCTGACCTTTTCCAGGTTGACCAGCTCGTTGTTCAGCGGGGCACCGAAGCCCCACATGAACCGCAGCACCGGCAGCCGGTAGTACACCGGCATCTTCAGCATCGCGTCGGCCGGGTTGATGGTCGGCTTCTTCGTCGAGGGCGTCGACCAGCCACCCGCGGTGCTGTTGCCACCCGCCATGTTCTTCAGGTAGTTCTGCCCGGCTTGCTGGATGGCGTTGGTCATCGCGTTCACGTTGTTCGCCTTGAGCGCGTCCGTCGCGGACATCGGCCGCGGCGTGGCCCACCGGATGAGCTGCTCGACGGCCAGGGTGGTGAAGCCGGCACCGAGGAAGAAGGCCTCGCTGAGCTGGAGCCGGATGTTGCCCGTCGCGCGGAGCGCGTCCTGCAGGGTCGTGGCGATCACGCCCCGGTCGGACTCGGTCTTGTTCCCCTTCTCCAGCTTCACGCCTTTGGGGTTCATGCTGAACGGCAGGATCGGGAGCAGGTCCGGGGGCACGTTCGGGTCCAGCGACGGCGGCTCGGTCGACGTCAGCGACACCGGCACGTTGCCGGTGAGGAAGCCGAGGCCCGCGTTCGCGAACTGCAGCGGGTTGATGTTCATTCGTCGTCCGCCTTGCCGATCGCGCCACTTGCCTTACCGCCACTCGCCTTGCCGCCCGCGCCGCCCACCGCGCCACCCGTGCCCACCGCGCCACCCGTGCCCATCGCGCCGCCGGATCGGCTGCTCGACGGGCCGTTCGGGACGAGGGGCGCGGCCCCGCCCGCCTCGTCCGATCCGTGCCCCGAGCTCCGGCCCGCTCCACCGCCGATCGCCGCGCTCATCGCTGGGCCCGCAGCGCCGTCGCCACCCGAATGCCCGCTCCCGGAGTGGCCGCCGCCGTCACCCGTGCCTTCACCGCCGAGGATCGCCGCGCCACCGGAGTGGCCGCGACCGCCGCCGCCCGTTCCGCCGATCGCCGCGCCGGCCGAGGGCCCGTACCCCCCACCGCCGGTGCCCACCCCGGCTGTGCCGCGCGACGGGCTGCCCATCCCGGCCGCCATCGCCCCGCCGACCATCGCGCCGCCGACAGCGGCTCCGGCCCCGCCGACCCCGCTTCCCGATCCCCGGCTCCCCGCGCCGCCCGACGCCGCGCCCACTCCGGCGCTCCGGCCCCGGTCGTCCGATCCGCCACCGGATCCCGCGTTCCCGACGCCGACCCCGCCGGCCCCTCCGCCGGCGCCACTGCCACTGCCGCCGCTGCCGCCGCTGCCGCCGCTGCCCGAGCCGGCGTCGGCGCCGGAACCCGAACCAGAACCCGAGTCCGAGCCCGAACCGCCCAGCCCCAAGCCGCCCGCAAGAGCAGCCAAGCCGCCACCGGCCAGGCTCTCCAGCATCCCGGACAGCGGATTGCCCATCGAGATCCCGTCGAGGTCCAGGAAGCCTTCGTGGTCGATCTCCAGCCGCTCGATGGCGACCTTGCTGTCACTCGCCGACATGCTCGGGCCGTACCAGCCGGCCGGGTAGGCGTTGCGCAACGTCCACGAGGCGACCGCGTCCCAGGCCGCGTCGAGCAGGGTGATCGTCACGAAGTTGGGCGAGCCGAACATCTCGTGCGCCGGGCTGTAGCCCGACAACGGGTTGAACCCCGGCTGGGCCCACGGCTGCCACCACGTCGTCAGCCAGTTCTGCACGGCCTGGCTGCTTTCCTTCTCCATCGCCCGTTCCAGCTTCACCGTCGGGTAGCTGATGTCGGCGAACAGGATCCGCTCGTAGGAGTAGTTCCCGGGGTTGTACGCCTTGTGGATCTTGGTCTTCACCTCGAGGCCCTTGCACGAGGACCAGAGACCGAGGTTCATGGCGAAGGAAAGCGTCCACACCCTGACCTGGAACCGGGCCGCCATCCCCAGCGACGGCTGCGCACCCGGTGGTGGTGTTCCCATTGGTTCTCCTCGGTCTCGAATGCGGTCAGGCCTGGGCCCGGTAGGCGCCGGTCAGGAGTCCGGAGTGGACGACCTCCAGGGTCTCCACGTACGGCTTCGCGTTGCTCGCCTCGAAGTCCGTGACCTTCCACCGGATGGGGAACATCGCCTTCAGCGTCCACGTGAGCAGTACTTGACCAGTCGCGCTGTCGACGATGTCGACGGCGCCGTCCTCGGGCAGCGCGCCGAGCCGCTGCACGTCGTCGAGCCATTGCTGCACCAGTTTGGAACCCTCGGGATCGAGGGCACGGCGCAGTTTGATCGGCTCGTACTTCTGCACCATGGCGAACTTGAAGTACTGGTCGGAATCGCCCACCCGATGATCCGCGATGCCCCACTTCACCTCGAGGCCGCTGACCGCCGCCCAGTCGCCGAGCTCGTGCGAACCGGCGCGCACGACGAACCGCTGCGCCGTGCCTTGGGCCAGCACCAGCGGGCTCTTGTTGTTGGGTTTCGCCATGCTCGCTCCTCAGCCGAAATCCATGAGGGTGCCGGACCGCTCGCGCTCGAGGAGCACGTCGTAGCGCAGCCGGGATTGCAACGTGTTGTAGATGCGCTGGGCGATCTCGTCGTAGTGGTCGAGGTCGTCGAGGTCCAGCCAGCGCCGGGGCGGGCGATCGGCGATCGCGTCGACGATGGCCGCCACCAGGTCCGCCGGCGTGTTCCCGGCCGGCACCGGTGCGGTGCCACCGCCCTTCTTCGGGCCGACAACCGGTCCACCTGGACCCCCAGGTCCGCCAAGCCCACCCGGACCGCCAGGACCACCGGGGCCGCCCGAGCCCGCGGTCCGCGCGAACATCTGCTGCAGGCCCGCCGGCGACAGGTCCGACAGGTCCGGCATGTCGTCGCTGAGCTCCGGCTTCTCGAAGCCTGGCACGGCATTGGCGAACATTCCCCACATGCCGCCCGGTCCCGCGCCGGGGATCACGTCGTCCGGGACCTCGAACGACCACTCGCCGCCCGATTCCGCCTTCTTCTCGACGTCCGCGTCTTCGTTGTCTTCCTCGTCTTCTTCGGAGTCCTCTTTGGACGTACTGGCCTCGTCGTCCTCGTCGGCGAGCTGCACCCGCCCGCCGTGCCCCGACACGACCGGCGGCGCGCCGACGCTCCCCCCGGCGACCCACTGCTCGACCGCGACGGCTTCGGCCTCCAACTGCTTGCCCGTCGTCGTCTCCAGGCCGGGCAGCGTGACGCCGAAATGCCGTTGCTGCGCGGCATGGGTCAGTTCGTGCGCCAGCAGCGGAGCCGCGTGGCCGCTGTCCATCGCGCCCGCGCTGTCCGGCAGGTGCACGACCCCGCCCGCGGTGAACGCCCGCGCCCGCAACCGGTTCGCCGTCACGGAGACGGGAGCACCCCGCCGGACCGGCACGTCGGCGATGTCGACGCCGAGCGCCCGGCGCATGGGTGCGACGAGCGCGGGCGGCGCCACGCTTTCGACGATCGAGGTGGCCGCCCGCCCCAGCGCCGCACCCAT
Organism: Labedaea rhizosphaerae; assembly: GCF_004362825.1. GTDB lineage: Bacteria > Actinomycetota > Actinomycetes > Mycobacteriales > Pseudonocardiaceae > Labedaea > Labedaea rhizosphaerae. The sequence goes on from NZ_SNXZ01000002.1 coordinate 812,900, forward strand.
CGCGGCGATCGCGGTGGGGGCGAGCTGCGGCGTGGTGGTCAAGTCGAGCCCGCCACCAGGGTGTGGCTCCGAAATCTCTGCCACGATCTCCGAGAGGCCGCCCTGTGCGGCCGATCCCCGGTCGGCCTCGACGGGCCGAACGGCCAAGGGCAAGCCGCCCTCAGTTCCTTGCGGTGCAACGTGATCCGCGCCGAGTGCCCGCGGCGGGCTAGCCACACTCACCGGCGTCACGACGGCACGCCCGGGCATCTCCACCGGATCGCCCTGGGGTGCCGCGGCCACCGGCTCGATCAACCGGCCGGACGCGACCACGTCGCTCGACCCGGTCGGCCGCCGATCAGCCACCGGCTCATCGACAGCAGGCCTTGCCTCCTTGGGGAGCGCTGGCTCGACCACCCGCGCCGGGACGATCAGCTCCCCCGACCCGGCCCATGGCGCTGACTTCTCAGTGGCGGGCCCGCGGTTGTCCGCCACGGCGATGGGGTGGTCCTGCGCCGGCACCGGCTCGATCAGCCGCGCAGCCACAACCGGCTCACCCGACCCGTCCACGGGTGCCTCGGCGCCGCGTCGGCCGTCCCGCACGACCGGCAGCGGCAGTGGATTTCCTTGCGCTGCCACCGGTTCGACTACTTTCGTAGCCACGACGGGCGCAGCCGCATCCGGGCGCTCCACCACCGGCTCCTCGGCAGCACGCTCGGCCCGGTCCTCCGACCGACCGTGCGACGCCGTGGCCACCGGACCTACCAATCGTGCCGGCCCAGCTGGGGCGTCCGACCCGACATCGGCTGGCTCAGGCTCAGCCTCCGGACCATGGTCGTCCGACACGTCCGCCGGATTGCCCGACAACGGGGCTGCCACCGGCTCAACCGATTCCGTCACCGGCTCCGCGCGCCCGGGCTCGTCCTCGGTGCGATCGTGTCGTACCGGCTCGACCACCCGCGCGGGCACGACCAGGTCAGTCCGCTCCTCGGCCGCCACCGGGGTGCTCGGCGCCGGCACCGGCTCGATCAGCCGGGCGGACACCACGGGGTCGGCTACCGACCCGCGCGCCGGCATCGGTCCATCGGCAGGCTGAGGCCGATCCGCCGGCACCGGTTTTCCTTGCGCCGCCACCGGTCCGGCCAACGGCAGCGGCTCAACCCGATCACCGGCCGCAGGCACCACCACCTCTCGGTGGCCAGTGGCCGGCCCGTCAGCCACTCGCCCACGATCCTCGGGCGCGTCCGCCGCCTGCGCCGACACCGGCTCGATCAGCCGCGTTGGCACAACCGGTTCGCCGACCGACTTCTCCGTGCCGGACACGATCTCCGGCCGCACCTGGTTCTCCTGATCCACCACCGGCTCCGGCACGACCACATCGCTCGACCTGATCGGCGCCACCACCGGACGCTCGGCCACCGGCAGGTCGGTCGGACCCTCCGGCGGCGCAGCCACAACCGGGTCACCTAACTCGGCCATCGGCTGACCGGCGTCCCGGCTGACCGGCACCACCGCCGGCACCACCTGGGTGGTCGTCGGGGCGATCAACCGTGATGGCGCAGGGGTTTCATCCGGCTCGTCCACGACGGCCGGCGGCTCGAGCGCGGGCCGGGCCGGTTCGGCCACGGCGTGTTCGACAAAGGGAAGCGGCGCCGGAACTGGCGGGTCTTCATGCGTCCTGCCCTGCGCCACCTCGACCGGAACAGCTTCAGTCTCCTGTGGACGATCGACGACCACCGGCGCCTGCATGACCAACGGTTCCGGCTCACCCGGCGCGGCCTCTCCGGGTGAGTCGGGTGAGCCGGGCGCGTCGGGCGAGTCGGTGCTCGCCGGAGCCGCGTCGGCGCCCTCGACATGCGGCTTGCGCGGCTTGATCCTGATCCCGGCCCGCCGGCTCTCGGCGAGGCTCGGCCTTCGCCTCGGGGTCGGTGGCGCCACGTCCGGCGGTTGCGATGCGGCTTCGAAAGTGTCCGCAAGGTCGGCGACCACCGGGGCCGCAGGCGCCACGTACTCGACTGGAGCCGTTCGCTGGTAGGTGTTCGGCTCCGGCGGTGGGGTTTCGTTCGCCTCCTCGTACATCTCGGCGAGTTGCATGTCCTGCTGCCGGTACGTGATGTGCAGGTACCTCGACGGCAACTCCGGGGTTTCCGGCAGCTGCGGGGGCGGTACCGCCGCGACGATCAGTGACGGCGACGGCGACGCCGGCTCGACCACGACCGCCCGCACGGGTGGCGGCGCCAGGTCCGCGGGCGTGACCAGCTCGGGCAGGTCCCGCTCGGGCGCGACCTCGACGACCTCGGCACCCACATCGAACCACGGCTCGTCGAGCCCCGGCTCGTCGACGAACTCCCCGGCCTGGGAGTCCGCTTCCGGCCGGTCGACGGGGCGCCGCAAGGGCAGGTCGACGAGGTCGCGGCCGACCGGGGTCGCCGTCACGATTCCCTTGACACGGCCCGGGAAAAGCGGCGCGGCGCCGGCCCGCACGTCGGCGACCCGCAGCCGCTGCACCACCGAGATCGGCGCCCGGCTCAGCGTCAGCGGGGCCGCCTCCGACACGCTGGTGTGCAGTGGTGGCAGCGACCGCCACGCCGGCCGATACCGACCGCCCGAACCACCCGAATGGTCCACAGTGGACTTGACAGGAGCAGGGGCGGCGGACTCGGTCGCCTTCGGGCGGGGACGCCGCCACGGCCAGCGGATCATCATGCCACCTCCTCTGCGGACTGCCGGTCCTGGTCGACGAGCCGGGTGTTGATGTCAGCGATCTCCTTGATGACCCGCGCGCGGGTCGGGTGGTCGAGCTCCAGGATCGAGTCGAGGGACCAGTGCAGGTGGTAGGCGATGTAGACGATCTCCTCCCACAAACGGTCGGTCGACTGCGTCCCGATCACGGCGATGCCTCTCCCGTCACGTCCACGAGGAACTGGTGCCCGCACTGCGGGCACCCGACTTCGGCCTCGGTGTTGCCCTGCTGGTTCACCCGCCGGTACAGGTCCTGCAGGAACGCGAGGTCCGAGGCGAACATGTGCTCGACCACGAACCGGTCGATCACGGGCACGGTGCCGAGCTTGGTCACCGTGCGCATGATCAGGTAGATCGACAGGTACGCCGGGTTCTGCCGGACCAGCGGCTCGGCCTGCGCGGTGAGCTCGTCCTTCGCCGTGGCGAGGCGGAGCAGACCTTCCCGGTGCACCCCGCCCTGCTCGTCCACGAATCCGCGCGGCAGCTGGAACGGGTATTCGGTGCGCAACCCGGACTGCTCGGCAACAGCGACGGTCATGATGTCGGCGGCTTCCCCTTGATCTGCTCATCAAGGTTGATCTGCTCGCAGGTGAGCGTGACCTCGGCGATGGCCGTGTCGCTGCCGCCCGCCTTCATGCCGCTGATCGACAGCTTCGTCGGCCACGCGTTCACGAGGTTGTAGGCCTGTTTCGGCGTGCCGAAGGTGTCGCACAGGGTCAGCGTGCAACCGCGGCGGGCGGTCGGCTTGCCGTCGAGCACGTCCTTGTGCCACTTCCACAGCGTCAGGTCCATGTCGACACCGCGCTTGAGCGTGACGGTCGGCGGCTTGTTCTTGCCGAACTGCTTGCCGAGCGTGACCCCGAAGGAGCCGCTGGACATGTATTCGGTCGCCTCGACTTCCGAGACGATGCCGGTCAGTTCGGCGAAGGTGATCTCGCCGCCGGTCATTCCATCGAACTGAAGGTAGAACCGCGCCGCGCTGACAAGCGTGTTCGTCGGGTCCAACCGGGCGCCCTGTTGGCGTCCACCGGGCAAAGCCATTGCTCACTCCTTGCTGGGTTGGGGTGAACGCTCACTCTTCGAGCGCTGCGCCGTGCGGCATCTGGGAGATCTGGAAGACGATGAACTCGGCCGGCTTCACCGGGGCGATGCCGATCTCGATGTAGAGGTGCCCCGTGTCCTGGGACTCCGGCGGGTTGTTCTCCTCGTCGCACTTGACGTAGTAGGCCTGGTCCGCCGACCGGCCGACCAGGGCGCCGGACTGCCACATGCGCTGCAGGAAGGTGCCGACCACGCGGCGCACCGCCGACCACAGGTACTGGTCGTTGGGCTCGAAGACCACCCAGTTGGTGCCGCCGAGGATCGACTCCTCGATGAAGTTGAACAGCCGGCGCACGTTGATGTAGCGCCATTCCGGGTCGCTGGACAGGGTTCGCGCGCCCCACACCCGGATGCCCTGCCCGGGGAACGCCCGGATGCAGTTGACGCCCATGGGGTTCAGCAGCTCCTGCTCGGCGCGGCTGATCACGGTCTGCAACCCGACCACGCCGCGCACGACCTCGTTGGCGGGGGCCTTGTGTACCCCGCGGGTCTGGTCGGTGCGACCCCAGATGCCCGCCATGTGCCCGCAGGGCGGCAGCGCGATCTTCTGGCCCGTGTCCGGGTTCATGGTCTCGACCCACGGCCAGTACAGCGCCGCGTACTTCGAGTCGTAGCCCGCGATGTCGGTCCGCCAGGCCCGCACCTCCTGGGAGTTCAGCCCAGGCGGCGGGTCCAGGATGGCGACGCGGTCGGACATGAGCTCGCAGTGCGCGATCATCGCCAGCTGGACGGCCTTGAGGCCGTCGTCGTCGATGAGGCCCCGCTCGTAGGCCGACATGAGGTCCGGCGCGGCCACGATGGTGATCTCGTCGATGGCCTCGAAGCCGCCGATTCCGGTGCGGTCCAACGGATTGCCGATGTAGGTCGAGCGGGGCACCGGCGTCGGCTCGGGCGCACGGGTGGCGAGCGCGGTGACGGTGTCCTTGCGCGGCGCGGTCAGCGTGCCACCCTTGGTCTGGTCCAGCGTGATCAGCTTCGACTGCTTCTGCACCACGGTGGCCACGTTGTTCGGCCCGCGCTTCACGGTGACGTTGTCGAAGGACTCCTGGACCTTGCCGTTCTGCAGCACGTCGAGGCGGAAGTTGCCGTCGGCGGGCTCGCTCGCCTCGCCGACCGAGACGGTCAGCTCGCCCTCGTTCGCCGCCGAGATCGCCCGAACCTCGAACGCGGGGCGGCCGTCGTCGCCCGAGGCGGCCGGGATCGCGGCCTGGCCGGGCACCGGCCCGTCGCCGTTTTCCTCCATACCCGAAGGCAGTCGCATGATGAATGCGGACCCACCGCCGTTGAGGAAATAGGCGTACACCGAGTGCGGCAGGTAGGCGCCTTCGACGAACCCGCCGAAGGTGCGGGTGTACTGGGTCCAGTTGGTGATCAGGGTCGGTTCGGAAATCGGTCCCTTCTCGGCGAACCCAATGAATCCGGCCACCGCGGTGCCGACACCCTCGATGGGTTTGGACCCCGACGACACCTCTTCGACATACACACCTGGAGCCAAGTAGTTGGCCATCGAGTCTCCCAGTTCGAGCAGTTCCGACGTGAATTGAGACTGGGATCAGGTTCGCAGTGGCCCGCGCCGTCGCGCGTGGCGTCGACGCGCAACGTCACGGCCAGCCACGGCTGCACTCGAAGGCAACCGCGACTGACCGCGCGGCGGGCCACGACCACGCTGTCCGCGCCCGCGCCGCGACCGACACTCATGGCGTGCTGGCCGACCTCGCGTCCTCGATCCGCAAGTGGCTGACGGCAGAACTGCCGCCGGGCACGGCTGTCGGCTTCGAGCAGCCCATCCAGCTGGCGAAGGCCCAGCGCCCACCGCGGGCCGGGCTGGTCAACGTGTTCCAGTACGGGATCGCCGACGCCCCGGTCGGCATGCCGGCCGCCCGGATAAGGATGCGCAACGAGGACGGCCGGGTCACCGGCTCCATGGCGCCGGTCCACTTCTACCACGTGTCGTACCTGGTCACGACGTGGGCGACGGACACGGAGAAGGAGCAGGAGCTGCTGGGCGCGGTGCTCGAGGCGCACGCCGACGAGGACGTGCTGGGCCCGGACCACCTCTGCGGGAGCCTCGCCGGTCAGAGCGCCGGGCTCCCGGTGCGGCTCGGCTGGTCCCCGGTCAGCGGCGGTCCCGACCTGTGGGGCGCGCTCGGCGTCCCCATGCGTTCGGCCGTCGACATGACGATCACCGCCCCCGCCCTGCCGTCGCGGCTGCGCAAGCCCGCGCCGCTGGTGGAGGCGGCCGTGCTCGACGTGCACGACTCCGTGCAGAGACCGCTGGAGACGCCCCAGCCCCGGTGGCGCCGAACGTCCATCACCGAGCACTGACAGCTCAGGGAGTGCCCATGCCCCGGTACACGGTCGTCTTCTTCCTGCTGCTGTTGCTGGCGGCGCCGCTGGGGCTCACACAGTCCACACCGGACTCCTCGCGAGCCCCGGCCGAGCACGTGGCGGACGAGAGCACCGACCCGCTGAGCCCCACCGTGCAGCCGACCTACCGGGACGCGGTGTACGGCGACGTCGTCATGGCGGGCAACAGCGTGCTGCGCTGCCCGACCGGCGACGAGACCGCGGGCGACAACTCCCCCGCCGACTGCAAGGCCGCGACCCGGGGCCAGGGTCCGTCGAGCAGTGCGTTGCTCGACAACAGCGGCAACAACGACGGCTACTACATGTACCTGGCCGACCGCGACGACCGCGCGGAGACCTTCGACTCCAGCAGTGCCGAGGTGACCATCCCCGACGGCGCGACCGTGAAGTACGCGCAGCTCAACTGGGGCGGGCACACCGGGACCTTCCTCGGCTTCGCCGGCATCAACTGCATCCGCCCGATATTGCTGCAAGGCGAGGCGCCGCCCCCGCCGGCCGCGCCGTCACCCGAGACGCAGCAGGTGGACCTCTCCGTCGACGGCGGCGATCCGATCACCCGCGGCCCCGACCATTTCCGGACCACCGACGGGCTGGCCGAGCCGAGCCGGATCTACACGGCCTGGTCCGACGTGACGGACGCGTTCGCGCACGCGCCCACCGGCAAGGCGATCACGCTGTCGGTGAGCAACGTGTGGGCGCCGACGGGACCCGGGTGCGCGGGCGGCTGGTCGATCGAGGTGGTCTACGACTACGGCCAACCGCACGGCGACCAGCAGGCCCCACGCGTGATCGACATCTACGCCGACGACATGCCGAGCAGCTCGGCCCTGCTGGCCGGGCTCATCGAGCCACTGCTGCCCGGCGTCCCGCCGCTGGTGGACAACCTGCTACCCGGCCTCACGCCCGCGTTGACCGGCACGAGCGTCACCCTCCCCGGGGTGGCCCGCAACCGGTCCACGGCGGCCACCGTGCTCGGGGTGACGGCGTTCGACGGCGACTGGCGCCAGGGCGGCGACACGTTCACCGTCGACGACCAGCCCGCCACCGAGCCCTGTTCCGGCCAGTCCACTTCGGACTTCTTCCGGTCCTGCGCCCTGGGCGCGCTCGACCCGCTCGACCCGGCGACGCACCCGGTCAACAACATGAGCGTGGACGCGAAGACGGTGCAGCCGGCGCTGACCGACAACGGCAGCGGCGACATCAAGGTGGGCGTGAACAGCGTCGAGGACTTCGTCGTCGTGCAGAGCATCGTGCTGGCCGAGACCGTCGCACCGCAGGTGTCGGTGCAGATGACCGGGCCCGCGCAGGCTGTGACCCAGGGCGACCTGGCCACCTTCCAGGTGCAGGTGAGCAACACCGGCTCGCTCCCGTTGAGCGATCTCAGCCTGCACCTGGTCACCCGCGACGACGGCAACGCCGACAGCGACGACGACGGCATCCGGTGCACGCCAACGACCCTGCCCGCGCTGCAACCCGGTGAGTCGACCCCGGTCACCTGCGTCCAGCCGGCCCGCGTGCAGCCCCAGTTCACCACCGAGGCGACGGTGACCGGGACCTACCTGACCGGCACGACCGGCGGCAAGAACACCGTGAGCGCCACGGCGAGCGCGACCGTGCAGGTGCTGCCCGCGCCGTACACGGTGGAGCGGGTGCCGGACAAGCTCGCGGTCGGCGAGGGCAAGCCGGTGACGTTCTCGGTGCGGTTGACCAACAACACCGAGAGCGACCTGACCGACGTCGTCTACCAGGACGTGGTCGGCGGCGCGGCGACGGACTGCAAGGCGCCGGGAACCACGCTGTCGCCGGGCAAACCGATGGTGTTCGACTGCGTCACCCTTGCCCCCGCACAGAACTTCGACAGCTACGGCGTCATGACCGGGACCGGGCAGGGCCAGCCGGTGACGGCGCGGAGCCAGCAGGTGACCGTGACCGTCATCCACCCGGCGGTCACCGTCAAGACCACCGCCGACAAGGACACCCTGTACCTCGGCGACACGGTCGGCCTGACGTTCGACGTGACCAACACCGGGACGCAGGCCTCGGAGACGCTCACGGACATCGCGGTGTCCATTCCGGACACTTGCAAGGCCCCCGTGATCCCGTCGCTGGACCCGGGCGCGTCGGTCCAGGTCAAGTGCACGGCCCGGCCGACCAAGACCGGGCAGGTCGAGCTGACCGCGAAGGCCGCGGCCGCGGACATCAACGGCGACCCGGTGACCGGCACCGCGGACCCGGTGACGCTGACCGTGCTGCAGCCGTTGATCACCCTGGCCCAGGCGGTCGACCAGCCCATCGTGCGACTCGGCAACCAGGCCAAGGTGACCTTCACCGTCACGCACACCGGCACCGCCGCGGACGGGCCCGTGACCGGCGTCAAGGTGTCGAGCCCGACCCTGCCGGACTGCTCCCCCGCCCCGCTCGCGCAGTTGGAGCCGGGCAAGAGCGCCACCTTCGAGTGCACGGCCAAACCCGACCGCACCTTCGACAACCAGGCCGTGGCCACGGCCACCGACGGCGCGAACCGCGCGATGCGGGTCGGCACCAAGCCGCTGCGGGTCAACGTGATCAACCCGTCGCTGACCATCAGCACGACGGTCGACCCACCGCAGGCCAAGCACGGCGAGCAGGTCGACTTCTCGGTGACCGTGCACAACGTGGGCGACGTGGCCATGGACGTCGACGTGCACAACGACACCGCCAAGGACTGCGACTTCCCGCCGCTGCACGGCGACACGAGCCTGCACGCGGGTGCGGCCTACGGCATGAAGTGCACCGTCACCACGCCGGCCGACGAGAGCGTCACCGAATTCAACGACACGGCGTCGTACACGGCCGCGCCCGTGGCGGCCCTCGGGGACACCGGTGAGCCGCTGACCGGGGCCGACGGCGCTACGGTGACGTTGGAGCCGGGCAAGGCCGCGCCCAAGCCCGGGACGGGGGTGGACCCGGTGACCGGCGCCGGCGCCACCGGAGGCTCAGGCGGCACCGGCGGTTCGGGTAGCTCCAACGGCGGCTCGGGCGGTTCGAACGGCTCCGGCGGCTCGGGCGGTCCTGGTCACCTGGCATGGACGGGCGTGTCGACCACGATGCCTCTCGTGGCGGGTATCAGCTTGCTGGCCATCGGCATCATCACCGTCGCCGTGACCGCGCGCCGGCGCGACGACTCGTTCTGGTCGCGGTGGTGGCCCGGCAACTGACCACACCGGACTGCTCGGCTCGTGTTGAGCGCTTGTTGAGCGGCCGCCGAAGAATGTTCCCCAGCGGGCAAATTCGGCGGCCCTTGACGGCGGAGGTGGCACATGCTCGAGCGAATCCCGGTACAGGTGCGTGGTCTGGACCCGATCTCCGAGGCCGGGGTCGTCACCCAGCTCAAATCGCGTCCGGAGCTGTCGGTCATCACCGGAACGGACGAACGGACCCCGTCGGTCGCGGTGGTCGTGGTCGACTCGATCACCCCGTCGGCGCTCGACCTGATCCGCGCGTTGCGGGCTCGGGGCAGCGAACGCGTGATCGCGGTCCTGTCCAGCGCCGACGACTCGTCGTTGTTGTCCGCGGTCGAGGCCGGCGTGTGCGGCGTGGTCTCCCGCGCCGAGGCGACGCCCGAGCGCCTCACCAACGCCATCGAGCACGCGGCGGCGATGGAAGGCGTGTTGTCCCCGCGCCTGCTGGGCCGGCTGCTCAACCAGGTCTCGCGGCTGCAGAACCACGTGCTGGCCCCACGGGGCTGGCGGCTCACGGGGATCTCCGACCGGGAGGCGACGGTGCTGCGGCTTATCGCGCAGGGCAAGGAGATCAAGGAGATCGCCGCGGAACTGTCCTATTCGGAACGCACGATCAAGAACACCTTGCACGACGTGGTGACCCGGTTCCACCTGCGCAACCGAACCCATGCCGTGGCCTTCGCTTTGCAGGAAGGCTTGATTTGATCGGCGCGGTCCGAGTAACGGCGGCGCGCTTGCGAGCGAGTACCGGCTAGCGGGTAAACCGCAGCATCGGAGGACGCCATGACACACACGGCACCACCAACCCAGGCCGGCGAGAGTCCCAACGGCGAGAAAATTCCGCGGGTGGTGCCGCCGAAAGGCCCCGACACCGAGGACGAACCGTCCGAGCGCAGGCCGAAGCTCCTCTTCACCCGGCGCCAGTTGGGCATCACGGTGCTGCTCGTCCTGACGTACTGGATCATGGTCTTCATCCTGCCGGAGCACCGGCTGGACGAGGCGTGGCCCATTCAAACCCTGGCCTACCTCGGCGCAGCCATCGTGATGGTGATCTCCAGTGCGGCGATGCGCCAGGGCGGCAAGTGGCGGGCACCCGAGATCCTGGCGATTCCCGCCTTCGTGCTGTTCCTCGACGGCCTGCTGGTGCTGGGATTGACCGGCGTCGTGCACTTCGTCCCGGAGCTGAAGTTCGCGATGGCCGTCGGTGGTGGCGCGATCGCCGCCTTCCTGCTCGGGATCGTCATCTTCGACACGGTGCGGGTCGCCGCATCCTTGCCGATCGTGGTGCTGTTCATCGGCATGGTGACCTACCCGGTCGAGATCGCGGGCTTCGCCGACAACCGGTCGCAGGTGATCATCTGGATGGGCGTCATCCTCGGCGTGTCGGCGGCCGCGGAGGGCGCCACGCAAACGGCCAAGGTGATCGGGCGCGCACAGATCACCAAGGCCATGATCGCCGACAAGAGCACGCCCACACCCGATCTCGGCAAGACGCTCTCGGCTTACGCCGACGACACCAGCGGCGATCTGGTCGCCTCCCACCTCAAGAGCGTGGCGCAGGAGAACTGATCTGCCGCAGCAGGTCGGCGACGTCGCGGGCGAAGCGATCGGCAGCCTCGCCCGCGGCCGGCGAGATCTCGTCCAGCATCAGGAAGTTGTGGATCAGGCCGGGTTCGTCGCGGTAGCGGACGAGAACGTGCTCCGCGGCCACCCGGTCGGCGAACGCCTTGCCCTCGTCGTGCAACTGGTCGTGTTCGGCGGTCACGACGATGGTGGGCGGAAGGGTGCCCAGCGCGTCACTGCGCAGCGGGCTCACGCCCGGCGCCGACCACTGGGCCCGGTCGGGCACCCACTGGTGGTTGAAGAACTCGGTCACCTCGAGGTCCAGCCCGAAGCCGTGTCCTTTGTGGACACGCGACGGGTAGTCGCCGGCCAGGTCGGTGTTGGCGTAGCAGAGCGCGAGCACATCGGGCCGGTGCGCCGGCATCTCGCGCGCCAGCCGCAGCGTCGCCTGCGCCGCGACCGTGCCGCCCGCGCTGTCCCCGCCGACCGCGACCGCGCTCGCCCGGAAGCCGAGTTCGGCGGGCGCCGCGGTGAGCCACACGATCGCCTCGACGGCGTCGTCGATGGCGGCGGGCCAGGGGTGCTCGGGCGCGAGCCGGTAGTCCACGAGGAACACCGACACCCCGGATGCGGCGGCCAGCCGCCGGCACACCCGGTCGAAGGGTGTGACACCACCGATCGACCAGCCGCCCCCAATCGACCAGCCACCACCGTGCAACCACACGAGCACCGGACCTTCGGCCGTGTCGTCGGGCCGGTAGACCCGCCCGGCCGGCACGTCGAAGACCCGGGCGAACTCCGGGCCGCGGCCACGCGCCCGGGCACGCGCGTCCACACCCGCTCGCATGGCGGCTACGTCGAGCGGGCCGAGCGAGGCATTGGCGACGAACCCGGCAATGCCCGAGTCGGCGAAATCCGAAGGCACGCCTGGAGACCCTACCCCGTTCTCGAACGCACCCAGCGGATCCACTGTGGACCTCAGCGCAGGCCCAGCGCGGCCTCCGTGACGCCGAGTTCGGCCATCAGTTCGGCACACCGCCGCTCGTACCGGCGTGCCCCGTCGACGTCGCCGGCCCCGCCCCGGGCGAGTTGCAGTCGGGCGAGGACGGTGAGCACCTGGATGGGTGCCCCGATCTCCTGCCAGACCGCCAGCGATTCGTCCAGGGCGCTCGTGGCGTCCTCGTAGCGCTCTTCGGCGAGCGCCACCTCGCCGCGGGTGCGCAGGGCCGCCGCGCGCAGGTAGCCGTTGTCCAGGACCCGCGCCGCCACCAGCACCTGGTCGACCAGCTCGGCGGCCTCGGCCAGCTGCCCGGCGCGCAGGCGTTGGTCGGCCCGGACGAGCTCCATGTACGCGGTCCCGGTGTCGTCGCCGATGGACGTGGTCAACCGCATCGCCTCGTCCAGGATCCGGTCGGCCTGGTCGAGCAGGCCGACGTGCACCGACGCCTCGGCGTAGCGGTGCAGGACGAGTGCGCCTTCGCGCGAGTCGCGCAGGGGCCCCAGCACCGTCAACGCTTCCTCGTAGAGCGGCAGCGCCCGCCGCGTCTCGCCGATGTCGAAGTACACGTTGGCGAGGCCCGTCAAGCAGCCGGCCAGCAACTGGTCGTTGACCGGTCCCGCCCGGGCCGCGTCCCGCGCGGCGACCAGGTACTCGGTCGCGGCGCCGAAGTCGCCGAGCATCCGGGCGGCCCGCCCGGCCTGCCACAACGCCTCGACCTCCGCCTCGCGGTCCCCGAGGCGGCGCGCGAGCGTGCGGCGTTGTTCGGCGATGCCCGGCAGGTCGTCCAGGTGGTCGAGCTGCGCACAGGCCTCGTACCAGGCCGACAACACCCGCAGCGCCAGCGGACCGGTGAGTTCGCAAGCGGCGGCCCGGCGGAACATCCGCTCGCGTTCGGCGTCGTACGCGCGCAACGTCATGAAGCCGGACAGGCACAACGACAGCGGACCCGCCAGCTCCGCCACCCCGCGCTCGCAGGCGTCGTCGAACGCGGCGAGGAGGCCGGGGAGCTCGAGCTGGAACCACTCGTCGTCCAGGGTCGCGATCGCCCCGCCGGGGCGGTCGGGCAGGGTCAGGCCGTCGGCGTAGTGCGTGCCGTGCGGGACCGCCTTGTCCGCGCGCCCGGCCAGGGCCAGCCACCCGGCGACCAGCCGGTTCGCCGCCGCTTCCCGTTGCGGCGCGGGCTCTTCGGCATCGCACCGCTCACGCGCGAAGTCGGCCAGCAGGTCGTGCAGCTGGTACCGCGCCTGGCCCACGCCGTCGCGGCCGGCCGGCTCGACCAGATGCACCTCGACGAGCCGGTCGAGCACGTCGTGGGCCGGCGCGCCGAGCAACTCCCCCGCGACCCAGGCGGGCCAGGTGGCGACGCGGATCAGGCCGAGCAACCGGAACAGCCGCCGGGCGCGGTCGTCGAGCAGTTGGTAGCTCAACGCGAGCGTGGCCCGGACGTCGAGATCGGCGTGGGCGAGCTCGTCGAGCCGGCCGCGGACCTCGGTGAGCCGCTGCTCGAACTCGGCCAGCGTCCAGTCCGGGTGGGTGGCCAGCCGCGAGGCCGCCACGCACACGGCCAGCGGCAGGTTCCCGCACAGGTGCAGGATCCGCGCCGCGGCACCGGGTTCCGCGGCCACGCGGTCGGGCCCGAGCAGCCGGGCGAACAACGCGAGCGCGTCGGCGTCGGCGATCGTGGAAACGCTCCACCGCACCGCGTCGAACAGGCCACCGAACGCCCGTCGTGACGTGATGAGCACCCCGCAGGTCGGGCTGGCGGGCAGCAGCGGGCGCACCTGCCGTTCGTCCGCGGCGTCGTCGAACAACAGCAGGACCCGCTTGCCCGCCAACGCGCTGCGGTACATCCCGAGCCGCTCGTCCGGGTCGTCCGGCACCTGCGGCCCGGGCACGCCGAGGGCCCGCAGGATCCGCCCGGCGACCACGTGGCTGTCGACCGGATCGGGGTGCGCGCCGCGCAGGTCGACGTACACCTGGCCGTCCGGGAACGCGCCGCTGACCGCGTGCGCGACCGCCACGGCCAGCACCGTCTTGCCCGCGCCACCCGGGCCGACGAGGACCACCGGCCGGACGACCTCGTCGTCGTTGTCCTGCACCGCTTTCGCGAGCGCCTCGACGTCGACCTCCCGGCCGTGCAGCCGGGTGGCCGGCGGCAGCTGGCGCGGCACGAGCAGCGGCGCCGCGTTCGCGGCCCGGCCGCCGGTGGCGCCGGTGACCCGGAACCACGCCTCGGCCCACCGCGCCTGGTCGTCCTCGGCCGCGCCGAGCGAGATGACCAGTCGGTCGAGCACGTCGACCGGGATGAGCGTGCGGCCGGTCATGTAGTTGTGCATGGTCGAGCGGGGCAGGCCGACCCGCTCGGCGAGGTCGCTGAGGCTGAGCTTCGCCTTGCCGGTCCCCTGCGCCGCCCGGCGCCGCAGCGCGTCGAGCTCGCGGACGAGGTCGTCGTGGCTCTGAACCGAGTCCAGGTCCAGGCTGCTCACCACGCGCCGGTCCACGTCACACGCTCCTCGCGCCTCGTCCGAGACACGCATCCTCGCATTGCCCACCGACGAACGCGGACCGGCTCGGTGGGCCCGCCCGGTTCGTCGGCCATGCCGAGACCGCCGGACAAGAGGTAGCGCGGCTCGAGCAGAACGGATTTCACCCGCTCGTCATGCCCGCCACCTGCGAAATGACATTGACGGTATTCCGGGAACGGGACAGAATAATAACCGGTAAATGGATTTGACAGGCGATGGGAAGTCGATTTCGGGCGAATGGGAGGTGTCCGCCATGGGGGTACTCGTGCTCAACGCGGGCATGGAACCGCTGCACACCGTGTCCGTGCCGCACGCGGTGCGGATGCTGATGCGCAACGTGGCCGAGATCCACGAGGCCGAAACCGGCTCCAAGTTCGGTCACTTCCCGCTGCCCAAGGTCGTCCGCCTCGTCCGCTACGTCGTGATGCAGTGGCGCTACAAGCACCCGCCGCGGTGGTCCAGACGCGGGGTGCTGCGCCGTGACGACTTCAAGTGTGCGTACTGCGGCAAGCACGCCGACACCGTCGACCACGTCGTCCCGCTCTCGCGCGGTGGTGAGCGGACCAGCTGGCTGAACACCGTCGCCTGCTGCGGTGGCAGCTCGCGCAGCTGCAACGCCCGCAAGGCCAACCGGCTGCCCGCCGAGGCCGGCATGCACCTGCGCGTGAAGCCGCGCGTGCCGGCGTGGACCGAGGTCTACGGCCCGGCGTGACGAAGGCTCCCGGCCCGCCACCACCGCGGGTCGGGAGCCGTCCGGCCGTCAGTCCCGGCGGATCTCCTGCAGCGACCAGCCGTTGCCGTCCGGGTCGGTGAAGAACGCGAAGCGCGAGCCCGGCGCGCCCTCCGGGCCCAGCTGCTGCACGTCGCTGATCGGCACGCCGCGACCGGCCAGCTCGGCCCGCGCCGCGTCGATGTCCGACACCACGAGCTGCGGGCCCTTGGTGCTGCCGGGCTCGCCGAGGGGCATGCCCTCGCCGATCACCACCGAGCAGGGCGAGCCGGGCGGCGTCAGCTGCACCACCCGCATGCCCGGGCCGGGCGCGATGTCGTGGTCGAGCCCGAAGCCGACCTTGTCCACGTAGAACTCCTTGGCCCGGTCCACGTCGGAGACCGGGATGCCGATGACTTCGAGTCGCATCTCCATGGGCGCATCGTGTCAAGCGAACGGCCCGCGAACCAGGACATTTCGGTCCCGTGTCCCCTCGGCTCCGCGATCTCCATGCCGTAGCCCGGTGCCGTAGTTTCGTGCCGTGACTGATTTCGTGATCACCGACGACCTGGCCCGGGCGTCCGCCGCGATGACCGAACTGCTGGACCGGATCGCGCGCGACCAGTGGGACGCACCGACCCCCTGCACCGAGTGGACCGTGCGGGACGTCGTCGGCCACCTCGTCGGCGCGAACCTCGGGTTCGTCGCGATGATCGAGGGAGACCCGCCGCCCGATCGCGACGCCGATCACCTCGGCGACGACCCGGCCGAGGCGTGGCGTCGCGCGGCGGCCGCGTTGCAGGAGGTCGTGACGCGGCCCGGCACCCTCGACAAGACGCAGGAATCGCCGCTGGGCGTCACGACGGCCCGCGAACGGATGCGGTGGCGCATCGCGGACCTGCTGACCCACGCCTGGGACCTGGGCCAGGCCACCGGCATCGCGCCGAACCTGCCGGACGAACTCGTCGAGCAGGCGCTGGAGTTCGCCCGGCAGCAGTTGCCGAACCAGTCTCGTGGCGGGCGGTTCGGCCGGCCACAACCGATCGACGACGACGCACCCGCACTCGACCGGCTGGCGGCGTTCACCGGCCGGCGGGTGCCGTGGACGCGACCGGCGCCGTGAACACCCTGAACACCGTGAGCACCGCAAGCGCCGACGAGCGGCTCCGGGCGCTCTACACCGAGGAATGGGACTGGCGGGTCGAGCAGTTCGGCCGCCAGGTCTTCGACGCCACCGGCCCGGTCGACGCCTTCCTGCCGGACGTCGGCGAGGAGGCCCGCGCGGCCCGGCGGCGGCGCTGGCAGTCCACTGTGGACCAGGTGACGGCCATCCCGGACGCGCACCTCTCCCCCGCCGAGCAGACGAACAAGGCGGTCTACCTCGATCAGCTGCGGACCCTGCTCGACCAGGAGGCGTTCCACTGCGAGCAGTGGCCGGCCAACGCCGACACGGCGTTCTGGAGCCGCGTGAGCGGCCGCGCCGCCCGGGTCCTGCGCACGGACGCCGAACGCGAGGCGTACCTGGCGCAGCTGGCCGACCTCCCGCGCCACTTCGCCCAGCAGATCGCCAACATGCGGGCCGGCGTCGCGCGCGGGTTCGGCCCGGCGAAGATCACCATGCGGGGCCGGGACGCCACCATCCGCAGCGTGGCACAGGCCTCGTCGGCCGAGGAAACGGTGTTCTACAAGGCATTCGCCGGTTCCCCGCAGGCGATCCTCGATGCGGCGAAGCGCACCGTCACCGACGCGGTGATGCCCGCCTACGCGGGCCTGCTCGAGTTCTACCTCGGCGAATACCTGCCCGCGTTGCCCGAGGGCATCGCCGCGTCGGACCTGCCCGATGGCCGCGAGTTCTACCGCGCCCAACTGCGCGAGTACACGACCACGACGCTCGGCCCCGAGGAGATCTTCGAACTGGGCCTGGCCGAGGTCGCGCGGATCCGCACCGAGATGGACGAGATCGTCCGCGCCACCGGGTTCGCCGACCTGCCCGCGCTGCTGCACCACCTGCGCACCGACCCGTCGTTCTACGCCACGACCCCGCAGGAACTCCTGCGCGCCGCCGCGTGGCACGCGAAGGAGTTCGACGGCGTGGTGCACGACTACTTCGGCCGGGTGCCGCGGATGCGCTTCGGCATCGAGGAACCACCGGCCGACCTCGCGCCGTTCTACACGTTCGGCCGCGGCGGCGCCGGTCGCTATGTCGTGAACACCTACGACCTGAAGTCGCGACCGCTCTACTCGCTGCCGTCGCTGACCCTGCACGAGGCGGCGCCCGGGCACGCGTTCCAGATCCCGTTCGCCATGGAGCAGGAGCACCTGCCGCAGTTCCGGCGCCACGTCTACCTCTCCGCCTACGGCGAAGGCTGGGCGCTCTACGCCGAGCGGCTCGGCGTGGAGATGGGCATGTACCACGGCCCGTTCGAGGTCATGGGCATGCTGAGCTTCCAGATGTGGCGCGCGGCCCGGCTGGTGGTCGACCCGGGGATCCACGCGCTGGGCTGGTCGCGTGAACGGGCGCGGCAGTTCCTGCGCGACAACACCGCGATCGCCGAGCACGAGATCGGCACCGAGATCGACCGCTACATCGCCTGGCCCGGCCAGGCGACCGCCTACCACCTCGGCCAGCTGTGCATCCTCGACGCGCGCCGCAAGGCCGAGGCCGCCCTCGGCGGCCGCTTCGACCTGCGCGCGTTCCACGACCAGGTGCTGAGCCTGGGCAGCGTCCCACTGACCGTGCTCACCGCCGAGGTGGACCGGTTCATCGAGCGTGGCGGCCGCTCGCCGTTCTCGAACGACGCTTGACCGCAGTTCTTGCAAGAACTTGCAGCAACCGGCCATCAGTCGGCACCACCCATGCCGTCGACGAGGTGACGACCGCAGGTCAGCACGCACTTAGGTGGGGAACCGTCTCACTACCCGCGCACGAAAGAGTTTGCTGACTCGGCCTTCACAGCGCGAGGCACCCTTGCTACCGTCTGCACCTGCCCAGTAGTGGCGCGTGAGCGGCGTCACAGGGCATCCCTCGAGCAAGGAGATCAGTTTCATGCGCCGTGCTTTAGGCAGCGTTGCCGCGGCATCCGCACTCGCGCTCGCCCTCGCAGCGTGCGGCGGGAGCGACACCCCGACCGCGCAATCAACGCCCACAACCCAGGCCGTCGACCCCGCGACCGTCAAGGCCGACCTCACCTGGTGGGACACCTCGGACGCGACCAACGAGGCACCCGAGTTCAAGAAGCTGATCGCGCAGTTCAACAAGACGTACCCGAACGTCCACGTCAACTACCAGTCGGTGCCCTTCGGCGAGGCGCAGAACAAGTTCAAGAACGCCGCCAAGGCAAAGTCCGGCGCCCCGGACATCCTGCGCGCCGACGTCGGCTGGGTGTCGGAGTTCGCGTCGCTGGGCTACCTCTACAACCTCGACGACACCGAACTGGTGAAGGACCAGCAGGACTTCCTGCCGGTGCCGCTGGCCTCGACCAAGTTCAACGGCAAGACCTACGGCGTCCCGCAGGTCACCGACTCGCTTGCGTTGATGTACAACAAGAAGCTGCTCCAGCAGGCTGGTGTGCAGCCGCCGAAGACGTGGGACGAGATGGTCACCGCGTCGGCCACCATCAAGCAGAAGACCGGCAAGGACGGCACGTTCCTCAACCCGGCCGGCTACTACCTGCTGCCCTTCATCTACGGCGAGGGCGGGGACCTGGTCGACGCGCAGCAGAAGAAGATCGTGGTCAACGCGCCCGAGGCGGTGGCCGGGTCCAAGAAGGCCGCCGAGCTGGTCAAGAAGCCCGGCTTCACCAAGCCGCCGGCCACCGACGCCTACAACGCGATGATGACCGCGTTCAAGTCGGGCAAGGTCGCGATGATCGTCAACGGCCCGTGGGAGCTCAACAACATCAAGTCCGCCGACGGCTTCGGCGGCCTGGACAACCTGGGCCTCACCACGGTCCCGGCGGGCACCAAGAAGTCCGGCTCGCCGGTCGGCGGCCACGACTACGTGGTCTGGTCGGGCATGCCGCGGGAGAAGGCGGCCGCCGCCATCGCGTTCATCAAGTTCATGACCAGCGCCGACACCGAGGCCCAGGTCGCCAACGACATCGGCCTGCTGCCGCCGCGCGCCTCGGCGTACGCCAAGGTCACCAACCCGGTGATCGCCGAGTTCAAGCCGATGATGGACTCCGGCGTGGGCCGGGCGTGGATCCCCGAGGCGGGCCAGCTGTTCGCGCCGATGGACGAGGCCGCCACGAAGATCATGGTGCAGGGCGTGGACGCGCAGACCGCGCTCGACGGGGTCGCGAAGACCTACAAGTCCGAGGTCGTCCCCGACTACGCCGGCGGCTGACCCGGCGATGACCACCGTCACCGAAGCGGTGACCCCGCCGGCCCGCCCCAGCAAGGGGCGCGGCCGGCGGGCCTCGTCATCGCGCACGTCGCTCAGGACCGCCGTCGGCCGGCACTGGTACGCGTGGGCCATGGTCACCCCGGTGGTGGTCGTGCTCGCCATCCTGGTGCTCTACCCGATGGTGCAGGCGATCTGGCTCTCGCTCACCAACACGACCGAGGCCAACCAGGCGGAGCAGATCTGCCAGCTCTCCCTTGGTGGCGGCCAGGTCTGCACGCCGAACCCGAACCACGCCCACTTCGTCGGGCTCGACAACTACGTCAAGCTGCTGACCGGCCAGATCGGCCGGTTCTGGTCGCAGTTCGGCATCACGCTGATCTGGACGTTCGCGTGCGTGATCTTCCACTACACGATCGGGCTCGGCCTCGCGATGCTGCTCAACCGGCCGCTGCGCGGCCGTTCGGTCTACCGGATCGTGCTGATCCTGCCGTGGGCCGTGCCCGCGTTCGTGTCGGCCTTCGCGTGGAAGTTCATCTTCGACCGCGACGCCGGGCTGATCAACAAGCTGCTCGGCTCGACCAACGACTGGTTCGACTCGACACCCAAGGCGCTCACCGCGGTGATCATCGTGAACGTGTGGCTCGGCGTGCCGTTCATGATGGTCGCGATCCTCGGTGGCCTGCAGTCGATCCCGGCCGAGCTCTACGAGGCCGCGTCGATCGACGGCGCGACGGCGTGGCAGCGGTTCACCAACGTGACGTTGCCGGGACTGCGTTCGGTCAGCGCGACGATCATCCTGCTGGGCACGATCTGGACGTTCAACATGTTCCCGATCATCTACATCGTGTCCCGCGGCGGCCCGGCCGGCGGCACCGAGATCCTCGTGACCGGCGCGTTCAAGGAAGCCTTCGAGGGCATCAGGAACTACTCGATCGCGGCGACGTACGGCGTGCTGATCCTGTCGGTCCTGATCGCGTACTCGGTGGGCTACCGGTACTTCCTCCGCAAGCAGGGTGAGGTCTGGTGAGCCAGGCAGTGCGTGGGCAGAAGGTCCACAAGCGACCGATCGGCAAGTCGCTGGCGTTGCACGCCGCGCTGATCGTGGCGAGCTTCATCGCGGTGTTCCCGATCCTCTGGATCCTGCTGTCGTCGTTCAAACCCAAGCAGTGGATCCAGTCCGACGAGATCACACTGGTCAAGGAACCGACGCTAGCCAACTACTCGAACCTGTTGGGGAACACGGACTTCCTGCGCTGGTTCTGGAACTCCACGATCATCGCGGCGTTCACCATGATCATCGGCATCGCCATGGCCGCCTCGGCGGGGTACGCGATCTCGCGGTTCAACTTCCCGGGCAAGCGGCCGCTGATGTGGACCTTCCTGGTGACGCAGATGTTCCCGGTGGCCATCCTCATCGTGCCGATCTACTCGATCATGGCGTCGCTGGAGCTGATCAACACGCCGACGTCGCTGGTGATCGCGTACTGCACGGTGGCGGTGCCGTTCTGCACGTGGATGCTGAAGGGCTACTTCGACACCATCCCCGCGGAGATCGACGAGGCCGGACGCGTCGACGGACTCGGCCCGTTCGGCACGTTCTGGCGGCTGATCCTGCCGCTGGCCCGGCCGGGTCTGGCGGTGACGGCGTTCTACACGTTCCTCACCGCGTGGGGCGAGGTCGCCTACGCCAGCGCGTTCCTCAACACCAACGACCAGTTCACCCTCGCGTACGGGTTGCAGACGTTCGTGCCGCGACCGCCAGCGCTGCCGCTGTGGGACCTGCTGACCCCGGCGGCGGTGCTGATCACGATCCCGGCGGGCATCGTGTTCTTCTTCGCGCAGAAGCACTTGGTGGCCGGGTTGACCGCGGGTGGGACGAAGAGCTGAAGCCGGCGGAAAGCCCGTGTGCGGGGCACTCGGGCTTTCCGCCGACACGGCCTACGACGTGGCGGACGACGCCGCGGCCCTGGAGTCCGGCACCCCGGCGTAGTCGGGCAGCTCGACGCCGTTGATCGCGCGGTCGATCAGCGCGGTGAACGCGTCCATGTCCGGCTCGGCATCCGACCCCTCGTCCGATCCGGGGGCCCGGCTCTGCACGTGCAGCCGGCCGATCTCCTGGTTGGCCTCGACGAACGAGCGCATCCGCGCCTCGTAGCCGGCGAACCCGGCGGCCGGGTCCCAGTCGGCGGCGGCCAGCTCGCCGGCCAGCAGGTAGGCACCGACCAGGGCCAGCCCGGTGCCCGCCCCGGACATCGGCGACGCGCAGAACGCCGCGTCACCGATCAGCCCCACCCGCCCGTTCGACCAGCGGTCCATCACCACCTGCGCGACCTGGTCGAGGTAGAAGTCCGGGGTGTCGTCCAGGTGCGCGAGGATGCGCGGGCTCAACCAACCCAGGTCGGCCATCTGCGCCCGCAGCAAGCGCTTCTGCGCCTCGATGTCGCGGTGGTCGACCTCGAAGTCGGCCGCCGGGAAGGAGAACATGGCCATCGCCCGGGTGGCGTCCGGGATGGGTCGCAGTCCGGCCGAGCGCCCGGTCTCCTGTTCCTGGTAGTCGATCATCCAGCGGTCCAGCCCGAACTCGTTGGGCACGCTGTAGAAGGCCAGCACCAGCCCGAGGTGGCGGATGAACTGCTCACGCGGCCCGAAGACCATCGCGCGCAGTGCCGAGTGCAGCCCGTCGGCCCCGACCACCAGGTCGAAGCGCCGCCGCTCGCCGCTCGCGAAGGTCACGTCAACCCCGTCCGCCTCCTGCGTGAGCTCGGCGATCCGGTCGCCGAAGACGTAGTCGACACCGTCGCGGGTGTCGTCGTACAGCACCTGGGACAGGTCTCCGCGCAGGATCTCGATGTCCGCGATGAACCCGTCGCCGCCGTCGTCCTCGGCGCTGAAGGTCTGCAGGATGTTCCCGTCGACATCCACGTAGTGCGCGCCGGCGGTGTCGGTGCGGGCCGCGCGCACCGCCGCGTCCAGCCCCATCCGCCCGATGACCTCCTTGGCCACCCCGCGTGCGTCCACCGCCTGACCACCGGGACGCAACCCCTCAGCCCGCTCCACCACGGTCACCTCGGCGCCCCGCCGGCTCAACCAATGCGCCAGCGCGGGCCCCGCGATGCTTGCCCCAGACACCAATACCTTGTTACCGCTCACCGCGACCCCCAGTCGCTCATCCGGATAGTGGTCCGGAGTGTACGGTCATGCACCGCCGCCAGGGCCATATCAGTGCGGTATCAGTGCCGTCCCAGTGCCGCCTCAATGACGTCTCAGTGCCGACGAGCGCCGGTCGAGCCCCGGACGACGAGTTCGGGCATGAACACGAATTCCGAGTGCGGGGCCGGATTGCCGGTCAGCGCCTCCATCAGGGCGTTCACCGCGGCCTGGCCCATCGCCTCGACGGGCTGGCGGACGGTGGTCAGCGGTGGGTCGGCGAACACGATCAGCGGCGAGTCGTCGAAGCCGACCACCGACACGTCGGCGGGCACCCGCAGCCCGCGGCCACGCGCGGCACGGATCGCGCCGAACGCCATCAGGTCGCTGCCGCAGACGACCGCGGTGCAGCCGTCGTCGATCAGTTCGGTCGCCGCGGCCTGCCCACCCTCCACAGTGAACAGTGAGTGCCGCACCAGGTCCTCGGCGTCCACGTCGAGCAGCGCGCGCATCTGCTCGACGAAGCCGTCGATCTTGCGCTCCACCGGCACGAACCGGCGTGGCCCCACGGCAAGGCCGATCCGCTCGTGCCCCAGCTCCACGAGGTGCTTGACCGCGAGGTGCATGGCCGCCCGGTCGTCGGTGGAGACGAAGGGCGCCGAAACCTTCGGCGTGTAGCCGTTGATCATCACGAACGGCACGCCGCGCCCGGCGAGCGTGACGTAGCGGTCCATGCTCGCGGTCGTGTCGGCGTGCAGACCGGAGACGTAGATGATCCCGTTGACGCCGCGGTCGACCAGCGTCTCGGTCAGTTCGTCCTCTGTGGACCCACCGGCGCTCTGCGTGCACAACACCGGCGTGTAGCCGCGGCTGGTCAGCACACGCTCGACCACCTGCGCGAACGCCGGGAAGATCGGGTTGGAGAGCTCCGGCGTGATCAACCCGACGAGCCCGGCGCTGCGGGCCCGCAACCGGACCGGCCGCTCGTACCCGAGCAGATCCAGGGCGGTGAGCACGCTCTGCCGGGTGCGCATCGACACACCCGGCTTGCCGTTGAGGACCCGGCTCACCGTGGCCTCGCTGACCCCGGCCTGGGCCGCGATGTCGGCGAGCCGCGCGGTCGATGCTTGTGCCATACCGGTCCCTTCCTCCCTCGTGACGATACCTGGTTGGAAGGGCTTGCAAGGGATATGACCGGTCCAGACCACCTGTGGATCGAGCGCTCTGCAAGTGCTTGCGCAACGCCTGCGAGGTGTGGAGCGAGCCCCGCGACCGACCACTGTTACCTTCTCGCGCCCCTGCTCGTCACACGGACACAACCGATGAGGCGAAGCAGGGAGTCACCATGTTGAACAGCGTCTTGTTCGTCACGGTCTACGTCACCGACCAGGACCGCGCGCTGAAGTTCTACGAAGAGGGCCTCGGCCTGGAGAAGCGGATCGACGTCGAGGGGCAGGACGGGCGGTTCCTGACCGTCGGCATCCCCGACAGCCCGGTCGACATCCTGCTGTGGTCCGACCCGGCGAGCGCCGGAGCGCCGGCCCAGCGCGGCGCGGGAGCCGGCCCGGTGCCGGGTCCGCTGATCCTCGGGTCGGCGGACCTGCGCAAAGATGTGGAGGTGTTCCGCGAACGAGGTGTGACCTTCGACGAGCCCGAGGTGCAGGAGTACCCGTTCGGGCTGCGCATCGAGGCGGTGGATCCGGACGGCAACCGGATCTCCCTGCGCGAGCAGCGGAGGCCGTGACGATGGCCGACGGGACGGACCTGGTGGCCCAGGCGTTCGAGGCCCAGCGCGACCGGCTGCGCGCGGTCGCGTACCGGATGCTCGGCTCGCACGCCGACGCGGAGGACGTGGTCCAGGAGGCCTGGCTGCGCCTCGCCCGCCAGGACACCGCGGCCATCGACAACCTGGCCGGCTGGCTGACCACGGTGGTCGGCCGGATCAGCCTGGACGTCCTGCGCTCCCGCCAGGTCCATCCCGAGGCGTCCTACGACGCCAAGCCCGAACTCGTGGTGACCGCGGACGAGGGTCCCGCGCCGGACGAGACCGCGGCGCTCGCCGACTCGGTGGGGCTGGCGCTCGTCGTCGTGCTCGATTCGCTGGCGCCCAGCGAGCGCCTGGCGTTCGTGCTGCACGACATGTTCGCGGTGCCGTTCCAGGAGATCGGCCAGATCCTCGGCAAGTCCACCGACGCGACGAAGATGCTCGCGAGCCGCGCCCGCCGCAAGGTCCAGCAGACCGACCGGCCGGCGAGCATCGGGCGGGAGCAGCGCTCGGTGGTCGACGCGTTCCGCAAGGCCGCCCACGCCGGCGACTTCGAGGCGCTGCTGAGCGTGCTCGACCCGAACGTGAAGCGCACGGTCCACGCCCCGGACGGCGTGGTCGTGACCCTCGGCGCCACCGAGGTCGCCGCGGGCGCGAAGAGCTACCGCGAGGCGTCGGCCCGCCAGCTTCGTGTGCTGGTCGGCGACCGGCTTGGCGTCCTGGCCTGGCGTGCGGACGGCACCCCGCAGTCGCTCATCGCGTTCACCGTCACCGGCGACCGCATCACGGCGATCGAGATCTTCGTCGACCCGGCCGAGCTCGCGGCGATGCGGCTGCCCGAACCCGCGTAGGTCAGTCGCGGCCGTAGGCGCGGCGGGTCATGCCGGCGACGGCGGGGGCGTGCAGTTCCGCCTCCGTCCGCACGTCGGCGATCGTCTGCGACGCGAGGGACTTGCGCCACGCCAGTTCCGCGCGCTGCATGGACGTGTTCACCGCGCAGGCGACGCGGAACTGGCTCTCCGGCGCGTCCGCGCCCATGCCCCGGCGACGGATCTCCGTGCACTGGAAGGCGGGCTCTGGCCCCTCGATGGCCATGACCACGTCCATCAGCGTGATCTTCTCGGGGGGCCGGGCCAGCCGGAACCCGCCACGTGCACCGGGCACGGACTCGAGCAGGCCGGCTCGCACGAGCGCCTGCAGCTGCTTGTTCAGGTACGCCTGCGGCAGCTCGTAACTGGCCGCGAAGCGGGCGGTGGACACGGGCTCGCCGTCGTCCAGCCAGGCCAGCGCGAGGAGCACGTGCACCGCCCACTCGACACCCTGGTTCATCCGCATGAACCAGGATGCTAGACATCCAGGATCTGTGGTGTCAAAGCGCTCAGCCGGCCACGAGGGTCGCCGGCGGGGTGTACTCCGGCCTGGTCGCTCGCGGGCCCGCCACGGCGAACAACGCGGCGGCGTCGTCGACGGGCGGGTAGATCCACTCCGTGTTGATCGTGTTCTTGAGGTGCTTGGCCGCGGGTCCGGTCATCCGCACCTCGCGGTCCCAGCCCGAGGTGACGACCGCGCCCGCCGGACCCAGCGACAAGCAGGTGACATAGGGCACCGGCTGGAAGGGGACCTGCTCCGCGCCGAGCAGGTCGGCGGCCACGTTGTGCCCGGCGAACTTGCCTTGCGGCGACGCGTGCTGGCAGCTCTGCAGGACGATCCGGCCCTCGTCGGGCGACAGCGCCGCCGCGGTGTCCCCCGCGGCATACACCTCGGGGGCGCCGCGCACCCGAAGGTATTCGTCGACGTCGAGCCGGCCGAGCCGGTCCCTGGCCGCCGGGATGAACGCGGTGAGCGGGCTCGCGGCCATGCCTGCCGTCCACACCACGGTCGCGGCCGGGACGACCGACCCGTCCGAGAGCCGGACCTCGTCGCCCGCGACCTCGTCCACGCTCGTCGCGAGCCGGACCTCGACGCCGAGGTCGGCCAGGGCCTTCGCGATGGCCGGGCGTGGTCCCGCGCCGAGCTCGGGTCCGATGGCGTCCATCCGTTCCACCAGCACGACCTTGCCCTCGGCGGGCAGCCGCCCGACCAGCTCGGTCGCGATCTCCAACCCGGTGAACCCGGCGCCCACGACGACCGCGGTGAACCGGCCCGGCCCGGCCGGCCGGTCCGGGAGGCGGCGCAGGTGCGCGTCGAGCGCGGCCGCCCCGGTCAACGTGTCGATGTCGAAGACGTGCTCGGCGCCGGGGAGCGTCGGGCGGACGACCTGGCTGCCCGAGGCGAGCACCAGCCGGTCGTAAGTCAGCTGGGCCGGCGTGCCGTCGCGGCCGATCGTCGTGACGGTCCGCGCCGCGGTGTCGATGCCGGTCACGGTGCCCGCGACGCGCCGCACGCCGATCGGCCCGAGCACCCGGTCCAACGGGACCCGCATCCGGTCGGGATCGGCCTCGTAGAGCCGTGGCCGCATGACCAGGTCGTCACCGGCGCTGATCAGGGTGATCCGCAGGTCCGTTTCGGACAGTCCGTGCTGCGCGCGGAGCTTGGCCGCGCTCGCCGCGCTCCACACCCCTGCGAACCCGCCGCCAACGATCAGGATCTCCGACATCTAGGTTTCCTTCCTCCCACTCGAACCCTCCGGCGCAAACGTAGGGAACCTGGATATCTCATGTCAAGATTCGGTCGAGCGCCTCACGACGACGCAAACCGCTTGCGACCGGGCCGACCTGGCGGCACGCTGATCAGCCGGCGCGAGTTGCCGATGGTCTGAGGGAGAACGGATGGGCGTGCGAGCCCGCGAGATCGTGCTGGACCGCTTCGCGTGGATCGATGGTCATGCGGACGTGTGGGCGATCTTCCGCGACGCGGACGCGCTGCGGGCCGTGGTCAAGGCGCTGGCGGATCCGTTCCGCGGCGAGCGGATCGCGGCGGTGTGCGGAATCGAGTCCCGCGGGTTTCTCCTGGGTGGCGCGGCCGCCGTCGAACTCGGCGTCGGGTTCGTACCTGTCCGCAAGGCGAACGGCTTGTTCCCCGGCGCGAAGGCGACGCGTGCGACCGCGCCGGATTACCGCGGCGTGGTGAACACCCTTCGGCTGCAACGCGCCTCGCTGACCCCAGGCGATCGAGTTGTCCTGGTGGACGACTGGATCCAGACCGGCAGCCAAGTTCAGGCGGTGCACGCATTGGTCGCCGAGTGCGGTGCGCGGTTGGTCGGCTGCAGTGTGATCGTCGACGAACTGACCGATGAGCGACGATCCGAACGCGGCCTGGTGCACGCGCTCGTGCGTGCTGACGAGCTTCCCCGCGACGGTGGTTGACCTCGCCTGATCGGGCGGCTTACGTCCGCAACGCGGCGGCCCGCTCGCTCAGGGCCGCCAATGCGGCCTCGTCGTAGTCCATGGGAGTGAACGGGACCAACGAGCGGGCGCTGTCGTCTTCGACCACTGCCTCGTTGGCCATCGAGCCGATCAGGGCGCGGGCGGTTCTGAGGTCGATGTCGGTGACGAGCGCGAGCCCCAGCGCGGCCAGGCGCGAGTGGAACACCGGCGCCGGGACGAGCCGCAGTGACCGGCCCTGGATCGCGGCCAGCCGGCGCAGCATGTCGCCGTACTCGAGGACTTCGGTACCGCCGATCTCGAGCGTGCGGTCGAACGCACACTGATTCCCGAGGACGCCGGTGAGGTAGCGAATCGCATCGGCGGCGGCGATGGGTTGCGTGCGGGTGCGCACCCACGGCGGCGTGAGCATGACCGGCAGGTGCTCGACCAGTTGCCGGGTCATCTCCCACGCGGTCCCGCCGTGCCCGACGACGACAGCCGCGCGCAGCGCCGTGACCGGGACACCCGTCGCCGCCAGGCGGTGCTCGACCTGGTGCCGGGAGCGCACGTGCGTCGACAAGTCCTTGCCGTCGCCGAGGCCGCCGAGGTAGATGATCTGCGGCAACCGCACATCGCCTGCCGTCAGCGCGAAGTTGCGGGCAGCCTCGGCGTCGAGCCGCGCGAAAGCCGGTTGGTCCAACGAGTGCACCAGGTAGTACGCGGCTTCGGCGCCACGCAAGGCATCGACGAGCGAGCCGGGATCGCGGACGTCCGCCGCGACCGGTTCGCCCGCACCCGCATACCGATCCGGCCTGCGGGTCAGGGCGCACACCGTGTGGCCCTGCTCCGCCAGCGCGGCGCACAGCCGTCGCCCGATGAACCCCGAGGCACCCGCGACCGCGACCCGCATGTCAGGCAGCCAACGGCGCGGTGGCCTGACCGGACCCGCGGACCAGGCCGTCGACCACCGACCGGAGCGCGGCGATCGCGTCGTGCCGGGGCCGCCAGTCCAATGTGGAGCGGGCGCGGCGGGTGTCCATCAGCACCACCTGATCGGCGACGGCCAGCCAGCCGGGGTGCAGGCGGTGCAGCCCGAGCCGGCCCGAGGCGCGCGCGGCCGTGGTCACCACCCGCTTGGGCAGCTGCAGCGGGACCGCGCCGAACGCCTCGGCGACGTCGGGGGCCGTGAGCACCGGCGCCGCCGCGATGTTGAACGCGCCGGTCGCCCGTCTGTCCACGATGGACCGGAACGCGGCCGCGAGGTCGTCGGCGTGGACGACCTGGCCGCGCAGCCCGGCCCAGAACGGCAACGGAACCGGCCACCGGCGGCGCAGCACCCGGGTCAGCACCGGCCCCAGCAGCCACCGGCCGAACTCCCCGGCCGCGGCCGGTTGCAGGATCGTGCCGGGGCGCACGACCGCCACCGACGTGCCCGACGGCGCGAACCCGGCCAGGGTGCGCTCCAGCCACACCTTGTCCTCGCTGTAGTTGCTGCCTGGAATCCCTTCGCACGGCCACCGTTCGTCCACGGCGCGGTTGCCCGCCGGTGCGTAAGCCGCCACCGACGAGCAACACACCAGGTGCGGCACGCCAGCGGCGGCAACCGCACGCAGAACCCGCGAGGTGCCCACCCGGTTGGCTCGGCGCATCGGCTGGTCGTCCCGGCCCGGCTGCACGGCCCACGCCAGGTGCACCACGGCGTCTGCCCCATGCAACACGGACCTGAGCACCCGGTCGGCGTCGTCGGCCAGCAGGTCACACGCCACCCAGTCCGCCTCGTCGAACGGCGCCCCACTGGTTTCGGGCAAGCGCCGCGCGAGCCCGACGACCTCGACGCCACTGCCGCGGAAAGCACGCACCAGCGCGCTGCCCGCGTTGCCGGTCGCACCGGTGACGACGATCCGCACATGCAGAGGAATACCCGGTTAGCGGCGGAGTATTCGGCTCTTTGCGGGGCTCTCGATTGGTTCTCGATTAGGAGCGGCTGCCGCGAGTGTTCGCCGCCAGGTGGCCGGGTTGACCTCGGGGCGGGGCGGCGAACACCCTTGCCCACGATGCCGGCGGTTGGCGTTGCGCGGGTGGCCGGTTTGAATGGTTGCGTTGCGTTGTTCCCTGCCGTTTGTTGGGTGGCCCCGGAGGTGGCCGGGTTGCGTCGAAGATGGAATATTCCGGCGATTGTTCCCTCGTTCGTGTTAGACCATTAGTTCGAATGGCGTGGTATGATCGGGGTATGGAGCTGGGGGAGCTTAACTCGACCGTCGCGCAAATGCGGCAACTGGAGTTGAAGCTGCTCGACGACATTTCCCAGATCGAATGGAAAGAGTCCGGGTACCCCCAGTTGTGGCGGTTCCTGCAAGACGTCCTGCACGTCACCGCCCAGGAGGCCAAACGCCTCGAACACCACGTCGAGTTGCTGTGTCCAAAGATCGGGATCACCGGACAGCCCATCCCGCCCCGACTGCCTTCCGCGCGAGCAGCGATGGCCGCGGGAGAGATCTCCGGCGCGCATGTCGACAAGATCGCCACCACAGTGGAGTCGGTCCCGGTCGAGCACGCCGAGCAGGTCGAGGCAGACATGACCGGGCTGGCGCGGAAGTTCAACCCGACCCAGCTCATCCGCCTGGGCGAGCGCATCGTCGACGCCCTCAACCCCGACGGTCGCAAACCCATCGAACGAATGGTGGTGGATGCGCAGAACACGCTGGACCTCTACGAACACCGCGACGGGTCGCTGTCAGGCCAGTTCCGTTTCGGCGGGGAGGACGCGAGCGTGCTCCGCAGCCTGCTGTCCCCGTTGGCCAAGCCGCAGACTGGGGATGACCGGACTTTGAGCGAGCGGCAGGGTGACGCCCTGGCCGAGATCATCGGCTTCGCCGCCGACTCCGGCCACGCCCCAGCAGAGGGTGGCGAACGCCCGCACATCGCGGTGACGGTCTCCTTGGAGACCCTGCAGACCCGCATCGGTCGCGCCATCCTCGACGACGCCCGCACCCTGACTCCGGAGCAGGCCCGCCGCGTGGCGTGCGAGGGGAAAATCATCCCGGTCGTCCTCGGCGGCCAATCCCGGCCACTGGATATCGGGGAAACCCGCCGCCTGGCCGACAAACGATTGCGCAGAGCCCTCGCCATCCGAGACCAAGGCTGCGCCGCCCCGGGTTGTGCGCGAACACCACACCAATGTCACGCCCACCACATCCAACATTGGGCCGACGGTGGGCTAACCACACTCGACAATCTAGTGTTGGTTTGCCCATATCATCACCGGCTACTGCATCACACCGAATGGACGGTGCATATGGATAACGGGCTGCCGGTGTTCACCCCACCACCCTGGTTGCAACGCACCGCGTAAATTCCTGTAACTCAGCCACCGCCGGAACCACCCCAGTAGCCGCCGGCTGCCCTCGCAACGCAACCCATCAACCCGACCACCCACGCCACGCAACCACCGGCCACCGGTGGCAAGGGTGTTCGCCGCCACCAACCCCGAGACCAACCCAACCACCGGCGGCGAACACCCGCGGCAGCAACACCCACACGAGAGCAACCGCGAACGATCACTCAACCAACATCAGTCACCCAGTCCCAGCCACCAACGACGCACGCAACTCCACCGCGAGAGCAACCACCGCGCCCGCTCACCCCACCGCCCTGGCTGCAACACGCCGCGTAAATCCTGTAACTCAGCCACCGCCGGGACCACCGGCGAACCGCAGCCTGCCCTCGCAACGCAACCCCTCAACCGGGCCACCCACGCCACGCAACCAGCGGGCACCGGTGGCAAGGGTGTTCGCCGCCACCACCCCCGGGACCAACCCAACCACCGGCGGCGAACACCCGCGGCAGCAACACCCACACGAGAGCAACCGGGAACGACCTGTCAACCAACATCAGTCATCCGGTCCCAGCCACCTCCCCACGGCAGCCGCCTTCAGTCGAGGGCACCAACTTCCAGCACCACCCCCGACAAGCAACCACCGACCCCGTCAGCAGCGACCCAACATGTGCACTGGAACCAGTCAGCCCAGCGAATCAGCGCCGGCGCATTAGCTCGTCGAGCGCACCGGAAAGAGCTCAGGCGCCTCGGCCACCGACCGCAGCGGTGTGATCGTCGAGTACCCCTGCGCGAGCAGGGCCGCGTCGGTGCCTGGTTCGAGTTCGCCGTCCACGACCACGCTCCGCACCGCGATTTTGCCCTCACGCAAGGACGTGACGCTGCTCTGCACGCGCCCGGAGGTCGCGAGCGTTGCCCAGCGCAGGTCGCCCGGCGTGGGGGCGTTCGGCACGTTGAGGTTGAAGGTGGTGCCGGGGTCGGCGTCGAGCATGAGCGGCAGCACGTCGGCGACCACGGCCGTGGCGGCAGACCAGTGCACCTCGCCCGGGTAGTCGAGCGGGAGGTCCACCGACATCGCGAGCGCCCTGGCGCCGTTGATGCCCGCGGTCAGCGCGGCGCCGACCGTGCCCGAGTGCAGCACGCCGCGGCCCACGTTGCCGCCGCGGTTCACGCCCGACAGCACCACGTGCGGGCGCGGCCCGAACCCGTCGTGGCAGGCGATCAACGCGATCAGGCCGGGATGGGCGGCCACCGCATAGCCGTAACCGGCTCCCGGCACCGCGCGACGTTCGACGGCCACCTCGCGGTGGTCGGTCGCCGCCATCAGCCCCGCGCCGGTGCCGCTGACCTCCGTCGCCGGCGCGGCGACCAGCACGTCGCCGAACGGCAGGGCGCAGCGCGCCAGCGCATGCAGGCCCGGCGAGTCGATGCCGTCGTCATTGGTCACCAGGATTCTTGGACGCACACGCCTCACCCCGTCGCCGAATCCAGTGCCGCGATCACCTCGTCGTCGGTGGTCTGCCGGAAGTTCGCGTACCACTCGCCCACCGCGGCGAACCGGGCCGGCGAGCGCACGCAGATCACCACGTCCGCGTGGGCGGCGACCGTTTCCACCCCCATCGGCGCGCACACGGGAGCCGCGAAGACCAGCCGCCGAGGGCGTCGGGCGCGCAACCGCTGGAGGGCCGCGACGGCCGTCACGCCGGTGGCCAGCCCGTCGTCCACCAGGATCACGTCGCGCTCGGCCACGGCCACCCGCCCGGCGCGGTACCGCTGCTCGCGCCGCACCGCCTCGGCCCGCTCCGCCTCGACCGAGGACGCCAGGTGGGCGGGCACCAAACCGAGGGAAGCCAGGGCGCTGTCGTCGAAGAACGGCGGCCCGCTCGCGCACACCGCGCCGACGCCGAACTCGGGCCGTCCCGGCGCCCCGATCTTCCTGGCCACCACGACGTCGAGCGGCGCGCCCAACCGCAGGGCCACCGGCAACGCGACCGGCACGCCACCGCGGGCGACGCCGACCACGACCGGCCGGTGCCACGTCTGGACGGCCGTCAGCGCGGCGAGCGCCTCGCCCGCCGCCGACCGGTCGGCATACCGCCCGCGCATCCGCCGCTCAGAGCGCGGCAAGCACCCTGGTCACGTCGCCGGTATCCGCATAGGTGCGGGGCGGCAGCCGCCTGAGCGTGTCCTTGGTCGTGGTCGCGGCGCCGTAGAGCTCGGCCTGGACCAGGATCTGCCAGCGTTGTGCGGGGTAGTCCAACCCATCGAGCACCGGGAGGATGACCCGTCCTGCCTGTGCCAAAGTCATACCTGTTGTGTTCCCGCTCACCCGCGGTCGAAACGTGGCGGTCGACCGGTGCGATTATCGCACGTGGCGGTGCTAACTTGGCTCGCATGCCGACGTTGCCCCAGAGCACCCAGCCTGGCGCGCAAACCCTCGACCGGGGCCTGCAGCTGCTCGAGTTCATCGCGATGACCTCCGGCCCGGTCACCGTCGCCGAGGCCGCCGCGGCCCTGGGTGTGCACCGGACCATCGCGCACCGTCTCGTCGCCACCCTGACCGCGCGCGGCTACCTCTACCGCGAGCCCGGCGGCGGCTACCGGCTCGGCGGCACCTGCCTGACCCTGGCCGCGGCGGTAGCCGACCTGCGCACGATCCTGCGTCCGGCGCTCGAAGAACTGGCTCGCGAGACCGACGAGACCGTGGGGCTCGCGGTGTTGCGAGGCACCGAGGTGGTGTTCGTCGACAGCGTCGAGAGCACCAGGTCGTTGCGCGTGGCGGGACGGACCGGCCAGCGGCTGCCCGCCCACCAGACCGCGGCCGGGATCGCATGGCTCGCCGAACTTCCCGCGGACCGGCGGTACGAGTTGTTCCCCGACGCCGACCTGGACCGCGCGGTGGCCACCGTCCGGCGGCACGGCTACGCCCACGCCACCAACGAGGACGCCGACGACCAAGGCTTCGGCTCGTTCGGCGCCGTCGTGCGCTCGCCCGCGGGCGAGCCACGGGCGGCGGTCAGCGTGGCGATCCCCTTGGCCCGCCTGACCCCCGCGACCCGGCAGACCGCCACGAAGGCCCTCACCCGGATCGCGGCCGCGATGAGCGTCCGGTTGGCTTAACACGCAGCGGCCTCGGCACCGGGAGCGCGGCGCGTAGGCGTGTCCCACGTTCGCGCGGGGTGTGTCCCACCGTCGGAGCGGGTGTGTCCCACCATTCACGTCGGGTGTGTCTCACACTCGAGCGCGGGAAGCGGGAAGCGTTGACATTCCGCTCGCCCGCCCAAGCCCGGCCGCCGACCGGACTAGAACGCGGCGATCGTCGCCGGAGCTCGTTCGGCGCGGGCCAACGCTCGCACGACCGCCACCGCGCCGTGGCGGCGCATTGCCAAGCGGGACAACAGGTCCACCACCGCCTCCTGCACGGCGGGCGGCAGCGGTGGGGTCGGCACCCCGACGCTCACCGCCAGGTCGTCAGCGTGGACGGCCAGTTCCATCAGGCGGGTCAGCAGCATGTCGTCGAGGGTCAGCGACCACGGTCCCCACAGCGGGATCCGCACCGGGCGGTCGGTCTCGGCGAGCAGCCGGGCCAGCGCACCGATCGCCGTCGCCAGCCGGTCGGCCAGGTCCGAAGGACCGTTGGCGGCCAACGACTCGCCGCCGTCGCGGATGCGGACGTTGATCTCGGCGTCGCGGTCGGCGCCGATCCAGGCCACGCGGGCGTAGTGCTCCAGGACCGGCACCACGGGCTCCGTGGGCACCGGCGCCGCCAACGCCTCGGGCAGCGACAGCACCTGGTAGGCGAGGTGCCCGGCCAGCCCGCCGACGCTGAACTCGGGCAACGCGCTCGGTCCGGCCCACGCCGTGGTCACGGCCGGGTCGCGCAGCAGGGCCAGTGCTGAGCGCGCCACGGTCAGAAACTCATTCCTCAATGGCGCCGCCCACCTTCCGCAGGTGCTCCCGGAACGTCACCGCCGGGCGCGCGGCGAGGAACTCGTCGAACCGCACCTGCGCGCGCAGCGACTCGCCCCCACGGATGCGAGCCGCTTGGCGGCGTTCGGTGTCCCTGATGGACGCCGCGAAGGCCAGGACCTCGTCGACCCGTTGCGCCGGCACGAAGATCACGCCGTCGTCGTCGCCGAAGACCACGTCGTCCGGGGTGACCGTCCACTCCCCCACCTGAGCCAGCGTGAGCGCGTCGGGCGGGCGCGGGTCGAGGCGCAGCGGTCCGGTCGGGAGCGGGCCCGTGCTGAACACCGGCAACCCGATCGCGCGGATGTCGGCGGTGTCGCGGTGCCGCCCCCAGATGACGACCCCGGCAAGCCCGGCGTCGAGGGCCTCCAGCACCACGAGGTCGCCCACGCAGGCCTCGTCGAGCCGCCCGCCGTTGTCGACCACCAGCACGTCGCCGGGCGACGCACCGTGCAGGGCTTCGAGGAACACGTCGACGCTGCCCGCGTGCCGAGCCGGCACGACACGTCCGGCGACCCGGCTGCCGGCGACGACCGGGGTCAGCGCGGCACACCGGACCGCAACCCCCGCGCGGAGGCAGCCGTCGGCCACGTGGGCCGTGGTCAGGTCGTCGAAGTTCACAGGGCGTGCCCGGTGGTCACGTCGACGTGGTCGGGCACCTCGTCGTGCGTGTCGCCGACGGTCAGCGTGCCGCTCGGCTCGACCAGCAGGACCAATGCTCCGTCCTTTGCGGACGGTTTGTGGAACGTCCCGCGCGGCACCACGAACACCGCGCCGCGCGGCACGGTGACCACGCGCTCGTCGCCGTCCTCGCGCAGGGCGATGTCGATCTCGCCGTCCACCACGAGGAAGAACTCGTCGGTGTTCTCGTGCACGTGCCACACGTGCTCGCCCGCGAACCGGGCCAGGCGCACGTCGTAGTCGTTGATCGTGGCGACGATGCGCGGGCTCCAGATGTCGGTGAACCGCGCGAACGCGTCGTCGAGGCTGATGGGCTGGGTGCTCATGCGGTCGATCATCGGGGCTGGCCGGCGGCGACCGTGAGTGCTAGGAATCGCACATGTCGCAAGAATCCTCGCACCGGGTCGCGGTGATCGTCGACGAGGGCTCGAACCCGTTCGAGCTGAGCGTCGCGACCGAGCTGTTCGGGCTGCGCCGCCCCGAACTCGGGCGCCCCTGGTACGAGTTCACGGTCTGCGCGCCGCGGCCGAGCGTGCGGATGCACCTGGGGATGTTCACCATGACCGGCGTCGCCGGGCTCGCCGTGGCCGACGCCGCGGACACGCTCATCGTGCCCAACCGGCCGGATCCGCAGCACCCGCCGTCGCCCGCGGTGCTCGCGGCCATCACCCGCGCCGCCGCCCGCGGTGCCCGGCTGGTGAGCTTCTGCACCGGTGCCTTCGCCCTCGCCGAGGCGGGCGTCCTCGACGGCAGGCGGGCGACAACGCACTGGCGCTGGGCGGACGAGTTCACGGCCCGGTTTCCGCAGGTCACGCTGGAACCCGACGTGCTGTTCGTGGACGACGGCCCGGTGCTCACCGCCGCGGGCAGCGCCGCCGCGCTCGACCTCGGCCTGCACCTGATCCAGCGCGACCACGGCGCCGAGATCGCGAACGCGGTCAGCCGTCGCCTGGTCTTCACCGGCCGCCGTGACGGCGGGCAGCGCCAGTTCGTCGAGCGCCCGGTGCCCGCCGTGCCCGACACGTCGCTCGCGCCGGTGCTCGAGTGGGCCCGCGAGCGGCTCGGTCACCAGCTGACCGTCGCCGACCTGGCCGATCGTGCCGCCACGAGCCAAGCCACGCTGCACCGCCGGTTCCGCGCCGAGCTCGGCACGACGCCGCTGGCCTGGCTCACCGCCGAACGCGTGACGCTCGCCTGCCGCCTGCTCGAACGCGGCGAGCGCCAACTCGACCGGGTGGCCCGGGCCAGCGGCTTCGGCACGGCCGCGAACCTGCGGATCCAGCTGCGCAAGCACACGGGGCTCAGCCCGTCGGACTACCGCCGCCGGTTCGCCGGCTCGCTCACGACGTCGTAGCGATGTCGTCCAATTGCTCGGCCGCGGGCCGCACCGGGTAGAGGTCACCGCCGGGCTCCACCGGGACGTCGGGCAGGGCCGCCCGCGCCTTGGCGTCGCCCGCGTCGGCGGCGGCGTGCAGGACGTCGAGGGCCGCGTACTGGCGGAAGTCCAGCTCCGGGTCCGGCCACACCGATTGTCCTTGGGTGGCCCCGGGAATCAGGTAGTCGGCCGCGGTGAACAGACCGGCGCCGGACGGGTTGACGTAGTGCCACAGGTCCACGTGCACGTGCTCGCCGATCTGCGCGAGCCGGGTCAGCGCCACGAGGTTGAACGTGAAGTAGTGCCAGCTCCGGGTCCACGTGCTCTCCAGCGGCTGGTACCCGTCCGCGCGGATCTGCACGTTGATCCGCTTGGTCTCGGTGCCGCGCACGATCGCGGCCGCCAGCTCGCGATCGCCGGTGCCCAGGGCGAGGGCGGCGGTCATCATGTCGTAGAAGCTGCCGTGGTTGTTGGCCGCGGCGGCCTCGTCCTTGCCGTTCTTGCTGTCACGCAACCAGCCCAGGAACGCCCGGTACCAGTCGGTCATGCCCTGCTGGTCGGCCCGCGACCAGCCTGGCGCGCCCGAGCCGAGGATGGACGTCGCGTCGATGACCTGGGTGAACGCGTAGGAGAACTCGATGATGCCGATCCCGCGACCGTCCACTTTGCACGGGATGCCCTGCGCGAAGTTCATGTTCGGGTTCATCTTCGTCGCCGGGTCGAGGAACCACGTGCGCAGGTCGAGCGCCGCGCGCTCGGCGTAGCGCGGGTCGCCGGTGTAGTACCAGGCGAGGGTCAGCCGGTAGATCGCGCCGAACGCCGCACCGCGGGCGGCGTGGTCGGGAATGCTGTCGACCAATGGGTTTCGCTGGCCGTCGCGTTGCACGTACGGGCAGCCGTACGGATTGTCGTCGGTGACCGGCGAAGTACCCCACCAATAGGGTGCCAAGCTCAAATAGTCGTGCTTGTCCCCGCTGGGCGGCAACAACGTCTTGTCCGTGACCGCCCACGGTCCCGCGGTCAGGTCGGCCCGTGCCTGGGTCAGCAGGTTGCCCAGCGCGCGGCGCGCGGTCGGGTCACCGGTGAGCACGGCGACCTTGGTGCGCAGCAACTGTTTCCCGTCCAGCACCACGGTGTTCGGCACCGCTGGGACGCCCGGCCAGGCATCGGCGGGGGCGACCGCGGACGCGGTCAGCCCGAGGACGGCGAAGGTGGTCAAGACCACTCGGCGCAGCAGCATGCGCGAAACGCTACGCGCGCCGACAATGGCGAATCAATACCATTCGCATTCTTGAATGTTCACAACCATGAATGGCCGTTAATCGGGTTCGGCAGCCTCATTTCGACCAGACCGGACGAGGCGACCGAGCAGCCACAGCAGACCGAGCAGGGCCACGACCACGGACAGGCGGAGCCCCAGCGTGAGCACGCCGACCGGCCAGCCCGAGAACGCGTGGTGCCGGGTCCAATGCGTGGTCTTCGGGATGTCGAGCCCCGGCACCGCGTTGACGAAACCCCAGACCTGGTCGCCGATCCCGGCGGTGAGCGGTGCGTCGGGCGGCAACGGCGGGGTCGCCGTCGCGATGCCGCCGCGCACGAACAGGATGACCACGGCCGCGGTCATGATCAGGGCGATGTGCATCCAGAGCAGCGTCATGAGGACGGCCGCCGCCATGGCGGTGACCGACTCGAACCGGGCGAACAACATGATGATCAGGTTCATACCCAGGAACACGCCGAACATCAGCAGCAGGCCGCCCACCAGCCACTGCACCGACGGCGTGACCCAGGCCAGCGGGAGGTGCCGCCCGGCCACGTCGACCGAGGCGGGGACGAGGTCGTCGAGCAGCCGGGCGAGCCATGAATCCGATGGCCAGAGCCAGATCAGGAAGGCGTACGCCGCGGCCGTCACCCCGAGCAGGGGCATCAGGAAGCCGGCCGGTGAGTCCAGCCAGAACTCGTCGCCCGGGGTGCGGCTTTCCTTGGCCCGCAGCCACCAGAAGGCCGACACCAGCAGCCGTGCCAACGGGATCAGGACGAGCAGCTTCAAACCGACGACGATCCAGCTCGGCGCGCCGCCCGCCAGGTCGGTCGGTTCGCCCCAGCCGAAAGTATCGCCGATCTCCAGGAACGGAATCGCGTCCAAGGTGTGCCAGAGGAAGAAGCGCTCGCTCGCCCAGAGTCCGGGAGCGGCGCCGTGCGCGGCCACGATCGCGCCGTGGCGCCACAGCAAGGTGACGATCCCGGCCGTGGCCTCGACGGCCAGGACCGGCGCGAGGACCGAGACGAGCAGACCGACGCCGTAGGCACGGGCGCCGGCCTGCTTCGCCGACCCGAAGGCCCAGATGACCGCCACCAGGCTCACCACCGCCAGCACGAACCCGGGCAGCACCCCGAGAACGCCGAGCCAGAGCCGGGAACCGGTGACGGTGAACATCTGGACGACCCGGACCAACCCGGTCACCGGGATAGCGAGCACCGCGGACATCAGCGCGAAGACGGGCAGGTTGGCCTCGTAGGTCTCACCCAGTCCCAGCAGCCGGTTCCGGTACCGGATGACCAGCCGCTCCTGCGCTTGCGCCACCGCAGCAGCGTAGGGCTCAGGTCACTGGCCGTTCCAGGTGTTGAGGACCCGGAGCTTGTCCCACGGGATGTCGGCGAGGGCACCGGTCGAACCGTCGAGGCCGGCCAGGTCGAGGATGCCGCCGTCGCGCATGCCGTTGCCCGGCGTCTGCCACGGCGCGCGGTCCGGGTCGGTCAGGTCGTCGCCCGCCACGCCGATGCCGCTGAGCGGGCCGGGGCCGCCGCTGTCCAGGACGTAGCCGCCGTAGCGCTGCATGGTCACGCAGATCATCTTCTCGCCGTCCGACGCGCCCGGGAGCCCGGCGCAGTCGACCGACGGGTCGAGCTGGATCCGGGCGCCCATCGGCACGCAGCTCGCCCCGCCACCGTCCCCATCGGACTTCCCGGCCGGTGCGCGGAACGTCGAGCAGCTGGTGGTCGAGGTGAAGTACAGCGCGTGGTTGATCGCGCCGGACTGGATCTCGCTGTTGAGGATGAACCCGGTGCCTGCCTGCACTTCCGCGCCGGTGCCGACGCCCTCGGTCTTGGCATCGGCACCGCCGCCGCTCGCGGCCGGCCACACACCACCGCAGGAACCGTTCCACTGCCCCGATTCCTTGCTGGCACCCCAGATCGACTTCACGGTTCCGTCGTCCTTGTTGTAGACGACCACCCACTCGTCACCAGGCGAGGGCACCTCGCGGGTGGCGTAGTCCGGGATGTGGATGCCGTCGCCGACCGAGCAGCCCCAGTCCTCGCTGAACTCGGGGTGGTACAACGGATCGCTGTTGCTCGCGGTGTAGATGGTGATCTGCCACTGTGGACCGTTGAGCCGCGGTGTGTTGTCGCCCATGCTCGCGACGATCGCGTCGGAGTTCGGGTCCAGCGCGGGGTTCGCCGGGATCGGCGACCGGAAGTAGTTCGTGGACCCGTCCGTCGCGGTGAAGAGGTCGTCCGGGCCGGGCTGGCGCGCGTCCCATGCCTGCGAAGGTGCGACCGTCGCCCCGACCGACGGTGCCCACACCACGGCACCCGCGACCACGGCCGCCGCGGCGAGCACCCATGGTGCCCGGCGCACGGCCTTGTTCCGCCACCCCGACATGACGTTCCCCTCCGTTGGCTTTCGGTTGTGCCGCAACACCACCAACGATCACGCGGGAAAGCCAGCGTGGTGACCGGTTCCGGTCAGCCGAGCAGGCCTTCGGGGTGGATGACCTCCGGACGCCGCGTGGCCTGCATGGTCCACACCAGTTCAGCCAGCTCGTCGGGGTCGGCGATGGCCAGATCCGGCACCGGCTCCCCCGCCGCCTTGGCCGCCACGTGCGCGGCGTGGAACGGGCTCTTCTCGATGGCCGCGCCGATGTAGAGCCCGCCGACGTGGACGCCTTGGCCCGCGACCTCGGCCCGCAGGGACTGCAGGTAGTTGCGCTGGGCGGCCAGCGCCGGGCCCGGCCCGCTGATGTACGGCATGCCCCGCACGGCGCTGACGCCCTGAGCGGTGAGAATGGCACCGTCGTGGCGGTCCAGCATCGACGGGAGGAACTCGTGCACGAGGGCGACGAGCGCATCGACGCTGAGCGGCAGGAAGGCCCGGAGCCGCTCGGCCGTCAGGTCGGTCGCGGGCGTGAACCCGCCGGAGCAAGCGCCGTAGTAGAGCGTGTCCAGCTCACCGACGAGGTCGCGCACCTGCCCGGCCAATGCCGGCAGGCCGTCGAGGTCGCTCAGGTCGGCGGCGATGGCGTGCGCGCCGCCGAGCTCGGCCGCCAGCTCGTCGAGCCGCTCCCGGTCGCGCGCGACGAGCACGACGGTGTAGCCCTCCTTGGCGTAGCGGCGGGCAACGGACGCGCCGAGCGCGGGACCGGCGCCGAACACGGCAATGGACTTCGACATGGCTTTCCTCCCTCGAGCAAGCAACTTGACCCTATAGTCAACTTGACGGCACCGTCAACTTCCGGAGCGGCATGACCGGCACCTCGAAGTCCGCGCTGCGCGCGGACGCGACCCGCAACGTCGCGCAGATCCGCGCCGCGGCCCTGGACGCGTTCCACGGGCGCGGGCTCGCCACCCCGCTCGAGGAGATCGCCAAGATCGCCGGGGTCAGCAAGGCCACCATCTACAACCGCTTCGGCGGCCGGGACGGCCTGATCGACGCGGTGATCGGCGAACTGGTCGCCACCGAGATGTACGCGATCATGGAGAGGGCACAGCAGGTGGCGGATCCGTGGGAGTGCATCGCGACCTACGTGAGCGACCGCCGCGACCTGCAGTACCGCGAGCCGGCCTTCACCGACACGCTGCGCATGGCCTACCCCGAGTCGAAGAACCTCATCGCCCTCGCGAACAAGGCGACCGACGTGACGACCGAGCTGCTCCACCGGGCCCACGAGGCCGGAGTGGTCCGCCGCGACTTCACGGCCGCGGACCTCTACTACGCCGACATCGCCAACGGGCTGGCGCTCGCGGCCATGCCGAAGCCGGCCCGCGCGGACTACGACCGCAGGACCGGATTCTTCCTCGACAGCCTGCGCCCCCAGTGACACCCGGCCGCCGCCGGCCGAGATGACCTGCCAGAACCGTTCAGGAGACCGAGTGCGCAGCGCACTCATCCGGGTACAAGCGGTAACCGGTAATTGTTGACGGTCCTACCTACCCGCCGGTAGAGAGGGATTGGTCGCGATGTTCCACCCGGTACCGGAAACCCTGTCCCTGCAACGGTTCCGAAGGTAGGACGATGAGTTTCGCCTTGCTCAAAACCGGATTGGCCGCAGTCGCCGCCACGGCGTTGACCCTGGTCGCGGCGCCGAACGCGCTCGCGGCCACCGACATCAACTACGCCTGCCAGGCCGACACACCGCTCGGCCCGCAAGCGGCGAGCCTGACCCAGACCGTCGACGCGACGGCACCCGCCACCGTCGCCCCGGGTGGCGCGCTCGACGTGGTCGTGGACCCCGCACCCAGCACGGTCCCGTCCGACGTCTCGGGCTTCACGGTCAAGAACGTCAACACGTTCACGCTCAAGGTGCCGGTGCCGGCCAACTCGACACTCACCGGCGTCGACCTGACCGGTGGCACCAACCTGGGTGGCACGCCCACGTGGACGCAGGACGGCAGCCTCGTGGTCGTCACGTTCCCCGGCCCGATCGCGGGCGGCTCGGCGTTCGAGCTGCCGACGATCACGGCACACCTGACGGCGGGGGCGTCAGGTGTGATCGAGTCCGGGCTCTACGGGACGAGCTTCGACGACCCCGGGCTGACGTTCACGACGGTGGCCTCGACCATCCTCGGCAACATCTCGGCGCCGACGTCGTGCTACCCCGACCCGAACCCGGTGCTCACCTCGACGACCATCGGGTGAGCTGAGCGCCCTCCCGGCCGGACGCGGCCGGGAGGGCGGTTCGGTCAGCCGACCGTGAAGGTGTCCATCAGTTCCGCCGACGAGGTGTTGCCGACGTAGACCTCGATCTTGCCCTTCTCCACGCGGAACTTCCCGGCGTTGTCGTAGAAGCCGACGTCCTCGGTGGTGAGGGTGAACGTGACCGTCTTCGCCGCACCCGCGCCCAGCGACACCCGCTGGAAGCCACGCAGCTTGCGCACCGGCTGCACGATCGAGGCCACCGGGTCACGCAGGTACAGCTGGACGACCTCGTCGCCGGAGCGCTTGCCCGTGTTGGTCACCTGGACGCTCACGGTGATCTTCCCCCCGTGCGTGGACATCCGCGTGCCGGAGAGCGTCAGGCCGTCGATGGTGAACGTCGTGTACGACAGCCCGTGGCCGAACTCGTAGAGCGGACCGGTCGCCAGGTCGAGGTACTTCGACGTGTACTTGTTGTTCGGATCGGCCGGGCGCCCGGTGTTCTCGTGGTTGTAGTAGATCGGGATCTGCCCGACCGCGCGCGGGAAGCTGACCGGCAGCTTGCCGCCCGGGTTCACCGTGCCGAACAGGATGTCGGCGATCGCGTTGCCGCCCTGCACGCCCGGCGCCCACGCCTCGAGGATCGCTGGCGCGTTCTCGGCCAGGTACGGGATCGTCAGCGGCCGGCCGTTGATCAGCACCACCGCGAACGGCTTGCCGGTCGCCTTGATCGCGGCCACCAGCTGCTGCTGCACGCCCGGCAGGTCGATGTTGCTGCGTGCCGCGGCCTCACCGCTCATCGCCGCGGTCTCACCGACCACGACGACGGTGAAGTCGGCGCCGCGGGCCGTGTCCTGTGCCGCGCCGAACCCGCTGGTGTCGTCGCCCTCGACCTCGCAACCCTTGGCGTAGGTGACTTTCGCGCCCGGCGCGGCGGCCTTGATGCCGTCGACCACGGTGACCGGCGGCGTGGTGGACGCGCCGGTGCCGAGCCCGGACC
Organism: Labedaea rhizosphaerae; assembly: GCF_004362825.1. Lineage (GTDB taxonomy): Bacteria > Actinomycetota > Actinomycetes > Mycobacteriales > Pseudonocardiaceae > Labedaea > Labedaea rhizosphaerae. The sequence continues at coordinate 856,942 of NZ_SNXZ01000002.1, forward strand.
AGGTGCCGTTGAGGTCGTAGGTCGCCGTGCCGAGCGGGCCGACCACCGCGACCGAGCCGATCGACTTGGCCAGGGGCAGCACCGGGCCCCCGTTCTTGAGCAGCACCATGGACTTGCCCGCGACCTCGCGCGACTTGGCCATGGCGGCCGCCGACGGCGCCTTCACCTCACCGGCCTCGTCGGTGTACGGGTGCTCGAAGAGGCCCAGCCGGAACTTGACCAGCAGGATCCGGCGGACGGCGTCGTCGACCTGCTCGCGGGTGATCCGGTGCTGGGCGAGCAGTTGCTGGCCGAAGTCGACGTAGTTGGTGCTGACCATCTCCATGTCGACGCCCGCGGGCAGCGCCGCCGCCGCGGCGTCCGCGCCGTCCCCGGCCAGCCCGTGGTTGATCAGCTCCTGGATGCCGGTGTAGTCGCTGACCACGAAGCCGTCGAAACCGTAGCGGCCCTTGAGGATGTCGTGCACGACGTAGCCGTTGCCGTGCGCGGGCACGCCGCTGATCGTGTTGAAGCTGGTCATCACGGTCGCCACGCCGGCCTCGACCGCGGCCTTGAACGGCGGCAGGTAATGGTTGTGCAGGCGCTGCAGGGAAACGTCGACGGTGTTGTAGTCCCGCCCGCCCTCCGCGCCGCCGTAGGCGACGAAGTGCTTGGCGCAGGCGGCGAGGCGGTCCGGCGACGAGATGTCGCCGCCCTGGTAGCCGACCACCTTCGCCGCGGCCATTTTGCTTGCCAGGTAAGGGTCTTCGCCCGAGCCCTCGGCGATGCGGCCCCAGCGCGGCTCGTGCGTCACGTCCATCATCGGCGCGTACGTCCAGTGGATGCCGCTGCGCCGGGCCTCCTTGGCCGAGATCGTGGCGTCGTCCGCCGCCGCGGTCGGGTCGAAGCTCGAGCCCTGGGCGAGCGGGATCGGGAAGTTCGTCGTGTACCCGTGGATCACGTCGAGGCCGAAGATCAACGGGATGCCCAGGCGGGTCTGCTCGACGGCGATCTTCTGCAGCGCGTTGAGCTTGGCCGTGCCGACGACCGAGAAGACGCCGCCGAGCTGACCCTTCGCGAGCGCCTTGCGCGCGTCGTCCTCGTTGCCGATGAGCTGGAGCTGGCCCAGCTTCTCGGCGAGGGTCATCTTCTTCAGCAACGCCTCGACCCGGTGGTCGTGCGGCGCTCTGACCGCAGGCGCGGCGGAGGCGGGCGCGGCCAGCAGCCCGCTCGACGCCGCACCGCCCGCGGCCAGGAGGCCGGCGAGCATGCTCCGCCGGCTCAGCCCGTCGGCGGGGCCGGCTGTCTGGTTCTCCGGTAACTGAATCGTCATGGGTCAGGACCCTTCGCGAGAGAAACCGATCCGCCGAGCCTACTACTTGACGACTGCCGTAAAGTACTTGACGATAGGCGTCAAGGAGGTGGCCATGCTCGCGGACCAGATCGCGGGGCTCATCCGTTCACGGCTGCTCGACCCGGTCGAGATCCTGTTCGGCGACGCGGCGGATCTGCCCGCACGGGCCGATGATCTTGCCCGGCAGCTCGCCGCGACGATCGAGGGCGAGGACGAGCAAGCGGCGGTCTACGCGATCGCACGGCTGGTCGGCGCGCTCTACCCGAGCGACGGCCCGTTCGACCCGCCCATCGACTGGTGGCGCACCCCGCTCGGCCGCGCGACGGCCCGGCGGATGGGCCACCCGGCGGCGCGGGCCGTGTCGTACTCCGTGGCCGGGGCGATGTTGGGCGTCACCAAACAGGGCGTCTTCGACCTCGTCCAGCGCGGGAAGTTGACCAAGGACGCCGACGGCGGCGTCACCACGGAATCGGTGAAAGCGAGGCTGAACTCATGAAGGTGCTTGCGTTGCACGGCGCCGGCGGTTCGCCGCAGGACTGGGAGAAGGTGGTCACGGAACTGGCCGGCGAGCACGAGGTCGTGCCGCTGCCGGTCGAGGGCCCGTGGGACTGGGAGTCGGTGCTCGACCGGCTCGAGCCGCACGCCACCGGAAACCCCGCGGTGCTCGGGATCTCGATGGGCGGCATGGTCGCGGCGCTGTGGGCGCGGCGGCACCCCGAATGCCCGGCGGTCATTGACATCGACGGCCACGGCGTGCCCACCCAGGCGCAGCGGCACGTCGACCCGGACCTGGCCGCGATCGCCGCGCTCCGCGAGGCGTTCAAGCAGTACGGCGAGCCGGAACTGCAGCAGGCGTTGGAAGACCTGGACTGCTTCGAGGTCTTCGCGGGGGTGCGTTCGCCGATGTTGCTCGCCGTGGCCACGCGCGCGATGCCGGGCCAGTTGCTGTTCGAGAGCTACCAGGCGGGACTCGCCCGCGATCTGCCGTCGTTGCCGCCGAACATCACCGTCACCCGCTACGACGGTCCCCACAACATCCTCGCGACCGACCCGCACCTGGTCGCGACACTGACCCGGGAGTTCCTGGCCGGGCGCTGATCAGGTCACGGCGGCGACCAGGCGCCGCACCGCGTCCTCGTCGCCGGTCAGGTCGAGCTCGCGCTGCTGCCCGGTCACGAACACCGCGCGGAAGTTGTCCGGGTCGGCGCGGATGGTCGCGTCCGGGTCCGCCGGTTCGCCGCGCTGGATCACCAGCTCGTCACCCGCGCGGACGGTGAAGACGTCGTCATCGAGTTCGACGCCGTAGACCGCGGGCGCGCCACGCCACCGGCCGGGGTCGAAGTGGGTCTTGAGGGCCAGCAGCAGCGAATCGGTGCCGATCCGGGCGTCGCGGCTCATGAGCGGGGAGCGGCGCCCCCAGTCGCCGAGGGCGAGCAGGATCGGTTCGAGTTCCTGGCCGCGTTCGGTCAACTCGTACACCTGGGCGCGGGCCGGCGGGCCCAGCTTCCGGCGCCGGACGAGGCCGGTGCCTTCGAGGTCGCGCAGCCGCTGGGCCAGCATGTTCGGCCGGGCGTTGGGCACGCCGGCCTGCAGATCGCTGAACCGCTTGGGGCCCAAGAGGAGTTCGCGCACCACAAGCAACGCCCAGCGTTCGCCCACGAGGTCGAGGGCGTGCGCGATGGCGCAGCCGTCGCCGTAGGTGCGGGACAACGCATCGGTCATGCGGCGATCTTAGCTCAAAGCAAGTTGCTACTTGTTTTTTCGAAGTAGTTGCTTTTAAGCTGCTACCACATGATCAATCGGAAGAACTGGGGTGAGCTGATGCTCCTCGTGACCGGCGGAACAGGGATGAGCGGAGCGGCGGTGATCCGGGAGTTCGCGCGCCGCGGGATCCCCGTTCGCGCGCTCGTGCGCAGCGACGACAAGGCACGGGCGCTGGCCGCGATGCCGACGGTGGAACCCGTCGTGGGCGACATGCTGCGCCCGGAGACGTTGCGGGCGGCCTTGCAAGACGTGCACCGGGTGTTGATGATCTCCTCGCCCCGCGAGCGGATGGTGGACACCCAGTGCACCTTCATCGACGCGGCGAAGGCGGCCGGGGTGCCGCACATCGTCAAGTTCAGCGGCAAGGAGTCCGGCGTCGGCTTCGACGCCGAGGTCTTCCGCGGCACCCGGCAGCACGGGCAGATCGAACAGCACCTCGAACGCAGCGGGCTGGCCTGGACCCACTTGCGGCCCAGCCAGTTCATGCAGTTCTACCTGCCGGGCACGCTGACCGGCGTCGACGCGGACGAGCGCGCGCTCGTGCTGCCGGCCGGGGCGAGCCGGCTGGCCCCGGTCGACATCGAGGACATCGCGAAGGTGTGCGTGGCCCTCATGACCGGCGAAGGGCACGAAGGCCGCAGCTACGACATGACCGGGCCAGAGGCCCTGACGATGCACGAAGTCGTCGAGCGCATCACCGCCGCGACGGGGGTGCCGCACCGCTACCGCGAGGTCTCCCCCGAGGAGTACCGGCGACGGCTGACGGCGGCGGGCCATCCACAAGGGACGGTCGATCTGCTGGACGAACTGTTCGCCGAACGGCGCCGCCGCCCCGACTCCGAGCTCAGGCTCGGCGCGCACCGCCGGTTCGGCGTGGAGCCGACGACGCTCGCGCAGTTCGCGACCAGGAACGCCGCCGCGTTCCTGACCCCGGCGCTGGCGGCGTGACTTCCAGCGCTGGTCAAGCACTGTCCTTCAGCGAACGCACGAGCACCGGAAGCGCCGCGCCCAGCGCCACGGCCCGGATCGCGCCCGCGACGGGATAGGGCAGGCGGAGGCCGAAGCGAGCCGCGACCACTCCCCCGGCCAACGCGCCGACCGGCATCAAGCCCCATGCGATCATCCGGTAGACGCTGTTGACCCGGCCGCGCAGCTCGCTCGGCACCCGCTGCTGGCGCAGGCTCACCACGAGGACGTTCCACATCGTCGTGGCGAAGCCACCGACGGCGAGCAGTGCCGCCAGCACCACGGTGTTCGGTGCCAGACCGATCGCCACGAAGACCACGACGGTCGTCACGAGCGACACCAGCAACGCGCGCAACGATCCCAGCCACGCCACCAGGTGCGCGTTGACCAACCCGCCGACCGCGCCGCCGAGCGCGGTGGCGGTGAGGAGCACGCCGTAGCCGAGGCTGCTCGTGTGCACCTCCTGGGTGGCAAGCAGAACCAGGGTCGCGGTGCCCATCGCGAAGCAGAACGTGTTGGCACACGACAGGAGCGCGAGTGTCCTGAGTAGACGGTGATGCCACAACCAGACCAGACCGTCGACGATCGCCCGGCGCATCGGCTCGCCCCCGGGCCGGGCGAGCCGGGCGCCGCGCTCGGTCCGGCGGCCGGCGATCAGCGCCGCGGAACCGAGGAAGGACAAGGCGTTCAGCCCGAACGGCGCCGCCGCCGCGGCGGTGAACAAGAAGCTCCCGACCGGCGGCCCGACGAACTGCCTGCCGATGAACGTGGCCGTGTTCTGGTAGCCGTTGGCCTGGTGCAACTGCCGATCGGGCACGATGTCCGGCAGGATCGCCTGCGAGGAGTTGTCGAAGACCACCTCGCACACGCCGAGGGCGAAGGCCATGACGACGAGCAGGCCGACGTTCATGCCGCCCAGCACCAGGAGCACGGTCACCACGGCGAGCACGGCGGCCTGGGCCAGCTGCGACGACACCATCAGCAGCGTCCGGTCCCGCCGGTCGACCAGCGCCCCCATCGGCAACGACACCAGCAGGTACGGCAGGAATGCCGCCGCCGACACGGCCGACACCAGCACCGGCTCGCTCGTCAGGTGCAGGGCCAGCAACGGAACGGCGGTCGCGAAGGCGCCATCGCCCACGTTGTCGATGGCGCCTGCCCACCAAAGCCGCCAGTAGCGCTTCGGCAGCCCACGGGGTTCAGGTTCGCTTGGTGCGTCGGCCACCGTTCCGATTAGAACACACGTTCGAACGTCACGGCCACCCGGCGGCCGGCACGTCGACCTCGACGGCGAGCACCTGGCCGCTGCCCGGAGCGACCATTTCGGACATACCGCGCCACTGGGCGGTCACCACGAACAAGGTCGAGCCGCCCAGGACACAGGCGAACCCGCCGCGGTCCAACTCGACCGTCCGCAGCACCTCGCCGCCCTCGGCCACGCGCCTGCACCACTTGTTCGGCACGTCCGCGAACCACACCGCGCCCTCGGCGTCGATGCAGATGCCGTCCGGCGTGCCTTCGCCGAGATCCGCCCACACGCGCCGGTTCGACAGCCCGCCGTCGGCGTCGATGTCGAAGCCCACCAGGCAGTGCCGGTAGGAGTCGGCGACGATCAGCGTCCCGTTGTCCGCCGTCACCGCCATCCCGTTGGGGAACGCGATGTCGTCGGCCACCTCGCGCACCACGCCGTCCGGGGTGACCAGGCAGACGCGCCCCGGCTTGGGCTCCTCCCCCGCGGTCGGGTCGAACCCGGCACCGTTGACGTACGCGTTGCCGCGTCCGTCCACGACGATGTCGTTCCAACCCGACCGGCCGAGGTCCGCGTACGTGCTCAGCGCACCGTCGGGCTCCAGGCGCAGCAGCTTCCCTTGCGCCGACGCGACGATGAGCATCCGGCCGTCAGGCAGCCACCCCGTGCACAACGGCAGCGACTCGACCCGCGCGACCACCTCGGCCCGACCGGCGGGGTCCACCGAGAGGACCTCGCCGGCCGACCAGTCCGAGAAGTACAACCGGTCACCGTGCCAGCGTGGTGACTCCACCAGCCCGCGACCGGTCAGCAACGTGCGTACCTGATCCATCCGCACACCCTAGGCGTGCAACCGGAACTTCTGTGCCGCGCTGCCGTTGCAGTCCCAGATCCGCAGCCGGGTGCCGTTGGCCGTCGCACCGTTGGGCGAGTCGAGGCAGCGCCCGGACTGCGGGTTCAGCAGCGACCCGTCCGCCTGCTGCACCCACTGCTGACCGCCGACGCCGTTGCAGTCCCAGAGCTCGACGAGCGCGCCCTGCGCCGTGCCGTTGTGCTCGATGTCCAGGCAGCGGCCGATCGTGGACAGCGAGCCGTTGCGGTGGTGGTGCCAGAACTGGTCCTCGGCCCACGACTGGCAGTCCCACAGCTGCACGGGCGCCAGGTTCACGCCGGTGTCGTCGGCGGCCACGTCGACGCACTTGCCCCCGGGGCCAGTGATCGTCCCTTGTGGACCGTTGGGCACGTTGGTCTCGCCGGTGTAGCCGACCGAGACGACGTTGGCCTGCACAGCGTTCTCCGCGGCGTTGCTCGGGTAACCGGCCACCATCGCGCCTTCGAAGAACGTGCCCCGGTTCCAGTTGCTGTTGTCACCACCGGTGCCCAGGATGATGCCGCCCTCCTGGTGCATCGGGATGTAGCCGCCCCGGTTCGGCAACGCGCCGTCCCACCACGTCGTGAGGCCGCCGCCCTGGCCGTTGCCGCCCTTGAGCGCGTACCTGGTCTGGCCGTCGTTCTTGAGCGTCGCGGTGACGTACGTGCTGGGGTTGCCCGTGTTCGCGGTGTTGGATCCGTTGGCGCCCTGGAACATCCCGTTCTCCAGATCCGCCTCGACCCACGGCCCGGCGCCGGAGCACGGCGCGAAGTAGCACGTGGTCGCGATGCTCACCGCGTCCATGTGGCCGTTGCCGGTGTCGGCGGGCGTGCTTTCCGCGTTGCCGTAGTCGAAGCAGCACGCCGACCCGACGTGCGTGCCGCTCGCCACCATGTACACGCCTTCGGGTTGCCCATTCACCGCGACACCCGATCCCGCGCCGTTGTTGCGGTAGCCGACACCGGGGGAAACCCAGATGCCGTAGACCTTGTGGCCACCCGCCGTCACCGCGAGCTCCGCCGCGTCCGCGCCGCGGTCGGCGCCCATGCCGGACGTGCCGGCGGGTCCGGGGAAGAGGTCGTTGTGCCTGCTCGTCTGGTCGTAGATCTTGTTGATGACGCACGTGGTGTCGTCGCAGAACGCGTCCTGGTCGGCGGCGTTCGCGTAGCCGCCCGCCGACAGCAACCCGATGTTGTGCGTCGCCCCGTCCGAGCGCCGGGTCACCTGGTACAGCGGGCCGTTGTAGCCCGCGAACAGCGCACGCGTGGTGCTGTGCGCCGCGACGCACGGCGTGCCCGCGGCGCCGTAGATGTCACACGGCAGCGACGCGTCCAAGGCGGTCGCGCTCGGCGCCACCACCACGATCCCGGCCAGCACGGCCAGCGCCGCGCCTAACCGACCCAACCATGATCGAACAACCATGTCCGGCCTCCTCCGACCTGGGTTTCCCAGGCGACCATGCGCCGACGGGCGATCCGAGGTCCAGAAGAAGGCAACAAGACTGCACGAGATTCACCGAAAACGACCAACGTTCGACCTCGCGAACCTGCCAGTCATTGACAAAGACCGGCGGTCGTGCGTCAGACGGCCTGAACGACGATGCCGCCGAAGCGGTGCTCCCCCATCGACGCCTCGCGGCCGTCGATCCAGCAGCGACCGGTCTGCGTGACCTCGACGCAGACCTCGTGCGGCGGATCCACGTAGTGCGCGACGAAGCCGCCGCTGAAGCTGGTGTTCGAGCCCGCGACCCGGCGCCCGCCGCGGTCGGTGGTGCGCTCGTGGCAGGCACCGCACACCGCGCGCGGGTACCGGTCCTGGTGGATGGCCGGGCGCCCGCAGACGGGGCACGCGTGCGTGTACCGCCGGCCGGCCTCCGGGGGCCGGAGCAGCGCGTCCACCCGCGCCAGGACGGACTTCCCTTCCCGTTGCATGAAGATCAACAGGTACCGCGCGTAGTCGACGGTCGCGTCGTCCAGGTGGCCGTCCGCCTCGAGCGCGGCGAGCGCGAGCCGTTGCGGCAGGCCGAGTTCGGCTTCCGGGATCTCCCGGTGATCGTGCGCCGCCTTGGCCAGGTGCGCGGCGACGACCGTCGCCATCGACTCGCCCTCGGTGAAGATGCCCGAGGCCATGCCGCCGTCCGCGCCGATCAGGACGTAGCCGTCGATGTCGCCGCGGTCGGTCGGAACCAACTGCCGGAACGCGTAACCACGGCCGTGCCGGGCGTTCTCCAGCTCCGCGTGCGCGAACGGCGTGACGCTCGCCGCGTTGCGGGAGAACTCCCGTGCCTTCGCCAGCGCTTCTTCAGGAGTCACGGAGGAAGGCTACCGGCGTGATCAGCAGCTGTGGGTCCAACTGCACTCCAAGTCGGCATCGGGGTTGCCGGTCCGGGCTGGGGTCGCCGGGATCAGGTGCGTGATCGTGCCGCCGTTCTCGGCGAGCCGGACGCCGACCGCGTCCTGGATGCTGGTCGGCGCGCCGCCGAGGTAGTTGTTGCTCAGCATCGAGAACACCAGGTGCTGGCCGTTGGCCGCCGTGACGTAGCCCGACAGCGAGCTGACCCCGGTCAGCGAACCGGTCTTGCCGTGCAGGTTGTTCGCGGCCGCGGTGTTGCGCATGCGGTTGCGCAGTGTGCCGCCGACCATGCGGTCGGGGTTGCCCGCGATCGGCAGCGCCTGGTACCAGACGTTGAACCACGGCTTGGCGCGAGCCGCCGTCAGCAGGTCGCACAGCTCGTCGGCGGTCAGCGAGTCCATCCGGGACAGTCCGGAGCCGTCGTTCATGCGCAGTGCCTTGGGATCCACGCCCAGGCTCGGCAGGTCGGCCTTGATCCCGGCGATGCCCGCGTCCCACGAGCCCTGCCCGGACTTCGCCCGGCCGATCGCCTTGGTGAGGATCTCCGCGTGCATGTTGTTGCTGAGCTTGAGGAACGGCGTCAGCAGCTGGCTCAACGGCATCGACTGGTGGCTGGCCACGGTCTTGGCCCCGGCCGGGGTCGCCCGGAACTCGGTCCGGCCGAGGACGTGGACCCCGTGGCGCGCAAGGGCGTTGCGGAACAGCCGCGCCACGTACGCGGTCGGATCCCAGACGGTGACCCATTCCTCGTCCGGGTCGGCATCGGCAGCAATGGTGCCGCTGACCCGGATCGTGTTCACGCCGTGGTCGCGATCGACGTTGACCGAGGTGTCCGAGCCGGCCGCGCCCGTGGTCGCCGTGTTGACGATCTTCAGCGTGCCGTTGTCGGGGGTGACGGTGAGCTTGGGGGCCTCGCCCACCTTGCCCGGCGTGATGGTGACGATCACCGAGCCGGCGTCGTAGTCGGTGTCCGGCGACATGGTCAGCGCCGAGATCTGGCCGCTGTAGTAGTACGGCTCGTCGTCCCACGACCAGCCCGTGCCCAGCCGCGTGCTGTCGAACCAGGTGTCGTCGGCGACCAGGTCACCGCGCACCAGCCGCACCCCGCTCGCGGCGACCTGCGCGGCCAGCGCGTCGTAGTCGGGGCCGAGCATGGTCGGGTCGCCGGTGCCCTTGAGGTAGAGGTCGCCGTTCAGCGTGGCCGCGCTGGTCGTGAACCGGTAGTCCGGGCCGAGGATGTCCAGTGCCGCCGCCGAGGTGAGCAGCTTCTCGTTCGACGCGGGCAGGAGCTGCTGCCCGCCGCCGCTGTCGAAGAGCGCGGTGCCGGTGTCGGCGTCCCGCACGACCAGTGCGACCTCGGCGCCCTTGAGCGCCGGGTTGGCCAGCAACGCGGTGAGGTCCTGCGGCAGGTCACCGGCGGCGCTCGCGCCTGCCGGCGCCGACGCGCCCGCCACCACGATGAACGCCGTCGAGATCAACGCGACCGATGCGGCGAGGGCGGAACGGAACCTGAACATGTGTCCTCCGGCGGAACTCGGCACCTTGCGAGCCTCGCCATCCAACACCCAACCCACTGGTTCAGACCAGAGTGCGGGGTTTAGCGGAGGAAGGCGACCAGTTCGACGCGGGAGCGGACGCCGAGTTTGGCGAAGATGTTGCGCAGGTGGTGGTCGACGGTGCGGTGGCTGATGAACAGCCGCGCCGCGACCTCGCGGTTGGTGGCGCCCTCGGCGACGAGGCGGACGATCTCGGCCTGCTGCGGCGTGAGGTCCTTGACGGTCACCGGTGTGGTGCGGGTGGCCTGCGGTGCCGCCTCGCCGGTGGCACGCAGTTCGGTCAGCGCGCGGCGCGCCCAGTGGGTGGCGTCGTAGCGCTGGAAGATCCGCAGCGCGTCGCGCAGCTGGTCACGGGCGAGCTTGGGCCGGCGTTCGCGGCGCAGGTGGTGGGCGTAGAACAGCTCGGTCTTGGCCAGCTCCAACGCGGTGCCGCTGGCCCGGTGCAGGTCGATGGCCGCGCGGTAGCGCTCCTCGGCGTCGGCCGGGTTCGCGGCGAGCAGGGCGTGGCAGCGCGCGGACAACGCCAGGCGGGCCGTGCTGCCGGTCGCGCCCGCCCAGTCGTCGAACACGTGCAGTGCCTTGGCTGCCGTGCCGCGCCGGCCGCACTGGACCGCGGCCTCGATGTACTGCGGCGCCGCCATCACCCGGATGCCCGGGTGCACGCCACCGGCGCCGGATGCCATGGTGCGCAACCGGTTCATGGCGTCCTCGGGGTGCTCGTCGACCAGGTCGACGCACGCGGACGCCCACGACGCGAGCGCCCCCGGCCGGCCGAGCCCGCGGCTGGCGACGTCGTGCAGCGCGGCGTCGAGCCGCCCGGTCGCGGTGTCGCGGTCGCCGCGCAACGCCGCCTCCAGCGCCAGGATGCTGAGGTGGTCGGCCACGCTGTTGGGCTGGCCGAGCGCCGTGGCCGTCCGCACCCCCTGCTCGGCCGAACCCAGCGCGCACGAATGCCGGTCCAGCAACAGTTCCGCCATCGCCACGTAGACCAGCGCCCACGGCAGCAGCGCGGCCATCCCCCGGTTGCCCGCCGTGCGCACGGCCGCCACCGCGAGGTCGCGGGCCAGCTCGGCGTCGCCCAGGGTGTAGGCGGCCTGGCTGGCCCAGACCTTCAGCGTCGGCTCGTCCAGCCCCGCCGCCGTGCGCAGCACGCGCCGCAACGGCGGGATCGCGTCGGCGTGGCGGCCCCGGAACGTGGCCGCCATGCCGCGGAAGTGGTCGACGGCCGCGTGCACGTACGGCGGGTCGTCCGCGGTGGCGAACCGCTCGGCGCGCTCGGCGATCGCGAAGTAGCGCTCGCTGTCGCCCGCTAGGCAGCTCGCCTCGCCGGCCAGGACCAGCGCCGTCGCGGCGTGTTTGCGCGACCGCAGGCGCTCGGCCGCGGCCAGCAACGTCTCGACGGCGAGCGCGGGCGTGCGATCGCGCAGCGCCAGTCCGCCGAGCAACAGGTCGGCGAGCCCGCGGGCGTGCGGTGCCGTGGTCAGCGGCAGCACCTCGCGCACGAGCACGCGTGCGTGCCGCGGGCGACCGCCGAGCCACGCCTGCGTCGCGGCCGCCAGCAATCGCCCGGCTCGGTCGTCGGGCTCCCGAGCCAGCGCGGCCGAACGCCGATAAGCCGCGGCCGCGGCCAGGTTGTCCCCGGCGGCGCGTGCGCTGTCGGCGACCGCCAGCAGCTCGTCGGCCAGCTTCGGCGCCGGGCCCGCGGCGAGCGCGGCGCGGTGCCACGTCCAGCGGAACCGGTCGTGCTCCGGGTCGAGGGCCTGCACGACGAGCTGGTGCGCGAGGCGCCGGTCGGCGACCGAGGCCTCGGCCCGCAGGCTCGCCCGCAGCGCCCGGCCGGGCACGTCGACTTCGTCGTCCTCCACCCGCACCAGGCCGCAGCGGCGTGCCTCGTCCAGTGCCGCGAGGTCCAGCCCGGCCGCCTCGGCGACCCGCACTGCCGTCGCCAGGTCGAGGGTGGCCGGTCCCGCGCCGTCGCCGTCGAGCGCCGCGAGCAGCACGAACCGGCGCGCATCCGGGCCGAGCGCACCGAGGCGGGCGGCGACGGCCGCGCGGAAGCGACCGTCCGCGGGTGGCGCGGTGGGCGGTGCCGCCTGCCCGGCGAGCTGAGCAGGGGTGAGGGCCTCGGCGAGCTCGACGAGCGCGAGCGGCACCCCGGAGCCGAGGTCGACCAGGTCGGCGAGCAGGTCTTCCCCGGGGTCGCGGCCGACCCGGTCCTTGAGCAGCGACGCGGCGGCGGGCGGGGCCAACGGCGGCAACGGCACACGGGTGATCCCGGCCAGCGCGTCCGGCGGGTCGTGCACGGCGAACACCACCACGACCGGCAAGGCCGCCACCCGGCGGGCCGTGAACGCCAGCGCACGCAGCGAAGGCCGGTCGAGCTGATCGGCGTCGTCGACGAGCACCAGCAGCGGCCTGGCGTCGGCGGCCGCCCGGACATTGTCGAAAACCGTGGCGCAGAAGGAGAAATCGTCGCTCGTCGCGGCGACGGGCAAGCCGAGCTGGTGCAGGCCGGCGAGCCCGAGGTCACGCTCGGCCGCCGATCCGGTGGCGCGCAGCACCCGGAACCCCGGCGCGTCGAGCGCATCCAGCACGCTCGTGCGCCCGCACCCGACCCCGCCGACCAGCACGAACGCCGACCCACGCCCCTCACCGACGTCGGCCAAGGCCGTGTTCAGCATGGCCAGCTCGGTATCGCGCCCACGGAGAAGCATCCACCCAGTGTGGCGGCCGGACCACGGTCCGTACAGGAGATGCCGGTGGTGGACTGGTGATTTCACCGATGTGGCAGCCGCGCCGCGCTTCCGACACTCGGGAGGCACCATCCCCAACGACGAGGAGCTTCGATGCGCCGAATACTCGGCATTGTGGCGGCGGTTGCCGCACTGGTCCTGGCCCCGGTCGGCACCGCGCACGCCGCCGGTCACACCCCGGTGGTGTTCGTGCACGGTTACTCCGGGAACTCGAGCAACTGGACCACGGCCGAAGCGGTGTTCGCCGCCCGCGGGTACAGCGCGAACGAGATGTACGGGTTCAACTACAACTGGGCGGGCTCGAACAAGACGAGTGCCGCCGCCCTGTCCGCCTACGTGGACAACGTGCTGCGCACGACGGGGGCGAGCCAGGTCGACATCGTGAACCACTCGATGGGCGGGCTGGTCAGCGACTGGTACATCAAGCAACTCGGCGGCCAGCCGAAGGTGCGCCACCTCGCGTCGATCGCGGGCGCCAACCACGGCACCACCTTCGCGAGCGGCTGTCTGGTCAACGTTTCCTGCCAGGAGATGCTGCCGGGGTCCTCCTTCATCACCACGGTCACCTCGGGCGACGAGACGCCGGGCTCGACGAAGTACGCGACCTGGTACTCCCCGTGCGACGGCGTGATCATCCCGTACACCAGCACCCGGCTGAACGGTGCGACCAACAACCTGGTGGCCTGCCAGACCCACATCGGCTACCTGACCGACACCTTCACGCTCGGTGCGGTGGCGACCTTCCTGGCGAGTTGATGGGGCTGCCCGCCGACCCTTGATGGGTCGGCGGGCAGCGCGTCACCAGCTCAGGACGGTGAACCCGCCCGGCGCCACGGGGACCTCGACCGTGGGGCCGGGCGCGGTCGTGTGCCGCACGGTCCGGCCGCGGCCGTCGTAGCTGGTGACCGACACCCGGGCACCGGCCGGCACGGTCACCGCACGGGTCCGCGGGCCGGTCGCCGCGCTCTGCAGGACGGCCGTGTGGTCGTAGACCACCTGGCTCACCTCGGGCCGCAGCAGCAGGGCGTCCACATCGGACTCGCCACTGGTGGCGGTAGCGGTCAGCGTGTGTGCGCCAGGGGCCAACGTCTTCGACAGCGTCACCGGCAGCAACGCTCCCGGAGCGGGCGAAACCCCTTGCGGCCCACCATCCCCGTTCACCACCCCGAGACCGTGCCCGTCGGCGGACCACGTCGTGCGACCGCCGCCAGGCACCTGGTTCACCACCGGGGAAACAAGACGGGGCTGGTCCGCCGACGGGATGGACCACGTCGCTGTCGACGCAACGGTCACGTACTTGCCGCCGCTCCACTGGGACTCACCGGTCCACGCCGACGCCGGGGTCACGACCGTGCCGCCGGTGGCCGACTCGCCTTCCACCACGGTCGCCGACTCGCGGTGGCGGATGGCGGCGCTCGCCCGGGCCGTGGCCGCGAGCGACGGGTCGGCGTCCAGGGCCAGCATGGTCAGCAGCCCGTGGATCGTCGACTCGGCGCCGGAGTTGCGGTTCACCACGCCGTCGCCGCTCACGCCGTCGAAGGTCCGGCCCGTCGCCGGGTCGTACACCGGTGCACCGGCGGTGTTCGCGCCGAAGAACCACCCGGCCGCGATCCCGGCCAGGTCGTGCAGGCCGCGGCTGCCCGTCGCGGCGGCCGTGGCCACCAGCGACTCCACGCGCGCGTCCGCGCCATAGGCGATCTGGGTGCGGTCGATGGGCACCGGCAGCCAGCCGTTGTCCGGGCCGCCCGTGGTCAGCAGGTACGGCGTGAACACGGCGGCATCCGTCACCGCCGGGCGCAGCAGGTCGGGGCGGTGCAGGACGACCGAGGCCCGGGCCAGCGCGGACGGCATCTGCGCCGCCCACGCGTGCCAGTCCGACCGGGATACGGCCCAGGGCAAGATCGCGCCGTAGGGCCACTCCCCCGCGCTCGAACTGCCCGGCATGTGCGCGATGCCCTCGGCCAGCTTGGTCAACGCCGACCGCGCGGAGCTACCACCGCCGGCCCGCACGTACGCGGACAGCCCCAGCACGGCCTCGGCGCTCGCGTCGGCGCCGTCCACGATGAGCCACGCGGGCACGTGGACACCGTCGACCAGCTGCCACTGGCCATAGCGGTCCAGCACCTCGCGGTTCAGCGCCCCGATCGCGAGCTCCATGCGGCCCTTGAGGAATCCGGCGAAGGCCGGATCGGTGTCACGGAAGTCGGCGTAACCCTCGCCGAGCGCCCAGATCGACCGGGCCAGCCAGTAGGACGCGCCGGAGTCCGACGGATCCGGCTGCTCCGGCGGCAACGCGCTCGGGTGCAGGGTTCCGTCCGGCTGCATCCACAGCACGACGTTGCCCGCATCCGGCCCGCTCGCCGTCTGCAGGTAGGTCAGGCCACGCAGCAGCTCGTAGGCGTGGTCGCGGCTGCCCTGATCGCCCGTCAACCGCCAGTGCCGCAGGTAGACCACGCTCGCGCGGGCGATGTCGTCGGCGTTGTACGCGCCTTGGGAGTACGTGTTCGTGGCCGCGTCGTAGGCGCCGCCGCCGATCCGGTCGTAGTGGCCGTCGTCGCGGCGGTCGGCGTAGGTCCAGAGCACCCCGATCGAGGGGTCCTCGGCCAGCCGGTAGGTGGTGTGGCCGGGCTGCGCCGGCGGCGTGGTGCGATCGCCCAGGAAGTTGAGGTGGGCCAGGTTGGTCAGCGGTGCCGGCGCAGCGGCCGCGGCGGATGCGGGCACCACAGTGGACAGTCCGACGAGGACGGCCACGGCTAAGGCTCTCATGAGGCACTCCTGTCCAGCCGGGCGACGCCGATCTTCGTGTCGGCCATGCCGTAGAACACGTAACGCACGCCCTCGACCTCCTCGATCGCCGTCGGGAACACGACGTTGGGCACGGTGCCGGATTTCTCGTCCTCGGTCTCGGCGGTGAGCATCGGCTCGGTCGAGCGGTCCAGCACCCGGCTCACGTCGTTCGGGTCGAGGATCATGGCGCCCGCCGCGTAGGACACCTTCTGCTGCTGCGGCTCCCACGGACCCTCGATCTTCCCGGTGACGCCGTGGTGCAAGAGCAGCCAGCCCTCGTCCACCCGGATGGGCGCGGGCCCGGCGCCGATCTTCAGCTCCTCGAACGGGTGCTGCGACAACGCGACCAGCCGGTGATCGCCTTGCCACACCAAAGCCCGCAGGTCCTTCTCGACATCGCGAGCGGCCACATAGGACACCCAGATACCGGGACGGTCGTCGGTGACGCCCGCGGGCAGGTGCACGCCCTCACCCTCGCGGAACCAGCCGAGGTCCCACATCGGCCGGTGCAGCATCGCGTAGCAGGGCGTGCCGTCCGGGCCGGGCACCGGCTCCGGGAAGAACACCGCGTCCTTGTTGGGGAACAGGTTCAGGTCGGTGTCCAGCCCCGGCTGGTAGCGGAACTGCACCGGCCCGAGCCTGCGCCAGCTCGACAGGTCCTCGGACACCGCGAGCGCGAGCCGCGGCCCGAGCGGACCGTAGGCGACGTAGGTCATCACGTGCACGCGCAGCCGCGGCACCCACGTGATCCGCGGGTCCTCGACACCGGCGTTCATCTTGCCGCGCTCCCAGCCCTCGTCGGGCGCGAGCACCACGCCGCGGCGGGTGACCGAGGTCGGCACGCTGTCGGTCAACTCGACCTCGGCGAGCCCCACCCGCGAGACGTTGCCCTCGGCGACCAGGCGCGGCAGCAGGTAGAGCTTGCCGTCCGGGCCGAACCCGCTCGCCGGGTTGAGCACCCCCTCGGCCTCGTGCGGGTTGCCCGGTTCGGGCGTCATGAGCACGCCGAGGCGGGTCAGGGTGTACGGAGGAGTCAACAGAGATCAGCCCTTCACGCTGGATCCGATGTCGGTCGCGGTGAACCGCTTCTGGAAGGCGATGAACAGCACCACCACCGGGGCGGCGAGCACGCACGCGCCGGCCAGCAGCGCGCCGTACGGGTTGGCCGCGCGGGCGGCCACGTTGGTCATGTAATTGGCCAGCGCGACCGCCAGCGGCTGCATGTCCGCCCGCTTGGTGATCAGGAACGGCCACAGGAACTCGTTCCACGGCCCGATGAACGTCAGCAGCACGGCGGTGAGCAGCGCCGGTCGCACCAGCGGCAGCGCGACGCGCCACAGGATCGTCAGCTCGCTCGCGCCGTCGATGGCGGCCGCCTCGAACAACTCCTTGGGCAGCTGCATGAAGTACTGCCGGAAGATGAACACCGCCGCCGAGTTGATCGCGTACGGCAGGATCATCCCGAGGTAGGTGTCGCCGAGGCCGTAGGTGCGCACGATCAGCACGTACAGCGGGATCGTGAGCAGCTGGAACGGCACGACCTGCACCAGCAGCATCAGGTTGAACACCAGCGTGCGACCGCGGAAGTGCAGGCGCGCCAAGGCATATCCCGCCAGCACACCGAACACCACTGTGCACAGCAGCACGCCGCCGGTGAAGATGCCCGAGTTGAGCAACGCCGTGCCGAGGTCGACGCGGGAGTCGATGTCGGCGTAGTTGCCCAGGGTCAGGTTGCCGGTGGGCAGGGCGCCCTTCGGCGTGGTGTCCGGTTCGGCCTGCAGGCTGCCGATCAGCATGTAGTAGAATGGGAACAGGAACGCGAGCGCGCCGACGATGAGCGCGATCAACCGGACCGGGTGGCGCACGTCAGTCACGCTCCAGCAGGTAGCGGTTGATCAGGGAAATGACCAACACGACGATCACCAGCACCATCCCGATCGCGGCACCGACGCCGGCGTGGCCCTGCTCGATCCCCTTCTGGTACATGACGAGCACCGGCGACGCCGACGCGCCGTCCGGTCCGCCGCCGCCGGTGAGCAGGTAGGGCTCGGTGAACAGGTTCGCGCCGGTGATCGTGGCCAGCAGCACCACGAGCGTGGTCGCCGGGCGCACGCCCGGCACGGTCACCGTCCAGAACGACCTGATCCGCGATGCGCCGTCCACCGCGGCCGACTCGTAGAGCTCCTTCGGCACGTTCTGCAGCGCGGCCAGGTAGAGCAGGATGAAGAAGCCGAGCTGCTTCCAGGTCACGTAGACCGCGATCAGCGGCATCGTCAGCCCGGAGTTCACCAGCCACGACGGCTCGGGCGCGAGCCCGCCCAGCACGTTGTTCACCAGGCCGTCGGAGTTGAACAGGAAGAGCCACACGCCCACCACGGCCACGCTCGCCGTGACGTAGGGGACGTAGAAGCTCACCCGGAAGAACGTCCGAAAAGGAATCGCCGCGTTCAGCGCGGTCGCGAGCACCAGGGACAACCCCACCGTGAGCGGCACGTTGATCACCAGGAAGATCGCGATGTTCAGGAACGAACGCAGCACCGCCGGGTCCTGGAACACCGCGACGTAGTTGTCGAATCCCACGAACGGGCGGTCCACCTTCGCGCCGGGCGCGGCGAAGAACCAGTCGTAGAACGACATGTACACCGCGATGCCCAGGGGGTAGGCGAAGATCGCGGCCAGGAACACCACATAGGGCGCGATGAACACGAGCCCTATGGGGTGCCTGCCGAGCAGCGTGCGCATGGGCTCAGGACCCGGTGGCCAGCTTGTCGATCTTGCCCGCGGCGTCGCGCAGCGCGGCGTCCGGCGCGGACTTGCCGAAGATCACCGAGGAGCTGTAGGCGTCGCGGAAGGTCTGCCAGATGGTGATCGAGTTCGGCACGTTCGGCACCTCGACCGTGCGCGCGTTCAGGTCGGCGAACATGGCGTAGGCGGGGTTCTTGGCGAAGTAGTCCGGGTAGGTGGTCTGCAGGTTCTGCCGCATCGGCATCTGCCCGGTCTGCTCGAGCAGCTTGCCGTCCTGTTCCGGGCTGGTGACGAACTTGGCGAACTCCCACGCGGTGCCGCGGTTCTGGCACGCGGAGTAGATCGCGATGTTCTTGGCGTCGCTGAAGGTGTGGATGGCGTTGGCGGGCATGCCCTTCGAGGTCGGCACCGGCACCGAGCCCCACTCGACCTTGCCCTTGTAGACGGGGATCGCCCACGGGCCGACGATCGCCATGGCGGCCTTGCCGTCGGCGAACGCGTCACCGTTGTACTTCTCCTGCCCGGCCAGCTTCTCCCGGTACATCGTGTTCCAGAAGTTCAGCACGGCCGTGCCCTCGGGACCGGTGAACGTCGACTTCCCGTTCTCCACCAACTGCTTCCCGCCGGTCTCGGCGGCGTAGAGCGGGTAGAAGTCGAACCACGACTGGAAGAACTCGCTCGTCGGGGCGGGCAGGATCGCGTACTTCGCGCCGCCCTTCTGCACGACCTTGCGCGAGGTGTCGAGGAACTGGTCGAAGGTGGCCAGCGGCGGGTTGTCCGCGTCGATGCCCGCCTTCTTGAAGGCCTTCTTGTTGTAGAAGATCACCACCGGGTTCGACTTCCACGGCAGCTGGTAGTACTTGCCGTCCGGCGACTTGTACTGCTGAGCCTGCTGCCCGGTCCGTCCCTCCACATAAGACTTGCCGTCCGGGAAGTCGTCCAGCGGGACCAGCCCGCCCTGCTTCTGGAACTGCGGCACCGCCGCCGGCGCGGTGTTCAGCACCAGGCACGGCGCGTTGCCCGCGGTGATCGCGGCGCCGATGACCTCTTCGGAGCTCTTGCCGGCCGGGATCTCCTGCCCGGTGACCTTCTCGTCAGGGTGCTGGGCGTTCCACTGCGCGACGGCCGCCTTGCCCCAGGCGAGTTCGTCGGTGTTGTTGGAATACCAGATGGTGATGGGCCCGTGCTTGGCCGCGGCGGCGGACGCGTCCTGACCGCCGCCACCGCCCCCGCCGTCGTCGATGCCGCAGGCGGACAGGGCTAGGGCGGCGCCCGTGACGAGGGCGATCAGGGTGCGCTTCATTGCGTCTCCTGTGGGGTTGGCGGTGTGGGTGCGGTCGAGTTGCGCAGGACGAGTTCGGCGGGCGGCAGCGCGGTGTCGGTGACGTCCGCGTCCTCGGGTCCGTCGATGAGGGCGAGCAAGGTGCGGGCGGCGACCTCGCCCCAG
The DNA here is from genome assembly GCF_004362825.1 of Labedaea rhizosphaerae. Taxonomy (GTDB): domain Bacteria; phylum Actinomycetota; class Actinomycetes; order Mycobacteriales; family Pseudonocardiaceae; genus Labedaea; species Labedaea rhizosphaerae. The sequence goes on from NZ_SNXZ01000002.1 coordinate 876,765, forward strand.
CCGCCCGCGTCGGCGCGGACGGTGGTGAGCGCGGGGTGGACGTAGCCCGCGAGGTCGGTGTCGTCGAACCCGGTGATCGACACGTCGTCCGGGATGCGCAGGCCCAGCTCGGCGGCCACGGCGATCGCAGACAGCGCCATGACGTCGTTGGCGAACACGATCGCGGTCGGCCGGTCCGGGCCGGTCAGCAACCGGCGGGTGGCGTCGCGGCCGCCCGCGGCGGTGAAGTCGCCGTCGACGACGCGCCCGTCGAGGCCCGCTTCGCCCATCGCGTCGGTGAAGGCCTGGCGCCGCGCGGCCGCGTGCAGGTAGGGCTCGGGCCCGGCGACGTGGGCGATCTTCGTGTGGCCCTGGTCGACGAGGTGGCGCACGGCCGCGGCGATCCCCGGCCGGTCGTCGAGCACCACGGCGGGGAACGGGCTGGGTACATCGGGCCGGTTCAACGTCACGGCGGGCAGCCCGATCTCCTCGAGCAACGCGATCCGCTCGTCGTCGCGCCGCAGGTCGACGACGAACACGCCGTCGACCCGGCGGTCGCGGGCCAGGCGCCGGTATCCCTCGCGCTCGGCCTCGGGCGTGGTGACCACCTGCAGCACGAGGGCCTGATCCCGCGCGGCGAGGACCTTCTCGACCCCGGCGATGAAGGCCGGGAAGAACGGGTCCGCGCCGAGCAGTTCGGGAGCGCGGGCGAGCACGAGGCCCAACGCCGACGCGCGAGCGGTCGACAAGGCACGCGCCTGCCGATTGGGCACCCAGCCCAGTTCCGCGGCCGCGGCCAGGATGCGCGCCCTCGTCTCGTCGCTCACGCCGGGCCGCCCATTGAGCGCGAACGACACCGCGCCCTTGGACACGCCTGCCCGGCGCGCCACGTCGGCGATGGTGAATCGGCGCTCGGCCACCGGGCGGACCTCCACACGAGATAAACCGCTTTAGTCGATCCGTGCACTAAACCGCTTTACCCGAATGGAGTCAAGATCGTGACCGGTTCAGACACCCAGGGTGGCCAACGGCCCTGCCGGGCGGCGCCACGAGCACCGACGATGTGCGGATGACCGGACGTGACCTGCGCACGAGCCATGAATTCAGGGGCTTCACCCCGGCGTGCCCCGAGCGCGTCTGGGCCGCCCTCACCGGCCCGGAGACGACGTGTTACCTGCACGGCCTGTCACTGCGCACGACCTGGGTGGTCGGCGACGCGATCACGTTCACGGCGGACACGGCGGACATGGCGGACATGGCGGACACCGCCGCCGATCCGGCCGGGTCCATGCAGGGCGTGGTCCTCCACGTGACGCAGGCGGCTCGCCTGACTTACTCCATGCAGTCCGGTCCGGACGACCCCCTGGTCTTCGTGACGTGGCGCCTGCGCGAGTGCGCGAGCGGCTGCGCGATCACGTTGGTCGTCGACGACCTCGACTGCCCGGAAGACCCCGACGACGCCGAGGCGGCGTGGCTGCCGGTGCTCGCCGGCCTGCAACGCCACCTCGACGCCGACCAGGCACAACGGCCGAGTTGACCGGCTACCCGTCGAGGTCCGGGATCAGCTCGCCGATCAGCCGGATGCTCGTCGACACCGCGTCGTCGGCGAGACCACCCATCTGCTGCAGGCACATCAGGCGGTCCACGCCGAGGTCGGCGTAGGCACGCAACTTCTTCGCACAGGTCTCCTGGCTGCCCACGATCAGCGAGTCCTGCGCGCTGAGCACCTCGAAGATCTCCTCGTCCGGGATGGCCTCGCCCTCGAGGATGCGGCCGATCAGCAGCTGTCCGTCGGTCAGCTCGCGTGACGCCTCGCCGCGGACGAAGTCACCGGTCAGGCCGCCGCCGTCCGGGGCGTCGAGCAGGTCCTGCTGGATCCGCGTCATCCGCGCGAACTCCTTGGCGGCCTGGAAGAAGTTGAGCGCGGTCACCGTGTACCAGGCGGCGGCCGCGGCGGCCCCGTTGCGCATGGCCTGTTCGTCGGTCTCCGCGCAGTGCACGAACGTGAAGTACGCGACCTGGTTGTTGACGAAGGAACCCACCGGAGCAGTGCACTGCGCCGCGGCCTGCCGATAAAGGGAAATCATCCGGGACGCACGCTCGGTCGACTCCCAGATCGTCGTGCCGAGCACGCCGACCCCACGCCTGCCCGCGTCCTCGAACGACTTCGGGCTGGCCGCCGCCTGCCACAACGGCGGGTGCGGCTGCTGCAACGGCTTCGGCCCGATCGACACGTCGTCGATGTCGAAGTGCTCGTCGTGGTGGGAGAAGTGGTCGCTGGTCCACATGCCGGGCACCATCTCGAACGCCGCCTGCGTCTGCGCCAGCACGTCGGCCTCGTCGATGTTGAACAGCTTCCACTCCGGGAAGCCGGACCGGGTCAGACCGAGCTCGACCCGCCCGCCGCTGAGGTGGTCGAGGGTCGCCGCACGCTCGGCGATGCGGATCGGGTGGTTGAACCGCGCGGGCGCCAGCGCCGCCGCGTGCCCGAGGCGGATCCGCGAAGTGTGCTGGGAAATGGCGGTCAGCAACAACTCCGGCGCCGACGACAGGCTGAACTCCCCCGCCCCGTGGTGCTCGACCTGCCACCAACAGCCGTACCCGAGCTCATCGGCGAGCCTCGCCTGCTCGATCGCCTGCCGGAAGCGGTGCTGCTCGTGATCGGCGCGCCAGGGCTTGGGGCTCTGGATCTCGTTGAACAGATCGACCTTCACGTGGACCTCCATCGACAAACCCGGTCACAGGGGGTCAGCGAAGACCCGTCGACTGTTACGACGGCGGCCATGAAACACCGGAATGGCTCAACACCAACCGAATTGCGCCGTTCGGGTGACCTGCTGAACCGAACGCGATCTTCGGCGCGTAGAGCGACTCGGCTCCTCCATTCATTGGCACACAAGGAGAATCGATGACCCGCAACCGCCTGCTCGCGTTCACCGCCGCCGCCTGCCTCGCCACACAGATCCTGCTCACGGGCACCGCCGACGCCGTCACCAGCAGCAAAGCCGACCTCAGGGACGGCCAGCTGCGCCTGGAAGGGACCAGCGCACCGGGCGTCTTCGTCATCGCCGAGTCGACGACGAGCGCGGCGGGGGCCAGAGCCGACACCAGCGGCCGCTACAAGATCCAGGCCGGCGGCTTCACCGCGCCCGACTGCAAGGTGACCATCCGCGACGGCCGCACGCCGACCGCGACCGTCGCCCTCACCGGGTGCACGCCGTCGGTCGTCCCGGTACCGCCGGTCCCGGCCCCGCCGACCGGGAGTTGCGTGATCACCTCGGTGTTCCCGCTCAGCGTTCCAGCCGGCACCGCGACGGCCGTCAACTTCACCACCAGCGGCTGCGACACGACGACCGGCAGCGGCGCAACGCCGACGCCCGTGCGCTGGTCGGTGGTCGCGGGCGTGATCCCGACCGGCATGACCGGCCCGAACTTCCAGGGCACGACCGGTGGCAACATCATCGGTACGCCGAGCATCCCTGGCACCTACACCTTCACGTTGCAGGTGTCCGATCAGATCGGCGCCACCGATCAGGAAAACGTCACGCTCACCGTGGCCTGAGCGTCCACGCGCGGAAACCCGGGTCCAGCCGACCGCCGGCCCGGGTTTCCCCCGTTCTCACTCGAACCGCGAACCCACGACCTCGTCGAGGACCGTCTCGAAGTCGCCGCAACTCTCGGCGATCTCCTTGAGGTGCACGAAAAGCTCCTGGTAGCGCTTCAGCGTGTCCTCGTCCTCCCGGCTGACCGAGAGCCGCTCGGCGTTCTCGAGGTAGAGCACGTCGGGGTCGTCCTCGCTGGCGAACTGCAGGATGGTGAACGCCTCGCCCAGCCCGCGGTGGGCGCCGGCGGAGAACGGCAGCGCGTAGAGGTTGATGTCGTCCTCGCGCACGTACCGCCGCAACGCGGCGATCTGCTCGGCCATGATCTCCTTGCTCCCGGCCGGCCGGACGAGCGCCGCTTCACCGATGATGAAGTTCAGCTCCGGCCGGTCCTTGCGCTCGAGCATCACCTGCCGCTCGATCCGCGCCGCGGCCTTGCGCGCCGCGCCCTCCGGGGAGTCGCCGAGACTCATCAGCAACGCGTTGGCGTAGTCGCGCGTCTGCAGCAACCCCGGGATGATCGTCGGTTCGTGCTTGTAGATGACCTGCGCCGCGCTCTCGCTGCCGAAGAGCTCCAGCGCGGTCGGCGAGTAGATGTCGGCGTACTGCTTGAAGCCCTTCATCTCGCGGGCTTCCGCGGCCAGCGTCACCAGCGACTCGACGCGTTCTTGGTCGGTCACCCCGTAAAGGAACAACATGGCACGCACGTCGGTCGGGGCGACGGGAACGGTGCCTTGTTCGATCCGCACGATCTTGCTGGGACTCCAGCTCAACTTCTTGGCTGCGATGTGCTGAGTCAGCTTCGACTCCCTGCGCGCGTCACGCAGCGCAAACCGCAAGCGCCGCCGTTTGACCTCGGGGGTCTCGGCCGGCGATGTCGCCTGGTCGGCCACCACCACTACCACCTTCCTGGTGAGCTATGCAGCTCAGAGTAATCTCGCATGAAGCTATCTCGCTTCTGGGTATATCGCTCCAGGCGTGTTGCCGTTAAGCTACCTGTATAGATGCTATCTCGTCTCGTGCGAGATGGATCCATGCGACTAGGACTCGAGGTGTCAGTCATGGCGACACATGGCAGCAGGCCAAGCAGCCGACGCAGGATCGCCCGACACGAGCGACCAGGTCCCCTACCGCCGAGTTGATGCCCGAAGGGAGGGCAGGTGACCGGGGAGAGCAGCGACGAGAAGTCCGCCCGGTCGGCCCCAGCCCCGGTGCCCGATCGGAAGAGACGTCGCCAGCGGCGCACCAGGCCGTTGACGTTCTTGGAATTCCTCCAAAGCGTCCTGAGCGACGACGACATGACGAGGAACTTGAGGCGCCTCGTCTTGACGGCAGCGACGGCGATCGCTTTGGTCGTCGGGATCGTCTGCTTGGGCCTCGTACTCGCACACGTGCAGATCACCTTGGGGATCGCCGGGATTTCCGCGGCGACCACCGTGCTGGGCATGACTGCCCGCGCGTTCGTCATGGGCAAGCGGGCCAAGCGAAACCCGATCGATCGATCAGCCGATCGAGAAGACCCTGACGCCGCCCCGTCCGACGACGGGGCGCGCTAGCGCGCGCGTACGGCCACGCGCCGCAGGAAACGGATCACGTTCGGCGACCACCACCCGGCCGCGCCCGCGACGACGATCGAGATCGCGAGCCGCAGGGCCAGCGGTGCTGCCCCATCCGGGGACAGTCCCGACAGCCCGGCCAGTCCGGCCAGTACGGTCCCCGCGAGCATCGCGACGACGCCGACGACGATCGCGTAGCCCCAGAGCCGGCCGAGCAAGGGCCACACGGGCGCTCGGGGACGGCGAAGGTCCCCTTCGTTGCGTCCCGGCGCCATCGCCCACCTCTCGGTCCGCGGATCTCAAGTCTGGTCCCACAACCCCATGCCAGACAAGGGCACAACCGGCTCCAGCTGCCGAGTCGGCCGGAAGATCGAAGCGTTACCCCTCTTCGCGGTGTTGCGTCTATCGTCGGGAGAGCGAAGTCGCAGCGGGGTGCACACCAGGAGGGGCAGATGCGATCAATGGGTGCGAACAAGCCGGCAGGGTGGCGCAAAAGCTCGGCGAGCGCGAAACAGGACTGCGTCGAGTGCCGGCCCGACGGCGACGCCATCCTGGTGCGAGACAGCAAGAACAGCGTCGGTCCGCACCTCGCGGTGCCGGCCGCCGGCTGGGCCGCTTTCCTGGCCTCCGTTACCGCCGACTGACCGATCGGCAATCCGCCGAATGGTCTCGTCGGCGCTGAATACCACCGGCCTAACAATTGGCATGGGACGCTTTCACCGACATTTACCGATCGGTTTTCACCGCAGCTGGGCGTGCAGGCCGTGCAGGTCGCCGAGGACCCACAGGTCGGTGATCTGCACGTCGGCGAAGGTGAAGAACGCCGCACCGGCCCAGGACACCCGGCGACCTGTGGGCGGGAAGCCCTGGAACGGCGCGCGGTGCACGCCGGAGAACACCATCCGCGCGGCCGCTTGGTTCCCTTGCACCACAAGGGTTTCCGTGTCGCAGCGGTAGTCGGCCAGCGCGTCGGTCACCTCGCGGACGTAGGCGATGAACTCCGCGTGCCCGCTCCGCACCGCGCCCAGCGAGCCGCGGAAGGTGACCGTCGGCGCGAGCACGGCGGGCACCACGTCGAGGTCGATCCGGTTCCAGATCTCCTCGTAGAAGCGGCGGACCAGGACCTCAGGCGTAGTCATGCAAGGCCTTCGCCGTGGGCGAGTTCGCCACCGTGGACGGGTCGGGGTAGGTGCCGAGGACGCGGTCCGCGGTGCCCGTCGTGGTGACGGTGAACCAGTAGTGCTCGTTCTTGAAGTGGTGCAGCCGGTGGTTGCGCCAGACGGCCCGGAACAGGCGCGTGCGCGGCTTGTAATCGGTGTGGATCAGGTGGTGCGTCCACTCGTAGCCGAGCCCGAGCAAGCCCAGCACCACCAGGAACGTCAGGCCGCGGGCGAGCGTCGGGAACGCCAGCAGCCCGATTGCGGTGACCACGGGCAGCAGCCACAGCAACGTCTGCCACGGGATGAACACCAGCGGCACGTCACGCGGGTCGGCGTGGTGTTCGCGGTGTTTGCGGGCCAGCAGCGAGTCGATCTTCACCCGGCCGATCCGGCGCGGGCGCCAGTGCAGCACGCACACGTGGATCACCCACTCCGCCAACGGGAACACGGCGATCATCACGCCGACGAGGACCAGGTCGCCGAGGCGCCAGTCGGCGAGAACGATCCGGGCGACGATCGCCGCCACCAGCAGGGCACCGATCATCCACGGCGATGGTTGGCGGCGGAAAACCCTTGCCGCTTCGGCAAGCGTGACCTTCGGGCGGCGCTCGGTCATGCGTCCTCCTCCAGCTTCGCGAACTCGGCCTTGGTGATGGACAACAGTTCGGCGGCGAGCTCCCCTGCCGACGACGGATCGCCCGCCCCGATCGCGTCGGCGAGGGCCTGGTACAGCGACACGCGACCGACTTCGGGGGCGAGCATGGTCGCCAGGGCCGGCAGCGCGGGCTCGTAGGCGGCGCGCAGGCTGTTGAACATCAGCCGGAACACGATCGAGTCCGCGCCGTCGACGACGTGCTCCCAGTAGGTGAGCGCATGCCGTTGCTGGGCAACGGGATCCTGCTCCTCGCGCAAGGCGGCCACCGCTTCGTGCAACCGGGGGGCCAGCGCCGCACCACCCCGTCGGGCGGCCAGTTCGGCCACCTCGCGACCCACGAGCAGGCGCGCCTCGAGGATGCTGGCGATCACCTTCAGGTCCAGGGTGCCGCCCAGCAGCAACAGCCTGGGCAACAGGTCGAGCCCGGCGTGCCGGCGGAAGTCGCGGACCGTGGTGGTGTCGCCCTGGCGCACCTCGATCAGGCCGGCCTGCGAGAGCCGCTGCAAGGCCTCACGCACGGCCGGTCGCGAGACGCCGAGCACCTCGGCGAGCTTGCGCTCGGCCGGCAACGCCTGCCCCGGCGCCAGTTCGCCGCCCAGGACGTCACCGAGCACCTGGTCGAACACCTCGTCCGGCACCGACCGCTGGGACACCCGCTTCAAGGCCACCCCAGCACCGTAGGTCGCTGGCGGCCAGGCGGTCAAGTGGTCAGACCAGTTTGCCTTGTCCCCTTCCGCCCCGCTCGTTCGTCATGCCGGCATGAGCGAATCACTCGACACCATCGCGATCCCCGGTTACCTCGCGGGCACCTGGACGGCCGATCCGATCCACTCCGAGGTCGGCTTCGCGGTGCGGCACCTGGTCAGCAGGACCCGCGGCCGGTTCACCGGGTTCGACGTCACGATCACCACCGGCGAGGACCCCTTGGCCTCGTCGGTGACCGCCACCATCGACCTGGCCTCGGTCGACACGGGCTTCGCGGCACGCGACGCGCACCTGCGCTCCGTGGAGTACTTCGACGTCGAGAACCACCCGACGATGACCTACCGCTCGACCGGCGTCCGCCTTGCCGACGACGGGTGGCTGGTCGACGGCGAACTGACGCTGCACGGCATCACCCGGCCGGTGCCGCTGGCCATGACCGTGAACGGGTTCGGCCCGGACCCCTTCGGCGGCTACCGGGCCGGCTTCTCCGCGACCGCCCAGCTCAGCCGGCGCGAGTTCGGCATCGACCTGACCGTGCCGATGGACGGCGGCGGTGTCGTCGTGGGCGACAAGGTCTGGATCGCGCTGGAGATCGAGGCGGTCCGGCAGGGGTGAACGGTCTATCTTGGACACATGACTGCTGAGGTGACCGACCCGGTCGTGCGCCGGTTGATCGACGCGATCAACGCGGGCGACCGCGACGCGTTCTTCGCCGTGCTGACGCCCGACGCCACCATGTCCGACGACGGCCGCGACCGGGACCTCACCGAGTGGGTCGACCGCGAGATCTTCACCGTCAACGGGCACATGGACGTCGAGTCCGTGACCGACGGCGGCCGGTCCCTGATCGCCAACTACCGCAACGACACCTGGGGCGCCATGCGCACCCGGTGGCAGTTCACTGTGGACGGTGAGCGGATCAGCCGGTTCGACACCGGCCAGGCCGGCTGAGCTCAGGGGTAGATGAAGTAGTCGGTGACCGCCCAGCCGGTCACCTTCGTGCTGCCGTTGTAGCCGTACCCGTATTGCCAGTAGTGGCCGTCCTGGTAGACGGCGTTGCGCAGGATGCAGAACGCGGCGCCCCGCGGGATCTGGCCGACCACGGCGCTGGACAGGCTGTGCTGCGTGTGGATCTTCAGCCAGTCCGCCGAGTACACGTGCGCCGTGCCGAGTGAGGAGCTGCAGCTGAACGCCAACGGCTGCACTGGCTGAACCGTGGCCGCGCTCGCGACGGCGGGCACAGCCAGCGCCGCGGCAGCGGCGGTCGCGACAGCGGCCACGATGAAGGCCGGCTTGCGGATCATGTTCGTCTCCCCCTTTGGTTGGTTGGTCGCGCCAGTCAAACAGCGCGCCCTCGGCCCCGGCCAGGAGGTTTGTTCGGCAGTTTCAGACTTCCGCGCCGGCCCGTCGTTGCCGGGTGACGGGGATGATCAGGGCGACGATCGCCGCCGCGATGCAGAGCAGGAGCGCCGGCGGCAGCACGCTGTGCAGGGCGGTCACGACGTAAGGCGCGACCATACCGGCGTATGCGAGGCAGTAGTACACCGCCGTGGCGCCGGCGAGTTCGTCCGGCGCGGCCAGCGCCTCGACCTGGCCCAGCCCGGCCACCAGCAGCATCCCGTAGCCCGCGCCGAGCACGGCGGCGGTGGGCACGAGCATGATCGGCGCGCCGAGCCGGATCGTCAGCGCGCCAAGGAGAAACCCGGCGGCGGCCAGGCCGAGGCCGAACACCCGGGTGCGGTGCCGGTGCAGCCGGCGCGCCACCGGCTGGACCGCGACGCCGGCACCGAGGGTCAGCCCGGCGATGGCGCCACCCGCGGCGATGCCGATGCCGTGCACCGGGACGAGACCCGGCAGCACCGCGAAGCTGACGGTGGCCGTGCCGAAGACCAGCGGCGCCGCGGGCGCCACCACGCGCCGGAACACGGGGTGGCGCAAGGCATCCCGCAATCCCGCGCGCGGGCGGTCACCGCGGACCGCGGTCTCGGGCGCCCGCCAGACGAGCGGGATGACGACCAGCATCAGGGCGATGTGCGCGGCGTAAGGCAGCACTGCGGGCGCGGGCAGCCATTGCGCGAAGATCCCGGCGACCAGCGGTCCGCCGCCGAACCCGGCCGAGAGCGCGATCGCGGCCCGGCGGGCGCCGGCTCCCGGCCCGGCGTCGGCGGACAGTTCCTTCACCCACGCGGTCCCGGGCCCGAACGCCGCCCCGGACGCGATCCCGGCCAGCAGCCGGCCCGCGGTCAGCAACCACACGTCGTCCCCGGCGATCAGCAGCACGGCCGAAGCCAGCAGCGACAGCACGACGACCGGCCGCATCACCCGCTGCCGGCCGAGCCGGTCGGAGTACGTCGCGCCGAGCAGCAGGGCGGGGATCAGGCCGATCGCGTACGCGCCGAAGAGGGCCGTGACCACGGTGTCCGGGAGCCGGTCGCGGTAGACCAGCAGGAGTGGGGCGAACTGGTTGGCACCCCAGCCGATGCCGAACAACGCGAGCGCCACCCGGATCCACGACCGCATCGGCACTCCTCGAGGTTCGTCCACGACCTTAGTAACCGTTTAATGGGTTACTCTAGCCGCGTGGCCACCACCGACCAACGGACAAGGACGCGGATCACAGCGCAGCTGCGCGCGCTGCGGTTCGACGCGGGCTCGCTGTCGCTGAACCTGGCCGCCACCGTCGCCCGCCGCGGCGAGACCGAGGTCGAGCGCCTGACCGGCCCCGAACGGTTGGCCGAGTGGTGCGCGGGCGTCGGGGTCGACCTGCGTGCGGCCGACCGGACGCCGGAGTTCGTGGCTCGGCTGCACGAGCTCCGCGCCGCGGTGTACGACGTGCTGGCCGCGTCCGTGCGGGATCGCTTGCCCGACAAGGCATCCGTGGCGTTGGTGAACGAGGTGGCGGCGGTGGCGCCACCCGCGGCGACGCTGCGCGGGACCCGGGTCGAACCGCCGGTGCTCACCGGTGCCGAACTGCGGTCGCTCATCGCCCGTGATCTGCTCGACGTGCTGGCCGATCCGTCGCGGTTGCGGGAATGCGACTCGGAGCTGTGCCGGATGATCTACGTGGACAGTCCGGGCGGCCGGCCGCGGAAGTGGTGCTCCATGCAGCGCTGCGGCAACCGGGCCAAGGCCGCGCAGCACCGTCGCAAGGCCGGTGCCGCGCCGGCCTGAATCGGGGCGTCGGTAGCCCGTGTTCACCCCGCCGAGGCCGGCCGCGTGGCATTTGCGCCCCTGGTTGGTACGTGTGGCGCAGCGCCCCCGGACGCCGTCCAGGAATTTCCAGGAACGTCCAATATCGCCGATTGCTCCCCCGGCCCCGGCGATGCTGCGCGGGCACTGCCAGCCGTCGAAGGGAGAACCATGAGCCGGCTCATCGACCGGGTCATCGATCGGATCGTGCCGCGCGCCAAGGCATCCGCCTGCAGCTCGGGCTACTTCTGCAACGCAGGTGGCCACCCTGGCTACTGGTACCGGTTCTGCTGCTTGGACACCGGCTGCGAGTGGAGCAAGGTCAGCACCCGCTGTCCCTGATCCGGTCCACGAATCGTGCCGGGCGGCGCTCACCGCGCCGCCCGGCACCGATGGAGCCTTGACATGGAGTACGTCCGGGCGGGTTGTGCCGCCTTGTTCGCCGTCGTCTTCGCCGTCTCCGCGTTCTCGAAGCTGCGCGACTTCGGCGGGTTCGCGCGTTCGGTGCCGGACTTCGCGCCGGTGCCCACGCGCCTGGTCAACACCGTCGCGGTGGCGGTCGTAGCTGCGGAAACCGCCGCGGTCGTGCTGGTCCTGGTGCCGGCCACGGCCACCTTTGGCTTCGCTCTGGCGCTGGCGTTGATGCTCGCCTTCACGGCCGGGATCACCCACGCGCTGCGCCGCGGTCGCCGGACGTCGTGCCGGTGCTTCGGCGCCTCGAACACCCCCGTCAGCCCACGCCACATCGTGCGCAACCTGGCCCTGGCGCTCGCCGCCGCACTGGGCGCGAGCGCGCCCAACGCCGCCTTGCCCCTCGCCGGGCTCGCGCTCGCCGCGCTCACCGGCGTCGTGGCGGCCGTGCTGGTCGTCGCGATCGATGACATCGCCGTAATCCTCGTGAGGAGTCCCTGATGCCCGTCCTGGTCGCGGCGGTCGTGCTGCTCAGCCTGTTGTGCTTGCTGAACCTGCTGCTGACGGTGGGGATCCTGCGCCGCATGCGCGCGGGCACGCAGTCCACCGGGCCGTCCACCGGGCAGCCCACCGACCTGCCCTTCGAGCTGAAGCCGGGTGGCTCCATCGACACGTTCACAGCGACGACGACCGCGGGTGAGGAGCTCACCGCGGACGCGCTGGCCGGCACGGTCGCGTTCTTCTCGGCGGACTGCGACGCCTGCCACGACATGCTCCCCAGCTTCATCTCCTATGCGGCGAGCCACGGTCGCGACAAGGTGCTCGCCGTGGTCGGCGGCACCGACCCGCAGACGGTCGCCGCACTCGAGCCGGTCGCCCGCGTGATCGCCGCCGACCCCGACGGCGGTCCGGTCGCGCGGGCGTTCCGCAACACGTGGACGCCCGCGATGTACGTGATCGCCGACCGCACCGTCGTCGCGACCGCGGGGCGGGTGGACGAACTGCCGAAGCCCGCGCTGAGCGGACGCTGAGCGTGCCCGAGACCCGGATCGACGCCCGTGAGCTGCGGGCCGCCGGTGCCGAGGCGGCCGGGTTGTTGTGGCGCAGCGGCGCCGGGCGGGTGGCGGGGTTCTTCGCCATCACGGCGGCGGCCGCGGGCGCGCCCGTGCTCACCGCGTGGCTGACGAAACTGGTGCTCGACCGGCTGACCTCCCCGTCGGGTGCCGTCGGCGGGCTCGCCGTGGGCCTGGCCCTCGCCGGGCTCGCGGCGGCCGCGTTGCCGAACGTCACGCACTACCTGCGGGCGCAGATCGGCCGGACCGCCGGGCTGCTGGCGACCGACCGGCTCTTCACCGCGCTCGGTCGCCAGGTCGGCATCCGCACGTTCGAGGATCCCGGCTACCAGGACCGGTTGCGCCTGGCGCAGGAAAGCGCGGCCCGGGTGCCGGAACTGGTCGACGGCGTCGGCGGCACGGTCAGCGCGGTGCTCTCGCTGGCCGGGTTCCTCGGCTCGCTGCTGGTGCTCAGCCCGGCGATGACCGGCCTGGTGCTGGCCGCCGCGATCCCCGCCTTGCTCGCCGAGGTCGTCCTGGCCAAGCGGCGGTCCACGATGGAGTGGCGGATCGAACGCTTCCACCGGCGGGAGTTCTTCTACACCCAGCTGCTCACCGGGATCTCTGCCGCGACCGAGATCCGGTTGTTCGGCACCGGCGCGTTCCTGCGGGCGCGGCTGCTCACCGAGCGCCGGCACGCCAACGACGCCCAGCGCAAGATGGATCTACGCGAGCTGTGGACGCTCGGCGGCCTGACCGGGTTGAGCGCCGCGGTGGCGGGCGCCGGGCTGTGGTGGGCGATCACCTCGGCGCGCACCGGTGCGTTGAGCGCCGGTGACGTGGCGATGTTCGTGGCCGCGGTCGCCGGGGTGCAGCTCGCCGTCGGCACGCTCGCGTCCGCGATCTCCAATGGTCAGGCGCGGCTGCTGGCGTTCGCGCACTACGTCGCCGTCACGCGCGCCGATCTCGACCTGCCCCGCGTGACCGCGGGGGAAGCGAAGCCACTGCGCACGGGCATCGAGCTGCGCGACGTGTGGTTCCGCTACGACGACGACCACCCGTGGATCCTGCGTGGCGTCGACCTGACCATCCCGCACGGGCAGGCCGTGGCCCTGGTCGGGCGCAACGGCGCGGGCAAGAGCACGCTCGTGAAGTTGTTGTGCCGCATGTACGACCCGACCAAGGGCCAGATCCTGTGGGACGGCGTGGACCTGCGCGAGCTGCCGCCGGAGCTCCTGCGCGCCCGGATCAGCGCCGTGTTCCAGGACCACATGAACTACGACATGACCGCCGCGGAGAACATCGCGCTCGGCGACCTCGACGCCCTCGACGACGAGCAGCGGCTGACCACGGCGGCCCAACGCGCGGGGGTGCACGACAAGCTGGCCGCGCTCCCCCGTGGTTACGCCACTCCCCTGACCCGGATGTTCATGATCGGCACCGAGGGCGAGGAGGCCGCGACCGGGGTCGTGCTCTCCGGCGGGCAGTGGCAACGGCTGGCGCTCGCCCGGTCGCTGGTCCGCGAGGGACGCGACCTGATGATCCTCGACGAACCCAGCTCCGGTCTCGACCCGCAGGCCGAGCACGACGTGCACACGCGCATCCGCGAGCTGCGCCGCGGCAGCACCAGCCTGCTGATCTCGCACCGGCTCAGCGCCGTGCGCGACGCCGACCTGATCGCGGTGCTCGAGGACGGCCGGATCGGCGAGCTGGGCACCCACGAGAGCCTGCTCGCCGAGGACGGCGGCTACGCGAAGCTGTTCCACCTGCAGGCCTCCGGCTACCAGGCGGCCACGTGATCCGCCTTCTCCTGCTGGTTTCCACTCTCCTCCTGGTGGTCCGCCGGTCGCTCGTGGTGACCACAGTGGACGGTGACAGCATGGCCCCGGGGCTGCGCTCCGGCGACCGCGTCCTGGTGCGCCGCACGCGCAGGGTCCGCCGTGGCCAGGTGGTCATGCTCGGCTACCCGCCGGTGCCCAGCGGCGCCGACACGACCGGCCAATACCTGCTCAAGCGGGTGGTCGCGGTGACCGGCGACCGGCTCGACGACGGGTGGGCCGCACCGGATGTCGCGGGCTTGGGCGGACAGGTCGTGCCGCCCGGGTGTGCCGTGGTGCTGGGCGACAACCGCCCGTCCAGTTGGGACTCCCGGCACTACGGGTTCGTGCCGGGCGAGCGGGTGGTCGGGGTCGTGGTGCGCAAGCTGTGACGCGTGGTCATGGCTTGCACCTCCGGATAGCTGAACGCGGGACCTGGTGACGCGTCGTCGCGGGCCGCGAGCGCGGCCCGCACCCCCGCGTGCAACGCCACCCGGAACGGCAGCGAACCGGTGCTGATCCGGCACACCCCGAGGTCGGCCAGCTCGGCGACGGTGTGGCGGCCGGGCTGGTAGAGGACGTTGAGCGGCAGTTCCACGGCGTCGGCCACCGCGCGGATCGCCGTGCTGTCGGGCAGACCGGGCACGAAGACGCCGTCGGCACCGGCCTCGGCGTACCGCACCACCCGGTCCATTGTGGAGTCCTCGGCGACCCCGAGCCAGTGCGTGTCGACCCGGGCGTTGAGGAACAACGAGGGCGCGGCGGCCTTCACGGCGCTGATCAGCTCGACCTGGCGCGCCGGTTCGGCGAGGGTGCCGCCGGGCCTGCTGTCCTCGAGGTTCAGCCCGGCGGCACCGGCGTCGACCAGTTCGAGCGCGAGCGCCGCCACCTCGTCGGGCCCGCCACCGAACCCGGACTCGACGTCGACCGTGACCGGCACCGGCAGGCGGGAAAGCTTGCGGGCCAAGTCGATCGTCTCGGCGCGGACCAGGCCTTCGCCGTCGGGCAGCCCCGCCGCCGCGGCGACACCGAGGCTGGTGGTGCCGACGGCGGCGAACCCGGCATCGACGAGCGCGGCACCCGAGGCGAAGTCCCACGCGTTGGGCAGCACGAGCGGGTTCCCCCGCCGGTGCAGATCACGAAATCTGCTCACCCGGCCAACCCTAGGCCTGCGACACTTCGGCGCCCGCCGAACCCAGGCAGGGATCAGGTCAGGGCGTAGACCCGGGCCCAGTCGACGTCGAAGTAGGCCGCTTGCATGGCGCAGCCGCAGAAGTTGTCCAGCTGGATGGTCTGGTGCATCGGACCGGGCGCCTGCACGTCCGGGTCGGTGTCGTGGAACCAGACCTGGCCGTCGAGGTAGCCGGTGAGCCCGTCGGGCGCCCACTCGAAGCCGTAGTTGTGCCACTGGCTCAAGTCCACGCCGTCGTGGTGGTACTCGTCCTGCACGACACCGGAGTCCGTGGGGTGGTGCAGGAACGCGGTCGCCGCCGAGTCGCCGACGTTGACCTCGAAGTAGTCGTACTCGCCACCCTGGGGCCACTCGTCGGAGTCCGGCCAGGTGATCAGCACCGGGTGGTAGGCATACCCGCTGCCGCCCGGCGTGGTGATCCGGGCGCGGACCTCCCAGCGGCCGTAGCGCTGGCCGTACCGCATGGCGATCCCCGCGGTGTCGCCGTTGGCGTAGCCGGTCTGGCGCAGGTAGCCGTCCTGCACGGTGTTGGTGTAGCCGCAGCGCTGGCCGTTGCCGGCATGGCCGGGGCCGCAGCCGTCGACGCCGCCGTAGATGCCCCACTTCGACTGGTCGGGTGCGCCCGTGTAGTCGAACTCGTCGCTCGCGGGCAGCGGGCTGCCCCAGCCGTAGTTGCCCGCGGCCGTGTCGCCGTCACCGGTGCCCGGGTCGCCGGGATCGCTGGTGGCCGTCTCGTAGTCGGCGTTGGTGGCCAGCCAGGTGCCGGACGCACCCGTGACGTACTCGAGCGGGTGCGAGTTGGTCGCGCCCGAAGGCGCGGTGAACCGCGCCGACACCGTGGTCCACGACCCCGCGTTCGTGACGACCGGCCGGCCCGCCGAGGAGCCGATGAACCCGTTGGGGCCGTACCAGTCCATCTGCATGTGCGCGGTGCCGGCGGTCTTGGTGTCGACGGCGATCGTGTAGCTCGCGCCGCCGGTGACCGCCTGCTGCGGCAGGTAGATGCCCGCGCCGGTACCGCTCAGCCTGACTTGGTAGGCGAACTGCGCGCTCGGGTGATCGCTGACGGCCACGCGTGCGCCGGAGCCGCCGGAGAGCACGCCCCAACCCTGCGCGTCGCCGGCGAGCACCGGGTTGGCGGCCAGATTGCCGTCGGCCGCACCGGAAACCCCGGTCGAGACCACCGCGAACCCGGCGGCGGCGCCCACCACCACGACCGCGGATGCCACTACCGACCAACGCCGCATGCTCGTCTCCATCCCCGACGACAACCTTCGGCAAAGAACTACCGAACCATGGTCGCTTCAGGAAGATGGTTGACCGCATCCGGTCACGAGGTCTGTTGCAGGGACAGCTCGGGAAGGCGCACGGCCTCGAAGGCGAAGTCGCGCAAGGCGTCCTTGAGCCGGCGGCGCAGCGCACGCGCGTGCCCGCCGTCCCAGGCGACCTCGATGACCACATCGGTGCTCGCGCCCCGGGGCTTGAACCGCACCACACCGGTGTGCCGTTGCCCGGACAGCGCGCGCCACCTGATCAGGTGCTTGTCCCCCGTGGGCAGCCGGAGCACGTCGAACTCGGTCTCGCCGACCGCCCAGCGGGTCCGGTCATCGCCGAGCCCGGCCACGACCACGCCGTCGAGCCAGTGGCTGAGCAGTTCCGGGTCCTTCGCCATCTTGGCCGCACGATCGGCCGGCACGTCCACCCGGCCCGCCACCTTCAGGTACGCCATTCGGTCACCTCCGCAGCCGCATGTGGTGCTGGACCAACCAGGCCCGCCGGAACTCCCCCGCCGAGGTGAGCGTCATGTACAGCACGAACAGCAGGGCGATCAGCACCGCGCCGACTGCGGCCCCGCGCGGGACGGTCAACGCGACCATCAAGAAGTACGCCCCCACCAGCAGCGGCAGGGTGCGCACCAGCATGCGCAGGCCGTAGCGCACCACCCACCCGCGTGCGGTCGCGTCCCGCCACACCCACTCGTGGTAGCGATCGGGCAACCGGCCACCGAAGGCGAACCACAGCCAGTGCAGTGGGTCGGGTCTCCTCGGTGCCTCGGATTCCATGACCACCGGTTACCCGGCGAGCGCGCGGTTCATGCCATCAACAGCGCCGCGACCACGACGGCACCGACGGTCAGCCACGCGGCGTAGTCGCCCGTGTGGCCGGAATGTGCGCGGTGCAGGACGGTGAGGACCGGGCGCAGCCACCGGCCCGGCCACCGCGAAATGCCGTGACCGCGGACGGCCAGTAGCGCGAGCAGCACCGCGCCCGCGGTCGTGCCGAGCCCGGTCAGCACGGCGAGCGCCGACCATTCCGCCGGTTCGGGCAGGGCAACGGTGGTGACGACGCCGTGCAACGCCTGAGCGACGTAACCGGCGTGATCGGTGAACGTCGCCCCCGCGCGCCGGGCGTACTCGGCGACGGCCGGGACCACGCCGACGGCCAGCCCGGCTACGAGCAACCCGATCGCGGCGCCGGCCATGGTCATCGGCGTCCGCGGCAGTTCCTCGCCGGTGTCGGGGGTCTCGTCCTCGCCGCTCGTGGTGTCGGGGTCGACCTCCGGCGCGGGCCCGAGCCCGAGGAACACCCGCAGTCCGGCCCGCAGCACCGCGGCGCCGGTGAGGATCGAGACGAGGGCGAGCACGACCGCCGTGCCCGGGTGGTGGTGGTCGAGCACGTCCTTGCCGAGCGACACGCCGAACGGCGGGAGCCCGGCCAGGGCCAGCGCCGCCACCAGCCACACCACGGCCGCGACCTTGTCCGCCCGTGCCCGGCCGTGCAGTTCGGCCTCGTTCACGCTGGCGTAGCGGGCCAGCAGGATGCCGGCCACGAGGAACAAGGCGCCTTTCACCCCGGCGTGCCCGGCCAGGTAGAGCCAGCTGCCCATGGCCCCGGTTGAGTCCAAAGCGGACAGTCCAATGAGGAACACGCCGGTGTGCGCGATGGTCGAGTAGGCCAGCATGCGCTTGAGGTGCTGCTGGGTGAAGCACATGACCGACCCCAGCACCGCCGTGACGATGCCCAGCACCAGGAACAGGTGCCGGGCCGACGGCAGGTCGCCGTACACCGTCCAGTAGACCCGCCCGATGCCGTAGACGCCGAGCGGCGCCATCACCCCGGAGAACAACACGCACACCGGTGACGGCGCGGCCGCGTGCGCGTCGGCGAGCCAGAAGTGGAACGGCACCGCCGCCGCCTTCACGAGCCAGCCCACCGAGATCAGCCCGAACGCCGCGAGCGCGGGCAGGTCGTGCCCGGGCCCGGCGGCGCCGAGCGCGGCGAGGTTGAGCTGTCCGGTGCGGGCGTAGAGCAGCCCGATGCCGGTGAGCGTCAGGTAGGCGCCCAGCGAGTTGAGCACGCCGAAGGTGAACCCGGCCTGCACGGATTCCGGCTCCTCGACGTGGAAGCCGGTCAACGCGTACGCCGCGGCGCCCATCAGCTCGAAGAACACGAACATCGTGAAGATGTCGCCCGCGAACGCGAACCCCAGCATGCCGGTGGTGAAGAGCAGCAGCAGCGACCGGTAGTGCGCCTGCACCTCCTCGAAGTAGCGCCAGCCGAACACCGACGCGGCCAGGGCGAGCACGCCGATCACCAGCGCGAGCCCGGTCGACGTGCCGTCGGCGACCAGCGCGATGCCGACGGTCAGCCCGTCACCGCTCGGGTGCCACCCGCCGGACCACTCGATCGCCCGGCCGCCGGACACAACCGGCAGCAGCAACGCGATCAGCACCACCTCGGCGGCGAACGCGACCAGCGCGATCAGGTCCAGCGCCCACCGCGGCAGCCACTTCGCGGTCGTGATCAGCACGCAGGTGACCAGCACCGGGATCAACAGGATCAACGGCAGCAGCACGCGGGCGGCCACGCTCAGCCCCGCAGGCTGTGCAGCTCGTCCGGGTCGACCGTGCCGTGGCGGCGGTGCACCTGGATGGCCAGGGCGAGCAGCAGCGCCGTCACGGTCGCCGACACGACGATGTCGGTCAGGCTCAACGCCTGCACCACCGGGTCGACCACGGCCGTGCCCGGCGGGGTCGTGGCGCCGAAGATCGGCGCGGTGGCACCGTTCTGGTAGCCGATGCCCAGCAGCAGCACGTAGGTCGAGGACTGGGCGATCGACACGCAGACCACGGTGTGCACGAGGTGGTGGCTGGTCACGACGCCGTAGAGCCCCACCACCAGCAGCCAGGCGGCGACGAGGTAGGCGAGCCAGCTGGTCATCGCGTCGCGACCTCCGCCTCGAGGAACGCGGCGAGCAGCACGACGACCCCGGCCCCCACCCCGATCCCGACGGCGACGTTGAGCAGCGGCACGGTCCCGGTGGACAGCAGCGAGCCGAAACTGCCGTGCGGCAAGAGGTTCGAGAGCAACCCCGTGCCCGCGACGACGCCGGCGAGCCCGGTCAGCGCGAACAGGCCGCTGCCCGCGGCCTCGCCGTACTCGTACCAGTCGAGCGGTCGCAGCCGGCGCAAGGCGGGATAGCTGCCCGCCACGTAGAGCAGGTGCAGGCCGGTCGCCAGCACGACGCCGCCCTGGAAACCGCCGCCCGGCGTGAGGTGCCCGTGCACCACCACGTCGAGGCCGAGCACCAGGGTGACCGGCAGCATCAGGTACCCCGCGAGCACGGTCGAGGGCAGCGAGCGCGGTGCTGGTGGTTCACGCCTGCGTTCCGTCCGCGTGGTGCGCAGCAGCGTGGCCGCGCCGAGCACGGACGCCAGCAGGATCAGCTCCTCGCCGAACGTGTCCAGGCCGCGCAGGTCGAAGTTGACGCTCGCGACCACGTTGGGGGTGCGCTGAGCGAGTCCGGCCGCGACGGCCCGATCGCGATAAGGGTGCAGGCCGCCGCCGAAACCGGGGATCCCCGCCATGGCGATGACCAGCACCACGAGCAGGCCGAGCCCGCCGACGGCGAACACGAGCAACCGGGTCCGCCGGGTCACTTGGCGTCCCGGCCCTTGCCGACGCCCTTGCCGACCGTGCGCACGGCCAGCAACACCATCAACGGCACCAACGCGCTGCCCACCGCGATCTGCGACAACGCGACGTCCGGCGCCTGCAAGGCGAAGAACAGCAACGCGAGCACGAGCCCGTACACCGACAACGTCACGGCTTGGGCCTTCGGGTCGCGGGTGGTCACCACGACCGTGCCGGTCACGGCCACCAGCACGAGCACGGCACAGACGAGGATCGTCACCGGTCCTCCTGCTCGGTCGCGGCGATCATGTTCGCGATCGCGCCGGTCAGCGGCGGGCCGGTGACCGCGAGCAACACGACGATGAGCACCACGGTCCCGGTGGTCCAGGTCCAGCTGGCGGTGATCGCCACCCCGAGGCCGAGCAGCGGCACGCCGAGCGCGGTCACCGGTGCCAGCATGTGCAGCCGCACCAGGTCGTCGCGTGCGGCCGCGGCCCGGACCGCGCACCCGATCACCACGAGGATGCCCAGGGCGACAAGGACTGCGGTCAGCACGCTCATCCGCCCGCCTTGAGCAACCGGGTGTACACGAGGGTGCCCGCGAACGAGGCGGCGACCAGGACCACCGGCACGATCAAGTAGGACGACTGGCCGAAGGCCATGCTCAGCAGGATCAGCTCCGGCACCAGCACGACCACAGCCAGTTGCAGCCCGATCAACCGGCGCACGGCCGGTCCGGTCGCGCCCAGCCACAGCGCGGGCAGCAGGCCGCCGGCGAGCAGCACGAGCGCGGCGACCAGCCAGCCGTTCACCGCGTGAGCTCGCGTTCCAGCGTGGATGCCTTGTCCCCCAAGGCGTGCAGGACCAGGGTGTCGTCGCGGGCGTCCAGCACGACGGTGCCCGGGGTGGCGTTGACGACCGCCGCGGCCATGGCGGCGTCACCGGCCACCCGCACTTCGCGGGTCGTCGGCCGCGACCGTCCGAACAGGACTCGAATGCTGTCGGCCAGCAAGGTTCCCGGCAACCGGGCCGCCCACCGCAGCCACCGCCGCGCCGGCGGCCACGACGCGTCCAGCGCGCGGCGCGCCACCACGGCAGCGACCGCGCCCAAGCTCGCACCGGCCACGCCGACGGTGATCTCCATGGGGTTGCCGGTGGCCAGCGTGCCCAGCCAGACCAGGCTCAACGCCGCCCACCACACCAGGAATTCGACCGCCCTACCGCTCACGCGCTTCGGCCTCCTCCGGGTAGTGCAGGTGGAAGGCGGGGCGCTCGGAGCGGATCTTGGGCAGCTCGTGGAAGTTGTGCCGCGGCGGTGGTGACGTGGTGGCCCACTCCAACGAGTTCCCATAGCCCCACGGATCGTCCATTGTGGCCGATTCGCCGTAGCGGTAGCTGCGGGCGAGGTTCCACAGGAAGGGCAGCACCGACGCGCCGAGCAGGTACGAACCGATCGTGGAGATGAGGTTGAGCGTGGTGAACCCGTCGGAGGCCAGGTAGTCGGCGTACCGGCGGGGCATGCCCTCGTCACCGAGCCAGTGCTGCACGAGGAACGTCATGTGGAAGCCGAGGAACGTGGTCCAGAAGTGGAACTTGCCCAGCCGCTCGTCCAGGTACCGGCCGACGATCTTGGGGAACCAGAAGTAGATCCCGGCGTAGGTGGCGAAGACGATCGTGCCGAACAGCACGTAGTGGAAGTGCGCGACGACGAAGTAGGTGTCGTGCACGTGGAAGTCCAGCGGTGGCGAGGCCAGCAGCACGCCGGTCAGCCCGCCGAGCAGGAACGTGACCATGAAGCCGACGCTGAACAGCATCGGCGTCTCGAAGGTCAGCTGCCCCTTCCACATGGTGCCGATCCAGTTGAAGAACTTGATGCCGGTCGGCACGGCGATCAGGAAGGTGGTCAACGAGAAGAACGGCAGCAGCACCGCGCCGGTGGCGAACATGTGGTGCGCCCAGACCATCACCGACAGCACGGCGATGGCGATCGTCGCGAAGATCATCCCGCGGTAACCGAAGAGCGGCTTGCGGCTGAACACCGGCACGATCTCGGTGATGATCCCGAAGAACGGCAGCGCCACGATGTAGACCTCGGGGTGGCCGAAGAACCAGAACAGGTGCTGCCACAGGATGTTCCCGCCGGTGGCCGGGTCGAACACGTGCGCGCCGAGGTGCCGGTCGGCCTCCAGCCCGAGCAGCGCGGCGGTCAGGATCGGGAACGCCATCAGCACCAGGAACGCGGTGATCAGGATGTTCCAGGTGAAGATCGGCATCCGGAACATGGTCATGCCCGGCGCGCGCAGGCAGACCACCGTGGTGATCATGTTGACCGCGCCCAGGATCGTCCCGAGCCCGGACACGACCAGGCCCATCGCCCACAGATCACCGCCGACGCCGGGCGAATGCGCGGCCTCCGAGAGCGGCGTGTAGCCCGTCCAGCCGAAGTCCGCGCCGCCGCCCGGGGTGGCAAACGCGAACAGCACGATCAACCCGCCGAACAGGAAAAGCCAGTACGAAAAGGCGTTCAGGCGCGGAAAGGCCACATCGGGCGCACCGATCTGCAGCGGCAGCACCAGGTTCGCGAACCCGAAGACGGTCGGTGTCGCGTAGAGCAGCAGCATCAGCGTGCCGTGCATGGTGAAGAGCTGGTTGTACTGCTCGGGCGACAGGAACTGCAGACCCGGCTGCGCCAGCTCCGAGCGCATCAGCAACGCCATCACGCCCGCGGCCAGGAAGAACCCGATCGCCGTGACCAGGTACATCACGCCGAGCTGTTTCGGGTCGGTGGTCCGGGTGAGACCGAGGAGAACCGCGCCCTTCGGCGCCCGTCGCGGCTTCAGCACCAGTGGTTCGGGAACCCTTGTGGTGGTTGTCGCCATGATCGGCCGGCCCTCACTCTCACGCGCGCGCTCGCGAAGGGAGGTACCCCGGATCGGATCATGTCAACCTCGTCGTTTCCCGCGGCTGCCTGCTGGGCAACCGACCGGCATGACGCAGGACGACTACTTGGGGCAGGATCCGGCGGCGCTCAGCAGCGCCGAAGACCTCGACGAGGACGAACTGCGGGTGGACCCGCTGGAGAAGGGCATGGATCCGCCGGAGCAGTGGAGCCCCGCGATCCGGGAGGCCGGCACCACGCCGACGCAGGAGGACCGCCTCAACGCCGAGCAGCCCGACGTCCAGCCGCTGGTCGGCGACGCCCTTGAGGGCACCCACACCACTGACACCACCGACACCACTGACGACGCCGAAGGCGCCTACGAGGGTCCGACGCGCCGGACCGAGCCGGACGACCTGCCGGAGGAGGCGCGTCGCGGCCAGTCCGCCGACGAAGGTGGCGGTTCGGTGGCCCGCGACCTGCGCACGCCGCCGCCTGCTCGATGAGACCCTGCCCATGAGACGCCGTGCGGTAGGGGCGCGGGTGGCGCCCCTACCGTTCGTGCACTCCTCACCAGGAATCGTTGCGCGACAACGTGTCCATTGCCCACACCAACGCCGTGGAGAGCACGTCCGCGGCGTCTTTGCGATCGGCGGTGGCAAGCGCCATGTCGAGTTGGGCGGCCACGTCGTCCTCGTGCCCGGCGAGCCGGGCCAGCAACGCGCGGATCACGGCGCGCTGGGGCGGGTCCACCCGGTCGATGTCGGTCGGCACGCCCTCGGCGTCGCAGAGGTCGAGCATGTAGGTCGCGTCCGGGCCGGGCTCGCCCGCGATCGCGTGCACCGCGGCCGCGCTCAGCTGCAGCAACTCGTCGACGACGGCCCGCAGCAGGGCGGCGTGCTCAGGCGCGGTGAGTCGGTCCACGGTCGCCGCGACCGACTCGTCCGACCCGTGGTCGATCTCGTCGATCAACGCGCACACCGTCGCCATCGCCTGAGCTCGTTCGTCCCGCATAGGGGTCACGTACCCAGCCTGCCCGCGCTTCACGCCGGCCGGTGGTCACCGCATGCGCATCCGGACGACCGCGGCCGTCGCGGCGACCGCGGCCCCGGCCAGCGCCAGCACGCCGTGGTGCTGGCTGGCCCACAGCTGCGGGCTGCGGTACTTGGGGTCGTCCTCGTCGAACTGGCCGTGGGCGCCGAAGTCGTGGCCGGACTCGTCGTCGGCCGGTTCCCACAGGTTGGCCGGCTGCCGCGGGTCGCGCGGCTGGTCGGTCTGCTGCGACTTGAACCCCGTGCGGGCCAGGTAGCGGTCGAGCAGGCCGGGCGCGACCGCGTTGGCGATCAGCGTGCCGACCGTGCTCCCGCCGACCCAGTACTCCCGCCGCTTCGGGTGGTCGGCCGCGTACAGCACGGCCTTCGCGGCCACCTCGGGCTGGTAGATCGGCGCCACCGGCTGCGCCTGGCGGGGCAGCCGCGAGAGCACCCAGGAGAACTGCGGGGTGTTCACGGCGGGCAGCTGCACCATCGTCGTGCGCACGGCGCTGCCCTCGTGCAGCAGTTCGCAGCGCAGCGCCTCGGTGAAGCCCTGGATCCCGTGCTTGGCCGCGCAGTACGCGGTCTGCAACGGGATCCCGCGGTAGGCCAGGGCCGAGCCGACCTGGACGATCGCGCCGCGGTTGCGCCGCTTCATCCGGGCCAGCGCGGCCATCGTGCCGTACACGTAGCCGAGCAGGTCGACCTCGACCACCCGGCGGAACTCGTCCGGCTCGACGCGGTCGAACGGCGCGAAGACCGACGTGAACGCGGCGTTCACCCACACGTCGATCGGGCCGAGCTCGGCCTCCACGCGTTCGGCGACGCCTTCCACCTCGTCCGCGTGCGCGACGTCCGCGGGCACCGCGAGCGCCGTGCCGCCACAGGCCTCGATCGTCTTCGCCGCCGCGTCGAGCCCCTTGGACCCGCGCGCCACCAACGCGACCTTGTCCCCGCGGCGGCCGAACGCCTCGGCACAAGCCCGGCCGACGCCGCCGCTGGCGCCGGTCACCACCACCACACGTGGCCCGGTCATGACTTGCGCCCCGGCAGCGCCTCCTGCGCCTTGGTCTTCAGGCCCTCGAAGACCAGGTGCAGGGCATCGGGGTCACCCTTGAGCACGGCCTGCGCGGCCGACTTGATCTGCTCGAAGGTGGCGTGGGGCGGGATCGGCGGCACCTCGGGGTCGCAGTGGACGTCCAGGACCGTCGGCCGCGCCCCGGACAACGCCTGGTCCCAGGCCGGGCCGAGCCCCTCGGGGTCCGTCACGGTCATCGCGTTCAGCCCGATCGACCGGGCGAACGCGGCGTAGTCGACGTCGGGCAGCGACTGCGACTGCTCGAACTTCGGCGCGCCGCCCATGGCCCGCAGCTCCCAGGTCACCTGGTTCAGGTCGTTGTTGTGGAACACGCAGATCACGCACCGCTGGTCGGACCACAGCTCGCGGTAGCGCGCGATGGTGATCAGCTCGGCCATGCCGTTCATCTGCATGGCGCCGTCGCCGACCAGCGCGATCACCGGCCGGTCCGGGTGGGCGAACTTGGCGCCGATCGCGTACGGCACACCGGGTCCCATGGTGGCGAGCGTCCCGGACAGCGAACCCCGGATCTCCTCGCGGATGCGCAGGTTGCGCGCGTACCAGTTGGCGGCCGAGCCGGAGTCGGCCGTGACGATCGCGTTGCCCGGGATGCGCTCGGAGAGCTCGGACACGATCCGCATCGGGTTGATCGGGTCCGCCGCCACGGCGGCCTCGCGCTCCATCGTCTCCCACCACCGGCGCACGTTCGCCGTGACGGTGTCGTGCCAGTCCCGGTCGTCGTGGCGGGAGAGCTTGGGCAGCAACGCTTGCAGGGTCGCCTTGGCGTCGCCGATCAGGTTGACCTCGGTCGGGTAGCGCAGCCCGATGAACCGGCCGTCGATGTCGATCTGGATGGCCCGTGCCTGGTCGAGGGCGGGCAGGAACTGGGAGTACGGGAAGTTCGAACCGACGATGAGCAGGGTGTCGCAGTCACGCATCAGCTCGTAGCTCGGCCGGGTGCCCAGCAGACCGATCGCGCCGGTGACGTACGGCAGATCATCAGGCAGGACATCCTTGCCCAGCAACGCTTTCGCCACCCCGGCACCGGTCAGCTCGGCCACCTGGCGTACCTCGGCGGCAGCCGAGCGCGCGCCCTGGCCGACCAGGATCGCGACCTTCTCCCCTGCGTTCAGGATCTCCGCCGCCCGGGCGATCTCCGCCTCCGGCGCGACGAGCATGGGCTGGTGGTCGGCCAGCGGATCCGGTGCGCTGGACGGCACGTGCTTGAAGGCGTGTTGTGGCGGTGTGTATTTCTCTTCTTGCAGGTCGGCGGGGATGATCACGGTTGTGGGGGCGCGGGAGGCCAGTGCGGTGCGGATGGCGCGGTCGATGGCGTTGGGGAGTTGTTCGGCGACGTTGACTTCGACGAGGTATTCGCTGGCGACGTCTTTGAACAGGGCTTGGAGGTCGACTTCTTGCTGGTAGCTGCCGCCCATGGCGCTGCGTGCGGTCTGCCCGACGATGGCCACGACGGGGACGTGGTCGAGTTTGGCGTCGTAGAGGCCGTTGAGCAGGTGGATGGCGCCGGGGCCGGAGGTGGCCATGCACACGCCGACCTTGCCGCTGAACTTGGCGTAGCCGACCGCGCTGAAGGCGGCCATTTCCTCGTGGCGGGCTTGGATGAACGTCGGCTTGTTGTCCGCGCGGCCGAACGCGGTGACGATGCCGTTGATGCCATCGCCGGGGTAGGCGAAGACCTGTTCGACACCCCACTCACGCAGCCGCTGCAGGACGTAGTCGCCGACCGTCGTGGCCATGGGTCCTCCTAGGAAGTCGGGAACCGGTTTCGTGCAGTCCGGCGGTGTCGCATGCGCGCGGGGTACCCGTGGCACCGGATTCCAAGCGTGGCCAGCGAATCGGTGTGGTCTGGGTCATGGTGACCGGTTTGGCCGCCGCCCACCGGGGTAGTCAACCGGCGACCACACGGAGGTGAGCGAAGATGACCGATGAGTTGCGCGGCCGCCGGGTAGCGGTTCTGGCCGCGGACGGCGTCGAACAAGTGGAGTACGAGCAGCCGCGCAAGGCGGTCGAGGACGCCGGTGGGCAGGTGGCGCTGGTGTCGCTCGACGACGGCGAGATCCAGGCCATGAACGGCGACATCGACAAGGGCGACAAGTTCCGCGTCGACCACAAGGTCGCCGAGGTCGGCGTCGACCAGTTCGACGCGTTGATCCTGCCGGGCGGCACGATCAACCCCGACAAGCTGCGCCTGGACTCCGACGCGGTCGCCTTCGTGCGCGGGTTCGTCGAGGCGGGCAAGCCCGTCGCGGCGATCTGCCACGGCCCGTGGACGCTGGCCGAGGCCGGTGTCGTGAAGGGCCGGACGCTGACGTCCTACCCGAGCATCCGCACGGACCTGCGCAACGCGGGTGCCACCGTGGTCGACGAGGAGGTCGTCACCGACCACGGCCTCGTCACCAGCCGCAACCCCGATGACCTGCCTGCCTTCTGCGCCAAGCTCGTCGAGGAATTTGCGCAGGGGGATGCGACACAGCGCAAGCACCAGGTCGCGACCGGTTGACCTTGGAAGGAGGTCGAAGATGAAGACGATCGAGAAGACAGTGGACGTGCAGGCGCCGGTGAGCGCCGTCTACGACCAGTGGACCCAGTTCGAGAGCTTCCCCCGCTTCATGGAAGGCGTCGACCGCATCACCCAGCTCGACCCGACGCACACGCACTGGGAGACCAACATCGGTGGCGTGCGGCGCGAGTTCGACGCCGAGATCACCGAGCAGCACCCGGAGGAACGCATCGCCTGGCGCTCCACCGACGGCCCGCAGCAGGCGGGTGTGGTGACGTTCCACCGCCTCGACGACACGCACACGCGTGTGTCGCTGCAGATGAGCTACGACCCGGACACCGCCGTGGAGAAGGTCGGGTCGGCGCTGGGCGTGGTGAGCCACCGCGTGCAGGGCGACCTGGAGAACTTCCGCGAGTTCATCGAACACCGCGACGAGCCGACCGGCGCGTGGCGAGGCGAGGTGCCGCGTTCGCCGCAGCAGGGTGAGCCCAACCGCGGCGCGCCCGGCGGCACCGCCGGCAACAGCGTCCCGCCGGGTGGCCTGGGTGGTGGCACCCAGCTTCCCTAGCTGATCCGGATCACGACCGCGCGCGGTGGCCCTTCGCGGCCACCGCGCGCAGGTCTGTCACGAAGGCTTCGTATGCCTCGTCGCGGTCGGGGGCGCGCAGCACCGCCGACGGGTGCACGGTGGGCACGATCGCTTGCCCGGCAATGCCTTCGGGCGGTTCGAGGCGCTCGCCGCGGTGCTTGGTGAGGGTGAACGACGGGCCCATCACCGACTTCGCGGCCGTGGCCCCGAGGACCACCACGACCTCGGGCTCGATCACGTCCAGTTCGGCGAGCAGCCACGGACGGCAGGCGACGACCTCGGTGCGCGAGGGCGTCTGGTGGATGCGGCGCTTGCCGCGGGGCGCGGGCTTCCACTTGAAGTGCTTGACCGCGTTGGTGATGTAGACGGCTTCGCGGTCGATACCGGCCTCTTCGAGCGCGCGGTCCAGCAACCGTCCCGCCGGTCCCACGAACGGGTGACCTTCGCGATCTTCGCGGTCACCGGGTTGCTCGCCGACGAGCACCACCGAGGCGTCGGACGGCCCTTCGCCGAACACCGTGTCGGTGGCGTCCTGGTACAGCGGACAACCGCGACAGTCGTGCGCGGCCTTGCGCAACCCGGGCAGACCAGCTCGGGACGGCACGAATTCCTCTGCTCCCACTGCCTTTTCCGCCATGGGATGCGGATACCCACCGCGCTGTCCGGCCAAGCCGTCGGTTTGACCCACGGCTTGCGGGGGTAACCGCGGTCCAGGAAGGACGGAGGTGGCACGATGCCGCAGTCAGCGTGGAGCAACAAGCGCGAGCGCCAGTACGAGCACATCAAGTCCTCCCAGCGCGAGCGCGGCACCAGCGAGGACCGGGCCGAGGAGATCGCGGCGCGGACGGTGAACAAGAACCGGGCACAGTCCGGTGAGTCCAAGAGCGCCAGCAAGACCTCGACGCGGGACAAGTCGCCACAGCAGCGTGGCGGGCAGCGGTCGGGCCGCAAGGGCCCCAAGGGTCCGACGCGCGATCAGCTGTACAACGAGGCCAAGAAGCGCAACATCAAGGGCCGTTCGAACATGACCAAGGACGAGCTGAGCAAGGCCCTGGGCAAGAAGTAGGGCCTGTCAGCCTGTCAGCACGAAACCTCGGTGAGCAGGTGGTCGCGGGCCTCGTCGACGGTGTCGGCGAGGTCGAACAGGGCCCGGACGTCCGCGATGTCCATGACGCGCAGCAGCCCGGGGCTGCAGCCGGCCAGCACGGTCTGCCCGGGCTCGGCGACCTCGCGCTGGAACTCGAGCAACATGCGCACGCCGGCCCAGCCGCAGAAGCTCACATCGGTGAGGTCCACGATGAGCTGCCGGGGCTCGCGCGCCAGGCTGAAAAGGGTTTCACGAACGGCTTCGATCGTCGCGATGTCGAGTTCGCCGTGCAGCGTCACGATCGCGGGGATCGCGTTGGCCACGGCCATTCGCATGGGGGAAGTCCGACGAGCCATGGGTTACCACTTGTCCTGTGGTTTCACGCCATCCGCGGCAGCGGGCTGGTGGACTCAACCCAGGCTGTCCGCGCCCATTGGAGACATGGCGCTTGCTTCCCTGTCACGGTAGGCGACCCGGCGGCAATGCACAACCTTGCCGCCGGGCAACGCGCTGACCAGCTCACATGACCTGACCGGTGGGCCGGAGCATGATTTCGTTGACGTCAACACCGGGCGGCTGGCCGAGCGCGTACAGCACGGCTCGCGCCACGTCCTCTGGGGCCATTTTCGGTTTCGTGCGCTGTTCGGCGTTCAGGATCTCGGTGTCCGTGATGCCCGGTTGGATGACCGTGACGCGCACGCCGGTACCGACCGCCTCTTCGCGGATCCCGGCGGCCATGCCCGTCACCGCCCACTTGGTCGCCGAGTAGAGGTTCCCCTTGCGCGGGTAGCGGCCCGCGACCGAGCCCGTGATCACCAAGTGCCCCTTGGTTTGCGCGAGCGCGGGCAGCGTGGCCCGCGCGGTCAGGGCCGGCCCGAGCACGTTCGTGCGGACCATGTCCTGCCACTGGCCGGGGTCCGCGCCGCCGTTGCCGAAGAACGACACGTCCAGGCTCATCCCGGCGTTGGCGAACACGGCGTCCAGCCGGCCGAACCGCTCGAGCACGCGGTCCACGGCGGCCGAGATCGCGGCCCAGTCACCGATGTCGGCCCTCACCGCGAGCGCGCGGTCCGTGCCGAGTTCGGTGACGAGCGGGGCCACGGACTCCTCGCGACGGGCCAGCAACGCCAGCACGTAACCGGATTCCGCGGCCAGGCGCGCGGTCGCGGCACCGAGACCGCGGGACGCACCGGTGATCAACAGCACTCGGTCGGTCATGATCTCGACCTTACGGTGCGGGCTCAGGAGATGGAGCGCAGGCGGCCGTGGGCCTGGCGCGCCAGGCGTTCCACGGCTTCGGCCGTGGCCTCGTCGGCGGGCAGGAAGACGACCAGCTGCTGGCCGTCCGCCGCCACTTCGAGGATTTCCCGGGTCAAGGCCAGCGCACCCGCGGCCGGGTGGTTGAGCCGCAGCACGCCCCGCCGCGGGACGACGTGGCGGTTCACCCGGCTGGTGAAGTCCGGCCCGGCGACCTGGGCCATCTCGGCCCGCAACCATTCCGAGTTCTCGATGGACGGTGCGCGCCACAGGTCAAAAGCCTGCTCGTCGGCGACTTCGCCCCAGTCGGCAAAGAACGTTCGGGCGCGGTCGTCGGTGAACGCGTAGCGGGTGAGGTTCGGCTGGTCGCCGTCGAGCAGACCACTCGCCGCGTAGACGGCGTCGAACGCGCTGGTGCGGGCGAGCACGTCGCCGAGCCGGTTGGTCACCGCGGCGATGCCCGGTTCCAGCAGGCGCAGGGTCGCCAGCACCGAAGCCCGCACCTCGCGTCGCGGCGGCACGGGCCGCGGGTGCGCCGAGCACTCACCGCCGGTGATCTTGGTCAGGTAGCGGACGTGTTCGCGCTCCGCGGTGTCCATGTGCAGCGCGTCGGCGAGGGCGTTCACCACGGCCACCGACGGGTTGCGGTCGCGGCCCTGCTCGATGCGGGTCAGGTACTCCACGCTGATCCCGGCCAGCGCCGCCAGGTCCATCCGGCGCAGACCCGGCGACCGGCGCCGCCCGCTGTCCGGCAGGCCCAGCGCCTCGGGCTGGGTGCTGTCGCGTTTGGCCCGGATGAAGTCACCCAGCGGTGTGCCCATACGTCGAGCATAGGGCGGCGCCGCCGGCGGAGGGTGGCCCTGCCAGGGCCAGCCTGGACCGGGTCTGGTTGCGCTCGCGGCGGCGCGGCACCGTCGTCGGCATGAACCTCGAATTGCTGGTCATCATCGCAAGCGTCCGCGAAGGACGGTTCGGACCCGTTGTGGGGCACTGGTTCGCCGAGCAGGCCCACACCCACGGCGGCTTCGACGTGACCGTGGCCGACCTGGCCGACCTCGATCTCCCGTTGTCGTTGCCCGCCGAGTCGCCGAAGTTCGCCGGCGACGACTACCCGCGGCCGACCGGGCTGGCGCCGCTGACCTCGGCGCTGGCGAAGGCCGACGCGGTGGTCATCGTGACCCCCGAGTACAACCACAGCTACCCGGCCTCGCTGAAAGCGGCCATCGACTGGCACTTCACGCAGTGGACGGCCAAACCGGTCGCGTTCGTCAGCTACGGCGGCGCCTCCGGTGGCCGGCACGCGGTGCTGCACCTGGAGAACGTGCTCAGCGAACTGCACGCCGTGGCCATCCGCGACCGGCTCGCCTTCCCGAACTACTTCACGGCGTGGCAGGACGGCCGGCCCGTCGACGGCGAGGCGCCCGGGTACGCCAAGCAACTGCTCGACCAGTTGGCCTGGTGGGCGGCCGCCCTGCGCTCGGCCCGCCGGGCGGCGCCCTACCCGGCGTGAGTCAGGAGCCGAGCCCGCGGCGCACGGCGTCGGCGATCGCGTCGGCGTCGATGCCCGCGGCGGCCATCAGCTCCGCCGGGGTGCCGGAGGTCGGCATTTCCCGCACGGCCAGGCGGATCAACGGCGGCCCACCGGTGATCGGCGACACGACCTCGGCGACCGCGTCGCCGAGCCCGCCTTCGGGCCAGTGGTCCTCGACGGTCAGCAGCACCTCGGTGTCCATGGCCGCGCGCCGGATGGCCACGGCGTCGATCGGCTTGACCGAGTAGCAGTCCACGACGCGCACCGCGATGCCTTCCTCGGCGAGCTTCGCCGCCGCGGCGACGGCCTCGTCCACGGTGACCCCGCAGGCGAACACGGTCGCACGGTCGGCAGCCGCCTGGCGCACGGTCCGGCTGCCGCCGATGTGCACCGGCTCATCCGGTGGCGTGCGCACCTCGGTCTTGCCGCGCAGCGTGCGCAGGTAGGAGATCCCGGGGCGGTCGGCCATCGCGGCGACCAGCTGGGCGGTCTGGTTGGCGTCCGACGGGTGCAACACCGTGCTGCCGTGCACCGCACGCAGCGATGCCATGTCCTCCAACGCCATCTGCGACGGGCCGTCCTCGCCGATCGACACGCCCGCGTGCGAACCGCAGAGCCGCAGGTTCGCCCGGGAGATGGCGGCCATCCGCACGAAGTCGTAGGCGCGGGACAGGAACGCGGCGAAGGTGGACGCGAACGCCGTCCAGCCACGCACCTGCATCCCGACGGCGGCGGCGATCATCTGCTGTTCGGCGATGAACATCTCGAAGTAGCGCTCGGGGTGCGCCTTGGCGAACAGGTCGCTGTGCGTGGAGTTCGACACCTCGCCGTCCAGGGCCACGACGTCACCGCGCTGGGCGCCGAGGGCGGCGAGCGCCTCGCCGTAGGCCTCGCGGGTGGCGACGCTCTCCCCCACCGCCCAGGTGGGCAGCTCGCCGCCGCTCGTGGCGAACTCGTGCGGCTGCGCGTCGCTGGCCGGGCGCGCCACCTCGACGGTCAGGTCGCGCTCGCCGCCGAGTTCGGCGATGGCCTGGTCGGGATCGGTGAGCGGCTTGCCGTGCTTGCCCGGCTGGTTCTCCACGGCCGCGACCCCGCGACCCTTCATCGTCCGGGCAAAGAGGACTGTCGGCTTCCCCTTGGTGGCGGTGGCCTCGCTCAGGGCCGCGTCGATCGCGTCGAGGTCGTGGCCGTCCAGCGTGATCGCGTGCCACCCGAACGCCGTCGCCATGGCGGCGTAGCGGTCGAGGTCCCAGCCCACCATCGTCTCGCGGGTCTGCCCGAGGCGGTTCACGTCGACGATGACCGTCAGGTTGTCCAGGCCCGCGTACGCCGCGTGCTCGAATCCCTCCCAAATGGACCCTTCGGCCAGCTCGGAATCCCCGCACAGCACCCAGATCCGGTACGGCAGCTGGTCCAGGTCGCGGCCGGCGAGGGCGAGGCCGACGCCGATCGGCATGCCCTGCCCGAGCGATCCGGTCGCCACGTCGGTCGGTGGGATCCGCGGCGTCGGGTGGCCTTCGAGCCGGCTGCCGAAGCGGCGGAAGCTCAACAGTTCGTCGTCGGTGATCGCGCCGACCGCCTTGAGCATCGAGTAGTACAGCGGCGAGGCGTGCCCCTTGGAGAAGATCAGGTGGTCGTTGCGCGGGTTCTCGGGCTCCGCGTAGTCCAGCCGCAGGTGACCGTCCAGCAAGACGGCCATCAGGTCCGCGGCCGACATCGACGAGGTCGGGTGACCGGAGCCCGCCTTCGCGCTGCAACGCACCGAGTCCACCCGCAACTGCTGGGCGAGTTCGTGCCGGAACGGCGTGTTCCGCTGACGATCAGTCACGGCGTTGCTCCTTCCGCTGGGTTCGGGCACGGCAGATGGCCTACCCAGGGCCCAGGTTCGACAATCGTCGTTTCACCGCTCCGAACCACGGGTATCTGAAAGCCAAGACACGGAACCCATTTCGAACCGAGGAGTGGATGTAATGCTTGTCATCGCCCTGGTGCTGTTGCTCGCCTTAATTCTGGGCGGTGCCGGTTTCGCGTTGCACTGGCTGTGGATCATCGCCGGCATCGTCCTGGTCGTCTGGCTGCTCGGCTTCCTGTTCCGTGGCGTGGCCGAGGGCGGTGCCCGGTCCCGCTGGTACCGGTGGTAGCCCGCGCAAGGAGGCTTTAGGTGGGTAGGGGGCGCGAGCACGACCAGAGTGCGTTCACGGTCGTGCTCGCGCTCGCTGCCAACGCCGGGGTCGGCCTGCTGAAGCTGGGGGCCGGCCTGCTGACCGGGTCCGGCGCATTGCTCTCCGAAGCGGCCCACTCGGTCGGTGACGTTTCGACACAATTGATGTTGTTGACGGCAGTCCGCCGGTCGGCGAAACCCGCTGACCGGCGGCATCCGTTCGGTTACGGCAAGGAGCGCTATTTCTGGGCGCTCCTTGCCGCTTGTGGCGTGCTCGTTTCGGGCGCCATCTTCTCGGTGTACGAGGGCATTCGGACCATCACGGAGGGCAGCGAGGAGAGCTCGTTGCTCTGGGTCAACTACCTCGTGCTCGGGCTCGCGCTGGTCATGGAGGGCACCTCGTTGGTGCAGGCCGTGCGCCAGGTGCGCCGCGACGCGGCCGAGCACGACGAGTCCGTGCCGCGCCGGCTCGCGGGCACCGACGACCCGGCGCCACGGGCGGTGTTCGCGGAAGACCTCACCGCGGTGATCGGCATCGGCCTGGCCGCGGCCGGGGTGGCCTTGCACCAGCTCACCGGTTCGGCCGTGTGGGACGGCGTCGCGTCGCTGGCCATCGGCGGGCTGCTCACCGTCGTGGCGTTCCTGCTGGCGCAGTCGACCAAGACGCTGCTGATCGGGCGGCAGGCCGACTCACGCACGCTGCGCTCGATCGAGCTGTGGCTCGAGGAGCAGCCGGAGATCGACGACGTCGTCGACTTGATGACCATGCTGACCGGCACCGACCAGGTGCTGGTGTGCGCCCGGGTCGACGTGGTCGACGACTACCGGGCGGGCCAGCTCGAGGAGGCCTTCGCCCGCATCGACGTCGAGCTGCGCAAGGAATTCGCCGACGTCCACGAGGTGTTCATCCAGCCGGTTCCGCGCACCAACCGCGAACTGCGCGAGCGCGTGTTGCACCGCTACGGCCGGGAAATGGCCGACCAGCCCGAGGACCTCACTGCACGGTAGATGTCACTGCACCGAACTTCACTGAATGGTGAGGCTTTCGGTGAACTCGGCGACCATCCGTTCGGCCAGCACCCGCACCTTGACGTTGCCGTTCTTGGACAGCTCGGCGAGCTTGTTGAACGCCGTCTCGGCGTCACAGCGGTGCAACGCCATCAGCAACCCGACGGCCTGGCTGATCGTGCTCCGGGTGTCCAGCGCACGGCGCAGGGTGCGCGCCTGGTCGTCGCTGCTGGCGATGAGCGACTCCCGCAACCGCGAGAGCTCCAGGTGGACTCGCACCCGTGCGACGAGCTCGGCCGGGTCGAACGGCTTCACCACGTAGTCGTCGGCGCCCAGGCGCAACCCGTCGGTCGCCGACGTCGCACCCGCACGTGC
Organism: Labedaea rhizosphaerae; assembly: GCF_004362825.1. Lineage (GTDB taxonomy): Bacteria > Actinomycetota > Actinomycetes > Mycobacteriales > Pseudonocardiaceae > Labedaea > Labedaea rhizosphaerae. The sequence continues at coordinate 912,516 of NZ_SNXZ01000002.1, forward strand.
GGTCAGCAGCACCACCGGGACCCGGACCAGGCGCTGGTCCTGCCGCACGGTGCGCAACAACTCGAGCCCGTCCGTGCCGGGCAGCATGATGTCGCTGAGGATCAGGTCCGGCGGGTTCGCCTCCGCGTGCGCAAGCGCGGCGGCGGCGTCGGAGACGGCATCGACGGTCCAGCCCTGCTCGTGCAGCAGCCTGCTGAGGTAACCACGCATGTCCGCGTTGTCCTCGACCAGCAGGATCCGGCCGTCGCCGGGGTCGCCACCCGGGATGGTCCGGGCGTTCTCGGCCTGCCACCGCTGCGCCTCGGTCAGGTACGGCGCGCCCAGCTCGGCGACGTCGAACTCCTTGGCCACCGACGAGTCGCTGGGCTTGCGCGGCACGGTGACGGTGAAGGTGCTCCCCTGGCCGGGCGTGCTGTGCAGCGACACCGAGCCGCCGAGCGCGCGGGCGAGGAGGGACACCAGCGAAAGGCCGATGCCCACGCCCTCGCTGCTGCGGCCCCCGGACCCGGCCACCCGGTGGAAGCGGTCGAACACCCGGGGCTGTTCCTCGGCGGCGATGCCGACGCCGGTGTCGGCGACGGTGAGCCGCAGCTCGCCGTCGGCCGCGTCGAGCCGCACGGTGATCGTGCCCGCCGGGGTGTACTTGACCGCGTTGGACAGCAGGTTCAGCACGATCTTGGTCCACATGTCCTGGTCGAGGGCGACGGGCTCGCGGGCGTCGTCGTCGAGTTCGAGCAGCAGCTTGAGCCCCGCCGCCTCGGCCGCGGACCGGAACATCGACGCGCACTCCTTGGTGAGCGCCACCGGGTCCGTCGGCTCCGGCTGGACGTGCAGCTGGTGCGCCTCGGCGCTGGCGACGTCGAGCAGCCCGTCGACCAGTCTTCGCAGGCGCAGGGCGGCGCGGTAGGCGGCGGCGATGGCGCCGCGCTGGTCCTCGGTCAGGTGCCCGTCGTGGTCGAGCAGGTCCTGGATCGGGGCCAGCAGCAAGGTCAGCGGGGTGCGGAACTCGTGGCTGACGTTCTCGAAGAACCGGGTCTTCGCCGCGTCCAATTCGGACAGTTCGGCGAGCCGGCGCCGTTGCGACTCGTAGACGCGGGCGTCGGCCAGGGCCGCGGACACCTGCCCGGCCACCAGGTGCAGGAACGCGGCGTAGGCGTCGTCGAACGCCCGGTAGGGCGAGATGCCGGCCACCAGCGCGCCGATCGGGCGCGGTTGCTCGGTCACCACGAGTGGCAGCACCAGCGAGTCGCCCACGCCCGAGTCCATCCGCTCGGCCGCACTCGTCTCGGCGACGCGCCGGACCACGCTGCCCTCCCCCGCCGGGATGGTCTGCTCGGTGCCGAACGACGCGGCGAGATCGAGGCGGTCCGCGTCCCTCCAGAGGTAGGCCGCCACGAACGGCAGGTCGGCGCGGCTCTCGGCCAGGCGGGCGACAGCCGAGCGGCACGCGTCGGCAACCGAGTCCGCCTCGGTAACCGAGACGGTGCTGAGCCGCCGCAGCGTCCCCAGGCGCCGGTCGCCCAGCACCCGCGTGGTGACGTCGGTCGTGGACACGAAGATGCCCACCACCCGGCCCGCCTCGTCGGTGACCGGGCTGTAGGAGAACGTCCAGTAGGTCTCCTCGAGGTAGCCGTGCCTGCGCAGCATCAGCTGGTGGTCCTCGAGGTGGATGGCACCTTCGCCGCGCAGCACGTGGTCGGCGAGCGGGCCGAGCTGGTCCCACACCTCGGCCCAGCACTCGGCCCCGGGCTGGCCGATGGCCGCCGGGTACTTGTCGCCGAGCACGGGCGTGTAGGCGTGGTTGAAGATCTGGACCAGCCGCGGACCCCACCACAGCAACATCGGCCGGCGCGAGGGCAGCACGGTCCGCACGGCGGCGCGCAGCTCGACCGGCCAGGTTTCCACCGGTCCCAACGGGGTCGCCGCCCAGTCCGCCGCCCGCAACGCCGCCGCAGTGTCATCGGATCCGGCGAACAACCGGTCGGCGGTCCAGACATCAGCGGAGCCGTACGCCATTCGTCACGACCCTCTCGGCCATGCGAGACAGGCCCACGCACACGAGCGGACCTGCCCGCGGGTGGATAACGCAAGTAGGTGGCGGCTCGTGTGTTCGACCGCGAGTGGTGATCCTAACCAGCACTGATCACCCGGACGCGGTGAGGTGGGGCCACCACACCGCGTCGGGTGATCAAGCGGACACCTTCGCCGGCTGCGCCGAGAGCGGGGCGGCCAGGTCCTCCAGCGACTTACCCTCCGCCTTCACCCCGAAGATCAATTCGACGACCCCGGCGAGCGCCATCACCGCGGCCGCGACGTAGAACCCGACCGCGACCAGACCGCGGCTGCCGGAGTCGATGAACGCGCCGAACAGCAACGGTCCCACGATGCCGCCGAGCCCGGTCCCGACCGCGTAGAAGAACGCGATGGCCAGCGCGCGGGTCTCCATCGGGAAGATCTCGCTGACCGTGAGGTACGCGGCGGACGACCCGGCCGAGGCGAGGAAGAACGTGGCGAGGAGCAGCACGGTGAACCACACCGGCGACCCCGTCTGGCCGAGGAACACCAGCGTCAACGGGATCGTGAGGATCGCCGAGCCCAGGTAGGTTCCGGTGATCATCGGGCGCCGGCCCACGGTGTCGAAGAGCTTGCTCAAGGTCAGCGGGCCGAGCATGTTGCCCAGCCCGTAGAACACGAGGAACAGCGGCGCGATCCCGGAAGCGACGCCGTAGTAGTTCGAATACAGCGTGCCAAGGTTGAACGTGATCCCGTTGTAGATGAACGCCTGCCCCACGAAGAGGGCGAGCCCCAGGATCGTGCGTCGCGGGTACGTCCGGAACGCGGTCGCCGCGATCTCCCGGAACGGGATGGTCTTGCGCTGCCGCACGGTCATCTCCGAATCCGGCTCGGGTAGCTCCGCCCCGGTCCGGTCGCGCACGTCCCGCTCGATCTCGCCGACCACACGCTCGGCTTCGCGTTCCCGGCCGTGGATGAACAGCCACCGCGGGCTCTCCGGCACGTGCCTGCGCACCACGAGGATCACCAGGCCGAGCACGGCGCCGAGGCCGAACGCGATGCGCCAGCCGACGTCCGCCGAGAACACCGAAGTGTTGAGCAGCAACAGGGAGAGCGCGGCGCCGGCGGCCGCACCTCCCCAGTACGTGCTGTTGATCACGAGGTCGACCCGGCCGCGCACCCGCGCCGGGATCAGCTCGTCGATCGCGGAGTTGATCGCCGCGTACTCGCCGCCGATCCCGGTCCCGGTGAGGAACCGGGTCAGGAAGAAGTACCAAGGGGCGAAGGCGAACGCGCACAACACCGTCGCCACGAGGTAGACCGCGAGCGTGATGATGAACAGCTTCTTGCGGCCGAACCGGTCGGTGAGCTGACCGAACACCAGCGCGCCGACGCAGGCGCCGAAGACGTAGCAGGCGGCCGCGATGCCGATGTCGGAATCGGTGGCGTGCAGCCCCGACCCCGGTTCGGTCAGCCGCGACGCGATCGAGCCGATCAGCGTCACCTCGAGGCCGTCGAGCAACCAGACGGTCCCGAGCCCGAACAACACCCGCCAGTGGAATCGCGACCAGGGCAGCCGATCCAGCCGGGCGGGCACCCGTGTGGTGATCTCGTTTCGCTGCGTCACCACCGGCATGTACCCAAACGTGGTGTGCGACAACCCTTTTGTGGGTAGTCACCAGTCATAGGCTTGTGTGCTGGGAGGCATGATGACGCTCGCACAAGGAAATACGCCGCAGAAGTCGCAACGGACCTGGATCCGGATGGAGTGCCCGGGCATCGCGCCGCCGGCGCCGAGGGTGTCCGACGAAGGCATGGGCGGCATCGGCGGCCGGGGCGCGGGCTGGCCGGGGCCGCTTCCCGAGGAGGAAGACGGGTTGGAGCCGACCATTGTCCGCGGGCGTGAGTGACCGCGTGTCCGAGCAGACCGGCGGTGACGACGAAAAGCCCAGGCTCGACCGGAACTTCGCGGAGCTCCTGCAGGAGATCCGGGTCGGCCAGGCAGGCGTGCAGATCCTGTTCGGCTTCCTGCTGTCGATCGCGTTCACCAACACCTATTCGGGCGTCGGTACGCACATCCGGGTGATCCACCTGGTCACCGTGATGTTCGCGGCCGCCGCCGTGGCCCTGCTCACCGCGCCCGCCGCGTGGCACCGGATGTTGTTCCGCCAGCGGCGCCGGCCGGTGCTGGTGGCCGCCGCCGACGTGCTGGCGTCCTGGGGGCTGGCGTGCCTCGCCGTCGCGATGACCGGCACCATCATCGTGCTGACGGCGGTCGTGGCGAACATGACGCTGGCGATCATCCTGGGCGCGGTCGCCGCGGCTGCGTTCGCCGTGCTCTGGCTGGCGCTGCCCATGCGGTACCGGCGGGCCAAGACGCTGCCTGCGGACTCGAAGGCGGACACGGCGGCCCACTCGATGGAGACGTGACGGTTACCGACCGCCACGTTGTGGGTACTCCACCCCTGTCGCCTACCGTCGACCCTGGAGGCAGGTGAGCGCCGTGGACAACGGCAGCTATGTGGCTTTCCTGATCATCGGCATCGTGCTGGTCGCGATCGATGGTCACCTGATCTACCGCAGCGCGGTGCGGTACCTGGCCAACCGCTACACCGAGCGCGGCTCGGCCACCTCGATGGCCCGGCTGGTGTCCGTGCTCTTCCACCTGGTCGTGCTGGGCGTGCTGGCCCTGGTGTCGGTGATCGACATCGACGCGGGCGGCCAGTTGCAGACCGTGGTGCTGCGCCTCGGCGTGCTGCTGCTGATCCTGGCGGCGGCACACGGCCTGACGATCACCATCCTCAACCGGATGCGTGACCGCCTGGACACCGAGGAGCTGACCATGGAGCGCATCGAGGCGCGGCGAGAAAACCCGCCGGCCCCGGTCACCCCGACGACCCCGGTCACGCCGGCCACGCCCGGCACCCCGGTCACGCCCGCGGCTTCGACGACCGCCGCGGCCACGCCGCAGACCCCGGCCCAGCAGCGCCGGGAGATCAAGCGCGAGATCAAGCGGGCCTGAACTCGCGCAGCCACTGCGTTGATCCGGGCGCCCGCGCCGGGCGCCGGAGGTCGGCGACCACCGCGAAGTGATCGCTGCACCACCGGCCCCGGCGCGGGCGGTCGAACGCCCGGTCGCAGGCCGCGACCTCCAGCCCCGGACCGTGCGAGCCGGACCGGACCATCACGTAGTCGATCCGCCGACCCGGGTCCAGCGGCATGTCTCCGTTGTGCACCAACGGGTTCTCTGGGGTGAAGGTGAACCCGTCCGCCGAGTCGTGGACCGCGGCCCACGCGTCCTGGAAGCACGTGCTGACGCCGTCGAGCGACTGCTTGCCGGTGAGGAACCGGATGCTCGCCGCGTCCGGCGTCGCGTCGAGGTCGCCGAGCAGGACCAGCGGGGTCGAGTCGGGGTAGCGCTCGAGGAACCGCACCGTGGCAACGGCTTGCAGTTCCCGCTCACGTTCGAGGCCGAAGGCCCAGTTGGGTTTGTGGTTCACCACCACGACCGGCCCGAGCGGCGTGTCCAGCTCCGCGACCACCGCTCCCGCCCACGGAAAACCCCTGCTGCGCTCGGTCACGTGCAGGTCGACGACGTGCACCGCCCGCACGGGGAATCGGGACGCCAGGCAGGCCCCGATGCCGTCGTCGTCGGTGTTCGGGTGCGGCGCCAGGGCGTAGCCCTCCCCCACCAGGTCCGCCACCCGCTCGATCGGCACCTCCTGCAGGGCGATGACGTCGGCGTCGAGTTCCCGCAGCCCCTCGGCGATCCGCTCATAGCGCGCGCCCCCGTCGGCGTACTGCTCGGCCAGCACGTTGTAAGTCAGCACTCGCACGACGATCAGTTTGCCCGTGCGAGCGGTGGGTAGCCATCCGGGAGAACCGGAACGCGAAGGGAATCCGATGCGTGCGCTCGCCCTGGTCTGCAGCCTGAAGCCATCGCCGGCCCCGTCGAGCAGCCAGCTGTTGGCCCAGCAGTTGCTGGACGAGCTGGCCACGCACTCCGTGACGGGCGAGGTGATCCGCGTCGTCGACCACGACGTGCGCCCCGGCGTCGAGACCGACATGGGCGACGGCGACGCGTGGCCCGGCATCCGCGAGAAGATCGTGGCCGCGGACATCCTGATCGTCGCCACGCCCACCTGGGTCGGCCACATGTCGAGCGTCGCCCAGCGCGTGGTGGAACGCCTGGACGCCGAACTGTCCCAAACGGACGACGAGGGCCGCCCGGCCATGTTCGGCAAGGTCGCGCTCGTGGCGGTGGTCGGCAACGAGGACGGCGCGCACAAGATCATCGCGGACCTGTTCCAGGCCCTCAACGACATCGGCTTCACCATTCCGGCGCAGGGCGCGACCTACTGGAACGGCGAGGCGATGACGCCGGGCGACTACAACGACCTGGACGAGACCCCCAAGGCGGTCGCCGCCACGAATTCCACCGCGGCGGCGAACGCGGCGCACCTGGCCGCGTGGCTCAGGGCGAACAACTACCCCGCTTCCTGATGGCGTAAGGAGGAAACAGAGATGAAGACCGCACGCGACATCATGACCCCGGACGTGACCTGCGTCCGCAGCAGCGAGACGGTGCGAGACGCGGCCGACCGGATGGCGCAGCTGTCCGTGGGCTCGCTGCCCATCTGCGGTGAGGACAACCGCCTGCAGGGCATGCTGACCGACCGCGACATCGTGGTGAAGGTGGTGGCCGAGGGCAAGGACCCCCGCTCGGTGCACGCCGGTGAGCTGGCCCAGGGCGAGGCGGTCACCATCGGCGCCGACGACTCCGCCGAGGAGATCATGCGCACGATGAGCGACCACAAGGTCCGGCGCCTGCCGGTGATCGACGGCCACGACCTGGTGGGCATCGTCGCCCAGGCGGACGTCGCCCGTGCCCTGAAGGACCCCAAGGTCGGCGACCTGGTCACCGCCCTGTCCGAATAACGCTCACCCCGATGCGCGAGCCGGTGCGCCGGCTCGCGCATTGTTCTGTCCTCTGTGGAGGTTGCTCGACCGGCATGGAATGGCGAGAACGGTGTTCGCGCCGGCGCGCTGGCTCAGCCGAGCCGTCCGCGTGCCCGGCACCGAACGGCACGCGCTCACCCAGGCGCTGAAGGCCGGGCTCGCCGCCGCGCTGTCGTGGGTCGCGGCGGTGTGGCTGCTGCACCTGCCGCAGCCCTTCCTCGCGCCGTACGCGTCCCTGTTCGCCGTCGAGGCCACGGTGTACCGGTCGTTGCGCACGGCGACCCGCCAACTGGTGACCGTGGTGCTCGGCGTGGTGCTGGCGTGGCTGGCCAACCAGCTGCTCCCGATGCCGGTGGCGTTGCCGCTGGCGGTCCTGGTGGGCCTGCTGGTCGCCCGGTGGCACTGGTTCGGGCCGGACGGGATCTGGATCGTCTCCACCGCGGTGCTCGTGTTGTCGGTGAACGCGGCGAGCGGCCCGCTGCTGCTCGGCCGCCTCGTCGAGACGCTGCTCGGCGTGGTCGTCGGCACCGTGCTCAACGCCGTGCTCTTCCCGCCGGTCTACCGCGACCGTGCGGTGGCCGCGACCGCGCGCCTGGGCGAGGAGATGGCCGGGCTGCTGCACGAGATGGCCAAGAGCCTGCGGGAGGACACAGTCGCCGACCGGGCGTCGGACTGGGTGCGCTACGCCGAGGACATGCGCAGCCTAGTCGAGCAGGTCGGCGAGGCCTCCGAACTGGCCGCCGAGAGCCGGCGGCTCAACCTGCGCAAGGCCCGGCCGCGTTACCGGGCAGTCGCGCCCCAGGACGACGCCCGGCGCCTCGTCGCGGCGTGGCCGCACGTGCGCACGATCACCCAGTCACTGCGGCACGTCGCCACCGGCGCGGGCGCGGCGACGACGCCGGATCGGGATTCCGCGGCGGGCTTGGCCGACCTGCTGGACAGCATCGCCGAGGCCGTCGAACTGGCCACCGAGCCCGGCGGCTGCGGCGATCGGCTCGCCGTCATCGTGGGCCGCAACCACGAACAGCTCGACGAACTCGAGCGGCGCGCCGAAGGGCTTGCCCCGCACGCGTTGGCGGTGACGCTGGGCCTCGGCGGCCTGGCGCCACCGCTTCGCGGCGTGCTGAATTCCCTTGGCCAGGACGGCGCTTAGGGCCGGAAGAGGATCTTCACGGCACCGTCGCGCTTGTGCTGGAACATCTCGTACGCCGCCGGTGCCTCGGTCAGCGGCATGTGGTGGGTCGCGAACGTCTCGGTGCCCAGCGGGTCGCCGTCGGTGAGCAGCGGCAGGATGTCCGGCACCCAGCGGTGCACGTTGGCCTGCCCCATGCGCAGCTGGATCTGCTTGTCGAACATGGTCAGCATCGGCATCGGGTCGGCCATCCCGCCGTACACACCGGACAGCGAGATCGTCCCGCCACGGCGGACCATGTCGATGGCGAGCATCAACGCGTTCAGCCGGTCGACGCCCGCCTTGCGCATGAAGGACGCCGCGATGCTGTCGGGCAGGAAGCCGACGACCTGCTGCGCCACCTTGGTGACGGCGCTGCCGTGCGCTTCCATGCCGACGGCGTCGATCACCGAGTCCGGGCCGCGGCCCTGGGTGTGGTCGCGGACGACCTGCGTCACGTCGTCGCCGAGTTCTTCCAGGTCGAACGCCTGCACGCCGTGGGCACGGGCCCGGGCCAGCCGCTCGGGCACCAGGTCGATGCCGATGACCTTCTCGACGCCCTGGTGCTGCGCGATCCGCGTCGCCATGTCCCCGATCGGGCCAAGCCCGAGCACGACGAGGCTGCCGCCCTTGGGCACGTCGGCGTACGCGACCGCCTGCCACGCGGTGGGCAGCACGTCGGAGAGGAACACGAACCGGTCGTCCGGCGGCCCTTCCGGCACGACGATCGGCAGTTGGTCGGCGAAGGGCACCCGCAGGTACTCGGCCTGACCGCCGGGCACCTGGCCGTAGAGCTTGGTGTAGCCGAAGAGCGAGGCGCCGGTGCCCTGTTCACGCACCTGGGTCGTCTCGCACTGCGAGTGCAGGCCCTGCCCGCACATGTAGCAGGTGCCGCAGGAGACGTTGAACGGGATGACCACCCGGTCGCCGACCTTCAGCTTCGACGCACCGGCCCCGACCTCCTCGACGATGCCCATCGGCTCGTGGCCGAGGATGTCGCCGGGGTCGAGGAACGGGCCGAGCACCTCGTACAGGTGCAGGTCCGAGCCGCAGAGCCCGCTGGAGGTGATGCGGATGATGGCGTCGTCCGGGTCCTTGAGCGTCGGGTCGGGCACGTTCTCGACCCGCACGTCACGTTTTCCTTGCCAGGTAACGGCTTTCATGGCTTCTCCTCGGGTGGTCAGCGGCGCCCGCTGCCGGGCATGGTCATGCGGCGGTGCACGGCGGCGAGCAACGGGTCCGGCAGCAGGTGCCCGGCGACGGACTGGACCTTGTTGAAGAACGAGCCGGCGACGACGTGGTCGGTGCCCTTCATCATCGCCGAGAAGCCTTGCTCGGCAACGGTCTTGGCGTCGTCCTTGGAGCTCTGGCCGAGCTTGGTGTCGTGCATCTTGGCGCGGTCGAAGAACAGCGTGTCCGTCGGGCCGGGCATCAACGTGGTCACCGACACGCCGCTGCCGCGCAGCTCGTCGCGCAGCGCCTGGGCGAACGACGACAGGAACGCCTTGCTGGCGTTGTAGACCGAGTTGTACGGCCCGGGCGACACGCCCGCGATCGACGACGTGATCAGCACCCGGCCGTGACCGGCGCCGACCATGCCGGGCACCAGCAGCTTGGCCAGGTGCACCACCGACCGAACATTCACGTCGACGACCTTGAGCTGCTCGTGCAGCCCGGTCGCCGAGCCGGCGAAAGCCCCGTTGACGCCGGTGCCCGCGTTGAGCACCAAGGCGTCCACCCCGCCCGCGACGTCCTGCGTCCAGGCGGCGAGGCGGTCGACCTCGTCGGGGACGGCGAGGTCGAGCCGGTGCCCGTCGACGGCCGCGCCGGTCGCGCGCAGCTCGTCGACCGCCTTGTCGAGCAGGTCGTCGTCGGCGGCGAGCAGGACCCGGTAGCCGTTGCGGGCGAAGATCTCCGCGAGCTCACGGCCGATGCCGGACGACGCGCCGGTGATCAGCACCCTGGGGTTGGTGGCGGTGGTCATCGTGTTCCTTGTCCTTTCCCGTTTGGTCTCAGGTGTGCCTGCGCAGCACGCCGATGCCGTCGCGCAGGGTGATCTCGTCCGCGACCGGCACCAGCTGGGCGCCGATGGCGACGGCGGCCGACGGCACGACCTCGTCCGCGCGGTGTTCGCTGTGCTCGCCGGCGAGCCCCATGAGGTCCTTCTTGTCCAGCGCCAGCAGGTTCGGCGTGTCACCGGTCCACATCGGACGGTCGGCGGGCAGGCTGTCGGCGAGGAACACCAGTTCGGCGTTCGCCTCGCGCAGCGCCTCGACCGCCGCGGCCATCCCTTGCACGGCAAGGCCGTCGCCCTCGACGCGGAACCGGTCGAGCTGGGCGTCGTAGTCCTGCGCCGCGACCCGCTCCAGCACCGCGTGCGCCTCGTCTTCCACGGCGCCGGGTTCCGTGCCCGCCGCGCGCCCACCCGACTCGAGCTGGACGACCTGGTCGGCGAGGTGGCGCGGCAACGCGGCGGCCAGCCCCGTCCGGGCCTGCACCTCACCGGCCACGAGCACCACCCGGGCGCCGACCCGCTCCGCGAGCTGGCCGACCGCGTCCGCGACGATCTTCATGGTCCGGTGGACCTGCTCCTCGATCCGGTGCTGGATCGAGTAGTGCGACCAGCCGCCCGCCCGGACCTTGTGCAGCGGCTCGTCCGCGCCGGCCACCGGTTCCGGCTCGTGGACCTCGCCCGCCCGGTCGACGGCCTTGAGGTCGGCCCCGGTCCGGTCGACGACGACGAGCACGTGCGGCACCAGCGGCGTGCTCCGCCGCAGGACGGGCAGCAGGTACGGCAGGTCGGACACGCGGGCCTGCAGGCCGGCCGGCGGTTCGGCGGTCGGGGTGGCGACCACGTGCCGCGTGGTGGCCACGAGCGCGCGGCCGGCCCGGCCGACGGCGGGTCCGCCCGCGCTGACCGCCTCGTCCACGGCCCGCACCAGGTCGTCGTCCGCGCCGAGTTCGGCGAGCCGGGCGCGCAGGTCGCGCCGCCGGGCCTCGAGGGCGGCGGCCCCGTTCTCGGTGTCCTGGGACACGTCCAACCAGACCGAGGCGAACGGCCCGGCGTCCTCGAGCAGCGGACGCAGCGTCTCGGTGTTCATCGTCAGCGACTCCTTTCCCTCGGGCGAGGGCTACCCACCGCGAGGGCGACGACACCTCCTCACGCCGATCGAGTGGCCCGCACGCCGCCCTGACGGCGTTTGTCGACGTCGCACGGCGGGTAGTCCCCGGCGTGACCAAGCAGGACCGGCTCGCGGAGTACCGGGCCAAGCGGGGCGACGCGACGCCGGAACCGGCGGGATCCGGTGGCCGGCGCCGAGGCAAGCGCTCGCGCCCCAGGTTCCCTTCACGCCCCCGATTCACCGTGCAGCGCCACGATGCGTCCAGCCTGCACTTCGACTTCCGGCTGGAGATCGACGGCGTGCTGGTGTCGTGGTCGGTGCCGAAGGGCCCGTCGCTGAACCCGGCCGAGCGGCGCCTGGCCGTGCGCACCGAGGATCACCCGATCGAGTACGCCGACTTCGAGGGACGGATTCCCGAGGGCCAGTACGGCGCGGGCACGGTGGTCGTCTGGGACACCGGCGAGTTCGACTCGCTGACCGACGAGCCCGCCGTCGACGCCCTGGACGCGGGACACCTGCGGGTCGAGTTGCACGGCGAGAAGCTGACCGGCGCGTTCTCGCTGGTGCACACCGACGGGAAGAACTGGCTGCTGATCAAGAAGGACGACGACGGCGCGGACCGGCGGCGCAAGCCCGCACGCACCCAGCCGGAGTCCGTGCTCACCGGGCGCACCAACGAGGACCTGGCGTGAGCGCGCCCGGCTGGCGCGAGCCGATGCTCGCGGTGCTCACCGACGACCGGTTCTCCGACCCGGACTGGCTCTACGAGCGCAAGCTCGACGGCGTGCGGGCGATCGCCGGCCGCGACCGCAAGGACCTGACGCTGTGGTCGCGCAACCAGAAGTCCATGAACGCGTCCTACCCCGAACTCGTGGCGGCGCTCGCCGAACACGGTCCGAAGCGCTTCGTCGTCGACGGTGAGATCGTCGCCTTCCACGGCCCGCAGACCAGCTTCGCCGCGCTGCAGCCCCGGATCCACCTGGTCGACCCCGAGCGCGTCAAGGCGTCGCAGGTGAAGGTCTACTACTACCTCTTCGACGTGCTGCACCTCGACGGCGAGGACGTGGCGGACCGGCCGCTGCGCGAACGCAAGCAACTCCTGCGCGATGCCTTCCACTTCGTCGACCCGCTGCGGTATTCGCAGCACCGCATGGCCGACGGCGAGGCCTATTACCGCGAAGCCTGCGCCCACGGCTGGGAGGGCTTGATCGCCAAACGGGCCGACGCGCCCTACCACCGCGGCCGGTCCGCGGACTGGCTCAAGTTCAAGTGCGTGCGCGACCAGGAGTTCGTGGTCGGCGGGTTCACCGACCCGAAGGGTGCGCGGTCCGGGTTCGGCGCGTTGCTCGTCGGCTACTACGAAGGCACCGACCTTCGGTACGCGGGCAAGGTCGGCACGGGCTACAACGAAAGCGTGCTGGCCGAACTGCGGTCCACCATGGACAAACTGGAGCAGGACACGTCGCCGTTCACCGACCCCGTGAAGGAACCCGGCGCCCACTGGGTGCGGCCCGAACTCGTCGTCGAGGTCGGGTTCACGGAGTGGACCAGGGACGGCAGGCTCCGCCACCCGCGGTTCACCGGCCTGCGGGTGGACAAATCGGCCGCCGAAGTGGTGCGGGAGAGCGCATGAAGGTCGAAGACTTCGAGATCAGCAAACCCGACAAGGTCCTCTACCCCGATGACGACGTGACCAAGGGCGACGTGGCCACGCACTACGCGGCGGTAGCCGAGGCGATGCTGCCCCACCTGCGCGACCGCCCACTGACGCTGCGCCGCTACCCCGACGGCATCGGCGGCGAGGGCTGGTTCCAGAAGCAAGCTCCCGACCACCTGCCCGACTGGATCCGGGTGGCCGAGGTGCCCCAGCGCAGTGGCGGCAAGGGCCACTACATCGTGTGCGACAGCCGGGAGACGCTCGCGTACCTGGCCAACCAGGCGGCGCTGGAACTGCACGTCTGGGCGGCGACGGTCGCCGCACCCGAGCACCCCGACCTGGTGGTCATCGACCTCGATCCGCCGGATGGCATGGCGCTCAAGGAGTTGCGCGCCACGGCCCGGCAGGTGCGCGACCTCTACGAGGCGGTGGGGCTGACGCCGTTCGTGCAGACGACCGGCGGTCGCGGCTACCACGTGGTCGCGCCGCTGGACGGCGACACCGGGGTCGACGAGGTCCGCGAGTTCGCCCACGAGGCCGCCGACCACCTCGCCGCACAGCACCCGGATCGGCTGACCACCGTGCTGCGCAAGGAAAAGCGCGGCGATCGCCTGTTCCTCGACGCCAACCGCAACGGGTACGGGCAGACGTTCGTCACGCCGTACTCGTTGCGTGCCCGACCGAGCGCCCCGGTCGCGATCCCCATCGAGTGGTCCGAGCTCGGCAACGCCGAACCGGCGGGTTGGACCGTCCACACCGCACGCCGCAGGCTGGCGCAGAAGGCCGACCCGTGGCGAGACATGCACCGCCACGCGGCATCGGCGCAGCGGGCGCGCGAGCGGTTGCGCAAGCTCGGCTAGCGGTCAGGCTCTCCGTCGGCCGGGCCGAGATCGCCGCGGCGCGCGACCAGCGTCGTGGCCAGGGCGGCCAGTCCCACGTTCAGGTTCCGCGACATCTTGTGCAGCAGGTCGAGCGCTTCGGCGGCGCCGCAACGCCTGCGAGCCATGATGATGCCCTTCGCCTGGCCGATGACGTCGCGCGAATCCAGGGCCGCGTGCAGGCCGGCCTGCTCGAGTGCGCTGCGGCGCAGGACATCGGCCTCCGCGATGGCGAACGACGCGTGGTTGGCCAGCAACCGCACGATGCCGGGGTCGGCGTCGACGAGGTCTCCGGGGACATGGGAGAACACGTTCAGCGCGCCGGCCGGGTCGGGCGCCTCGGCGGGTGCCACCAGCGCGCTCGCCAGGGCGCCGTGCCAGCCGCGCCGGACCGCTTCCGGCGACCAGTGCGGCCACGCACACCCCGCGCCGAGGTCGGCGCACTCGACGAACTCCGGGGAACCGGCCATCGCGACGTCGTGGCACGGGCCCTCGCCGAGCGCGTACTGCAGTTCGTCCAGCTCGGTGGCCGCGTCGTCGCTCGCCGCCGCGGTGCGCAGGCTTCCGTCCGCATCGCGCAGGGTGATCGACGCGACGTCCGCCGGCGCGACGGCGGCCACCGTCGCGGCCACGACGCGGTTCAGCGCCTCGTCCACGGTCGCGGCACGAAGCAGGGCCTTGGTGAGGGGGACGAAAAAGGTCCCGAATCCCTCGTGAGCCGTGAGCGACGCCCGGAGTGCGGCGACGGCGCCGTCGACCGAGTCGTGCACCGGCCACGCGGAGGGCGCCAGCGTGAAGTCGAGCGCGATACGTGCGGGGTGTCCGGGCGGGCAGACCAGCACGGCGCGCAATTCCCGTGCGGTCAAGCCGTTCAGCAAGCCGGTGACGGCCCGGGCCCCGGCGGCGGTGAGCAACTCGACGGCGGTGAGGTCCACGACGATCCCGGTGTCGGCTTCGACCGCCTCGATGAGCTTCGCGCCGCGTTCTTCCACCTCGGCGGCCGATTCCGCGTCCAGCGGGCCGCAAAGGCGCAGCACGGGCACCGGCTCCCCCAACCCGCCGTCGGTGGCCGCCAGCGTCGGATTCCGCATGATCACCGCGTCCCTTCGCCGCTCCTGCCCCTGGTTACTCACGCCCTTCCGGCGCTCACGCCATTGCGCAGGCCCGGAACCGCAGGCTGAAGTTGTCCAGCGAGGCGGGCAGCGGCCGCTCGGCGCTCACCAGGTCCTTGTCGACCAGGCGGAACTCGTGCTCCTCCACCAACACCGCCAGCATCGTGCTGGCCGCGAGCAGGACGATGCCGCGCCCCGGGCACTGCGCGGGTCCGGCGCTGAACGGGACGAGCGCCGGGTTGTCCGAAGCGGTGCCGTCCAACCAGATGCCGGGCCGGAACGAGTCCGCATAGGACGTTTCCCGGTCGCGGTGGAAGAACGGTGAGTAGATGAACTGTGTCGTGCCACGCGGGCTCCCGTCGGCGTCGCGGGTGTTCTCCCGCAACACGACCGGGGTGGTGGGCCACAGCCGCACCGACTCCAGCACGCACGAGCGCAGGTAAGGCAACTGCTGCGGGCGGGTCAGGTCGAGCCCCTCGAGTTCCGAGCGAACCGGCACCTCCTGATCCGGGTGCGTGGCCAGCAACGCGAGCGCGCGGAACGTGGCGATGGAGACCGCGTCGAAGGCGAAGAGCCAGTGCGGGATCTGCCCCGCGCGGTCGACACCGGGCGACGCGGGCGTCTCGGCGACCATGGCGGCGAGGCTGCCCGGCCACGCCTCGTCCACGTAGCCTTCGACCCGGCGCAGGAACTCCGCGCGGGCGGCGCGGCGCCGTCGGTGCAGGTAGGCCCAGTTGGCGTCCATGCGCAGCGAACCGAGCAGGTCGGTGAGCTCGTGGTCGTCGCGGGCGTGATCGCCGAGCACGATGCGCCGGATCGCCGCCCAGAAGTGCCGTGCGTAGCAGTCCCAGCCGAATTCGCCGGTGGCGTCGGCCTCCGCCAGCATGCGACGGCCTTCCTCGTTCAGCACGGTGACGAACCCCGGCGCAAGGTCGTGCATCGGCTGTTCCGGCTCCAGCGCAGCCTCGTTGAAGGCCCGCCGTTCCTCGCGCTCGGCGCCCTTGCTGATGAGCACGCCGTGCGGCTGGAAGTGGCGCAGCGCGGCCCTTTTCTCCAGCGTCGCGGCCGTGAACGGGTCCGGGGTCCCGGCGAGCACGCGGCCGACGTCCGCTCCGGCCGTGGGCACCTCGACGTGGCGGATCGGCGTGCGCAACAGGACCGGCCGACCGTCGTAGCGGCGCCGGAGGTGGCGCATGGTTGCGATGGCCGCCCGGTCGAGGCGCAGCTTCTCGGCGAGCCACATCATGCGTGGCCGCCGCTTGATGACACCGGTGAGCAGCGCCGGCCCCACGACCGTCCCGATCGCCCGCACGGTGTCGAGGACGCCCGCGGGTATCGGCGGGGCCTCGAGGGCAGTCTGCGCGTAGGCGGACAGGTTCGGGGTGCTGGTCGGCTGCGCGCGGGTCACGCCGAGTGCTTCCCGTTCGCGCCTCGCTGCGAGCGGGCCTCGGCGCCGGTCTCCCCCGCGGCACCGACGTCGTCGTTGCCCGCGACGCGGCCCACAAAGGTCTCGTTCTCGCCCGGCCCCGTGGTCCCGGCGCTGTCGCCGCGGTCGAGGTCCGGGTCGCCGCCGGTGCTCCTGGTGCGGGCGACGTTCGGGTCACGCTCGGTGTCCTGCTCCCCGGGCGCCTTCTCGGACGTGCCCGTGCCGAAGAGCGATCGCAACCAGTCGCCGAATCGTGTGCTCATGCACGTCGGTTACCCAATGCCCCACGTGCTACTCATGGGTTCGATCGGCGACACCCTGGGTATTCACTTGGTCAGCAACCGTGGCGAAAGGACTGCCCCGTGTCGACTGATGCCATCGTCGTGCTCAAGGACGAGCACAAGGAGATCCGCAAGCTGTTCCGCAAGTTCGAGGACACCACGGCCCCGGCCGCGCGGGGCAAGCTGGTCAACCAGATCCTCGAACTGCTCACCGTGCACACCTACATCGAGAACGAGGTCATGTACCCCGAGGTGCGCAAGCTCATGCCCGACCTCGACGACGACATCCTCGAGTCCTATGAGGAGCACCACGTCGCGGACGTGCTGTGCATGGAACTGGCCACCATGACGCCCAGCGACGAGCGCTTCGAGGCGAAGACCACCGTGCTGATCGAGAACGTCACGCACCACATGGACGAAGAGGAAAAGGAGTGGTTCCCCAAGGTGCGGGAGGGGCTGGGGCGCAAGCAGTTGCAGGAGATCGGCGCCCGCATGCTGGAGGCGCGCAAGAAGGCGCCCCGCAAGCCCTCCCAGCCCAGCGCCCTGAAGAAGGCCATCGACGCACTCGTGAAATGACCGCGGCCGGGGCTTGATTCGGACGCCGCGTCAGGTCCTAGCGTGACGGCATGGCAAGCGAGTCGGTCGGGATCGGCGCAGCCGCGCGGCAGTTGGGTACCACCGTGCGCACCCTGCGCTACTACGAGGCGCGGGGCTTGATCCGGCCGAGCAGCGTGAGCGAGGGCGGGCACCGGCGTTACGACGCGGTCGCGATGGCCGGGGCCCGCCGGGCGCTGGCGTTGCGTGCCCTCGGCCTGCCGGTCGGCGAGCTCGGCGCGGTGCTCGACGCCGACGGTCCCGCCGCCGCCCGCGTCCTGCGCGAGCAGCAGCACCGGCTCGCCGGGCGCATCGCCGAGCTGCACGCCTTGCGGGACCGGCTGGCCGCCGCCGTGGCGGACGTCGAATCGGACGTGACGGCGGTGCCGCTGGACACCCTCGTCGCGCTGGCTGAGGAGGTCGCGATGTCGGTGGTCATCAACAAGGTCTACACGCGGACCGGGGACGACGGGACGACCACCGCGGCCGCACCCGGCCGCGTGTCCAAAGCGGACCCCAGGATCGAGGCCCTCGGCGACGTCGACGAGCTGGTCACAGCCATCGGGCTGGCGATCGCCGCCCCGGCCGCGTCCCACGTGACCTTGTTGCGGCAGTTGCAGAACGAGCTCTTCGACTTGGGCGCGGACGTGGCCGGCGGCGGCGACCGGGTGGGTGAGGACCACGTGCTGGCGCTCGAGGAGCACTGCGACGAGCACAACGCGGGGTTGCCCGCCCTGCGCTCCTTCGTGCTCCCCGGCACCGACCCGTACTCGGCGGCCCTGCACCACGCTCGCGCCGTGTGCCGGCGGGCCGAACGTCGCCTGTGGACGGTGCCCGGCAGCGAACCCGCGGCCCGCTACCTCAACCGGCTCTCCGATCTGTTGTTCATCCTGGCGCGCGCCGCCACCAGCGAAGAACCGACCTGGACGCCGGGCACCCGCGGCCCCGGATGAGCCGAGCGGGTGCCCGTCGCCGGTCAACGACGATCGGCGCGTGCCACCGCGATCGCGGCGACGAGCGTCCACGCCATGCACAGCAGCCGGCCCAGCAGGATCAGCGCCGCGCCCTGGAACACGACGAGCGAGACGACCGACGCCACGGCCGGCACGAAGGCCACCCAGGCGAACACGCGGATGCCCTTGCCGAAGCCACCGGCCTTCGCCGCCAGCAACACGAACACACCCAGCAGCGCCACGTGCGCGGTGCCGCCGGTGATGAAGTTGGCCGTGCGCAACGCACCCAGCGTCTCGGCGCTCACCGACCCCGCGTAGGCGGCCATCGCCCAGGACAGCAGGCACGACAGCACCATCATGGCCACGGCGGCGTAGGCCCAGCGGGCCTGCTTGTCGATGCGTCCCGTGCGGCGCAGCACCGCGGCGTAGAGGCCGAGGCAGAGCACCGACAACAGCTGGCAGATCGCGGACACCGTCGCCGACAGGCCGTTGCGCACGTACCAGGCCTGGGCTTCCGCGCCGGACGCGTTGGGCAGCGGCAACGCCGAGGACGCGAACGCACCGCCCACGAACCCGACCGCTTGGTAGCACAGGATGAAGCAGAGCGCGGCGGCGATCAGCCGCCACGCGCCCGTGCTCGCCGCACGGGCCGTGGTGATCGTGTCCGGGTTCTCGGACATGTGGTTTCTCCCCTTCGATTGCTCGACCGATGGGAAGAACCCTGATGGTGCACACGGGGCCCGGTCGTCGTCCGGGCTACGGCACCTGGCGTACGTCGGCGCGCGCAGTCCCCGGTCGTCTTGTCGCGTTCCGCCCACGCGGCCGGCCGGGAGCCAATACGGTGCGGGGCATGGCGAAGGACGTGGTCAGGCTCGACGGGAACACCCTGGTCATGCCGGGCGAGGTACGGGTGCGGTTCGTGCGCACGCTGCGCCTGCCCGAGCAGGGCACGCACCCGCTGCCGCCCGGGCTCGGCGACTTCCCGGTGCGCATGGTCAGCGACTACGCCGACACGGTGCCCGAGGAGTGGCGCAAGCGCGGCGGCGTGCTGCTGCCGATGTACCTGCGCGAGGCCATGTGGCTCTCGTTCAGCGCCGCCGAGACCGCGGCCCTGCAGGTCGGCGTCGGCAAGGTGTGCGCCGTGTCCGGCCGGCCGTGGACCGACAAGCTCTCCCAGGACCCGCAGAACTACGTCGTGCTGCCCGACCAGCCGTGGCTGGACGGCATCAACTCCGGCGAAGGCACCATCCGCCAGTTCGTCGCCGTGCCACTGGGCCTGGGCGCCACCGTGGAGGGTCAGGTCACCGGCGCGGAGGTGTGGGGCGGCATCCAGCTGCAGAACTTCGCCGCCAAGCACCCGGTGCCCGCTCGCGCGACCTCGTACTCCGGTTACGACGCCGGGTACGGCGGCATGCAGGGCGGGTACGGCGGCCCGCCCGCGCCCGCGCCGGGCTCCGCCAACGCCATGGGGCTCGGCGTCGGCGGCACCATGCGCCAGGAGATCTACAAGGACAGCCGCGCGCTGTCGGAGTGGAAGGCCAAGCCGGCCGGGCGCGTGTTCGTCCACCTGGTCACGCCGCCGGACTGGCGGCGCATCACCGGCGAGGAGCCACCGGCCTCCCCGGTCAGCCGCGCGTCCTACACGCAGGCCGGCCTGCCCTGGTACGACTACTACGACGCCGACGGCACCGATCTGCAGCCCGCGCAGCCGCTGCAGGACGTCGTCCCGGTCGGCGACTGGCTCGGCCAGGACCACGACCCGTGGCACCCGGTCGCCCACGACCAGACCGTCGTGCTCAATGACCCGCGTGGTCGTCCGGTGCAGGACGGCGACTGGTAGCCAGCCGCGAGCGGCTGCGGCTGTAGCCGAAGTAGACGATCAAGCCGAGCACGAACCAGACCGCGAACCGCAGCCAGGTCTCGACGGTCAGGTACGTGACCAGCCACAGCGAGAACACGATGCCGACGGCGGGCACCACCGGCATGCCCGGGCAGCGGAACGTGCGCGGCAGGTCGGGCTGGCGGTAGCGCAGCACGATCACCGCGGCGCACACGACCACGAACGCCAGCAGGATGCCGATGTTGGTCAGCTGAGCGGCCTCGCCGATCGGCAGGAACCCGGCGATCACCGCCGAGGCGACGCCGAGCACCCACGTCATCCGGCTCGGCACGTCGTAGCGCCGGGAGGTCTTGCCGAACCACGCCGGCAGCAGGCCGTCGCGGCTCATCGAGAAGCCCACCCGGGACGCGCCCATCATGAACGTGAACAGCACGGTCAGGATGCCGAGGATCGCCCCGACCGCGATGATCGCGCCGAGGGCGGAGAGCCCCACCGACTTGAACGCGCTGGAGAAGGCCGCGGTCGGGCTGATGTCGGTGTACTTCACCATGCCCGTGAGCACCAGGCACGCGAGCACGTAGAGCACCATGGCGATGGCCAGCGAATACATGATCGCCCGGGGCATGTGCTTCTGGGCGTCCTTCGACTCCTCGGCCGCCGTGCTCATCGCGTCGTAGCCGAACACCGCGAAGAAAACCGTTGCCGCGCCGGTGAAGGCGCCGCTGAGCCCGAACGGGAAGAACGGGTTGTAGTTGCCCGTGTTGATGTGGAAGACGCCCACGGCGATCACCAGCAGCACGACGGCGACCTTGAGGAACACCAGCGCCGTCTCGAACCGGGCGGCGTTGCGCATGCCCAGGTTGAGGATGTAGGCGATGAGCAGGCACAGCACCACCGCGAACAGGTTGATCTTGTAGCTGCCCGCGGCCACCCCGTCCGGTTCGGTGCCGGGCGCACCGGTCATCCACAACGGCAGGTGCACGTCCAGGAACGACAGCAAGTCGTTGAAGTAGCCCGAGATCCCGATCGCGACCACCGCGACGATCGCCGTGTACTCGAGCAGCAGGTCCCAGCCGATCGCCCAGCCGACGACTTCGCCGAGCACGGCATAGCCGTAGGTGTAAGCCGACCCGGCGCGCGGGATCAGCCCGGCGAACTCGGCGTAGGAGAAGGCCGCCGCCGCGCTCGCGATGCCGGCGATGAGGAAGGAGATCAGGACCGCGGGCCCGGCGCTCTTGTTGGCCACTTCGCCGGCGAGGGAGAAGATCCCGGCGCCGATGATGCCGCCCACGCCGATCGCGGTGAGCTGCCACAGCCCCAGCTCGCGTTTGAGCCGGACACCTTCGCCGGGCTCGTCGATCTGCTCGATGGGCTTGCGACGGAATATCGAGGTCGAGGGATCCATGTCCGCTCCCATCGAGTGGGTTGGCCGAATCCCGTGGGATTCTCCCCCATCACAGCGCCGGTCGCACAGGTCCGAACGTGGGGTTGATCCACTGGGTGTGTCCCACACTCGGACTGGGTGTGTCCCCCACTCAGACCCGGCGTGTCCCACACTCGGCGCTGCCGTGTCCGCACTCCACTGTCGAACACACCCCACGGGAACGTGGGACACACCCGGCGCGAACGTGGGACACGCCCGGTGCCAGGCAAGACACGGCTCAGCCGGATAGCGTGGGGCTCACCCACAGCCAGGGAGGACCAGCGCATGCCGCTCGCACACCCGCACGGCCCGGCGGAACCGACCAGGGCGGACATCGCGGTCAACCCGGTGTTCATGCGAGAGCCCGTGCAGGTGCCCCGCAACCGGATGCCCGAGGGCGAACTGGACGCCGACATCGCCTACCAGGTGGTGCACGACGAGCTGATGCTCGACGGCAACGCGCGGCTGAACCTGGCCACTTTCGTGACCACGTGGATGGAGCCCACCGCGCGGACCCTGATGACCGAGACAGTCGACAAGAACATGATCGACAAGGACGAGTACCCGCGCACCGCCGAACTCGAGCAGCGGTGCGTGCGGATGCTCGCCGACCTGTGGCACGCGAGCGAGCCGGAGGCCACGATCGGTTGTTCCACAACGGGTTCGAGCGAGGCGTGCATGCTCGCCGGGCTCGCGCTCAAGCGCCGCTGGCAGCACAAGCGCCGCGCCGAGGGCAAGCCCACCGACCGGCCGAACGTCGTCATGGGCATCAACGTCCAGGTGTGCTGGGAGAAGTTCGCCAACTACTGGGACGTCGAGGCGCGCCTGGTGCCGATGTCCGGCGACCGCTACCACCTCAGCGCCGAGGAGGCCGCCAAGCACTGCGACGAGAACACGATCGGCGTCGTCGCGATCCTCGGGTCCACTTTCGACGGTAGCTACGAGCCGGTCGCGGAGATCTGCGCGGCGCTGGACGCGGTGCAGCAAGAGCACGGCTGGGACATCCCGGTACACGTGGACGGCGCGTCCGGCGCGATGATCGCGCCGTTCTGCGACCCGGACCTGGACTGGGACTTCCGGCAACCGCGGGTCGCGTCGATCAACACGTCCGGGCACAAGTACGGCCTCGTGTACCCGGGCGTCGGCTGGGTCGTGTGGCGCGACACGGCGGCGTTGCCGGACGACCTGGTGTTCCGGGTGAACTACCTGGGCGGCGAGATGCCGACGTTCGCGTTGAACTTCTCCCGGCCGGGCGCGCAGGTGATCGCCCAGTACTACACGTTCCTGCGCTTGGGCCGGGAGGGCTACACCCGGGTCCAGCAGTACTGCCGCGAGGTCGCCGCCCGCCTGGCCGACCGGATCGCCGCCCTCGGCCCGTTCCGCCTGCTCACCGACGGCCGCGAACTGCCGGTGTTCGCGTTCACCGTGGCCGACGACCAGGCCGGGTTCAGCGTCTTCGACGTGTCGGCGGCCATGCGCGAGCAGGGCTGGCTGGTGCCCGCGTACACCTTCCCCGCCGACCGCGAGGACCTGGCGGTGCTACGCGTGGTGGTGCGCAACGGCTTCAGCCACGACCTGGCCGATCTCTTCCTCGACGCCCTGACCCGGACCCTGCCTCGCCTGCAAAACCAGGACAAGCCCCAGCACGGCGCCGAATCCGCCGCCTTCTCCCACGGCGCGGAGAGCAAGAGGTGAGCAGGTTCAGCAGTCGCGCTGGTACTCGACCTGGGCGAGCAGGTGGCCCTCGCCGAAGTCGTGGGTGCGGGTCGCGCCGGTCTCGGCGAAGCCGCACTTGGTGTAGAAGCGGCGCGACTGCGGGGTGTCCCGCGCCGTCCACAGGTGGGCCACCGCGAAACCATTGGCACGCATGTGTTCCAGCGTCGCGGTCATCAGCGCGGCCGCGATCCCGCTCCCCCAGCCGTCCGGGTGGCCGTAGAAGCCGATCACCTCACCGAGCCCGTCGCGGGTCGGGGACGGACCGAACCACGACAGGGCCAGCGGCCGGCCGTCGAGCGCGGCGAGCAGGATCTCGCCCGGGTGCTCCGCGATGCGCTTGTGCCATCGCGTCAACCGGTCGGCGACGTTGGCCGAAGCGAACTCCGGCGGGAAGAACGGGGCGTACGCCGCCGCCCACCCGGCCGCGTGGATCTCGCCGAGGACGTCTCCGTCGGCGGCCTCGGCGAGACGAACCTCGATCACGCCCGCGGGATGTCCTTGCCGGTCGGCCGGTACTCCAGCAGCACGATGCGGCCATCGAGCACACGGTGGTCGACGAGCTCCAGGTCGGCCGACGACGCGAGCTGTTCGAACGCCGGCTCCCGGCCGGTCGGCCCGACCAGCAAGGGGAAGGTCATCAACCGCAACCGGTCCACGAGGCCCGCGGAAAGCAGTTGGCGCACCAGGGAAAGGCTGCCCATGGTGCGCATCGGCAGGCCGCCTTCGGCCTTGCGCCTGCGCACCTCGGCCACCACGTCCTGCTTGCACAGCTCGGTCTTCGGCCACGCCACCGAATCGAGGGTCCGGGAGAAGACGACCTTGTCGAGCTCGGTCACCCACGTCCCGTCGTGCGCTTCCACCGGCATGCCCGAGAGCAGCTCGTAGGTGCGCCTGCCGAGCAACGCCACGTGTGGCACCGTCGACGATTCGTCGATCCACGCCATCAGATCCGGCCCGCCGTAGCCGAAGTAGCCGGGCGAGTCGGTGCTGCCCGCCCAGCCGTCCACGGACACGAACAAGTCGGCGATAACTTCCCCAGTAGTCATCGACCCACCCTAACTCAGGCCAGCGCCCCCTCCATCCCGTCCAGCACGGCGCGGCAGTCGCGCAGCAGCGTCGGGGCGTCCACGGCGGTCACCAGGAACACGCCGAGCCAGTTGCGCGACCCGCCGGACGGGTCGAACGCGGGCACCGGCGTCCCGGCCGGGAGCATGAAGGCCGGCACCGGCTCGATAGTGCTGCCCGGCGAGAGCAACGCGGTCCAGTCCACCCGGTCCGGGTCCCACGAAGGCGTTGTGCGCCAAGGGTTACCGTCCGCGTCGGCCGGCACGACGGCGACCGACGCAGCGGCGCGGCCACCTGCGACCAGCATCCGCTCCGGGTACTCCACCGGCTCACCGAGCTGCTCACGCACCAGCATCCCGATCGGGTCGAGGCCGAAGACGACCTCGAGCTGCCGGGTGGTCAGCAACCCGCCGAAGCGCGCGGCGGTCTCGATCACGGCGACCTCGCCGTCGGCCCGCAGCATCAGCTCGGTGTGCGTGCCGCAGGTGTCCAGCCCCAGCGCGTCGACCGCGCGGCGCGACACCTCTTCCAGCTTGCGCTGCAACGGTTCCGGCAGCACGCACGGCGACGTGCTGGCCACCTCGACGCACGGCGGCACGGTCGGCAGCTTCGCGGTGATCGCCAGCGGGTGGTAGGTGCCGTGCGCGACGATCCCCTCGACGCTGAGGTAGTCGCCGTAGCCGGGCTCCGGGTACCACCCCTCGACGGTGCCATCCACGATCTCCTCGACCAGCCGGTCACCGTCGGTGTTCGGCTCGTACAACTCGTTCATGCCGACCTGGCCGCCACGCTCGAGCGCCTGCTCGATCTCGGCCCACGCGCCGGGCACCTGCGCGGCGTCGGTCAGCACCAGCTGCGCGACCGAGCCCGCGCCCCAGGCCGGCTTGAGCAGCAGCGGCGGGGTCAGGTCGGTGAGCGCGGCGCGCAGGTCGGCCTCGGTGTCGACGCGACGGAACCGCGGGATCGGCACGCCCGCAGGTGCCCAGGCCTCACGCATGAGGCGCTTGTCGCGCGCGGTACGGATGCCAGGCCCTGCCCCGACGAGCCCGAGCCGCTCGGCGGCGTGCGCCACTGCCAGCACCGCGAACTCCGACAACGTGAGCACCGCGTCGGCGCCGAGCCGCGCGGCGTGCTCGACGATCAGGTCGACGACGTCGTCGCCGGGCTTGAGCACACCCTCGTGGCGGGTGATGCTCGCGCAGCACGGCGCCCACACGTCCTTGCCGGCCTCGGGCATGGGTGACAGCGCGAGCACGTGCAGCTCGCCCTGCGCCGCGATGGACGGGAACGCCGTCTCCAGCGGGGCGCCACCCTTGACGTAGACGTACAGGATCTTCTTCACGCGGGGATCTCCTCGGCGACCGCCGCGCGGTCGCTGGTTCGGTGGACGAGGGCGGCGATGAGCAGCATCGCGACCGCGACACCCACCGCCAGCAGGACCAGGAAGCTCGCCATCGCGCCCCGAGCGAGGAACCCGCCCATGACGAACACGACCAGAGCGCAGACCGCGCGGTCGGCGAGCGACTCGATGGACAGCAGCGTCGCGCGGTGCGCCGGGTCGGTGATCGCCCGGTTCACCAGCTT
The DNA here is from genome assembly GCF_004362825.1 of Labedaea rhizosphaerae. GTDB lineage: Bacteria > Actinomycetota > Actinomycetes > Mycobacteriales > Pseudonocardiaceae > Labedaea > Labedaea rhizosphaerae. The sequence continues at coordinate 938,310 of NZ_SNXZ01000002.1, forward strand.
GCGCTGCACCGGGAACGCCAGCCCGGACGCAAGCGAGAACAGGGCCAGGCAGCCGATCGTCCCGGCCAGGCCCATCGGCACGACGAAGGCGAGCGCGACCGCCATCACCACGGTCAGCACGAGCACGACGCGGACCGGGCCGAACCGGTTGAGCAGGCGGGAGCGCGCGGCCCCGGCCACCTCGAACACCGTCGTCGCGGCCATCACCACGCCGAAGAGGCTCAGCGGCAACGACTTCGACTCCAGGATCGGCTGGAACAGGTTCGCCTGGCCGATCCGCACCAGGGTGAACACCGCGATGCCCTGGGCCATCAGCACCATGAGCCGCGGTGCCGACCCCAGCGAACGCAGGGCGGCACCGAGCGCCGGCAACACCGGCACCCGCGCGACGGCACCGGCCGAAGGCAGCTCCGGCAACCGCAATGCGATGGTCACCGCGACGCCGCACGAGACGGCCGACAGCAGGTACGGCGACGGTGGCCACCACTGCATCAGCACGCCCGCCGCGGGCAGGCAGACGATCCGCCCGACCAGCGTCCACGCCCGCGCCGAACCCTCGGCCTGCTGGTAGGCCTCACCGTTACCGGTGCGGTGCAGGTACTCGTAGAGGTACGCGCTGCCCGCGCCGGAGAAGAGCGAATGCGCGAGCGCGATCATCAGGAACTGCAGGAGGAACCCGCCGAACGTCGGCTGCCACAACGGCACCAGGTTCGCCGCGGTGAGCACGACGGCCCCGGCCTGCAGGCAGCGGCGGTAGCCGAACCGGTCGGCCAGCGCGCCGGTCGGGATGTCCAGCAGGCAGAACGCGAGGTAGAAGATGCTCTGGATGGTGAAGATCCGGTCGTCGGCGAGCCCGGCGGAGCGCTGGTAGACGTAGAAGATCGGCAGCCAGATCAGCAGGCCCGCGGACAGCTGGAACGCGTTGTAGCGGCGGATGACCCGCTCGGCGCTCACGGTGTGGTTCACGGTGTGGTTCATGGCGCTCATGCGGCGAGCTGGTAGGGACGGCACTGCAGCAGCACGATGGTGTCGCCGTCGACCAGCCACTCCACGTCCACCGGAAGGTCCGCGCCGCCGCAGGCCCCATCCGTGGTTTCGGCGAAGTGCGCCTGGAGCAGCCGGCCGACCAGGGCCAGCAAGCCCAGCGTGGCCTTGGTCGAGTCGTCCACATCGGACTTCTCCGCACCCAGCGCCACCGTGCGGCTGCCGCCCTCCATCGTGTTGTAGAGGTGCTGCAACGGTTCCCGGGTCCCGGACACGACGTCGTCGACGGAGTTGCGGGCCATGTTCATCAGGACGTTGCGGAAGTCCTTGGGCTCCACGGGGTTCGCGGTGACCATGACGCCGCCGAGCGGCGCGGCGAGCTGCTCCTGGATGACAACACCCATGAAGCAGTCGTCGAGCCCAAGCCCGGCCTCGGCCCGCAGCAGCACGCCGCGGGTGGCGACCAGCGAGGACCACACCCGCTTGACCGCGGCGATCACGGCGTCGACCGAGTCGACGTGCGGGACGGATTCGTAGATGCCCGCGGCGGAGAACCCGATCAGGTCCTCGGCGTTGGACGAGCTGCGCACCACGACGCGGTCCACCCCGGCGAAGTGGCGGGCGATGGCGTCCTCGACGAGGGCACGCAGGTCGGCGGGCAGCGGGGTGTCGCGGATCAGCGCGCCCAGCTCACCGCACAGCTCGTCGACCGGACCGCCCAGCGCGAGCGCCATCTTCAGCTTGCCGATGGCCTGCTGGATCGCCGGCGACGACTCCAGGAACCGTTGCTGCAAGGCGAACGGCAGGGCGATCCCGCGCGGCACGACGACGTGTTCCTTGACCGTGCGCAGGGCCACCTCGGACAGCTCGGCCACGTCGGTGGTGGTGACGCCCAGGCGGCGGGCGAGGTAGCCGAGCAGGTCGGCGCGCGGCGGGCGCGGCGCCTGGTAGAAACCGAGCCAGTTCGGCGACCCGGCCCGCACGACGTGGGTGAGCTCGCCCAGGTTCGCGGCCTTGGTGCCGAAGCGGTGGGCGTCGCTCGCGCGCAGGGTGTCCAGCGCGGCGATGTGCGCGGCGGCGAGGTCCGGCTTGTGCAGGTCGACCCGGGTGGCGGTCCACGGCGGGGTGTCGCCGACGGACTCGGGCCGCTCGACCGGGCGCACGGCCAGTTCGGCCGCGGCGGGGTCGACGGTCAGCTCGACCCACTGGCCGTCCAGTGCGGCCAGGTCGGTGAGCGCGCCGAGCTGGATGGCGTTCGGGATGCCCCAGCCGGCGGCGAGCACGTTGGTGTGCGACAGCGGCGTCGTGTGCTCGGCGTTGACGAGGCCGGACACCCGCGGGATGTCGTCGGGCATCCGGGACATGACCAGGATGTCGTGCCAGCGCACGGGTTCGGCGGCCCGGCGGTAGTCCGATTCGGACGCGAAGACGCGCAACCGGCCGGTCACCGTGCCCGGGTTCAGCGGGACGTAGGGCGCGGTCGAGTAGAGCTCGTGCGCGAGGATCAGCGGCACGTCCGCGTCGGCCAGGTAGGCCTCCTGCTGGTGGTTCGCCGGCTTGAGCAGCACCGGCACCGACGCGTCGACCAGGGCGCGGACGGTGCCGTAGAACTCCAGCAGCATGGCCGCGTCCATCGTGTCGACCTCGACGGTCTCCAGGGAGAAGAACCGCTCGTCGCGCTCGTGCAAAGCCAGCGTTCCCAACAGGAAGCGGCGGTCGTCGGCGCGGTAGACCGAGTCGTTGAAGGCGTCCAGGTTGCGGGCGAGTTCGGCGCGGGTCATGCCGAGGATCGACTCGGCGACGTACTGCACGTGCAGCATTCCCAGGGCGCCGTCGATCAGGTGGACGGTCGACGTGGTGCGGTCGAGGACCAGCTTCACGTAGGGGTAGCCGGCGACGGTGGTGGCCAGCCGGGAGAACTCCGCCGGGGTCAGGCGGGGTCCGGACAACGCGGGGGTGACCGCGGGCGATCCGGATGGGGAGGAGGAAAGGGTCACGAGAAAGCAATCTTACGCACCGTGGACCACTCACCGTAACCGGTGGTCACCATATGTGGTTTCGATCACAGAGCGCACTCGAATGGCGTATTCAGTATAACTGACCGTGTCTGATTGCCCGCTGTGGGAAATTCTTCGGGGCTCGATGCAGCGGATCGGCGGCCCGGCGCGTTGAGGGTCCGCAAGCACAGGCCGAGCCGTGATCGGGGTGGCGGATGGAGTTCGCGGACTACGTGGCGCAGCGGCGTCCGGCGCTGATGCGCTTCGCCACGGTCCTGACCTGCCGGACGTGGCTGGCCGACGACATCGTCAGCGATGTCCTCGGCCGCGCGTTCGAGCAGTGGGACCGGATCTCGGCGATGGCGGAACCGCACGCGTACGTCCGGCGGATGATCGTCAACGACTACCTGTCCTGGCGACGCCGGCTCTTCCGCACCGCGCCGCGCGCCGAGGTGGAGGACCACGCCGCCGAAGTCGGCGACGGCGCGGACGAACGCGCCGAACGCGACGCCATGATCCGCCGGCTGGCCCGGCTGCCCAGACGGCAACGAACCGCCGTGGTCCTTCGCTACTACGCGGGACTGCCCGACGCGGAGATCGCCGCGCAACTCGGCTGCGGGCAAACCACCGTGCGCAGCCAGATCGCGCGCGCGCTCGCCGCGTTGCGGATCGACCTGTCCGCTTCCCCGCGCGCCTACCAGGAGACCCGATGAACGACCTCAAGGCCCTCGAAGACGCCTTCGCCGAGTTGGAGCGGCGGGCGGACAACGCAGTACTGCGGGCCGGTGCTTCGAAGTCACGCCGCCCCCGGCTCGTTCCGGTGGCCGCCGCCGTGCTGGTCGCGGGCGGGCTGGTGGCCGGCGTCGCGGTGCTGACCGGTGGCAGCGGCCCCGGCGGGTCGTCCTCCGTGCGGGAAGGCAGCCCCAGCACGCCGATGACGACACTGCCGGTGCGGCATTCGCTGATCCCGACCAGCGCCAAGGAACTCGAGGACCGGTTCCGCGTGGTGCTGGGCGACACCGCCACGTTCACCGTCACCGACACCGGCGGGTCGGTCGAGACCGACGGCGACGGCAACGTCAAGCCGGGTTCGGGCGTGGCCATCGTCGGCGTGCTCACCGTGGCCGGCCACAGCGGCGGCTACGACCTGCAGATCATCAAGTCGAATCCCGCGGTGGGGCCGCATTGCGAGGACCTGGACCGGGCGAACTGCAACATCCACAAGCGGCCCGACGGCTCTTCGATCGCGGTGAGCACGGAACCGTTGGCAGGCCCCGGCAACGGGGTGACGCACATGATCGACCTGGTGCGCAAGGACGGCGTCGAGGTCCTGATGCACGTGAGCAACGAACGCGATCCCAAGGGGGAAAGCCAAATCCTGAGCCCGAAGCCGCCGCTGAGCACCGATCAGATGATCAAGATCGTGACATCGCCGCAGTGGTGAGCACCGCGTCGGCGAACGCGGCCGGCGCCTCCTGCGGGACGTTGTGGCCGACGCCGGCCAGCAGGCGGTGCTCGTAGGGACCGGTGAAGCACTCGCGGTCCTCGGCCGCGCTCGGGCCGCCGACGCCGTCGGCACCGCTTTCCAGCACCACGGTCGGCACGGTGATCGGCGGCTGCCGCGCGATCAGGTCCTCGAGCGGCTGGTAGCGCGGATCGCCGTCCACCAAGGTGAACCGGTGCCGGTAGGAGTGGATCACCACGGGCACGAAGTCCGGTGCGTGCAGGCTCGGCGCGCTCGCCGCGAAGGCCGTGTCGGCGCCGGTCCACGTCGGCGACCAGGTGCGCCACAGCAACGCGCACAGCTCCTCGCGGTGGCGTTCCAGGCCGAGCCGCCCCCGCTCGGAGTGGAAGTAGTACTGGTACCAGTAGGTCCGTTCCCACTCCGGCTTGGCCGGCTCGCCCGCCGACGCCAGGTGCTGGACGTTGTAGCCGTCGACCGTGACCAGCCCGCGCACCCGGTCCGGCCACAGCGCGGCGGCGATGCAGGCGGCCCGTCCGCCCCAGTCGTAGCCGCCGAGCACCGCGGACGCGAGGCCGAGCGCGTCGAGGAAGTCGAGCAGGTCCTGCGCGAGCGCGGCCTGCTGGCCCGAGCGCATCGTGGCGTCGTCGAGGAACCGCGTCGGGCCGAAGCCGCGCAGGTAAGGCGCGTAGACGCAGGTGCCCGCGTCGGCGAGCAGCGACGCGACCTCGTCGTAAGCCCGGACGTCGTAGGGAAAACCGTGCAGCAGCACGACCGGGACACCGCCGGGATCGCCTGCCTGTTCGTACCCGATCTCGAGCAGCGGTGTGGTCACGCTGCCGCGCGAACTGAACCCCATCGGCCAAGCATCACATAGTGGGATCATGGGCGTCATGACCAAGGCGGGGAGCTTCGAGCCGGAGTCGGAGCGGGTCACCAGGCAGCTGCGCGACGAGATCCTCGATGGCGCCCGCGCGCCCGGCGACCGGCTGGTCGAGCGCGACCTCGCCGCCGATCTGGGCGTGAGCCGGGTGCCGGTGCGGGACGCCCTGCGCGTGCTCGTCGCCGAGGGTCTCGTGACGCCTCGACCCAGGTCGTGGGCCGTGGTCCGCGCGTTCACGGCCGCCGACGTGGCCAACCTCAACGAAGTGCGTGCCGCGTTCGAGCCGCTGACGTTCCGGCTGGCCGCGCAGCGTCGCACCGACGAGGGGGTGGAGCGCCTGCGCGCCTTGGTCACCGACGAGCTCGCCGCGGCCCGGGCGGGCGACGCCGTACGGGCGCGCCGGGCCGCGGCCGACTTCCACGAGGCCGTGATCTCGTTGGCGGGCAACGACTTGCTCGCCGAGCTGCACGGGGTGTTGCGCAGCCGGCTGCGCTGGCTGCTCGGCCAGCACGACGACCTGATGGCCGTCGCCGAGCAGCACGAGCAGCTGTGCGCCGCCATCGCCGCCGGCGACCTGGCCCTGGTCGACGAACTCGCCGCCGCCCACCTGGCCGACGGCCAGCGCATGGCCACCGCCCGCCACACCTGACCCCACCCATTCATACCTCATGAATACGTGACCCTGCCTGGCGATCGTGCAGGTCAGAGGCGCTTTGCCGCGTCCTCCGCACGGGAATTAGCCCGCTTAATCCCGCCGAGGAGGAGCACGGGAGATTTGGTATACCATTTGGAGGTGATTCTGAGTGATGTGCGGCCGTGGGGCGGGGCTGGGATGGATGTGGTGATCGCCGATGGGGTGATCACCGAGGTGGTGCCCGCCGGCATTGCGGGCGGGGACGAGCGCCTCGACGGCGGCGGTCTGCTCGCGTTGCCGGGCTTCGTCAACGCGCACGCCCACGTCGACAAGAGCTGGTGGAACCAGCCGTGGGTGTCCTTCGGCGGCGAGCGCACGACGCAGGGGCGGATCGCGCACGAACGGGCCGAGCGCGACAAGTACGGCATCCCGAGCGTGGACGGCGTCGTGGCGGTGCTGCGCGAGTTCCTGCGGCACGGCACCACCGCGACCCGCACGCACGTGGACGTCGACCTCGGCATCGGACTGCGCGGCATCGAGTCGGTGCGCGAGGCGGCCGCCGTGCTCGACGGTGCGATCGACGTGGAGATCGTGGCGTTCCCGCAGGACGGCGTGCTGCGCCGCCCCGGCGTGCTCGACCTGCTGGACCAGGCCGTCGCGGCCGGGGCGAGCCACATCGGCGGCATCGACCCGGCGGGCATCGACCGCGATCCGGTCGGCCAGCTGGACGGGCTGTTCGAGATCGCGCGCCGCCGCGGCGTCGGGGTGGACATCCACCTGCACGACCACGGCGAGCTCGGCGCGTTCCAATACGAGCTGATCGCTGAGCGCGCGCAGGACACCAAGGTCACCGTGTCCCACGGGTTCGCGTTGGGTGAGGTGACGGGCGAGCGGCAGGAGGCGCTGCTCGATCAGGTTGCGACGGCGGGGATCTCGCTGGCGACGGTCGCACCCGTCGGCTCCGCTCCCCTGCCGTGGCGCGGCATGCGCGATCGCGGCATCGCCACGGGCCTCGGCACCGACGGCATCCGCGACTTGTGGTCACCCTTCGGCGACGGCGACCTGTTGCGGATCGCGTTGGGTTACGCGCGGCTGCACGGCCTGCGCACCGACGAGGAGCTGACCTACGCCGTCCGGCTCGCCACCACCGACGGCGCGTCCTATGTGGACCGCCAGCGGCACGACATCACGCCCGGCGCCCGCGCGGACATCGTCCTGATCGACGCCGAGAACGTGCCGGACGCATTGGTGCGTGTGCCATCGCGGAAGCTCGTGCTCGCCGGTGGCCGGGTGGTCGCGCGGGACGGCGAGGTGCTGGTCTAGGAGGTGTGCACATCCTTGGATGGCCATTCGCCGTCACCGAAGTGCATGCCCCAGTAGTGCGGGTACAGGTCCCGTAGCGTGCGCGCCGCCCAGCCGGTCGGCCCGCTCCCCTGCGCCACGGCGACCTGCACGTCCGGCCCCCACAACGCGAGCCGTTCCTGGCACATGCCGCACGGCGCGAGCACGGAGAGCGCGCCCTGGTCGTCACTGCACACGCAGGCGGACGCGGTCACCGCACGGTCCATTGTGTACGCCTGGCAGTACGCCCCGGTCTCCGCGCAGAGCGTGGCGCACGAGTTCAGGTTGTCGAAGCTGACGCTGGTGAGGATCTGGCCGTCGTCGAGGTACACGGCCGCCGCCACGTGGTAGCCGGGCTCGGCGAACCGCCGGGTCAACTGGTCAACGGCGGCGTCGACGAGCCGCTGGTCGAGGGTCACGCCGTCAGGCTAGCGAGCGTTCGGCGAGCGCACGATGCCGTTGTCGAACGCGTAGACGATGGCGGCCGCGCGATCACGCAGGTCGAGCTTGGCGAAGATCCGCCCGATGTGGCTCTTCACGGTCAGCTCGGAGATCACCAGCGAGGCCGCGATCTCGGCATTCGTCAGCCCTTGCCCGATGGCCCGCAACACGTCCAGTTCGCGCGCGGTCAGCAGCTCCGGCGTCGTCGCCGGTTTCGCGGGCGCGGCCTGCCGGTAGGTGGCCAGCACCCGCGCGGTCACCGTGGGGTCGAGCCAGCTGTCGCCGGCCGCGACGGTGCGGACGGCGCGGATCAGGTCCTCGGCCGGCGAATCCTTGAGCACGAAGCCCGCGGCTCCGGCCCGCAACGCCCCCGAGAGCAACTCGTCGTCGTCGAACGTGGTCAGGGCCAGCACCGGCGGGCGGTCGCTCTCGCGGCGCAGGCGGTGGGTGGCTTCGATGCCGTCGACGTTCTTCATGCGCAGGTCCATGACGACCACGTCGACCTCGTTGGCGGCCAGTGCGGCGGGCACGTCCGCGCCGTCGGCGCACTCGTCGACGATGTGGAACCCGGCCCGCTTGCGCAGGATCCGGCGCAGCCCCGAACGCACCAGCTCCTGGTCGTCGACCAGCAGGACGCGCACCTCGCCCTCGTCGGTCATGGCGCGCTCACGGTCAGGAGGGGAACGGTGACGTCGATGACCCAGTCGCCACCACGTGGTCCCACCGTCAGCTCCGCGCCGAGTTGGGCAGCCCGTGTGGCCATCCCATCGAGCCCGTTGCCGCTCGTGCCGCGCTTGTTCTCCACTGTGGACAGAGTATTGCGGACCGTGAGCCGGGCGATCCGCGGGCCGACCACCAGCCGCACCTCGGCCTTGCTTTCCGGCGCGTGCCTGATGATGTTGCCCAGTGATTCCTGGGCTATCCGGTACAACCCGAGCCCACAGGCCGGTTCGACCGCCGAGAGGTCGCCGCTGGGCACGTAGCGCACGTCGACCCCCGCTCCCCTGGTGCGTTCGACGAGCGTCGCGATTTCCTCGATGCCGGGCAGGGCATGGGTGTTCGGGCGGTTCGAGGGCAGCAGGCCGACCGAGCGGCGGATGTCGGCCATGGCGCTGCGCCCGATCCGTTCGGCCTCGGCCAGCGCGTCGATCGCCTCGTCGACGTCGCCGTCGTGCTGCAACGCGTGCCGCGCGGCGGTGACGTGCAACAGCGTGATGCTCAGCGAATGCCCGACGACGTCGTGCACCTCGCGCGCGATGCGCTGCCGTTCCTCGGCCGCCGCCTGGGTGCGTTCGATCAGGCGCTTGGCCCGCTCGGCGGCCAGCGCCCGGATCTGCCAGCGCAGCGTGACCCCGACCTCGAGCCCGAGCAGCACCCCGACCACGTGCACCGGCGCGGCGGGCAACGTCCCCAGCACGCCCGCGACAACGGGCACCGTGGCGCCCATCGCCGCCACCACCAGCGCGACCCAGATCGGCGAGGTCGCCGCGACCTCGCCCGCGACCACCGTGAGCATCCAGGGCGCGAGGTCGAGGTCGAGCGGGTGGGTCATCAGCAGCACCACGCCGGCGGTGACCAGCACCGACTCCATCCACGGCGCCAGCAGCCGGCCGGTGACCAGCCAGATGAGCAACGGGCCGAGCGCGAGCAGGCCGGCGGGCACCAGCAGGCCGATCGGCATGTCCCGGCGCTGGATCAAGGCGGCGGCCGCGAGCACCGTGCCCGCGCCGGTCGACCACGCCGGCACCCACCACGGGTACGGCACGCCGAGGCGGGCGCACGAGTTCTCGATGCGCCGTTTCGCCTGGCTCAGCACGGTCGTCACCTCATCATCGTAGGAACGGGCACGCCCGGCGGCATCCGTCCGTGGCCGGGAGGTCGCCTCCTACCACGGTAGGAACGCGATTCCCGTCCGTGGCGCGACGCGAAGGACCCCGCATCCGGCATAGCGTTCTTCTCGGCGGGTCGACATGGGGAGGGATTCGCGATGGGGTGGCCGGAAACGCACCGCTACTACGCGGCACTGCGGGAGATCGAGAACACGCTGGACCGCACGGAGCGCCTGCCGTGGCACGCCGGCTACCAGGCGATCTTCGGTGACCGCCACACGTTGCTGCTCGCGTTGTGGCGGCGCTGGGAGATCATGGTGCAGGCGCAGGGCGACGACGTCACGGCGGCCGAACTCGCCGCGGCGCACCCTGGTCTGGTGCGCGTCCTGCGAGCACACGCGACGGAGTTGGCACCACTGCGATTCACCGATCCCGTCGGCGAATTCGCCTGGGGAGGAGCGGCATGACGGCAGCGACGACGGTGCGCTCGGCGACCGTGTGGGCGATCCGGTACGGCCTGCCGGGCTTCGCGATCCGGGCGGCCTCCCGGCGTGGCGACCTGATCGCGCGGCTGACCGGCGACCCGGTGCTGCGCGACGACCCCTTCGACGCCTACGACCAGCTGCGCGCGCAGGGCGGGCTCGTCACCAACAACTTCATCTCGGCGACCGCGACGCACCAGGTGGCGAGCAAGGTGTTGCGGGACAACAACTTCATCGCCAGTCCCGGCGGCGCGGCATCGGAGTTCCTGGACCGGGTGCTGCTCGCGGCGCTGGACCCGAGCGCGATCGGTCCGGTCGACCCGCCGTCGCTGCTGACGATCCACCCGCCGCAGCACACCCGGCTGCGCAAGCTGGTGGCGCACGCGTTCACGCCGAGGGCGATCGGGGCTTTGGAAGGCCGGATCCAGGCCGTGGCCGACGGCCTGGTCGACCGGTTGCCCACCGACGGCACGCCGTTCGACCTGGTCGAGGACTACGCCGCGCAGTTGCCGGTGACCGTGATCGCCGAGATCCTCGGCGTGCCCGCCGCGATGCACGCCGAGTTCCTGAACTGGGGCAACGACGCCGCCGCCACCCTCGACCCGGCGCTGGGCTATCGCCGTTACCGCCGTGCCGACCGGGCGTTGCGCGAGCTGAACGCCTGGTTCGACCAGCACCTGGCCCGGCTGCGCCGCGATCCCGGCGACGACCTGCTCAGCCAGCTCGTGCACACCGTCGAGGACGGCGACCAGCTCACCGACCTCGAACTGCGGACCACCGCGTCGCTGCTGCTCGGCGCCGGCTTCGAGACCACGGTCAACCTGATCGGCAACGGCGCGCAACTGCTGCTCGCCCACCCCGAGCAGCTCGACAAGCTGCGGGCCGACCCCACCGGCTGGCCGGGTGCGGTCGAGGAGGTGCTGCGCTACGACTCGCCGGTGCAGATCACCGCCCGGATCGCCGGCAAGGCCACGGAATTGGCTGACCGGCCGGTGCCGAAGGGGCGCGGCGTGGTGGTGATGATCGGCGGTGCCAACCGCGACCCCGACGTGTTCACCGACCCGCACACGTTCGACGTGACGCGGTCCAACGCACGCGAGCACCTGGCGTTCGCGGCGGGGATCCACTACTGCCTGGGTGCGCAGCTCGCCCGCCTCGAGGGGCAGGTCGCCCTGCGCACCCTGTTCGAGCGGTTGCCGAAGCTGCGCGCGGCGGGTACCCCGGTGCGACGGGAGACCAGGGTTCTGCGGGGATTCGCGGAGTTGCCCGTTCGCGGCTAGCTGACGGCCACCACCTCCTGGTAAGAATTCACCAACTGCCATCGGAGGTCGCCATGTTCTGTCGTCGGGTGCTCCCCTTCCTCGCCGCGGGTGTCGTGCTCGCCGGGCTGGCTTCGGCGGCGGATGCGTCAGCGGCCGGGCCGCCGCAGCGGGACCTGACCGTGATGAGCTTCAACATCCACCACGGCGGCGGCACCGATGGCGTGGTCGACCTCGACCGGATCGCGTCCGTGGTGCGGGCGAACCACGTCGATGTCGTTGCCATGCAGGAGGTCGACCGGCACTACTCCGCGCGCAGCGGCTGGGCCGACGAGCCCGCCGAGCTGGCGAAGGCCCTGGACTACCACGTGGTGTTCGCGGCCAACATCGACCAGGACCCGCCCGCGCCGGGCAAGCCGCGCGTCCAGTACGGCACCGCGATCCTGTCGCGCTACCCGATCGTGCACTGGTCGAACACGCTGCTGTTCCGCTCCCCCGACCAGGAACAGCGCGGCCTGCTGCGGGCCGACATCGAGGTGCAGAGCGTGCGGGTGAGCGTGTTCGACACGCACCTCGAGGCCTACAGCACCATCGACCGGCAGACCCAGGCGTTGCAGGTGGCCGACCTGGTCGCCGACGCGCGACCCAGCATCCTGATGGGCGACCTCAACGCCGAGCCGGACGCGCCGGAACTCCAGCCGCTCTTCGGCGCGCTCACCGACGCGTGGCCGGCCGCAGGCACCGGGCCCGAGCTGACCTATCCCGCCGAGGGACCGGTCAAGCGCATCGACTACGTGCTCACCGGCCCAGGCGCGCAGCCGCGGCAGTGCACCGTGGTGACCACGAACCCGGTGGCGAGCGATCATCTGCCGATGGCGTGCCAGGTGACCGTCAGCCGGTGACGTGCCGTGGGTGTGCGCCTGCCCAGTCGGAGTAGAAGCCCGCGCCGCCGTCCTCACCCGTCATTGATGGTTGTTCTTGGCAGCCGTGTGGGGTGGGTTCGGTTTGACACGGGGACCCCCACGGCGGCCAGCAAGCGCGAAACAAGGGGCAGGCAGGCCTGCCCTTGCTTGCCGGACAGCGTACGGCCGCCGTGCCCCGTGTAAAACCGAACCCAGCACGCCGCGTTTGCTTGGTCTCGCTGGCGGCCGCCGCCTGAGGATCAGGCGGCGGTTTGCGCCCACGGTGGTTTGGTGAAGACCGGCAAGCCGTCGTCCATATGTACCGTCCACCCGGCATGATGAATCAGGCGATGGTGGAATTGACACACCAACACCATGTTGTCCAACCTCGTAGCACCGCCATCAGCCCAATGTTGAATATGATGGGCGTGACATTGGTTCGGTGTTCGCTCACACCCCGGGACCGCGCAACCTTGATCCCGGATCGCTAGCGCTCTGCGCAATCGTTTGTCGGCTAGGCGTTTCGATTCGCCGATGTCGATCGGCTGGGACTTGCTACCCAGCACCACCGGAATGATTTCCGCATCGCAAGCGAAACGGCGGGCCTGCTCCGGAGTCATCCACCGGGCGTCGTCGAGAGTGGCCTTGCCGATAGCCGTCTGCAGAGTCTCCAGAGAGACCGTGACCGCGATGTGGGGACGCTCGCCACCCTGTACAGGGACTTTGCCAGAGTCGGCGGCGAAACGGATCACCTCCGCCAGCGCATCACCCTGGCGTTCGATCAGCGTGCGGTCATCACCGGGCTGCGGCGTGGTCAACGAGGACAGCAGGGGGCGCAGGACCGCAGCCGTCTCCGCGCCCAACGTGAACCGGCCCTCCAGCGAGCCGTCCTCGCACTCCTGCAAGTCCAGGATGTTCTGGGCTTCGACCACGGTGGGGTCGGCAGGTTTGGCGCCATCCGGGTCGAGGGCGTCGACCATGCGCTTGCCCAGCCGCGTGAGCTGGGCAGGGTTGAACTCCTTGGCCAGCTCGGCCAGGTCCGCTTCGACCTGGTCGGCGTGCTCGGCGGGCACCGCCGCGACCGTCTTCGCGATCCGGGTGACGTGCTCAGTAGAGATAACCCCTTCGGCCATCGCCGCCCGGGCGGCGGGCAACCGCGCCGGGATCGGCTGACCCGTGATCCCTATCTTCGGGCACAGCAACGAAACCTGAGTCTCCAACTGCTTCGCTTCGCGTCGACCCACCCGCAACGCGTCCATCAGGAACTGCCACAAATGCAGATACCCGGACTCACGCCAATCAACCCGAGAAATCGAATCCAGGATCGCCAAATCAAGCCGCCGCCGTTCGGCGACAAGCGACTGAAGCTCCCCCAGATCCATAACCCAATCATACCACAACATACCACCAAACGGCCTAACAACAAACGGGCTCAACCCAACAAACCAACGACACAAACAACGCAACCGCAACCCGGCAACACAACCCAAAGAAAGGGCGAACACCACACCGCCCCCTCAACCTCGTCCGGGCGCCCTTTAGCACGCTGCGGTCAGGGTCAAGGGTTGCGAAGCAATCGGCGAAGCCGACGCCGAAGGCGCCCTTGATGCTGACCGCAGCGTGCTAAACAATTAAGCCAGAGGTTGAGACCGGCAACAGAACGGCAACAGAACGACAACCGTAGAATGGGAGGCATGACAGAAGAGGGTGGCGAGTCGGTGTGCTGGCTGGACCGCGTGTGCCCGGACTGCGGCCTGCTGGTAGAGGACGTGGACCTGCCCGCGCCCTGCCCCAGATGCGGCGCCACCGTCCCCTCCGATTCCCAGGAGCGCCCAGGAGAACTGACGTGACCCAGCTGCTCGTCGCCGTCGTGTTCCTCTGGCTCGGCATGGTGCTGGCCATCTCGTTCCTGGAAGCGCCGCTGAAGTTCCGCGCACCCGGCGTCACCGTGCCGATCGGGCTGGGGATCGGGCGGCTGGTGTTCCGCGCGCTCAACGCGGTCGAGGCGATCTTCGCCGTCGTCGTGGTGGTGACCCTGGTCGCGGGCACGCCGACGACCGCGGTCTTCGTCACGGCGGTGCTCGCCGTCGTGGTGCTGGCGGTGCAGCTCGGCGGGATCCGCCCGGTGCTGAACCGGCGCTCGGACCGGGTGCTCGCGGGCGAGGAGCTGCCACGGTCGCGGGCGCACCTCGGCTACATCGCGACCGAAGTGATCAAGGTGGCCGCGCTCGTCGTCACCGGCGTGCTCGCGGTGACCGGCCTGTCCTGACGCCGGGTTTACGAACCGGTGTCGTAGTCCAGCAACACCCGCATCGTCACGGTCGTGCCGTCGGTGGTCTGCCCCAGCTCCACTTCGTCCATCACCGCACGCATCAAGACGATTCCCCGGCCGCGGAACGGATCCGCGGCCGGATCGGGTTTGCGCCAGGCGCCGTGGTCAGCCACCGAGATGGTGAGGTCGCGGCCGGTGATCTTGCCTTCGATGGTGAAGTCGGCGGTGTCCGGGCGGTCGGGCGGGTAGGCGTGCTCGACGGAGTTCGTGCAGGCCTCCCCCACGGCCAGCAGCACGTCCTCGGCCTGCTGGTGCGGGACCTCGTTGTCGGCCAGCCACGCCCGCAGCACGCCGCGGGCGGCGCCGACCTCGTCGGGCGCGGCGTGGAACGTGCGGCGCAGCGGTGTCGGCGGCCGGACCACGAGCATCGCGACGTCGTCGGTGAACCCGTCGCGCGGCGCCATGGCGGTCATGATCAGGTCGGCGATCTCGTGCGCGGGCCGGGCCCGGTGTTCGGCCAGCAGGGCGCTCGCCTGGTCGACGCCGGCGTCGAAGGGGCGACCGCGGCGCTCGACGAGCCCGTCGGTGTAGAGCAGCAAGGCCGCGGCGTCGCCGATGTCGGTGCGCGCGTTGCTCCGGCTGTTCTTGCCGACCACCCCCAGCACCGCGCCGTGCCCGGCGGTCAGCACCTCGATCACGCCGTCGTTCTTGGCGACGAGCCCGGGCGGGTGCCCGGCGTTGCTGTAGACCAGTTCGGCCGCCACGGGGTCGAGCACCGCGCAGAACACCGAAGTGCACCAGGCGTCCTCGATGTCGCGCGCGAAGCCGTCCAGCGCGGTCAGCGTGCCGGCCGGGTCGGCGGTGTGCAGCAGCATGGCGTGGCACGCGCTGCGCAGCTGTCCCATGACCGTGGCGGCGGCGAGCCCGTGCCCGACGCAGTCTCCCACGACGATGCCGATCCGGCCGTCGGTCAGCGTCACCACGTCGTACCAGTCGCCGCCGATCTCCAGTGGCGGGCTGGCCGGCTCGTAGTGCACGGCGAAACGCGGCGGCAGGTGCGCCGGGCCGAGGATCGCGTGCTGCAACGCCAGCGCGGTCTCGCGTTGCTGGTCGATCTCCTGTGCGCGGCGCAGGCCCTGGGCGAGGTGCCCGGCGAGCAACGCCAGCAACGTCTCGTCCTCCCGGCTGAACCGCCTGCGTCCGCCGAGGTCGACCACCAGCACCAGCCGGCCGAGCGGGTGGTCGATGGTGATGCCGGTCAGGTCGCCGTGTTCGCTGTACAGGGACACCGGCAGCTGGAACGGCCGGTCCCGCAAGCGATCGGCGGCCTCGCGCAGGTCCGGCGCCACGTCGGCCCACACGCGGTCGGCCGGCTCGCTGTCGCCTTCGCCCGCGTAGACGGCGGTCGGTGCGCCGCCACGGGTGACGTAGGTGGCGGCGAGCACCCGCTTGGCGTGCCACAGCGCGCGGAACTCGGCCATGGCACCGGCGAGCGCGCCACCGAGGCTGCCCGCGCTGACCAGCCGCCAGCCCAGCGCGGACAACGCGCCCTCGCGCTGCACGGCGTAGTGCTCGGCGGTGATGTCGCGGAAGGTGCCGACGATCAGCTGCTCGCCGGTGTCGGGGTCGAAGGTGCGGCTGAACGTCACGCGCACCCACACCCGGTGCCGGTCCCGGTGCGTCACGGGCACCGTGATCGTGCCGCTCGGTGCCTCCAGCAGCGTCGCGAACGCGGTCCGCGCCTGCTGCTCCGCCTCCGGTTCGGACTCCGCGTCGGGCAGCCACGGGTGCCGGACCCGGTAGGGCAGGCCTTCCGGGCCGAAGCCGAGGATGGTGTCGAACGCGGCGTTGACCTCGATCACGGTGCCGTCGCCGCGGCAGACGAAGAAGCCCTCCTGCAAGGAGTCCACCATCGCGGTGCGCCACTCGTTCTGCCGGTTGCGCAGCCGTGACAGCTCGATCGTCGTGCGCACGCGGGCGAGCAGCTCGACCGACGAGAACGGCTTGACCAGGTAGTCGTCCGCGCCCGCGCGCAGGCCCGCGACGGCGGCCTCCTGCCCGGCGCGGGCGGAGAGCAGCACGACCGGGATGCCGGCTGTGCGTGGCGATGCCCGCAGCGCCGCGAGCGCGGCGAGCCCGTCCACCTTCGGCATCATGATGTCGCTGATCACCAGGTCGGGCAGGTCGGTGCGGGCCCGGTCCAGCAACGCCTGCCCGTCGCCGACGGCGGTGACGGCGTAGCCGGGCGCCAGCAGCCGGGTCAGGTAGTCGCGCATGTCGGCGTTGTCGTCGGCGATCAGCACCCGGGCGAACGCGTGCTGCACCGACGTCCCGTCCGGCTGCGGCGCGTCGGCGTCGTCGGGCAGCCAGCGCAACGCCTCCTGCACGTACGGATCGGCCGGGTCGGTGGCGGTCCGGCTGTCCTCGTGGCCCGTGGCCACCGAGTTCCGCGGCAGGTGCGCCGAGCCGAAGGGCAGCGTGAGGGTGAACGTGGTCCCCTCGCCCTCGGTGGACTCGGCGTCGATCGTGCCGCCGTGCAGGTGGACCAGCTCCTGCACCAGCGCGAGCCCGATCCCGCTGCCCTCGTTGGAACGTCCCTGCGCGGACGGGATGCGGTGGAACCGCTCGAAGAGCCGCGGCATCTCGGCCACCGGGATCCCGATCCCGGTGTCGGACACCGTCACCACGGCGTGGTCGCCGCGGGCGGACACGCGCAGCGTGATCCCGCCCTCGAAGGTGAACTTCACCGCGTTGGAGAGCAGGTTCAGGATGACCTTCTCCCACATGCCGCGGTCGACGTGGACCGGCTCGGCCAGCGGCGGGCAGTCCACGGTGAACCGCAGCCCGGCGCGGGAGACCGCCGACCGGAACAGCCCGGCCAGCTCCGCGGTGACCGCCGCGAGGTCGACCGGCTCGTAGTGCGCCTCGACCCGACCGGCCTCGATGCTGGCGAAGTCCAGCAGCGTGTTCACCAGCTTGCCCAGCCGCAACCCGTTGCGGTGCACGAGATCCAGCTCGTCGAGCACCTGCTGGTCGCTGCCGGAGAGCATGTCTCGCAGGTGCTGCACGGGGCCCATCATCAACGTCAGCGGGGTGCGGAACTCGTGGCTGATGTTGGAGAAGAAGGCGGTCTTGGCCCGGTCGAGCTCGGCCAGCTCCTCGGCTTTGTGCTGCTGTGCCTGGTAGGCGACGGCCGCGTTGACCAGTCCCGCGGTCTGCCGGGCGATCAGGTACAGGAAGTTCTCATAGGTCCGGTCGAGTTTGCGCCCGGCGCTCGCCCCGAGCACCAACACCCCGATCGGGTCGGCACCGGTGGCACCGAACAACGGCAGCACCACGGCCTCGGTCGGGGTGGTCTTCCAGCCGCCGGTGGGCAGCCGGTCGAACTGCTCGCCCAGGTCGCGCACCACCAACGGGGCGCCCTCGGCGAAGACCTGCTCCACGGGCCAGCGCTCCGGCTGCCACCAGTCGGTCCCGTCCTCCGGGGTGGCGGTCACCGCCGGGAACTGCCCGGTACCGGGGTCGCGCAGGTACAGGGCGGCGAACGGCACGTCCAGCGTCGAGCGGGCGAGCACGTCCATGACCAGCCGGCACGCGGTCGTCACGTCGGTCGTCTTGCCCGCCTGCGCGCCCAGTTCGCGCAGCACGGCGAGGCGCCGTTGCCCGATGAACCCCTCGGTGGTGTCGGTGACGGCGGTGAACACGCCACGCACGTCGCCGTCGTCGTCGTAGAGCGGGCTGTAGGAGTAGGTCCAGTAGGTCTCTTCCCAGTAGCCGTGCCGGTCCATCGGCAGCAGCAGGTCCTCCGACCAGGTGGAGGTGCCGGTGGCGAGGACCGACTCGAGCATCGGCCCGACGATGTGCCAGATCTCGCCCCAGACCTCGGGGCCGGTCTTCCACAGACCGGGGTGCTTGCTGCCCATCAACGCGATGTAGGCGTCGTTGTACATGAACCGCAGGTCCGCGCCCCACCACACGATCATGGGGAACCGCGACGTCAGGACGATCTGGACGGCGGCGCGCAGGCCTTCGCTCCACCCGGACGGCGCACCGACGTCCGTTTCTTCCCACGGGAAGGCCCGCATGCGGGCAGCCATCTCGCCGTCGCCGGGGAACACTCGCGGCAACGCGGCGGACCCGGACTCGTCGGCGTCGTCGGCGTCGTCCGCCGGTGCGGTGCTCATTGCCACTCGATGCCGCGCATGACTACCCGTCCTTCCACGCCGGGTTCCAGCATCACACAAACCGGCAGCGGAGGAACACGCCTGAGCGATCGTGTCGCTTTTCGCCGACCTGTGGCGCCGTCAACGCGTGGGCCGCGCCGGCCGGTGCACGGTGGGCCGGTGCACCGGGGTGCCGCGGCGAGCCCGCGTGGACGCGGTCGCCACCACCGCGCGCCGAACCGCCCGCCGGTGCGCGATCAACCCGGCGAGGCCCGCGATGACCAAGGCCACGGCGAACACCCCCACGGCCGACTCCACCAGCGGCGCGCGCACCGTGGACGCCTGCGCCCAGGTCGCCGCCAGGACCAGCAGCAGCGTGCCGGCCACCACGCACAGGGCGCTGTCGGCCCTGGTCACGCGTCGATCGTCTCGCACCTGAAACCCCGTTCCCCGACGTGTAGGAACTCAGATACCCGGGGAACGGGGCGACCAAACAGCGGTCAGGCGAACCGGCGCAGCCGCAGGCTGTTGCTGACCACGAACACCGACGAGACGGCCATCGCGGCGCCGGCGAGCATCGGGTTCAGCAGTCCCATGGCGGCCAGCGGCAGCGCGGCGACGTTGTAGGCGAATGCCCAGAACAGGTTGCCCTTGATGGTGCCGAGCGTGCGCCGCGACAGGCGGATGGCGTCCACGGCCGCGCGCAGGTCGCCGCGCACCAGCGTGAGGTCGCTGGCCTCGATGGCCACGTCGGTGCCGGTGCCCATCGCCAGGCCCAGGTCGGCCTTGGCCAGCGCGGCGGCGTCGTTGACGCCGTCGCCGACCATCGCCACGACCCGGCCTTCGGCCTGCAGCCGCGCCACGACGTCGACCTTGTCCTTGGGCAGGACCTCGGCGATCACCTCGTCGATGCCGACCTCGGCGGCCACGCTCCTGGCCGCGGCTTCGTTGTCGCCGGTGAGCAGGACCGGCCGCAGCCCGAGCGCACGCAGGCCGCGCACGGCCTCGGCGGAGGTGGGCTTGACGGTGTCGGCCACGGACAGCAGCGCACGCGCGTGCCCGTCCCAGGCGACGAACACCGCCGTGTGCCCCTTGTCCTCGGCGATCGCCTTGGCGTGCGCGAGTTCCTCGTCGATCGCGATCCCCCGGTCGGCCAGCAGGCTCGCCCGGCCGACCAAGACGGTGCGGCCGTCGACGACACCCTGCACGCCCAACCCTTCGATGTTGCGGAAGTCGGTGACGTCCGGGAGGTCCTCGCCCGCCGCCGCGCTGACGGCCTTGGCGATGGGGTGCTCCGAGGCGTGTTCCAGGGCGCCCGCGATGCGCAGTGCCTCGTCCGGATCGACACCGACGCCGGCCCGGGTGTCCACAAGGGACATCTTGCCGGTGGTGACGGTGCCGGTCTTGTCCAGCACGATGGTGTCGACCTGGCGGGTGGACTCCAGCACCTCGGGTCCCTTGATCAGGACGCCGAGCTGAGCACCACGCCCGCTGCCGACCAGCAACGCGGTCGGCGTCGCCAACCCCAGCGCACACGGGCACGCGATGATCAGCACGGCGACCGCCGCCGTGAACGCGGCCGTCGCGCCGGAGCCCGCGCCCATCCAGAAGGCGAACGTGCCGACGGAAAGCGCGATCACGATGGGCACGAACACCGCGGAGATCCGATCGGCCAGGCGCTGCACGGGCGCCTTGCCCGTCTGCGCCTCTTCGACCAGCCGCGCCATCTGCGCCAGCTGGGTGTCCGCGCCGATCCGGGTGGCCCGCACGACCAGCCGGCCGCCGGCGTTCACCGTCGCGCCGACCACCGCGTCGCCGACGCCGACCTCGACCGGCACCGACTCGCCGGTCAGCATCGCCTCGTCGACCGCCGAGCTGCCCTCGACGACCACGCCGTCGGTCGCGATCTTCTCGCCGGGGCGCACGACGAACTCGTCGCCCACGACCAGTTGCGCCACCGGGATCCGCTGCTCGCGACCGTCGCGGCGGACGGCGACGTCCTTGGCACCAAGGTCGAGAAGGGCCCGCAGCGCGGCACCGGCGCGGCGCTTGGCCCGTGCCTCGAAGTAGCGCCCGGCCAGGATGAACGTGGTCACCCCGGCGGCGACCTCCAGGTACAGGGTGCTGTCCCCCGCCATCCGCTCGATGGTCAGGCGGAAGCCGTCGCGCATGCCCGGCGTGCCCGCGGTGCCGAAGAACAAGGCGTAGAGCGACCAGCCGAACGCGGCGGCGACGCCGAGCGAGATCAGCGTGTCCATGGTCGCGGTGCCGTGGCGCAGGTTGGTGAACGCCGCCTTGTGGAAGGGCAGCGCACCCCACACCACGACCGGCGCGGCCAGGGCCAGCGAGAGCCACTGCCAGTTGGTGAACTGCAACGGCGAGACCATCGCGAGCGCGATCACCGGCACGGTCAGCACGGCGGAGACGACCAGCCGCTGCCGAAGCGACGCGGCCGGGTCGTGCTCGGCTTGCGCCGGTTCGGACTCGTCCTCGGGCGACGGCGGCAGCTCGGCGGTGTACCCGGCGGCCTCGACGACCTTGACCAGGTCGATGGGCGGCATGGTCGGCGGGAACACCACGGCCGCCTTCTCGGTGGCGTAGTTCACCGTCGCGGACACGCCTTCGACCTTGTTGAGCTTGCGCTCGATGCGGGCGGCGCACGAGGCACAGGTCATGCCGCCGATTGCCAGTTCGAGCCGCTGCTGCGCGGGCGCGGTCATCGGTGCGCCTCCTCGGATGAGTCCACAGTGAACTGTGCGGTGTGGACTGTGCCATGGTGCTGGAAGTCCAGGTAGAGCCGGTACCGGCCGGGCGTGGGCACCTCGGTCATGAACTTGACCTCCGGTCCCGCGGTGGTGGACTCCTGCGGGTGGACGTGCAGGTAGCCGAGGTCGGTGGCCCGCAGCACGACCAGGTGCCCGTAAGCCCCAAGATACGTCTGCAGGTCGGTGACCGGGTGACCACCTCGGGTGATGGTCGCCGTGAGCTCGGCCTCCTTGCCCGCCTCGAGGTGCCCGTTGATGGTGACGCGGTATCCGTCCACGGTGGTCGAGGTCACCTCGGGACCGTCCGGTCGCGGCTGGAACGTCCCCGGCACCTGCAGCTCCGTGCCGAGCACCGTCGCCTCGCCACCCTCGGGCACGAAGTCGGTGAAGAGCCGGTAGCTGCCCGGTGCGGTGAGCTTCAGCGGGATGCGCCAGGTGCCGTCGGCCGCCATCGTCGGGTGCACGTGCTGGAACCCGGCGCCGTCGCGGCGCACGAGCACCAGGTGCAGCCGCTTCTCGTGCTTGAGGGCGAACTTCGTGATGGCCGTGCCGTGGTCGTCGACGATTCGGAACGTGAACTGCTTGGTCATCCCGGAGGCCAGCGTCGTGGTCGGCGTTTCCAGCCGGTAGCCGTTGCTCGCCGACGCGAGGCCTGGCAACACGTCCGTCGCGCCGCCCTCGTGACCGCCGTGCTCTTCCATGCCAGGCATACCCGTACTGGGCATGTCCGGGGCCATCGCCGCCATCGGCGGCGGCTCCGTCTGCAGCGGACCGACGCCCGCCCCGATCGCCCATGCCCCGCCGAACACGACAGCGAGCGCGAGGCCGTAGCCCGTGAGCTTCGTTCCGGTCTTCATGCTCCGATTTATACCCCTTGGGGGTAGGGGTAGGCAACCGGTGTCCAGGTCGATCCAGTCCAGGTCGGTTCGTCGAAAGTGGCCTTCGTGCGCAGGCAATGCGCCCGCAACGCGGCCAGCGCCGGGTGCGGGTTGCCGATCCGCCAGACCAGCGAATGCGGGTACACCGGCATCGGCGCGCGCAGCGGGATGCGGCGCAGGTCGTAGTCGGCCGGCCACAACAACTGCGTGTGCTCGCCGACCAGGGTGGTGAGCGTGGCCGAGTCCGCGATGACGTCCAGCAGCGGCTCGGTGCCGTAGTGCGGGCCGACCACGTCGATGGTGAGCCCGAACGCCTCGGCGAACGCGTCGTAGTAGGCGGTCCACTCGGTGCCGGCCACGAGACCGGGCATCCAGATCGGGTACGGCGCGAGGTCCGCGGGCGTGAGCGTGCGGGCATCGGCGAGCGGGTGGCGTGGGCCGGTGAGCAGCTGGATGGGTTCGTCGTAGACCCGTTCGGCGGCCAATCCCTCCGGCAGGTCGGGCACCGCGCGTACGGCCGCGTCGATGGTGCCGTCGGCCAGCGCGGCGAGCGCGGCGCGCCCGTCGACGAGCGTGACCACGTCCAGTTCGGTGTCCGGCTGAGCCCGGTGGAATTCCCGCAACAGCCGCGCCGGGCCGAGGCGCCGGCCGACGATCTCCACCCGCAACGGGCGCCCCCCGGGACGCACCGAATCGGCGGCGCGCCGGGCCACGCGCAACAACTCGCGGGCGTGAGGCAGGAACGCCTGCCCGTCGATGGTCGGCACGGCCCCGCGGCCGGTGCGGGTGAGCAGCCGCACGCCGAGTTCACGCTCCAGGGCCGCGATCCGTTTGGACACAGCCTGTTGCGTGATCCCGAGGTCGGCGGCGGCATCGGCGAAACGGCCGGTCTCGACGACCGCGGCGAAGGTCTCCACAGCTGACAGATCCACGCGAGCCGATGGTAGGCACAACCACTGGTTGTGACGCGCCCAGGTCGAGGTTGTTTGCGCCGACGGTCCCGGGATCGCTTGGATCTCGGCCCGTGGGGACGACATCGCTGGGCAGGCCGTTCGGCTGGTACTGGACTTCGTACGCGGTCAGCACGGTGGGCACGTACCTGGCGTTCGACGCCTTCCCGCTCATCGCGATCCTGGTGCTGCACGCGGCTCCGGCCGCGGTGTCGGCGCTCGCCTCGGTCGGGCTGGCCGCGGGTGCCGTGCTCGCGGTGCCGCTCGGGCCGTGGATGGAGTTCCGGCGCAAGCGCCCGGTGATGATCGCCGCGGACGTGGTCCGGTTCCTCGCCGTGCTGAGCGTGCCCGCCGCGTTCGCGTTCGGGTTGCTCACGTTCGGGCAGTTGCTCGTGGTGACGGTCGTGGTCGCGGTGGCGGACAACGCGTTCCGGGCCGCGGCGGGCGCGTGCCTGAAGTCGCTGGCGCCGGGGCCGAACCTGCTGGTGGCCAACGGGCGGATCGAGTCGACGATGTGGACATCGGCCGCGCTCGGCCCGCCGCTGGGTGGCGCGGCGATCGGCCTCCTCGGCCCGGTGACCACGGCCGCGGCCAACGCGGTCAGCTACCTGCTCTCCGCGCTCGCCATCCGGGCCATCGGCCCCTTCGAACCCACGCGGCCAACGCGACCGACGAAGAAGCTGCGCGCGGGCGACCTGCTCGAGGGCTGGCGGTACATCCTCGACCACAAGGGGCTGCGCCTGCTGTTCACCAACACCCTCGTGGTCAACGCGTTGCTCATGGCGACCGCCCCGCTGATGGCCACGCGTATGCTCGGCGAACTCGGGTTCTCGCCCTTGCAGTACGCCATCGCGTTCGGCCCGCCGTGCGCCGGCGGCTTGGTCGGCGCCCGCCTCTCGCGACGGCTCACGGCCAGGATCGGCGAGCGGCAGGTCTTGCGGGTTTTCGGTGCGCTGCGGGCGTGCTGGCCCATCGGCCTCGCCTTCCTCGGGCCGGGGATGGGCGGGCTGGCGCTCGTCTTGATCGTCCAAACCGGACTCGTGACGACCATCGGCGTGTTCAACCCGGTCTACGCGACCTACCGCCTGCAGCAGACGCCGGACGACCGCGTGGCCCGCGTGCTGGCCGCGTGGAACGTTTCCAGCAGCGCCACGACCGCCACCGTCACCGCCTTGTGGGGTGTGCTCGCCGGGTTCACCAGCCCCGGCTTCGCCGTCGCGGCGGCGGGCGTGGTGCTGCTCACCACGCCGCTGATCCTGCGCGGCCTCCCGGGCACACTGGCGGCTCCAGAAGAGATCAAGGAGCACGATGCGGTCGATCCAGTTCCCGGTGGGCGGTCCGCCGACGGTGGCGCAGGCGCCTGACCCGCGACCCGGGCCCGGCCAGCTGCTGGTCCGCACCGAAGTCGTCGGCGCGGGCATCGGCCTGGTCCGGATGCTGGCCAATGCCGACGAGCCGGTCTCCCCCGGCGCCGAGGTGGTCGGCACGGTGGTCGACGTCGGCGACGAGGCGAGCGCCTACGCCGTCGGCGACCGGGTGGGTGGCGTGGTGTTCGCCGGTGCCTACGCCGAACTGGTACTGGCCGATCCACGTCTGGTCAGCCGCGTGCCGCCGGAGGTCGACGCCGCCGACGCGCTCGCGCTGGTGCGGGGCGGGCTCGTGGCGTTGAGCGCGCTGCGCGCCGGGCGGTTCGAGGCGGGCGAGTCGGTGCTAGTCAACGCGGCGGCCAGCGGAGTCGGACACCTCGCGGTGCAGCTGGCGTCGACGCTGGGCGCGGGCCGGGTGGTCGGCGCGGTCGGGTCGGCGGACAAGGCGGCGTTCGTCCGCGAGTGCGGCGCCGACGACGTGGTGACCTACGACCAAGCCTTGACCGAACCGGTCGACGTGGTGCTCGACGGCGTCGGCGGTGACCAGGTGCAACGCGGGGTCGCCGCGCTGGCGCCGCACGGCCGGCTCGTGGCGTTCAGCGCGGGCGGCGGCAGCGTCGACGCGGGCAGCCTGCTGGGCGAGCTCAAGACCGTGACCGGGTTCTCGGTGGGCCTGCTGGCCCGGACCCAGCCGGAGCTGCTCGACCGGCGCCGGGCCCAGCTCTGGGAGCTGCTCGCGGCGGGCCGGCTGCGCCCGCGACACGTGGTGTACCCCCTTGACCAGGTGCGATCGGCGATCGACCTGATCGCGACGCGCGCCAATTCGGGTCGCGTCGTGCTGCGCGCCGGGTAGCGTCCCCACCGACGAACCGGGGAGGCGAGGATGGCGGACAACGGCGGCATGCCGGCGTGGATCAAGCCCATGCTCGCGTCCCCGGACGGCGGCACGCTGCCGGTCGGGCCCCGCTACGTCTACGAGTACAAGTACGACGGGTACCGCGCCCACCTCGGCATCTCCGCCACCGGCGTGGCCCAGTTGATCAGCCGCAACGGCAACGACCTGACCCCCGAGTTCAACGTCCTGGCCAAGGGCGCCGGGAAGGTGCTCGCCCCGCTGCTGGACGGCACGCCCGCGGTGTTCGACGGCGAGATCGTGGTGCGTGACGAACGTGGCCGCCCGAGCTTCTCGCTGCTGCAGCACCGCCGGGGCGGCTACCCCGGCCGCAAGCTCAAGGCGCACCCGGACGCGGTCGCCGGCACCCTCGAGTTCCTCCTGTTCGACCTGCTGCGCCTCGGCGACCGGAGCCTGCTGGACGAGCCGTACACGACCCGCCGCGACCTGCTGGAGCGGTTCGACGTCGCCGCGCCGGTGTCCCTGGTCCCCGCGTTCACCCACGACGACCTGGTCGCCGCCGGACGCACGCCGCACGACCTGCTCGCCGAAGTGGCCGAGCTGGGCTACGAAGGCCTGGTCGCCAAGCAACGCGACAGCACCTACCGCCCCGGCACGCGCACGAAGGCGTGGCTCAAGCACCCCCTGATCAGCACGCAGGAGGTGATCATCTGCGGCTGGCGCCCCGGCCAGAGCGACAGCTCGGTGCGCTTCGGCGGGCTGCTGCTCGGCGCGCACGACCCGGACACCGGTGAGCTGACCTACCTCGGCGACGTCGGCACCGGGTTCACCGAACGGGTCCGCCGCGACATCTTCGCCAAGCTCAAGCCGCTCGCCCGCAAGAAGCCCCCGTTCCCCGCGAAGCTCGACGCCGACGACCTGCGCAACGCCCACTGGGTGCAGCCTGAGCTGGTCGGTGAGGTGGTGTACCGCCAGTACACCCGCACCGAACGACGGCTGCGCCACACCAGCTGGCGCGGCCTGCGACCGGACCGCGACCCCGAGGAGATCACGGTGCCCCGTCTGGACGACGCACCCCCGCCGCCCGCGCCGGAACCGCCGCAGAGCAAGGTCACCGTCCAGGTCGGCGACCGCCGCCTTCGTCTGTCCAATTTGGAGAAGGTGCTCTACCCGGCCGACGGGTTCACCAAGGGCGAGGTGATCAACTACTACAGCCGGATCGCGCCGATCCTGCTCCCCCACATCGCCGACCGCCCGGTGACGTTCATCCGCTACCCCGACGGCGTGGACGCGGAGCCGTTCTTCGAGAAGAACGCGCCGTCGCACGCGCCCGACTGGTTGCGCACGGTCCGGCTGCCCAGCAGCGGCGCCCGCTCCGGCCGCGGCCCCGGCTCGGTGACGTACCCGTTGCTCGACGACCTGCCCGGGCTGGTCTGGTCGGCGAACCTGGCCGCACTGGAACTGCACGTTCCACAGTGGACGGTGACGGCGGAGCCGGAGCGCAATCCACCGGACCGCTTGGTGTTCGACCTCGATCCGGGTCCGGGCACCACCGTGGTCGACTGCGCCCGGGTCGCGTCACGGTTGCGCGACGCGCTGGCCGAGGACGGCCTGACCGCGTACGCCAAGACGTCGGGTTCCAAGGGCATGCAGCTCTACTGCCGGATCGCCACCGACGATCCCGGCGCGCCGTCGGGCTACGCCAAGGCGCTGGCCGAGCGGCTGGCCAAGGAGACGCCCGACCAGGTGACCGCGGTGATGGCGAAGGTCCAGCGCAAGGACCGGGTGTTCATCGACTGGAGTCAGAACAACCCGCACAAGACGACGATCGCGGCCTATTCACTGCGTGGGCGCACCTACCCGACCGTGTCCACGCCCGTGACGTGGGAGGAGGTCGAGGAGGCCGAAGCGGTCGAGGACCTGACCTTCACCGCCGAGGACGTGCTCGACCGCGTCGACGAGCACGGCGACCTGCTCGAGGACCTGCTCGACAAGGACGCTCCCCCGCTGCCCGGCTAGCCCTCGACGCTCTGCTTTGCCTTGTCGTAGGCCAGGTGCAGCGCGTCGGCGGCGGCGAACGCGGTGAGCACGAGGGTGGCCAGCCGGGTCAGCCGTGGCACGAAGACCATGCCCGCGCCGAGCGCGCCACCCACCCACACGTTCGTGCAGAACGGGCAGACCAGCAGCTCTCCCACCGCGTGTTGCACGCCGGTGCCCCGCACCGACTCGTTGACCTCGCCATCCCCGGCGGGACCCTCGAACTTGGTGAAGGGCGCGCGCAGCGGGCTGGTCACCGCATCCTTGGTCAGCAGCCGGCTCGCCTTGAACGTCGCCACGCCCAGCATCGCCGCGTCGCCGACGGTCCAGCGGTCCGGCAGCCGCGCCCCGGTCGCCTTGCCGAGCGCGACCAGCCCGGTCGCGACGCCGCCGTAGGCGCCCATCACCGCGAGGTAGCCGCCCAGCGGCCGCTCCTCGCTGCCCGCATACGCCTGCTGGACCTGGTGCGCGGCCTTCTTCACTCGCTCGGCGATGCCCATGCCGACCGTTTACCCAGCGACGCGACCGGTCATGCCAGGTGGTCGCGCAGCTTGCCGAAAATCCTGGTCACGTCGGCGAGGTCGCGGTCGTCGAGCAGGTCGACGAACAGCGCCCGCACCACCGCCGCGTGCTTGGGCGCG
Organism: Labedaea rhizosphaerae; assembly: GCF_004362825.1. GTDB lineage: Bacteria > Actinomycetota > Actinomycetes > Mycobacteriales > Pseudonocardiaceae > Labedaea > Labedaea rhizosphaerae. The sequence goes on from NZ_SNXZ01000002.1 coordinate 966,450, forward strand.
GCCCCCAGCAACGCCTCCAGCCCGGTCGCGGTCAGCACCGCGCGGGAACCACGCGCGTCGTCGGGGGCGGGCTCGCGCACGACCAGGCCGCGCTTGCTCATCGAGTCGACCTGGTAGGTGACCCGGCTGCGGGAGAACACGAGACGGTCGGCGAGCTCACGCATGCGCAGGCGGCGCTGCGGCGCCTCGGAGAGCAGCACCAGCACGTGGTAGTCGATCAGGCTGAGCCCGCAGGTGGCACGCAGGTCCTCGTCGAGCCGGGTCTCCAGGCGCAGGCTCGAGTCGATGTAGGCGCGCCACGCGGTCTGCTCGGCCCTGGACAGCTCGGCCATCGCGCTCCTCTCGTACAGATTCAGCCTACGGGAATAACATCGGCAGCGACGCCGTTGACGGGCGTGTGGTTCAGATTTGAACTACCGAAGGAGCGGAAATGCAGTTCGGCATCTTCACCGTCGGCGACCTCACCGAGGACCCCACCACGGGCACCACGGTGAGCGAGTTCGAGCGGATCAAGAGCATGGTCGCGATCGCGCGCAAGGCCGAAGAGGTCGGGCTCGACGTGTTCGCCACCGGCGAGCACCACAACCCGCCGTTCGTGCCGTCCTCGCCCACCACCCTGCTCGGCTACATCGCCGCGCAGACCTCGACCCTGCAGCTGTCGACGTCGACAACGCTGATCACCACGAACGACCCGGTGAAGATCGCCGAGGACTTCGCGATGCTGCAGCACCTGGCCGACGGCCGCGTCGACGTGATGCTCGGGCGCGGCAACACCGGCCCGGTCTACCCGTGGTTCGGCAAGGACATCCGCGAGGGCATCCCGCTGGCCGTGGAGAACTACGCGTTGCTGCGCAAGCTGTGGGACGAGGACGTGGTGAACTGGGCGGGCAAGTTCCGCACGCCGCTGGAGGGCTTCACCTCGACCCCGCGCCCGCTCGACGGCGTGGCCCCCTTCGTGTGGCACGGCTCGATCCGCAGCCCGGAGATCGCCGAACAGGCCGCGTACTACGGTGACGGCTTCTTCGCCAACCACATCTTCTGGCCCGCCTCGCACACGAAGCGGATGGTGGCGCTCTACCGCAGGCGCTACGAGAACTACGGCCACGGCACCGCGGAGCAGGCGATCGTCGGCCTGGGCGGTCAGGTCTTCATGCGCAAGAACTCCCAGGACGCGGTTCGTGAGTTCCGCCCGTACTTCGACAACGCGCCGGTGTACGGCCACGGACCGTCCCTTGAGGACTTCACCGAGCAGACGCCGTTGACGGTGGGCAGCCCGCAACAGGTGATCGACCGCACGCTCTCCTTCCGGGAGTACGTCGGCGACTACCAGCGCCAGCTGTTCCTGGTCGACCACGCGGGCCTGCCGCTCAAGACCGTGCTGGAGCAGTTGGACCTGCTCGGTGAGGAAGTGGTTCCGGTGCTGCGCAAGGAGTTCGCGTCCCTGCGTGCCCCGGGCGTCCCGGACGCCCCGACGCACGCCAGCCTGGTGACAGCAAAGGAAATGGTGGCCTCATGAACAAGATCGCTGTGGTGTCGGCGGGCCTGTCCAGCCCGTCGGCCACCCGCGTGCTGGCCGACCAGCTCGCCGAGGCGACCCGGCTCGCCCTGCCGGGCACCGAGGTCGAGGTGATCGAGCTGCGCCCACTGGCCCACGCGCTGGTGGACCACCTGCTCACCGGCTTCCCGTCCGAGCCGCTGCGCCACGCCATCGAGGCGGTGACCGCGGCGGACGGCCTGATCGCCGTCACGCCCGTCTTCACCGCCTCGTACAGCGCGCTGTTCAAGGCGTTCTTCGACGTCCTGGACCACGAAGCGCTCGCGGGCATGCCCGTGCTGATCGCCGCGACCGGCGGCACCGAACGGCACTCGCTCGCGCTCGAACACGCGCTGCGCCCGCTGTTCGGCTACCTGCGCGCCCACGTCGTGCCGACCGCCGTCTACGCGGCCACGTCGGACTTCGGAGAGCACGCGGGCGCCCTCGCCGAGCGGATCAACCGCGCCGCGGGCGAGTTCGCCGCGCTGGTCACCGGCCTCGGCCCGCGCAAGCCCCCGGCCGACGACTTCGAGGAGCCGACACCCTTTGACCGGCTGTTGTCCGATTAGCCCATTCCGGGGACGGACCGGATGACGTTCGGCTAGCGTTGCCCGCGCCGGGGGACAAGCGCTGGGCGAACACGAGGTGCAGGGGTGTCAGGCTTCCACGTCGAACCCGAGGAGTTGAAGGGCTACAGCGGTCAGCTCGACCGTGCGGTCAACCACTTCTCGGCGATCAAGCAACACGCGTCGACCAAGGGCGCGGACACGAGCGGGTTCACCGGCCTGCTGGCCCTTCTCGTGCCGATCGTCGACGGTGTGGTCGGCCTCTACACCGACGCCCTGCAGTCCGGTCACGACAAGCTCGCCAAGGTCAAGACCAACCTTGACGCCGCGGTCACCGAGTACGAGAAGCACGACACCAACGCCAAGAAGACCATGGACAACATCAAGGCGGGGTCGTGACCGGATATCAGGACACCCAAGACCCCGTCGCGCTGCTCAACCGCGAGCCCGACACCTCCGGCGGCCCGACCGTCGAGCAGGCCGTGCAGGACGCGGGCATCGAGGTCCAGGCCGTCGACTGGGTGTGGCGCAAGGTCGTCGGCGAGAGCCTCGTCAAGACGATCGTCGAGCCGATCACCGGTGACTTCGAGAAGATCGCCAAGCAGGCCGGCGAGTGGGAGAACGTCTGCGACGCCCTGCAGGCCGTGCGCAACAACCTCAACTCCGGTCTGCAGGAGCTCGACCAGGCGTGGACCGGCGACGCCGCGCAGGCGTTCAAGGGCCTGATCGGCAACCAGTGGACGCTCGCGATCGAGGCCGACGCGCAGGCCGCGAAGCTGATCGGGATCGCGCTCAACAAGGTCGCCGACGGCTCGAACAAGGCCTGCGGCAAGATCCTCGACCTGATCAAGAAGCTGGTCGACAAGCTCATCGAAGCCGCGGCCATGCTGCCGATCCCGGTGGTGGGCTGGGCCCGCGCGGTCAAGCTCGTCTACGACGGCATCGAGCTCTACAACGCCATCATGTCGTTGATCAACGGCATCAAGTCGATCATCGAGGGCGCGCAGCAGGTCATCCAGGGCATCAAGCAGGTCGGCTCCGCGCTGTCCAAGCTCAAGGACGTCCGCAACCTCAACGACCTGGTCAACGTGGCCAACGAGACCGGCGAGGGCGTCGCCACGGCCAAGGGCGGCGTGGACAACATCAAGGACGGCTTCGGCGACGTCAAGGACGGCGCCACCTCGGCCGCGTCGGCGGCGAGCAACGCCCACACCCACGCGCACGAGCCCACGAACCCGCACGGCAACACCGACAAGGGCAGCAACAACAACGGCGACGGCACGGTGCCGGCGAGCACCACGACCAAGCCGGGCGACCCGAACTCGACGCCCAAGAACGACCCGAACGCCTCCCCGAACCGCCCGGCCGATCCGAACGCGACCCGGACGCCGGACGACTGGCGGCCCTGCGAGAACGACCCGGTGGACGTGGCCACCGGCGACGTCGTGCTCACCCAGCTGGACGCCGAACTGCTCGGCGTGCTCCCCCTCGTGCTGCGGCGCACGCACGTGTCGAGCTACCGCGCGGGCCGCTCGTTCGGCCGCAGCTGGGCCAGCACGCTCGACCAGCGCCTCGAGGTCGACCGCGAAGGCGCTGTGTTCGTCGCCGAGGACGGCATGCTGCTGGTCTACCCGACGCAGGGCGTCGGCGAGACGGTCCTGCCCCAGGCCGGCCCGCGCTGGCCGCTGACCAGGTCCGCGACCGGCTACGAGCTCACCCAGCACGAGACCGGCCGGACCCTGCACTTCCCCGAGCGGCCCACGATCGACCGGCCGCTCACCGCGGTCGTCGACCGCAACGGCAACCGGATCGACTTCGACCGCGCGCCGGGCGACGTGGTCACCGCGGTGCGCCACTCCGGCGGCTACCGCGTGGACGTCCTCAGCGACGCGGGCCGGGTGACCGAGCTGCGGCTGAACAACCCGGCGGGCCGCGACGTCACGCTCGTCAAGTTCGGGCACGACGACGCAGGCAACCTCGCCACCGTCACCAACTCCTCCGACCGCCCGCTGGTGTTCACCTACGACAGCGACGGCCGCATCACCCAGTGGACCGACCGCAACGGCCGCTGGTACCGCTACCTCTACGACCAGAACGGTCGCTGCATCGCCAACGAGGGCTCCGACGGCTTCCTCAACGGCACCTTCGTGCACGACCCGGTGCGGCGCACGACGCGGTTCACCAACGCGCTGGGCAACACGACCATCTACCTGATGGACGAACGGCACAACGTCGTGGCGGTGACCGACCCGCTGGGCAACACCACCACTTCCGTCTGGGACGAGCACAACCAGCTCGTCAGCCGCACGGATCCGTTGGGCCGCACCACCCGCCGCGACTTCGACGCCGATGGCCGCCTGGTCCGGGTCGTGCGCCCGGACGGCACGGAGTCCAGGGCCCAGTACAACGCGTTCGGCCAGCCGACGACCGTGGTCGACGCCGACGGCAGCACGTGGCGCCAGGAGTACGACGAGTGCGGGAACCTGGTGGCCCGCACCGATCCTGCCGGTTTCGTGCGCCGCTACGAGTACACCAAGGCCGGGCACCTCGTGCGCGCGGTCAACGAGGCGGGCGCGGTGCGCACCGTGCGCACCGACGCGGCCGGCCTGCCGGTGGAGATCACCGACCCGCTGGGCGCGCAGCTGCGCCACGTGCGCGACCCGTTCGGCCGGATCGCCGAGACCATCGATCCCCTGGGCGGGCGCACGCGCTACCAGTGGAGCATCGAAGGCCGGATGATCGCGCGGACCGCCCCCAACGGCGGCACCGAGCAGTGGCGCTTCGACGGCGAAGGCGCCCAGCTGGAGTTCCAGGACGCGAGCGGCGCGGTCAGCCGGACGATCACCACGCACTTCGACCTGCCACGGCTGCAGACCCTGCCCGACGGGTCGACGCTGGCGTTCAGCTACGACACCAACCTCAACCTGACGCGCGTGACCAACGGCGCGGGCCAGAGCTGGGTCTACGAGTACGACGCCGCGGATCGTCTGGTGCGCGAGACGGACTTCGCGGGCCGGCCGGTCTCCTACGAGTACGACGCGGCCGGTCAGCTGGTCGCCCGGGTCAACGGCGCGGGCGAGCGCTGGGAGTACGCCCGCGACGCGATGGGCAAGGTGACCCGCAAGCAGAGCGGCGACCTGGTGTCGGAGTTCGAGTTCGACGCCATGGGCCGGCTCGTGCGCGCGGTCAACGCCGACGCCGAGGTGACCATGACCCGCGACCCGCTCGGCCGGGTCGTGGCCGAGGCGGTCAACGGGCGGGTCAGCACGTACGGCTACGACCCGGCGGGCAACCGGGTGCTGCGGCGCCTGCCCAGCGGCAGCGAGACGACCTGGCAGTACGACGCCAACCGCCGTCCGGTGGCGATGAGCACCGCCGGGCGCACCATGACCTTCGCCTACGACGGCTCGGGGCACGAGGTGCGCCGCCAGGTCGACGCCGTCACCTTCGACCAGTCGTGGGACCCGACGTTCGGGCTCACCGGTCAGACGATCACCTCGGCGGCGGGGACGGTGCGCCAGCGCCGCTTCCGCTACCGGTTCAACAGCCAGCTGACCGCCATCGAGGACCAGCTCGACGGCGACCGCACCCTGACCCTGGACGATCAGGGCCGCGTGACCGCGGTCGACGGGCCGAGCTGGCAGGAGCGCTATCGCTACGACGCCACCGGCAACCTGGCCGAGGCGTCCTGGCCGGGCGGCGACGACACGGCGGGCGACCGCGAGTACGTCGACAACCGGCTCGTGCGTGCGGGATCGACCCGCTTCCAGCACGACCGCAACGGCCGGGTCGTGCTGCGCCAGGCCAAGCGCCTGTCGCACAAGCCCGCGACGTGGCGCTACACGTGGAACGCCGAAGACCGGCTGACCGGGGTCGTGACACCCGACGGCACCCGGTGGCGTTACCGCTACGACGCGCTGGGCCGCCGCATCGCCAAGCAGCGCCTCACCGAGCACGGCGAGGTGGCCGCGGAGACCACGTTCTGCTGGGACGGCGACGTGCTCGCCGAACAGACCGAGTCGGGCGGGACGACCACCTGCTGGACCTACCACCGTGGCAGCTACAAGCCGCTCACCCAGGTGGTGCGCCGGCAGGACCAGGTGGACGAGCAGTTCTTCGCGATCGTCACCGACCTGGTCGGCACGCCGACCGAGTTGCTCGACACCGACGGCAACGTCGCGTGGCACCAGCGCCGTTCGGTGTGGGGGCACGTGGTCGGCACGTCGGGTGCCGACGGCGTCGAGATGCCGTTGCGGTTCCCCGGCCAGTACCACGACCCGGAAACCGGCTGGCACTACAACTTCCACCGCTACTACGACCCCGAGTCGGCCCGCTACGTCAGCACCGACCCGTTGGGGCTCACGCCGTCGGCCAACCCGAACGCGTACGTGAACAACCCGTTCGAGTGGCTGGACCCGTTGGGCCTGGCGCCGTGCAACACCTACCACGCCACGCGTGATGACGCGCTGAACGCGGCGTACGACCGGGCGGGCATCCCGCGCGGCACCGAACCCGACCAGGTGTGGGAGGTCGGCGACGACCACAACCGCCACGGCGACCCGAACTACCGCTACTCCGAGGACCGCGGCTCGCACGGCGTGTACCGCCAGTTCGAGACCGACAACGGTTCGCGGGTCATCGCCGAGCACACCAACGACCCGAACGCGCCCGGACCGCACTTCCACGCCGGTGAGCCGAAGGGCGACCCGTCGCGCAACTTCGTGGACTTCGGCTGGAGCGACGCGCACAACCGGGACGTCGAGCGGTACGGGCAGATGGGCGGCAAGCACCACATCTTCTACGGTGTGACCCCGCCGTCCTGATGACCGGCCGAGAGGAGAACCGCGGATGACGACGCCGATCGACGTGCCCGCGACGCTGACCGGGCTCGGGTTCACCGTGCTCGGCTCGTCCGCCGACGTCCACGGTGTCACGCCGTGGCAGGCGTTCAAGTCGGTCATCAACCTGGCCGTGGAACCGGACGAGCGGGTGGACTCGGATGCGCCTGACGAGCTCGGGCGCACCGAGCAGGCATGGCGCACCCGGGCCCGCGCGGCCGGGGTGCTGGACGAGAACGACGCATGCCACCTGCTGATCTCGGGGCCGGGGACGAGCAGCATGCCGTGGTACCACGTGCGTCTGCCCGCCGAACCGTTCCTGGAGCGGCTGCAGGAGCGCACTGGCAAGATCGACTTCGTGGCGATCGCCGCGGGCGGCTCCCCGGTGGTCGGCCTGACCGAAGAAGAAGACGAAAACTGGATCGTCGTGACCCACCCGACTCCCGGCTAACGCCAGCCGCCCGAACAAGGCGTGTCCCACACTCACGCGGGGTGTGTCCCACACTCAAGCAGGGTGTGTCCCACACTCACGCGGGGTGTGTTCCACAGTCGAATGTGGGACACAGGCGACGCGAGTGTGGGACACACCCGTGTCGGATGTGGGACACGCCCGGCCAGGCCAGACATCGACGAAGGACTGACATGACCGACCCGTTGCAGCACCCCGAGATCCGCGCCGCGATGGAGCGGTTGACGGCCGCGGAGGCGAGCCTGGACGAGGCCATCGCCAAGGCGGAACAGGTGGAGCAGCGCACCAACCGCCCCGGCCTGTCCGGCCGCGACATCGAACGGATCGAGGAGTACGCGAAGAGCGCGGACGCCCCGAAGGCCATGAAGGACCTCCAGAAGAAGGTCGACGACGGCGAGCTGACCTGGCGCGACATCACCAGCCCGCGCCACTTCAACGATCCGGAGGTCCGCGCCGCCTTCCAAGGCAGCGCAACGGAAATGGGCCGCGCCTACGCCATGATCCAGGAAGGCCTGAGCGTCGACGACATCATCGACTCGGGCAACGACCACCAAGACGACTGAGCCACCGGGTCAGGGCCGCTCGCAACCCGGAAGGACAGCAGTGGTCAGCACCGTCGGCGAGCTCGCCGACTACCTCGTCGCCCGTGGCATCGCCACCCCCCAGACCCTCGTCGGGTGCACGCCCGACGAGGTGGCGGAGGTGCGCGTGGCCCAGCGGGTCGACGCCCTGCCCGAGCAGTACGAGCAGTTCCTGCTGCGGATGGGCCGCAAGACCGGCGACCTGATGCGGGGCACCGACCTGCGGTACCCAAAGGTGGTGGAGCTCGCCGACGAGATGCACGAGCTCGTCGAGGAGCTCGGCTGGGGTTCCTTCATCGTCCCCGGCTCGACCATGGTGGCCATGCACGGCGGCTACCAGCTGTACTGGGTCGAACCGGGCGGGGCGGCGCACCTGGCCGAGGAGATGAAGGAGAACCCGGTTCGCAGCTGGCCGTCCCTTGTGGACTGCTTGGTCTTCGAAGCCGACATGCAACGGAAATGAGCCGCGCCTACACCGTGTCCAGGAAGGCCTGAGCGGTCGACGACATCATCGACTCCGGGAACGACCACCGAGACGACTGAGCCACCGGGTCAGGACGCCGTCCACGTCATGTGGTTGGACTCGATGGTGTTGCCGTCGTAGCGAGCGGTCACCCAGACCTCGTCGCCGACCCCGTAGTACTGGAACGTGTCGAAGGTGACGCTGCCCGACGAGTCCGTGGTCTCGTGGTCGTCCCCGGCGTCGTAGCCGTCGTTGCTGGAGTGCGGCGTGATCGCGTACCGGGTGTTCGGCGCGAACCCGGTCATCACCACGTGCATCTGCGCGCACGTCGGCTCGTCCGGGTGGTCGGGGCAGTTCTTCGGGCCCCGCGTGATCGTGATGTTCGTGGCACTGCCGTGATCACCCGGCCACGTGTACGAGCCCGCCGCGCCGGTGACCGTCTTGCCACCGGAACTGGTCATCGCGCGCACGGTGAACGTGACCGCCTGCCCGTTGTGCGGCAGGTCGGTGTACAGCATGGAAGTGCCCGTCGACGTCCGCTGCGCCATGCCGGTCGCGTCGATCGTGTAGTGCACGAGGGTGCCACCGCCGAGGGCGGGCTGCTTCCAGCTCACCAGCGCGGTGCCTTCCTCACCGTCGTACAGGGCGCTCACCTGGGGTGCCGACGCCGCGCCGACCGGCGTCACCGAGGCCGACGCCGCCGCGCCCCGACCCGCGTCGTTCTGCGCGGTGACGCTGAACGTGTAGCGAACGCCGTTGCGCAGCCCCGACACGGTCACCGATCGGGAGCCGCCATCGACGTCACGCGACCCGCCGCCCACCGACGACCTCCACGTCACGTGGTACCCGGTCACCGCGGCCCCGTTGGCCGATGCCCCGGACCACCGGACGGTCGCCGACGCCGAACCGGCGGTCGCGCTGACCCCACCGGGAGCGCCCGGCGGACTCGCCGACACCACTGGCGGCTCGTGGGACGGCGGCGGCTCGTGCCGCTCGGTGGCCGGCGGGGCGTGCTGCTCGTGCGTCGGCGGCGGCTCCTGGCTCCGAACGTCGCGATCGGGAGGATCCGGTGTCTCCACAGGGACATCCGGCTTCTCGGGGACACCCAGCTTCTTCCCGGGGTCCTGAGTGGACGGACGATCGGGCGCGTGGTCCAGCGGCACGTCGTCGACCGCACCGTCGTCCCCGACGACCATCACGTGCGTGCCCTTGTCACCCTCCACGTACACCCGGTTGTCGTCGCCCTTGGTCAGCCGCGGCTTGCCGGCCTCCTTCGGCATGACCTCGTGGTCGCGTTCCTTGCCCTGGCCGTCGTAGGTGAGCACGGTGTTGGTCGACCGATCGACCACCGCGACGATCGACCCGCCCGCGGTCGGTCCGTCGAACTCGCCCTTCTCGGGCAGGTGCACGACGACCGGCGCGGCCGACGGCGCGTTCGGATCGACCAGGCGCAACGTGTGCGTGTCCGGGTCCAGCAACGCCAGCCGCCCGGAGACATCGGTGTCCGCGGCCTTGAGGTGCGGGCCGGTTGGTCCGCCGAGGCCGATCGCGGGCCCGAAACCGTTCTCCCCCAGCGAGTACAGCGTTCCTTGGGTGGTGTCGACGTAGTTCGGCTTCCCGGACAGCAAGGACAAGGCACCCTGATGTCCGGCCGGCGCTTGGGCCGGGCAAGTCGAGACCGTCGAAGCGCCCGGCAGCAGCTCGCACACGCGGCCGTTGTCCTTGCGCAGCAACCACATCGTGCCGTCGGCGGTGAGCACGGGGTCGGTCAGCGGACCACCGACCGGGATCGCCACGGGCTGGTCGCCGAGCCGGGTCACCTTCCCGGAGTGCCGGTAGACCAGGTAAGGCCCGCCCTCGCCCTCGATCGCCAGCGGCACCTCGCCGGCCGGCGCCGCGATCGTGCCATCGACATTCAGGTCGGACTTGCCGAACACCGTGACCTTGCCGGAGTCGACCACGTACCCGGACGACTCGCCCTGCACCACCTGCGAATCGGCGGCCGCGTTCACCGGCACGCTCGCGTCGATCGAACCCGTCGCACCGTCCACGTGCACGGCCGCCCGCAGGATCGTGCTGTAGACCCAGTGACCGGGTGAGACGAACCCCAGCGCCGGCAGGGGCACGGCCGCACCGGTGATCGCGGCGGCCAACGCGGCCACGGCGCCGATCACGACGAGCGCCGTCGGCACCCGGCGCAGCCGGCGTCGGTGTACCGCGGTGCTCGCCACCAGCTTCCCGCACTTCGGCGGCGTGGGCGTAGGCACTTGAACACACTAAGCGACCGAATACAGCAGCGATACATTCCACGCCCCGGGTAAACCGGATGACGCCGGCCATTCGTGCTCGCGACAATGGCCGGCATGGTCAGCATGGTTGACGTGCCGGAGATCGAAGTCGTCGTCGCCCACCAGCAGCGGGCGACGCTGCGCGTCGGCGACGTGTTCCTGAAGATCGACGTCGATCAGGCCAACATCGACGTCGAGGTCCAGGCGATGGCGATGGCGCCCGTTCCCACGCCGGAAGTGTTGTGGCGCAAGCCGCCCGTGCTCGCGCTCGCCGCCCTCCCGGGGAAGGCGCTCGGCCGCCTCGGCGAGCCGTCGACCACGTCTTCGGCGGCGTGGGCCGCGGCAGGTGCGGCCATCCGGAAGCTGCACGAAGCGCCGCTGCCGCCGTGGCCCGGCCGCAGCGTCGACGAGCTCACCGCCAGACTCGACGGCGAATGCGAGTGGCTGCTGACCCACGGCGTCCTGCCCGCCGATCTGGTCCTGCGCAACCGCGAGATCGCCGAGGCCGCGCTGCGGCCGTGGACCCCGGTGTTCATCCACGGCGACCTGCAGGTCTGCCACGTCTTCGTCGGCGAGGGCGACGAGGTCACCGGCGTGCTCGACTGGTCCGAAGCGGCCCCGGGTGATGCCCTGTTCGATCTCGCCATCTTGACCCACGGACACGAGGAGCGCCTCGACGACGTCCTGGCCGGATACGGCACGGGCGTCGACGTCGACGTGATCCGCGCGTGGTGGTCGATGCGCAGCCTGGTGGCGATCCGCTGGCTGTCCGAACACGGCTACGACCCGGCCACGCCAGGCTGTGAGGTCGACGTCCTCAAAGCCCGGATGCGGGACTGACCCAAGGCGTGATGTCGATCCGGGTGACCAGGCCGTCTCGGAGCCCGAACCGGACGAGGGCCCACGGGTGTCCGCCGGGCGCGATGACCGCGCTGGGCGCACCAGCGACGAGCAGCGGCACGGCCACGGAGATCCGGTCGGCGAAGGACCTCGTCTCATTCGCGACCGCGGTCGCGCCACGGACCTCGGCCGGCGTCCCGGTGGGCAGCAGGCGGACGTCGGCCGAGCGGACCGCGTCGGGCGCCATCAAGGTCACCAACCGCGCGATGTCCCCGCCCCGCGCGGCCGCCAGGAACGCGTCGATCACGGCGAAGTCCCCGCTGACATGTTCGGGCGGCTCCGCCTCGGCGAGGCTGCGCCGGGCCCGGCTGGCCAGCTTCTTCGCCGACGCCGGCGCGGTGTCGAGCACAGCCGCGACCTGGTCGAACGGCACCGCGAAGAGGTCGTGCAGCACATAGGCCACGCGCTGGCGGGGCGACAGTTCGCCGAGCAGCACGAGCAGCGCTCGGGAGACGTCCTCGCGGCGCAGGAACTCCTCGTCGGCGGTGAGCTGGTCGGCCGGGAGGTCGGCGGCGAGCAACGGCAGCTCGCCACGCCGCCGGCGAGATCGCAGCAGGTCGAGGCACAACCGCGTCGCCGTCGTGGTGAGCCAGCCGTCCGGGTTGGTCAGCTCCGCCGGATCGACCGATCGCAGCCGCAGCCACGTGGCCTGGACGACGTCCTCGGCGTCGTGGTGCGAGCCGCAGATCCGGTGCGCCAGCGACAGCAGCCGAGGTCGGGCCGCCTCGAAAAGATCTTCCACGGGGAGGGTCACCTTTCGTGCGTGCGTGGCGTCAGGAGGGGCGGGAACGACCGCCTGACGAGCACCACCCGAAGGGACACCCATGATCGTACTGCTCGCCGCGACCATCGGCTGCGTGCTGGCCAACGCGTTCGAAGTGGTCGCCAAACTCGCCCGGGCCCAGTTCATGTTGAAGAACGCCGCCGAAGTTGGCGTGCACGAACGGTGGATCCCCTACCTGGCTGTGCTGGAGGGCGCAGGCGTCGCCGGGCTGGTGGCCGGGCTGCTCGGCCTGCGGGGGTTGGGCCTGGCCGCCGCGATCGGCCTGGTGTTGTTCTTCGTTGGGGCCGTGGGCGCGCACGTCCGGGCGCGGGTGTTCCACAACATCGCGTTCCCGGCGGCGTTCCTGGCGCTGGCGGTGGCCGCGCTCGGGTACTTCGCCTAGAAGCCTAGAAATCGATGCGCATGACCACGCGGCGTTTGGTCGGGTGGCTGACCTCGACCAGGCCCGCGTCGGCCAAGGCGTTGACGCTGCCGACATGCAGCTCGCCCCAGGTGATCTCCTTGCCCGGCTCGGTGATCATCCCGTAGGCCTCGAGCGCCTTGGCGCCGCGTGAGCGGGCGAACTCGACGGCGCCCCTCGCGAGCTCGTACATGACGCCGCGGTGGCGGTACTCCTTGCGCGTGACGAAGCACGTCGCCGCCCAGACGGTGTCGTCTTCCTTGTCCTCGTCGCGGCCCTTCCAGTAGACCGGGCTGCGGCCGGCGACCAGGCGCAGGTAGGCCGTGCGGGGTTCGACCGCGCACCAGCCGACCGGCTCGCCGTCGAGGTAGGCGACGATGCCGCTGGTGGTCTCGGCGTCCGGGTCGCCGCAGTGGGTCTGGGCTTGCAGGCGTTCGACGCGGGCGTCGTGGCCCAGCTCGGCCCAGTGCCAGCCCTGGGTCTTGAAGGCCTGACACAGGCAGCGGGGCGCGTAGTCGGTCTTGCCGAAGACGGCGAGCAGGTCGTCCCAGCTCGCCTCGTTGGCGGGCACGATCGTGATCTTCCCCGGGTCAACCGTCTCCCTCACGCCGAGCACGGTAACCCGAGATCCGGACGATCAGCTTCCGGAAAGCGGCTGGTGGAGGAACGTGTGCCAGGAGGTGACCGGAAAGTGCAGCTCAGGCCCGGCGTTCTTCGAGTCCCGCACAGCGGTTTCGAGGTGGCGAAAAGCGACCTCTACACAGTCGCTGCCGCCACCGTTGCTGTAGCTGCTCTTCCGCCAAGCCACCTCAACGCAGTTGCCGCCGCCGCCTCCGCTGTAGCTACTTTTCCTCCAACTTGCCGTCGGCATGGGCGATGCTCCCTCGTTCGTACTTGTCCGCCAAGGCGGCAAAGGACGACCGAGATTCTTCCGCATCGACCGAGATGTCGGCGAGTCCAGCTAGCAAGCCACGGTATGGCTCTACAAAGCCAGGCTCCTCCAACCACAACGTGGTCGCGAACAGATCGAGGTGGACAAGGGGGCTGTGATCTTCGAACTCGAACAACCCGAAGGCCTCCCCCAACACCGACCGCTCGCCAGCCGAGTTGGGCACGATGTGAACATCGACATTCGGTGCTGCGCTGAGCAGGGTCAGCGTCACCATCTGCTCGTACATGACGGCAGGGCCGCCCACCTCGAGGTTGAGCGCATGTTCATGGACGTAGAAGACAAAGCTGCAGTCGCTCCGAGCAAGGACGTCTTGTCGCTCAAGGCGAACCTCGACCGAGGCGTCCACATCGGCGCCCTTTCGCCAAGTTTCCCGGCTGATCAGCGCCCGCGCGTAGCCCTCGCTCTGCAGTAGCCCTGGCACCAGCAGCGGCTCGTATTGAATCGACACGCTGGCTTTGGACTCGTGGTAGATCAGGGAGCTGAGGGTGTCTGGCACCCACTCACCATGCGGGCTCAGCCAGTGACCTCTGTCCTCCTTGGCGCGGCGGCACAAGTCGATCAGGGGCAGGGCGACCTCCTTGTCCACCCGCATGATGCCCAGGTACCAAGTCAACTCCGAGACCTCGATGTTGATCTGGCCCCACTCGATCCGCGAGACCCGGCTGGGATCCCAGCCCGTCTTTCGCGCCACCTGCCGTCCGGTCAGGCCCGCCGCTTGCCGAATCCGTCGCATGGCCGCGCCGAGCTCCCGGTAGCCGGCCGCGGCTTTCTCTCTGCCCATGGGCCAACGCTAGAACGTGATCGACCCGATGCGGAGGGTCACACGCCCAATCCCACCCCAAAGGATCACCCGTTGCCGGGTGGGCATGTCCTCCCCCACGCTGGGCCTGTGATCAGCGAAGAAGAGCAAGTCGTCGTCTCCGTGGTCCGCGACTTCGTCGAGCGCGACGTCCGCCCGAGCGCCCGGGAACTGGAGCATGGCAACACCTATCCGGCCGAGCTCATCGACCGGATGAAACAGCTCGGCATCTACGGTCTCGCCATCGCCGAGGAACACGGCGGCACGCGCGTTTCCGCCGAGTGCTTCGCGATGGTCACCGAAGAACTCGCCCGCGGCTGGATGAGCCTCGCGGGCGCGATGGGCGGCCACACGGTCGTCGCCACGCTGCTCGGGAAGTTCGGCACCGACGACCAGCGCGCCGCCTACCTCCCGCGCATGGCCACCGGCGAGATCCGCGCCACCATGGCCCTCACCGAGCCCGCCGGCGGTTCCGACCTCGCCCACCTGGCGACCAACGCCACCCGCGACGGCGACCACTGGGTGATCAACGGCGCCAAGACGTGGATCACCAACGCGAGGCGCGCCGGCGTCATCGCCCTGCTCTGCCGCACCGATCGCGATGCTCAGCCACCGCACAACGGCATCAGCGTGCTGCTCGTGGACGCCGAGACCCCTGGCCTCACCATCGGACGCGACCTGCCCAAGCTCGGCTACAAGGGCGTGGAGAGCTGCGAGGTCTTCCTCGACGACTGCCGCGTCCCGGCCACCGCCGTGCTCGGCGGCGAACCCGGGCACGGCTTCGCGCAGATGATGAGCGGGCTGGAGATCGGCCGCATCCAGGTCGCCGCGCGAGCCACCGGCGTGGCCAAGGCGGCCCTCGACGACGCGCTTGCCTATGCGCGGCAACGGGAAACGTTCGGCAAGCCGATCTGGCAGCACCAGTCGGTCGGGAACCTGCTCGCCGACATGGCCACCCAGTACAGCGCGGCCCGCCAGCTCCTGCTGCACGCCGCCCGCGTCCACGACTCCGGCGCGCGCTCGGACCTGGAGGCCGGCATGGCCAAGCTCTTCGCGTCCGAAGCGGCCATGAAGATCACCGTCGACGCGATCCGGGTGCACGGCGGGTACGGCTACTCGACCGAGTTCGACGTGGAGCGCTACTTCCGGGACGCGCCGCTGATGATCGTCGGCGAGGGCACCAACGAGATCCAGCGCGGGGTCATCGCCCGG
Source organism: Labedaea rhizosphaerae (assembly GCF_004362825.1). Classification (GTDB taxonomy): domain Bacteria; phylum Actinomycetota; class Actinomycetes; order Mycobacteriales; family Pseudonocardiaceae; genus Labedaea; species Labedaea rhizosphaerae. The sequence continues at coordinate 982,236 of NZ_SNXZ01000002.1, forward strand.
CAGCTGATCGCCCGCGACGGCCTGTAGCGCTGGTACATCCGGGCAACTTCCAGGCACGGCTCTGGTCCGCGGGCACCCCCGCGCGGTAGTTGTTAGACAACGATTCCCAGAGCCTGGGGGTACACCGTGAAGATTTCACGTGCGTTGGGTGCGCTGGTCATCGTCGCGGCCGCGTTGCTGGTGGCGCCGGGCGCCGCGTCGGCCACCACGGTCGCGCCGAAACTGGTGATCGGCGAGGACTTCCCGGACCCCGAGGTCGACCAGTTCGGCAGCACGTTCTACGCGTACTCGACCAGCTCCGGGCACGGGCGCACGCCGTACGCCACGGCCTCCGCCCCCACTGGCCCGTGGACGATCCGCGGTGACGCCCTGCCGACCAAACCGTCGTGGGCGGGCAGCGGCGGGTTCTGGGCGCCGGACGTCTCCCAGCGCGCCGACGGCAAGTACCTCATGTACTTCACCGGCCCGAGCGTCGCGACCGGCCGGATGTGCATCGGCGCCGCGCTGTCTTCCTCGCCGACCGGGCCCTTCACGCCGACGTCCAGCCAGCCGTTGGTGTGCAACGCGGGTGAGGGCGGCGACATCGACCCGTCGAGCTTCGTCGACGGCTCCTCGCGCTACCTGCTGTACAAGAACGACGGCAACGCGATCGGGCAACCGGCGATCATCTGGCTGCAGCCCGTGGCCGCCGACGGCGTGACGTTCACCGGCGGCCGGGTGGAGCTGCTGCGCAACAACCAGGCCTCGGAGCAGGGCGTGATCGAGGCGCCGCGGCTGGTGAAGCGCCCGTCGCAGTACGTCCTGTTCTACTCGGCGGGCGTCTACACGACGGGCAACTACCAGACCAGCTACGCGGTCTCGGGTTCGCTGGCCGGCCCGTACACGCGGGCGTACCGGCCGCTGCTGACCACCGCGAGCCTGAACAACGCGGTCAACGGTCCCGGCGGGGAGGACATCTCGGGCAGCTACATCTTCTTCCACGGCCACCTGAGCACCGGCGGGCGCGGGATGTACGTGGCGTCGCTGGGGTGGGCCAACGACTACCCAGTCGTGCGTGGTTCGCGGGTCCGCTACGAGGGCGAACGCGGCACGCTGAATGACTGCGTCGTCCGCACCGGCGCGGCCAACGCTTCCCAGGGCGCCGTCGCCGCCAAGATCGACAACGCGGACAGCTGGGTCCAGCTCTCGGTGTTCGCGCCGGTGGCGGGCAGCTACACCGTCTACATCGGATACGCCGCCGGCTACGGCGATGCCCAGCACATCCTGACCGTCAACGGCGGCGCGGCCCAGGTCGTCAACTACCCCGACCACGGCTGGGACAACTGGACCCAGGTACCGGTGAACGTGACCCTGCAGGCGGGGTTCAACACCGTCCGCCTGCAACACCTCACCAAGTGGGCCGAGATCGACTACGTAGAGGTCGCCTGACCCAAGCCCTGAATGTCCCATTCGAGACGCTCAACGCCCCGGATGGGACATTCAGGGCAGTTAGCCTCGCAGGCCCGTTTCCGTCACACCGCGCACCAAGTACCGTTGCAGGACAACGAACACCAGCACGATCGGCAGGATCGACACCGCGGCCGCGGCGAACAGCAGGTTGATCTTCGGGTTCTGCGACGACAGCAACGTGGACAGGGCGACCTGGACGGTCCACGACGACTCGTCCTGCCCGATGATCAGCGGCCACAGGAACTGGTTCCAGCTGCCGATGAAGTCGATCACCGCGATGGCGGCGAAGAAGCCGCCGCAGTTGGGCACGACGACGCGCCAGAACACCCCCCAGCGGTTCAACCCGTCCAGCCGTCCGGCCTCCTCCAGTTCCACCGGGAAGTCCAGGAAGTATTGGCGGAACAGGAAGACGTTGAGGGCGCTGAACAATCCGGGCACGACCAGTCCACGCAGATCGGAGATCCAGCCCAGCGAAGACACCACCACGAAGCTGGGCACGAACGTCACCGCGGTCGGCACCATCAGGCTCGCGATCACCGCGTACAGCACCTTGTTCGCGTGCCGGTACGGGATGCGCGCGAGCCCGTACCCGGCCAGCGAGCACAGGAACACCTGCCCGACGGTCTGCAACACCGCCACCACAACGGAATTCCACAGGCTCCGCAGCAGCGGGACCTCGTCGCTGTCGAACACGTCGGCGAAGTTCGACCAGTGCAGGCTGCGTGGGAACAGCGACCAGTCGCGTGCGGACAGTTCGCCCTGGGTCGCCAACCCGTTGCGCACCAACAGGTAGAACGGCAGCAGGAACAACACGGCGCCGATCACCAACGCGATCCAGCGCAGCACGACCCCGATGCGTCCCGCCGTGGTCTGCCGGTACCCGACCGGAACGGGCACCCCGTAGTCGCGCCCCATCAGGCCCTCCCGAACCGGAACACGCGGCCCTGCAACAAGGTCACCGCCGCGATGATCACCGTCAGGATCATCGCACCCGCGCTGCCCCGCCCGAGGTCCTGCCCGCCCGACCCGAGCGAGGTGTAGTACAGGTACACCAACGGCGGCCGCGCGAACGGCGGGTACCCGCGCGAGTCGCCGAGGATGTTGTAGAACTCGTCGAACGCCTGGAAGGCGTTGATCAGGTTCAACGTCAGCACCGCGACCGTCGCGCCGCGCAGTTGCGGCCACGTGATGTACCGGAACGTCTGCCAGCCGGGGCTCGCGCCGTCCGTCCACGCCGCTTCGTACAAGTGGTCCGGGATCCGTTGCAGCGCGGCGATGAACAGGATCATGTAGAACCCGAGCTGCAGCCACAGCCGCGCGGTGACCAGCACCAGCCAGTACCACGGCGGGTCCACCGTGCCGGTCCACGCGATCGGGTCGCCGCCGAACACCGCGAGAACCTTGTTGGCCACGCCCGTTTCCACGCCGGAGAACAGCGACATCTTCCACACCAGCGAGGCCACCACGTAGGAACACGCGAACGGCAGGAAGAACACCGACCGGAAGAACGCACGCGCCACACCGATCTGGTTGACCGCCATGGCGAGCGCGAGCGACAGCACGAACGTCAGCGGCACGATGAACACCGCGAACGCCAGGAACGTGCCGAGGCTGCGCAGGAACGCGTCGTCGGTGAGCATGTCGGCGTAGTTCTTCAGGCCGAGGAACACCGTCGGCGTGACGGTGTTGCGTGCCTCGAACAGGCTCAGGTACGCGCTCCACCCGATCGGCACGAACGTGAAGAGCGCGAGCCCGATCAGGAACGGCCCGACGAAGAGCCAGAACGCCCGGGTGGTTCCCTTCACCCGGTCAGCCGCGGGCTCGGGCGAGCTCGGCCTTGGCGACCTCGAGTGCCTTCTGGGTCTCCTGGGTGGGATTGGCGCCTTCGCGGGCGATGCGGGCGACCGCGTCGGAGAGCGCCGTGTTGGACCGGGCGCTCCACCAAGCCGGGCTCGCGATCTTGCCACCGTCGGCGACGAACTTGACCACCTGCGCGCCGACCCCGCTCTGCAGCTTCGGCGCCTTGGCCGACAGGCTCGCCCGGGCCGGCAGGTGAGCGCCGAACGCGGTGGCGAACTCGACCTGGTCCTGCACCTGGTCCACCCACAGCCACTTGACGAACGCCTTGGCGGCGTCGACGTTGCCGCTGCGGGCGTTGACCATCGCGCTGTAGGCACCGACCGGGACCGAGGGCTTGCCGCTCGCGTCCATGGCCGGGAACGGCAGGACGCCGATGTCGTCGCCGAGCGCTTCCTGGATCTTGGGCAGGTTCCAGAGGCCCGTCCACTGCATTGCGACGCGCTTGCTGGTGAAGGCGCCGGGATCGGACCAGTCGGTCGGCGACCCGAGCAGCAGGCCGCCGCTCTTGTTGATGTCGCGCAACTTGCCGAACGCGGCCGCCGCGCGTGGGTCGTCGAAGCCCACCGCCGTGTTGTCGGCGTTGAGGTAGTCGAGCCCGGCCGACCAGAGCAACGGTCCCATGAGGACGGACACACCGCCGTCGTTGCCGGCGAAGAGACCCTTGACGCCGTCCTTGGTGAGCGCCTTGGTCGCTTCGACCAGTTCGTCCACTGTGGTCGGTGGGGTGATCTTGGCCGCCTGGAGCAAACTGGGGCGGTAGAAGAGAACCTGGGTGTCGATGGCCTGCGGGATACCGTAGAGGTGGCCGTCGACGGTCTGGGACTTCAGCAGTTCCGGGACGAAGTCGGCCTTGGCGTCGCCGAGGAGGTCGTCGAGCGGGACGACCTGCTTCTGGCGGACCCAGTCGAGCTTGACCTGGGCTTCGAAGACGTCGGGGATGGCGCTGCTCTGCAGGGCGGTGAGGATCTTGGAGTCGTAGTCGCCGGGGTTCCACTGAACCTCGACATGGCCTCCTCGGTAGGCGGCGGCGTAGCGCTTGACCGCGGCCTGGACGCCGTCTTCGCCGTAGGCGTGGTACCACTGGTGGAGCGTGGTGTCGCCGCTGCCGCCGCGCCCGGTGTTGGAGCCGCAGGCCGCCAGCGCGGAGCCCGCGGTCAACATGCCTGCCAGGGTCAGGAACGAGCGACGGCTGTGCTGTGCGGCCATCTGGCTCCGCCTTCCGGTTGGATCATGTGGAGGGCGGGAATTATCTAACCCCGGTGCGGCGCTGTCGAGTCGTCCCAACTGACAGACTGGCGGTTGTGCGCACGCGGGGTCTGCTGCTCGTCTGCCTCGCCGGCGTGGTCTGGGGCACGATCGGGCCTGCCGTCCAGGTCGTGCACGACCGGTCGGGACTGTCCCCTTTCACCATCGGCGCGTACCGCGCGGCGGCGGCTGTCCTCGTGCTCGTCGTGGCCGCCGTCGGCGTCGGTCGACTGCGTGAGTGCCTCGACGAGGGCTTGCGCCACTGGCGTCGCATCACCGCCGCCGGTCTCTTCACCGCGGGGTTCCAGCTGCTGTTCTTCGTGGCCGTGCTCTGGGCCGGGGTCAGCGTGGGGACGATGGTGTGCCTGGGTTTCGCGCCGGTGCTGCTGCTGGTCCTCGGCAGCGTCCAGCGGCGGCGGCCGCCGTCGGCGAGCCAGGTCAGCACCGTCGTGCTCGCGGTGACCGGCCTGCTGCTGGTGAGCCTCGCGGGCGGCGCGCACATCGAGGCCCCGCACCCGGCGCTCGGCCTGCTCGCCGCCGTCGGGTCGGGGACGTGTTACGCGTTGTCGACGGAGACGTCTGCCCCGTTGTCGCGCCGACTCGACACGCTGACCATGACCACCACGACCACGTTGGTGGTCGGGGCGGCCCTGATCCCGGCTGGGCTGATCGTGGGGCACGCGCACCTGGTGACCGCGGACGTCACGTCGTGGTTGCTGATCGGGTACCTGGGCGCGGTGACGCTGGCGTTGGGCTACGCGTTGCTGTTCACCGGCCTGCGCACCACGCCGAGCGGTGCGGCCGTGGTGGCCACCCTGCTCGAACCGGTCACCGCCGTGCTGATCGCGGTGGTGTTCCTGGGTGAACGGCTGACCGTCGCCGGGGTTGTGGGCGCCCTGATGATCGGGGTGGCGATCGGGAGCCTGGGGCGCAAGCAAGAACCTGCGCCCCAGTAACCCTCAGTCGAGCATGGACCGCCCGGCCTCCAACCGCGCCACCGGGATCCGGAACGGCGAACACGACACGTAGTCCAGCCCGATCTTCTCGAAGAAGTGCACCGAGTCCGGGTCACCGCCGTGCTCACCGCAGATGCCGAGCTTCAGGCCATCCCGTCGCGCCCGGCCCTTCTCGGCACCGATGCGCACCAACTCCCCCACCCCGGGGGCGTCGATGGTCTCGAACGGGCTGATCCCGAAGATCCCCTTCTCCAGGTACGCCGAGAAGAATGCCGCTTCCACGTCGTCACGCGAGAAACCCCACGTCGTCTGCGTCAAGTCGTTGGTACCGAAGGAGAAGAACTCGGCCGACTCGGCGATCTGGTCCGCGGTCAGGGCGGCACGGGGCAGCTCGATCATCGTGCCCACAAGGAACTCCAGGTGCGTGCCCGTCTCGGCCCGGACTTCGGCCGCCACGTCCGCGATGTCGTGCTTGACCGTCTCGAACTCCTGCACGTTCGCGACCAGCGGCACCATGATCTCCACGCGCGGGACGCCACCGGCCTTGATGCGCTGCGCCGCCGCCTCCAGGATGGCGCGGGACTGCATCTGGAACAGCCCGGGGATCACCACGCCCAGGCGCACACCGCGCAAGCCCAGCATCGGGTTCTGCTCGTGCAGCTTGTGGACGGCCTGCAGCATGCGAAGGTCGTTCTCGCGCTTCTCGCCGCGTGCTTCGGCCACGGCCACGCGCACCGACAGGTCCGTGATGTTGGGCAGGAATTCGTGCAGCGGCGGGTCCAGCAACCGGATGGTCACCGGCAGCCCGTCCATCGCCTCGAAGATGCCGATGAAGTCCTCGCGCTGCAGCGGCAGCAACTCCGCGAGCATCTTCTCGCTCTCGGCATCGGTGTCGGCGAGGATCAGGCGCTCGACCAGTTCGCGGCGCTCGCCGAGGAACATGTGCTCGGTGCGGCACAGGCCGATGCCCTGGGCGCCGTAGCGACGGGCGCGGGCCGCGTCCTCCGCGGTGTCCACGTTGGCGCGCACCGCCATCCGCCGGGCGCCGTCGGCGTGGCGCATGATCCGGTCGACGGCGACGACCAGGTCGTCGTCCTCGGACAAGGTGCCGTCCTCGAAGTAGCGGGCGACCGGCGAGTCGACCACCGGGACCTCGCCGAGGAAGACATCGCCGGAGGTGCCGTCGATGGAGATGACGTCGCCCTCGTGGATCTCGATGGTCTCCTCGTGGCCGTGCGGACCCTGCCGGACACGCAGCACGCGCTGCTTGGTGTTGACGTCGAGCGCTTCGGCGCCGCACACGCAGGTCTTGCCCATGCCGCGGGCGACGACGGCCGCGTGGCTGGTCTTGCCGCCGCGCGAGGTCAGGATGCCCTTCGCCGCGATCATGCCGTTGAGGTCGTCCGGGTTGGTCTCGCGGCGCACGAGGATCACGTCCTCGCCCGAACGCGACCACTTGACCGCCGTGTAGGAGTCGAAGACGACCTTGCCGACCGCCGCGCCCGGCGAGGCGTTCATGCCCTTGGCGATCTTCTTGCGCTTGGCCTTGGCGTCGAACTGGGGGAACATCAGCTGGGCCAGCTGCGCGCCGGTCACCCTGGACAGGGCCTCGTCCATGTCGATCAGGCCCTGGTCGACCAGCTGCAGGGCGATCCGGAACGCCGCCCCCGCGGTTCTCTTGCCGACGCGGGTCTGCAGCATCCAGAGCTTGCCGCGCTCGATGGTGAACTCGATGTCGCAGAGGTCGAGGTAGTGCTCCTCGAGGGTCTGCATGATCCCCAGCAGCTCGTCGTAGGACTTCTTGTCGAGCTTCTCGAGGTCGGCCAGCGGCACCGTGTTGCGGATGCCGGCCACCACGTCCTCGCCCTGCGCGTTCTGCAGGTAGTCGCCGTAGATGCCCTGCGCGCCGGACGCGGGGTCGCGGGTGAACGCCACGCCGGTCCCGGAGTCCATGCCGAGGTTGCCGAAGACCATCGCGACGATGTTGACCGCGGTGCCGAGGTCCGACGGGATGCGTTCCTGCCTGCGGTAGAGCACCGCGCGCTCGGTGTTCCACGAGTCGAACACCGCGTGCACGGCCATGTCCATCTGCTCGCGCGGCTCCTGCGGGAAGTCGCGGTCGGCGTGGTCGCGCACCACCTGCTTGAACGTTTCGACCAGCGCGCGCAGGTGCTCCTCGGTCAGGTCGACGTCGTTCTCGACGCCGGCCGCCGACTTCGCCGCGTCGATCGCGTCCTCGAAGTGGTCGCCGTCGATGCCCAGCACCGTCTTGCCGAACATCTGGATCAGGCGCCGGTAGGAGTCCCAGGCGAACCGCCCGCTGCCCGCCTGCTCGGCCAGGCCGTGCACGGATTCGTCGTTGAGGCCGACGTTGAGGACCGTCTCCATCATCCCGGGCATGGAGAACTTGGCGCCCGAGCGCACCGAAACGAGCAGCGGGTCGTCGGACTGGCCGAGCCGCTTGCCCATGGTCTGCTCGAGCGCGCTCAGGTGCTCGGAGACCTGTTCGGCCAGCTCATCGGGCTGCCGGCCGTCCCGCAGGTAGGCCCGGCAGGCCTCGGTGGTGATGGTGAAGCCGGGCGGCACCGGCAAGCCCAGGTTGGTCATCTCGGCCAGGTTCGCGCCCTTGCCGCCGAGCAGGTCCTTCATGTCCTTGTTGCCGTCGGCGAAGTCGTAGACATATTTGGTGCTCGTGGGTTCGGACATCCCGCCACCTCCGCGAATGTTCATCAACCAAACGATGCTCGCAGCGTGGAGGCGGTCTCGCATAGTGACCAAAGGGCGGTAGGATCTTTCTCTCAGGCGTATCCGAGAGGCAGACGTGTGACCACACCGGTGTTGCTGGCCCATCGCTCCAACCGTGGCGGCGCCGTTGTCATCACCGCCGAAGGCGAAGCGGATACGGTGACCGCGCCCGTTCTGCGTCGTGAGCTCACGGCGGCCCTGGAGGAGATCGGCGAGGCCGGCACGGTGCTGGTGCTCGACGCGACCGGGGTGACCTTCATCGACAGCACGGGCCTGGCCGAGCTGATCCGCGCCAACCAGCAGTGCGAGACCAAGCAGATCCCGTTGCGCCTGGTCACGTCGCCGGAGCTGTACCGCATCCTCGAGCTGACCGGCTTGATCGAGATCTTCGCCATCGCCGATTCGGTCGACGCCGCGGTGGAGCCGGACGGGATGTCCTGAGCTCCGCTGCCCGGTCGTGAGATGCTGACGCCAGCGTGTCTTCCCCCTCGTGTGTGCCGCTGTGCGAAAGGCGATGAGAGTGACCACCTGGACCGATGTGATCAACTACGTCAGGGTTCGGTACGAGGTCATGGAGGACACCGACGGCTGGGTGCGGTTCCGCCTCGACACCAGGGACGACCGCAACCAGCAGGTCACCATGCACCACGTGACCGGCGACGACCACGTGGACTGGGTGGAGCTCTCCTCGCCGGTGGGCTGGGCCGACAAGATCGACCTGCGGAAGTTCCTGGAGCTCTCGGGTTCGTCGATCATCGGCGGCGCGGCCGTCGTCGACGGCGTCGCGCTGCTCAAGCACACGGTGCCGCTCTCGGACATGAGCATCCAGGAAGAGTTCGTCGCCCCGCTCGAAGCGCTGGTCCACCGGGCCGACGCCATGGAGCACGAGCTGACGAGCTCCGACCAGTTCTGAGCGACCCCTTCTGAGCAGCCCCGTTCTCGACGTTCGCACCGCGCGGCGCGCGATCGCCGCGGTCTTCTGCGTGCACGGCGCGGTCACCGGGTCGTTCGCCACCCGGGTGCCGTGGCTGCAGGACCACGCGGGTGTCAGCGCCGGTCAGCTCGGCCTCGCACTGGCCTGCCCCGCGATCGGTGCCGCGCTCGCGATGCCGGTGACCAGCGGGCTCACCCACCGCTTCGGCACGCGGGCGACGCTGCGGGTGCTGCTCGCGATGTGGACGTTGTCGCTGGTGCTGCCGTCGCTGGCCACCGGGTTGCTCACGTTGTGCCTGGCCCTGCTGGTCTACGGCGCGTCGTCCGGGCTTTCCGACGTGGCCATGAACGCGCTGGGCGTCGAAGTGGAGAAGCGTGCCGGGAAGTCGATCATGTCCGGGCTGCACGGCATGTGGAGCGTGGGCACGCTGATCGGCTCGTCGGCGGGCGCGCTCGCCGCGCACCTCGGGCTGAATGCCCAGGTCCACCACGCCATCGCGGCGTTCGCGCTGACGGTCGCGGGCCTCATCGCGGTCCGGTTCGTGCTGGACCTGCACCCGGAGGAAGACGACGTGGCACCGCCGCCCTTCGCCCTGCCACCGCGATCGGCGATCCTGATCGGTGCGGTCGGGTTCTGCGCCGTGTTCGCCGAGGGCGCGAGCCTGGACTGGTCGGCGGTCTACCTGCGTGACGTGCTGAGCGCGTCGGCCGGGATGGCCGCGGCGGCGACCGCCGGCTTCACCGTGACGATGGCCGTGGCCCGGATCTGCGGGGACGCGGTGGTGAACCGGCTCGGTGCCGTGCCCACGGTGCGAGTCAGCGGCGTGACGGCCGCGGTCGGCGGGGTCCTGGTCGTGATCGCGGGACAGCCGTGGGTGGCAATGGCGGGCTTCGCGTTGCTCGGCGTCGGCGTGGCGGTGGTCGTGCCGCTGGCCTTCGCCGCGGCCGGGCACCGCGGGCCGAACCCGGGTCAGGCCATCGCCGGCGTCGCCGCGATCACCTACACGGCGGGACTGGTGGCGCCGTCCGCGGTGGGCGCGATCGCCCAGGGCAGCAGCCTGTCGGTGTCGTTCATCCTGGTCACCGCCTTGACCGTCGGAATCGGGGTGTTCGCGCGCGTGCTTCGTTAGGTTGAGCCCCATGGACTGGGGCGAACAGATCGAGGCAGTGCGGACGTTGGTCGGGGAGCGGTACGTGTTCCCGGCCCAAGGCGCGAAGATCGCGGACGTGCTGGCGCAGCGGCTGGCCGAGGGCGCCTACGCGGACCTCGCCGACGAGGCGTCGTTCGCGGCCGTGGTGACCGCGGACCTGCAATCCCTCAACGGCGACAAGCACTTGCGGCTGCGGTACCGGGCGGCGGAGATCCCCGACCGCGAGGAGTTCTTCGACGAGGCGGAGTACCGGGCCGAGGCCGAGCTCGACGGTTTCGGGATTGCCGCCGTGCGCCGCCTGGCGGGCAACATCGGGCTGCTCGACCTGCGCGCCATGCACATGGCCGCCATCGCCGGACCGGCGATCGTCGCCGCGATGAACCTCGTCGCGAGCACCGACGTGCTGATCATCGACCTGCGCCGCAACGGCGGCGGCGACCCCGCGACGGAGGTGAGGAGCTGGCGAACAACCTGCGTGAGCTGGAGCGCGCGACGCTGGTCGGCGAGGTGACCGGCGGCGGCGCGAACCCCTGCGACTCGCACCGCGTGAGCGCACACCTCGAAGCGACCATCCCGATCGGGCGCGCGATCAACCCGATCTCGGGCACCAATTGGGAGGGCACCGGCGTGCAACCACATATCGAGGTGCCTGCTTCCGAAGCGTTCGACGCCGCCTACCGGCCGGCGCTGCGGCACGTGCTCGACCTGGGTGAGGACGGGCCGCGGCGGAAGATCGCCGAGCAGGCGCGGAGCGCGTTGGCGGAGCTCGGCTAGAGCCAGTCGCGCTTGCGGAAGACGAAGTAGAGCCCGACCGCCAGCACCACGATCACGGCCGTCGACGTCCAGAACCCCGACGCCGCTTGGAAACCCGGGTATGGGACGTTCTGGCCGTAGAAGCCGGTGACGGCCGTCGGGATCGCGATGATCGCGGCCCAGCTCGTGACCTTCTTCATGATCATGTTCATCCGGTTGCCCTGCAGGCTCAGCTGCGTCTCCCGGACGGTGTTGATGAGCTCGCGCAGGCTGTCGGTCCACTCGGCCGCGCGCAGCGCGTGGTCGTGGACGTCCTGGAAGTAGGGCATCATCACGTCGTCGACGATGCGCAGGTCGTGGCGCATGGCCGCGCTGATGACCTCGTTCATCGGCAGCACGGCACGGCGCAGCGCCGTCAGGCTCTTGCGCAGCCGCAGCGAGCGGCGCTGCATCGCGCCGTACTGGGTGCTCTCCTCGAACACGTCGTCCTCGAGACGCTCGATCTGGTCGTCCAGCGCCTGCACCGCTTCGAAGTGCCCGTCGACGATGTAGTCGAGCAGGCCGTGCAGCAGGTACGCGACCCCGCTCTTGGCCAGGTCGGCCGCGCCGTCCCAGCGGGCCACCACCTCGTCGATCGGGAAGCCCTCGTCCTTGCGCACGGTGACCAGGGCGTTGGGCGTGACGAACGCGTCCACCTCGGCCTTGCTCACCTCGCCGTCCTCGGCGTGGAAGTTCACGCAGTAGGCGGTGAGGAACGAATGCGACTCGTAGCGGTCGAGCTTGGGCCGCTGGTGCTCTTCGAGCGCGTCCTCGACGGCGAGGGCGTGCAGGCCGAGTTCGTCGGCGATCTCCGCGAGGTCGGCCGCGGTCGGGCGGCAGAAGTCGACCCACACCACGACGCCGGGATCACCGAGCCAGTCGGAGACGTCCTTGACCGGGAAGCCTTCGGCCTCGACCGTGCCGTTGCGATATGCCCGCGTTCGTGCCATCCGATCACCGTAATGACGGCTCAGCCGAATCGCCGTCCAGCCCCGCTCACATGTTCCGGACAGGCGGGTCTGGGTAACCCCGGCCCATGGGTGACTACGACAACACGATCACCGTCGACGTCCCGCCTGCGCGGCTCTTCGACTACCTGGCCGACGTCCGGCACCTCCCGGACTACATGCCCCGGCTGACCTCGGCGAAGCCCGCCGGCGGCGACAAGGTCGAGGTGACCGCGCACCTCGAGGACAAGGACACGCCCGGTCCCGGCGACCAGGACGTCGAAGGCGAGGCGTGGATCCACGTGCTCGAACAGGGCAAGACCCTGGAATGGGGCGCCCCCGGCCCGCACGACTACCACGGCAAGCTGCACGTCTCCCCCGGCTCCAGCGAGGGCACCTCGACGCTGGAAGTGGAGCTGCACACCGAACGCACCGAGGGCGGCCGGGTGGACGACGGACTGCGGGAAACGTTGCAGGGCATCAAGTCCGCGGTCGAGCGGGCCGAGCGCTGAGGACCTGGTCGACCACGTACCTGGCGTTGGCGACCAGGCCCGGGTTGGTGTCCCAGTAGTACGGCAGTTGCAGCAGCGCGATCGACAGGGCCCACGCCCGCCCGCGCTCCCACGTCACGTCGTCGACGGCCAGTTCGGCGCGGAACGCCGCGCGGGCGTCGGGTCCCATCAGGTTCCAGGCCGGGATCAGGTCGACCGTGGGGTTGCCGGTGCCCGTGGTGCCGAAGTCGATCACGGCGGCGAGCCTGCCGTCGTGCGTCAGGAGGTTGCCCGGGGACAGGTCGCCGTGCAGCCAGGCGACCTCGTCGGTGTCGGGCAGGAGCAGCGCCGCGTCCCACACCTCGGTGATCGCGGCCGTGTCCATGCGGCCGTCGAGTTCGGCGATGGCCGCGCGGACGTAGGAGTCGCGGGCGGCGAGGGCTCCGCCGCGGCCCGCGCGGGGGCCGTCCGGCTCGATCTCCCGCAACGCCAGGACGAACCGCGCCAGGTCGCGGGCGAAGGGCACCGTCACCGAACCCTCGACGGGATTCGTCCCGTCCAGCCAGCGGTAGACCGACCACGGCGCGGCGAACCCGGCTGCGGGCGTGCCCTCGTGCACCGGCTCCGGCACGGTCACCGGCAGGTGCGGCGCGAGCCGGGTCAGCAGGTCGCGCTCGGCGATGATCGCGTCGATCGCGCGTGGCAGCCGCGGCAGGCGGGCGACCAGGTCGTCGCCGATGCGGAACAAGGCGTTCTCCGTGCCCGAGGAAGCCACCCGGCGCACCGGCCGGTCTGCCCATTGTGGACACTGGGTGGCGAGCAGGCCGACCACCAATTCCGGCGTGATGTCGAACTCGTCGGCGTGCATCCGCATGCGTCAGAAGCGATCCGGCCGGTAGGGCGTGAGGTCGAAGCCGGGATCGCGACCGAGGACGAGGTCGGCGACCAGCCGCCCCGCGTACGGCGCCAGCGTCAGCCCACCGGGGCCGAAACCCGTTGCCACGTAGAGGTTTTCGTCGAGCTGACCCAGCAGGGGTTCGCCGTCCGGGCTGGCCGGGCGGAACCCGACCCTGGTCTCCAGCAAGGTCGCCGTGGCCAGCCCGGGGGCGACGGCGAGCGCGTGGGACAACACCTCGGCCTGCCCCGCCGCCGTCACCCGGTGGTCGAAGCCGGACCCGGTTTCGCGGGTGGCCCCGGCGACGACCCGCGAGCCGGGGAACGCCAACAGGTAGTGGCTGGACACCGGCAACACGACCGGCCATGAAGCGGTGTCGGTGCCAGGCAAGGAGAAGTGGCTGATCTGCCCGCGCTGCGGCGCGACCGGCAGGTCGACCAGCTCGCTCGTCCAGGCACCCGCGGCGAGGACCACCGCGTCGGCGCCGTGGGCGACGCCGTCGACCCGCAGGCCGCCGTCGAGGGTGACCCGACCGGAGATCAACTCGGCGCCGGAGGCCGCCAGCAGCGCCGAACGCAGCCTGCGACCGTCGACCCGGCCCGCGCGGGACACGTGCACGGCCGCGAGCGACGGTGCCAGCGGCGGGAACAGTTCGCGGGCTTGCTCCGGGGTCAACCGCGTCACGGCACCGGCCGGGCGCCCGGCCAGCCGCTGCTCCGCCTCGTCCAGCTCGTCCGGCGAAGCCGAGACGACCAGCCCGCCGACGACTTCGTAGGAGGTGCCCGGCACGGCCGCGGCGAGTTCCGGGTAGTAGGCGCCGGCGGCCTCGGCGAGCGGGTAGCCCTCGTGCCGCCGCGATGTCCAAGGGCTGACGATCCCGGCGCCCGCAGCAGTGGCGGCGCCCTCGCGACCCGCGTCCACGACCTGCACCGAGACACCGGCTTTGGCCAGGTGCCAGGCCACCGACGCCCCGGCGACCCCACTCCCCACGATGATCACGCGCACCCTCGTCAGCGTGCCACACGCGACTACCGCCGACCGAGCCGTTAACGGCAAGGCAACCGGCGACCCGCGCACCGGCGACCGGCAGCCGAGGCGTCGATGGCTACCGGCGGCCGAGGCGTCGCTCGCCGGTCGCGCCCGGCCGGTACGTCAGCCCGTAGTGGGCGTAGACCTGCGGTTCCTCTTCGCTGGTCAGCTCGCCGTCCACGTCGATCGACGGTGCGTCCTTGATCATCTTCTTGGCCGGGGTCACCTTGAGGTGCTTCGGCGTCACCACCGCGCCCGCCAGCGGCGCGAACACCAGCCGGTGCTTGCCGAGCATGCCGACCTTGATGGTGCCGAACGCCGGTTCGTCGCTGCTCGTGTCGAAGTAGACCGCCTCGAGGGTGCCCACCTTGTCCTCGGCAACGTCGACCACGGGCAGGCCGACCCAGTCTCGGATGTTCTCCGCCGGAAACGTCATACCCGCTGGCTACCCTGGACCGGCTGTTCGTGAACCCACCCGTCGGGGTGATCAGACGACGCCGCGATCCTGGCTGCGGGGATCGGTGACGACGTGGTCGGCGTAGACGCCCGAGCGGGCGGTCCGCCGCCAGGGCCGGGCCTTGAACACCGCCACCTCCACCGACTCGGCCGACTCGTCCAGGTCGGTGACCACCACAGCGGCCGAACCGTCGGCCGGGCCGCGATCCACCCACCGCCCGTCCGGTCCGGCGAG
Source organism: Labedaea rhizosphaerae (assembly GCF_004362825.1). Classification (GTDB taxonomy): domain Bacteria; phylum Actinomycetota; class Actinomycetes; order Mycobacteriales; family Pseudonocardiaceae; genus Labedaea; species Labedaea rhizosphaerae. Next base: position 997,420 of record NZ_SNXZ01000002.1, read on the forward strand.
GCCGGACGGCGCGCTCGACCCGGCCAGCGCCGCATAGCTCACCCAGTAGCTGTTGGTGGCCGCGTGCGCCAGCGCTTCCGCCGCGAACACTTGGCCGTCGGGTTCGCCAGTCGTCGAGAACAGCACGCAGTCCACGTCCCGGCGCTCGTACTCAGCGAAAAGCTCGGCGAAGTGCGATTCCATGCCCAGCGCGCAGCCGAAGCGGACGCCGTCCACGGTGAAGGTGATCGGTTCCGTGCCCGGCGCGTACATATGCGACACCTTGGTGTTGGACAACATCCGCTCGTCGTAGCGCGTGACGATCGAGCCGTTGTCGGACACCACGTACAGGCTGTTGTGCGGACGGTGCGGCGGGGTCAGCGGGTGCACCGACCCCAGCACGGTCCACAGGCGCAGTTCGCCAGCCAGCGCCGCGATCGCGGTCAGCTCGCGGCGCAACGCCGCCCAGTCGGCACGCGACCAGTCGGCCGGGCCGATCCGGTCAGGACCGGTCGACGACATGATCGCCTTGTGCGGCGAGCACAACGCCCCCTCGGGCAGGTGCAGCACCCGCGCCCCGCGCTGCGCGGCCTGGCGCATCAGCAGCCGTACCACGGTCGCGGTGTGGGCGAGCGCGGCGGTGTCACCCGGATCCGCGCAGAGCGGGCTCTGCGCGATCGCGATACGCACTCGTTTCGGCTCCGGCGTGGCCACTTCTCCGGTCGTGCGGAGGTGCCGCAGGGCCGCGGTGTAGGACTCGCCGGTCTTGGCCGCGCGTGCGCGAACCCGGCGCTTCAAGCTCTTGTTGGCAGTCATCGGGCCTTCCAAACGCCTCGCGCGCCCATCCCCCAGCGACACCGCGCGAAGCGGCTGGTCGGTGACCGCGACCCGAGACGACGAAGGTCCCTTTGCCCCGAAGGATCCTGGCCGCGCTGGGGGCGGCCGGTGCGGGGTTCGGCGTTAGGTCACGCCGGACCCGAGAGTACTTACTCCACCGGCGGGAGGTCCAGTTCCGTGTGGCGGGTGGCGAGGGTGAGGGCCAGTTCGGCCAGTTTGACGTTGAGGTCCTGCGACATCCGGCGCAGCAGGTCGAACGCCTGGTCGCCGGTGATGCCGCGGCGGTCCATCAGGATGCCCTTGGCCTGGCCGATCACGTCACGCGAGTCGATGGCCTTGCGCAGTTGCTCGGCCTGCAGTTCGGCGTACTCGACGGCCTGGGTGTGCGCCAGCGCGAGCGATGCGTGCGTGGCGAGCAGCAATGCGGTGGTGTGGTCGGCCCGGTCGAGGCCGTGTGCCTTCCAGGAGTAGACGTTCAGCGCGCCGGTGGATCTAGGAGGGCGGGCGCTGGGCAACAGCGTGGTGGCCAGGACCGAGCCGACGCCGGCGCTCAGGGCGATCGGGCCCCACTTCGGCCACTTGCCGTCGTCGGCCAGATCCGCGCTGTAGGCGAGCGCGGGGCCGGTGGGTTCCGCGCAGGCCACGCACGGTCCCTCTTGCGCCTCATACTGCACGAGGTCGAGTTCGACCGCGACCTGGTGGGTCGCGACGGGCGTGTGGAACGTGCCGTCCGGTGAGCGCAGGGTCACGCTGACGAAATCGGCGCCCGGCAACACGGCCACGGCGGCCTGAGCCACCTGCTCGAGCGCGCCCGCCACGGTGGGCGCCGACAGCAACGCCCTGGTCAGCTCGGCGAACTGGCCCGCCAGCGGACCGGTGTCCACGCTGTGGTGAGCCAGGAACTCCGCGCGCTCCAGTTCCCACTCCCGTTCGTCGAACTCGGTGGTCATGGTCGTCCTCTCACCTGCACCGATGGTCCCCAGATGAAGTTGCAGCTTCCCCCGAAAGGGTTACGCTAATTCCCACGGTTGAGCAGCGAGCCGTTCCCCCGGGCGGGTGCCCGCGTCGACCGACTCGACCATCGGCCCCTGCCCCGAATCGCCGGGAGCCGCCCGCATGACAGCGATAAGACCACACTTCGCCACCGCATTGAACGGTGACAGCACCGCTTTGCGTGCCTTGACACGTTACGTCCACCGAGTCGGCGAGGGCCTCGGCGTCGGGCCCGAGTCCACTTGGTGCGAACTGGGCGACGAACCGACCGCCTACGTGGCGCTCGAACAACACCGCGGGCGCAACGACATGGCGCTCGTGTGGGACGTACGGCACGGCTGGGCCGCCGTCGTGGAGACGCACTCCGGCGAGGACATGCTGGTGCTCGCCTACTTCGGCCCCGACCCGCTGCCGGTGTCCGCGGACGTCGTCGCGTTCACCAAGCGGGTGCTCGCCGGCGAGCCCGCCGGTCAGCTGGACCCGCCCGTGTGCGCGCCCGCCGACTTCGGCCGGCTGAGACAGTTCATCTGACCACTCATCTGACGACGACCGCGTGCTCGCCGCGCGGGACCAGCTCGCCGATCACCGGCGCGCCCGGGATCTCCCCGGCCAGCAGCAGCCCGCCCGAGGTTTGCGCGTCGGCGAGCAGCAGCGCCTCGAGTTCGTCCACCCGGGACAGGTCGGTGTACGGACGCACCCAGTCGAGGTTGCGGCGGGTGCCGCCACTGACGAACCCGTCCGCCGCGGCCGCGCGCGCCCCGGCCAGGTACGGCACGGCGGCCGCGTCGAGCACGGCGGTGACGCCGCTGGCGCGGGCCATCTTGTAGACGTGACCGAGCAACCCGAAGCCCGTCACGTCCGTGGCGGCCCGGATGCCCGCGGCGAGTGCCGCTTGGGCGGCGTCCCGGTTCAACGCGGCCATGGTCGCCACCGCCTCGGCGAAGATCTCACCGGTGGCCTTGTGCCGGTTGTTGAGCACGCCCACACCCAGCGGTTTGGTCAACGACAACGGCAGGCCGGGGCGCGCGGCGTCGTTGCGCAGCAACCGGTCCGGGTCGGCGGTGCCGGTGACGGCCATGCCGTACTTGGGTTCCGGGTCGTCGATCGAGTGCCCGCCCGCGACGTGGCACTGCGCCTGCGTGGCGACGTCGAGCCCGCCCCGCAGTACCTCGGTCATCAATTCGAGCGGCAGCACGTCCCGCGGCCACGCGAGCAGGTTCAGCGCGACCAGCGGGCTGCCGCCCATGGCGTAGACGTCGGAGAGGGCGTTGGCCGCCGCGATCCGGCCCCAGTCGTACGGGTCGTCGACCACCGGCGTGAAGAAGTCCGTGGTCGCGACGATGGCCAGACCCGGCCGCAGCGAGACGACGGCCGCGTCGTCGCCGTCGTCGAGGCCGACCAGCAGGTCCCCGCGGCCGGTCGCGGGAACGAGACCGGCGACCGCCTGCTCCAGTTCGCCGGGCGGGATCTTGCACGCGCAGCCACCGCCGTGGGCGTACTGGGTGAGCCGGATCGCGGTCGTCGTCATGCCCCAATGCTGCCCCGCGCCGAGTCTGTTGGCACTATTGGCCCATGTCGCGGGGAGGCGTATCCGGCCTGGTGACCGGCGCGGTCTTCAAAACCGTTGAGCGGCAGCAGCTGTCGCTGGCGGGTTCGATTCCCGTCCGCCTCCGCCACGGTGGACGGTCGTGACCGACGCCAGGCGTGCGGTGCCCGGCACCGACAAGGTGCTCGCCGACCCCCGCCTCGCGCCCTACCTGGAGACACGCGGCCGTGACGCGGTGAAACGGGCCATCCACGCCGCGCAAGGCCGCGCCCGCACCGGGGTGCTCGCACCCGATGACGTGGTGACCGCCGTGCTCGACGACCTGGCCCAGCCGACCGGCGCCCGCCCGGTGATCAACGCGACCGGCGTCCTCGTGCACACGAACCTCGGCCGTGCGCCGTTGTCCGCCGCGGCCGTCACGGCGATCCAGGACGCGGCCGGAACCACCGACGTCGAGTTAGACCTGGCCACCGGCAAACGGGCCCGGCGCGGACGCGACACCGTGGCCGCGCTGGCCGACGCGGTGCCCGACGCCGGCGGCGTGCACGTGGTCAACAACAACGCCGCCGCGCTCCTGCTGACCGCGCTGACTTTGGCGCCAGGCAAGGAAATCGTGCTGAGCCGGGGCGAACTGGTGGAGATCGGCGACGGGTTCCGCATCCCGGACCTCCTCACCTCCGCCGGGGCCCGGTTGCGCGAAGTCGGCACCACGAACCGCACCACGGTGGCCGACTACGCCGGGGCCATCGGCCCGGACACGGGGTTCGTGCTCAAGATCCACCCGTCGAACTTCCTGGTCACCGGCTTCACCGCGAGCGTGCCGACCAGCGAACTGGCCGAGCTGGGCGTGCCCCTGGTGGTGGACATCGGCTCCGGGCTGCTGCGCCCGCACCCGCTGCTGCCCGACGAACCCGACGCGGCGACGGCCCTGCGCGACGGCGCCACGCTGGTCACGGCCAGCGGCGACAAGCTGCTCGGCGGGCCCCAGGCCGGACTGCTGCTCGGCGACGCGGACCTCGTGGAGCGGCTGCGGCGACACCCGGCCGCGCGGGCCATGCGGGTGGACAAGCTGACGCTGGCCGCCCTGGAGGCGACGTTGCGTGGCCCCGAACCGCCGGTGCTCGCCGCCTTGAACGCCGAACTCCCGGCCCTCGAACAGCGCGCGCAGGCGTTGATGGACCGGTTGTGGGAGCACGGGGTGCCGGCCGCGGTCGTGCCGTCCCGTGCCGCCGTCGGCGGTGGCGGCGCGCCGGGCGTGACGTTGCCGAGCGTCGCCATCGCGGTGCCCGCGCACTACGCGCCACTGCTGCGCATGGGCGCGATTCCCGTGGTGGGCCGGGTCGAACAGGGCCGATGCCTGCTCGACCTGCGCACGATCCGGTCCGAGCAGGAGGACGCGCTCGTCGCCGCGGTAGCCGCATGCGCGTGATCGCCACGGCGGGCCACGTCGACCACGGCAAGTCCACGCTGGTGCGGGCGCTCACCGGGATGGAACCCGACCGGTGGGCCGAGGAGCGGCGCCGCGGCCTGACCATCGGGCTCGGTTACGTGTGGACCGACCTCGACGGCGAGCGGGTCGCGTTCGTGGACGTGCCCGGGCACGAGCGGTTCGTGCCCACCATGCTCGCCGGGGTCGGGCCGGTGCCCGCGGTGCTGTTCGTGGTCGCCGCGGACGGCGGGTGGATGCCGCAGACCAGCGAGCACCTCGCCGTGCTGGACGCGTTCGGCGTGCGGCACGGGCTGCTCGCGATCACCCGCGCCGACCTCGCCGACCCCGAGCCGGCCCGCGCGGATGCCTTGGAACGCATCGCCGCGACGAGCCTCGGCACCGTCGAGTCGGTGGCGGTCAGCGCGGTCACCGGCGCCGGCCTGGCCGAGCTGCGCGCGGCGTTGCGGCGGCTCACCCTGCCCGACGCCGACCCGGACGCCGACGTGCGGCTGTGGGTGGACCGCGTGTTCAGCGTGTCCGGGGCGGGCACGGTCGTCACGGGGACACTCGCCGCCGGGTCGATCGCCGTGGGCGACAAGTTCGCGCTGCCCGCCGGGCACACGGCGATCGCACGGTCAGTGCAGTCGCTGGGCGAACCGGTCGAAGCGGCGGCCGCGGTCGCGCGCGTCGCGGTGAACCTGCGCGGCGTCGAGGCCGGGCAGCTCGCCCGGGGCAGCGCACTGCTCACGCCGGGCGCGTGGGACCACACGGACACGATCGACGTCCGGCTGACCAAGCCGGCCCGGCTGCCGTCGGAACTGGTACTGCACATCGGCTCGGCCGCCGTCCCAGTGCGAGTGCGGGCGCTGGATCCCCGCGCGGCGCGGCTTCAGTTGCGGTCGCCGTTGCCGCTGCGGATCGGCGATCGCGTGGTGTTGCGTGATCCCGGACAGCACGCGATCGCGGCCGGGGCGGACGTCCTGGACCTCGATCCCCCGCCGTTGCGGCGTTCCGGGGCCGCCGCCCGCCGCGCGGCCGCACTCGCCGACGTCACCGATCCGGCCCGGTTCTTGGTGGCGCAGCACGGTTTCCGGCACGCGGATCAGCTCCGCCGGGCCGGGCTCACCCCGCCCTCCGAGCCCTTCGTGGGCGACTGGCACGTCGATCCGGACGCCCTGCGCGACCGGATCGAGAGGGCGGCCCCTGCGTTGGACGCCTGGCTCTCCGAACACCCGCTGCGGCCCGGCATGCCGCTCGAAACCCTGGCCGGCCGGCTCGACCTGCCCGACGTCGCGCTGGCCGCGCCGATCGTCGAACGAGCGGGCCTGGCCGTCTCGGGTGGACTCGTGCGCAAGGAACCGGATCGCGCGCTGCCCGCCGCCCTGACCCGCGCGATCGACCAGGTCCGCGCCCAGCTGGCCGACGACCCGTTCGCCGCGCCGGACGTCGAGCGGCTGCGCGAGCTGGGCCTCGGCGTGGCCGAACTGGCGGCCGCCGAGCGAGCGGGTTTTGTGACGCGGGTCACTGACACCGTGGTGCTCCTGCCGGACGCCCCGGACCGCGCCATGGCGGTGTTGCAAGCCCTGGACCAGCCCTTCTCGGTCAGCGCGGCCCGCATGGCGCTGGGCACCAGCAGACGGGTCGCGGTGCCGCTCCTGGAGCTGCTTGACCGAATTGGCCGGACCCGTCGCGACGCGCTGGGCAACCGGACCTGCGTGATTGCCCCGGAGTGACTAAATTCCTCAATCGTGGGTGCGCGCCAGTGGTTTCTCGGCTGGCCGGTGGTCCGTCAGGCCACCGGTCCCGACAAGCTGGGACGCGGCGCCGCGGTGCAGTCGCAGCGCTCCGCCGCGCTGACCCCGCGCACCAGCACCGCCGACAAGGTCGTCAAGTCCGTCTGCCCGTACTGCGCGGTCGGCTGCGGACAGCAGGTGTTCGTCAAGGACGGCGAAGTCACCCAGATCGAGGGCGACCCGAACTCGCCGATCTCGCGTGGTCGCCTGTGCCCCAAGGGTTCGGCGAGCAAGCAGCTGGTCACCAGCCCGTCGCGGATCAGCGAGGTCCTCTACCGGCGCCCGCACGGCACCGACTGGGAGCGCCTGCCGCTCGACAAGGCCATGGACATGATCGCCGACCGGGTCATCAAGACCCGGCGTGAGGTCTGGCAGGACACCAACGACGACGGCTGCACGCTGCGCCGCACCATGGGCATCGCGAGCCTCGGCGGCGCGACGCTGGACAACGAAGAGAACTACCTGATGAAGAAGCTCTACACCGCGCTCGGTGCGGTGCAGATCGAGAACCAGGCCCGTATTTGACACTCCGCTACGGTGCCCGGTCTGGGTACTTCCTTCGGTCGCGGCGGCGCCACGACGTTCCAGCAGGACCTGCAGAACGCTGACTGTATCGTCATCCAGGGCTCGAACATGGCCGAGTGCCACCCCGTTGGGTTCCAGTGGGTGATGGAGGCCAAGCGGCGCGGCGCGAAGATCATCCACGTGGACCCGCGGTTCACCCGCACCAGCGCGGTGGCCGACGTGCACGTGCCCCTGCGCGCGGGCAGCGACATCGTGTTCCTGGGCGCCCTGGTCAACCACGTGCTGCAGAACGAACTCGACTTCCGCGAGTACGTGGTCGCCTACACCAACGCCTCGGCGATCCTGCGCGACGACTACGCCGACCCCGAGGACCTCGACGGCCTGTTCTCCGGCTTCGACAAGGACAACCGGACCTACGACCACACGACGTGGGCCTACGAGGACGCCGAGGCGGCGGCCGCGGCGGGTGACCGCCAGGACCACCCCGGCGATGATCACCCTGGCGATCACGGCGGCGAGCAGCACGGCGAGACGGCACGGTCGGAGTCCTACGGCAGCGGCGGCGCCACCATGCGGGCCAAGCCGCACCACGACCCGACGCTGCAGCACCCGCGTTGCGTCTACCAGGTGCTCAAGCGCCACTTCGCCCGCTACACGCCGGAACTGGTCCAGGACGTGTGCGGGGTGCCGCCGGAGCTCTTCGCCGAGGTCGCCGACGCGGTCACGCGGAACTCGGGCCGCGAGCGCACGACCGCGTTCTGCTACGCGGTCGGTTGGACCCAGCACACCGTGGGCGCGCAGTACATCCGCACCGCGTCGATCCTGCAGTCGTTGCTGGGCAACATCGGCCGCCCCGGCGGCGGCATCCTGGCCCTGCGCGGGCACGCCAGCATCCAGGGGTCGACCGACATCCCGACGTTGTTCAACATCCTGCCCGGCTACATCCCGATGCCCCACGCCGAGAAGCACCTCGACCTGGACCGGTTCGTGGCCGAGGACTCGGGCAAGACCGGGTTCTGGGGCAACATGCGCGCCTACACGGTCAGCCTGCTCAAGGCGTACTGGGGCGAGCACGCCACGGCGACGAACGACTACTGCTTCGACTACCTGCCGCGGATCACCGGCAACCACGGCACCTACGACACCGTGATGCGCCAGATCAAGGGCGAGTGCAAGGGCTACTTCGTCGTCGGGGAGAACCCGGCGGTCGGCTCGGCCAACGCGAAGATGCAGCGCCTGGGCATGGCCAACCTGGACTGGCTGGTGGTGCGCGACTTCCAGCTGATCGAGAGCGCCACGTTCTGGAAGGACGGGCCGGAGATCGAGACCGGCGAGCTGACCACCGAGGAGATCGCCACCGAGGTCTTCTTCCTGCCGGCCGCCGCGCACACCGAGAAGGACGGCAGCTTCACCAACACCCAGCGGCTGCTGCAGTGGCACCACAAGGCGGTCGAGCCGCCCGGCGAGGCCCGCAGCGAGCTGTGGTTCTACTACCACCTCGGCAAGATCATCCGGGAGAAGCTCGCGGGCAGCACGGACGTGCGCGACCGGCCGCTGCTGGACCTGGCGTGGGACTACGGCGAGGAGGGCCCGCTGGCCGAGCCGTCGGCCGACCTGGTGCTCGCCGAGATCAACGGCTCGGGACCGGACGGCCCGCTCTCGTCGTACACCGAGCTCAAGGACGACGGCTCGACCAGCAGCGGCTGCTGGATCTACTGCGGAGTGCGGGCCGAAGGCGTGAACCAGGCGGCCCGGCGCAAGCCCGGCAAGGAGCAGACGTGGGTGGCCCCGGAGTGGGGCTGGGCGTGGCCGGCCAACCGACGGATCCTCTACAACCGGGCGTCCGCCGACCCCGACGGCAACCCGTGGAGCGAGCGCAAGCGCTACGTGTGGTGGGACGCCGAGGAAGAGAAGTGGACGGGCGCCGACGTGCCCGACTTCGAGCCCACCAAGCGACCGGACTACGAGCCGCCGGTGGACGCGAGGGCGCAGGACGGGATCGGCGGCGCCGAGCCGTTCATCATGCAGACCGACGGCCGCGCCTGGCTCTTCGCGCCCGCCGGCCTGGCCGACGGGCCGATGCCGACGCACTACGAGCCGTTCGAGTCCCCTGTGGACAACGCGCTGTACGGCCAGCGGGAGAACCCGACGCGTGAGGCGTACGACCGGCCCGACAACCGCTACAACCCCGCGGGCAGCGACGTCTTCCCGTTCGTGTTCACCACCTACCGGCTGACCGAGCACCACACCGCGGGCGGGATGAGCCGCACGCTGCCCTACCTGTCGGAGTTGCAGCCGGAGTTCTTCTGCGAGGTCTCCCCCGCCCTCGCCGAGCAGCGCGGGCTCGAGCACATGGGCTGGGCGACGATCGTGTCCGCGCGCACCGCGATCGAGGCGCGTGTGCTGGTGACCGAGCGCATGAAGCCGCTGCGGGTGCGGGGGCGCATCATCCACCAGGTGGGCCTGCCGTACCACTGGGGCCCGAATGGACTGTCCACAGGGGACGCGGCCAACGAGCTGCTGTCCGTGGTGCTCGACCCGAACGTGCACATCCAGGAGGCGAAGGCGGCCACCTGCGACATCCGGCCGGGCCGGCGCCCGCGTGGCCCGGGGTTGTTGACGTTCATGGACGACTACCGCAGGCGCGCCGGTGTCCCCGAGGAAGGACCGTGATGGGCAACCGGCTTTCCGGACCGCTCGACGACCCGGCGCAGGACGCCGGCTACCCCGGCGGGCACCCGCCACGCATGGGGTTCTTCACCGACACCTCGGTGTGCATCGGCTGCAAGGCCTGCGAGGTGGCGTGCAAGGAGTGGAACTCCGTTCCGGAGGACGGGATCGACCTGCTCGGCCTGTCCTACGACAACACCGGCGAGTTGTCCGCGAACACGTGGCGGCACGTGGCGTTCGTCGAGCAGAAGGTCTCCGCCCCCGCCGTGGACATCGGGATGCCGACGATCGGCGCGCCCAAGCAAACCGACGACCAATCCGGCGACCGCGACGGTGTGCGCTGGCTGATGTCCAGTGACGTGTGCAAGCACTGCACGCACGCCGCGTGCCTCGACGTCTGTCCCACGGGTTCGTTGTTCCGCACCGAGTTCGGCACCGTCGTGGTGCAGGACGACATCTGCAACGGTTGCGGCTACTGCGTTCCAGCCTGCCCGTACGGGGTGATCGGCAAGCGCGAAGGCGATGGCCGGGCGTGGAAGTGCACGCTGTGCTACGACCGGATCGGCGACGGGCTCCAGCCCGCGTGCGCGACCGCGTGCCCGACCGAGTCGATCCAATATGGACCGTTGGACGAGTTGCGGGAACGCGCGGACCGCCGCCTGGAAGAACTGCACGAGAAGGGTGTCGAACAGGCGCGGCTGTACGGCCGCGATCCCGACGACGGCGTGGGCGGTGACGGCGCGTTCTTCCTGCTGCTGGACGAGCCGGAGGTGTACGGCCTGCCGCCGGATCCCGTCGTGACGACGCGCGACCTGCCGGCGATGTGGAAGCGCGCGGCCGTGGCGGCGGCGAGCGTGGCGGCCGGGGTCGCCTGGGCGTTCCTGGGGCGCTCATGAGCCCCAAGCGCGAGAAGGCGATGGTGCCGCAGGCGGAATTCCGGTCCTACTACGGCAAACCGATCCTCAAGCCGCCCGCGTGGAAGGTGCCGGACGTCCCCGGCTACCTCTTCCTCGGTGGCCTGGCGGGCGCGTCGGCGACGATGGCCGCCGCCGCGACGCTGACCGGCCGCCCGGAACTGGCGAAGATCGGCCACCTGGCCGCGGCCGGTGGCGCGCTGGGCAGCGTCGGCGCGTTGGTCCACGACCTGGGGCGCCCGGAACGGTTCCTGAACATGTTGCGGGTGTTCAAGGTGACCTCGCCGCTGTCGGTGGGGTCGTGGATCCTGGCCCCGTTCAGCGGGCTGGCGGTGGCCGCCGCGGGCTCGCAGCTCACCGGGATCTTCCCCCGGCTCGGCGCGCTGGCGGGGTGGGGCGCCGGGGCCCTGGGCCCGGCGATGTGCACGTACACGGCGGTCCTGCTGGCCGACACGGCCGTGCCCGCGTGGCACGAGGCGCACCCGTACCTGCCGTTCGTGTTCGCCGGCAGCGCGATGTCGTCGGGCGCGGGCATGGCCCTGGTCGCCGCCCCCGTGGCGTCGACCCGGCCGGTGGTGCGTGTCGGACTCCTCGGTGCGGCCATGGAGACGGCGGCGCTGACCACCGTGGAGCGGTCGCTCGGCGTGGTGTCGGAGCCCTACCACAGCGGCCGGCCGGGCACGCTGCTCAAGGCGGCGAAGGTCCTCACGGCCACCGGCGCCGGCCTGTCGTTGTTCGGCAGGCGGAGCCGGGTCGCCGCCGTGGCCGCGGGTGCCGCGTACCTCGCGGCAGGCATCTGCACCCGGTTCGGGGTCTACCACGCGGGCGTGGAGTCCACTAAGGACCCGAAGTACGTGGTGACGCCCCAGCGCGAGCGGCTCGCCGCCCGGCACTGACGACCGCACCCGCTCCTCAGCCCGTTCGTTCGGCCTTCCTGCCCAAACGCACCCACCCCTTCGGCGGTATGTCCCGGCGGGTGAACGACTTACCGTACATGTCGGGAATTCCCCGACAATTGATCAATTGTGTTCTCCCCCAACGGAACCCCTGCACCGAGGGAAGGGATCACCCCATGATCAGAAGAAGGATGGCCTGCGCCCTGTTGGGCAGCATGGCCGTGGCCGCCGCCATGACCCTGCCGGCCGCCGCCGACGCGACACCCAGCGCCGACGCCGCACCCAAGGTGAGCGCGAGCGAGATGGCCGCCATGCAGCGGGACCTGCACCTGACCGCCACCCAGGTGAACACCCGGCTGGCCCAGGAAGCGACCGCCGCGCAGCAGGAGAAGACCGCCCGCGACGCGCTCGGCGCCGCGTACGCCGGGTCGTGGTTCGACGCGGCCAGCGGTCACCTGGTGGTCGCGAGCACCGACAAGGCCAAGGCCGCCGGGCTCGCCGACGTCAAGACGGTCACGGTCAGGCACAGCGCCGCCGAACTGAACGCCGTGAAGAGCCGGATCGACGCGCTGGCGGGCAAGGCAGCACCCGCCGGGGTCACCGGCTGGCACGTCGACAGCCGCACCAACAGCGTCGTGGTCACGGTCAACACCAAGGCCCGGACCGCGGCCGTGGACTCGTTCGTGGCCAAGGCGACCGCGCTGGGCAACGGCGTGGTGCGCACCGAGACGGTCACGGAATCCCCGCGCACCAAGGCCGACATCATCGGCGCGCTGCCGTACTACATCAACTACGCGGCCCGCTGCTCGATCGGCTTCACGGTCTACAACGGGTTCGTGTCGGCCGGGCACTGCGGCACCCCGGGCTCGACCGCGACCGACTCGAACGGCGCGCTGCTCGGCACGTTCCAGGCCTCGACCTTCCCCGGCAACGACTGGTCGTACGTCGCCGCCGCGGGCGGGGTGAACCTGTACGGCTACATGTACGGCTACGACGGCTATTACTACTACGTGTCCGGCTCGAACGAGATGCCCGAGGGTGCCTCGGTGTGCCGGTCCGGCTCCACCACCGGCATGCACTGCGGCACGATCCAGGCCAAGAACCAGACCGTGAACTACCCGCAGGGCACCGTGTACGGGCTCACCCAGACCAACGTCTGCGCCGAGCCCGGCGACTCCGGTGGTTCGTGGCTCTCGGCCAACCAGGCCCAGGGCGTGACCTCCGGCGGTTCGGGGAACTGCACCTACGGCGGGACGACGTTCTTCCAGCCGGTGAACCCGATCCTGGCCACCTACGGGCTCACGCTGGTGACCACGGCGCCGTGATGTCGACCCTGATCACCTGAGCCGGCGACGGCCCGGTTCACCGCTCGGTGAACCGGGCCAAGCCGGCCAGCAACCGGTCGATGTCTTCGTCGTCGGTGTAGGGCGCAAGGCCGATCCGCAGGCCGCCCTCATCCAGACCCAGCCGGCGCGCCGGTTCGATGGCGTAGAAGGAACCGGCCGGCGCGTTGATGTTCAGCTCGGCCAGGAACACGTGTGCGTCGCGCACCGCCTTGCCGTCGAACGTGATCAGCAGGGTGGGCGTGCGGCTGGCGGCCTTCGAGTGCAGCGTGACGCCGGGCAGTTCGGCCAGGCCCGCTTCGACCTTCTCGCGCAACCGGTCCTCGTGCTCGGCGACGGCGGTCATCGACTCGACGATCCGGGCCCGCCGGGTGCCCGCGGTCGAGGCGAGGCCGCTCAGGAAGTCCGCGGTCGCGGTGCACCCGGCCAGCAGTTCGTAGGGCAGCGTGCCCAGCTCGAAGCGCTCCGGGACGTCGTCGGTGGCGGGCAGGAGCTTGTCCGGGTGGATGGTCTCGAGCAGGTCGGGCCGCGCGACCAGCACACCGCAGTGCGGGCCGAGGAACTTGTAGGGCGAGCAAGCGAAGAAGTCGGCGCCGCACGCGACCACGTCCACCGGGTGGTGCGCGGTGAGGTGCACACCGTCCACGAAGAACAGCGCGCCGGCGTGGTGGACGAGGTCCGCGATCGCCGCCAGCGGCGGCCGGGTGCCCAGCAGGTTGGACGCGCCCGTGACCGCGACCAGCCGGGTCCGCCCGGACAGCACCGCGGCGACGTGGGTGGTGGTCAGCTCGGTGGTCTCGGGGTCGAAGTCGATCCACCGCACGGTGGCGCCCACCGCCTCGGCGGCCTGCACCCACGGCCGGACGTTGGCGTCGTGGTCGAGCCGGCTGACGACGACCTCGTCACCAGGGCCCCAACCCTTGGCCAGCGCGCGGGACAGGTCGTAGGTCAGCTGGGTCATGCTGCGCCCGAACACGACGCCGCCGGGCTCGCCGTTGAGCAGGTCGGCCATGGCTTGCCGGGCACCGACGGTGATGTCGTCGGCGGTGCGCTCGGCCGCGGTGACCCGCCCCCGGTTCGCCATCGGCGAGACCATGGCGTCGCGGACCGCGTCGGCGACCACGTCAGGCACCTGGGAGCCGCCGGGCCCGTCGAAGTGGGCGGCACCGGCACGCAAGGCGGGGAAATGCGCCCGGATCTTCTCGATGTCGTACCGCTGTTCGTTCACTGGACCGACGATCGCAGCTGAGCGTGCCCGTCGGCAAGCGTTCAGGAGCCGGCCGGCTGGAACAGCTCGACGAGGTTGCCCGCCGGGTCGGCGAGCAGGATCTGGCGCCCGCCGGGCCCGGACACCAGGTCGCTGCGGAACCCGAGCCCCGCAGCACGCAGCCGGTCGATCTCCGCGTCGAGGTCGTCGACGATCAAGTGGATGCGGTTGCGACCGGCGGCCGCGGCGTCGGCCGGAGTCGCCTTGGCGCCGGAACTGGCCGGGCCGGACAGCAACAGGCGAAGCGGCCCGCGCACGACGTCGGCGAACGCCGGCGCGACGTTGGTGCGCACGACGAAACCGAAGTGGCCGGTGTAGAAGTCGACGGCGGCCTGGACGTCGTCGACGACGTAGCGGACGCTGGCCAGCTGATCAGTCACGGTGACCTCCCGAGTGGTTGGCGGCGAGCACCGGAAGCAGGTGCCGCACCCTGGTGTCGATCTCCACGGCGATCCGGGCGAACGCCTCGTAGTCGTCCGACCCGCTCGCCGTGGCCGGGTCGGGGATGCTCCAGTGGCTGCGCACGGTGGCATCGTCGAACTCCGGGCAGACCTCGCGGACCTTGTCGCACAACGTGATCACGTAGTCGAACCGCCGACCGGCCACCGAATCCAGGTGCCGTGGGCGCATCCCCGCGAGGTCGAGGCCGAACTCCTTGCGCAGCACCAGAATCGCCGTCGGGTGGAGTTCGGGCTTGGGGTGGCTGCCCGCGCTCGTCACGTCGAGCCGCCCGTCGGTGCGGTGGCGCAGCAGGGCCTCGGCCATCGGCGATCGCGCGCTGTTTCCCGTGCAGGCGAACAACACCCGCGCACCGCTTGGGACGGCGGGGGTCGACGGCCGCAACGCCGGGTGCAGCGAAGATGCCGTGGTGCTCAGCGCGCCAGCGCACTGGTCGAGGTCCAGGTGGTAGTAGCTGTCCCGCGCGTCGAAGCTGCTGCGCCGCGTGGTGACCAGCCCGCCGTCGCGCAGCAGGCGCAAGTGGTAGGAGACAAGGTTCTGCGGCTGACCCAGCCGCTCGGTCAGCTCACGCACGCGGTGATCGCCCGCCGCCAGCTCGCCCAGCAACCGCCACCGCACCGGGTGCGCGGCCAGCCGCACGAACACCGGCACAGCTTCGCTCGACGGCACGACTTGACTCGACGGCACCATGCCGACACGATACATCAAATCAGTTTGATGCATTAGGGAGGCACCGTGAGCGGGCCGCTCGCACGGCGACTGGGTACCGGCGACGCGGTGGTCATCGGGCTCGGGTCGATGATCGGCGCGGGCGTGTTCGCGGCCTTCGGGCCCGCGGCCCGCGCGGCGGGCACCGGCCTGCTGATCGGCCTCGCCATCGCCGCCGTGATCGCCTACTGCAACGCCACCGCCTCCGCGCAGCTCGCGGCGGTCTACCCGGTCTCGGGCGGGACCTACATCTACGGGCGCGAGCGGCTCGGCGCCTGGTGGGGCTTCACCGCCGGGTGGGGGTTCGTGGTCGGCAAGACGGCGTCGTGCGCGGCGATGGCGCTCACCTTCGCCACCTACGCGGTGCCCGGGCCGTGGTGGCTGCAGCGGATCGTCGCCATCGGCGGCGTGATCGCCTTGGCCGCGCTCAACTACCGCGGGATCACCAAGACCGCGACCGTGACCCGGGTGCTGGTCGCCACCAGCCTCGTCGCGCTGGCCATCGTCGTCGTCGGGGCGTTCGGCCGTGCCGACGTGCGGAATCTGGAGCCGGTGAGCGGCGGGGTCTACGGCACCCTGCAGGCGGCCGGGCTGCTGTTCTTCGCCTTCGCGGGGTACGCGCGCATCGCGACCATGGGCGAAGAGGTGCGCGACCCGCGGCGCACCATCCCGCGCGCCATCCCGATCGCGTTGTTCATCGCCGTCGCCGTCTACCTGGTCGTCGCCGTGGCCGCGTTGCTGGCCGCCGGGCCGCAAGGTCTTGCCCACGCGAGCGCGCCGTTGACCGCCGCGGTCCCCAGCGGCTTGGCGCCCGTGGTGCGGATCGGCGCCGCGCTGGCCGCGCTCGGGGCGTTGCTGGCGTTGATCGCGGGCATCGGCCGCACCAGTCTGGCCATGGCCCGCCACCACGACCTGCCCGGCTGGCTCGCCGCCGTGCACCCGCGCCACCAAGTCCCCCACCACGCCGAGATCGCGCTGGCCGTGGTGGTCAGCGCGATCGTGGCGGTCGTCGATCTCCGTGGTGTCATCGGGTTTTCGTCGTTCGGGGTGCTGGTCTACTACGCCATCGCCAACGCGGCGGCGTCCACCCAGCCCGCCGAGCAACGGCGGTGGCCGCGGTGGCTCAACCTGCTGGGTGTCGCGGGGTGCGTGACCTTGGTGGTCACGCTGCCGTGGCAGTCGGTGGTGGCCGGTCTCGTGATGTTCGCGATCGGGCTGACCGGCCGGGCCGTGCTGGCGCGGCCCGGCCGGTGAGCCGTCAGACGATCTGGAGCAGCAGGTCCCGCCCGCGCTCGGCGTTGGCCGGCGCGGTCAGCACGTCGTAGCGACGGGCCACGAGCTGGCTGTGCGACACGAAGTCGCGCTGGCCGCGAGTGGCGCCGTAGCGCATGGCCGCGAAGGCCGTGCCGAACACGACACCGGTGATCAAACCGGTCAGGATCGCGTAGAGCCCGCTGCCCACGGTGAAGAAGCTCAGCAGCAGACCAACGAAGAGGCCGAACCACGCGCCGGACGCCGCTCCCGCCCCGAGCACCCGGCCCCAGGTCAGCCGAGCCGAGACACGCTCGACCACCATCGGCTCGATCCCCACGATGGTGACGCCCTCGACCGGGAAGTTCTTGTCGGCGAGGTGGTCGACCGCGCGCTGCGCCTGCTCGTAGGTGTCGTAGGAGCCGATCGGCCAGCCCTGGGGCAGCGTCGGCAGGCCGGTCACCGGCGAGTACTGGGTGAAACCAGGGTTGAATGCGGTGGTCATTGGTCCTTCCTTTCGCTTGTGCGTCCACCCCGTACAACCGCTGTGAAGCCCGGTTCGTGCCGGATGCCGGAAACCCACAGGCGACTCTCAGCCCACGCTCAGGTGCGCCCGGCAGGCTCAGCGGATCGCGGTGAATACCTCGTCCACCACGGCGGCGACCTGATCCGGGTGCTCGCCGAGGGTGCCGCCCGCGGTCGGGACGCGCACGGTCAGCCCGCCACCCGTGCGCTGGCAGTCGGTGGCGACGACCTGGGTCGGGCTCTCGCTCTCGGCCGCGCGCGCCTGGACGTGGACGATGCACTGCACCGCGCCGAACGTCTTCACGTCCTGCTGCGGCTCGGCCAGGCCGAGGGTCTTCGGGTCCTGGTAGGGCACGTAGAGGCCCGGCGCGTTCGCGCGGACGACCTGCACCTGGAAGATCACGCTGAGGTCGGCCTTGGCGTAGGTCTGGACGGTGGCGGCGGCGCCGTCGTACGCGGTGGAGATGCGCTGCGCGGTCTGGCTGTCCCACGCCGACATCCGCTCGGCGGTGGCCTTGCCGGGGCCCGACGCGTTGCCCGGCACCTCGGCGAACCGCTGGTACTCGCCGACCTTGGCCGGGGCGGTGATCGGCGCGGAACCGCCGCCACCGATGGCGTCGTCGTCGGAGCCGCCGACGGTCAGCCACAGCAGGCCGACGACCAGGGCGCCGACCACGAGGCCGATGCCTGCGGCGAGGTAAAGGGGAACGCGGGACGTGGACGTGGACGTGGGCACGGGCGCGGGCGCAGGTTCGGTGGTCACCCGGGCATCCTGCACGGTCGTGGTTCAGAGCCAGCCGTGGGTCCGGGCTTGCAGCAGGGCTTCCATGCGGTTGCGGGCCCCGGTCTTCCCGATGGCCGAGGACAGGTAGTTGCGCACGGTGCTCGCCGACAGGTGCAGCCGCCCGGCGATGTCGTTGATGGTCGACCCGTCGCCGGACGCGGCGAGCACGTCGCGTTCCCGCTCGGTCAACGGGTTCGGGCCCGCGGTCAGCGCGGCGGCGGCGAGCGCGGGGTCCACCACCGACCCGCCGCCATGCACGGTGCGGATGGCCGCGGCCAGCCCTTCGACCGGCCCGTCCTTGACCAGGAACCCCTTGGCCCCCGCTTCCATGGCGCGACGCAGGTAGCCGGGCCGGCCGAACGTGGTCACGATGATCACCTGGCACCGCGGCAGCGCGGCCCGCAGCGCGACGGCGGCGTCCAGGCCGCTCGCCCCGGGCAGCTCGATGTCCAGCAACGCCACGTCGGGCTGGGCCGCACGGGCCGCCGCGACGACCTCGTCGCCGCGCGCGACCTGACCCACGATCTCGATGTCGTCCTCGAGGTCGAGCAGCACGGCGAGCGCGCCGCGCATCATGGCCTGGTCCTCGGCCAGCAGCACGCGGATCACCGGACTGGTCACGAGACCGGCACGTCCACGCTCAGCCGGAAACCCCGCTCGGCCGGCCCCGCCTCGAGGCTCCCACCCATCGCGCCGACGCGTTCGCGCAGTCCGACCAGGCCGCTGCCACCGCCGGCAGGCTGGCCGCCGACGCCGTCATCGGTGAGCTCCAGCCGCGCCCGGTCCCCGTTGTGCCGCAACACGATCCGACACTCGCGCGCGCCGGAGTGGCGGATCACGTTGGTGGTGCCCTCCCGCACCACCCAGCCCAGCAGGCGGTCCACCGCCGCCGGCAGCGCGGGGTCGGTGTCGCATGTGGACACCTCGATGCCCGCCGCCGCCAACGCCTTGCCCGCGCGGTCCAGTTCCCCGGCAAGGCTTTCCGCCCGGTAGCCGGACACGGCGTCACGCACGTCCTGCAACGCCTGCCGGCCGATCTCCTCGATGTCGCGGGCGTGCTGCTCGGCCGCGTCCGGCTTGCGCGGGATGAGCCGCCGCGTCGCCTCGGCCTTGACCACGATCACCGACAACGTGTGGCCGAGCAGGTCGTGCAGGTCCCGCGAGAACCGCACCCGCTCGGCCGACACGGCGGCCTCGGCGAGGGCCGTGCGGGTCCGGTTCAGCTCGGCGATCACCGCGAACAACCGCTGGAACGCGAACGTGCCCATCCCCGACAGGAACACGATCAAGGCGCACCCCCAGCCCGCCTCGCCCCACGTCCCGCCGTGCCCGAGCACGGTGGCGGCGCCGACCAGGGCGGCGACGCCGATCGCCGTCGGCGCCCACCCCTCGAGGGTCACCGCCAAGGCCACCGACAACGTCACGTAGAGCGACGACCAGTGGGTCGAGTACGCCACCGTCGCGGTCACGGTCACCGCCGCCAGAGCCGCCACGAAGGCCAGCGACGCCGGCCGCGAGGCAACCCGCGGCCAGGTCGCGGTGAGCACCGCGCCCACGCTCAAGGCGAACACCGCGGCGAGGATGAGCCACGCGAGCCAGCCGAGCCGGGCGTCGATCGCGTCGTTGACCGGGGCGATCAGCAGCAACGGCGTCCAGAACAGCACGGTGAACGGGCCACCGGAACGCTCCCACCACGCGCGGTGCGCGCACTGGTCGTCGACGGTCGCGGTCATGTCGGCCATCGTGCTACACCTGGCCCGTTCCGGCGATCAGCGGGATGGGCACGCCCGCCCAGCGCAGGCCCGCGTACCGCTCGATCGTGACCTCGGCGAAGCCGGCGCGCCGGATGGCCCGCTCGGTGTCCCGCGCCGGGTCGCAGCCGCGGTCGAGCACCCGGCTGAACGGCGCGCTCAACCGCTGCAACCGGCGGGGCCAGGTACCCACCGGCGCGGCGACGTGCTCGAAGAACACGAACCGGCCGCCGGGTCGCAGCACCCGGATGACCTCGGCGAGCGTCGCGTCCTGGTCGGTCACCGAGCACAGCACGACCGTGGCCACGACGGCGGACACGCTGGCGTCCGGCAACGGGATCCGCTCGGCGGGCGCGTCGAGCACCTCCGTGTCGTGGCCGTGGGCCCGCGCCACCTCGCGCAGCGTGGCCCGGGCGCGGCGGTTGGGCTCCAGCCCGGTCCAGCGCACCTCACGGCGGAAATAGCCGAAGTTGGCCCCGGTGCCCGCGCCGATCTCGAGCACGTCCCCGCTCAGCGACCCGAGCAGCGCGGCCTTGCGGACCCGGTAGGCGTCGACGTCGTCGGGGATCATCGGGCGGCCGCGGCCACTCGGCTGGGCCGGGCCGCGCCGGCCCGGAAGCCGGCGATCAACACCGCGCCGACGACCAGGTGCATGGCGGTGAGCGACAGCTTCGCGCCCAGGGACTCGCCGCCCATCGGGCTGGCGAGCGACAGGACGAGCACGACCGCCGCGGTGCTCGTCCAGTTGCGCAAACCCTTGGCGCTGCGGCGTTCCAGCAGGGTCAGCAGCCCGAGCCCGGCCAGCCCCACCACCAGGCTGGAGACGAGCACGGCGAGCAGTGTGACGTGCATCGTGCTGCCGCCCATCGGCGTGGCCACCAAGTCGACGCCTGCCACGGGCACGGCGATCAGCCAGACCAGCACCGCCCCGGCCACGGCACCCGCGACACTCAACCATCGAACCGGCATTTCCTTCTCCCCACGTCGGACTGGAACTTGCGATGTCCCGAACGTAGGAGTCGCCGCGCGCCCGCGGCAGAGATGGATGTGTCCAGATGGGCAGGACAAATGTCCTTGGTGTGCACTGACTGGCCCACCGGTGCCCGGTCGGCCAGTACGGTCCTGGCCGTGGCAATCGTGTGGTGTCCCCTGGGGAGCAGGACGATCGACTCCGTGCTCGCCCTCGCCGAGGGCTCGTGGGCACGCGACGGCATCGACGAGACCTGGCGGGCCGCGGGCTGGCTGCAGCCGGGTCGGCCGGGTCCGGCGAAGCTGGTCTTCGACGAGATGACCTACGTGCTCGACGCGGGCGAGCGGCCGGCGACCATCGGGATGGAGTTCGACCCCGACCGGATCACCAGCATCGCCCTGTCCTTCGCCACGTTCCACGACGCCACCGACCCCGCGGACCCCGATGTGGCGGACCTCGTCGATTCGGTCTACTCCGCGCACTGGCAGGCGGATCCCGGCGCCGACCGGCGGCGCTTCGATGCCTTGTGGCGCATCGGGTACCGGGAGCTCGAGGCGCGCCTGGACGCGCCCGAGGCGGCCGGGTACCACGACGAGCAGTGGCAGTACGGCGTGTGGCGGGTGGACGACACCCTGATCACCGTCTACCAGGGTGAGGATTTCGAGTCCTACAGCACGATGGATTCCGCGTCGGTGGGACTGCTTCGCTTTCCCCGCACCGAAAAGGTGCCCGACGGCAAGTGGTTGTACGAACTGATGTGCGGCGTCTGAGAACCGGTCACTCGCGGCCGCGGACGATGTTCGGCTCGAAGTCGTCGTCCTCGGTGCTGCGCGGCTGTTGCCACGTCGACGCGCGGCCGCAGATCACCGACGGCTGCCGCTGCTCGACCCCGAACCCGAAAAACGCGAAGCCGCTGGGGCGGACGCGCTCACGAACCATTTCCTGACCCATGTTGGGGCTCCTTCCGGTTGCCTCGACCATTGCTCGACCCCAAACCAACCACTACTGACTATGAAACTCCCATCACTTTTCCTAAACCCCTAGGCGTTTGAATAGGGGTCGGCCAGGTAACCCCGTGGTGACGATCTCGAGACGAGGAGAACGCCATGGTCCAGCCTGTGCCGCCGGAGCCGGTGCCGTTCCCGACTCCGCCGCCCAACCCCGGCCCGGCGCAGCCCTCACCCGTGCCGCCGCCGCCGCAGCCCCCGCAACCGCCGGAGCCGACCCCGACGCCGGACCCGATGCCCGGGCCCCAGTAACGCTCACGAGGTAACGCTCACGAGGTCGCAGGCACCGGTTGTCCGATGTGGACTGATCCGGTGCCGAGGCCGGACGGACCGGCGAGCACCCGCGCGCCCACGCCGGGTGGGCTGTCACGCAGCGCGAGGATGTCCGCTTCCCGGTAGCGGTGGCAGCCCTCGTGCCAGACCTCGATGCCACTCATCCAGTCCTGCAATTCGACCGCGTACCCGAGGAGCTGGTCGCGTGCTTGCTCGTCGAGTCCGAAGTCGGCGAACAACGCGGGCAGGCCGACGTCCACGGCGTGTTCGAACTCCCGCATCCGGGCGTTCATGAGGTCGGCGACCACGCCGAGCGCGGCGTCGCGGTCGCAGTCGAAGAACGCCTGCACGACGCGGATCGCGTTGTGGAACTCGCCCTCGAACTGGATTTCCTTCTGGTAGGAGTGCACGTCGTTGAGCAGGCACGCCCAGTCCTGCGCGGAGTGCTCCAGCGCCTGGATCGTGCGGCTGCCGTAGACCTCTGCCGGGATGGCGGCGCCGTGCCCGAGCCGCCGCAAGCTCATCGTCAGGTCCGAGCCGAACGTCCGGCGCCGCATCTCCAGGTAGTCCACGGGATCGGGAATCCGGTTGGTGACCTGGTTGGCCAGCTCCCAGAGCCAGCTCTCGGTCATGGTGTCCACGGCCTGCTTGAGGGTCCGCCGGTCGGCCACCGCCATGGACACCGTGGTCCGGCGCCACAGGTCGACCAGACCGCGTTCCAGCGCTGACAGCGGGAGCGGCGCGGGCTCGCCGTCGACCACCATGAGCCGCGAGAGCCGCTCGGTGGCCACCTTGGCCGAGGCGAGGTCACGCGTCTGCCCGAACACGGCCGGGTAGAGGTCGTCGGCGTAGGTGCCCCACGCCAGCCAGTCCGAGGAAAGGTCCAGCTCGTCCGGGCTGGCCGACGGGTGGATGCCGGCCGCGCACAACGGCAGGTCGTAGGCGCGCAGCTTGCGTTCGTCCCAGACGCTGCCCGGGTCGAGGATGCCCACCCGGCGCGACCAGGTGACGACGTGCTCGCGGGAGCGGGCCAGGTGCGGGCTCTGCTTCGGCTTGTACGGCTGGCGCAGCTCCGGGATCGGCGTCGGACCGACCTGCTCGTACGGCACGTGCCCGAACGCCCGCGCGCGCTGCGGCATGGTCGCGAGCACCGACGTGACGATGCGGGTCGCGGCCGTGCCGAGCCCGGTCGGCCCGCCGAGCGGCTGACCGGCGTGCGTGGTCGCGGCGGCGTCGGCGGCAGCGCCGTTCATGTAGCGGCTGGAGCGCATGTGCCACTCGTGGCCGCCGGATTGCCAGTCCTGCAAGCCTTTCACGTACGCGAGCACCGAAGTCCGGCCGGCCGGACCGATCCCGTGCTCCTCCAGCACCGGCGGCAGCTCGGTCAGCGCGGTGTGCTCGAACTGGTGCAGCCGGGAGGTGAGCAGGTCGTTCACCCGGTCGGCCGCCTCCTGGGTGGGGATGCCGAGGAACTCCTCGAAGACCAGCACGCCGTTGGACAGCTCGCCCTCGTCGAGCACCTCGCGTTCGTAGGAGAACAGGTCGTTGCGCAGGTGCACGCCGTCGGCGAACGTGTCGCGCAGGACGTGCATCGGGCGCGAGTGCGCGATCTCGGCGGGCACCTCGGCGTGCGCGGCGTACTCCACCAGGTTCGCCGACCACGGCGCGCCACCCACCTTGCGGCGCATCTCGATGTACTCCACCGGGTTCGCGACGCGGCCCTCGTTGATGTTGGCCAGCTCCCACAGCGACTCGTCGAGCAGGTTCTTCGTGCTCTCGGCGAAGCGCTCGCGCCACCGCGCCGACATGCTCGGCGTGGTCCGCTGCCACAGGTCCGCCAGGCCGGCCTCGACCGGGTTGGTCGGTTCCTCGGTCACCACCGTGCTGTCGACGGGCATGAACAGCGGCAGCCGGTCGAGGTAGGCGCGGGCGCCCGCCGTGTCACGGGTGCGCTTGAACAACTCCAGGAAGTGGTCGTCGAAGTAGAAGACCCAGACGTACCAGTCGGTGACCAGGTCGAGTTCGGGGCCGCCGCAGTCGGGGTGGGTGTACGCGCAGAGCAGCGCGTAGTCGTGCCGGTCGAAGTCACGCTCGTCCCAGATCACCGTGCCGTGCTGCGGCACGTCGAGCATGTCCATGCCCCGCGCCCACGCCTTGCTGTGCGTACGGGCTGCCTCGAGGTTGCGGTTCAACCGGGCCGGGTAGGGCATGTAGAACTCGGGCAACTCGAAGGGCTGCGACATCCGGGGCGACCTTTCGCGTGGGGCTCTCCCTTGGCACACAACCAAGAGCCCGCACCGCCGCCAACCCGTGCGGCACCATTCCACACGATCGGGTCCGCCGAATCCCCCTGGCGGTCCAGCAGGCCCTACTGAGCCGAGTCGGCATACCGCCACTCGTGCGGACCGTGTAACGCCCCGCGCCGAATTGCTATTTTTCGAACGTGATCACCGACTTGCCTGCGGGCGAACACGCCTTGTGGACCGGCTCGCCGGTTCGCTACCCGTTGTTCGATCGCCAGGATGCGGTCCTCGTGCCATTCAGCCTCGTCTGGTGCGGTCTCGTCGTCTACTGGACGATCTCGGCGCTGAAGGCGTCGCACGGGTGGTTCTTCGCCGCCTGGGGCATGCTGCTCGTGGCCCTCGGCTTGTACATGGTCGTGGGTCGGCTGATCGTCCGCCAGGTCAAGCTGCGCAAGGTCGTGTACACGGTCACGAACCTGCGGGTCATCATCCGCTCGAGCGCGCGGCAGGAAGAAAGCCGCTACCTCGGCCAGTTGCCACCGCCCACCGTCACCGAGAGCAGTGACGGGAGCGGGACCATCCGGTTCGGATCGACGAGCCTGTTCCACAGTCTCCGGTCACGGCGCGGCACGGCGTGGGAGGACCAGTTCGTGCTGTACGCGATCCCCCAAGCCCGACGGGTTCGCGACCTCATCCTCACCGCGACGACCCGCTAGGTCAGCCGGCCGCGACCATTTCCTCCGAGACCTCCCAGAGTCGTTCGGCGTTCGCCGGGTCGATGGCGTAGCGCGCGACGCCGGACATGTCACCCGAACGGCGGTCGAGCACCTCGGCCTCGTTGCAGTCGACGAAGTAGCGGCCGCCGATCCCCTCCAGCAAGGGGGACGCCGCGAGCAGCACGGAGGTGGCCGCGCCCTGCTCGACGGTCTTCGCCTCCTCGGGTGGGTTCTGGAAACCACCCGAATGCCGCTGCAGCCCGGTGGCGATCGCACCGGGCATCAGCGAGTTCGCGGTGATTCCGTCGGCAGCCCAGCGCGCGCCGGCGCCGACCGCGAAGAGCACGTTGGCCGTCTTCGCCTGCGCGTACGCGAGGCCCGGGTCGTAGTGGCGGAACGCGAAGTGCAGGTCGTCGAAGATCACCGGCGAGCCCTGGTGCGCGCTGGAGCTCACCGACACGACGCGGGCCGCGCCGGCCGCGGCGAGGTAGCGGTGCAGCCCGGTCGCCAGCGCGTGGTGCCCGAGGTGGTTGACCGCGAACTGCAACTCCCAGCCCTGGGCCGTGTGCTGCTCGGGCGTGGCCATGATCCCGGCGTTGTTGACCAGGATGTCCAACGGGCCGTCCCACGCGCGGACGAACGCCCGCACCGAGTCGAGGTCGGCGAGGTCGAGCACCGCGGCCGAGGCCCGCGGCCCGATGGTGGATGCGGTGCGCTCCCCCGCGGCCAGGTCGCGCACGGCCAGGACGACCTCGGCGCCCGCGGCCGCGAGGGCCCGGGCCGTCTCGACCCCGATGCCCGACGACGCGCCGGTGACCACGGCACGCTTGCCGCTCAGGTCGACGCCGTCGAGCACCTCGGACGCGGTGGAGTGGAAACCGAATGGGGTCTTGATCGCGCTCACCGGCCCGGTCTAGCACGAATCAGCCCGGCTTGCCGCTCCGATGAGAGCCCGAGGTTGGGGCAGCACCGTCAAATGAGCCCCTCGCGCAACGCATAAGCAACAGCATGCGACCGGTTGCGCAGGCAGAAGCGGGTCGTGACGCCGTGCAGGATGTTCTTGACGGTGCGCGGCGAGTAGCTGAGCTGACCGGCGATCTCGTCGGTGTCCAGCCCGTCGGCGACCAGGCGCAGCACGCTGGTCTCCCGAGGCGTGAGCCCGACGATGGTGAGCCCGCGCGGGGCGAGCACGTTGTGCTGCAACTGCGACACCTGCTTGAGCAGCCGCGCGAGCATGTCCGAGGGCAGGGCCGCTTCCCCGTGCGCGGCCTTCACCACCAGACGTGCCAAGCGCGACGACGTCGCTTCCTGCCTGCGTACCAGGGCACACACGCCGACTTCCACGGCGGCGAGCAGCCCGGCGTCGTCCAGTGTTCCGGCGACCAGCACCGAGTGCCGGCAGCCGAGGCGGTTCAGCTCGCGCAGTTCGTGCAGCGTGTCGTCATCCATGGCGTCGGCGGCGATGACCGCGACGGTGTCCGGCCCCACCTCCTCCCGGTCGACGATCGCGAGCTGCGGCTCCTGGCGCAGCTGGGATCGCAGACCGTGCAAGGTGATCGCGTCGGATGCATGCACGTGCACGGGGATGCGTGTGCTCATCGGTCCTCCCTCATGGCGGAGTGAGTAAGGGGTCGAGCAACCGCACAAACTCTCCTTGAGAGCAGGTCCGAGCGCCCTGGGGAATGCCCCTAGGTGCTGCGGGGGCTGTCCCTAGGGACAGTCGAGTGAGGTCTTTCGGCCAACAGGTCGCGCAGTTGGCGCCTGGAGGTGATGCCGAGCTTCGCGTAGATGTTGCCCAGGTGGTATTCCACGGTCTTCGTGGTCACGTACAGCTCGGCGCCGATCTCCCGGTTGGTCAGGCTGCGGCCGACGAGGTGGGCAACTTCCCCTTCCCGGTCGGTCAGCCCCGCGAGCACGTCCGGGCGTCGCGGCGCGGGCACGCCGACCGGTTCCGGGGCGGCCTCCAGGCGCGCCAGGTCCTCGTCCACGCGTTGCTCGAACGGGAGCGCGCCGAGCCGGGCGAAGCGCTGCTTGGCCGAGCGCAGCACGCGGCCCGCCTCGCCCGGCCGGCCCACCATCAGCAGCCGGCGGCCGTGGTCGTGTTCCAGCAACCCGTCGGCGAGCGGGGTGCTCGGCCCGCGCGGACGGTCGAAGAACGCCTCGACGGCCTCGACCGCGCCCGGCACGTCGCCGCTCGCCGCCATGTGCCACGAGCTCAGGCGCATCACCGTGCTCGCCATGTAACGCACCCCGGATGCGCTGACGCGCAGCGCGGTCAGCTCGGTCTCGGCCGCGTCGAGCTCGCCCACGCCGATCAGCCCCTCGGTGAGCAGCGGGCGCCACCAGAGGCTCCACCACTCGTGCACGCCCGCGTCGTCGTGCTCGGCCGGGTCGGCCTCGGTGATGCCCGGTACCCGGGTCAGGGCGGCCACCATGCCGCGGCGATCGGCCATGGCCTGGCGCAGGATCGCCTCGGCCAGCGCGGCGTAGCGCAGGTCCTGCGGGCCGCCGATCTGCTGGGCGAACCGGGTGGCGAGGCCGGACTGCTCCGTCGCGGTCGCCCAGTCGCCGCGCCCGGCGGGCACCAGGGTCGCGGCGAAGCGGCGCAGGGTCTGGTTCTGCGCCTGTTCCTCCAGGTCCTCGAAGGACAGGGCCTGGCGGACCACAATGGACGCGTCGTCCCACTCCCCCAGCTGGTAGTGCGTCGCGGCGAGGTAGCAGTACGGCACCGTGCCGGACATCAGGTAGGTGCCCGTGCGGTGGCGCTGCACCACAGTGGACAGGTCGCGTTTGGCCTCGACGAACCGGCCGAGCATGGCGCGGATCGCGCCGCGGCAGGCGAGGCTTTCCAGGTGCTCGACCGACGCGGCGCTCGGGATGCGGGGCAGGTGGTCGAGCTCGTCCAGGGCCGCCGCCATGCCGTCGATCCGGCTGCGGGCCACGGCCATGAGCACGCGCGTGTAGTCGCGCATCAGCACGGGGATGTCGCCCGCGTCCAGCGCGTCCTTGGCCACGCGCACGGTGCGCTTCGCGTCGCCGCCCCAGGTGTAGGCGGCGGCGAGCCCGGCGGCCGCGGTGCCCCGGACCCAGCGCGGCACGTGCTCGCCGTCTTGTTCGGCCAGCCGCATGACCGTGGTGAGCGAGCGCTGCGCCGCGCCCCACTCGCCGAGCGCGAGCAGCGAGGTGAGGCCCAGGCACAGCGAACGCAGGGCCGACGGGGCGCACTGCAACACCTTCGGCCGCAACCGCAACGCCCACGCGTGATCACTGCTGAACAACACCTGTACGCAGGAGGTCTCGATGCGCCGTTCGTAGTCGGCCCGCTCCGGGGACAGATCCGCGGCCCAGCGCAGGTAGCGGGCGGCCGAGTCGTGGCGGCCGGCCTTCGACTCCTCCTCGGCTGCGGCCTCGAGCCGGTCGGCGAGGTCGGCGTCGGTCGCGGTGGCCGCCGCGACCCGGTGCCCCCACGCGCCGGCCGGGTCCACGACCTCGGCCGCCTTGGCGTGCAGGCTGCTGCGCTGCGAAGGCGGCAACGCGTTGTAGATCGCCTCGCGCTGCAGGTCGTGCGCGATCGCGACCGGGCTGGAGAGCTCGTTGGGCCACCACGTGACCAGGCCCGCGTCCAGCGCGGGCTGCAGCGCCACGCTCGGCTCACGCACCCCGGCCACCTGGGCGACCCGGGCCAGCGGGCTGCGGGTGCCGAGCACCGCCAGCCCGTCGAGCAGCCGCCGGCTCGGCTCCGGCAGGCGCTCGAGCGACGCCCGCACGGCCGTCACCACCGACCGGGGCAGCGCGAGGCGGCTGTGCCGGTCGGCGAGCTGGTCGAGCGGGACGTCGGCGAGCAGCGTGCGCAGGTGCAGCGGGTGCCCGCCGGTGTAGTCGCGCAGCCGCTCTGCGGCCGGGACCGGCAGGCGGCGCCCGGTCATCGCCAACGCCAGGCCGCTGACCTCGCCCGCGCCGAGTCCGGTCAGCTCGAGCGACACCGCGCCGCCGCCGGAGTGGTTCAGCTTGCCGAGCAGGTCCGCGGAGTGGGAGTCCTCGGCCGGGCGGGCGAGCAGCACCACGAGCACCTGGTCGGCCCAGACCCGGCGCAACACGAAACCCAGCGCGTGCGCCGAGGGCGCGTCGATCCACTGGACGTCGTCGACGACCAGCGCGACCGAGCCGCCGGCCTGGATGAGGCCGAGCAGGTCGAGCAGCCGCGCACCGACCGCGAGCGGGTTCGCCTCGTCGGGGATGCCCGACGCGAGCAGCGGCACCTGGGCGCGCTGGGGCACCCGTCGCACCAACTGGTCGACGATCCCGTACGGCACCACCGACTCGCTGGGGTCGGCGGCCGCGTGCAGCACCGCGAAGCCCGTCAGGTCGGACAGGAACCGGCGCACCATCGTCGTCTTGCCGATGCCTGCCGGGCCGTGCACCCAGATCACCTGGGGCGCGCCCGTGCGCACCTTCTCGGCCAACTCGGACAGCTTGGCCAGTTCTGCTGTACGACCGACGAACCCGTCGGCTCCGTGTCCGTCAAGTGTCTCGTTCGAACCGATTCTCACCGCGCGTCGGCCCCCTCGGTCCTGCCCCGACCCGAAGGGACAAACGCTTGAGCCACCGCGAGAGTTACGCCCGAATCGTCTCAACCGCCCACATAGCGGTGCGCGACCACTGAGGGTGTCTCGATGTCGTGACCGGCGGTGATCGAGACAGCCAGACGGACGAACTGCGCCTGGGCCCAGGCAAGGGGCGCGGCCGACCCCGTCGCCTTGCCGAAGGTGAAGCCGTTGGCCCCTTGCCGGTCCCAAACCTGTTCTGGCACAAGGCCACCGGCGTTCGCCGAGCCCCCCATCGTCACTAGGTAACCCTGCGCGGCGTCTTGGTGGCCGGTGGCGACGGCGTACTCGCCGCGCTCGCCGGTGAGCACCGGCCACAGCCTTCCCACGCCCTGCCCGGTGAACGGTGCGCCCGCCTGCGTCTCGCCGTAGCCGTCGTGGTTGTAGCGGTACCAGACGTCGCCTTCCGGGGTGGTCACGCGGATGGTCTGGTCGACCACCGCGACCGAATCGGTGATGTGCTGGTCACCCGGCGCTTTCACGCCGAGCCTTGCCAGCTCGAGGAAGCCCGCGTCGACCACGTCGCGCTCGTCCCAGCTGCCGCCACCGTTGGCGATGCCCACCTGGTGGCCGTCGTTGGGGTTGCCGTTGTCGTCGATGCGTTCGTAGTACCCGTGTCCGGCAAGGGATCCCGACGTCGTGTACACCCAATTGTCCACCTGGGACTGCCAGGAGTCGGCGGTCCGCAGGTAGAAGTCGGCGGCGCCGGGGTCGTTGTCGGCGTTCGCCAGGTCGGCGGCGCAGACCAGCGCGGCGATCTCGGCGGCGATGGTCGACGGCGAGTAGCCGCCCGCTTCCTCCCAGCGCTCCTCCGGGGTGGACGGGCCGTGGTGGGAGATGAACTCGGCCGAGGCCTTGATCTTGCCGTAGCTCGCCGGGTCGGTGCGGCCCAGCTGCCAGGCCAGGATGATCGGGAACGACACCTCGTCCATTTGCAGGCTGCCGAACACCGGCGTGCCGTCGAGCCGGGTGTTCTGCGGGTAGGAACCGTCCGAACGCCACTGGACGGTGAACAGGTAGTCCAGCGCGCGGTTCGCGGCGGCGCTGTCGCCGATGGCGATCTCGGCCGTCGCCATCTGGTAAAGATCACGCGCCCACACCGCGTGGTACCCGGCCACGCAACAGGAATCGCCGTTCTGGGCGTTGCCCCACGGCACGGAGAGCGACGCGACGAACGCGCCGCGGTAGGTCTTGTCCTCGTGCGCCTTGATCGTCATCACGGCGGTCAGGTACTGCTGGGTCAGCGCCGGGTCGGCCACGCTGGCCGGCGGCGGGTTCACCGAGCCCAGGTAGTCGTGCCAGCCCGATTGGTACGACCCGGCGACCGCGTCCCAGCCCTGGGCCAGCGACGCGCCGGCGGTGCTCGCGGCGTCGGCCCGGCTGCCGCCGAAGCCGAGCGCGAGGGTGAACGTCGTGTCGGTGCCCACCGGGACCTGGGCGGTCTGCACGAGGTTGCCCGCGGAGTCCGCGCTGTCGTAGGTGTTCGTGAGCGCGTGGTGCGCGGTCAGGTCCTGGAACCCGTCGCTCGCGGTGCCCGAGTAGCCGTTGGTCATCGCCGAGAAGCCGATGGAGCTGGCCAACGCGTCGGCCACGCCGCCGTCGCTGGCGACCAGCTTGCCGTCGGACGTGGCACCGGTGTCGCCCATCCCGCTGTTGCCCAACGAGGGGTTGTAGAGCACGTAGAGGTTCAACGGGCCGCCGGTGAGCACCTGGAACCGGGTCCGGATCAGCACGGTGGCCCGCGCCGGATCGGTGACGTAGGTCTTGGTGATCCTGTAGCGGCCGTTGGTCGCGGTGTTCACCTGCTGGTAGGTCAGCGAGCGGCTGTCGGCCAGGCGCACCTCGTGGGAGGTCGCGACCTTCTCCTCGTCGGTGAACGTGCTGCCGTCGCTGACCATGTACTGCAGGTCCTGCACGTCCGGCGTGTCGGCCTGCGGGTAGTAGACCTCGTTGAGGATGCCGCCGCCGAGGGTGTACCAGACCTTCGAGCCGGTGGTGGTCGACGTGCCGAGGCCGTCCTTGGCGCCGGACGTCCACGCCGAGTCGATGCCTGGGGCACCGGGCGCGGTCTGCGCGCTGGCCGGCATCGCGAACGCGAGGATCGCCACCACGCACGCGAGCAGGACCAGCCACCGTGAACGCCGCATGGGTCCAACCCTGGTGAGCCGCGTCCGACCCTGTCAACGGTTTGCCGACAAGTCCAGACGAAGTGTGGGGAGTTTTCCCCACACACGTCTTGACCTCCAGTTAGCTCGAAGTCGGATCGTTGGGCCATGCGGGCGATCAGGCAGTACGAGTTCGGGCCGCCGCAGCGGCTGCGCTACGAGCGGGTCGACGACCCGGCACCGGGGCCGGGGCAGGTGCGGATCGCGGTGGCCGCGGCCGGGGTGCACTTCATCGACACGGCGATCCGGGCCGGCCGGCGGTTCGGGCCGCCGCTGCCGTCGCTGCCGATGACACCGGGGCGCGAGGTCGCCGGCTTGGTCGAGTCCATTGGCGACGGCGTGGATCCCGCCTGGCTGGGCGTGGACGTGGTGGCGCACTTGGGCATGGCGAG
Source organism: Labedaea rhizosphaerae (assembly GCF_004362825.1). Taxonomy (GTDB): domain Bacteria; phylum Actinomycetota; class Actinomycetes; order Mycobacteriales; family Pseudonocardiaceae; genus Labedaea; species Labedaea rhizosphaerae. The sequence goes on from NZ_SNXZ01000002.1 coordinate 1,029,460, forward strand.
CGGGGGCTACGCCGAGCTTGCGGTCGCCGACGTGGCGGCGCTGCACCGGCGCTCCGGCCTGGACCCGTCGGCCGCGGTCGCCATGGTCGGCACCGGGCGCACCACCATGGGCCTGCTCGGGCTGGCCGCCCTGCGACCGGACGACGTCGTGTTGGTGACCTCCGCGGCGGGCGGGATCGGGACGTTGCTCGTGCAGGCCGCGCGGGCCGTCGGGGCGACGGTGATCGGCGTGGCCGGTGGCGCGGAGAAGATCCGCCGGGTGCTGCTGAACGGGGCGTCGATCGTGGCCGACTACACCGGGAGCGGGTGGTACGGCGCGGTGCGCGAGCAGTTGTACGGGCGGCGGGTGAGCGTGGTGTTCGACGGCGTCGGCGGCTCCGTGGCGACCTCGGCGCTGCGCCTGCTCGGCGACGGCGGGCGGATGCTGACCTTCGGCTGGTCCAGCGGCGCGAGCATGGAGTACGACGCGGACGAGGTGGCGGCGCGGGGGATCAAGGTGGTGAACGCGCTCGCCGCTCCGATGCCGCCGGCGCGGGAACTGGCCGCCCAGGCCCTGGCCGAGGCGACCGCCGGCCGGTGGGTGCCCGCGGTGCAGGCCTTCCCGCTCGCTTCGGCGGCCGAGGCGCACCAGGCCCTGGAGGAGCGGCGGACCAGCGGGAAGGTCGTGCTGCTGCCCGCTCACTAGGGTGGAGCCATGACGTACGAGTCCGGGCCGTGGCGGCTGGTCCGCCAGTTGGGTGCGTGGGCGTCGGACACGCCGTGGGTCCGGTGGCTGGAGCTCGGCGGCTCGCTGGGCCGGGGCGCGGGCGACGAGATGTCCGATGTGGACGCGGGCATCGGGATCTCGCTGGCGCCCGCCGAGGCGCGTGCTGCGGCGCTGGCCGCGGCACGCGGGTTCGCGCCCGTGGCGGCTTCGTTCGTGCAACAGCTCGACGGCCTCGACCACCTCATGGTGCAGTACCGCGACGGCCGTCAGCTCAGCCTCGTGCTCGACCCGCGGCCCGACCGCGGCGGCCTGCCGCCCGGCTCGAAGGCGATGTTCGACCGCACCGGCGAGCTCGCCGCGCCGGGGCAGCCAGGCCCCCTCACCGCGTCGGCGGACGACGTGCGGGAGTGGGCGTTCCTGGCGTGGTGGGACCTGGCCGACGTCGCCAAGCACGCCAAGCGCGGCTCGGCCTGGCGCGCGATCGAGGCCCTGCACGAGGCACGCACGATGGCGTGGCGCCTGCACGCGGCGGCACTCGACCTCGACTACCCGGTGTTCGGCGCGGTCACGGTGGTCAACGCCAAGCGCCCCGCGCCCGAGGGCCTCGACCGGACCTTGGCGGGCACGCCGGAGCAGGCGCTCCCGGCCGCGATCGCGCTGGCCGACGTGCTCGACCGGCTGACCGATCGCGACGACCCGGACATCGCGGGCATCCGCGACCACGCACTCAGCTCTTTTCGTTCCACGGCAACCACTCCGGCAGGTCCGCCGACACCGTCTCGGTGAACACCGGCGGGCGCCGCTGCAAGAACGAGACGACGCCCTCGACCGCGTCACGGCTCGTCGTGCAGCCGGCGATCAGCCGCGAGTCGACCTCGTGCGCCACCGCGGGGCTGTCGAAGGCGCTCAGCCGGAAGAGCATCTGCCGGATCACCGCGACCGGGACCGGCGCCGTGGTCGCGACCAGCTCCGCCGCCAGCGCGTAGGCCGCGTCCAGCACGGCCGCCGGCTCGTGCAGGCTGTGCACCAGCCCGGCGTCCAGCGCCTCGGCGGCGTCGAACACCCGGCCGCTGACCATCCAGTCCATCGCGACGCCGAGGCCGACCAGCCGCGGCAGGAACCACGTCGAGCCGCCCTCCGGGTACAACCCGCGCCTGCTGAAGACGAACCCGAAGCGCGAGTCCGTCGCGGCCAGGCGGTAGTCGGCGGGCAGGACGATCGTCGAGCCGGCGCCGACCGCAGCGCCGCGCAGGGCCGCGATCACCGGCTTGGCGCAGGTGTAGATCGCCTTCACCACTCGGCCCGCAGGTTCCTGCCAGCCGGGCTCGGACGCCGACGCGTTGAGCGGGCCGCCGGACAGGTCCGCGCCCACGCAGAAGTCGGCGCCCCGGCCGGTCAGCACGATCACGCGCACGTCGTCGTCGACGCTGGCCGCCGTGATCGCCGCGGCCAACTCGTCGGACATCCGCTCGGTGAAGCCGTTGCGCGCCCCCGGCCGGTTCAGCGCGACCGTGGCCACGCGGTCGGCCATCGAGCACTCGATCTCCTGGTACACGGTCATCGCGCAACCGTAAGCCGAAACTCGGGTGCGTTCGCGGCGAGCCACGCCCACACTGGGCCCATGACCACGCTCGCCAGCCCGATGATGCGCCCCACCACGGGGCGCCACTGCGGCTTGCGCTGAGCAACCACCGGACCCCGCCACGTGCGGGATCCGGTGCGTGGTGGGGAGCAAAGGACCTCCCATGACCAACCGCCTCTACCTCACCACCGCACTCCCCTACGTCAACGCGGCGCCGCACCTCGGGCACGCGCTCGAACTCGTGCAAGCCGACGTGCTCGCCCGCCACCACCGGCTCCGCGGCGCCGAGGTGCGCCTGTTCACCGGCACCGACGACAACGCGGCCAAGAACGTCACCGCCGCGGCCGCCGCGGGCCAACCGGTCGCGGAGTTCGTCGCCGAGAACGCCGCCCGCTTCACCGCGCTGGCCGCCCCGCTGGACATCGCCGTCGACGTCCACGCCGCGACCAGCTCGGCCCGTCACCGCGAAGTGGTGCAACGGTTGTGGCGTGCTTGCGCCGCGGACCTCTACGCGGGTGAGTACACCGGCCGCTACTGCCCGGGCTGCGAGGCATTCGTCGCCGAGTCGTCCTGCGCCGAGCACGGGACCACCACGGAAGTGTCCGAACGCAACTGGTTCTTCCGCTTGTCGCGCTACCAGGACCAGATCCGCGACGCACTCGAGTCCGGCCGCGTGCGGGTGTTACCGGAGGCGCGGCGGGCCGAAGTGCTCGCCTTCGTCCACTCCGGACTGGCGGACTTCAGCGCCTCACGGCCCGCGGCCCGTTCGGACGGTTGGGGCGTGCCGGTGCCGGGCGACCCGGACCAGGTCGTCTACGTGTGGTGGGACGCGTTGACGGCCTACCTGGACCCGCGGTGGTGGTACGACGCCACCAGGATCCACCTGGTGGGAAAGGGAATCCTGCGCTTCCACGCCGTCCACTGGCTCGGCCTGCTGCTGTCCGCGGGCGAACCCCTGCCCGACGCCGTCTACGTGCACGACTACGTGACGGTGAACGGCGCCAAGGTGTCCAAATCGGCCGGCCCGAGCCTCGACCCGCTCGACCTGGTCACGACATACGGCGTGGACGCCCTGCGCTGGTGGGTGATCCGGGAGGTCACGCCGGTCGGCGACACGGATTTCACCACCGAGCGGCTGATCACCCGCGCCGATCACGAGCTGGCCAACGGGATCGGCAACCTCGTCGCCCGCACCTTGGGACTGCTCGACGGATACCGGCCGCGCACGGTCGAGAACCCATTGGGGCTGGGCGACTTGCCGAAGACCATCGACGACGCCGTCGACCGGTTCGACCTGCGCGCGGCCGGCGGTGCCCTGGTCGCGGCGGCCGAGACGGCGAACCGGTTCGTCGCCGAGCGGCAACCGTGGCGGCTGGCCGGCGCCGAGCGCGCGGCCGTGCTGGACATCGCCCACAGCGCGTGCCGGCTGATCGGCACCGAGCTGGCGCCGTTCTTGCCCAGTGGGGCGGCCAGGATCGAAACGGCACTGGACAGTGTCCACACAGGACACCGTCCAGCGCCGCTCTTCCCGCGCCTCCGGTAAAGGCTTACTTGTTGGGGTGCACGTGCCACTCACCCACGTGCTTGGGTGCCTCGGGCAGCGGTTCCGGGTTCTGGAACTGCTGGCCGAGGTTGGCGAACGAGATGCCCTGCGACTTGTACTGGCCGATCTGCGTGGTGGCCGACGAGATCAGCGTGGTCACGTTCTTGACGAAGCTCGACAACGCGTCGATCACCTTGTCGGCCGCGACCCCCGCGGTGATGACGTCGACGAAGGGGATCTCGATCGTGCCCGCGGCGAGCAGCACGTACAGACCCGCCTTGCCGAGGTCGGCGGCGCAGTTGCCGATGAACGTGATCGCCGAGGCGTAGGTCTGGTAGACCGTGCTGACGGACTGGCCGAGGGTGGTCGCGATGCTGCCCATCGTGGCCAGGTCCTTGTCCATCACGCCGACGGTGTTGCTCGCGTAGGAGTTGAAGGCGTTGTAGGCCGGGCCTTCCCAGTACGCGGCCAGGTTGTCCTTCGCGGTGTTGATCTCCGTCTTGGAGTCGTTCATCACCGTGTCCTGGCCCCAGTTGTTGGCGATCTGCTCGGCCTTCTCGGAGCTGCCGAACAACTGGGTCTTGATCATGTCCAGCGTCTGGATCGGCGCGTCGTAGAACACGATCTTGGCGGCCTTGCGGATCTTCTCGTCCGCGTCCTGCGGGTACGGCGGCTTGCCCTGGTGCTGCACTGGTGTGTACGGCGGAGCCATAGCGATATCCCCTGTCGATCTGGAACCGGTCAGTTGACCTGCGGCGGCGGCGGCACGTGGTCGAGGTCTTCTTCCTTGTAACCGAACGCCTCGAAGTACGCCTCGTCCTGCTTCTCGTACTCGGCGGCGACCCCGTTCAGCGCCGTGCTCGCGTCGTTCAGGCTCTGGTAACCCGTGCCGAGCTTGGTGTGGATCTGGTCGACCGAACCGTTGTAGTCACCGATGATCCCGGCCGCGCGGCCGAGCAGCCCGAGGTCACCGTCGCCCAGCTTCCAGCCCGCGACCGAGGTCTGCAGGTTCTGCCACCGGTTCGCGGTGTCGTCGAACGACTTCTGCGTGTCGCGCAACGCCTGCGGGACAACCCGCCAGCCATCACCCATGGTTCTGCTCTCCCCTGTTCGTGTCCGTCATGTCTCGCTGATCTGCTGGGTCGCGGCCGCCATCTGCTGCTGGTACCGCGTCGCGGCAAGCACTTCGGCCGCGCGCACGGCCCTGGTCACCGCCGCGCCGACGGCCGCGCCGCGGACGCCGACGATGGCCCGCGGGTCGAGGTCGACGGCGAGCAGCTTGCCGCCACCGGTCACCGTCACGGTGCCGTACCCGCCCTCGATCTCGTGGGTGAGCGGCCGGGCGAGTGCCTCGGCGTTGGCCTGGTCCATGGCGGCGACGTTCGACTCGATCTCCGACACGAGCGCGTACATCCGGTCGTAAAAACTCACCAGGAACCCCCGTCTCGATGCCCCTGGAACGGGTCGTACTCCTCTTCCTCGTCCACCGGCGCCGCCGCGCGCGGCCGCCGCGGGGGCGGTGGCGGGGCACTCGGCCCGTCGTCCTCGACGACGCCGATCCGCTGCTCTTGCACCATCTCGGCGGCCGGCGCGGGCGTGAAGGCCTGCGCAGCCGGCTCGGGGTGGATCGTGAGGTCCGGGTTCGGCAGGTCCGGATCGAGGGTCTGGGCCAGGAACTCGCCGGAGAGCTGGGCCGCCATGGTCCGCGCGGCGGTCACCGCCTCCACAATGGACCGGCCGACCGACTCGGGGTGGCCGCGGCGCAGCGCGCTGTCGTGGATGTCGATGTCCAACAGCGCCGTGTGCCCGTCCACCGTGGCCGTCACGGCGCGGTCACCGGAGGCCGCGGTGAACCTGCGCTCGGCCATGTTCTGGTCTAGTTCGGACAGGGCGGTCCGCACTCCGGGATCCGGCGGCTCGTACACCGGGATCGTGTCGAGGTCGTCGTCTGCCATAGAAGCCTCTCTCTGGAACGCGTCATTAGACGGGAGGCCACCGTAAACGGTTCCGGTTATTTTCCCCCCGGTGGTCGGGTCGCCGACCCGGTCACTTGGCGATCAGCTCGCGCAGCTGCGACAGCAGGTCGCTGCGCGAGGTCGCGCCGATCCGCTGGCGCATGCGGGCCATGTGGTGCTCGACGGTCTTGGCCGAGATGAAGAGCTGGTCGCCGACCTGCTTGTACGTCATGCCCGCGACCACGAGCTCGGCCACCTGGACCTCGCGTTCGGACAACCGCACCCCGCCCTGGCTCTGTCCCTGGGCCTGCTCCTCGGCCGGCTCGGGCCCGCCGCCCTGCAGCCCGCGCGCGCATTCCAGCAGCCGCACCATGTCCTTGCGGTCGGTGGTGCGGATCGCGGCCTGCCCGGCCAGGCGCGCCGCGTCCCAGTGCAGGCCGGTGGCGTGCAGGCCGCGCGCGGCGGTCTCCACCTCCTCGGCGTCCACCCGGCCGCCGAGCACGGCCAGCCACACGTCGGCCCCCGAGGACAACGCGGCGTGGTGCGGACCGGCCTCAGCCATGTCGCCCAAGGCATCCGCGTGCACCGCCGCCTCGTCCCGCTCCCCCGCGACGATCGCCGCGTGCAGGGCGTTCCACCGCAGCGCGCCCGACCAGAACGGCGGGTCGCCGAGGTCGGCGAGCAGGCGCCAGGCCTGGTCGAGGTGCGGGCGCACCCGCTCGCGGTCGTCGAGGCGGGCCGCCGCAACCGCGAACTCGCCCAGCGGCAGCAAGGTGAAGAGGTCGACCGGGTGCCGGATGATCACCTCACCGGCTTGACCCCAGATCCGGCGCATGGCCGCGAGGTCGCTCGCCCGGCGCGCGACACCGAGCTCGATCGCCAGCGCGAACAGCAGGTCCCGCGCTTCGAGACCGGCCAGGTCCGGCACCGTGGCCTCGCCGTGCAGCATCGTCAGCCAGTTGCCGAGCAACGTGAGCCGGGGCGTCGGGGTGGCCCGGTCCAGCAGGGCCGACGCGACCGCGGGCTCACCGCAGTGGACGGCCATGAGCACGCCGATCGCCGCCGGGTGGTCCGGCAGCACCACCGACGGCGCGACCGCGGCCGCGAGCTCCGCCGCGCTGACCACTGTGGACAGTGCGACGGTCGGCTCGCCGGTCACCGACTCCAGCAGCCCGCGTGCGGTCGAGCCCAGCGCGTCGGACAGCAACGAGTCGGTCGGCGCCTTCGCCAGCGCCGCGCGCGCCTCGTCCACCCGGCCGGTGCCCAGCAGGCCGATGGCCGCGAACGCGGTGGCGATCCCCGAGGGCGAGCGGCGCAGCAACGCCGTGGCCGCGGCGAGCTGGCCGCGCTGGGCCAGCGCGGCGGCCGCGACCTCGATGCCGGTGTCCCGTGCGGCTTGGTCGGCCGACGCCATCGCCTTGTCCGCCAAGCGGAGCGCGGCGTCCACAGCGCCGGAGCGCATGGCCGCGACGGCCCAGTCCGCCACCACGGCCTCGACCGGCCGGCCGGCCTTCACCGCGGCGTCGAAGAGCAGCACCGCCAGCGCCGGGTCGTGCCCCGCGGCCTCCCGCGCGCCGGCCTCGATCGCCTCGGCCAGCGCCTGGCCACGCACGCCGCTGGCGATCAGCGGGCTCACCAGGTCGAGCACCGGTCCGCCGCGCCCGAGCTGGGCCTCGGCCAGGCTCGAGTGCAACGCCGTGCGCCGCTGCTGGGAGATCAGCGAGTCGAGCGCGCGGGCGCCGATGGGCAACAACGTGCCGTCAGCGGCCAGGAGGCCGGTGGCCCGGGCGAGGTCGACGACCTCCTCGGGATCGCGGTCCAGCACGGCCCGCAGCAGGCCGATGTCGCGAGCCACCCCGGCCTGTGCGGCCAGCAGGTAGGCGACCGTGTCCGGGTCGGCGGTGTCGAGTTCGTGGCTGGCGGCAGCGAGCGCGGTGTCGGGCAGCTGCGCCGGGGGCGGCGCGGTGAGGTCGAGCGCGGCGGCCGTGTGGCCCACGAGTCCTGGCACGCCACCGGTTTGCTCGGCGACGAAGGCGACCAGCTCGTCGCTGGCCTTGCCGCCCAACACCTCCCGGACGCTCGCGCGATCGAGCGGGCGCAGCACGAGCTGGCCGCGCAAGGCCGCGGTCAGCTTCCCGAACCCGGCCGGCCGCGGCGCGGGGCGAGCGGTGACCACCATGCCGACCCGCGGGTCGGCGCCGAGCTTGGTCAGCTCGTCGAAGGCGGAGTCGGGCAGCTGGTGGGCGTCGTCGACGAGCAGCAGGACGGGGCCGTCCGGGACGTCGACCGCCCCGTACGGGACGGCCTTCGTGCCCGCCTCGGCGCACCGGTCCATGAGGTGGGCGAGCAGGGCCGTCTTGCCGTAGCCGGCCGGCGCGACCACGGCGAGGCGCACGACGCCGAGCCCGCCGGTGGCGATCTGCTCGCACACCCGCGCGGTCGGCTCGTCGAGCACCAACCCGGACCGGCTCGTCACGCCCCCTCCCGACCATCGCGACGGCCGCGAAGCTCACCGAGATCAAGCTCCCCGCGTTCCCGGTCCAGCAGGTCCGCGCTGTCCACCGAGCCACCCCGGTCCCGGCTCCTCCGCACGCCCCGCCCGTCGCGACGCCGGCGAAGCTCACCGAGATCGAGCTCCCCGCGTTCCCGATCCAGCAGGTCCGCGCTGTCCACCGAGCCACCCCGGTCCCGGCTCCTCCGCGCGCCTCGACGGTCCCCCATCTGCGGGCCTGCGGCGCGGCTGCCTCGGGCCGGCCGGTCGTCGTGCTCCGGGAAACCGTCGTGGTCCAGGAAGTCCTCCTCGTCCGCGAAACGGTCCTGGTCGAGCGAGTCGCCTCGGGTCGGGCGCCCGGCACGGCCCGGCCGGTCCTCCAGCTCCAGGAACTCGTCCCGGTCCAGCGAGTCCCGGTCCAGCGAGCCGGAACGGTCGAGGCGACCGTCCTCATCGGACCGGTCGCGGCGGCGGGTCGGCAGCTGCAGGCGGCGGCGCTTCGGCGGTTCCAGTGGGGTCAGCGAGATCGGCGGGCGCGGTGGCGGGTCGGCGGGGACCCGGTCGCGTGCTCGTGCGGCGCCCGCGGTGACGAGTTCGCGGCCCGGCGCGCGGTGCGGCGCGACCATCTGCACGACGCCACGGCAGATCGCGGTGGCCGGATCGGGATCGACCTCAGCCGGGCAGCCCAGCGCCGCGGCCGCCAGCTCCGCCAGCACCGGCACCCGCGCGGTGCCGCCGACCAGCTCGACCGCGACCGGACGCGGCCCCTGCGCCGCGTCGATCAGCCGGCGCAGCCGGTCGAGCACGGGCGTGAGCACCGGGCGCGCGATCCGGTCGAACTCGGCCCGGGTCAACCGGACGCCGTGCCTGCCGACCGGGACGACGACCTCCTCGTTGACCGACAACCGCTCCTTGGCCACGACACAGGCCGACCGCAGCCGCGCCGGCGACGGCGGGTCCGACACCTGCTCACGCACCCACTCGACGAGCGCGTCGTCTAGCGCCGCCCCGGCGGCACCGCGCGGACCGTCCACGTGGGCGAGCAGGTCGAACCCGTCGGGCGTGCGACGCAGCACGGTGCCATCCGCGCGCTCGCCACCGATCCGGCACACCGCGAGCAAGGCGCCGACATCAACGGGCTTGCGGGCCGCGTGGCGGTGGGCGGCCGCGATCGGCGCGGGGACCAAAGCCATCGACGGCATGCCTGCGTCGGCCAGCGCGTCGTGCAGGACGGCACGGCGGTGGGCACCCCAGCCGGGTGGGTGGGCGAGCACGATCCGGCCCGGCTCCGCACGCTCGGCCGCCGCCACCCGATCGGTGACCCAGCCCGCGAGCGCGGCCGTCAACACCTCGCCTGAGTAGCGGTCGCCACCGAGCAGGACACCGACCTCGTCGCCGACCTGGGCGACGAAGCCCGAGACGACCCCGTCCGGATCGTGCTCGACCATCGCCCGGGCGTGCTGACCAGCGGAGACGGCCGCGTCCTGGTCGAGGTAGACCACCGAGTCGACCCAGCGCGACGAACCGTCGAGCGCCACCGCCTCGGGCTCGGCATCCGGCCTGCTCACAGCCGCTTTCGTGCGAGTGGCACCGAGGTCGATGCCCAGCACGTACGACATGCAGGTAGCTCCTCGGGAACGAGACACGGCGAGTGTTCGGTCGGGTGCACCTTGGTACCAAACCCCAGGGTGAGGGAGTAAGCCCCTAATCCCCTAATCGGTGAGTCGCTGTCACACGATCAGGTTAGGTGACAACACCGGGTGTAACCCCCGATGCCCATGGGGCCCGTGATCCCTAGCTTTCTCTCGTCCGTCCCCACTACGAGGAGATCGCGTGTCTTTGGATCCGACCACCCTGCAGAGCTTCGTGACGAACCTGCTGACCGATGACGCCGCCCGCTCGGCGTTCGCCGCCGACCCGACCGCGGTCCTGCAAGGCGCCGGTCTTGGCGACATCACGCCCCAGGACGTCCAGCAGGTGATCCCCCTGGTGACCGACCAGCTCCCCGGCCTCGACGGCGGCCTGCCGACCCTGCCCGCCCTGCCCACCGAGCAGGTCAACGACGCGGTGGCCCAGCTGCAGGCGATCGCCGACGCCGCCCAGGCCAACAGCGGCCTCCCGCTCCCCCACGTCGGCTTCGCGAGCACCAGCGACCAGGGCAACCTCGCCGGCGCGGTGACCGTGACCGGCGATGGCGTCACCGGCGGCGGCGCCGCTTCCGCGGGTGTCGACGGCGTCGGTGTGACCGGCGGGGTCGACTCGGCGTACGGCACGGCCCACGGCAGCGGTGTCGTCGGCCTGGACGGCGGCGAAGGCAACCTGACCGCCGCCAGCCACCAGCTGCACACCTGGTCGGCGAGCGACGCGTCCGTCGGCCTCGACGGTGCGGCGGCCGCCACCTCGACCCACGTCTACGACAACGCCGTTTCCGGCGCGGCGACCGTCACCCCCGACGGCAACTTCACCGCTGTGGGCGGCGCGCACTCCGACCTCGGTGACGTGCACGGCGCGGTCGCCGGCGGCCTCGACGGCGTCTACGGGAACGGCGGTGTCCACACCGACGACCTGGCCACCAACACCGACTTCCACGCCACGCAGGACGGCTTCGGCGTCGTCACCAACGGCTATGGCAGCCAGCTGGGCAGCTTCCAGTCGGCCGCGGCGGGCTCCACCGACCGCGTCGCCACCCACAACGAGTTCCAGACCGCCAACGCCCAGGGCAGCAACGACTTCTCGGTCGGCAAGGACGGGCTGGCCACCAGCTCCACGCTGCAGACCGACCAGGTCAGCGCCGCGAGCGACGCGACCGTCGGCACCGACGGCACCTTCACCAGCACCACCGCCGCCGACTCGCAGTTCGGTGGCTTCAGCGCCACCGCGAGCGGCTCCACCCAGGGCTTCGCGGGGGCGACCGAGTTCCACGGCGCCGGCGTGAACGGTGGCGGCGGCGTGGCGGCCGGCCTGGACGGCGTGACCGGCAAGGCGGGCCTCGACTCGCAGTTCGGCCACGTCGACGTCGCGGGCGCGGTGTCCACCAGCGGTGGCGCGGGCGCGCTCGCCGTGGGCAACGACATGCTCGGCGTCGAGGGCGACGTCGCCGCGACGACCGACTCCGTCAGCCTGGGCGGCGACCTGCACACCCCGGCGGGCGACCTGCCGCTGACCCCGGTCAACATCCCCGTCGGCCTGCCCGGCGTGGACGGCCTCCCGGGTGTCGGCGGCCTGACCGGCGCGCTCCCCGGCGTCGGCGCTCTCCCCGGCGTCGATGGCTTGACCGGCGCCCTCCCGGGTGTCGACGGCCTGACCGGCGCGCTTCCGGTGGACGGTCTCGAGCACGGCCTGCCGGACGTTGACGGCCTGACCGGCGCCGTTCCCGGGGTCGACGGCCTCACCGGCGCCCTGCCGCTCGACGGCCTGACCAACGGCGGCTTGCCGGGTGTCGACGGCCTCACCGGCGCGCTCCCGGTGGACGCCCTGTCCGGCGCCCTCCCGCTGGCCGACCAGTTCGGCGGCCTGGGCGACCCGGCGCACATCCTCGACTCGATCGAGCCCGCCCGCGGTGGCGAGGCGGCCGTGGCCGACTACGTGTCCAACGGCGGCCAGGTGCTGACCGACGGCCTGGCGACCGGCACCAACACGCTGGGCCAGTACCTGACCGGCACCCCGGCCGCCCCGGTGGCCGACGTCGTCGAGACCGGTAGCAACACCGTGTCGGGCATCGTCTCGCAGGGCGCGGACGTCGCTTCGCACGTGCCCGCCCTCCCGGCCGTGTCGGACCTGCCGTCGCACCTGCCGGTGGGCGACCTGCCGGCCGCGTCGGATCTGCCCAACCTGTCCGATCTGCCGTCGCACCTGCCGGTGGACCTGCCCAACCTGCCGGTGGCGAACCCGCTGCCGGAGGTCACGCAGCACGTTACGGATCTGACCTCGCATGTGACGGATGTCACCAGCACGGTCGGAAACGTGACCGACGTGGTCACCCACAACCCCGTGACCGACGTCGTCAGCCACAGCCCGCTGGGCAACGTGACCGGCGGCGATCACGGCCTGCTGGGTGGCGACGGGCTGCTTCCCGACCTGCACCTCGGTCACTGACCCCTGGACCGGGATGCCCTCCTGGATGGGCCCGCCACGCGCACGGCGGGCCCATCCGCTTTCCCCCGCACGGGTTAGACGGCACACTCTTTCGGGTGACGACAGCAGCACCCTTGGTCGACGTCCTCGACGACACCATCCGTGCCTGCGCCGGTTACGGGAGACCGGATCTCGCCGACGACCTGCGCGTTCGCCGATCGGCGCTGGCCGCGTCGGCCGTGCGCGTGGTCGTCGTCGGCGGCACCAACCAGGGCAAGAGCCAGCTGATCAACGCGCTGGTGAACGCCCCCGTGTGCGCGATCGGTGACGACCTCACCACCACCGCCACCGCTCAGGTGGCGCACGCGGCCACCCCGTCGGCCGCGATCGTCACCGCGGGTGTGCGGGCCCTCGATCCGGCGGGCGACCGCACCCCGGTCCCGATCGACCGCGTGTCGGCCATGGCCAACGAACAGGCCAGGACCACCGATGTCACCGTGCGCTGCGAGATCGGCCTCCCTCGCGAACTGCTGGCGGCCGGCCTGGTCCTCGTCGACACCCCGAGCCTGGCCGACAGCGCGGATCCGGCGGTCAACGCCACCGCGCGCCAAGCCGACGCGGTGCTGCTGGCCAGCGACGCCACCCGCGCCCTCTCCCAGCAGGAACTCGACCTGCTGCGCGTGATCGTCAGCCGCTGCCCGACCGCGGCCGTGGTGCTCACCAAGATCGACATGGCGCCGCGCTGGCGGGCCGTGGCCCAGCAGGACCGCGACAAGCTCGCCGCCGCGGGCCTGTCCGCCCCGGTCATCCCGGTCTCCGCCGACCTGCGCCTCGCGGCGGCCGGCGCGGGCGACCGCCAGCTCGGCGAGGAATCCGGCTTCGGGCGGCTGATCCAGTGGCTGCGCACCGACGTGCAGGCCAACGCCGCGACCATCGTCCGCCGCTCGGTCACCGCCACCGCCGCCACCGCCGTCGACGAACTGCTCCGCCCGATGGTCGCCGAGTACACCAAGGCGCAGGCGACGCCGACCGGCGGCGCGGTCGCCCGCTGGCACGCGGCCGGGCGCCGGCTCGAAGAGCTGCAACGGGAATCGGCGCGGTGGCAGACGATGCTCTCCGACGAGGTCGCCGACCTGATCTCCGACGTCGAGTACGACCTGCGCGAGCGGACCCGGCGGATCCTGCGCGAGGTCGACGACTACTTCGAGGTCGCCGACCCGGCCAAGGACTGGGACGAGTTCACCGAGTGGTTGCAGGACAACCTGTCCGCGGTGGCCGAGGACAACTTCGGCTGGCAGCTCGACCGGTTCGAACACATCGCGCAGCAGCTGGCCGCACGGGTCGACGGGATCGTGCCCGGCGCGTTCCCGACGGCGTTCCCGGCCGAGTTCGACGACGCCCTGAAGCTGCCGGGCATCGAGAACTTCGGGGTGGCGCAGAAGATGTTCGTCGGCATGCGCGGCGGCTACAGCGGCCTGCTGATGTTCGGCCTCGCCACCACGCTGGCCGGGATGCCGCTGATCAACGCGATCTCCCTGGGCGCCGGTGCGGCGTTCGGCGCGAAGAGCGTGTTCGAGGAGCGCGGCGTGCGGCTCAAGCGCCGCCAGGCGGCGGCGAAGACCGCGGCGCAACGCCACGTCGACGACTTCTTCCTGCGCTACAGCAAGGCGAGCAAGGACGCCGCCCGCGCCATCCACCGGGTGCTGCGCGATCACTTCTCCGACCTCGCCCGCAGGCGCCAGGCCGAGATCACCGAGTCGGCCAAGGCGATCAAGCGCACCGTGGACACCGAAGCCGCCGAGCAGGCGCGGCACGCAACCGAGTTGCGCGCGCGGCTCGCCGAGCTCGGCAGCCTGCGCGAGCGGGTTCGGTTGCTGGCCCAGCAAACCGCGCAGCAATCCCTGCAGCCACGGGGGCTGACCGCGTGACCCTGGCCCGCCGCACCCGGTCGATGCTGACCGCCGCGTTGGAGCTCTACCGCGACAGCCCGCGGGCCACCGGCTGGCTGCACCGCCACCTCGCCCGCTTCGACGAACCGGTCCGCCTCGCGGTGGTCGGCGAGGCCGGCACCGGCAAGTCCACGCTCGTCAACGCCCTCGCCGGGGCCGAACTCGCGCCGCTGCTGCTCGCCGACGGGCAGAGCGTGACCTGGTACCGCGCCGGACGCGAAGTCGTCGTGCTCGGTCACCCGCCGTCGGGGCCGCCGTGGCAGCTGCCCGCGGCCGAGGCTGATGGCGGCCTGGACGTCGACGGCAGCGGCCTGGAGACCACGCAGGTCGAGCGGGTCGTCGTCGACTGGCCGAGCCGCTCGCTGCACGACCTCACCCTGATCGACACCCCGCCGCTGGAGGGGGACGCCGCGGTCGAGCGGGTCGCGATGGACGCCGACGCCGTGCTCTACCTCGTGCCGCAACCCGATCCCGGCCTGCTCGGCCCGCTGCGCGCCATGCACGACCACCCGATCGCGCTGGCCGCGCCGATCGGTTCGCTCGTGGTGCTCGCCCGCGCCGACGAACTCGGGGCCGGGCGCCCGGACGCGCTGGAGTCGGCCCGGAAGGTGGCCCAGCGGTTCCGCCAGGAGCCGGGCGTGCGGGAGCTGGCCCAGGACGTCCTGCCGGTGGCCGGGCTGCTCGGGCACGCGGCGAGCACGTTGCGGGACAACGAATACGCGGTGCTCGCCACGCTCGCCCGCGCCGAGATCGACCCGTGGCTGCGCAGCGCGGACCGGTTCACCGCCGGATCGGATCTGGCCGGCCTGACCGGGCCGGAACGCACCAAGGTCCTCGCCCGCTTCGGCCTGCACGGCGTGCGCCTCGCGGTGGCGCTCCTGCGCGAAGGGGTGAGCGGGCGGGCCGCGCTCGCCGCCGAGCTGTCGGCGCGCAGCGGCCTGGACGACCTCGCCGAGGCCATCACGCTCTACCTGGTCGCCAGGCGCCCGGTGCTCAAGGCGCGGTCGGCCATGATCGCGCTGGAAGTGTTGCTGCGCATGGAACCCCGGCCCGGCGCGGCCGGCCTGCTGGCCGACCTGGACCGGACGCTGGCCGGTGCGCACGAGTTCGCCGAGCTGCGGCTGTTGTCGTCGGTCCGATCCGGACGGACGACGTTGCCGGACGACCTGCTCGAACCCGCGCTGCGGTTGATCGGCGCACTCGGTGAGCACGGCAGCACCCGCCTCGGGCTGCCCGAGGACGCCCAGCCGACCGACGTGGGCGAGCGGGCGGCGTGGGAGTTGCGCCGCTGGCACGCCCGCGCCGAGGATCCCGCGCTGTCCACTGAGGACCGCTGGGCGGCCCGCGTGGTCCGCCGCAGCTGCGCCGCTCTGATCAGCTGACCCCCACCCACCAGGGGAGTCGCGTTTGGTTGGCCCGCAAGGGCTCCGTCGCCAGCCCGAGGCCAGGCCGCACACCACGTTGGCTGTGGGTTCGGTTTTACACGGGGCACGACGGCCCTAAACTCGCGCGGTGCGGGCGCCTCACCCCTGCCCGTTTTAGCGCACGCAAGGGCCGTCGTGGGGGTCCCCGTGTCAAACCGAACCCACCCCACTAGGCCGTGTCTCAAAGTGCTGACCGGCCAATGTGTCTGAGGTGATCGTCGTGTTGGCGTGTCGTGGATCGGGTAGGCGAGGTCTCCGGTAGATCGATCATCGACCAAGACGATCGTTGATACCGGAGACCTCGTGGCCAGCGTAGCGGCGATGGGGCGGGCAGACCTGACCGATGCGCGGTGGGCGGCGTTGGAACCGCTCCTGCCACAAGGGAAGAAGGCCGGTCGCCCGTCGATGTGGACTAAACGGCAGCTCATTGACGGGATCCGTTGGCGTGTGCGTGCGGGCACGCCGTGGCGGGATATCCCACCGGCTTACGGGTCGTGGCAGGCGATCTACGGGTTGTTTCGCCGCTGGCAGCGGGCAGGAGTCTGGTCGGTCATCTTGGCCCAGTTACAGGCCGGTGCTGATGCCGCCGGGTTGATCGGCTGGGATGTCAGTGTCGACTCGACTATCCCCCGCGCGCAGCAGCATGCCGCTGGAGCGCGAGGGACATCGGATGCCCCGAAGGAACCGCCGGGTGGGGTGGGCGAGGCGGAGCCGGCTGATCATGCTTTGGGGCGGTCCCGAGGTGGCTGGACTACCAAGCTGCATCTGGCCTGCGAGCAGATGCAAAAGCCACTCTCGCTCCTGGTCACCGCCGGCCAGCGTGGTGATTCGCCTCAGTTTCAAGTAGTGCTCGCCCGGATCCGCATCGCGCGGGTGGGCGGTGGCCGACCACGCACCCGACCAGATCGAGTCTTGGTGGATCGGGCCTACGGCTCCCGTGCTAACCGGGCCTACCTGCGCGGTCGTGGTATTCGGTGCACGATCCCACCCAAGGTTGACCAGGCGCGCCACCGCCGGGCCAGGGGCCGCTCTGGTGGCCGACCCCGGGTCTTCGACGCGGAAATCTACAAGCAACGCCACGCAGTGCGGGATCAACCGGTTCAAGCGCAACCGTGCCGTGGCCACGGGATACGACAAACTCGCCGTTCGCTACGAAGCCACGGTCATCATCGCAGCGATCAACGAATGGCTACGACTTTGAGCCACGGCCTAGCCCACTGGCTAGGCCTAGAGCTCGATTTCCGATGAATCACGCCAAGCACCCGGCCCCGGACGCCGCCGTTTAACCACGATCTTGTCGGTGCTCGGACCTAGCATGCGGAGCATGACGCGATATGTCGACGAGGACCTGCACGGTGCGGAGTTCCGCGAGTGCGACCTGACCGGGGCACGGCTGATCGGCGTTGTCATGCAGGATGCCGTGATCGACGGGCTGATCACCAACCTCGTGGTGAACGGCGTCGAGGTCACTGAATATGTCGAGGCGGAGCTCGACCGGCGTCATCCGGTGCGGGTGCTGATCCGCTCCGATGACCCTGCCGATCTGCGTGAGGCGTCGCGTCAGCTCCATGCCGGTTGGGCCGCCACGATCGAGCGGATCCGCCGCACGCCCGGCATCGAGCGCCGCAGCGTCAACGACGAGTGGTCGGCGGTGCAGACGATGCGCCACCTGGTCTTCGTGCACGACTCGTGGTTCCGCCGCTGCTGCTTGGGCTCGACGGAGCTGTTCACGCCTATGGGCATCGGGACGACCGTCGAGCCCTACCGTGAAGCGCACGGGCTTGACCTGTCGCTCGATCCGGCCATCGACGAGATCGTGAGCGTGCGTGACGCACAGGCCGCCGAGCTCGAGGCCTGGCTCGACGAGATCACCGCTGAGCGGCTCGCGGCGCCAGCGCCGGTGCCCGATGACGACGTCTGGCCGCCGTACGCCCGGGGCCGCTCGGTGCGGCAGTGCCTCGGCACGGTGCTCAACGAGACCTTCGAGCACCATGGCTTCTGCGTCCGCGACCTCGACCTGATCGAGGCACAGGAGGTTAACTAGGGCCTACCTCGGCAACCCAGACCCCCGCCAAGCCCCCGCTCCGGGCCGAATCGGCCGCCGAAGCATCGCCCGCACGATCAACCCACGTCGACCGGCGCTCAACACCCCGCGCGGGGTCCACCCGCGTCGCCAACACCGCCACCAAAGCCGCCAACTCCTCACTGTCGGGAGTCCCGGTAGCGTCCTGGGTGTGACCGAACGAGGGGATGTGCCACCGGAGATCCTGGACCGGCTCCGGCCGGTCTGCCTCGGCCTGCCCGAGACCTACGAGGAACCCGCGTGGGTGGGGGTGCGCTGGCGGATCCGTCAGCGCACGTTCGCCCACGTGCTCACCGTCGACCCCGACCACCATCTGGCCTACGCGCGCGCCACCGCCTCCGACGACCCGCTGTGCCTGATCACGTTCCGCTCGCCCGGCGACGAGATCAAAGGCCTGCTCGCCGGCGGCCACCCGTTCTACAAGGCCGACTGGGGCGGCAACGTGGTGATCATGGTGTTCGAGGCCGACGTGGACTGGGACGAGGTGGCCGAGCTGCTCACCGAGAGCTACCGGCTGATGGCGCCGAAGAAGCTCGCAGCTCAGATCTGACCCCGGTGAACTCCAGGCTGTCGATCATCTGGTCGGTCAGCTGGGCGAGAATTCCGTCCAGCGCCAGGTCGGGCGTGGTCACTGTCAGCACGGCCAGCCAGTCGGTGCCCGGAAACGGCGCGAAGCACTGCGTGATCGCGACCATCTGCGGGCGCGGGGTCATCGCCGCCTGCCGGGTGCGCAGCCGCACCGCCTTGCCCTGTGGGGTTTCGCGCAGGCCCACCCGTCGGGCGGTCAGGTCCTCCCCGGGATCGACCTCGGCCCGCGCGTAGAACTCGGCCAGCAGCTCCACTGCCCCTGCGCGCAGTGGCAGCTCCTGCCAGGCCAGGGTCATGCTGCCGGTCAGGATGGTGGCCGGGGTGGCGCCCAGCCCGGGCATCGCGGCACTAACGCCACGCAGTGGAGTGCGGGATCAACCGGCTCAAGCGCAACCGTGCCGTGGCCACGGGATACGACAAACTCGCCGTTCGCTACGAAGCCACGGCCATCATCGCAGCGATCAACGAATGGCTACGACTTTGAGACACGGCCTAGTTGGCCCCAACGTCGAACACACCCGCGCCCAACGTGGGACACACCCGACGCGAACGTGGGACACACCCGGTTGGGCTAGCAGGGGTGGACGGTTAGGAGGCCCAGGGGGCGGCGACCATCCACGTGACGTCGGGCCCGAACGACGTATGCGACTCGTAGGCGTGGGTTCCGCCGTCGGCCGCGAGCCACAGCTCCGAGTTGTAGTGGCGCAGGTACTTGCCCGGGAAGTCCAGTGCTTCCAACGAAATCCCGGCGCTCGTCACGCTCGGCCGGCTGCACCACGTCGCGTCCCGGTTGAACTCCGACGTGCCGTCCTTGGCCGCCAACCGCACCCGCGAGCCGGCGTGCCGCAGGTACTGGCCCGGGTCGTTCACCGACTCGAACGAGTAGCAGCTCTTGTCGCCGAGCCCGGTCCGCACCGTCCACGTCGCGTCCTGCTTGAGCAGGGCCGTGCTCGTCGTGTCCACGTGCGCCGTGTAGCCGAGACCGTTGGCGTGCCGGACATACCGGTCGACGTAGGGGACGGTCGTGACGTTCAACGAGATGCGGTGGTCGACCGGCAACGGCGCCGCCACCCGCACCGGCGTGCCCTCGATCAGCGCCCGGTTGGCCGCCCGCACCTGCGCGGTGTCCACTTTGAGCACTTGGCGGTCGTAGGTGTAGAGGCCGTTGACCTCGTTCTCCACGTCGGTGAGCTGGGTGTAGATCACCGCGGACAGGCCGTTGCGCGACTGCAGCCGTTGCGCACCCCAGTCGAGGCTGACGTAGCGGTCGGTCAGCGCGGCGCCGCCCGGCACCATCTCGTAGCCGGAACCCTTGCCGGGCTGCCATTCGTGCCCGGTGACCCGTAGGCCGAGGCCGCCGAACTCGCCGAGCACCGCGATCCGCGCCCTGGACGGCTTGCTCGTGTTGCCCGGCCCGACATAGCGGTGGTCGTCGATCACGTCGCCGTTGCCGCCGTCGGTGCCACAGCAGTTGGATCCGGAGTTGTTGTTGACGAGCCGGCTGGGGTCGGAGTCCTTGACCATGTCGGCGATCCGCGACGAGTCGTACTCGCCCCAGCCCTCGTTGAACGGGATCCACTGCACGATCGACGTGTCGCTGCGGTGCTGGTCGACCATCTCCCGCAGCTCGGCCTCGAACGTGGCCTTCGCGGCCAGGTCCGGCGCGGGGCTGGTCCGCATGGCCGGCATGTCCTGCCACACCATCAGGCCGAGCTTGTCCGCCCAGTAGTACCAGCGATCGGGCTCGACCTTGATGTGCTTGCGCACGGTGTTGAACCCGAGGTCCTTGTGCGCCTGCAGGTCGAACTTGAGCGCGTCGTCGGTGGGCGCGGTGTAGAGCCCGTCGGGCCAGAAGCCCTGGTCCAGCGTGCCGACGCTCATCACGAACCGGCCGTTGAGGGTCGGGCGGACCACGCCGTCGAGCACGGCCTTGCTGATCGTGCGCATGCCGAAGTAGCTGCCGACCGCGTCGTCACCCAAGGCGACGGTCAGGTCGTAGAGGAACGGGTCGTCCGGCGACCACAGGTGCGCCTTGGGCACGGGCACCTGGATCACCGTGTCGACCGGACCCGACGCCGAACCGATCACCGTGTCCCCGGACTTCACGGTGACCGTCGCCGTCTGCCCGCCGGCCCCCGCGCCGTGCACGGTCACCGCCACCCGGTTGTTCGGCACGTCCGGCGTCACGTCGAGCCGGGTCACGTGCGCGGCCGGGGTCGGCTCGAGCCACACGGTCTGCCAGATGCCCGACGACGCGGTGTAGAAGATCGAGCTGGGCGCCTTGCGCTGCTTGCCGATCGGCTGGCTGCCCGAGTCGACCGGCGCGTACACGCCGACGATCAGCTCGTTGTCCCCGGCCCGCAAGCGATCGGTGACGTCGAAGGAGAACCTGCCGTAGCCGCCCTTGTGCGTGCCGACCTTCGTGCCGTTGACCCAGACGTCGGCCTGCCAGTCCACGGCGCCGAAGTTCAACTGCACGCGCCGGCCCGACCACCCGGCGGGCACGGTGAACGTGCGCCGGTACCACATCCGGTCGCTGTGGGCCTGGATCCCGGAGAGCGCCGACTCGACCGGGTACGGCACGAGGATCGACTGGGCCAGGGTCTGCCCGATCGGCGGCGCGTCGCCCGCCGCGGCCGCCCGGTACTGCCAGACGCCGTTGAGGTTCTGCCAGTCGGGCCGGGTCAGCTGCGGTCGCGGGTACTCGGGCAGCGCGTTGTCCGGACCGACCTGGGTGGACCAGGGCGTGGTCATCGGGAAGGGCTTCGGTTGCCAGGTCTGGAGTTGCGGGGCCGCACCCGCCACGCTCACGCCGAGCACCGGCAGCAGGACGGCGAGCAGCACGAGCAACACGCGACGGACCATGGACGACCTCCGGAACCAGTTCGACACACCTCGTCCACGCCCGGCGGGCCGATGGGGTTGCCTCGAATGTGGGTGAGTGCCCAGAAATTGGACGCAACAGGCAAGAACCTACCGG
Organism: Labedaea rhizosphaerae; assembly: GCF_004362825.1. Taxonomy (GTDB): domain Bacteria; phylum Actinomycetota; class Actinomycetes; order Mycobacteriales; family Pseudonocardiaceae; genus Labedaea; species Labedaea rhizosphaerae. Next base: position 1,050,835 of record NZ_SNXZ01000002.1, read on the forward strand.
GATCCGGTCGATAACGGTCGCTGGTTCGAGCGAAACGATCACACCCGATCGAGTTCGGACTCCCCAACGATGCTCGGCTGCACTACCGTCTCGCGCATGTTCGCCGCCGAGCGTCGTCAGGTCATCCTCGAACTGGTCCGGACCACTGGGGCGGTGTCGCTGCGCGAGCTGGCCGCGATCGTGAAGACCAGCGAGGTGACCGTCCGCCGGGATCTGCGGTTCCTGGAGCAGGAGGGGCTGCTCGCCCGCCGCCACGGCGGCGCGGTCGCCACCGACCGGCCCTCCTACGAGCCGACCTACACCGAGAAGACCCACGTGCGAGCGAGGAGAAGGCCGCCATCGCGCGCCTGGCCGCGACCCTCGTGCGGCCCGGCGACGCCGTGGTGATCGGCGCGGGCACCACCACGCAAGCGCTCGCCCGCCAGCTCGTGCGCCTGGCCGAGCTGACCGTCGTGACCAACTCCTTGCTGGTCGCGCAGGTGCTGGCCCGAGCGCACGGCGTGGACGTGATCCTGCCCGGCGGCATGCTCCGCGGCTCGATCTTCGCGCTCGTCGGCAGCGCCGCCGAGCAGGGCATCGCGGGGCTGCGGGTGCAGCGGGCGTTCCTGTCCGGCAACGGCCTGTCCGCCGCGCGCGGGCTCTCCACGCCCAACGCCGCGGTCGCCGCGGTGGACTCGGCGATGGCCGCGATCGCCGACGAGGTCGTGGTGGTCGCCGACCACACCAAGATCGGCGTGGACACCATGATCCAGACCGTCGCGCCGGACCACATCGCGCACGTGGTGACCGACCGCGGCGCCGATCCGGACGAGCTCGCCGGACTGCGGGCGGCGGGGGCCGAGGTGCACGTCGCCACGGAGTCCACGGAGTCCACCGGATGACCGTTTAGCGGAAGCAAACGAACACTTTCGATCAGATATCGGTCATGTTCTTGCCTAACCGGACGTCGCGGGGTTAGGTCTGAAAGCCACACACCGGCGTGCGGGCCCCGAAGGAGTGGCTATGTTCGTTGCGCAGCAAGGTCTTCCGTCACGAGCACAGCGCGCCGCGCTGTTCGCCGCGATCGTCGTCACCGCGGTCTCGGTGACCGCGTGCGCGAAGTCCGAGGACACCGGCAGCGCCCCGGCGGCGGGCGGGAGCGGTGGTCAGCAGGTCACGAAGACCGCCGCACCGACCGGCCCCTCGTGCACCATGCAGCAGTACGGCGCGACCAAGCTGGACCTGAAGAACGCGGTCGTCGGCTTCGCCCAGTCGGAGAAGGAGGCGAACCCGTTCCGGATCGCCGAGACGGCCTCGATCAAGGACGAGGCGAGCAAGCTCGGCGTGAAGAAGCTGCTCACCACCAACGCCAACTCCGACCTGGGCAAGCAGATCTCCGACATCCAGTCCATGATCGCCCAGGGTGCGCAGGCGTTGATCGTGGCGCCGCTGAACTCCGAGGGCCTCGAGCCGGCGCTCAAGGCCGCGCGGGACAAGAACATCCCGGTGATCACGATCGACCGCAAACTCTCCACGGCGACGCTCTGCAAGGACTACGTGACCTTCATCGGGTCCGACTTCGTCGAGCAGGGCAAGCGCGCGGGCGAGAAGCTGAACACGGCCACCGGCGGCACCGGCAAGGTCGCGATCCTGCTCGGGTCGTCGGGCAACAACGTCACCACCGACCGCACCGCCGGGTTCAAGGACTACCTCAAGGCGAGCGCGCCCGGCCTGCAGGTGGTCGCCGAGCAGAGCGGTGACTTCACCCGGGAGAAGGGCCAGTCGGTCACCGAGAACCTGCTGCAGGCCCACCCGGACATCACCGCGATCTACGCGGAGAACGACGAGATGGCGCTCGGCGCGGTCACCGCGATCCGCTCGGCGGGCAAGAAGCCGGGCACCGACGTGAAGATCGTGTCGGTCGACGGCACCCGCAACGTGGTCCAGGCGATCGTCAAGGGCGACATCAACGCCGACATCGAGTCCAATCCACGGTTCGGTCCGCTGGCGTTCTCGACGCTGCAGGACTTCTACGGGGGCAAGCCGATCTCCGGCTCGGTGATCATCCAGGACAAGCAGTACGACAAGGACAACGCGTCGGCCGAAGTCGCCAACGCTTACTAGTCGGGAGTGGCCGTGACCGAACCCGTGCTGGAGGCACTGGGGGTCGAGAAGCGGTTCGCCGGAGTGCGTGCCCTCGCCGGGGTGGACCTCACCGTCCGCCCCGGCGAGGTGCATGCGCTGGTCGGGGAGAACGGCGCCGGGAAGTCCACCCTGATCAAGGTGCTGACCGGCGTGTACCAACCGGACGCCGGCGAGCTGCGTTACCAAGGTGCGCCGGTGCGCTTCGCCGGCCCGCCCGACGCGCAGGCTGCGGGGATCGCGACCGTGTACCAGGAAGTGGCGCTGGTGGGCTCGATGTCCGTGGCCAGCAACCTGTTCCTCGGCCGCGAACCGCGCCGGTTCGGCATGATCGACTTCCCGGCGATGCGCAAGTCGGCCGCGAAGCTCCTGGCCGAACTCGGTATCGACGTGGACCCGGCGCGGGAGCTGCGCACGCTGGGACTCGGCGTGCAGCAGATGATCGCCGTGGCCCGCGCGCTGCACAGCGACGCACGCGTGGTGATCATGGACGAGCCGACGTCCTCGCTGGAGCCCCGTGAGGTCGACACGCTGCTCGCGCTGGTGCGCACGCTGGCCGAGCGCGACGTGGCCGTGGTCTACGTGAGCCACCGCATGGACGAGCTGTACCGAGTGTGCGACGTGGTGACCGTGCTGCGCGACGGCGCGGTCGTCCACACCGGACCGCTGGCCGAGCTCGACCGGGTCCGGCTGATCGCGACGATGCTCGGCCGCGACATCGCCGAGGTGCGCCGCGAGGGCAGCACCGCGTTCAGCGGCGAACACGAGACCGAGGACGAACCCGTGCTCGCGGCGCACGAACTGCGCCGCTCGACCGTGCTCGACGGCGTGGACCTGGAGGTCCGGCCCGGCGAGGTCGTCGGCCTCGGCGGCCTGCTCGGCTCGGGCCGCAGCGAGACCGTGCAGGCACTGGCCGGGTTGCAGCGCCTGGATTCCGGTGCGGTCGAGGTGAACGGCCAGCCGGTGCGGCCGGGCTCGGCGGCGGCCGCGATCAGGGCCGGGATCGTGCTGGTGCCCGAGGACCGCAAGGTCGAGGGACTGGTGCCGAACCTCTCCGTGCGGGAGAACATCGTGCTGGCCGCCCTCCCCCGCCTCTCGCGCCTCGGTGTCGTGTCCCGCGCGAAGCAGGACGCGGTGGTCCGCACGTTCATGGAACGCTTGCAGATCAAGGCATCCAGCCCGGACCAGCGGGTCAGCGAGCTCTCCGGCGGCAACCAGCAGAAGGTCATGCTGGCCCGCTGGCTCGCGATGAGCCCCAAGGTCCTGCTGCTCGACGAGCCGACCCGGGGCATCGACGTCGGCGTGAAAGCGCAGGTGCAGCAGTTGGTGGACGAGCTCGCCGACCAGGGGCTCGGCATCGTGATGGTGTCCAGCGACCTCGAGGAACTCGTCGAGGGCGCCGATCGGGTGGTGGTGCTGCGGGACGGCAAGTCGATCTCGCAACTGCGCGGCGACGAGGTGAGCGTCGACGCGGTGCTCGCCGAGATCGCCGCCGACGCCGCCGAGGAGGTGGGCTCGTGACGACCGTGGCCTTGCGCAGGGACAACCTGCTCGCGCTCACCCGCGACTACGGCGTCTACGCCGCACTGGTGGTCCTGGTCATCATCAATCTGATCATCACGCCGAACTTCCTGGCCGCGGACAACCTGCGCACCCAGGCCGTGCAGGTGGTGCCCGTGCTGATCGTGGCGCTGGGCATGGCGCTGGTGATCGGCACCGAGGGCATCGACCTGTCGGTCGGGTCGGTGATGGCGGTCAGCGCCGCGATCCTCCCGCTGTACCTGGGTTACGGCGCGTTCCCGGCGATCTTGCTGTGCCTGCTCGCCGGTGCGGTGGCCGGGCTGCTGAGCGGAACGCTGGTCGCGGTGGTGGGCGTGCAGCCGATCGTGGCGACGCTCGCGTTGCTCGTCGGCGGGCGCGGGCTGGCCCTGGTGATCTCCGACGGCCAGCTCAAGGACATCTTCAACCCCACGATCCTCGCTCTCGGCGACGGCTCGGTCGCCGGCATCCCGTACACGGTGCTGGTCGCGGTGGTGCTCGTCGCGCTGGTGGCGTTGCTGGTCGGCAAGACCACGTTCGGCCGGCAACTGGTGGCGATCGGCGGCAACCGGCGGGCGGCGGAGTTCGCGGCCCTGCCGGTCAAACGGGTCCTGCTGGTGGTCTACGTGTTGTCCGGCCTGCTGGCCGCGATCGCCGGCATCCTCGGCACGGCCCGGCTGACCGCGAGCGACCCGTCCAAGCTGGGTGAGCTGATCGAGCTCTCCGCGATCACCGCGGTGGTGGTCGGCGGCACGCCGCTCTCCGGTGGCCGGGTGCGAGTGATCGGCACGGTCGGCGGCGCGCTGCTGATGCAGCTGATCACGGCGACCCTGATCAAGAACGACGTTCCGGTTTCGGTGTCGCAGATGGTGCAGGCCGCGATCATCGTGGCCGCGGTCCTCTTGCAACGGCGGGCAGCGCGATGACGATGACGGAGTCTTTTGTGGACACCTCGGCCGCCACCGGCGCCCGGCCGAGCCGGGGTGCCACCCTGGCCGCCCTGGCCCAACGGCACGGCGCCCTGGTCGTGCTGGTGATCCTGCTCGTGGCGGGCGGGATCGCGTTCGACACGTTCCTGACCTTCTACAACCTGGGCAACCTGGCCGTGCAGGCGTCGTTCCTGGCCGTGGTGACGCTGGGCATGACGCTGGTGATCGTCTCCGGCGGCATCGACCTCTCGGTCGGCTCGGTGTACGCGCTCGCCGGCGTGCTCGCGGCGTACGCGTCGCAGTGGGGCCTGGTGCCCGCGTTGCTGTTGCCGCTCGCGGTGAGTGCGGTGATCGGGCTGGCCCAAGGTGTCCTGATCGGACGGTTCGGGATGGCGCCGTTCATCGTGACGCTGGGCGGGTTGCTCTTCGCCCGGGGGCTGCTGCAGTTCATCACCGACGAGGGCGCGTCGACCTACCTGATGCCCGGGGACTCCCCCGTGCGCTGGCTCGGGTCCGGCAAGGTGCTCGGCATCGGCGTGCCGGTGCTCATCGTCGTGCTGTTGTTCCTCGTCGGCGGCTTTGTCCTGCAACGCACCCGCTACGGCATGCGGCTGTTCGCGTTGGGCGGCAACGAGGACTCCTCGGCGCTGATGGGCATCCCGGTGGTCCGGACCAAGGTGCTCACCTACGTGCTGTCCGGGCTCGGCGCCGGACTGGCCGGGATCCTCGCCGCCGCCCAGCTCGGGTCCGGCGTGACGGTGGTGGGCGTCGGGCTGGAGCTCAACGCGATCGCCGCCGTGGTGATCGGCGGGACCGTGCTGACCGGTGGCCGCGGCGGGGTGACAGGCACACTCGCCGGCGTGGCGCTCCTGTACGTGATCCAGGACCTGATCAACCAGTCCGGGTCGGTGAACGCGAACATGCAGCAGGTGGTCAGCGGCGGCGTGCTGATCGTCGTCGTGGTGGTCCAGACCGTCCTGTCCCGGGTGCGCCGCGGTCAGTCCAGATAGACAGCTATTTTAGATAGGAGGCAGCGACGGCGTGGAAGGCGGCCTTCGGTTCCCAGCTGTGGCCGTCCTCGCCCACCCGGACGATGCTCGGGCTGGCCAGGTCGAGGTCGTCGCGCGGGTCGCCACCCGGTCGGTGCGGGTAGTTCTCCAGCGCGAACATGAAGACGAAGGTCGCGTCGACGCCCTCGCGGTCGAAGACGTCCAGCACCTCGCGCAGGTACCGGGCTTGGCCGTCCTCATCGCGTTCGTACACCCCGTCGAGCCGGAGCGGTACCCCGTTCTCGTCGTTCTCGACGATGTCCATCGCGGTGGGCGCGACGTCCGGCGCGCCCTTCCAGGCGGCCGAGCCGAACCCGGTGATCGCGACCGGCTTGCCTTGCGCCACAAGCGTTCGCACGCCCTGCTCGAACTGGTCCGCGACCGCCGCCGACCGGATGAGCTCGACGGCGACGAAGTCGAACACCGACCAGTCGACCCGCTCCAGCGGCACGGCGCAGTAGGTGACCTTGCCACCGAACCGCTCGCGGATCGCGGCGACGGCCTTGCCGAGGAACTCGTTGAGCGCGCGGCTCGACGTGGTGATCAGCTCGACCTTCCGCGGCTGCTCGGCACCCAGCAGCCGCGCGACCCGGTCGCCGACGTGGTCGCCCGGTAGGTAGCCGGGGTTCATCAAGGTCATCTCGACACCGGCGACGAAGACCACCTCGGCACCAGTGCGCCGCACGCGCTCGGCGCGGTGCGCGCAGTCGGCGAACAGCTCGAGGATCTCGTCGGGGCTCAGTTCGAGCGGGTACGGCGAGAACCAGACCTCGAGCCCGAGCTCGGCCGCCACCCCCGCCGCGAACTCCAGCCGCTCCGGGTCGCCGCCGATGAGCTGAACGGCGTTGCAGTGCAGCTCGTCGCGGATGACCGTCAACTCCCGCCGGACGACGCCGGGATCGAAGTGCTTGCGCGAGATGTCGCCGTGGCGAACGAACCCGGTGTCGTAGGTCATGCCCTTTGCTCTCATGCATTCCAGGCTAACCACGAAACTTGCGTGCACGCAAGTTTGCGTGAGCGCATGTTATTTGGGATGCTGTCGCCGTGACGGGCCTACGCGAGCGGAAGAAGCAGGCGACCCGGGAGGCATTGCGGGAGGCCGCCCTGCGCCTGGCCCTGGAACGCGGCCCGGACAACGTCCGCGTCGACGACATCGCCGAGGCGGCAGGCGTTTCGCCGAGGACGTACAACAACTACTTCGCCGGCCGCGACCACGCGATAGTCGCCGCGGTCACCGCCGAACGCGAGTCCCGCATCGCCGCCGCCGTCGCTGCTTCGTCCGCGCCGCTGGCGTCCGCTGTGGTCGAGGCCGTGGTGGCCGAGCACCACAACCCCGGCGAACGCGGGCGGGACACCCTCCTGCTGATCACCACTCACCCGTCCCTGCGCGCCGCCTACGCCGACTCGGCCGAGTCCCTGGAAGGCCCCCTGGCCGACGCCATCGCGGCACGGATCGACGACACCTCGACGGCAACGGTGTTGGCGGCATGCGTGGCCGCCGCCGTGCGGGTGGGGTTGCAGCAATGGCTCGGCCAGGCACAGAAGGTCGGCGCGTTGGTCGTGCCACCTGGGCCGCTGGAGGAACCCCTGCGGGCCGCGCTCGCTCCCCTGGCTCCCGCCCTCACCGCAGCTGAGAAGCCGGCCTAGCAGGCGACCGTCCCTTCTCGACCGCTCCACGACCTGCCGGTCCATCTCTGGTGCACGTCTCATGCATCGTCTCGCTTCACGCTGCCTTTGGCGCTGCCGATGGCGTCGGGGAGGACAGCGGACGATGGAGACGATCGACGACGGGACCGTGTCCCGATTGGATGGCCTGGCGGACCTGACACCGACCTTCTCGGTGTGTGTCCTGTGTAGCCATCCGGATGCGGATCCGGCCGCCGCGTTCCGATCACTCGTCGAGTTCCTTCGGACCAACTTGGCGGCGAAGGGCCGGGCGCAGTCGGTTCGCTGTCTCGCCGAGGTCGTGCTCACCGGGTCCGACCAGGTCGACGAGATCGCCTCGATGCTCGACCTCGGATTCGACGACCTGTTCGCCTCGATCCGAGAGCGCCGCGCGACACCGAACTGGTCGGGCGAACGCACCGAACCCATCGACGTGGTCAATCAACTGACCCTGGCTATCCGGCGCGGACGGTTCGTGGTGGTGCACACGCCGGTGAGCGACGAAGCGTTGCGGAAGTGGTTGCGAAGGTTCAACAGGCTCTACAGATACCTGCCCAGCGCCGTTCTCAGAAGCACGTTCCAAGGAAACGGCAGAACCGTGTGGCTGCGCGGTGTGCACCGTCGTCGCTTCACCAAGGCCGACAGCAAGACACTCGTCGGCATGCGCGTGCAGGAGGTGCTTGACGACGACGAGGACGCGAGCTTCGCGATGAGCGCCGCCGCGATCGACTACGTGCCCACCGACGACGGCGCGATCGTGCGCGGCAGGTTGACCGTGTCGCCGCAACGGTCGCGCATCTACTGGAAGGTCCGGGTCGACATGCCGACCTTTCTCGCCGCGACCACCGAGACGGTCGACCTTCTCGACAAGGCGCTCGTCGCCGAGCCGCAGGACGAGCTGTTCCCCCAGCTCGCGATTCCCGAGATCGACTTGTGCAACGTGCGTGGCGCCTACGACATCAGCATTGCCGAGCCGGACGAGCTCTTCGACATGCCTGACCCCGACGGTGACCTGGAGGCGCGAGCCCACCTGTTGCGAAACTCCATCCTCGAGGTTGTCGGGCACCCCGAATCCGCTGCATTCACGGCCGTCGTCGGCCACGACGGCGCCGAAGTCGGGAAGCTGTCGATCAAGCCGGTCCCGCGCGGCGACGGGTTCGACCTGGACGTGCGATTCGCCGAGGTTCCGTCGAGCGAGAAGCACGCTCGGCGGATCCGGGATGCCATTGGCGACGGCGACTTGGTGAGGGTCTACTACGAGTCTGGCCACACGTTCGACGAACACCAGATCAATTGCCAGAACCAGACGGCACCTCCGTTCGCGAACCTGGAGTTCGCGGACTTCGGCCTGCACCTCGTCACCCGAGAGAAGCCTCTCGTGCACGGTGACCAAGCAATTCATGGCGCCATCGCTCGACCCGGAGACCTCTCACTGTTCTCATGGGTCGTCGAGCAGTACTCCACAGGGTGGCTCGTCTGCGACGACGGCGCCGGCGAGGTAGCCGACTTCCTGCACCTCGACGGTGGCACGCTGACCGCCATCCACGTCAAGGGAGCACACAGCGGGTCGCCTGCACGTCATGTGTCCGTGACCGCGTACCAAGAGGTAGTGGGTCAAGCGGTGAAGAACCTCCGATCACTCACCACAGATTCGCTTGTTGACCGGTTCACGGTGCACCGCATCGCCCAACCGGCTGCCTGGCGGAACGGCACGCGCGTCACGGACTTGTCCGAGTTCGTCAGGGCTCTGCGCGATCGGACCACGCGCAACAAGACCCGAGTCGTGATCGTGCAGCCGCACCTGCTGCGTTCCGTGCACGACGCGGCGCGGAAGGCGGCCGAAGACGGAACTCCGACGCGAGAGTCGCGCAGTCTCACGCTGCTGGATGGTTTGCTGCGAAGCGCCCGCAAAGCTGTCATCTCGTTGTGGGACGACCTGACCGTCATCGGCAGCGAGTAGGTCTCGGCCCACTCGCCAGATCAACAGGAGTGTCTTTCCGGCGAGCCGTGTACGACAGGACGACGACCACTACGGCGCAGGCCAGGGTGAGGGCGGCGCACGCCAGGACCGGCACGCCGGCGGCGAACAGCAGCGCACCCGTCGCGTAGACGATGAGGTTCACCAGTTGGGTGGTCTGGTTCGCCCACGCCCAGATGTCCGTTGTGGACACTTCATCTTCGGCGGCACCGGCCACCCGTGCGCGGAGCCGGCCGGAGTACAAGCCGTACGTCAGGCCGGCGACTGCGAAGCCGGCGAAAGCGCCGGCGTGACCGGCGTACACCCACGCGGCCAAGGCGACCGCGTAGATCAGGGCGAGGACGTCCAGGCGCACGGCAAGGTCCTTGCGTACCAAGGAAAGCAGGAACGCCACCAAGCCACCGGTGCCGTAACACGTCAGCGCCACACCGAAACCCGTGACGCCGAAGTGGTGCACGTCGGCGAAGACGGGGAGCTCCACGGCGTTCACCGCCGCGCCGACGACGCCGAACCACACCCACAGCCGCAGGCCGGGGACGAACCGTCCCGCCACACCGCGGGGGCGACCGACCAGGCGGGTCGGCCCGCCGGTAGCGATCCGGCCGTCGGGTGCCTCGCGCGGTGCGCGAGCCAGCACCAGCGCCGCGACCACGAACGTCACCGCGTCGATGACGAACAGGGCCGAGAAGCCGAGCACGCCGCCGATGACGCCGCCGAACGCGGGGCTGATCGCCAGCGTGATCGAGCCGACCGAGCCGATGGCCGTGAACGTCGAACTGCGCCTGCCCTCAGGCGTCCAGTCGGTGGCGACGGACATGAACAGGGTGTTGCCGATGGTGCGGAACAACGATGTCACGCCGAGCAGGCAGAGCACGTAGACCAGGCCCCAGCCGCGGGCCAGCAACGCCAAGGACAACGCCGCCAACGGCAGTTGCACCGCCAACCACGCGAACCGGGTGCGGAACCCGGCCATGCGCGCCGTCGCCCACCGGGCGAGCAGCAGCGGCGGCGCCGCCTGGACCAGAAACGCGCCGATCGTGGCCGACGAACCGAAGGTGTTCTGCAGGTATTGCAGGAGGCCCGTGAAGGTGAGCCAGTTGCCCACCTGCGACACGCCCGCCGCACCGACGAGCCTTGTTTTGGCCCCCACCAACGCTTCTCAGCTGTCCCACGGCTCGGCGCGGGTCAACGCGGCTTCCTCCGGGATCCCCAACCGTTCGGCCGCCGCGCGCCGCTCGCGCACCTGCGCCGAGGTTCGCGGCCGGTAGCCGGGGCCGCTGCATCCGCAGGTGAGGAACTTGATCCCGGCGTTCAGCGTCGCTTCCAACGCCCGCCACCCCGACTCGTCCCGCTTCGGTGGCGCGGCGAAGTCGAAGCCGGCGGTGATCATCGGCGCACCACAGCGCGGGCAGCGGTGCTCACGGGTCGGCAGCCACTCGTACTTGGCCGACACGCGACAGGGCAGGCACACGTAGTGCATCTTGTAGTGGCTCATCCCGTACCGGCACATGCCGACAGGTTACCCAGCCCGGCCCCGAAACTCAGCCGGAATGTAGTGGCTCGGGTCGGACCAGCGGTCTCGTGGCGGCAGGTTGCGGGCTGGTGTCTCCACCCGAGTGTCCACACCGGACTTCTCGCGGTGCCAGCCGGCCCGGGCCCGTGGGTGGAACCGCCGGTCGAACGGCACGAACCGCCAGGCGAACCGGACCAGGCGACCGAATCGTCGCAGCAGCCACTCGTCGCGGCGTGACCACGTGAACCCGAGCAGTTCCCGCACGGGCGGCGGGTAGAGCCCGACGGTCAGCCACACGAACCCCCGCGCGATCGGCACCCGCACCAGCCGCCACACCGGCATCGGCACCCAGCGCAGCGTCGGCGGCCGCGGCAGGTCGCCGAGGTCGAGGACGTCCCGCGTCGCCTTGTTGTCCTCCAGGACGTCGCGGCACATCCGGTCGAAGTAGCGTTCGAAGGCGGCCCAGTCCGGCGGCACCGGTCGCGTGCTCACGCCGTACAACCCGTACCACTCAACGGTTTCCGCGTAATAGCGCTCTTTGTCCGTTGTGGACATCGGCTCGTCGAAGTACTCCGCGACGAGCACCGGCAGCATCAGGAACGTCGCGTGCGCCCAGTAGAACGTCTCCGGGTTGAGCGCGTGGTACGGCCGCCCCTTGCTGTCCACGCCCTTGATCGCGTTGTGGTAGCCGCGGATCTCGTGCGCGGTCTGCTCGGCGCGCGGGCCGTCGTACACCACGCCGCCGATCGGGTAGAGCGAGCGGTACAGGCGCTGCCAGCGCTCCTCGAAGAACTTGGAGTGCTCCTCGACCCCGGCGCCGAGCTGCGGGTGCATGTTCTGCATGGAGCCGGCCCAGAGCGCGAGGAGCAGCGTGCGCCAGTCGCCGAAGTACTTCCAGGTGATCGAGTCCGGCCCGAGCGGTGCCACGCGCCCTCCCAACATCTGATGACGGCTGTCCTCAGAGTATGGTGTGACGACACCCGTCGTCAATCAGGGCAGGGAGCATGGCACGCACGTACGGCGGCACGACGATGGCCGATCGCAAGGCCCACCGCCGCCGCACGCTGCTCGACGTCGGCACCGAACTGTTGGGCACCAAGGGCACCGCGGCGGTGACCGTGCGCTCGGTGTGCCGCGCGGCCAAGCTGACCGACCGCTACTTCTACGAGAGCTTCGCCGGCCGCGAAGAGCTGATCACGGCCGTCTTCGACGAGGTGGCCGAACTGGCCGCGACCGCCCTGCGCGCGGCCGTCGCGATCCAAGCGCCACCCCCGGATCTGGCCCGCGCCGCCGTCGACGCCTTCCTCGGCGTGCTGACCGACGACCCCCGCCGGGGCCGGATCCTGCTGCTCGAACCGCTCACCGACCCCGTCTTGAGCGCCCACGCGGGCGACGCCATGCGCCTGTTCGAAGCCCTGATCGGCAGCCAGCTGCCCACGACGGACCCGGTGCGCGCGCAGCTCACCGCCACCGCGCTGCTGGGCGCGCTGACCCACCTCTTCACCCGCTGGCTGGACGGCTCCCTGCCCGCGACCCGCGCTCAGCTCACCGACTTCTGCGTGGCGATGCTCGCCAACTCGGCCACCGCCGACCGCAGTTGATCGTCGGTCAGGTAGGGCGCGACGCCGAAACGCAGGTGCGGGCCGCGGGCGTCGGTGAGGACTCCACGCTGGGCCAGCGCTTCCTGGAATCGACCGGCGTCCGGGGTGCGCACCGAGACGAACCCGCCGAAGTTCGCGCGATCGGTGGCCACGTCGAGGCCGAGGGCCGCGATCTCGTTGGCCAGCAAGGAAGTCTGCGCGAGGTAGCGTTCACGCAGCGCGGCCGGGGTCATGCCCTGGGCGGCGAAGAAGTCGAACACGCGGGCCGCCCGGTAGTGGCTCGTCGGGTCGTAGGTGGAACCGGCGAAGCGGTCGCCGCCGGTGCCGTAGGCGACCTGACCGGGCTGGGGCGGGGCGGCCAGGGCGCCGAACTCCGCGTACCAGCCGGTGATCACCGGACGCAGGGTGTCGGCGTGCGCGGGCAAGCGCAGGAAGCAGTTGCCCTCCCCCAGCTGCAGGTACTTGTAGCCGCCGCCGACCACCCAGGCATCGGTCAAACCGTGAGCGGCCAAGGGGAATTCCATGACGCCGAGCGCGTGGTAGACGTCCACGACGAACTCGGCGCCGTGCAAGGCGCAGGTCGAAGCCACCTCGGCGAGCCCGGGCACGATACGGCTGGTCTCGAACAGCACCGCGGAAACCAGCACGGCGGCGGTCCGGGAGTCCACAACGGACGCGACCCGCCCGGCCAGGGTGTCCGCGGGTGAAGCCGCCACGCGCACGACCTCGACCCCCGCCTCTTCCAGCCGGGTCAGCTGGCGGCGCAGCGTGTGGAACTCACCGTCGGTGGTGACCAGCCGCGGCCGCGCCCGCAGGTCCACAGCGGACAGCATGCGCAGCACCAGCTCATGGGTGTTGGCGCCCAACGCCATCGCGCCGTCGTCGGCCAGCCACGACCGGAACCCGGCACGCACACGATCGGCTTTGGCGAAGGCCAGCGACCACTTCTCGTCCACCGCACGGGAAGCGTCCTCGAACGCCTCGACCTGACCCTCGAGCGCGACGTCGGGCCACGCCTGGTGCGAGTGCCCGGTGAGCAGCAACCGCTCCCCCACCCGGAACCTGGAGTAGTGCGCGGCCAACGAAGATGCAGGGATCACAACCGGCTCCTGACGGCCCAGAGATCGGGGAAATAGGGGTTGAACAACGTGCCACGCAGGTAGGTGGCGCCGGACGAGCCACCGGTGCCCGCCTTGTCGCCGATGACCCGCTCGACCATCTTCACGTGCCGGTAACGCCACTCCTGCAGGCCCTCGTCGAGGTCGACCAGGCGCTCGCAGACCTGCGCCGGCCCGCCGTCGTCCAGGTAGACCTGCAGCAACACGTCCTGCACGACCTTGTTCGGCTCGACCGGCTTGGTCACGTCGCGCTCCAGCGCCTCGACCGGCACCGGGTACTTGTGCTCGGCCAGGTAGCGCAGGAACGCGTCGAACAGCGACGGTTGTGCCATGGCCGCGGCGATCGCGTCGCGCGCGGCGCCCTCGGGGTAGTGCTGGAACACGCGCTCGTCGCGGCGGCCGAGCGCCGCCTCCAGCCGGCGGAACTGCGCGGACTGGAAGCCGCTGGAGGCGTCGAGCCGCTCGCGGAAGCTGGTGAACTGGCGCGGGGTCATGGTTTCCAGCACGTCGATCTGCGCGACCACCACCTTGAGGATGGTCAGCGACCGCTTCAACGTGTGCAGCGACGGCGTCGTGCGCCCCTCCTCCAGCGTGCGGCGCAGGTGCGTCAGCTCGTGCAGCATCTGCTTGAACCACAGCTCGTACACCTGGTGGATGACGATGAACAGCATCTCGTCGTGCTCTTCCGAGCGCGGCCGCTGCGCGTTCAGCACCTCGTCCAGGGCCAGGTACGAGGTGTAGGTGAGTGATTCGTGGGGCGCGGACGGATCGGTCATGGCGTGATCACCTCATCGAAGTAGCGCTGGGCCGCGGGCGCCAGCGCTGGGTAGAGCTCGTGGAACACGGCCACCGCGTCGGCGCGGGCGGCCGGGGGCGGGACCAGCCGGGCCGGCAACTCGGGGTCGAGCAAGGGGTATTGCCGGAACTCGTGGGTCATGCGGGTGCGGATGCCGAACGCCGCCGCCGGGTCGAGGACGGCAGGCTCGACGCCACGGTAGGTGTGCACGAAGCGCCGGTAGCGCTCGGCGAGTTCGTCGAGGTCCCACGCCCGCGCGACGGCCGCACGCACGTCGACTATCCGCGACGGCTTGCCGGTGAGCAGCCCCGCGTGCCGCTCGACCCGCAGCTCGGCCAGCAGGGCGGCGACCTCGGCCTCGCGGTCGCGCGCGGCCAGCCACAGCCCGTCCTGCACCGAACCGAAGCCGAGGAACCGCAGCCGGACGGCCAGGCGCCTGCGGGCGTCCCGGCGCTCGTCGGGGATGGCGTGCCACAGGACGGTCCAGCAGTCGACGGACTCGGGCTGCTCGCCGAACCGGAAGATCCGCCGGTCGCCCTCGGCGAGCGCGTCGCGGGTGCGCTTGGTCAGCCGGTAGCGCACCAATCGGCCGTCGCGCTCGCGTTCCAGCAGGTCACGCTGCACCATCCGGGACAGGGCGACCCGGGCCGCGTTCTGCGTGCAGCCGAACTCGGTCAGCAACGCGACCAGCCCGCCCGCCCACACGAGCGCCTGCTCGCGGTCGGGGACGTAGGCGCCGAGCAGGGTCATCGCCAGATCCTGAGGCGAGATGTCCTGGGGCGGGATGTCCTCCACAAGCCAACTCTATACACCACACCCGGGTGAGTTGTAATGTCTTGAAGAGTGCGGGTCGGAATCGGATTGCCGAACACCACGCCGGGCACGAGCGGGCGGTTGATCGCCGAGTGGGCGCGGCGCGCCGACGCGGGTCCGTTCGGCACGCTGGGCGTGCTGGACCGGCTGGTCTACGCCAGCGTCGAGCCGTTCAGCGCGTTGTCCGCGGCGGCCGCGGTCACCGAGCGGGTCGGCCTCGCGACGATGATCGCGATCGGGCCGGTGCGGGGCACGGCGATGCTCGCCAAGCAGGCGCAGTCGGTGCAGACGTTGTCGGACGGCCGGTTCACCCTCGGCGTGGCCGTGGGCGCGCGCCGCGACGACTACGAGGCGGCCGGGGTCGAGCACCGCACCCGAGGTGCCGTGTTGTCCGAGCAGCTCGCGCACCTGCGGGCCGAGAACGCGGACGTGCCGATCCTGGTCGGCGGCAACAGCGGGGCCGCGTTCTCCCGGATGGCGCGTTACGCCGACGGGTACGCCCACGGCGGCGGCCCGGCGCGGGCGTTCGCCTCGGCCGCGGCGAAGGCACGCGCGGCCTGGCACGACCTCGGCCGGCCCGGTCGGCCCAAACTGTGGGGCCAGGCCTACTTCGCGCTCGGCGACGCCGACCTCACGGCCAAGGGCGAGGCCTACCTGCTCGACTACTACGCGTTCACCGGGCCGTTCGCGCAGACCGTCGCCGCGGCTAACCTGACCACGCCCCGTGCGGTGAAGGACCTCGTGCGCGGCTACGCCAACGAGGGCTGCGACGAGCTGATCCTGCTGCCCACCGTGTCCTCTGTGGACCAGGTGGACCGGCTCGCCGAGGTGCTGGGCTGATGCGGCCGCTGCGGGTGAGCGTGCTGGGCGCGGGCCCGGCCGGGCTCTACTTGTCGTTGCTGCTCAAGAAGGCGCAGCCGGCGCACGAG
The DNA here is from genome assembly GCF_004362825.1 of Labedaea rhizosphaerae. GTDB lineage: Bacteria > Actinomycetota > Actinomycetes > Mycobacteriales > Pseudonocardiaceae > Labedaea > Labedaea rhizosphaerae. The sequence continues at coordinate 1,066,886 of NZ_SNXZ01000002.1, forward strand.
ATCACCGTGCTGGAGCGCAATCCCGCCGACGCCACCTACGGCTGGGGCGTGGTGTTCTCCGAGGAGACGCTGGGCGCGCTGCGCGACGCCGACCAGGCCAGCTACCTGGAGATCACCGACACGTTCGCGCGCTGGGACGCCATCGACATCCGCTACCGCGACCGCACCCTGCGCTCGCGTGGCCACTCCTTCTCCGCGATCGCCCGCCGCACGCTGCTGGGCATCACGCAGCGCCGGTGCCGTGAGGTCGGCGTGCGCCTGGAGTTCGGCACCGAGGTCACCGATCCGTCCACATTGGATGGTGACCTGGTCGTGGCCGCCGACGGGGTGAACAGCCTCATCCGCCGCGCGCAGGACAAGGTGTTCGGCGGCCGCATCACGCCGCAGGGTTGCAAGTACGTCTGGTACGGCACCGACCTGGTGTTCGACGCGTTCACGTTCCTGTTCAAGGAGACCGAGCACGGCCTGTTCCAGGTGCACGGCTACCCGTTCGACGAGGACACCAGCACGTTCATCGTCGAATGCCCCAGGCACACCTGGGAAAGCGCGGGCCTGGACAAGATGGACGAGGCGCAGAGCATGGCGTTCTGCGCCGACCTCTTCGCCGACGAACTGGGCGGCCACGAGCTCAAGTCCAACAAGTCGCTCTGGCTGGACTTCCCGCGCCTGGTCACCAAGCACTGGCACAGCGCCAACCCGGACGGGAGCCGCACGGTGCTGCTCGGCGACTCGGCACACACCGCGCACTTCACCATCGGCTCGGGCACCAAGCTCGCCATGGAGGACGCGATCGCGCTGGCCGCGGCGGTGGACCGGCACACCGACCTCGGCGCCGCGCTGGTCGACTACGAGCTGGAACGCAAGCCGGTCATCGACCGGTTCCAGCAGGCCGCGGCGAGCAGCGCCGACTACTTCGAACGGGTCAGCAGGCACACCGGGCTCGACCCGCTGCCCTTCGCGTTCAACCTGCTCACCCGCAGCGGCCGGATCGGGCACGCCAGCCTGTCGGTGCGCGACCCGTCGTTCGTGCGGGCGGTCGACTCCTGGTTCGGCACCGCCGGCGAGTCGACCACCGCGGTGTGCCCGCCCCCGCTCTTCACCCCGTTCCGGGTCGGCGAGCTCGTGCTGCGCAACCGGATCGTGCAGGACACCCCCGGTGGCGGCCTGCTGCTGGTGGGTACCGAGCCGGTCACCGAGGACGGCCGGCGCACGCCGTCGGATGGTCTCAAGTGGACAGCGGTGCTGGAGTCCGCGCAGGGCGCGGCGGTCGGCCTGCGGATCGGCCACGCCGGACGCCGCGGCGCCACACGCGAACCCGTGCACGGCGTGGACGTGCCGCTGCCCGCTGAGCAGGCGTGGCCACTGGTCGCCGCATCGCCGATCCCCTACGGCCCGCGGTCGGCCGTGCCGCGCGAACTGGACGCCGAAGGCATGGTCCGCATCCGGGACGCGTTCGTCGCCATGGCCCGCAAGGCCGTCGACTTCGACCTGCTCGAACTCGACATGGCGCACGGGTTCCTGCTCGGCGGGTTCCTCTCGCCGCTGACCAACAAGCGCGCCGACTGCTACGGCGGCGACCTCGACGCCCGGCTCCGTTACCCGCTCGAGGTGCTGCGCGCGGTGCGTGAGGCGTGGTCGAAGCCGTTGTCGGTGCGGTTGAGCGTCACCGACTGGTCGGCCCGCGGCACCACGCCGGACGAGGGCGTGGCCATGGCGCACGCGATGGCGCAGGCGGGCGCGGACCTGATCCACGTCGCCGCCGGGCAGACGGTGCCCGAGGGGATGCCGGACTACCGCCGCGGGTTCCTCACCCCGCTCGCCGACCGGGTGCGCAGCGAGGCCGGCGTGCCGACCATGGTCGGCGGCTACCTGACCACGTTGGACGAGGTGAACACGGTGATCGCCGCCGCCCGCGCCGATCTCTGCGTCCTCGCCCCACCCGACCGCGAGTGGACTACCCCATGACCCCGCGTGTCCCCTCTTCCGACCCGGTGTGTCCCCCCTTCTCACCGGGCGTGTCCCACGTTCCAACCTGGTGTGTCCCCTCTTCCGACCCCGTGTGTCCCTCCTTCCGACAGGGTGTGTCCCACGTTCCGGCACCCCGTGTCCCACGGAACTGGGCGCGGCGATGACCCGCTTCGACGAACTCACCTCACCGGCGGTGGCCGAACTGCGCGACCAGGCCGTCGTCCTGCTGCCGCTGGGTGCGGTCGAGGCGCACGGCCCGCACGGGCCGCTCGGCACGGACACGCTCATCTCCGAAGGCATGTGCCGCCGCGCTGCCGACGCGCTCGCGAACGAACTGCCGGTGCTGGTCATGCCGACCCTCCCCTACGGCGTCACCACCTACGCCGCCGCCTTCCCAGGCACCGTCACCATTTCCGCCGCGGCCCTGCGCGCGATGCTCACCGACATCTGCACCGGCCTGCGCGACCAGGGCCTGCGGCGGATCGTGCTGGTGAACAACCACTTCGAGCCCGAGCACCTGGCCACGGTCCGCGCCGTGGCCGACGAGCTGGGCATCGGGCACCTCGACCTGGTGCGGCGGCGCAACGCGCAGCGGATCGGCGGTGAGTTCGCCACCGGCTCCTGCCACGCCGGGCGCTACGAGACGTCGCTGGTGCTGGCCGACGCACCCGAGCTGGTCGGCGAGCGTGCCGGGCTCCCGGCGGTCACGGTGGACCTGCCCGCGCAGATGTCCGCTGGGCACAAGGACTTCCGGTCCATGGGCATGGCGGACGCCTACTGCGGCGCGCCCGCCGACGCCACGGAGGACGAGGGCGCCGCCACGTTCGCGGTGCTGACCGAGTTGCTGGTCGAGGCGATCCGCGAGGAGGCCACCAAGTGACCGGACCACTCACCCGGGCCGAGCTGCCCGCCGACGTGAACCTCGCGACCTACTTCGTCGACCGCAACGTCACCGAGGGCCGCGGCGACCGGACCGCGCTGGTCTGCGACGGCGCGAGCACCACGTACGCGCAGCTGGCCGTCTTGGTGAACCGCATCGGCAACGTGTTGCGGGAGCTGGGAGTCCGGCCAGGCGACCGGATCCTGATCGCGGCGTCGGACAGCGTGGAATGGGTGGCCACCTGGTACGCCGCGCAGAAGATCGGCGCGGTCACCGCCGAGGTCTACACGTTCCTGCAACCCAAGGACTACGCGTACTTCCTGGACTACGTCGACCCCAAGGTCGTCGTCGTGGACGGCACGACGCTGGCCAACGTGCGCGAAGCGAGCAGCAACCGCAGGCTCCTGGTGCTCGGTGACCACGAACTCGTCGGCGACGACCACTCCTTCGACGCCATGGTCGGTGCCGCGCCGGACACCCTGGACCCGGCGCCGGTCGGCCCGGAGACCGAGGCGGTCTGGAAGTTCACCACCGGCAGCACCGGCGCCCCCAAGGCGTGTGTGCACCCGGCGGGCACGCCGATCGTCAGCTACCACGCCTACGCGCGGGGTGTGCTGGACATCGACGAGAACGACCTCGTGCTGCCGGTTCCCAAGCTGTTCTTCGGTTACGCCCGCGACCTCACCGCGCTGTACCCGTTCGGCGTGGGCGGCGCGGGCATCGTATTCGGTGAGCGCAGCACGCCGGAGCGGCTGTTCGAGCTGATCGCCGCGCACCGGCCGACCATCCTAGTGTCGGTGCCGACGATGATGGCCGCGATGGTCGCGCACCCGAGTGCCGCCGAGCAGGACCTGAGCTGCCTGCGGCTCACCACGTCGGCCGGCGAGGCGTTGCCGGCGGAGTTGCATCGCAAGTGGGACAAGGCGTTCGGGGTGCCGGTGGTGGACGGCATCGGCTCGTCGGAGGCCTACCACATCTACGTCTCGAACCGGCCGGGTCAGGCGCGGCCCGGCACGCTCGGCCGCGTCGTGCCCGGGTACACGGCCCGCGTCGTGGACGACACGGGCGCCGAGCGGCCGGTCGGCGAACTCGGTCCACTCGCCGTCACCGGCCCGACCGTGGCGTTGCGCTACCACGGCGACCCGGAGAAGTCGGCGGCCACCTATCACGGCGACACCGTGCTGAGCAGCGACCTGTTCGAGTGCGACGCCGAGGGCTACCTGAGCTACCGGGGCCGCGCCGACGACCTGCTCAAGGTCGGTGGCATCTGGGTGGCGCCCAGCGAGATCGAGCACTGCCTGATCGGGCACGACGACGTGGTCGACTGCGCGGTGCTCGGGTACGAAGTGGACGGTCTGACCCGGCCCCGCGCGTACGTGGTGGTGCGCGACGGCGCCACGGTGACCCCGAAGGAATTGCAGGACTACGCACGAGCGAAGCTGGCCGGGCACAAGTACCCGCGCGAGGTGGTCTTCGTCGACGAGCTTCCCCGTACCAGCAACGGGAAACTCGACCGCCGGGCGCTTCGCGGACTGGTCTCATGAGGACGGTCGTGATCACCGGCGGCCACGGTGGCATCGGGCGGGCCGTGGCGGCGGCGTTCGCGGGTGACAAAGTACTGGCACCCGGGCGGGACGAGTGCGACGTGACGTCCGAGGAGTCGGTCGCGGCCTACTTCGCCGAGCTCGAAGTCGATGTCCTGGTGAACAACGCCGGGATCTCCTCGAGCGCGCCGCTCGCCCGCACCAGTCTCGCCGATTGGCAAGAACAGATACAGGTCAACGGAACCGGCGCGTTCCTGTGCACGAAAGCGGCGCTGCCCGGCATGCGTTCGCGCGACAGCGGCCGCATCGTCGTCGTCGCGTCCACGGCGGGATTGGTGGGAGCACGCTACACCGCCGCCTACACCGCGTCGAAGCACGCTGCGGTCGGCTTGATGCGCGCCGTGGCCGCCGAGGTAGCCGGAACTGGCGTCACAGCGAACGCGGTGTGCCCGACGTTCGTGCGCACCCCGATGACCCAGCGCTCGATCGACCGGATCGTGTCCACAACGGACCGGAACGTCGCCGAAGCCGAGGCGGCGCTGGCGAAGGTGTCCCCACTGGGCCGGCTGGTCGAGGCGAACGAAGTGGCGTTCGCGGTGAAGTTCCTGGCCGCGCCCGAAGCCGGGGCGATCAACGGGCAGACGCTCGTGTTGGACGGAGGAGGCATTCAGTGAGTCCTTTCAGGGCTTCCGCTGGGATAACCAAGGACTGGGAGCACTTCGGTTTCGAGGTCGCCGACGGCGTCGCCACGGTGACGTTGAACCGGCCGGACAAGCTGAACGCGCTCACCTTCGACGTCTACGCCGACCTGCGCGACCTCGTCACCGAACTGCCGCACCGCGGCGACGCGCGCGTGCTGGTGCTGCGCGGTGAGGGTCGCGGGTTCTGCTCCGGCGGCGACGTCGAGGAGATCATCGGCGAGCTGCAATCCATGGCGCCCAAGGAATTGCTCGAGTTCACCCGGATGACCGGCGCGACCGTGAAGGCCATCCGCGAGTGCCCGCTGCCGGTGATCGCGTCGATCAACGGGATCGCCGCGGGCGCCGGCTCGGTGCTCGCACTGGCGTCGGACTTCCGGTTGCTGGGCGAGAAGGCGGCGTTCGCCTTCCTGTTCACCAAGGTCGGCCTGGCCGGCGCGGACATGGGGTCGGCGTACCTGCTCCCCCGCATCGTCGGCCTCGGCCGGGCGACCGAGCTGCTGATGCTGGGCGACAAGATCAAGGCCGAGCGCGCCGAACGACTGGGCCTGGGAACGCTGGTCGAGGACCTGCCCGCGGCGACCGACGAGCTGGCCAAGCGCCTGGCCAGCGGTCCGGCGCTGGCGTACTCGGCGACGAAGGTGTTGCTGACCCGCGAGCTGGACATGGACCTGGGCGCGTCGATCGAGCTCGAGGCCATCACGCAGGCGTTGCTGATGAAGAGCGACGACCACCAGGAGTTCTACAACGCCTGGACCGCCGGACGCGAGCCGCGCTGGAGTGGTCGATGACGCACGAGATCGTCAACTCGCCGGACCTCGCCGCCCCGGTCGGCTTCTCGCACGCCGTCGTGTCGTCGGGCCGCACGGTCCACCTCGGTGGGCAGACCGCACAGGGCCGCGACGGCGCGATCATCGGCACGACGATGCCGGAGCAGTTCGACGTGGCCGCCGGGAACGTGGTCACTGCGCTGGCCGCGACGGGTGCGACGCCCGACCACCTGGTGTCGTTGATCATCTACGTGACGGACGTGGCCGCGTACAAGGCAGCGCTGCGTGAGCTGGGTGGCTTGTGGCGCAAGCACTTCGGCAAGCACTATCCCGCCGTCGCGCTGCTGGGCGTCCAGGAGTTGTTCGACGCCGAGGCGATGATCGAGCTCGTCGGCACGGCGGTGTTGCCGTGAGGGACGAGCTGATCGCGCTGGCCGCCGCCGGGACCGACGGCGAGATCAACCGCCCGCTCGTGGCCGCGCTCGCTTCGCACGGCCTGCTCGGTCGCGTGTTCGCGGCCGAGGGCGTGTCGGCCCGGACGCTGTGCGAGGTGCGCGAGGAGCTGGCCACGTTCTGCACGGAAGCCGAGACGGCGCTGGCGTTGCAGGGCCTCGGCGGCTACCCGATCGTCTTGTTCGGCAAGCCGGACGTGGCCGCGCAATGGGTGCCGCGCATCGCCTCGGGCGAGGCGGTGGCGGCGTTCGCGTTGACCGAGCCGGACGCGGGCTCGGACGTGGCGTCGCTGTCGTTGCGCGCCGACCGCGTCGACGGCGGCTACCGGCTGACCGGCGAGAAGGCGTACATCTCCAACGCTCCCGGCGCGGACATCCTGTCGGCCTTCGCCCGCACGTCGGACACCGGCGCCAAGGGCATCACGGGGTTCGCGGTGCCCGGCGACAGCCCCGGCCTGTCCGGCGCGCCCATCGAGCTGATCTCCCCGCACCCCATCGGCCGTTTCTTCTTCGACGGCGTGTTCGTGCCGGACTCGCACGTGCTGGGCGAGGTCGACGGCGGCATGGGGGTCGCGATGCGCACGCTCAACCTGTTCCGTCCCAGCGTCGGCGCGTTCGCGGTCGGCATGGCGCAGGCGGCCCTGGACGCGGCGGTCGCGCACGTGGCCGAGCGCCAGGCGTTCGGCAAGCGGCTCAAGGACTTCCAGGGCGTGACCCACCAACTCGCCGACGTGGCCACCGCTGTGCAAGCCGCCCGGCTGCTGGTCCGCGACGCGGCGACCGCGTATGACGAAGGCGCGCACGACGTGGCGTCGAAGGCGGCGATGGCCAAGCTCTTCGCGACCGAGTCCGCGCAGCGAGCGGTGGACGTGGCCGTCCAGGTGCACGGCGCGCGTGCGCTGGAGCGCGGTCACCTGCTCGAACACCTCTACCGCGAGGTGCGCGCGCCGCGGATCTACGAAGGCGCGTCAGAGGTCCAGCGCGAGATCATCGCGCGCGGGTTGTTTCGGGGCCGGGCCTGAGGAGCGGGCCCACGGGCGATCGCGCCACCCGGGCAGCCCGCGGTCGAGCCACTGCACCACCACGTCACGCCAGGGGTTGTACAGGGCCGTCCCCAGCACGCCGGACCACTCGGACTCGGCGGTCTCGTCGTCGATGAACAGCGAGTCCAGGTAGGCATCGAGGTCCGGCGCCAGCTCGACGAACATGTCGTCACGCGAGGAACCGGTCCAGGCAGGCAAGCCGTGCACGAAGGCCACGACGCGGCCGTAGCGCTCGGCGCCGACGTCGAGCATCAGCAGCGAGCCGCAGCCGTCGCGGGCCACCGGGAGCAGCGTCGCCACCGGCAGGTGCACCGCGAGGAAGCTCTCCTGCAGCGAGCGGTATTCGGCACCGAGCCGGTCGGCGGGGATCAGGTCCGGGAAGCTGACCACGTCGCCGGACGGGAGGCGCACGTCGTATTCGACGGTGCCGCCGTTCGCCACCTCGAGCAACTGCCGGTACGGCCGCGGCACGGCCACGCCGATCGCGGCCTCGACGCTCGCCAGCCGGTCCAGGGGCAGGGGTGTGAACGGCCCGAACAGGACCAACTCCCGGTAGTTCCTGGACAGCGGTGGCTGCACCGGTCCAGTTTGTCAGCCGCTCACCCGCGCGCGCAGGACTTCGACGATTTCTGTCGCTCTGACCGATTCGGCGAAGCATTCACCTTGGCCGATGTCCGCCCCGGCGGCGCGCCACCACGCGGTGCGCGCGTCGTCGTCGAGGCCGGGCGCCAGGACCTTGACCCCTTCGCCGCGCACCAACTCCACCAGGCCCAGCATGGCCTTGCCGTAGAGCGAGCCCGCGACGGTCGCCCGGCCGGCGGCGCTCTCGGAGATGGCCACGATGTGCACCGGCAGGTCCTCCAGGCACGCCAGATCACCGCGGGTGCGGCCGAACCCGTTGAGCACCGCGGTGATGCCGAGGTCGACGACCGTGGTCAGGTTGTCCTCCGCGTCACCGTCCTCTGTGCACAGTGCGGCGACCGGCATGCCGATCCGCACCTCGCCCGCGGGCAGGTCGAACTCGGTGATCAGGTCGCGGACGTGGCGCACCAGGTCCGGATCCGCGGCGTGCGCGACGGACAGGTCGAGCGCGAGGGCCGGCGCCGCGTCACCGAGTTCCGCATGCCAGCGAGCGGCGGTCTCGACGGCGATCCGCAGCAGCGCCCGGCCGATCGTCAGCCCGAGCCCGGTGTCCTCGATGATCTCCATGCAACGCGCGTGGCCGAGCATGCCCAGCTCCGGGTGTTCCCAGCGCAGCTCCGCACGCACGGCCACGGTGGTGCCCGTCGCCAGCTCGACCTGCGGGCGGAACCACACGTCCAGCTCGCCGCGCTCCCACGCGCCGGGCACCGTCGCGGCCAGCGTGTAGTGCGCGATCGCCTCGGCGTCCAGCTCGGCGTCGGCGAGACCCCACTGGCAGCGGCCCTTCGCCTTGACCCGGCGCAACGTCACGTCCGCGATCCGCATCAGCTCGGCCGCGTCGACGGCACCGGCACGCCGCTGCACCACGCCGATGGTCGCGGAGGAGGCGACCGCCCGGCCTTCCTCGATGTAGACCGGCTCGGCCAACTGCTCGTTGATCCGCATGGCCAGCTCCTGCACCGGCGGCGCGGTCGGGGTCTGGTGGATGAGGATCGCGAACTCCACACCACCCAGGCGCGCGACCATCGCCTTCTCCTCGGCGACCACCTCGCGCAGCAACCGCGCCACCCGGAGCAGCAGCTTGTCGCCGACCGCGCGGCCGAGGCCGTCGTTGACCGCGGTCACGTTGTCCAGTGCCAGGTGGTACACGGTGAGCACGTCGTCGGCGGGCAACTGCGCCGCCGTGGCCTCGAGCTTGCTGACGAAGTGCTCGCGGTTGGGCAGCCCGGTCAGCGCGTCGTGCAGCACCTGGAAGGACAGCCGGTCCTCGAGCAGGTGCAGATCGGTGATGTCCTCGATCATCGTGACGTGGTAGCGCGGGGTGTCGCGGCGCAACCGGAACAGCGAGACGGACAGGAACGCCCACTTCTCGTCGCCGTCCTTGCCGATCAGCCGGCGCCGCTCGCGGAAGCGCGGCACGTCCGCGCCGGTCAGCTGTTCGTAGCGCTGGCGCAGGTACGTGCGGTCGTCCGGGTGGAAGATGTCGAAGATCGTGGCGGCCGGCGGGTCGGTCGTGCCGTAGCCGAGGATCTCCGCGAGCGCGACGTTGGTGTCGACGAGCTTGCCGTCGAGCTGGCTGATCGCCATGCCGACCGCGGTCGTGGTGAAGACCTCGCGGAACCGCGCGTCGCTGTGCTCCTTGGCGATGGTCAGCGCCCGGACCACGTCCTGCTGCTGGTCGAACAGGCGCTGGCGCGCGCCTTCGGTGAAGCCACCGGCCATCGCGCCGAGGAACGCCACGATCCGCCGGTCGAGCTCGTGGGGCTCGGCGTGATCGGCGAAGTCGTCGAGCACCGGCAGCCCGCGGCCGAGCACCTCCATGCTGGCCTGCAACGTGATCGGCGCGCGGTAGCCCCACGAGATGAGCCGCGCGCCGGTGTCCAGCGCGGCGGCGCGGTCGAAGTCGTCGGCAGAGATCAACCCGACCGCGGCATCGATCAAGTCGTGCAGCGCGGCCACGGTCGCACCGGGTGACGCCGGCACGTATTCGAGCTCGGCCAGCGTGCCGGCCCACTTCCCGGCGAGGTCAGCGCGGTTCACCGTCCGCCGCCTGACAGTCTCATCCGGCCAACATCCGTGAACTCCTGAGGGGCGTTTTCGGTCACTGACAGTGGTCAGTGGTCATCCAAGTCGCTCGATTGTGGCCTACATACTCTGCACCGAGCACGCCCCGACGGCCAGCCCTACGCGCAACCTGAGTCGGCTTTTTCCACACCCGGCTGGGTGGTGCTGATCAATATAGCCGGTTGCGCGAAATCGCGCGCCTACCCCCGCGAATCAATCGGTCGAGGTGATGTGTTCCGGGCGCACCGGAATGCGGGTCAGGGCGCGTCCGGTAGCAGCCCTTATGGCGGCGACGACGGCCGGGGTCGAGGAGATCGTCGGCGGCTCGCCGACGCCACGAAGTCCGTACGGCGCATGGGGATCGGCGAGTTCGAGCACGTCAACGGCCATCGGCGGCATGTCCAAGATCGTCGGGATCAGGTAGTCGGTGAACGACGGGTTGCGCACCACGCCGCCGGAAACCTGAATCTCTTCCATGATTGCCAGGCCGAGGCCCTGCGCAGTTCCGCCGTGGATCTGCCCGAGGACGGCATCTGGATTAATCGCTTTGCCGACATCCTGCGCGCAGGCAAGCTCGACGACCTTGATCAACCCCAGGTCGACGTCCACGTCGACCACCGCCCGGTGCGCGGCCAAGGCGTACTGAACGTGGGCGTTGCCCTGCCCCGTCACCGGATCGAGCGGGTGAGTCGGGCGGTGGCGCCATTCCACGATCCGCTCGATCGACGTAGAGCCCAGCAGTTCACCCAGCTCCACCAGCACGCCGTGCTCCGCGGACGCGATCTTGCCGCCGCTCAGCTCCAGGCCGGCCCGGGCCACGTCCAGGCGTTGCGCGGCCAGGTCGAGCACCGCGTCGCGCACCTGCCGGCACGCCTCGCGCACCGCGCCACCGGTCACATAGCTCTGCCGCGACGCGGAACTCGAGCCCGCACTGCCCACGCTCGTGTCGGCCTGCTCGACGCTGACCTGCGCGACCCCCAGCTCGGTGCGCGCGATCTGGGCCTGCAGGGTCACCAGACCCTGGCCGACCTCGGCCGCGGCGGTGTGCACCGACACGAGTGGTTCACCGTCGACCGCGAGCAAACGCACACGCGCGGTGGAATAGTCGTCAAAACCTTCAGAGAAACCGACGTTTTTGATGCCTATTGCATATCCGACACCGCGCCGCACGCCCTCACCGTGCGTGGTGTTCGAGACGCCGCCGGGCAGGTCGCGCAGGTCGGCCTCGGCCGCGCGCTCGGCGGGCAGCGGCCGGTCCCGGACGAGCTCCAGCAGCCGCGCCGCGGGCGCGGGCGAGTCGACGACCTGACCGGTCGGCATCACGGCGCCCTCATCGATGGCGTTGCGGACCCGCAGCTCCACCGGGTCCATGCCCAAGGCCGCGGCGAGCTTGTCCATCTGTGACTCGTAGCCGAAACACGCTTGCACCGCACCGAATCCGCGCATCGCGCCGCACGGCGGGTTGTTGGTGTAGACGCCGTAGCAGTCGATGCGGACGTTCGGCACCACGTACGGACCGACGCCCAGCGTCGCCGCGTTCCCGGCCACCGCGGCCGTCGTCGAGGCGTACGCGCCGCCGTCGAGCACCATCCGCGTCTTGACGTAGACGAGCTTGCCGTCCTTGGTGGCGCCGTGCTCGTAGCGCAGCCGGGCCGGGTGGCGGTGCACGTGGCCGAAGAACGACTCCTCACGGCCGTAGACGATCTTCACGGGCTTGCCGGTGTACTGCGCGAGCATGCAGGCGTGCACCTGCATCGACAGGTCCTCGCGGGCGCCGAACGCGCCACCCACGCCGGCCAGGTGCAGCCGGATCTTGTCCACCGGCATGCCGAGCGCGACCGCGACCTGCTTCTGGTCGACGTGCAGCCACTGCGTGGCGACGTAGAGGTCGATGCCGCCGTCCTCGGCCGGGACCGCGAGGCCGGACTCCGGACCGAGGAAGGCCTGATCCTGCATGCCGACCTCGTACTCGCCGGTCACCACGACGTCGGCGGTCGCGCTGTCGGGGTCGCCGTGCTGGATCGGCACGTGCCGCACGACATTGCTGCCGTGGTCCGGGTGCAGCACGGTCGCGTCGGGGGCCATGGCGGCCTCCGAGTCGACTACCGGCTCAAGCACCTCGTAGTCGATATCGATCCGGGCGGCGGCGCGCCGCGCGGTCTCGGGGTGGTCGGCGGCGACGATGGCCACCGGTTCCCCTTGGTAGCGCACGACCTCCGCGGCGAGCACCGGCTGGTCGGGGTGCTCCAGGCCGTAGATGTTCTCGCCGGGCACGTCCTCGTGGGTGAGCACGGCCTTGACGCCGGGCAGCTTCAGCGCCTCGGAGATGTCGATCGAGCGGATACGGGCGTAGGGGTGCGGCGTGCGCAACGTGGCGCCCCACAACATGTCCTCGCGCCACAGGTCCGAGGAGTAGGCGAACTCGCCCCGCACCTTGACAACGCCGTCGGGCCGGGTCGGGCTCTCGCCGACGCCACCCGCGACCGTGCCGCTCCGCTGCTCAGTACTCGTCAACGCAACGCCTCCGCTCGAACCAGAAGCCGCCTGCTCGCCTCCCGCAACCGGTGGGCGACGTCCACTTCGGACACCCCGGTGCACTCGTCGTCCTCCACCACGGTGCGCCCGCCGACCAGCAACAGCCGAAGCGCAGGCAGCGGGCCCAGCACCAGCGCCGCGACCGGGTCGGCGATGCCCGCCTGACCGAGCGCGTCCAGCTGCCACACGGCGATGTCGGCCTGCTTGCCGGGCTCGAGCGACCCGAGTTCGTCCTGGCGCCCGAGGCATTCGGCGCCACCCATGGTGGCCATCCGCAGGGCGTCGCGTGCGCTCATCGCGTCGGCGCCACCATGCAACCGAGCGAGGTAGACCGCCTGGCGCATCTCGACCCCGAGCCCACCGTCCTCATTGGACGCGGCGCCGTCCGCGCCGAGGCCGACCGGCGCCTTGGCGTTGCGCAGGTCCGCCACGCGCGCGATGCCCGCACCCAGGCGGGCGTTGGAACTCGGGCAGTGCGCGATGCCGGTGCGGGTCGCGCCGAGCCGGCGCACCGCGTCGTCGGTGAAGTGGATGCCGTGCGCCAGCCACACGTCGTCGCCCAGCCAGCCGAGCTGCTCGGCGTACTCGAGCGGCGTGCAGCCGTACTCGGCCTGGCACTGCTGGTCTTCCTCGACGGTCTCGGCGAGGTGGGTGTGCAGCCGGACCCCCTTGCGGCGGGCCAGGTCCGCGGCGCCAGTCATCAGCTCCTTGCTCACTGAGAACGGCGAGCACGGCCCGACCGCGATCCGCACCCGCGCGTCCGGCGCGGTGTCGTGGTAGCGGTCGATCGCCGTCTCCGTCGCGGCGAGCGCGTCGTCGGTCGACTCCACGACCCGGTCGGGCGGCAGGCCGCCGTGCGACCGGCCGCGGTCCATCGACCCGCGCACCGCGTGCAGCCGCAGGCCCACGGTGGCCGCGCCCGCGATGACCGCGCCGAGCTGGTCGCCGCCGTCGGCCGGGAACAGGTAGTGGTGATCGGCGCAGGTCGTGGCGCCGGTCATGGCCAGGCGGGTCAGCCCGGCGGTGGCCGCGGCGAGGGTGATCTCCTCGTCCAGCCCGTTCCACACCGGGTACAGCGCGGTCAGCCAGTCGAACAGGATGGCGTCCTGCGCGAGACCGCGGCTCGCCCACTGGTAGAGGTGGTGGTGGGTGTTGACCAGGCCAGGGGTGATCAGGCAGTCGCGGCCGTCGATGCGGCGTTCGGCGTCGAGGTCCTCGGGTGCCGGCCCGTCGCCGACCGACTCGATCACGCCGTCGGCGACCACGAGGTGCCCGCTGGCGTACTCGGTCCCGTGCGCGTCGACCGTGGCGATCGCGGCGCCGTCGATCACGATCCTCATTGCCCGCCCCCGGCGGCGGCCGCGGCGGTCCGCACGGCGTCCATGATCTTCTCGTAACCCGTGCAGCGGCACAGGTTCCCGGCCAGCGCCTCGCGGATCTCGGCGTCCGACGGGTTCGGCGTGCGCGCGATCAGGTCGTGCGCGGCGACGATGAGCCCCGGCGTGCAGAACCCGCACTGCACGGCGCCCTCGGCGACGAACGCGGCCTGCACCGGGTCGAGCTTGTCACCGTCGGCGAGGCCTTCGACCGTGCGCACCGAGCGGCCTTCGGTCTGCCCGGCGGCGACCAGGCACGAGCACACCGGCACCCCGTCGAGGTAGACGGTGCACGAACCGCATTCGCCTTGCTCGCACGCGTTCTTGGCCCCGGGCAGGCCCAGGCGTTCCCGCAGCACGTAGAGCAGGCTCTCGCCCTCCCACACGTCGTCCGCGGTGCGCTGCTTGCCGTTGACCTCGACATTGACCCTCACGCGGCCCACCTCCCGGAGCTGTAGTCCTGCCATGCCCACGCCAGGGTCCGCCGGGCGAGCACGGAGAGCGCGTGGCGCCGGTAGTCGGCGGTGCCACGCACGTCGTCGATGGGGCTCGCCGCCGCGCCGACCAGCTGTCCGAACTCGCGCAAGACGTTGTCCGGCAACGGTTTCGGGTCGTTCCAGCGGCCTTCCAGCTCGGCGGCGAGGTAGAGCTGGGCGTCCTCGGCCCGCAACGGCGTCGGGCCGGCCGAGCCGATGCCGGTGCCGACCGAACCGGTCTTCGGGTGCAGCGCGACCCCGAACGAGCACACGGCGATCACCATGGCGTTGCGGGTGCCGACCTTGGCGAACTGCTGCGGTCCGGTCGCCACCGGCACGCGCACGGCGACGATCAGCTCGTCCGGTTCGAGCACCGAACGCTTGGGGCCGGTGAAGAACTCGTGGATGCCCACCGACCGCGAACCGCGCACCGAGGCGAGGTCCACGGTGGCGTTGACCGCGAGCAATGCCGGGTGCGCGTCCCCGGCCGGCGAAGCCGAACCGAGGTTGCCGCCGACGGTGCCGCGATTGCGGATCTGCGGCGAGCCGACGGTGCGCGAGGCCATGGCCAGGCCTGGCGCGATGTCGGCGAAGCGGCGGATGATCGTCGCGTACGGCACGGACGCGCCGAGCACGAGCGTCTCGTCGTCCTCGGTCCACGTGGCCAGCTCAGGGACCTGGTTCAGGTCGAGCAACGCCTTCGGGCGGCGCTTGTCGAAGTTCAGCTCGACCATGACGTCGGTGCCACCGGCGATCGGCACCGCGTCGGGGTTGTCGGCCTTGGCCCGCAAGGCCTCCGCGAGCGTCGTTGGTCGCAGGAAGTCCATCACCACCACGCCAATCCGGCATCCGGCGCGTCCTCGGCGAGGACCGTGCCCTCGATCAGTCCGTACGGCCGGTCGGCCGCGAAGAACACCTCGCCCGGGTTGTCCAGGTCGAACGGCGACAGGTCCACCAGGAAGTGGTGCTTGTTCGGCAACGACAAGCGCACCTCGACCAGCTCGGGACAGTTCCGCAGGACCCGCTCCCCCATGGCGTTCAGGGTCTGCTGCAACGAATAGCTGTAGGTGTCGGCGAACGCCTCGAGCAGGTGCTCGCGCGCCGCCTCGTGCACGGCCGCCCAGTCGCCACTCGGCTCGGCGTGGCGCCACCGCGCGGTGACCGCCGTGGCCAGGATGCGGTCGTGGGTCTCGGGCAGCGTGGTGAAGCGATCCCTGTGGTAGCCGTGGAATTCGGAGTCCGTGGTGTTCATGACGGTCAGGTCGCCGATCCCTGATACCACCCAGGAATTCGTGCCGTCGTAGGTGACGCTCGTCGTGCGCGTGCCCGCGGCCCGGGCGAACGAGTGGTGCGCGGGTTGCCCCTGCACACTCATCCGCTGCCACGTGTACTGCTCGATCTGCACGCGCGCCCGGTGGATTGTCGGTGCGCCGTCCACGAAGTGGCGGGCGAGCCGCAACCCGAAGTCCTCGATCTCGCCGATGCCGTCGCGGGCGAAGGCGAAGACCGCGTTCTTCTGCGAGTCGGTGGGCAGCACCCCGCTGTTGTCGCCGGTCTCGTGGGTGGCGGCGAGGTCGCCCGCGAGCGTCGTGGTCACGTTCAGGTCGGTGATCGCGTGCGTGTCGCCGCGGTCGACCCGCACGATCCTGGTCTCCGCTTTGCCGTACTGGTTGTCGCCCAGCACTGTGCGCATCGGTCAGCTCCCCCGGTAGGTCGAGTATCCGAACGGGCTGATCAGCAACGGCACATGGTGGTGGGTGCCGTCGGCGATCCGGAACGTGACGACGACCTCCGGGTAGAACCCGGTGTCGCCGAGGTAGGCGTGGGTGTCGAAGACCAGCCGGTACACGCCCGGGGTCAGCGGTGGCGCCCAGTCACGCAGCCGGCCGTCGTGGTCGGTGTGCCCGCCGGCCAGCTGCACGCCGTCGAGGGTTTCCAGCCGCACCGCGATCCCGCTGGCGGGCATGCCCTTCGCCGTGTCCAGAACGTGCGTGGAGAGCGTCGCGGTCATGTGATCACCAGCTTGTCGATCCGCAGGGCGACGATGCGGGTCAGCTCGTCGCGGACCACGACGCGTTCGTCCTCGGGCGAGTTGGCCAGGCGCTGGTCGAGCGCGTCGAGGATGTCCTTGGCGGACAGGCCGGTCGCGCAGATGAGGAAGACGTGGCCGAAGCGTTCCTCGTACCGCCGGTTCCGGTCGACGAGGTCGGCTTGGGTCTGCTGGTCCTGCGTCGCCGCACTCGACTGCTCGGCCCGCGACCACGCCGATTCCGTGTCGGCGCCCCCGGCTCGCTCGCCGATGCGCGGGTGGGCGTCGATGGCCTCCCGCACGTCCTCCCACGGGAGGGCGGCGAGGACGGTGTCCGAATGCGCACGCAACTCCGAGCGGTTGCCGTAGGGGCGCAACCGGATGATCTCGTCCAGCCAGCGGCGCGACGCGCAACACGGGCGCAGCCACTCGGCGGCGTCGGCAGCGGTCGCCTGGTTCAGTTGGGTGAGGGTGATGGGCGTGTCGGCCACGTGGTGTTCTGCCTCCTGCCAGACAGCGACCTGCTGTGCAGCCGTCCCAGTAGACCCTGCTGTGCAGCCGTCTCAGTAGACACCGTGCCACCGGTCACGGCCACCGGCAGAACAGACGAATCAACCGAGGTTCAACCGGCCGGGTATTGGAGGATCCTCCAAACGGCGCCGCTGGCCGGAACGTGCCACCCGGCCCGGCTTCGGGAGCCCTCCCGGCGGTACCCGGTTAGCGTCGTCGCCATGCCGAGGCGAGTCACCCAGGTGGGTATTGGTCTGGTCGCGCTGCTGACGGCCGCGTGCACAACCGTGGAGGGAAGGCCGGTCGCCGCCGAGGTCACGACGACCACCGTGGCCCCCGCGACGACAACCACCAGTGCCCCGCCGACGACTACCACTACCACCCCGACCACCGCGCCGATCCCGAAACCCAAGGGGCCCAAGAAGGTCCAGGTGCACGCCGGGTCGAGCCTGCCCATGCGGTCGGCCTACAAGATGGCCTACGTGCAGATCGTGACGATCAGGGGCGGAGAGGTGGCGATCATCGCCGACTGGGCGGCGGGCAGCGGGGGCTCGTTCAGCTGCTACAACGACTGCTCGTTGTCGGCGGGCGACGTCGTGTCGATCAGCGAACTGTCACCCGGGTCGGTCGTCTCGCTGAACAACCTGGTGCTGGTCGTCGACACGGTCAGCGGCTCGCGGGCCCAGGTCACGGTGGGCACCCTGCACTGATCGGCATCCTCGTACAATCCGGGCCGGACCGGATTCGAGGGGAACCCAATGCGACGTGCGGTGATGACCGCTGCGGTACTGGCTTGCGTGCTCGGGCTCGCGGCCTGCAACGACGACGCAGCAGGCGCGGGCAGCCCCACCACCGGGCAACGACAAGCCGGGATGCCGTACACCGGCAACGATCCGTGCGCTTTGCTGAAGCCCGCCGACCTGCCGGAGCTCAACCAGGACAGCCAGATCCAGCCAACGGCCCTCAACGGTTCCACCTGCGCGGGCGACGACTTCATGGTCCAGATCAGCGACGGCGTCGACGGCGGTCTCGGCGACATGCAGGCAACTGGCCCGGGGGCGAAGCCCATACCCGACGTCGGTGGGTACAAGGCGGCCTTGCGCCAGACCACGATCCCGGGGCAGACGAACTGCGGTGTGGTCCTCCAGGTGACCGAGACCCAGCTCGTGCAGGTCTTCGTGACCAAGAGCGACCCGAAGCTCGCGTGCGACACCGCGAACAAGGCCGCCGCGATCGTGGCAGGCCGGCTGCCCAAGTGAGACAGACGGGCCGGTGGCCGTCACCCTCGCGCGAGTGACGGCCACCGGGGCTCTCGTCGGCTACTCGAACGTCTCGCCGTTCTTCGCCTTCTCCACCAGCGACGCCGGCGGCCGGAACTGCTCACCGTACTTGTCGGCCAGCTCATTCGCCCGCCCAACGAAGCCGGGCAGGCCGCCCGGGTACCCGTTGATGTACTGGATCACACCACCAGTCCACGGCGGGAACCCGATGCCGAAGATCGAGCCGATGTTCGCGTCCGGCACGGTGCGCAGCACGCCCTCGTCGAAGCAGCGCACGGTGTCCACCGCCTCGGCGAAGAGCATCCGCTCCTTCATGTCCTCGAACGGGATCTCCGTGGAGCCCGAGTTGAACGCCGAGCGCAGCCCCGGCCAGATGCCGGTGCGCTTGCCGTCCTCGTCGTACTCGTAGAACCCGGCCCCGCTCGAGCGGCCCTTGCGGTCGAACTCGTCGACCATCCGGTCCACAACGGACTCCGAACCGTGCTCCGGCCACTCCTTGCCCGCGGCCAGGATCGCGGCCTTGGTCTCCTTGCGGATCTTCTGCGGCAGCGTCAGGGTCAGCTCGTCCATCAGCTGCAGCGGCGGCGCCGGGTACCCGGCCTGCGCACCCGCCTGCTCGATCGACGCCGGCTCGATGCCCTCGCCGACCATCGCGATCGCCTCGTTGAGGAACGTGCCGATCACCCGGCTGGTGAAGAAACCGCGGCTGTCGTTGACGACGATCGGGGTCTTCTTGATCTGCAGCGTGTAGTCGAACGCCTTGGCCAGCGCCTCGTCGCTGGTCTTCTCGCCGACGACGATCTCCACCAGCGGCATCTTGTCCACCGGCGAGAAGAAGTGCAGACCGATGAAGTCCGCGTCGCGCTTGACGCCGGTCGCGAGGTCCGTGATCGGCAGCGTGGAGGTGTTGGACGCCAGCAGCGCGTCCGGCAGGACCAGGTCCTCGATCTCCTGGAAGACCTTCTTCTTCAGCTCCGGGCTCTCGAACACGGCCTCGATCACCATGTCGACGCCCTCGACGTCCTCGGCCTTGTCGGTCGGGGTGATCCGGGCGAGCACCTCGTCGGCCTTCTCCTGGGTCATCTTGCCCCGGGACACGGCCTTGTCGAGGATCTTCTTCGAGTACGCCTTGCCCTTCTCCGCCGCCTCGAGCGAGACGTCCTTGAGCACGACCTCGATGCCGGCGCGCGCGCTGGAGTACGCGATGCCCGCACCCATCATCCCGGCGCCGAGCACGGCGACCTTCTGCGCGGTGTACTTCTCCGGGCCGTCGGGGCGGCTCTTGCCCTTGTTGATGGCCTGCAGGTCGAAGAAGAACGCCTTGGTCATGTTCTTCGAGACCTGGCCGGTCACCAGCTCGACGAAGTAGCGGCCCTCGACCTGGAACGCGGTGTCGATGTCGACCTGCGCACCTTCGACCGCGGCCGCGAGGATATTGCGCGGGGCCGGCATCGGCGCGCCTTTGAGCTGCTTGCGCAGGTTCGCCGGGAACGCGGGCAGGTTGGCCGCGAACGACGGGTTCGACGGCGTGCCACCGGGGATCTTGTAGCCCTTGACATCCCAGGGCTGCACGGCGTCGGGGTTGGCCTTGATCCACTCCTTGGCCTTCGCCACCAGCTCGTCGGCGTCGGTGACCAGCTCGTCGATCATGCCGAGCTCCAGCGCCTTGGCCGGCTTGTGCCGCTGGCCCTGCAGCAGGATGTTCAGCAGCGCGTTCTGGATGCCGAACTTGCGCACGGTGCGGGTCACGCCACCGCCGCCGGGCAGCAGACCCAGCGTCACCTCGGGCAGGCCGATCTGGCTGCCCTTCGCGTCGAGGGCCACGCGGTGGTGGCAAGCGAGCGCGATCTCGTAGCCGCCACCCAGCGCGGCGCCGTTGATGGCCGCGACCACCGGCCGGCCCAGCTGCTCCAGCCGGCGCAGGTCGGCCTTCATGTTGGTGACGTTCTCCCACACCTTCGGCGCGTCGGCCTTGGTCGCCTTGATCAGCAGGTCGAGGTCGCCGCCGGCGAAGAACGTCTTCTTGGCCGAGGTGACCACCACGCCGGTGATCGAGTCCTTTTCGGACTCCAGGCGCTCGATCGTCTCGTGGAACGACGTGCGGAAGAGGTCGTTCATGGTGTTGGCCGACTGGTTCGGGTCGTCCATCGTCAGGGTGACGATCCCGTCCGCGTCGGTCTCCCAGCGGAACATGTTCTCACTCATCTTTGGGTGCTTTCCTTGTCTCGCCAGGGTTGTCAGACGCGCTCGATGATGGTCGCGGAGCCCATGCCGCCGCCGATGCACAGCGTCACCAGCGCGCGGCGCAGGTTCTGCCGCTCCAGCTCGTCGACCATCGTGCCGAGGATCATCGCGCCGGTCGCGCCGAGCGGGTGGCCCATCGCGATGGCGCCGCCGTTGACGTTGATCTTCTCGTGCGGGATCTCCAGGTCCTTCATGAACTTCAGCACGACGGCGGCGAACGCCTCGTTGAGCTCCCACAGGTCGATGTCGTCCGGGGTCAGGCCAGCGGACTTGAGCGCCTTGCGCGCGGCCGGCGTGGGACCGGTGAGCATGATCGTCGGGTCCGAGCCGGTGGTCGCGGTGGACACGATCCGGGCCCGCGGGGCCAGGCCGAAGTCCTTGCCGACCTGCTCGTTGCCGACCAGCACCAGCGCGGCGCCATCGACGATGCCCGACGAGTTGGCCGCGGTGTGCACGTGGTTGATCTTCTCGACGAAGTGGTACTTCTGCAGCGCCACCGCGTCGAACCCGCCCATCTCACCGATGCCGGCGAACGACGGGTTCAGCTTGGCCAGACCCTCCACAGTGGGGTCCGGGCGCATGTGCTCGTCGTGGTCGAGCACGGTGATGCCGTTGCGGTCGACGACTGGCACGACCGACTTGGTGAAGTAGCCGCCCTCCCAGGCGCGCGCCGCGCGCTTCTGCGACTCGACCGCGTAGGCGTCGACGTCGTCGCGGGAGAAGCCCTCGATGGTGGCGATCAGGTCGGCGCTGATGCCCTGGGGCACGAAGTAGGTCTCGTAGTTGGTCTCCGGGTCGATGAACCACGCACCGCCGTCGGAGCCCATCGGCACGCGCGACATCGACTCGACGCCACCGGCGATGATCAGCTCGTCCCAGCCGGCGCGCACCTTCTGCGCCGCGGTGTTCACGGCCTCCAGGCCGGACGCGCAGAACCGGTCGAGCTGCACGCCCGCGACCGTGTCCGGCAGCCCGGCCACCATCGCGGCGCTGCGGGCGATGACGCCGCCCTGCTCACCGACCGGCGACACCACACCGAGCACGACGTCGTCGATGCGGTTCGGGTCGACGTTCGGGTGCCGACGGCGCAGCTCGTCGATCAGGCCGACCACGAGCGAGATCGGCTTGGTGCCGTGCAGGGAACCGTTGTTCTTCCCACGCCCGCGTGGGGTGCGGATCGCCTCGTAGACGAAGGCCTCGGTGGTCACTGTCTGATCCTCTCGCCGCTAATCCTCATTAACATGGTGGCCCGAATCCGCTGGTTGTCAACGGCACGTCCGTGTCTTAGCGTTGTTAGTTGGCTCTTACCGCGCCGGGAGGTGACGCCGTGCAGGCCGAGGGTGGCGCCACCCGCTCGAGCAGCCGCAGAGAGCGGCTCGCCGATGCCGCGGCGGAGCTTTTCCGCAGGTACGGGTACCCGGCGGTGAGCGTGGCCGACATCGCCGCGGCCGTCGGCGTGACCGGTCCGGCCCTCTACCGGCACTTCAAGGGCAAGCAGGCGATCCTCGCGCACGTGCTGCTCAACGGCATGGACGCGCTGGCCGCGGTGGTCGATGAGGCATCCGTCACATTCGCCGGCAAACCCCAGAAAGCCCTCGACCGCATCGTCGAACGGCAGGCCGAGCTGTCGGTCGCGCACCGCGACATCTCCGCGCTGTGGCGCTGGCAGGGCATGCACCTCGAGGACGCCGATCGCCGCCGGCTGCGCAAGCGCGGCGGCGCGATGCTCGGCCAGTGGTCGCAGCTGCTGGTGCGGGTGCGTCCAGGCCTCTCCCCCGCCGACGCCGACCTGCTCTGCTGGGCCGCGTTCAGCGTGTTCGGCAGCGTGGCCGTGCACCACGCGTCGCTGCCGAAGCGCCGGTTCGAGCAACTCCTGGTCACCCTCGCCGACGCCGTGCTGTCCGCGACCCTGCCCACCGGCGCGGACGACACGGAGGACGCGGGCGGCGACGAGAGTTGGCGGGCGGTGCCGGCCGAACCGTCGCGGCGCGAGGAACTGTTGTCGGTGGCCACGCGCCTGTTCCACCAGCGCGGCTTCCACGCGGTCAGCATGGAGGACATCGGCGCGGCCGCGGGCATGGCGGGGCCCAGCGTCTACCGGCACTTCGACAGCAAGGCGAGCATCATGCTGGCCGCCGCCTACCGCATGGCCGACGGGCTGGAGGTGGACGTGCGGCGCGCGCTGGCCGCCGCCACCGACCCGGCCGACGCGCTGCACCGCATCGTCGCGTCCTACGTGGACTTCGTGGCCAACTCCGACGGCGTGGCGATGCAGTACGGCCAGGAGCTCGCGGCCGTGGCCGAACGCCACCGCACCGAACTGCGCAAGCGCCAGCGCGACTACGTGGCGCACTGGGTGCGGCTGCTGCGCACCCTGCGACCGGAGGTGTCCGAGGCGCAGGCCCGGATCACCGTGCACGCCGCCCTGACCGTGATCAACGACCTGCCGCGCACCCGCAGCGTGCGCACGCGGCCCGCGCTGGCCGCCGAACTGACCGAACTGGCCATGACCGTGCTGACCGCGGCGGGCCGAACGAACGTGGAGTCGCCAGGGTAGGAACGGGAGGCCGGTATGTCGGTAACAGTCACCAGCACGAGCCCGCGCACACAGCGGCGGCTCACGGGGCCGGTGCGGGTCGGGCGGCCGAGCCCGTTGCTGCCGGGGCTGACCCAGCCGGTCGCCGACCGGTTCGACGACTGGTTGCTGCGGCGCTCGCACCAGCCGACTCCGCTGGCCACCCCGCCACCCGGCCTGAAGCCTGTGATGGGCGATCCCGGCATGCCGGTGCTCGGCTACACGATGCAGAACCTGCGCCTCGGCCTGGAGTTCATGCTGCGCCGCTACGAGACCTACGGGCCGGTGTCGTGGATGCGTGCGTTCGGCATGACCCTGGTGTCGGTGGGCGGCGGGGACGCCGTGCAGGAAGTGCTGACCAACAAGGACAAGGCGTTCTCCCAGCAGGGCTGGACCGCGTTCATCGGGCCGTTCTTCCACCGCGGCCTGATGCTGATGGACTTCGACGAGCACCTGGCCCACCGGCGGCTGATGCAGCAGGCGTTCACCCCGGCCCGGCTCGCCGGCTACCTCGATCAGGTGTCCGCGGTGATCGCCGCCAGACTCGACACCTGGCCGACCGGGCCCGCCGTGCGCGTGTACCCGCTGCTCAAGCGGCTGACCCTGGACGTCGCGGTCCGCACGTTCATGGGCGGCAACCTCGGCGCCGACCGGGAGCGGCTGACCAAGGCGTTCATCGCCACGGTGCGGGCGGGCACCGCCGTCGTGCGCAAGCCCGTGCCCGGTGGCCGCTGGGCGGCGGGGTTGCAGGGCCGCAAGGTGCTGGAGGAGTTCTTCCGCTCGCGGGTCGCGGCCAAGCGGGCCGGCGATGACGACGACCTGTTCGCGGCGCTCTGCCACGCCCGCGACGAGGACGGCTCGGCGTACACCGACGAGGACGTCGTCAACCACATGATCTTCCTGATGATGGCCGCGCACGACACGTCCACGATCGCGACGTCGGCAGTCGTCTACTTCCTCGCCAAGTACCCGGACTGGCAGCAGGCCGTGCGGGCCGAGTGTTCCGGCGACGCGGGGGTGACCACCGACCTGCTCGCCGAACTGTCCACACTGGACATGGTGATCCGCGAGTCGATGCGGCTGGTCGCGCCCGTGCACGTGATGTCGCGGCAAGCGGTGAAGGACACGTCGATCCTCGGCCACCACATCCCGGCGGGGACGATCGTCGGCATGTCGCCGTGGCTGAGCCACATGCTGCCGGAGTACTGGACGGACCCGCTCTCGTTCGACCCTTCGCGGTTCGGTCCCGATCGCCGCGAGGACCGGTCGCACCGGTACGCGTGGATGCCCTTCGGCGGCGGCGTGCACAAGTGCATCGGGATGGTGTTCGGGCTCAACGAGATCAAGACCCTGGTCCGCGCGCTCACGCAGCGGTTCGACTGGTCGGTGCCCGCCACGTATCGGACCCCTTGGGATCCGGTTTCGCTGCCGATCCCAGCCGACGGCCTCCCGGTGGCGCTCACCCGCCGCGCCTGACGCATCTCACACCGCCACGGGGCATGACCGGACCCTAGAATCCGTTGCAGGGAGGGACCGACGCGAAGGAGCTGGTCCTGATGGTGCGGCCGAACCCGCTGCAGTGGATCTGGTACGCGTACGGCGGCACCCTGCCCGAGCGCTACCGCGAGTGGGTGCTGCACGACATCACGACCCGCACGTGGCTGGTGCGCCACACGATCCGCACGCTGATGTTCGTGGTGCCCATCCTGGTCGCGCTCTACCTGGTCTTCGGGCTGGTCGTGCACCTGCCGGGCTCGATCCTGTGGCCGGCGATGGCGCTGGGCGTGATCGTCGGGCTGTACTACTCGTTGTCCTACGCCCGCGAAACCGGCGACCTGCGCCTGGTGAAGTACGGCTACCCCGGCGGGCACGGCACCCAGATCCGCGACAAGCGCAACGAAGGCGCCACCGAACAGCGCGCACGCAACTACGACGCTCGCTGGCGCAGCTGAGTCGCCTTCTCCCGGTTGGCCGGCGCGTGCTTGCGATTGTTTCGGGCCCTCGAGAGGGGTGGCTGCCGCGGGTGTTCGCCGCTGGTGGCTGGGTTGGTCTCGGGGCTGGGGCGGCGAACACACCCTTGCCAACGGTGCCGGTGGTCGCGCTGCTTTAGTGGCTCGGTTGAGGGGTTGCGCTGCGAGAGCGGGCTGCGGCTTGCCGCTGGTCCCGGTGGCGGCTGAGTTGCGGGCATGCGTTCGATGCTGGGCGGCTGTTGCGGGGTGGTGGCCGAGTCTCTTCATGGTGGTTGCTCTCGCGGTGAAGTTGCTTGCCGCGGGTTGGCGGCTGGAACCGGGTGACTGATGTTGGTTGTCTGGTCGTTTTCGGTTGCTCTCGTGTGGGTGTTGCTGCCGCGGGTGTTCGCCGCCGGTGGCTGGTTTGACCTCGGGGCCGGGGCGGCGAACACCCTTGCCAACGGTGCCGGGTGGTCGCGCTGCGAGGGTGGCCTGGCTGAGGGGTTGCGCTGCGAGGACGGGCTGCGGTTGCCGGTGGGGGCTGGGTTGCGGGCATGCGGTCGTCGGGGGCGTTCGATGCTGGGCGGTGGCTGGGTTTTCGTAGGTGGTTGCTCTCGCGGTGGAGTTGCTGGCCGTCGTTGGTGGCTGGGACTGGGTGACTGATGTTGGTTGAGTGATCTTTCCCGGTTGCTCTCGTATGGGCGTGGCTGCCGCGGGTGTTCGCCGCCGGTGGCTGAGTTGGCCTCGGGGCGGGGAGCGGCGAACACCCTTGCCACCGGTGCCGGTGGTTGCGCTGCGGGGGTGGCCCGGTTGAGGGGTTGCGTTGCGACGGCAGCCTGCGGTTGCCGGGGTGGTTCCGGCGGTGGCTGAGTTACAAGAATTCACGCAGAGCGTTGCAACCACGGCGGTGGGGTGAATACCGGCAGCCCGTTATCCATATGCACCGTCCATTCGGTGTGATGGATCAGCCGATGGTGATACGGGCACACCAACACCAGATTATCCAATGTCGTCGATCCGCCGTCGGCCCAATGCTGAATGTGGTGGGCGTGACACTGGTGTGGTGTTCGCGCGCAGCCGGGCGCGGCGCAGCCTTGGTCTCGGATGGCGAGTGCTCTGCGCAATCGTTTATCAGCCAATCGGCGAGTTTCCCCGATATCCAGTGGCTGGGATTTGCCGTCGAGGACGACGGGGATGATTTTCCCCTCGCAGGCCACGCGGCGGGCCTGCTCCGGAGCCAGCGTGCGGCCATCATCGAGCATCGCGCGGCCGATCCGAGTCTGCAGAGTCTCCAAAGAGACCGTCACCGCGATGTGCGGACGCTCGCCGCCCTCGGCGGGGGCGTGGCCGGAGTCGGCGGCGAAGCCGATGATCTCGGCCAGTGCGTCACCCTGACGCTCGCTCAAAGTCCGGTCATCCTGAGGCTGCGGCTTGGCCAGCGGGGAGAGCAGCGCGCGCAGCACGCTCGCGTCTTCGCCGCCGAGCCGGAACTGGCCTGACAGCGACCCGTCGCGGTGTTCGTACAGGTCCAGCGTGTTCTGCGCATCCACCACCGTTCGTTCGACCGGCTTGCGACCGTCCGGGTTCAGAGCGGCGACGATGCGCTCGCCCAGGCGGATGAGCTGGGTCGGGTTGAACTTCCGCGCCAGCCCGGTCATGTCTACTTCGACTTGTTCGGCGTGCTCGAGTGGGACCGACTCCACCGTGGTGGCGATCTTGTCCACATGCGCACCGGAGATCTCCCCAGCCGCCATCGCCGCCCGCGCCGCGGGCAGCCGCGGCGGGATCACCTGCCCGGTGATCCCGACCTTCGGGCACAGCAACTCGACGTGGTGTTCGAGGCGTTTGGCTTCCGGGGCGGTGACGTGCAGGACGTCTTGCAGGAACCGCCATAGCTGGGGGTAGCCGGACTCTTTCCACTCAATCTGGGAAATGTCGTCGAGCAGCTTCAACTCCAGCCGCCGCAACTGCGCGACAGTCGAGTTAAGCTCCCCCAGCTCCATACCCCAGATCATACCACGCCATTCGAACAAATGGTCTAACACGAACGAGGGAACAATCGCCGGAATATTCCGATCTTCCACGCAACCCAGCCATCGCCGGGTCTACCCGCAAACGGCAGGAAAACAGCGCAACGCAACCATTCAACCCAGCCACCTACGCAACGCAAACCGCCGGCACCGTTGGCAAGGGTGTTCGCCGCCCCAACCCCGAGGCCAACCCAACCACCCAGCGGCGAACACCCGCGGCAGCCGCTCGTAATTCGAGGCCAAGAACCCGGAGCTACTTGTCACGCCCCAACGGATCACTGTCCTCGAACCACTCCTCCTCATCCGCATGCTCAAAACGATGCATCTTCCCCAGCGATGTCTGCGCCGGAGGCTCAGAGACACCAGGCAGCACCCCAATGTCGATCAACTTCTCCAAGCTGGCAGGCGGCACCCGCGACAACGACCGGAACGCGGCAGTCACCTCCGAATCGGCCGGCGCGGTCCCCGCCAACCCTTCGACCACCTCGCGCCACGAGAGGTGTCCGCGGTCGATCCGTTCAATCACCTTCTGCCACTCCGGGGTCTGAGCGTGGCCGCGAACGAACTTCTCGATCCGCTCGATGTCCTCATCGGACGGTGGAGCGTCGCCCTTCGCTGCCGTTTTCGCTTCCAGCGCCTCGGTTTTCGCCTCGACCTCGCGCCCTTGTTCATACGCATAGTCGATGCGGGCGTCGAGCTCGCGCTCGGCCTGCTCCATCTCGGCGGTGTAGTAGCCGTGGTACGGCATGGCTTTCCCCCGTTCCGTCAGCGGCCTTGTTCGGCGCCGGTTTGGATCTGGTCGAGTTTCGTCAGCGCGTCATCGGCCTGGTCGACGTGCTGGTTGAGCTTGCCCTGCTGGTCCTGCAAGTTCTTGCGGTGCTCGTTGATGGTCTCGCCGGTGGCCACGGCGTCCTGCAGGTTGCCCACGTCGGGGATGGTCTTGATGGTGTCGATCAGCTCGGACAGCGTCTGGAAGTAGTTCTTCATCGTGTCGACGACGTTGCGGATCGCGTCGAAGAGGTTGAACACGGCCTTGGCGGTGTTCACGATCTCCATGATGTCGTCGTAGAGGTCGTCGATGTCGATTCCGAAGATCCACCCCAGGTACTTGGCCGCGGACTGGATCGCCGTCCACGCCCAGCCGAGGATCGGGATGCACTTCGTGGCGATCTTGCGGGCCGCGTTGAGGATGGCCTTGATCGCGTTGACGGCCAGTTGCGCGATCTTCTTCGAGACGTCGGCGATCTTGTCGTAGCCCTTGGCGACGAACTCGCCCAGGGCCTTGCCCGCCCAGACCGCGCCTTTGTCCCAGAACACGTCGATGAACTGCTTGAGCGCCTCGGCGGCCGACCCCTGCCAGTACGTCGTGCCCAGCGTCGTGGTGTTGGCGCCGAGGTTGCTGATGAACTTGCCCAGGTTGTCGCCGACGCTCTTCCACGCTTCGCCGTTGGCCGAGATGCTGTTGTAGTTGCCCGCGAGCGGCGAGATGATCGAGTCGGTGAAGCCCTTGCCACCGTCCACATCGAACTCGGACCAGATCCAGTCGAGGACGGTGAGCACCGGACCGGTGTCGAGGTCCTCGGTGTAGTTCGTCGGCGGCCGGTCGATCGCCTTGATGTCCAGCTCGGTGTAGTGGAACTTAGAGTAGCCGCCGTCGGTGTAGTTGTCGTAGGCGTCGCCGCCGTACCCCGAGCCGTAGGTGACGTCCTTGTCGTTGTCCTTGTCCAGGCCGTTGCGCTGGAAGATCGTGACGTTCGACTGGTCGACGTAGCCGTAGTGCTTCGCGACGCCCCGCACGCCGTCGCCGAGGTCGCACAGCTTGTGCTGCATCAGGCTGAACGCCGAGCCCACCAGCGTCGACGCGTCCCCGCTGACGATCTTGCCGAGCGGGTCGAGCAGGCCGGTGAACCCGTCGGCGCTCATCCCTTCGCGGCGGGCCAAGTCCTCAATGGACGGCAACGTCTTACCCGCTTCCGCGCCGAGGTAGAGGCCGAAGTCCGCCAGTTGGTCCTTGTCGACGACGTAGTTCATCGCTTGATCCCCCGATTCGTTGTTCTACTTGCCGATCGCCGCTTGGAGCTTCGCCACCAGTTCCAGGGCGAGCGGTTTGAGCTGGGCGAGCGTCGCGTCGCCGAGCACCGACACCTCGAGGGCGAGCCGCTCGCTACCGGCCCGGAAGACCACGGCGAGCTTGTGCGCGGTCAGGCCGCCGCCGCTCATGGTCGCGTCCGGCCCGAACCCGGCGAGCACGCCGACCCCCGGCACCTGCTCGTACTTGCCCGGCGCGGCGTTCTCGGTGGCGCGATCGGTGAACGCGCCGTCCAGCACCTGCTTGTCGGACCTGTCCGCCCTGGTGGTGGCGACGTCGGTCGACAGGCCGGGCACGCCCGTGTGGTAGTTGCACATGTAGGTCACCGTGATCGGTGCCTTGCCGACCCGACGGCTGTCCCGGATGCCGGGTTCGACGTCGAGCGCCTTCTTGATCGTGGCGCTGTCGAGCAGGTCGCACGCCTGCTGCTCGGTGATCTTCGTCAGCACCGAGCCCGGCGCGCCGGTCGAGACCGGAGCCGGGTCATCGGCCTTCGACGAACAGGCCGCCAACGCCAGAACGGCAGCGCACAGCCCTGCGACCACCCTGACCATGACACCCCTTCACGCCGCCCCGTTAGGCCATTCGGCCTAACGGGACCATAGCGTTTCACGACAAAAGGGGCATCAGGATGCGGTCAGAACGTCCTCCAACATGCGGGTCCATTCGGCGAGGACCCGAGCGCGGCGCTTGCTGTCGTCGGTGAGCAGGTTGGCCAAGCCGAGACCGCGGGCGAGGTCCAGGGTAGCCTGGATGGCTTCGCGCACACCGGGTTTCACCTCGTCGGCGGCCAGCGCCTCCACCGTCAGCCGGTGCGCCTCGCGGCCGACGTGGGCCTCGAGCGGCACCACCTTCGCCCGCAACTGTTCGTCGGACGAGGCCGCCACCCACAGTTGCAGAGCGGCGCGGAACATCGTGCCCGAGTACATCTCGCCGATCATGCCGACCACGGTCTCGACGCGGGCCGGGCCCGCGGGCAGGTCGGCCAGCGACGCCCGCAACGCGTCGATGCGCTGGCTGCTGATGTGCTCGACGGCCGCGGTCACCAGGTCCTCCCGGGTCGGGAAGTGGTGCTGCGTGGCCCCGCGGGACACACCCGCGCGCTCCGCGACGACCGCCACCGTGCTGCCCGACCAGCCGACCGTGGCCAGGCAGTCGATGGCGGCCTCCAGCAACCGCTGCCGGGTGGCCCGGCTGCGGTCCTGCTGCGGGACGCGGGCTTCGAGGCTCATCAGTACGACTTCGGCAGGCCCAGCGAGAACTGCGCGATGAAGTTGAGGATCATCTCCCGGCTCACTGGCGCGATCCGGGTCAGCCGGGACGCGGCGAGCAGCGAACCGAGGCCGTATTCGCTGGTCAGGCCGTTGCCGCCGTGGGTGTGCACAGCCTGGTCGACGGCCTTGACCACAGCCTCACCCGCCGCGTACTTGGCCATGTTCGCCGACTCGCCGGCGGCCATGTCGTCGCCCGCGTCGTAGAGCGCGGCCGCCTTCTGCCCCATCAGCTTCGCCAGCTCCAGTTGCACGTGCGCGTCGGCGAGCGGGTGCGCCACGGCCTGGTGGCTGCCGATCGGCGCCTTCCACACGGTGCGGGTGTTGGCGTACTCGACGGCCTTGGACAACGCGAAGCGGCCGGTGCCGACGGCGTAGGCGGTCGCCATGATCCGCTCGGGGTTGAGCCCGGCGAAGAGCTGCGCGAGCGCGGCGTCCTCGGAGCCGACGAGCGCGTCGGCGGGCAGCCGCACGTCGTCGAGGAACAGCGAGAACTGCCAGTCGGCAGACACCATCTCCATGTCGATGCGGTGCGCGGTGAAGCCCTCGGCGTCGGTCGGCACCACGAACAGCGCCGGCTTGAGCTTGCCGGTCTTGGCGTCCTCGGTGCGCCCGACCACGAGCACCGACTGCGACTCGTCGACGCAGGAGATGAACACCTTGCGGCCGTTGAGGATCCAGCCGTCGCCATCGCGCTTGGCCGTGGTGGTGAGCTTGTGGGAGTTGGAACCCGCGTCGGGTTCGGTGATCGCGAACGCCATCCGCAGCGTGCCGTCGGCGAAGCCGGGCAGCCAGCGCCGCTTCTGCTCGTCGGTGCCGAACCGGGCGATGATCGTCGCGCAGATCGCCGGCGAGACGACCATCTGCAACAGGCCGCACCCGGCGGCCGCCAGCTCCTCGCAGACCGCCGCGAGGTCGCCGATGCCACCGCCACCGCCGCCGAACTCCTCGGGCACGTTCACCCCGAGGTAGCCGAGCTTGCCCGCCTCGGCCCACAGCTCGTCGGTGTGCTCGTTTGCCTTGGCCCGCTTGAGGTAGTACTCGTGCCCGTACTTGCGCCCGAGGTCGGCGACCGCCTTGCGCAGCGCGATCCGCTCCTCGCTCTCCACGAAACTCATGATGGGATCTCCTCGGGGGTCACGACGGCGAGAACCGTGCCGACCTCGACCTGGTCACCGGCCGCCACCGGCAGTTCGGACACCACGCCGGTGACCGGCGCGACGATCTTGTGTTCCATCTTCATGGCCTCCAGCCACAGGATCGGCTGGCCTTCGGTCACCCGCTCGCCTTGCGTGGCGCCGACCCGGATCACCGTGCCGGGCATCGGCGCGAGCAGGGAGCCCGGCGCCACCTGCGCGGCCGGGTCGGTGAACCGCGGCGTCCGGGTCAACGTCACGGGCCCGAGCGGCGAGTCGACGCACACCGTGTCCGCATAGGACGCGACCGCGAACGTGCGCCGGACCCCGGCGACGTCGAGCACCACTCGGTTCGGCGAGGAGTCCACAAGCGACACGTCGTCGAAGCCGTCGGCGGTCAGGCCGCCCCGAGTCAGCAAGTACTTGATCTCGTGGTCGCCGTAGGTGCGCACCTGCGGCTGCGACACGACGTTGCGCCAGCCGCTGGGCAACCGGCCGAGCACCCGGGCCTGCTCGCGCTCGGCCGCGGCGTCGGCGAGCGCGGCCGCGAGGGCCGACAGGCGCTCGGTGTCCTTGTCCGCCAACGGTTGTGCGAGCGTTGACAGGCCGTGCTTGTCGAAGAATGACGTGTCGGTGTTCCCCGCCAGGAACGCCTCGTGCCGCAGCACCCGCACCAGCAGGTCCCGGTTCGTGGTGAGGCCGTGCAACTCGGCGCCCGCGAGGGCGGCGGCGAGCCGGCGGGCCGCCTCCGGGCGGGTCGGCGCCCACGCGATCACCTTGGCCAGCATGGGGTCGTAAAAGACGCCGACCACGGAACCGGCACGCACTCCCGAATCTAGGCGCAGCCCGCGCGAACCGCCGAGCGCGAACTCCACGTCGACACCGGGGATGGCGAACCGGTGCAGCACACCGCTGCTCGGCCGCCAGTCCTGCGCGGGGTCCTCGGCGTAGA
This sequence comes from Labedaea rhizosphaerae, assembly GCF_004362825.1. Lineage (GTDB taxonomy): Bacteria > Actinomycetota > Actinomycetes > Mycobacteriales > Pseudonocardiaceae > Labedaea > Labedaea rhizosphaerae. The sequence goes on from NZ_SNXZ01000002.1 coordinate 1,099,399, forward strand.
GCCGGACCTCGATGGCGTGGCCGTGCGTTGCCGGTGACGTCGCGCCGAGCTTGCCGCCGTCGGCCACGTCCAGTTGCAGCGCCACCAGGTCCAGGCCGGTGGTCAGCTCGGTGACCGGGTGCTCGACCTGCAGCCGGGTGTTCATCTCCAGGAAGAAGAACTCGCCCTGCTCGTCGGCCAGGAACTCCACGGTGCCCGCGCCGACGTAGCCGATCGCCGACGCCGCCTTCCCGGCCGCGTCGAAGAGCCGCTCGCGCATCCCGTCGACCCGCTCCACCAGCGGCGACGGTGCTTCCTCGACGACCTTCTGGTGCCGGCGCTGGATGGAGCACTCGCGCTCGCCGACCGCCCACACCGTGCCGTGGGTGTCGGCCATGACCTGCACCTCGATGTGCCGGCCGGTGGCCAGGTAGCGCTCGCAGAACACGGTCGGGTCGCCGAACGCGGACGCGGCCTCGGTGCGTGCCGCCTCGAGCTCGGTCGGCAGGTCGGCCAGCGACCGCACCACCCGCATGCCCCGGCCGCCGCCACCCGCGGACGCCTTGACCAGCACCGGCAGGTCCGCCTCGGTGACCGCGTCCGGATCGAGCTCGGCGAGCACGGGCACCCCCGCGTCGGCCATCAGCTTCTTCGACTCGATCTTCGAACCCATCGACTCGATCGCCTCGGCGGGCGGCCCGATCCAGGTCAGCCCGGCCGCGGTGACCGCGCGGGCGAATTCGGCGTTCTCGGACAGGAAGCCGTAACCGGGGTGGACGGCATCGGCGCCCGCAGCGCGAGCGGCCTCGACGATCTTCTCGGCCCGCAGGTAGGTCTCGCCGGGGGTGTTGCCCGGCAGGCGAACCGCGGCATCGGCCTCGGCGACGTGCGGGGCGTCCGCGTCGGCGTCGGCGTAGACGGCCACGCAGCCGAGTCCCAGCGAACGGCAGGTGCGGAACACCCGGCGGGCGATCTCACCGCGGTTGGCGACCAGTACGGAAGTGATCATGCCCGTCCTCACATCCGGAAGACGCCGAAGCCCTCGGCGCCCTGGACTGGTCCACTGTGGATCGCCGACAGGCTCATCCCGGCCACCGTGCGGGTGTCGCGCGGGTCGATGATCCCGTCGTCGTAGAGCATCCCGGACAGGAACATCGGCACGGACTGCGCCTCGATCTGGCCCTCGACCATGGCCCGCATGTTCTTGTCGAACTCCTCGTCGTAGGGCCGGCCCTTGCTCGCCGCCGACTGCCGGGCGACGATCGACAGCACGCCCGCGAGCTGCTGCGGGCCCATCACCGCGGACTTCGCCGAGGGCCACGCGAACAGGAAGCGCGGGTCGTACGCCCGCCCGCACATGCCGTAGTGCCCGGCGCCGTAGGACGCGCCCATCAGGATCGAGATGTGCGGGACCTTCGAGTTGGACACCGCGTTCACCATCATCGCGCCGTGCTTGATGATCCCGCCCTGCTCGTAGTCCTTGCCGACCATGTAGCCGGTGGTGTTGTGCAGGAACAGCAGCGGCGTGTCGATCTGGTTGGCCAGCTGGATGAACTGCGCCGCCTTCTGCGACTCCTCGCTGAACAGCACGCCTTGCGCGTTGGCGAGGATGCCGACCGGGTAGCCGTGCACCCGCGCCCAGCCGGTGACCAGGCTCGAGCCGTAGAGCGGCTTGAACTCGTCGAAATCGGAGCCGTCGACCACGCGGGCGATCACCTCGTGGGGGTCGAACGGGATCTTCAGGTCGGATGGCACGATGCCGAGCAGGTCCTCGGGGTCGTGCACCGGTTCGGCGTAGTCCGGCTCGGGGGCCGGGCCGTGCTTGCGCCAGTTGAGCCGCTTCACGATGGACCGGCCGATGCGGATCGCGTCCTGCTCGTCCAGCGCCAGGAAGTCGGCTAGGCCGGACGTGCGGGCGTGCATCTCGGCGCCGCCCAGCGACTCGTCGTCGGACTCCTCACCCGTCGCCATCTTCACCAGCGGCGGCCCGCCCAGGAACACCTTGGCGCGTTCCTTGACCATCACGACGTAGTCGGACATGCCCGGCAGGTACGCGCCACCGGCGGTGGAGTTGCCGAAGACCAGCGCGACCGTCGGCACCTTGGCCGCCGAGGCGCGGGTGATGTCGCGGAACGTGCGGCCACCGGGGATGAAGATGTCCTTCTGCGTCGGCAGGTCGGCCCCGCCCGACTCGACCAGGTTGACCGTGGGCAGGCGGTTCTCCGCGGCGATCTGCGCGGCACGGAAACCCTTGCGCAGCCCGTACGGGTTGACCGCACCGCCCTTGACCGTCGGGTCGCTGGCGATCACCAGGCACTCGGTGCCCTCGATGACGCCGATGCCGGTCACCATGCTGCCGCCGACGGCGAAGTCGGTGCCCCAGGCGGCCAGTGTGGACAGTTCGAGAAACGGCGAGTCGCGGTCCAGCAACAGCTCCACGCGTTCACGGGCCAGGAGCTTGCCCCGCTTGTGGTGGCGAGCCGTGTACTTCTCGCCGCCGCCGGCGATCGCCTTGGCGTGCTCGGCGTCCAGCTCGGCGAGCTTGGCGAGCATCGACTCGCGGTTGCCCGCGAAGTCGTCGGTCCGCGCGTCCACCCCGGTGCCGAGCACGGTCATGTGTGGTACCCCAATCGCTTGGCGACGACTTCCGCCATGATCTCGTCGGCACCGCCGCCGATGCCGAGGATCCGCGAGTCCCGGTAGTGGCGCTCCACTTCGGACTCGCGCAGGTAGCCCATCCCGCCGTGCAGCTGGACGGCCTGGTCCACGGCATACTTGCACGCCTCGACCGCGGCGTTCTTGGCCATCGACACCTGCGCGACGACCTCCTGCCCGGCCGCGATGCGCACCGCGACGTCGCGGGCGTAGGTGCGCGCGAGGTCGATGCGCTGGGTCATCTCGACCAGGCGGTGCTGGATCAGCTGGCGCGAGATCAGCGGGCGGCCGAACGTGCTGCGGTTGCGCACCCAGTCAAGGGTGAGGTCCAGACAGCGCTGCGCGGTGGCGTAGGCCTGCACGGCCAGCGTGATCCGCTCCACCTGGAACTGCTGCATGATCTGCACGAAGCCGGAGTTCTCGGGGCCGACCAGGTTGGCCACCGGCACCCGGGCGTCCACGAAGGACAGTTCGGCGGTGTCGGAGCAGAGCCAGCCCATCTTGTCGAGCTTGCGCGCCACGGTGAAGCCAGGCGTGTCCCGCTCGACGACCAGCATGCTGATGCCGCCGTAGCCGTCCGCGCCGGTGCGGACCGCGGTGGTCACGAAGTCGGCGCGGGCGGCCGAGGTGATGAACGTCTTGGCCCCGTTGACGACGTAGTGGTCGCCGTCGCGGACCGCGCGCGTGCGCAGGGCGGCCACGTCCGAGCCGCCGTCGGGCTCGGTGACGGCGAGCGAGCCGATCTTCTCCCCCGCCAGCGTCGGCTTGACGAACCGCTCGATCTGCCGGGCGTCGTTCGCGCCGACGATGTGCGGCAGGGCGATGCCGTGCGTGAACAGCCCCGCGAGGACCCCGGACGAGCCGCCGGCCTGCAGGATCTCCTCGGTCAGCACGACGACGTCGAGCAGGTCGCCGCCGGAGCCGCCGTGCTGCTCGGCGAACCCGATCCCGAGCAGGCCGAGCGCCGCCGCCTTCTTGTGCAGCTCACGCGGCAGTTCGCCGTCGGCCTCCCACCGCGCCAGGTTGGGCACGATCTCGGCCTGGGTGAACTTGCGGACCGTTTCCCGCAGCTGACGGCGTTCCGGGGTCGCGAAGACGTCGTGGATGCTCACAGCAACGCCTCCGGAATGTCGAGCGTGCGCGAGCGCAGCCACTCCCCGACCGCCTTGGCCTGCGGGTCGAACCGGGTGGACGCGGCGACGCCCTCGCCGAGCAGGCCGTGGATCACGAAGTTGACGGCATTCAGGTTGGGCAGCGGGTACCGGTCGATGTCCAGCTCCGCGGCCTCGGGCAGCAGTTCCCGCAGCTTGGCCACGGTCAGCTCTTGCGCGAGCCAGGGGTAGGCGTCGGCTTTGCGCACCCAGACGCCGACGTTGGCGTCGCCGCCCTTGTCGCCGGAGCGAGCGCCGGCGACCACGCCGAGCGGCAACCGTTTGGTGGGACCGAAGTCCACGTCGAACAGTTCTGTTTGCGCCGCAGGCGGTTCGGTGTGACCGGTGACGGGCGGGTCGATGACCTTCTCGGTGCCGTCGGGCAGCACCGCGACGTGCTCGACGGCGTCCAGCGGCACGTACTCGGGCCGGTAGACGCCGACCGGCGTGCCGTCCCCGGGCGGCGACGTCAGCGTGAAGCCCGGGTAGGACGCGAGCGCCAGCTCGACACTCGCCCGCGAGAACGCCTTGGCACGCTTGGGGTCCGGGGTCTTGATGGTGACGTGCAGGAGAGCGCTCGCGGCCTCTTCGGTGTCGGCGTCGGCGTGGTCGGTGCGTGCGAGCGTCCACGTGAGACCGTCGGCACCCACGGCGTCGAGGAGCTGGCAGCGGACCAGCTCGGCCTTCGCGTCGATGTCCAGTCCACACAGGACGAACGTCATGCTGTTGCGGAACCCGGCGAGGGTGTTCACGCAGACCTTGAGCGTCTCGGGCGGCGGCGTGCCGGTCGCGCCGGAGATCCGCACCCGGTCCGGGCCGTCCTGGGTCAGCTGGAGCGTGTCGAACGCCGTGACCACGTCGGGCCCGGCATACGCGGGGCTCGCGATCTCATAGAGCAGCTGCGCGGTCACGGTTTCCACGGTCACCGCGCCGCCGGTGCCCTCGTGCTTGGTGATCACGCACGAGCCGTCGGCCTCGATCTCGGCCAGCGGGAAGCCGGCGTGGCCGAGGTCGTGCTCGGTGAAAAACGAGAAGTTGCCGCCGGTGGCCTGCGCGCCGCACTCCAGGACGTGCCCGGCGGCGGTCGCGCCGGCGAGCGCGTCGTAGTCGTCGCGGGCCCAGCCGAAGTGCGCGGCGGCCGGGCCGACCACCAGCGACGCGTCGGTGACCCGGCCGGTGACCACGATGTCGGCCCCGGCGCCGAGGCACTCGGCGATGCCGAACGCGCCGAGGTAGGCGTTGGCGGTGAGCGCGCCGTCGAAGCCGAACTCGGCCGCGCGCGGCAGCAGGTCGTCGCCACGCACGTAGGCGATCTTGACGTCGAGGTTGAGCGTCGCCGCCAGCTCGCGCAGTGCCTCGGCCAGCCCGGCCGGGTTGAGCCCGCCCGCGTTGGCCACGATCTTGACGCCGCGATCCACGGCGACCGACAGGTTCTCCTCGAGCTGGCGCAGGAACGTGCGCGCATAGCCGCGAGAGGCGTCCTTCATCTTGTCGCGGCCGAGGATGAGCATGGTCAGCTCGGCGAGGTAGTCGCCGGTCAGCACGTCCAGCGGGCCACCGGTGAGCATCTCCTTGACCGCGTCGAACCGGTCGCCGTAGAAGCCGGACGCGTTGCCGATCCGGAACGTCATCGCGATCCCTTCTCGCGACCGCCGCCGGGCGGCCCGGCGAACGCCTGCGCGATGTCCAGCCACGCGTCGGCGTCCGGCCCCTCGGCGACCAGCGCGGTGTCCGCGCGGTGGGTGCGCTGGGTGACGAGCAGGCAGAAGTCCAGGGCGGGCCCGCTGACCCGCTGGGCCGCGTCCTCGGGACCCCAGGTCCACAGTGCACCGTCCGGAGCGGACAGTTCGACCCGGAACTCCTCGGCCGGCGGGGTGCGCCCGTTGAGGACGTGGGCGAAGTCGCGGGTGCGCACCCCGATGTGCGCGACGTGCCGGAGCCGGGCGGTCGGGGTCCGCGTGATGCCGAGCGCGTCGGCGACGTCCTGGCCGTGCGCCCAGGTCTCCATGATCCGTGCGGTGGCCATCGAGGCGGCGCTCATCGGCGGGCCGAACCAGGGCAGCTTCGTGCCCTTCGGCACGGTCGCGAGCGCGGCCGCCAGCTCCTTGCGACCGGCCCGCCACTTCTCCAGCAGCTCGGCCCGCGGCAGGGCGGCACCCTCGTCCGCGCTGCGGTCGACGAAACCCAGCGGGTCGTCGCCGGCCTCCGCGAGACCGCGCTGGAACGCGTCGACGTCGGTGGCCGCGTGCAGGGCGGCGGTGTCGGTCCACGCGAGGTGGGCGATCTGGTGCGCGACGGTCCAGCCGGCGGCGGGCGTCGGCGTGGCCCACCGGTCGTCGGGCAAGGTCGCGACCATGGCATCGACCTCATCACCCTCGGCGGTGAGGTCGGCAAGCAAGGCGCTCAGCTCCACGCGTTCACCGTGGCACGCCGGTTCTGCCGAATCAAGCATGCGTGCTTGATTTTTTCGGTAACGCCCCCGGCGATTCCTCGATAGGCGATTCAGGTCCAGTCCGAAATCGGGGGGTTGTCGTGGTTCAGCCCAGCAGCGAGGTGCCGATCCGGTGGTCGGCGCAGACGCGACGCCGTTACGTGCGGTTCCTGTGGACGGAACTCCTCTCGCTGGTCGGCGGCGCCGCCGTCTTCATCGCCCTTCACCACGACCGGAACTCGGTGTACGGCATCGTCTTCGCGGTCGTCGTCGTGGGGGTGCTGGGCGTGGGACTGCTCTGGTTCGACCGCCGCTGTTCGACCTACGTCCTGTCCGGCACGGTCTTGTGGTCGCGCGGGCTGCCGAAGCGCCGGCGGGTCGACCTCGCCCAGGTGGTGACCGGCGCCATCGCGACCCGCGAGCAGAAGTGGCTCGGCACCAACGGCAAGTGGTCGACGCTGACGCTCGCCGACGCGGCCGGCGGGCGGCTGCGCACCATGGTCACCAGCCAGCGCATCACTCACCTCTTCGAGCCCGAGGACCTCCGGATGATCGCCGATGTGCTGACCCGCTCCGCGGCGCCGAAGGCGCACGACGTCGCCCGGCAGCTGCGCTCGATCGCGGATCAAGGCCAATCGGACATTGACCTGAAGCTGTGAGCCGGGTCACGCTCAGGGCATGACCTCTGATGTCCGCGTCGACGCCGCTCCGGACCCGACGGACCCCGCCGCGCCCGCGCCCGCCACGCTCTGCGCCGCGTTCCAGGCCACCGCGGCCCGCTACGCCCACCAGACCGCGGTGCGCACCCCGGACGACTCGCTGAGCCTGACGTGGGGCGAGTACGCCGACCGGGTCCGCCACATCGCGGGCGGGCTCGCCGGGCTCGGCGTCGGTCCGGGCGACACCGTGGCGCTGATGATGGTCAACCGCCCCGAGTTCCACCTCGCCGACACCGCGACCCTGCACCTGGGCGCGACACCGTTCTCGGTCTACAACACCTCCGCACCCGAGCAGATCAAGTACCTGTTCGGCAACGCGGGCAACCGGGTGGTGATCACCGAGAAGCAGTTCCTGCCGAAGTTGCGGGGCCTCGACCTCGACCACGTCCTGTGCGTGGACGACGGTCCTGGCCTCGGCGGGCTGGCCGAGCCCGCCGACTTCGACTTCGAGGCGAGCTGGCGCGCGGTCGAAGCCGACGACGTCGCCACGATCATCTACACCTCGGGCACCACCGGCCCGCCCAAGGGCGTGGAGCTGACCCACGCGAACCTGGTCGCCCAGTGCACCGCGACAGCGAAGATCTTCCCGCCGTCCGGTTCGGACAGCGGCATCTCCTACCTGCCCTCCGCGCACATCGCCGACCGCTGGGCGTCGCACTACTCCCCCATGCTCTACGGCGGCGAGATCACGTGCGTGGACGACCACCGCAAGGTGCTCGGCGTGCTGACGAGCGTGCACCCGACGATGTTCGGTGGGGTGCCGCAGATGTGGTACAAGCTCAAGGCCGGCATCGAGGCGATGATCGCCCACGAGCAGGATCCCGCGAAGCAGCAAGCGATGCAGTGGGCCATCGACACCGGCCGCAAGTACGTGCGCGCGGGCCAGGAAGGGACCGTCCCCGACGAACTGGCGGCCGAGTACGCCAAGGCCGACGAGCTGGTCCTGTCCAAGATCCGCGCGAAACTCGGCCTGGACCGGGTCCGCAACTCATGTTCCGGCGCCGCGCCCATCGCCCCGGAAGTGCTGGAGTTCGTGTGCGGCTTGGGTTTGCCGGTCCTCGAGCTGTGGGGCATGTCGGAGTTGTCGTGCTGCGCGACGATCAACCCGCCCGGCGGCATCAAGATCGGCACCGTGGGCACGCCGATCACCGGCGTGGAAGTGCGCTTGGCCGACGACGGCGAACTCCTGGTCCGCGGCCCGACGGTGATGAAGGGCTACCGCAACGACCCGGAGCGGACCAAGGAGACCATCGACGCCGACGGCTGGCTGCGCACCGGCGACGTGGCCACGATCGACGAGGACGGCTACGTCACGATCATCGACCGCAAGAAAGAACTGATCATCAACAGCTTCGGCAAGAACATGTCGCCGGCCGCCATCGAGAACGCGATCCGCGCCGCCTCACCGTTGATCGGCCAGGCGGTGGTGATCGGCGACGACCGCCCGTACAACGTGGCGCTGCTGGTGCTGGACCCGGACATGGCCGCGAACTTCGCCCGTCAGTACGGCCTGCCCGATCCGTCGGTGGAAGCGGTGTCCGTCCACCCCGGACTGATCGGCGCGATCGAAGCGGCGATCGACGAAGCGAACTCGCATCTGTCCAGAGTGGAGCAGATCAAACGCTTCACGGTCCTGCCGACGGTCTGGGAACCCGGCGGCGCGGAACTGACGCCGACGGTCAAGCTCCGTCGTCGTCCCATCGCCGACAAGTACAAGGAGCAGATCGAACAGCTCTACGCGTGACCGCGGGAACAAATCGGCCCGCCGTGCGTTTGGGCGGGCATGACAACAGCAGTGATCGGCACCGGGTTCATCGGCGGCACGCTGGGTCGTGCCTTCGCGAAGGCGGGCCTGCCCACCGTCTTCGGCTCCCGCCACCCGGAGGACACCTCGGTCGCCGAGGACTCGGGCGCCACCGTCGCGACGATCGAGGACGCCGTCGCCCAGGCAGACACGATCGTGCTCGCCCAGCCGTCGGCCGCGGTCGAAGAGTTCCTCAAGGCCAATGACCTCGCGGGAAAGCTCGTCATCGACGCCACCAACAACGTCGGCGCGCCCGTCGCCAACCACGCAGCGGCCGTCGCCGAGCACGCCCCGCGGGCCCGCTACGCCCGCGCGTTCAACACCCTCGGCGGCGAGAACTTCGCCGATCCCGACTTCGACGGTGTCAAGGCCGACCTGTTCTTCTCGGCCACGGAGGCGGATCGCGCGGTGGTCGAGCAGCTGATCGAGGCCGTGGGCCTGCGCCCCATGTACCTGGGCGAGAACCAGCAGGACACCGTGGACGGCGTGCTGCGCCTGTGGTTCGCCCTCGCCGTCGGCCAGGGTCGCGGGCGCCATCTGGCGTTTCGCACCCTGACCCGATAGGACCGTTCGGCGGACGCCCGAGCAGCGGATTGCCGCGCGTGCGGGCCGCAGGAACACTTGCGTGTCATGCGAATGGTGTTGGGCGCCGTGATGGCGGTGGTGACCGGTGTGGTGCTCGCGGGTACCGCGTCCGCAGGCACACAGACGACGACTCAGGAGCTCTTCGGGCCGTACCCGACGCAGCAAGCCTGCAACGACGACCGGGTGAACTACCACGACACCCAGCCGTGCTTCTACGGCGACCCGACCGGGCCGTTGCGCCCGCTCGCCTGGTACTTCTGGGCGCCGCTGCAGCCGAGGTAGCTCAGCCCGGCGGGGTGAGCGACAACGCCAGGGCGGCCGGGTCCTCGCCCGTCGGCAGCACGGCGATGACCGGTGTGTCGAGGCCGGCCGCCTGGTATTCGGCGATGCGCTCGCGGCAGGCGTCCACGCTGCCGTGCACGATCAGGTCGTCGACCACGCTGTCCGGGATGGCGGCGTTGGCGCCCTTGCGGTCCCCGGCCGCCCACGCGTCGTGCATGGGCTTCAGGGCTTCGCCGCGGCCGAGCCACTCGTGGAACGCGGCGTACACCGGCACGGTCAGGTAGCTGCTGATCATCATGCGGCCCAAGCCACGAGCGGCCTCTGCGTCCGTGGTCGGGCACACGAAGATCCGCGCCACCAGCTCCGTGTCCGGGCCGACCTCCGCCCGCACGCGCGGCACGTCCGAAGGCGCCAGCCAGTTGGTGATCGCGCCGTCGGCCTCTCGCGCGGCCAGTCGCAACATGCCCGGCCGCAACGCCGCGAGCATCACCTGGGGCGGCGGCACCGGCGGCCGCTCGAGCCGGAACTTCGAGACCGAGAACGTGTCGTAGGAGGCGGTGACCTTCTCCCCCGCCAGCGCCGCGCGCAGGAACCGCAGCGTGTCCCGCGACCGTTTGAACGGCTCGTCGAACGCCATCGCGTTCCAGCTGTTCACGATCACCGGCGACGACGTGCCGATGCCCAGCACGAACCGGCCCGGTGCGAGTTCGGCGATGGTCGCGGCGCTCATCGCGAGCAGGCCCGGACCACGCGTGTACACCGGCACGATCGCGGTGCCCAGCCGCAGCGTCGGCGCCCACTGCGAGGCCAGGGCCAGCGGGGTGAACGCGTCCGTGCCTGCGGTCTCGGCCGACCAGATGTCGGTGAAACCCAAGTCCGGCAACCGTTCCACCAGCGAACGGTGCGCGGTCAGCGGCACGCCGGTCAACGGCAGCGTGATACCCCAGCGACTCATGACTGACCCCGATCCAAAGCCTCGAAAAGCCATCGCACCTGCATCATCAGGAAGTTCTCCGCGGTCTGCTCGTCCTGCGGCGTCATGTGCGTGACCGCCACGAGCGGCACCAGCGCGTGCGGCTTGCCGGCCGCGGTCAACGCCGCGGAGAGCCGCAACCCGTGCGCCACAACGACGTTGTCGTCGGCCAGACCGTGGATGATCATGAGCCGGGCGCGCAGGTTGTCCGCGTCGTCCATCAGCGAGTTGCGCTTGTACACCTCCGGCTCCTCGTCCGGGTGGCCGAGGTAGCGCTCGGTGTAGTGCGTGTCGTACAGCGTCCAGTCGGTCACCGGCGCGCCCGCGATCGCGGCGTGGAAGACGTCCGGGCGGCGCATCGCCGCGAGCGCCGACAGGTAACCGCCGTAGGACCAGCCGCGGATCGCGACCCGGTCCATGTCCAAGTCGGGGTGCGAATCGGCCAGCGCCTGCAACGCGTCGATCTGGTCCTTCAACGTCACCGACGCGAAGTTGTGGTGGATCTCGCGGTCCCAGGCCGGCCCGCGCCCCGGCGTGCCGCGGCCGTCGGTGATCACGACCGCGAAGCCCTGGTCGGCAAACCACTGCGACGTCAGGTAAGCGTTGCGCGACGCGAGCACCATCTGCGCGTGCGGCCCGCCGTACGGGCTCACCAGCACCGGCAGCTTCCCGCTGCCCGGCTGGTGACCGGTCGGGTAGAGCACGGCCGTGCGCAGTGCCCGCTCCCCGACCGTGGCGAACCGGACGTTCGGCGTCAGCGGCGGCTGCACCGGCTCGGATCTGATGGTGCCGACGTCCGCGCCGTCGCGCAGCACCCGCACCCGCGGGCCGGAGTAGTCGAGCGACCACGACGACAGCACCGTCACGTTCCCACCACGCGCGCCGCCGTGCACACCGTCCGCAGTGGACACCTGCACCGCGCCACCCGTGTCGCCGGTGAACACGTGGATCTGCCGCGGGTCGTCCAGCGATGCCGTGAACAGCACGTCCTCGCCGACGTCAAGCACCGACCGCACCTGCGTGGTGTCGCCGGTGACCGCCTTGTCCCCGATCACCAGCCGGTACGCGCCGTCCAGCGCCTGCACGGTGACCAGCTGACCGTCGGCGGTCCACGCGGGCACCCCGGGCACGATGTCGACCCAGGTGTCGTCGGTCTGCTCGAACACGAGCTCGGTCGCCCCGGTCGCCGGGTCGATCGACCGGACCTGGATCGTGCGCTGGTCGCGCGACTGCACGGCGATCAGCGGCGGCCCGCCCGCCGACCAGTGCGCGGTGACCAGGTAGGGCAGCGCCTCGTTGTCCCAGTCCACGTCGACCCGGTTGCCGTCGAGGTCGACCACGCCCACCGTCGTCACGACGTTGGGGGTGCCTGCGGCCGGGTAGGCGACCTTGGTGGGTTCGGTGCCCGGGTTGGCCGGGTCGGCGATGTACCAGCGCTGCACCGGCGTGCGGTCGGTGAACGAGACCAGCAGCCGGGTGCCGTCCGGCGACCACCAGTAGCCGCGCGATCGGTCCATCTCCTCGGCGGCGATGAACTCCGCGACGCCGCAGGCGTGCTCCTCGGTCTCCGGCTCGGCCAGCGCGCGGTCGCCGCTGCCGTCGACGGCGATGACGCGCATGGCGTTGGCCGACACGTAAGCGACGTGCTGCCCGGTCGGGTCCGGTCGCGGGTCGACGACCGGGGTCGCGGTCTCAAGCGCACGGACCTGGCCGTCCACGGCGACGAACACCTTGCCGGACAAGGCGAACGCGACGACGCGGGCATCAGCGTCGGTGGCGAGGCCGACGACCCCGGCGGCCTGCTCGCGGGCGCGTTCGCGGCGGGCCCGCTCCTCGGGCGAGAGCTCCTCGTCGCCGCCGAGCAGGGCCGCGGGGTCCGCCAGCACGGACTCCTGCCCCGTGGCCACGTCGAGCTGCCAGAGCTGGTGGCTGCGGTCCTCGCCGGAGGCCGAGCGCAGGAACAGCACGCGGGCGCCGTCCGGGGAGACGGCGAACTGCCGCGGGGAGCCGAGGGTGAACCGCTGGGTGCGCGCCTGCATGCGCAAGAAGGAGTCACTCACGCCACGACCCTAACCAGCCGGTCCCCGATCGGGCGATGGCGCGCGGGCGCGACTTGCTCACGTCCCGTCCGGGCTTGGACTTGACCACGTACCAACCGCCGCCGGTTTGTCCCGTGCGCAAAATAATCGGACATCTTTATAGTTCATAACCAATAATAATTCTGAGGACGGCTCACACCGCTTTCTTGGCCGCGCCATCGCCTTCTCTCAGCCGGATCACATGAAGCGGGCCTTGAGTGGAGGCATGACCGAGAACATGCAGCAGCAGAATCCCCATGGGCAGCCCAACCCGCTCTTCACCCACCAGCCGCCGCCTCAACAGATGTGGCCGCAAGCACCGCGGCAGCCAACCCGCCAGCCCGGCAAGGGCCGGCGCGGCGCCGTCGCGATCGTCGCCGGCGCCGTGCTCGCCGCGGGGGCGCTGGGCGGGGCGGCGGGCGCGTACTTCGGGCACGACACGACCGCGGGCGTGGCCACCGTGAGCACCCCGCTGGCGACGCCGACGGGCGACACGGCGACGACCGACGTCAGCGCCGTCGTCGCCAAGGTGAAGAACAGCGTGGTCGAGGTGACCGTGACGTTGCCGAACGGCGAGGAGATCGGGTCCGGCGTGGTCCTGTCCGCCGACGGCCGCATCCTGACCAACAACCACGTCATCGCCGACGCGGGCAACGGGAAGATCACCGTCACCTTCGCCGATGGGCGCACCGCGAACGCCACCGTCGTCGGGTCCGACACGACCAGCGACCTCGCCGTCATCAAGGCCGAGGGTGTCAGCGGGCTGACCCCGGCCACGCTCGGCGACTCGAGCACGGTGAAGGTCGGCCAGGAGGTCATCGCGATCGGCTCGCCCGGCGGGCTGCAGAACACCGTGACCACCGGCATCGTCAGCGCGCTGAACCGCGAGGTGAACATCGAGGGCGAGCAGCAGCAGCGCAACCAGCAGCAGTTCCCGTTCACCGGCAACGACAACTCGGGCTCGTCCGGCGTGTCCTACAAGGCCATCCAGACCGACGCCTCGATCAACCAGGGCAACTCCGGCGGTCCGCTGTTCGACCTGAACGGCGCCGTGATCGGCATCAACTCGGCGATGTACTCGCCGGTGACCGGCCAGAACGGTTCCGCGGGCAGCGTCGGGATCGGCTTCTCGATCCCGATCAACACCGCGAAGTCCGTGATCGCGAAGTTCTAGTCGTGCAGCACGGTCAACGCGCTCAGCGCGGTGAGCAGTGCCCACCCGGCCGCGACGCCGACGACCTTCTTGCGGGTGTCGGCGTCGGGCGCGTGCCCGCCGAGCACGACCGCGTCGCCGACGTCGGAGAGCACCCGCACGGCGAGCGCCACCTGGGTGGCACGCGCCGAGGGCGCCACCGCCAGGGCGAGCCCGGACGCGAGGTCACGGGCGCCGATCGACCGGGCCAGCGCCTTCGCCGACTTGGGCGTGCGGCCCACGGCGTCGGTGAGCTTGCACGGCTCGGTCAGCAGCGTCGGCTTGGCCAGCACCGCCCCGCCGTAGATCGCGGTTGCGGCTCCGATCACCCGCGGCACCCAGGACATCGGAAACCCCTCTCACCGGCACATGACTGAAAGGGGCATACCACCAGCCTGGGTGCCTCAAACCGGCAAGATCACTCGTTGCGGGGGAAGCCGAGGTTCACCGAGGAGGTCGCCGGGTCAGGCCAGCGGTTCTTGGCGCCGCCCGAGGCCTGCACCCGCTTGCCGTGGCCCGGGGGCCAGGGATGTCGCCTATCCCATCGGCAGAAGACGTCCGGCCGGTCGGTCAAGTCTCGCGACGATTTCGGCCACGATCGCCTCGCCTTCCGCATGGATATCTGGTCGCCGTTCGGACAGCGGCAGCCATTCGCCGGGTTCCTCACCGCGCGCCCACGCGGCCGATCGACGGCAGCAGTAGGCCATGCCGGCTGTCCACTCCTCCACGAGGTGACGTTTGATCCGATCAGCTGCAAGCTCCTCGGCCCGCTGTTCCAGGCGCCATTCGTAGAAGTCCGCCCATTCCTCATTGGCGGCAGCCACGTCGGGGTTCGGCAGCGTGATCCGCCCGGTAGCGAAGTACCAGCCGATGAAATCGGGCCGCGAATGGTCTCGCAGATATCGCTGGATATGCGGCCACCGGCTCACTTGCATTCCATGCCTCCTGAAAAGATGTGGACCTACTCGACGAACGGTAGGGTCCCTTCCGGAAGCGCGCTTGCGTTTCCCAGGGTGGGAAGGAATCATCAGTGCCGAACAAACGACAGCCGCCGAGGCCCCGCGACCGGATCATCGGCGCTCGCTTGCGCGCGATCCGCAAGGAGCGGACAAAGCTGAGCCTCGAAGCCGCCGCGAAGATGCTCGGGTGGGGTTTGGCGACCATGTCCCGAACGGAGAACGGTCTGCGCTATATCACCACCGAAGAGGTGGCGATGGTGCTGACCGCGTACCGGATTCCGTCGGCCGAACGCAACCAGATCATCACGGAAGCCCGCGCGGAGAACGCCTCGGGCTGGTGGGACCGGCCGCTGCCCGGAGTTCCCGCCGAGATGGGCACCTTGGCCAGTTACGAGGCAGACGCCACCAGCCTGACCGACTGGACGGTAACCATGGTGCCGGGCCTGCTCCAGATCGAGGAGTACGCCATGGCGTTCATGGCGTCGGACGATGTGCCACAGGAACTGGCTGAGTTGCGCTGGGTGGCTCGGCGCAGACGGCAGAAGATCTTGGGCACGCTCGACTACACGTCCTACATCTGCGAAACCGCGCTACGCACCCCGTACGGCGGCCCCGAGGGCCATCGTAAGCAGCTCCGGCACCTGCTGACCGCACGTGACCGTGGAATCCCGGTTCGGGTCGTGCCCGAGCACCTACCAGTCGGACTTGCCAACCACTCCTGGCTATACATGACGTTCCCCCACACCACGCCCGTGGTGAATGTCGAGGTTGCCGGCGGTGGCATCTACCTGCACGACGAACAGGCGGAGCCCTATGCCACGATGCTCGCCAGACTGGATCGCGTAGCCCTTCCCACCCGCGAAAGCCAGACTATGCTGCGGTCGATCCTGAAGGAGGCATGATCATGAATTGGCGGAAGTCAAGCTTCAGCCAGTCCAGCGGCAACTGCGTCGAGGTCCGGCAGGACCTGAACGCATTGCGTGACAGCAAGAACCCCGCTGGCCCAGCCCTGTCCGCGGACCTGCCGCAGCTGCTGGCCACCATCAAGTCCGGCAAGCTGCACCACTGATCAGCTCATTGAACCCACTGGGAGTCGCGCCAGCGGACGGTCTCGGGACGCACACCATCGAGCAAGTATGCCCGCACGATAGCGCGGAGCTGATCGCGGCTCATCACATCCCTGGGCTCGAACTCGATCGCACCCTGGGAGTCGAAGGGAAGCCTCGGCGCGTCGACCCGGCCGTCGCCCTGGGCGATGAAACCGCGTGACCGTCCGTCGGCGTTGACCTCGCGAAAGTAGACCGCACCGCCGTCCGGCCCAACAGCGACAAGCATCATCGGTGCCAACTCGGCGTGTAGCGGGTCGTACGGCCGGTCCCCGAGGTGAATCTCCCGATGCCCACGTACGTACGCCGGGGCGGCCTCGGGCGGAGGGCTCACGATGGCATCGACCAACTCGTCCACCGAGCGCAGTTGGAAGAAATTGCGCCATTCGCGGGGTCGCTCGTCGAACCGGACTGAGATGACCGGCGTCGCCGCTCTCGTCATGGTGTCGCCCTCCCCTCCAAAGTTACGGGTTCGTCAGCGTCAAGCTCCCACACGTACAGTACCGACCCCTCCGGCAGAATGGCCGGAACTGCTTGCTGACAGCCCATCGCCGGGCCACAGACCTGCGGGTTGTTGATGGCCACCACCGCCGCGGTGACGCCGTCGTGGCGCATCTTCGCCGCGATCTTGGTCTCGACGTGCGATATCACCGTGGGCTGGCCACGTTCCGGGTAATTGAAGTCTGAATCGCGCAAATAGGCGTCCGCCAGGTCTGAGAAGTGGTCGTATCCACTGGTCATCGTCTGGGGCGCGGCGCTGGCCGAGGTCATGTACCGACCGACAGTCAACTTGAGATCGCGGATGGCTTCCTGCTGATCATGCGCCCACGCCGAGTCGCCCACGGCCTCGCGGAGGTAGTCCGGACAGCTGTCGTCGTCGGCGTAAGCAACAGCGCCTGACGAGCTGGAACCGGACGCTTCACACGCCGTGTCGTCCCCACCGAACGGGTTGAGGTCAAGCCCGCAGGACTTCGCGACGATGACGACGAGAATCGCGGCAACGGCCCAGCCGACCAACTTTCCGACGCATCCGCTGCCGTTTTGCGCCACTCTTCCCCTGCCGCTCCTCAGCACTCTCCGAGTCGCCAAGGTTACCGACTGTCGCGCAAACCCTGCCAGGCGGCTTTCACTCGTTGCGGGGGAAACCGAGGTTCACCGAAGAGGTCGCCGGGTCAGGCCAGCGGCTGGTCACGACCTTCGCGCGGGTGAAGAACTGGACGCCTTCCGGCCCGTACGCGTGTGCGTCGCCGAAGAGGGAGTCCTTCCAGCCACCGAAGGAGTAGTAGCCGACCGGGACCGGGATGGGCACGTTCACGCCGACCATGCCGACCTCGACGTCGTCGGTGTAGCGCCGGGCCGCGCCGCCGTCGCGAGTGAACACCGCCGTGCCGTTGCCGTAGGGGTTGTCGTTGACCAGCTTGATCGCGTCGTCGTAGCTGCCCGCCCGCACGACGGACAGCACCGGGCCGAACACCTCGTCGGTGTAGATCTTCATCTGCGGCCCGACCTTGTCGAACAGCGTGGGGTTGAGCCAGAAACCGCCCGCCGCGCCGTCGACCGGACCGCCACGACCGTCCACGACCAGCTCGGCACCCTCAGCCACGCCGGACTCCACATAGGACGCGACCTTGTCCCTGTGCGCGGCGGTGACCAGCGGGCCCATGTCGCACCCGCGCCGGCCGTCGCCGATCTTGAGCTTGGCCATCCGCTCGGTGATCTTGGCGATCAGCTCGTCGCCGATCGGGTCGACGGCGACCACGACGGAGATCGCCATGCACCGCTCCCCCGCCGAGCCGAACCCGGCGGACACGGCCGCGTCGGCGGCCACGTCCAGGTCGGCGTCGGGCAGCACGACCATGTGGTTCTTGGCGCCGCCCAAGGCCTGCACGCGCTTACCGTGGCTGGTGCCGGTCTCGTAGATGTAGCGGGCCACCGGCGTCGAGCCGACGAACGAGATCGCCTTGACGTCCGGGTGCTCGAGCAACGCGTCGACCGCGACCTTGTCGCCGTGCACGACGTTGAGCACGCCGTCGGGCAGCCCGGCCCGCGCCCACAGCTCGGCCAGGTAGATCGACGCCGACGGGTCCTTCTCGCTGGGCTTGAGCACCACGGTGTTGCCGGTCGCGATCGCGTTGGGCAGGAACCACAACGGCACCATGGCCGGGAAGTTGAACGGCGAGATCACGCCGACCACGCCGAGCGGCTCGCGCACCGAGTGCACGTCGACCGCCGTGGACGCGTTCATGCTGAACCCGCCCCGCACCGCGGTCGGCAGCCCGCAGGCGAACTCCACTGACTCCAGCGCGCGCTGCACCTCACCGGCCGCGTCGTCGAGCACCTTGCCGTGCTCGGCCGTGATGATCGCGGCGACGTCGTCGCGGTGCGCGGCGAGCAGGTCGCGGAACTTGAAGAGCACCGACGTGCGCGCGGCCAGGGAAGCCTTGCGCCACGCGGGGAACGCCCGCTTGGCCGCGGCGACCGCCTCGTCGACGTCGGCGGCCGAGGCGTAGTCGACGATCCCGGTGACCTCACCGGTGGCCGGGTCGTAGACGTCGCCGGTGCGCTCGGCCACGCCCAAGCTGGGCTTACCGTCGATCCAGTGGCTGATCCTGGTCACAGTTCCGCCTCCCCGGATTTTCCGGAAATGGTTGCGTTGGATTGCGACGGCCCGGCTCCGTGGGCTTCCGTGGCCGGGTTGCGTCCCGTTCCCCTTGGCCGCCGGTTGACGGCTGCGCGGCTTGAGCTCACTCGCGACGCGGACACATGAGGTGTCATCGAGCTTCCTCCAGGTCTTGGGTCGCGGCGGCGATCGCGGCGCCGAGGCCGGCGAGCGCCTCTTCCACCTCGTCGTCGGTCAGGGTCATCGGCGGCGCGAGCCGGATGACGTTGTTGTGCATGCCGCCCTTGCCCACCAACAGGTTCCGCGCCTTCGTGTGCTCCAGCACCCGGACCGCGGCGCGCGGGCTCGGCTCCTTGCCGCCGGGCTCGACCAGCTCGACGCCGATCATCAGGCCCTTGCCGCGCACGTCGCCGACGATGGGGTTGGCGGCGGCGATCTCCCGCAACCCGGCGAGCATCCGCGCGCCCTGGCGGGCCGCGTTGGCCTGCAGGTCGTGCTCCAGCACGTAGTCCAAAGTGGCGTGTGCGCCGGTGGCGGCGACCGGGTTGCCGCCGAAGGTGGAGATGGAGTTCGCGGTCAGGCAGTCCATGACGTCCTTGCGGGCGATCAGGCCGCCGATCGCGAGGCCGTTGCCCAGACCCTTGGCGAAGGTCATCATGTCCGGCACCACGTCGTGGGCCTGCATGCCCCAGAAGTGCTCGCCGGTGCGGCCCCAGCCGGTCTGCACCTCGTCGGAGATCAGCAGGATGCCGTACTCGCGCAGCACCTCGGCGAACGCGCCGAACAGGCCGTCGGGTGGCGTGCAGAACCCGCCGACGCCCTGGATCGGCTCGGCGATCATGCAGGCCACGTCGCCCGCCGTGGTCGTCTGGATGACGTCGCGCAGGTCGGCGACGCACGCCGCGATGTAGTCCTTTTCGGACAGTTCGCCGAACGGGCTGCGGTACGGGTAACCGCCGTGCACGTAGCTCACCTTCACCGGGGAGAGCGCGCTCGCCGCCCAGCCGCGGTTGCCGGTGATGCCGACGGTCGCGAACGCGCGGCCGTGGTAGGAGTTGCGCATCGCCAGCACCTGGTTGCTCCTGCGGTACTGGGTGGCAAGCATCAACGCGGTCTCGTTGGCCTCGGTGCCGGAGTTGGTGAAGAACACCTTGGCGTCCGGGATGCCCGAGAGCTTCGCGATCTTCTCGGCCAGCTCGACCTGCTGACGGATCAGGTAGAGCGTCGAGGTGTGCAGCACGCCGGTGTCCAGCTGCTTGCGCACCGCGTCGCTGATCTCGGCGACGTCGTAGCCGATGGCGTTGGTGAGGATGCCGGCGAAGAGGTCCAGGTAGGTGCGGCCGGTCGAATCGGTCACCCGGCGCCCGGCCGCGTGCACGATCTCGATGGGCTCCTCGTAGTAGAGCGCCAGCCAGTCGGGCAGCACGGCGCGGTGGCGATCGAGGAGTTCGGACATGTCGCGTGTCCTCCCGGAGGTTGGTGACGGCCGTTGCCGAGTGTGCTGGCCACCACGGCCAGGAACCATGCGCAACATGTATCGGCCTGACCGGCCGAGCCGTACAGTGTGTCCGCGTAGCCGAGTACCCCGCAACCGGCGGCCAAGGGGAACGAGACGCAGCTCGGCCACGGACGACCTGTCGGCTGGACCTCGCCGACCCAACGCAACCATTTTCGGAAAATTCGGGGAGGCGGAACTGTATCCGACGGTTGCTCAAGTGCTGGCCCTGCCGATCGTGCGGCAGGGCAAGCCGACCGTGGTGGCCGGCCACGACGCCCTCGACCGGCGGGTGCGCTGGGTGCACGTCGCCGAGATCGCCGACATCGCGAACTTGCTGCGCGGCGGCGAGCTGGTCCTGACCACCGGCATCGCGCTGCCCGACGACGACGCCGCGCTGACCCGCTACATCGACGGCCTGGCCGAGATCGGGGTCGCGGGCGTGGTCGTCGAGCTGCTGCGGCACTGGAGCGACAAGCTGCCGACCGCTTTGGTCGATGCGGCCGAGCGGCACGGGCTGCCGCTGGTCACCCTGGCCAAGGAGACGCGCTACGTCGCCGTGACCGAGGCCGTGGTCGGGCTGATCGTCGAGGCGCAGGTGGCGGAGCTGCGGGCGGCCGAGCAGGTGCACGAGACGTTCACCGCGCTCACCGTGGCCGGCGCCGAGCCCGGCGAGGTGCTGCGTGAGGTCGCGCGGATCTCCGGGCTCCCCGTCGTGCTGGAGACGCTCGCGCACGAGGTCCTCGCCTACGACACCGCGGGCGCCGACCCGACCGAACTGCTGGACGGGTGGGCCGTCCGCTCGCGTGCGGTGTCGCTGACCGAGCGGACCAGCTACGACGAGGAGACCGGCTGGCTGGTCACCGTGGTCGGCGCGCGCGGCAACGACTGGGGCCGGCTCGTGCTCGTCTGCGCGGGGACCAACCCCGGCCCGCCGCCGCACCGCCACGTCGTGGTCGCCGAGCGGGCCGCGTCGGCGCTGGCCGTGCACCGGCTGGTCACCCGGGACCGGGAGAGCCTCGAACGCCACGCCCACCGCAACCTGCTCACCGAACTGCTCGCGTCGCCGACCCAGCGTTCCGACCTCACGGCCCGCACCGCGGCCCTCGGCGTGCCGCTGGCCGGGCGGCGGTTGATCGGCGTCGCCGTACGCCCGGCCACCACGGTGACCGGCACCGGCGCCAAGCCGGCGCCGTCGATGGCGACCCAGGCCGTGCTGCGCGACCTCGCCGAGGCCACGGCGCTGGCCGCGCGCCGGGCCCGAGTGGCCGCGCTCGTCGGCGTCGTCGACGACACGAGCGTGCGCGCGCTGCTCTCGCTCACCCCGCAGGCCGACGAGGAGGCGGTGCTCGGCCGGCTGGCCGAGGCCCTGCACAAGGCGGCGGCCGCCACCGCCCGCGCGGTGCCGGTCGTGGTCGCCGCGGGCAGCACGGTCGCCGAGCCCGGCGGCGGGCGGCGCAGCCTGATCGAGGCCGCGGACATCGCGAAGGCCGCCGTGCGCGGCCCGGCCCCGGCCGGGGGCTACCACCGGCTGCGTGACGTCCGGTTGCGCGGGCTGCTCTACCTGTTGGCTGACGACGATCGTCTGTCGGCCTTCGCCGAACGCGAACTCGGGCCGCTGCTGGCGCGCGACCGCAAGCACGGCAGCCGATTGCTGGACACATTGCGGCACTACTGCGCGCACGGCGGGAACAAGTCGGCGGCAGCTGCCGCGGCACATATGTCGAGGACCGCATATTACCAACAGCTGAGCCGGATCGAGCAGGTCCTCGGAGTGTCCATTGAGGACCCCGAGTCCATGTTGTCGCTGTATGTCGCGTTGCTCGCCTTAGAGGTCAACGAAGGCGAGCCGACGCCGCGGGATTGACGACTTTCGTAGGTGGCCACTCGGCAAAACCGCCGGATAACGTGGAAAACGTCGCGCCCGGATTTGGCGTGACAAATGCATTGTCGTGCGAAGGGTAAAGCCATATGCGAAAGTCGAGGGTCATCGCGGCCGCGGCGGGAGCCGTGCTCGCGATGGGGATCGCATCGGCCGGTTACATCGCGACCGCTGATTCGTCACCGACGCCGAACATCATCGGTGGCACCACGGTGGATTCCGCACCGTGGGGGGCGCAGATCTTCTGGGACGACCAGACGGAGTACGGCGGCTTCGAGTGCTCGGGCACGATCATCTCCGCCGAGTGGGTGCTCACCGCGCAGCACTGCCTCAACGCGCCGGGCATGCACGTGAAGGTCGGCGACGTGGCGCTGGGCTCGGGCACCGAGTCCGCGGTCGACCGGCAGGAGGCGTCGCCCAACGGCGACATCGCCCTGTTGCACCTGGCCACGCCGATCGACGCCGAGTACGTCCAGCTCGCGAACGCCGACCCCGCCGAGGGTGACACGAACCAGATCTACGGCTGGGGCCGCACCGAGGGCGACAGCCCGCCGAGCGACACCCTGAAGACCGCGGACGTGCAGGTCACCGGGACGAGCACGGACGCGTTCGGCGGCACGGCGATCGCCAGCAAGGGCGTGAGCGGTGCTTCGTGGCACGGCGACTCCGGTGGCCCGGAGATGGCCGGCGGCGTGCAGGTCGGCGTCTGCTCGACCGGGGAGAACTCGGGCAGCGACCCGAACGGCACGCAGAACTACGCCAGCGTTGCCGCCAGCCGCGACTGGATCCAGCAGACCGCCGGGGTCTGATGACCGGCACGTAACAGCCGCATAGCGCGAAGGGCGACGGCCACACGGCCGTCGCCCTTCGTCATGTCCGGGGCATGACAGGCAACGGGCAATGTGTTCGCCGTCACAGCCAACGGTGAACACTCTGCCACTGCCGGGCACCTCGGGATCACTCAACGATGCCGTGATGGACCCGGGTGACCGATCCCGGCTGCCGCATTGGGTACGAAGTGGAGTGAGCGCCCGATGACCGACCAACTCGAACAACGGGGGAACGCCGCGGGCCAGGTCGAGCTGCCGGCCGAGGCCTTGGCTTCGTTGGCGGACAGCCGCTTCTACAACGTCGAGCTCGCACCCGTGCCCGTCGAGAAGCGCACGTGGTCGACCTACAACTACTTCGCGCTGTGGATGGGCATGGCGCACAACATCCCCAGCTACCTGCTGGCGTCCTCGCTGGTGCTGATGGGGATGAGCTGGCTGCAGGCGTTCCTGACCATCACGGTCGCGAACCTGGTGGTGCTGATCCCGATGCTGTTGAACAGCCACGCGGGCACCAAGTACGGCATCCCGTTCCCGGTGTTCGCCCGCGCGTTCTACGGCGTGCGCGGGGCGAACCTGGCGGCGTTGCTACGGGCTTTCATCGCCTGCGGCTGGTTCGGCATCCAGACCTGGGTCGGCGGTGAGGCGCTCTTCGTGATCATCGGGCGGCTCACCGGCGACGGCTGGACCAACTCCGCGCAGGTCGCGGGCCAGCACTGGACGTTGTGGCTCTGCTTCGCCCTGTTCTGGGTCGTGCAGATGCTGATCATCTGGCGCGGCATGGAGGCCATCCGCCGGTTCGAGAACTGGACCGCTCCCCTGGTGTCCCTCGGCTTCATCATCATGTTGATCTACGTGCTGGTGAAGGCCGGTGGCGTCGGTCCGATCCTGTCGCAGCCCTCGAAGCTCGGCTGGGGCAGCGACTTCTGGAAGGTGCTCGCGCCGACGCTGATGGCGATGATCGCGTTCTGGTCCACGCTCTCGCTGAACATGCCCGACTTCACCCGGTTCAGCCGCGGCCAGCGCCAGCAGGTGCGCGGTCAGGTTCTCGGCCTGCCGACCACGATGTCGTTCATCGCGCTGGTCGCCATCCTGACCACGTCGGGCGGGCAGGTGCTCTACGGCGACGCGATCTGGGACCCGGCGCAACTGGCCAGCAAGTTCGACAGCTCGCTGGTCGTGGTGGTCGCGCTGATCGCCCTGGTGCTCGCCACGATCTCGGCGAACCTCGCGGCCAACGTGGTCAGCCCGTCCTACGACTTCTCCAACGCGTTCCCGCGCAAGATCACGTTCGCGCTCGGCGGGCTGATCACCGGCGTGATCGGCATCCTGATGCAGCCGTGGCGGCTGCTGGCCAACGCCGACGTCTACATCAACGGCTGGCTGACCTTCTACGGCGGTCTGCTCGGCGCGGTCGCGGGCGTGCTGATCGCCGGGTACTGGGCGCACGCGCGGACCCGGCTCGAGCTCGCCGACCTCTACCGCGAGAGCGGCCGGTACTGGTTCACCGGCGGCTGGAACTGGCGCGCGGTGCTCGCGACGCTGATCGGCGCCGTGCTCGCGGTCGGCGGCGCGTACACCAAGGCCGGAACGTCCGGCCCGTTCCCCGAGGACGGGATGATCCCGTTCCTCAAGTGGTTCTACGACTACAGCTGGGTGGCCGGCCTCGTGATGGCGTTCGTGGTCTACCTGGCGCTCGTGACGACCAGCACCGGGCGGGCCACCGCGCCGGTTCGGCTACAGGAAGGAGAGGCCAGTGCCTGAGATCATCAGGGCGGGCCTGGTCCAGCAACGCTGGACCGGTGACAAGGAGTCCATGATCGCCAACGCGGTGCGCGCCATCGAGAGCGCGGCCTCGCAGGGCGCCCAGGTGGTCTGCTTGCAGGAACTGTTCTACGGCCCCTACTTCTGCCAGGTGCAGGACGCGGACTTCTACTCCTACACCGAGGCCATCCCGGACGGCCCGACCACGAAGCTCATGCAGGACGTCGCGAAGCAGCACGGCGTCGTGCTGATCGTGCCGATGTACGAAGAGGAACACCCCGGCGTCTACTACAACACCGCCGCGGTCATCGACGCCGACGGCAAGTACCTCGGCATGCACCGCAAGAACCACATCCCGCAGGTGAAGGGCTTCTGGGAGAAGTTCTACTTCCGGCCCGGCAACCTCGGCTACCCGGTGTTCGAGACCGCGGTCGGCAAGATCGGCGTCTACATCTGCTACGAGCGCCACTTCCCCGAGGGCTGGCGGGCGCTCGGCCTGGGCGGCGCGCGGATCGTGTTCAACCCGTCGGCCACCAGCCGCGGGCTGAGCGAATACCTGTGGCGCCTGGAGCAGACCTCGGCGGCCGTGGCCAACGAGTACTTCGTCGGCACCATCAACCGGGTCGGCGTGGAACCGTTGGGTGACAACGACTTCTACGGCCAGTCCTACTTCGCCGACCCGCGCGGGCAGATCATCGGCGAGGCCGCGTCGGACACCGAGGAAGAGGTGGTGGTCCGCGACCTCGACATGGGTCAGCTCGCCGAGGTCCGCGACCTGTGGCAGTTCTACCGCGACCGCCGCCCGGACACCTACGACTCGCTGACGAGGCCGTGACATGCGAACGCTGATCAAGGGCGGCACGGTGGTCAACGCCACCGGCGCCGTCGTCGCCGACGTCCTCGTCGAGGACGAGACGATCGCCGCCGTCGCGGCACCCGGCGTGTTCGAGAACGCCGACAAGGTGATCGACGCGGCCGGCAAGTACGTGATCCCCGGCGGCATCGACGCCCACACCCACATGGAGATGCCCTTCGGCGGCACGTTCTCCGCCGACACGTTCGCCACCGGCACCACGGCCGCGGCGTGGGGTGGCACGACCACGATCATCGACTTCGCGGTGCAGGCCAAGGGCACCTCGCTGCTGTCCACACTGGACAAGTGGCACGAGAAGGCCGACGCCCACTGCGCGGTCGACTACGGCTTCCACATGATCGTGTCCGACGTGAACGACACGTCGCTCAAGGAGATGGAGTCCTGCATCGCGGCGGGCGTGAACAGCTTCAAGATGTTCATGGCCTACCCCGGCGTCTTCTACGCCACCGACGGGGAAATCCTGCGTGCGATGCAGAAGGCCACCGACACCGGCGCGATGATCATGATGCACGCGGAGAACGGCATCGCGATCGACCAGCTCGTCGCGCAAGCGATTGCCGCCGGGCGCACCGATCCGGTCGAGCACGGCCTGACCCGGCCGCCGGAGCTGGAGGGCGAGGCGACGTCGCGAGCGATCCAGCTCGCGAAGGTGACCGGCGCGCCGCTCTACATCGTGCACCTGTCGGCGCGGCACGCCCTCGCGGCCGTGGCGCAGGCACGCGACGCCGGGCAGAACGTGTTCGCCGAGACCTGCCCGCAGTACCTGTTCCTGTCCCTGGACGACCTGGCCAAGCCGGACTTCGAGGGCGCCAAGTACGTCGCGTCTCCCCCGCTGCGGCCCAAGGACCACCAGGACGACCTGTGGCGGGGCCTGCGCACCAACGACCTGTCCGTGGTGTCCACCGACCACTGTCCGTTCTGCTTCGTGGAGCAGAAGGAACTGGGGCGCGGCGACTTCTCCAAGATCCCCAACGGGATGCCGGGCGTCGAGCACCGGATGGACCTGCTGCACCAGGGCGTGGTCGGCGGGAAGATCTCGCTGGCGCGCTGGGTGGAGGTCGCGTCGACCACGCCGGCCCGGATGTTCGGGCTGTACCCGCGCAAGGGCGTCATCGCGCCGGGCGCCGACGCCGACATCGTGGTCTACGACCCGCAGGCGACCACCCACGTGTCGGCCGAGACCCACCACATGAACGTGGACTACTCGGCCTACGAGGGCTGGGAGCTCAAGGGCAAGGTCGACACGGTGCTGTCGCGGGGCTCGGTCGTGATCGCCGGCAACGCCTTCCACGGCCGCGAGGGCCACGGGAAGTTCCTGTCGCGCGACCTGTCGCAGTACTTGGTCTGAAAGGGACGGTCATGGACTTCGGAGTGGTGCTGCAGACCGACCCGCCGGCAAGCGACGTCGTCCGGCTGATGAAGGAGGCGGAGGCGGCCGGATTCAGCCACGGCTGGACGTTCGACTCGTGCGTGCTGTGGCAGGAGCCGTTCGTCATCTACTCGCAGATCCTCGCCAACACCTCGTCGCTGACGGTCGGGCCCATGGTCACCAATCCGTCCACAAGGGACTGGTCGGTGACCGCGTCGCTGTTCGCGACGCTGAACGACATGTACAGCAACCGGACCGTGTGCGGCATCGGCCGCGGCGACTCCGCGCGCCGGGTGATCGGCCAGAAGCCCGCGTCGCTGGCGGTCCTGAGCGACGCGATGCACGTGATCAAGGAGCTGGCCGAGGGCCGCGAGGCGCAGCTGCACGGCGCACCGGTGCGCATCCCGTGGGTGCGCGACGGACGGCTGGAGATGTGGATGGCCGCCTACGGGCCGAAGGCGCTGAAGCTGGTCGGCGAGCAGGCCGACGGGTTCATCCTGCAGACCGCGGACCCGGCCATCGCGCGCTGGACCATCGGCGCGGTGCGCGACGCCGCGCGGGCGGCCGGGCGCGACCCGGGCGGGATCACCATGTGCGTGGCCGCGCCCGCGTACGTGGGGACCGACGTCGAGCACCAGCGCGAGCAGTTGCGCTGGTTCGGCGGCATGGTCGGCAACCACGTGGCCGACCTGGTGACCCGCTACGGCGAGTCCGGCCCCGTCCCGCACGAGCTGACCGACTACATCCGCGGCCGGCAGGGCTACGACTACGCCCACCACGGCAAGGCCGGCAACCCGTCGACGGACTTCGTGCCCGACCAGATCGTCGACCGGTTCTGCCTGCTCGGCCCGGCGTCGGCCCACCGCGACCGGCTGGCCGAACTGGCCGAGCTCGGCGTCGACCAGTTCGCCCTGTACCTGATGCACGACCAGCGCGAGGAAACCCTTGCCGCCTACGGAAAAGAGGTAATCGGCTCGGTCGCCTCCCCCACCCCCTGACCCAACCGCCCCACCCTCCAACCGGGCGTGTCCCACACCCCCGCCGGGCGTGTCCCCCGTTCCGACCGGGTGTGTCCCACAGTCCGATCGGGTGTGTCCCCTCGTCCGGCCGGCTGTGTCCCTTCTTCCGGCCGGGCGTGTTCCCCGTTCCGGCCGGGTGTGTCCTACAGTCCGGCCGGGCGGGGGCTCAAGTGGAGGCTTTGAGCGCCGCGATCTCCGCCTTGACGTCGTAGTCGGGTTTCGGGGGTCGCGGCGCCATCTCCTCCAGGGTCTCCAGCAGCAGGTGCGCGATGGCCCAGTTGCGGTACCACTTGCGGTCGGCGGGCACGACGTACCAGGGCGCGACGTCGGTGCTGCAACTGGCGAGCGCGTCGGTGTAGGCGGCCTGGTAGTCGTCCCACTTGGCCCTGGCCCGCAGGTCGGCCGGGTTGTACTTCCACTGCTTCTCGGGGGTGGTGAGCCGGCGCAGCAGGCGCTCGCGTTGCTTCTCCCGCGAGATGTGCAGCATGCACTTCACCAGCGCCACGCCCTCGGCGGCGAGCTCGGCCTCGAAGGTGTTGATCACCGCGTAGCGGCTGCGCCACTGCTCCTCGGACACCAGCGACTCGACCCGCGCGATCAGCACGTCCTCGTAGTGCGAGCGGTCGAACACGCCGATCATCCCAGGGCCGGGCACCTGTTTGCGGATCCGCCACAGGAAGTCGTGGGTCGATTCCTCCTCGGTGGGCTTCTTGAACGACGCGATGTGCAGGCCCTGCGGGTCGACCAGCCCGCACACGTGCCCGATCGTGCCGCCCTTGCCCGAGGTGTCCATGCCCTGCAGCACCAGCAGCACCCGCCGTGGGTCGCGGCCGCCGACGCCTTGGGCGAAAAGCGCCTCCTGCAGGGTCGCCAGGCGCTTGCCGACCTCGACGAGGTCCGCCTTGGCGGCCGACTTGGACTTGGGTCCGATGGGGATCTTGCGGGGCTTCGCGGACAGACAGCCCCGGTCACCAGGCCGTACCCGCAATTCGTCGCGCACCTTCGCCGCTGCCATGATTCGCAGGGTAATCGGAATCACCCGCACCCGCCCTGTGCAACGATCCACCGCGAGATAGCTCATCGGCGCAACGAAGTGCCGTCTCAAGCAACGTCTGGCGGATGAAATCGACGCATCCGGCGCCTTAGCCTGAGAGTATGACCACCACCGTGCACCCGACCGCGACTACCGCTGCCGAGTTCATCGCTCTGGACGAGCGCTGGAGCACCCACAACTACCACCCGCTGCCGGTGGTGATCGCCGAAGCCGAGGGCGCGTGGGTGACCGATGTGCACGGCAAGCGCTACCTGGACTTCCTTGCCGGGTACTCCGCGTTGAACTTCGGCCACCGCCACCCCGCGCTGATCGCCGCGGCCACCGCGCAGCTCGGCCGGGTCACGCTGACCAGCCGGGCGTTCCACCACGACCAGCTCGGCCCGTTCTGCCAGGAGCTGGCCGAACTGACCGGCACCGACCTCGTGCTGCCGATGAACTCCGGGGCCGAGGCCGTCGAGTCGGCCATCAAGCTCGCCCGCAAGTGGGCCTACCAGGTCAAGGGCGTGCCGGCCAACACCGCGGAGATCGTGGTCGCCGGGTCCAACTTCCACGGCCGCACCACCACGATCGTCTCGTTCTCCACCGACGAGGTGGCCCGCGCCGACTACGGCCCCTTCACCCCGGGCTTCGTCGTGGTCCCCTACGGCGACGCCACCGCGCTGGCCGCCGCGATCTCGGACCGGACCGCCGCGGTCCTGGTCGAGCCGGTGCAGGGCGAGGCCGGGGTCGTCGTGCCGCCCGCCGGCTACCTGGCCGAGATCCGCAGGCTGTGCGACGAGCGTGGCGTGCTGATGATCGCCGACGAGATCCAGTCGGGCCTTGCGCGCACCGGCGAGCTGCTGGCGCTGGACCACGAGGGCGTCCGCGCCGACCTGTACACGCTGGGCAAGGCGCTGGGCGGCGGCATCCTGCCGGTGTCCGCGGTGGTCGGCAAGCGCGAGGTGCTCGGCCTGCTCCGGCCCGGCGAGCACGGCTCCACCTTCGGCGGCAACCCGCTGGCGTGCGCGGTCGGCCGCGAGGTGATCAAGCTGCTGCGCACCGGCGAGTTCCAGGAGCGCTCGGCCAAGCTCGGCGCGCACCTGCACAACCGGCTGGGCGAGCTGGTCGGCCGGGGCGTGGCCGAGGTGCGCGGGCGCGGGCTGTGGGCCGGCGTCGAGATCGCCGCGGGTGGCCCCGAGGGCCGGGCGGCCTCGGAGGCGTTGGCGCTGCGTGGCGTGCTGTGCAAGGAAACCCACGAGACGACGCTGCGGGTGGCACCGCCGCTGGTGATCACCGAGCAGGAGCTCGACACCGGCGTCGACGCGATCGCCGAGGTGCTCGCCAAGTAGCGGGTCACCGAATGCGGTGGACGCGCCCTTCGTCCCAGATGGGCGCGTCCACCTCGGACACCGCGCCGTCCGCGCCGAAGACCAGGAACCGGTCGAACGAGCGGGCGAACCAGCGGTCGTGGGTCACCGCGAGGACCGTGCCGTCGAACTCCTCCAAGGCATCCTGCAACGCTTGAGCCGAGGCCAGGTCGAGGTTGTCCGTCGGCTCGTCCAACAGCAGCAGCGTCGCGCCGCCCAGTTCCAGCAACAGGATCTGGAAGCGCGCCTGCTGGCCACCCGACAGCGTCTCGAACCGCTGCTCCCCCGCCGCCGCGAGGCCGTAACGGGACAACGCGGCCGCGGCCGTGCCGCGGTCCATGCCCCGGCGGGTGCCCTCGCCGAGCCACAGGATGTCCACCAGCGTGCGACCGGTCCACTCCGGGTGGTCGTGCGTCTGGGCGAACAACGCCGGCCGCACCCGGGCCCCCAGCTTCCAGGAACCGTTGTGCCGCACGGCATCCCCGGCGAGCAGGCGCAGGAAGTGAGACTTGCCGGAACCGTTGGAGCCCAGCACCGCGATCCGGTCGCTGTAGAACACCTCCAGGTCGAACGGCGCCATCAGGCCGGTCAGCTCCAGCCCGGCGCACGTCACCGCGCGCACGCCAGTGCGGCCACCACGCAATCGCGGCCGCACCTTGTGCTCGACCGGTGGCAACGGCGGCGGGCCGGCCTCCTCGAACTTGCGCAACCGGGTCTGCGCCGCCTTGTACCGCGCCGCCATCCCGTCGTTCACCATGGCCGCGCGCTGCATGAGCTGCACCAGCTCCTTGAGCTTCTGGTGCTCCTCGTCCCAGCGCCTGCGCAGCTCGGCCAGCCGCTCGTGGCGTGCCTGCCGCGCCGCGGCCCACGTCGCGAAGCCGCCACCGTGCGTCCACGCGGTGCCGCCCTCCACGGTGATCACGTGCGTGGCCACCTCGGCCAGCAACGCACGGTCGTGGCTGACGAGAAGCACCGCTTTGGGCGTCTCGACGAGCTGCCGTTCCAGCCACCGCTTGCCCGGCACGTCCAGGTAGTTGTCCGGCTCGTCGAGCAGCAGCACCTGTTCCGGGCCACGCAGCAACGCCTCCAGCACGAGCCTTTTCTGCTCGCCGCCCGACAGCGTGCGCACCTCCCGGAACCGCGCCCGGTCGAACGGGATGCCAAGCGCCGCAACGGTCACCGTGTCCCACAGCACCTCGACGTCGTAACCGCCGGCCTCACCCCAGCCGGCCAGCGCGTTCGCGTACCGCAACTGCGTCGGCTCGTCGTCGGCGTCCATCATGGCGAGCTCGGCCGCGTCCAGTTCCACGGCGGCGACGCGCACGGCGGCGGGCGCCACGGCCAGCAGCAGGTCGCGCACGGTGCGGTCGTCGCGCACCGAGCCGACGAACTGCGGCATCACGCCGAGCCCGCCCTGCACCGACACACCGCCGTCCTGGCTGTCCTCGCCGGAGAGCAGGCGCAGCAGCGTCGTCTTGCCGACGCCGTTGGCCCCCACGACCGCGACCACCTGGCCCGCGCTGACCCGAAGCGACACCTCGTGCAGCAGGCGTCTGCCGTCGGGCAGGCTATAGCCGAGGCCACTGGCCTCCAGGAAACCCATGCCGCGATGGTGCGCCGAAGGCCCCGCCCAGGCCACCGATTTTGTCGGCATAGTGGTGGAGTGCTGTTACCTGCCCGCAAGCCCGTGCTGATCGGTGCCGCCGTAGCGGCGGTCGTGATGGTCACGCTCGGCGCGCTGTTCTCCGGGCAGCACGGCCCCACCGCGTTCGACCAGTCCGTGTTCGACGCCGTGCACACGCACGTGCCCTACTGGGCGCTGCGGCTGATGAAGGCGCCGACCAACCCGATCCTGCTGATCGCGGTGCTCGCCGTCGTGGCCCTGGTGGCGTTCGCGAAGCGGCGGTTCGACCTCGCGGTGCTGGCCGCCGCCGGGCCCGGATTGAGCGTGGCGCTGTCCAGCCTTGCCCTGAAGCCGCTGTTCGGCCGCCGCTACTACGACACGTACCTGGCCTACCCCAGCGGCCACACGACGGCGCTGACCGCGACGATCTTCGTCCTGCTGGTCGCGGTCGCCACCTTGGGCCGAACAGCGCTGACCGTTGCGGCATTCGGTGCTGCCGCGGTGGTGCTGGCCTGTGCTGTGATCGGACTGGTGGGACTCAGGTATCACTACATGACGGACACGATCGGCGGTTTCTGTGTCGCCGGTGCAACCGTTGCACTGGTTGCTTCCGTATTGGACAGTAGTAGCACCAAGCACACGCACCGTGACCAGCAGGGGCGTGGCGTTCACTCGATGAAGTGAGGGGACCACCGCGTGGCGCTACGAACCCGGAGGCGTACCGTGCGTAGCCTGTCAGACCACAGGCGGACTCCACGGAATCCACGGAATCCATCGCCTGCGTGAGCGCAGCGGAAGGGACGGCGGTGACCGACACACCGATCTACGACCAGATTCGCGACGAGCTCAGCATGCGCAGGGAGTCCGAGCAACAAAGCACCGGCAAACGCGCCGAGCGCGGCGCGACCAGCACCGTGTCCGTGTGGGCCCTCGTCGACGCGAACCGCGACGCGGGCGGCCGGCGCAGGCGGTAGCTCGTTGACGACCTTGCCGGAGATCTTGCACCGGTTGTGGCCGGACCCCGCCGAGCTGACCGACGCCGACCTGGAAGAGCTGTACGACTACCCACCGGACCTGACCAAGCCGTGGGTGCAGGTCAACTTCGTGAGCAGCGCCGATGGCGCCGTGACCGTGAACGGTCGCTCCGCCGGGCTGTCGAGCCCGGGCGACAAGAAGGTGTTCGCGCTCGGGCGCGATCTCGCCGACGTCGTGCTGGTCGGTGCGGGCACGGCCCGCGCCGAGGGCTACAAGGGCGTGAAGCGCACGGAGATGCGCACCGAACGGCGGGCACGACTCGGCCTTGCCCCTGTGCCGCCGATCACAGTGATCACCGCCAGCGCCAACCTGGACCCCGCTTCACCGCTGATCTCCGGCACCGAGGTACCCACGATCGTGGTCACCTGTGAGAGTGCCCCAGCCGAGCGGCGCAAGGCGCTCGCCGACGCGGGCGCGGACGTGGTGGTCGCCGGTCAGGACACCGTGGACGTGCGTGCGTTGCTGGCCGAACTCGGCGAGCGCGGCCTGCACCGGGTGTGCTGCGAGGGCGGCCCGACGCTGTTCGGCGAGCTCATCGTCACCGACCTCGTCGACCAGCTCTGCCTGACGATCGCGCCGCTGCTCGCCGGCGGTGGCGCCGGGCGGATCGTGTCCGGCAGCCCGGTCACCGCCGGGCTCGACATGACCACCGAATCGGTGCTGCGCGACGAGGACGGCTTCCTCATGCTGCGGTACCGGCGCACCTGACGGCCGGTTCACCTGGCGCGTGCGACGCTGCGGCCTGAAATGGGATTCGACTCGAGGAGAATCGCAGTGCCGCGCCGCATGGGTAAGGCCGCGCTGGCCTGCGTGTCGGTCGTCCTGTTCGGTGCCGCGTGCACCGCGGGGCCGTCGCAGAGCCCACCGATCCTCGTCAACGACGGCAACGGTGGCAGCCCGCCGTCCGCCTCCACACCGCCCACCGCTGCCACTCCCCTGCCGCCCCTCGAGCGCGAGCGCGACTCGGTCTACCCGTGGCGCGACTGCAACGAGACCGTGCTGAAGACCATGCCGGATAAGCGGCCGAAGGCGTTGCAGTGCACCAGGATCGCGGTCCCGCTGAAGTCCCCGGCGCAGCCCGAGCGGCTGCAGGAGCTGGTGACCATGGACAAGGTCGGCACGGGGCCGGCGCCGGTGCTCGTGCTCAACGACGTCAGCGGCGTGCCGGGCACGGTGTACGCGGTGCAGCTGGCCGACGAGCTGCCCGCCGACGTGCTCACCAAGATCTCGCTGATCGGCGTGGACCGGCGCGGCACCGGGCAGTCCGACCCCGTGCGGTGCGTCCCGCCGCACGCCCGCAGCGGTTACCTCGGGTCCGACCCGGCCGTGCTGGACGTCTCCGGGCTGCTCGACTACACGAGCACCGCGGGCCAGACGTGCACCATCGACCTGGAAGAGCAGCTGCTGGCGCTGGACACCAAGCGCACGGCGGGTGACCTGGAGGTCATCCGCGCGGGCCTGGGCATCGAGAAGCTCAGCGCGATCGGCCACGGCGAGGGCTCGCGGGTGCTCGAGCAGTACGCCGACCTGTACCCCGACAAGGTCGGGCGACTGGTGCTCGACGGCGCGCCCGAGCCCAGCCTGGACGCCCAGCAGGCGCTCGCCGACGTGGCCGCCGGGGCCGAGGCGACGTTCGACGCGTTCGCCCGCGACTGCTTGTCACGCTCGTGCTCGCTCGGCCCGGACGTGCGCAAGACGCTGACCACGGTGCTGGACCAGGTGCGCCACGATCCCCTCGACGACGGCGACCTGACCGGCGCGGGCATCGGGCCCGGCGAGGTGATGGAAGGCGTGCTCGCCGGCCTGGCCGACCCGTCGAGCTGGCCGAAGCTCGCCGACGCGATCGCGTCGCTGCGCGACGGCGACGCGAAGGGCATCATCGCGTTCCTCACGCCGATCATGGCCGACGACCGCGACGACCCACCGCGCTTCGACGTGACCACGGTGACCAGCTGCAACGACACCAAGTCCCGGTTGTCGCCGGACATGATCACCAAGGCCGGCGCCGACTGGCAGCACCGGTTCCCGTTGTTCGGCACCGTGATCGCGAAGCGGCTCGTGCTCTGCAGCTCGTGGGCGGCGGCCTCCGACCCGCCGGGCCCGATGCCCGCGCGGGGTGCGCCGCCGATCCTGGTGCTGGGCACCGCGAACGACCCGGTGACGCCGTTGCCCGGCACCGAGCACGCGGCGACGGCGTTGACCAGTGGGGTCATGGTGACGTGGCAGGGGTCGGGCCACGGCGCGCTGACGGGGTCGCAGTGCGCGGCGTCCGCCGCTCGCGGCTACCTGATCGACGGCACCGTCCCCCGCGACGGCCTGGTGTGCCCTCCGTGAACCTTTGACCAACTAGCTTTCGACTATGGTCAAGACCCACGGAGCTGGCTTAAGGTCTGGGCCATGCGTCCTCGCCTGCTCGCTCTTGCGACCGCTTTCGTCGTGGCCGGCTCCGTCGCCGCCGCCACCCCCGCCGCTGCTTCCGGGTTCCCGCACGTCGCGCCCCTGCGCGTGATGGCCTACAACATCCATTCGGCCATCGGCGAGGACGGCGTCCTCGACGTCGACCGCACCGCGGCGACGATCGCCGCGCAGCACCCGGACGTGGTCGGTCTCGAAGAGGTCGACGTCAACTGGGCGACCCGGAGCAACTACCTCGACGAGGCCCGCGAGCTCGCGCAACGCCTGCACATGCACGTGTTCTTCGCGCCCATCTACGACCTGCCGCCGGACCGGCCGGGTGCGCCGAACCGCCAGTTCGGCGTGGCCGTGCTGACGCGCCTTCCCGTGCTGGCAACGGAAAACCACCCGATCACCCGGCTGTCCACCCAGGACCCGAATCCGGTGCCGGCTCCCGCGCCCGGGTTCGGCGAGGTCGTGGTGAACGACCGCGGGGTGCGGGTGCACGTGTACGTGACGCACCTGGACTACCGGGCGGACCCCGCGGTGCGCGCCATGCAGGTGGCCGACACGCTGTCCATCTTGGACTCCGACCCCGTTGGGGAACCGCAGATCCTGATCGGCGACTTCAACGCCGAGCCGTCGGCGCCGGAGCTCGCGCCCCTGTTGGCCCGCATGCAGGACACGGCGCCGGCGGGTGCGCCGACCTACCCGGCGGACGTGCCGACCAAGAAGATCGACTACGTGACGGCGGCCGGCTGGTTCCGGGTGCTGGGCGGGTCGGTGCCGGACACCCTGGCGTCGGACCACCGCCCGGTCGTGACGCAGTTGCTGGTCGGCCGCGGCTAGCTTCCCGGCGTGTCCCACACTCGCGCCGGGTGTGTCCCCCGCTCCCGCAGGGCGTGTCCCACACTCGAGCGGTTCGTGTCCCACACTCGCGCAAGGCGTGTCCGACAACGAATGTGGGACACGCGCCCCTTGGACGTGGGCCACACCCGGCCTGAACGTGGGACACACCACGCGCCAACGCGGGACACCCGGAGCGGAACAACCAACCCCGAGACCAACCCGCAGCCAACCTCGCCCGTGGGTTCGGTTTTACACGGGGCACGACGGCCCTAAACTCGCGCGGTGCGGGCGCCTCCCCTTCCTGCCCGTTTTAGCGCCCGCAGGGCCGTCGTGGGGGTCCCCGTGTCAAACCGAACCCACCCCAAAGACCCTGAACACAACGTCGGACTCACCCGACGCCAACAGGGGACACACCCAGCCTCAACGTGGGACACACCGGGTCGGATGAGGGGACACACCCGGTCGGAACGGGGGACACACCCCACGCGAACGTGGGACACGCCTGAGGAGGTCAGAACTCTTCGGCGTCTTCGCGCAGGCGGTATTCGCAGCCGTACTCCACGGAGTAGGCCAGGTCGTAGTGGTGGACGATCTTCGGGCCGCCGTGCAGGTGGATGTGCCGGACGGTTTCCTTGGGCTCGTCCGGCGGCGCACCAAGGGTGTCCACACGACCGTCCAGCGGCCCACCGACATAGCGCACCACGTAAGACGCGGTTTCGTCAGCGGTCATTCGCCGAACCAATGCTGCAGGACGAACACCACCGTGTCCCAGGCGGCCACGGCCACGCCCAGCATGATCAGCAGGACCAGGATCCCCGCGGTCAGCCTGCGGTGCCCGCCGAGGCGGTTCGCCGACTCGGCGAAGTCCTGGATGCCGGAGACGTAGCCCTCGACGGTGTAACCCGGCCCACTGCGGCGGATCCGGTCCAGGTGCTCGGCGAACGCGCGGGCCTCCGGGTCCTCGGGGTCGAGGCCCAGCAGCTCGTCCTCGTGGAACCGGTCGGGACGACGCTCATCGTCGTCCGGCTCGCCGATGGTCCCGCTGACTCCCATCCGTCCACCGTAGCTCCAGGCGGACGGTTCTGGCGTCAGGTGACCTTCACGGCGTCGACGACGAACACCAGCGTCTCGTTGGGCTGGATGCCGTTGCCGCCCGGCCCGTAGCCGAGGTCCGGCGGGATGATCAGCAACCGCCGGCCACCCTCCTTGATGCCGATCATGCCCTTGTTCCAGCCGTCGATGACCTGCGCGTGCCCCAGGTCCTCGATCGGGAACGGCTGACCGCGGTCGAAGGAGTTGTCCAGCACCTGCTTGTCCGACCACGTGACCAGCAGGTAGTTGGTCTGCACGGTCGACCCTTTGGCGGCCTTCTTGCCCGACCCGGCCGACAGGTCCTTGATGACCAGCTTGGTCGGCGGCGCGCAGGTGTCCGGGATCGTCACCTCGGGCTTCGCGCCGAACTTGCCGGCGACCTTGATGTCCGCCGCCGTGCACTCGGGCTTGTCGGCCACCGTGGGGCCCGCCGCGGACGTACCGGTCGGCGCCTCCGGCGCCGGCGGTGCGGCCGGTGCGGCCGGGGTGTTGCCGCCGGCACCGGCGTCGCGGGAACCGCAGGCGGTCAGGACGAAGACGAGGACCAGGAGGATCTTGCGCACGGGGCGCAACCCTACGGGACCGCTCAGAACGGCCAGCCGGTGACCGGCAACGACAGCGCCGAGTCCACCGCGAGCGCCACGAACACCGCGCACAAGTACGAGTTGGACAAGTGGAACAACTTCATCGGGTCGCTGCGCTCGCCCCGGCGCACCACGTTGTGCAGGCGGTGCGACGCGATCAGGAACCACGCCCCGAGCACCGCCGCGAGCCCGGCGTAGAGCCAGCCGGTCGCGGGCACGAGCAGCAGGCTGCACAGCACCATCGCCCACGAGTAGAGGACGATCCGGAACGACACCTGCGTGGCGGTCGCCACCGCCGGGAGCATCGGCACGCCGGCGTTGACGTAGTCGTCCTTGAACTTCATGGCCAGCGCCCACGAGTGGGGCGGTGTCCAGAAGAAGATCACGCCGAACATCACGAACGCCGGCCAGCCGACGTTGTTCGTCACCGCGGCCCAGCCGATCACCACCGGCATGCAGCCCGCGATGCCGCCCCACACGATGTTCTGTGACGTTCGCCGCTTCAACAGCATCGTGTAGACGAAGACGTAGAAGAGGATCGCGCCGACGGCCATCACGGCGGCCAGCAGATTCGTGGTGAGCAGCAGGAAGCCGAAGGAGATCAGCCCCAGGACCACCCCGAACACGAGCGCGTTGCGGGTGGGCACCTGGTGCTTGACCAACGGCCGCGCGCTGGTGCGCTTCATGACCGCGTCGATGTCGGCGTCGACCACGCAGTTGAGCGCGCCGGCGCTGCCCGCCGCGAGCGTGCCGCCGACCAGGGTGGCCAGCACCAACAGCGGCGACGGGATGCCCCGCTGCGCCAACAGCATCGCGGGCACGGTCGTGACCAGCAGCTGCTCGATGATGCGCGGCTTGGTCAGTGCGACGTAGGCACGGACCACTTCCCTGCGGGTGCGGGTGGTACGGGGTGTCGCCTCGGAGGTGGTGCTCACCGCGTCCCACTCATCCGAGCCGTGCTCGTCGCTGTTTCCCGACCGTCGGTCACAACCGCGAATAGTAGCCGCGCTACGCGTGCACCCCCTCTTCGGGTGGCATGCGGCGCGCGCGGTCCGAGGTCATCCACCGGCGAGCGCGCCCGCGACTAGGCTGTGGCTCGGACGAGGGAGAACAGCGGGGGTCGCGCCCCGTCCGGCCGACGTCTGCGACGGCATCGCCGGCGTCGAGGCGCCCCTTTCACGAGAAGGAACTGGGAGCAACTGTCCGTGGCCAACACCGATTCCGCCGAAGTCTCCACGCTCACCGCCGCACACCTGCCGGACGACTGGACCGACCTGGACAAGCGGGCCGTGGACACCATCCGGGTGCTCGCCGCCGACGCCGTCCAGAAGGTCGGCAACGGCCACCCGGGCACCGCGATGAGCCTCGCGCCCACCGCCTACTCGCTGTTCCAGCGGATCATGCGGCACGACCCCGCGGACCCGGAGTGGGTCGGCCGCGACCGGTTCGTGCTCTCCTGCGGGCACTCCAGCCTGACGCTCTACATCCAGCTCTTCCTGTCCGGCTACGGGCTCGAGCTCGCCGACCTCGAAGCGTTGCGCACCTGGGGTTCGCGCACGCCGGGTCACCCCGAGCACGGCCACACCGCGGGCGTAGAGATGACCACCGGCCCGCTCGGCCAGGGGCTCGCGAGCGCGGTCGGCATGGCGATGGCGGCGCGGCGCGAGCGCGGCCTGCTCGACCCCGACGCGGCACCGGGCGAGAGCATCTTCGACCACCACATCTACGTGCTCGCCTCCGACGGTGACATCGAGGAAGGCGTCACGTCCGAGGCCTCGTCGCTGGCCGGGCGCCAGGAGCTGGGCAACCTCGTGGTGATCTACGACGACAACAAGATCTCCATCGAGGACAACACGAACATCGCGCTCTCCGAGGACACCGCCGCCCGCTACGAGGCCTACGGCTGGCACGTGCAGGTGGTCGAGGGCGGCGAGAACGTCGCGGGCATCCTCGAGGCCATCGAGAACGCCAAGGCCGAGACGACCCGGCCGTCGTTCATCCTGCTGCGCACGATCATCGGCTACCCGGCGCCGAACCTGATGAACACCGGCAAGGCGCACGGCGCCGCGCTGGGCGACGCCGAGGTCGCCGAGGTCAAGAAGATCCTGGGCTTCGACCCGGAGAAGAACTTCCAGGTCGAGGACGAGGTGCTCGCCCACGCCCGCGAGGTCGCCGAGCGCGGCAAGCAGGCGCACGCCGAGTGGAACGAGCGGTACGCGGCGTGGGCTGAGGCCAACCCCGAGCGTGCCGCGTTCGCCGATCGGCTGCGCACGCACACGCTGCCCGACGGCTGGGCCGACGCGCTGCCCAGCTGGGACCCGGACCCGAAGGGCGTCGCGACCCGCAAGGCCTCCGGTGAGGTGCTCACGGCGCTCGCCGGCGTGCTGCCCGAGCTGTGGGGTGGCTCGGCCGACCTCGCCGAGTCCAACA
Source organism: Labedaea rhizosphaerae (assembly GCF_004362825.1). Taxonomy (GTDB): domain Bacteria; phylum Actinomycetota; class Actinomycetes; order Mycobacteriales; family Pseudonocardiaceae; genus Labedaea; species Labedaea rhizosphaerae. Next base: position 1,139,571 of record NZ_SNXZ01000002.1, read on the forward strand.
ACACCACCATGAAGGGCGCCGACTCGTTCGGCCCGGAGAAGGCCTCCACCGACATGTGGCAGGCCAACCCGTACGGCCGCACGCTGCACTTCGGCGTCCGCGAGCACGCGATGGGCTCGATCCTCAACGGCATCGCCCTGCACGGCGGCACCCGCCCGTACGGCGCGACGTTCCTGGTGTTCAGCGACTACATGCGCCCGCCGGTGCGCCTGGCCGCGCTGATGAAGCTGCCGGTCACCTACGTGTGGACGCACGACTCGATCGGCCTCGGCGAGGACGGCCCGACCCACCAGCCGATCGAGCACCTCGCGGCGCTGCGCGCCATCCCCGGGCTCAACGTGGTGCGCCCCGGCGACGCCAACGAGACCGCGGCGGCGTGGGCGGCCGTGCTCGAGGACGTCCACGCGCCGTCGGGCCTGGCGCTGACCAGGCAGAACCTGCCGACGCTGGAAGGCACCAAGGAGAAGGCCCGCGAGGGCGTCAAGCGCGGTGGCTACGTTTTGGCCGACGCGAGCGGCGGTACCCCGCAGGTGGTGTTGATCGCGACCGGGTCCGAGCTGCAACTGGCCGTGGCGGCGCGGGAGACCCTGGAGGCCGACGGCGTGCCGACCCGCGTCGTGTCGATGCCGTGCGTGGAGTGGTTCGAGGCGCAGGACCAGGCCTACCGCGACTCGGTGCTGCCGCCGACGGTCACCGCCCGGGTCACCGTCGAGGCGGGAATTGCCCAGCCCTGGTACCGGTTCCTCGGTACAGGGGGTCAGGCCGTCTCGATCGAGCACTTCGGCGCCTCCGCCGACTACAAGACCCTGTTCAAGGAGTTCGGGTTCACGCCGGAGGCCGTGGTCGACGCCGCGCGCCGCGCCCTCGGCAACTGACCCCGCGACTTCTTTCCGAGGAGGAATTCCCATGGCAGTCGATCGCCTCGGCGCCCTGAGCGCCGCCGGTGTCTCCATCTGGCTCGACGACCTGTCCCGCGAACGGCTCGAGAGCGGCAACCTCGCCGAGCTGATCCGCGACAAGCACGTCGTCGGCGTCACCACCAACCCGACGATCTTCGCGACGGCCCTGTCCAAGGGCGAGTCCTACGACGCGCATGTCCGCGAGCTCGCGGCCCGCGGCGCCGACGTGGACGCCACCGTCCGCGAGATCACCACCACCGACGTCCGCAACGCGTGCGACCTGTTCCGCGACATCTTCGAGGCCACCGACGGCGTGGACGGCCGGGTGTCCATCGAGGTCGACCCGCGCCTGGCCCACGACTTGGACAAGACCACCGCCGAGGCCCAGGACCTCTGGAAGACGGTGGACCGGCCGAACCTGTACGTGAAGATCCCGGCCACCCAGGAAGGCATCCCGGCGATCGCCAAGACGCTCGCCGAGGGCATCAACGTCAACGTGACGCTGATCTTCTCCGTCGAGCGCTACCGCGAGGTCATGAACGCGTACCTCGACGGCCTCGAAGGCGCCAAGGCCAACGGCCACGACCTGTCGAAGCTCACGTCCGTGGCGTCGTTCTTCGTGTCCCGTGTGGACACCGAGGTGGACAAGCGCCTGGACGCCATCGGCACCGACGAGGCGAAGGCGTTGCGCGGCAAGGCCGCCATCGCCAACGCGCGGCTGGCCTACGCGGCGTTCGAGGAGGTCTTCTCCAGCGACCGCTGGAAGGCCCTCGCCGCGCAGGGCGCCAAGCCGCAGCGTCCACTGTGGGCGTCCACCGGCACCAAGAACCCCGACTATCCGGACACCTTGTACGTCGACGAGCTCGTCGTCGCCGACACGGTGAACACAATGCCCGAGAAAACGCTGCACGCGGTCGCCGACCACGGCAGGATGTCCGGCGACAGCTTCCCCGACAAGGTCACCGGCACCAAGGACGAGGCGGCCCAGGTCTACACGGACCTGTCCGCGGCCGGGATCGACATCGACGACGTCTTCCTGACCCTCGAGAACGAGGGCGTGGAGAAGTTCGAGAAGTCGTGGGTCGAACTGCTGGATACGGTGTCCGGTCAACTGGACAAGGCCGGGAACGGAAAGGGCTGAGGCCGGCAACATGGCAGAGCCGCAGGGTGAGCTCAACATCAACGTCTCCATCACGGACGAGCGGCTCGCCGGCGAGGCGGCGCCGCTCGTCGACGAACTCGTCGCCGACAACGTCGCCTCGAAGATGACCGCCCAGGACCCCACGCTGTGGGGTGAGGCGGCGCGGTCCGAGGCAGCCATCCGGCTGTCGTGGACCACGCTCGCCGAGTCGTCCCGGCCGCTGCTGGCCGAGATCGACGCGTTGCGCGCGGAACTGCGCGGCGAGGGCGTCGACCGCGTCGTGCTGGCCGGGATGGGCGGCTCGTCGCTGGCGCCGGAGGTGATCACCCGCACCGCCGACGTCCCGCTGGTGGTCCTCGACACCACCGACCCGGCTCAGGTCGCCGACGCGCTCGCGGGCGATCTGAGCCGCACGGTGCTCGTGGTGTCGTCCAAGTCGGGCTCCACCGTGGAGACCGACAGCCACCGCCGGATCTTCGCGAAGGCGTTCGAGGCCAACGGCGTCGACGCCGCTTCGCGCATGGTCGTGGTGACCGATCCCGGGTCGCCGCTGGAGAAGCTCGCGACCGAGGCGGGCTACCGCAAGGTCTTCACCGCCGACCCGCACGTGGGTGGGCGCTACTCCGCGCTGACCGCGTTCGGGCTGGTGCCCGCCGGTCTCGCGGGCGCGGACATCACCGGGCTGCTCGACGACGCGGCCGCCGCGGGTGAGCTGCTCTCGGCGGACTCGCCCGACAACCCGGCGCTGCGGCTGGCCGCGGCGCTCGCCGTGCGCCACTCGACCGGCGCGGAGAAGGTCGTCTTCGCCGACACCGGCTCGGGCATCAAGGGCTTCCCCGACTGGGTGGAGCAGCTGATCGCGGAGTCCACCGGCAAGGAGGGCACCGGCCTGCTGCCGGTGGCCACCGAGGGCCCGGAGGCCGTGGGCTTCGCCGACGCGAAGGACGACGCCACGACCGTCGCGATCGGACCGGCGGTGGCGGGCGCGCGGATCGCCACCGAAGGCCCGCTCGGCGGGCTGATGTTGTTGTGGGAGTACGCGACCGCGGTCGCCGGGCGGATGCTCGGCATCAACCCGTTCGACCAGCCCGACGTCGAGGCGGCCAAGAAGGCAGCGCGCGCGCTGCTGGACGACCCGGAAGCCGGCAAGTCGGGTGCGCCCGCGCTGACCGACGGCACCGTCGAGGTGTACGGGAACGTTCCCGAGGGCACGAGCACGCTGGCCGCGGCGCTCAAGGCGTTCTTCGGCGAGCTGCCCGATTTCGGTTACGTCGCCGTGCAGGTCTACCTCGACCGGCTGGACGACGCGTCAGCCGCGCTGCTGCGCCCGGAGATCGCACGCATCACCGGCGCGCAGACCACGTTCGGCTGGGGCCCGCGGTTCCTGCACTCGACCGGCCAGTACCACAAGGGCGGTCACCAGAACGGGATCTTCCTGCAGGTCACGGGCGCGAACGAGCAGGACCTCGAGGTGCCCGACCGCCCGTACACCCTCGGCGTGCTGCAGAAGGCGCAGGCGCTGGGCGACGGTCAGGTGTTGCTCGAGCACGGACGGCCAGTGTTGCGCCTGCACCTGACCGATCGCGCCGCCGGACTGGCGCGCGTCGTCGAGGCTTTGTCGGAGGTCGGCAAGTGAGGGCTTGGACCAACCCGCTGCGTGACGAGCGGGACAAGCGGCTGCCGCGGATCGCGGGCCCGTGCGGGCTGGTGATCTTCGGGGTGACCGGTGACCTGTCCCGCAAGAAGCTGATGCCCGCGATCTACGACCTGGCCAACCGGGGGCTGCTGCCGCCGGGCTTCTCCCTCGTCGGGTTCGCCCGCCGCGACTGGGCCGACGAGGACTTCGGCCAGATCGTCTACGACGCGGTCAAGCAGCACGCGCGCACGCCGTTCCGCCAGGAGGTCTGGGACCGCCTCGCCGAGGGCGTGCGGTTCGTGCAGGGCTCCTTCGACGACGACGAGGCGTTCGACAACCTGGCCGCGACGGTCAAGGAGCTCGACGTCGTGCGCGGCACCGGCGGCAACCACGCGTTCTACCTGTCGATCCCGCCGGGTGCGTTCCCGGTGGTGACCAAGCAGCTGGCCCGCTCCGGGCTGGCCGACCAGACGGCCACCGACCAGTGGCGCCGGGTGGTCATCGAGAAGCCGTTCGGCCACGACCTCGCGAGCGCCAAGGAGCTCAACGCGATCGTCAACGACGTCTTCCCCGAGGAGTCGGTGTTCCGCATCGACCACTACCTCGGCAAGGAAACCGTCCAGAACATGCTGGCGCTGCGCTTCGCCAACCAGCTGTTCGAGCCGATCTGGAACGCCAACTACGTCGACCACGTGCAGATCACCATGGCCGAGGACATCGGCCTCGGCGGTCGCGCGGGCTACTACGACGGCATCGGCGCCGCGCGTGACGTGATCCAGAACCACCTGCTGCAACTGCTCGCGCTGACCGCGATGGAGGAGCCCGTCTCCTTCCACCCGGGCGACCTGCGCGCGGAGAAGATCAAGGTGCTGTCGGCGACCAAGCCGATCGGGCCGTTCAACGAGACCACCGCCCGCGGGCAGTACACCGGCGGCTGGCAGGGCGGGCAGAAGGTGCCCGGCCTGCTGGAGGAGGAGGGCTTCGCCAAGGACTCCACCACGGAGACCTTCGCCGCGATCACCCTCGGCGTCGACACCCGCCGCTGGGCCGGCGTGCCGTTCTACCTGCGCACCGGCAAGCGCCTGGGCCGCCGGGTCACCGAGATCGCGGTGATCTTCAAGCGCGCACCGCACCTGCCCTTCGACGACACCGCGACCGAGGAGCTCGGCCAGAACGCGCTCGTCGTGCGGGTGCAGCCGGACGAGGGCGTGACGCTGCGGTTCGGCTCCAAGGTGCCCAGCACCACCATGGAGGTCCGCGACGTCACGATGGACTTCAGCTACGGCCACTCGTTCACCGAGGCGTCGCCGGAGGCCTACGAGCGGCTGATCCTGGACATGCTGCTCGGCGAGCCGTCGCTCTTCCCGGTCAACGAAGAGGTCGAGCTGTCCTGGGAAATCCTGGACCCGATCCTGAAACACTGGCGCAGCAGCGGAAAACCCGAGCCTTACCCGGCCGGGACCTGGGGGCCGGTCTCGGCCGACAAGATGCTCGGTCGCAGCGGCCGCAACTGGAGGCGTCCATGATCATCGACATGCCGTCGACGACCACCTCGCAGGTCAACGCCAAGCTGGTGCAGCTGCGTGAGCAGGGCGGCGTGACCACGCTGGGCCGCGTGCTCACCCTGGTGATCGTGACCGACGACGGGCAGAAGACCGAGGGCGCCATCGAGGCCGCGAACGCCGCGAGCCGCGAGCACCCGTGCCGCGTGATCGTGGTGGCCCGTGGCGCCAAGCGGGCCGCGGCCCGGCTGGACGCGCAGGTCCGCATCGGCGGCGACGCGGGCGCGAGCGAGGTCATCGTGCTGCGCCTCTACGGCCCGCTCGCCGAGCAGGGCGCGAGTTGCGTCGTCCCGATGCTGCTGCCGGACGCGCCGGTCGTGGCGTGGTGGCCCTCGGAGGCGCCGCCCTCGCCCGCCGAGGACCCGATCGGGCGGCTCGCGCACCGGCGGATCACCGACTCGGCCGCGGAGAAGAACCCGATCAAGGCCCTCGAGCAACGCCGGAAGTCCTACGTGGAGGGTGACACGGATCTGGCCTGGACCCGGCTCACGCTCTGGCGGGGCCTGCTGGCGTCCGCATTGGACCTGCCGCCGTACGAGCGGGTGTCCGACGTTGTCGTGACCGGTGAGGCGGACTCGCCGTCCACGGAACTGCTGGCCGCGTGGCTCGCGGTGTCGTTGAAGGCGTCGGTGCAGCGCAAGAAGGCGACCCAGGGCGAGGGCATCGTGTCGGTGCGCCTGGAGCGGCGCTCCGGTGCGCTGACCCTGGAGCGCCCGGACGGCAAGGTCGGCACGCTGGAGCAGCCGGGCCAGCCCGCGCGGCGGGTGGCGTTGCAGCGCCGGTCGGTGCAGGACTGCCTGACCGAGGAACTGCGCCGGCTCGACCCGGACGAGATCTACGAGATGACGTTGAAGGGCCTGGACAAGCTCAACAAGGGCCGGTCGGCGGCCAACGGCGCGAAGACCGCTTCCGCCGCCCGGCGGGCGCCGCGCAAGGCACCGGCCCGCAAGCCGAAGGCGGCCGCCGCCAAGGGCTCCTCGTGACCACGGCGCCGCAGGTCGTCGTCCACCGCAACCCGGAGCTGCTGGCGGCGGCGACCGCGGCGCGCCTGGTCACCAAGCTGGTCGACGCGCAGGCCGCGCGCGGCCACGCGTCCCTCGTGCTGACCGGCGGCCGCACCGGGACGACGGTGTTGCAGCAGTTGCGTTCCACGCCGGCCCGGGACGCGATCGACTGGTCCCATGTGGACTTGTACTGGGGCGACGAGCGGTTCCTGCCCACCGGGCACCAGGACCGCAACGAGACCCAGGCCCGCGAGGCGTTGCTCGACCACGTCCCGGTCGACCCGGCCCGCGTGCACGTGATCGCGGCGTCGGACGGTGCCTACGGCGACGACCCCGACGCCGTCGCGCACGCCTACGCGGAGATCCTCGCCGCGGCCGCCCGCCCCGAGGACCACGGCGACGTGCCGGCGTTCGACGTGTGCCTGCTCGGGGTCGGCGAGGAAGGCCACACGGCGTCGATCTTCCCGTCCTCCCCCGCGGTCTACGAGACCGACCGCACGGTGGTGGCCGTCCGCAACTGCCCCAAGCCCCCGCCCACGCGCGTGAGCCTGACGCTGCCCGCGATCCGCTGCTCGCGCGAGGTGTGGCTGATGACCACCGGCTCGTCGAAGACCGCGGCCGTGGCGATGGCACTGGGTGGCGCGGGTGAGGTGCAACTGCCCGCCGCGGGCGCGATCGGCACCACGCGGACGCTGTGGCTGCTGGACAAGGCGGCCGCCGCCAAGATCCCGAACGTCTTCACTCCCCCGCTGGCGTAGCGCGGGCCTGAGGTCAGCCGCCGTCGGGCACCGATGGCGGCTGATTGCCGACAGGATTCGGGTCATCCGGCCCTAGCGCGCCGAGCGTTCGCCAGTGCGACTACCGGCAACTGTGGAATGTGCCAATGCACACACATTACCCACGAGACGTCCCGCGGGTGGCCCAAGTCTGTCTTCAATGGGTATCGACCGGCTGACCCATCGCCGGCCGAGGAAAGGGCCCGACATGCCCCGCCAGCAGCGACCGGCGACGCCGCACCGGCGCCCGGCCGCACCGCGCCAGGAGATGCCACTGCCACGGCAGCCCCAGGGCGCGGGTGATACTGGCACGGTCCCGGACCCTGCCGACACCGGAGGTGCCGCCTTGGTCTTGCAGAACGTCGCTCCGGCCGAACTCGCCGCCGCCACCGCGCTCAAACGCGCGCCCAAGGCCAGGTCCGTCGTCTCCGACCGGCTCGGCGCGTTGCGGGGCAAACGCTGGCTGACCGGGTTCGGCGGCGACCTGCTCGCCCTGCTCGTCGCCGTGCTGGACGTCTGGCTGGTCATCCCGAACGACGCCGAGCCCTACCAGATCATCACGTCCGGGATCGCCTGCTCGGCCATGCTCATGCGCCGCTTCGTGCCGTTCCTCGCCGTGCTGGTGACCGTGCCGGGCTTCCTGTTCGGCTGGTCGGAGCTGGCCGCGATGATCGCCATGGCCACGCTCGCGTGGAAGCACGCGTGGACGTGGCGCACGTGGATCGGCTTCGGCCTGATCTGGACCTGCCGCGAGGTGATCTGGCCCTTCGACGAGTTCCTCGCCACCGGGTGGCGCGGGCACATCCTCGACGGGATCTGGGGCGTGATCGTCGGCGGCATGCCGGTGGCCATCGGGTTGCTGATCATCGCCCGCACGGAGCTGTCCGCGCAGATCGCCGAGCTGGCCGCGACCCGCGAGCGGGAGAACCGGCTGCACGCCCACGCCGTGCGTGAGTCCGAGCGGGCGAAGCTGGCCCGCGAGATGCACGACGTCGTGTCGCACCAGGTCACGTTGATCGCGATGCAGGCGGGCGCGATGCAAGTGGCACCACCGGAAGAGGCCAAGAAGATGGCCGAGACCATCCGGTCACTGAGCACGAAGACCCTGGACGAACTGCGTGAGCTCGTCGGCCTGTTGCGCTCGGGCGCCTTCGACGACGAGTCCGCGCACCCCGGCCTCGACCAGGTCGCCCAGCTCGTCCGCACCAGCGACGTGAAGGTGACGCTGCGGATGGACACCGACCCCGAGCGGCTGCCCGCACCGGTGTCGGGCGCGGCCTACCGCACGGTGCAGGAAGCACTCACCAACGTCCGCAAGCACGCGAGCGGCGCCAAGGCCAACGTGTGGATCCGCGTCGACCACGACGAACTGCTCATCGACGTGACCAACTCGAAGGCCAAGGCCGGGCGGAAGCTCGACCTGCCCTCGGGCGGGCACGGCCTGGTCGGGCTGCGCGAACGGGCGGGCCTGCTCGGCGGCACGTTCGACGCCCACACCACCTCGGACGGTGGCTTCGAACTGCGCGCCCGCTATCCCCTGGCCGGCTGAGCCCCTCATCCGCTATCCCCTGCTCGGCTGAGCCCCTCACCCGCTGTCGCTTGGCCTGCTGAACCCTCACCGGCCATCGCCTGGCGGCCGGCTGAGCCCTCACCCGTCATCGCCTGGCGGCCGGCTGAGTTCCTCATCGCCCGGCGCAGCACGCACCGGGCGATGACGGCTGACTCAAGACGGCATCAGACACCCGACCGACGAAGCCCAGAGAACTTTGTGCACGGTTCGTGCAACCGTTGCCCCTGATCCTCGACGCTCGCGCGCACCTTCCATTCCAGCGAACGCGCGCAGACTCGCCGCCGTTCCCGCGGTGCACCGCAAGGTTGCACTCGCGGGACACGCGTTGGCGGGAACCGGCTGGTGAGACCCCAGAAGTCGCGGGTTCAGCCGGCGAGCGTGCGCTAGGAAAGGCCTTCGCGCTGCTTGCGCAGCTTGGCCAGCGCCTCGGCGAGGATGGCCTCGCCGTCGGCGTCGGAGCGGCGCTCCTTCACGTACGCGAGGTGGGTCTTGTAGGGCTCCGTGCGCGGTGCCGCGGGCGGGGCTTCCTTGTCCCGGCCACCCGGCAGGCCGCACCGCGGGCAGTCCCACGAGTCCGGCTTCTCCGCGTCCAGGGCGAACGACGGCCGCGATTCGTGACCGTTCGCGCACCAGTACGAGATCGTCTCGCGGGGCGCGGACTCGCCGCGCTCCGACTCACCCATCGGCCCGGCACCGACCCGGGTCCCCCGGATCGCGTTACCACCAGCCATCGAGCGTCACACCCCCAAATGTGTGTTCACGGCGCGGAATTGACCGGTCAAGGCCACCGCGCAGGTCTCCACCATGCCGGGCACTGCCCGGGTCACACCTTTGCCAGCAGCCCGAGGCCGATGATGCAGATCAGCCAGATCGCTCCGAAGAACAGCGTGATCCGGTCGAGGTTCTTCTCCACGACGCTCGAGCCGGACAAGCTCGACTGCATCCCACCGCCGAAGAGGGACGACAGGCCGCCACCGCGGCCACGGTGCAGGAGCACCAGCACAACCAGGATCAAGCTGGTGACGATCGCACCGATCTGCATTGCCAGAATCATGTCGTCCTCGCGCGTAGGGAAGGTCGGCTACAAAGGTTACCGGGTCCAGGCCGGTGGTTCGACCACCGGCCTGTCCGAACGATCAGGACGGCAACGGCCCGCCGGCCGCCATGGCGCTGAGCTTGGTGAACTCCTCGGCCTGCAGGCTGGCCCCGCCGACCAGGGCGCCGTCGACGTCCTTCTGCGCCACGATGTCGCCGATGTTGGCCGACTTCACCGAGCCGCCGTAGAGGATGCGCACCTCGTCGGCCACGTCCTGGCCGTACTTCTCGGCCAGCGCCGCGCGCAGGGCGCCACAGACCTCCTGCGCGTCCTGCGGGGTCGCCGTCTTGCCGGTGCCGATCGCCCAGACCGGTTCGTACGCCACCACAACCTTGCCCACTTGGTCAGCCTTCAAGCCCTTCAGGCACGCGAGCAGCGACGTCGTGCAGTGCTCGACGTGGCCGTTCTCCTCCCGCACCTCGAGCTTCTCGCCGACGCACAGGATCGGCGCCATGCCGTGCTTGAGCGTCGCCCGCACCTTCTTGCCGACCAGTTCGTCGGTCTCGTGGTGGTACTCGCGCCGCTCGGAGTGCCCGACCACGACGTAGGTGCAGCCGAGGGTCGCGAGCATCGGCGCGGACACCTCACCGGTGTACGCGCCCGAGTCGTGCGTCGACACGTCCTGCGCGCCGTACTTGAGCAGCAGCTTGTCGCCGTCCACGGACGTCTGCACGCTGCGGATGTCGGTGAACGGCGGCAGCACGGCCACCTCCACCTTCGCGTAGTACTTCTCCGGCAGGCCGTGCGCGATCTTCTGCACCAGCGCGATGGCCTCGCGGTGGTTCAGATTGCACTTCCAGTTGCCCGCGATGAGCGTCTGCCTGGCCACCCGCTCAGCCCTCCAGCACGCTGACACCGGGGAGGTCCTTGCCCTCCAGGAACTCCAGCGACGCACCGCCGCCGGTGGAGATGTGCGAGAACCCGTCCTCGGCGATGCCCAGCCGGCGCACCGCCGCGGCCGAGTCGCCGCCGCCGACCACGCTGAACGCGCCGCTGCCCGCGATCGCCTGCGCGACCCCGCGGGTGCCCTCGGCGAACGGGGCCAGCTCGAACACGCCCATCGGGCCGTTCCAGAACACGGTGCCCGCCTGCTCCAGCGCCGCGCTGTAGCGCTCGACGGTGATCGGGCCGATGTCCAGGCCCTTCCAGTGCTCGTACATCTGCGCGACGAGGACCGTCTCGGTGTTCGCCTCGGCGGAGAAGTCGTCGGCGATCACGACGTCGGCCGGCAGCATGATCTTGTCGCCGGATTCGGCCAGCAGCCGCTTGCACGTGTCGATCATGTCGGCCTCGAGCAGCGAGTCGCCGACGCCGAGTCCTTGTGCGGCAAGGAAGGTGAAGCACATGCCGCCCCCGACGAGCAGCTGGTCCACCTTGGGCAACAGCGACTCGATCACCGCGAGCTTGTCGGAGACCTTGGAACCGCCCAGCACCACCACGTATGGCTTGGCCGGGTCGCCGGTGAGCTTGCGCAGCACCTCGACCTCGGCCAGCACGAGGCCACCGGCGTAGGCGGGCAACAGGCGGGCGACGTCGTACACCGAAGCCTGCTTGCGGTGCACCACACCGAATCCGTCGGAGACGAACGCGTCGGCCAGCTCGGCGTACTCGCTGGCCAGCGCGGTCCGCTCGGCCTGGTCCTTGCTGGTCTCTCGGGCGTCGAAGCGCACGTTCTCCAGCAACGCCACCGCACCGTCGGTCAAGCCGTCCACAGTGGACCGTGCTGACGCACCGGTGACGTCCTGCGCGAGCGCGACGCTCGTGCCGAGCAGTTCCCCGAGCCGCGCCGCCACCGGGGCGAGGGAGAACTTCGGGTCCGGGGTGCCCTTCGGCCGGCCCAGGTGCGCGGCCACCACGACCTTCGCACCGGCGTCGGCAAGCTTCTTGATCGTCGGCACCGACGCGCGGACCCGGCCGTCATCGGTGATCTTGTCGCCGTCGAGCGGGACGTTGAGGTCGGCGCGCACCAGCACGCGCCGACCCGCAACACCCTCGGACAGCAGGTCGTCCAGGGTCTTCAAGGGGAACTACCTTCTCAGAGCTTCGAACCGACGAGGGCGGTGAGGTCCGCGAGGCGGTTGGAGTAGCCCCACTCGTTGTCGTACCAGCCGACGACCTTGACCTGGTTGCCGTTGACCTTGGTCAGCGGCGCGTCGTAGATGCAGGAAGCCGGGTCGGTGACGATGTCCGACGACACGATCGGGTCGTCCGAGTAACGCAGGATGCCGGTCAGCGCGCCCTCGGCGGCCGCCTTGTACGCGGCGTTGACCTCGTCGAGGGTCACGTCGCGGCCCAGCGTCACGGTCAGGTCGGTGGCCGAACCGGTCGGCACCGGGACCCGCAGCGCGTAGCCGTCGAGCTTGCCGTTGAGCTCGGGCAGCACCAGGCCGATCGCCTTGGCCGCACCGGTCGACGTCGGCACGATGTTGATCGCCGCGGCGCGCGCCCGGCGCAGGTCCTTGTGCGGCGCGTCCTGCAGGTTCTGGTCCTGCGTGTACGCGTGGATCGTGGTCATCAGGCCACGCTCGATGGTGAACGCGTCGTGCAACACCTTCGCCAGCGGCGCCAGGCAGTTCGTCGTGCAGGACGCGTTCGAGATGACGGTCTGCGAGCCGTCGTACTTGTCGTCGTTGGCGCCGAGCACCACGGTCAGGTCCTCGCCCTTGGCCGGCGCGGAAATGATGACCTTCTTGGCGCCGCCCTCGTCGACGTGCTTGCGGGCGTCGTCCGCCTTCGTGAAGAACCCGGTCGACTCGACGACCACGTCGACACCGAGGTCCTTCCAAGGCAGCTTGCCCGGGTCACGCTCCGCCAGCGCCTTGATGGTCGCGTCGCCGACCTTGATGCCGTCATCGGTGACCGACACGGGCTCGGCCAGCCGGCCGAGGATGCTGTCGTACTTCAGCAGGTGCGCCATCGTCGCCACGTCACCGAGGTCGTTGAACGCGACGATCTCGATGTCGTGGTCGCTGGCCTGGACCGCCCGCCAGAAGTTGCGGCCGATACGACCGAAGCCATTGACACCTACGCGAACCGTCACGGGTGGGACTCCTCCTGCTCGACCGGCACCGCCGCCGGAAATGGGCATGGATTACCGACTCAAGGCCACACCCTAGTCGGCATGGACCAGCACGAGACCCTGGCCCTACGTCGACTTTATCGAATCAGAGGGAGACGTCACCACCCTCGTCCCACCATGTGCCCGGACGCAAAGTGGGTGGCGCAATGTGGGATGACGCAATGTGGGAGAGGCCGGCCTCCCCGCCGAACCCCTCCCACATCCGCCCCCCGGGGCAGATCCGTTGCACCGCGCTGACCGGCATCCCCCTCGAACCCCGGTAAACGTCCCCAATCGGAATCCCCACGGAACAAGAGCAACCACCTGCTCTCTGGGATACAAACCAACCCACAATGCGACCCAGGTCACAGTGTCTAACTGCGCGCGCTTCGCTGCGCGCGGGCCTCGGCCCCTTCATGGCCTGCCTCGCTCCGGTCGCGAGCGACCTCCACGAGGCAGCCCGGGCCGAGGCCGTTGTGGCTGTGTTGGATGGCGCGCGCTTCGCTGCGCGCGGGTTTCGGGCCTCTCATGGCCTGGCTCGCTCCGGTCGTGACCGACCTCCACGAACCAGGCCGGCCCGAAACCGTGACGGTTGGGTTTTTGCTTACCGGGCTTGGGTTACCCGGCCCTGCCGACCTGGGCCGCCAGTCAGGCTTCGGCTTCGAGCATGTCGGGGGTTACCGCCGACTCCGTGTCCGGGACGCCTAGTTCCTTGGCGCGCTTGTCCGCCATGGCCAGCAGACGCCTTATGCGGCCGGCCACCGCGTCCTTCGTCATCGGCGGGTCCGAGAGCTGGCCCAACTCCTCCAGCGAAGCCTGCCGGTTCGCCAGGCGCAGGTTGCCCGCCATGATCAGGTGATCGGGCGCGTTCTCGCCCAGTATTTCGATCGCCCGCTGCACCCGCGCCGCCGCCGCCACCGCGGCCCGCGCCGAGCGCCGCAGGTTGGCGTCGTCGAAGTTCGCCAGCCGGTTCGCGGTCGCACGCACTTCGCGGCGCATCCGCCGCTCCTCCCACGCCAGGACGCTGGAATGCGCGCCGAGCCGGGTGAGCAACGCGCTGATCGCGTCACCGTCGCGGATCACCACGCGGTCGGCGCCACGCACCTCACGCGACTTCGCCTGGATCCCCAGCCGCCGCGCCGCGCCGACCAACGCCAGCGCCGCCTCGGGACCCGGGCAGGTCACCTCGAGCGCCGACGAGCGGCCCGGCTCGGTCAGCGAGCCGTGCGCCAGGAAAGCCCCGCGCCACGCGGCTTCCGCGTCGCACACGCCCCCGGACACCACCGCGGCCGGCAGCCCGCGGACCGGGCGACCCCGCGTGTCGAGCAGGCCTGTCTGCCGGGCGAGCCCGTCGCCGTCCTTGACCACGCGCACCACGTACCGGGTGCCCTTGCGCAGCCCGCCGGACGTGATCACGTGCACGTCCGCGTGGTGGCCGTAGAGCTCGTGGACCTCCTTGCGCAACCTGCGTGCGGCCGCGCCGGTGTCCAGCTCGGCCTCGACCACGACCCGGCCGCCGACGATGTGCAGGCCGCCCGCGAAGCGCAGCAGCGACGACACCTCGGACCGCCGGCAACACGTCTTCGACACGGCAAGTCTGCTCAGCTCGTCCTTGACGGCAGCGGTCATCGCCACAGGTGCTCCTCTCCCCGCGCCCGGGGTCCCCGAGCCACGCTCCCGGCCTCAATCCCATCACGGCGCAGTGTTCGCGCCGGTCAGGCCCCCCGCACCTCGGCCAGCGCGGCCCGGAAGCTCTTCGCGAGCGATTCCGGGTCGTGCCGCCAACCCGCCCCGGGTGCCGCGACGACGTCGAGCCGGGTGGTCGCCCCCAGCCCGCCCGCCGCCCGCTTGCGTAGCCGGTCGGGCGTCGCCACCGCATCCGCGTCGGCGATCACCGCGTCGACCCGCAGCCGTGGTGCGTGCTCGCAGAGTACGTCCAGGTGCCGTTCGGGTGAGAACCCCGTGGTCTCCCCCGGTTGGGGGACGAGGTTCAGTACCAACAGACGTGTCGCAGAAGTGGTCACCAACGCTTCATGCAGCTCAGGGACCAGCAGGTGGGGCAGCACGGACGTGAACCACGAACCGGGGCCGAGCAGGACGACGTCGGCGTCACGCACCGCTTGCACCGCTTCCGGGCAAGCCGATGGAGGTTCACCCGGGCGGGTGGCACTGTGCAGGCGGATCCGGCGCACCCGGCCCGGCGTGGAGGCGACGGCGACCTGCCCGCGGATGCGGCGCATCGCGGTCGGGTCCTCATCGACGCCCTCGACGTCGGCCTCGATGTCGAGCGGCTCCAGGCTCATCGGCAGCACGCGACCGGTCAGGCCCAGCAGCTCCGCGACCTTCGCGAGCGCGAGCACCGGGTCGTCGAGCACCTCGATCAGCCCGGCGATGAGCAGGTTGCCCACCGCGTGCCCGGCCAGCGCGCCCGTGCCGCCGAAGCGGTGCTCCAGCACCCCGGCCCAGTCGTCGGCGCCGTCGCCCGCGAGGGCGGTCAGCGCCTTGCGCAGGTCGCCCGGCGGCAGCAGGCCGAAGTCCCGGCGTAACCGCCCGGACGAGCCGCCGTCGTCGGCGACGGTCACCACCGCGGTCACGTCGGGGGTGATCCGGCGCAGGGCGCCGAGGGTGGCCTGCAACCCGTGCCCGCCACCCAAAGCCACGGCCTTGAGATCAGCGCTCACTCACGCCCCAAGTCCCGGTGGACGACCTTGACCGCCGTTCCGTCCTCAGTGGACATACGGCGGGCCAGTTCTTCGGCGATCGCCACGCTGCGGTGCTTGCCGCCGGTGCAGCCGACCGCGAGCGTCATGTACCGCTTGCCCTCGCGCCGGTAGCCGGCGCCGATCAGGCGGAGCAGGTCGTGGTAGCGGTCGAGGAACTCGTCCGCACCCTCCTGCGTGAGCACGTAGTTGCGCACCTCGGGGTCCTTGCCGGTCTGGTCGCGCAGCTCCGGAATCCAGAACGGGTTCGGCAGGAACCGCACGTCCATCACGAGGTCGGAGTCCATCGGCAGGCCGTACTTGTAGCCGAAGGACAACACCGTCACACGGGTCTGCAGGCTGGACTCGGTGCCGAAGACGTCCTCGATCTTGGCCCGCAACTGGTGCACCGACAGCCCCGTGGTGTCGACGACCAGGTCGGCCTCTTCGCGCAGCGGCGTCAGCAGGTCGCGCTCGGCCTTGATGCCGTCGATCAGCCGGCCGTCGGCCTGCATCGGGTGGCTGCGCCGGACCTGCTCGAACCGGCGGATCAGCACGTCGTCGGTGGCCTCGAGGAACAGCACGCGCGGCTTGTAGCCGCGGGCGTCGAGGTCGCGGATGACCGAGGCCAGGTCGTCGGTGAACGCGCGGCTGCGCACGTCCATCACGACGGCGACCTTCGTGATCACGCCGCGGGCCTGCGCGCCGAGCTCGACCATCGTGGCGATCAGTTCCGGCGGCAGGTTGTCGACCACGAACCAGCCGAGGTCCTCCAGGCACTTGGCGGCGGTGCTGCGCCCGGCCCCGGACAACCCGGTGACCACGGCGACTTCCACCCCGCTCTTGTCTGGTCGTCCCCGCGTTTCTTCGTCGGTCATGACTGCCCCTCCGGTGCGTCTTGTGCGTCCATTGTGGCCGGTGCCGCGCCGGTGAGCGCGGCGTGCACGGCCTCGGCGGTGCGGGTGCCGATGCCGGGCACCTCGCTGATCTCGGCGACGCTCGCCCCACGCAGCCGCTTGAGCGAGCCGAAGTGCTTGATGAGCGCGGATTTGCGGGTCTGCCCCAGCCCGGGCACCTCGTCGAGGGCCGAGGTGGTCATCCGCTTGGACCGCTTCTGCCGGTGGTAGGCGATGGCGAACCGGTGCGCCTCGTCGCGCACCCGTTGCAGCAGGTAGAGCGCCTCGCTGGTGCGCGGCAGGATGGCCGGCTCCGGCTCGACCGGCAGCCAGACCTCCTCCAGCCGCTTGGCCAGCCCGATCACCGCGACGTCCTGGATGCCCAGCCCGGCGAGCACGTCGGCGGCCGCGTTGGCCTGCGGGCCGGCGCCGTCGACGACCAGCAGGTTCGGCGGGTAGGCGAACTTGCGGGGCTTCCCGGTCTCGGGGTCGATGCCAGGACGGTGGTCGGGCACACCTGGGTCATCGTTCGCGGTCTCGCTCTTGTAGCGGGCGAACCGCCGGCGCACGACCTCCGCGATGGACGCCACGTCGCCCTCGGTGGCGGCCTCCTTGATGGCGAACCTGCGGTACTCGGACTTGCGAGCCAGGCCGTCCTCGAACACCACGAGCGAGGCGACGACGTCGCTGCCCTGGATGTGGCTGATGTCGATGCACTCGATGCGCAGGGGCGCGGTGTCGAGCCCCAGGTTGTCCTGCAGCTCCTGCAGGGCGGCCGAACGCGCGGTGAGGTCACCGGCGCGGCGCAGCTTGTGCTGGGTGAACGCTTCCTTCGCGTTGCGCTCGACGGTCTCCATCAAGGCCTTCTTGTCGCCGCGCTGCGGGATGCGCACGTTGACCCGCGAGCCGCGCAGCCGGGAGAGCCAGTCGCCGACCGCCTCGGCGTCCTCGGGCAGGGCGGGCACCAGCACCTCGCGCGGCACGGCGCTGCCACCGGTCTGGTCGTCCTCCTCGGCCTGGTCACCGTAGAACTGGCCGAGGAACTGGTCGACCAGGCCCGCCTCGTCGAGCTCCTCGATCTTGTCGATCACCCAGCCGCGCTGGCCGCGGACCCGGCCGCCACGCACGTGGAAGACCTGGACCGCGGCCTCGAGGTCGTCGTGGGCGAAGGCCACGACGTCGGCGTCGGTGCCGTCGCCGAGCACGACGGCCTGCTTCTCCATCGCGCGGCGCAGCGCGGCGAGGTCGTCGCGCAGCCGGGCCGCCCGCTCGAACTCGAGCTCTTCGGAGGCCGCGGACATCTCGCGTTCGAGCCGCTTCATCATCAGGTCGGTGCGCCCGGCCAGGAAGTCGCAGAAGTCCTCGACGATCGACCGGTGCTCGTCGGCGGTGACCCGGCCGACGCACGGCGCCGAGCACTTGTCGATGTAGCCGAGCAGGCACGGGCGCCCGATCTGACCGTGCCGCTTGAAGACGCCGGCCGAGCAGGTGCGCGCGGGGAAGACCCGCAGGAGCAGGTCGAGCGTCTCGCGGATGGCCCACGCGTGGGCGTAGGGGCCGAAGTAGCGCACACCCTTGCGGCGCGGGCCGCGGTAGACGTGCAGGCGCGGGAACTCCTCGTGCAGCGTGACCGCGAGCACCGGGTAGGACTTGTCGTCGCGGTAGCGGACGTTGAACCGCGGGTCGAACTCCTTGATCCAGTTGTACTCGAGCTGCAGCGCCTCGACCTCGGTGCCGACCACGGTCCACTCGACGGAGGCGGCCGTGGTCACCATCTGGCGGGTGCGCGGGTGCAGCCCGGCGAGGTCGGCGAAGTACGAGTTCAGCCTGCTGCGCAGGCTTTTTGCTTTCCCTACATAGATGACACGACGCCCGGCGTCACGGAACTTGTAGACGCCGGGTGCTTCCGGGATCGTGCCCGGCGACGGTCGGTAGGTCGACGGATCGGCCACACCCACAACCCTAGATGGCACCACCGACACCGCCGATCGCGCGGCCGCCTCCGTAAAGTCGTCGCGTGCCGAGATTGGAGATCGTCACCGCCATCGCCGCACCACCGCGGCGGGTCTTCGACCTCTCGCTGCAGGTGCAGACGCACACGGAGTCGATGGCCGGTTCGGGCGAGCAGGCGATCGACGGCACGACAACCGGCCGGCTGCGGCTCGGCGACCAGGTCACGTGGCAGGCGCGCCACTTCGGTCTGCGGTGGCGGATGACCGCCCGGGTCACCGCCTACGACCCACCGGCCGGCTTCGTCGACGAGCAGGTCACCGGTCCGTTCCGGCGATGGCTCCACCGCCACGCCTTCGAGCCGGACGGTATCGGCGGAACCGTCATGCTGGACACGGTCGAGTTCGCCGCTCCGCTCGGCCCGCTCGGGGTCCTCGCCGAGGTCGCTGTGCTCAATCGGTACCTGCATCGGCTGATCCGCCGGCGCAACGCTCACCTCAAGGCCGTGGCCGAGGCGGAGCCGGCTGGGTGATCCCCGCCGACAGTGCCGATGGCGCTCTCTCCGTTCGCGCGGATCGCGGCCTCTTGACCGCCTGGCTCGCTCCGGTCGCGGGCGACCTTCACGAACCAGGCGCGGCCGCGATCGCGCTGGTCACCACCCGATACTGTCGGGAAATGCGGATCCGGCGAACCGTGCCGGTCGAGACGATCAAGGTCAGCCAGGAGGAATGGCTGCGGGTCCGGCAGGCGCCAGGGGTTCGCGGCCGGGAGCTGACCGAGCTGGCAGCGTGGCTGTACCCGAAGTCGCAGCGCGCGCCGGGCGGTCACGTGTTGGCTGGGCCGGGCTGGTTGCTCGACCAACCGGTCGAGCTCGACTCGGTCCGGCTGCGGTGGACCCCCGACGCGCCGCCGCACACGCCGCCTGAGGTGACGACCGACCTGCTGCCGCTCACCGACAGCGGCGCCCGCTACTCCGACTACAGCCGGGCCGTGCGCGACCTGGTGCGCCCCCGGCTGCTGGAGAACCGGCCCAGCTACCGGCTCGCTGGAATCGACCCGACGCCATCACTGGGCATGAGCTTCACCACCACGACATTCTTTGAGGTGTTCAACCTCAAGCAAATGGTGGCGCACGAGTTCAAGCGCGCCTGGCTCGACTCGGGCCGGCAGATCCCGCGACTTGACCTGCTCCCGCTTCGAGCGGCGATCGCGGATCCGTTCGACCCGCGCAAGCTGCTCATGTCGCCGGGGATCAACACGCTGACCATCAGGCGCGGTGGCATCGGCGAAGAGCCGACCATGGTGTTGCACGAACGCGACGGTGGCAAGGTCGCGGACGGCGGCGGCCTGTGCCACGTGATGCCCGCGGGCGAGTTCCAGCCGACCTCCCCGGCCCCGGCCGATGTCCGCAACGACTTCTCTTTGTGGCGCAACATCATGCGGGAGTTCTCCGAGGAGTTCCTCGGCAACCCCGAGCACGACGGGTGCGGCTCGCGGTCGATCGACTATGCGCACGACGAGCCATTCGACCGATTCGAGCGGGCTCGGCGCCGCGGGTTCCTCCGGCTGTGGCACTACGGCCTGGTCGTCGAGCCGCTGGAACTGGGAGTTCAGCAGCTCACCGTCGCCGTGGTGGAAGCACTCGAGTTCGACCGGCTGTTCGGCGCCATGGTGGCGGTCAACGATGAGGGCAGCGTCATCGGCATGAACGACACCAAACGGGTTCCGTTCACCGAGGAGGCGATCGACCGGCTCGAGCCGCGGTTGTCCGCCAGCGCCGTCACGTTGCTCCGATCAGCGTGGCGGGACCGGAAGGTTCTTCTCTGAAGAACAAGATCACCTGCTGAGCCGCCGCCAGCGGGGGATCTCCACCACCGTGGCCACGACGACCAGGACGGTCACCAAGATCGCCGCCCACACGGGCCACGCCACCCACGCGCCGACGAGAGCCGCCACGAACTGCAGGACCACCAACGCGATCGTCACCCAGCCGGGCACCGCCACCACGACACCGCGCTTGTCGCCCGGCGTCGCGAACACCGTGGGCAACCCGATCAGCAGCACATCCGCGAGGATCGCCAGCACCACCGAGTGGGGCGCCAGCGCCCACGGCACCGCGACCCACGCCACCAGTTCGGCCAGCGCCCGGGGCAGGGACGACGCGACCGGTTCCTTGCCGACCTGCGGCGCTTCTGTCATGACGCGGATTGTGCACGGTGCCCGGACACGCCGACGGACGGCCCGTTTCGGGGGTACGGGCCGTCCGTCATCACCGCGGGAGTGCGGCGGGTCCTACGAGTTGGCCGCAGCCGACACCGTGGCGTGGAGGTTGCCGTCGGAACCGGCCAGGCACTGGCCCGACTGCGAACCCGACTGCACGAACTCGGTCACGCACCGGCCGAGCTGGGAGTGGCCGAGGGCGTTGGGGTGGAACGACTGCTGCGCCATGTGGATGCCGATCGCGTCGAGGCCGCCGTGCACCCAGGCCCACGGGTCCACCGTGATCCGGTTCTGCCACTCCGAGGACTTGTCGCTGCCGCCGCTGCAGGCCTCGTGGCCTTCGGTGGCCCGGGAGAAGTCGATGAACTTGATCCCGGTGTTGTTCGCGACCTGGTGCAGCGCGTCGGCGAACTGCGGGACCGCTTCGGTGCGGCCGTACTTCGCGTCGTCGAGGCGCAGCGGGCAACCCTGCGGGCCGTGCAGCACGGAGTCCATGTGCTCGGTCACCGGCGAGGCGTACGACGTCAGCACGAAGGTGTAGCTGCCGTCGGCGTAGCCGGCCTGGCGCATGGCCTCCTTGATGTCGTTGACCGCGTGCGTCACCTTCGGCTGCATGGCGGCCAGGCGCTGCGGCCAGTCCGTGCGCAGGTGCTTGGCGCAGCCGGACCCGAACGGGTTCAGCCAGCGCTCGATGCAGTCGAGGATCGTGTCGGCGAACTGCGGGTCGTCGTTGGCGCCGTCCTGCAGGATGACCGTCGTGACGCGGTACTGCCGCGCGACGTCGATCAGCCTGCGGGCCTGCGAGCCCTCGGTGTAGTGCGTGGTGTCGTCGAGCGAGACGTTCGCGGAGTCGGCGCCGGAGCACGCGAGGTTGATCGTCTTGTCGGCCAGCTGGGTCTGGTGCACGAGCGCGTTGGCCGAGCGGTGGCACCAGTCGCCGTTCTCCCCTTCGGTGCCGGACTCGTAGTTGCCGGCGCCCTCGCCGGAGATGGCGCTGTCGCCGAGCGACACCACCGCGGTCTGGCGGTCGTCGGACGCGGACGCGATGCTCGGCACGACGGCCAGCGCGGCCCCGGCCAACACGAACGCCAACGCGGCGCCGAGCGCCTTGCGTGGCACCTTGCGGGACATCTGGTTCCTCCTCGATCGACGCTGGCCGAGGTGTGGCCAAGGAGCACCGTAAGCCCGCGCTACTCGGTGAATCAATCAACTGATTGGACGTTCTTGACGCCATTCGGCCCACACCGTCCGATGTGGTCAATTGACCACATCGAGCTTCCCTCTTGTGACCAAAGATCCGATCACTCAGCGCCACCAACGCCTGTTGACCGCTCCAACTGCATCGAAATAGGTCTAGACATCTGATGCTTAGCCCGCCTAAGGTTCGCCGGGAAGACCCCCGCTGGCCTCTCCAGGAGGAAGCAGATGCCGACTTCGACGGTGCGCGGTCTTGTCGCCGCCGGCGCAGTGCTCGCCGCAGTTTTCAGTGCCGCAAGCGTTCCCGCCGCCGCAGCCCCGCAGAGCAGTGGCTGCACCGGCGCCATCAAACCCGCCTCGATCATGCAGGTGCTGCCCTGCGACGACTTCGACCGCGTGCTGGCCAAGGCGGCCAACGTCGTCCCGCGCGAAGGGCAGGTCGCGTGGCAGCAGCGGCCGGTCACCGCGTTCACCCACTTCGGCATGAACACGTTCACCGACCGCGAATGGGGCTCCGGCGCGGAACCCGAGTCGCGCTTCGACCCGCCGGTGGTCGACACCGACCAGTGGATGCGCTCGCTCAAGGCCGCGGGCGTCACGCAGGTGATGCTGACCGTCAAGCACCACGACGGGTTCGTGCTCTACCCGACGCGCTACACCAACCACTCGGTCGTCGCGAGCCCGTGGTGGGCGAACGGCGCCAACCCGCGCGGTGACGTCCTGCGCGACTACATCGACTCGGCCCGCGCGCAGGGCCTGAAGATCGGCGTCTACCTCTCCCCCGCAGACGGCGCCGAGCTGCCCAAGGCGTTCTTCGCGAGCGAGGTCCAGCGGATCGCGGCGAAGGTCCAGGCCGGCCAACCGCTTTCCATCGAGGAGCAGGCGACCTGGGACGACCGCGACAGCGCGCCCCGCGGCGAGGGCCGCTACGGCAGCGGCAGCGCGATCACGCAACGCACGATCCCCACGCTGGTCCCGAACGACGACCGTGCGGCCGCGCTCGCGCACGGCGAGCTGCCGAAGTTCACGGTCCAGGAGGACGACTACAACGCCTATTACTTGAACCAGCTCTACGAGCTCTTCACCCAGTACGGCCCGATCGACGAGCTGTGGCTCGACGGCGCGAACCCGTGGCGCGACCGCGGGATCAGCGAGACCTACGACTTCACCACCTGGTTCTCGATGATCCACAAGCTGTCGCCGGACACCGTGACGTTCGCCGGTCCCGCCGGCGTGCGCTGGGTCGGCAACGAGGGCGGTTCGGCCCGCACGACCGAGTGGAGCGCGCTGCCCACCACCGGCGACCCGAACACCGCGCACAACGAGGAGCTGTTCCTCGGTGGCGCGACGGCCACTGACCTCGGGTCCCGCACGGTGCTCGCCGATCCGTCGGTGCGCTACGTGCAGTGGGCGCCCGCCGAGTCCGACGTCTCGATCCGGCCCGGCTGGTTCTTCCACCCGAGCCAGCAGCCCAAGACCGCCGCGCAGCTCGTGGACATCTACCGCCGCACGGTCGGGCGCAACTCCTCGCTGCTGCTCAACGTCCCGCCGGGGCCGGACGGCAAGATCGCCGACACCGACGCGGCCCAGCTGGCGTCGTTCGGCGGTTCCGTTGCCCAGACCCAGGCCCGCAACCTGGTCCCGGGGAACTCCGTGGTCACCGACGACGAGCTGACCACCGCGTGGTCGCCGGCCCGCGGCGCGCTCACCGGCACGTTGGACCTGCCGCTCGCCGGACCGACCACGTTCGACCAGATCCGCCTCGGCGAGGACATCACCCGCGGTCAGCACATCGAGGGCGCGGTCGTGCAAGCCCGCGTCGATGGCACGTGGAAGTCGATCGGGACGGTGACCACGATCGGCTACACCCGGCTGATCACCCTCACCGCACCGGTCACGGCCGACCGGCTGCGCGTGGTCGTCACCCAATCCCGGGCCACGCCAAGGGTTTCAACCGTCGCCCTGTACCGCACCGTGCCCCCGGCCGCCTGAGAAGAAGGAAGCCCATGAGAATCCAGCTCGCCGCGGTCGTCGCCGGCCTGGCGACCATCGCCCTCGGCGCGCCCGTCGCCGACGCGGCGCCCGCAGCCACACCGCAGGCGCTGCCGCCGGTGTCGCCCACTCCGCAACAGATTTCCCGCGACGGCGCGGACGTCCAGGTGCCGAGCACCGTCACGGTCGTCACGGACTCGGCGACCGACAAGCCCGCGCTCGACCTGCTCACCACCCAGCTGCGCGCGCACGGCGTGCACAAGGTGGTCACGGACAACGACAACCACGGTGGCCTCGTGATCCGCCTGGGCGGACCCGAAATCGCGTCCGTGCCGACCCAGGCCGAGGGCTACACGCTGCGGGTCGACCGCGACGAGGTCGTCATCGCCGGGCGCGACGGCGCCGGGCAGTACTACGGCGTGCAGACGTTGCGGCAGCTCTTCGTCCGGTCCGGGCAGAGCTGGAAGCTCGCCGGCGCGTCGGTGCAGGACTGGCCGAACATGGCGCTGCGCGGATCGATCGAGGGCTTCTACGGTCCACCGTGGACGACCGCGGACCGCGTGCGGCAGCTGGAGTTCCTGGGTTCGGTCAAGGCCAACACCTACGTCTACAGCGCGAAGGACGACGCCTACCTGCGTGCGCGCTGGCGTGACGCGTACCCGGCCGACCAGCTCGCCACCCTGGGCACGCTGGCCCAGGCGGCAACGGCCAACCACGTCGAGTTCACCTACGCGCTGTCCCCCGGCGTGTCGATCTGCTTCTCGTCGCCCGCGGACCGGGCGGCGGTGTTCGCGAAGTTCCAGTCGGTGTACGACCTCGGCGTGCGGTCGTTCTCCATGCCGTTCGACGACATCTCCTACACGCGCTGGAACTGCGCCGCCGACCAGACGGCGTACGGCGCTCCGGGCCGCTCGGCCGCCGGGGCCGCGCAGGTGTCGCTGCTCAACGACATCGCGCAGAACTTCATCGCCACGCATCCCGGCACCAAGCCGCTGCAGACCGTGCCGACCGAGTACAGCGACCTGGCCGACTCGGCGTACAAGACGCAGCTGCGCGAGCACCTGGACCCGTCGGTGGTCGTGCAGTGGACCGGCACGGACGTGGTGCCGCCCAGCATCACCACCGGCCAGGCCGACCAGGTGTCCACTGTGTACGGACGCAAGGTCTTCCTGTGGGACAACTACCCGGTCAACGACTACGGCCAGTCCGGCGGACGGCTGCTGCTGGCGCCCTACGACAAGCGCCAGGCCGGGTTGTCGGACTACCTGAGCGGGATCGTGTCCAACCCGATGAACCAGGAGGCCGCGAGCGAGGTCGCCGAGTTCGGGGTCGCGGACTTCGCGTGGAACGACAAGGCCTACTCCGCCGCGAAGTCCTGGCCGCTGGCCCTGGCGCACCTGACCGACGGCGACCAGCGGGCGGTCGACGCCATGCTGGTGTTCGCCGACCTGGAGCACCTCGCGCCGACGTTCGGCACGACGCCGTGGCAGCCGCAGGCCCCCGCGCTGGCCGCTCGCGTCGACGCGTTCTGGCAGCGCTGGAACGCCGGTGACCACGCCGGCGCGGCAACGGAGCTGCGTGCGTACGCGCAGCGGATCGCCGACGCGCCAGGGGTGATCCGCGACGGGGCCGTGTCCCCGGCCTTCGTCACGGACGCCGGGCCGTGGCTGGACGCCACCGCGTTGTGGGGCGCCGCGCTGGTCGACCAGCTCGACGCGCTGGTCGCCGCCGACAACGGCGACCAGCAGCAGGCCCGGCAGCTCACCGCGTCCGCCGATGCCCTCGTGGCCCAGGCGAAGGCGACGAAGACGGGCAACACCAACCGCTGGGGCATCCGCCAGGCCCTCGTCGGCGACGGTGTGCTGGACGTGTTCATCACCCAGGCTCGCGAGCTCACCGCTCCGTGAGGCTGCCGTCGGCGACGTGCTGCTCGATCGACTTGGGCAGCAGGTAGACCGGTCCACCGCCAGGCCGGTCGTGCCACGGCACGGTGCGGCCGGCGAGGGTGCTCCCTCGCCGGCCGCTCCGCCATGGCGGGAAGTCGGCATCCCCGTCTCGACTACGGGACGAGGATGGCCTTGCTCAAGCCACCAGGACCGTGCCCACCGCGATGATCGTGCCCACTGGGAGCGGGACCGGGTCGTTGCACGTGAGGACCTTGTCGCCGTTGCGGGCCGCGGGCTTGCCGTTGATCAGCACCGTCGGGCTGCCCACCACGATCTTGCCGTTGTTGGTCGGCGGCTTCTGGAACGAGCCGGACGACGGCACGTGCGGCGGCACGATCACGGCCTCGCTGCCCACCACGGCCGCGGGCTTCCCGGCGATCAGGACGTTCGTGCTGCAGCCGTTCAGGATCTTGGCGTTGAACGGGAACGGTTGCGGCGTCGGCACCGGCCCACCCGGCGACGGCACCATGACGATGTGCGTGTCGGTCCCGGTCACCGCATCGCCCATCTTGGCCGCGGGCTGACTCATGCGATCACCTCGCGGACGCGAGACGGTGTCCGGTCCCTTCGGCGCATGACATCCATGATTCGCTCGCAAGCTTCGCTCATGCGGGGCTCTCCGTGATCCGGCCGCGCGGCGGCGGCACCGACCGCACGGGTTCCGGGTCCGGTGGACGCGACCCGGCGATGCCGAGGTCGACCTGTGCCGGCGCAGGCGCGAGTTCGGTGACCACCGGCATCGGCACCGGCGCCGTGAGCACGAGCTCGATGCTCGCGCGCGGCGGGATGCCCAGCGCCGACCACAGGTCCAGCGGCGCGGGCGCGAACTCGGGGCTCGCCACCGCGAGCGCGACGTCGTGCAGGCCGCCGTGCAGGTGTTGCTCCGGCACCGATGTGCCGACACCGAGCCCGGCGAGCGCCATGCCCAGCAAGGCGTGTTCGCGTTCGACGTCCGCCGCCCACGCCGTCAGCAGGTAGGTGAGCTGGTAGCGGCGCGAGACCGGCACGCGTGCGGTCACCCTGCCGTTCCCGTCGCGCACGTCCGACCAGGCCGCCGCACGCGCGGCCAGGTCCTCGACCACGCGGTAGAGCAGCGCACCGACCGCCTCTCCCCCGGCCCGCCAGGCCGGGTCGGGCGGGTCGAAACGCACGGCCGTCCCCGCGGGCAGCGCCTCGGCGAGCATCGACCGCACCACGGTGTCCACGTCGTGCAGCACGCGTCGAGCATCCGTCGCCGCCGGCCGGCGGGGCAGTCGCGACGGGGCACGTCATCGGCCTTCGGGGCATACCCCATGAGGCAACGCGGCCTGCTCGTTGGCTTGTGGTGCGAGCGGTCCCGGGCGATGGACAGTGACCGCGACACCCGCAGTGGTTGGGAGGGGCGATGCCGAGTTATCTGTCACCTGGCGTGTACATGGAGGAGGTTTCCTCCGGCTCGAAGCCCATCGAAGGCGTCGGCACGGCGGTGGCCGCGTTCGTCGGTTTCGCCGAGATGGGACCGGTCAACGAACCGGTGCTGGTCACGAACTGGACCCAGTTCACCCAGGCCTTCGGCGGCTTCATCGAGGGCGGCTACCTCGCGCACGCCGTCTACGGTTACTTCTCCAACGGCGGTGGCGCCGCGTACATCGTGCGGATCGGCGGCGGCAACGCCGACGCCGGCAACAACGGTCACGCGCAGCTGCCCGCCGCCGCGCGAGCCGAGTTGCCCGCCGCGAAGGGCGGGAAGCCGCTGGCGTTGCGCGCGGTGGCGACTGACGCGGGCGCGGGTCCGATCACCGTGGAGGTGCAGGACCCGTCCGAGCCCGGCGAGGAGAGCTTCAAGCTCGTGGTGAAGCAGGGCGAGAAGGAAGAGGTCTTCGACAACCTCACCACCAAGCGCGGGCCCGCGAACGTGCAGACCGCGTTGCGCCAGTCCACTTTGGTCGCCGTCGAGGAGGAGACCAAGGGCGGCACGCTTGCCGTGCCGCGCAAGGGAACCCAGGTCACGCTGGCCGCCGCGGCGGCGGAGGCGCCGGTGCCGGCCCGGCTGAGCGCGGACGACTACGTGGGCGACGCGGCCGACCGCACCGGGTTCGCCGGGCTCGAGGCGATCGACGACGTGACCATGCTGGCGGTGCCGGACCTGATGATGGCCCACCAGAACGGCGTCATCGACGACGAGGGCGTCCGCGCGGTGCAGGCCGCGATGATCGCGCACTGCGAGCTCATGTCCGACCGCGTCGCGATCCTCGACCCGCCCCCGGACATGCGCCCGCAGCAGGTCAAGGACTGGCGGATGAACGTCGCCGGCTACGACTCGAAGTACGCGACGCTGTACTGGCCGTGGATCAAGGTCATGGACCCGCGCAGCGGCAAGCCGGTCTTCGTGCCGCCGAGCGGGCACGTCGCGGGCATCTGGGCCCGCAACGACGACACCCGCGGCGTGCACAAGGCGCCGGCCAACGAGACCATCCGCGGCGTCATCGACCTGCAGTCCGGGCTCACCCGCGGCGAGCACGACCAGCTGAACCCGATCGGCGTGAACTGCATCCGGGCGTTCCCCGGCCAGGGCATCCGGATCTGGGGCGCGCGGACGCTCTCCAGCGACCCGGAATGGCGCTACCTGAACGTGCGGCGGCTTTTCAACTACGTGGAGAAGTCGATCCTCAGCGGCACCAACTGGGTCGTATTCGAACCGAACGACGAATTCCTGTGGCGTTCGGTGGAACGCACGATCAGCATGTTCCTGCGCCGGGTCTGGCGTTCGGGCGCGCTTTTCGGCCGCACCCCGGAACAGGCGTTCTACGTCAAGTGCGACGCCGAGAACAACCCCGAGGAGAACCGGGACGCCGGCATCCTGACCGTCGACGTCGGCATCGCGCCGGTGAAACCCGCCGAATTCGTCGTCTTCCGCCTCTCGCAGTTCTCCGAGGGCGCGGCGCTCGACGAGTAAGGGTGGAGGATCGCCATGACCGCGGTGGTCAGCGCCGCCCGCTTCTGGATCTCCTGCGAGGGCTGGGCGACCGGGCTCGGTTTCTCCGAGCTCGCCGGGTTCAACACGACGGTGGAAAGCCAGGAGTACTCCTACAACGGGCTGGTCGGCAACGTGCACACCAAGCAGTTCGGGCGCTCGCGGCCACCGCAGATCAGCCTCAAGCGGGCGCTCGACGCCACCGGGTTCGCCCAGCTCTTCGGCTGGCACATGCTGGCCCGGATGAACAACCCGCTGGCGAAACTGCCGGCGATCTTCACCATCATGGACGCGTCCGGTGAGGTGTCGATCGTGTGCACGCTGGAAAACGCGTGGTGCGCGAAACTCGACATCGATTCCACGCAGGCCGGGGCGGCGAACGTCGTGATGATGAAAGCCACGATCGAATGCGACAGCATTCTCATCGGATGAGAGGGTGAGCGTCCATGCCTTTGGGCACGCAACAGCAGCAGGTCGTCAGCGCGGCCCGGTTCGTCATCGATTTCCCCGCACCGCTGGGCCGGATCGCGTTCCAGGAACTGGGTGGCATCACGTCGAAGGTCGGCTCGCAGGAGTACATCTACAACGACGACCGCGGCCACACCATCCACACCAAGCAGTACGGCAAGACCGAGCCGCCCACCGTCACGCTCAAACGCGGCCTCGACACCGAGGGCAGCAAGCTCATCATGGCGTGGCACGGGCTCGCCCGAAGCGGTGACCCGAAGGCCCGGCTCGACGGCCTGCTCACGGTGATGGACGCCTCGGAGCCGCCGACCATCCAGATCGTCTACAAGCTGCACAACGCGTGGTGCTCGGACGTGACGGTCAGCAGCATGAAGGCGGGCTCGGCGGACGTCGCGACGATCGAGTGCAAGATCACCTGCGAAGCGATCGTGGCGGCGTGATGAGCGCGCCACACCTGACCGCGCCCGACACGGCACTGCGCACGGAGTATCCGTTCGTGCTGCCAAGGGGTTTCGTCGACGACCACGGTGTCGTGCACCGCAACGGCGTCATGCGCCTGGCGACCGCGCGGGACGAGATCGCGACCCAGACCGACTCGCGGGTCCGGCAGAACCCGGCGTACCTGACCGTGCTGTTGCTGGAGCGCACGGTCAGCTCGCTGGGGTCGCTGCCCTTGATCGACACGCTGGTGATCGAGGGCCTGTTCGCCTCGGACCTCGCGTTCCTGCAGGACCTCTACCGGCGCATCAACCAGGAGGGCCACACGGAGGCGCAGGTGGCCTGCCCGTCGTGCGGCAACGCGTTCGCGGTGGACCTCGCCGGTGATGCGCCGGGGGGATCGTGACGTACACGGCCGACCGCCTCTGGCAGGAAGCCGTGTACGTCGCCTACTACCTGCACTGGCCGCTGGACCACATCCTCGGCCTCGAACACCCGGCCCGCAGGCGGGTCATCGAAGAGATCGGCGGGATCCACCGCGAGCTCAACGCGGCGGACCAATCCGCGCCATCCATGCCATCCATGCCGTGGTGAGGGAGGGACACGATGCGCTGGGCGTTCTGGCGACGCGGCCGCAAGACCGCACATGTCGTGGCCGCGGACGTGGTACCGGATGTCGCGGGGCGACCGGCCGTGCGCGGGCACGCCTGGACGCAGCTGCCCGCGTTCCGCACCACGATCCGGATGTCGGCGCCCACGCTGGTTCCGGTGCTGCGCGGGCCGGCCGTCGCGGGCACCCGGTCGCTGCTGCACCGGCGCCGGCCGCGGCGCGTCATCACGGGCGAAACCGTTGTGCCCGTTGCTGTTTCGGCGTTCCCGCCGGCGCCGAGCGGCCAGGTCGAGGGTCTGCTCACGGTGGCGGCGCCCGTGTTCGCCGAGCCGCCTGTCGAGCCACCTGTCGAGTCGTCTGCCGGGCCACGGGCCGTCCGGCCGACAGCTGACCCGGTACTCGCGGAGGTGGCGGAGGACGCCGCTACCCCCATGGCGCCCGTGCCGGTGCGGGTCGTGCCGGTGGCCGGTCCACCGCGCAGCCACCCGGTGCTGACGAAGGCCACCGACGACTACGTCGGGACGCCCACCGCACCGGCCACACCGTTCCACAGCGTCACCGAGTTCGAACGGATGATGCGGCAGTACACCGACGAATCCGGCGAGCTCGACGTAGCGGCGCTGGTGGGGTTCTCGTCGTCGGCGTCCATGCCGCCGGCCGAACCGGTCGTCCCGGTGGCCGCTCCCCCGGCTCCCGAGCAAGTCCTGCGCCGGCCGACCCTCGCGGAGAGCCGCAAGCTCGGCCTGCGCAGGCCGCCGGTCACCGCCGCGGACGACGCCGAACCGGTCGCCGAACCGGCCGACGAAGCCGCCATCGATGTGCCACCGGAACCCGCCGTCCCGGTGGAGCCGGCGCGCGAAGAGTCCACTGTGGAGGTTGCGGCGCCGCCGACCGCGCGCCCGGCCCCACCGCGGCGGCTCGGCCTCGGCGCGCCGGTGCCGTCCCGGCCGGACACGACCCTGACCCACCGCCGGCCGTTCGTGCCCGCGCGGCAACGGCAGGTGGACACCCCGGCCGCACCGCGCCAGGACGAGCCCGACGACACGGAGCACGACCAGGCCCCCGCGCAACCCGTTCGCCTGGAACGACTCCAGGCCGAGCCGCCGATCGTGGAGCAGGAGCCCCTGCTCCACGAACAGGTTCACGCCGAACCCGTGGCCACCGAGCTGATCCACCCGGCGCCACCCCAGCCAGCGCCACCCCACCCAGACGCAGTCCACCCAGGGCCAGTCCACCCAGGGCCAGTCCACCCAGCGCCATTCAACACAGCGCCGACCGAATCGAGTGCGGTCGACCCGGGGCCACCTGATCCGCCGGCCACACGGCCCGCACCGGATCGGCCGCCGGCGGCAGAAGCGGCGGCGGAGCAGGAGCCCGGACCGGTGCCGACGTTCGCGGAACCGGTCTACCGCGCGCCGCTGGCGGTGTTGCCACCGCCGGCGGCGCCCGAATCGGCCACCTGGTACGAGCAGACGCGCCAGGTCGTGCCGTCGGAGCTGGTGAGCGTCTTCATGACCACGTTCGGCGTGGACGTCACCGATGTCCCGGTGCATCGCGGCCGGTCCGTGTCACGCCAGGCGCGTGCGCTCACCGCGCGGGCGTTCACCCGGGCCGGGCAGGTGTACCTGCCCGACGAGGTCGGCGAGCTGACCGGGCCGGAGGCGAAACCGTTGCTGGCCCACGAACTCGTGCACGCCGTGCAGCAACAGGTCCTCGGCGAGCAGCTGCCCGGCGCGGACACCGCCGAGGGGCACGAGCTGGAAGAGGCGGCGGTGACGGCCGAGCGGTGGGTGCGTGGCGAGAGCGCTCCCCCGCTCACCTTGCTGCACCGCCAGGCTCCGGCACGGCCGGCGCCCGACGCCGGGAACGCCGCCCCGGTCCAGGCGCCGGACAACGTCCAGCTGGCCGAGAACGACGCCGTCGCCGCGTTCCTGGAGATGGCCCGCGAGGAGCGGCGCGAGGACACCGAGCCCGCACCCGTCGAGCACGAGGTCACGAAGGTCGCGTCGTGGGCGCTCCCGGAGAGCCACTTGCCCTTCCCCGCGTCGCAGTCGTCCATGCCGGCCACTGTGTCCACATCGGACCAGTCGGCGGTCGACCAGGCGGTGCTGACCCGGCTCGCGCAGCTGGACGCGGCCGTGACCGCGTTGACCGAGAAGCACCAGGAACGCGATGCCGAGCCGGCGGACGCGACGTCGATGCAGGAACTCGCCGACCGGCTCTACGGCCGGCTGCGCAACCGGTTGCGTGCAGAACTGCTGGTGGACCGGGAGCGGGCGGGCACGCTCGCGGACCGCAGGTAGGAGGAGATCACCATGGCCCTCGGCGGCATCTCGGGGATGGGCGCACCGTCGAAGATGGCGGAGCTGCTGACCGGACAGGTCGGCATGAGCCACCGGTTCGTCGTGCGCATCGACGACAGCGACTACGACCTGGGCAGCTGGCAGAAGGTCTCAGGGCTCAAGGTCACTTGGCAGAAGGCTTCCTGGCGACCGGGCAACAGCAACGACGAGCGGATCAGCTCCGGCAACATCAGCTACAGCAACATCAAGCTGTCCCGGGCCGCGTGCTCGGATTCCGCCGTGGTGCAGAAATGGCTCGCCAAGACCAGCAGGCACCGGCAACCGTTGAGCGGCGCCATCTTCATGGTCGACTTCGTCGGCCTGCCGGTGATCGAGTGGACGCTCAAGGAGTTCTTCCCGGTCGGCTGGGACATCACCGATTTCGACGCGACCGGCGCCAAGGCCGCGGTCGAGTCGCTCGAGCTCGCCCACACCGGCTTCCTCAACGACGAAGGGATGGCGAGCACATGACCGGGGCACTCGGCGTGGTCGGTGGGCTCGCCAACGCGCAGACGCTGCAGAACGCACCCGCGGCCATCGGCGCGGGGTTCACGCAGAAGGGTCGCACGTCGAAGAAGCCGGACAAGACCGCGCTCGGCATGTCGATGTGGTTCAGCGTGAAGGTCGCCGACGGGGACCCGGACAAAGCCGGTGACCAGTCCCTGGGTGACTGGTCCTCGTGCTCGGGGCTCAGCGTCAAGTTCAACACCGAGCCGTTCGACGAAGGCGGCGACTACGACAGCCCGTGGCACATGCCGGTCAAGATCACCTATGGCGAGGTGACGCTGGAACGCGCCATCACCAAGGAAAACGCCAAGAAGACCGAGGCGTGGCTCCAGCAGGTGGCGACCAAGTGGATGCGGGGCGACGCGGGCGGCAGCAAGGAGGTGGCGCACCAGAGCAGCACCGGGAAGAACGAGCCGGGGGCCACCTCCGCCAACGTCTCGACCACGGTCGAGATCAAGTTGCACAGCAGCATGATCGCCACCGACACCAAGGACAACATCGTGCACACCTGGCGGCTGCGGGACGCGCTCCCGGTCGGCTACACCGGGCCTACGTTGTCCAGCAAGAGTTCCGACGTCGCCACCGAGAAGCTCACCATCGCCCACCGGGGCATCGAGTCGATCCTGCAATCGAACTCCGAGGACACCACCAAGCCGTCCACCTCGAACGACGGCGCGCTCGTCCTGTCCTACGGCCCGCCCGACGAAGGCACCGTGACGTTCCCCTTCAACCCCAAGACCGTGAGCCTGTCGAAGACCGTGACCTTCTCCAAGGACGGTGTCGTCGGCACGCTCGAGCAACAACTCACCGACGCGGGTGAACTGGGCATCACGATCGACGGGCTGCGCCTGGAGGGGGTCAAAGCGGTCGAGGACGTCGAGCAGCTGATGAGCTGGATCGACCCGATCCCACCCCCTGAAGGCGAGAAGAAGACCCCCGACTCCCCGCCGAAGGTGGTCGCCTCCGCCACCGCGGCACCCAGTGCGTCGGCCCCACCGGCGAAGAACTCCAAGGAAGAGGCGGCCACCAACCAGTCGCCCAAGGGCACCGCCAAGGAGATCCAGCTCAAGCTGGGCAGCGGGCTCAGCTTCACCGTGTTGTTGAAGGGCGTGACCGCGAAGTACGTCCGGTTCACCAAGTCAGGGATCGCGAGCCGGGCGGACGTGAACCTCACGATGCAGGTGAAGGACAAGCCCCGGCACAAGACGAATCCGACCTCCGGCGGCCGGCCCGGCGGCACGATCCACACCGCCAAGGCGGGCGACACGCTGGCCGGCATCGCCGTCTCGACCTACGGCACACCATCGGCGTGGCGGGACATCGCCGAGGCCAACGGGATCGACGATCCGATGCGGTTGCCGCCCGGCCGCGTGCTGTTCCTGGAGGGGGCATGACCACCGCAGCGGGGAGCCTGACCCGGGTCGCGCCCGCCATCTACGTGGGCAAGGGCCAGCGTCTGCTCGCCGCTGAGGACGGCAACCTGGTCGTGGACGTCGTGGTGGACCTGCACCTGCACCTGCCGGACATGTTCACCATCACCTTCCGCGACCCGCACGGCGACGTGGTGGCGCGCACCGGGCTGCTCATCGGCACGCCGGTGGCGATCGCGGGTGCGTCACCGATGTCGCCCACGGTGCCCTACACGCTCATGGCGGGCGAGGTGACGGCGATCGAGGGGACCTTCGACGAGCGCTGCCACACGGTCATCCGCGGCTACAGCAAGGACCACCGGCTGCAGCGCGCGGCCCGCACCAGGACGTTCGTGAACATGACCGACTCCGACATCGCCCGCAAGATCGCCACCGACGCGGGGTTGTTGATCGGCACCATCGAGTCGACGCGGACCACCCACGACCACCTCGGCCAGCTGAACGAGACCGACTGGGAGTTCCTCAGCGCGCGAGCGGCGCTGATCGGCTTCGAGTTCGGGATCGCGGACGACAAGTTCTTCTTCCGCAAGGCGTCCGGCACCACGGGATTGGGCCGGCCGGTGGAGCTGACCTACCCGAGCACCCTGCAGTCGTTCCACCCGAGGATCACCGCGGGCAACCTCGCGTCCGAGACCGAGGTGCGGGTGTGGGATCCCGTTGCCGCGAAGCTCACCAGCGCGAAGAAGCCGACCGCGACGACGTCGGTCACGCTGGCGAGCGCGACCCCCGCGGAGGCCGCCGGCGTGTTCGA
Organism: Labedaea rhizosphaerae; assembly: GCF_004362825.1. Lineage (GTDB taxonomy): Bacteria > Actinomycetota > Actinomycetes > Mycobacteriales > Pseudonocardiaceae > Labedaea > Labedaea rhizosphaerae. Next base: position 1,174,712 of record NZ_SNXZ01000002.1, read on the forward strand.
CAGCAAGCAGATGCCCGCGGCGGTGGCGGCCGCGAACCCCGCGCTGGGCGACCTCGGTCCGCCGCCCAGTGACCACGGCCACGTGTTCTCCGACCGGGGCCTGGCCATCGGCGGCGCGACCGGCGCGGCCTCCGACGAGGCACTGGCCGGTGCGCTCGAGCACGTCGCCAGCACGTTCGCCGAGGCACACGGCATCTGCATGGGCGACCCGCACCTGGCCGCGGGCGCCGCGGTGAAGATCGCCGGGGTGTCGACCGTCTTCTGCGGCACCTGGGCGCTCACCCGGACCCAGCACGTGTTCGACGTCGACGGCTACCACACCCACTTCGAGGTCAGCGGCAGGCACGAACGTTCGCTGCTCGGGCTGGCCACCGGCGCCGCGGCGGGCCCGACGAGCCGCGTACCCGGCCTGGTCTGCGCGATCGTGTCCAACATCGCCGACCCGCAGCACAAAGGCCGCGTGAAGCTGACCATGCCGTGGCTTTCGCCGCAGTACGAGTCGGACTGGGCGCCGGTCGTGCAGCCCGGCGGCGGCAAGCGCAGCGGCGGGATGTTCATGCCCGAGGTGGGTGACGAGGTGCTCGCCGGGTTCGAGTTCGGCGACCCGTACCGGCCCTACGTGCTCGGCGGCGTCGTCAACAACAACAGCGCCTACGACCTCGGTGGCGCGCCGGTCAAGGGTCAGGGCGGCAGCGCAGGCATCGCGTGGCGCGGGCTCGTGTCGAGTTCGGGCAACCGGCTCGCCTTCCACGACGAGCTGCCGCCAGGCGAGGGCGGTGGGCCGCCGCAGGCCTCGGAGATCGTGCTCGGCACCAAGACCGCGTCGCTGGCCCTGGCCATCGACCAGGTCGCCGGAACCGTTGCGCTGACGTGCAAGCCGGCGCCGCCGGACAGCAAGTCAGCCAAGGGACAGCTGACCATCGAGTGCGGTGACGCCGGCGTGATCGACATCAAGACCGGGCCCGGCGGCACGGTCAACATCGACGGCGGCGCGCAGCTCAACCTCAAGGCGCAGGCCGCGGTGAAGATCGAGAGCAGCGGTGTCGTCGAAATCAAGGGCAACCCCATCAAGCTGAACTGAGGGAGGCACAGCGGTGATCACGAACTCGACCGATTTCATCGGCGCGGGGTGGAACTTCCCCATGGAGATCAACGTGAACGGCGAATTCGCGCTCGCCAAGGGCACCCACAAGATCGAGCAGGCGATGCACCTGATCCTCGCCACCTACCCCGGCGAACGCCCGATGCGCCCGGAGTTCGGTTCACGCCTGCGGGACTTCGTGTTCCAGCCGACCACTTTGGACAATGCGGCCGACGTGGGCCGCGAGGTGACCCGCTCGCTGGAGCGCTGGGAACCGCGGGTGACGATCAAACAGGTCGACGTGGTGCCCGACCCGGTCGACGTCGGCCTGCTGCACATCGACATCCACTACCTGGTCAAGGCCACCAACGACGAGCGGAACCTGGTTTTCCCGTTCTACACCATTCCCGAGACCGAAGGGGTGTGACGAGATGGCGCTGCCCACCCCGAACCTCGACGACCGGCGTTTCCAGGACCTCGTCGACGACGCCAAGCGGATGGTGCAACGACGCTGTCCGGAGTGGACGGACCACAACGTGTCCGACCCGGGCGTGACGCTGATCGAGACCTTCGCCTACATGACCGACCAGCTGCTCTACCGGCTCAACCGGGTGCCCGACCGGCTGCACGTGACGTTCCTCGACCTGATCGGGCTGCGCATCCTGCCGCCGACCGCCGCGCGCGCCGACGTGACCTTCTGGCTCTCCGCGCCCGCCGAGAACCCGATGACGATCCCGGTCGGCACCCAGGTCGGCACCGTCCGGACCGAGACCGAAGAGTCCATTGTGTACTCGACGAGCGGGCCGCTGAAGGTGGTGCCGTGCTCCTTGGCCGCGATCCGGACCGGCACCGAGAGCGGTGACGCCGAGGAGCAGGTCGACCGGACCTCGATGCTCGCCGACCGCGTGCCGTTCGCCGCGTTCGCCGACGTGCCCGGCCCGGGTGATCACCTGCTGGTCGGGTTGACCACGCCGGTGCCGCGGTGCGCCGTGCGCATGGACTTCAGCGGCACCGTGCAGGGCATCGGGGTGCACCCCGACCACCCGCCGCTGGTGTGGGAGGCGTGGACCGGCGAGGGCTGGACCGAGTGCGAGCTCAGCGCCGACGAGACCGGCGGGCTCAACCGGTCGGGCCAGGTGGTCGTGCACGTCCCGGCCGGGCACGAGGCGAGCATCGTCGACGGCGTGCGCGCGGCCTGGCTGCGCGCCCGGGTCACCGAGCCCGAGGAGGGCCTGCCGCCGTACTCGGCGTCGCCCACCGTCGAGGCGTTCTCCGCGTGCACGGTGGGGGTGACCGGCGAGACCATCCACGCCGAGGTGATCACCCACGAGGTGCTCGGCAACTCCGAAGGCGTCGCCGGTCAGGTGTTCCGGTTGCAGCACCGGCCGGTGCTCGCCGGCGTCGGCGACCCGGTGCTCGAGGTCAGCTCCACCGAGGGCTGGGTCGAGTGGCGGCCGGTCGACGCGTTCGCCGACAGCGGCCCGGACGACCGGCACTTCCTGCTCGACGCGTTCGCGGGCGAGGTCCTGCTCGGACCCGTGGTCCGCGGCGCCGACGGCACGCTGCACCACCACGGCGCGGTCCCGCCGAAGGGTGCGGTGCTGCGCCTGCGGCAGTACGCGATCGGCGGCGGCGCGCGCGGCAACGTCGGGGTGGGCGCGATCAGCACGCTCAAGTCGTCGATCCCGTTCGTCGCGCGGGTGGAGAACCGGCACTCCGGGCACGGCGGCATCGACGGGGAAACGTTGGAGGAAGCCAAGAACCGGGGCCCGCTGCTGATGCGCACGCGCAGCCGCGCGGTGACCGCCGAGGACTACGAGGTGCTGGCCCGCGAGGCGGTGCCGGAGGCGGCGCGGGTCCGGTGCATCACCGCCGGCGAGGCCGGTGTGCACGCCGGGTGCGTGAAGGTGCTCGTGGTGCCCGCCGCGGCGGTCGACAACGGGCGGGTCCGGTTCGTCGACCTGGTGCCGCCCGAGGACCTGCTCGCGCGGCTGGCCGACCGGCTGGAGCAGGTGCGGCTGATCGGGACGCAGGTGCTGGTGGAACCGCCGCGCTACCGGGGCGTCACCGTGGTGGCCCGGTTGATCGCGCGGCCCCGGGTGAACATGGCCCGGGTGCGTGACGACGCGCTGAACGACCTCTACCGGTTCCTGAACCCGCTCGCTGGGGGTGGCCCGGACCGCACCGGCTGGCCCTTCGGCCGGTCGGTGCGCACCGGGGACGTGTACTCGGTGCTGCAACAGGTGCGTGGCGTCGAGTCGGTCGAGGACGTGCGCCTGTTCACCGCGAACCCCGTGACCGGCGAGCGCGGTGACGAGGCCGACCGCATCGACCTCGAGGCCAACAGCCTCGTCTTCTCTTTCGAGCACCAGGTCCGGGTCGAGGAGCACTGATGGTCATCTGCCGAGATTGTGGACACCACAACGACGACAAGGACATGTTCTGCGGGTCGTGCGGGCATTTCCTCGAGTGGACCGGCGAGAAGGTCCAGGTGAAGGTCGACGAGGAACTGGTCAAGGAAGTCGAGGAGGAGCAGGCCGCCGCGCCCAAAGGCGGGTTCCTGCACCGGATGCACCGCAAGGCCGTCGCCATCGTCAGCGGGCCCGGCATGTTGACCGATGACGAGGCGTTGCACGGCAAGAAGGACGCCGGTGGTGCTGGGGCCGCCAAGCCGGGTCCGCCGGGTGCGCCCGCGCCGCCCGGCGCGCCCAAGCCACCTGGTCCGCCTGGCCCGCCGAAGCCACCCGGTCCCCCTGGGGCCGCCGGGCCGCCCAAGCCGCCTGGACCACCGGCGCCACCGAAGCCGCCCGGTCCGCCGGCGCCACCCAAGCCGCCCGGCCCACCGCCGGGTGCGGCGGGTCCGCCGAAGCCACCCGGTCCGCCCAAGCCGCCCGGACCTCCGCCGGGCGCGGCCGGTCCGCCCGCGCCGCCTGGCCCGCCCAAGCCGCCGGCTCCCCCGGCAGCCCCTGGACCACCTGCGCCGCCGAAACCACCAGGCCCGCCGAAGCCACCCGCGGCCGCAGGTCCGCCGAAGCCCCCGGCTCCCCCGGCTTCCCCTGCACCCTCGGCTCCTTCGGCCGAGGACAAGGGCGCGGAGGCGTTGGTGGCGCCGGTGACCAAGGCACTGGACCTGCCCGCGGATGCCACCGACGAGTCCACAACGGACGGTGAGCTGGTGCCGCAGGCCGCGCGGACCAAGCCGCCCGCGGTCACCAAGCGCCCGCCGACGCGCAAGCTCAGCGCGGGCGACCTGGTTTGCGGGCAGTGCGGCGAGGGCAACAAGCAGTCCCGCAAGTTCTGCAGCCGGTGCGGGGAGTCGCTGGCCACCGCCGAGACGGTGAAGCTGAAGTGGTGGCAGCGGCTGATCCCCAAGCGGCGCAAGGCGAAGGTGCTCGCCGCCGGGACGCGACCGAGCTCGCCGAACGCCGCCAAGGGCCGCACCGCGGTGCGCTCGGTCGGCCGCAAGGTGCGAGCGCTGATCGGGGTGATCGTGCTGACCGGCGGCATGCTCGTCGGGTTGTACCCGCCGGCACGCACGTGGATGGTCAACCAGGTGAACGCGGTGAAGGCGAAGCTCACGGGCGTGGCCGAGACCGCGCTCAGCCCCGTGCACCCGGCGAGCGTCAAGGGCAACGCGCAGGTCAAGGGGCACCCGGCGAAGTTCGCGCTGGACGAGTTCAAGAACACCTACTGGCTCGCGCCGTGGAGCGACACGAAGCACCCGATCCTCACCGTGCGCCTGCAGCACAAGGTCGCGTTGAAGAAGCTGATCGTGTTCAGCGGGGCCAGTGGGGCGTTCATCACGCACGACCGTCCGCAGACGCTGCACCTGACCTACTCCAACGAGAAGTCGGAGACGGTGGTGCTGAAGGACACGTCCGAACAGCAGGAGCTCACCCTCAACGACGGGCTGGGTGTCGACGTGGTGCAGATCGAGGTGACCGGCGTCTTCCCCGCGCAGGGGGCGAAGGACGTGGCGCTGACCGAGGTGGAGATGTTCGGCATCGGCTGAGAGGATTCCCATGCGTGGCACGGTGATCGGCCTGGAGACGCCGCACCCGATCGGCGCGACGCTGCCCGCGATCCTGCAGGAGGACCCGTTGACGATGCGGCTCACCGCCGCCTTCGACGACGTGCTCGCGCCGGTGATCGCAACGCTCGACTCGCTGTACGCCTACGTCGATCCCCGGCTCGCGCCCGCGGACTTCCTGGAGTGGCTCGCGAGCTGGGTGGGCGTGACCCTGGACGAGAACTGGCCGATGGAACGCAAGCGGGTGACGGTGCTGCTCGCGATCGAGCTGTACCAGTCGCGCGGCACGCTGGCCGGCCTGCAGCGACACCTGGAGGTGGTGACGGGCGGCCTGGTCGAGCTCCACGACAGCGGCGGGGTCCGCTGGTCGACGGCCCCGGACGGTGAGTTCCCGGAGTCTCCGGCGCCGCGGCTGGCGGTGCGGGTGACCGGCCCGGACTCGCCGAAGGTGCGGCACTCGGTGGTGGATGCGGTGGTGTGCGCCGCCAAGCCGGCACATGTGGTGCATCGGGTCGAGCTGTACGGCGAGCCCGGGGACCAAGAACCCTTGACGCAGTGAGTTGCCGGTTGGGTGGGTGGTGCAGTGAGTAAGGGCTCCTAACAGATTGAGTGGTTCTTGAGTCGGCGCCAGCAGATGATGCTGCAGCCCAAGCTGAGGACAGCTTCGTGGATGTCGTCGTGGACGTCCCAGCGGATGCGCAGCCGGCGGAACCAGTGCAGCAAGGCGAAGCATCCTTCGACGACCCAGCGGTGGACACCGAGTCCGGAACCGTGGACGACCCCACGGCGGGCGATGACCGGGCGGATGCCCTTGGCGCGGACCAGCTTGCGGTACTTGTCGTGGTCATAGGCCCGGTCGGCCAGCACCTGGTCGGGGCGCTGCCGGGGCCGGCCTCGGCGACCGCGAACAGGAGGGATGGCCTCGATCAGCGGGATGAGCTGGGTGACGTCGTGGCGGTTGCCGCCGGTCAACAGCGCCGCCAGTGGGATGCCGGTGCCGTCGGTGATCACGTGATGTTTCGAGCCGGTCCGGGCACGGTCGACCGGGCTCGGACCGGTTTTGGGCCGCCCTTCACCGCCCGCACATGTGACCCGTCCGCGGCGGCCCGTGACCAGTCGATCAGGCCCGCGGCATGCAGCTTCACCAGTAGCACCTCGTGCAGGCGAGGCCACACCCGGCATCGGTCCACTTCCGCAACCGACGCCAGCACGTCATCCCCGAGCCGTAGCCGAGTTCCTGGGGCAAGAACTCCCACGGCAGGCCGGTGTAGAGCACGAACAAGATCCCGCCGCGCACAACGCCTGCCGGTCATCCAACCGCTTACGACCGGGATGCCGGTACCGGCGCTGCACTTGCGGCAACAGAGGCTCGATCAACTCCCCCAGGCCGTCGTCGACCTCCCACGGCCGCCGCTGCGCCACCCCAACCCACCCCCAGAAGATCAACAGTATGGGCAGCATCCAACCACACCAAGATCATTCTGTTAGCAGTCCTAATTGGCCACCGTAGGCTAAGCCGCCAACAACAGCGGCTGGGCAGAGGCCGCGGCGGACACAGCGCGCGCCGTCAAGCGGTGCGTTGCAGCCAGGCCGGTCGGGTGAATACCGGCATCCCGTTGTCCATATGCACCGTCCACCCGGCATGATGGATCAGGCGATGGTGGAATAGACACACCAACACCATGTTGTCCAATGTCGTCAATCCCCCGTCAGCCCAATGTTGAATATGGTGGGCCTGACATTGATTCGGTGTTCGCTCGCATCCCGGGACCGCGCAACCTTGATCCCGGATGGCGAGGGCTCTACGCAATCGTTTGTCGGCCAGGCGTTTCGATTCGCCGATGTCGATTGGCTGGGACTTGCTACCCAGCACCACCGGGATGATTTCCGCATCGCAAGCGAAGCGGCGGGCCTGCTCCGGAGTCATCCACCGGGCGTCGTCGAGAGTGGCCTTGCCGATCGCGGTCTGCAAAGTCTCCAGGGAGACCGTGACGGCAATGTGCGGGCGCTCGCCACCCTCCACCGGGGCCTGACCGGAGTCAGCAGCAAAGCGGATCACCTCCGCCAACGCATCACCCTGACGCTCGACCAGGGTGCGGTCATCGTCCGGCTGGGGCGCGGTCAGCGACGACAACAGAGGGCGCAGGAAAGCGGCCGTTTCGGCGCCCAGCTCGAACCAGCCCTTCAGTGAGCCGTCCTCGCGCTCCTGCAAGTCCAGGATGTTCTGGGCTTCCACCACAGTCGGGTCGTCTGGCTCGTCACCGTCGGGGTTCAGAGCATCGACCATGCGCTTCCCCAGGCGCGCGAGCTGAGCGGGGTTGAACTCGCGGGCCAGCTCGGCCAGGTCAGCTTCGACCTGGTCGACGTACTCGGCGGGCACCGCCGCGACCGTCTTCGCGATGCGGGTGACGTGCTCGGTGGAGATCGCGCCCTCGGCCATCGCCTCCCGCGCAGCAGGAAGCTGCGGCGGGATTACCTGACCCGTGATCCCTATCTTCGGGCACAGCAGCGAAACCTGAGTCTCCAATATCTTGGCTTCGCGTCGACCCACCCGTAGCGCATCCATCAGGAACTGCCACAAATGCAGATACCCAGACTCACGCCAATCCACCCGAGAAATCGAATCCAGGATCGCCAAATCAAGCCGCCGACGCTCGGCGACAAGCGACTGAAGCTCCCCCAGATCCATAACCCAATCATACCACAACATACCGCCAAACGGCCTAACAGCAAACGGACTCAACGCAAACAAAACCCACGCCACCAACAACGCAACCGCAGCCCGGCAACGCAACCCAACAAAGGGCGAACACCAGACCGCCCCTCAACCTCGTCCGGGCGCCTTTTAGCACGCTGCGGTCAGGGTCAAGGGTCGGCGAAGCCGATCGCGAAGCGACGCCGAAGGCGCCCTTGAGGCTGACCGCAGCGTGCTAAACAATCAAGCCAGAGGTTGAGTCACCCGCGCCAACTAATGCACAATCGAATGCGCGTCCGCCAGCGAAGCCCCAGCCAGCCGAGCAGCGGCGATCTTGGTGAAGTTCGGGCAGTCGTACGTGGGCTGGTGCTTGCACGCCAGCCCGTGCTCCAGCGCCGAGCGCGCGGCCTGGATCTTGGCCATCCGCTCGTCCAGCTCGGCGAGCTTGCGTTCCTGGAACTCCCGCCACGCGGCCGGGGACCCGGCGCGGACGGCCACGAGCTCCTTGGTTTCGCTCAGGGTGAACCCGACGTCCTGCAGGATCAGCACCAGGCCGACCAGCGCCACCGCCGACCGCGGGTACCGCCGCTGGCCGGAAACCCTTGCCGGCGCGGGGATCACGCCCAGTTCTTCCCAGTAGCGCAACGCCGAGGTCGCCACCCCGGTCGCCTTGGCCAGCTCGCCGATCGTCAACTCCGCCATTGCCTTCAAGGGTACTTGAAGTTGTTGGCTTCGATCATGTCCCTCAAGCACTACCTGATCACCCAGTTCGGCCACCCGCGTGGGCTCACCGGCCGGTTCGTCGGCTGGTTCATGGCGCACCGCTCCTCCAACCGCCGGCGCGGCCTTTGGGTCGTCTCCCTGCTCGACCCGCGCCCGACGGACCGCGTGCTCGAGCTCGGCTGCGGCCCCGGCGTGGCCATTCGCGAGCTCGCCCGGCACGCGGGTCACGTCCACGGCGTGGACCACTCCGCGGAAATGGTGCGCCAGGCCCGCAAACGCAACGCCGCCGCCGTCCGGGCGGGCCGGGTCGAGGTGGTGCAGGCGTCCGTTGACCGGTTGCCGCGCTTCGACGCGCCGCTCGACACGATCATGGCCATCAACACGGTCGGGTTCTGGCCGGACCCCGACCAGCGTCTCGTCGAACTGCGCGGGCTGCTGCGGCCGGGTGGGCTGATCGCGCTGGCCAGCCAGCCGCGTTGCCCCGGCGCCACGGCGGCGACCACCGCCAAGGCCGGCCGCGAGCTTCGGGACCGGCTGGTCCGGGCCGGGTTCACCCAGCCACGCCTGGAAACCCTGCCGCTCGACCCGCCCGTGGCGTGCGTGCTGGCCACGAGGCCGGTCACCGGCGACCGGTGAACCCGGGCGGCTGGAACGTGCCCAGCACGACCAGCAGCGGCGCCTCGATGTGCAGGGTCGTGCCGGGGGCGGTCACCACCACCGGCGCCGGTCCCACCACCGCGTGGTCGAAGATCACCAGCGGAGTGGTGAACGTCCCGGTGGCGCTCGTGTGTGCGGTCACCGGAGTCGAGCCGGGGCGGCTCACCGTGACGTCGTGGTCGAGCGGGAACCCTTGTCCCGTCACGGTGGCCACCCGCCCGGACGGCAGCGCGGCGGGACTCACCTGCAGGGTCGGCACCGTCGTGGTGAAGAGCAGCCCGACCAGGTGCGGCCCACCGGCACTGGTGTCCGCAATGGACAGCACGGCCTCGGTCAGCCCGGCGCCGTGCCCGGTCGCCACCACCGTCACCCGGCACGTTCCGCCCGCGGGCACGGTGGTGTTCGCGCACGTGTTCGCCGTGATCTTGAAGTCGCCCGGGTTGAGGTGCGGGCCACCGATCACCTTCACCGCGCCGATGTTCCACGGCACCGGACCGCGGTTGGCGATGGTCACCACCGCCGGTCCGGTCGGTGCCAGCGCCGGCTTGATCGCCGTGAACACCAACGGGTTCGGCGCCGCGACGAAGCCGGTGGCCACGCCGCCGCCCGCCCCGGTCAGCGACACCACCGTGGGCGGCGCGCCCACGACGTCGATGCGCAGGGTCCCGGCGCGACCGGTCACCGCGGTGGGCGCGAACCGGACCGACACCAGGCAGCTGCCGGTCTCGTAGAGCGTCGCGCCCGCACACGTTTGCGCCGGGAACACGTCGAAGTCCACACCGGACACGGTGACACCGGTGATCCGAAGCGGGCTGAACCCGTTGTGCCGCACGGTGATGGTGCGGGTCTGCGAACTACCCAGGGGCACCTGGCCGAACTCGGCCGGGTCGGCCTGGGCGAACGGGCGGAACGTGCGCGCGTACACCCGGTCCGGGCAGCACGGCAACGGCGTGCTCATCAGATCCGTCGCCCTGGAGTCGAAGGCCACCACCCGGCCATCACCGGACAGCGACGGCGTGTAACTGCTCCCGCTGCCACCGCATTGCGTGCCGGGCGGCAGGTCTTCCCCGCAGTCGGGCTGCACGCTGACGGTCGCCAGCTCGCCGGGCAGCTGCGGCTGGTGGGCCGCGGCGCGCTGCTGGTCCACGACGATGTCGCGCACGACGATCTCCGACGGCGGTCCCTCGCTGCCCATCGCCGAGCCCGGCGTGACGCCGTCGGACATGTCCTGGTCGCTCGTCGCGAACGCGACGTAACGCCCGTCCGCGGAGATCGACGGCTGGAACGCGTATCCCGGCTCGCCGTTGTTGTTCCGAGAGACCACAAAGGACTTCACGGGTTCGCCGTCACCGGGGCCGAGCTTGCCGTCGCCGTCCGGGTCGCGGTCCACCGCCATGATCGTCGGCACGACGTCGTCCCCGGTCTGCGAGTAGTCGGGCTGGGCCTGGTACACCACGACCCGTCCGTCACCGGAGATCGCCGGGTCGTAGACGTAACCGGTCGAGCGCAGGTGGCCGTCCGGCTCGTAGTCCACCCGCACGGTGCGGCGGTTGGTCAGGTCCTCGACCTCGACGACCGTCAGGTTGCTGTAGACGGGCGCGCCGTCCAACGCCAGCAACGGTTTGCGGTGCAGGTACGTCACGCAGCTCTCGCCGCACAGGTGCACCACGAACGCCACCTGCCTGCCGTCGGCGGACACCTTCGGCGTGCTCGACCCGACCTCGGTGGCCTGGTCGTGCTCGGCCGACGCGAGGTCGATGTAGTCGGACTCCTGCGGCTGGAGCAGCACGCCGTCGTCGGTCGACAGGTGCACGGCGACGACCGTGGTCGCGTAGTCCCCGCCCAGCGCGTGCTGCCGCCACGCCAAGGTCATGCCGTCGGCGGAGATGCTGGGCGAATCGTTGGTGTAGGCCCGGACGCCGCCCTGGTAGGCGCGGCCAACGACCACGTACCGGTCGTTGGTGCCACCACCCTCGACCGGCTCGTCGAACACGCCGTTGCCGTCGGGATCGCGGTCGCACACGACGACGTCGCTGGCGGCGTCGCGGTCGTTGTCGGGCAGGTTGGCCGCCGTGGTCTGGAACGCGACGAACCGGCCCGTCGCCGAGAGCGCGGGTGCGGCGCTCTCGCCGCTCGGGTCCGCCGCCCCGATCCCCAGCTCGACGGTGATGGAGCTGCCGGAGCCGCCGTCCTCGTCCGGGACCGGCCTGCTGATCAGCACCGTGTGGCCGGGCGCGCGCAGGTCGCGGACGTAGACGTCGCGGTTGCCGTAGTAGCTGCCCGGCGGATCGGGGTCGGCGGGGTCGAGCGCCTTGATCGTGTCGAACCCGACGTAGCGGCCGTCCTGCGACAGCGACACCGCCATCGAGTCGCCGTACGTGTCGTCGAACGGTGGCTCGGAGCCGTCGTCGCGCACCGACGCCAGCTGGGTGTCGCCGGGTGCCACCGCGGCCGCCGCGGGCCCGCCGACCGCGACCAGCACACCGGCGAACAAGACCAGCACGACGGCGGGCACGACGCGTGCGGACCGGGTTCTCACGTAGGCAAGCTAAAGGCGCGAACCCGTGCGCCGGTCCGCTGATCGGGCCGGTGTTCGGGCTCGTCCACACGCCCGATCGGGCACGCCGGCTTTCCCTGTCCGGTACCCAGGAGCCGCTGCCCGTGCGGGCGCGGCCACCGGAAACTGACGGCCATGAGCGTCGCCGTATCGCTGACCGCCCCCGTGCTGACCGTCGCCGGGGGCGCCGAGACCACGTGCACCGCGCGGGTGCGCAATTCCGGTCAAGTGGTCGACCAGTTCGCCATCGACCTGGTCGGCGACTGCACGGGCTGGGCGACCGTGGTGCCGTCCATGGTCAACCTGCTGCCCGGCACGCACGCCGACGTGACCGTCACCTTCGCGCCACCCAAGGACTCGCGGGTGCTCGCCGGTGAGGTGCCCTTCGGCGTGCGGGTGGGTTCGCGGGAGGACCCGCACAGCACCGTGGTCGAGGAAGGCGTGGTCACGGTCGAGCCGTTCGTCGAGGTCGGCGCGGAACTCGTGCCTGCCAAGCGGAAGGGCCGCAAGCGGGCCAAGTTCCGGCTCGCCGTGGACAACACCGGCAACCAGGGCGTGCCCGTCGAGGTCCTCGGCGCGGACCCTGACGACGAGCTGGCCATCGAGATCGACCCGCCCGCGTTCGTCGCGCAGGCCGGCACGGCGACGATCGTCAAGGTCAAGGCGGTGCCGCACAAGCGGTTCCTCAAGGGCGACCCGAAGACCCGGCCGTTCCAGCTGCTGGTGCTCGCCGAGGGCAAGGACCCGGTGACCGCCGACGGCGTGATGACCCAGGAGCAGTTGCTGCCGCGCTGGCTGCTGCCCGCGGCCGTGGCGCTGGTGGCGCTGGCGGGGGTGCTGGTCGCGGTCTGGTTCACGCTGCTCAAACCGTCGGTGGAGTCGATCGCGCAGGACAAGGCGCAGGAACAGGCGAGCCAGGCCAACAGCGCGGCGGCGCGCGCCGACCAAGCCGCGGCGCGGGCCAACAAGGCCGCCGACGGGTCCGGCAGCGGTGCTGCCGGCGGCGCGAACGGAGCCGCCGCGGTCACCACGACGGCCAAGAGCGGGGCCGCGGGGGCCGGCGGCGCGGGTGGTGCGGGCGGTTCAGCCGCGGCACCGGCCAGCAAGCCGGTCTCGTTCCGCGTCGCGACCCAGGCGCCGCCGGTGACCGACGGGTCGTTCAAGGAATTCAGCTACACCGCGCCCGACCACCACACCCTGGACATCGGCGACCTCGTGCTGCAGAACCCCCGTGGTGACACGGGTTTCCTGCGGATCATGATGGGCGACAAGGTCGTCCTGGAGGAGGGCCTGGCCAACTTCCGCGACCTGGACTACCACTACGTCACCCCGCTGCACCTGGCCAAGGACCAGCCCGTCGTGGTCGCCGTCAGCTGCACGACGCCCGGCGCGGGCGCGTCGCAGTGCACGCCGTCGGTGTCGTTCTCCGGCATGCTCGGCAAGTAGTCGTCAGGTTTAAGCGGCGAGCACGTTGCCGCCGCTGACCTTGACCGGCACCTGCTTCAAACCCGAGGTCGCCGGACCCTTGGTCACGGCACCGCTCGCCGCGTCGAACGTGCTGCCGTGGCCCGGGCACACGATGGTGCCGCCGGCCGGCGGGCTCACCGTGAAGCCCTGGTGCGGGCACGCCGGGTCGAACGCATTGACCGTGCCCGCCGTCGGCTGGACGAGCAGGAGCTTGCGCCCACCCGCGTCCACCAGCACGCCGCCGCCCACGGGGACGTCGCTGACCTTGGCCAGCACGCCGCCGGGCTTGACCGCGCCATCGCTCGGACTGCCGCCGCTGTCGCTGTCGGTCGAGCAAGCGGCGAGCACCGCGCCCGGCGCGACCAGCGCCATGGCGAGTCCGCAGAGGACCTGTCGGCGAGAAGTCACGCGCACACCTCCGAGTAGTCGATCACCACCAGGGAGTACGCGCCGCGCGCGTGAATGGTTCAGCCGGCCGCGCGCTGCTGGTACGCACGGTGCAACCGGCGCAGCTCACGCATGGCTTCCACCGCACGCACACCGTCGAAGGCCTGGATCGCCATCACCGGGACGTATTCGTAATCCGGCAGCTCGACCCGGGCCCACCACGCCTTGTCCGGGAAGCTGATCGACCGCACCAGCTCCCACTCGTAGCGCTGCCAGCCCAGCAGGTTGCGCACCTCGATGCCCTCGTCGTCGGCCCGCACGGACGGCCGCATGATCACCAGCGTCGCGGCGGCGAGCACGACCCCGATTCCGATCATCGCGAGCTGGTCGGAGGTCTTGAAGAACACGCCCGTGGACGACTTCTTCAGCAGCAACGCGATCACGGTGAACACCACGACGAAGAACACCGCGCCGGCGATCGCGACGAACCGGATCCGCCGCGGCCGTGCCTGGTACGTCGTCACGAGAAGCCACGCTCCGTCCACGGTTGACGCAGCCCGCGCAGCACCTTCGCGGTGTCGAGCGCCGCGACGCACGCCTCGAATCCCTTGTCCTCCACCGAACCCGGCAACCCGCAGCGGTCCAGCGCCTGCTGCTCCTCGTTGACGGTGAGCACCCCGTTGCCGACCGGCGTCGCCTCGTCGAGGGCCACGCGGGTCAACCCGGCGGTCACCGCGTCGCACACGTACTCGAAGTGCGGGGTGCCACCGCGGATCACGACGCCGAGCGCGACGACGGCATCGTGGTGCTTGGCCAGCGCCTGGCACACCACGGGCAGCTCGATCGCGCCCGCGACCCGCACGACCGTCGGCTCGTCGATGCCCGACTGCTTGGCCGCGACCAGCGCGCGCTCCAGCAACGCGCCGGTGATCTTCGCGTGCCAGCGGGTGGCGACGATGCCCAGCCGGATGCCCTCGCATTCGGGCACTTCCAGCTCCGGGCGGCCTTCCCCGCTCATGCTTGCGGCTCCTCGTCCAGGTGGCCCAGCTCGTGTCCCATCCGGTCGCGCTTGGTGCGCAGGTAACGCAGGTTCTCCGGGTTCGGCCAGATCGGCAGCGGCACCCGGTCGACGATGGTCAGGCCGTAGCCCTCCAGCCCGACCCGCTTGGCCGGGTTGTTGGTGAGCAGTCGCATCGACCGCACGCCCAGGTCGACGAGGATCTGCGCGCCCTGGCCGTAGTCGCGGGCGTCGGCGGGCACGCCGAGCGCGAGGTTGGCGTCCACGGTGTCCGCGCCGTCGTCCTGCAGCTGGTAGGCCTGCAGCTTGTGCATGAGGCCGATCCCCCGGCCCTCGTGCCCGCGCATGTAGAGCACGATGCCGCGGCCTTCGGCGGCCACGGCGGCCTGCGCGGCGTCGAGCTGCGGGCCGCAGTCGCAGCGCAATGAGCCGAACACGTCGCCGGTCAGGCACTCGGAGTGCACGCGGACCAGCACGTTCTCGCCGTCTTCGAGGTCGCCGTAGACCAGCGCGATGTGCTCGATGCCGTCGAGCAGGCTGTCGTAGCCGACCGCACGGAACTCCCCGTGCGCGGTCGGGATCCGTGCCTCGGCGACCCGCTTGACCTGCTTTTCGGTGCGCCTGCGGTAGGCGATCAGGTCGGCGATGGTGATGATCTTCAGGTCGTGTTCGGCGGCGAAGACCTCGAGCTCTTCGCGCCGGGCCATGTCGGCGTCTTCCTTCTGCGACACGATCTCGCAGAGCACGCCGGCCGGGCGCAGGCCGGCCAGCCGGGCGAGGTCGACGGCGGCCTCGGTGTGACCGGGCCGGCGCAGGACGCCGCCTTCCTTGGCCCGCAACGGAACCACGTGCCCGGGCCGGGTGAAGTCGGCCGCGGTCGACTTGGCGTCGGCGAGCAGGCGGATGGTGTGGCAGCGATCGGCGGCGGAGATGCCGGTGCTCACGCCCTCGCGCGCGTCGACGGTGACCGTGTACGCGGTGCCGCGCACGTCCTGGTTGGTGTGGAACATCGGCGGCAGGTCGAGCCGGTCGCAGTCGGCCTCGGTCAGCGGGACGCAGACGTAGCCGCTCGTGTAGCGGACCATGAAGGCGAGCAGCTCCGGCGTCGCCTTCTCGGCGGCGAAGATCAGGTCGCCTTCGTTCTCGCGTTCCTCGTCGTCGACGACGATGATCGGGCGCCCGGCCGCGATGTCGGCGATGGCGGCCTCGATGACCTCGGTCAGCGTCTGGGTCATGACCCGCTCCGCTCGGCCCGCGCGGCCAGGTCCTGCGCGGGCGGGTGCTGCGCGGCCAGGTGCGGGGCGGCCAGCCTCTCCAGGTACTTGGCGAGCACGTCGACCTCCAGGTTCACCAGCTCGCCCGGCTGTCGCTCGCCGAGCGTCGTCATCTCCAGTGTCGCCGGGATGAGCGCGACCGCGAACTTGTCGTCGGTGACATCCACCACGGTGAGCGAGACACCGTCGACGGTGATGGAGCCCTTCTCGGAGAGGTAGCGGGTCAGGCGGGCCGGGATGCCGAACCAGGTCAGGCCCTGCTCGTCGCGCGAGAGGAACACGCCGGTGCCGTCGACGTGGCCCTGCACGATGTGCCCGCCGAGCCGGTCGCCGAGCGCCATCGCGCGCTCCAGGTTGACCGGGTCGCCCTTGGCGATCTTGGCCAGGCTGGTGCGCTCGAGCGTCTCGCGGACGGCGTCGACGGTGAACACCGCGTCGGCCAGGTGGACCACGGTGAGGCAGACGCCGTTGACCGCGATCGAGTCGCCGAGCTTGGCGTCGCTGGTGACCAGCGGCCCCGAAATGGCGATCCGCGCCGAGTCCGGCAGCTCCACGACCTCTACGACTTCGCCACGTTCTTCGACGATCCCGGTGAACACCGACAGCCTCCTCATGCCTCGCGGACAGTCTTCTCCACCGGCTCGGTCGGTCAGCGAGCGGCCTGCGCCCGCAAGGCGGCGACCGCCCGGGCCGGGTCGTCGGCGCCGTAGACGGCCGAGCCCGCGACGAAGCAGTCGACGCCGGCCTCGGCGGCCTGCTCGATGGTGTCGGCGTTGATGCCGCCGTCGATCTCGACGATCAGGTTCAGCTCGCCCTTGTCGGTTCTGTCGCGCGCGACCCGGACCTTGTCGAGCACGTCGGCGATGAAGTCCTGGCCGCCGAAGCCCGGCTCGACCGACATGACAAGCAACGTGTCGTAGTGCTTGAGCAGGTCGAGGTAGGGCTCGATCGGCGTGCCCGGCTTGATCGACAGGCCGGCCTTCGCGCCTGCTGCTTTGAGATCCTTGGCGAGCTTGACGGGGTCGTTGGCCGCCTCGACGTGCACGGTGACGTTGTAGGCGCCGGCCTCCGCGTACCCGATCGCCCACCTGTCGGGGTCGTCGATCATCAGGTGGCAGTCGATCGGGATGTCGGTGGCCTTGAGGAGCGCCTTCACCACGGGCAACCCGAGGGTCAGGTTGGGCACGAAGTGGGCGTCCATCACGTCGACGTGCACCCAGTCAGCCCCCTCGACGGCGGCCAGTTCGTCGGCCAGCCGCGCGAAGTCCGCGGACAGGATGCTGGGGGCGATCATCGGCTTACGCTGCACGTTTGCCGAGTCTAGGCGAGGTTGCCGACCACCGGCTGAAGGGCTCCCGGGCTCAGGTGCCCATGGCTTCAGCCACCAACGACTGGGCGGCGCGGGCGGTGCCCCAGGACAGAGTGACGCCCATCCCACCATGGCCGTAGTTGTGGATCACGGTGGACGAGCCGATGTGTTCGGCTTCCACGCGCGGGGCCGGACGGCCGGGGCGCAGGCCGACCTGGTGGTCCAGGACCTCGGCGTCCGCCAGCAGGGGTTCGACTTCCGCGCACAGGGCCAGCATCCGGCGCGCGGTGTCCAGGTCCGGCTCCAGGGACGTCTCCCCCGGCTGCGCCACGCCGCCGACCACCACGTAGTCGCCGTGCGGGAAGTAGCCGGCCCAGATCGAGCCGTCGGCCTCGGTGTCTTCGGCGGCCACGGGCGGGAAGAAGCCCGCGCCCTTGCCCGCGCGCGCCTCGACGTAGAACTCGTCGATGCCCGGGTTGGCCACGACGACGTGCTGGCCGCGCACCGGTTCGAGCGCGTCGTCGGCGGTCAGGGCGAGGGCGCCGTAGCCGGTGCAGTTGACCACGATCGGCGCCACGTCGAGGCGGTCCACCGACCGCAGCTCCACCGAAACCCCCGCCGAAGCCAGCCGCGACACCAAGTACCGCAGGTAGACCGGCATCGTGATCACCGGGACGGTGGTGCGCAGGCCGAACAGCATGCCGTGCGGCAACGTCGCCGGGTCGCAGTACTCCAGCTCCGGCAGGTGGTCGACCCACGGCGGCGGATCCGCGGAGATGTCGGTGACCTCGCGGCCGCGGACCTGGCGCACGCCGGTCGACGGGTCGAGCGCGAGCTGGTCGAACTCGGCCTTGGCGGCCAGGCTCCAGCCCAGCTGCGGCTCGCCGAACGCCGGGCCCCACAACGCGCCCGCCACGATCGACGTCGTGCGTTCCGGCGGTTCGGCCGCCCAGACCCGCACCGGCACGCCGAGCTCGGCGAGCCCCAGGGCGGTGGTCAAGCCGATCACACCCGCGCCGAGCACCACCACGTCGTCCATGCCGCGACGCTACTAAGACCGCACCGCCTCGACCAGCACGTCCTCGTCGGCGGTCACGTCCTGGGCGGCACGCACGAAGGCCGCCACCGCCCGCGAGCTCGACGACTGCGCCCAGCCCAGGTAGAGCGTGGCCGGGCTGAGGTCGGCGACGGGCACGAAGACGACGCCACGGTCGGGGTAGGCGTCGCGCACCGAAGCGGGCAGGAACGCGACGCCCTGACCGAACGCCACGACCTCCAGCAACTGCGTCATGTCCGTGATCACCGGCCCCGGCTTGGTCTTGATGTCCGGGTGCCGGTCGGTGCCCGACCAGTACCGGGCCAGGTCGCTGTCGGGCTCGGCGTCGGGCCAGAGCGGGATGGCTTCACCGTCCAAATCGGACCGCAGCAGGCCGGTGCGGTTTGCCAGCCGGTGACGGGCAGACAAGGCGGCCATGCGGGGCTCGCTGTGCAGCGGCTCGATGTCCAGGCCGACGGCGCAGAACGGGCCACCGATGAGGGCGACGTCGGCGCGCCCGTCGCGGACCATCTGGGCTTGTTCGGCCCAGCCGCCGATCACGACCTCGGCCGGCGGGAGGCCGGGGTCGAGCGAGTACCGGCAGATGATGTCGCGCAGCAGGTCGCCGCCGGTCCCCGGCTTGATGGCGACGAGCAGCGCGGGATCGGCCGCGGCGGCGCGGCGGGTGCGGGCGACGGCGGCCGCGACGCCGAGCAGGACCGGGCGCGCGTGTTCGGCCAGGACGCGACCGGCCTCGGTGAGCTCGACCTTGCGGGTGGAGCGGGTGAACAGCTGGACGCCGAGGCGGTGCTCGATGGCGCGGATGGCCTTGGAGAGGGGTGGTTGCGCGATGCCCAACCGTTGCGCCGCACGGGTGAAGTTCAGCTCGTCGGCGACGGCCAGGAAGTAGCGCAGTTCGCGGACTTCGAGGTCATCCATACCCCCAGGGTATGACTAACGGCGGTGCAGGACGAATGCCCACCAGGCCTCGGCCGGGAACCGCAGGACCGGGCCGGAGATGTTCTTCGAGTCCCGCACGGCCGCGCGGCGCGGACTGATCGCCACCTCCACGCAGTCGCTGCCGTTCCCGCCGCTGTAGCTGCTCTTGCGCCACTCGGTCATCGGCTGCGCCGGACGAACGCCTGCCAGGCCTGAGCCGGGAAGCTCAGCTCGGGACCCTCGGTGTTCTTCGAGTCGCGCACCGCCGCCTGGACCTGGCCGAACGCCACCTCTACACAGTTGGTCCCCCCACCCTGGCTAAAACTGCTCTTCCTCCACTCGGTCGGTGGCATGCCGGAAACCCCTTCGGTCGTACTCGTCCGCCAACGCGGCGATGAACGACCTGGATTCTTCCGCAACCATGGCCACCGACGCGAGTTCGTTCGCCAGGGCGCTGTAGGTGGCGATGTACGTCGGATCTTCGAGGAAGAGCGCGGTGACCGCACCACCGAGGTAGGCGAGCGGCTCGTGTTCTTCGTACTGGAACAACACGAAGTCTTGTCCGAAGTAGGACCGCGCTCCCGCCTTCGCGGGAACAACTCGCAGCTCAAGTTTCGGTTCGGCCGCCGCCAAGGTCAGAGCAATCATTTGCTCATACATGAGATTGGCGCTGCCAACCTCGAGGCGTAGAGCCTGTTCATGGATGTAGAAGACGTATTTCGACGACAAGCGATCAAGGGTGTTGCGCCGATCGAGCCGTATTTCCACCGCCGACTCGATGTCGGCGGGCGTGCGCCAGCGCTCGCGGCTGATCATGGCGTGCGCGTAGCGCTCGGTCTGCAGCAGGCCAGGCACGACCATCGGCTCGTAGCCGATCGACAGTGAGGCCGTTGACTCGTGGTAGATCAAAGAGCTTAGCGTGTCCGGGATCCACTCGCCGTGTTGGCTCAGCCAGAAACCCTTGTCCTCCTTGGCCTGGCGGCACAGGTCGATCAAGGGCAGTGCCACGTCTCTGTCCACGCGGAGTATCCCCAAGTACCAACACAAGTCCGCCACATCGATGTTGATCTGCCCCGACTCGATGCGCGACACCCGGGTGGGGTCCCATTTGGTCTTGCGCGCAATCGAGCGCCCCGTCAATCCGGCCGCTTCGCGCAGCCGTCGCATTTCCGCGCCCAGTTCCCGGTAACAGGCTGCCGCGTTCCCTCTGCCCATAGCCGACAACGCTAGAGCGTGATCGGCCATCTGCGGAGGGTCACGCGCCCAATCCACCCCAAAGGATCACCTGTAGCCGGGCAGGCAACACCCATACCCGCGCGCTATGACTCCGGACCGTGACGGTCTTTCCCTTGCCCCGCACACCAATGATCGACTGGGCCCATGAGCAAGACGATCGCGCTGGTTACCGGCGCCAACAAGGGAATCGGCAAGGAGATCGCGCGTGGCCTGGCCCGGCTCGGCCACACCGTCCTGGTCGGCGCGCGCGACACGACCCGGGGCAAGGAGGCAGTGGCCGAACTGGAGGGCGACGGCGACGTCCGACTCCAGCAGCTCGACGTGACCGACGCTGAATCCATTGCAGCAGCAGCACAATCGATCGAGAACGAGTTCGGTCGGTTGGACGTCCTGGTGAACAATGCGGGCATCCTCAGCATGACCCACGACGACCTGCGGCCCATCTACGAGACCAACGTGTTCGGCGTGGTCGACGTGACCAACGCGTTGCTTCCGTTGCTGCGCCGCTCTTCCGCGGGCCGCATCGTCAACGTGTCGTCGTTCATGGGGTCGCTGACGATGATGAGCAAGCGCCTCGACGGCGTGCCGGTGTCGCTGGCGTACCCCACGTCCAAGGCGGCGCTCAACGCGATCACCGTCCAGTGGGCGACGATGCTCGCGGACACGCCGATCAAGGTCAACGCCGTCTGCCCGGGCTACTGCGACACGGACCTCAACGACCACAGCGGTCCCCGCACCCCGGCCCAGGGCGCGGCCATCGCCATCAAGATGGCCACAGTGGACAGTGACGGCCCCAGCGGCACCTTCGTCGACGACAACGGCGAGATCCCCTGGTAGGCCTAGCCGTAGAGGGCGAATGCGGCTGAGATGCCGTCGCGGTCGGTGCCCGCCGCGAGCAGGAGCTGGAGCAGCACTCGGGCCTTCGCCGGGTCGAGGAAGCCCGCGTGGATCAGCCCGCGCCGCAACAGGTCCCGCTCGGAACCGGGGTAGGCGTAGGTGTTGCGCAGCACCGATCCGGAGCCGGTGCGGGAGGCGAGCACGACCGGCATCTCGGCCGCGACCTCGGACACCAGGTCGACCATGGTGGCGGGCACGTGTCCCGCGCCTAGTCCACCTAGGACGAGGCCATCGCAGGCGGGGTAGGCGCGGCGCAGCAGTTCGCCGTCGTCGCCGAGGGCGATGGTCACGAGGCCGACTCGCAGCCGCGCGACCGCCGGGGTGGCGGGCAACGTGAGCGGAACCCTTGGCGTGGGCCGGAATCGCGGCTCGCCCTCCACCATGAACCCCAACGGCCCGAACTGCGCGGAGACGAACGCGGCGGTACTGCTCGTGTGCGTCTTGCGGACGAAACGCGCGCCGTGCACCTCGTCGGACATGACGACCAACGCGCCCAGCCCGCGGGCCTGCGGCGCGATGGCGACTCGGACGGCGGCGTAGAGGTTGGCGGGCCCGTCGGCGCCGGCCGACGCGGGGGCGCGCATGGCGCCGGTGAGCACGACGGGCGCGTCGCCGGGGACGGTGAGGTCGAGGAAGAGCGCGGTCTCCTCGATGGTGTCGGTGCCGTGGGTGACCACGACGCCGACCGCACCCGCGTCGAGTTCGGCTCGCACGGCGGCGGCCAGGTCGACGAGGTCGGCGAACCCGATGGACGGGCTGGGCAGGGACCGCAACGTGCGCGCGGTGATCTCCAGGTCCAGCTCGGCCAGCCCCGGCACGGCCGCGATCAGGTCGTCGGCGTTCAACTCGGGCACGACCCCACCGGCCGCGGTCGGAGTCATGGCAATGGTCCCGCCCATCGCGATGATCGCGACTCTCACCACGCGTGTCCCCTCTTCCGACCCGGCGTGTCCCCTCGTCCGACCCCGCGTGTCCCCCGCTCCGGCCGGGTGTGTCCCACACTCGCGTCGGGTGTGTCCCACGTTCGGCCCCCGCGTGTCCCACGTTCAAGCCGGGTGTGTCCCCCGTTCCGGTCGCCCGTGTTCCACATCGGCGTGGCGCGCGGCTCGGTCACGGGCCCTCCAGCAGGTCCAGCATGGGCTCCCACCCGACCTCCGGCGGCTCGTCCGACACGAGCACCCCGGCCTCGCGCAACGCCTTCACGTGCCCCGCGAACGCCGGATGACCGCGCTGCGCATCCCCGGCCTGCGGCCGCACGACCATCGGCACCCGCGCCCCGACCGCCTCGCACGCCGCCGTCAACGCCTGGCTGTCGGCGATGCCCAGGGCCAGCTTCGCCACCGAGTTCGCCGTCGCCGGCGCGAACACGAACGCCGACGGCATCGGATACGGCTTGGGCTGCCCCGGCATGCGCGGCTCGCTGCGCACCGGTAGATCCGTCAACGACTGCAGCTTCGCCAGCTCACCCGTCGCCGCCAGCCAGCGGGCCGCGGTCGGCGTCAACGTCACCGCGAGCGTCCAGCCACGCGCGACGGCCGGCTCGGCCAGCTCCGGGCGCAGCCGCCGCTCAACCCCGCCGCCGGCGGAGGCGATCAAACCGAGGATCACGACAGGATCACTGCAGGTTCACTCGGGCTTCCGCAGCAACGCGCAGAACATCGCGTCGGTCCCGTGCCGGTGCGGCCACAACTGCACGTACGGGCCATCGCCGAGCTCCGGCACGTCGGGGAAGTACGCCCGCGCGTCCAGCGCCTCGACCTTCTCGCGGCGCAGCACGTCGGCGAGCACGCTCTCGGTCTCGGCGAGGTGCGGCGAGCACACGACGTACGCCACCACGCCGCCCGGGCGCACGAGATCGATGGCCGCGTGCAGCAACTCGCGCTGCAGCTTGGTCAGCTCACCGACGTCCGATGGCTGCCGCCGCCAGCGGGCCTCCGGGCGCCGCCGCAACGCGCCGAGCCCCGTGCACGGCGCGTCCACCAGCACCCGGTCGAAGCTCGCCGACGGCAACCCCGAGGATCGGCCGTCGGCGACGTGCACGGTCACCGGCAAGTCCTGCGTCGCCTGCTCCACCAGCTTGGCGCGGTGCGGTGCCTGCTCGACGGCGTCCAGCGTGCCGCCGTTGATGTCGACCAAAGCGCCCAGCAACGCGGCCTTGCCACCGGGCCCCGCGCACAGGTCGAGCCAGCGATCATCCGGGCCGTCCACCGGGGGCCGGGTCAGCGCGACGGCACACAGCTGGCTGCCCTCGTCCTGCACCTGGCAGAGGTGCTCGCGCACCGCCTCCAAGTCGCCGGGGTCGCCCGCGCCTGCTTCCAACCGCACGCCGTAAGGCGAATACGGCGCGGGGTCGCCGCCGGTGATCGCGGCCAGCTCCTCCGCGCTGACCCCGCCGGGGCGCGCGGCCAGGTGCACGGCCGGGCGAGCGTCGTCGGCTTCCAGGGCCCGTGCCAGCTCGTCGCCGGTGGTGCCCAAGGCATCCGCGAACGCACGCGCGATCCACTTCGGGTGCGCGGTCCGCAACGCCAGCGCGCCGATCGCGTCGGAGGGCGCGAGCTTCTCGACCCACTCGGCCTCGTCGTGCTGGGTGATCTTGCGCATCACGGCGTTGACGAACCCGGCGACGCGCGAGCCCAGTTCCTCCCGAGCCAGGTCCACTGTGGACATCACGGCAGCGTGCGGCGGGATCCGGGTGCGCAGCAACTGGTACGCGCCCAGCCGCAACGCGTCCAGCAACTGCGGCTCGACCTTGGCCAGCGGCCGCTCGATGCAGTCGGCCAGGATCACGTCCAGCAGCCCCGCGGCCCGGCAGGTGCCATAGGCGAGTTCGGTGGCCAGTGCCGCGTCCCGGCCGCTGATCCGCCGTTCTCGCAACAACTTCGGCAGCACGAGGTTGGCGTAGGCGTCTTCCAGGCGCACCGCGCGCAGCACGTCGAGTGCGACCCGGCGGGCCGGGTCCTCGGCGGGTGGGCGGCCTTGTTCCCTGCGGCCACGGGGCGGGCCGGAGTTGCGCGGGCGGGAAGGTCGTCGGTCCATCAGTGCAACCGCTCCCCCGCCTCGATGCGGGCGCCGCGGGCCCAGTCGGTCGCGGCCATCCGCTTCTTGCCCGGCGCCTGCACCTCGCCCAGCGCGACGGGCGTGGTGGCGGTGCCCACGAGCACGCGCTTGCGTTGCACCAGCAGCTCTCCCGGTTTCAAGTCGACATCGGCTTCCGCGGCGACCGGCTTGACCGGGCCGAGCTTGATCCGCTCCTCGCCGAGCAACGCCCAGCCGCCGGGGTCGGGGGTCACCGCGCGCAGCAGCCGGTCGACGGCCATGGCGGGGGCGGTGAAGTCGGCGTGCGCGTCGTCGACGCTGATCTTGGGGGCGTAGCTGACGCCGTCCGCCGGCTGCTCGACCGCGTGCAGCGTCCCGTCCTCGATGCCATCCACAGTGGACACGAGCAAGCCGGCGCCCGCCTCCGCGAGCCGGTCGAGCAGCGCGCCCGCCGTGTCGTCGGGGCGGATCTCCTCGGTCAGCACACCGAACACCGGGCCGGCGTCGAGCGCCTTGACGATGCGGAACGTGCTCGCGCCGGTGATCTCGTCACCGGCGCGCACTGCGGCCTGCACCGGCGCGGCGCCGCGCCACGCGGGCAGCAGCGAGAAGTGCAGGTTCACCCAGCCGTGTTCGGGGATGTCGAGCGCCGACTGCGGCAGCAGCGCGCCGTAGGCGACGACCGGGCAGCAGTCCGGCGCCAGCTCACGCAGCCGCGCCTGGAACTCCGGGTCGGACGCCTTGGCCGGGGTCAGCACCTCGATGCCTTGCTCGTCGGCGAGCGCGGCGACGGGCGAGCGCACCACGTGCCGGCCACGCCCGGACGGCGCGTCTGGGCGGGTCACCACGGCGACCACCTCGTGGCGCGGCGATGCCAGCAACGCCCGCAACGACGGCAGCGCGACCTCGGGGGTGCCCGCGAAGACCAGCCGCATCTTCACGCCCCGCCGAAGAGCGGGTGCGGGCTCTGCTTGATGACGGGCACCGTGCCGTCGAACCACTCGGCGGCGCGGATCTCCTTCATGGCCTGCTTGCGGGTCCGCGCGTCGAGGCGGTCGAGGAAGAGCACGCCGTCGAGGTGGTCGGTCTCGTGCTGGATGCAGCGCGCGAGCATGTCGGTGCCCTCGACGGTGATCGGCTCGCCGTGCTCGTTCCAGCCCGCGGCCACCACGTTCTTGTGCCGCACGCACGGCCAGTACATGCCGGGGATGGACAGGCAGCCCTCGTCGCCGTCCTGCGTCTCGTCGCCCACCACCGTCCACGTGGGATTCACCAGGTGCCCGGCGAACCCGTCGGTGTGGTAGGTGAAGACGCGCAGGCCCACGCCGATCTGGGGGGCGGCGAGCCCGGCGCCACCCTGCCCTTCCATCGTGTCCCACAAGTCCTTGACCAGGGTGCGCAGCTCCTTGTCGAAGTCGACGACCTCGGCCGCGGGGGTGCGCAGCACCGGGTCACCGAAGAGCCGGATTGGCTGGACGGTCACGGTGCTCCTCTCGTGCGTGCGTAACCATGTCAGTCTAGGTGCCCCCGCCGACGCAACACGCGAGGTGGCTGCGGACACCTCCAGACGTGACGACAATCCCGATACGACAACGGGGGGCGGGACCGGCGATGGACCGATCACCGGCCGACGCCCCGGTGAGCGACCCGGACCTGTGGGACCGGGCGGCGACCGGCGACCAAGCCGCCTTCGAGCAGCTGTTCCAACGCCACGCCGAGGCGGTCTGGAACCACGCGTACCGGCTGACCGGGGCGTGGAGCCTGGCCGAGGACCTCACCTCGGCGACGTTCCTGCTGGCCTGGCGCAAACGCGCCGAGGTGCGGCTGGTCCGCGACAGCGCGCTCCCATGGCTCTACGCCGTGGCGGGCAACCTCGCCCGCTCGGAGTTCCGGCGCGCGGGCCGGTTCACCCGGGCGCTGCGCCGGGTGCCCGCGGGGGACAGCAGCCCCGACCACGCCGACGAAGTCGCCGGGCGGGTCGACGACGACCGCAGGGTCCGTGCCGTGCTCGAGGCGGTCCGGGCCCTGCCCAAGTCGGAGCGGGAGGTCGTCGAGCTGTGCCTGCTCGGCGACCTCTCCACCGCCGACGCGGCCGCCTTGCTCGGGCTCGCCGAGCCGAGCATCAGATCCCGCGTGTCCCGCGCCAAGGCGCGCCTGCGCACCCTCCTGGAGGTCTCCGATGATTGATCTGCCACCGCGGCGCTCGCTGCCGCCGCAAGTCCGCGACAAGATGCTCGTCGACCTGCGCGAGAAGCTGGACGAGAAGCCTCGTCGGTCGAACACGCCGTACGCCGTGGCCGCGGGCGTCGCAGCCCTGGTTGCGGGCGGCGTCGTGGCCGTGACGACCTTGCAGGGCGGGGGCGACGGCACCGACACCGCGTCGGGCAAGGTCACCGGCAACACGAAGGGCGTCGAGATCGCCGCCCAGCGTTGCCACGACGCATCGAAGAAGGTCGGCGGGTTCCCGGCGAAGGCAGACTGGCGCGTCGTGGCGCACATCGCGGCTGCCGGCTACACCGACCTCGCCGTGCGAGTGGGCGACCGCCCGGTGTTCTGCGAGGTGACCGCGACCAGCGTCACGCTCAGCAAGTTCGACGCGCGCCCCGCCTACGTGCCCGGCACGAAGACCGGCGTGCTGGTGGAAACGCCGGGCCACGTGCTGGGACTCGTCGTCGACCCCTCCTGGCACGGGATGGACGCCTACGAGGGCGGCACCACTGGCAACAACAGGGATTCCGGCGGGCCGGACAACCTCGGTTACGGGTCCGGGGACGACATGGTCGTCTGGATGCCGGAGTACCCCTTCGCCAAGCGGTTCGTGGCGCCGCCGAAGGACAAGCACCCCACCGCCCTTCCCGCTGCCCCGGGCGACAACACGGCGACGGTCCTCGACCGCCCCGGCCACGGGCCGGCACCGGATCGCACCTCGGCCGCAGGCAAGCTGGTGGCCGCCTGCATCGAACGCGACGCGAAGGCGGGTCACCCCCTCCCCGACCCCGACACCTGGCAGACCGGCCCGATGCTCACCGGCGACACCGACGCCATCGTGGTGATCCGGGGCCTCCAGCAGGTGACGACCTGCAGTCGCGAAGGCACCCCCAGCATCGGTCTGTCGGGCGGCGCGCTGCGCGTGGCCGCACTGCCGAAGGGAAACCGGCCCGCGGTCGCGATCGCAGACCGGCTCCTCGTTCGAAACAACGAGAACCGAGACATCCTGTTCGGCTCGGTTCCGCTGAACGCGGCATCGATGACCGCGGTCACCGGTGAGCACCGAACCGTCACCGCGCAGGTGGCCGACGGCATGTTCATCGCGGACGCCCGGGCGACGCCCGAGAACTACGACGACTTCACCCCCTACGCGGAGCTCGTGTCCGTGACCGTGAAGGACAAGGACGGCAAGGTGCTCTACCAGGGCAAGCCAGGCAAGTGACCGGCCTCAGCTCCGAGGAGACCGATCCTGCAGCCCGCGACCACATCGCCGTGGAGATCCTGTTCGAACGGCACGCCGACCAGGTCTGGAACCACGGCTACCGCTTGACCGGCACGTGGGCCAGGCCCAGGACCTCCTGATCGCGACGTTCGCGCGGGCTTGGAGCAAGACCGGCGAGATCCGTCTCGTCCGCGACGACGCACTGCCCTGGCTGTACGCCACCGCGGGCGACATCGCCCGGTCCCGGTGGTTGGGTCGCATGCCGCCCGGGGCCACCAAGGAGAACCTGCGCACGCGGAAGGTCGCCGAGGCCGTCCGGGCGCTGCCCGGGCCCGAAGTGGAGGTCGCCGAGCTGTGCCTGCTCGGCGGGCCTCGCCCTCGGCGATGTCGCGGCACTGTTGGACCTGACCGAGTCCGACGCTCAGTCCCTCTTGTCCCGGGCCGAGTCGCGACTGCGCTCTCCCCAGGAAAGTCCTCAGGAAAGGAATCGATGACCGACCGCGACCACTAGATCAGCTCCAGCGGATCGAGCCGGACCCGGACCGGGTCCGGCTCTTTTCGTGCCGTGCGCACCGATTGGGCCGCGGCGAGAGCGGCGGCCAGTGCCTTTCCCTGAGCGCGGGGGACGCGCACCAGTGCGCGTTCCTTGCCGTCCGGGTCGCCTTCGATCGGGACCGGGCCGAGGACCTCGCCGGTGTCGGGGAGTTCCAGTTCGTCGAGCACCGCGGCCAGCGCGTCGGGGCTGCCGTCGATCGAGGCCATGCGCACCGCCGGCGGAAAGCCCAACTCCGTGCGGCCGGC
This sequence comes from Labedaea rhizosphaerae, assembly GCF_004362825.1. Lineage (GTDB taxonomy): Bacteria > Actinomycetota > Actinomycetes > Mycobacteriales > Pseudonocardiaceae > Labedaea > Labedaea rhizosphaerae. The sequence continues at coordinate 1,203,285 of NZ_SNXZ01000002.1, forward strand.
CAATTCCAGGCCCGCGTGCCACGCCGGGTCCCAGCGGACCAGGGCCTGCACGGTGGGGATCGACGACTCGGCGATCACCACCACCCGGCCGCCCTCGCCCGCGGGCTTGGCCAGCGCGGCCGCCGACATCCAGCGGCGCAGCGTCTCCTCCGACGCACGCAGGTCGGGCCGGCCGAGCAACGCCCACCCGTCCAGCAGCAGGACCGCGCCGTAGCCGCCTTCGGCCACCGGCTCGGCGCCCGGGGTGGCCACCACCAACGCCGGTTCCGCGTCCACTGTGGACAACACCTCGCCCGCGCCGGAAGTCCGCACGGGCACACCGGAAAACGCCCGGCCCAGTTCCTCCGCGGTCCGCTTGTCGCCGACCACGACGGCCCGCAACCGCCGCGAACCGCAAGTGGCACAACGAAAAGCCGCCTCCGTGACGCCGCACCACCGGCACCTCGGCAGCCGCGCCTCACCGCCGCTGACCGGCAACGCCAGCGGACCCGCGCACCGGCGGCACCGCGCGGGCGCCCGGCACTGCGCGCAGGACAACGACGGCACATACCCGCGGCGGGGCACCTGGACAAGCACCGGCGCCCCGGCCTTGAGGGCGGCCCGCGCGGCGTCGAAGGCCATCGAGGGCAGGCGGGCAGCGTGGGCGGCGGGGTCGCGGGCGAGCTGCCCGTCGTGCTCGCCGACCGAGGTGACCCGGGGCATGGTGGCGCGCACCGCGTCACGGCCGGCGTCGATCGGGTGGGCCCAGCCGGTGTCGACCAGCAACTGGGCTTCGGCGGTCCGGGCGAACCCGGCGACGACCAGCGCCGCGCCGGTCTGGTGGGCGCGCTGGACCAGCACGTCGCGCACGTGCGGGTAGGGCGCGCGCTGGTCGGCGTGCAGGTCGTCACCGTCGTCCCAGACCACGAGCAGCCCGGGGTCGGCCACCGGCGCGAACGCGGTCGCGCGGGTGCCGATGACGATGCGTGCCGTGCCCCGTTCGGCGGCGAGCCAGGCCCGGTAGCGCCGCGCCGGGCCGAGATCGGCGGAGAGCGCGACCACGGCGTCCTTGCCGGCGAGGCGTTCGCAGGCGTCGCGCAGGCGGGCGAGGTCGCGGTGGTCGGGCACCACGAGCACGCTCCCCCGGCCCTCGGCGGCCACGGTCGCGGCCAGCTCGGCCAGGCGCGTCGGCCAGTCCTCGCCGGGCAACGCCTGCCAGACGGCGTGCGCGTTACGACCGGCCTTGAGGGCATCGAGGAAGGCCGGGCCGCGGGCGTAGCGCTGCCAGCCGGTCGAGTCGGGCGGCTCGTTGCGTTCTGGCGGTGGGGCGGGCTCCTCGCTCTCGACTTTGGCGTGCCGTGGCGGAATCGCGAGCCGCAGCACGTCGATCATGGCGCCTGCGTAGCGATCGGCGACCGCGCGGGCGAGAGCGGCCAGCTCGGGACCGAGGACCGGCTCGGGCGAGGTGACGCGTTCCAGGAAGGCCAGGCGGCCGGTGTGCTCGGACGTCTCGGCCCGCTCGACCACGAACCCGTCGACCAACTGGCCCGCGAACCGCACCCGCGCCCGGCAGCCGGGCACCGCCGTCTCCTCGAACTCGACCGGCACCTGGTAGTCGAAGAGCCGGTCGAGGTGGGCGAGCGGGACATCCACGCACACGCGCGCGATCGGCCGGGTGGCCGCGGGAGTGCGCTGGCCCCGGCCGGGCTTGCCGGACTTCGGCACCGCGCGGGTCACAGACCCTGGTCTACCAGAGGACGCCGACGGACACGTGCGGTACCGGCTCCGCGCAAGCACCCACGACGCGTGTCCCCCGTTCCGGCCGGGTGTGTCCCCTGCTCCGGCCGGGTGTGTCCCCCGCTCCGGCCGGGTGTGTCCCCGTTTCAGCCGGGCGTGTCCCCCGTTTCAGCCGGGTGTGTTCCACGTTCGCGCAGGGTGTGTTGCACGTTGGGTTCGTGTGGGGTGGGTTCTGTTTGACACGGGGACCCCCACGACGGCCCTCGCGGGCGCTAAAACGGGCAGGGGTGAGGCGCCCGCACCGCGCGAGTTCAGGGCCGTCGTGCCCCGTGTAAAACCGAACCCACTAGCCGCGGTTGGATGCGGCTTGGTCTCGGGGTGAGCGACGGATTTCGGGGCAAACAAACGCGACTCCGCGTTCGGCGCGCGTGTCCCACGTTCGCGGCGGGGCCAGGCCCGAGGGGTGCAGATTTGTAGGACTCACCTGTCGTGAGTGGGGGACACACCCGGCCGGAACGAGGGACACACCCTGCGGGAGCGGGGGACACACCCGGTCGGAGCGGGGGACACGCCCGACGGGAACGTGGGACACGCCCGGGGGTTACTCGTGGTACTTGGCGTTGCCGCGGTAGCGGGCGGCGTAGCGGGCGACGACTAGGCGCCGGTCGGGCATCGGGATCTCCTCGCGGATGGCCCGGGCGAGCCCCGCCGGGTAGCCGTGCTTGACCACCCGGCGCTCGGAGGCGTCCTCCGTGAACAACAGCGACAGGAAGATCGACAACGACACCGCCAGGGCGAACGCCCACCAGCGCACGTCCCACTCCAGCGGCAGCAGGAGCACGACAAACCACAGGGGCTGCTGCGCGATCACCCGTGCCAGGTGCCGGAACACCCACGTGCGGCACGTCAGGTCGTTCAGCACCCACTCCCGGCACCGCTCCGGCAGCTTGCCGCCGTAGGCGTACCAGAGCCAGCGGAACGGGCCAGGACGCATTCGACCAAGGCTAGTTGGTCACCGCGCGAGTGGTCAGGCGCCGGCCGCGGCCTTCAGCGCCTCGGCGCGATCGGTGTTCTCCCACGGCAGGTTCAGCTCCGGGCGGCCGAAGTGGCCGTACGCCGCGGTCTGCGCGTAGATCGGGCGCAGCAGGTCGAGGTCGCGGATGATGGCCGCCGGGCGCAGGTCGAAGACCTCGGCGATCGCGGCCTGGATCTTCGTCGGGTCCACGGTCTCGGTGCCGAAGGTCTCGACGAACAGACCCACGGGCGCGGCCTTGCCGATGGCGTAGGCGACCTGGACCTCGATGCGGGTCGCGAGCCCGGCGGCCACGGCGTTCTTGGCCACCCAGCGCATCGCGTACGCGGCCGAGCGGTCCACCTTCGACGGGTCCTTGCCGGAGAACGCGCCACCGCCGTGGCGGGCCATGCCGCCGTAGGTGTCGACGATGATCTTGCGGCCGGTCAGGCCGGCGTCACCCATGGGACCGCCGATGACGAAGCGGCCGGTCGGGTTGACCAGCAGCCGCACGTCGGAGGTGTCGAAGTTCAGGCCTTCCAGCTCGGGCGCCACGACCTGCTCGCGCACATCCTGGCCGAGCAGCCGCTCGAGGTCGATGCCGTCGGCGTGCTGGCTGGAGACCACCACGGTGTCCAGGCGCACCGGCTGGTCACCGGCGTACTCGATGGTCACCTGGGTCTTGCCGTCCGGGCGCAGGTAGGGCAGCACGCCGTCCTTGCGCACGGCGGTCAGCCGCCGGGACAGCCGGTGCGCCAACGCGATCGGCAACGGCATCAGCTCGGGGGTGTCGGTGCACGCGTAGCCGAACATCAGGCCCTGGTCGCCCGCGCCCTGCCGGTTGATCTCGTCGTCGGCGCTCTCCACCCGCGACTCGTACGCCGTGTCGACGCCCTGGGCGATGTCGGCGGACTGGGAGCCGATGGCGACGTTCACACCACAGGAGTTGCCGTCGAAACCCTTGGCCGAGGAGTCGTAGCCGATGCCGAGGATCACATCGCGGACGATCGCCGGGATGTCGGCGTAGGCCTCGGTGGTCACCTCACCGGCGACGTGCACCTGGCCCGTGGTGACCATGGTCTCCACCGCGACGCGGGAGCGGGGGTCCTTGGACAGCAGCGCATCGAGGATCGAATCGCTGATCGCGTCGCAGATCTTGTCGGGGTGCCCTTCGGTGACCGACTCCGAAGTGAACAGGCGGTGATTCACAGTTGCACTCACGACAAATCCTCGCTCGGCTGGGTGGATGGCACTTTCAGCGTACTGACGTCGCACCGTGGTTGCGTAGCGCTACAACGGCGTCCCACACCTCGGTAGCCAACCGTGCCTTGGACCCCAACTCAATCGGCCGTTCGGCGCCGTCGGCGGCCAGCAACCAGCCCGCGTTGTCCTCCACCTCGAACGCCTTGCCGTCGCCGACCGCGTTGACGACCAGCAGGTCGCAGCCCTTGCGGGCCAGCTTGGCGCGGCCGTGGGTGAGCACGTCACCGCTGGCGTCGCCGGTCTCGGCGGCGAATCCGACGATCGTCTGACCCGCCGCCCGTTTGGCCACCAGTTCGGCCAGGATGTCCGGATTGCGGGTGAGCGCGACCGGGTCCGGATCGTGATCGGTCTTCTTGATTTTGTGCTCGGTGACCTGAGTCGGCCGGAAGTCGGCGACGGCGGCGGCCATCACGACCACGTCGGCGTCCGCGGCCGCGTCGAGCACGCCACTGCGCAGCTCCTCCGCGGTCCCGGCGTGCACCAGATCGACGCCGGCCGGGTCGGGGATGGCCACGGTGTGCGCGGCCACCAGCGTCACGCGGGCGCCCCGCTGGGCGGCCACCCGCGCCAGCGCGTAGCCCTGCTTGCCCGACGAGCGGTTGCCCAGGTAGCGCACCGGGTCGAGCGGCTCGCGGGTGCCACCGGCCGACACGACGACGTGCAGCCCCTCGAGGTCGCGGGGCAGCCCGTCTGGGCGCTCCAGCATCAGCCGGGCCAGGTCGACGAGCTCGGCCGGGTCGGCGAGCCGGCCCTTGCCGGTGTCCTTGCCGGTGAGGCGGCCGCTGGACGGTTCGAGGACCACCGTGCCTCGCGAACGCAGCGTCGCCACGTTGGCCCTGGTCGCCGCGTGCTCCCACATCTCGGTGTGCATCGCGGGCGCCAGCACGACGGGGCACCGCGCGGTGAGCAGCGTGCTGGTGAGCAGGTCGTCGGCCAGGCCGTGCGCGGCCTTGGCGATCAGGTCCGCGGTGGCCGGGACGACCAGCACCAGGTCGGCCTCCTGGCCGATCCGGACGTGCGGGACCTCGGGCACGTCGGCGAACACCGTGGTGTGCACCGGCTGCCCGGACAACGCCTCGAACGTCGCGGCGCCGACGAAGTGCAGTGCCGCCGCGGTGGGCAGCACGCGAACCTCGTGCCCGCTCTCGGTGAGCCTGCGCAGGACCTCGCAGGCCTTGTAGGCGGCGATCCCGCCGCCCACGCCCAAAACGACCTTGGGTTTGCTCACCTGGTCATCGTGCCAGGATCACTCGCCCTCGGTGTGCTCGAGCAGACCGGAGTGGATCTCGCGCATCGCGATCGACAGCGGCTTCTCGCGCGGGCCCGGCTCGACCAGCGGGCCGACGTACTCCAGCAGGCCCTCGCCCAGCTGGGCGTAGTAGTCGTTGATCTGACGCGCGCGCTTGGCCGCGTAGATGACCAGCGCGTACTTCGAGCTGACCTTGTCCAGCAGGTCGTCGATCGGCGGGTTGGTGATGCCGAGGTTGGACGCGTCGATGCCAAGCTGGGAGGGGGTGCTCACTCGGTGTGCTCCTGAACGTTCAGAGAAGAAGAGGCGGTACCAACCACCAAGGTTAGCAACTCCCGCGCGGCCCGGTTGAGGTCGTCGTTCACCACGACCACGTCGAACTCGTCCTCGGCCGCCAGTTCCTCCTTGGCGACGGCGAGCCGGCGGGCCACCTTGGCCGGGTCCTCGGTGCCGCGGCCGGTCAGCCGGTCGACCAGCTCCTGCCACGACGGGGGCACCAGCATCACCAGCTGCGCGTCGGGCATCGACCGGCGGATCTGGCGCGCACCCTGCAGTTCGATCTCCAGCACGGCGGGCCGGCCATCGGCGAGCGCGCGCTCGATCGGCTCACGCGGGGTGCCGTAGTTGTTGCCCGCGTAGTGCGCGTGCTCGAGCAATTCCTTGTGCTCGACCATCTCGTCGTAACGGGCCTGGTCGATGAAGTGGTAGTGGTCGCCGTGCGCCTCGCCGGGGCGCGGCGCGCGGGTCGTGACGGAAACGCTCAGATAAATGTTCGGGTCCAACCGGCACAGCTCGCGGACGACAGTCGACTTGCCGACGCCGGATGGACCCGACACGACAGTGAGCCGGGGCCGGACGTTGCCGCCCGGCCCCGGCTCACCGCTTGTGATTCCGTTGTTCATTCGCCGCCGAATTCGGCGAGCAGCGCCTTGCGCTGGCGCTCGCCGAGACCGCGCAAACGGCGGCTGGGGGCGATTTCGAGGCGCTCGATGATTTGCTGGGCGCGCACCTTGCCGACGCCCGGGAGGGCCTCGAGAAGCGCGGTGACCTTCATCTTGCCCAGAACCTCGTCGCTGTCGGACTGGGTCAGCACCTCTTTGAGGGTGGTGCCGCCTCGCTTCAGGCGCTCCTTGAGCTCGGCGCGCGCGCGACGGGCGGCAGCCGCCTTCTCCAGCGCTGCGGCCCGCTGCTCCTCGGTCAGCTGGGGAAGGGCCACGATTTCCTCCGGTGGGGTGGGGTTTTCTGGATCGGTGCCGCGACGTTACCGACTTCCGATGCCACAGGACAACGCGGGTCCCGTCAATTGCGCAGCGTAATCACGCATTCGGTCCATGATCAACAGCGGGTGAGCGGTGCAACCCGGCTCCGCCGGCCACGAGCAGGCCGTTCGCCGTGTGGTCCCAGGCCAGGGCGTGGACCGGGCCGGGTGTGGTGTGAATCGCGCCAAGGGCGCCGTCCACGACGGTCACCCAGTGGATCCGCCGGCCCAGCCCGACGGCCAGCCACTGCCCGTCCCCGCTGAAACACGCGGTCGCGTGAGTCGGCTCGCCGGGCTCGGAAAGGTGCCTTGTCCAGCGCAAAGAGCCGTCGTCCGGGTCGACGACGACCAACGCGCCGTGCCCGGGTCGTCCCTGCGCGTGGGCCCACATGGCGACCGAACGACCGTCCGGTGCGCAACCGAGCCAGCCGACGCAGGACATCCGTTCTCTGATGAAACCGACCTCGTCGTCGGTGTGCAGGTAGCGCAGCACCGGCTGGTCGCCGCCGAGGTCGGTGCCGGTCAGCGTGAGCCGGCCCGCGTCGTCGGACAGTGACACGACGCGATCACCCACCAGCACGGCCCCACCAGGCCACGCGCCGGCGAAGACGTCCGCGCCGAACCGCTCGGCCAGCGCGCCGAGGTCGGCGACCTGGGTGCCGCCGCGGTCGAAGACCAGCGGCCCGCCGCGTTCGGCGGACACGACGATCCGCGCACCGGCGTGCTCGACGGTCACCAGCCGCGCCCCCGCCTCGGGCCGGATCGTGGTGACGTCCCCGAGGTCGCGCCACGGCCGCAGCTCCAGCCGGTCGCCGCCGACCGCGACCAGCTTGCTGCCGTCGGGCGCGACGGCGAGCGCACGCGGCACCGCGTGACCGGCCCAGCGCGTCTCCCCCGCCGCGAACGCCTCGATGGGCCGCGGCGGGTCCTCGGCCAGCGACCACCGCACCAGCACCGGGTCGTCGGCGACGGTGATGGCCTCGGCCATGTACGGGTGGACGACCAGGGCCTGGTGCGGCACCGCGGTTTGGTCGGCCGGGTCGAGCAGCAGCGAGCCGGTGTGGACGCCCGCGTCGGCCAGCGCCGCGCGCAGCCATGCGTCGCCGCGCTGGGCGGCGATGCGGGCGGCGGTGGCGCTCGGGCGGGCACCCGCGTCGAGCAGCGCACGCACGTCCGCCCGGTAGGCCCGCTCCCCCGCCGCGCCCGCCACGACGTCGTCGAGCATCGCCTCGGTGACCTGGATGCCTTCGCGCACAAGGAAAGCGAGCGCACCCGGCACCTCGGCGGCGTCGTCGGCCGGAGTCACACCGTTGGCGTCCTCGACGCGCGGGCCGGCGCCGTGGCGCAGCAGCAGCGCGATCAGAGCGGCGTCGCAGGCTCGGTGCAGTGGCGTCTGGCCGGACGCGTTGCGGGCGTGGACGTGGTTGGGGTGGCCCGCTTCGAGCAACAGCTCGCCCGTGGCGGCGTCGGCCGCCCAGTGCAAGGCGATGTTGCCGCACCGGTCGGCGCACTCGGGGTGCGCGCCGTGGGCGAGCAGCACGCGCACCATCGCCGGGTCACCCGCCGCGGCCGCGAGGTGCAGCAGCGGTTCGCCGCCGAACTGCAGGCGCTGGTCGGGGTCGGCGCCGTGGGCGAGCAGGACGTCGACCACGTCGGCGAGCCCGCGTTGCACGGCGGCGCACAGCGGGGTGTAGCCGCTGACGTCGGGCCGGTCCACGGCGTCGGCGCCGAGGTGCTCGAGCAGCAACGCCGCGCCCTCGGCCGTGGCGACCTCGTGCAGCGCGCCGGCTCCGGCGTCGTCGGTGGCCGCCGGGTCGGCACCGCGGGCGAGCAGCGTGTGCACCACGGCCGGGTTCGGGTGACCGGCGGCGCGCAGCAACGGCGTCGCGCCGAAGTCGCCCAGCGCCTCCAGGTCCGCGCCCGCGTCGAGCAGCAACTCGACGACTTCCTTGGCGGCGGCGCGGTGCAGCGGCTGGTCGGCGCCCGCGGCCGTGTGCACCGGCGCGCCGCGGGCGAGCAGGACCGAGACCGCCTCGGGTCCGCCGTGCTCGGCCGCGTCGTGCAGCGCCGTGCGTCCGTAGCGGTCGGCGAGGTGCACGGACGCACCCGCGTCGAGCAGGGCACGCAACACGGCGGTGCCGTGCAGGCGTGCGGCATATTGCAGCGGGAACGAGTCCTGCCACCACGTGTCGTTCACAGGAGCGCCCGCGGCGAGCAGCTCGCGCACCGCGGCGAGATCGTCCTGCTGGATCGCCAGCCGAAGCCGAGAGCCGAGCATCGGGACAATCTAGGGCCAAATGGCCGAATCCGCGCCCGACGTCACCCCTTCGGTACCAACAGCGCCACCTCGGCACCCCGCGTGGTCAGTGCACGGGCAAGGTGTCCCGCACCCGCAGGGCCGCCGCACGCAGCGCCTTCACGTCCGGGCCGTGCCGGAGGATGTCACGCGACGACGCCGGCAGCACGTGCCGCAACGCGCCGCCGAAGACAGTGCGCAGCTCGGCCAATCCCGCGCCCTGCGCGCCCAGGCCGGGCGCGAGGATCGGGCCGTTGAGCTTCGCCAGGTCCAGCCCCGAATCCCCCACCGTCGCTCCGATGACCAAGCCGGTGCTGCCCAGCGGCGACGCACCGGCGTTGCGGGCGGCCGCCTCGTCGACCATCGCCTGGGCGATCGTGCGGTCGTCCGACAGCGCGCGTTGCACCTGCGCGCCCTCCGGGTTCGACGTCATCGCCAGCACGAACACCCCGCGCCCGGTCCGGTCGGCCAGGTCCAGGGCGGGCGCCAGCGAACCGAACCCGAGGTAGGGCGACAACGTCACCGCGTCCGCGGCCAGCGGCGAGCCGTCGGCCAGGTACGCCTGCGCGTAGGCGGCCATCGTGGAGCCGATGTCGCCGCGCTTCACGTCCAGCAGCACCAGGGCGCCCGCGTCCCGCGACTCGGCGACCACCCGTTCCAGCACGGCGATCCCGCGCGACCCGAAGGCCTCGAAGAACGCCGACTGCGGCTTCAGCACGGCGATCTCGCCGGCCATCGCCTCCACGCACGTGAGCGCGAACCGCTCCAGTCCGGACGCGTCGACCGGCAGGCCCCACGCTTCCAACAGGCCCGGGTGCGGGTCGATGCCCGCGCACAGCGGCCCGCGCACCGAGACCGCGGTGGTCAGCCGGGCCCCGAACGGCGCCATCACCGCATGCTCCGCAAGGCCGCCTGCAGCTCCTGCAACGGTTGTACGCCGATGTCCTGGCGGATCAGCGCCTCGATGCCGTGCACGGCCGCCGCCGCGCCCTGGATCGTGGTGATGCACGGGATGTCCTTGGACACCGCGGCGGTGCGGATCTCGTAGCCGTCCACGCGCGGGCCCGGGTTGCCGTACGGGGTGTTGATCACCATCTCCACCTCGCCGTCCTTGATCAGGTCGACGATGTTCTGCTGGCCCTCGAAGTGCTTGCGCACCACGGTGCAGTCGATCCCGTTGCGCCGCAACACTTCCGCGGTACCGGAGGTGGCCAGGATCTGGAATCCGAGGTCCGCCAGGCGTTTGACCGGGAACACCACGGCCCGCTTGTCGCGGTTGGCCACGGACACGAACACCCGGCCGGAGGTGGGCAGCGAGCCGTACGACGCCGTCTGCGACTTGGCGAACGCCTTGCCGAACGACGCGTCGATGCCCATCACCTCGCCGGTGGACTTCATCTCCGGGCCCAGCAAGGAATCCACGCCGTGGCCCTCCGGGGTGCGGAACCGGTGGAACGGCATCACGGCCTCCTTCACCGCGACCGGTGAGTCCATCGGCATGTTCTCGCCATCGCCGTGCGCGGGCAGGATGCCCTCGACCCGAAGTTCCGCGATGGTCGCGCCCAGCATGATCCGCGCAGCGGCCTTGGCCAGCGGCGTGCCGGTCGCCTTGGACACGAACGGCACGGTCCGCGACGCACGCGGGTTGGCCTCGAGCACGTAGAGCACGTCGTCCTTGAGCGCGTACTGCACGTTGAGCAGCCCGCGCACGCCGACGCCGTGGGCGATCGCCTCGGTGGAGCGGCGCACCGCGTCGAGATCAGTGCGGCCCAGCGTGATCGGCGGCAGCGCGCACGACGAGTCGCCGGAGTGGATGCCGGCCTCCTCGATGTGCTCCATCACCCCGCCGATGAACACCTCGTCGCCGTCGCACAGGGCGTCGACGTCGATCTCGATGGCGTCGTCGAGGAACCGGTCGACGAGCACCGGGTGCTCCGGGGAGACCTCGGTGGCCCGCTTGATGTACCCGGCAAGGGAAGCCTCGTCGTAGACGATCTCCATGCCGCGCCCACCGAGCACATAGGACGGACGCACGAGCACCGGGTAGCCGATCTCGTCGGCGATGCGCCGGGCCGCCTCGAACGAGGTCGCCGTGCCGTACTTCGGCGCCGGCAGCCCGGCCGACATCAGCACCTCGCCGAACGCGCCGCGCTCCTCGGCCAGGTGGATGGCCTCGGCCGGGGTGCCGACGATCGGCACGCCCGCGTCCGTGAGCCGCTGCGCGAGGCCCAGTGGCGTCTGCCCGCCCAGCTGCACGATCACCCCGGCGACGGTGCCGGACTCCTGCTCGGAGTGCACGACCTCGAGCACGTCCTCGAACGTGAGCGGCTCGAAGTACAGCCGGTCGGAGGTGTCGTAGTCGGTGGACACCGTCTCCGGGTTGCAGTTGATCATCACGGTCTCGAACCCGGCCGCCCGCAACGCCATCGCCGCGTGCACGCACGAGTAGTCGAACTCGATGCCTTGCCCGATCCGGTTCGGCCCGGAGCCGAGGATCAGCACCTTCGGCCGCTCCCGCTGGGGCGCGACCTCGCTCTCGGCGTCCGGGTCGTACTCGTAGGCGGAATAGTGGTACGGCGTGGTGGCGGCGAACTCCGCCGCGCACGTGTCGACGGTCTTGTAGACCGGCCGCACGCCGAGGCGGTGGCGCAGGATGCGCACGCCGTTCTCCCCCGCCAGCTCCGGGCGCAGCGCGGCGACCTGGCGGTCGGAGATGCCCGAGCGCTTGGCCGTGCGCAGCAGGTCCGCGGTGAGCACCGGCGCGTCGATGAGCTCCTTGCGCAACTCGACCAGCGACAGGATCTGGTCGACGAACCACGGGTCGATGCCCGACGCCTCGTGCACGTCGGCCACGCTCGCACCCAGCCGCAACGCGCGCTCCACGGTGTAGAGGCGTCCGTCGTGCCCGGTGCGCAACGCCGACAGGCAGGCGTCCAGCGTCATCGTGTCGGGGTCGGGCACGGTCCAGAAGCCCGACTGCTTCGTCTCCATCGACCGCAGCGCCTTGCCCAGCGCCTCGACGAAGTTGCGGCCCAGCGCCATCGCCTCGCCCACCGACTTCATGGTGGTGGTCAGCGTCGGGTCGGCGCCGGGGAACTTCTCGAAGGCGAACCGCGGCACCTTCACCACGACGTAGTCCAGCGAAGGCTCGAAGCACGCTGGGGTCTCGCCGGTGATGTCGTTGCGGATCTCGTCGAGGGTGTAGCCGATGGCGAGCTTCGCGGCGATCTTGGCGATCGGGAAGCCGGTGGCCTTCGACGCCAGCGCACTCGACCGGGACACCCGCGGGTTCATCTCGATCACCACGAGGCGACCGGTCTCCGGGTGCACGCCGAACTGGATGTTGCAGCCGCCGGTGTCCACGCCGACCTCGCGCAGCACGGCGATGCCGACGTCACGCATCTTCTGGTACTCGCGGTCGGTCAGGGTCATCGCGGGCGCGACGGTGACCGAGTCGCCGGTGTGCACGCCCATCGGGTCGACGTTCTCGATCGAGCACACGACCACGACGTTGTCGTGCTTGTCGCGCATCAGCTCGAGCTCGTACTCCTTCCAGCCGAGCACGCTCTCCTCGATCAGCACCTCGGTGACCGGCGACTCGGACAGGCCGACGGTGGCCATCCGCTCGAGTTCCTCGTGGGTGTGCGCGAGGCCGGAACCCAAGCCGCCCATGGTGAACGACGGCCGGATCACCACCGGCAGGCCCAGCTCCCGGACGGTGTCGTTGACCTCGTCGAGGGTGTGGCAGACCCGGCTGCGCGGCACGTCGCCGCCGATCTTGCGGACGATGTCCTTGAACAGCTGGCGGTCCTCACCACGCTGGATCGCGTCGATGTCCGCGCCGATCAGCTCCACGCCGTACTTTTCGAGCACGCCGCGCTCGTGCAGCGCGACCGCGGTGTTGAGCGCGGTCTGCCCGCCCAGGGTCGCCAGGATCGCGTCCGGGCGTTCGCGGGCGATGACCTTCTCCACGAAATCGGGCGTGATCGGCTCGATGTAGGTGGCGTCGGCGAACTCCGGGTCGGTCATGATCGTCGCCGGGTTGGAGTTGACGAGGCTGACCCGCAGGCCCTCCTCGCGCAGCACGCGGCACGCCTGCGTGCCGGAGTAGTCGAACTCGCACGCCTGGCCGATCACGATCGGGCCGGAGCCGATGACCAGCACATGCTTTATGTCGGTGCGCTTGGGCATCAGCTGCTCCTGTTCATCAGGCCGGTGAACTCGTCGAAGAGCAGGGCCGCGTCGTGCGGGCCGGCCGCCGCCTCCGGGTGGTACTGCACCGAGAACGCGGGCACGTCGACCGCGCGCACGCCCTCGACGCAGCCGTCGTTCGGGCAGTAGTGGCTGACCACGGCGTCGCCGAACGGGGTGTCGAACCGGGTGCCCGGCTCGCCCGCGAGCGCGAACCCGTGGTTCTGCGCGGTGATCGCGACCCGCCCGGTCGCGGTGTCGATCACCGGGATGTTGATGCCGCGGTGGCCGTAGCGCAGCTTGTAGGTGTCCAGCCCCAGCGCGCGGCCGAGGATCTGGTTGCCGAAGCAGATACCGAAGAGCGGCAACTGGCGGCGCAGCACCTCCTCGGTGAGCGCGATCGCGTGGTGCTGGGTGGCCGGGTCGCCGGGACCGTTGGACAGGAACACCCCGTCCGGCTCAATCGCCAGCACGTCGTCGATGCTCGCCGTCGACGGCAGGATGTGGGTCTCGATGCCGCGCGCGGCCATCATCCGCGGAGTGTTGGACTTGATGCCGAGGTCCAGCGCGGCCACCCGGTAGCGGGCCTCGCCGTCCGCGGGCACCACAACCGTCTCCTTGGTGGTGACCTCGCCGGCGAGGTCCGCGCCCACCATGGCCGGGCTGGCCTTGACCTTGGCCACCAGGTCGCCGGTGATCGCCTCGCCGGAGAAGATCCCGGCCCGCATGGCCCCGCGTTCCCGCAGGTGCCGGGTCAGCGCGCGGGTGTCCACCCCGCTGATCCCGACAACCCCTTGGGCGGCAAGGGCTTCGTCCAGTGGCCGGGTCGAGCGCCAGTTCGACGGCACCCGCGCCGGGTCGCGCACCACGTACCCCGCGACCCAGATCCGCGCGGACTCGTCGTCCTCGTCGTTCCAGCCGGTGTTGCCGATCTGCGGCGCGGTCTGCACCACGATCTGGCGGTGGTAGGACGGGTCGGTCAGCGTCTCCTGGTAGCCGGTCATGCCGGTGCAGAACACCGCTTCGCCCAACGTCTGGCCGGTCGCACCGTAGGAGCGCCCACGCAGCGTCGTCCCGTCCTCGAGCACCAGCACCGCCGGTGTCTGCTCGCTCATCGCGCGCTCCCTTCCCCGGTGTTCGTTCCTTCTGGGGCCGCCAGTTCCTTGATCGCGTGGACGAAGGCGACGGATGCTTCGTCCTCCTCCGGGAGGAACCCGGTTTCGTAGCGTTCGCCTGCCCACCGCCAGCGCACGACGAACGGGACGCCCACCTGCGCGTTGACGGCGGGCTCGGCGTCGAGCAGCGCCTCCGTCGGGATCCACACGGGCTCACCCGCGCACTGGAACAGCAGGCCCTCCTCGGTCAGGTAGGCGATCGCCGCCCCTTCCTTGGCCAGCTCGCCGGGCGCCTTGCCCGCGATGGCCGTGGTCCCGACGTAGGTGCCGCCGGTCGGCGGGGCCAGGAAGTCGCTCTCGTCGCGCTCCTCCGGGTCGTCCAGGTCGGCGGGCGGCAAGGGGAACTCCGTCATCGGCCGGCCCTCCCTTCGCGTGCGGTGACGTTGCCGCGCAACAGGGTGGCCAGCACCCGGCCGGGCAACACCATGCCTTCGTACGGCGTGTTGTGGGCGATGCTGGCCAGTTCCGCGCCGCGCACCGTCCACTCGGCGTCCGGGTCGACCAGCGTCAGCGTGGCCGGCTCGCCCACCGCGATCGGCCGGCCCTGGTCGGGCAGGCCCGCGATCTCGGCAGGGCGTTCGCTCATCACCCGCGCGACGCCACGCCAGTCGAGCAGGCCCGGTCGCACCATGGTCTGAACCACCACGGACAGCGCGGTCTGCAGGCCGCACATGCCCGGGCGGGCCGCCGCCCACTCGCAGTCCTTGTCCTGCACGGCGTGCGGCGCGTGGTCGGTGGCCACGCAGTCGAGCACGCCCTCGGCCAGCGCCGCGCGCAACGCCTCGGCGTCGGACGCGGTGCGCAGCGGCGGGTTGACCTTGTTCACCGGGTCGAACGTCTCCAGGCGGGAGTCGTCGAGCAGCAGGTGGTGCGGGGTGACCTCAGCGCTCACCTGCGTGCCCGGAGCCGTCGTGTCCCGTGCCTTGGCCCAGCGCAGCACGTCGACCGTGCCCGCGGTGGACACGTGGCAGACGTGCAGCCGCGCGCCGAGCTGCCCCGCCATCAGGCAGTCGCGCGCCACGATCGACTCCTCGGCGAACGCCGGCCACCCGGCCAGCCCGAGCCGCGCCGCGGTCGGGCCTTCGTGGGCCTGCGCGCCGACGGTGAGCCGCGGTTCCTCGGCGTGCTGGGCGATCACGACGTCCAAGGCGGTCGCGTACTCCAGCGCCCGGCGCATGATCAGCGGGTCGGCGACGCAGTGCCCGTCGTCGGAGAACACCCGCACCCCCGCCGCCGACGCGGCCATGCCGCCGAGCTCGGCCAGCTTCTCGCCGTCGAGCCCGACGGTGACCGCACCGACCGGGTGCACGTCGACCAGCCCGGCCTCCTGGCCACGGCGCCACACGTGGTCGGTCACCAGCGCGTTGTCCGCGACCGGCGTGGTGTTGGCCATGGCGAAGACGGCCGTGTAGCCGCCCAGCGCGGCCGCGCGGGAGCCGGACTCGATGGTCTCGGTGTCCTCGCGGCCGGGCTCGCGCAGGTGCGTGTGCAGGTCGACGAAACCGGGCAGCAGGACCGCGCCGTTCCCGTCGATCGTCGTGTCGGCGCCGGTGTCCACGGTGCCGAGTTCGGCGATCACGCCGTCGCGCACCAGCACGTCGACCGGGTCGCCTTCGCCGTAGGGACGGACCCCACGCAGTACGAGCTGTGACGTCCCTGTCATGAGCGGTCCTCCTCCGCGGCGAGCAGGTGGTAGAGCACGGCCATCCGCACGTGCACACCGTTGCGCACTTGTGCGGTGATCGCCGAGCGCGGCGAGTCGGCCACCGCGGACGCGATCTCCATGCCGCGCAGCATCGGGCCGGGGTGCAGCACGACCGCGTGGTCGGGCAGCAGGTCCATCCGGCGTTCCGAGAGGCCGTAGGCGATCGAGTACTCGCGGGCGCTCGGGAAGAAACCACCGTGCATGCGCTCGGCCTGGACCCGCAGCATCATCACGGCGTCCACAGTGGGCAGTTCGGCGTCGAGGTCGTGGGTGACCCGCAGGCCGGGCACGCCCCACTCCGCCAGCCCGGTGGGCAGCAGGGTCGGCGGCGCGACCACGACGAGCTCGGCGCCGAGCGCGGTGAGCAGGTGCACGTTGGACCGCGCGACCCGGCTGTGCCGCACGTCGCCGACGATCGCGATCCGGCGCCCGTCGATCCCGCCCAGGCGTTCGCGCAGGGTCGCCGCGTCCAGCAGGGCCTGGGTCGGGTGCTCGTGCATGCCGTCGCCCGCGTTGACCACGTGGGTGCCGGTGTCGCGCAGCCAGCCGGCCAGCCGGTGCGCGGCGCCCGAGGCCGGGTGCCGGATGATCACGCAGTCGGCACCCGCGGCGGACAGGGTGAGCGCGGTGTCCCGCAAGGACTCCCCCTTGCCCACCGACGACCCGCCCGCGGAGACGTTCACCACGTCCGCGCTCATCCACTTGCCCGCGATCTCGAACGAGACGCGCGTGCGGGTGGAGTTCTCGTAGAACATGGTGATGACGGTGCGGCCGCGCAACGTCGGCAGCTTGTGCACCTCGCGGCCGAGCAGCGCGTGCTTGAGGCCGTCGGCGGTGTCGAGCACCGCGGTGGCCGCGGCGGCGTCGAGGGCGGCGGCGGTCAGCAGGTGTTTCACCGGGCCTCCCCCCGTCGGACCAGCAGCACGCCGTCCTCGCCGTCCAGTTCGGACAGCAGCACGTCGACGCCCTCGTCGGTGGCGGTCGGCACGTTCTTGCCCACGTAGTCGGCGCGGATCGGCAGTTCCCGGTGGCCGCGGTCGACGAGCACCGCGAGCTGCACCGCACGCGGGCGACCGAGGTCGCGCAGGGCGTCGAGGGCGGCCCGCACGGTGCGGCCGGAGTAGAGGACATCGTCGACGAGCACCACGAGCGCGTCGTCGATGCCGTCGTCGGGCACGACCGTCTCGTGCAGCGGCATCGTGGGCTTGCGGCGCAGATCGTCGCGGTAGAGCGTCACGTCGACGGCGCCGGTGGGGACTTCGATGCCGGAGAACTCGGCCATCCGGGTGGCCAGCCGCTGGGCCAGCGGCGCTCCCCGGGAAGGAACACCCAAGAGGACGACCCTGGGGGCCGATGCTGAGCCGAGCGTGGTCTTCTCGATGATCTGATGGGCCATTCGGGCGACGGTGCGCGCGACATCACCCGCGGACAGCAATTGGCGCTGCCCGCCGGGATCCGTCGCGCCACGGGTGCGCGGCGCCACGGTGGACCTCCTTCCCCGCCTCGCCGGACGGGTCATTAAAGGATGTCGGATACCCGCTGTTCAGCGGGCCTGGCACGCACGTTATCAGCCTCGCGCGCATCCACCGTCCGGGTGGTGTAGACCGATTCGTCACACCACGCCGGTGCTATCGGCTTGACCTGATGGCAACAGTGGGTAACCATTACTCTGCGTATCGATCTCAAGCCACCCGCGGCACCGCCATTGAGCCGTCGGGTTGAACGAACGGAGAACCGCCAGATGGGCGACTACGCCAAGGCGCTAGGGGCCAAGCTCCGCGCGATTCGCCAGCAGCAGGGCCTGTCGCTGCATGGCGTTGAACAGAAGTCTGGGGGCCGCTGGAAGGCCGTGGTCGTCGGCTCGTACGAGCGTGGCGACCGTGCGGTCACGGTGCAGAAGCTGGCAGAACTCGCGGACTTCTACGGTGTGCCCGTTGTCGAACTGCTCCCCGAGGGTCGGGTCCCGTCGGGCGCCGAGCCCGCCACCAAGATCGTGATCAACCTGGAGCGACTGCAACAACTACCCGCCGAAAAGGTCGGCCCCCTGGCGCGCTACGCGGCAACCATCCAGAGCCAGCGTGGCGACTACAACGGCAAGGTGCTGTCCATCCGAACCGAGGACCTGCGGTCCCTGGCGATCATCTACGACATGACGCCGGGAGAGCTGACCGAGCAACTGATCGACTGGGGCGTGCTGCCGCCGGAGGCGCGGCCGTCCAAGGAGGACTAGGTTCGTACGCAGCACGCCCTACCGCGCGGCCGGGGATACCGCGCGGTGGGGCGTCCGTAGCCCGCCCCACCGCGGGCGTGTCTCCCACTCACGCCGCGCGTGTCCCCCACTCACGCCGCGCGTGTCCCCCACTCAGGCAGGGCGTGTCCCCCGCTCACGCCCCGCGTGTCCGCAGTCAGGTCGGGTGTTTCCTGCGCTCAAGCAGGCGAGTTCCGCATTCCGGGCACGCGTGAGCCACGTGGGTGGTGCAACTTGGCGCGGGCTTGTTCTCAGAGAGTGGCGCGCAGGCGGTCGGCGATCCCGGCGATCCGGCCCAGCACCCCGTTCACGAACCGGGGCGAGTCGTCGGTCGACAACGACTTGGCCAGCTGCACGGCCTCGTCCACAGCCACCGGGTCCGGCACGTCGTCAGCCCACAGCAGCTCGTACAGCCCCAGCCGCAGGACGGCCAGGTCGACCTTGGGCATGCGTGCCAGGGTCCAGCCCTCGGCGTGCTCGGTCAGCAGTTCGTCGATGCGCTCGCGGTGCTCGGTCACACCCTCGACCAGCTTGATGGTGTAGTCGTTGAGCACCGGCACCTCGGGGTCCCCGACGCGGTCGGAGAACAGGGACACCGCGTCGACGCCGCGGACGTCCGCCTCGTAGAGGACGTCCACGGCGCGCTTGCGTGACTTGGACCGGGCGCCCATCAGTTGTTGATACGACCGAGATAGCGCCCGTCGCGGGTGTCGACCTTGACCTTCTCGCCGGTCGTCACGAAGAGCGGCACCTGGATCTCGGCGCCGGTCTCGAGCTTCGCCGGCTTGGTGCCGCCGGTCGACCGGTCGCCCTGCAGGCCCGGGTCGGTGTGCTCGATGACCAGCTCGACCGAGGTCGGGAGCTCGATGAACAGCGCCTCGTTGTCGTGCTGGGCGACCACGACTTCCTGGTTCTCCAGCATGAACTTGGCCGCGTCACCCACGACCGCACCGGGGATGGTGATCTGGTCGTAGGTCTCGCCGTCCATGAACACGAAGTCGGCGCCGTCCTTGTACAGGTACGTCATCGCCCGGCGGTCGACGGTCGCGGTGTCGACCTTGGTGCCCGCGTTGAAGGTCTTGTCGACGACCTTGCCGGTCAGCACGTGCTTGAGCGTGGTGCGCACGAAGGCGCCGCCCTTGCCCGGCTTCACGTGCTGGAACGCGGTCACGGTCCACAGCTGGCCGTCCAGGTTGAGGACGAGGCCGTTCTTCAGGTCGTTGGTGGTGGCCACGGGCTTGATCTCCTGTAGGGGCCGTGCAAGCGCGCGCTACACGACTACGAGGTTCTTGGTGGTCAGGGTGAGGAGTTCCGCGTCGTCGTCGCGCACGACGAGCGTGTCCTCGATGCGGACTCCGCCCTTGCCCGCGAGGTAGACGCCGGGCTCCACGGTGACCGCCATGCCAGCCGAAAGTGTACCTTCACCGGTCTTCGCCAGGGACGGCGCCTCGTGGATCTCCAGTCCCACGCCGTGCCCGAGGCCGTGCAGGAACTGCTCGCCGTAGCCCGCTTCCTCGATCACCGCGCGGGATGCGGCGTCCACGTCCTTGACGTCCGCGCCGACCGCGAGCGCGGCCCGGCCGGCCGCTTGCGCCGTGGCGACCAACTCGTAGATCTCGCTCTGCCAGGCCGCGGGCTTGCCCAGCACCAGCGTGCGTGTCATGTCGGAGTGGTAGCCGTCGACCAGCGCGCCGAAGTCGATCTTGACGAGGTCGCCCGCCTGCAACACCGCACCGGTCGGCCGGTGGTGCGGGACCGCCGAGTTGGCGCCGGTGGCCACGATCGTCTCGAACGACGGGCCCGCGGCGCCGTGGTCGAGCATCCGGGTCTCGAGCTCGCGGGCGACTTCCTTCTCGGTGCGACCGGGGCGCAGGCCGCCGTGCTCGATCAGGCCGGCGAGCGCGCGGTCGGCGGCGGCGCACGCCATGCGCAACGCCTCGACCTCGACGTCGTCCTTGACCAGCCGCAACTGCTCGACCAGGCCGGGCGCACGCACGAAGGCGGCCGCGCCCGCGGCGGCGGTCAACTGGTCGAGGCCGTCGACGGTGACGTGCTGGCTCTCGAAGCCGACCCGCCGGTAGCGGCTCGACCGCTCACCGGCCACGGCGGCGAGGCGCAGCGCGCTCGGCCGGTCGATCAGCCGGGGCAGGTCGGGCACCTGCGCGGCCGACTGGGTGAGGTAGCGGCCGTCGGTGCAGAAGACCGTCAGGTCGTCGGCTTCGTCGGCGTGGACGAGCAGGGCGGCGTTGGAGCCGGTGAAGCCGGTCAGGTAGCGGACGTTGAGCAGGTCGCCGACGAGCAACGCGTCCAGGTCGCGCTCGCGCAGCAACGCCCGCAACGCGGCACGGCGATGAGCGTGGGATACCGGCATGGCGGCCAGCCTAGGCAACTACGCTGGGCGGATGCGACCCTGGCTGACCCGCGCCGCCGTGCTCGCGGTGTTGCACGCCGCCGCCGACACGCTCATCGCCTACTACCGGCTCGGCGAGCCGACGGCGTTGAGCCTGCCGCGGGGTGTCGCGCTCGGCGTCCTGGTCGGTGTCGCCGCCCTGTGGGGTGCGCTCGACGGGTTGCGGCGCAAGCTCGACAGCGGCCGCACGTGGGTCCTCGCCGCGATCTTCGGCGGTCTGCTCGCCGCGATCATCGGGTTGGTCGCGAAGGCGATCCTGCTCAACCAGACCAGCGAGGAGGACATCTGGCCGGCCATCACCGGCGGGGCCGCGTTCACCGCGCTGCTGGTCCTGATCCCGGCGGGCATCGGGCTCGCGGTCGGCGGGGCGATGAAGTCGCCGCGCAAGCCGGTCGAACTCGACGACTCAGACGAGAATGCGGACGACGAGGACGACGAGGAGCCGGTTGCGAAGCCCTCGCCGCGGCCACGCAAACCGCGCCCGGAGCAGCAGGCGCGCCACCGTCACCGGAAGGACAAGGTTCCGCCGGCGTAGCCGTCGAACTCCTCGGGTGTCACGGTCGCCGTGGCCGACGCGTTGAGCGCGGCCGCCGCGGCGGGCACCGTCCAGAGCTTGCCGTCGTCGAGCAGCAGGCCGACGCCCCGGCCGGGAGCGGTGCGGGCGGGTGCACCGGGCTTGAGCCGAGCCAGCACCGGCACCCCGGCCAGCGCGGGCACGGGGTGGTCGAGCACGGCCACGGCGAGCTTCGCGGCCACCGAGCGCCGGTCGACGCGCACCACGCCGGACCCGACGACGAGGTCCATCGTGCGCTGCGGTGACGGGAACGCGTAGCCGCGCAAAGTGTTCAGCGCGCGCTCGACCGTGCCGCAGCCGTCCGCACCGGTCACGTCCAGTCCGAAGTGGACCATGTTGGTGGGCGCGGCCGGGTTCACGGTGGCGCGCAGGACGTCCAGCGGCACCCGGCCGCACGGGTCGTCGACGGGGATCACGGCGTGCCCGTCCGCCGTGCGGGCCAGCCCCGGCCCTTCCTGCCACGGCCCGGTCAGCACGACCGGCTCGTACGGAGCGGCGGTCAGGTCCGCGCCCAGGAACGTGATCGTGGTGCCGCTCTTGGTCTCGTGCGCGACCGCGAACGCGTTCAGGGCGTCCACCCACATCCAGTCGGCGCTGAACGCGTCCACAATGGACTTCTTGACCGGGTGGGCGTCCCGCGCCTGGAAACCGTTCGCCGTCAGCGTTTGCACGTCCTTGGTGAAGGCCGCGTCGTGCGCCCGGAGCACGAACTGCCCGGCGCCGTTGGGGCCCGCGCCGGGCTCGGTCGTGTCGGTGTACATCAGGTAGAACCAGGCGCCGAGCTTGAGCGCGGCGGGCTGGCCGATGCCGTACTTGTTGGCCTTCGGGTCAAGACCGGACGCGGTGGCGATCGGCTTCACGCGCCGCTGCCAGTGCCGGCCGTCGGTGCTCACGGCGAGACCGATGGCGTTGCCGTGCGCGTGCCCGCCCGCGGAACCGGTGTAGTAGAGGTAGTAGGTGCCGTCGATCCGGAGCACCGACGGGTCGCAGGTATGCACGGCGTCGAAGCCGCGCCGGCTGCCGGTGAAGACGGCCCTGGGCGAGCGGAACGGCCCGTCCAGCGTTGGGGCGCTCGCGTAGAGGATGTCGTCCCCGGGCGGGCCGGCCGAGCCGAGCTGGCTGCACCACCACAGCCGCACGGCCCCGCCGTCCTGCATCACGGCGGGTGCGTAGTTGTAGTGCGAGTCGCCACCACCGGCCGCCACGGTGCCCCTGCTGGCCCGGCCGCCGGCGGTCTCGAGCACGACGGGGGCGACGGGCGCCGCGGTGGCGGCACGCTGCTGCGCGTGCGCGACCGGGGTCTCCTGGGCGGTCGGCAGCAGCGGTTCCGAGGAACAGCCGGCCAGCACCGTCACCGCCGCGGCGGCCACGAACAACCGTCGCGCTCGCATCACCCGATCGAGTGTAGAGAGGGTCCCCGATCAGGTGGTGGCGATCCGGACCTTTACCGGTTTGCGAGCCAGCGCAGGGCGAGGGCGTAGCCGTCCACGCCGAGGCCGACGAGCACGCCGTCGGCCACCGCCGAGATGTAGCTGTGGTGGCGGAACTCCTCGCGCTTGTGCACGTTCGAGATGTGCACCTCGACCAGGGGCGCGGTCAGCTGCGCGCACGCGTCGCGCACGGCGATGGAGTAGTGGGTCCAAGCACCCGCGTTGAGCACGACCGGGGCCTCACGGTCGGCGGCCTCGTGCAGCCACTCGACCATGACGCCCTCGTGGTCGGTCTGGCGCACCTCGACGTCCAGGCCCAGCTCGGTGCCGGTCCGCTCGCACAGCGCGACGAGGTCGGCGTAGGTGGTGGCACCGTAGACGTCGGGCTCACGGGTGCCGAGCCGGCCGAGGTTGGGGCCGTTGAGCACGAGCACGTTCACTGCGTTCCTCCCGCGACCGCCCGGTAGGCGGCGGTCAGCAATTCCGGATCGGGGCCTTCGAGGCGGCCGGGCTTGGCGAGGGCGTCCAGCACCACGAACCGCAGCACGCCGGACCTGGTCTTCTTGTCCCCGGCCATGGCCTCGAGCAGTTGTGGGAAGGCGTCCGGCGCGTAGGTGACCGGCAGCCCGAGGGCGGTCAGCACCTCCCGGTGACGCGCGGCGGTGGCGTCGTCGAGGCGCCCGGCGAGGCGCGCCAACTCGGCGGCGAACACCATGCCGACGCTGACCGCCGCGCCGTGGCGCCAGGCGTAGCCCTCGCGCCGCTCGATGGCGTGGCCGAGGGTGTGGCCGTAGTTGAGGAACTCGCGGCGCCCGGATTCCCGCAGGTCGTCGGCGACCACCTCGGCCTTGACGGCGATCGCGCGCCGGACGAGCTCGCCGAGCACCTCCCCGTGCGGGTCGATGGACCCCGCGGGATCGGCCTCGACGAGCTCCAGGATGCGGGGGTCGGCGATGAACCCGGCCTTGACCACCTCGGCCATCCCGGCCACGAGTTCGTTGCGCGGCAACGTGATCAGCGTGTCGAGGTCGACCAGCACGGTGGCCGGCTCGTGGAAGACGCCGACGAGGTTCTTGCCCGCGTCGGTGTTGATGCCGGTCTTCCCGCCGACCGCGGCGTCGACCATGCCGAGCAGCGTCGTGGGCACGTTGACCAGGCGGACACCGCGCATCCAGGTGCCCGCGACGAACCCGCCGACGTCGGTGACCGCTCCCCCGCCGAGCGCCACGACCGTGCCGGTGCGGTCGAGCTTGATCCGCGCGAACTGCTCCCAGAGGAAACCGGCGACGGCGAGGGTCTTGCCGCTCTCGGCGTCCGGGATCTCGATCTGGTGGGCGTCGATGCCCGCGGCGCGCAGCCGCCCGCCCACCTCGCCGGCCCGGCTCGCCAGCGTCGGCGGGTGCACGACGGCGACCGTGCCGGTCACCGCCGCGACGAGGTCCTCGCCCAGGCCGGTGCCCACCACTACGTCGTAGGGGCGCTCGGTGGACACGGGGATGCGGGCGTGCTGCACGTGCTTCCTTTCGCGGGCCTTGCGGGTTGCTCCGGTGGAGCATTCCACCCCGGTCTGCTCGCCGCTGACCCTGGTCAGCTGCCGGGAGCGGCGAGCCTTACCTGGTGGTCAGCAGTGCTTGGCCTTGGGCGCGCGAGGTGATGCGGATGAAGTCGAGGTGGCGCCAGGCCGGGTCCGCCGCGGCGGCTTCGTAGCGGTCGCGGTAGGTGGTGTGGCGGGTCCACGCCCAGCGGATGACCGACTCGTTGGGGTCGGTCTTGAAGAGGTTCGCGAGGCGTTCGCGGTTGCCGTTCCACAGCTCTTGGCGCAACAGGCCGCGGCGGACCGTGCGGCCGATGACCTGACGCATCACCGTGCGGCGGGGCAGGTCGAACCAGATGACCGTGTCGGCGCGGGCCCAGACCTGGGGGCGTACCGCGCTGTAGTTGCCGTCGATGACCCAGCCGTCAGCGGCGACGACCTGCGCCACCCGTGCCTGGAACTCGTCCGTCGGCAGCGGCTGCCAGTCGGGCTGGTGCTGGATCGAGTCCAGCTCGACGAACGGGACGCCGAGGCGGGCGGCCAAGGCGCGGCCGATCGTCGTCTTGCCGGAGCCGGAGTTGCCCACCACGGAAATGCGCTGCACAGCGACCGATTCTAGGAGGGATGACCACCTATTTTGAGGTGACGATCCGCCCGGAGACTCGGACTAGCCCGCCAGGTGAGCCAGCACTTCCTTGACCACTCCCTGGACGTCCAGGTCGTCGGTGGCCACCTCCACGGCGGCCACCTCGCGATAGATGGGCATCCGCTCGTCCAGGAGGGCCTTGAAGGTCGCCCTCGGGTTCACGCCGGCCAGCAGCGGCCGGGCGGTGGACATGCCGGTGCGGCGGAAGCCTTCGGCCAGGCCCACCGTCAGCAGGACCACCCGGTGCTCGGCCAGGCGCTCGCGTGTCGCCGCCGAGAGGACCGCTCCCCCGCCCAGGGCCAGGATGCCGTCGTGGTTGACCAGGGCGTCGGCGACCGCCTGCTCCTCGATGGCCCGGAAGGTCGGCTCGCCGTCGGTGGTGAAGATGTCGCCGATCGACCGACCCTGATCGGCGACGATCTTGGCGTCGGTATCGAGGAAGGGGACGCCCAGGTGCTCGGCCAGCGCCGTGCCCACCGAGGTCTTGCCCGCGCCCGGCGGGCCGACGATCACTGCTCGCGGAGTCACCAGCGCTCCACAAGGGACTTGAGGTAGCCCTCGGCATTGCGCCGGGCCTCGGTCAGGGCGTCGCCGCCGAACTTCTCCGCGGCGGCGTCGGCCAGCACCAGCGCAACCACGGACTCCAGCACGACCCCGGCGCGTGGGACCGCGCACACGTCGGAACGCTGGTTGATCGCGACCGCGGGCTCGCCGGTCGTGACGTCCACTGTGGCCAGTGCGCGGGGCACGGTGGAGATCGGCTTCATCGCCACGCGCACCCGCAGCGGCTCGCCGTTGGTGATGCCGCCCTCCAGGCCGCCCGCGCGGTTGGAGCGGCGGGTCACGCCGGTGACGCTGCCCTGCTCCGTCGAGCGGTCGATCTCGTCGTGGGCCTTGCTGCCCCAGCGGGTCGCGGTGGTGAAGCCGTCGCCGATCTCGACGCCCTTCATCGCCTGGACGCCCATCACCGCAGCGGCGAGCCGTGCGTCGAGCCTGCGGTCCCAGTGCACGTGCGAGCCCAGGCCCGGCGGCAGGCCGTAGGCGAGGACCTCGATCACGCCGCCGACGGTGTCGCCCGCCTTGCGCACGGCGTCGACCTCGGCGACCATCCGTTCGCTCGCTGCCGGGTCGTACGCCCGGACCGGGCTTTCGTCCACAGTGGCCAGATCGTCGGGGCCGGGCATGGGTCCGTCCGGGTCGGCGGCCGCGCCGCCGATCGAGACGACGTGGCTGATCACCTCGACGCCGAGCAGCTGGCGCAGGTAGGCCTTCGCGACCGTGCCGAGCGCCGTGCGGGACGCGGTCTCCCGTGCGCTGGCGCGCTCGAGGACCGGGCGGGCCTCGTCGAAGCCGTACTTCTGCATGCCCGGCAGGTCGGCGTGGCCGGGGCGGGGACGGGTGAGCGGCTCGTTGCGGGCGAGCTCCGCCAGTTCGGCCGGGTCGACCGGGTCGGCGGCCATCACCTTCTCCCACTTGGGCCACTCGGCGTTGGCGATGCGCACCGCGATCGGGCCGCCCTGGGTGCGGCCGTGGCGCACCCCGCCGAGGAACTCGCAGGCGTCGGTCTCGAAGTTCATCCGCGCCGACCGGCCGAAGCCGAGGCGGCGCCGGGCCAACTGCTCGCCGACATCGCTCGTGGTCACCTCGACGCCGGCCACCATGCCTTCCAGCACAGCGATCAGCGCGGGCCCGTGCGATTCGCCGGCCGTCATCCACCGCAACACCCCCGAATCCTCGCACGTCGCACCGTGGCCTCATGGCGGTGGTGTGGCGGGGAGCACCGGGAACAGCGTCGCCAGCGAGCAGACCGCCACCACCGCCGCGGTGAACCGAACACGCCCACCGATCGACGCAGCCAGCTTCGCGACACCCGATGCGCCTGCCAGTCCCGGCCTCAACGCCACGGCGGTCCGACCGCCGTGAGCACCCGCCAGCCAGGCGACGCGAACACGCGACCATGCATGCCAGGCGCCACCAGGGCCGAGTGCCGCAGCGACGCGCGGAGCCACCGTGGGCAACTCGGCTCGCGAGCTCATGGCGGCGATGCCACGGGAAGCACCGGGAACAGCGTCGCCAACCAGGCGGCTGCCAGTAGGCCGGGGCCGTGGGGTGCGCCGGTCGTGCGCCAGGCCGGCGCCAGCCTCAGGACCAGCGAGCAGACCGAAGCCACCACCGTCACCAACACCATCGCGGGCCAGCCGAGCACGCCCAGCACGCCACCGAGCCACCCGGCCAGCTTCACGTCACCCGCGCCCAGCGCGTCCGGGCGCCACCAGTGCACGGCCAAATGCGCACCACCGAAGACGAGCACGCCGAGCAATGCCGCCAGGCCCAGTGACACCCCGCCCCAGGACGCGGCGACCACGACGGCGGCGCCCAGGGCTGGGTAGCCGAGCAAGTTCACTGGATCCGGTAGTCGGCGGTGGGCGAGGTCGGCTGCCGTCAACAACACCGTGAACCAGCCCAGCAACACCGGCACCGGCAGCCACCACGGCGGCAGGGAGCCGAACCGGGCGCCGACCAGGCACCACACCGTGGCGGTGCCCACGACGCACCACAGTGGACGGACGCGAACACTGCGCGCCAGCAACCGGCTGCCGATCCACCCGGCGGGCGCACCGGCCACGCCCGAAACGATCATCGTCGAAACGTTCATGACTCCACGATGGACGCGCCGGACCGGCGTGCCAAGGACGAGCCCGGGCGAAGGGTGCCCTTCGCCCGGTGTTCACCCGACACGGTGAAACAGCGGCAACTCAGAGTGGCAGCGGGACGGCGTTCCCGGTCGCGGCGAGCAACGCATCACGCATCGCCGCGCGTGGCGCCGCACGCCCGGTGAACAACTCCACCTGACCGAAAGCCTGGTGCAGCAACATGTCCAGGCCCGTGGACAACCGTCCACCGCGGCGGTGCACGGCGGCGGCGAGCGGGGTCGGCCACGGGTGGTAGATCACGTCCAGCACCCGCCCGGCCGCGGCCACCTGGTCGGCGACGGCCTCGGTCGCCGACGGCGGAACGGTGCTCACCACGACGTCGGCCCGCGCGCAGACCGCCGCGAAATCGGTCTCCGCCCACGCGTGCACGGCAACCTCGGCCACTCCCGCACCGGACGCGGTGCTCAGAGCGTCGGCGGCCCGCGCGGGATCGCGCACCACCAACGCCAAGTCCTTGACCCCCAACGAGACGAGCCCGGCGATCGCCGCGCGCGCGGTCCCGCCGGCGCCGAGCACGACCGCCGACGCGGCCGGTGCGCCGCCGAGCGCGCCGGTCACCCCGTCGACGTCGGTGCAGTCGGCGAACCAGCCAGAATCCTTGCGCACCAACGTGTTGGCGGCGCCGACCAACGAGGCGCGGTCGGACACGGCGTCGGCGAAGCGCAACGCCGCGACCTTGCCCGGCATGGTCACCGAGAGACCGATCCAGGACGCGTCGAGCCCGCCGACCAGCGGTGCCAGACCTGCTTCGTCGCATTCGATGCGCGAGTAGGTCCACGACAGGCCAAGGGCTTCGTACGCGGCACCGTGCAGAACCGGGGAGAGCGAGTGGGCGACCGGCGAGCCGAGTACGGCCGCGTGCCGCTCAGTAGACATGGTTCGCGCGGGCCTTGTCCACGTTGCGCTGGTGCTCCTCGCCGGTCACCGCGAAGCACGAGGTGCCGTCCTTCTCGCACTTGACGAAGAACATCCACTTGCCCGGCGCCGGGTTCACCGCGGCGTCGATGGCCTCGTTGCTCGGCGCGGAGATGGGCGTCGGGGTCAGGCCGAAGTTGTTGTACGTGTTGTAGGGCCCGCCCTTGGCGCGGTCGGCGTCCTTGGTGGTGATCTCGGGGCGGTCCAGCACGTAGTTGATCGTGGAGTCGTAACCCAGCTTCATCGGCTTGGCCAGCCGGTTGTAGGTCACCCGCGACACCTTCGGGAAGTCCGAGGTGATCGCCTCGCGCTCGATGAGCGAGGCCATGATCAGCACCTCGTACGGCGTGAACCCGGTGTCCTTGGCCACCGACGGCATGCCGACCGCCTGCAGGTGCAGCGCCGACTTGCTGAGCACCGTCTTCCACAGCTCGGTGGCGTCCGAACCCGGCTTCACGTCGTACACGTCGGGCAGGATGAGCCCTTCCAGGCGCCGCTTGGGCTCGGCCTTCTTGGCGTACGGCACGGCCCAGTCCGGCACGCCGAGCGACGCGAGGTCCGCCTTCTCGTAGGCGTTGCGCAGGGCGTCGGGCGACACGCAGGTGTCCTTGCCGTTGAGCTTCGCGCAGGACGCCTTGGACAGCTTGGAGATGATGCCCGAGACGATCGAGCCGTCCGGGGCCTTCACGTCGTCGAGCTGCGAACCCGCCCGGATCTGCAACTCGCCGACCCGCGCGTCCGGGTTGACGATCGCGGCCACGGCCGCGGCCCCCGACATCTTGGTCTTCATCACGTAGAAGCCGGGCTGCACGCCACGCAGCTTCGAGTTGTCCTCGCCCGCCTTCACGAACGCCTTCGCGCTGGCCACGACGTCGGCCTTGTGCAGCGTCTCGGCGATGTCGCCGGTCGACTCGCCGTCGGTGACCTCGACGACGACGTCCGCCTCGCCCTGGCCGGAGTAGTCGTCGTAGCTGCCGAAGCCGAGCACCTGCGTCACGCCGTAGTAGGCGCCGCCGGCGATCAGCAGGACGACGACACCGACGATGGACCAGATGACGAGCTTCCGCTTGGGCACGCGCTCGCGGCGCCTGGGGGTGGTGGCCCGTTCCTCGCCGTGCCCACCGCCACTGGTGTACGGATCGTTGAACAGGTCAAGGTCGTCACTCATCGTCGCTTCCCGTCCTGCCCCCGTGGATACCGCGCTCGCCCAGCATGCGATGGGCGGCCGACCGCGCGTCCAGCCACCCCTGCAGGATCGACACGGCCGCCGCCTGGTCGACCACCGCGCGCTGCTTGCGCCCCTTCACCCCACGCTCGCTGAGCATCCGGCTCGCCGTCACCGTGGTGAGCCGTTCGTCGGCGAGCCGGACGGGTACCGGGATCCGCTCCGCCAGCTGGTCGGCGTACCCGACCGCGGCTTCGGCGGCCGCACCGTGCCGGTCAGCCAGCGTCCTCGGTAAGCCCACGATCACCTCGACCACTTCGTGCTCGGCGACGAGCGCGACGACCTGGTCGAGGTCGCTGCCCGACCGGGTGTCCCGGGACAGCGTAACGAGCGGGGTCGCCAGCACCGGGCTGGGATCGCTCAGCGCGACACCGACCCGCACCGAGCCGACGTCGATCCCCAGCCTGCGGCCCGGCCCGGGATCGTCGGATCCCGGGCGGTCGGGCCGTCGGCCGGTGGTCCCGCTGGCCATGGGCTACAGGGCCGCCCGCAGCGAGGCGATGGCCTGCGGCACGCCGGCCGGGTTGCTGCCACCGCCCTGGGCGAGGTCGGGCTTGCCGCCGCCGCGACCGCCGATGGCCTCGGCGAACGAGGGCACCAGCTTGCCGGCGGCGAGGCCGGCGTCGCGGGCGGCCGACGTGGTGGCCACGACGAAGCTGACCTTGCCCTCGGCGGCCGAGAACAGGGCGACGACGCCGGGGCGGGCACCGAGCCGGTTGCGGACCTCACTGGCCAGCTGGCGCAGGTCGTTGCCGCTCACGCCGTCGGGAGCGGCCAGGGCGACCAGGGCCGTGCCGCGCACTTCCTCGGCCTGCTCGGCGAGTGAACCGGCCGAGGACAGCAGCTGGCCGGCCCGCAGCCGCTCCAGCTCCTTCTCGGCGGTGCGCAGCCGGGTCACGGTCTGCTCGATGCGCTCGGGCAGCTCCTCCGGCTTGGCCTTGAACTGCTCGGCGAGCTGGGAGACCAGCACGTGCTCGCGGGCGAGGAACCGGAAGGCGTCCAGGCCGACCAGGGCTTCCACGCGCCGCACGCCGGAGCCGATCGAGGCCTCCGAGAGCAGCTTGACCACGCCGATCTCGCCGGAGCGGTGCACGTGCGTGCCGCCGCAGAGCTCCTTGGAGTAGTCGCCGATGGTGATCACGCGGACCTCGTCGCCGTACTTCTCGCCGAAGAAGGCGATGGCGCCGGACTTGCGGGCCTCGTCGAGGCTGAGGATCTCCGAGCGGACGTCGTAGTCGTTCAGCAGCACGTCGTTGACCTCGTCCTCGACCTCGGCCAGCACCGAGGGCGGCACGGCCCCGGTGGGCGAGGTGAAGTCGAAGCGCAGCCGGCCGGGGGCGTTGAGCGAGCCGGCCTGGGCGGCCTGCGTGCCCAGGGCGCGCCGGACCCCGGCGTGCACGAGGTGAGTAGCTGAATGCGACCGACTCACCGAGCGGCGGCGCGTCGGGTCGACCTTGGCGTGCACCTGGGCGTCCAGGGTGATCTCGCCGGCGGTCACCTTGCCGCGGTGCACGGACAGGCCCGCGACCGGCGTCTGCACGTCGTAGACCTCGACCTCGGCGCCGTCGGCGACGATCGTGCCGGTGTCGGCGAGCTGGCCACCGCCCTCGGCGTAGAACGGGGTGCGGTCGAGGATCAGCTCGACCTCGGTGCCGGTCCCGGCGGCGGGCACGGCGACACCGTCGGCCAGCAGCCCGACGACCCGCGACTCCGTGGTCAGCTCGCTGTAGCCGAGGAAGTTCGTGCTGCCGTGGCTGTCGAGCACAGCGCGGTAGGCCGAGGCGTCGCCGTGGCCGGTCTTGCGGGCGGCGGCGTCGGCCTTGGCGCGCTGGCGCTGCTCGGCCATCAGCCGGCGGAAGCCGTCCTCATCGACCTTCAGGCCCTGCTCGGCCGCCATCTCCAGGGTCAGGTCGATCGGGAAGCCGTAGGTGTCGTGCAGCTGGAAGGCCTTGTCGCCGGGCAGCGTCGAACCGCCGCCGCTCTTCACCTCACCGGCGGCCATGTCGAAGATGCGCGAGCCGCTGACCAGGGTGCTGAGGAAGGCCTCCTCCTCGACCCGGACGACCTGGTCGATGCGGGCGAAGTCGGTGATCAGCTCCGGGTAGGACTCGCCCATCTCGTCGCGCACGACGGCGGCGAACTCGCCGAGCACCGGCTCGTGCACGCCGAGCAGGCGCACCGAGCGGATGATCCGGCGCAGCAAGCGGCGCAGCACGTAACCGCGGGCCTCGTTGCCCGGCGACACGCCGTCACCGATCAGCATCACGCCGCTGCGGGCGTGGTCGGCGATCACGCGGAACCGCACGTCGTCGATCGGGTCGGCGCCGTAGCGGCGGCCGGACATCTCCTCGGCCTTGGTGATCACCGGGCGGACCAGGTCGGTCTCGTAGACGTTCGCGACGTCCTGCAGCAGGTAGGCGACACGCTCGACGCCCATGCCCGTGTCGATGTTCTTCTTCGGCAGCGAGCCGAGGATCGGGAAGTCGGTCTTGCCGCTGCCCGGACCACGCAGGTCCTGCATGAAGACCAGGTTCCAGATCTCCAGGTAGCGGTCCTCGTCGACGACCGGGCCGCCGTCGCGGCCGTGCTCCGGGCCGCGGTCGTAGTAGATCTCCGAGCACGGGCCGCTGGGGCCGGGCACGCCCATCGACCAGTAGTTGTCGATCATGTCGCGGCGCTGGATGCGCTCCTCGGGGATCCCGGTGAGCTTGCGCCACAACTGGAAGGCCTCGTCGTCGTCCTCGTAGACGGTGGCCCAGATGCGGTCGGGGTCGAAGCCGTAGCCGCCCTCGTCCTGGCTGCCGGTGATCAGCTGCCAGGCCAGCTCGATGGCGCCTTCCTTGAAGTAGTCGCCGAAGGAGAAGTTCCCGGCCATCTGGAAGAACGTGTTGTGCCGGGTGGTCTTGCCGACCTCGTCGATGTCGGGCGTGCGCACGCACTTCTGCACGCTCGTGGCGCGGTCGTAGGGCGGCGGCACCTCGCCGAGGAAGTACGGCTTGAACGGCACCATGCCGGCGTTGACGAACAGCAGGTTCGGGTCGTCCACCAGCAGCGGAGCGCTGCGGACGAGGGTGTGCCCGTTGCGTTCGAAGTGGCTCAGGAAGCGGTTGCGGATCTCATGGGTCTGCACGGTCGTGTCCTAGGAGAGGTCGAAGCGGGATCGTGGCGGGTCCGGCGGTCCGGCCTCGTGCCTGCGCCGCGCGCAGGCAGCGGTCAGCCGTCCGCCCGGCGCGCTCGCGCGTCGTGACGGGCGTAGCGGGGCGCCTCGACACGGGCGCGCCGGTACCCGGGCGTGACCCCGGACCGCTGCTCCACCACGTCGGCCAGCTCCTCTTCCCGCTCGCTCATCCCAGCCCGCACGTCGGCGCCGAACGCGCCGATCGCCCCGGCCAGCTCGCTCACCGCGTCGCCCAAGGTCGACGCGATGCCGACGGGGGCGTTGTGCACCGTCTGCTTCGCCTTGCGCGTCAAGGCTACGCCGGCCGCGACGCCGACCCCAAGCCAGAAAAGCCGCCTCACTTCTTGCGTCCCTTGCGCCTGCCCCGCTGGGAGTGCTTGCCCTCGGGGTCGTTCTTCGCCTTGCGCCGTGCCCGGACGGCCTTGCTGACGCCGTAGGACAGCGCCGCGACCTTGACCAGCGGACCGCCGAGCGTCGCGGTGAACACCGAGCTCAGCGCGGACACGTTGCCGGTGACCGCCTGCGCGTTGGCCGTGATGCCGTCCACGCGCTCCAGCTGGGTGTTCACGTGGTTCAACGAGGTGTTCGCGCCCTGGAACAGCGGCTCACTGTTCATGTGGGCCTTGTGGATGGCCACCGTCGCCTCGTCGAGGGTTCGGCCGAGCTTGATCATCGCGACCGCGAAGAACGCCACGGCGATGACGAACGCGACCGCGGCGACCAGGGCGATGATCTCCCCTGTTGACACGAAACCTCCTGCGATGTGGAGCACGACCGATGTGGCCAGGGCCCGATCGATATGGGCGGGCGTCAGGCTACCGCGCGGCCGGTCGCACGGCCTGATGGCCCCGCCGGGGATGATCAGGTGTTGCGGCGCACCCCGGTGTACAGCGCGGCCATGTCGTCCTCGCCGTGCCCGGCTCGCTCGGCGGCCTCGAGGTGGCGCAGAGCGGCCCGGATGCCGGTGAGGTCGTTGTCCTCGCCCGCGGCCTCGAGGACCAGGCGCGCGTCCTTCGCCGCGAGGCTGGCGGTGAAGCTCGCCGGGTACTCGCCCTTCATCATGGCGCCGCCCTTGAGGTGGGCGTAGGGCAGGTCGAGCCCGCCCCCGGAGATCGCGTCGAGGAACTGCGCCGGGTCGACACCCAGCGTGTTCGCGAGCGCGATGCACTCCGCGACGCCGTTGGTCACGGCGAGCACCCAGGAGTTGGCGACCAGCTTGAGCTTGCTCGCCGTGCCCGCCGGACCGAGCCACATCGTGCGCGTGCCGACCGCGTCGAACACGGGCGTGCAGCGGTCCTGCACGTCCTCCGGACCGGACGCGAGGACGACCAGCTTGCCCTGCTCGGCGGGCTGGCGGGTGCCGAGCACGGGGGCGTCGACGAACGGCACGCCGGCGCTGTCGGCCAGCGCGGCCAACTCGTCGGTGGCGGCCACGCCGACCGTGCTCATCTGCAGCCACAACGGCTCGGCGGTCTCGTCGTTCTCCGACGTCATCGCGTCCAGCACGCCGTCGTCCATGACCGACCGCACGGCGGCACCGTCGGACAGCATGGTGAGCACGATGTCGGCGCCGTACGCGGCCTCGGCGGCGTCGTCGGTGACGGTGATGCCGTGTTCGGCGAGCGGGTGCGCCTTGTCCGTGGACCGGTTCCACGCGCGCACGTCGAGCCCGGCCTTGGCCAGGTTCGCCGCCATCGGCGCGCCCATCAGCCCCGTGCCCAGCACCGCCACGGTCGTCATTGGGTTCCTCCCTTGTCCTCGCCCCGGATGACCCGGCGCAGGCGGGGCACACGTTCGGAGAGCGCTCGCTCGCCGCCGCGGCCGGCCGGGTTGTAGTAGTCGCGGCCCACCAGTTCGTCCGGCGGGTACTGCTGTTCGAGCACGCCTTCGGGCACATCGTGCGGGTAGCGGTAGCCCTCGGCGTTGCCGAGCTTCTTCGCGCCCGCGTAGTGGCCGTCGCGCAGGTGCGGTGGCACCGAGCCGGCCAGTCCCGCGCGGACGTCGGCGAGGGCGGCGTCGACGCCCATGATCACCGCGTTGGACTTGGGCGCGGTGGCCAGGTGCACGGTGGCCTGGGCCAGCGCGAGCCGGCCTTCGGGCATGCCGATCAACTGCACGGCGCTGGCGGCGGCGACGGCGGTCTGCAGCGCGGTCGGGTCGGCCATGCCGATGTCCTCGCTGGCGTGCACGACCAGGCGGCGCGCGATGTAGCGCGGGTCCTCCCCCGCCTCGATCATCCGGGCCAGGTAGTGCAGCGCGGCGTCGACGTCCGAGCCGCGGATGGACTTGATGAACGCGCTGATCACGTCGTAGTGCTGGTCGCCCTGGCGGTCGTAGCGGACCGCCGCTTTGTCCACAGTGGACTCGACGGTGGCCAGGTCGATCTCCTCGGCGCCCTTCGACGCCGCCGAATCGGCGGCCGCCTCCAACGCGGTGAGAGCGCGGCGGGCGTCACCACCGGCGAGGCGCACCAGGTGGTCCTCGGCGTCCTTGGCCAGGGTGAGCTTGCCGCCGAGGCCGCGCTCGTCGGTGACCGCGCGCCGCACGAGGGCGCGGACGTCGTCGTCGGTGAGCGGGTGCAGTTGCAGCACAAGGGATCGCGAGAGCAACGGGGACACCACGGAGAAGAACGGGTTCTCGGTCGTGGCGGCGACCAGCAGGACCGTGCGGTCCTCGACCGCGCCGAGCAGCGCGTCCTGCTGGGTGCGGGAGAAGCGGTGCACCTCGTCGATGAACAGGACGGTGGACTCGCCGGAGTGCACGAGCCGGCGCCGCGCCTCCTCGATGACGCCGCGCACCTCCTTCACCCCGGCGGACAGCGCCGACAGCGCGGAGAACCGGCGCCCGATCGCCTGCGACACGAGGGTGGCGAGGGTGGTCTTGCCGGTGCCGGGCGGGCCGTACAGCAGGATCGACGCGGGGGCCGCGCCCTCGACCAGGCGCCGCAGCGGCGAGCCCGGGCCGAGCAGGTGGTCCTGGCCCACGACCTCGTCGAGCGTGCGTGGCCGCATCCGCACCGGCAGCGGCGTGTGCGGGGACGGCCGGTCGCCTGCCACCCGTTCCTCCCTGGCGGTCTGCGCGACCGGTTCGTCGAACAAGCCCTGCTCCACGCGCCTGACGCTACCCGGCATGTGGGATAGTCGTGTTCCGTGGTCGAACAGCCGTTGCTGCGGGATGCGCCGCGCCCAGTCGCGCTCGCGTCGGTCGTGTTGCTCGGGGGTCCGTCGGGATCCGGCAAATCCACGTTGGCCGCGTCCCTACCCGGACCGGTGATCCGCTTGGACGACTTCTACCGCGACGGCGATGATCCAGCGCTGCCGCGTGATGCCGCCGGCGCCGTGGACTGGGAATCTCCGCTTTCGTGGAACCGCGCGCGGGCGTTGGCGGCGGTGGTCGAGCTGGCGACGACCGGGTCCGTGACCGTTCCGCGCTACGAGTTCGCCGCCAACGCCGCCGTGTCGACGTACTCGGTGTCGCTGGACGGCGCGACCTCGTTCGTCGCGGAGGGGTTGTTCGCCGACCAGCTGGTGGCCGGGTGCCGGGAGGCCGGGGTGCTGGCCGATGCCCTCGTGCTCTCGCCCTCGGC
The DNA here is from genome assembly GCF_004362825.1 of Labedaea rhizosphaerae. GTDB lineage: Bacteria > Actinomycetota > Actinomycetes > Mycobacteriales > Pseudonocardiaceae > Labedaea > Labedaea rhizosphaerae. Next base: position 1,239,610 of record NZ_SNXZ01000002.1, read on the forward strand.
GACGCGAACCGCGGTGCGGCGGTTTGCCCGGGATGTGTCCGAGGCGCGCAAGTCGGTGCCGACGCTGGTTCGGCGAGGTCTGCGGTTGTGGCGCGAGCACGCGCAGGTGGTTCGCCGGTGCGAGAGCGCGGGGATGCGCCGCCACAGGCGTTGAATGTCGCCGAGCTAGTCGCGGAAGGCCCGAGCTAGTCACGGAAGGCCGGGTAGAGCGGCAGTTCTTCGGCGCCACCGTCTTTTTCCAGGGCGGCGACGACCGCGCTCGCGTGCACGGCCACCCTGTCCGCGCCGGCCTGGCGGGCGGCGGTGCACAGGTCGCGCCAGCGCTCGGTCAGCACCACGATCCGAGGCGGGCCCGGCACGGCGCCGTCCACCCAGCTGTCTTGCGCGGCCGACAGCGACAGGAACCGCCACGTCGCCAGCCACACCCAGAACAGTTGCGCGTCAAGCAAAGCAGGCAGGAACACCGCATCGTCGTCGATGTCGGGCCACATGGTGCGGACCTCGGCGCGCCAGGCGGCGAGCATCGCTTCGGCCATGCCGCGGGGCAACCGGTTGGCACACCAGCAGGTCGCGAACGGCACACGCAGGCACGCGGCGTCCACCAGAATGGAGCGGATGCAGCCGCCCTCGAAGTCGAGGAAGCGCACGCCCCGGCTGGTCAGCAAGTTGTTGTCAGGACAGGAATCCGACGGGCTGAACGCGCGGTGCCCCGGCGCGGACAGCAACCGGGTGCTCTGCGTCGCGCGCTGCAGCACCGGGTCCGGCGTCGCGACCCCGAGCTTCGCTTCCAGCAGCGCGGGCACCTCGTCCAGGGCGTGCATGCCCTGTTCGGCGAGCGGGTCCTTCTGGACCATGGAGGTGAGACGACGGCCGAGTGCGTCGAAATCGGCCTCGCGGCCGGCGGTGGTGGCGTGCAACTTGCCCAGGGAACGCGCCCATGACAGCAAGGCACGCTCGGCGACCCGCGCGTCCGCGCCACGCAACTTCTCCGCCAGCGTCGGCGCCCGGCCCAGGTCCTCGATCACCAGCAATCGCATCTCGCCGTCGTGGGCGAAGAGTTCCGGGCACATCCGGTCGTCCTCGGCGAGCGCGGTGAAGAGCTGGTAGCTCACGGCCTCGCGGACGAAGCTCGCGCTCGGCTCGGCGACGTAGCGCTTGAGCACCATCGTGCGCGGCAACGCGAAGGGCGTCTCCGCCACCCGCACCCGCAGCACGATCGACCGCTCGCTGCCCCCGAGGTCCTGCGGTTCGGCCAGCGCGATGCGCGACCCGAACCGCTTCGCGAGTAACTTCTCGGCGGCTCGCACCGTGTCGTCTACTGCTTCATCGACGGTCACTACCTCCAGTGCCGCCCCGACTCCCTGCTCACCTCCGCCGCTGCCCTTGCCGGTGTCCGGCGGGTCGGCGGCGATCTCCACAGTCATCTCCTCAGACCCTACTCCCGCTGGGTGACAGCCCGGCCCGCACACCGAGCCAGCGCCGAACCACTCACCGTAGCGGCCGCGATCGATCAAGAACGACGGTCAACCGGGCGACAACGGCCGATTGGCCGCACTGGGCGCCCATGATTTCCTGCGCACCACCAGGACCAGCGCCGCGGCGAACACGATTCCGACGATGTTCACCGCGAGTTGGACCAGCGAGCCGACGCTGCGGCCCCACTCACCCAGCACGGCCGCGACCACCACGTAGCCGGCGGCGGGCACGGTCGTCACCGAGATGAACACGCCGACGAGCACCGCGGAGCGGGCCGAGGTGACGGCCAGCATGCCTGCCGCGCCGGCCAGCAACGCGACGACCAGCGAGAACGGGCCGACCTGGTAGACGAAGTCGACGTTGTCGGCCGCGCTCATGGCGTCGGCACCGATGAGCCCGGTGGCCTTGCCGAGCAGGGCACCACCCGCGGTGATCAGCATCGCCAGCGGGAAGCCGGCGAGCAGCGCGAGCGCGGCCCGCCCGGCCAGGTCGAACCGGCGCAGCACCAACCCGACCGCCAGCGCCGCGAGCGGGCCGAACTCGGGGCCCACGACCATCGCGCCGACCACCGTGATCGGCGAGTCGGTCACCACGCCGACCGCCGCCAGCAGGCAGGCGATGGTCAGGAACGCCAGGAACGTCGTGGTCAGGCGGGAGTCCTCACCGGTGCGGGCGAGCAGTTCGTCCCACACGACGGCGTCGGCGCCGTCGCCGGGGGCGGCTTGCTCGGCCCGGTCGGCCGCGTCGGACAACGCGGTGTCCAGCTCGTCGAGGGTGATGCCGCCGACGTGGTCGAGGTCCAGCGCGCAGAGTGCACCGAGCAACTCGTCCACGGCCTCGCGGGCGACGTCGGCCTCGATGACGTCACCCGCGGGCTCGACCGCGGCGCCACGCAGCACCACGACGTGGGTCGCACCGGGCTGGGCGCGCAGGACGGCCAGCGCGTCCTCGGTCTTCGCCGTGGGGCTCAGCACCCGCAGGCGCAGCACCTCAGCCCTGGTCCTTGGGGGCCGCCGGCTTGGCGTCGACGCCGGCCTCCTTGCGCTGCTGCGCGGTGATCGGCGCGGGCGCGCTGGTCAGCGGGTCGAACCCGCCGCCGGACTTCGGGAACGCGATCACGTCGCGCAGCGAGTCGGCACCGGCGAGCAGCATGACGATGCGGTCCCAGCCGTAGGCGATGCCGCCGTGCGGCGGGGCGCCGTAGGAGAACGCGTCGAGCAGGAAGCCGAACTTCTCCTGCGCTTCCTCCGCCCCGATGCCCATCAGGTCGAACACCCGCTGCTGGACGTCCTTGCGGTGGATACGGATCGACCCACCGCCGATCTCGTTGCCGTTGCAGACCATGTCGTAGGCGTAGGCCAGCGCGTTGGCCGGGTCTTCCTCGAACCGGTCGATCCACTCGGGCGTCGGCGAGGTGAAGGCGTGGTGCACCGCGGTCCAGCGACCGCCGCCGACGGCGACGTCCCCGGCGCTGCGGGCGGCCTCGGCCTCCTCGAAGAGCGGCGCGTCGACGACCCACACGAACGACCAGGCGGACTCGTCGATCAGGCCGCAGCGGCGGCCGATCTCCAGGCGTGCGGCGCCGAGCAGGGCGCGGGCGTCGTTCTTGGTGCCCGCGCCGAAGAACACGCAGTCGCCCGGCTGGGCACCCGCGGCCTTGGCCAGGCCTTCGCGCTCGGACTCGGAGATGTTCTTGGCGACCGGGCCGGACAGCGTGCCGTCCTCGCCGACGACGACGTAGGCGAGGCCCTTGGAGCCGCGCTGCTTCGCCCACTCCTGCCACGCGTCGAACTGGCGGCGGGGCTGGCTCGCGCCGCCGGGCATGACCACGGATCCGACGTAAGGCGCCTGGAACACCCGGAACGGGGTCTCGGCGAAGTACTCGGTGAGGTCGGTCAACTCGAGGTCGAAGCGCAGGTCGGGCTTGTCGGTGCCGTAGCGGGCCATCGCGTCGGCGTAGGTCATCCGCGGCACGGGCAGCGGGATCTCGTAGCCGGCCAGGTCGCGCCACAACGCGCTGATGACCTTCTCGCCGAGCGCGATGACGTCGTCCTGCTCGACGAAGCTCATCTCGATGTCGAGCTGGGTGAACTCCGGCTGGCGGTCGGCGCGGAAGTCCTCGTCGCGGTAGCAGCGGGCGATCTGGTAGTACCGCTCGAGCCCGCCGACCATGAGCAGCTGCTTGAACAGCTGCGGCGACTGCGGCAGCGCGTACCAGGAGCCGGGCTGCAGCCGGGCCGGCACCAGGAAGTCGCGGGCGCCCTCGGGCGTGGACCGGGTCAACGTCGGGGTCTCGACCTCGACGAAGTTCTCCTGGTGCAGCACGTCACGGGCGATGCGGTTGGCCTCGCTGCGCATCCGCATGTTGCGGGCCGGGCCGCTGCGGCGCAGGTCGAGGTAGCGGTGGCGCAGGCGCACGTCCTCGCCGACCGACAGGTGGTCGTCGAGGGGGAACGGCAGCGGCGCGGACTCGCTGAGCACCTCGAGCTCGGTGGCCAGCACCTCGATCGCGCCGGTGGGCAGCTCGGGGTTCTCGTTGCCCTCGGGGCGCTTGGCGATCTCGCCGACGACCTTGATGCAGAACTCGGCACGCAGCCGGTGCGCGCGCTCGGCCATCTCGCCCTCGCGGAACACCACCTGCGCGATGCCCGAGGCATCCCGCAGGTCGATGAAGATGACACCCCCGTGATCGCGCCGGCGGCCGACCCAGCCGCTGAGCGTGACGGTCTGCCCTGCCTGGTCGGCACGCAGCGTGCCGGCCTCATGGGTGCGGATCACGGGTACTGCACTCCTGGGGTGTCAGAGAACGTCTTCCTTGGCTGTTCAGCCAGCAAGAGACTAGTCTCGGCGCCTCGGCCCGGCTGCGGCAGGCCGGTGCTGCACCCAACACCCGTGGCAAAGGTCCGGTGACCCGACGAGTTCGGGCGATCACCGAAGAATTAACGCCACGGCTACCACACGGCCTCTTCACGACGTAGTGTGCTTACCACGGCGTAGGGTGACGCAGGGAGTACACATATGGGTGGCGGTGTAGCCCACGGTCCGGTGACGGAGTTCGAGAGAACCAACGGGAAGTCACGCTCCATTGTCCGTGCTACCCCTCAAGAGGCGGCTGCGCCTCCCTCGGGTGACGCTTTCCCCACGGCGCTGCGCGCCGCGATCCAGGCCAGCGGCCTCTCGCTCGACCGCATCCAGTACCGGCTGCGAGCCCGGGGCGTGTCCATCAGCGTCACGGCCCTGAGCTACTGGCAGTCCGGCCGGCGCCGGCCCGAACGCGCGGAGTCGTTGATCGCGCTCGGCCACCTCGAAGCGGTGCTCGGCGTCCCGACCGGCTCGCTGACCGCTTTGCTCGGCCCGCCGCGACCCCGTGGTCGCGCCCACCGCGAATCGTCCCGCGTGCCGATCGACTCGCTGTGGGACAAGAGCGACGTGGTGGCGATGCTGCTGGAGCAGATCGACGTCACCGGCGACTCGGCGCTGACCAGGATCAGCCAGCACGACAAGCTCTCCATCTGCGCCGACCGCGGCGAGATCTGCACGCAGGTCCGCCAGGTCATGCGGGCCGACGGCGACGGCGTCGACCGCTACGTGATGGTGTTCGACCCCGACCACGCCGACCGCCCGTTCGCCGACCTCTCGGCGATCCAAGGCTGCCGCGTCGGGCGGGTGGCCAAGGACAACGAGACCAAGCTGATGGTCGCGGAACTGCTCTTCGACCACGCGCTGCGCCGCGGCGAGACCGTGATCATGGAGTACGCGCTGCACCACCCGGGCCCGCCCTACTTCCGCGGTGCCGACTACCACTGCCGCAAGTTCACCACCCCGGTGCGGGAATGCGTGGTGGAGCTGCGGTTCGACCCGCGCGCGCTGCCGGTCTACCTGGAGCAGCACACCATCGACACCGACGACGTGGTGACCAACCGCAAGCGGGTGACCATCGCGGAGAACGGCCACGCGCACGCGGTGCTGCTGGACTTCGGCCCCGGCCAGTTCGGCATGCGCTGGGAGTGGCCGGACTAGGTCACCGGAAGTCCGCGACGTGGTCGCGGGCCCACTGCGCGAACGTGCGGGGGCGCTGCCCGGTGACGTTCTCGACCGTCGTGGTCAGGTGCGGTGGCGGCTCGGCGAGCAGTTGTTCCTGGGTGTCGAGCAGAGGGTCGACGAAGGCGTCCGGGAAGTCCGGATCGGCCAGGAGGCGTTGGCGCGCTTGGGTTTTGGTCAGTTCGTGCCAGCGCAACGGGCGCCCCAGCGCCGCACCGATGAGCTCGACCTGCTCGGTCTGGGTCAACGCCTGCGGGCCGGTCAGGCGGTAGATCGCGCCGTCGTGGCCGTCCTCGGTCAGGGCGTGCACGACGACGTCGGCGATGTCGGCCTCGTGCAGCATCGGCATCCGCAAGGCGCCGAACGCGCCGGACACCGTGTCGCCCGCGCGGATCTGGTCGGCCCACCACAAGGCGTTGGCCGCGAAGGTGCTCGGGCGCACGATCGTCCACTCCAGACCGGACGCGCGCACGGCGTCCTCGACCACGGCGTGCGTGCGGCCGACCTCGTTCGCACCGTCCTCGACGGAAACCGAGGACAGCAGGACGATGCGCCGCGCGTGCCGGGCGATCGTCGCCACCACGTCCGGTGCCGTGTCGGCGTTGTCGTGGAACGGCCACATCAGGTAGACCGCGTCCACTCCGGACAGACACGACCCCAGGCTCGCGGGATCGGCCAGGTCGCCGTACTCGCCGAACGCGGGGTTGCGGGACATCGCGCGCACGGGCTCCGGAAGTCGGGCCAGCACGCCGCGGCCGACGTTTCCGCTTGCTCCAGTCACCAAGATCATGCGCCAAGCCTGATCGGCAGCGGCCGGAGACCGCCAGCCGCAGCGTGAAAGCCGGCGGATTCCGCCATAGGGTGCGCAACTGTGGTGGATTCCCTCGACGCGGAGTTGTTGCACGCGCTGCAGCTGGACGGCCGGGCGCCGTTCAGCCGCATCGCCGAAGTGCTGGAGGTGTCGGAGCAGACCGTCGCCCGCCGGTACCGCCGTCTGCGGTCGGCCGGCGTGCTCCGGGTCGTCGGCGGGGTCGACGGCACGCGCCTGGGCTACACGTCCTGGACGCTGCGGATCCACACGACGCCCGACGCCTCGGCCGCGGTCGGCGCCGCGCTGGCCGAGCGCACCGACACGTTCTTCGTGCACCTGCTCTCCGGCGGCACCGAGATCTCCTGCTTCACCCAGACGCCGCTGGACCACGCGCCCCTGCTGGACAAGCTCCCCCGCACCAGCAAGGTGCTCGCCGTGAGCGCGCACTCGCTGCTGCACGGCTTCACCATCCCCGGCGAGTGGGCGGGACTGGCCGCCCTGGCCCCGGAGAAGGCCGACCGGCTGCGGTACGCACCGGAGCCGGCCGACGGCACCGCGACGCCCGACGACCAGGGCCTGCTCGCGGCGCTGGCGGTGGACGGCCGGGCGAGCCACACCCAGCTCGCGACCGCCACCGGCTGGTCGGAGTCGACGGTCCGGCGGCGCCTGGAGAATCTGCGGCGCAGTGGCGCGCTGCGCATCCAGCTGGAGTTCGACCCGAAAGCCCTGGGGTACAAGGCCCAAGCCCGGCTCTGGCTGACCGTGCGGCCCAGCGGCCTCGTCGACGTCGCGCGGACGCTCGCCACGCACCCGGAGGTCTCGTTCGCGGGCGTGACCACCGGTGCGACCAACCTGATGGCCGAGGTCAGCTGCACCGACGACGCCCACTTCTACCGCTACCTCACCGAGCGTGTCGCCCGCCTCGACGCCGTCCAGACCCTGGAGACCGCGCCCGTGCTCCGCACCCTCAAGCGGATCGGCACTGTCTAGAGCAGCGTGAGCTGCTCCTCGTCGATCACGCCGGCCTGCTCGGTCTTCGCGGGCAGGCTGCCCTTCGGCCAGCGGTGACCGCTCTCGCGGCGTTCGCGGTAGTTCAGTTTGTACTTGCGCAGCAGCGGCCCGACCTTGGCGCCCAGCCACGCCCGGTACTGCGGGTCGACGGTGGCGCCGCGCGCGTAGAGCTTGCGGTACACCGGAAGCAGCGACGGGTGCGTGCGCTCCAGCCACTGCAGGAACCACTCCCGCGCGCCCTTGCGCAGGTGCAGCGCGAGCACGGTCGCGCCGGTCGCGCCCGCGTCGGCGACCGCCGCCAGCAACGCGTCCAACTGGTCGGTGCTGTCGGTCAGCCGGGGCAACACCGGCGCGATCATCACCCCGCACGGCAGGCCGGCCTCGCGGATCTTGCGCACCAGGTCGAGGCGGGCCTGCGGGCTGGCCGTGCCCGGCTCGACGCTGTGCTGCAAGTCCCGGTCCAGCAACGCGATCGACACGCCGACGCCCACCTCGACCTGCTGGGCCGCGTCGGCGAGCAACGGCAGATCACGCGCGAGCACCGGGCCCTTGGTCAGGATCGAGAACGGCGTGCCCGACTCGGCCAGCGCCTTGATGATGCCGGGCATCAGCTGGTACCGGCCCTCGACGCGTTGGTACGGGTCGGTGTTGGTGCCCATGGCCACGTGGTCGTGCTGCCACGACGGCGCGCGCAACTGCCGGGCCAGCACCTCGGCCACGTTGACCTTGACCACGATCTCGGAGTCGAAGTCCTTGCCGGAGTCCAGATCGAGGTAGGTGTGGGAGTTGCGAGCGAAACAATAGGTACAGGCGTGGCTGCAACCTCGATACGGGTTCACCGTCCACGCGAACGGCATCGGCGACGAGCCGGGCACCCGGTTCAGCACCGACTTGGCCCGGACCTCGTGGAACACCATCCCGGCGAACTCCGGCGTGCGCACCGTCCGCACCACGCCGGGCAGCCCGGGCAGGGTCTGCTGTCGATCCGCGTCCACGCGTTGCCGTTCCCACCGCACCCCGCCATCGAACGCTTGTTCGACGCGGCTGTCAAATCTCCCCATGCGGGCAACATCGCCAAAGCCGCAGTACAGGGCGTCGCAGTGGGGCATCATGCGAATCATGACCGCCCCGTCGCGCCGGCCGGCGCGGAACCGCACGAACGAGCCAGACGGCAACTTCGCCCTCACGATCGTGCGGCGCGCCGACGTGCGCCGGCTCGCCACGTCGGGGGTGCCCGCCGGCTGGCTGCCCCCGGTGCACGCCACCGAAGGCGACCGGCGCTACCCCTCCCCCCGGCGCCTGCGCCAGGGGTTCGCGTTCACCATCGACCTCGTCCTGCACCTCGGCCTCGGCATCGCGGCCGGCGTGGCGCTGGCCGGCCGGCTGGGCCCGGGGGTGGCGTTGGGCGTCGGCGCGGGCACGTTCCTCGCGCTGTCGATCCTCGACCGGATCGTCCTGCAACGGCTGTGCTCGGCGACCGTCGGCAAGCTCGTCACCGGCGTCTGCCTGATCCGCACCGACACCGGCGGCCCGCCCACCACGAAATCCCTGGTCTCGGCCTGGTTCATGGGTGTGTTCGTCATCGTGGCGAACCTGCTGGGCTGACATGACCGCGACGACGCGACCACGCCGGGCCGATGCCCGCCGCAACCACGACCTGCTGCTCGCCGCGGCCCGCAAGGTGTTCGCCGAGCAGGGGCCGAGCGCGCCGCTGGACGACATCGCCCGCGCCGCGGGGGTGGGCAACGCGACCCTCTACCGGCACTTCCCGAGCCGCCAGGACCTCATCGTCGCGGTCTACGCCGACGAGGCGGACGCGTTGCGGACCCGTGGCGCGGAACTGCTGGCCACCGACCCGGCGGGCGACGCGTTGTTCGGCTGGCTCGCCACGTTCGTCGAACACGTCGCGGGCAAACGGGAACTGGCGCTGACCCGGCCCGGCGACCACGAGACGCTCTTCCACCGCTGGCACGAGGGCATGCACGAGACGGCCGCCGCGCTGGTCGAGCGAGCCAAGCGGGCCGGCGAGCTGCGGCCCGACGTCGCCGAGCGGGACCTGCTCACCATGGCCAACGGCATCGCACTGTCCACAACGGACCCCCAGCGGCGGGCCCGGCTGCTCACGCTGCTGCGCACGGGCGCCTGCTGACATGTCACTGCTCGATCCCTTGAACGCCACGGCGATCACGCTCTTCGGCGCGCCGACGACGTGGGGTGAGGTGCTCGGCTTCGTCACCGGCGCGTTGTGCGTGTGGCTGGTCGCGCGCCAGCACGTCGCGAACTGGCCCATCGGCATCGCCAACAACCTGGTGTTCTTCGCGTTGTTCCTGCACAACGGGTTGTTCGCGGACGGCTGGCTGCAGATCGTCTACCTGGTGCTCGGGGTCTACGGATGGTGGGCCTGGCTGCGGGGCGGGGAACGCCACAGCGAGCTCGCCGTGTCGCGGACCACGCCGGTCCAGTGGTGGGCGCTCGCGGGCACCGGGGTCGTCGCGACCGCGGGCATGACCGTCTTGCTGGACACCGCGACCAGTTCGACGGTGCCGCTGGCCGACTCGGTGACCACGGTCCTGTCGCTGCTGGCGACCTGGGGGCAGGCACGCAAGAAGCTCGAGTCGTGGTGGCTGTGGATCGCCGCCGACCTGGTCTACGTGCCGCTGTACCTGTACAAGGATCTGGTGCTCACCGCGATCCTCTACGTCGGCTTCCTCGCCTTGTGCGCCATGGGGTTGCGCAACTGGCTCGGCGCGCTGCGACGCGAGGTGGTGCTGGCGTGAGCCGCTTCCGGCACGCGCTGGTGCTCGGCAAGTTCTACCCGCCGCACGCCGGGCACCACCACGTGATCCGCACGGCCGCGGCCGGCGCCGAACGGACCACCGTGGCCGTGCTCGGTTCGTCGGTCGAGTCGATCCCGATCGCCGACCGGGTGCGCTGGCTCGCGGCCGAACACGCGCGTGACCCCGGGGTGGCGGTGCTCGGCGACCTCGACGACCACCCGATGGACTACCACGACGACGCCATTTGGGAACTGCACGTCGGCGTGGCCCGTGCCGTGCTGGCCCGGCGTGCGATCCACGACGGCGACCCGGCCGCGGCGCCGGTCGACGCCGTCTACTCCAGCGAGGAGTACGGCCCCGAGCTGGCGAAACGGCTGGACGCGACGCATGTGCCGGTCGATCCGGCGCGGACGGTGTTCCCGGTGTCGGGCACGGCCGTGCGGGCGCGGCCGTTCGCGCACTGGTCGGTCCTGGCCGCGCCGACCCGGGCCGGGCTGGCCGCGCGGGTCGTGGTGGTGGGCGCGGAGTCGACGGGAACGACGACGCTGGCGAACGACCTCGCCGCGCACTACCGGCGCCGCGGTGGCGCGTTCGCGTCGACCACGGTGGTTCCCGAGTACGGCCGCACGCACACCGGGCACAAGCTGGCGGCCGCGCGGGCGTTCGACCCTTCAGCGTCCTTGGAAAGTCTGGTGTGGACAGTCGGCGACTTCGTCGATGTCGCCGCCCGGCAGGCCGCGGACGAGGACGCCGCCGCGGGCGCGAGCCCGATCCTGGTGTGCGACAACGACTCCTGGGCCGCCACCGTGTGGTGCGAACGCTACCTGGGCAGCAGCCACCCGGACGTCGAAACCGACCGGCGCCCGCACCTCTACCTGCTGACCGATCACGTCGGCGTGCCCTACGAACAGGATGGCTGGCGCGACGGCGAGCACGTGCGCGGACCGATGACCGCGCTTTTCGTGCGAGGGCTATGCGAGCGCGGGGTGCCATGGGCTTTGGTGGCGGGGAACCGAGCGCACCGGCTGCGGCAGGCGGTGCGCCTGTGCGACGAGGTGCTGCGGCGGCGGTTCACCTTCACCAACCCGTTGCAACCACCGTTGCCCTGACGATCCACCTCGGCAATTGCCTGCGGGACCCGATATGCGCGGGATTTGCCTCGCGCGCGCGAAGCGGCCCCCGCCCATCCCGGGGGGCGCCCCGAGATCCATTTTATCGGGGTTGTGGGTCGTGTGCGGGCGACGGCGGGATCTGTGGACATTACTAGATGAGTGACACTTTTTCCCATGACAGAGAAAGTGATCTTGTATCGCCGGGCAGTCCGAGATCCGCACGCTTTTGACCTGGCCTTTCAGCGTCCGCAGCAGGCATGCCTGGCGGTCCTTGCCGGGCTAGACCACCGTCTCACGAGCGTCTTTCAGGACGATCCGCACGGGTCGGTCGGCCCGTTTGAAAGGCGCTGATCGCCGTGAACAAACTGGTTGGAATCTACCTGCGGATCAGCGACGACCGCGAGGGCCGGGAGCTTGGCGTCCAGCGGCAGGAGGAGGACTGCCGGAAGCTGGTCGCGCGCAAGGGTGACACGGTGGTGGCGGTCTACAAGGACAACGACATCAGCGCGTCGACCCGCTCGAAGAAGGTCCGTAAGGACTACAACCGGCTGATCGCCGATGCCAAGGCCGGTTTCGTGCAGGAGATCGTCGCGTACACCTCTGGCCGGCTCACGCGCAGGCCGATGGAGCACGAGGGTCAGATCGAGCTGGCCGAGCACTACGGCGTCACCTTCGACTATGTCGCGTCGCCCAGTTTCGACCTGAATACGGCGGCCGGTCGCATGATCGCCCGCGTCCTGGCCGCTCGGGACGCCGCTGAGGCCGAGGAGATTTCCGAGCGGGTGCGACGGGAGAAGGAGCAGGCGCGCGAGGTGGGCGAGTGGACGGGCGGGGCACGGCCGTTCGGGTACGAGGGAGCCCAGTACGACGAGGACGGTGTGATCACGAACAAGCGGCGGGTCGGTCGGGCGCTGGTGCCGCGCGAAGCGAAGATGATCAAGGATGCCGTGCAGCGGGTGATCGCTGGCGAGTCGCTGCTCTCGATCTGTGAGGACTGGACCGCCAGGGGCTTGCCGACGCCGCGGGAGGCACCCGCCTGGTACCCGAGCACCTTGCGGAGCATCCTCAAGCGGGGGCGCAATGCGGGGCTTGTTGAGGACCCGGACGGCCGCATCCGTGATGGGGTGACAGGGACGTGGCGTTCGATCATCACCGTCGATGAGTGGCAGGCGGTGTGCAAGATCCTCAATGACCCGAGCCGCCGGACCTATCACGGGACCCGCACGTTGAAATGGCTCGGCTCCAACCTGTACGTCTGCGGGCTGTGCGGAAGCCTCATGCGCTCATCCGGCCGCACCTCGCAGGGGCCGGTCGGGGTCCGGTTGGCCACCTACCGGTGCAAACGGTCTTCGCACTGCCAGGCGCGGGCGCAAGGGACCGACGACGCTGTCCTGGCCGTCGCGCGGGCGTTGCTGAGGAAGTACGGGGGTGACCTGCTCAAGGCTCCAGTGGACGACAGCACGATCGAGCTGCGCAACGAAGCCAACGCGCTGCGGGTGCGTCTGGAGGAACTGGAGGACATGTACGGCGACGGCGAGATCAGCCGTGCTGGCCTGATCCGGCAGAAGGCCAAGCTGGACACTCGCTTGGGCTCGATCGAGGCGCGTCTGTCCCAGCACGCCGAGGACGCGGTGCTCTACAGCGTGGTACACGCGCCGGACCCGGCGGCAGTGTTCGACGTGCAGCCGATCTCGCGCAAGCGCGCGATCGTGGACACGCTGATGACGGTGACCATCGAGAAGGGCCGCAAAGGGCGTTTGCCCGCGGGCGTGAAGTTCGATGGCAGCCGGATCACGATCGTGCCCCGCGAGGGCCTTTCAGCCGCGTAGGAGCTGACTCGGCGATTAAGTCGGAATGTCCGATTGCGACCGAGGTGAGTCGTCATAAATACCGTCACCCGTCTGGCCTAACTTTGACCGGTCAATCGGTTCAGTCGAGACGCGCCGAACGAATCATGATCACAACCGGTGATCGTTCCGGTCTAGAACACTGTAGCGCCGAAGGGTGACCCATCCGACTGACGGACTAGTCGTTACGGGGGGTCGGCGCACACTTTGTGCGACATTTTGTGATCTGGTCAGTCCTATAGGTGGTTCACGAGTGACTGCTCGCTTTCCCCTGCCGACTACGTAGGGTCGCTGCTAGCGTCGAGCGCACCGCACGATTCGTTTCACATGATCGGAGGTCGCTGCCCCAGCCGGGGGGTTGGTGCAGCAACGAAGTAATGAGCAGTAATTTCGAGCCACAGTCAGGGGGGTCTGCGGGTGGGAGCGCAGACCGTGCCTGCGGCGGCCTGGCCTGCCGCGCCCGGTTGATCCCGAGTGTCGACGGCGCAGTGTTCGGGCTGGGCGGTGTCGGCGTGGCCGGTAGATCGCTAATGCCTCAGTGATTTTCCGGCCACGCCGTCACTAATTCACGTGCTTGATTAATCGCGCACTGCTTGAGTGCGTGGTTCCGGCCTGGATAAATGGCGGGGGAAGCTCATGAATAGCGTTATTGGTATCGGGGTGCTCGCTGCCCTGGAGGGGCTGGTCGGGGTGATCGGCCTAGCCGCAATACAAGAAGTTGAGCTGTGGTTTGCGCGTCGCAGGGCTCGTCGCATGTTGGCTGCGGTTTCCGTCTTGGCCGCCGCCCTGTATCAGCGGAATCGAGGACGGCGGTGAACCGCGGGACGATCCCCCCGTTCACGCTGAGCGCTGCTCAGCGTGTGCGGGACGGTCAGCACCTGCGCGAGGTCCTGGCGGCCTATCACGAGCCCGAGCTGCGATGGCGTGGCGCTGGCGCCGCAGCGGAGCGGGAGTTCCGGCGGGCCGGGCGTGTCCAGCTGATCGTCGTGGCCGACCGCATCATCGGCCTGACCGACGTCGACCCGCATCATCTGCCGCCTGCGCATGACTCACCGGTGCTGGGCGACCATGCGCGTCCGCGACGGCAGCGGAAGACCCATGGTGGCGCTGGTCGGCGTATGCCGACCACGCTTGACGAGCTGGTCAAGCGAGCACGCAAGGCGGGCGCCGAAGTCTCCCTGGGCGGCCGTCACCTTCGTGTCCAACGGCCGGATGGTGAGCCGGTGATCATTTCCGTAAGTCCGAGCGATTGGCGCTCGATCAACAACGCTGCACACACGTTGTGTCGCGCCGGGGTGAACGTCATGCGTTTCTGACCTCACCGCAGCAATCCTTACCAACCATTATCAGCGTTCGAGAAAAGGATGTTCGTTTCTCATGGCACAACGAGTGCGCACGCTGCTGGTCGATGACCTGGACGGCACCGAGGCTCACGAGACCGTGACCTTCGGTCTGGACCGGCAGAGCTTGGAGATCGACTTGTCCAGCGACAACGCCGACCGACTCCGCACCGCCCTGGCTGAATTTATCCAGGCTGCGCGGGTCGTCGGCGGAGGACGCAAGCGACGCCGGGTCAGCACGGGCAAGGACGGAGGCCAGCCCAAGGTCGGCCGCAAGACCCCCGTCGCGCAGGCGACGTCGATGCCCACCACGACCGGCGAGCAGGTGGCGGGTCAGCCTCAACCCCTGGCGTTCTCGGCCGAGGTTCGCCAGTGGGCCAAGGGCCAGGGCTTGAAGGTGAGCGACCGTGGGCGCATCGCGAACACGGTGATCGAGGCATACCAGTCGCGTACCGACCCGACGCCGAAGGCGCGTACCAAGAAGGCCAGGTGAGCCACGGGTGTATGACGGGCGTGCTCCGGACGGGCGGCACCCCTACCAGCGCATCGCCGATGTCTTGCGCCTGGAGATTGAGGCCGGCAAGTACGCTCCCGGCACCGCTCTACCGTCCACGCGTGATCTGGAGAAGCGCTTCGGTGTATCGCGGATGACGGTGCGGTCGGCCGTGCATACGCTGCACCAGGAGGGGCTGGTGCGCCCCCAGCACGGCAAGGGGGTGTTCGTCCGGCGCTTGGACGATCAGGCAGTACTCGACACCCCCATCCGCTCGGACCCTGGGGACACCGCTGGCTCAGGGTCCGAGACGGACCAGCCGGGCAATGACCCCGTGATCAGTCGATTGGACGCTTTGAACGAGCGCGTGGAGGGCGGGTTGGGCATCGTGCTGGAACGTCTCGACGCCATCGAGCAGCGGTTGACCTAGCCGGACGACGACGTGCCCCCGTGCCGACCGATGTCGACACGGGGGCACGATTCGTAGCAAGGTGATGACGCGCCGTCGAACAGGAGCGAGGCATGGGGTTCTGGAAAGACGCCTGGAACACCGAGGTCAAGAACATGAAGGAGCGCTTCCGCAACGCCAAGGAGGAAGGCACGGCGCAAGCTGAGTCACGACTCGCAGGCAACTCGTTCCACGGCATCCACGTGCACCAGGGCCGCGTCCACTACGAGAAGCAGAGCGTGTCCCTGGCCGGTGCCGAGGCGTTCGTGGAGACCGCGGGACAGATCGAGCGGCGCGGTCGTGGGTTCCTAGCTGTGGGCGGCATCGGTGTGGTACTCGGCCGCAGCAAGGACAACCGCGAGCTCTACCTTGGGGTCAAGGGCACCGATGGGGCGTTCGTCGTCTCGCTCGACCCGGACAAGGGCAAGCAGGCGCGGGAGTTCGCCGCCAGGATCAACGCCATGGCAGCCTCGGCCGGCCAGCCGCCCAGCACGAGCTGAGACCCCGGCTCACCGCAGGTCCCGATCGACAGGCGTGCCATCAAGCCGCGTGTCGTCGAGCCGTGTCCGCTCCCGCCGCCCCTTCTGCTTCAAGCAGTGAGCCGGGCAGTACTGCGTGGTCGTCACCGACCACACGTCGTCGCGGGTATAGATCGCGAAGGTGACCTTGCCTAGCCAGGCGCCATCAGCGCGACGCACCCACTCCGACAGCATCGCAGGCACCTCGGCCTGGGTGTTCACGCCGTTGGGCACGTTCTGGTAGTCCTCGTGCGGGCCGCGCGGGAACAGTTTGGCCAGGTCAACCCACACGTGCACGGGTGGCTCGACCCGGCGCACAGGAGGCGGGCCAGGGCTCTCCCCGTTGGCCGCCCCGTCGCTCATACGTTCGATTCAAGCATCGCGTCAGCGTCGCTGTCGACACGACGCATGACGTGTCACAATCGAAGGATGGCGGCGGACCGCAGGCGACCCGGAGTGTGGCGGAAGGCCATGCTCGCGGTCGGTGCGGCGCTGGCGGCAGTGGCAGCCGCTTCGGCCGGGTTCCACGAGGCGCCGAACTTGTTCCAAGCCGCCAGCACCCTCGTCGCCGCTGGCCTGGCTGGATGGCTCGGCATCACCGAGCCGTCAAAAAAAATGCGCCGGAAGAGTGGACAAAAGCTGGACAGTTCACTGTCAATCGCCTGACTCGGCGGGGATCAGTGGACGTCCGTCCGTGTCGCGTGGATCTGACATCGGCGTGACCTCCGGCTCGGCGGCGCGCAGGATGTGCAATCCGTGCAGCACAGCGGTGACCGCAGTGATCAGCGTCGCGGCTGCCGCCACCAGGTTGTTGAGAGCCGTAACCTGCTCGGCGTTAAGCAGTCCAAAGGTGACTGCTGCGGTGAGGGCAGCACCGAGGACGGACACCCAGGCACCGGACCGGATGGCCTCCAGGATCGGCCTAGGGCGGCTGTCCAGTACGGCCGAGGTGACCGGCTCGGCTGCGGGTTCGGTCATCGGTGGTGGTCTCCTCAGTAGTGGATGACTTGGCCCGCGTAGATACGGTCCGGGTTGGACAGATGGTTGAGAGCGACGAGCGTCGGCACGCTGCGGCCCAATACTCGAGCCAGCGCTGACAGGGTGTCCCCAGGCCGGACCGTGTAGCTCTTGCTCGCGGGCGTGGCCGTAGCGGCGCCGGGCGCGCCGGGCCGCTTGAGGATCTGCCCGACCTGGATCACGTCGGGGTCGGCGATGCGGTTGGCGACCGCGACAGCCGAGACGGTGACGTGCCACATCGAGGCGATGCGCGAGAGCGTGTCGCCCGAGCGCACGACGTACGTGTCCTTGGTCGTCGACGTGGCCGGCGGATGCGTGGCGGGTGGCACGACCGGCGAGGCCGGGATGGGCCGTGGCACCGGGACGTTGCCGATGGTGATGGCCTGGAGGTTGTAGCCCGCCATGGTGGCGTTGCGATCGACATGGCCGGGGATGCCGGGCACGGTGCCGGTGGAGCTGTGCTGGTGACACGCCATCCGCGAGTAGGTCCAGCCGGGGGCGCCGGGCTTGCCGTTGTAGCGAGCGATGTGGCCGAGGATCGTGCGGTTGCTCCAGCGGCCGGGTTGAAGCGTGGTCACCCACCAGTCGAGGTTGCCGTAGCAGTCCAGCGGCGAGACGCCGAGCTTGTCGTAGAACGCGATGAGCGCGGGGTTGGCGGTGCCTCGCACGTCGACGGACTCCAAGTCGGCCATCGGCATCAGGGAGCCGAGCGCAAGGCACCCGGCGTCACCCGCGACGTCGCGGAAGTGGCGGGCTTGCGCGGCGGCATCTCCCGCGCGCAGGAAGTGGTAGGCGCCGACACGGATGCCCGCGGCCCGGAGCTGCTTGACCTTGTTCGCGAACGTCGGGTCGACGTAGTTCGTGCCCTCGGTCGCCTTGACCCAGGCGTAGGTGATGCCGTTGTTGCGCACGGCGTGCGCATCGGCGATGGCGTTGAAATGGCTGACGTCGATGCCATAGTCCATTGAGGACTCCTCCGTTTAGGGGCACACCGCGCGTGGTGGAGGCGGGTAGGGGTGGGCCTGCTGCTGCCGCTTCACTGCCTCGCGCTTGGCGAGGTAGTCGGCGATGGCGTGCTGCACTGCGGCCCGGTCGACGGCGTTGCCGCGCAGGGCGCCACCCACGGTGGACATGAGGTCGTCCAGCGCTTCCTGCGCGTCGGTGCTGGCCTGAGAGCGGGCATCGAGTGCGTCGGCGAAGTCGTTGGAGTAGTCGGCCTGGCACTGCGTGAGCCGGTCCGTGGCCGCCGACTGCACCAGGCCCTGGATGACCGTGAGGATGCCGAGCACGACCACGACGATCGCGACGACGGTCTGCGAGCTGATCCGCGGGATACGTGGCTTGCGCTGCATCGTGTCCTCTCCGGTCACGGCATCGGCGATGCGCTGGACGTCGCGGGCGGCGTGACCGGCGAGGTAGCCGCCGAGGAAACCGACCGCGGTCCAGCCGAGGGACTGCGCGAGGTAGGAGGCGACGATCACGGGTCCGCCTTGTCGCTGGGATTGGGGCGTGGCTCGTCATCGCCGCTGATCAACTTGCCGAGCTTCTTACGGGCTGACCGCACGGCGTCGTCCTTGCGGCCCAACGCGTAGATCCCGCCCACGACGATCGCGAAGATCGCGTTCACGGTGGGGTCTCGCCGGTCCGGCTCGATAAAGCCGATGACGACGTTGAACGCCCAGACGGCGCTAATGAGGACTGTGAGACCGATAGTGACGGCACGAGGTAGCACGCCGTCACCGTCGCGGATGCACAGGGCGCAAGACCAAGTGCAATGTTGGCCCGAAAGGTTGCAGTGCGCCGCGAAATGTTCCACGCGCCAAAATTGGGCCAACATGCCGCTGCGCACTGGCCGACATCAGGCGGCCTGCGTGGTCGCCTGGTTCGAGCCGCCCGAGGTCTCGGTGTAGGCGCCGGCCATGGCGTCCCACAGGCTGTTGACGGTGAACTCGACGTCGTTGTCGGTGGCGTCGGGGTTGACTGCCGGGTTGGCGGACACGCCCCAGGCGAAGACCTCGCCCCAGTTCTCGGCGTGCTTGAGGACCTGGGTCGCGAGGGCGCGGCGCATGATGCGGTACTGGGTGCCGTCGTAGACCTCGTTGCCGACCGCGACCGCGGCCTTGACCGTGGCGGCGGTGACGCGCCGGATGAACGGCGGGTAGGCCGCGAGGTCGGCCACATCGGTGAGCACTGCGGGCATGCGTTCTCCTTGGTGTTAGGCGATTTTGCCCAGGGCGATCCAGCCGCCGGGCGTGAGCGCCAGCACGACGACATCGCCGACGGCTGGGGTCCAGGTGGCAAGGCGGGGCACGGTGAGCGACGCGCCGCCGGAGGTGGTGACGGTGAGGGTGTTGTTGATGACGGCGCCGACCTGTCCGGTGCGGAACCGTTCGGCCGTCTCGGTGAAGCGCTGTTGCAGGGCGCGTTCGGGTCGCATCACGGCTCCCGTGAGGACGGTCAGGATTCGGCGGGCAGAACGAGTGAGCGGGTGGTGATCTGCTGCGCCTCGCCGACGCCGAGCGGGATGGACACCGTGTCCACGATGTGCAGGGTTCGCGTGCTGCCCTGCACGACGGCGATCACGTCGCCCGCGTCCAAGGCGGGGTTGGTGATCGCGGTGAGGGTGACGGTGGCTTGCATGCCGGTCGTGCGGGCCAGCAGACCGGCTGCTGCGGTGCGGCATTGCGTGACCGTGGTCAGCAGCGGTGAGGTGTAGAAGCGCGGGCGGCGACCGAACGGGCCGTTGATGTAGGTGGGGCTGGTCGGGTCGGTGTCGGCGACGATCGCGTAGACCGGTGGTGTGCCGTCGGATCGCTGGCCGGAAGCGACCACCTCGTTGTAGGTCAGGCTGCGGGTCTGGGTGTCGCTTTTGGACACGAGCACGCCGTCCGCGCCTGCGGCGATGACCCAGGCGACCGGATCGGCCAAGGTGGGCGTCGGCCGGATCACGAAGTTGCCGATGGCGTCGGCGAAGGTCTCGGCGCCGATGGCGTCGGTCAGGACTTCGATGCCGTCGGCCCACCGTTCGCGTTCGATGTCCAGCCGCGCGGCGACCTGGGTCGAGCCTGTCCGGTCGATGACCGTGACGCCGGGCAGGACGGCGGTGATCAGCCGGGTGATCTCCGCGACATTGGTCGCGCCGGCATGGGTTTGAGTCGGCTGCTCGAACCGTGCTTCGGCGACGGTGCTGGAGCGGTCCGCAACGGACACGGTGAGCGCGGCGTCGCCGGAGCTGTAGGGCCGGTCGCGGCGGACTTCGGTGATCGGGCCGCGGATGACTGGTACCCACTCGGTGCCGACCTGCGGGATGACGATGCCGTACTCCACCGCCAGTTCCGAGCCCAAGGGCGAGAGGACCGCGAGCGGGTCGGCGGGCCACCACACCGGGTCGGCGATGCCGACCGTGCCGGTGCGCCGGACCTGGCTGGTCGCGTCGCAGGTGATCGAACCGGACGACACCGGCATGGTGACCGCGCCGTAGGCGGCGGTGTAGGCGGTGGCGCGCACGGTGATCGAGTGCGACCCGGTGAGGACGAGTTGGGCGAGCGAGGACAGCGGCCACACGGTTATGCCGCCGGGAAACTGCTGGGCGCGTAGGGCGCGTCCACGACGGTGAACGAGGCCGCCAGTGCTCGGCCTTGGCTCCACTGGGGACGGCCGACGGCGCTTTCGGTGAGGTCTCCCAGGGCGATCCACCAGCCGTAGCCCAGGCCGTAGTCGGCCGGGGCACGCAGCAGCAGGGGCGCGCCGTCGGCGAGGAGCTCCAGCAGCGCGTCCCGGTCGGCGAACGTCGCGGCGTCCAACGTCAGGGCGCCGGTCGGTGCGCTGCGGGCGGCGGACACGACGACCGGGCGAGCGCGGCCGATGATCGTGTAGGTCGCCGACACCGCGGTGCGGGTCAGGTCCGGGGCGGCGGTGACCCGTGCCCGTACCGGTTGCGCCGGTTGGGATGGATGCGAGAGCCAGGACCGGTCACCGCCGTCCAGGGTGGTGGGTTCGGAGGTGGCGCTGCCGCCGCCGAGTGCCGGGTTGATCACCTGATAGCTGACCGGCACGTCCAGGGGGGCTTCGCCGTCGATGAGCGTCTGAAGCGGCGCGCCGACTGAGGCAGACAAGCCCGCAACCCCGGTCCACGACCCGCCGAGGGAGTCGCCGTCGACGTAGCTGCCGTCGGTGGCGCCCAGCTCGTGGGTTTGGTGGGTGGCGTCGAGCGTTGCGCCTGTGGGCAGGCTGGTGGCGGCGACTTTGACGCTCGCGGTGATCGGCCCCTGGCCCATCGGCGCGGTCGCGGTGACGACGTGTCGTGCCCACTGCGCGACGCTGCGGTTGATGGCGTTGCTGCTGAGCGCGGACGTGCTGGAGGCCAGCGCAGTGCCGGTGCTGTCGGTCCAGGTGATGGTGATCGTGACTGCGCTGGGTCGGGCCGAGATCCGCAGGTCCATGCCGACGGTGACGATCTGACCGGGCGATGCGACGACGAGCTGGGTCGGCACCGTTAGTCCACACGTACCCGCCGCCGCGAGCGTGCACCGGACCGCGGTGCCCGGCGGGGCTGGTCCGTCGGTGAGGACGCTCAGGGCCGGGTTGCCCTCGCCCGGCACGTACCCGGCGAGTCCGGCGGCAGCGGACGGGTTGGGCGCCAGGTTGCGGCGGGTGACGCCGAGGACGGTCAGCGGGTAGCCGCCGCGCACCGGGGTGCGGCTGCCGTCGGGGTGCAGCCGCACGATGTGCACGGTGGTGACGTCGGGCCACCACGCCGTCAGGGCCACGGTGCCGGCCAGCGCGTTCGGGACGGCGATGATGCCTCCGAACAGCGCGCCGACGAGCGGCGGTGCGCCACCGGCCCATGACCCGTAGGCCCAGGGCCAGGCGCCGGTGGCGACGGCGTAGGTGTAGCTGCGGGTGCCGCCGGGGATTGGCGGTGGCAGTACCTGTCCCGGTGGGACAGTGGCCGAGACGTCGTTACCTGCCCACGGCACGAGTCCGCGGGGGTACCGAGACCACATTGGACAGACCTAGGCAGCCCGGTAGATCGCCGACAGCGACAGGTGATCGCCCGCAGCGAAGGTGAACGGCGAGGTGGCGGCAATCTGACCGGAGCTGTAGATGCCGCCGATGGTGCTGCCGCTGGAGTCGATCGTGGCAGTACCTGCGTAGTAGTTGAACGCTGAGACGTCGCGCATGATCGCGGCGCCGCCGTAGAGCGGCCAGGGGTTGTGCGCGGTGGTGTAAGCCGCGGTGATGGGCAAGGAGAAGCCCCACGCGTTCGTTCCGCCGGACGTACTCGAGCCCCACGTGAGGCTGACCCGCACGAACACGAGATTTCCCACCCGTGCCCATTCGCCGGTCAGGGCGCCGTTGCCGAGCGAGGGCTGGGTGCCTGAGGTCGTCCAGGCTGGCGTGTAGCTGGTCCAGGCGCCGTTGCTGACCCAGCCTTGGGTGCTGGACCGCTCGACGACGGCGGCTTCGTCCACGATGAGGCAGCGCATGCCGACATGTGCGTCGGCGGGTAGCGCGGACCTGGTGGTGACCGGGTACAGCCCGTCTCGGGCGGTGGGTGCGCACACCCACTGCGTTCCAGCGGGCCAGGCTTGCGCGGCCGTGTTCTCCCGGCCGCGCACCACGGTGAGCGTGGTGGCGCCTGCCGCGTGTGCGGTGACCCAGACCTTCTCGTGCGTCTTGGTGGCCGGGTTGAGCAGCACCAGCGGCAGGTAGACGCTGGTGGTGGCGGCGCTGGGCAGCGAGGCGAAGTCCGCGCTGCTGATCACCGTGTCGGACACGGCGGCAGCGTTGGTCAGCACGCCGAAGGAGAAGTCGACGGGCGTGCGGTACTCGTAGACCACGAAGCGGTCCCCCTAGATGCGGGTGCGGGTTGCGATGGCGTCGCCGAGCGCGTCGGATGCCTGGTTGATCTCGCCGCGGACGACGCCGAGGAACTGCCCGGAGTTCAGGACGAGCGTGCCGGTGAAGCTGCCGCCGGTGGAGCCGATGGATCGCTCCACGGCATCCCACTGGCGTGCGGTCAGCACGGCTTCGGGTGTGCGGGTGCCGTTGTAGACAGTGGACAGTCCCGGCGGCAGCCAGCCGCCGGAGTCGTAGCCGCCGGGCTTGTCCATCGCGTACTGGAGCGACGGGTAGCGGTGCAGCGCGTAGTTGAGTCCGGCGTAGATGTTGGCCAGCGGGTCGTAGATGTCGGGCGAGAGCGCGGGGTTGCACCACCGGTCGAACGTCGGCTTGATCACCTGCATCAGCCCAATCGACGGTGTGCCGTGCTGGGCGTTGATGTCGGTGAGGTTGATCGCGCGGGGGTTGCCGCCGGACTCCTGGTTCATCCGGCGCATGACGTTGGGCACCAGGGACAGCGGCTGGCCCAGCAGCGCGAGCACCTGCTGCACGAGCCCGGTCCAATGCTGCACACCGGCCGCGACGGGCGGCTGTGGCGCAGGGCCACCGCGGTGGTCGTCCTCCAGGCCGAGCGCGCGCTTGATCGTGGAGATGAGGCCCCCGATGACCGAGCCGGGAAGCTGGACGATGGCCTTGCCCCACCCGGCCGAGGCCCACCGCTTGAGCCCGTCCAGGCCGGGGATCATCGAGGTGAGCGTGCCGAGCGGGTCGGTGGTGAAGTGGGCGATGAATGACGCGGCATCGGCGATCCCGCCTGCGACGTTCTCGACCGCGTGCACGATGCCGCCCGCGACCGACGTGATCCCGTCCCACAAGCCACCCAAGAAGAAGTGCGGCACGCTGCCGGTCATGGTCGGGCCGGTGCCGGTGCCGCCGCGTCCGCCGCGTGCGGCAGCGTTGGCCGCGACGATGTTCGCCGGACCGAGGAGGCGCACCAGCTCGGGCACGAGGACGGCTTCGCCGGGGCTGAGGATCGCGGGCACGGTGTCGCGGCCGGGCGCGTAGCCGGCCAGCACGCCACCTGCGGCGAACTTGACCGGCGCCAGCTCGCCGAGGGTGAGGTCGACGCCGGGAATCCAGCCGGTGATGGCGTTCCACACCTTGCGGATGCCGTTGTTCCAGATGGTCTGGATGACGAAGTTGATCGGCGCGGCGGCGTAGCCCTTGATCTTGTTCCAGGCGATCTTGATGCCGTCGACCACCGCGCCGAACGCCGAGCCCACCGCGCGCACGGCGGTCTTCACGGCCTCGAACGCCGGGTGGAGCACGTGGTCGTAGACCGCACGGACGGCGTTGCCCATCCCGGCCCAGGCAGGGCGGATGACGTTGGCGTAGACCCACGCGAACGCCGCACCCACCGCCGACACGGCCACGCGCAGCGCGGACAGCACGGGCTGCACCACCGAGCGCCACACCACCGACACGGCCGCACCGATGCCGTGCCAGGCCGGGACGATCGCGTTCTGCCACACCGACACCGCGGCCGAGCCGAGCGCCTGGACGCCGAACACGATGGCGTCGATGACCGGCTTCACCATCGTGGTCCACAGCCACGTGAACAGCCACGCGATCCCGGCCAGCGCGGGCTGGATCGCGTTGTGCCACAGCCAGATCCCGACCTGCGCCCACATCCGGAAGTAGGCGACGATCCCGGCGATCACCGGCCGGATCGCGATGGTCCACAGCCACAGCGCGAACGCGCCGATCGCGGCGAACGCCGGGTGGATCGCGTGGTCCCACAGCCAGAGCGCGACCGCGCCGACGAGCTTGAGCGCCAGCACGATCGGCGTCAGCACGGCCGTGACGACGATCCCGAACAAGATCGCCGCCGCCGTGTAGAGCACCTTGAACACCGGCGCCAGCACCGTGAACCACAGCCACGACGCCGCAGCACCCACCGCCTGGACCGCGACGACGATCCCGTGCCAGGCCGCGACGAACGCTGACCCGACCGCCTGGGCCGCGCTGCCCAGCGCAACCAGCGTGGGCTTCAAGACCGAGTTCCAGGCGAACGCGGCGGCGACCTGGATGCCGTGCCAGCACGCTTCGACCACCTGCCGGAACCCGGCGAAGTGCGTCCAGGCGTAGATCACCCCGGCGACCAGCCCGGCCAACAGGGTGATGATCACGCCGATCGGGCTGACGATGAACGCAGCCGAGAGCAGCAGCCACGCGCCCCGTACGAGCAGAATCGCCGTCTGCAACAGCTTGAACGCCTTGGTGACCGCGCCGACCGTGGTCGCGATGACCAGCCAGGTGCCGAACGCCGCCGCGAGCCCGACCACGACCGGGGTCAGCGGGTGCAGCCAGGTCGCGATGGTGACGATGGCCGGACCGACGTAGTCGTGCAGGATCGAGCCGAGCAGCCGCCAGCCCACCACGATCGCGGCCCCGGCGATCTGTCCAAACAGGACAACCACCGGACGCAGGGCGTCGTACACGATCCGGGCGGCGATCCCGATCTGCTCGAAGAACCCGGCGAGACCGCTGGAGGTCACGTCCCGTTCGCCGGAACGGAACGCGGTGAACATGGCGCGGAACCCGCCCGCCACCTCGCCGACGGCCGTGCGCAGCGCACCGGTGACCAGCACGACCAGCGGGTTGTGCGCGACGGCGGTCATCACCGCCGGGAGCTGACCCAGCTCGGTGGTCAGCCACGTCAACGCGGTCTTGATCGCGGGCATCGCCGGGGCGACGAGTCGGCCGAGGCTGCGGTTGAGGTTGTCGGTGAAGTTCGACCAGACCCCGGTCAACGTGGTCGCCTGGTTGGCCATCATCCCGGCGAACGCCTGGGTTTGACCGGCCGCACCCTTGGTGCCGCGCTCGATTCCGGTCAGCAGCAACGGGATCGCCTTGGAGCTGGGAACCAGCCCCTTGCTGATCATGTCCTGCAACTTCGCGGTGGACACGCCCATCTGATTGGCCAGAATCCGCAGCGCCGGGATGCCCGCCTCGGTAAGTTGCAAGATCTCGTCGCCCTGGACCTTGCCCTTGGCCGACATCTGTCCAATGGCGAGCGTGACCTGGTTGATCTGCTCGGCGGACCCGCCCATCCCGGCCACGGCGTCGCCGATCGCCGTCAGGGTCGGCAAGACCTGCTTGGCGTCGAAACCAAACGCCATCAACCTCTGCGCGCCGGTCACCACCGAGGGCAGGTCGAACGGGGTCTTCGCAGCGAAATCCTGGAGCTGCACCATGAACTGGCGTGCGTCCTGTCCACTGTGGAGCATCGTGGTGAACGCGGTGACTGCTTGTTCCTGGCTGGCCGCGAACTTGATGCCCATGCCCACGGCCGCCACCCCGGCCACGGTGAACGCCGTGCCCGCGGTAATCCCGTACCCGGCAAGCACCGTGGTCGCCCCGCGCAGCGGCGCGCTGATCGCGGACTCGATGGTGGAACCCACGCGGGTCAGCGCTGGCCGGCTGACCGACGCCATCGCCGTGAACCCGGACCCGACACGGCTGGTCTGCTCGGCCACCGTGCGCAGGCGACCGCCGACGGTGCCTGCCGTGCCGGACAGCGCCATCCCGGCGATCTGCGCCGAGCCGAACCCATCGCGAACCCGGCCCAGAACCGGGCTGACCTTCGCGAGCTGGTCGAGCACCGGCGCCGTGCCGCGCGCCAGCGTCGACATCTCGCCCGCGCCTGCCTTGGCCGTGTCCGTGAACGCCGTCCTGGCCCGGTCCAGCGCGGGCAGCAGCCCGGTGGTGACGCCACCGCCGAGCCGGGCGCCCACGTCGCGGCCAGTACGTTCGCCGACCCCGCGCAGCTCGGTGCCGAGCTGGGAGTTGACCGACGCGCCGATCCCCCGCAGGGACGGAACCACTTGCAGGACCGCCGTCCCCACGGTGTACGGCACAGACTCACCCCCCAGGCGACGTCACGTTGGGCAGCAGGAGCCGCACCCGTTCCTGGTGGCGGCGGTAGCGGTCGGTCTCGGCGAGCCGGTCAGCGGCCAGCACGGGGCGCGGCATGGGCTGGGTGGTTTGGCGCTTGCCGGTGCGCTGGGCTTCCAGCGACGCGCGGATGCCGATCAGCAGGTCCGCAACGTCCGCGAGCGCGGCACGGACGGGTGTCCAGGTGCGCGGGTCCACACGCCGACTTGATGCGGCCGGACGGCTTGTCTCGAGTTGGCGTGCCCGGTGCAGCAACTCGTCGTCGTCGTGGATCGAGACCTTGTAGTGGCTGTGATCGGGCAGCCGCTCGATCAGCCGAATGAGCTGCGGCCAGGGACGCCGGCCACGGAAGAAGTCGAGCAGGTCAACGCCGAGCTCAGCTTGGAGGTCGTACTCGATCGCCTCGCCGCGATCCTCGATCAGCGCAACGAGGCCGACGAACCCCCCGGCGGCACCGGCGAGAGCCCGAAGTGGTCCACCATGTCGGTGACCAACGCGTTGAGCACCGAGGCGGGCGCGGAGCCGACCAGCTCCCGCACTCGCTCGTAGTGCTCCCCGCACAGCAATGCCAGCGTGCGCCGCGAACTACGCGACTCCTCGATCTCCAGCACCGTGTCGCCATCCGGCGCCGGAATCTGGAGCACCTGGCCGTCGTCCAGCTCCAGCGGGAACGGCTCGACCTTGGCCTGACTGATGTACTGAGTGAACTTGTAGGTCTTCGCCATCGCGGGGTGGTCTCCTCGGGTCAGAACGCGGGCATGTCCGACTCCGGCTGAGCCGGGTCGCTGGTGAGCTCGCTGGCCGGCTGAGGCTCGGTGGGCTGCGCGGGCGGCTCGGGCGTCTCCTCGGGCTGCTTGCCGGGCTGATCGCCGCCCTCGTCGCCGTTGCCGGCGAGGACCCGATAGCCGTGGCCGAGCGTCAGAGTCCGCACCTCGATGTCGTTGTCGGTCTCGTAGCGGGTGCCATCGGGGGCCTGGAGCGTCGTCATGACGCACTCCTGTCCGGGGTGGTGTCCGAGTGGGATGTGGCGCGGCGCAACGGCCACCCCGTCCGCCAGCGCCGCGCCACGTCTCATGCGGTGGCGAAGTCCATCTGCGTCAGCAGCGACTTCCAGCCAGGACCGCCGAAGAAGTAGCGGATCGCAGTACCAGTGACCTCGTCGTAGTTCGCGGTCAGCGTCACGTCGTAGCCGACAGGGGTGTCGCTGTCGGTCCACTTCTGCTCGCCGCGATCGGTGACGTTGGCCTTGGGCAGCACCTTCGCGACGTAGATCGTGTCCACCCCGGCGCCGTCCACGAACAGCCCGAAGACGCGGTAGTACTTGGTCGAGGGGCGCGACGGACGGTCGAAGGTGACCTCACCGGTCGTCGGGTCCGGCACCACGCTGGACAGATCGATGCCCTCATAGAGCTCCAAGGTCTGCCGCTTGGTCTCCTGTGCGACGAATTTCAACCCGTCGGTCTGCTTGGTGATGTCACGTCGGGTCGGCTCGACCGCGCCCCAGCTCTCCACGTCGGACGTGTCCACCGAGCGGGACCAGGTGGCGCCGTCGCCCTTGTCCACCCATCCGATGTCGGTGTAGCCCTCGGGCAACGGCAGGAGCTGCGAGTCCGCGCCTGCGGTCAGGGTGGTCGGCAGCGGCGCCGTGTCGCTGGCGATGAAGATCGAACCCTCCAGCGCCTTGCGGATCAGTTCGCTCTGCTTGTTCTTGAGCTCGTCGTAGGTCGTGGTTGTCGGCCCGGTCATCAGTTCTCCCTAACCACAGCATCCGAAGGTTGCTAGCCTTGATGCACTCAGGCAAAGAGGAGGCATAGCAATGGCGCTGTTTATCTCAATTCTGTCGCTCGGCGTATCTGCACTGTCGCTTCTCTTTGCCTACTTCTCCTTTAGGCGAAATGGCCCGAGCGTGTTCGGCGCTTTAAAGCTTGGCTTTTTTATAGGAACGCCCGATGAGATGAACCACGGCGTACAGTGGCACTTCCCGCAAATAGGCCAAACGATAGCTCCGTCGTTTGAATTGCATATTGTCAATCGTGGACGCCAGCCGATTGACATCATCAACGTCGCAATTAGGTTCGCGGGCGACGGACATCCGGGATCGTTTGAAGATGATGGCGAGCCTACGTATCGCCTCGAAGGTGGGTCAACGCTCACGCGAGCTTATCCGCTTTACTATCATCGGATTAATAATAGTCCAATGTACGGTCTGTTCTATGCGCAGATATGGTTCGGCGACGGGAAGACGCGAAGGGCCGCCGGTCTTGTCAACATCGATCGCGAAGCGATAGACGCAGCCTATCTTCGCGTTATTGAGCGTTTGCGAGCATCAGGCGAATTGCGCTAATCGCTAAAGGTCCCTATCCGCGGCCGTCGCCACGCTAAGCGGAAGTAGGCGACGACTCGACGCATGTCGTCGGTGGTGTTCCACGGCACCTGCGTGGGCGGGTTGTCGGTGCGGGCGCTGTCGATCAGCACGCGGTCATCGCCGGTGCCGACCTGGGTACGGACGGAACCGAGGATGAGCTGCCGTGCTTGCTCGGCGAGCTGCCACGCCTGCGCGCGATCCGCGCCGTAGCAGGCGATCTCCATACGCGGGTAGTCGGTGATCCCGTCGTCGGAGCCACCGACGCGCTGGACGCGGATCAGGGGCGCGGTGAGATCGGCGGGCGTTGCCGTCACCGTGGCGGCCAGTGGTTCTAGCAGGTCGAGCAGCACCGTTTCCGCGTCGGGCCACGGTGCGAGATGGTCGCCCATCAGCCCGCCTGCACGATGCCTAGGGTCTGGCCGAGGACGTGGTACGGGTGGTCCTGGTGGACGTTGCCCCACTCGACTACGGCCGAGTGCGGGGCGCTCGCCACGATCAGCCCCATCACACGGTCCCCGTGGGCGCCGCCGAGTCCGCCGTCCTCGGCGTGGATGGCCGCGGCGTACTCGCCGGTCCGGCGGGGTGCGATGCGGGCGGCGAACTGCGCGCCAGCACGGGCACGGCTCATCACGAACTCTCGCATTTCCTCCGAGCGCAGGAGGGCCGCGATCCCCGCCGGGTTTGGTTCAAAGTGGACAGATCTGTTCATCCGGTGACCCTTTCGATGTGGACCTGGCAGACCCCTGCCGGTGCGAACGGGCTGCGGTAGCGCTGCGGGTCGCCGATGACCTGCCAGCGGGTGCCGTCGGCCAGGACCAGTCGGTCGGTCGCGCCCACGTCGGCGTCGACGTCGGCATAGACGGTGGCTCGCCGGGTCACTTGCTCCTGGCGGTCGGTCTGCTCGTCGGACCCGGCCGGTGCGATGACGCAGCCGGTGACCTGGTGCTCGGTGGCGGGCAGCGGGTCGCCGTAGCGGTTGGTGCCGCCGGGCCTGGACACGGTGACTGTCTCTCCGGTCAGGCCCATCACCACGGCTTGCCGTCCACAAAGGACGTCACGGGCGCAGTAAGGGTGGTGTCGATGTCGAACGCCTTGCCGCGCCCGACCGAGCGCAGCACCCGCATCCGCTGATCGCGGGAGAGCGCCCCGCCGCCCGTGCCGGTGGCGGCATAGGTGGCCGAGTACGGCCCGATGGTCGTGGACGCCACCCCGCCCGGTGAGGGCACGGCGCCGCGCCCGAGTTCGAGCGCCACGGCCGCCACGCCTGCGGGGAGCGGTACGGGCAGCTCGCCGACTTCGGCCGTGAGCACCGCGCGCACCCAAGACTCGATGGCCGCGGCCTGCTCGTCGGTGCACGGTCGACCGGACAGCGCCGTCAAGGTGGCGGCGGTGAACAGTTCCGGCAGGTCAGCCATCGCGGCGCCCGCTGGGACGTGCCTTGGCGTCCGGCTTCGGTACGTCCGGGTTGGCGCCCAGGTCGCTGGCCGTGTCGCTGGCCGGCCGGACGCCCAGCTCGGGAGGGAGCTTGCGCAGCAAGGCGGCCGTCTTGGTGTCCACTTCGGCCTGGCCACCTGTGAAGCGGACGCCAAGATCGGCGATGACCAGCTCGGGGTAGATGTCGTTGACGAAGCGCATGACCGGTGGGCCTCACGCGCCGGTCGGGGCAGTGGTCAGCCCGCTGATCTTGCCGTGGGCGCGCTCGTTGCCATACTTCAAGCCGACCTCGCCGTAAATCTGGTACTTGTCACTGGCGCCGGTCTTCGCCAGGGGCTCGGTGAACAGAAACCCCTTGCCGGGGATACGCAAAAACACCGGCGCCAGCTCGTCCAGCGACGCGACGATCACCGTGCCGGTCGGCATGTACCGGTTGAGCATGATGTTCAGCCGCCCGAAGTCGGTCTCGATGGTGTCCAGGCTGACCCCGCCGACGTTGCGGGTGGACTCCTTGTAGCCCTTGTCAGTGATGAACGCCTTGGTGAGCATCCGCTTCTGCCAGGCGTTGCAGATGATCGTGGCGGTCTCGGAGATCCGGATGCCGCCGTTCTCCCAGGTCTTCTGGAGCAAGTCCACGATCAGCGTCTCGGTCAGCTCGACCGGCGTGGAGTTGGTGACCACGTTGGTCGTGATCGCCTGGAGCAGGCCGCGGGTCTTGCGGGGCTGGGTGTTGTCCTCGGGCTGCGCGAACGTGCCGGAGATGAACGACACCTCGATGTCGCGGGCGATCTGCTCCAGCTGCCGCTGGCTCTGCCAGACCAACTCGTCCCCGGCCGGGTTTGTCCCGCCGATGCTCGCCGAGGTGGGCACGTTCGACCCGGTGACCGCGAACTGTCCGGTCGCGGCCTCGCGAGTGTAGGTGATGGCCAGCGCTTCCTGGTGGATCTCCACCACGTTGAACGCGTTCTGCCGGACCCGCGCCTCGGGCGGGGGCGCGTCCGCGCCTTCCAAGCGCTGCCGGTTGGCGTCGGGATCACGCAGGTCATAGGTCTGCCAGGTGAAGATCGTCGTGTCGACCGACTGGCCGCCGGTCAGACCGCCGATGGACGACAGCAGTGGCGTGTCGGTCGGGGTGATCGCGAACAATTCGCCCACATAATTGGGGCTGTTGAACGTGTTGAGCATGCCGGTGATGCCAGGCATCGAAACTCCTGTCTACTTCGGACACCCGACACCGCGGCCGGGAGGGTCAGCGCTTGTTGGCGCTGAGGAGCTGCTGGGCCTTGAGGGCGAGCGCAGTGCGGTGATCGCCCTTGCGCTCGGCGTCGCGAATCTGGTCAGTGATCGAGGCGGACCCCCGAGCGCCCTGGCCGGGGTCGGGGTTCGGGCCGCGCTTGCCGGAACCGTTGGCCGCCAACAGGTACGGGCGTTCCTTCGCGGCGGCGGCGACGTCCTCGGCGATGGCCTTGGTGTCGATTTCGCCGTCGTCGCCGATGTAGCGGTCCTTGTCGTCTAGGTAGCGCACCGCGTCAGCGGGGTTGGTCCAAGCGGATGCGGCGGCGCGGATCTCGGCGTTCACAGCTGAGGTGATGGCGGTCTTGGCACGTGCTTCGGCCTGCTCGGCGCGGGCTGCGGCCTTCTCGGCTTCGGTGCGGTTGGCCGCCTCGGCTTCGTCCCACTTCTTGGCCTTGCTCGCGTTGTCCTTGGACCGGGACTCCCACTTGCGCGACTCGGCGAGCGTCTTCTCGTAGAGCGCCTTGTAGTCCGGCTCGGCGGCCTCCTTGGCCTTGCCGGGGTCCTGAGTGGACCCGGTGCCCTCGGGGTCTTCTTGGCCGGTCTGGGTTCCCTCTGCGGTGCTGGTGCCGGTGTTGGCCGGTTCGGTCATCGGTGGTGCCTTCCCGTGCGGGATCGCCCGACGCCGTGCGGCATCAGGTCAGGGGGTGGTGAAGGGGGCGGTGCGCCGTGCGGCGCGGGGTGATGGGGCGGGTCAGAGCACGTAGCCGTAGCGGCGCAGTGCTGCGATCAGCTCGTCTCGCGACCGGTCGGCGTAGTCGGTGACGACCTGGCCTGCCGTTGGCCGCGCGAGCTGCGTGCGGCGGTACCGGCCGCCGCTGGATGTGGGGACCGTGGCCAGCTGGCCCAGGCGTGCGCCGGCCAGTCCGCGGCTGGTGGTGCCCGAGCGGGTGGTCCAGCGTCCAGCGACCGGCATCGCGCCTCGGCGGGCGTTGACCACCTGGGACAGGTCGGCCCCGGCCCGGATCGCGTCGGCGTTGCCGACACCGAACCGTGCGTTCTGCTCGGCCGCGGTCATGGCGTCGAACAGGGCGCGCGGGTGGTTGTCGGGGTTCTCGGTGCGGTATTGCTCGGCCGTGACCGGCCGCATCGAGCAGTCGCAGCGCGGGTGCCGCCGAAAGCCTTCGGAGTACCGGTAGAGCCGTCCGGTGAGGATCACGCACCGGTCGCACGCCGGGAGCTTGACCACGCGCTCGTAGCCAGCGACACGCGTGTCCGCGATCAGCTGCACTTGGGTGGCGGTGCGGCCCGCGTCGGTAATCTCGGTGCCTGCGTAGGTCAACGCTCGCCGAAGCCCGCGGGCTGCCGCATCGGTGGCGCTCATCCCGGCCCCGATGTCGGCCAGCAGCCGCCACAACACCAGCTCGGCGAGCGCGGCCAACGGGAGACCGGACGCGCCGACGCCGGCGAACGCTGCGGGCACCACCGACGGAGTTAGCTCGTCTGCCTCTCCAAGCACGTCAGCGACGTACGGGGTGGCGAGCGCGGCGGCCTGGGTCTGCCCGTCCGTGACCGCGGAGAGGAACACCGGCAGCACGTGAGCGGCGAAAGAGCCGCGCAGGCCACCGAACTCGAGAGAACGCCAGCTGCGCTGGATCACCTCGGCCTGCCGCCGGACGATCACCTGTGTGGCATCAACGTGCCGCAGAGGTCGCGTCAGTTGTGCGGTCACGGCGCCACCTGTTCGAGCGAATGAGGGAACGGGACGCGGGACGCGAGCAGTCGCATCGCCATGGACCGCGAGGAGCTACTACGGCGGGTGGCGGGCATGCAGCCGTGGCACCAGCTGGCCGAGCTGGACTACTACCGCTCGGCCGCCGAGCTGGGCGTCACCAGGACCGCGGCTGAGCAAGCGGTGTCCGCCGCGATCGAGATGGCTGCGTCCGGCGACTCACGCGGCGGCGACGTCTACGGCCTGGCGCTGAGCCTGCTGACCGCCTGACTGGTCTTCCGGGGACTGCTCGGGCTTCGGACCGAAGTCGCCTGCCGGGTCGTAGACCGCGCGGGTGACGTCGGCCTTGTCCTCGGCTTCCATGTCCTCGATCTGCGCCGTGGTGAACCCCAGCGTCCGGCGGGCCATCCGGCGCGGCACCAGCTTGTCCGCCTGGTAGAGCTTGACCACCGCGTCCGAGCGCTGCGCGAACGTCGGCGTCGCGGGATCGGCCCAGACGGTCTCCATCCACCGCGCAGAGTCCGGCACCGACCCGTCCCGCACCAGCAGGACCAGGCGCATGATCCGCTCCCACGCCGTCTCGAACCCCTTGATCCGCCTCTCGGCCCGCTTGACGTGCCGGGCCTCGGCGGCGCGGATGCCGTCGGCCGATGCCGGGTTGTCCGAGCTGTAGCCCAGGGTGTGCAGGGCCATCCCGGACACCGTGGACACCTGCACCGCCAGGGTCCGCAGGGTGTCGTGGAAGTTGCGCAGGTCCGCCTCCGGGAACTGCCCGACCTCGACCCCGTCGTCCTTCTTGTTCTTGATGGTCGACCAGATTTTCCCCGCGATGGTCTGCCAGGGACTGATCTTGTTGCCCTTGTCGTCGGTGAAGTCCGCCTCGTCGAAGCCCAACGCCCAGCGCCTCGGCATCGCGTGAAACTCGGCGCTGACCATCATGTCCGTGGCGACCTTGCAGGCCGCGTCGCTGATCGGGATCACGTCGTTCAGCTCGCTTGTCCCCAGCGGCGCCCACAGCTGTGGACGATTCACGATCGGCACCACCAGGACTTCGCCCAGCTCGTGATCGTCGCGGCTGATCTCCACCAAGCTGCCGCCGTCGGCGGCGTAGGTGACGGTGTAGTCGGGCAGGTACAGCGTCGTGAACCACTGGATGGTGCCGTCCAGCGCGGTGTCACTCCACCGCTTGATCCCCGCGACAACCTGCCGCGTGGCCGGGTCCAGCTCCACGTGGACTTCCAGCGGCGATTCGATCGTGACCAGTGGGTACTTCCGGTCGCCGAGCTTCGGGTTGGTGCCGACGATCGCGTACGAGCGCCGCATCACCATCGCGGTCACGTGAGCCTGCTGGTAGCCGGCATCCAAGTCGTTGTACTGCCACACGTGGCTGAGCTCGGTGTCCGCCTCCGGCTGCCCGCCGAGCCGGAACCCGTCGAGGTCGATGCGCTCCTCCAGCGCGTCAACTACCAACCTCGGCCAGTTAAGCACGACCTGCCGCACCCGATCGTCCAACGTCGCCAGCAACTCCGGGTGCATGTAGCTGAGTGGCTGCCGACCCTCGTAGTAGTTCAGCAGCGCGGTCAGGTCCGGTAGCTCGGCGTTGTGGGCATTGACGAGCCTGACAAGCCACTGAGTATCAGTTACGGAGGGCCCTGCGGTACTTCGGGTCAAGCCCCCTCCTAACAGTAAGTAGTCGATCGCCACCCGAAGGTGGTGCGGGTCTTACACCAACGGCGGTAGGACTGCCATTCGCCGCCGGTACGTTCAAGAGTGCGGGTCAGGGATCATCAATTACTCATCCCGCGAAGGGGGAAAATGAAAAGCCTAAGAATTGCCGTGGCGACACTGCTCTCATTCGCCGCGCTTCTTATTCCCGAAACGGCTTCCGCTTCAACAGCGGCCGGCTCGCTCAAGGCGTTGCCGGATTGCAATTCCTGGTTTGGGGAGTACATCGGAGTCAGTGATTCTGGCGGGGAAGCAATCGTTTCCATCAACTACAGCGGACTCAGCCGCTGGCTCGGCGGTAACCCGGGACTTGTTTATTACACATTCAGCGATGGAAAAGAATCGAAAGCATACAACGCCGCGCCTGGCGGTGGCCAACACGGCGTGAATTACCTGATTGAGCAGAGTGGAAGATGGGTGGCCACCGTGAAAAACGTTTGGGGGAAAGACGTCTGCGATGAGTACATCCAAGTGATCACGCAGCGCTAAGGGCTGCGCCTCACTCTCGTATACTCTGGCCGGCCGCTCTCGCGGTGCCACCCTCGGTGAGCGGTGGTACCGTGAGCGCGTGACTCATGGGGACCTTTCAGGTGAGATGCTGCACAAGTCAGGCGAGATGGACGTGTTCGGCATCTCGAACTGGCATGGCAGTCAGCACCTGCAATTCTTTGAAGTTGACTCAAATCAGAACATCGTAGAGATTTGGCTTGCACATAGATCCGAACCGAACACCGATCTGCAGTGTCCTACACGTCACGTTATGGTGGGATCATTTGATCCAGCGATCGGCCAGAGGTTGAATCTGGAAGAATATGTTGTTCAAGACGCTGTGACGAAAGTTGTTTCGTCGGCAGTACCTCGCAAACGGGTTAATAAACCAATCGACAGTGGTAGCAGGCGTGCCGTTTTCCATCACATCCAGCAGGTCACCGCAAGCAGGGGCACGTGGCCGTTGACGGATGTATCGGTGGACGGTGTACAGGTCCCGTGTCGCGTTTGGAGTTTCGCGATGCTGACTGTGGGCTTCTGTCCGCCAGTTGAAGAACACCCGTTTGTGTTCATCGCATCACGTTTTCAAGACGTAACCGCGTTGCAATTCAGGCAACTCGTGTCCACTGAAGACTATGAGTTCGACATGACGGCCGGGATACGCAGAGCCGACATTCGCTGGTGGGACGAGTCGCCTGTCGCAGCTGACGTGGACTACCTCAACTTGTACCATCGAGACCCGCTCAGCGGATGATCATTCCGCCGTGCCGCGCGTGCTTGGCCGCCAGCTCACGCCAGCGAGTGACGGCCATGGCGGCGGTGGGCACTGCGTCGATGCGCTTGCCAACGGCCGCCCGGTCCGGCTTGTCTGGGCGGAGTTGGTCCGCATCGCCTGGCGGATGGCGGACCTCCACGGCGTCGAAGGCCCACTCGGCGACGGGGTTGCCGTGGTGGTGCCAGGTGCGTGAGCGGGTGAGCGCCATCAGCTCGGTCATGCCGTAGGTCATGCCCCGGAAGGTTTGCGGAATCGGACTGAGGTCGAGTCGGGTGCGCTTCTGGATGGCTTGGCGCGCGGGTTCGCCGGACCATTCGTCGTATCCGGCGGCCATGACGCGGAAGGTGTTGCAGTCGGCGGCGATGTCGGCGTAGATCACGTCGTAGTCGATGACGTCGCCGGGCGTGACGGTGATCCATCCGCCGTCGGCCCACTGCGAGATCCGCCCGTTGGTCCGCTGGTCGAGGAAGGTCACTGCGGCTTCTGGGAGCCAGAAGCGCCACAGCATCGACGCCTGCCCATCGAGCCCGTCGGGGACGACGAGCGCCCAGGCGGTGAGGTCGAGCTTGGCTGCGAGGTCCAGGCCGCCGTAGGCGCGGCGTCCCGCGAGTTCGGCGCGTAGCCAGTCCGCGGCCGGCGCGACCGTGCCGGTGCACTGGCGGTAGAGGTGCATGGGCATCCACCGGTGCGCTTGCTGGACCCATTGGTTGAGGCGGTACTGCCGGAAGGCGTTTTCCTTGGACGGGTCGTTCTTGGCTTCCTGGGCTTCCTCGCGCAGGGCCTTGATCGACAGGAAGTCGCCGAGCGCGGGGTTGGCAAGCGGCCAGTTCGTTTCGTCCCACGGGTCGGCGTCCTCGGGGACGTTGCGGATGTAGGCGAACCGGTGCCGTGCCCGCTCCGGGTCGTCGGTGATGCGCAGGCACTCGTCGTGTTCGCTGCGAGCGAAGCTGGCGGGATCGTCGCCCGCGGTGGTGGCGGCGACCATGAGCGGCTGCGCGCGGGTACCCATGCCGGTGCGCATGGCATCCCAGAGCGAGGCGTTGCGCTGGGTCAGGACCTCGTCGAAGACCACGCCGTGCGGGTTGTGGCCGAGGTTGCCTGCCGCGTCGGCGGCGACGACTTCGTAGTAACTGCCGGTGCGCTCGTCGATGATCCGCTTGATGTGGTCCTTGACCGCCAGGCGGGCGCTCAGAACCGGGGAGAGCTTGACCATGCGGGCGGCGACGTCGAAGACCTTCGCGGCCTGGCCGCGGTCCATGGCGCAGCCGTAGATTTCCGCGCCCTCCACGCCGTCGGCGACTAGGAGGTAGAGCGCGATGAACGCCAGGAGCTCGGACTTGCCGTTCTTGCGGGCGACCTCGATCCAGACGATGCGGTAGCGGCGGACGTAGGACTCCCACTCCTCGTCCCAGACGACCTCGCCGAAGACCGGACCAACGATGTCCTCGCGCTGCCACTCGGCGAGGATGAACGGACGGCGTGCCCACCGGTCCTTGGTGTGGCGGCACAGTTCCTGGGCGAACGCGATGGCGTGGTTGGCGCGGGGCCGGCAGAAGTGCTCGCCGTGTTCGGTGCAGGTCAGGTCATCGAGCGTGAACCCACACGCGGGCGGCTCGTCGGTGCCTGCGTCAGGAGAGGAGCCGGGCGGCGTTGTCCGCCGAGCCGCCACGCTCCACCTTCAACTGCGAGCGGTCCGAGGGCGTGAGTCCGAAGCGGGCGCCGAGCTGGGCGAAGGTCATCTCCGCCTCGCGCTGGACGACCAACGCCGGGTTCTTCACGAACCCGTTGGCACCCTGCACAAGCAGGGCGCTGCCGTTGACCAGCTTCGTCGCCGCTCGGTAGCGGGCCAGCGCCTCGCAGACCATCGCGAAGCCGTCGACATCCCAGGCGGTCAGGACTCCGCAGGCGATCAGGTCGGGCGCGAGCCGGTCCCACGCTGCCCGTGCGTCGTCGGACAAGGTGTCCGGCGCGGTGATGCCGCCCTCGGCGGGCAGCGGCTCGTCGTTATTGATCCGGTCCGGTCGGTCGCCGTGCAGCACGCGCAGCGCGGTCGGTTTCGGAGCTGGTCCGCGCTTGCCCATGCGTCTTCCCTCCTGGCTGGCTGTGGTCGTCGGGGTGGGTGGCTCGGGCGGCCGGGCTTGACGCGTTCCGTTCGTTGCGCCCCGGTGGCTCTTACCTAACGGCGAGGCCCGAGTGGACGTGGGATCAGGTGCCGGAGCTGCGGCCCCGGCCAGCGCCCGCTGCGCGGATGCTGAGCCTGCGGGCCACGCTGCGTGCTGCGCTCCTAAGCCGTCCAAACATGGTCGTCCCTCCCCTCAGCTATTCGTCTTCCATGGGCACACCGAGGATTCGCGCAGCGGCGTACCCGTCGAGGTACTTGTCGCCCACGCCCATCAGCTTGGCGTTGCGCAGGAACAGTTCCTTGTCCTCCCGTGTTCGGAAGCACAGGACGAACCAGAACTCCGAGTCCGTCGCGAGCCGGAACCGCTCCTCTTCCCGCTTGGCGCGATCACGGAAGGCTTGCTGGATCGCGTTCAGCTCGGCGTGAGCGTCGGCCTCCACATCTCCGGTGTAGTCCACTGCGGACAGTGGATCGGGTTCCGGCTCGGCGTTGAGCAGCCCGAGGATGTCCTCGTTGGACATATCGCCGCCCGCGACGGCCATGCCGGAGAGCTGGGCCAGCAGGTCATCGTTGGAGTCCGGCACGGAACACCTCCAGGTCCGCGAGCGGGAACCACTCCAAGATCGTCTGGTAGTCCTGCGGCCGATGCCGCCGGATCGGTTCCAGGAAACGGATGTCCAGCCCGTCGAAGGATCGGCCGAACCACTCGTACTCCGGCGGCAGTGGGCAGTGGTGTCGGGCCAGCGCTTCGCGGACATGCCGGATGCGCCAGTCCCACACCGGGCTGACCTTGTGAATCCGTTCCCGCCACGGCCCGCGCTGCTTCATCGCACTGCGCCGGTTTGGCGAGTCCGCTGCCCGCACCCCGTCGGCTGTCCAGGTCTGCTCCGGGTCCAGCCCGTAGACCTCCGTGCACAGCAGGCGGGAGATGTCGGTGTAGTCCGGCTCCGGGAGCTGCGCCGCCTCGATCACGGCGATCCGCTCCGGCGGCTGGAACGTGAGCGCGTTCAACCACCGGCACAGGCTCGGGTGCGGGAACTGCGGGATCTTCACGCCGAAGAACCGCTCGTACTCCGCCACGGACTCGTCCACGAACGACAGGCCGGGCACGAGGTACAGGTGAAACGGTCGGACATCCACGCCGGCCTCACGCAGGGCCAGCCAGGTGACCAGGCTGTCCTTCCCGCGCGAGAACGCCAGCAGCACCGGCCGCCCGGCCGCCGCCAGCTCGGCCCGCACCTGCTCGGAGGGAGCGGCCCCGTCGATCACGATGGGCACGGTCTGGTCAACGGTCGGGTCAATCGCCATCGGTGCGCCCCTCCTGGTCAAACGACACCGGCTCGCTCCGCCACCGGAGGCGCTGACCCCACTGGTAGGCATCGATGATCTGCTCGGCGGTACAGCCCAGACTGCGAGCGCGCGCCAGGGCCTCCCGGTACTGGCTCGGCTGGTCGTCACGGACAGCCGCAGCCAGCCCATCCAGGGCACTCATGGTTTTGACCAACGGGCCGTCATCCTCGACCACGAGCGTCTCCCCGATCTCGGAGTGCGGCGCGCTCGGCTGGCGCGGACACCGGCCCGGCGAAACCTGTCGGCACACATCCCGGCCTAGCTGACGATCGAGCGGACCCGGTAGGGGGAGGGGTCACCCCCTGGGGCGATGCAGGTCTAGACGACCCCACCACCACGGGTAGCCGGATCGGTTGCGGTGGCCCGGTTGTGGCACCCCTGACACAGCCCACGGCCAGCTTGCGGGTTGTCCGGGTCCAGCCCACGGGCGACCAGGACCCGACGAGACAGCGGCCAGTGATCGGCCACTGTGGACAGCACTGCACACGATCGGCCCCGATGGGTTGGGCAGGCAGCATCCGAGCAACGGCACACGGGATCACGGGACAGCACAGCGGCACGGAAGGCACGGTGACCGGCTGACCGGTAGCCCTGTTGCCATGGGTCAGATGCCCTACGGCTGGCAGCCTGCCGAGCATGGTCAGCACAGCGGCCACCCTGGGCAGGCTCACCACACCCCGGCACGGTGCACAGGGCACGGGCACGGTGCGGCATGTGCCCTCCCTGTACGGCCCCGGCACGGGCCTACGGCTCAACGGGGAGTGCCCCCCTGCCGAATCGGCAGAGGGGCACCAGCGGGGGGTGGTCATGCTGCGGCCACGATGTCCCGGCACAGGTTGAACGTGTCCAGCTTGAGCTGGTCATAGGTGCCATCGAAGTTGCGGAACGATCGGACCCGGTCCTGGTCGGCGTTGTCGGCGGTCATGTTGACCGGGACCTTCCAGTCCAGGTACTCCACCACGGACTGGTAGCCCGCCCACACCGTGTCCCGGATGTTCTCCTGGGTGTCGGCCGATTTGAACAAGCCTTCCAAGGTCTCCCAGTGGGTGACCTGCGGCTGACGCCACTCCGCCTGCGGGCCGACCCACTTCTCCGGCCAAACCTTCTTGACCAACTCCTCGAAGGTCTCCCCGGTCATCTTGGTGTTGATCATGGACTCAGCCTCGACCTTGAACACCTCAGCCCAGTCGAAGGTCAGCTTGAGCGCCTCCCTGGCCTCGGCGATCCGACCGGAGATGCCGGGGGTGTGCCGGAAGGTGTACGAGGATCGGTGGTTGCCCAGGGCGGCCCGTTCGGTGTTGGCACAGACCACCCGGACGGGAGTGGTGAGCACCTGCAACCGGCGGCGACCGGTGTGCGAGTTGAGACCGGCCAGGTAGAGGTCCACGTCGTCCACGCCCCCGACCCGAACACCCTGCGGGAGCTTCACGGTCATGAACACGTCGGCCCCGTCACGCAGCGACCCGGCGGTCTCGAACACGGCACCCGACTGCTCGGTGATGCTGGTCAGGAACTCCGCCAGTTCCTCGTTCTGCACCGGGGTGTAGTCCGGCCCAACCACACCGAGCGGCTGAACTTCCTTGGACACGGGCTCGGTGCGCAGCACCGAGTACCAACCGGGCATGCCCATCAGGCTGGTCGTGTCCTCCGCGGTGACTTCCTGACCGGGCTTGCGCTCGGCGTCGTCCTGCGGGATGGGGCACTTCTGGGTGTGCTTCGCGCCGACGGCTCGCTTGCACTCCGGGCACTTCCCGGTCGGAACCAGGGCGGCCACACCGAGCGACTTGCGAACGTCCCACCCACCCAAGCCGGACTTGTCCAGCATGGTGGCGGCATCCATCAGGTCATCGGCCACGAAGCCGAGACGGTGCCAGGCAGGCACGCGAGCCGAGGCAAAGGCCACGGATCCATCGGCGAGAGTTTCCAACTCATGCGACACGGGGTGTCTCCCTTGTGTTTTCGGGCTGTCTTGCTGACAACCAAAACACTACCCATATGCGGGACCTGTGTCTCTTAAATGTGATGCCTATCACTATTAGGAGACGACGGACTCATATCGGTCGATAGTAGAGCTGTCAGCAAGACAACCCCACTCGGGAGACAATCAGTGTTCAGCTATCTATGGCACACCATCATGGTGCCTCCATTCCAGGCCATAGCAGCGGCCTGGGGCTGGATCACCTGGCACAGCATCACCGGGGCCATCTTGGTGCCTCTGGCGGCTGTTGCGGCAGGTCTGTTGCTCTCCCGGTACACCAGCAAGGGAGACAGCAACTAGTGGACCCCAACGAAGTTATAGCGACGATGCGCAGTCAAGTCACTGCGCTCGCCGAATCGGTTTCGGCCGCCATCGAGGCCGGTTCAGTCCAGCGTGCCGCTCGTCACTACGAGCGAGCCGACACGCTGCGCGCCGCATTGGTGGACGAATTCGTGACACTGGACGAATGGTTGACCAATGGTGGTTTCCTGCCCACCGCGTGGACGAATGGACGACCGTGACTAACGAGACCGTGACACCCATGCGTTGGCTCATGCTGACTTGGGTGCGGGGCGGCCACGTCCGCTCCGGTGAAGATAAGCCGAACGCCGCCAGTTGGATTTACAGCGACGTTATCGCGGACTCGGGTATCGCTCGCCCCGAACTAAACCGCGCCCTCCACTGGCTGCTACGCAGCGGGTATGGGCAGGTTTCAGGCGATCAGTACCCGCCGCCTGCAGAGACGCTGGTGGTGGCGACCGCACAGGGCATCGCCGAGCTGCGCGCCGGTGACGGCACGGTGCTGGCCTGGCTGTGCAAGATCGCCGAAAAGGCGGGCTGGTCGTGATGTCCAACGAAGATGCGCCGATCCGCGTCTGCGCTCGGTGCCTGCTCGCGCTGAACCACCGCACGACCGCTGTCGGCGTGAGCTGGGAGCACCCGGTCGACGCGGAGGTCGGACACGAGGTCGTGCCGATCCCCCCGCCGCCCGGATGGACGGGCAAGTGCGACTTCTGCTCGACCGCCCGGCCGACGCACGTCGTGCCCGCCAACGACTTCCTCGTTCCCGGCGTCGCCGGGCACTCCTCGGGCGGCAACTGGGCCGCCTGCGGCACGTGCGGCGAGCTGGTCGAGCAGGCGAAGTGGGACGAGCTGGGGGCCCGAGTCGCCGAGGAGTTCGAGCGGCGCAACGGATGG
This sequence comes from Labedaea rhizosphaerae, assembly GCF_004362825.1. Classification (GTDB taxonomy): domain Bacteria; phylum Actinomycetota; class Actinomycetes; order Mycobacteriales; family Pseudonocardiaceae; genus Labedaea; species Labedaea rhizosphaerae. The sequence continues at coordinate 1,282,702 of NZ_SNXZ01000002.1, forward strand.
CCCATGTCCCGCTTCGCCCGGCGACACCTCACCAAGCTTTACACCCGCCTACGTCGCAACATCACCGGCCCGGTCAGGCCGATCAGGGAGGTCAAGGGATGACCACAGAGGACACGCTGGCCTGGGGCTACCAGGCCGGCGTGCCCGCCGGGACCACGACAGCTTGGGGCTGCCGAGCCATCGTGGACGCCAGCGGGCACCTGGACGTGCCGCCGGACCGCCAGTCCGCGGTCGGACCGCGAACAGACGCACTGCTCGACCACCTCCACCACCACGTGCGCGGAGCCTGGCGCGAGCGCGCGGCCGAGCTGCTGCGCAACGGCGTGATGAACACACGCACCGCGACCGAGCTGGTGCTGTACCAGGACGGCGTCGTGATGATCAAGGGCAATACCAAGGGCAGCGGCGGCTACCTCTACGTGTGCGCCTACCTGCTCACAGAGGAGGACGAAGGATGAGCCGCCACGTGCACCGCCGCAGTCACAACGGCTGCCAGACGTTCCGCTTCGTCAACTACCGGTGGTGCCCACCTACGCCCTGAGCGAGACCACATCCAAGACCATTCAGATCCCGTGGAGGTGAACACGCCATGATCAGCGACAGCCCCGGCCGTCAGACGGCCGGGGCTATCGTGTCTTCCTGCAATGTGTCAGCAAGACAGGGAGACATTCGGATGATACGGGACCCGCTCATCCCCCGACTGGTCTCGACCACCGAGGCCGCGGACATCTTGGGGATGGCTCGGTCCCATGTTCATCGGCTGGTCACCGAGGGCAAGCTCCCCGCTGCACACGCGGGGAGCTCGATCGTCCTCGCCGAGGAAACCGTCCGCCGGTACAAGGCCGGCGAGCGCTTCTCGTTGCCGTCGCAGCTCCGGGTGAGTGTGTACGACGAGTCGGCCGACGGGTGGACCATCGTCCGCACGGTCCCGGTCGGGCCGGAGTACGTGCTGCCGACCCGGTTCCCAGCGGACGAGTACGACATCGAGGATGGTGTGTCGTGGCGGGTCGAGCTGGTGGACGTCACCGGCAAGACCATGAAGGTCGCACACCCGGTCACTTGAGTGAGGTAGCCCCGCGTCGGGGGGCTCCGCGGGGCTACTGCAACTAGATCGTCACACGACACCCACTGTTACTGTGCGCAGCATTGCACGAGGTCAGACGGTTGTCCAGTCGGGTTCGATGGTTCGGCTGCTCACGCTCGACAGGACGTCGAGACGCGCCCAGAGCAGGCGGTCCGCCGTGGTCGCTTGCCGTCCGCACTCGCTCCTGATCGCGTCCCGGTGGTCGGCCACGGCCTTGGCGAGCGCTCGCAGGTCGCCGCTTACCCGATCAAGTGCGTGGCCTTGGCGAAGCCACCGTACGCGATCCTCCAGCTCGCGACGGCGTGCGTTGAGACAGCCTAGGAAATGCACGGTCCGTGACTTCCAGTCCTGATACTCGGCGTTCGCGGCCCGATATCCCGCTCGCGTGCCCTGGTACCCGCTGAGCGCCGACTTGTGAGCGGTGAGCGCAACTTGGGTGTTCTTGACGAGCTGGCCAAGGACTCGGTAGGTCTGCTGGACTCGGTCGTCATCCAAGGTCATTGCTCGCCAGCGGGCAGGGTCCGGTCGATTGATTTCGTGGCCGACCGCCTCGTAGGCGGCTTCATCATCGTTCACGCTGTACGGGAGTATCATCGCCAGCTCCTCGCGTACTCCTGTGGTCTATGATGCAGTCCGCTTGTCGCAAGTGTTGATAAACTTCCGCAGGATCCAACGAGCACAGTTCAGCAGCATTTTCCAAGGCCGTGATAGAAAACCACGCCACATCAGACGCCTGCGATTGATAGCGCTTCGTATCCGCCCATATTTGCAAGGGACGAAGTTCTGGGAGATCCATCTTGGCGATGGCAGGCAGATGAACGGCGAACCCGTCATCCCGACGTGAACCATCAACATCGTTGAGCGCATCGGTAAGGACGGTCGACGGATCCAGTGACAAACTATCGCACAGCTGCACCAGTCGATACACCGTCATCCGCCTGGTGCCCAGTTCGTAGGTTGCCATCGTTTGCGTCGAAATATCGAGTCCGCTGCGGGCGAGGAATTCTTCGCGTGTCCAACCTCGCTTAACGCGGACTGCTCGTAACAGCGTGCCGAGCGTGCGCGAGAATGCCCGCTCGGTCTCGGCGACAGAGTCAGTCATTGGCCACCTGGCGTTTCGTGGCACCTCCGCGTGACCGCATGTGGACGCCGGATTCACTAAGGACTCGATGAACAAATCCATAGGAGCGCCCCGTGCCCTCGGCCAGCGTCCTGATCGATGCGCCCCGCTCGTACTTGCGGCGGAGCTTTCTCGCTAGCTGATCGCGCTGCTCACCCTGAACACGTTTGAACGGCGCGATCTTTCCCGATGTCATTGCGTGCCGCCGTTCCGGCGATCTTCCAGGCTGACGACATCGGCCCGCTCGTCAGTCCACCTGCCGACCACCTTGGAGTGATCAGGCCCGGCAGTACCAACGTGGTCCCCGTTGTGCCCCTTCTTTTTAGTGCACTTCGTTCCGTCACCAGCGTTGTCAAAGCACAGTTCAGTCGCCATGAGTTTCTGCTTTCATTGATTAGGCGGGAAAATGAGCGGCGGCGGGTTGGTCGCACCTGGTTCCCTGAGCGGCAGGCCATGGTCGGGCGGCGCAGGGAACATGGCGTTGATCGCGTGTTGGCAGCACTCTGGGCAAAGGCCACGGCCGTTCGCGGCTGGTCGGCTCTCCCATGCCTCGTCTGCCAGTACGCCGCACAGCGCATACGGCTGCCGGGAAGGCGACAAGGGCCACAGCAAGTGGACTTCGCCGGGCCACCGTGAATGACGTGTGGGCAGGGTCGTGCCCCACGCCCACATCACCCACCTCGTTCGGTTGTGACGCGGTGGATGAACTCGCGAGCCTGGGCAGCAGGTAGTGCTGAGCTGGCGAGAGCGTCGCTCACTTTGCTCACCCATCCGCGCTGGTACGGGATCGGTACTCGTGCGGCCAGCAGCAGGGCCGCGCGAGCGCCGTCCATGCCAACCAGCCGGCGAACCGGCCAGCCCATCGTGGCGACCAGGCTGACGAACCAGCACGTGGTCTCGTCGTCCTCACCGGCTCCTTGCTCAATGGCGGCGGCCCGCGCAAGCAGTTCCTCGCGGAGTTCAGGGCATCGCGCCGGGCTGCTCATCGGTGAGCCCGCGTTTCTTCGAGAATGTCCGCGCACGTTGCGCAGCGCGTCAGGCTGGCCTCGTCCACCTGGGTTTCCTCGCTGTGCAGCACAGCGCGACACACCGCGATCCAGGCGAACCCCTGCGGCATTTGGACACGCCGAGGATTGCCGCCCGAGGTCTCCACCAGGTGCACCGTGTCCTTGGTGGCCAGACTCCGTGCCCATAGCTCAGGCATGATCAATGTGGTCATATGTCCCGCTCCTGCTCGTGATAGGACCGTGCCATCGGCTGTGCAGGCGCACCAGGCTGACCCGGCTCGGGCAGAGCAAGAGCCGCTTCCACGACCTCGCCCACGGGGCCGGACTTGGTCCACAGCAACCGACCGTCGTCGTCCTCGCGTTGGGCCAACGCCGTGGCATCGACGCTGATGATCACGGTGTCCATGACGACCGCCTGTGCCAGCTCCCAGGAGCGCATGAGGATTCCGCGTAGAGCGCCATCGGTCCATCCGGCCGAGTGCAGCCGGTCGATGGCGACAGCGGTCGCGTCCTTGGTCATGTTGGGCTCGGTCATCATGGCGTCTCGTCCTCGGTGATGTGCACGATGCCGCCGATCGTCCGATGGTCGGAGTAGGGCAAGTCAGAGGTGTCCACCCACACCGAACGCGGCACGGTCGCCAACGCGCCGAAGGTCAGACACCGGTCGATGATCAGCTCGCCGCCCCGGTCATACCCAGGTGCAATGGTCGGCGTGGTGTTGCCGTCCGCGATGTGCTGGTCGATCCAGCCGGTGTCGATCAGATAGTCCAACGCGTCGGTCTCGGGCGCGGTCTGGCCGTCCGGGCCGGTGTCTGGCCAGACACCCTTGCCGTAGCGCTGGGCCGGCGGCATCTTCGAGAAGTCGCGCTGAGGTTCTCCTTGCTCGCGAGTGCGCCGGGACGGGATGGAGTTGAAGTCCCCGCCGATCAATGCCCGCTGACCGGGCTTGATCACCGCATGGATCTCCCGCGCATCGGCCAGCCGGTCGCGTGCATCGCGCGGGTTCAAATGGATCGACTTCACCCACAGGGTGCGTTCCTCGTCACCGTCCACAATGGCTTCGACGTAGCCGTACAGGCCGCTTGGCTCGTCTTCGTCGAGACCGCGCCAGTGATGTGCCACCTCCAGGCGGGCGGTGTCCAGGAACACCACCTGGTGATGATGCGAGCGCGTGGATCGAGTGAGGAACCCGCGGTAGATGCCGAGCCCGTCTCGGCGTAGAAGTCGCTCGACGTAGAGCAGCAGCTCGTCGCCGTAGCGGTCGAACCACTTCGCTTCCTGAAGCAGCAGCAGATGCGGCCGCTCGGGACTAAGGCGGACCACCTCGGGGAACCGTGTCAGCCACTCCATGTCCAGCGAGCCGTGCCGACGCAGCAAAGAATCGCCAGGCAAGACGCGGGTGCCACCGGACTTCAGGTTCACGCTCTGCCACACCAGTGACGTGCCTGCGCTCATGACAGCCTCTTCGGCTGAGCGATAGTGCCATCAGAACGTCGAGGGGCCGTCAGAGCAAGGAGCTTCCAGAATGTTCGCTGGGGCCTGCCCTCAGCGCACCACTCGGGATCGGGGCTGGCGGGTGTGCGTCGCATGGCGTGCGCCATCGTCGGCGTGGTGACACAGATGACGTCCACCACGTCTGCATCCCAACTGCGAAGCGCGAACAGGTAGGACGCCCGATACATGAACGTCCAGTAGGGCTTGTCGTCCGCGCCCAGCATCGATTCAATCCGGATTTGCATCGCGCTTGCTTCGTCTGGCTTGAGCCCGGCAGCGATTTGTTCCAGTAGACGACGGCGTTCGGCAAGTTGGCGGTCGTCAAGAAGAAACAGTGGGTTGTACACGGTCACTCCGTCGAGGTGGCTCTGGCAGATCGGGATCGTGAATCGGCTATAAGGACTCCGCCTCGCGCAGTTCGTCCAGGATCTGCTGGTAGATCACGTCCAGATCGGTTGCCGTCATGCCGCGTGCCTGCCATGTCGAGGTTCGGAGTCGTCAGACGTAGGCGCCGATGGCGGTCCGTCCGCATCCGCGCGGGTCTTGAAGCACGCCGCGAGCAGCCGTGCGAGTGGCCCCGATCGCGATGGCGGCATGCGCCGCTCCACCGAGGGCATCGTCAGCCGAGCCACGCAGTACCGGCACTGCCCACCAACCGGCGCCACCGACATGGACGCCGCCACGAATGTCTCGCCGCACAGAGCCGCGAACACTCCATCTCTGGCTTCCGCCTGGGCGTCATCAGACACCGCGTGTTCAACGCGCTTCGGGCTCTGTTCAGTGATCCACACCGGCTTGACCATCACGCTCTCTCCCTCCTGGCTTCCGGCCTGGCGGGCTGGCGGGTCGAGGTGGGAGGGCTACGCGCGGCGCTAAGGCACTCCTTTGCGCGCAACCCGCTCGACCCGCCAGCGATTGACAGAGTATCGTTTGACGTGTGCAAATCGTCAACCCCAAACGGGTGATGAACGACCTGTAATGGAACTACGGACAGTGGCTAAGGTGAGCGCATGGCTGTTGGAACGACGCGCGGAAAGCGCAGGTTGGGCCGCTACATCCGTCCGCTCATGGAGCGTTCAGGGCTGACGCCGAAGGAGGTAGCGACTCAAGCGCGTTGCGCTCAGCAGACCGTGACCCGGCTGTTGAGCGGAGACAGCTTGCCGCGGATCCACCTCTTCCTGATGATCCTCTCGGTCCTCGACGTCCGAGAGGATGAGCGTGCCAAGGCGGTCCAGCTGTGGGAGGTCGCCGACGCTGACACGGCGACCATCGAGCACGCAGCCGAGTTGCCAGTCAGCTACCGGCGCTTCCGCATAGACGAGCGGGAAGGTCGGCTCGAACGGACTCTGGACGCTGTGATCATTCCCGGCCTACTCCAGACGCCCGAGTACGCAGCCGCCAACGCCAGCAAGGGAAGGGTTCGAGGCAATTGGGACGCCGAAGCGGAAGCTGCCGAGCGTCGAGATCGGCAGGGTCTACTCCACCGGCCAGAGAATCCGCTCGAACTGCACGCGCTGATCGACGAAGCTGTCCTCCGTCGAGTCATAGGCGGCTCGGAGGTGATGGCCGGGCAGTTGGATCATCTCTTGGCGATGGCCGCTCTACCGCACGTGACCGTCCAGGTCATCCCGTTTGACGTCGGAGCGTACGGCGCCATGTCCGGCCCGCTGGTTCTGCTGAGCTTTCCGGAAGATGACGAGCCTGACTCGGCCTACGTCGAGAGCTTGATCGGCATGCATACGGTAGAGAATCAGGTAGACGTGTCAGCTCTGTCGGCCGTGTGGGACGGCGCGGCGGCGATGGCGCGGTCTCCCGAGGAGACGATCACGATCATCCGAGCGCTAAGGGGCAATCTCGATGGACATGGATAGGGTGACCTTCCGCAAGAGCAGCTTCAGCAACACCCAAAGTTCTTGCGTCGAGCTAGCCGTTGGCCGGCGTCAGACGCAGATCCGGGACTCGAAGCGCGTGGCAGCGGGCACGCTGACGATCGGCGCCAAGCCGTATGCCGCGTGGCTCGGCGCCGTAAAGAATGGCGACTTGGATCGACCGGCTACGTGATGCGGGCGGCCCCTTCAACGACCGAGTGAGGGGGCCGCAAGGTCTGCCTACTCCGTCTGGGCGTATCGCATTGTGTTCACCGAACGTACACGTGAGGCTACGGAGCCGTGCGTAAGTTCCTCTTCATCGTCGCCCTTGGCGTTCTCGCATGGATCTTCGTGGTGCCGAGCTGTTCGACCAAGTTCGGATGTGAGTCGGCGCCTGCTGTGGCGAACGCGGACAGCGGGGATTGTCCGTCGGACATTGAAGATGCGGAGTCGGACGCGGTATGGGCTGCTGCGCGCCTAGACAAGATCAAGGGAGAGAAGCCGACCGTCGGGCTGGCCTACGACGACGACGGCACGGAGCAGCGCTACGACAGCAGCAAGGATGCCACCGCTAAGCGGGTCACCGAGATTCTGCGTGACCTCGGCGTGCTGCCGCCACGGGGGACAACCGATGCGGCGAACCACGTGGAGATGAAGGTGGCGGCTGACATGCGAGACGGCGAGGTCGACGGCATCGTTCTGGTGATCAACAACCAGAATGGTCCGTGCCCGGCTGGTGACCCGCAGCCGCTGACGTGCAGGTCGCTGCTACCGAAGGTGCTGCCGGAGGATGCGACGCTCACGGTGTGGTGGCGACCGCCTGGCGGGAAGATGACCTCGACAACGTTCACAGGGGACGACGAATGACGACGTTGAACGACGGACCGTTGGCGAGGTCGGACCTGTACTACTCCGACCGGTACGAGCTGAGGGCATCCGGCCTCTTCGCGTTCCCGGACGCTGCCTACAACGTGACCTTCGTCAACGAGGAGGGCGTGCGCCGCTGTCTGGACGTGATGCTCGCGTTTCCAGACAAGCCCGCCACACCACGATTCGTCCTCCGCCCCGAGGGGTACCGGGACGAGCGACCGGAGTGGCCGGTCTGCACGCTGCGCTTCGACTACGACATCGAGCACCAGGTGGCGGCTGCGGTCATGCTCACCTTGGACAAGGACGCCAATACCCACCCGTGGATGAGCCAGGGCACGGTCGGCCGCGACGACGTGGAATTGACCTACGACTCGTGGGCACCCCAGGAGCGTCCCTTCCCGCCAGAGTCGCTGATCACCATCGCCGAGCTGCGAGAGGTCGTGGTGCAGTGGGCGTTTGGCGACGCACTGCCTCCTGCGGCGATCGCCTGGGCGGCTGTTGATCCCGACCTCGTTGGTTGGTAGTGACAGATCAGGACGCCTCCCGCTGCTGGGCCAGATCGATCACGTCGCCCACCCTGCACAACGGCCGGTCGTTGTCAGCTTGGCGCTGCGCGTAGGCGACGCCGTGGTGCACCCAGGCGCGCGGAAGAAGGCGTCCACGGGCGATCCAGGATCGGATGGTGTTGACGCTGATCTGGCGGCCGTAAATTCCGGGGACGGCCTGGGCGATTTCGGTCGCGGTGGCGAGCCGGTCTTCGGCTGCCGCGAGCAGCCACGCGCGGCGTTTGGCGAACTCGTAGCGTTCGCCGCAGGAGCGGCAGGTGAGGTACGCGGCCTTGGGGTGGCCGCGGTCGTCGGTGCCGCAGTAGAGGTCCGAGCCGCAGTGGTCACAGGGTCCGGCGTAGAACAGGCTGGGCGGGTGGTCGATGGCGCGGGTGACCTGGGCGATGGCGTAGCGCACTTCGTCGTAGAGCTGCGCGGCCTCGTCGGACTGGCGGACGCTGTCGATGTGGCCGGCGAGCCACTGCGCGAGCGCGACCACGGTGTCCCGGCACTCGAGCGGGACGCCGCGCTGTTCGGCGATGGTCCTGGCCCAGGGCTGGAGGGTGTAGCGCAGAGTGGACGCGGCCTGGATGGTGGTCAACCGCAACGGCAGAGGCGTGCCGGACTCGGGGCCGGCACCCGCCCCCGCCGGAACCCGGTCGAGCCGGGCCATCGTCAAGGTGAGCTGATCCATAAGCCAGGGCACCCGCAGCAGATCGATCAGCAGCAGCCGGGTGCAGCGGGGGCACAGGAACGCGTCCGGGCTGGGACGGCCGCAGCTCGTGACGCAGCGCAGGGCGGGGTCGGTCACGACAGCAGCTCCAGGGCGGGGATCGCGCCGAAGATGAGCAGCAGCAGGAACATGAGGATGGTCGCCAGGCACAGGGCGATGAACCAGTTCTCGGCGCGGTCGCGCCGGTTCCATTCGCGCCGCCAGCGGTCGCGCCAGGTCGGCCGGGTCACGACGGCGTCACTGCCTGCCGCTCGCACCGGTCGCAGGCGAGATGGTCTTCGTCGACGTACTCGCCGTCGGGGTTGGCCATGAGGTCTGCCAGCAGTTCGTGCAGGCGGGCGCCGGGTTCGGGTGAGAGCGTGGCGGCGGCCTCGTAGATGGCCGCGGTCAAGGTGTGGGCGTCGTGGGACTTACTGGCCCACATGACCTCGGCGGCGAGCATCATCCCGGCGGCCAGCTCGACCCGGATGCGTTCAGGCAGGTACTCGCGCAGTTCGGAGAACAGGATCACGCGGCGATCCCTTCACGGTCGGGCCACGCGGCCCCGGCCAGCGCGGCGGGGTCGGGGCCGGCCATCGGGAGCAGGCCGAGCCAATGCGCGCCCATGGAGGCGAGCACGAGGGCGTCGGCCTCGTTGTCGTCGGTGGCGTGCTGGGGCTGCCAATACGGCTGCCAGAGCCGGGCGATGGCCTGCCGCACCGTTTCCTTGTCGGCCCGGCCGGACCCGGTGGCCCACTTGGCGCGGGTCTGGGGTGGGACGACGGCGACCGGAGCGTCATGGCCAAGCAGGCGGGCGACGATCCGCCACCACAGGCCCGCGCGGTCCCAGGCCGAGCCGACACCGCCGGAGCCCAGGGATGGGCCTTCGATCACGGCGAGGTGGCAGGGCAGCGCGTAGTCCAGGACGTAGCCGGTGATGCCTGCGAGCCGGGCGGCGCGGTCGGTGAGCGTGGCCTGCCGTGTGCCGGTCGAGGGCCGCACCCTGGTCTCGGCGATGGGGTCGCGCTCGGCGGGGATGGTGACGCGGGCCAAGCCGGTGCGGCGCAGTGACGGGTCGATCCCGATCACTGTCGTGGTCATGTCGTGTCCTTTGGGGCGTGCGGGCTGATCTGGGCGGCGCGGGCGGGGTGGACGAAGACCTGGAGTTCGGGTCCGCGTCCGGCCTGGGCGCGGCAGGCGTCGCCTGGGGCGGCGTGGCAGTGCGGGCAGGGCTTGGTCTTGGCCAGGGCGCGCAACAGGGCGAGCGTCCGGTTCATCCGGTGGTGGGCGGGTCGAGCTGGGGCAGGTCTTCGCCGCGTGCCCAGGCAGCCAGCGCGCGGTCGGTGATCTGGCGGGCGTGGTCGCGGCGCCAGGTGATCTCGGCGCGGGGGTCGTCGGCCAGCTCGCGGGGCGGCTGGAGGTCGGCGCGCAGCAGGGTGCGGCTGATGGTGCGGCGCAGGTCCGTGAGGGTGTCGGTGATGTGGCCGGGCTTGATCCGGGGCCGGTCGCCACCGCGGCGGTAGTGCTCGATGACTGCGCGCTGCGCCAGCGGGCTGGTCCAGTCCTCGGCGGTGGCGATGAGCAGCCACGCCTGCACGTCGTCGTCGCCGACAGTGCGCTGGTCGAACGCCGCGATCATCGTCAGCAGGTCGATGACCTCGTCTGCGGTCATGCTCACGAGTTGCCTCCGGTGATCTGGCGCTGGCTGATCGGGCTGGTGGGCTGGTTGGTGGGCTGGTTGGTGGGGTGGTCGCGGTAGCGGGCTTTGAGCGCCTGCGCGGCGGCGGTGCGCTGGTCGGTGGTCGCCGGCCGGGCGCTGCCAGTCCCGGTGCCGGGGGCACGGTTGGCGACCTCGTTGGCCACGCTCGGGAACGCGGCGGGGTCCAGGCCCTTGTCGCCCCAGGTCCGCAATGCGGCGGCGAGCAGGTCGGGCGGCCAGTCCTCGGCCAGCAGCTCGTCCACCAGCGGCCCGAGCTTGGCCAGCACGCGGGTCGGCGGTCGGCGTGGCCGGGTCGCGGCGAACGCCTCGACCAGCCGGTGCGCGGGCAGGCTGTGCGCGGTCGCGGCGAGGTCGCGCGGCGACGGCGGCGAATTTCGTGCGCGGTGACCAACAGGAAGATCACCACGCAACGTAGGTTCCTTCTCTCCCTCTACCTCTCCCTCTACCTCTTGGGATTCCTCGTGGGATCGGCGAGGAGTCCGTCCGGACGCTGGTTGGGAGTCCTGTGGGGACTCCATTGGGGATTCCTTCCGGGACGGTGGCGGGACTCCGCCCGGAGTGCACAAAGGACAGTCGGGGTCGGTCACCCGGCGGTTGGCGTGCCAGCGCTGGTGGTTGGCGCGCATCGACACCCGTTGCCGCTCCTCCTGCTTGGCCTCGATCTGCGCCGTGGGGGTCTGGTGCTCGGGGTAGTCGTGCATCAGCACGTAGCCGCCCGGCACGGCCGGACAGCGCGGGCAGGAGTGGCCGGGATGGTGGACCATCTCGGCTTCCAGCTCTGCGCGCGCTTTGGCTGGCCCGCGGCGTTTCCACGCCTCCAGCCGGAACAGCCCGTCGTTGCGCTGGCGCTTGCACCAGCACCACGTGCAGACCAGCAGACGGAACGCCCTGTCCGACAAGCCTTCGATCTTGGGGTGGTCCTCGATGCAGTCGTGGACCTTGATGTAGGTGCGTCGATCCGACACGTGCCTGTCATGCCCCCTTCTGCTGCCGTGGGCGCAGCCGCCGCAGCTCGGCCTTCGCCTCGGTCAGCGCGCCCCGCAACCAGTCGGCCCACGCCTGGGTGGCCGCCTGATCGCGGGCTCGCTCGGCAGCCGTGAGCCGGCCGGTGAGCGCGTGGTCCAGCTCGCGCATCTGCTCCGCGGCTTCCTGGGCCTTGGCCCGCACGTACGGGGAGGTGGACGTCGCGGCCAGGCGCAGCAGGTCGTCCACGGTGCGCTTGCGGCTGATCCGGCCGTGCTCGTCGGCGACCAGGCTGTGGCGCTGCATGGTCTGGGCGACGTCGTTGACCGTCCAGCGCGGCGAGCGCAGCAGCTCGTCGGCGTTGGCGCCTTCCCCGATCGCGGCGAGGATCGCGGACTCGTGCTTGGAACGACGAAGAGATGCCACCGTGGGCAGCGACCGGGCGGTCACGAGGACACCCCGAGCGCGTCCCGCAAGGTCTTCAGCGACTTCTCGGCCTTGAGCGCCCGGATCTTCCAGCGGTCGCGATCCTTGGTGATCTCCTCCACCTGGCCGAGCTGCTTGACCAGCGCCGCCACCGGATCACTGCTCGTCGTGGCACGGGTGCGCTTGTGCTTGCTCAGATGCGGGCGGATGGACCGGACGTTGGGCGAGGTGTAGGTGCAGTGCGCGCAGCCGTACACAGTGGACCCATCGGCCAGCAGCAGTGTCCGGGTCTGCTGCCACACCACGGGACGCCCGTCATGAGAGATCGGCGCGGGTGTGGGCTCGTCGGCGATGACCTCCTGCCCGTTGACCTGCCGCGCCATCACCACTCCGTCCCGCCATCGGCGCCGTTGCCGCCGTCGGGTGAACCGGTCGCGGTGCGGTCAGCGAGGGTGAGACTGTCCAGCTCGCGTTCGATCTCCAACGGCAGCTCGACCTGTCCGGTGCGGCGTTCGTAGGCACGGCGCATCAACCTGCGCAGCTCGTTCGCGTCGGTCTCGTGCGCGGTGATCGGTTCGATCGCGCGGACCCGGACGGTCGGGACTACGTCGCCGCTGGTGACGTTGGTGGTCAGCTTGACCGCGTCGATCAGCACGACCGCGACCCGGACCTTGTCTGGGGCGTCGACCAGGGCGTGGGCGATCGCGGCCAGGCCGTTGCGTTCGCCTTCGGGCATGGCGCCGGACATGCGGACGCTCATCAGGTGTCCTCCTCGTAGTTGTCGGCGATCACCTGGGCGCCCAGCTCGGTCATCAGCAGCTCCAGCGTGTCCATGAACTGGCCGTCTGTGGCCTGGGCCTGGATCTGGGTCAGGGCGTCGATCAGCGTGTTGGCCTGGTTGACCGTCAGCTCCGTGGAGGAGTTCAGGTCGGCGCGGCTGGTGAGCACGCGGGCGATGCGCAGCTTCTGCTCGCGGTCGGTGATCTCGTGGGTGGTGAAGATGGCGTGCAGCTTGCGAAGCTGATCCGGTGTCGCCTTGCGCGCGTCGGCACCCGGCGGGCTGTCGGTGGTCGGAGCAGGCTGGTCCTCGACCACCTCGGCGTCGGTGATCTCGTCGGGCAGCGGTGGCTCATCGGTGCGCTCATCGGTGCGCTCATCGGTGCGTTCGTGGGTGCGCTCGTCGGCAGGTTCGGCGCCGTGTTCGGCGGGATGGGGCTGGGCGCTGGGCTGGACCGGTGTGCGGCGCTTGGCGCGTGCCGAAGGCTTGGCCGGCTCCGGCACGGACGTTCCGGCCTGTTCCAGTTCGCCCCCGCCGTCGGTGATCTCCTCCGGCGTGTAGGCGCCGCCGATGACGTCGGGGAAGATCAGCCTGCACAGCTCGCCCGTGGCCCTGGCCACGAGCATCTGCCTGGGCATCCTGCGCCAGTTCGGCTTCTGCGCCAGGTTCAAGTCGCGGGCGTCCTGCATCGACCACTCGACGGTGGTCCACTCGGTCTCGTCCCTGCGCCGTCCGGACAGCACGCACCGGGCCTTGGTGCGTTCGCCCCACCGCAGGGAGTGCCCGGCCGCCAGGACCATCGCCCGCATCTCCTGGGGCTTCAACGTGGGTGTCCCGTCGATGACGTAGACGCCCTGCAACGACTTCATCGGCCCCATACCCAGCTCGCGGCCGTAGAGCATCGCCGCTGCCGTGGCCGCCGGGTTGCCGCGCACGCCACGGGGCACGAAGTCGGTGTTGGCCACGTGCTCGGCCAGCGCGACGATCGGCCGGAACACGTCCTTCCACGAGTCCACGGCTGGACGGTGATCTCGGTGCGCGGGTTGTACCGCTCGATCTCGCTCATGCCGCCTCGGCCTCGTCGTCCGCGGCGGCGGCAGCGTCGGGCACGGTGAGCAGAGCGGCGAGCCGGTCGCGCTGGGCCGGGGTGAACGGCTCGAACTGCTCCAGCACGCCGAGCACCCAGTCCGCCAACTGCTGCCGGTACTGCTCGTCCTCGCAAGTCCGGTCGTGCTCGGTCATCACGCGGCCTCCAGCGTGCGGGGCGGCGTCAGCGGTTCGCCGACCAACTCCTTCGCGGTGTCCACGAACGCGGCGATCTGCTGGGCGTAGAGGAACGTCCGGTGCTGGGCACGACCGGCGACGACGGGGACGAGCTGGTAGCCGTCGCCGAGCACGTGCACCACGCCGGTCCGCTCGACCTCGGGCACGGGCAGCTCGGTGCCGTCGGCCGCGCGGTAGACATCGGCGTAGCGGTAGGCCGCGAGCTGGAGGGCGGTCTCGCCCCACACACCCTGGCTGGTCTTGATGTCTAGCAGCCACGGCACCGCGCGGCCGGGCTCGTCCGGGTCGTCCAGGTACGCCAGCAGGTCGGCGGTTCCGGCGTAGCCGTGCCGGTGGGAGGCCACGACGAATTCGGCGAGGACCGGCTGCACCCGCCACTGGTCCAGGAAGTCGACGTACGCGCGGACGTGGCCGGCCAGCGCCTCGGGGACGTCGACCTCCTCGCCGTGGACCAGGCGCTCGGCCAGGCTGTGCACCTGGGTGCCACGCCGGGCCGCCTCGTCCCGCTCGCCGAACCGGGCCTTCTCCAGCCGGGTGAGCCGTTCGGAGACCGGCAGCTCGGCCAGCTCGTCCCAGTAGTCGACGGCGTAGGCCGCTGTCACCCTGGCCGCCCAGTTGATCAACGCGGGCTTCGGGACGCCGCTGGAAATCACCGTCGTGACGCCAGGGACTTTGCGGCCGTGGGCGTCCTCGTAGCGATGTCCCCGGCCTGAGTTGACCCGCCGGACCGGTGGCGTGAACTCAGAGGACACGATGATCACCACGCAGCCGTCCACGGGCCTTGTGACGCCGGTAGCGCCGCATCGCGTCCGCGAGGTCAGCCCACTGCTCGTCGTTGCCCGGCCGATCGACCCCGTCGACCTGGTCGTCCCCGACGTCGACGCCAGCGCGCCACGCAATCACCAGCAGGGCGACGAACAGCGCAGTAATCAGCAGGCCGGCGATCACGCGACTGCCCCCGCGACTGCAACGAGGTGGTCCAGGTCGTGGCCCGTGAAGTCGACAGGCTCACCAAGCTGGGGCGTCTGACCCCACCGGGCGAACACCTGCAACGCCACCGGCAGTGGCAGATGCGTCCACACCTCGATGTGCACCTTGTCCACCTGCGTCGCTGTGGACAGCCGAACCAGCGACTGCTGAACGACCAGCCGCACGTCGGCCTTGAGCAGCCGCGCCCAGGCCACGACGTCGTGCGCGTTGCCGTTGCGGGCCTGGATGAAGATGTCGTGCGACCCCACGTTCGCCCGGACCGCATCCGGCGGCCGAGGGGTGGAGGCCGTGAGCAGATCGGCGAGCGTGGCCGCCGCGGGTGCCAGTGCGTGGGTCACGACCTGACCTCGCGCATCTGCTGCGTTCCGTCGTGCCGCGTAGCTGCCAGCTCCTCCGGCCAGCGCCCAGTCTCGCGGCGGATGATCAACGCTGCTGCGCACACCGAGCCTGCGCAGGGCAGCGGGATACGATGTTGTGCGCTCATGCGGACTCCCAAGTTCGTGAGCACAGGGGCCGTTCGCGCCTAGCCCGCGCGGGCGGCCCCGCTTTTGGGGTGGATGGTCGTCACGCCACGTCGGACTCGTTCCACGGATCGGAGAGCAGGACCCGGCGGTCATCGATGCGCAGCGCCGTCGCGATGCGCGCGAACAGTGCCGGGCCGACCTGACGGGCCAGACCGTTCTCGATCTTGCGGATGTAGTCCGGGGTGACCTCGACCTCGGTCGCCAGCTGCGACGCGTTGAGGCCGGTCAAGATGCGGATGTGCCGCAGAGCCGGGCCGTTGATGCTCACCGCCGAGCCATGCCAGCGGTGTCCGGGCTCGTTCCTCATGCCGACGAACTTTCGGCGGGAATACCCCGCTGCGCAACTAGCCCTGTCCAACCCTAGTCGCGTGTTTGCCCACGTCAACGCCGTTGCCGGGCTACTTACATGGGTGTCGTTCGGCACGTAAGTCGGCGAAAAGAATGAGACGCAAGACGTCTAGAAAAGCGACTAAAAAAGAATGAATTTTACGCACAGAAGGGTGAATGGTTTCTGTGCGCGTGTCCAGTAGCTGACCGCTGGCCGTGCTTGTCTAGGCCAGAGGCGGCGCTGACCCCCGCTCACCCCGTGCTCAACGGCAACGAAGGGAGGTGTACCGACACGGCCGGTAGGATGGGTGTCAGCAATCACACCCGGTCTGACCTGGGCAAACAAAATGTGTCACCCCTGGGGTCTTGCATGGACAACCGGGTGGCTGTGGAAAAGTGTCTCGGCGGGAGGGCTGACGAGAAGCTGACCCCGGCCCTGCTCCGAGCACCGCTACCCCGACCGGCCACCATGGGCGCGTGCACGACGACGTGACCCGGCCGATCCCCCGCATCACCGAGACCGGGCACAGACATGGGCACGGTCATGGGCATGGGCATGGACCGGTGCCACCGGCGTCGCGCCGCGTGCGCAGGCTGCTGACCATCTTGCTCGCGCCGCTCGCCGTGGCGGCCGTGGTCGCGCTGTTCCTGCTGTACCCGTGGCACTCGACGGAGATCGCGCCGCCAGGTGGGCAGCAGACGCCGGTGCGCGGCGATGTCACGGCGACCGCGGCAGCGCCGTGCTCGACGCAGGCGCAGGGCCCGGCCGACTGCATCGCGGTGTCCGTGCGGATGTCCGACGGCCCGGCCAAGGGCAGCGACGTGCGGATCCTCTCGCCGAACGAGCCGACGACGCCGCGGTTCGCGGTCGGCGACCCGGTGGTCTTGTCCTATGCGGGCAGCGATCCGCTGGCGGGGACTTCGTACCGGCTGGTGGACTTCCAGCGCACCACGCCACTCGTGCTGCTCGCGGTGCTCTTCGCGGTCGCCGTGTTGCTGCTCGGGCGGTGGCAGGGCCTCGCGGCGCTCGGCGCCCTGGTGCTGAGCTTCGTGGTGCTGCTGCTGTTCGTGCTGCCGGCGATCATCGCCGGGGAGAACCCGTTGCTGGTCGGCGTCGTCGGCGCCGGGGTGATCATGTTCGCGGTGCTGTACCTGACCCACGGGCTGACCGCGCGCACGTCGACGGCGGTCCTGGGGACCCTGGTGAGCCTCGCGCTGACGGGGTTGCTCGGCGCGTTGTTCTCCGCGGTGTCGCGGCTGACCGGGCTGGACGAGGACACGTCGTACCTGGTAGCCGGGCTCGGCCACCCCATCGACACGCGCGGGCTGCTGCTGGCCGGCGTCGTCATCGGCGCGCTGGGCGTGCTCGACGACGTGACTGTGACGCAGACCAGCGCGGTGTGGGAGCTACGGCGGGCCAACCCGGCGCTCGGCTGGCGCGAGCTCTACGCGTCGGGTCAGCGCATCGGCCGCGACCACATGTCGTCGGCGGTGAACACGCTGGTCATGGCGTACACGGGAGCGGCGCTGCCGGTGCTGCTCTACTCGTCGATCTCCGGGGTCGGCATCGGCACGATCCTGACCTCGCAGTCGATCGCGCAGGAAATAGTGCGCGCGCTGGTCGGCAGCATCGGGCTGATCGCGGCCGTGCCGGTGACGACGGCGCTCGCCGCGCTGGTGGCCGTGCAGGAACCGGCGGCGAAGAGACCCTCCGGGAAGCGACAACCCAGTCGAGCATCGCGGCGAAACGGCTGACCTGTGATCGAATCGACCGCATGACGATCGAGCACGTCCCCGTCTCCGGCGCGGGCCACCTGTGGGCGGAGAAGCTCGGCGACGGAGCGCCAATGGTCCTGCTGCACGGCTCCGTGCAGGACAGCCGTCTGTGGGACGGCGTGTTCGCCGAACTCGCGCTGCACCGCACCGCGATCCGGTACGACGCGCGCGGCCTGGGCCGCTCGACGCCGCCGACCGCCCCGTTCCGCTACGAGGACGACCTGCTCGCGGTCCTCGACCACTTCGGCATCGACCGCGCCGCGCTGGTCGGGTTGAGCATGGGCGGCGAGGTCGCCCTCGACTTCACGCTGGAGCACCCCGAACGGGTGCGCTCGCTGACGCTGGTCGCGGCCTCGGCGAGCGGCCACGAGTGGCCGCCGGCTCCGGAGTTGGACGCCTACACGGCCGCGAACCAAGGCAACAACGCCGACCGCCTGGCCGAACTGGAACTCGCGGTGTGGGCCTCGCTGGGCGACCGCGCCCCGGGGTACTCGGCGATCGCGACCATGGTCACTGAGAACGCCGCGGTGCGAGCGGCCGCGCAAAAGGGGCACGTCCGCGTCGCGGCGGAAGATGCCGTCGAGCACCTCGGGCGGATCGACGTGCCGACCACGATCGTCGTCGGCGACCACGACCACCCGGAGATCGGTGTGATCGCCCGCAGGCTTGCCGAGGGCATCCCCGGCGCGCGCCTGGAGGTCGTCGCCGGGGCCGATCACTACCTGCCGCTGCGTGCACCGGAAAGGCTCGCGGAAATCCTCGTACGCCAGTGAGTCAGTCGAGGGTCGCGACGAAGCGGCTGACCGCGTCGGGCCGCAGGCGTTGCGCGATCCGGCCCGGCGGGGCCACCGACGCCAGCCGGTAGAGCGGCCGGTCGCCCGCCGCCTCGCCCTTGGCCTCCGACCGCAACTGAGCGACGAGCAACTGGGAGTAGACGAGACCCGCGGTGTTCTCGCTGCCCGCCAGGACGTCGGCGAGGCGGCGCAGCACCAGGATGCCGAGCTCGCGGTAGCCGGTGCCGGAGTACGTCGCCACCGACAGGTTGACCGTCTTCCCCTTGGGCGGCCCCGTGATCAGCAGCCCGACCGTCCGCATGCCACGGACGTCGGTGATCAACAGCTCGATCTGCTCGGCGCGGTGCAGGTCCACCCGTTTGCGGCCGAACGTGCGCGCGACGACGTGGCTGCCTTCGAGCCAGACCGAGCGCCGCGCGATCCCGTAGCTGAACGCCGCCATCACCACGACGACCACGCCCGCGCTGATCAGGCCGGGCACGCGCCCGCCGATCAAACCGACGACACCGCCGATCGCCGCGCCGAGCAACACGGGGATGACCAGCCACGCACAGCCGCGGCGCTTGGAGTTCTCGGCCAGGTTCAGCGACAGCGGCCCCTGGTCTTCCTTGCGGACGTCCTCGTCACTCACGCGATCACAGCCCCGGCCGGCGCGCGGCCGGGTCGGCGAGCCCGGAGAGGTACGGGTTGGTGGCGCGTTCGCGGCCGATGGTCGTCGTCGGCCCGTGCCCGGGCAGCACGACCGTCTCGTCGTCGAGCGGCAACACCTTGGTGCGCAACGATTCCCACATCTTCTCGGTGTTGCCGCCGGGCAGGTCCGTGCGGCCGATCGAGCCGGCGAAGAGCACGTCGCCCGCAAGCACCAGCAACCCGCCGTCCTCGGTGGCGTGCCGGAAGAGCACCGAGCCCTCGGTGTGCCCGGGCGCGTGGTCGACGGTCAGCTTCAGCCCGGCCAGGTCCAGCTCCGCGCCGTCGGACAGCTCGCGCACCTCGTGCGGCTCACGCATCTTGATCCGGCCGCCGAAGAACCCGCTCGACCCGCCGCTCATGCCCTTCAGCGGGTCGGAGAGCATCGCGCGGTCGTCCGGGTGGATCCACGCGGGGATGTCGTCGCCGTCGCAGATCGGCGCCACCGAGAACGAGTGGTCGAAGTGGCCGTGCGTCAACAGGACCGCCACCGGCGACAACCGGTACTTGCGCACCGCCTCGGCAACCGGCTCGACCGCTTCCTGACCGGGGTCGACGATCACGCACGGCTCGCCTTCACCCGCCGCGAGCAGATAGCAGTTGGCTTGGAGAGCCCCGGTCGGGAACCCGGCGACGAGCACGGAACGGACCTCCGGACACTGCGGCGAACGGCGCGAATCACCCGCAAGCCTAGCCGCCACACGGACCTTACCTACGTTCCCCATAGACTTACGCGCCAACTAGCGGATCACGCACTTCGTCAGGCCCGGGGAGGGTGCAGGTGCCGACCAACCAGCAGCGGCGTGCTGCGGCAAAGCGCAAGCTCGAGCGCCAGCTCGTCAACCGGGCCGAGCGCGCACGCAAGCGCCGCAACCTCGGGGTGATCATCACCGTCGCCGGCGTCATCGTCGTGGTGGGCGGCATCTACCTGCTGGTGAACCTCTCCAGCGGCGACGACACCGCGGCCCCCGCGAGCACCCCGCCGTCGAGCTCCGCGGCCCCGCAGCCGGACAAGCCGGCGACCATCCCGACCAAGCTCGCCGCGGAACCCAAGCGGCCCAGCCCGCTGCCCGCGACCGTGTCCTGCGAGTACAAGCAGGACCAGGGCGCCGGCGCGGCCAAGCCCGCCACCGCGCCGAACGGCAAGAACGTCTCCGCCACCGGCAAGACCAGCGCCACCATGGCCACCACGATCGGCGACATCAAGATGACGCTGAACCGCGCGCTCGCGCCGTGCGCGGTCAACAGCTTCCTCAGCCTGGCCAAGCAGGGCTACTTCGACAACACGCCGTGCCACCGGATGACCACCGGTGCCGGCCTGCAGGTGCTGCAGTGCGGTGACCCGACCGGTCAGGGCACCGGCGGCCCGGGCTACTCGTTCAAGGACGAGACGTTCAAGCAGTTGAAGTACGGTCCCGGCATCCTCGCCATGGCGAACTCCGGCCCGAACACCAACGGCAGCCAGTTCTTCATCGTCTACGGCGACGGCTCCGGGTTGAAGCCCAACTACACCGTGTTCGGCACGATCGACCAGGCGAGCATCCAGCGCATCGACGACGTGGCCAAGGCCGGCGTCAACCCGACCAACGGACCTGGTGACGGTGCACCGGTGACCCCGGTGAACATCACCGGCGTCACCGTGGCGAACTGACGTGCGCACGAGGGTGACCGCGGCGCTGGTGTGCGCCGCGTTGCTGGCGGCGGGCTGCACGGAGAAGACGACCGGTGCCGCCAAGGCCATCGCGGCGCCGCCGACGACGACCGCGCCGTCGGTCTCCGTCACCACGCCCCCGGTCTCGCCGGACACCTCGCAGCCGGCGTCGGCGGACTTCCCCAGCTCCATCCCCTCGACCCGCGCGACCGAACCGACGCGCCCGACGCCGCTGCCCGCGACCGTGAAGTGCGACTACGTGACCGACACCGGTGGGTCGCCCGCGAAGGTGGTCGCCAAGCCCGGTGGGCAGGCCTCGTCGACCGGCACGCAGACCGTCGCCCTGATCACCGGGGTCGGGCAGATCAGCATCAAGCTGAATCGCGCGCTCGCACCGTGCACCGTGAACAACTTCCTCAGCCTGGCGCGGCAGGGCTACTTCGACAACACCACGTGCCACCGCATGACGACGGTCGACACGTTGCAGGTGCTGCAGTGCGGTGACCCGACCGGCCAGGGCACCGGCGGCCCGGGCTACTCGTTCGACGACGAGCTGTTCGACGGCATGACCTACGGCCGGGGCATCGTCGCCATGGCCAACGCCGGGCCGAACACCAACGGCAGCCAGTTCTTCATCATCTACGGCGACAGCAGCGCGTTGCAGCCCACCTACACGATCTTCGGCTCGGTCGACGAGGCGAGCCTGCAGGTGATCGACACCGTGGCGAAGAGCGGGGTCAACCCCACCAACGGCCCCGGCGACGGCCCACCCGTCATGCCGGTCACCATCGCCTCGACAACGATCAACTGACGATCAACTAGCGCCAGCCCCAGTGCCTGCGGTGGGCGTCGGTGGCCCAAGCCGTGATCGCGTCGAGGTCCGGGCGCTCCGGCAACGGCGTGCGTCCGTCGGCGAGCAACTGCTCGACCTGCGCGGCGACGCCGTCGATCTCCGCCAAGGCCTCGTGCATGTCGCGCACATCGCCGCGCTTGACCCGCAGCACGCGCTCCCGCTCGTGCTCGGGCATCGGCAGGGTCAGCCGCGCGTCCCGCGCGATCTCCAGGCCTTGGTAGGCGAGGCGCAGCGCGTGCGAGGCGTACTTGACGTCGTAGCCGTAGCGCGCGATCAGCTCGGGCCGGTTCGGCACGTTGCGCTTTTCCTGGCCCAGCAACCGTTTGCGCTGCGAGTGCAGGAACCCGAGGAACCGGTGCACGGCCTGCTGTGAGAGCAGTTCGCGGCGCATCGCACGCAGTTCGTCGCCGAGCGCGGTCGTCGCCATCACCGACTCCGGCGGCGCGTAGAGCGGTAGGAGAACGGTCGGGTTTCCTTTGGTGGCAAGGCGGAGGTACTTGCGCAGCGAGTACATGACGAGGTCGACGTCGCCCGGTCCGGAGCGCGCGCCCTCGGGCTGCGTGCGGTAGATGTAGTGGTCCGTGCGCGGGCCGAATCCCAGCACCCGAGCGGCCGGTTCGACGTAGATGCCCATCTCGTCGTGGTCGTCGGTGCCCTTGATCGCGATGCCGTGCACGCCCGAGCCGACCTCGGTGCGCAGGACCTCGCCGGCGACCGCCACCTCCCGGTCGCCGTGCTCGGTGTGGTTCCGTGCCTGCGTCATGCGAGCCATGATCGCAAAGACCCGGCCGCAGCTCATCCCGTTTGTGTCAGGGGGCCGTGTCAGACTCGGGGTATGGGCTACTCGGAACACGCGACGCCCGGCGGTGGGCCGGTGACCTGCGTGTGGTCCCGGGACGTGGCCGAGCCCGCCGAGTTCCGGATCGTGCCCGACGCGTGCGCCGATCTGATCTTCGACGGGGAGCGGCTGTGGGTGGCCGGGCCGGACACGCGGGCGCACATGTCCGTCACCAGGCCCGGGCAGCTCGTCGGCGCGCGGCTGGCGCCGGGCTCGGTGGCGCGCGGGCTGGGCGTCGCCGCCGACGAGTTGCGTGACGGGCGGGTCGACCTGCTCGACCTCTGGCCCGCGGCCCGGGTGCGCCGCCTCGCCGAGCACCTGGCCGACGCCCGCGGCACCACCGCGCAGCAGGTCGTGCTCGCCCAGGCCCTGACCACCGACACCGAGCCGGACCCCGTCGTGCGCGCGGTCCTGGGTGGCGGGCCGGTGTCGGCGATGGCCGAGCGGCTCGCGATGAGCGAGCGCCAGGTCCACCGCCGGTGCGGGATCGCGTTCGGTTACGGACCCAAGACCGTGCAGAAGGTGTTGCGGTTCCAGCGCGCACTTCGCTTGGCACGCAAGGGTAATCGCCTCGCCGACGTGGCCGCGGTGACCGGCTACAGCGACCAGGCCCACCTGGCCCGCGACGTCCGGGCCCTGGCCGGGGTGCCGATGGGTCAGCTCCTGTAGGCCCGCAACGTCTGCAGGGCACCGATGGTCGCGATCGGCCGCCACTCGAACTCGGTGACCGGCGTCCACACCAGGAAGTGGATCGGCCAGCCACCGTCCTCTCGCTGCTCGGCGGCCAGTTCGTCGAGGCTCGCTTGCAGCTCCGCTTCGCTGAACCAGGCGGCCGCCACGCTGTCAGGCGACGGCGCGTAGACGTGCGGCTTGTGCGCCTCCCCTTCCCGGACGTCCCCGGCGAACGCGATCAGGTCCTGCTCGCGGACCAGGGCACCGAGCCGCTTGGCCGCCGCCTGCGCCCGCGGCCGGTCGGGCACGTGGTCGAGGAACCGTGCGCAGGCCGAGGCCTCGTAGGCGTGGGTGCCGGTGAGGTGCTCGATGCGTTGCCAGCAAAAGGAATCCGCGCCGTCCAGCCACGGGTGCGTGACGCCCGCGCGGTGCAGGTGCCCCGCGATCGCCGCGGTCGGCAGCAGGCTGCCCGACCCGTCCTCGGTGACCTCCCACCACGGCGCCCGCGGGTGCTCGCGGATGTTCGGGTGCACGAACGGCGCGCCACCGTCCGGGCCGGTGATCGAGGCGAGGTAGTCGCAGATCCCCTTCGCGTGCTCCCCGACGGCGTCGAGTTCGGTGAGCACGTCCAGCGCGCTCAGCACGTGCACCGGCTGGCTGCCCGGCCCGCGCCCGTCGGGCTCGAGCGCGTGCCCGTAGCCGCCGTCGTCGTTGCGATAGGCGTCGAGCGCGGCGAGCACCGGCGCGGCCGGCCCGTCCCGGAACAGGAAGGCGAACCGGCGGCGCTCCAGCACCCGGCCGTTGAGCGTGATGAACCGTTCGGCATCGTCCAGCATCATGGCCGGAAACCTAGCCGCGCCACGGCACCCGGCGATTGAACGAATCGGACGTGCCTCAGGAAGCTGACGTCACCCGGTACACGTCGTAGACGCCTTCGACGCTGCGCACCGCCTTGAGCACGTGGCCCAGGTGCTTCGGGTCGCCCATCTCGAACGAGAACCGGCTCACCGCGACCCGGTCGCGCGAGGTGGTCACCGACGCGGACAGGATGTTCACCCGCTCGTCGGCCAGGACCTTGGTGACGTCGGACAGCAGCCGGTGCCGGTCCAGGGCCTCGACCTGGATGGCGACGAGGAAGACCGATGTCTCCGACGGCGCCCACTCCACGTCCAGCAGCCGGTCGTCCTTGGCCAGCAGGTCCTTGGCGTTGGTGCAGTCGGTCCGGTGCACCGAGACGCCACCGCCGCGGGTGACGAAACCCAGGATCTCGTCGCCGGGCACGGGCGTGCAGCACCGCGCGAGCTTCACCCACACATCGCTGGCGCCCTTGACGATCACGCCCGCGTCGCCGGACGCGCGGCGCCGGGTGATCGTCGACGGCGTGGCGCGCTCGGCCAGCTCCTCCTCGGCGTGGTCGACCCCGCCGAGCAGGGCGACGAGGCGCTGCACCACGTGCCGTGCCGACAGGTGGTTCTCCCCCACCGCCGCGTACAGCCCGCTGATGTCGCCGTAGCGCAGCTCGCGGGCCAGTGCCGTGATCGAGTCCGCCGACACCAGGCGCTGCATGGGCAGCCCGACCCGGCGCACCTCCTTGGCGATGGCGTCCTTGCCCGCCTCGATCGCCTCTTCCTTGCGCTCCTTGGCGAACCACTGCCGGATCTTGGCCCGCGCCCGCGGCGACGCGGCGAAGGTCAGCCAGTCCCGGCTGGGCCCGGCGCCTTCGGCCTTCGAGGTGAAGATCTCGACGACCTCACCGTTCTCCAGCTTGCGTTCGAGCGCGACGAGCCGGCCGTTGACCCGCGCGCCGATGCACCGGTGGCCGACCTCGGTGTGCACGGCGTAGGCGAAGTCCACCGGCGTCGAACCGGTGGGCAGCGTGATGACCTCGCCCTTGGGTGTGAACACGAAGATCTCGCGGGTGGCGAGGTCGTAGCGCAGGGCTTCGAGGAACTCGCCGGGGTCGGCGGCCTCACGCTGCCAGTCCAGCAGCTGGCGCATCCAGGCCATCTCGTCGATCTCGACGCTGCGGCCGTTGTGCGAACCCCTGGTCTCCTTGTACCGCCAGTGCGCCGCGATGCCGTACTCGGCGGTGCGGTGCATCTCGTGCGTGCGGATCTGCACCTCGAGCGGCTTGCCGTCCGGGCCGATCACGGTGGTGTGCAGCGACTGGTAGACGCCGAAGCGCGGCTGCGCGATGTAGTCCTTGAACCGCCCGGGCATCGGCTGCCACAACGCGTGCACCACGCCCATCGCCGCGTAGCAGTCACGCACGTCGTCGACCAGGATGCGCACGCCGACCAGGTCGTGGATGTCGTCGAAGTCGCGGCCCCGGACGATCATCTTCTGGTTGATCGAGTAGTAGTGCTTGGGCCGGCCCTCGACCTTCGCGGTGATCCGCGAGGACTCCAGCTGGCTGGTCAGCTCCTCGACGACGCGCTTGAGGTAGGTGTCGCGCGAGGGCGCGCGGTTGGCGACCAGCCGCACGATCTCGTCGTACTTCTTCGGCTGCAGGATCGCGAACGCCAGGTCCTCCAGCTCCCACTTCACCGTCGCCATGCCGAGGCGGTGGGCGAGGGGCGCGAGGACTTCCAGCGTCTCGCGGGCCTTCTTCGCCTGCTTCTCCGGCGGCAGGAACCGCATGGTGCGCATGTTGTGCAGCCGGTCGGCCAGCTTGATCACCAGCACCCGCGGGTCGCGGGCCATGGCGATCACCATCTTGCGGATGGTCTCGGCCTCGGCGGCCGCGCCCAGCTGCACCTTGTCCAGCTTGGTGACGCCGTCGACCAGGTGCGCGACCTCGTCACCGAAGTCGCCGCGCAGGTTGTCCAGGCCGTAGTCGGTGTCCTCCACGGTGTCGTGCAGCAGCGCCGCGACCAGCGTGGTGGTGTCCATGCCGAGCTCGGCGAGGATCGTGGCGACGGCCAGCGGGTGCGTGATGTACGGGTCACCGGACTTGCGCCGCTGGTTGCGGTGCGCCTCCTCGGCGACGTCGTAGGCGTGCTGCAACAACGCGAGGTCGGCGTTCGGGTGCAGTTCCCGGTGCACCGCGGCCAGCGGCTCGAGCACCTGCTTGACCGGCGCGGGCCGCTGCGCGGTGATCCGCCGGGCAAGACGGGCCCGCACACGCCGCGTCGCGGGCGGCTGGCGGGCCGGGGTCTGATCGACCGGACCGGACTCGACGTCGTGACTCAGGGCACACGCTCCCGGCAGGTTGGCGCCACCTGGTGACGCATAACCCTCCGAACCACGGCCGTGGCCCGGACACCGAGGATAACGCCGTTGCCCCAGCCCAACGTTCCACGGGTCGGCGGACCTGCGGATTCAGACGCTGAGCAGCGTCCGCACCGACCGCCCGGCGAGTCGCTCCCGACCGCCCAGCGCGGCCAGGTCCACGACCACCGACACGACGGTGACCTCCGCCCCCGCGCGCTCGACCAGTTCGCAGGTCGCGGCGGCCGTGCCACCGGTGGCCAGCACGTCGTCGATCACCGCGACCCGCTGCCCGGCGCGGATCGTCCCGGCCGGCAGTTGCAGGGTCGCCGAGCCGTACTCCAGGTCGTAGGAGACCTCGTCGGCCACGGTGGGCAGCTTGCCCGGCTTGCGCACCGGCACCAGCCCGAAGTCGTGAGCGGCGGCGATCCCGCCGCCGAGCAGGAAGCCACGCGCCTCGACCGCCGCCAGCACGTCGGTGTCCGCGGGGATCGTCTCGGCGAGCGCGTCGACAACCACCCGGAACGCCTTGGCGTCGGCGAACAGCGGGCTGAGGTCCCGGAACAACACCCCGGGCTGGGGGAAGTCCGGGACCTCGGCGATCAGCCCGAGCGCATGCTCGAGCTGACTCACCGGCGCTTCTTGCCCGTCGGCTTGCCGCTGGGCCGGCCGCCTTGGGTGCGACGGACGTCCGTCGCCTTCGGCGTGCGGCTCGGCACGCTGGACGCCGCCGCGTAGGCCCGCTCCTTGCGCACCTCGTTGTCGATCGACTCCTCGTCGGTGGGCTCGATCTCGCCGGCTTCGGCGCGACCCGCGGCGTGGCGGGCCGCGGCCTTGGCGGCCTGCTCCTTGCGCCGCTGCAGCACGCGCGTGGCCTGCTGCTTGAAGCGCGGGTCACGCATCTTCATGTCGACCAGCAACGGCGTCGCCAGGAAGATCGACGAGAGCGCGCCGGCCAGCATGCCGACCAACTGCACCAGGGCCAGGTCGGCGAGCGTGCCGACACCGAGCAGACCGACGCCGACGATCAGCAGGCCGATCACCGGCAACAGGCCGATGAGCGAGGTGTTGATCGAGCGCATCAGCGTCTGGTTCAGCGCCAGGTTCGCCGTTTCGGCGTAGGTGCGCCTGGTCAGGCCGAGCAGGCCACGCGCGTTCTCCTTGATCTTGTCGAACACCACGACGGTGTCGTAGAGGGAGAAGCCGAGGATGGTCAGCAGGCCGATCACCGTCGCCGGGGTGACCTCGAAGCCGACGAGCGAGTAGACGCCCGCCGTGACCACGACGTCGTGGATGAGCGCGATCAGCGCCGCGACCGCCATCCACTTCTCGAAGTAGAACGCCAGGAAGATCGTCACCAGCACGAGGAAGACGGCGAGGGCGATCAACGCCTTCTGCGAGATCTCCCCACCCCACGAGCCGCTGACCGCGCTGTCGCTGACCGCCTGCGCGGCCGGCTGACCGGCCGCGGGCTGCGGCTTGAGCTCGGCCACGAACGCCTTCTTGAGCTCGGCGACCTCGGCCGTGGTGAGCGCCTCCGAGCGGACCTGGATGGAGGCGTTCTTGCCCGCACCCACCGACTGCACCGAGGACGGTTCCTTGTGCAGCGTGGACTTGAAGACGTCGGTGACCCGGTCGGTGGTGATGGGCGCGCCGGACGTGCTGGCCACCGGCATCTGCAGCCGGGTGCCGCCGGCGAACTCGATGCCCAGGTTGAAGCCGCGGAAGATCATCGAGCCGATGCAGACCAGCACCAGCACCGAGAAGATGATGTAGAACCGCTTGCGCTTGCCGACGATGTCGAACGCGCCGGTGCCGCTGTAGAGCCGGTGGACGAGGCTTTCCTTGCCGCTCTTGCGAATGTCACCGGTCGAGGTCCGCTCGCCGGCTTCCTCGACCTCGTCCACAGCGACGTTCGCGGAGTTCTCCGCCTTCTCGGCCTTGGGGTCGGTGCCTGCCATCTCAGGCCTCCTTCGCGGCGGTCTTGGCCGGCACACCACGCCCGGCGGGGTGCCGGTGGATGCGGCCGAGGCCGGAGAACTTCGGGCTGGAGAGCGTCTTGGACTTCGCGGCGATCGCGACCAGCGGGTGGGTCACGAAGAACACCACGAGCAGGTCGAGCACCGTCGACAAGCCCAGGGTGAAGGCGAAGCCCTGCACCGTGCCGACCGCGAGGACGTACAGCGTCGCGGCGGCCAGGAACATGACCGCGTCGGCGGTCAGGATCGTGCGCCGGGCCCGGATCCACCCGCGCGGCACGGCCGAGCGGAACGTCCGGCCCTCGCGTATCTCGTCCTTGAGGCGTTCGAAGAAGATCACGAACGAGTCGGCGGTGATACCGATCGCGATGATGAAGCCGGCGACACCGGGTAGGTCGAGGGTGAACCCGATCCAGCGGCCGAGCAGCACCAGCACGCCGTAGACGATCGCGGCCGAGAAGGCCAGCGACAACATCGTCAGGATGCCGAGCAGCCGGTAGTAGATCAGGCAGTAGATGAACACCAGGGCGAGGCCGATGGCACCGGCGATCAGGCCGGCCTCCAGCGACGCGAGGCCCAGGGTCGCCGAGACGGTCTCCGCGTCGGAGGACTCGAACGACAGCGGCAGCGAGCCGTACTTGAGGACGTTGGCCAGGTCCTGCGCCTCGGTCTGGGTGAAGTCACCGGTGATGCGGGTGTTGCCGCCGGCGATCGCGGTCTCGATGTTCGGCGCCGACTGCACCTGGGTGTCGAGCACGAACGCGGCCTGCTGACCGATGTTCTTGCTGGTGAAGTCCGCCCAGATGTTGCTGCCCTGGCTGTTGAAGCTCAGGTCGACCTCCCAGTGGCCGACGCTGGTGGAGTCGACCTGGAAGGAGGCGTCGGTGATGTCGGTGCCCGGGAGGAACACCGGGCCCAGCACGTAGGGCCGGCCGTCCTTGCCGCAGGTGACCAGCGGCTTGTCGGGCAGGTCGTTGCCGACCAGTTCCTCGTCGGCACGCGGGTCACCCGGCTTGCCGGGTCCCGAGACGCAGGAAAGCGTCAGCAGCGCCTGGGCCTGCGCCTGGGGGTCGGTGTCGACGTTGGGGGCCTGCAGGATGTCCTGGGCCGCCTTGATGATCTTGGCCTCGTCCGAGGTCACACTGCCGTTGGACGGCGGGGGCGCCGTGGGCGCGCTCGACGTCGGCGGAGCCTTGGACGTGGAGGTCGCCGGCGGCTTGGTCGTCGTGGTCGGCGCGGCCGCGCCTTCCAGGTGCGGGGCGACCCGGCCCTGCGGCGCGCCGGACGTCGGCGTGCCGCTGCCCGCCGTCGGCTTCTTGCTGGTCGAGGTCGGCGTGCCCGGCTTGGTGGACGTGCCCGGCTGGCTGGGGTTGGGCTGCTGCGCCTGCTTGGCGGCGAGCTGCTGCTGCACGAGCTGGTTCGCGGTCTGGTCGATCGGGATGACCTTGCGGAACGCGAGCTTCGCCGTCTTGCCCAGGTTCTTGGCCTGGTCGCCCTGGTCGCCCGGCACCGTGATCACGATGTTGTTGCCGTCGAGCAGCACTTCGGTGCCGCCGACACCGATGCCGTTGACGCGCTTCTCGATGATCTGGCGTGCCTGGTTCAACGAGTCCCGCGACGGCGCCTCGCCCGTGGTGGTGCGCGCGGTCAGCGTGACGCGCGTGCCACCTTGCAGGTCGAT
The DNA here is from genome assembly GCF_004362825.1 of Labedaea rhizosphaerae. Lineage (GTDB taxonomy): Bacteria > Actinomycetota > Actinomycetes > Mycobacteriales > Pseudonocardiaceae > Labedaea > Labedaea rhizosphaerae. Next base: position 1,312,555 of record NZ_SNXZ01000002.1, read on the forward strand.
GCCGAGCTTCGGACTCGCCTTGTCGTGACCCACGAACGCGGGGATCAGCACGAGGCCGTAGACCAGGATGAGCAGGAAGGCGAAGAACGCCAGGTAGCGCAATGGGCGGATCTGCCCAACCGGTGGTGCCACGGTCGGTCCGTCTCCTCAACTACAGCATCGGGAAGCGCCTCGCGGAGGTGGTGCGAGCGCCGGAGATGCCCTCGGGCAGGTCATGGCGCTGCGCCCACACCCGCGTGCACAGGTGGGTGAGGGCGCAGCCTACCTCCCGCCAGGTGAGCCCCTTGTCACGTGGGTCACCCAGACGGGTTCAGGTGGTCGCGGTCAGCGACCCTTCTTGCTCGGCGCGGTCTCGTCGTCGGCGTCGGCGGTCTCGGTGTCGACGGCGTCCGAGTCGACGACCTCGTCCTCGAGCTCGTCGTCGATCTGCTCGACCTCGGGACCCTCGTCCAGGGTCGGGTCGACCTTCTCGCGGACCGCCGCACGCAGCCACGTGGTGGTCATGCCGGGCGCGATCTCGATGTCGATCGTCGAGTCGTCGTCGGTGTTCACCACGGTGCCGTACAGACCGGAGGTGGTCATCACGCGGTCGCCGATGGTCAGCGAGCTCTGCAGGTCCTGCTGCGCCTGCATGGTGCGCTTCTGCTTGCGGCTCATGAAGGTCATCAGGACCACCACAGCGGCGATCATGATGATCATTGGCAGCGCGCTCATCGTTCTCCGTTTCAGCGGACGCCGTGCGAGGCGAGACGTCCGATTTGTTCGATGTCGGTTCTTACGAGTGTGCCAGGGACCACAATGATCGTGTCCCGCAGCCTCGCCTGGACCGCTCTCACTCGTCGAACAGGGTAGGTGCGCTCGCGCCCGCCACCTCGGGCGGGGGCGTGAGACCGAGGTGCGACCACGCCGCCGCGGTGGCCACCCGGCCGCGCGGCGTCCTGGCCAGCATCCCGGCGCGAACCAGGTACGGCTCGCACACCTCTTCCACCGTAGCTGCTTCTTCGCCGACAGCCACGGCCAGAGTTGCCACGCCGACCGGTCCGCCGCCGAACGAGCGGACCAGCGCGGTCAGCACGGCGCGGTCCAGCCGGTCGAGCCCGAGCGCGTCGACGTCGTAGATTTCCAGCGCCGCCCGGGCGATGTCCCTGGTCACGGCGCCGTCGGCGCGCACATCGGCGTAGTCGCGGACGCGGCGCAGCAGCCGGTTGGCGATGCGCGGGGTGCCGCGGGAACGGCCTGCGATCTCCGCTGCCCCATCCGGGTGCAGGTCGACGCCGAGGATGCTCGACGAGCGGCGCAGGATCTGCTCGAGGTCCGCGGGCTCGTAGAACTCCATGTGCGCGGTGAAGCCGAACCGGTCGCGCAGCGGCCCGGTCAGCGCGCCCGACCTGGTGGTGGCGCCGACCAGGGTGAACGGCGCGATCTCCAGCGGGATGCTGGTGGCGCCGGGGCCCTTGCCGACCACGACGTCGACCCGGAAGTCCTCCATCGCCAGGTAGAGCATCTCCTCGGCGGGGCGGGCCATCCGGTGGATCTCGTCGATGAACAGGACGTCGCCCTCGACGAGGTTGGAGAGCATGGCGGCGAGGTCGCCCGCGCGTTCCAGGGCGGGCCCGGACGTGATGCGCAGGGACCGGCCGAGCTCGGTGGCGATGATCATGGCGAGGCTGGTCTTGCCCAGGCCGGGCGGCCCGGAGAGCAGGACGTGGTCCGGAGGCGCGCCGCGGTGGGTCGCGGCCTGGAGCACCAGCTCCAGCTGCTCACGGACCCGGCCCTGGCCGACGAACTCGGTGAGGTTCCGGGGCCGGAGCGTGGTTTCGTCCTCACGCTCCCCCGCCGCGATGGCCGGCGACAACTCCGGCGCGGACGTGAGGTCCTCGAACTCGGCGTCGATGTCGTCGTGCATGGTTACTTCTTACGGCCCAGGGTGGTGAGCGCCTTGCGCAGGACCACCGACGTGTCACCCGTGCCGTTGTCGGCGAGCACCGCGTCGACGGCCTGCTCGGCTTGCCTGCTCGCGAAACCGAGGCCGATGAGCGCCTCGACGACGGACTCGCGGACGCCGGCCTGGCTGCTCGCCGCGGCGGCGCCGTCGCCCGCGACCGGCAGCTTGCCGACCTTGTCGCGCAGCTCCACGACCAGGCGTTCGGCCGATTTGCGGCCGACGCCGGGGACCTGGGTGAGCACCGCGAGGTTGCCGTCGGCGAGCGCGGCCCGCAGCCGGTCGGGTTCGAGCACCGCGAGCGTGGCCATGGCCAGGCGCGGCCCGACGCCGGACACGGTCTGCAGCAGGCCGAACAGCTCGCGGGCGTCGGGGTCGGCGAAGCCGAAGAGGGTCAGGGAGTCCTCGCGGACCACGAGCGTGGTCGCCAGCGTGGCCTCTTCGCCGCGGCGCAGGGTCGCGAGCGTGGCCGGGGTGGCTTGCACGGCGAAGCCGACGCCGCCGACCTCGACGACCGCGTGGTCGAGCCCGATGGCCAGCACCGTGCCCCGAAGTGAGGAGATCACCGGGCCTCCTTCGCGGCCGCGGCGAGCCGGGCCTTGTGCGTGCGGGCGAGTTCGGCGGCCTTGGCCTCCGCCTCGGCGAGCCGCGCCTTCATCGGGCCGCGCCAGAGGTGGCAGATGGCGATGGCGATGGCGTCGGCCGCGTCGGCGGGCTTGGGCGCGACCTCGAGCTTGAGCAGCCGGGTGACCATCGTCGCGACCTGTTTCTTGTCGGCGCGACCGGACCCGGTGACCGCGGCCTTGACCTCACTGGGCGTGTGGAACTCGACCGGCAGGCCACGCCGGGCGGCGGCCAGCGCGACGACGCCGCCGGCCTGCGCGGTGCCCATCGCCGTGCGCACGTTGTACTGGCTGAACACCCGCTCCACGGCGACGGCGTCGGGCTTGTAGTGGTCGAGCCAGCGTTCGACGCCGTCGCTGACGAGCAGCAACCGCGTGGCCAGGTCGGCCTCGACCGGGGTCCTGATGACGTCGACCGCGACGGCGGTGACCTGGCGCCCCCGGCCGCCGTCGACCACCGCGATCCCGCAGCGGGTCAGCCCTGGGTCGACTCCCAGCACACGCACTCCACAGCCCTTTCCGCGAACACCCGTTCGACGAACTGTATTGGTTTCCGCCTGCCTTCAACCCCGGGACACGCCGTCAGGAAACGTCTGGGGTGCCGGAAAGCGGACTCGGCGTGACGAGGAACGCGGGCTCGATCGGCTCGACCTTCAACGGGCAGTCCGGTTTGAGCCAAGGATCGGTGACCGAGCCGTTCGGGTCGGGCACCCAGTCGCGGCACACCCGGTCGACCTTGATCGGGTGGACCGTCAGGCCTTCGGCGGTCAGGTGGATCCGCAGGAACCCCTTGTAGTCCTCAATGGACTGACCGGCGAACACCTCGTTGAGGTTGATGCCGCGCAGGCTGGCGATCAGCAGGTACACCGCGACGATCTCGGCGTCCAGGAAGCCGATCACGGTGGGTGTGCCGAGCAGCACCATCGCCGCGAACAGCCAGTCCCCCGCGTTGCCCGTGGGCAGCACCTGGTGGAACAACCACAGCGCGAGCACCGCCCAGCCGACGCTGAAAGCCATGTGCGCCACCGCGTGCAGCACGCCCGCGGTCCAGTACGCGAGCGGTCGGCCGCGCGCCGTGCCCAGGCGCGCGAACGCGACCCCGGCCACGAGCAGTCCAAACGCGACGATGGCGGCGGGCGACCACGCCTGCAGCAGGTCGAAGGCGCTCGTGCCGTCGTGCACGAGGCCGAGCAACAGGGCCAGCGTCAGCACCAGCTGGAAACCACCGGTGAGCAACCAGAACTTGGGGTTGCGCCACGGCAGCGTCGCGATCCCCCAGGACAACTTCCGCGACGTGCCCTCGTCCGGGTAGCGGTGCACGAGGTCGAACTCGGTCTGGTCGCTGGGCTGGCGCACGCGGGACAGGCGCGGCGGCAGCGACAGCTTCTCCGGCAGCCGGTGGGTGGCCGCGAGGTAGGCGCCCCCGATGCCGCAGGTGACCCGCTGGGCGCTGCCGCCGTGTTCGGCGTAGCGGGCGTAGTGGTGGGTGTCGCCCGAGAGCATCAGCCGGACCTGGGCGCCGCGCGGGCGGACGATCTCGCGCAGGAAGAACTCGATGGTGTCGTAGCCCTTGGTCTCGCCGCCGGACCCGGCGGGCACCCACGCGGGCGTGGCGGTGCAGAGGATCACGGAGTCGCCGCGGTCGATGTGCTCGGCGACCTCACGGAAGTAGTCCAGCTGCGGCGCGTCCACGTAGTCGTCGAACTGGGTGTCGATGGCCAGCAGCCACCACCTGTGCGGGAGCTGGACGGCGAAGTAGCTGCGGGTCTGCTGGGTCGCCCAGCCGCCGAAGGGCCGGCGCTGGGCGAACACGCGCAGGAACGCGGTGAGCCCGTCGTACCAGTCGTGGTTGCCGGGCACCGCGAACAGCACCGGCGGCACGCCCTCGGCCTGGGGCAGGGCGGCGCGGTAGACACCCTTGCTGCGGTCTTCGTAGTTGCGCGTGGAGGCGACCGGGTAGACCTCGTCGCCGCCCATGACCAGCAACCGGCCGCGCGGCAGCTCGGTGCCGTCGGGCATGGTCAGCTGCTCGGCGGCGAGCAGGCTCGCGACCGACATGGTGGCGTCGAAGCCGTCGCCGAGGTCGGCCACGAAGTCGAACCACAGGTCGTCGCCGTCCTGGTGGTGCAGGATCTTCTGGGGCAGGCTGGCCTGCAGTTCGCGCTTGTCCGCGTACGAGCCGAAGATCTCCGCGACCAGCGACTTGATGCCGGTGCCGATCAGCACGGCGGGTGAGAGCCAGCGGACCGCTTTCTGGGGCTGGAAACCCAGTTCGTCCTCGGTGAGCGCGGTCGGGCGCGGACGTGGCTGGGTCACCGCGCCACCTTAGCGATCAGGGGCCGTCGACTCCCGGGGTCCAGCTCTCCGGCACGCCGGACTCGGTCAACACGATCTGCCACTCGGCGAAGCCCTCGGGCCCGTCGGCGTCCCACGGCCACTTCCCCTCCGGCGTCGGCACGATGAGCTGGATGGCGGGGAAGTCGCCGGTGCGGTAGAGCAGGAACGCGCTGCCGAGGAACTCCGGGTAGTGCCCCTTCGCGACCCGCTCGACGGTGATCGGGATGCCTTCGAAGAACTCGTCGTACAGCTCGCCTGGCAGGAATCGCTCCCCGGCGGCAGCGCGTTGCACGTAGGCGTCGACCAGCACTCTGCCCATGCCGTCGGGCAACCCGACCACCACGGCCTCGGGCACGCCGAAGCGCCGCCAGGCGCCGACGGAGAAGACGTACCCCGCGCCTTGCCCGTCGCCGGCGACCTCGACCACCGCGTTGCCCCGCTGCTCGGCCTCGTCGAGCAGCCGCTGCCGCAAGTGCTTTTCCTGCTGGGTGAGCTGGTCGGTCGTCACGGCCTCACCGTATGCCGAACGCGGTGCGTCACGGCTACTCCGTTCCGGGTAACGAAACCGAACCAGCAGCCGCCGTCGATCGGCGGGCCCGCCTCTGCGCGACCCGGTGCGCCGGGCCCGGTCCGGCAGCCTTGACCCGGGCCGGCGATCTGGCCACCGAGCGATTTGATTCGTTTTCACATTCGCACAGTTGTTCGACTCGTGGTAGAATTCAGTCATGGATCTGGGGGATCTTCACGAACTTTTCGCCGCGCGCAGACGGCTGGATTTGGCGATCCAGGACAGCGTTTCCCGGCTGGACTGGAGCGATTCCGGCTACCGGCGGTTGTGGCACTTTCTCAAAGACACGTTCCGGCTCACCGCCGCCGAGGCGAAACGGCTGGAGAACCACATCGATCTGCTCTGCCCGCAGACGGCGATCACCGGGCAGCCGATCCCGGAGAACCTGCCGGTCGTGCGGGCGGCGATGGCCGAGGGGGCGATCTCCGTCGACCACGTCGTCATCATCGACGCGGCGCTGAAGGAGGTCCCGGCCGATCACGCCGACCGAGTCGAGGCGGACCTGACGGAGCTGGCGCGGGAGTTCGCGCCGCCGGAGCTCAAGCGACTCGGACGCCGGATCGTCGAGGCAGTGAACCCCGACGGTTCCCCGCCGCCCGATGCGGCCGCGCCCGAGAACCGCCTGGACCTCAACCGCCGCGGTGACGGATCCGTGTCCGGCCGGTTCGTGCTGGGCGCGGAAGCCGCCGCGACCCTGTTGCCGCTGCTCTCCCCGCTGACCAAGCCGCAACCTGGCGATCACCGCAGCCAGCCTGAACGGCAGGGCGACGCGTTGGCGGAGGTGATCCGCCTCGCTGCCGACGCCGGCACCGCGCCGATCGAAGGCGGGGAACGTCCGCACGTGGCGGTGACCGTGTCGCTGGAGGCGTTGCAGACCGGCCTCGGCCGCGCCGTCTTGGACGATGGCCACGGGTTGACGGCGGCGCAAGCGCGGCGGCTGGCCTGCGATGCAGGCATCACCCGCGTCGTCCTCGGCAGCAAATCGCAGCCGATCGACATCGGGGAAACCAAGCGCCTCGCCGACAAACGATTGCGACGAGCACTCGCGATCCGGGATCGCGGATGCGCGGTCCCGGGTTGCGGTCGGACGCCACAACAATGCCACGCCCATCATGTCCACCATTGGGCCGACGGCGGTCCGACAACGCTGGCGAACATGGTATTGGTGTGTCATTACCACCACCGGTTGATTCACCACGCCGGGTGGCAGGTCGAAATGGACGACGGAATGCCGGTCATCACCAAACCATCGTGGATGCGCCCTGCTGCCTGACGGGCTCCTTGCAATTCTTCGCAGCCAGAAGATGGTGGCGACGATGGGGCCGGCAACCCTGAGCCCGATCCCGGGGAACGCGCCTCCCTCACGCACCGCTTGGTCGCCCGTCAACGGCACCTTCAACCCGCACGCCTGTCTGCGCTGCCGAGCACCCGGCGGACACCTCCACCCCAGCCGTCGCAGGCAGCCGGCCAAGCAAGCTTCACGGTAACGGCCGAACACTTTGCGTAACGAATGGTCCGTTTGCCGCAACCCCATCCCGCTGTGTGATGGCCGCGCTCCATGTGGGCGACAACCGGGCTCGGCAATGCCGCACAGACGGCGGTAACCACGGCGTCCCAAGCGATGCATGCTCGACAGGACAGCGGCCCGACACGTCGACACCCTCAGGCAGCAGACGACATGGCTCAGTGCGGCGCACTGATGAGAGATGGCAGTCCGTGCGGACTTCTGGTCGCGCGCGATGGTGAGCGTTGCTACCGCCACGAGACCCCGGAAGACGCGCGCCACCGGCTCGCGTCCGAACTGGTGGTCCAGTCGCGGACGCGCGCGGAAGTCCTGGTACCCGACCGCGTGGTCAGCGCGCTCGACCACTGCGCACGGCTGGTGACCAGCGAGCAGTGGCGCGACGCCGTCGCGGGCATGGTGATCACACGCGTGCCGGACAAGACGTGGACCTCGCTGCTGACCTCGGGACGCTCGGATCGCTGCCTGGCCCTGGCCAACACGGCCGCGGACGTGCTCATCGCGGGCAAGTCGCCCCGAGGGCCGCTCTTCCGGCGGATGCGGGTCGCGGCGGGCATGGGCCGGACAGACCAGCGCTTCGCCCGCCAGCTCGCGAAGCGGATCAAGCTGCCGGCCGCCGCACGGGCCACCGCGGTCGGCCGGGGGCTGCAGGTCACCGGCATCCTGCTGTGCCTGGCCGACGGGCAGGACCTCGACCGGTGCCAGTGCTTCGTCGACCTCGCCCGCACCGAGTTCAAGCAGCGGGTGAAGCAGATCCTCGTCGCGGCCGCGCACGACTGGGTCAACCTGGCGTTGTACCCCGGGCGCGGGCAGCACGGGCGCACCCTGGGCGAGGTCCGGCCGATGCGCTACCGCGCGGAAGCGGAGCAGTCGCGCACCGACCTGCCGCCGGTCTCACGCACCGATCTGCCGCCCTACCAGCCGCGGCACGAACTCCCGTCCACGCTGTCACGCACCGACCTGCCGCCGGTGCGGCAGCCGCGGCACGAACTCCCGTCCACGCAATCACGCACCGACCTGCCGCCGGTGCGGCAGCCGCGGCACGAACTCCCGTCCACGCAATCACGCACCGACCTGCCTCCGGTGCGGCAGCGCATCGACCTCGGACCGCGCCCCGTGCACCCGGAGATCCCGCCGATGCGGGCGGCGGACAGCGACATCCGACCGGTGCGGCCGCGAACGGAACTGGGCCCCAACGCCATGTGGCGTCAGGGCCCAGCGGAAAGCTGACGATCAGGCGTCGACTTCGGCCATGACCTCGTCGGAGACGTGGAATCCGGCACAGTGCGTAGACGTTCTGCCCGCGCCGCCAACGATCAGGCGTCGACCTCGGCCATGACCTCGTCGGAGACGTCGAAGTTGGCATACACGTTCTGCACGTCGTCCTGGTCTTCCAGCGCGTCGATCAGCTTGAAGACCTTGCGCGCCGCGTCGGCGTCCAGCTGCACCGACACCGACGGCAGGAAGCTCGCCTCGGCCGACTCGTAGTCGTAGCCGGCCTCCTGCAGCGCCGTGCGCACGGCGACCAGGTCGGTCGCCTCGGACACGACCTCGAAGCTCTCGCCCAGGTCGTTGACCTCCTCGGCGCCCGCGTCGAGCACGGCCATCAGCACGTCGTCCTCGGAAAGGCCCTCGGACGGCAGGATGACGACGCCCTTGCGGTTGAACATGTACGCCACCGAACCCGGGTCGGCCATGGTGCCGCCGTTGCGGGTCATCGCGGTGCGCACGGCACCGGCCGCGCGGTTGCGGTTGTCGGTGAGGCATTCGACCAGCACGGCCACGCCGTTGGGGCCGTAGCCCTCGTACATGATCGTCTGCCAGTCGGCGCCGCCGGCTTCCTCGCCACCGCCGCGCTTGCGGGCCCGCTCGATGTTGTCCAGCGGCACCGAGTTCTTCTTCGCCTTCTGGATGGCGTCGAAAAGGGTCGGGTTGCCCTCGGGGTCACCGCCGCCGGTGCGGGCCGCCACTTCGATGTTCTTGATCAACTTCGCGAAGAGCTTGCCACGCTTGGCGTCGATGGCGGCCTTCTTGTGCTTTGTGGTCGCCCACTTTGAGTGGCCGCTCATCTGTCCTCCATCAACTCCTCGAATACACGCGCGTCCGCGCGCCAGTCACAATCCGCGGACTGTTTCCACGAACAGGCGGTGCACGCGCCGGTCACCGGTCAGCTCCGGGTGGAACGCGGTGGCCATGGCGGCGCCCTGCCGAACCGCGACGATCCTACCGGCGGCCGCCCCGGCCTCGGGCGAGTCCGGCACCGCGGCCAGGATCTCGACGTCCGGGCCGACAGATTCGACCCACGGCGCGCGGATGAAAACCGCGTGCACGGGGCCGTCGTCCAACCCGGCGAAGGCGAGGTCTTCCTCGAAGGAATCGACCTGCCGCCCGAAGGCGTTGCGCCGCACGATCATGTCGATGCCGCCCAGCTGGTGCTGGTCAGGCCGCCCGTCGAGCACCTTGTCGGCCAGCAGGATCATCCCCGCGCACGACCCGTACGCGGGCAGCCCGTCGGCCAGGCGCGCCCGCAGGGGCTCGAGCAACTCGAAGGTGGCCAGCAGCCGCGACATGGTGGTGGACTCGCCACCCGGGAGCACGATCCCGTGCAGTGCGGCCAGCTCCTCCGGCCGTCGCACCGGCACCGCGTCACAGTCCAACGCCCGCAAGGTGGCGACGTGTTCCCGTACGTCACCTTGCAGTGCGAGCACGCCGATCAACGGACGAGCTGCGGTCACCGGTCACCTCCTGCCAAACCTGCTGGTGACCAGCCTATGCGGTGGCGTCCTCGCTCGTAACGCAGGTCCGTGGTCCCGCCTGGGCGCCCAGCGTTCACCCAGGAGGGAACTCGACAGAAAGTGCCCGTTTAGGCACTCTGTGTATACGACCGTCGTGTGGGGAGCTATCTCGTGTTGAGCCTGGCTGACGTACGTCGCTACGCCTGGGCGGACGAGGATCCCGATCTGGCATGGACGGTTGCGGTCGTCCGCGGGCGATCGGCCGACGAGGTGGTACGGGCCTACGGCGGCGACCCGACCGACCCACCGCGGACCATGGCGTTTCGCGAGGCGGTCGTGTCGCACGAGGAGCTGGGCCGGTCATCGTGGCTGTTGGTGCACGAGGACGACGGTGCCGTCATCGTGCTGGAGAACAACGGGTGGTTCGGCACCCGGGAGGCAGTGGCGAAGCAGGCGTCCGCGGGCGGCGGTCACTTCATGAGCGTGCATTGGGACCTCAACGCCAACCACCAACTCCTGGCGGCGATCGACGGCGAACTGGTGACGTCGTTCGACCCGCTGCTGGTCGAGCACCAGCCGGAGTGGTTGGACGACGTCGTGCTCGACGACGAGTCGCTGCACGCCGTGCTGCTGGCCGTGCTTGCCGAACGAACAGGCGTAGTGGCGCAGCGGCAGTGGCTCACCGCTGAGTTTCGCGCCTACCTGGCACGCCGCCGCGATTAGTCCACTGTGGACGTGAACTCGGCGCGGACGAACGCGGCGAACGCCGTGTTCGGCACAGCCAGGTGGGCGGCGTCGGGGTTCTTGGAATCGCGCACCGCGACGAACTGGTCGGCGAAGGCGATCTCGACACAGTCGCCATTCGAGCCGTCGGCTGTGCTGCGGCTGCTCTTGCGCCAGCTCAGGCCGGAGAGGTCCAGCACGGTGTTCGCCTCTTTCATGGTGCGGGCAGTTCGGTGGCGTGCTGCTCAATGAGCGCCACCGAGTCCGCCGGGTTCAGTGCCTCGCCGCGCAGCGAGTCGAACACAAGTTTAGCGGCCTGGACCTCCTCCTGGTCCTCAATATGCAGCGCCCCGGTCACGTACTCGTGGTACAGCAAGTCCGGCTCGCCGGGCCCTGTGAAGCCCAGCAAGTTGAACCCCCCGCCGAGGCCACTGGGCGGACATGTCCGCAGAGGCAACACCTGAAGGGTCACCGACGGCAGCTCGGCCATCATGATCAAGTGGTCGAGCTGTTCACGCAGCACGGCGGGGCCGCCGATCTCCCGCCACAGCGCAGCCTCGTCGATGACCGCAACCAATTCGAGCGGGTTGTCCTCGCTCGTGAGCCGCTGCTGGCGGATGCGACGCACGGCGAGGTCGTTGTCCACCTCCTTGGCGCTCCGGCGGCGCTGCGCACTGTCGAACTGGGCGCGGATGTAGTTCTCGGTGTGCAGCAACCCGGGCAGTTGCATGCCCGCATAAGTGAGGACGCGGCAGGCTTCGGTCTCCGCGTCCGTGTAACCCATGTCCTGCACCCCGTAGCTGGTGAACCAGCTCGGTTTGGCGGCCTCGCGAACGGCGTCGAGCAGGTCGGGCTCGTAGTGGTCGTAGAGGTCCATCATCGAGCGCACGACGTGCACGTCGGCACGGGTCTCGCCCGCCTCCAAGCGGTGCAGGACACTGCGGCTGAGGTCCAGCATCGGCGCGGCCTTGTCCAAGGTCATACCGGCCGACTCGCGCAGGTCACGCAACCGCCGGCCGAGGCGGCGGCGACGGAACGGCGGCTTGGTGGACGTCACGAGCTTCTCCCCGCAGTGCTGACTGTGTGTGGTCACATGGTCGCACCGGGAATTCCGCTTTCGGTCATCCCGCGGGTTCGAGGTGTCGGTCGCGCACCGACAGCAGCGCGGCGTCCAGGTCGGCCCAGAGGTCGGCGACATCCTCGAGCCCGACCGACAGGCGCAGCAAGTGCGCGGGCACGCCGGACGCGGCCAGGTCGTCGTCGTCGACCAAGCGGTGGGTGAGCGCGGCGGGGTGCTCGATCAGCGTGTCGACCGAGCCCAGGCTGACCGCGGGCGTGACGAGCTTGAGCGCGCGCACGACCGCGTGCGGGTCGCCGACGGTCTCGAACGCGAGCATCCCGCCGGGTCCGCGCAACTGCGTGCCGAGCAGGCCGTGCGGGTCCGAACCGGGCAGCCCCGGGTACCGCACGGACAGCACGCCGGGGTGCTCGGCCAGCCGGGTCGCCAGTTCGCTCGCCGTGGCCTGGGCGGCGTGCACGCGCAGCGGCAGCGTGGCCAGGCCGCGGTGCAGCAGGTAACCGCCGAGTGGGTGCAGCACGGCGCCGGTGAGGATGCGGACCTGGCGCAGCCGCTCGGCGAGGGTCTGCGAGCACGCGACGACACCGCCGAGCACGTCGCCGTGACCGCCGAGGTACTTCGTGCCGGAGTGCACGACGTAGGCGACGCCGTACGCGGCCGGGTTCTGCAGGACTGGTGTCGCGAAGGTGTTGTCCACCATGACCGGCACCGAGCCCGCCGCGGTGACCACGGCGGCGATGTCGATCAGGTCGAGGTTCGGGTTGGCCGGGGTTTCCACGACGACGAGCCCGGTGTCCGGCCGGATGGCGGCGGCGAGTTCGTCGGCGGCGGCGTAGGTGACCGACGTGCCCAGCAGGCCGGTGGTCAGCAGGTGGTCGGTGCCGCCGTAGAGCGGGCGCACGGCGACCACGTGCTTCAGGCCGATCATGGTGCACGCGGCCTGGATGACGGCGGCAATCGCGGCCATGCCGCTGCCGAACGCGACGGCGGTCTCGGTGCCCTCCAGGTCGGCGAGCGCCTGCTCGAAGCGGGCCACCGTCGGGTTGTGCAGCCGGGCGTACACCGGCGACGCGGCGCTGGCCGCCCCTTCGGCGAGGTCCTGCAGCGCGGCGCCGCCGACGCCCTGGTCGGGCACGGGGTAGGTGGTGGACAGGTCGATCGGCGCGGCGTGCACACCCAGTGCCGCGAAGTCCTCACGACCGCCGTGCACCGCACGCGTGCGCAACCCAGCCATCCAGCACCTCCGATTGTTCGGTCAGTTCGCCTCATGTTGCACTGAGCGCGAGATCTGCGGTGAAATCACGAATCCTGTTCGACAAATGGAGGGTTGCGCCGTGTTGGATGCGATCGACGCCGCGATCGTGCGAGAGCTGCAGAACGATGCTCGGCTGTCGAACAAGGACCTGGCCGCACGCGTGAACGTGGCGCCGTCGACGTGCCTGGTGCGCCAGCGCGCGCTGCGGGAACGTGGCGTGATCACCGGCTACCGCGCGGAGGTCGATCTGGGCGCGCTCGGCCGGCCGCTGCAGGCGATGATCGCGGTGCAGGTCCGGCCGCACACCCGCGTCGTGGTGGAGGCGTTCCTCGCGTACGTGCTCGACCAGCCGGAAACGATCATGGCCACCCACGTCGCCGGCCCGGACGACTTCATCGTGCACGTGGCCGTCGCCGACGCGACGCACCTGCAACGCCTGCTGCTCGACCGCTACACGACACGCAAGGAGGTCACGCAGCTGCACACGAACCTGGTGTTCGAGCACCACCGCCGGCGCACGCTGGTGCCGACCGCGGACGTGCTCAGCTGAGGCCCGCGAGCCGCAGCAACGCGGTGGTCGCGGCGGCGACCACGACAACCACCACGAACGGCGCCTTGCGCCAGGCCAGCACTCCCCCGACGGCCACCCCCAGAGGCAGGGCGAATCCGGCGAACTGGTGACCGGTCATCAACGCCGACGTGGCGACGACCGCGACCAGCAGGACGATCGCGGCCATGGACAGCAGCTCGCGGATGCGCTCAGGCACCTCCATCCGGCCACGCAGCAAGGTGCCGGAGATGCGGAACGCGTAGGTGCCCAGCGCAAGCACCAAGATCGGCACGAACGTCATGATTGGTCAGCCTCCCCAGATTTCCCTCCGCCGGCCGCGGTGCGAGCCGGCTGGGCCGCATCACGGTCCCTTTTGGACGGTGACGTCAACGTGACCAAGAGCCCGGCGAGCGACAGCAGGACCGGGAGGCCGGTCGGCAGGAACGGCGTGGTCGCGAGCGCGACGGCGGCTCCGGCGAGGGCCGCGCCGAGCGTGGTCCGGTCCTTGAGCGCGGGCAGCACCAGCGCGAGCATCGCGGCGGGGAAGACGGCATCGAGGCCGAGCGCGTTGGGGTTGCTGACCAGCTGGCCGGCGAGGGCGCCGATCACGACGCTCACGTTCCAGCTGACGAACAAGGCGCCGCCGCACAGCCAGAACGCGCTTCGAGCCTGCTTGGAGTCCTTTTGCGACAAGGCAAACGCGACCGACTCGTCGACCAGCAGGTGGCTGCCCAGCAGCCGGGTGGCGAGGCGGTCGCCGACCACCTGCCCGATCGCCAGCCCGAAAGGTAAGTGCCGCGAGTTGAGCACCAGCCCGCCGAGCACCGCCGCGACCGGGCTGCCCCCGGCGGCGACCACGCCGACGACCAGGTACTGCGAGCTGCCCGCGAAGACCAGCAACGACATGGCCACCGGCACCCAGAGCGGCAGTGCGGCCGCGACCGAGATGGCGCCGAAGGACAGCCCGTTGACGGCCACGGCGGCGGCGAGGGCGCCGACCCCGCGGACCAGATCCTTGTCCAGTGTTCGCCACATCGAACGCATGACTTCTATACTGAACACAAGGCCTGCCGTTCGTCAAGTCGAACGTGCGGCCGTTCTGCCGAACGTCACGAGAGGGTTCGATGACCACCAAGGGTGCCCCGCTGGACGTGATCGCATACGCGTTGCGCCGGGCACGCGACCGGGCCGGGCTGTCGTTGAGCGAGGTCGCCAAGCGCGCGAACATCGCCAAGTCGACGTTGTCGCAACTGGAGGCGGGCACCGGCAATCCGAGCGTGGAAACGTTGTGGGCGTTGGGAGTCGCGCTCGACGTGCCGTTCAGCCACCTCGTGGAGCCGCCGCGCCCGACGGTCCAGGTGATCCGGGCGGGCGAAGGCCCCGCCGTGTTCTCCGAACGCGCGAACTACGTGGCGACCCTGCTGTCGTCGTGCCCACCGAACGCGCGCCGGGACATCTACCTGATCAACGGCGAGCCCGGCCTCGGGCGTTGCTCGGACCCGCACATGCCGGGCGTGGTCGAGCACGTCGTGCTGAGCACCGGGCGCGCCAGCGTCGGCCTCACCGATGACCCGGTGGAACTGGCGCCGGGCGACTACATCGCCTACCCCGGCGACCAACCCCACGTCTTCGAAGCCCTCGACCCCAACACCTCCGCCGTCCTGATAAGCGAACACACCTGACCCCTCCCGGCGTGTCCCCCGTTCCCGCCCGGCGTGTCCCCCGTTCCGGCCCGGCGTGTCCCCCGTTCCGTGCGGGTGTGTCCCACAGTCGCGCGGGGTGTGTCCCCCGTTCCGACCGGGTGTGTCCCACAGTCGCGCGGGGTGTGTCCCCCGTTCCGACCGGGTGTGTCCCACAGTCGCGCGGGGTGTGTCCCACGTTCGCGTCGGGCGTGTCCCCCGCTCGGCCTATTGCGCCTGCGGGATCTGCTCCACCACGGTGGTCGCAGGCCTGGCAGATCGAGGGGGGAACTCGATGGGGCGCAGGATCGGCGGTGCCGGGGGCGGCTCCGACAAAGGCGCGAGCAAGCCCGCGGTCATCGCGGCCGCCGCCGCGGCGGCCATCGCGCTCGGCGGCGGAGTCGGCGGCGGGATCGGGATCGGCACGGAGGCCGCGAGTGGCGGGTCGGCCTCGATTGCCGAAGTGACCGACGGCAGCGACGCTGCCTTGTCCCGTGATGTCGGCACCAAGTCCAAACGCGCGAAGTCCTCGGCAAAGCACGGGAAGACCGACGAGGCGTGGCGCCACACCCGATGCGAACGTGGGACACACCGGGCGTGACTGTGGGACACACCCGGCGCGAACGTGGGACACACCCGGCCGGAGCGGGGGACACACCCTGCCGGAAGAGGGGACACACCCGGCCGGAAGAGGGGACACACCCGGGTGGAGGGTTAGAGGGTGGCCCATTCGGTTAGGACGGAGCGGCCGTCGGCGGTGTGGACCAGGAGGCGGAACAGGCCCACCGGGAGCGGGCGCAGGACGAACCAGCCGACCTCGTCCACCGGCGCGGCGGTCGCGGAGCCGTCCTTCTGGCGCAACTCCACGGTGCCGGGTTGCGGGGGGACGACCTGGCCCAGCAACGCGTCCTCGGTCAGCTCCACCTCGATGGTCACGCCACTGGCCACAAAGGTCAGTGAGCGCAACGCCGCAGGCTCGGCCCGGGTCCCGGCCAACGCACCGTCCACAACGGAGTCGTAGCTCAGCTCGGCCAGTTCGGCATCGATTGTCCGCCAAGCAAAGGCCGCTTTGCCCGCTTCGACGAACCGGGACGGCACGGCTGCCGCACTGCGCAAGGCCTCCCCCAATTCGTTGTACAGCTGCTCGTCATCGGTCCAGTCGGGCCACTCACGCGCCACCCCGGTCACCTCCGTCCCGCCGTCTGCGCGAGCAGGGCCGCGACCACGGGCCGGCGCCGCAGCTGTTCGAGGCAGCGCATCCGGTTCGGGCCGACGCCGCCGATCGGCATGCCCAGCTGCGCCGCGATGTCCGTGTAGGACGTAGGCGGGTCGTCGAACAGCATCGACAGCAGCCTGCGGCACTTCTCCGACAGCTCCGCGAACGCCGTGCGCAACACCACGTGCCGCTCCTGCGCCACCAACGCCTCGTCGAGGTCGATGCCGGTGCCGATGTCCGGTTCGGGCAGCCGCTCGTGCTCCACCGGCACCTGCTTCTGCTTGCCACGCAACAGAACCAGGCACTCGTTGCGGGTGGTCGTGACGAGCCAGCCGGGCAGCGCGGCCGGCTCGCGCAACGTCTCCAGCCGTTCCACCAGCCGCAGCCACACGTTCGCGCCCACGTCCTCGGCATCGGCGTCGGAAAGCCGGTGCCGCTGGCAGATCGACCAGACCAGCGGCGCGTACCGCTCCACGATCCGGTCCCATGCCGCCTTGTCGCCGGTCCGGGCCTGCTCGACCAGCGCCACCACGGTCGCGTCGTCGCGCATGAGGTCCATCATGACGGCAACACGTACTTGCTGACCACACCGCCCGGTTCGGACAGCAGCCGCGCCAGCGCGTCGCGGGCGCTGACCCGCCCGGGCTTGGTGGCCGCCGCGATCGCGCCGGTGACCGCGGCGGCGGAAAACGACGTGCCGCGCCAGGTCGCGTAGCCCTCGAACGCCTTCACATCGCCCTCGCTCGCGGGGACCGACAGCTGGTCGATGAGCAGCACGGACGCGTCCAGGTAGGTGCTCACGGCGGTGCCCGCCGCGGTGCACGTCACCCAGGGCGCCATCGGGCTGTAGTCGGCTTCCGCGGCTCCGTCCGTGGCGCCGACCGCGACGACGTCGGGCAGCGCGGCGGGCCAGGTCGGCCGGGCCATCGCCTTCGGCTGGCCTGGTGCCGGCGCGCCGTGGTTGCCCGCGGAGGCGATCACGAGCACGCGCGGGCTGAGCAGCTCGATCGTGCGGCGCAACACCAGCGGCGCCTGGTCGTCCTCGGTGTGGCAGCCGACCGACAGATTGATCACGTCGAGGTTCTTCTCGGCGAGGTCCATCAGCTTCGTCGCCAGCCGCCAGACCGTGGCCTCACCCTTGTCTGCGCTCAACGCGTCGACCACGTGCAGCTCGGCCGCGGGCGCCTGGCGCAGCACAAGCCCGGCCACGAACGTGGCGTGCCCGGCCCGGAAGGGCGTCGGCCCCAGCATCGGCGGCAGCCAGACCGCCGACCGCTCGGCCACGAACCGCCCGACGAGATCCGGGTGGTCGGCGATCGCCGAATCGGCCAGGCCGACGCGCACGCCACGGCCGTCGTCCGGCTGTGCGGTGCTCGCCTCGGGCGAGGCCGGGGACGGGAGGCCGGCCGAGTGCGGCTTGGTCTCCCCGAGCCCGACCACGCTGGTCAGGTGCCGGTTCTTGCCGACCAGCGGGACCCAGCCGCGGAAGGTGTCCCGGAAGTGCTCGCGCATGGCCTTGAGCACCGGCTCGATCGCATCGGCCACGCTGACCTCGAGCAGCGCCAGCCCCAGCCGGTCGTCGCGGGCGAGTTCCTTGGTGACCGGGGTGCCGTTGTCGCGCAGCCAGGCGGTCACCAGGTCCAGGTGCGGGAGGTGCACCACCAGCTGGTCGGGTTCGGCGGTGGTCGGCAGAACGAGGGGTGGTGTCTCGCTCATTGCTTCACCTCACGTCGTCGGGGGTGTCCACTACCCAGAGACCCGAACACCCGGGTTGATACGAGAATCAAGCCGGCAATCACGCCCGTTACCGCCGCTTTGCCGCCGCTTTGTCCTTACCCTTGCCCCGTGGAGCCGCACACTGGGGAGCCGCACACCGCGAAGCCGGACACCGCGCTCGCCGCGGCCCGCACCGCGATGCGCCTCGCGGACGCCAACCCCGGACGCGCCCAGCCCGCGGCCCGGCTCGCGGTGCGCCGGGCGCGACGGGAGGGCGACCCGGTGGCGGCGGCGGTCGCGGAACTGGCGCTCGGGCATTCGCTGTCCCAGTGCGGTGAGGTGCCCGCCGCGATCCGGCACCTGCGTGCGGCGGCCCGCCATGGCGACGAGGCCGGCTCCACGACGCTCGCGGGCGAAGCCCGGATGAAACTCGCCTACGCGCTGGTCCAGCGTGGCCAGCCCCGCGCGGCGCTGCACGCCATCGACGCCGCTCTGTCGTCCTTGACCGGGCCGGGCAAGGCGATCGCTCGCGCTCAGCGCGCGGTGATCCTGTACGAGGTCGGCCGGCTCGAGGAGGCGCTCGCGGAGTTCCGCATCGCCATCCCGGCGCTGCGCCGGACCCAGCAACGCCGTGACCTGCAGCGCGCGCTGGTCAACCGCGGCCTGACCCTGTCCGGCTTGGCCTACTACCAGGCGGCCATCGCCGACCTGAAGGAAGCCGACACGATCGCGCGCGAGCTGAACCGGCCGCTGGCCATCGGGATCATCGCCGAGAACCTGGGCTTCGTGGAGTCGTTGCGTGGCGACGTCCCGGCCGCTTTGCGCTACCTCGACGACGCCGAGAGGACCATCGTCGAGCACGGCGGGCAGCTGGCGCCGGTGCTGCTGGACCGCAGCCAGCTGTTGCTGTCGGTCGGTCTGGTCGCCGAGACGCGGGAGGTGGCCGAGCGCGCGATCGCCGCCTTCCAGGCCAGCCGGCGGCAGCTGAAGGTCCCGGAGATGCGGCTGACCTTGGCCCGTGCGTCCTATTTGGATGGCAAGACCGCGGAGGCGGCGACCCAGGCCCGCTTGGCCGCCAAGGAATTCGCCGCGCAGCACCGCGACGGCTGGGCCGCGCTGGCCCGGCTGACCGCCGTGCAGGCCGGGCTCGCGAACGGCGAGCAGATCACCGACGCGCACGTCCAGTCCATTGTGGACGTCCTGGTGGCCGGTGGCCGCAAGGCGGCCGCGCTGGAGGCGCGGCTGGTCGCGGCGCGCCTGGCCGAACGACGCGGCCGCGCCGACGTGAGCCGCGGGCACCTCGAGCCGGCCAGCGCCGAGCGACGGCGTGGGCCGGCGGCCCGGCGTGCGCGCGGCTGGTACGCCGAGGCGTTGCTGCGCCAGGCCGACGGACGCACCCGCGAGGCGGCCACCGCCGTCCGGGCCGGGCTGCGGATCCTCGACGAGCACAGCACCGCGCTCGGCGCGACCGACCTGCGCGTGTACTCGGCCGTGCACCGGGCCGAGCTCACCGACCTGGGCCTGCGCATCGCCATGCGGGACGGGCGGGCCCGCCAGGTGTTCGAGTGGTCCGAGCGCGGCCGGGCGAGCCGGCTCGTGCACCGCGCCGTGCTGCCGCCGCCCGACCCGGAACTGGCCGAGCTGCTGGGTGAGCTGCGGGCCACCGCGTTGGAGATCGACAAGGCACGGCTGGCCGGGCAGCCGGTCGCGCGGCTGGAACAACGGCAGGTCGCGCTGGAGCGGCGGATCCGGGATCGCAACCGCTTGCTGCCCGGCGGGAGCGGCCAGCAAGGCGCCGGGCCGGTGTCGCCGTCGGTGCTGGGCGCCGCGCTCGGGGACCGCGCGCTCCTCGAGTTCGTGCAGTTCGACGGGAAGCTGCACGCGCTCACGCTGGTCGACGGAGTCCTTCGCAGGCACGAGCTGGCCGCGGTGGCCGAGGTCACCGACCTGCTCGACCGGATCCCGTTCGCCTTGCACAAGCTCGCCCGCCGCGACGGCCGCAGTGCCACGATCGAAGCGGCCGCGGCCCTGCTCGACGCCACGGCGGTCCGGCTGGACCGGCTGCTGCTGGCCGGCCTCGCCGAGATCGGCGACCGGCCGCTGGTGGTCGTGCCGACCGGCGGGCTGCACAGCCTGCCGTGGTCGATCCTGCCGTCGTGCGCGCACCGGCCGGTCGTCGTGTCACCGTCGGCGACCCTGTGGCACGCCGCCGCGACCGCGACCGGTTCCGCGGCCCAAGGCGTGGCGGTGGCCGCCGGTCCCGGCCTGTCCGGGGCGCGCGCGGAAGCCCAAGCGGTGGCCGCGATCCACGACGGTGCCCAGGCGATGCTCGACGACACGGCGACCGTCGGCGCCGTGCTGGCCGCACTGACCACTGTGGACGTCATGCACCTGGCCGCGCACGGGCGGCTGGCCACGAACAACCCGCTGTTCTCCGATCTGCGCCTGCACGACGGCCCGCTGGTGGTCTACGACCTGGAACGCCTGCCCCGCGTGCCGAGCACGGTCGTGCTGGCCGCGTGCGACAGCGGCCGGTCGGTGGTGCGCACTGGCGACGAGCTGCTCGGCCTGGCCGCGACGTTCATCGCGCGCGGCACCATGCGGCTGATCGCGTCCGTGGTGCCGATCCCGGACGCCGAGACCGCGCCGCTGATGGTGGCGTTGCACCAACGGCTGGCGAAGGGTCACTCCCCCGCCGCCGCGCTGGCCGAGGCCCAGCGTGAGGTGCGCGACGAGAGCCCCGCCGGCCGGGCCGCCGCGGCCGGGTTCGTCTGCATCGGCGCCTGACCCGGTTCGTATCAAAACCCGGATCGGCGCATCTGTCCTGGCATCAGCCATTGTCAAATCAGGACGGATGAGAACGATGGAATTCGGAATCGACGTCAGCCACCACAACGTGGTGGACGACTGGCATGCCGTGCGCGGCAACAACATCACGTTCGCCAGCATCAAGGTGACCGACGGGGAGGAATTCGTCGACCCGCAGGCCCGCCACCACGTGCCCGGCGCGCGGGCCGCCGGGATCCGGGTCGGCGGTTACCATTTCGCCCGCAAGGGCAACGTCCAGAAACAAGTCGACCTGTTCTTCGAGCAATTGCACGCCCGGGCGATGCTGTCGTCGACCTCGCTGGCGCCGATGCTCGACATGGAAGAAGCGTCCGGGTTGCGGGACACCGCGAACTCGTTCATCCCGCAGTTCATCGCGAAGCTGCGGGCCAAGGGCGGGATCAAGCGGGTGTTCGTCTACGCCAACCTCGACTGGTTCACCAACGTGTTGCGCCCCAACGACTGGGCGGACGCGAACGTGATGCTCTGGATCGCGCGGTTCAACGGCAACCCCGGCAAACCCGGGTTCAGCCACCCGAAGCTGGTGCTGCACCAGCACAGCATGAAGGGCAAGGTGCCCGGCATCCCCGGGCACGTCGACCGCGACGCCACCATCGGCACGCACAAGCTGGCCGACCTGCTGCTGCGCACCCCCGCGCCGGCCCCGGCCTGAGCATGGTCCACTTCGGACCGGGGCGCGGCGCGGGAGCGGCGGCTCAGCCGTAGATGGCCCGCGCCCACTCCGGGTGGTCGATGAACGGGTTCCGGTTGTGCTGGAACTGCGTGTAGATGACCTCGTTGCGGTGCATCTCGGTGGCGTCCGGCGGGTCCTGGTCGTTCCACGCCAGCAGCACCGAGAGCTTGCCGATGTTCGGGTTGGTGTTGTTCGAGGTGGACTCGTTCGGCTCGAGGTCGGGGAAGCCGTCGTCACCCTCGTAGCGCACGGCCATGTAGAGGATCATGCGGGCGACGTCGCCCTTGACCGCGTCCCGCGGCTGGAAGGAGTCGCTGTCGGTCAGGCAGCCCGAGCACTGGTCGACCGGCGAACCGCCGTTGTCGAAGTCCTTGTTGCTGCGCGTGCTGTTGACCGTCACGTCCTCGGCCCGTAGGTGGTGCAGGTCGGTGCCGGGCCCGGTCGCGGTGCCGAAGTCACCGTGGGACTTCGCCCACACGTGCTCGCGGTTCCAGTCGTCCGGGTCGCCGCCGTTGGTGCTCTTGGGCACCGAGCGGCCGCTGTAGATCTCGATGACGTTGTTGGGGTTGTTCGGGTCCTCGTCGGTGGCCTTGATCCCGTCCCAGTCCTGGTCGTAGGACAGCTTGGTCATCTGGCTGATGATGGTGTGCAGCGCGGCCTTCAACTCCGGACCGGTCTTGCCGAGCGCGGCGGCGTAGTAGGCGTCGGTGTCCCCCGGGTCGCCGGGCGCCGACGTCGTGGTGGTGGTCGTCGGCGTCGAGGAGCCGGTGATGGTGAACGCCGTCGTCGACTTCAGGCCCGGGTGGGAGAAGTACGCGCCCAGGGCCCCGGTGACGTCCAGTTCCTTGCCGACGAGGTCGGGGTTGGACTGCAGCCCGTACGCCGAGCGGAAGGTCGACGTGATCTGCACGTAGAGGACCTGTCCGGTGGCGGTCTGCCCCGGCGCGTCGGCGAGCGCGAGCGCGTAGTCGTTGGGGAAGTTGCTGGTGACGACCGTGGTGGTCGCCGTGGGCTGGCCGACCACGTAACCGCGGACGGTCGCCGTACTCCCGTTCTGCCCGGCGATGGCCTGGGCCACGGTCAGCGGCGTGCCCGCGGCGGAGCTGGCGCCCGCTTGCAGGACAACGAAAACCGACGCGAGGACGGTCAGTACGGCGGATAACAGCGCGAGGCGCTTGCGGCGCGGTGTCACGATCCCTCCCGACAGGGTTCACCCGGCAATGAGAGGAAGGTGACAGGCGAAACCCGCGGGTGGAACGAACGAAAGTCGAAGATCAGGTGTCTTGGGCGCGAGCGGCGCAACTACCGACGATCGGCTGGGACCGAACGCCGAGGCGATTGGTCCGGTCGGCGGCTGGCGCGACCCGCGATCACACGAACGACGGCCCGGGTGAACTTCCACCCGGGCCGTCGCGCTGTGCGTTTGCGATTTACCTTCGGCTTACCAACCACGCTCCGCGAGCCGGTGCGGCTCGGGGACGTCCTCGACGTTGATGCCGACCATGGCCTCGCCCAGACCACGCGAGACCTTCGCGATCACGTCCGGGTCGTCGTGGAAGGTCGTCGCCTTGACGATGGCCTCCGCGCGCTTGGCCGGGTCGCCGGACTTGAAGATGCCGGAGCCGACGAACACGCCCTCGGCGCCCAGCTGCATCATCATCGCCGCGTCGGCCGGGGTGGCGATGCCGCCCGCGGTGAACAGCACGACCGGCAGCTTGCCCTTCTCGGCGACCTCGCGCACCAGCTCGTAGGGCGCCTGGAGTTCCTTGGCCGCCACGTAGAGCTCGTCCGGCGAGAGCGAGGTGAGCCGGCGGATCTCGGCGCCGATCTTGCGCATGTGCGTGGTCGCGTTGGACACGTCACCGGTGCCGGCCTCGCCCTTGGAGCGGATCATGGCCGCGCCCTCGGTGATCCGGCGCAACGCCTCACCCAGGTTGGTGGCACCGCACACGAACGGCACGGTGAACTGCCACTTGTCGATGTGGTTGGCGTAGTCGGCGGGCGTGAGCACCTCGGACTCGTCGATGTAGTCCACGCCGAGCGACTGCAGCACCTGCGCCTCGACGAAATGGCCGATCCGGGCCTTGGCCATGACCGGGATCGAGACCTGGTTGATGATGCCGTCGATCAGATCCGGGTCGCTCATGCGCGCGACGCCACCCTGCGCGCGAATGTCCGCGGGCACCCGTTCGAGCGCCATGACGGCCACCGCGCCCGCGTCCTCGGCGATCTTCGCCTGTTCGGCGGTGACCACGTCCATGATCACGCCGCCCTTGAGCATCTCGGCCATGCCGCGCTTCACCCGCGCGGTGCCGGTCTCCGCGACCCCGGTGGTGGTCTCAGTGGTGGGCTGTGGTTCGGACACGCTGCGCCTCTCGAACGAACTCGTGATGTGGGTCATACCAGCAGGTCAGGAACCTGCTACTAGCAATGTACGACGCACGTGGCCTGCTGAGGCGGGCCAATGGCACCCGTTCTCGGCAGGCCACTTGGCCACCTCGGCGCCACTCGGCGCCACGAGGCCGTCCTGGGCTTGTCCCAGCCTGGCAACAGGTGTGAGATCGAACACAGACCATTCGGCGGGGCCGCCGGCCGGCCCCCGACACCCGGGAGGTGAGGGCCAGATGGCAAGCAAGCATGGCGACAGCGCCCAGGACCAATCAGCAGTCGCGGTGGACGATCCAGCCAAGGTCAGGAACGTCGTGCTCGTGGGTCCATCCGGATCCGGCAAGACGACGCTCGCCGAGGCCCTGCTCGCCGCGACCGGCACCGTGCCGAGGGCGGGCTCGGTCACCGAGGGCACGACGGTGTGCGACCACGACCCGGCCGCGGTCCGCCAGCAGCGCTCGGTCGGCCTGTCCGTCGCACCGGTGTTGCACGGCGACATCAAGATCAACCTCATCGACACCCCCGGGTACGCCGACTTCGTCGGTGAGTTGCGGGCCGGACTGCGAGCCGCGGATGCCGCGTTGTTCGTGGTGAGCGCCGCCGAGGGCGTGGACCCGGCGACCGTCGCCGTGTGGGCGGAGTGTGCCGCCGTAGCCATGCCGCGAGCAGTGGTCATCGCGCGCACCGACCACCAGCGCGCCGACGTCTCCGCCGAGATCGCCGCGTGCCAGGACCAGTTCGGCGCCGGCGTGCTCCCGCTCTACCTGCCCGCGGATGACGGCACGCCGTCGTTGATCGGGCTGATCACCCAGCGCCGGTTCGACTACGGAGGCGGCTACCCGCCCGTGGTGTCCGACCCGGACGGCGAGGACATCGCCGACGCACGCAACGAACTGATCGAGGGGATCATCGCCGAGAGCGAGGACGAGACCCTCATGGACCGCTACCTCGGCGGCGAGGAGATCGACCAGGACGTCCTGATCGCCGACCTGGAGACCGCGGTCGCGCGCGGCAGCTTCCACCCCGTGATCCCGGTGTGCGCGTCGAGCGGCATGGGTCTCGCCGAGTTGCTGGAGGTCATGGCGCAGGGCTTCCCGTCCCCGCTGGAGCACCCGCTGCCGGCGGTCACCACGCCCGACGGCGCCGAGCACGCCGCGATCACCGCCGACCCGGACGGCCCGCTGGTGGCCGAGGTCGTGCGCACCGCCGTCGACTCCTACGTCGGACGGGTGTCGCTGGTCCGGGTGTTCTCCGGGACGCTGCGCCCGGAACGCCCGGTGCACGTCTCCGGGCACGGCCTCGCCGAGCGCGGCCACGACGACCACGACGCCGACGAGCGGGTGGCGCACGTCTACTCACCGCTCGGGTCGAACCTGCGCGAGGTGCCGTTCTGCGTCGCGGGCGACCTGTGCGCGTTGACCAAGATCGGCTCGGCGGAGACCGGCGACACGATCTCCTCGCCCGAGGACCCGATCCTGATGGCGCCGTGGACGATGCCCGAGCCGCTGCTGCCGGTCGCCATCGTGGCCAAGACCCGCAGCGACGAGGACGCGCTGGCCCGCAACCTCGGCCGGCTCGTGGCCAGCGACCCGACGCTGCGCCTGGAGCGCAACGCCGAGACCCACCAGATGGTGTTGTGGTGCATGGGCGAGGCGCATGCCGACGTGGTGCTCGCCCGGCTGCGGGCCGGCGGCGCCGACGTGGACAGCGAGCCGGTGCGGGTGGCGCTGCGCGAGACGTTCAGCGGCCCCGCGCAAGGAAAAGGCCGGCACGTCAAGCAGTCCGGCGGGCACGGCCAGTACGCGGTGTGCGACATCAAGGTCGAGCCGCTGCCACGCGGCAGCGGATTCGAGTTCGTCGACAAGATCGTCGGTGGCGCCATCCCGAACCAGTTCATCCCCAGCGTGGAGAAGGGCGTGCGGGCCCAGATGGAACGTGGCCTGCGCGGCGACGGCCACCCGGTGGTGGACATCCGGGTGACACTGGTGGACGGCAAGGCGCACAGCGTCGACTCCTCCGACGCGGCGTTCCAGACCGCGGGCTCGCTCGCGTTGAAGGAAGCCGCCGCCGCGGGCCGGGTCGCACTGCTGGAACCGGTGGACGAGGTGTCGATCCGGCTGCCCGACGAACACCTCGGCACGGTGCTCGGCGACCTGTCCAGCCGTCGTGGTCGCGTGCTGGGCACGGAGGCGGCCGACGTCCCGGGCTACAGCGTGGTGCACGCGGAGGTGCCCGCGAGCGAACTGCTGCGCTACGCGATCGACCTGCGCTCGCTCACCTCCGGTGCGGCGACGTTCACCCGCCACTTCTCCCGGTACGACCCGCTGCCCGATTCCCTGGCCGGCGCCGCGACCGGCTGACACCAGGACCGGCTGAGACCGGCTGACACGCCTGACGGCCGGGCCCACACCGGCCCGGCCGTCCGTGGGCAGGTCCGCGGGTTCCGAAATCGACGCGCGGGTTGTCGGTGGTCGTGACTAGGGTCCGCGGCATGATCCGAGTGCCGTACACCGGCGGTGAGAAGGAAAGCCTGCACGCGAGCCTCGAACGGCACCGCCAAGCGGTGTTGTGGAAGGTCGAGGGGCTCGACGACGAGCAGTTGCGCAAGGCCATGACGCCGACGGGCACCAACCTGCTCGGGCTGGTCAAGCACCTGGCCGCGGTCGAGTACGGCTGGTTCTGCGAGACGTTCGGCCGCGAGACCGAACCGCTGCCGTTCGACGACGACGATGAGAACGCCGACCTGCGCATCGAGCCCGGCGAGACCACGGCCGACGTGCTCGCCTTCTACGAGCGGGCCCGCGCGGCCGCCGACTCGGTGATCGCCGAGGTGGACGTCGAGACCACCGGCACCGCGTGGTTCGGCGAGCAGGTCAGCCTGCGCTGGGTGCTGATCCACATGATCGAGGAGACCGCGCGGCACGCCGGTCACATGGACGTCGTGCGTGAGCTGATCGACGGCACGGCGGGCGATCACCGCGAGGACTAGGCCCTAGACCCGTCCGGCCAGCGTCGCCACACCCGGGCCGGTCAGCTCGGCCAGCGCCTCGGCCCGGCCGGCCAGCGCCATCAGCAGCGCCTCCCCCGGACCCCGCACCTGCGGGCCGTCCCCGTGCGTCCAGTCCACATCGGACGCGACCAGCCCGAGGCCCTTCGCACGCTGAGCCGCGTGGATCGGCCGCGCCCGCAGCGCGAGGCGCAAGGTCGCGCGCAGCCGGTCGGCGGGGATCTCGCGGGGCTTGCCGAGTGCGCGGCGGATGTCCTGGTGGTGGACGGTGCCGTCGACCAGCGCGATGAAGCCGCCGAACGCGGCCGTGATCCCCCGTGGCCGTTGGTGCTTGCGCAGCAGGGCGATCAGCTCGGCCGGGGTGTGCTCGGCCTCGGCCACCCGCTTGGCGTTGCTGCGGTGCAGCGAGAAGCCGCTGCGGGCCAGCGACCCGATCGTGCGCAGCAGGCCGAGCTCGTCGTAGCCGATCATGTGGGTCACCACGTCCCGCACGGTCCAGCCTGTGCAGAGGCTCGGCACGTCCCAGTGCTCCGGCGCCAGCGTTTCCAGGAAATCGGCGAGCTCGCCGCGTTCCACCGCTGCCATCGCCTTCACGTCCGCGCTCATCGCGATGCCTCCTCCCCCGGCGTCAGCTCGAGCACCGTATCGCCCGGGGCAGCGGTCCCGCAGTTCACCTGGCGCGCTTGGCGCCCTTCTGGGCGGCGGCCTCGGCCTCGGCGATCGCCGCGAAGTTCGCCAGCGCGGTGCGCCAGAACCGGTCGAGGTAGTCGCGCAGGGCGTCCAGGCCGGCGCGGTTCACCCGGTACAAGTGCCGCGTGCCGATCGTCTCGGCGGACACCAGCTGGGCGTCCTTGAGCACCTTCAGGTGCTGGGAGACCGCGGGCCGCGAGATCGGCAGCACCTTGGCGAGCTCACCGACCGGCTTCGGCCCGCGCACGAGGTGTTCCAGGATCGCTCGGCGACTCTGGTCGCCCAGCGCGTCGAGCACCAGGGCAGCGGAAACAGGCACAACTCAACTGTGACCACACGACAAGCGGCTGTCAACCGTTCGCACGGGCTTACCGTGACGTGGGACTCAGCGGATCACGCGAATCTCGCCGTCCCAGTCCCGGTCGAGGTCGGGCAGCAACTCGGCCAGCTGCACCGGGTACACCTTCTCCTCGGTGGCGGCGAGCTCGTCGCGGGTCCACCACCGGTGCCGGTCCACGGTGTCCCGCTCGACCTCCTGGAACCCCGAGGTGTCCACAGTGGTCGATGGGGGCACCCGCTCGGCGAGGAAGAACCACTCCTCGCCGTCGTAGCTGCGCCCGTCGAAGCTGAACACCACGCGCCGCCGCCACACCGGCCCGATCAGGTCGCCCGGCGCGACCACCAACCCGGTCTCCTCCTGGAGCTCGCGTGCGGCGGCCGCCCGCAGATCCTCCCCTGGCTCCACCCCGCCGCCGACGGTGAACCAGAACGTGTCGCTCGGCTGCGCCGGGTCGTGGCCGTGGAAGAGCAGCACCCGCCCGTCGACGTCACGCAGCACCACCCGCGCCGACGGCCGGGGCGTGGGCGCCGAACCGGGCTCGCCCGGCTCGGCGATCTCCAGGTACTCCGGGCGCGGCGCGGTACCGGACAGGCGCAGCCAGCGCACGATCCGCCTGCGCCGCTGGGCGAGGGTGTCCCGCACGGCGTCGCTGTGCACCCGCCGCGCGATCACCACGCGTTGCTCGGCGTCGGTCAGCTCGGCGGCCAGCGCGACCGGCAGCGCCGCGCGGTCCACAGTGGACAAGCGACGACCCAGCTCGTTCTCGGTGGACTCGCGGTCCGGTCGCTTCGCCCGCTCGGCCCGCTCGGCGGCCGCGCGCAGCTCGTCGGCGGCGGACTGGTCGAGACATCCGGCGGCCGCCACGGCCCGCACCACGACCGCCCGCCGGGCCAGGGCCGCGTCCAGCGCCGCCCACGCCGCGTCGGTGCGCACGTGCAGCCGGTCCAGGCGGTTCGCGGTCATGGCCAGCCACGCCAGCAGCAGCAACGCCACCACGACGAGCAGCGTGACGAGCCAGCCGCTCATCGCGACCCGGACTCCACGACCCGCCGCGGGTTGGCCGCGATGGCCTGGTCGTAGACGCGCAGCACCTGATCGGCCACCACCGACCAGTCGTACTGAGCGACCCGCGCGCTCGCCCGCGCGACCATCTCCGCACGGGCCACCGGATCCGCGAGCGTCGAACGCAGCCCGTCGGCCAGGCGGCCGCTGTTCCCAACGGGGGTCAGCACGCCCGCGCGCCCGTCGTCCAGGACCCGGCGGAACGCGTCGAGGTCGCTGCCCACGACGGCGGCGCCCGCCGACATCGCCTCGGTCAGGATGATGCCGAAGCTCTCACCACCGGTGTTCGGCGCGCAGTAGACGTCCATGCTGCGCAGCGCGCGCGCTTTGGTCGCGTCGTCGACCTGGCCGAGCAGGACCAGCCGGTCGGCCACCGGACCGGCCTGGCGGCGCAGCTCGTCCTCCTCGCCGCGACCGACCACCAGCAGCCGCAGGTCCGGCAGCTCCGGCGCGAGGATGCGCAACGCCTCGAGCAACACCTGCATACCCTTGCGCGGTTCGGTGTAGCGGCCGACGAAACCGATGGTGTTGCCGGTGCGGGGGTGGTCGTCGAGGGGGCGCGCACCGGCGAAGAACCCGACGTCCACGCCGTTGGGGATCTCCACCGCGTCGCCGCCGAGGTGCTCCACCTGCACGCGACGGGCCAGCGCGGACACGGCGATCCGCGCGGTGATCTTCTCCAGGAACGGCTGCAGCACCGGCTGGAACGCCGACAGCGTGCGCGAGCGCGGCGTCGAGGTGTGGAAGGTCGCCACGATCGGGCCGTCGGCGACGGTCAGCGCGAGCATCGACAGGCTCGGCGCGGTCGGCTCGTGCAGGTGCAGCACGTCGAAGTGGCGGTCCCGCAGCCAGCGCCGCACCCGGGCGTAGGACACCGGCCCGAACGAGAGCCGGGCCACCGAGCCGTTGTACGGCACGCCCAGCGCACGACCGGCCGGGGTGACGAAGTCGGGCAGCGGGGTGTCCTCGTCGGCCGGCGCGAGCACGTCCACGTCGTGCCCGCGGCGCAGCAGCGCGTGGGCCAGGTCGAGCACGTGCGCCTGCACCCCGCCGGGGACGTCGAAGGAGTACGGGCACACGATCCCGATCTTCACGCCGACCCCTCCCCTGCTCGGGTCACGTCGGATCGCTCCTCGTGAGCGCCTTGCGGCGGCCCTCGGCCAAGTCTTCCAGCCAGAGCTTCTGCATCATGTGCCAGTCGGTGGGGTGCGCGGCGATGTCGGCGGCGAACGAGTCGGCCAGCGACTGCGTGGCGGCGGGCACGTCATCGTTGCCTGTGACCCGGATCGGCGGGTGGACGCGGAAGCCCCAGCCGCCGTCGTCGGTGAACCAGCAGCCGACCGGCAGCAGCGCGGCCCCGGTGGACGCGGCCAGCCGGGCCGGTCCGGCGGGCATCCGCGTCGCGTGGTCGAACAGGGTCACCGGGATGCCGGACGGGGTGAGATCGCGGTCGGCGACCAGGCAGATCACCTTGTTCTGGCGCAGCCGCTCGGTCAGCACGGTGCCCGGCGGGACCCGGCCGCCGGTGGCCGGGAGGATCTCGAAGCCGAGCGACTCGCGGTAGGCCACGAACCGTTTGTACAACGACTCGGGCCGCAACCGCTCGACGACGGTGGTGAACTGACCGGAGTGGTGCACGAGGAAGACGCCCGCGATGTCCCAGTTGCCGGAGTGGGTGAGCGCCAGGATCGCGCCGTTGCCCTTCGCCAGCGCCGCGTCCACGTATTCCAGGCCGGCGATCATGCCGCTGACCGATTCGTGGATGGCCTCGTGGTCCATGCCGGGCAGCCGGAACGCCTCACGCCAGTACCGCGCGTAGGACCGCAGCGCCTTGCGCACGAGGTCGTCCAATTCCTCCTCGCCCGCCTGCGGGACGACCCGCGCGAGGTTGCGCCGCAACTGCTGGGTGCCGGTGCCGTTGCGCTTGGCCGCGCGGTCCGCGCCCATGTTGAACAGGCGCTCCGCGGTGCCCTCGGGCAGCGTGCGCACCAACCGCCAGCCCGCCGCGTACCCCCAGTCGGTCATGCGCTCGCCGAAGCCGGTCATCCACCCTCCTCCGCTCGGGTGGCCGAGGATCGCGCCACGGCCAGGAACCGCTGCAGCACCGTCACCACGGACAGCACGGCGAGCAGCAACAACGCGACGATCACCGCGTGCGGCACGCCCAGGCCCTCCAGCCCGGTGCCGACCAGCGTGATGATCAGGCGCTCGGCCCGCTCGACGAGCCCGCCGTCGGCATCCAGCCCGGCGGCCTCGGCGCGGGCCTTGATGTAGGAGATCACCTGACCGAGCACGAGGCACACCAGGCACGCCGCGGCGGCGATCCGATCGTTCGCGACGACGAAGCACCACCAGGCCACCGCGCCCATCAACGCGCCGTCGGCGATCCGGTCGCAGGCGGCGTCCAGCACCGTGCCGAACCTGGTGCCGTAGCCGCGCGCGCGGGCCATCGCGCCGTCGAGCAGGTCGAACATCGCGAAGCCCCACACGACGAACGTGCCCGCCAGCAGGTGGCCGGTCGGGAAGAGCCAGAGGGCACCCGCCACCGCGCACGCCGTGCCGAACACGGTCATGGCGTTGGGGGTCAGGCCGGCGCGGACCAGCAGCGCCCCGATCGGATCGGTGACGCGCGAGACCGAAGCGCGGGCGAAGATGTTGAGCATGGCGCGGGCGCGACACCACCGGGGGCCGAGGGGCAGGGACTGTGCCGAAGCCTAACGATTCAGTGCCTGCCGCCGCGCAGCGCCTTCGGGGAGCCCGTCCAGCAACGCGTGGCTGATCTCGCCGAGCGCGACGACCTGCTCGGGGGTCAGCCGGTCGAACAACTTCTCGCGGACGGCGGTCACGTGGCCCGGCGCGGCCTCCTGCAACGCGGCGAACCCCTCGTCGGTGAGCTGGGCGAGCGCGCCGCGTTTGTCGGTGGGGCAGGCGAGCCTGCGCACCCAGCCGACCTCCTCGAGGCGGGCCACGGCGTGGGAGAGCCTGCTGCGCGACGAGCTGCGCGCACCCGCGAGTTCGCTCATCCGCAGGGTCCGGTCCGGTGCCTCGGAGAGCGCGACCAGGATCTCGTAGTAGGTGTAGGGCATGTTGGCGTCGCGCTGGATCTGCCGTTCCAGGTGGTCGACGAAGGCGTCGACGGCGGAGATGAAGGTGCGCCACACCTCCTGCTCCTGCTCGGTCAACCATCGCGTCTCGGTCATACCGACCACCTTACCCCCCTTGTTGAAGTCTCAATCTTCTTAGCGTAAACTACCTACTTGAGAGCTCAACCGAGGAGGAAACCCACATGACCACCCCTACCGCCACCATTCCGGGATACATCGCCGGG
This sequence comes from Labedaea rhizosphaerae, assembly GCF_004362825.1. Lineage (GTDB taxonomy): Bacteria > Actinomycetota > Actinomycetes > Mycobacteriales > Pseudonocardiaceae > Labedaea > Labedaea rhizosphaerae. Next base: position 1,344,834 of record NZ_SNXZ01000002.1, read on the forward strand.
ACCTGGGACATCGACCCCGTGCACTCCGACGTCTCCTTCATCGTCCGGCACCTGGGCGTCTCCAAGGTGCGTGGCCGGTTCGACACGTTCTCCGGCTCGATCGTCACCGCCGAGAACCCGCTCGAGTCGTCGGTCACCGCGACGATCGACGCGAACAGCGTCAGCACCCGCAACGAGCAGCGTGACAACCACGTCCGCAGCGAGGACTTCCTGCACACCGGCGACCACCCGGAGATCAGCTTCCGGTCCACCGGCGTGCGCTACGAGGAGGGCGAGACCTTCGTCCTCGACGGTGAGCTGACCGTGCGCGGCGTGACCAAGACCGTGCCGCTGGTCCTCGAGGTCAACGGCTTCGGCGACGGCATGCAGGGCGGCAAGGTGGCCGGCTTCTCCGCGACCACCGAGATCAGCCGCAAGGAGTTCGGCGTCTCCGGCGGCCCCGCGGGCGGCGTCGTCGGCGACAAGATCCAGATCCACCTGGAGATCGAGGCCAACCTCCGCGAGGCCTGATCGACCACGCGACGACGCCCGGCGAACCGACGCCGGGCGTCGCCTCGTTTCAGCCGGTCTTGCGCGCGAGCAAGTACGCCTGGGGCGACTTCTCGTTCGCATCGGGCGCCCGGACCAGCTGCGCCTCCACCACGAGACCCGCGTCGGCGAAGAGCCCGGCGACGAACTCCGGGCGCAGCCGGTACGCGTCGAGCGTGATGTCGTGGCCGTAGGCGTGCGACAGGTGCCGCCGCTCGTCGCCCACCTGGAAGGCGGTCAGCAACCGCCCGCCCGGCGCGAGCACCCGCACCAGCTCCGCCACCACGGGCGCCAACCGCTCCGGTGGCGTGTGGATCAACGAGTACCAGGCCAGCGCACCGGCCAGCGCGCCGTCGGCGAGGTCGAGCGCGGCGAGGCTGCCGACCTCGAAGCGCAGCCCCGGGTGGTCCTGCCGCGCCTGGGCGACCATGCCCGGCGAGAGGTCGACCCCGAACACGTCCAGCCCGCGCGCGGCCAGGTAGCCGGTGATCCGGCCCGGCCCGCAGCCGAGGTCGCCGACCGGCCCGCTGGTGCCGACCAACTCGACGAAGCTGTCCAGCATCGCGCGGTCCCAGGTGTTCGTGGCGAGGTCGTCGCGCAACTGCTCGGCGTAGGACTCGGCGACGAGGTCGTAGGCGGTGCGGGTGTCGATCACGTGCGCGGGCTCGGTCATGCGCGGAGGCTATCGGCGGGGTCCGACACGATCAGTCCGCCGCGGACCACGCCTCGGCCAGCAGCCGTCGGGTCTCCCCCAGCAGCTGCGGCAGCACCTTCGTGTGCCCCACCACGGGCATGAAGTTGGCGTCGCCGCCCCAGCGGGGCACCACGTGCTGGTGCAGGTGCGCGGCGATGCCCGCCCCCGCCACCACCCCCTGGTTCATCCCGATGTTGAACCCGTGCGGCGCGGAGATCCGCCGCGCCGTCGTCATCGCCCGCTGCGTGAACACGGCCAGCTCGACGGTCTCGGCGTCGGTCAGGTCGGTGTAGTCGGCGACGTGCCGGTACGGCACGACCATCAGGTGGCCCGGGTTGTACGGGTAGAGGTTGAGCACCGCGTACACCAGCTCGGCACGGGCGATGATCAGCGCGTCCTCGTCCGGCAGCGACGGCAGCTCGCAGAACGGGCAGCCGCCGCTCTCGCTCGCGGGTTTCTCCTGGCCGCGGATGTAGGCCATCCGGTGCGGCGTCCAGAGCCGCTGCAGGGCGTCGGGGACGCCGATGCCGTCCTGCGCGACGAGCTCCGGGCCTTGGTCGGTCATGCCGCGATCCTAGGTAGCGGCACCGGGAAGGGCCCCGTGCAGCCCCGCTACAGGTCCAGCCCCGGGAAGATCCGGGCGGCGTTGCCGGACAGCACGGCGCGCACGGTGTCGTCAGGCAAACCCAAGGCGCACAACGCCTTCACGTTGCGCGCGGTGCCGGGCACACCAGGCCAGTCGGTACCGAAGACGAACCGCTTGGCCAGCCGCGCGAAGTCGAAGCGCGCGTAGTACTCGGGCAGCTTCGCCGGCGGCAGCCCGGCCAGGTCCAGCCACACGTTGTCCTTCGCCAGCGCCAGGAACGCGGCCGTGTCGTACCACCAGCCGCGCCCGCCGTGGGCGAAGACGAACTGCACGCCCGGCCAGTCCTCGACCACGTCCGAGAGCAGGGCCGGGTCGCCGAAGCGGGCCCGCGCGCCGGGGAAGCTCGACGTGCCCGAGTGGATGATCACCGGCACGCCACGCTCGGCGCACAACGCGTAGACCGGGTAGAGCTCCTTGTCGGCCGGATCGAAGCCGGCATGCACCGGGTGCAGCTTCACCGCGACCGCGCCGAGGTCGAGCTGGCGGCGCGCCTCGTCGGCCAGCGGGTGGTGCAGGTGCGGGTTGACGTTCGCGACCTGCCGGAACCGCACCGGGTTGTGCGCCGCGACCGGCGTCACGTCGTCGAAGGTCTGGATGCCGGTGGCCCGCGGGCTGTACTCGCAGAACAGCAACGCGCGGTCCACGCCCTCGTCGGCGAGCAACGCGTCGAGCCGGGCGGGGATCGGATCACCCGCGTCGTCGTAGACCGAGCGCCACCGGCGGTCGCCGGAGAAGTGGTCGGCCCACTCCAGCCACGCGGGTTTCAAAGTCGACAGCCGCGGCACGTGCACGTGCGCGTCGACCACCAGCTCCCCGTCGATCACCCTGTCGATCCCTTCAGCCGGATACCGGAGCCACCGGCGGCGGTTCCACCGGATCGGCCACAGGATCGGCCACCAGCTCCGAGCGCGCGATCTCCCGCAGGACGTTGCGCCTGATCTTGCCCGTCGCGGTCTTGGGCAGCTCGTCGAGGTTGAGCACGGCCCGCGGCCGTTTGAACGCCGCGAGACCCTGGCGGCACCACGCGATCACGTCGTCGGCCCCGACGGCCGCACCCGGTTTCGCCACGACGCACGCCACCGGCTTGTCCAGCTCGTCGGCGTCACGCACCCCGACGACCACGGCCTCGGCGATGCCCGGGTGCTCCAGCAGCCGCGCCTCGACCTCGCTCGGCGTGACCCAGATGCCGCCGACCTTGAGCAGGTCGTTGAACCGGCCCAGGCAGCTGTAGGTGCCGTCGGCGTTGCGCACGTAGCTGTCGCCGGTGCGCATCCACGAGCCCAGGAACACCCGCCGGGACACGTCGGCGCGGCACCAGTAGCCGGTGGCCGCACTCGCGCCACGCACGTACAACTCGCCGGGCCGGTCGACCTCGGTGATCACGGCGCCGTGCTCGTCCCGCAGCTCCACCTCGTAGCCGGGCACCGCCGTGCCCGACGACGCCGGGCGCACCGCGCCGGGCCGGTTGGACAGGAAGATGTGCAGCATCTCCGTCGACCCGATGCCGTCGAGCACCTCGACGCCGAAGCGCTCCACTATGCCGTGGAACATCCGGGCGGGCAGCGCCTCCCCGGCCGAAACCCCTTGGCGCACCGTGCGGAACGCGTCGTCCGGCACGACCGACGGGTCCATCGCGAGCAGCGGACCCCAGAAGCTGGGCATTCCGAAGAGCAGCGTCGCGCCGTCGCGGGCGGCCCGCTCGGCGAACAACGCGGGTGTGGGCCGCGACGGTTCGAGCAACGCCATCGCACCGACCGACAGCGGGAAGAACATGGAATTGCCGATGCCGTAAGCGAAGAAGAGCTTCGCCACGGACAGGCAGCGGTCGTCCGGGCCGATGCCGAGCACCTGGCGGCCGTACAGCTCGGCGACCAACCGGATGTCGTCGTGGCGGTGCATGGCCGCCTTGGGCAGCCCGGTCGTGCCCGACGTGTAGAGCCACAACGCGGGCGAATCCGGCCACGACGAGTACGGCTCGGCCAGTTCGCCGGCGCCCCGCAACCGGTCCCACTCGTCGGCGAAGACGACCTCGCGCACCTCCGGTGCCGCGGCCACGGCCGTGCGCACGGCATCGGCGAACTCGACCGAGCCGAGCACCGTCGTGGCCCGCGCGTCGGCGACGAGCGTGCCCAGCTCCGCGCCGGTGAGCATGGTCGACGACGGCACGGCGACCGCGCCGAGGTACATGGTCGCGAGGATCGCGACGTACAGCTCGAGGTCGTCGGTCATGCACATGAAGACGCGTTCCTCGGGCCGCACGCCGAGCGCACGCAAGCCCGCCGCCACCGTGCGCACCTCGGCGAGGAGTTGCGCGTAGGTCAGCGACCTCGTCGGGGTCGCGACCGCGACCCGTTCGCCCGCCCCCGCGCGGACCTGCCGGCCGACCAGGTGGTCGGCGGCGTTGAAGGTGGTGGTCGATTCGCTCGCCATGACCCGCTCCGTTGCTGGGCTTCGGGGAATCAGTCGAAGTAGACGTATTCGAAGTCGAAGGGCTTGCCGTTGATCCCGTTGGACGGCGGGGCGATCCAGCTGGCGATCTTCCCGCGTTCGTACACCGGGTGCATCAGGGACCGGACGAAGGCGAGGTCCTCCGCGGTCGGCAGCCACCGGCCCCGGTTGGCCTCCCACGTGGCCTCGTCCACGATGGACCCTTCGGGCGTGATGTGGAAGTCCGCGTACGCCCCGACCTTGCGGTTGAACCCCGGGTGCGGCAACGAGAACCGGTAGGAGATCTCGTGCTCGTCCAGGATGCGGTTCCAGCGCTTGACCCCGGTCTCGCAGTCGGCGATGTACTCGGTGCGCAGGTCGAGGTTCAGCGCGAGCAGCGCCTGCACCTCCTCCTGGGTCCAGGTGCCGTCCTCGCCGGGCCGGTCGAGGAACGCGCTGTCCTCGGTGAGCAGGTGGTCGTCCTTGCGCCGCGTCTCCTGCCAGCGGCCCTTGAGCCCGGCGGTGTAGTAGTTCGCGGCGTTGGTGGAGGTCTCGCTGCCGAACAGGTCCAGCGACACCGTGTAGTGGAAGTTCAGGTACTTCTGGATGATGTCGAGCGGGATGCCGTGGTGCGCGGCGATGTCCGCGGTGTCGTGCTCGCGCATCAGCTCGGCGCTGCGCCGCACCACCCGGTCGACCCCGGTGGTGCCGACGAACATGTGGTGCGCCTCTTCCTTCAGCATGAACTCGCACGTGCGCGACAGCGGGTCGAACGCCGACTCCTTGAGCGTGCCCAGCTGGTACTTGCCGTCGCGGTCGGTGAAGTACGTGAACATGTAGAAGGCCAGCCAGTCCGCGGTCTCCTCGTTGAACGCCCCGAGGATCCGCGGCGTGTCCGGGCTGCCGGAGTTGCGGAACAGCAACCCCTCCGCCTCCTCCCGGCCCTCACGGCCGAAGTAGGCGTGCAGCAGGTACACCATCGCCCACAGGTGCCGCCCCTCCTCCACGTTGACCTGGAAGAGGTTGCGCAGGTCGTACAGGCTCGGCGCGGTCAGCCCCAGCAGCTTCTGCTGCTCCACCGACGCGGGCTCGGTGTCGCCCTGGATGACGATCAGGCGTTGCAGATCGGCCCGGTACTCCCCCGGCACCTGCTGCCACGCCGGCTCGCCCTTGTGCTCGCCGAACGCGATCGTGCGGCCGGGATCCCGCTCGGCCAGGAAGATCCCCCACCGGTAGTCGGGCACGTTCACGTGGTCGAAGTGCGCCCAGCCGGCGCGGCCGACCGCGACCGCGGTGCGCAGGTACACGCCCTGCGTGCGCAGCGTGGGACCCATCTCGCCCCACCAGTTCATGAACTTGGGCTGCCAGCCCTCCAGCGCGCGCTGCAGCCGCCGGTCCGAGGACAGGTCGACGTTGTTGGGGATCTTGGCGTCGTAGTCGATGCTCTCCGGCACGCTCAGACTCGCTTCCGGTCGAACACGGCCTTGCGCCCGGTGCCGTAGCGGCGCAACGCGCCTTCCGGTCCCGAGGCGTTCGGTCGCGTGAAGATCCAGTTCTGCCAGGCGGTGAGCCGCCCGAAGATCTTGGTTTCCATGGTTTCCGGTCCGACGAACCGGTGGTTGGCCTCCATGCCCGTGCACGCGTCGGGGCTCAGCGCCGTGCGGCCCTCCACGACGATGCGGATCTCGTCTTCCCAGTCCAGGTCGTCGGGAGCGTCGGTGACGAGTTCCAGTTCCAGCGCGCGGCCCGCGTCCACCGGGCCGGTCTCCGCCCGCAGCGCCTCGACGTGGGCGTCGTCGCCGTAGAAGCGCGACTCCAAGCGCGTGAGGCCGTTGCCCATCGGCAGCGGGCCGAAGTTGGCCGGCGAGAACCGGATGGCCGCGCGCAGCGGGCTGTCCTCGTCGTCGAGCGGCGGGCCGTCGAGCATGTACTGCCGGTCGCAGGCCAGGGCCAGCTCCAGCAGCACGCCCGCGAAGCAGCTACCTGGCTCGATGAGCGCGATCAGGCTGCGGCTGGTCACGTCGAGCCGCTTCAGCACCCGCTTGGCGTAGTGGATGATCTCGTTGGCCAGCCAGTCGTCGCGGTGGTCCAGCACGACCTTCTCGTGGGCCAGCACGGCGTCCACGTCGCCTTCGGTGCGGACCAGCCAGGTGCCGAGCTCGGGCTCGTTGGTGCGCAGCCGCAGGATGGCGTCGTCCAGCTCGCGGGTGACGGCCAGCAGCCACCCGTCCACGCCCTGCTCGTGCAAGGCCTCGACATCCGCCGGAGCTTCGGTGTCCGGGCCGCGCACGGTGAGCTCGACCGTGCCCGCCGCCCGGTCCAGCACCGCGGTCACGTAGCGGTACGTGATGACGTCGTCGGTGACCTCGCGGCGCAGTGGCGTCAATTCGATGCCGCGCGCCTCCCTCGGCCGCACACTGCGATCTGCAATTTGCAGCGCCCGTTCCCGGACGACGTCGGCGAAATCGCGGCGCGGCGCGAGTTCGTCGACCAGACGCCAGTCCACCGCGGTCCGGCCCTTCACCCCGTCCGGGCGGGTCGCGAACACGTCGGCGCGGTCCTTGCGCACGTGCCGCTTGTCGACCACGCGCGTCAAACCGCCGGTGCCCGGCAACACCCCGAGCAACGGCACCTCCGGCAGCGCCACCGTGGACGAGTTGTCGTCCACCAAGATGATCTTGTCGCAGGCCAGCGCCAGTTCGTAGCCGCCACCGGCGCACGAACCGTTGACCGCGGCGACGTACGTTTGCCCGGAATTGTCGGTGGCGTCCTCCATGCCATTTCTTGTCTCATTGGTGAATTTGCAGAAATTCACCTTCCATTCGTGCGTGGAAGCGGCCAGCATGCGAATGTTCGCGCCCGCGCAGAACACGCCTTCCTTACCGCTGGTGACCACCACCGCCCGCACCTCGGGGTGCTCGAAGCGCAGCCGCTGGGTGGCGTCGTAGAGCTCGATGTCCACGCCGAGGTCGTAGGAGTTGAGCTTGAGCTCGTAGCCGGGCACCAGACCGCCCGACTCGTCCACGTCCAGCTCCAACCAGGCGACCGGTCCGTCGCAACGCAGCCGCCAGTGCCGGTAGCCATCGGGGTGCCGGTCGAAGTCGACCCGTGGCCGCTCCGGTCCTTGTACCTGCTGGTCGGACTGGTGGGCCGCGACTGAAGCGGTCATCACGGACGTCTCCTCACCGGGGTCGCGCGAGGTCTACATTCTACGTCAGCGCGCATCTGCGTCAAGGTTGCGTAGAATCAAGTTGCCCGTATTCCACAGTGGACTTTCACGGTCCGATCCGCCCTGGTGGGACGCCGTTTGCCATCACCCAAAGCGACCAAATGGGCGCTGTCAGTCCACCGAGCAGTGGACACCGCGTCGCGCGGTCTGATTACATTGCGGTCACGCCCGGCCGGCGGAGACCGGGTGTACGGGGCCCGACCGCGACCAGAAAGTATGGGGACTTATGCCGACCCGGGCTCGCAGACTGCTTGAGCAGTCGCGCACCCTGCTGGACCGTTCTCGTGTAGCGGCAGCCCAATTCCTCGAAGCAGCCCGCCAGCCGGCGCCACCCGGCGCGCACACCCAAACGGTGCCGCCCTCGCCGCCGCCGCGCCCGGTCCGGGAGTCCGCCGAGTCGCAGGAGGTCCTCGCGGGCATCTGCGCCGGGATCTCCCTGCGCGATCTGAACCTGGTGGACACCTTGCTGTCCCAGCTCGAGGAGATGGAAGCCAAGGAAGAGGACCAGGACCGGCTCGCCGAGCTGTACCGCCTCGACCACCTGGCGACCAGGCTGCGGCGCAACGCCGAGAACCTCCGTGTGCTCGCCGGCCGCGACGCCTCGGAGACCACCACCGACAGCGCGTCGGTCGTCGACGTCGTGCGTGCCGCGATGTCCTCGATCGACCAGTACACCCGCGTCACCATCGGCCGGGTCGTGCAGCTCGGGGTCGTGGGCTTCGCCGCGGAGGACCTCTCGCGACTGCTCGCCGAGCTGCTGGACAACGCCACCAGCCAGTCCCCGCCGGACACCCCGGTGCGGGTCAGCGCCCACCTCACCGAGCAGGGCAGCGTCCTTCTGCGCATCGAGGACGAGGGCATCGGCATCCCCGACGAGCGCCTGCGCGAGGTGAACGCGCGGCTGGCCACGGCGCCCACGCTCGACCGGGACTCCGTGCGCCACATGGGCCTCGCCGTGGTGCGCAGGCTCTCGCACCGCCACGACATGCGCGTGCACCTCGACCGCCGCAGCCCCCATGGCACGACCGCCACGGTGCTGCTGCCGTCGTCCACGGTGTGCGAGCTGCCCGGCGCCACCTGGTCCGGTTCGCAGACAGTCGTGCCGAGGGCCGGGTTCACCCGGGTCAGCGGGACGCTGGACCCGGAGGCGAACCACCCGATCGCCCGCCCGCGCAACGGCAACCACGGCGTCACCGCGACGGGTCTGCCCAAGCGCGGCGGCTCCGCCGTGCGGGCCACGGCCGTCTCCCCGCTCGCGCCGACCAAGCCCTCGGCCGCGACGAAGACCGCCGAGCCGGAAGCGCCGCTGTCCACCACCCCGAGTGGCCTGCCCCGGCGGGTCTCCCGCAGCATCAAGGGCACCGTCGAGCGGCCCGACACAACGGACGCCACGGACTCCATCGACGACACCGATCCGATCGAGCCCATGGGCGCACCCGCCGAGGCCCCTTCGGCGACCGCCGGGCATGATCAACTGCTGGCCGACCTCGACGCCTTCGCCGACGGGGAGCAGGCCGCGCTCGCCGAACACAAGGAAACGAGCGCCGACCAGGACCAGCCCACTGATCGGGCCGACGAGCACGACGCGGACACCGGGGAAGCCAAGCCGTGACCAGCACCGACGAACGCATGCCCAAAGACGATTTCATCTGGCTGGTCAACGACTTCGTGCGCAAGGTGCACGGCGTCAGCCACGCCCTCGTCATGTCCTCCGACGGCTTCCCGCTCACCGCGTCCGAGCGGGTGACCCCCGACGAGGCCGAGCAGCTCGCCGCCATCGCCAGCGGGTTGCTGAGCCTCGCGGGCAGCAGCGCCGCGTTGTTCGACAAGGGCAGCTGCGAGCAGATCATCATCCGCCTGTCCCGCGGTTACTTCCTGTTCATGGGCATCAGCTCGGGCGCGGGCCTCGCCGTGCTGACCGAGCCCGAGGCCAACATGAAGGTCGTCGCATACGAGATGACCCAGTTCGTCACCAATGCCGGCCATGTCCTGACCCCGGAGATGCGCGCCGACCTGCGTCGTGTGCTCACCGCCCGGCGGCAGCAGGCCTGAGCGAGGGATGTGATCACCATGGCCGGCACGCACGCCGACCCGAACACCGCTGCGGAAAGCAGCGATCCGGACACGAACGGCCACCGGAAGCCGCGCAGCAAGCGGATCAGGCCCTACGCCCTGACCGGTGGGCGCACCCGCACCCGCCACCACCTGCTGGTGGAGACGCTGCTGTCGGTGCCGAACTACGACCCGGCACTCGCCGACGCGCTGATGCCGGAGTCGAGAGCCCTGTACGAACAGGCGCGCGGGCGGATCTCGATCGCCGAGCTGTCCGTCGCCCTGGCCCTGCCCTTGGGCGTGGTCCGCGTGCTGACCAGCGACCTGGCCGCACAAGGGGCGATCTTCATCCACCCCACGACCTACGCCTACAAGCAGGACACCATGATGCTGGAGAGGATCCTCGATGGACTCAAGCAGCTCAGCGTCTGACGCGGGTCTGCTCACGATCTCCGCGAAGATCGTCGTCGCCGGTGGCTTCGGGGTCGGCAAGACCACCTTCGTGGGGTCGGTGTCCGAGGTGCCGCCGTTGAACACCGAGGCGTGGATGACCGAGGCCGGTGCGCAGACCGACCCCGTGAGCGAGGACTCCCACAAGACCACCACCACGGTCGCGATGGACTTCGGCCGGATCACCCTGCACGACGACTTGTTGCTGTACTTGTTCGGCACGCCGGGCCAGCCCCGGTTCTGGTTCCTGTGGGACGACCTCTCGCGTGGCGCGCTGGGCGCGATCGTGCTGGTCGACACCCGCAGGCTGGACCAGTCGTTCGCGGCGATCAACTACTTCGAGAACGACTCGGACCTGCCGTTCATCGTCGCGGTCAACAAGTTCGACGGGCGGCTCGCGCACGACCTCGACGAGGTCCGCGACGCGCTGGCGATCAACGACGACATCCCGTTGATCACCTGCGACGCGCGCCAGCCCGCGTCCTGTGTGGACACGCTGAAGTCGTTGGTGACCCACACCCTCGAGCTGGCCACGGTGTCGGGGCCCGGCCAGCCCGCACCACCTACCCACCTCGTCGCGGACGACGACACGAATTCCTGGAGGACCGCCAGCCATGCGTAAGATCCTGATCGTCGGGGCAGGCCAATCCGGGTTGCAATTGGCGCTGACGCTGCAGGAGAACGGCTACGACGTCACGGTCATGTCCGCGCGGACCCCCGACGAGATCCGCAACGGGCGCGTGATGTCCACCCAGGGCATGTTCCACGAGGCGCTGCAACACGAGCGCGACCACAAGCTGAACCTGTGGGAAGACGAGTGCGTCAACATCGACGGCCTCGGCGTCTCGGTCATGGGCCCTGAAGGCAACCGGATCATCGACTGGTTCGCCGAGCTCGACCACTACGCGCAGTCGGTGGACCAGCGCATCAAGATGTCCGGCTGGCTGGAGCTCTTCGAGGAGCGCAGCGGCAAGGTCATCTACCACGGTGTGACCACCGCGGACCTGAACAAGCTCGGCGAAATGTACGAGCTGGTCATCGTGGCCGCGGGCAAGGGCGAACTGGTGCAGCTGTTCGACCGCATCCCGGAGCGCTCGCCGTTCACGGCGCCGCAGCGCGCGTTGTCGCTGGCGTACGTGCACGGCCTGGAGCCGCGCCCGGAGCACCCGGACAAGAACGCGGTGCGGTTCAACATCGTGCCGACGGTCGGCGAACTCTTCATGATCCCGGGCCTGACCTTGTCGGGCAACTGCGACATCCTGTTCTTCGAGGGCATCCCGGGCGGGCCGCTGGACGTCTTCGGCGACCAGCCCAAGCCGCGGGAGCTGCTCGGCCGGATCCTCGAGCTGATGAAGCAGTTCGTGCCGTGGGAGTACGAGCGGGCACGCAACGTCGAGCTGACCGACGAGAAGGCCACGCTCGCCGGCGGGTACACCCCGGTCGTGCGCGAGCCGGTCGGCGAGCTGCCGTCGGGCACCTTCGTGCTCGGCATGGCCGACGTCGTCGTCGCCAACGACCCGATCACCGGCCAGGGCTCGAACAACGCCGCCCGCTGCGCGGCCGTGTACCTCGACGAGATCCTCAAGCGCGGTGACAAGCCGTTCGACCGGGCGTGGATGCAGCAGACGTTCGACACCTACTGGAACTACGCCCAGCACGTGACGACGTGGACCAACGCGATGCTGATGCCCCCGCCGGAGCACGTGCTGGAGATCATCGGTGCGGCAGGCCAGATCCCGGCCGTGGCGCGTCGCTTCGTCAACGGCTTCACCGACCCGTCGGACTTCCAGAACTGGTTCCTGGACCCGGAGAAGGCGAAGGCTTACCTGGCTTCGGTGGCCTAGGCTCGCACACGCACACCCGGCGCATTCCCCATCCGCGCCGGGTGTTTTGTGTGCTATTGCGTGGTCCAGTAGATGTCGTCGACCGCAGCCGCGTTGTGGGACGGGATCCTGGTGTACGGCAGGTACGCCGAGGTGTCGGACTTCGCCAGCTTGTACGACCGCTCCAACTCGGCGGAGTACGTCCTGGAATACGCCATGCCCACGGTCAGCTTCTGGCCGAAGAGTTCAAGGTCCACACCGACCTGGCCGGTCTGCTCCGAGCCGACCTTCGCGCTCCATTCGCCGCTGCCGTCGCGGATGGCCAGCGGCTGCGACCACAGGCGGCACTCCGCCCGGATCTCGCTCTCCGGTTTCTGGCAGTAGTCGTCCACCGGGGCGATCGCGCACTGTTTCGCCACGCCCTTGCCGATGTCGACAACCGTGGCCCGCATACCGAAGGCCACCGCTTCGCCGTTCACCAGCGTGCGGCCGATCTCCAGCCGCAGGGTCGCCGGGACGAGGTACTGCAGGCACTGCCCGTCGGCCGTTTCCCACGCCTGCCCGAGGGTGACCGTGGCCGAAGCGGTGCCGGACGCGTTGAGGCCGACGATCGCGATCTTGCCTTCGACCTTCTCGGTGCGTGCGACGTTGAAGCTCTCCGTGGCGGTGCACCCCGCGTTCTTCGGGCAGTGCAGCCGCATGATCGGCAGGTCGATCGGCCGCTCGGTGGCCGGCTGGTCGTGCTCGGGTTCGAAGGCGACCACCAGGTCCGAACCGAAGAACCGGCCCTTGCGGTACATGACATCCGGCGTGCCCACGAGCTGACGACCCAGCCCGGACACGTAGTTGTTGTCCTGGAACCTCGACGCCATCGACGGGTCGTAGGAAACGGTCACCTGGTTGTCGGGCGCGTAGAGCATGTGCGCGGTCGCGAGATCCTCGCCGGACTCATCGATTTTCCAAAGGTCCGCATATCCGGGCAGGTGCGCAGGCGGGACGACCGCGAAGTCCAGTTCGCGCATGGTTGCCTGCGGGAGCGAAACGTTGCCGTCGAAGTCGAAGGACTCGAACAGCGGCGAAGTCCACAAGGCCTTGGCTGCCGGTTCGGCGTCGACCAGTTCGAAATCCTGGACCGTGAGTTCCATTTCGACCTCCGTGCGCGCCCAGGTACTGGATCGGCGGCACGAATGGACCTGTTACGAGCAGGCCTGTTACGAGCGGGCGCCCCTCGTGGCGCCCGCCGAGGCGGCCACCACGCACAGGACGGCGAGCCATTGCGTCAGGTGCAGTGCCTCCCCGAGCACGACGAGGCCGATGAGGGCGGCCAACGCCGGTTCGAGGCTCATCAGGATGCCGAACACGCGTGGCGGGATCTTGCGCAGGGCCTCCAGGTCCAGCGAGTACGGGATCACCGACGAGAGCAGCGCGACCCCCAGCCCCGCGAGCAGGATCCACGGCTGCAGCAAGGATGTCCCGCTGTCGGCCACCCCGACCGGCACCGCCACGACCGCCGCGATGATCATGCCGAGCGCCAGCCCGTTGCCCTCGGTCGTGTGCCGGCCCAGCGCCGCGCCGAGCAGGATGTAGAGACCCCAGAAAACGCCGGCGCCGACGGCGAACAGGAAGCCGACCAGGTTCAGCTCGCCCCGGCCTTCCATGAGCAGCACCACGCCGCCGGCCGCGAGCACGGCCCAGCACGCGTCCAGCCACCGCCGCGACCCGACCAGCGCCACGGCTAGCGGGCCAAGGAACTCGGTCATCACCGCGATCCCCAGTGGAATCCGCGCCAGGGCCAGGTAGAAGCACAGGTTCATCAGGCCGAGGACGACCCCGTACGTGAGCACCACCGTCCACGTGCGACGGTCCAGGCGCAGCGACGGCCGCCACAGCACCACGAGCACGACCGCCGCGAAGAACAGCCGCAACGAGACGGTCCCGAAGCTGCCCACCTCGGCGAAGAGGTGCTTGGCCAACGCGGAACCGACCTGCACGCTGACGATGCCGAGCACCACCAGCACGGTCGGCGGGATGGCCCCGAACGCGCGCCCGATCGGTCCAGGCGACACCTCAGGGGTGACCAGCGCCGCCGCGGTCACGTCGTTCTCGGTAGCCACCCACCGCACAACACCCGACGACGCCGGTTGCTTCCCGCCCCGGCTACTTGTGGCGCTTGGTCCACCAGTGCGACAGCAGGGCGCTGATCACCGCCACCGACAACAACTTCGTGCGCGAACCACCGTCCACGACGTTCGGCCGGATCACGGCGGGTGGCGGCGCGGGTGGCGGTGTGGGCGAATCGCGGATGGTGCGCATCGCCGTCCACACGGTCGTCAGCAACAACATCCGGGCGGCCAGGTAGATGAACACCAGCAGACCGATCAACGCGCCGAACGCGATCACCGTCGGCGAGTAGCTCAGCAGCCGCAGGTACAGGTTCCCCAGCTGCTTCAGCACTTCGAAGCCCAGCGCCGCGTACACGGCACCGCGCACCGCGTACCGGAACCCCACGGGCCGGCGCGGCAGGCGCGCGATGACCCACAGCAGCACCAGCCAGTCGGTGAACAACGCGAGGACCACAGTGGACACCGCGAGCACGGTGCGCGCGACGAAGGTGTCCTCCAGGTTGAGCAGGTTCAGCCCCCAGTCGTTGACGCCGCTGCCGAGGGCGGTCAGCACGAACGAGAACACCAGCGCGGCGCCGAGCCCGATCAGGTTCAGCACGTCGGTGACGACCATCCGGAGGATGCTCACGTCCGGCTTGTCCTGACCCCACATGGCGGTCAGCGCGTCCCGCACGTTGCTGATCCAGCTCCACCCGGAGTACACGGCCACCACGAGTCCGAGCACCCCGAACTGCTGGCGGTTCTCGATGATCGAGCCCACCAGGTCGTCGACCTGCCCGGCCAGCGACCGCGGCAACGCCTGGACCACTACGCGCCGCACCTCGCCGACCAGCGCGGCGTCGCCCGCGACCACGAACCCGACCACCGAGGCGCTGATCATGATCAGCGGCACGAGGGACAGCAGGCTGTAGTACGTGATCGCGGCGGCGTAGTGGTCGCCGTTGTACTCGATGTAGCGCCCAAGGGTCGAGGACAGGTTGTCCAGCCACGAGTGCCGGTCGCGCAACCGGCGCAGCAGGGAAGGCCGCGGCTCGGCGGTCATCACACACTCCCTGTTCCGGCGGACCGGACAATCATCCCTGATGATCGCCCGGGTCGCGGGATCAGGTGTCGGGGCTTTCGGTCAGCGGCAACCGGACCTGGAAGACCGTGTTGCCCGGCACCGACCGCACGCGCAGATCACCGTGGTGGCGGTTCACCACGATCCGCCACGAGATGTCCAGCCCCAGGCCGGTCCCCTCACCCACCGGCTTGGTGGTGAAGAACGGCTCGAAGATGCGCTGCTTGATGTCGTCGGGCACACCGGGCCCGGTGTCGCCGATCTCGACGAGCACGCACTCGTTCTCCTTCGACGTGCGCAGGGTCAGCGTGCCCCGGCCTTCCATGGCGCTGACGGCGTTGTCCACCAGGTTGGTCCAGACCTGGTTCAACTCGCCCGCGTACGCCGGGATGCTGGGCAGCGACCGGTCGTAGTCCTTCTCGACCTTGATGTGCTCGAACTTGCTGTTGAGCATGACGAGCGTCGAGTCGAGGCCGTCGTGGACGTCGATCCACTGGAACGGCGCGCGGTCCATCTGGGAGTACTGCTTGGCCGCGGCGACCAGCGTCGACACGCGGGTGGTGGAGTCCTCGATCTCCCCCATCAGCATCTCGGTCTCCAGCGCGTACCCGAGCCAGCGCAGCGCCGGTTCGAGGAAGTCCTCGCCGACCGCCACGGCGACGTCCTCGAGGCTCTGCGTGGTCAGCCCCGCGTTCACGAACGTGTCCGCCATGTCCCAGCCCTGGCGGATGTCGTGGTCGTCGAGCCAGTCGGTGATCTCGTCCTCGAGATCGGTCTGCTGCAGCGCGGTGAGCTTCGGCGCCTCCGGCACCTTCTTGACGAAGTTCTCCTGCACCTCGATCAACGACTCGAGCAGGCCGGGGTTGATGTCCTTCTTGGCCAGCATCGCCAGCTTGTTGCGCATCCCGGCGACGCGCTCACGCAGCGCGGCCGTCGCACGCACCGCGGCGGCGGCCGGGTTGTTCAGCTCGTGGGTCAGCCCGGCGGACAACTCCCCCAACGCCTGCAACCGCTGCCGCTGACCGATCACGGCGTCGCTGTTGCGCCAGCCGAGGTACATGCCCGAGAGCAGGTGCGTGGCCATCGGGAACCACTCGCGGAACTTCTCGGAGAACTCGGCCGCGGGCACGCTCAGCAGGCTCAGGTCGCTGATCGCGGTGACCGACGCGGAGTACTGCGACCCGCCCTTGCCGTCGACGAGGAACTGGGTCGCGCCGAAGTACGAGCCGACCTGGTCGCTGCGGGTGATCTCCACGACCGAGCCGCTGACCAGCCTGGACATCGACATGGTGCCGCCGAGGAGCACGTAGAAGCAGGTGGCCGGGTCGCCCTCGGCCACGACCGTCGCGCCCGCGGCGAAGGTTTCCCTGCGCGAGTTCGCGCTGATCCAGTCGAGCTGCTCCGCGGTGAGGTGCTCGAAGAGGAAGAGACGGCGCAACTCATCGTGCGTCATGGTGTTTTCGGTGCTCATCGCTCCTCCAGGTAACGGTGCACGAGCGTGACGGCCATCGCGCCCTCGCCGACGGCGGACGCCACCCGCTTGACCGACTGGGCCCGGACGTCGCCGGCCACGAACACGCCGGGAACGCTCGACTCCAGGTACAACGGATCGCGGTCCAGAGTCCATCCCGGTGGACGGCGTCCTTCCACCAGGAGATCCGGTCCGGTGCAGACGAACCCGTGGTCGTCGCGCACGACGGCGTCGCCGAGCCAGTCGGTGCGCGGCGCGGCGCCGATGAAGACGAACAGGTGGCTCGCGTCGACCTGCTCGGTGATCCCGCTCTCGGAGCAGTGCAGGCTCAGGCTTTCCAGGTGCTCGTCGCCGTGCGCCTTCTCGACCACGGTCGAGGTGCGCACGCTGATGTTCTCGATCGCCTCGATCTGCTCGATGAGGTAGTGCGACATCGACGAGCGCAGCGACGCCCCGCGCACCACGAGCGTCACGCTCGCGGCGTAGCGGGAGAAGAACACCGCGGCCTGCCCGGCGGAGTTCGCGCCGCCGACGATGTAGACGGGCTTGTCCTGGCAGTCGGGTGCCTCCGTGGACGCCGAGCCGTAATAGACGCCGCGGCCGGTCAGCTCCTGCACGCCGGCCGCGTCCAGCGCGCGGTAGGCGACGCCGGTGGACAGCACGATCGCGTGCGCCTTGATCTCCGAGCCGTCGCCGAAGGTCACCACGCGCGCGGAGCCACGCACCTCCAGCCCGGTGACGTCGCGGGCGGTGAGCACCTCGGCGCCGAACTTCTGCGCCTGGCGCCGGGCCCGGTCGGTGAGCTGCGCGCCGGACACGCCGTCCGGGAAGCCGAGGTAGTTCTCGATCCGCGAGCTCTGCCCGGCCTGCCCGCCGGTGGCCTTGCGCTCGACGAGCACGGTCTTCAGGCCCTCGGACGCGCCGTACACCGCGGCGCCGAGCCCGGCGGGCCCGCCACCGATGATCACCAGGTCGTAGAAGTCGCCGGACGGCTGGGTGGACAGGCCCACGGCCTCCGCGATCTCCGGGCCGCTCGGGCTCACCAGCGCGCGACCGTCCGGCGTGATCACCACCGGGATGTCCTCGGGCTGCTTGCCCGCCGCGTCCAGCAGCCGCTGGCCCTCGGCCTCGTCCACGGAGTACCAGCGGTAGGGCACCGAGTTGCGGGCGAGGAAGTCACGCACCGCGTACGACTTGGCCGACCACCGGTGCCCGACCACCTTGGTCTCCTCGACGGGCGCGTCCCCCGCCGCGCGCCAGGCGTCGACCAGCGAGTCGATCACCGGGTAGAGCTTCTCCTCCGGCGGGTCCCACGGCTTGAGCAGGTAGTGGTCGACGTCGACGACGTTGATGGCCTGGATCGCCGCGTCGGTGTCGGCGTAGGCGGTCAGCAGGGCGCGGCGGGCCCTCGGGAACAGGTCCATGGCCTGCTCCAGGAACGCGATGCCGTCCATCTGCGGCATGCGGTAGTCGGCGAGGATCGCGGCCACGGCGTCGCCACGCAGCTTGATCTCGCGCAGGGCGTCCAAGGCGTCGGCTCCGGAGGTGGCCCGGACCACCCGGTAGTCCTGCCCGTAGCGACGGCGCAGGTCGCGGGCAACAGCGCGGGACACGGCCGGGTCGTCGTCGACGGTCAGCAGGATCGGCATGCTCATGACTGCAGTATCCCTTTCGACCTGCCGCCGCGGGCACCTCCGGTTCTAGACTGCCGCGGCCGCGACCGGACCGGTCCGCGGTTCACGCACTCGTCGAGGAGGATCCACCTTGAGAAACCGCGTGCTGGTCGCGGCGGCCGGGCTGGCCGTCGGGCTGTCCCTGATGACGGTCACCACCGCCCAAGCGGCCCCGAGCCAGAACAGCCAGGGTGGCCGCACCGCCACCAACGGGCCGTGCCAGTACACGGTCACCCCGGACGAGCCGCCGGCGCGCCCGGTGCCGTTGCCGCCCGACCCGGCCCACACGCCGGACCACGGTCAGGTCGGCGTCACCCTGGCCACCACCCAGGGCCTGATCCCCCTCACGCTGAACCGGGCGCAGGCGCCGTGCACGGTGCAGAGCTTCCTTCACCTGACCAAGCACCACTTCTACGACCTCACCACGTGCCACCGGCTCACGTCGTACCCGACGCTGAAGGTGCTGCAGTGCGGTGACCCGACCGGCACCGGCGAAGGCGGTCCCGGCTACTCCTACAAGGACGAACTGCCCGTGGGCCTGCCGCCCGCGCCGACCGACCCGACCGGCGCACGCAAGGTGTACGCACGCGGCGTGCTGGCCATGGCGAACGCGGGCCCGGACACCAACGGCAGCCAGTTCTTCGTGGTGTACGGCGACTCCGCGCTGCGGCCGAACTACACGATCTTCGGCACGGTCAACGCCGTCGGCCTGTCCACTTTGGACCACATCGCGGCCGGCGGCACGGTGGTCAACGACGACAACCCCACCGGCGTCGACGGCACCCCGGTGCGCACCACCGAGATCCTCCGGGCCGTGCGCACGCCCTTCCCCTGGTGAACTGACTGGTCTCCTCAGGCGGCAGCAGCCTGCTCGCGCGCAGCCTGCTGCCGCCTGCCCCACATCGACGTGCCGACGACCAACGCGGCGAGCACGACGTAGGGCAGCACGTTGTTGATCACCACCATCGTCGCCACCGGCAGGAACAGCCCGAGCAGGATCCGCAGCACGGCTTCACCGAGGAAGGCGACGCCCCAGACGACGGTGAGCATGCGCTGCCCGCGCCGAAACCCCTCGTACTGCCAGAGGCCGTTCCACCAGGCGATCTTCTCCGGCGTGCCGTCGGTGGCGAACTTGCGCCCGAAGTAGAACATCAGCGGCCGCTTGGCCAGCAACGACGCCAGCAGCACGACCCCGAACAACCCGGTCAGTGCGGATTCCTTGATCAGCAGCACGCGCGCGCTGGTGAACAGCAGCGATGTCAGCACGCCGATGACGAGGAAGATCAGCACCATGATGCTCAACTCGTCGAAGTGGCGCGTGCGTGCGTACGACAGGCCCAGCTCGACCACCGGCCAGATGCCGCTGAGGATCAGCGCGGGCACGTCGGCCATGCCGTTGCCCGAGAGCACGATGTAGGTCGCGATGGGCAACGCGACGTTGAAGACCATGGTGGGGACCCACGTGCGTAATGGGCTCGGCGACGCGCTCATGACCACCCCGATATGTGACATAATCCGTGACGGTCGTGAACGATAACGCATCCGATGAGGCTCGGCACCGGTTCCTCGCGCGCGGCGCGGGACCGGGCATCGTCGCCTTCCTGTTCGGCGTCGCCGGCCGCACCGCGCTGCCTGGCCAGGTCCTGCACCGGCTGCTGACCGACCTGGAGATGACCGATACCGCAGCGCGTGCGGTGATCGCCCGGATGCGCCGCGACGGCCAGCTCGAGTCCGTGCGCCACGGCCGCACCGCCGAGTACCGGCTGGCCGGGCCCTTCCTCGAGTCGTTCCACCGCGTGCGCGACAGCGGCACCCGCCGGCCGACGCCGTGGACCGGCGCGTACCACGCCGTGCTGCACCAGGTGCCCGAGTCGCGGCGGGCCTACCGGGACGCGCTGCGCCGCGCGGCTGTGCTCGGCGGGTTCGGCATCCTGCAGCCGGGCGTGCTGATCTCGCTGACCGACCGGACCGCCGCGCTCGGCGACCTGCTGACGACGGTCCCGGACGGCGCGCGGGTGTACCGCGCGATGCTCACCATGGACGTCCACGAGGCCGCCGCCGCGGCCTGGGACGCGTGGAACCTGGCCGAGGTCGGCGCCCTCTACCGCACGCATGTGGCGACGCTGACCAAGGCGGTGCGCGAATCCGACGAGCACCAGCCGCCGACCGCGGAAACGTTGCGCCGCTTCACCGAGCTGGGGCGCCTGCCGTTCGTCGACACCCTGCGCGACCCGGGCCTGCCGCCCGAACTCGTACCGCCGGACTGGCCGGGTCCGGCGTTGCAGCGCGCGACCGTCGAGGTGGCCCGCCGCTTCGCCCCGGCCGCGAACGCCTACGTGATGAGCCTTCTCGGGCCCTGATCCGGAAACGCCTGCAGCGCCCGCAACGCGGCCCCGATCTCGGCGACGTCCGCCGGGTCGGCCAGCGATCGGCCGAGTTCCGCGGCGATGCGCTTGAGCCGGTAGCGGATCGTGTTGGCGTGGCACGACATCCGGTCGGCGGTGAGCTTGGCCGAGCCTTGGCAGTCGAACCACGCGCGCAGCGTGGCGAGCAGCACCTGCCGGTCTTCGCCGGGCAGGGCCAGGATCGGGCGCAGCACCTGCTGGGCCAGCCGCACGGAGGTTTCGGGCGCGCTCGCCACCAGCCCCGCGAGCGGCGACTCCCCGAACCGCACCACGCCCACCGCGCCCGGCGCCATGCTGCCCAGCGCCACCAACGCGAGGTGCAACGCCTTGGCGGAGTTGTCCAGCCCGCGGTAACCGGGGCTGACGCCGATCCGGGTGGAGTCGTTGCGGCGCAACAGGTCCAGGAGCACGTCGAGCGCCCCCTCCTGCCGTACCGAGACGACGCCGACCCGCCGCTCGGGCGAGTCGCGCCACGCCGAGGCGATGTGCGCCTCGGTCAACCGGGTCTCGATGTCCGGCAACGGTTCCCGGCCCAGGGCCGGCGCCTCGGCGGCGACCACGACGTAGTCGCCGTCCACGGCCAGGCCGAGCACGCGGGCGATGTCCCACAGGTTCCCGTCGAGCGCCGCGCCCCCGGCGAACAACGCGTCGAGCAAAGGTTCGCGACGGGTGCGCAAGCTGTCCGCGGTGGCGTCCCGGTAGGCCTCGGCGACCACGTCGGCGAACCGGTCGAGCAGGCGCCAGAGCATCCCGGCGGTGGCGACCAACTCGGCCGTGTCGTCCGGACGGCCCGTGGCGGTGATGTCCACGACCTGCTGCCACAGCTCGGTGAGCGCGATCCGGTGGAGGTGCAGGACATCCGGCAGCGGCACCTCGGCGGCGGCGTTCTGCCGGGCCGTGACCCGCAGCGGGGTCAGGTCGGGTTCGACGCCGGGACCCAGGGCCCGCACGGCCCAGTCGAGGTGCAACGCGACAGTCTTGCGCACCTCGACGTTGCTCGCGTGCCGCGGCATGTCGTCGATGACCCGCTCGACCGCGTTCTTGACGATTTGCGGCATGCGCAGGGCGAGCTCGCGCGCGACCCGCATCACTCACCACCCGCCGCCAGGGAGAACGCCTGTGCCAGCGATTGAACACGATCACGACGGACCTCGCCCGCGCCCGCGAACCGCCTCCGCACCTGCGGCTTGGCCGTGGTGTCGGGCCCGCACCTGCGGTCAAGGGGCGAGCGACTTGCCCTGCGCTGCGAGCGCCTCCTTCAGGATGCCGAGCGCCTTCGGGCCCATCCCGTGCAGCTTCTTCAGTTCTCGTTCGCTCACGCCGTCGAGCTCGGCCAACCCGCCGTACCCGGCATTGGTCAAAGCCCGCGTGGCCGGCTGACCGATCTTCGGCCACTCATCCATCGCGACTCCCTTCGTCGAGGTCGCGGCGACGCTACCGTGGCGGGGTGACAATCCGACGCATCGCGGAAAGCTGGTACCTGCGGCGGCTGCGCACCCAGGTCGGCGCGGTCCCCCGCCACGTCGCGGTGATCATGGACGGCCACCGGCGGTGGGCCCGCGAGCGCGGCCTCGACGTCCAGGAAGGCCACGCTCGCGGCTTCGACCACGTGGCAGACCTGCTCGGCTGGTGCGCAAGCGCGGGCGTCGAGTACGTGACGGTGTTCTGGGCCTCGATCGACAACCTGCGCAAGCGGTCGGACGCGGAAGCCGACGCCCTGATGCTGGTCATCGAGCGCGTGATCGGCGAGCTGGCGGCGCCGTCGGTCGGCTGGCGGATCGAATCGGCCGGCCGCCTTGACCTCCTCCCCGACCGGACCGCACACGCGATCAAGGACGCGGTGGAAGCAACACACACCATCAAGAACCGCGTTCTGACCGTCGCCGTCGGCTACGGCGGCCGCGAGGACATCGTCGAAGCGGTGCGCGCCCTGCTCGACGACGCCGCCGCGGACGGCCGTTCGCTGGCCGAACTGGCCTCGACGATCACTCCGGCCGACATCGCCCGCAACCTGTGGACCGGCAACACCCCGGACCCGGACCTGGTGTTGCGCACCAGCGGCGAGCAACGGTTGTCCGGATTCCTGCTGTGGCAGTCGGCGCACGCGGACCTGCGGTTCGTGGACGTCTACTGGCCCGGCTTCCGCGAGATCGACTTCCTGCGCGTCCTGCGCACCCGCCGCAGCTGACGGTCACGCGAGATCGCGAGCACGCGCGGAGCGCGGGCCGACTCCGCGCTCCGCGTGGTGCTCACGCCTACCGGGTGGTGATCACCACGGATGCCTTGTCCCCCACGGGAACCCGGATCTCCAGGCCACGCGAGGTCGGCACGGCGGTGAACTGGACCGCGTGCCCGTTCACCGTCACCCCGGCCACCCGGGCGTCCGCGGGCAGCACCGCCCCCGCCACCACCGAGGCGTGCAGGCCGGCGGACCGCACGTCGGTCCGCCACACCTTCCCGTTGTGGGACGCGGACACGTCCACCGAACCGCGGCCGAGCACGATGTCGTTGCCCGCCACGCGGTTCTGCCCGGCGGGCACCTGCGGCACCACGAGCACCTTGCCGCGGCCGAGGTCCGGTGACACACCGAGTTGCTGGTGCACCACCGGCCACAGCACGCCGTAGGTACCCCACGCCTGCAACGCCATCGACCGCGTCGTGAACGAGTGGTCGATGTTCGCCGGGAAGTCCGGTGACGGCGCGATCTCCGGCATGGCGCCGGGCAGCTCCCAGATCGACGGGTCGAGCTGGATGCGTGCGTTGCCCGTGGTGTAGCGGCCCTGCTGGTCGGCGGCGAGCCGGCCGTAGTTGCCTTCGGCCACGGCCATGATGGAACTGTTCAGCGAGAAGATCTCCCGGTCGCTGGCCACACTGGACACCACGCTGTCGCACGACGCACCCGGGTTGCCCTTCGGATCCGACGTCGGGCCGGTGCCGGTGTGGTAGAGGCCGAGATCGCCGGTGTAGCACGGGGTTTCGCGTTGTTGCAGCGCCGTCAGGCCGTGCTCCGCTGTCGACAGCGGCGACGTCGACCCGTCCGGCTTGGTCAGCTCGACCTCCATCGGGGTCACGCCGATCCAGTGCCGCTGGAAGATCTTCGTGTTGTCGTTGGCCGGATCGGCCACGTCGTCGATGGAGTCGGCGTAGGCCTTCGCGTCGCCGCCGTACCACCACTGGTCGTCGAAGCGCTTCTCCAGGTCGTCGGCCTTGCCGGTCGCCCACGCCGCCGTGGCGTGGTCGCCCTTGCTGGTGGCGAGGTCGGCGAGGTCGCGCAGGCCGCGGTCGAGGTAGACCGTCGAGTCCAGCTTCTCGCTGCCCATGCCCGGCCGCTCGACGTTGGCCAGGCCTTCGGGCCAGCCGTCGTGGTCGGCGTCGAGGTGGTCGTAGACGTAGTGCAGGTTGCGGGTGGCGAAGTCGTACATCTCGTCGCGGAACCCGTTGTCCCCGGTCCACCGCCACACCAGCGCGACGATGCTGGGGAACTTCACCGTCTCGTCGGTGTTGCCGGCGTCGGCGTTCGCTCCGAAGTAGACGTCCCCAGTGGACACGACCTCGTGCGCGACCTTGCCGCTGTGGTCGTTGAGCACCTCGCTCACGTCGCGCAGCGCGCGCATGTGGTCCTTGACCACATCGGACTGCCCGGCGGCCACGGCGGCGAACGCGGTGTACTCGCCGTCGGTGGCGAAGAGCCAGGGGTAGTCCGGGAATCCGGCGCCGTACCAGCGCGCCTTGGCGACCGTGCCCTTGGCCGGCGGGTACGCGGTCCCGGCGTTCACCGGCCGCACCTGCAGGTCGCGGGCCTGCTGCACCGAGTCGGCGAGGTTCTGCTTGCTCCACTCGACGCTCTGCTGCAGCAACCGGTCCCCGGGCAGGTCCACCGACGTGTGCGCGGCGACCTGACGGCGGGTCGCGAGCACCTGGCCGAGCGCCTTCTCGGGGTCACGCAACGCGGCGGCCACGGTCGCCTTCGCGTCGCCGACCCCGGTGTCGCCACCGCCGACGGCGAACCACACCGTCTGCGCCGTGCCCGCCTTCAAAGACACCTGGTAGTCCAGCTGTCCGCCGGTGCCCTTGCCGAACGGCGAGTCGTCGCAACGGTAAGGCGCGTCGCCGGTGGCCGGGCACACCACGGCGGGATCCTGCGGGCCACGGTGGTCCTTGCCGAGCTGGTGCCCGGACGGCGCCCGCGAGCCGGCCACGACGGCCGCGTAGTCGCGCTTGGCCTGCCCCGGCGGCGTGCCGGTGTCGGTGAAGACCAGTGCACCGCCGGCGTAGGCGCCCTGGTCGGGGGTCTCGTCGGTCGCGCTGGGCGTCGTGCCGCCCCACGGGTACGCGGGCATCAGCTCGGAGTGCGCGTCCACGGCCAACGACACCGTGCGCGAGGTGGCGCTGCGCAGCGTCAGGCCGACCACGACCGCACGCGACCCGGCGGGCACGAACTCCACGCGACCCGCGTCGAGGCCACTGCTGTGGTAGTCGAAGCGCTGGTAACCCCAGCCTCGGTGATAGGCCGCCGCGGGCACGTCCTTGCCGAGCCACGAACCGTTCACACCGAGCCAGAGCCCGTCGAGCAGCTTCACCGGCGGCGTCCAGTAGCCGCCCATCTCGCCGAGCGTGTGCCACCCGGTCGCCGGGTAGAGCCCGGTCTCATCGCCCATCGCATAGGCGCGTTCGCCGGAGACGAGCGCGCGCCGGTCGGCCAGCCGCGCGGTCTCCGACATCTCCCGGGTCGGGTGCCCGGCCAGGACGCCGGGCATCACCTGGCCTGGTGTCGCGGCCGCCGAACTCGCCGCCGCGGCGGTGGTGAGAGTCGTGGTGAGCAGTGCCGTGCACACCGCTAACGCGGCGCGTGCCGTGCCTTTCATGTCACGCTCCTGGCCGTGGGGGTGGGGATCGGGGCGCTCGCCCTGCTGACGATCTCGCCACGCAGGAGCACCCGGACATCGTGGTGGCCGTCGCCGCCGACGAGGGAGCGCACGAGGGCCTCGGCGATCCGTTCGACCGGCTGGCGCACGGAGGTGAGCCCCGGCTCGACGACCGAGGCGAGCATGGTGTCGTCGAAGCCGGTGACCGCGACGTCCTTGCCGGGCACGAGGCCGCGCCCGGCCAGCTCCTGGCACACGCCGAGCGCGAGCACGTCGCTCACGGCGACCATCGCGGTGGGCGGGTCGGCCAGGTTGAGCAGCCGGCGCGCGGCGGCCCGGCCGTCGGCCATGGTGTCCGCGATCGCGCGCACGACCAACGGGTCGCCGTGCGGCAGCCGGTGCTCGGCGCATGCGGCGCGCCAGCCACGCAGCCGGTCCTGCATCGCGCCGATGCCGTGCCACCACCCGAGGAAACCGATGCGCTGGTGGCCGAGGGAGACCAGCCCGGTGACGATGTCGTGGATCGCCGCGGCGCCGTCGACATCGACCCACGGGGCCGGCTGCTCGCCGTGCGCGGGCCACGTCCGGCCGAACGAGGCGTAGCGGATCTTGCGCTCGGTCAGCCAGCGGTGGCGCGGGTCGTCGTCCACGGCGTCGGAGAGCACGAACGCGTCGACCGCCTGCTGCGCGACGAGGTTCTGGTAGGCGGACATGTCGCCATCGCCCGCCGTGAACAGCAACACGTGCCGGTTCACCGCCTCGGCGGCATTGCAGAGCGCGTGCAGGAAGGTGTCCATCAACGGACCGGCGGGCCGGGACGGGACGCAGTACCCGATCAGCTCGGCGCTGCGGGTCTTGAGGCTGCGCGCGCTGCGGTTGGGCCGGTAGCCGAGGGCTTCGACGGCCGTGAGCACCTTGGCCATGGTGCGCGGGTCGACCCGGTCGGGCGCGTTGAACACATTGGACACCGTCTGCCGGGACACGCCCGCGCGAGCGGCGACGTCCCGCACCGTGGGCGACGACACCATGGGTCGCATCCCTCCCCGACGAGGTATGTTTGACCGTTCAAACAGGCCGCTACTGTTGTCTACGCCACGTCCGCTGTCAACCCCCGGAAGTCGGATTCACGCAGCGTTGATCGCTCGCGAAATACCGACAATCGGCAACGCCCATCAATTCGGGCACAGACACAAGTGTGCCGGGTATCGGTCGTCGATACCCGGCACCACAGGTGCTCGACATTCAGCCGGAGAAGGCGGTCTTCGCGCGACCACGACCCTTGGCCTTCGCCTTGGGGGCGGCCTGGGCGGCTTCGTATGCCTCAACAATGGTCGACGAGAGTCGGCCACGTTCCGACACGTCGTGACCGTTGGCCTTGGCCCAGTCACGGATTGCTTTGGTCTCCTCGCGACTGCGGGCGTCGCCGGACTTCGCGCCAGGGACATTGCGGCGGACACGACCGCCGGTGCGCCGGGCGGAGGCGATGAAACGCTCGAGCTCGCCGCGCAACGAGGCGGCATTCTCCTCGTTCAGGTCGATCTCGTAGTTCACGCCATCAAGGCTGAACTGTACCGACTCGATGTCGCCATCGGTGGAACCGTCCAGGTCATCGATCAACTGGACGATGGTCTTCTGGGCCATGTGCTACCTCATACAAAACGGCGGTTTTGAGGACAGGCGAACCATATCAGGCTTTGCGCCGACCGGTCTCCACGGCGGCACGGGTCACATTTAACCGCACAACAAAAGCCGGAATTCGGTCCGGGCCGGACCGTCCACATCGCACACCCGGGCCCCGGCTCGGTTGACAGGCCCGTCGCGTCGGTGGTTACATACGAGACGAGACGGTCTAGTTTTGTATAGGAGAAGGACATGGGGATCGCGGTGGGCGACGAGACGCGGGTGGCCACGGGCAAGCGCAAGCGCGGCGTGCTGGGGTCGTGGCTGGCCTTGGTGCTGGACGGCGTCATACCGCTGGCCGGCTACTACCTGCTGCGCCACTACGGGATGAGCATGACGATGGCGCTCGCGCTGACCTCGGTCGTGCCGGCCCTGCGGGTGATCTGGGTGGCGGTGCGGGAGCGGTCGACCGAGCCCCTGGCCACCGCGGTCCTGCTGGTCACGGTCATCAGCATCCCGATCGCGTTGATCGGTGGGTCGCCGCGCCTGTTGCTGGCCAAGGAGTCGATCGGCACCGGGCCGGTCGGGCTGTGGGTGATCGTCAGCGCGTTGCGCGGCAAGGGCGCGATGACCGAGCCCTACCGCGCTTTCCTGGTGCGGTCCGCACGCGCCGCGGACGCGTGGGACCGGCTGGTGGCCGGCAACCGCCGGTTCCAGCGCTCGGTGCGGAGCATTTCGCTGGTGTGGGGCATCGCGCTCGTCGTCGCGTTCGCCGTGCACCTGCTGCTCGCGATGACGCTGCCGATCGACACGGCCGTGTGGGCAACGGGCCTCGTCGTGCCGGCCATGGTCGTGGTGGCCTCGATCTGCACCGGACCGATCACCGGCTACCTTCAGGACGAACTGAAGAAGGGGGCGGACGCGTGAGGTTCGGCGTTTATCCACTGGGGGTCGTGGGCGGGCCGGACGGCGTCGTGAGCGGCCCTCCGGACGACATGAATCGGGTCATCGCCGCCCTGACCGAACTGCGGGGCGACAAGGCACCCGTCGTGCCGCGCATGTACGTGCCGTGGACCGGCGACGATTCCGCGGCGCGGTTGGTGGCGCAAGTCGCGGGCGTGCCGTGGGATCTGGTGCTTTGCTACCGCCACGAGACCGGTGACGCGGCCGGGTTCGCCGAATTCGTCGCGGACGTCGTTCGCGCGCACGGCGACACGCTGGATTCGGTGCAGGTGACCGGCGAGCCCAACATGGGCGCAATGCCGTTCGCGGCCGACGGCGCGTTCCCGGACGTGGTGCCCGCGATGGTGCTCGGCGTGCAGGCCGCGGCGGCCGCACGACGGGACGGGCAACCGGTGCGGATCGGTATTGGTCTGGTGCCGTCGGAATTCGAGGATTCCGATTTCTGGTCGAAGGTGGCGGCTTGCGACGCGCCGGCGTTCGCCTCGGCCCTCGACTACGCCGCGCTCGACATCTATCCGGACGTGTTCGGCGGACGGGTGCCGCTGGAATCGGTGCCGGACGTGGTCGAGGGAATGGTCGGCCGATTTCGCGCCACGCTGACCGAGTTCGGCGTGCCCGCCACGACGGAGCTCCGGATCGGCGAGAACGGCTGGCCGACCGGCGCCGACCGGCCGGAAGAGCTGCAGGCCGACGTGCTCGAGGCGGTCATCAGGACGTGCCACAGGCTCGAGGTGGGCCGCTGGCAGCTCTTCGCCCTGCGTGACGCGAACTCCTCCGGAGCCACGCCGTTCCACCACTTCGGCGTGCTGCGCGACGACTACTCCCCCAAGCCGGCCTTCCACCGGTTGCGCATGCTGATCGAGGAACTGTCCGACTAACTGGTCTCCTGCAGTTCCACCGGCAGCTTGCCGCCGAGCTGGGCCTTGGTCCAGTGCTTCACCAGCACCGCGTGCACGATCATGCGCTGGGCGTTGGAGAACTTCGGGTGGCACGTGGTCAGGGTCAGCAGGGCCTTGCGGTCGTCCGCGGGCACGGCCGAGTCCGGCTGGCCCGGGATCGCGTCGACCACCTCGCCCTGCGACGGGTCGACGATGGTGCGCCCGGTGGTCTTGGCGTAGGGGCCGGTGAGCCGGTTGACCTTCTGCTCGCCGTTGGGGCCGCGGCAGAGCGGGTTGTTCGCCCAGCCGGTGCTGCCGTCGTCGAGCGGGAGCATGCGGTAGACGTACCAGTCGCCCTTGGTCTCGACGATGATCGCGTCGCACGGCTCGACGAGGTCGATGTCGTTGAAGGGAGCGCCCTTGCCGACCCGGTGACCGGCAACGGCGAAGTTGCCGGGCTGGCCGGGCAGCTGCGAGCGCGTGTAGTGGCCCGGCCCGATGGCGAGGTCGTCGTCGGTGGTGCCCTCGATGATCGTGAACTTGTAGTCCTCGCCGAGCGCCGGGATGTAGAGCTTCGCGATGCCCTGCCCGTCGGCGGCACTGAGGTGTTCGGTGCGCCCGTCGTCGACGGCGCCGCCCTGGTTCCACTGCTGATCAAGCGCGGCGGTGGCATCGGCCTGGCGGCCCGCGGAGATCAGGTCGGTGATCCACACCTCGTAGACGACGAAGAGGAGCACGACCATGCCGGCGGTGAGCAGGATCTCGCCCGCGAGCTTCGCGTAGGCGGAAACCTTGTCCTTGGGTGGTTCCTCGTCGCCGTCTTCGTCGTAGTAGTCGTCGTCTTCGTAGTAGTCGTCGTAGTCGTCGTCGTAATAGCCGTCGTCGATCCGGTCGATGAGATCGGTCGGCGCGTCCGCCACCCGCGAGATCAGCTCGGTGGGACGTTCCGACGGCGGCAAACCGTTGCCCCGCCCGGAGAGCAGCGGCGGCTCGCCCTCGGGGAGGACGGGCCCCGGCGCCGGCGCCGGCCGCCCCCGGTCGACCGGGGCGACCACCGGCAGGACGGCTTCGGTGGGTGCGTCGGCACTCACCGGGCGGCCGTGCCGACCCGACACCGGCACGTCGGCGACGACTGGGCCATCGAGCGAACCCGAGCGCCCCCGGTCGGGACGGCCTTCCGGGGCCAGGTCCGGGTCGTCCAACCGGCCAGAACGACGATCCGCCGAGTGACCGGTTCGCGGCGTACCGGGCTCGGGGCTACCGGCCACCGGCGGCCGGCCGTTCCTTGTCATGTAAGGCGGAATCGGGTCCGCATCGCTCGCATCGGGCGGCACCGCGCCGGGAGCGCCAGGGCGACCTGTGCTCGACCGACGGCCAGCCGCCGGAACCGGGGCGCCAAGGCGGCGGCGACCGGCCTCCGGCGGACGACCGGTTTGCGCACCGTCAACCGGATCGCCGTGCCGGCCGAAGCCGTCTTCGGGCAGGCGCCCGCTCTGCGGTCGATCAACCGGACCGCCGTGCCGACCACCCTCCGGCACGCGACTGTTCGAGCGACCGTCGACCGGATCGCCGTGACGGCCTAAGCCGCCTTCGGGCAAGCGACCGTCCGAGCCACCATCGATCGGACCGTCATGACGACCAGAACCGCTCTCCGCCGAACGACCGTCAGGGCGGCCATCGACCGGGCCGCCGTGCCGGCCGAAGCCGCCTTCGGCCGAGCGGGCGTTCTGCGCTGCATCAACCGGACCGCCGCGCCGACCAGAACCACCCTCCGGCACGCGACCATTCGAGCGACCGTCGACCGGCCCACCGCGACGGCCGAAGCTGTCTTCGGGCAAGCCACCGTCAGGGCGGCCCTCAACCGGACCGCCATCACGGCCAGAACCACCCTCCGGCACGCGACCATTCGAGCGACCGTCGACCGGGCCACCGTGGCGGCCGAAGCTGTCTTCGGGCAAGCGACCGTTCGAGCCGCCATCGAAGGGACCGCCGCCGCGCCGACCAGAACCACCCTCAGGCGAACGACCGTCAGGGCGGCCATCGACCGCACCGCCGTGGCGACCTGAGCCGCGGTCCGCGGTGCGACCGTTCGGAGCATCCGCCGGCGGGCGACCGTGGCGGGCTTCGCCGGCCGGCTGGGGACGTCCGTCGCGGCCGGCCGCCGAAGTATCGGGCTGCCGGGCGGGGCGGGGACGCGGGCTGGGACTTGGACTGGGGCTTGGCTTGGGGCCTGGACTGGGGCTGGGGCGCGGCGGGCCCGCCTGGTCCTGCTCCACGGCGTCCACCTTCGGGAACTCGTCGGTCGGCTGGTCGCCGGGCGGTTTGCGCTGGCCTTGCGGCTGGCCGGCGCTACCCAGGGACCCCTTCTGCGGGGCGAGCCAGCGGTCGGGGCGATGAGCGCGCGGGCCTGCCCGGTGCCTGGTCGGCCGATCCACCACTTCCCCTCCCCTGACCGGTCGCGAGACCTCTTGTGCATACGAGCATGTCATGCCCCGCACAAAGGACCTGTGAACCGGTCAGCCGGCTCACTGTTATACGTCCGCCGACCGCGTCCGGTTGCCCGCCAAGAACGACCGTGAAGTTGCTCCGGTTGGAAACTTTCAAATTGGTGTCCCCCACGGTTATTCTGTGTTCACCGTCACTCTGCCCCGAGGAGGCCGGCCCATGAGCCGCGCGCGACGCACGATCCGATGGGGAGCCGCGATCGCGGCCTTGGCGCTTTCCGCGACGGTGGCCAACACCGTCGCGTCCGCTGCCTCCGCCGATGCATCAGCCACCCCGCTTGCCCTGACGTCCCAGCAACTCGCCGGCCAGCGGGTCATCTACTCCTACCCCGGCCTGACCCCGCCGCAGTCGCTGTTCAACGACATCCGTGCCGGACGTGTCGCCGGGGTGATCTTCTTCGGCGAGAACATCTCCAGCACGACGCAGATCGCGGGCGTCGTCCAGCAACTGCGCGACGCCTCGGCGCAAAGCCCGGTGCAGCAACCACTCCTGCTGATGACCGACCAGGAGGGCGGCCAGGTGCGCCGGCTGCCCGGTGCGCCCGTGTTGTCGGAAAAGCAGGTCGGCCTGTCGAGCAACCCGCCGCTCGAGGCGACCAACGCGGGCACCGGCGCCGGGCAGAACCTGCGCAGCGCCAAGATGAACGTCAACCTCGCCCCCGTGCTCGACGTGTACCGCACGGCGGGCGACCTGATGGACCAGTACGGCCGTTCCTACAGCCAGGACTCGGCCACCGTCGGCGTCCTCGGGCGCAACTTCATCCGCGCGCAGCAGGCCACCGGCGTCGCCGCGACGGCCAAGCACTACCCCGGGCTCGGCGCCGCGTCGAGCACCCAGAACACCGACACCCGCGCCGTCACGCTCAACGTCTCGCTGTCCGACCTGCGGACCAAGGACGAGCCGCCGTACTACGCCGCGATCGACGCCGGCGTGAAGCTGGTGATGGTGTCCTGGGCGGTCTACCCGGCGCTGGACTCGAGCAGGCCCGCCGGTCTTTCCCGCACCATCGTGCAGACCGAACTGCGCCACAACACCGGGTTCCAGGGCGTCACCATCACCGACGCGCTGGAGGCGGGCGCGCTGCAGGCGTACGGCTCGACCGGCAACCGGTCGGTGCTGGCCGCCGGCGCCGGCATGGACCTGATCCTCGCCTCGGCGCGGGACGTCAGCCAGGGCGAGGCCGCGGTGAACGCGCTCGCGGCGGCGTACGACAACGGAACGTTGAACCAGGCGGAGTTCACCGCCTCGGTCAACAGGATCACGGCCCTGCGATCCACCCTGCCGTGATTCTCCTTGCGAGGGCACAGAAAGGATCCACATGAAGTTGTCGGTCCCCGTCCGGAGGCGGCTCTTGGGCGCCGTCACCGCGGCGGTCGCGTTGGGCGCGACGCTGGTCTGCACGGCCACCGCGGGCGCGTCGTCGAGCAACGCACCGTCGGTCGAACCCGATCACGCGATGGGCTGGAGCATCCGCGCCCATGAGGGTGTGGCCGGGAAGCCGGCGCCCAGCCTGCTGGCCACCCAGACCCCCGGCCTGGACGTGAGCCACTACCAGGGCTCGATCAACTGGGCGACGGTCAAGGCGAACGGCGCGAAGTTCGCCTGGATCAAGGCCACCGAGGGCACGAGCTACCACGACCCGTACTTCAGCCAGAACTACCTGGCCGCCTACAACCAGGGCATCATCCGCGGCGCCTACCACTACGGGCGGCCGGACGTGAGCAGCGGAACCGTGCAGGCCGACTACTTCGCCAGCAACGGCGGCGGCTGGTCCCGCGATGGCCTGACCCTGCCGGGCACGCTCGACATCGAGTGGGGCACGGCCGGCGAGGGCGGCGACTGCTACGGCAAGTCGCACTCGCAGATCGTGCAGTTCATCCTGTCGTTCTCCAACGAGTACCACGCCCGGACCGGCCGCTGGCCAGTCATCTACACGGCGACGAGCTGGTGGACCGAGTGCACCGGCAACACCGGCGACTTCTCCAGCACCAACCCGTTGTGGGTGGCGCGCTACAGCACGAGCGTCGGCACGCTGCCGTACAACTGGGGCTACCAGACCGTGTGGCAGTACGCGGATTCCGGGATCTTCCCCGGTGACCAGGACCGGTTCAACGGCGACTACAGCCGGGTCCAGGCCCTGGCCAACGGCTGACCGGAGGTGGTGAAGGCCGTGGGTCCCGGCGGGGTCCACGGCCTTCGTCACGTCGCGGTGGCGGCGACCGGTTGCTCCTGGGCCAGGATCGTCCGCTTCTCCTTGCGCCGCACCAGGAGCGACTCCGCGGTGATCATCGCCAGGGCCAGCCAGACCAGGCCGAAGCCGACCCACCGCGCGGTGGTCATCGACTCGTGGAACACGACGAGCCCGATGGTGAACTGGATGCTCGGCACCAGATACTGCAGCAACCCCATGGTCGTCAACGGGACGCGGGTGGCGGCGGCGCCGAAGCACAGCAGCGGGATGGCCGTGATGATGCCGGTGCCCGCCAGCGCGATCGCGTTGCCGAGGCCGAAGTGGCCGAAGGTCGCGTGGCCGGCGAACCCGGTGATCAGCAGGTAGCCCAGGGCGATGGGTGCGAGCAGCACCGTCTCGACCGTGAGCCCCTCCACCGTGCCGACGTCGGCCTTCTTCTTCATCAGCCCGTAGGTGCCGAACGAGCACGCGAGGGTCAGCGACAGCCACGGCACCTGGCCGTAGTCGAAGGTCAGCTCGACCACCGCCGACGCGGCGACGGCGAGCGCGAGCCACTGGAACCAGCGCAGCCGCTCGCCGAGCACCAGCACACCGAGCACGATGGTGACCAGCGGGTTGATGAAGTAGCCGAGCGAGGTCTCCACGACGTGGCCGGTCAGCACACCGAGGATGTACATGCCCCAGTTGATCGCGATCACCACGGCGCCGACGGCCAGGAACCGCACCTTGCGACGGTCGCGCGCCAGCACGCGCAGTTGTGGCAACCGCCGCGTCGCCGCGACCAGGATCGCGACGACGATCAGCGTCCAGACGATCCGGTGCGCGAGGATCTCGAACGCGCCCGCGGGGGCCAGCAACTGCCAGTAGAGCGGGAAGAAACCCCAGGACAGGTAGGCCAGGAGGGCGAGCACGAACCCGCGCCGCTGCTGACCCACGGCCTGCCTCCGATCATCCCATGACTGCGCCGCGCCCAGTGTGGCATCCGGGAGCCGGGGTCCGGTACGCGAGCCTCGTCACGCCCTCGCGGGTTCGCCGGTGTGGCCGAGGAACCCGTTACACCGCAGCGGTTTCCGGGGCACGGCGGTCGCTGCGCACCAGCTCGGCGTACCGGCCGTCGAGGGACATCAGCTCCTCGTGGGTGCCGCGCTCGACGACCTTCCCCTTGTCCAGCACCACGATCTGGTCGGCACCCCGCACAGTGGACAGGCGATGGGCGATGGTGATCGTCGTGCGGCCCTCGGACAACGCGTCCAGCGCCTGTTGCACGGCCTGCTCGGTGCCGGTGTCGAGCGCGCTGGTCGCCTCGTCCAGCAACAGGATCGGCGGGTCGCGCAGGATCGTGCGGGCGATGGCCAGCCGTTGCTTCTCGCCGCCGGAGAAGCGGTAGCCGCGCTCCCCCACCACCGTGTCGTAGCCGTCGGGCAACGACATGATGTGGTCGTGGATGCTGGCCGCGCGCGCGGCGCGGTACAGCTCCTCGTCGGTCGCGTCGGGCTTGGCGAAGCGCAGGTTCGCCGCCACCGACTCGTGGAACAGGTAGGTGTCCTGCGAGACGACGCCGACCGCGTCGGCCAGCGCCGCGAAGCTCAGCGACCGCACGTCGACGCCGTCGATGGTGACCGCGCCGCCGGTCACGTCGTACAACCGCGGCAGCAGGTAGCTCAGCGTTGTCTTGCCCGAACCCGTCTCACCGACGATGGCCAGGCTGGAGCCGGCGGGCACCGTGAGGTCCACGTGCGACAGGGTCGGCGTCTCGTCGTAGCCGAAGCTCACGTCGTCGAACCGCACGTCGCCCCGCACCTCGCCGAGCGCACGCGGCTTCGCGGGTTCCTTGATGTCGACCGCGAGGTCCAGGTACTCGAAGATCCGCCCGAACAGCGACAACGAGGTCTGCACGTCGACACCGGTCCGCAGCAAGGACACGGTCGGGCGGAACAACGTCATCTGCAGGGTGGTGAACGCGACCACCGTGCCGATCGAGGTCACGTGGCTCAGCCCGGCGGTCAGGTAGATCACCGCGGGCAGCGCGGACATCACGATCTGGATGGTGGACTGCCGCCAGCGCCCCGCCATGCTCGACCGGACCTCCAGGTCGGCGAGCTCGTCGGAGGCGTCGGTGAATCGGCTGGTCAGCGCGGGCGACTGGCCCATGGAGCGACCGAGCAGGACACCGCTGACCGACAGCGATTCCTGGACCATCGCCGACAGCCCGGCGAGCTTGCGCTGGCGCTCGCCGGCGATCCGGCGCCGCTCGGCGCCGACCTTGCGGCTGATCGCCACGAACACGGGGAGCAGCAGCAGCGACACGACGGTCAGCCGCCAGTCCAGCACCAGCATCGCGACGATGGTGGCGAGCACCGTGGTCAGGTTGGAGACGATCGAGGTCGCGGTCGAGGTGACGACGGACTGCATGCCCCCGATGTCGTTGGCGATGCGCGACTGGATCTCACCGGTGCGGGTGCGGGTGAAGAACGCCAGCGACATGCGTTGCAGGTGCCCGTACACCGCGGTGCGCAGGTCGTGCATGACCCGCTGGCCGACCGTGGTGGAGATCAACGTCTGCAGCACGTCGAACACGCTGGTGATCACCGCGACCGCGACCATGCCGGCGACGAGCGCGGCCAGCAGTCCGGTGCGGCCGTGCGGGATCGCCACGTCGAGGATCTCGCGCAGCAGGAACGGCGACGCCAGCGCCACCAGCGACGACAAGATGATGAAGAGCCCGACGACGGCCAGCCGGCCTCGGTACGGGCGGAACAGCCGGACGATGCGCCCGATCGGCGCCTTTGGTTCCTCGCTCACTCAATCCCCTCTCATTTTCGGACGTAAGCTCAAACAGAGGTTACCTCACCTTTATTCCTCTCAACACTGAGTTACCCTCACGCCGTGGACAGCGAACTCGCCGACCTCGTCCACCGCGTGGGTCGCAGGCTCAAGCACGGCTACGCCGCCGGGTTCGCGCCGCTGGGGTTGAGCCCAGGTCAAGCGCGGGCCCTCGGCGCCATCGCGCGCGCGGGCGAGCCGCTGCGGATGGTGCAGCTTGCCGACGCGCTGCGGATCGCGCCGCGCTCGGTCACCTCGGTGATCGACTCGCTGGAGGAGGCCGGCTTCGTCCGCCGGGACGTCGACCCGGCCAACCGGCGCTCGACCCTGGTCAGCCTCACCCGCGAAGGCCAAGATGCGGTGACCGAGGTCGCGGAGATCCGTCGCGACGTCGCGACCCACACGTTCGGCGTGCTGACCGAGGAGCAGCAGGGCCGGCTCGCCGATCTCCTGCGTGCGGTCGACGCCGACTAGTCCGGAGGTAGTCGTGCCCGTTCCCCCGCGCGAGGGCCGCGGCCCCATGCGCAACCGCGTGACCCCGATGGGCGACATCGTGGCCGTCGAGCTGCGTGGCGCCTGGTGCGGCAACCGCGGGGTGCTGCACGAAGGCTTCGACGTCGTGCGGTTCCACCGCAGCCAGCTGTGGATCACGTGTGCGCTGCGGTTCAAGGACTGGCGGCTCGCGCAGTGGGAGCCCAGCCACTTCACGCTGCTGTTCTTCCACGACGAGGCCGTGTCCTTCGCCGCGGGCCACCGGCCGTGCGCCTTGTGCCGCCGCGCCGACTACAACGCCTACCGTGCGGCCTGGGTGGCCGGGCTCGGCGTGGCGCAGCCGTCGGCCAAGGAGATGGACCAGCAGCTGCACAGCGAGCGCATTGTCCGGGGCACACACCGGCGGCGCCTGCACCCCACGCCGTGGCGGGACATCCCGGAAGGCGCGTTCGTCGCTCTCGACGACCAGCCGGCGCTGGTGCTGGACGACGCGGTCGTGCCCTGGACCACCGAGGGCTACGGCACGGCGCGATCGCGGCCGCGGACCGGGTCCGCCGACCTGATCACGCCGCCGGCGTCGGTCGCCGCCTTGCGCGCGGGGTACGAACCTCAGCTCGACCCGTCCGCCACGGCGCACCGCTGACGCCACCGCTCGATGTCGATGTAGTACTCCACCTCGCCGTGCTCCGTGCCGGGGATCGGGTCCGGCCAGTCGACGACGAACGTGCGCACGTACTCCAGGCCGGCCTTCTCCATGACCCGCCGGGATCGGGCGTTGACGGCCATGGTCTGGGCGATCACCCGTTCAGCGCCGTCGTCGAAAGCCTTGCGCAGCAACGCTTTCGCGATCTCGGTGCCGTAACCGCGACCCCATGCCGCCCGCACCAGGCGATAGCCGAGCTCGTACGTGCTGAACCCCTGGAAGGTCAGTTCACCCCAGCCGAGGAACGCGCCGGTCGCGCGCTCGATCGCCGCCCAGTAACCGCCGCCGTCCACGTAACTGCCCAGGATCGATGGCAGGGTCTTCTGCTCGACGTCCTCGCGGGTGCGGGGCTTGCCGGTGTCGAGGTAGCGCATCACCTCGGGGTCGCCGTCCAGCGCCACCAGCTTGTCCACATCGGACTCGGTGAACCGGCGGAAGCGCACCCGCGCGGTGTCCGGGACGGTCATCGCGCCACCTCCAGCAACTCGTCGACGACCTGATCACGGCCGTCGGACAACCGGCCGATCGCGTGGAACGTCGCGTTGACCTTGGTCCACTCGTACAACCGGTCACCGTCGAGGCCACAAGCGACCGCCACTCGTTCGCATCGTGCATCGATTCCTTCCCGGCCTGCGCCGTCGACAACCAAGTCGAACGCATCGAAGCACGGGTCACCGACACAAACCTTCGGGTCGATCGCGACCAGGCCGTCGGCACCACCGTCGAGGGCGTTGCCCAGGTGCAGGTCCCCGTGCAGCAGGACGGTGCGCGACTGGGTGTCCAGCAGCCGACGGCACCGCTCTTCGGTGGCACGCCACAACTCCCCGCTTACGTTCGCGCCGATCGCGGGCTCCGCCAAGCGTTTGCCGATCCGCGCGAGCGATTCCTCGCACCGGGCGCGCAACGTCCGCGTCAGGCCCTCGGGCGGCGCGACGGCATGCAGGTCGGCGAGCAGGCCGCCCCACAGCCCGGGCAGCGACTCCGCCGGCAGGTGCTCGGCTTCGGTCCCCGGCCTGACTTCCGTCAGCACCACGGCACCCTGGTCCTGGTCGGCGGCGAGCACCGCGGGCACGCGGCCGGATGCCCCGAGCAGACGCAGCATCCAGACCTGGTCGCCGAGCAACGCGCGGTCCGGGCTCAGCTTCAGCACGGCAGGCGTGCCGTCGGTCCACTCGCACCGGAACACCACCGAGGCCGCCCCGCCGGCGAACAACTCCCCCAGCTCCATCCCCCAGCGCCGCGAAACCCGTTGCGCCACAGCGGGAACCTCGTCGATCCAGGACCGGACCCCCGGCCCGAACCGCTCCTCGATCCAGCGGAACACCTCGTCCACACCCACCTCCGCCGTCCACGATCGCACGGTCGGCAACTCGAATTCGGCTCGAACGCCTGTTCGAGAGGTGGTGTACAGTGGTCGCCATGCCCGAAGCA
Organism: Labedaea rhizosphaerae; assembly: GCF_004362825.1. Taxonomy (GTDB): domain Bacteria; phylum Actinomycetota; class Actinomycetes; order Mycobacteriales; family Pseudonocardiaceae; genus Labedaea; species Labedaea rhizosphaerae. Next base: position 1,383,886 of record NZ_SNXZ01000002.1, read on the forward strand.
CTGCAGGCCAGCCTGCTCGACGTGACGGACGAGGTACGCCTCGCTCCGCTCGCGAGCTCGGTGCGCCGCGTGCCGTTGAGCGCGGGCGCGTGGATCGATCTCGCGCCTGGCTGGCTGTCCGGTGCCAGTGCGCTGTTCGAACGACTCGCGGCCGACGTGCCGTGGCACGAGGAGCGGCGCGTGATGTACGACCGCACCGTTACCGTGCCGCGACTGCTGAGCTTCTACGGTGAGGGCGACCCCTTACCGCACCCGGTGCTCGACGAGGCGCGGGACGCGTTGAGCGCGCACTACGCCGGCGAGCTCGGCGAGCGGTTCCGCACCGCCGGGTTGTGCTACTACCGCGACGGTCGCGACAGCGTGGCCTGGCACGGCGACACCATCGGCCGGGGCAGCACCGAGGACACCATGGTGGCCATCGTGTCGGTCGGCGCGCCGCGAGCGCTGCTGTTGCGCCCGCGCGGAGGCGGGCAGACCATCCGGCACGGCCTGGGTCACGGGGACCTCATCGTGATGGGCGGCTCGTGCCAGCGCACCTGGGAGCACGCGGTGCCCAAGACCGGCAGGCCGGTCGGCCCGCGGATCAGCATCCAGTTCCGCCCGCGCGGCGTGCGCTGACCCGTGTGACGGCGCATTCCGGATCGCCCGCGCCAACCACCACTGCGGCCAGACAGCGCCGAGCCTCACCACGAGACCAAGCCAGCTGCGCCGCTGAGGCCCGCTACCAACGAGACGTGGCGGCAACGGGTGCCGCCGAAGCCCGGGCAATTTCGAGCGCAAGCCGGGCACCACGCGCGCTGTCAAGCCTCACCGGCACAAGGCCAAAGCAGTCACACAAGCCCGCTGAGGCCCGGTGCCAACGAAACCCAGGCCGCAACGGCAAACCGGTGCCGCCGAAGCCCGCACCACCCCCACTGCAAGACGCACACCGCGCCACTGACGACCAGCCGCCAGCGAGACCAAGCCGCACCGACATCGCCACCCAACTCGAGACCCACCCGGACCAGCGGGCACACCGGGCCGAAGCAGGGGACACACCGGGTCGGAGCAGGGGACACACCGGGTCGGACGAGGGGACACACCCGGCCTGAGTGTGGGACACACCCGGAATGCGTGAACCCCGCTACCAGGCCGAACCGCAACTCCGTCAGGTGGGTTCCGGACCACAGGCCAGGCCAAGCCGCGACCGCACCAGGTCATGGTCTGCACGGCGGCCACACGCTGGGACCGCTGGAATGATCGTGGAATGGGACCTCATCGGCAGGACCGCCACGCGCAGCTCTCAACCAGACTTGCGTCGTGCAGCGACATCGAGCTCGCCGCACTCGCGCCCGTCGACCAAGCCATCGGCGTGGGCGGCGGGTCCGGAGTGGCCGAACTCGACGGGCTGCCGGTGTTCGTCAAGCGGATCCCGCTGAGCGACCGGGAAGTCGAGCGGCCGCAGTGCACGGCGAACCTGTTCGGGCTGCCGGTCTTCGCCCAGTACGGGGTGGGCGGCCCGGGGTTCAACGCCTGGCGTGAGCTGGCGGCGAACCAGGCGGTCACCGACGCGGTGCTGGCCGGGGAAACGACCGCCTTCCCGCTGCTCCACCACTGGCGCGTCCTGCCGGGACGTCCGGCGCTCGCGGACGAACACGCCGACCTCGACTCGGTCGTCGCCGCGATGGCGGGTGATGCGGCCGTGCGTGCCCGGCTCGAAGCGTTGGCGGGCGCGACGCACAGCCTCGTGTTGTTCTGCGAGTACCTGCCGGTGGCGATGGACGACTGGCTGGGCGACGATCCGGTCGGCAAGGCGGAGCTCGTCGAGCGGCAGTTGGCGGAAATCGTGGCGTCGTTGCGCCGTCTGGAGTTGCTGCACATGGACGGGCACTTCGGGAACATGCGCTGCGACGGCGACCGGATCCACCTGACCGATTTCGGCTTGGTCACGTCGCCGCGGTTCGAGTTGTCCGCGGCTGAGCAGGATTTCGTGCACCGCAACGCCCGGCACGACGCGGGGTACGCGGCGATGACGTTGGTGAACTGGTTGGTGCGGGCGGTGTGCCTGCCGGACCGCGGGATCCCGGAGCGTTACGAGTACGTGCGGCGCTGCGCCGATGATGGCGTGGCCGGCGACGTGCCGCCCGGCGTGGCCGCGGTGCTCGGCCGGCACGTACAGGTCGCCGCCCGGATGAACGACTTCTACTGGAGGGTGTTCGGCGGGGACGTCCTTGCCGAGTACGCGGATCCGTACGTGGAGGTGGCCGGGTGATCGAGCGGGAGCGGGAGTGGCCGTCGGCGGACGTCGGCGTGCCCGAAGCGATCATGGCGTTCTTCCGGTTCCTGCACACGACGTGTGTGAACAAGGTGGCCGGGTTGACCGAGGAGCAGGCCCGCACCGCACCGGTCCCGACGTCCGATGTGGTCAGTCCGCTGGGGTTGGTCAAACACCTGACCGCGGTGCAGCGGCAGCACTTCCAGCGGCACATCGGCGGGAGTTCGTTGCCGTTGCTGTGGGGCGCCGAGGACACGACGCTGGACTTCCGGGTCGGTCCACAGGAGACGATCGAGTCGGTGGTCGCCGCGTTCGACGCCGAGTGGGTGCGCTCGCAGGAGACCCTGGCCGCGGCCGACTGGGCCGCCACGGTGAGCGTCTACGACCGGCCGGTCCGGGTCGGCCGGCTGGTGGTGGACGTCCTGCAGGAGACCGCACGGCACGTGGGACACCTGGACATCGTGCGGGAACTGATCGACGGCGCCACCGGGGAATAGCCTGCCCCGCAAAGAAAAGACCGGCCGTCCCCGAGGGGACGGCCGGTCTTTTCGGCCAGGCTCAGTGGGTGAGCATCACCGGCGGTGCCTCGGTGGCGTCGCCGTCCGTGCTGGGCGCGGGGGCGGGCTTGCGCCACGGCAGCATCATTGCCGGGATCAGGCACAGGGCGATCAGGATCGCCGCCCACGTGAAGGTGTGGGCGAACGCGTCCGTGGCCAGGGTCGGCGCCTGGGCGTGGGTCGGGAACCTCGGGTCGCGGATGGCGACGGTCGCCACCAGCTGGCCCTGCTCGGTCGGCACGCCGAAGCGGGTCGCGAGCAGGCCGGCCAGGATGACCGACATGATCGCCGAGCCGATGGCACCCGCGGTCTGCTGGACGATGTTCAGCGTGGTCGACGCGTTCGGCACGTCCTTGTGGGTCAAGGTCTGCAGCGCCGCCGTCATGATCGGCATCATCGTGAAGCCCATGCCGAGGCCCATCAGGAACAGCGTCCCCATGATCTGCCAGTAGTTGGTGTCGGCCTCGATCTGGGTGAAGATCGCCATGCCGACGATGATCAGCCCCAGCCCCGGCAGCACCAGCTTGCGCACGCCCGCCTTGTCGGCCAGCCGGCCCGCGATCGGCATGGTCACCATCGCGCCCAGGCCCTGTGGGGCCAGCAGCAGACCGGCGTGCAGCGCCGACTGCTCCCGCACCAGGATGAAGTACAGCGGGAACAGCAGCATCGCGCCGAAGAACGCGACGGCGAAGAACGTCATGGTGATCACCGACGAGGCGAACACCTTGTTCTTCAACAGCCGCAGGTCGATCAGCGGGTTCTCGAACCGCAGCGCGCGGAACACGAAGCCGGCGATCAGCACGACACCCGCGAGCATCGGCAACCACACCTTGGTGTGGCTGAACCCACCCGCGCTCGGCACGTTCGACACGCCGTAGATCAGCAGCGCCACGCCGGGCGAGAGCATCAGCATGCCGGGGAAGTCGAACTTCTTCGCCCCCTCCGGGTTGTCCTTGGGCAGCACCCGCCAGGCCAGCACCAGCGCCACGATGCCGATCGGCACGTTGATGAAGAAGATCCAGTGCCAGCTGAACGAGTCGACCAGCCAGCCACCGAGGATCGGGCCGCCGATCGGGCCGAGCAGCATCGGCACGCCGAGCACGGCCATCACGCGGCCGACCCGGGCCGGGCCCGCCGCCTGGGTCATGATCGTCATGCCGGCCGGCATCAGCATGCCGCCGCCGAGACCCTGGATGACCCGGAAGAGGATCAGCGACTCGATGTTCCACGCCATGCCCGCGAGCACGGAGCCGACGAGGAACATGAAGATCGACAGCATGTAGAGGCGCTTGGTACCGAAACGCTGGCACGCCCAGCCCGTGACCGGGATCACGGTCGCGAGGGCGAGCATGTAACCGGTCGCCACCCACTGGATGGTGTCCAGCGAAGTCTTGAACGCCTGGCTCAGCGCCTGCAGCGCGACGTTCACCACGGTGACGTCCACGATGGACATCACAACGCCGAGGACGACGACGCCCGCGACCTTGAGCACGCCACGGTCCAGCTTGTCTGACGCTGGGCCTGCGGATATATCGGGTTGTGCGGTCATGAGGTCCGTTTCGATACAAGGCCGTGTCATGGCCTGGCGAGCAGTCCGTGGAGCCCCCAGCCGTCCCCCGAACGGCGGCTCATCTTCAGTGTGCCCGAACCCACCGACAATTTCCGCTCATTTGTGCATGAATGCACAAGCTAACGATTATCGTGATCAATCAGGCACACAACGTCATCGACCGACCGTCCCCAGTGGACTCGGCGCCTGCCGCCCGAGTTCGCCCAGCGCGTGCCCCGACGCCACGATCAAGGTCTGCTTGGCCGACTCGCGCAGCCGGGCGTCGACGGTGACGACCGGCACCCGCGGATCGATGGCCAGCGCCTCGCGGACGTCGTCGGCCGTGTGCTGGTGGGTGCCCGCGAACTGGTTGATGGCCACCACGAACGGCAGCCCGCGGGACTCGAAGTAGTCGATCGCACCGAAGCAGTCGGTGAGCCTGCGGGTGTCGACGAGGACCACGGCGGCCACGGCGCCGCGCGACAGGTCGTCCCACATGAACCAGAATCGGTGCTGGCCCGGCGTGCCGAACACGTACAACACCAGGTCGGCCGCCAGCGTGATGCGGCCGAAGTCCATCGCCACCGTCGTGGAGGTCTTGCCTGGCGTCGCACTGAGGTCGTCGACGTCCATGCTCGCGGCCGTCATCACCGCCTCGGTGCGCAGCGGCTGGATCTCCGACACGGCGCCGACGAACGTCGTCTTGCCGACCCCGAACCCGCCGGCCACCACGATCTTGGCCGACGTGGTCCGCTCAGAGCGCACGAAGTCCACCGAGCACCCGTTCGATCAGGTCACGGCGCTCGTCCCACGTCGCGTCACCGCTCAGCGTGGCGTGCACCGAAACAAGCCCCTCGTCGACGAGGTCGCCAACGAGCACCCGGGCCACGCCGATCGGCACGTTCAGCAGCGCGGCGATCTCGGCGACCGACCTCGGCTGCGTGCAGAGGTTGGCCACCGACCACAGGACGCTGGTCTCCTCGTGCCGCCCGGTCCAGTCGGACATCGTGGTCTGGATCAGCGCCTCGAGCGCCAGTTCGACCGTCGGCCGGGTCCGGCCGTCGGTCAGTGCGTACGGACGGGCCAGCGCCGCGGGCTTGCCCGCGGGTCTGGCATCAAGGGGGTCCGCGGTCATCATGTACTCCTGGCTCCAGCCGCCCCCACCGGCCCGCGCATCGGCGTGTCGATCACCTTGCCGACCCGGTCGACGAGCAACGTCATCTCGTAGCCGACAAGGCCGATGTCGCACCCGGGCGCGGCGAGGACGGTCAGGTTGGACCCGTCGCCGACGCTCATCAACATCATGAAGCCGTGCTCCATCTCGATGACCGACTGCACCACGCGGCCCGCGGTGAACAGGTCGGCGGCGCCCACGGTGAGGCTGGACAAGCCGGACGTGAGGGCGGAGAGCTGGTCCGCGCGGTCACGGGGCAACCCGTCGCTCGCTGCGACGAGCAACCCGTCGGCGGACACCAGGACGGCGTGCGCGACTCCCGGCACGTCCCTGGTGAACTCCGATACCAGCCAGCCGAGCGAAGGCTGCTGCTCCTGGCGCTGCTGGTGACCCGGCCCGCTGCTGGTCATGTGCCCCTCCTCCATCACCGCTTGTCCGGCTCTGCCTTGGTGCGCTGGCGTGCCCTGCGCATACCTTCGTAGTGGCGGGACAAGTTGTTGCGTATCGCCGCCGGATCGCGGAAATCACCGCGATCGGTCGCGGTCCCGCTGCCCTTGCCGCCCGGGGTCGCCGGGCGTGCAACGTTCTGGTTGTTCGGTTGTGCGTTGGTCAACGCGCCCGGCGCGAGCCGGGCCCCGGGCTTGCGCATGGGCAGCCCGGCCGACGTGGTGCCGCCGACGGGCGGCGGCGGTGTGGGGACGGATTTCGCCGGCGGGCCGACCGCCTCGCCAGCGGCACGCCAGGCGGCGTCGGCCGGGGTGTGCCACACCGGCGGCTGGGGCGGCTCGTCCTCGTCCACCGGCTCCGGGGTGAACCACCGGGACGCGAGCTGGTCGAAGATCGGCGTGGCCGGCGGGCGGCCGGGCGCGGTGTGCCCGTTGGTGGCCGTCGGCGCGGGGTTGCGCGGTGGGACCGGCCGCGCGTGCAGGCCGGAACTCGGCTGGAACGTCGGGTTCGCCTTCACCGTGGGCAGCGGCTGCGAGACCGCGGGCGCCGGGGCGGGCGCCGGGATGTCCGGCAACAACGGCTGCGACGGCTGGGTCGACTGCAGCGGCTGCATCGGCTGCAGTGACGGCATCGACTGCGACGGTTGCAATGGCTGCGATGGTTGCGTTGAGGGCGGGACCGGTTTCTGCGAGTGGCGGGACTCGGCCTCGGGCCCGCGTTGCGCGCCTTCGGCGTCGGTGCCGCCCGCGACGATCAGGTCGCCCGGCACGTGCACGCTCGCGGTGATGCCCGTCTTGCCGGCGGTGGACGTGGTGGACCGCAGCCGCACGGTCACACCGTGCCGCTCGGCCAGCTTGCTGACCACGAACAGGCCCATCCGGCGGGTGGTGTCCGGGTTCGCGGCGCCGGTCGCGGCGAGCCGTTCGTTGGCCGCGGCGAGGTCCTCGGCGGTCATGCCGAGACCGCGGTCCACGACCTCGACGAGCAGGCCGCCGTCGGTGCCGCGGTCGGCGGTCAGCAACACCTTCTGGTCCGGCGGGGAGAACCGGGTGGCGTTCTCCAGCAGCTCGGCGAGCACGTGCACGACGTCCGCGGCGGCGTGACCGCGCAGCAGCGCGGACGGCGCGCGCCCGACGCTCACCCGGCGGTAGTCCTTCACCGCGGACGTGGCCGCGCGCAGCAACTCCACGACGGTGACCGGGCCCTGGTCGCGGCGGGCGGGGGCGCCGCCCGCGAGCACCTGCAGGTTCTCGCCGTTGCGGCGCAGGCGGGTGGCGAGGTGGTCGAGGCGGAAGAGGCTGTCGAGGCGTTGCGGGTCCTGCTCCTGCGACTCCAGCGTCTCGATCTCCGAGAGCTGCAGTTCGACCAGCGACTGGCTGCGCCGCGAGAGCGTCATGAACATCTCGCTGACCTGGCGGCGCAGGTCGGCCTGCTCGGCGGCCATGCGCACGGCCTGGCGGTGCATCTCGTCGAAGCCGCGGGCGAGCTGACCGATCTCCTCGTTCGAGCTCACGCCGACCGGTTCGATGCGGGACCAGTCCACGGCCTCGCCGGCGATGATCCTTTGCACGGTCTCGGGCAGCTCTTCCTCGGCCGCCTTGCGCACGGCGCGGTGCAGCCGGCCGATCGGGCGGACGATCGAGCGGGCCACCAGCAACGCGATCACCAGGGCGACCAGCAACGCGACGACTACGATGATCCCGTCGCGCAGCGCGCTGTTGCGGGCGTCGGTGGTGCCGGCGGTGATCTGGTCGGCGAGGGTGGTGACGTAGCCGTCGAGGATGCCGTTCAGGCTGTCCAGTTCGGACTCGATGCCCGGCAGCAGCCCGCGCAGCTCCGCGGTCAGGTCGATCGACAACGCCGAGTCGATCACGTCGTGGCGGCTCGGCGCGCTGGTGGTGGCGTCGGCGAACGCGGCCGCGGTGTCGCCGTGCACGGCACGCGAGAGCTGCTGTCCGAGCACCGTCTCCTCGGAGGCGGCGCGCTGCGCGCCCTGGATCGTCACGGCCGGGATCGATCCGGACTCGACCGAGCGCAGCAGGCCTTCCTCGACCGAGAGCGTGGACTGCAACTGCAGCAGCAGGCGCACCGAGTTGGCCGCGGTGTCCAGCTCGCTGCTGTTGGCCGAGGCGACCACGCCGGTGACGACCTCGCTGAGCTGGCCGACCACCTCGTGGTAGCCGGCTGAGGTCGTGACCGGGTCGGCCCGGCCCGCCGAACGCAGCGCGCTCAGCCGGCCGATGGCGGCGCTGAGCGCGCGGCCGACCTCCGGGGGCAGCCCGGCGTGGTCGGCGGCGTTCTGCACTTCCGTGCTCTTCTGGTCGACCGCCGCGGCCCGGACCTTGATGTCCAGACCTTCCGGCGGGGTGGCGGCGACCGCGGTGATGGTTTCCTTGTCCACCAACCCGGCGAGCTCGATGACGCCGCGCAGGACGGTGACCTGGTCACGCACGGAACTGAGCCGGCTGGCCTCGTCCCATTGCGAGCTGACGCGCATGCCGCCGAGCCCCAACGCCACGACCACGGGGATCAGCAGGACCACGGCGACCTTCGTGCGCAAGCGCCAGTCGTCGAGCCATGACGTCCACGAGAACCGTCGAGCACGCTGTTCGGCGGGCTGTGGTTCGACCATTCGTGCGGCCTCCGGTGCAACGCTCGGTACTGAGGTCCGTGCGCCCCCGTGCCCTCGGACAACCCCCTCCATACGTCCGGGCGCGTTCACTCGACCGGACGCATCGCGACACCCTTGTCGCGATCCGGTCTGCACACAATCGGACTAGCGTTGCCTTGTCAAGCCTTTCGAGCAGTGGTGCTCTTCTCGTCTTTCCCCAAAGGGAAATGCGCTTCACGGACCGTGTTGCGGCAGGCACCCGACGTTGCGAAATCGCCATCGCGCCAACGAAAACCCAAGATCACTGTGGTCGAGGACACGTGCCGCCGGATAACCAGAAGCGCGCACGTCCGGTGAAGAAGCAACGTCCATTGATCATTTCGGATCCCATATTTACCAATAGGGCCGAAAGCCTCTGGGAATTGCGGAGCCGGAGCATGATCACCCCGGCTGGGCCGCCGGGCGCCACGGCTTCATCCACGGGCTCTCCGGCCAGCCTTCGGCGGCGGCCATCAACGGGTACGCGGTCGCGCCGTCGACGTGCTCGCGGACGATGTCGGCGTGCCCGGCGTGGCGGGCGGTCTCCTGGATGAGATGCAGCAGCACCCACCGCACCGACCACGAGCCCTCGTCGGGGAACCAGGGAACGCCCTTGGGGATCGGCACCTCGGCGCCGAGGTCGGCGAAGCCCGCCACCACGCTCTCGGTGCGCGCCGCCACCTTGTCGTAGAACGCGAGCACGTCGGCGAGCGTCTCGTCGTCGCCGAGCCGGAAGTTCGCCATGTACTGCTCGGGGTCCATGGCCTGCGGCTGCTGCAGGACGGTGTCCATCCAGCCGTCCTCGGTGTGCGCCACATGCTTGATCAGCCCGCCGACGCTCAGCGTGCTCTCGGTCGGCGTCGCGCGCGCCTGCTCGTCGGTCAGGCCGTACGCGGTCAGGCGCAGCACGTAGCGCTGGTGGGCGAGGTAGTTGACCAGCCCTTCGCGTTCGTCGGCGATGGGGAGGACGTTGCCGGGCATGGTGGCACCTCTCGGTCGGGAAGCTGGTGGTCGGTCGGGAAGCTGGTGGTCGGTCGGGAAGCTGGTGGTCGGTCGGGAAGCTGGTGGTCGGTCGGGAAGCTGATGGCGCCATCGTCGCGCGACCCACCGACAATTTTCGGCGGCCGGACGGCCCGGTTACGGTGAGCGCATGCCGGGACCATCGGTGCTGATCGTCGGGGCGGGCTTCGGCGGCCTCGCCATGGCGCTGGAGCTGCGCAAGGCCGGGCTGACCGAGTTCACCGTCCTGGAGCGGGCGGACGACCTCGGCGGCGTCTGGCGGGACAACACCTACCCCGGGGCCGGCTGCGACATCCCGTCGCCGCTGTACTCGTTCTCGACGGTGCCGAACCCGGACTGGCCGATGCGCTTCTCCTTGCGCGAGGACATCCACGACTACATGCGGCGGGTGGTCGACGAGCACGGGCTGCGCCCGCACCTGCGCTTCGGCGTGGCGGTCGAGGCCGCGGCCTACGACGAGGCCGAGGCCGAGTGGGTCGTCACGACCGGCACCGGCGAGGTGCTGCGGGCCGACGTCCTCGTCCCCGCCGTCGGCCAGCTCTCCCGCCCCGCGCTGCCGGACATCCCCGGCATGGCGGGCTTCCGCGGCCCCGCGTTCCACTCGGCGCGCTGGGACCACGGGGTCCCCCTCGACGGCAAGCGGGTCGCGGTCGTCGGCACCGGCGCGAGCGCGATCCAGTTCGTGCCGCACGTGGCCCGCGAGGCGAGCCGGCTGACGGTGTTCCAGCGGTCGGCGCCGTGGGTGCTGCCCAAGCCCGACGTCCGCTACCGGCCCTGGCACAAGCGGTTGTTCCGCCGGCTCCCGCTGACCCGGCTGGTCGAGCGGTTCGCGATCTGGCTGCTGTGCGAGGTGCTCGCGCTGGGCCTGGTCGACCTGCCGGTGCTGCGCAAGGCGGTGGCCTGGCTCGCGGGCTGGCACCTGCGCCACCAGGTCGCCGACCCCGGTCTGCGGGCCAAGCTGACGCCCGACTACGCGCCGGGGTGCAAGCGCGCCTTGTTCTCCAACGACTTCTACCCGGCCATGACCCGGCCCAACGTCGAGCTGGTGACCGAGAAGATCACCGAGATCACCACTGGTGGTGTGCGCACGGCCGATGGCATCGAGCACCCGGCCGACGTGATCATCTACGGCACCGGCTTCGCCGCCTCGGAGTTCCTCGCGCCGATCGCGATCCGCGGGCGCGGCGGCCGCGCCCTGGCGGAGGCCTGGTCGAACGGCGCGCGGGCGTACCTGGGCATGACCGTGCCCGGCTTCCCGAACCTGTTCCTCATGTACGGGCCGAACACCAACCTCGGCGTCGGCTCGATCATCTACATGCTGGAGTCGCAGGCGCGCTACGTCGTGGACCTGCTGCGCACGGTGCGCCCCGGTCGCGCGCTGGAGGTGCGCGCCGAAGTCGCGGACCGGTTCGACCGGGAGATTCAGGCCCGGCTGCGGCGCTCGGTGTGGACGCTGTGCTCGAGCTGGTACCGCGACCAGGCCGGGCGCATCACGAACAACTGGCCGGGCACGGTGACGGCGTACCGGGTGAAGACCAGGCGCGCCGAGCGATCGGACTATCACGAACATGGCTGATTACCCGCCGTCCCCTTGGCGGCTCGTCGGCGACGCCTACCTGTCCGGGTGGGTCCTGGATGAGCTTCCCGCTGTGCCGCAGGGAATCCGTCCGATCGAGTTCGGTGGTCGCGGGCTGGTCGTGACCGCGTGGGTCGACTACCGCCACGGCGGGGTGCTGGCCTACCGGGAGCTGATGGCCACCGTGGCCGTCCACAACGGACACGGCATCGGCGCGTGCATCACGCACATCTGGGTGGACAGCCCCGTGTCGCGGGCCGGTGGCCGCGCGTTGTGGCACATCCCGAAGGAACTCGCCGAGTTCTCCTTCGGTGAAAGCCTTGTGGCGGAGTCGATCGCTCGGGCGGTGTACCGGCCGGTGGCGGGCTTGCCGGTGCGGCTGCCGGCCGCGTTCTCGGTACTGCAGGACGGGCCAGTGCGGGACGGGCCGCTGGTCAGCCCGGTGCGGGTGCGGGCGAAACCGGTGGCCGCACGGTCGGCCTGGCAGGTGGACGAGGACGGCCCGCTGGGGTTCTTGCACGGCCGCTCCCCCGCCTTCAGCGCGATCGCCCGCGACTTCCGGATGCGGTTCGGCCGGTGAGGCGCAAGCTGACCTCGCCGCTGCCGCAACGCCACGGGCTCGACGCGGCCCGCCTGCGGCTGCCCGCCGCGGGCCCGTGGGCGACGATCCGCGACCACCTCGTCGAACGGCTGCCGATGGTCGAGCCGGACCGGATCGACCAGATGCTCGCGGCCGGCGAGATCGCCGGCGAGCACGGGCCGATCGCGCCGGACGCGCCGTTCGTGCCGCACGGTGTCGTGTGGCTGCACCGGGACCTGCCGCAGGAGGTGCCGGTCCCGTTCGAGCTCGCCGTCGTGCACCGCGACGAGAACCTGCTGGTGGTGGACAAGCCGCACTTCATGTCGACCATCCCCCGGGGCAAGCACGTGCTGCAGACCGCACTGGTGCGGCTGCGCACCGAACTCGGCCTGCCCGAGCTGAGCGCGGCCCACCGGCTCGACCGGGTCACCGCCGGCCTGGTGATGTTCGTGATCCAGCGCGAACGCCGGGGCGCCTACCAAACGCTCTTCCGCGATCGCAAGGTGCGCAAGGAATACCGCGCGATCGCTCGGTACGACCCCGAGCTGGAACTGCCCCGCACCGTGCACAGCCGGATCATGAAGGAGCGCGGTGTCATCACCGCGTGCACCGTGGCCGGTCCGCCGAACGCCGAGACCCGGATCGAGCTGCTGGAGCACCGCGACGGCCTCGGGCACTACCGGCTGCTGCCCGCGACCGGCCGGACCCACCAGCTGCGCTTGCACATGAGCGAGCTCGGCATCCCGATCCTCGGCGACACGTTCTACCCGACGTTGCACGACACCCCGCTCGACGACTTCCGCCGGCCGTTGCAGCTGCTCGCGAGCGTGCTCGAGTTCACCGACCCGGTGACCCGCGAGCACCACCGGTTCGAGACCTGCCGCTCGTTGCGCGCGTGGACGTCCATCGAGGACTGGGAGACCGGCGCCTTAGAGTGAACTCATGACCGCCGAGAAAGCCGCAGCGCTGCTGGAGCTGCACCGCGCGCCCGAACTGCTGAAGGTCGTGAACGTCTGGGACGTGGTGTCGGCGAAGGTGATCGCCGAGCTGCCCGGGACCAAGGCGCTGGCCACGGCGAGCCACTCGATCGCCGCGTCGCACGGCTACCCCGACGGCGAGAAGATCCCGGTCGAGGAGATGCTCACCGCGATCGGCCGCATCGCCGCGGCCACCGACCTGCCGGTCACGGCGGACCTCGAGGCCGGTTACGGCGACCCCGGCGAGACCGTGCGCCGCGCCATCGGCCTGGGCGTCGTCGGCGCGAACCTGGAGGACCAGGTCAAGCCGCTGCCCGACGCCGTCGCCGCGGTCGAGGCCGTGGTGCGGGCAGCCGAGGCGGAGGGCGTGCCGTTCGTGCTGAACGCGCGGACCGACGTGCTGCTGCGCGGCACGACGCCGGAGAAGCTGGCGGACGCCGTCGAGCGGGGCAAGGCGTTCCTGGACGCGGGCGCGCCGGTCGTGTTCGTGCCGGGTGTGCTGGACGAGGCGGCGGTGACGACGCTGGTCGAGGCGTTCGGCCCGCGGCGGCTGACCCTGATCAAGCTGCCGGGCTCGCTGCCGTTGCGGCGCATGGAAGAGCTGGGCGTGGCACGGGTGTCCTACGGCCCGTTCAGCCAGCGGATCGCGCTGACCGCGTTGGCGGAGTTCGCCGAGGACGTGCTGGGCGGCGACGGCGACGTGCCGCAGGGCACCCGCATCCTGAACTGATGGCGGAGACCCAGCGGGAGCCGGTGCCGCGCGTCGACACCGGTGAGCTCGACACGGCGTTGGCGTTCCTGTCCTTCGCCCGGCACTGCGTGCTGAAGAAGGCCGAAGGGCTCGACGAGGAGCAGCTGCGCCGGGTGCTGGTCGACAGCGGCACGTCGATCCTCGGGCTGGTCCAGCACCTCACCGATGCCGAGCGGTGCTGGTTCGGCCACCACCTCGCCGGTCGGCCGTGGGCGGGCGACTTCAGCATGGTGGTGCCCGCCGACCGGCCGGCCGCGGACGTGCTGCGGGACTACCGCGACGCGATCGAGGAGAGCGACCGGCTGATCGCGGCCGCGGGCGACCCGGAGGCCCGGTTCGCGATCCCGGTCGAGGGCAACCACCACACGCTGCGCTGGGTGCTCGCGCACATGACCGGCGAGACCACCCGGCACGCCGGGCACGCGGACATCCTGCGTGAGCAGATCGATGGGACGACCGGGCGTTAGATGCGCTGCGCGATGCCGTCGAGCAGGCAGGCCAGGCCCAGTTCGAACTGCTCGTCGGGGCTTTCGGGCACGGCGTCCGCCGACATCATGCTCGTGAACAGCTGGGTGATCCGCGGGTAGAGCGTGGCCGCGTGGCCCGCGTCGAACCACTGCTCGGCCACCGCCTTCACGTCGTCGATCGAACGGAAGTCGTTGGCGCGCCACATCTTGCGCTCTTCGGCCTGCTGCAGGGCCGAGCCCAGGACGTGCCCGTCGACCAGCTGGGCGAAGCCGCGTGCGGTCGGCAGCGCGACGCCTGCCTTCTCGAACACCGCGAGCAGGAACTCCTGCTTGCGCAAGGAGTTCGGCCCGGCGGGCGGTCTGCTGTGGACCAGTTCGGCGAACCACGGGTGCCGGCCGGTCATGGCCCACGACGACCGCGCCACCGCGAGCACGTCGGCCCGCCAGTCCGCCCCCGGCTCGGCGGGCACGTCGACCTCGGCCATCGCCGCGTCCAGCATCAGGTCGACGAGGCCGTCGCGGTTGTGCACGTACCGGTAGAGCGACATCGGCGTGGACGAGCCGACCGCGGTCGCCACCGCGCGCATGGTCACCGCGTCGGCGCCGCCCTCGTCGCCCAGGGCGATCGCGGCGCGCACGATGCCGTCGCGGTCCAGGCCCCGCTGGCGGCGCGGCGCCTCGGGCAGCAACCAGATCGGCGGTGTCACACCCATCGGCCACCTCCTTGTGTACATCGTACAGTGCGTGTACAACGTACATGTACGTTGTACACGCATGAGGGGGTCGACATGACCAAGACCGGAGTCCTGATCGTCGGCGGTGGCGTCACGGGCCTGACCACGGCGTTGCTGCTGCAGCAGTACGGCACGCCGTTCCTGCTGGTGGAGCGGCACGCGGGCACGTCGCCACAGCCCAAGGCGCGCCGGTTCAACCAGCGCAGCATGGAGGTGTTCCGCCGGCTCGGCGTCACCGACGCGATCGGCGCGGCGAGCAAGGCCCTGGCGAACTTCCAGGGCATGCTGACCGGCGCGACGCTCGCGATGGCGACCTGGCCGGAGCTGACGCCGAACCTGACCGAGCGGATCGCCCAGCACGCCGCTTTCGCCGAGCTCTCCCCCGAGCCGAGCGTGCTGTGCCCGCAGGACGTGCTCGAGCCGGTCCTGCGCGACGCCATCGATCCGGCGTTCCTGCGGTTCGGGACCGAAGTGGTGGACCTGCACGACCAGACCGCGGTGCTGGCCGATGGGTCCACAGTGGAATTCGAGTACGTGGTGGCCGCCGACGGCGCCCGCAGCCCGATCCGCGAGCGGCTGGGGGTCGCCCGCAGCGGGATCGGGCACCTGGCGGCCAACCTCGACATCTACTTCCGCGCGGACCTCGCCGAACTGGTCAGGGGTCGCGAGTTCAACCTGTGCTCGATCGAGAACCCGGCGGCGTCGGGCGCGTTCGTGTCGATCAACGGGACCGACCGGTGGTTGTTCTCCACCACCGACGGCGAACGGGACCTCGACCACTGGGTGTCGACCTTGCGCACGGTGATCGGCATCGACGTACCAGTGGAGATCATCAGCATCCTGCCGTGGGAGTCGGGCATGTACGTGGCCGACACCTACCGCGGGGGCCGGGTGTTCCTGGCGGGCGACTCGGCGCATGTCATGCCACCGATGGCCGCGGCTGGGGCCAATACCGGCATCGCGGACGCGGACAACCTGGCGTGGAAACTTGCGTTTGTTCTGAGCGGAGTCGCCGGTGAGGGTTTGCTCGACACTTATCATGCCGAGCGGTATCCCGTTGGATACGCCACCGCGGAGTTCTCCAGCGGGAGCGCTGGGCATCTTGGGGACATGATCAAGAGTATTACCAGCGAGAAGGTCGCGTTTGACATGGGGGCGGCCGTTTTTGGAGCGCAGTATGGCGAGGGCGGGGCGTTTGTGCCGGATGGCCGGAGTGAATCGCCGGTGGATCAGTATGCACCTGGGGGCCGGCCTGGGACTCGAATCCCCCATGTTTGGGTGAAACCCGGGATGTCGTCGTTGGACCTCGTCTCCGGCTTGACGTTGCTTGCCACGGCCGAGGCCTGGGAGATGGCAGCTTCGGCGGCTGGGGTTCGGTGTGTTGCGGTCGACCCCGAGTTCGCCAAGCTTGCCGGGTTGCTTTCGGGTGGAGCCGTGCTGGTTCGGCCCGACGGGATCGTTGGGTGGCATTGTGCCGAGATGCCACCTGAGCCCTCTGCCTTGTTGGCTGATGCTGTTCGACGGGTTACTTTTGCTCAACCTCGGGCGTAATTGTTCAACGCGGACGAGGTTGAAGGAGCAGTCTGGCGTTCACGTGGGTTTGGCCTGCTCGGTGACCTTCACTGGAGGCTTCTTATCGACCATTCAGCCTAGCTTTGTGACATCATTGACGTATGGATCTTGGGGAGCTTCACTCAACGAAGATCCACTTTGCAAACAGGCGCTAGCACCGGGTCTAGGTCTAGCGGGGAAGCCTCTAGACCTAGAGGCCGGGACGGGGTTGGACGGGTTGGTGGTGAAACCCGTACCGCATGGCGCAACCCGGGCCTGAGAGACACAAGATGCCGTCCCCGCAGAGGGAACTACAGAGCAGGCTCGACCTAGCGCCCCCATCGGGCACCGTGCGGACTCCGACAGCCGATTGCTCGACTCAACATCAACTGCTATTGCAGCGTTCCCGCAGGTCAACCACAGGAGCGCCACATTTCTGCATCCTAATCGCCACCCTTTCGGCGCCCTGAGGACGACCGCACGGCGTGCCTTCCTGAGTGGTTGACCAGTTACGCTTGGTGCTTCAGCGCAGGTAGGGCGGGCCGCCGAGGGGTGATCATGGGTCGCGAAGGCCAACGCAGGTCGGTGGAGAGTCGTACATGCGGGTGCGGCACACGGTTGTCGGTGTGGAACCCAGGCACCCGGTGTTCGGCCTGCGAACGCATGCACGTAGAGACGATGACCCGCGACGAGCCGCCGATGATGCCCTACGAGTTCTGGACGTCCCCCCGATTTCGGAGCGCGTTCGAAGCCCGTGACATGGGCAAGATTCTTCGCCTGTTCCGCACTGCTGAGGATCATCACGACCAATTCGGACCGGACGGCATCAGTCAAGATCTGCTGGCAATTTGGCTTCGCACGACGCAAACGCAGATTAGCTTGCTGGAAAACGGCAAATCAGTAGTCGACTCAATGAGCAAGATGATCAGATGGGCTGAGACCCTTTCCATTCCCAACGACTTGCTGTGGTTCGACCTCACTACCACCAACCGCGTTCCCGTTGACCCCAAGCTTGATGATGAGCAAGGGACGCCGAGGCGGGTCGGGCTTGCCGTGGCTCGAAAAGCTGCTGGTCTCAGCCAGGAACAACTGGCCGAAAGGCTTCATGTTGATCGATCGACGATAATGCGTTGGGAATCCGGTCAGCATGTGCCACAACCCTATCTATGGCCAAAGCTGGCAAAGGTTCTTGAAATCTCGCGAGATCGGCTCGCTGAGCTACTGAACAAACCGGCCGGACCCGAATCGGGACCAATTGCAGAACAGTCCGACCGAGGGTACGTCAACAGGCGTGGCTTCCTCGGGACGTCGGCCGGTGCCCTACTGGGATTCTCGGCCGCGATGCATCCTCGACTCCGTTTCAGTGTGGGCGAGAGCGATATCCGCTACTTGTTGGATCGAACCGCTCGCCTGCGACGCTTGGACAACTACCTCGGCGGGCGTGACACGTACCAAACATATCTCTCCGAGCTCACTTCGACGGTGGAGTATTTCGCACACTCAAGCAGCACGGCAGATATTAGAGCACGACTACTTGGCGTCATCTCGGAACAGGCGCAACTCGCCGGTTGGGCGGCATTCGATGCTGGAATGCACGCCGAGGCCACGGGTCACTATCGACGTAGCCTTGACGCAGCGAAAGAGGCAGGCGATGCGGCACTAGCTGGAAACGCGCTCGCCTTCCTCGCCTACCAAGACGTTAGTGCCAGTTCTCCAAACATCGAACTTGCTGAAGCATCTTTCGCTACGGCCGAGAAGCACGCTACGCCGAAGGTTCGCGCACTCCTGCTCGAAAGAAAAGCGCTGACTTACGCCTCTGCCAAGGACGGTTATGCAACTGAAAAAGCACTCTCCGACGCTCGAACCGCACTGAACACAGAAACAACGCGTGCTGAACCGGACTGGGTATTCTGGGTAGACGAAAACGAAATAGACATCATGTCAGGGCGCTGCTGGACGGAACTGGGTCAGCCGTCTCGTGCCATCTCGGTGCTGGATAAAGCTCTGGCCAAGTTCGACAGCACTCAAGCGCGAGACAAGTCTCTGTACTCAGCTTCACTCGCTCACGCCCTGATTGATAACAACGAGATCGAGCGAGCAGCGGCTGTCACGATTGAATGCATTCAACTGGCCGAAGGTGTGGCATCAGTTCGACCAGGCATGCACATTGGCTCGGTTGTCCATCGATTGAGAATGCATCGCGCTCTGCCGAGAGTCGCGGAAGTGTTCGAGATGGCGCAGAACTAAGCGTCAGGACTCACGGTGCGCCGAATCCATTCGAAGTAGGCGTCAGTTCCATGCGTCATTTCGATTGCTGTAATTTCGGGGTTATCCCAGGGATGCTCTGCGAGCAGGTGTTCTCGCAATTCAGCGTACCGCGCTGTTTCGGTCTTCAGAACGATTACCCATTCCTGTCCCTCGCCGAGTTCGCCAAGGTGCCAAAAGACGGTTGTCGCCTGCCCGAGGATTTGCGCACTGGCCGCAAGGCGCTGACCGACAGCAGAACGTGCGATACGGATAGCCGTTTCTTGTGTATCGGCAACTGTAACGACTTGCAGGAACTCAGACATGCCAGCGATTCTAGCCGCTTAGCGTTCATCGGTTCTGGGATGCGATGCGATCAGGCATGGCGGGTCGTCGTGAACGTCCAGCGTTCAACCGCCTGGTGGGTCGCGCAACGGCCGGGGCAGCCGCCACGAACGCAGCACCCACCAACAGCAGCCGCGCGCCAGCACCAGCTACTTCAGCAGGACCGGCAGGGACTCGACACCGTACACAATGGACACCTTGCGGAACGCCAGCTCCGCCGGGTCCACCGCGAGCTTGATGTCCGGGAACCGGTTCACCAGGGCGGGGTAGGCGATCCGCAGCTCCATCCGGCCCAGCTCGGCGCCGACGCAGCGGTGGATGCCGTAGCCGAACGCCACGTGCGGTGACAGCGGGCGGGACGGGTCGACCGAGTCCATGTTCTCGCCCAGGCGTGCGTCGCGGTTGGCGCTGGACAGCGACGCGACGACCACGTCGCCCTTCTCGATGTGGACTCCCCCGATGTCCAGGTCCTTCTTGGCGAACCGCGGGAACGCCACCTGCACGACGGTCAGGTAGCGCAACAGCTCCTCGACCAGCTTGTTGACCTCTTCGTCCGTGCCGGCCGCGGCCTTCATGCACGCGGGATCGCGCAGCAGCACGAGCGCGCCGAGCGACACCATGCTGGCCGTGGTCTCCAGGCCGCCGGTGAGCAGGCCGTCGGCGATGCCGGCCAACTCGTCGTCGGTGAGGTCGTCGCCGTGGTCCTTGACCAGGCCGCCGAGCAGGCCGTCGCCGGGGTTGCGGCGCTCCTTCTCCACGATGTGCTTGAGGTACTCGACCGACTCGGAGATCGCGCCGACCGCGGTGGCCGCGCCACCGAACAGGTCGAAGCGCGCGGTCGACAGGCGCTGGAAGTCGGCGCGGTCCTCGTACGGCACGCCGAGCAGCTCGCAGATGGCCAGCGACGGCACCGGCAGCGCGAACTTCTGCACCAGGTCGACAGGGCCGTCCTCGGCCGCCATGTCGTCGAGCAGCGACTCGACGATCTCCGTGATCCGCGGCTGCAGCCGGCGCAGCCTGCGCATCGTGAACTCGGGCGTGAGCATCTTGCGCAGCCGCGTGTGATCGGGCGGGTCGGCGAACCCGAGGCCACCCGGGTTGCCCTCCGTGATCCCCGCGCTGCCGACCAGGTTGCCGAAGTCGTTGGAGAACGCGTCGTGCATGCTCAGCACCTCGCGCACCTCGGCGTGCCCGCTGACCAGCCACGCGCTGAAGCCGAACGGCGCGTCGAGGTGTTTGATCGGCTCGGTTTCCCGGGCCTGGGCGATCTCCGGCACCGGATCGAGCTCGTCGCGCTTGAGCGGCCACAGCAGCTTGTCGGGCAGCTTCGACAGGTCGAGCCCGTCGCTGCCGACCTTGGCCAGATACCGCCGTCCAAGCCACGCAATGACCCGGGCTCGCAGCCCCCGCAGCATCGTGTTCACCGGCACCCGATCAGCGTAACGAAGTGCGGGCAGCGGCTCCGCGCCCGGCAGGAGAACAAGGAATTTCCGGGACCAATCAGACACTCGTCTGGTTGATGATCGGTGATCGATTCACACTGGGTGGACGATGCGGCCGGAACTTCGCGAGGAGCGCGGCATGCCCAGGGAACGGCTGACCACAGACCAGCGGAACTCTTTCATCGCGGCCCAGCTGGGCTGGACCATGGACGCCTTCGACTACTTCATCGTGCTGTTCGTCTACGCGGACATCGCGAAGAGCTTCCACATGCAGAAGACCGAGGTGGCCTTCATCACCACGGCGACGCTGCTCATGCGGCCGGTCGGCGCGCTGCTCTTCGGGTTGTGGGCCGACCGGGTCGGCCGGCGCATCCCGCTGATGACCGACGTCGTCTTCTACTCGATCGTCGGCTTCCTGTGCGCGTTCGCGCCGAACTTCACCGTGCTGATGGTCCTGCGCCTGCTCTACGGAATCGGCATGGGCGGCGAGTGGGGCCTCGGAGCGGCGCTCGCCATGGAGAAGATCCCGCCGTCACGGCGCGGGTTCTTCTCCGGGCTCCTGCAGGAGGGCTACTCGTTCGGCTACCTGCTCGCGTCGCTGGCCTCGCTGCTCGTGCTGAACGCGATGGGCCTGTCGTGGCGCTGGCTCTTCGGCCTCTCGATCATCCCGGCGCTGATCAGCCTGATCATCCGCTCGCGCGTGCGGGAGTCGGAGGTCTGGGAGAAGGCCCAGGACCGGATGCGGGTCACCAAGACCAGGCTGCGCGACGTGGTGACCAATCCGGTGATCGTCCGCCGGTTCGTCTACCTGGTCCTGCTGATGACCGCGTTCAACTGGATGAGCCACGGCACCCAGGACGTCTACCCGACCTTCCTGTCCGCGCACCAGGACGGCGGCGCCGGCATCGACAGCGTCACCGCGAAGTGGATCGCGGTCGTCTACAACATCGGCGCGATCATCGGCGGGCTGGTCTTCGGCTCGCTGTCCGAGCGCTTCGGCCGCCGCTACACGATCGCGTTCTGCGCCGTGCTCGGTCTGCCGCTCGTGCCGCTGTTCGCCTACTCGCACACAGCGTTCCTGTTGTGCCTCGGCTCCTTCCTGATGCAGGTCATGGTGCAGGGCGCGTGGGGGGTCATCCCGGCGCACCTCACCGAGATGTCCCCCGACGCCATCCGCGGTTTCTACCCCGGCGTGACCTACCAGCTCGGCAACTGCCTTGCCGCGTTCAACCTGCCGATCCAGGAGTCGCTGGCCGAGTCGCACGGTTACCCGTTCGCACTGGCCGTCACGATCATCCCGGTGCTGATCGCGGTCGCGGCGCTCACGCTCATGGGCAAGGAGGCCAAGGGCATCCGGTTCGGCACCGACGAGAGCGCCACCCAGCCGGTCTCATCCACTGCGGCGAGCGCGGCCGACTGACCGGCCGACCTCCTCGTCGTGCGGCGTGTCCTGCATCTTGAGCCCGACCTGCGGCGTGGGCCGCGGGCGGCGGGGCTCGCGCACGCCCGCGCCGCCACCGCCCGTGCGCGTCCACAGCTTGATCGGCGAGCCGGGCGAGACCACCGCGCCGGACTCCGGGCTCTGGTCGGTGACCACCGCGCCGCCCAGGATCAGCTGGGCGATCGGCACGTCGCCGTCGTCGGCGGAGATGCCGACCAGCCCGCGGCCCTGGAGCGTGTCGCGGGCGTCCTCGACCGTCATGCCGATCACCGACGGCACCGTGACCGTGGCCCCCCGCCGGGCCATGCGAGCCGCCGCGCGCGACAGGACACCCGCCGGCGCCGGCTCCTGCTCGCCCGGCTCGGCATCGACGTCGCGCCAGCGCTCCCAGGCCGACTGACGGGTCACGCCCAGCTTGACCGCGATCTCCGCCCACGACCGGCCCTCGCGGCGGGCTGCGCGGACCGCGGCGAACTCGGTCTCGTCCAGCAGCCGGCGCAGCTGACCGATGTTGTGCAGCGCGGCCAGGGCATCACCACCGTCCTGGATCCGTGCCCAGGCAAGCAATTCCGCCCAAGACTGCTCACCCTCGCCCCAAGCATCCCGCTGAACCATCGCTTGCCTCCCCAAATCTGTCAGGCCACCCTGACTGTGCTGCAAGGCTACCCTGACGTCACCTCGCGGCGCACCTCTCGTTGAGCGTTTGGTGCCCCCTCACGCGTGGTAGGTGAGACGCATGACCCTTGAGCTCGGCACCGGCGCCGTGCTGCCCGGCGGCTACCGGATCAGTGAACGCATCGGATCCGGTGGGATGGGGGTGGTTTTCCGGGCGGTCCACCAGGACAGCGGCAAGACCGTCGCGATCAAGCTGTTACGCCCGGGCTCGACCGACCGGCGCTTCCGCGAGGAGGGCCGGGTGCTGGCCCGGCTCGACCACCCGGGGCTGGTCGCCGTCCTCGACGAGGGCGAGTACCGCGACCGCCCTTTCCTCGTGCTCGCGTACGTGCCTGGCCCGACGCTGCGTGAGCTGCTGGAACTGGGGCCGATGCGGCCCGGCGAGGTCGCCCGCATCGGCGCCGACCTGGCTCGGACGCTCGCCTACGTGCACGGCCAGGACATCGTGCACCGCGACGTGAAGCCGTCCAACATCCTGATCACCCAGGACGGCAGACCGGTGCTCAACGACTTCGGCGTGTCCTACCGCCAGGGCCGGACGCGGTGGACGCAGAGCGGCTTCGTCAACGGCACGGCCGCCTACCTCGCGCCCGAACAGGTCAAGGGTCAGCCGCCCTCGGCCGCACTCGACGTCTACGCGCTGGGCCTCGTGCTGCTGGAGTGCCTGAGCGGGTTCCCCGAATACGACGGCACCGCGATCGAATGCGCGCTGGCGCGGCTGCACCGCACGCCACGACGGCCGCACAACGCACCGGACTGGCTTTCCGACGTCCTGTTGCGGATGACCGCCACCGATCCGGCCCAGCGGCCGACCGCCGCGCAGGCAGCGGAGCTGCTCTCGAGCGAGGGCCAGGTGGCCGTGCTCGCACCGAACCGCAGGCAGCGGGCCAGGACGGCGTTGCTGGCCGGCGCGGCGACGGTGGCCGCGGCCGGGCTGGTCACGGCGGCGTGGCTACCGGCCTCGTCGTCGGCGAACACCAGCGGCGAACCGGTGCCCGGGCAGTTCGCGCCGGTGGTGGCCGACCCGCCGGGCACGATTCGCCCCACGACCGGCAACAGGGTCGTGCCCGCGGCGGAAACCGTTGCCGCGCACGACAACGCTCACCCGCCGACCCAGGCCCAACACCCCAAGCCCGCCCCGGAGAAGACCGCACCCAAGACGCAGGTCAAGACCCAGGCCAAGACCAGTCCCCCGTCGGCTCAGCCCGGCCACGGCCCGGGTAGCGGGAAGGGCAAGGGGAAAGGTGACCACGTGGCGGGATCGCCCTCGTCGGACCCCGCCACGTGATCACGTGAACTAGCAGGCGCCGTTGTCGGTCCAGACGCCTTGGCTGTTGTTGCCGGGGGTGTCGCCCTGGGTCCACCACTTCGCGGTCCACTTGTGCCCGTTGTAGGTCACCACCGAGCCACCGGTGTACGCCTGGGTCGAGTTCCAGGCCGCCACCGAACCGCAACTACCGGCAGGTGGCGTCGACCCACCACCACACACCCCGTTGTCGGTCCAGACGTTCTGGCTGTTGTTGCCCGGGACGTCGCCCTGCGTCCACCACTTCGCGGTCCACTTGTGCCCGTTGTAGGAGACGACAGCCCCGCCCGTATAGGCCTGGCTCGCGACCCACGCCGGTTCCGTGCAGCTCTGCGGCGGCGTCGTGGTGGTCGTCGTCGTGGTGGGCGGCGTGGTCGTCGTGGTGGTGGTCGGCGGCGGACCGTCGCATGAGGACGGTGTGGACGCCAGACCGTCGACGACCGAGTGGAACAAGGTCGACGCCGGGTCGAGGTCGTACAGCGAGAACATCATCGCCCCGCCGAGGCCCTTGCAGTGCACGTAATCCATCCGTGCCTTGATCGACTGCTTGGACTCGCCGGTGTAGAAGTTGTTCCCGTCGTAGAACCACGCGGACTGGGTCGTGTTGTCGAAGAACGTCGTCGACGGGTTGTCCACCAGCCCCGTGAGTTCCTTGTACATCGCCGTTCCCGGCGTGTTGCCCGACATCGGGTGCCCCGGCGACGGCCCGGACGCGGCCTGGTAGAGCCCGTGGTTCGCGCCGGCCGCGACACCGGTCCAGCCGCGGTAGTAGAACGGCACACCGAGGTTCAGCTTGTTCGCCGGGAACCCGCCCGCGATGCCGTACGCGGGATCACCGTGGATGTAGGCGTTGAAGATCCCGTCGATCGAGTACTTCTCGTTGCCCGGCGGGATCGGCGTCGACGGGTCGTTCGGCGCCGGGTACAGCGGGTCCTGGAAGTTCGTCGGACCGGTCGCGTCCCACGCGCCGTGCATGTCGTAGCTCATGACGTTGGCGAAGTCGAGGTACTGGTGGATCTTGCCGGTCTCGATCTTCGCGACCTTGTCCTGGCCGCCGGGCAGCGCGGCGGAGAGCTTGTAGCCCGACCCGGCCGCGTTGAGCTGGCTGCGGAACTCGGCCAGCAGCGCGGTGAAGTTCTGGGTGTCGTTCGGGCTGGTGTGGTTGCCGAGGTGACCTGCGCCCGAGGCCGGGTACTCCCAGTCGATGTCGAAGCCGTCGAAGATGCCGGCCGCGGTGCCGGGCCCGCCGAAGCCACCGGCCGCCGGGATGTTGCCCTTGATGAACATGTCGACGCAGGAGCTGACGAACTTCTTGCGGGAGGCGTCGGTGGCGGCCGCGTCGGAGAAGTACTTCGAGTAGGTCCAGCCACCAAGGGAAACAAGGACTTTCAGGTTCGGGTGGCGTGCCTTGAGTTCCTGCAACTGGTGGAAGTTGCCGACGATCGGCATGTTCCAGGTGTCGGAGGTGCCGTCGACGCTGATGCTCGAGTCGAAGGTCTTCTGGTAGTCGGCGAACTGGTCGCCCGCGCCGTCACCCGCGTTGGGGTTCTGCTCGCCGGTCGGGCCGGTGTCGCTGGCCTTCGTGGCCTCGAAGCAGGTGAGGTTGGCCGGGTCGATGTTCTCGAAGTCGTACAGGATGTAGTCGAGGTTGTTGGCGATGGCGTCGACGTTCTTGAGGTAGTACGCGTTCGCGTAGATCGACCACTGGTCGAAGTAGGCAACGCGCACGCCGCCGCTGCCGGCGGCCGCGTGCGTCTCGGCCGGTGCGGCCGACGACGGCCCGGCCGTCGCGAGCACCATGCCGCTGACGACGGCGGCCGCCGCGGCCGCCGCGCTGATGGCGGCGCGGGTGGACTTTCTCATCGTGGGTTCTCCCGAGGGGAAGGGAAGAGGCGTTGGGGTGGCCCCGCGGTGGGCGGTTTGGTGTGCGCCCGTGCCCACCGCGGGACCATGTTCTGGGGGATCAGCGTTCTTGGGATCAGCAGGAACCGTTGTCGGCCCAGACGTTCTGGCTGTTGTTGCCCGGGGTGTCGCCCTGCGTCCACCACTTCGCGGTCCACTTGTGACCGTTGTAGGTCACCACCGAACCGCCCGTGTACGCCTGCGTGGAGTTCCAGGCCGCGACGGAACCGCAACTACCGGCAGGTGGCGTCGAGCCACCACACGCACCGTTGTCGGCCCACACGTCCTGGCTGTTGTTGCCCGGGATGTCGCCCTGCGTCCACCACTTGGCCGTCCACTGGTGGCCGTTGTAGGAGACGACGGATCCGCCGGTGTAGGCCTGGGTCGAGTTCCAGGCCGGCGCGGTGCAGTTGCCGGGCGGTGAGGTGGTCGTCGTCGTGGTGGGCGGCGTGGTGGTGGGCGGGGCGGCGCCCGCGAACTCGGTGGTGAACTTCGTGAAGTCCCAGTCGTTCTGGGGCACGTTGCTGCACACACCGTTGTCGGTGGTGCCGCTGCACTGCCGGTCGCGGTTGACCGACCAGAAGGTGAACCGGGCGAGGTGGTGGCTCTTCGCGTAGTCGAGCACGGTGCGGAAGTCCGCCTGGTAGAACATCTCGGCCGCGTCGGACTTGCCGTTCATGCCGGAGAAGCCCTCGTGGCCGTAGGCGGTCGCGCTGTCCCAGCCCATGTGCTGCATCAGCAGGCCGTGCAACGCCTCGAGCGCGGAGACCTGCGACGAGCCGCCGTTGAAGCCGCCGTCGAAGGGCATGATCGAGAAGTTGTTCGGGGTGAAGCCGATGGACTTGGCCTTGTCGATCAGCAGGGTGCCGAACCAGCCGGTGCCCGCCGCCGTGCCCGGCATGGTGACCGAGACGTAGAGGCCGGGGTTGTTGCGCTGCAACGTCTGCGCGGCGCCCAGCTCGTTGGCGATGGCGGCGTCGTTCTCGTACTCGGGTTCCTCGAGGTCGAAGTCGATCGCCTTGAGGCCGTACTTGTCGACCACCTGCTGGTAGGCCGCGGCGGTCGCCGAGACGGTGCCGCAGGTCTGGCCGAGCTTGGTGCCGCCGTAACCGCCGACCGACACCGAGACGTCGCCGCCGTTGCCGCGGATCCGGTTGATCACCCCGGCGACGGCCGTGTCGCTGCTGACCGGCGACGTCCCGTCCCACGTCGGGGAACAGCCGCCGCCGTTGGGCGCGAGGATGAACGCGAGCTGGAACGCCTTCTGCCCGGTCGCGTTCATGACCGTGATCGGGTCGGGCGGGTTGTTGCTCTGCGGCATCAGGTACGGCGCGGAGGCGTACCAGTTGCTGCTCAGCGAATTGACCTGCGCTTGCGGGGTCGCGGCGCCCGCCGCGCTGAGCCCGGTGATAGCGGCTGCGGTGAGTGTGACCGCGGCCAGCAAGCCGGCGGCCAGGGTGGGTCTGCGCATCTGCCCTCCTCACGGACAGTGACCGTCAGAACCTAAACAGGAAAGCTTGTTTCTGGAAACTTCCTTTACTGTGACGCAGGGCACCCCGCGAAGTCAACTGTTGGCCTAGACCAATCTGTCCGACCCGGGTGTGTCCCCCACTCCGGCAGGGTGTGTCCCCCACTCCGACCGGGTGTGTCCCCCGTTCCGGCAGGGTGTGTCCCCCACTCCGACCGGGTGTGTCCCCCGTTCCGACCCGGCGTGTCCCCCACTCCGGCAGGGTGTGTCCCCCGTTCCGGCAGGGTGTGTCCCCCGTTCCAGCCGGGTGTGTCCCCCGTTGCGGTTGGTCGTGTGGTCCGGAAGTGCATGGGGTGGGTTCTGAGGCAGGTCCCTGTGAGACCGAGGCTCAGCCGCGCGCCGCGATCACTCGCTCCCTGCGCCAACCGGTCAGAGGTTCGGGGACATGGGCGAGCCCATCAGCACCAGCAGCGAAGCGATCACCAGGGCCATCCCGCCGAGGAAGACGAAGCCCGCGTAGCGATACACCTTCACCACCACATCCGGGCGGCCACCGATCGCGATCACACCCAGCATCGCGGCCAAACCCAGCAGCGGCACGGCAAGCGCGCACAGCATCGGCGCCAGTTCCGCCGTCGCTATGTCCTCAATGGACACGGCCGTATCGCCGTCGTAGCGGACCGGGAACGACCGGCCTACCTCGTGTTCATAGGTGTCCTCTAAGACCACGCCGCGGCGCACCAAGCCGTCCTCGCCTCGGAAGTCGCCGTGGCACTCGAACTTGCGGTGCTTCGGACCGCCGTACTGGTGGCATTCGGTGACGGTCGCCGTGCCCGCGGCACCGGCTATGCCGGCACTGCGGGCCACCCGGCCCGCGTTGAACGCCAGCAGAACGATCGCGCCTGCCACCAAGACCGCGGCCAGGGCTCCCCATTTGCGGCGCTGTGCGGCGGTTGCCCCGTCGGGACGGGGCAACCGGAAACCCGGCACCTCAGCCGCGTTCGATCAGGTGTCCGACCACGTCCGGACCCGGGTGCGCATGCCCGGAACCATCCCGGCGCAAGTCCACGTCCGGCAGCTCCACCGGCGAGCCGCCGCTGGTGACGCCGGCCGGGCGCGGGCCGATCCAGGCCAGCGCGAGTGCGTTCTCCCCCTTGAGGAAGCGCTGCGTGCGGACGCCACCGGTGGCGCGCCCCTTCGCCGGGTACTCGCTGAACGGCGTCACCTTCACCGACTGGCCGGTCGACGTGACCACCATCGGCTCGCCGTGCTCGTCGTCGTCGGTGCGGATGGCGCCGAAGAACACCGCGCGCTGACCGGCGGCCAGCTTGATGCCCGCCATGCCACCGCCCTTGAGCCCTTGCGCGCGCACCAGGTTCGCGTCGTAGCGCAGCAGCGACGAGTCCGCCGACACGAACGCCAGCGTCTCCGTGCCGTCCCGCAGCCAGACCGCGCCGATCACCTCGTCATCGTCCTTGAGGCCGATCACCTCGAACTCCTCCGAGCGCACCGGCCACTCCGGCGAACACACCTTCACCACGCCGTTGCGGGTGCCCATGGCCAGACCGGGCGACTCCTCGTTCGGCACCAGCGGCGCGATGCCGACGACCTTCTCCCCCGCGGGCAACGCGGCGACCTCGCTGGCCGCCATGCCACCGCGCAACGACACCGTGCCGACGGCTTCGGGCAGCACGGGCAGTGGCAGCACGTCGGTCTTGATCGCGCGGCCCTTGTTGGTGATCACCAGCACCTGGCCGCGCGCGGTCGTGTGCACGATCGCGGCCACGGCGTCGTGGCGGGCCCGGCCGCTGCGCTTGCGCGCCTCGGGCACCTCCTCCGACTCCGCGCCGGTGCGGGCCAGCAACCCGGTGGCCGACAGGATCACCTGGCAGGGGTCGTCGGCGACCTCCAGCGGGCCTGCCGGCTTCGATGCCTCGAGCACCTCCTTCAGGTCGCCGTCGATCAGCGACGTGCGGCGCTCCTGGGTGTGCTCCTTGGCCACGGCGGCCAGCTCGCGGGAGACGACCTTCTTCAGCTCGCCCTCGTCGTCGAGGATCTTGGCCAGCTCGGCGATCTCCTCGATGAGCTTGTCCTGTTCGGACTCCAGCTCCAGCTTGTCGTACTTGGTCAGGCGCCGCAGCGGGGTGTCCAAGATGTACGTCGCCTGGATCTCGGAGAGCTTGAACCGCTTCATGAGGCCGTCCTTGGCATCCTGAGCGTTCTCGCTGCCGCGGATCAGGCGGATCACCTTGTCGATGTCCAGCAACGCCTTCAGCAGGCCCTCGACCAGGTGCAGGCGGTCCTCGCGCTTGCGCTTGCGGAAGCGGGTCCGCCGCGTCACCACCTCGTAGCGGTGGGCGAGGAACACCTCGAGCAACGGCTTGAGCCCCAGCGTCTGCGGTTGCCCGTCGACCAGCACGAGGTTGTTGATGCCGAACGACTGCTCCATCGGCGTCAGCCGGTAGAGGTCGGCCAGCAGCGCCTGCGGGTTCACCCCGACCTTGCACTCGATCACCAGCCGGGTGCCGTTCTCCCGGTCGGTCAGGTCCTTGACGTCGGCGATCCCGGTCAGCCGCTTGGACTTGTTCACCTCGTCGGTGATCTTCTCGATGATCTTCTCCGAGCCCACCTGGTAGGGCAGCTCGGTGACGGTGATGGCCTGGCGGCCGCGGCTGCCCTCCAACAGGCCGATCTCGACCTTGGCCCGCATGCGCACCACGCCGCGGCCGGTCTCGTAGGCGCGCCGGACCTCGTCCAGGCCCAGCAGCATGCCGCCGGTCGGCAGGTCGGGGCCGGGCACGAACTCCATCAGCTTGTCGAGGTCGGCGTTCGGGTGGTGGATGAGCCACCGCGCCGCCCCGACGATCTCGCCGAGGTTGTGCGGGATCATGTTGGTCGCCATGCCGACCGCGATGCCGGAGGTGCCGTTGACCAGCAGGTTCGGGAACGCCGCGGGCAACACGACCGGCTCCTGCAGCGACCCGTCGTAGTTGGGCCGGAAGTCGACGGTGTCCTCGCCCAGCTCCCCCACCAGCAGCATCGCCTCAGGCGACATGCGGGCCTCGGTGTTGTGGTTGACGAACCCACCGGCGAGGAACGAGTGGTCCTCGCTGTCCACCCGCACCGAGTAGACCTCTTCGGGCGCCCCGGATTCGATCGAGGTCACCCGTTCGAACCGGTACGCCGACTCCACGATCGGCGCGATGGTGGACCGCACCTCGGTGTCCTCGACCTGGCGCCAGTCGTCGAGCCCGGTCTCGAAGAACACGTACTCGTCGATGAACGGGATCCGGTCGCCCGCGCGGCGCGGCACGTCGGCGGTGCACACGATCGAGTCCGTGGTCAGCTCGTCGAGCCGGTGCCACATGAGCAGCGGCACGCCGGCCGGTGCCTCCAGGCACAGCACGAGGTGGTTCTCGCTGCCCCGCAACGAAAGCCCGGACGCCGACGTGATCTTGACCGTCGGGTGGACGCCGGAGTTGAAGACCTTGCTGACGTGGACGGCCTTGCCGTTCTTGTCCAGCACCTCGAAGTCGGCGTCGGCCTCGGCGTCGGCAGGCAGGTTCACCACGTCGGCGATCCGCGGCGTGCTGCCGTCGGCCAGCTTGATGCGCGTGTCACCGACCACGCAGTACCGGCTCGCGGCCGGGCCGTCGTCGGGTGAGCCGAAGTTGCCGTGCCCGTCGATCAGCGGCGCGTTGAGCGAGAAGTCCTGCGCCATGCGCACCATGGCGTCGTAGATCGCCATGTCGCCGTGCGGGTGGTAGCGGCCCATGCAGTCACCGACCACGCGGGAGGACTTCACGTAGGCGTGCGACGGGCGATACCCGTTCTCGGACATGGAGAACAGGATGCGGCGGTGCACCGGCTTGAGGCCGTCCCGCGCGTCGGGCAACGCCCGCGAGTGGATCACCGAGTAGGCGTACTCCAGGTAGGAGTCCTCGATCTCGGTCTTCACCGGGTTGTCGTAGACGTGCGCGCCCGCGGCGTCGAACGCGGACGGATCGACCTTGGTGGTGGTGCCCTTGCGGCGTGCCATCGGTAAGCGCTCTTTCCGTGTGCTCAGCTCAGATGTCGATCGCTGCCTGGTCGACGCGGGCGGACGAGGCGACGAGCCAGTTGCGGCGCGGCTCGACCTTCTCCCCCATCAGCAGCTCGAGCGCCTCTTCGGCGGCGGCCGCGTCGTCCAGGGTGATCCGGCGCACCGAACGGCTTGCCGGATTCATCGTGGTGTCCCAAAGTTCGTCGGCGTCCATCTCACCGAGACCCTTGAACCGGGGCACCGGCGTGACGACCTGCTTGCCCTGCTTCTCGAACGCGGCGATCGTCGCTTCCATCTCGCGCTGCGTGAAGGTGAACTTGGTCTCCGGGTTGCGGCCGCGGGTGGTGACCTTGTGCAGCGGCGGCATGGCCGCGAACAGGCGGCCGTCCTCGATCACCGGGCGCATGTAGCGGGCGAAGAGCGTGATCAGCAGGGTGCGGATGTGCGAGCCGTCGACGTCGGCGTCGGCCATCAGGATGACGCGGCCGTAGCGCATCTGGCTCAGCTCGAAGGTCCGCCCGCTGCCCGCGCCGAGCACCTGCACGATGGCGGCGATCTCGGCGTTGCGCAGGGTGTCGGCCAGCGACGCCTTCTGCACGTTCAAGATCTTGCCGCGCAAGGGAAGCAGCGCCTGGTACTCCGACACCCGGGCCATTCTGGCCGAGCCCAATGCGCTGTCGCCTTCCACGAGAAATAGCTCACTGCGGGAGATCCCGGTGGTGCGGCAGTCGACCAGTTTCGGGGGCATTGCCGCGCCTTCCAGCGCGGTCTTGCGGCGGGCGGCGTCCTTCTGCTGCTTCTGGGTCAGCCGCACGCGGGCGGCGTCGACCACCTTCTGCAGGACGATCTTGGCCTCGGACTTGGTCTTGCGGTCCTCGGCCCACGCCTTGACGTGCTTGTCGACGATGCCCTGCAGCACCTTGGTGATGCCGGCGGTGGACAGCTCGTCCTTGGTCTGCGAGGTGAACTGCGGCTCGGGGATCCGCACGTGCACGACCGCCGTCATGCCTTCGAGCACGTCGTCGAGGACGGGCATGTCCTCCTTGGGCTTCAACAACCCCCGGGTGCGGGAGATCGCGTCCTGGATCGACTTGACCATCGCGCGCTCGAAGCCCTTGCGGTGCGTGCCGCCGTGCACGTTGCGGATGGTGTTGGTGAAGCACTCCACGGTGCGCTCGTAGCCGGTGCCCCAGCGCAGCGCCACCTCGACCTCGGCCCGTCGCTCCACTTTGGACCGCATGACGCCGTTCTCGTCGGCGGCGTTCTCCAGGTAGGTGCCCTCGCCGGTGATCATCAGCGTGCCCGAGACGGCCTTTTCCCCGTCCGGGGCGAGGAATTCCACCATGTCCATCAGGCCGTTGGGGAACTCGAACTTCTCCTCGGCGATGGCGCCCTCGGTGGCATCACGCAGGATGTAGGAGACGCCGGGGACCAGGAACGCGGTGTTGCGCAGCTTTTGGCGCACCAGCTCGTGGTCGAGCACGGCGCCGTTCTCGAAGTAGCGCGCGTCGTGCCAGTAGCGGATCGAACAGCCGGTCTTCTCGCCGCGCTTCATCTTGCGCACGACCTTGAGCCCGGGGCTCGGCGTGAACTTCGCCTTCGGGCCGGGCCCGTCGAACTCGGCCGGAACGCCGTGCGCGAACGACATCTCGTGCACCTTGCCGTCGCGCTTGACGGTGATGTCGAAGCGCAACGACAGCGCGTTGACCGCGGACGCGCCGACGCCGTGCAGGCCGCCGGAGGTCTTGTAGCCGGAGCCGCCGAACTTGCCACCCGCGTGCAGCCGGGTGAGCACCAGCTCGACGCCGGAGAGGCCGGACTTGGCGTGCACCCCGGTCGGGATGCCGCGCCCGTCGTCGTCGACCTGGACGCTGCCGTCGGCGTGCAGGGTCACCACGACCTTGGTCGCGTGCCCGGCCACACCCTCGTCGGTGGAGTTGTCGACGATCTCGGTGAACAGGTGGTTGATGCCGCGGCTGTCGGTCGACCCGATGTACATGCCTGGCCGCTTGCGTACCGCTTCCAGACCTTCCAGATGGGTCAGGTCATCGGCCCCGTAGAGGGTCTCAGCAGTCACAGGACGGTCCTCGGTCGAGTTGTCGCTCCGGCGGGTTCAGTCCAGAAGACTATCCCCGTCGTACGACAACCCGGTGGACCCGGCCTCGATCAAGTGTTCATGTCGCCCGGTCGTCGCAGGTCAGCCCGCTTCACGAGACGACTGCCACAGGTCGATGCCCGCCTCGACGGCGTGCTTGTCGATCTCCGCGAGCTCCTCGGCGGTGAGCGCGGGGCCGGACACGGCGGCAAGGTTCTGCTCGAGCTGCCCGACCGAGCTCGCCCCGACCAGCGCCGAGGTGACCCGCGGATCCCGCAGCACCCAAGCGATCGCGAGCTGGGCCAGCGACTGGCCACGGCCCTTGGCGATCTCGTTGAGCGCCCGCACCCGGGCGAGGTTCTCCTCGGAGAGGAAGTCCTTCGACAGCGAGCCCGGGCGGCTGGCCCGCGAGCCCTCGGGCACGCCGTTGAGGTACTTGTCGGTGAGCATGCCCTGCCCCAGCGGCGAGAAGGCGATGCACCCGGCGCCGAGCTCCTCGAGGGTGTCGAGCAGCCCGCCCTCGATCCAGCGGTTGAGCAACGAGTACGACGGCTGGTGGATCAGCAGCGGCACGCCCGCGCCACGCAGGATCGCCTCGGCCTCGCGGGTCTTCGCCGGCGAGTACGAGGAGATGCCGACGTAGAGCGCTTTGCCTTGGTGCACCGCGGAGATCAGCGCGCTCATGGTCTCCTCGAGCGGCGTGTCCGGGTCGAACCGGTGGCTGTAGAAGATGTCGACGTAGTCCAGGCCCATCCGGCCCAGCGACTGGTCGAGCGACGCGAGCAGGTACTTGCGCGACCCGTGGTCGCCGTACGGGCCGGGCCACATGTCGTAGCCGGCCTTGGTGGAGATGACCAGTTCGTCGCGGTACGGGCGCAGGTCGTCGGCGATCATCCGGCCGAAGTTCTCCTCGGCGGAGCCGTAGGGCGGGCCGTAGTTGTTCGCCAGGTCGAAGTGCGTGACGCCGAGGTCGAACGCGCGGCGCACGATGGCCCGGCCCGTCTCGTACGGGGTGTCGCCGCCGAAGTTCTGCCAGAGGCCCAGCGAGACCGGCGGCAGCAGCAGGCCGCTGCGCCCGGTGCGGCGGTAGTTCGTGGCATCGTAACGGTTCGCGTCCGCGACATAGGTCATGGATCCATCCTCGCACGTCCCATCAGGACGGTCAGGGCGTCGAGACCGAGTCGCGCATCACGTCGAACACGGGGTCCAGCGCAGACCACTCCACGTCCGGCGCCGACAGGTAGATCAGGTACTCGGTGCCGCCCGTGCGCCAGTACAGGCCGTGCACGTGCCGGGTGACACCGTCCTTGACGAACGTGAACTGCCAGTCGACCGCCGCGACACCCTGGAAGGTGGTGGCGGACAACGAGATCCGCTGGTAACCGGAGCGGATCTTGGGGTTGCCGCGCTCGCCCGCGGTGATCTCGGCGAGCAGGCTCGTCCTCGTCGGCGGGTAACCGCCGAATCGGGCGAACGCGCCCGCCGGATCGGCCTCGCCGACCTGCCGGTAGGAGGCGCCGGCCGCACTGTCCCGCCACGTCGCCGGGACCGCCACGCTGATGCCGCCGGGGCCGGTGAGCCGCTGGTAGGCCTCTTCGGACGGCTCCGGTGTGGTCGCGTCTGGTGTGGTGGTGTCGGGTGTGCCTGGATCCGGCTGGGCTCGGCCGCCGATGGCCCCCTCGGGGACGGCTCTGGGGACGGCTTCGGGGACGGCTCCGCCCGGGTCGCCGCAGAGCCGGATGATCTGCGCGAAGGCCGAGCAGGCATCCGCTTCGGTGGCCGGGCGGCTGCCGCAGGCCGACACGCACGCGACGAGCGCAGCCGCGATCGCGGCGGAACGGAGAGCACGCAAGCCGGGCATGTGCTGGGGATCGGGGGTCGCCGGGCGGCCGATACGAAAACGGCGGAATTGTCGTGTTATTGGCGAGTTCGCCGAACGGCGCGCGGGCGGCAGCCGGTCTCCCTACGATGCCGGGGTGACCGAACAGGACAGGACCGACGCCAGGCTCAAGACGCTGCAGACCCAGCTCGACGAGCTCCGCGAGGCGCGGACGGGCGACCGCACGTACGCGGCGTTCGCCGGGATCGCGAGCGCACTGGCCGTGGCCGTGGTCGTGCTGTCGACGGGGACCTGGTTCACCTACAAGTCGCACACGTACAGCGCGTGGGAGCAGCCCGGCGACATCAACTGGTTCGGCTACGTCGCCGTGATCCTGCTGTTCGCGCTGGTCGCCGCCAGTATCGCGGTCGTGTGGCTCGACGGGCCGGGCCACCTCGGCCACTGGTTGCTCGCGTTCCTCGCCGGGCTCACCGCCGTGTGCGTGCTGGTGCTCGCGGCCCAGGTGCCCCGCCAAGGGGACCTGCACACGGCCCCGGCCTACTGGTTCACCATCGCGGCGGCCATCGGGCTGGCCCTGGCGCACGGCTACCGCGGCGACCGCCTCAGCAAGGCGCGCCGCTTCTAGCGAGCACTTCGGCCTCCTCCGCGGGCGTCAGCCCCGCCTTGCGGGGCCGGTCCGCACCGAGCTCCCGTTCGTGGGCCAGCGCCGCGACGGCGGTTTCCTCGACCGGCCGCAGGCGCAGACCCGCGGCCAACGACGGCGTGATGTCGTGGGCCCGCAACCGCTCGCCACGCATCGGCGCCCACAGCGGCAACGACCGTGGTCCCATGTAGTGGTTCACGCCCGCCGTGGCCTGGACGAGCTCGTGGGGTGGCGCGTCGATGCCGGCGGCGGTCCGCGCGAGGATCTCGCCGAGGGTCGACGCGGGCCCGATCGCGTCGTACACGCCGGTCAGGCGCTGTTCGGTGGCCAGCACGAGCCACGCCGCCAGGTCCTCGACGTCGATCAGCTGCGTGAGCTCGTCGAGCGGCGGGACCGCGACCCGCCCGCCCCGCGAGAGCCGCAGCGGCCAGTAGCCGTAGCGGTCGGACCGGTCACCCGCGCCCGCGACCAGACCGGGCCGCACCACGAATGCCTTCTCCCCCAGCGCTTCGCGCACCATGCGTTCCGCGATGACCTTGGCGCCACCGTAGGTCGCGGGATCGGGTGGCACGAGCGCGGCGGTGGTTGCCGTCTGGCCGTCGTGCAGGTGGTCGTCGTCGTAGACGCTCATCGACGACACGAACGTCCAGTGCGCGGCCGACACTGCCGCCAGCGCATCCGCCACCCACCCGGGCCCGCCCCACGCCACGTCCACGACGGCGTCGAACCGGGCGCCCTCGAGCGCCGCCAGCCCCTGGTCCCGGTCCACGGCGAGGTCGCCGTGCCGGCTCGCCGCCACCACCTCGTGCCCGCGGTCGGCGAACCGCCGCGACACCGCCCCCGACACGAAGCCCGATCCACCGAACACCAGCACACGCATGCCGCCACCTTGGCCCACCACGACCGGGCAAAGCCGGGGATTTCGCCCAGCGCGCAACGGGTCAGAGGTCGAAGAACACCGTCTCGTTCGGACCCTGCAGGTGGATGTCGAAGCGGTAGCCGTCGTCGGTGCGCTGGGCGATGAGGGTGTGCTGGCGGTCCTCGGGCACCGTGTCCAGCAGGGGGTCGCCGTCGTCGAGCAGGTGCGGGAAGTAGATCCGGGTGATCACGCGGTTGAGCAACCCGCGGGCGAACACCGACACGTCGATGTGCGGCGCCTGGCCGTCCACCGCGCCTGGGAGCAGCGTGCGGATCTCGTACTCGCCGTTGTCGTCGGTCGGGCACCGGCCGAAACCGCGGAACTCGCACCGCCCCGGCGAATCCGGGTGGTCGAAGGTGCCGTCCGGGTCGGCCTGCCAGGTCTCCACGAGCGCGTCCGGCACGAGTTCGCCCGCGCCGTCGTACACGGCACCCCGGATCCAGATCGCGTCCGGGGTGTCGCCCGCGACGACGTGCGCGCCGTCCGGCCACGGCAACCCGATGTGCAGGAACGGGCCGATGGTCTGCGAGGGGGTCGGCTCCATCACGCGTCCTCCGCTGGGGTCGCCTCGCGGCCACGCAACACGATGTCGAACCGGAAGCCCAGGGCCCAGTGGTCGGTGGTGCGGTCGTGGTCGTAGGCCGCGACCAGCCGTGAGCGCGCCGACTCGGGCACCGACTGGTAGATCGGGTCCTGGAAGAAGAGCGGGTCGTCCGGGAAGTACATCTGGGTGATCAGCCGCTGCGTGAACGACGTGCCGAACAGCGAGAAGTGGATGTGCGCGGGCCGCCACGCGTTGGCGTGGTTGCCCCACGGGTAGGCACCCGGGCGGATCGTCGTGAACTCGTAGTGCCCGTCCGCGTCGGTGAGGGCGCGCCCGACCCCCTCGAAGTTCGGGTCGAGCGGAGCGGCCCAGCGATCGGCCCGGTGCTTGTAGCGGCCGGCCGCGTTCGCTTGCCAGATCTCGACGAGCGAGCCTCGCACCGGCCTGCCGTCGCCGTCGAGCAGCCGGCCGTGCACCACGATCCGCTGGCCGATCGGCTCGCCGTCGTGCTGGACGGTCAAGTCGTTGTCGTGCTCGCCGAGCCGCCCCGGGCCGAGCAGCGGACCCGTCAGCTCGGTCAGCCGCTGCGGCATGAGCACCAGCGGCTGCTTCGGGTGGCGCAGCGCCGTGGACCGGTAACCGGGGTGGTCCAGCGGTGGGTGCGTTCCGTCGGGATCGCGGCGGAAGGTCATGGGCGGACCGCCTCCCCGCATTTCAATCCGCCGGTCACGTTGCGAGATGACGGCTCGGCTTGGTCCCGTGGTCGTGGCTGGCTTGCGTCACGTTCCCCTGAGGTGCGGCTGACAGCCCCGCGGCTTGATCTCGATCCAGCGGTCGGCGCACGAAGGGTCATGGGGTCAGCTTGATACGTGGCCGCCGGAATCGCAGGTGGTCTTCCGCTGAGCGGAAACCCGGCTGGCTCACGGCGCCCGTTGTGTCCGATGTTCGGGGTCACGCCCGTTCTCCCCCATGGAGGTGGACATGACCCCGACCGACCGTCGCTGGGTGCTCCCGTTGTGCTGGTCGGCCGTGCTGCTGGACGGCTTCGACCTCGTGGTGCTCGGCACCGTGATCCCCGTGTTGCTGACCGGGAAGGTGTGGGGCCTGACCCCCACCGGCGCGTCGGCGGTGTCAACGATCGGGCTGGTCGGCATGACCATCGGTGCGCTCGCGGTCGGCACGGTGACCGACGTGATCGGCCGGCGGCGGGCGCTGATCCTCGCGGTCTCGGCGTTCTCGGTGTGCACGCTGCTCTGCGCGTTCGCCCCGAACGCGGTGGTGTTCGGGGCGTTGCGGTTCCTCGCCGGGCTCGGCCTCGGCGGCTGCCTGCCGACGGCGATCACGCTGGTCACCGAGTACGCGAAGGGCCGGCTGAACGGGCGGGTCACCACCACGATCATGACCGGCTACCACGTCGGCGCCGTGCTCACCGCCTTGCTGGGGCTCGTCGTGATCTCCTCGCTCGGCTGGCGGTGGATGTTCGTGCTCGGCGCGCTGCCCGCCGTGGTGCTGGTGCCGTTGATGCTGCGCTTCCTGCCGGAGTCGCCGTCCTTCGGCCAGGAGGGCAAGGACTTGGGTGCGGCGCTGGAGGCCGTGCGGTCGCTCTTCCGGCCCGGGTACGTGCGCGCGACGCTCGCGTTCTGGGTGACCTCGTTCATGGGATTGTTGCTGGTGTACGGGCTGAACACGTGGCTGCCGCAGATCATGAAGGACGCGGGCTACCCGCTCGGCGCGGCGCTGGCCCTGTTGTTGACGTTGAACATCGGCGCGATCGCGGGGTTGCTCGCCGGTGGCCCGATCGCCGACCGGTGGTCGCTGCGGCCGGTGACCATAGCGTGGTTCGTCGGGGCCACGGCGTTCCTGGCCCTGCTGAGCGTCCGGTTGCCCGCCGTCCTGTTGTACCCGGTGGTGTTCCTCGCCGGCTGCTTCGTGTTCGCCTCGCAGGTGCTGGTGTACGCCTACGTCGGTCGCGTGTACCCGGCGGCGAACCGCGCGACCGGGCTCGGCTGGGCCGCGGGCGTCGGGCGGATCGGCGCGATCTGCGGGCCGCTGCTCGGCGGCGCGCTGGTCTCGGCCGGGATCGCTTTCCCTTGGGGCTTCTACGCTTTCGCCCTCGTCGGGGCGATCGGCGCGCTCGGCGTGGTGGCCGTCGGGTCCGCTAGTCGCCCTGCCACGACACCCGCCGCACCGACCGCGGCAGCGTGACCGGCGCGCCGAGGGCACGCGACACCCCGCGCGCGGCCGCCCGGACGGTGGGCACCAATGCCATCGGGTCGTGCTCGCCGTGCGGCACCACGACGGACAACGCGGCGACCACCGCGTCGTCCGGCCCGAACACCGGCGCGGCGACCGACATGCTGATCAACTCGATCTGCCGGTCGCTGATCGCGTGCCCGTCGCGCCGGACCGCGGCGAGCACGCGGCGCAGCACCGCGCCGTCGGTGATGGTGTGCTCGGTGAACCCCTTGAGCGGGCCCGCGATGACCTGCTCCTGCAGGTCCCGGTCGGCGTGGGCGAGCAGCACGAGCCCGACCCCGGTGGCGTGCGCGGGCAGTCGGCCGCCGACCCGGGTGAACACGTGCACGGCGTTGCGCCCGGAAATCCGTTCCAGGAACACGACTTCGGGCCCGTCGAGCACGGCGAGCTGCACGTGGTGGCGGGTCGCTTCGTAGAGGTCCTCGAGGAACGGCAGGGCGCTCTCGCGCAGCCCGACGCTGCGCGGTGCCAGCGAGGCGACCTCCCAGAGCCAGAGGCCGATCCGGTACCGGCCGTCCACGCCGCGTTCGAGCGCCCCGGTCGCGGTCAGGTCGCCGACGATGCGGTGGGTGGTGGTGAGCGGGAGTTCGGTGCGCCTGCTGATCTCGGACAGGGTCAGCAGCGGTGTCTGCGCGCTGAACGCGCCGAGCACCGCGAACATCCGCGCAGCCACGCTGGTCCCCACCCGGCAAGTGTGGAACACCGGACGGCGGCTCGCCGTGTATCGCCGGCGGATCGGGGCTGGACCAGGCCACGACACGGTGGTGGGCATGGACGCCGCGCAGCTGGTGCACAGCTATTCCGCCACCATCCAGAGGACGCACGACGACTTGGTCGCCAAGGCGGGCGCGCCAGGTGACGACGCGCGACAACGCCAGAACGAGTTGCTGGCGAAGTACCAGGTCAGACCGGACGAGACCACGAAATGGCCCGGCTGGCCGCTGTCGATGGCGCAGACTCCGGTGGAGCTCACCAAAGCCGAGGCGGCCATGCTCGACAACCTGTTCGCCCGCCAAGGCGTGTCGGGCCTGCAACGGTTCAAGAGCATCAAGGAGGAGGCCGAGCGGGCGGCCAAGGGCGCTTTTGGCGGCCAAGGGCGGCTTGACGGGCACGCGGACTCGTTCCGGCACGCCTACTGGAACGCCCTCATGACCCAGGAGTACGGCGAACCGTGGGCGAACCAGTTCGCCACCTCCCACGAGCGGTACCCGGACAACAACCCGATCCCGGTCGCGATGGACCTGCACAACAACGAGGTGGGCCGCCAGATCGCCCTCGCCCACCCGAACGCCACCACCGACGAGATGAAAGGGCTGATCGACCAGGCGGTCCGGGACGGCCGGATGCTGGTCATCGACAAGAACGACATGCTGGTGCCGTCCAACACCGTGGCGCCCGGCGACACCCGTGTCAGCGACGACGCCCACCCGTGGCCGACGGACAACCCGCAGCGCGGCGACGACACCGACCCGGGCGCGCCCAACGCGTCTCCTGGTTACTAGTGCCCCGCCGCAAAAGGTTCAGCGCGATGCACCAACCTTCCGCAGCGAGGCACTAGCTCACCGACTGCAGCAGGACGCGCAGGATCCGGTCCAGTGCTGCCTTGTCCTTGGCCGACAACGCCGACAGCATCCGGGCCTCGTTGGCGATGTGCTCGTCGACCGCCGCCTCGACCACCTGGACGCCGTGTTCGGTCAACGCCACCAGGAAGCTGCGCCGGTCGTCGGGGTCCAGCCGCCGCTCCACCAGGGCCGCCGACTCGAGCCGGTCCAGGCGGTTGGTCATCCCCGCCCGCGAGAGCATCAGCGTGGCCGACAGCACGGACGGCGTCAGCACGTAGGGCTTGCCGGAGCGCCGCAGCGCCGCCAGCACGTCGAACTCGCCGCTGCGCAGGCCGTGCTTGGCGAAGACCTCGTCCACCGCCTTGCCCGCCAGCAGGGCCACCCGGCCGAAGCGGCCGAAGATGCTCATCGCCGTCAGGTCGAGGCCGGGCCGTTCGCGGGCCCACTGGTCGCAGATCACGTCGATCTCGTCTGGCATGCGCACATCTTATTAGACATCTGATAGTTCGACGTCGTACTATTCGATGCATGACCTTCATCAAAGCGGACGACAAGGGTTCGATCATCGTCAAGGCCGGGGACCACGAGGTGCTCGGCGAAGGCGCGCCCACCACCGTGCGGTTGCTGGCCGACGCGAGCGCGACCGGCGGTGCGCTCAGCTGCCAGCGGGTCGTGCTCGGCGAGGGCGCGAACGGCGCCACACCACACCACCACGCCCACCGCAGCGAGTTCTTCTACGTGCTCGACGGCGCCCTGCAGGTGCTCACCGACGACAAGGTGCACGTCGCGCGCGAGGGCGACCTGCTCGTCGTCCCACCCGGCGCGACGCACGCGTTCGGCGCGGCTCAGGGCCAGCGGGCCGACGTGCTGATCGTGATCACGCCCGGCATCGAGCGGTTCGAGTA
The DNA here is from genome assembly GCF_004362825.1 of Labedaea rhizosphaerae. Lineage (GTDB taxonomy): Bacteria > Actinomycetota > Actinomycetes > Mycobacteriales > Pseudonocardiaceae > Labedaea > Labedaea rhizosphaerae. The sequence goes on from NZ_SNXZ01000002.1 coordinate 1,425,802, forward strand.
CTTCCGGCTGCTCGCCCGCCTGCAGCAGGGCCACGCCACGATCCAGGACCTCCTGGACTCGCAAGAGTTGTACGACAACCACTTCAGCCAGAGCGAGGCGTGGGAGAAGGCGCGGGCGAACTAGTCGACCACGGGCCTGCCCACGAACGCCGACGCGATCTTCTTGTCGGGATAACCGACGATCCCGGCGATCGCCACCACGGCCGTGCCCTCGATCGTCAGCCCGCCGGGGCCAGGAGTACCGGCCCGCCAGCTAGCGATGGCCTCGAGGACGAAGTTGCGCCCAGCCCGCGTGATGTAGTCACGCTTGCCGCGCCACGCGAGGTACGCCCAGCTCAGGACCAGCAGGCCACCGAGGAACAACAGCGGGACCACCTGAGGAACCCCATGGATCGTCCCGGTCCTGGAGGCGCCGCCAGTCACCCATGTCACGCGGTGCACCTTGAGCTCAGCCGCCGCCCGCACGAACCCAAACAGCCAGATGGCCATGTAAACGACGAGAATCGTGCTTCGGTACGCGACGACCGCGCGCTCCCGCAAGGCGAGGCCGCGCTCGGCGAGGTCGTCGGAGAGCTTGGCCAGGGCGGGCCGGACCTCGATCGGGAGCTCGGCGATCCGGATGCCACTGCGCACGCGCGCGAACACCGCCCGCTCGAACGGATCCGCGGGCTCGGCCTTGCCGATCCGGGACAACCTGGCCTCGGCATCGACCCGCAGCCGACCGGCGTGGAGCAGAGCCGCGACCGCCGACTCCACCGCCCGCACCGCACCGCCGACGACCAGCGGGCTGGCCGACAGGTAGGCCAGGTGGTGCGCGGTGAGGCCAGATCGCACCGGCCCGTCCGGCTTCCTGCGATTCTGCAACCACCCGCGCACGAGCGGGGCCGCGATCGCCGGCGCCACCAGCAGGCCGAGGTGGATCCAGAAGAACCGCGACTCCGAGATACCCCAAGCTTCGTTCACCGGTCCCCCTCCGGAATTCCCGGGAGACTCTACGCGATGCGGCCCGGCGTCCGAAGTGGACGCCGGGCCGTCACGCGGTGGAACTCAGGCGTGCCGCTTGCGTGCGTAGAACGCGGCACCACCGATGACACCGATCCCGGCCACCGTGCCCAGCACGACGATCAGCGTGGGATCCGAACCGGCGGGCTGCGCCGGGGCGGCGGCCGCGATCATGCGGGGCGTGCCCGCAACGCCGGGCTCGGTGTTGATGCCGCCGATCATGTGGTTCTTGCCGTACGGCGTGTTCGGCATCTTGTCGGCGTACCGCACGTTCACGATGTGCTGGTACTCGGCGACGGACACCGACTGGGCGCCGATGGCCTTGGTCGCGTCGCTGTTGAGCGCGACCACCTTGTCACCGGAGAGCGCATACCACGCGTGGATCTGCGGCTCGTAGAACGCCTTGCCCGACACCGCGTTCGCCTTGTCCGCGTACACGAACTCGGTGTCCCCGGACGCGATGTTGACCTCGACCCAGGCGTTGCCCTGGCGAGCGGTCCACACCGACGCCTTCGTGCCGTCGGGCGCGGTCGCCTCGGTGGCCAGGAACGCTTGCGTGGCCACAGGAACCGAGGCCGACGTGGCGGTCACGAACGCCGGGTTCAGGTAGTACACCGCGACCGTGCGGCCCATCTTCGGGGTCACGGTGGCGTTCGGGGCGATCCCGGCCTTGCCGGCCCCCGCCAGGAACCGCCCGGCGGTGGCCTGCACGGACGGTGTGGTGGCGGCGGCATGGGCGCCGTTCACGTCCGCTGTGGACGGTGCGGCCAGGCTGGGCACCGAAGCGGGTGCGGCGGTCGCGAGCCCGCTGCCCAGCAGCAACCCGGCGCCCGCGGCGAGCACGGCCCCCGCGAGCCGGAACCGGTTGAGGGACTTGCTCATGATCGTCACGCTCCGATGTTGTAGAGGGTGTCGTCCCAGTAGAACTGGCCGTTGCTGCGGTAGGCGTTGTAGGACATCAGGTTGTAGCGGTTGTCGCTCGGCCACGGGTCGCCGAAGTAGATCGACTGGCTGCCGGAGTCGTAGCCGTAGATGACCTCCGCGTGCCCACCGCCGGAGGTCCAGCTGATCCCGGTCTCCATCGGGTGGCCGGCGTCGATGTTGGACACGATCGTGCTCCACGACACCGCGCCGCTCTCGTACCCGGGCGACACACCGAGCGCCGAGAACGCCCGCTGGTCCCAGGACAGGTAGCCCGGCTGGTTGGGGCACTGGTAGCTGGTCGGGTAGCCGCGAGCCAGGTCGCAGAACGTGTTCTGGCTGGTTCCGTGGCCGAGGTAGGTGGCGATGGTGTTCCCCGACGCCACCCAGCACCACTGGTCGTACTGCTGGACCTGCATGCTGATACCGAGGTTGCGGGCCGCGAACGCGGGGCTCGCGGTTTGCGCTTCGGCGGGAGCGGCCGACGCTGGTGCGGCCGCGAACAAGGCGGCGCACGCGGCCGCGGCGAACCCGGCGGCCAGCCGGATCGACGCGGAAACCCGCTTGGGTTGGGTCATTTCTGCTCCTTCACTGTGCCCCGATGACACCGGCGAGCCGAGAGTAAGGAACATTTACGAGGCCGTTGAGCGGTCACGATCACGGCCAGTAACTCTGTGAATACTTCACACCTGGTGTGAACGCACAGGTCAGAGGCTTGCTGCGGAAATCCGGCCTGTCGGTCGATCACACGCGGCCATAGCATGGATTTTCACATCACACGGAATTGCCGCGAACAGAGTCAGCCAAGTCACCTGTCGGGGAGTGACCCATGACCATCGCATCGATACCGTTGGCGCACGCCGACCCGGGATTGCTGGACCGGGCCCTGCGCCACGGTCCGTTCGATGCCGCGTTGCGTGCGGCCATCGTCGCGTCCGGGTTGTCGCTCGACCGCTTGCGCACCAAGCTCGCCGAGCGCGGGATGCCGGTCGGGATAACGACTTTGAGCTACTGGCAGCGTGGTTTACGCAGACCCGAAAGACCGGAGTCGTTGCGCGCCGTCGCCATGCTGGAGCAGATCCTGGGCCTGCCGGACCGGTCGTTGATCGTGCTGCTCGGGCCACCCCGGCCCCGCGGCGGACCGAGCCGCGGCGTGCCCCGGTTCACCGAGCTGATCAAGGCGCCGGACGCGCTCGACGCGCTGCTCGCGGACCTGGACTCCCCCGCCGCGGGGCGGCTGCGCGTGGTGAGCCAGTACGACAAGGTGACGGTGAACGCCGCCGGCGCGATCGACCGCATCGACACGACGTCGGTGGTCAGCGCGCCGTCCGGGGACGTGGACCGGGCGCTGGTGATCTACACCGTCGAGACCGGCGAGCGTGCGCAGGACGTGACGATCGTGCCCGGCGACAGCTGCCGGCTGGGCCGCACGGTGGCGTGCCCGATCGCGCGGGCGCGGGTCGCGGAGGTGCTGTTCGACCGCAGGCTCGGGGTCAACGACACGCACATGATGAGCTACCGGATCCAGGTCGGCGAGGACACCCGCGCCCACGAGCACGTCACCGGATTCCGGTTGCCCGCAGGGCATTACGTGCTGCGCGTGGCGTTCGACCCGCGCACGCTCCCGGTGCGGATGCGCCGGTTCACCGCCCGGGACTCGGGGTCGCCGGAGGAGGACATCGCGGAGCTGACCCTCGACAGCCACCACTCGGTGCACTTGGTGGCCGATGACGTCCGGCCGGGCGTGGTCGGCATCCGGTGGGACTGGAGCTGACCACGCCCAGACCGGCATCGAGGTCAGGCGCTCAGCGCCAGCAGGTCAGGTTCATCGCGGGGACCCAGCCGTCGGTCCAGCCGCCGTTGGGGTGCCCGTACATCCAGACCAAACCGTCCGAGGTCAACGGGCCGCTGACGAGCCGGAAGCCCGACCCGGCGGCGACGGTGTACATGACCTCGCTGTGGTCGAGCTTCGGGTCGACCCGGACCCAGGTGTTCTGGTTGGTCAGCGGCACCGAGCCGAGGGTGCAGTACTCGGCCCCGGCGAACGCGGACGGCGCCGCGATGACGGTGACGGCGGCAAGCGACGCGGTGGCAGCACCCACGGCGAGGGCGCGGCGCAATGCGGGCATCAGTGGTTCCTCCTACAGGAATGGGGCGTGCGAAAGGGTTGCGGTCAGGAGTAGCAGGTCAGGTTCTGCGCCGGGACCCAGCCGTCGATCCAGCCGTTGCGGTGCCCGGCCATCCAGACGACCCCGATCCCGTCGGTGACCGGACCGCCGACGATCCGGAAGCCGTACCCGGCGGGCGTGGTGTACATGACGCCACTGGTGGTCCAATTCGGCGCGTCGCGGACCCAGGTGTTCTGGTTGGTCAGCGGCACCGAGCCGATGGTGCAGGCTTCGGCACCGGCGAACGCGGCGGGAGCGGCGACGACGGTGACAGCAGCCAGCGACGCGGTGGCGACGCCCACGGCAACGACCCGGCGCACGGCGGATAAAGCGGACACGTGTGGTTTCCCTCCTGGGAACGAAGGCGCGTGAAAGCCGCTTCCCAGAAGGGGTTCCGGCCGCCACGCGTGATCAACAGCGGCGGCACGCTACCACCTCGCGCTCAGCCTGAGTAGGGGCGTTCTCGCGCCAATTCCTGCCTGGCCACCGTCCTGCGGTGCACGGCATCGGGCCCGTCCACGATCCGCAACACCCGCGCCCAGCTGGCGAAGTAGGCCAACGGGGTGTCATCCGAAACGCCGGCCGCGCCGAAGACCTCGATCGCCCGATCCACCACCGCGCAGGCCATCGCGGGGGCCGCGACCTTGATCGCCGCGATCTCCGTCGCGGCGCCCTTCGCACCGTGGTTGTCGATCAGCCACGCCGTCTTGAGCACCAGCAGGCGCGCCTGCTCGATCTCGATGCGCGACGTCGCGATCAGGTCGCGGACCACGCCCTGATCGGCCAGCGCCTGGCCGAACGCCGTCCGTTCCTGAGCGCGACGAACCATCAGGGCGACCGCGCGCTCGGCCATCCCGATCGCACGCATGGCGTGGTGGATGCGGCCAGGACCCAGACGCGCCTGGGCGATCATGAAGCCGTCGCCTTCGCCGGCCAGCAGGTTCGCCGCGGGCACGCGCACGTCGTCGAACACGATCTCCGAGTGGCCGTGCTGGTCCTGGTAGCCGAAGATCGGCAGGTGCCGCTCGATGGTCATGCCGGGCGTGCCCCGCGGCACCAGGATCATCGACTGCTGGCGGTGCGGCTCGGCGTCGGGATCGGTCTTGCCCATGACGATGAAGATCTTGCAGCGCTCGTCGGCACTGCCGCTGATCCACCACTTGCGGCCGTTGATCACGTACTCGTCGCCGTCGCGGACGATCGAGGTGGCGATGTTGCGGGCGTCGGAGCTCGCCACAGCGGGCTCGGTCATCGCGAACGCGGAGCGGATCTTCCCGTCCAGCAACGGTTCCAGCCACCGCTCGCGTTGCTCGTCGGTGGCGAAGAGCTCCAAGGTCTCCATGTTGCCGGTGTCCGGCGCGGCGCAGTTGACCGCCTCGGGCGCGATCGTCGGCGACCAGCCGGTGATCTCCGCGACCGCCGCGTAGTCCACATTGGACAGACCGGAGACCTTGGGCAGGAACAGGTTCCACAGGCCACGCTTGCGGGCCTCGGCCTTCAGGTCCTCCAGCACCGGCGGGTGCGCGTGCGGGTCGTGCGTGGCACGCCACTGCCGGTAGACCGGTTCGGCCGGGAACACGTGCTCACGCATGAAGTCCCACATGCGGCCGCAGACCTCCTCGGCCTGGGCGCTCGGCGCGAAGTCCATGACCTATCCCTTCCTCAGCAAGTCCAGTCCCGCCTCGGCAATGCGCACGGCCTCGCCGTCGAGCGCACCGAAGTCCTGTCCGGCCATCGCGCCCGACGCGACCCGCGCCGCGATGCCCTCCGCGATCACCGCGAACTTCAGGTGCGCGAACGCCCGGTAGAACGCGATGTCACCGGGATCGCGCCCCGAGCGCGTGGCGTACCGCTCGACCAGGTGCTCGCGGCCCGGGAAACCCGGCAACGCCGTCACCGTCGGCACGAGGTCGCTCTGCGGTTCCCCCGGCTCGCGCCAGTAGAACAGCAGCAACCCGAGGTCGGTCAGCGGGTCGCCGACCGTGGCGAGCTCCCAGTCGAGCACGGCGGCGATGCGGCCCGGGTCGTCGGGGTCGGTGATGCAGTTGTCCAGCCGCAGGTCGCCGTGGATCACCGACGGCGGCGGGCTTTGCGGTATGCGCTCGGCCAGCGCAGCTCCCAAGGCGGTGATCGAGGGCGCACGTCCGCGCTTGCCCCACCGGTCGACCTGGCGAGCCATGAACCCGGCGGGTCTGCCGAGGTCGCCGAGCCCGACGGCAACGGGGTCGAGCGCGTGCAGGCCGACCAGGACGTCGACCAGCGCGTCGGACATGGCCACGCGCTGCGCCGGAGTGTCCGCATAGGACGGTGGCAGCTCGCCGCGGATGACGTGCCCGGCCACCTTTTCCATCACGTAGAACGGGACGCCGAGCGGCTCGGGTTCCGGGTGCCACAACACGATCCGCGCCACCGGCACGGCCGTCGGGGCGAGCGCGCGCTGGACGGCGACCTCGCGGCCCATGTCGTGCGCGCCGGACGGCAGGTCACCGGTCGGCGGCCGGCGCAGCACCAGCGCCCCCGCAGGACTGGTCAGCTCGAAGGTCAGGTTGGACTTGCCCCCGGAGATCAGCGACGCCGACAGCTCACGCCACCGCGGCTCCCCGGTCGCGGCCGCGAGCAACCGGCCGAGTTCGGCCGGCCGGACCAGCTCACCGATCACGCGCCGTCCCAGAGGAAGCCGGCGACGCTGCCGTCCGGACGCCGCGCGCCGGGCACGCCGCGGAACTCGTACGGCGCGGGCTCGCGGCCGGGCTGCACCAGCCAGCACGCCCCGCTCTCGCCCTCGGCGGCCCGCAACACCACCGATGCCACCTCGTCGGCTTGCAGCAGCGGGAAGTCCTTGAAGATCTCCCGCCACGGGTCGATCAACGGCGTGTCCACGAAGCCCGGGCAGATGGCCGCGATCCGCACGCCGTCGGCGGCCAGCACCGGGCCGAGCGAACGCACGAGGCCGACGACCGCGAACTTGGTCATCGAGTAGAACGGGTTGGTCGGCATCGGGGTGAGCCCGCCCAGCGACGCGAGCACCACGACCGAGCCGCCGGTCGCCTTCAGGTGGGGCAGCGCCACGGTGATCGAGCGGACGACGGCGGTGATGTTGATGTCCACGATCCGCTGGTAGCCGCTCGGGTCAACACTGTCCCAGGTCGTCGGCCCCGAGTCGCCGACCCCGGCGCAGACCACCGCGAGGTCCAGGCCGCCGAACGCCTCGGCCGCCCCGTCGCAGGAGGCTCGCAGCGCGGCGTCGTCGCGCACGTCGAGCATGTCCGAACTGGTGGCGGGCACGCCCTCGGGCACCGGCAGGAGGTCCGCGACGTGCACCTGCCGGCCGCGTTCGGCGAGCTGACGCACGACGGCCGCGCCGATTCCCGACGCGCCACCGGTGATCCATGCACCGCTCATCGTTGGTCCCCTCCTGGTGCGGTCATCGCGAACGCGAGCCGGCCGATCCGGTCCGCGCGGTTGGCTGTGGCAGCGGACGCCATGGCGCCCTGGGTCGTGGTGTCCACGGCGATCGCCTCGGCGTCGGGCGCGCTGGCCAGCGGCTGCTCCCCCGCGTGCAGGACGAGCAGGTCGCGGAGGTGGTCGGCACCGGCGATGACGGTGTGCACGTCGGTGTGGGCCACGACAGCGTCGTGGGCACCATCGTGCTCGCTGAAGAGCACCGTCGCGTGCGACTCGGTCAGCAGGCCGATCAGCTCGGCGGTGCTCGCGGCGGGATCGGCGAGCACGGCGGAGCCGCCCGCCTTCCACGCGCCGACGACCGCGATCACGAGGTTCGGACCGTCGGGTGCGGCGATGGCCAGCCGGTCACCGAACAGGAACCCGCGGTCGAGCAAGGCGGCGGCGAACGCGTCGGACGCAGCGTCGAGCTCGGCCATGCTTGCCCCGAACACCTCGGTGCCCGGCGCCCGCGCGACCGCGTCGCGGAACACGTCCAGCATCGTGCGCATGTTCTCCCTGCTGTTTCCCCCTGCGCCGACCAACCGCTCGGATTGTCGCCCCACCTTGGCAGAACAGGGCCGTACCGTCAATGTCAGCGTTCAGCTAGGCTGAACAGCATGGGAGTCGACGTCGGGGCGGCCATCCGCGCGGCCCGGGCCGCTCGCGGCCTCTCGGTGCGCGAGCTGGCGCGGCGCATCGACGTCAGCCCGGCGACCGTGAGCGCCATCGAGAACGGCCACACCGAGGTGACGGTCAGCAGGCTCCAGACGATCGCGGCGGCGCTGTCGGTGAGCGCGGGCGAACTGCTGGACGGCTTCGACCCGCCCTCGCCGGCCCAGCCCGCTCCGACCGACGCGGCCTGGCGCCGGTACGGCCCGCTCGACCTCGACCCGGTCCTGCGCGCGGCCGTCGACGAGTTCGTCGCCACCGGCTACCACGGCGCGACGATGCGCTCGATCGCCGCGCGCGCCGGGATGAGCGTGCCCGGCCTGTACCACCACTACGCCCGCAAGCAGGACCTGCTGGTGCGCATGTTCGACCTGACCATGGCGGAGCTGCACTGGCGCGTGCGCGCGGCCCGCGACGAGGGGACGTCCAGCGCGCAGCGGGTTCAGCTGGTGGTGCAGAGCCTGGTGTTGTTCCACACCCACCGGCGGGAGCTGGCTTTCCTCGGCTCCAGTGAGATGCGTGGCCTCGAACCGGCCAACCGGCGCCGGATCGCGGGGCTGCGCACCGGTATCCAACGGTTGCTGGACGCCGAGATCGCGGCCGGGCTGGCCGACGGCACGTTCACCACCCCGCACGCCCAGGACGCCGGCCGCGCGATCGCAACCATGTGCACGTCACTCGCGCAGTGGTTCCACGCAGACGGTCCACGTAGCCCCGAACAGGTGGCCACTGAGTACGCACGTTTCGCACTGGCGATGCTGGGCTGTTCCGCCTCCCCGGAATCCGCGCGATGAGCCTTATCGTTGACACATGTCAACCAGTCGTGAGGTGCGCGTGCCCTACGTCCTCGAGCAGGACGACGACGGTGTTTGGTGTGCGCACACGCAGCTGCAACCGCACGTCGGTGCGCACGGTGAGGGAGACACCCCCGAGGCTGCTGTGGAGGACCTGCGTGAGGCACTGAGCGGGCTGGTGGCGGAGTTCGGTATCCCGCAAGAACTGACGACGACATCGGCCTGAGCGTGGACGACCTGCGCGAGCTCCTTTGAGCCGAACCATTCAGCGCTTGATCGACGCCCAGGTTGCCGACGGCACGTTCACCACCCCGCACGCCCAGGACGCCGGCCGCGCGATCGCAACCATGTGCACGTCACTCGCGCAGTGGTTCCACGCAGACGGTCCACGTAGCCCCGAACAGGTGGCCACTGAGTACGCACGTTTCGCACTGGCGATGCTGGAACCGGGAAACTAAGCCGCGTCGTGGAAGACCAAGCCAAGGGTGTGCCTCCTGCCGGAGCGGATGACCGAAACGCCGTGGCGCACCGGCGATTTCGACCAACCGCGGGCTGACTGGACCGGGCGGTCTCGGGTGGTGAACACCAGACCGTGTCCGAAGGGGATGGTGGTGGCCGTGGCGCGCGACTGCGCCCTGGGCCGTTGCTCGACGAGCAGGAACTCGCCGCCGGTGTGGTCGACTCCCGGCTCGTTGAGGTTGATCACCACTTGGAGCGGGAAGACCTTGTCCCCGTACAAATCCCGGTGCAGCGCATTCCAGTCGCCCTCCTCGTACCGCAGCAAGATCGGCGTCGGCCGAGTTTGTCCCGCGGCATGGCACTCGTCAAGCCATTTGTCCAGGCTGTCCGGCCACGTGTCGGTCCAGCCCAGCCGCTCGGCCCAACTGCGGGCGATGGGCAGCAACCGCGGGTACAGGGTTTCGCGCAACCCTTGCACCACTTCCGGGAACGGCGCCGCGAAGTACCGGTACTCCCCCTTGCCGAACCGGTGGCGGGCCATGGTGATGGTGGCGCGGAAGCGTTCCGGCGAGTCGTAGAGCGCGGTCAACTCCTTGGCTTCGGTCGGGGTGACGAGCTGCGGCAGCAACGCGCAGCCGTACTCGTCGACTTCCTCGGTGACCGCGGCCCAGTCCGCCGCGGCCACCCGCTCCCGGTAGTTCACGCGGCCTCCAGGGTCAGCAGCGTGCGCTTGGCGTCCGGGCCGCCGGCGTAGCCGCCCATCGAGCCGTCCGAGCGGACGACGCGGTGGCACGGCACGACGACCGGCACGGGGTTGAGCGCGCACGCGGTACCCACGGCCCGCACCGCCTTGGGGCTGCCCGCGGCGGCGGCCACCTGGGCGTAGCTTTCCGTTCCGCCGTACCGGATGTGGGGCAGGTGCTCGACCACCGCACGGCGGAAACCGGTGGCCAGCCGCAGGTCCAGCGGCACGGTGAACCGGTCGCGCTTGCCGCCGAAGTACTCGTCGAGCTGGTGCGCGACCTGGTCGAGCCGGGCGGGGGCCTCGAGCACCCGCGGGCTCACCGCGGTCGCGAGCTTGACCAGCACGGCCTCGTGGTCCTGGACCGAGAACGCCACGCGCACCAGACCCTGCTCGGTCGCGGCCAGCAACAGCGAGCCGACCGGGGTGTCGAGCGTGCGGTAGGCGACGTCCAGGACGCCTTCTCGTTCGGCGGTGGCGGCCAGCCGCGCGTGCAACCGCGCCAGCGTGCCGTCTTCTTCCGCCAAGGGGGCGAAGATGTTGTCAGACATGGGATTTCCCTGCGGTGTCGTAGCGGGCGCGCAATGCCTTCATGCCGTCGGCGGCGGCACGGCGCGCGGCGTCGGTGCTGCCACCGGTGATCTCCGCGATCTCCTTGTACGGCAACCCGGCCAGGTAGTGGTAGGCGACGGCGGCACGCTGCTTGTCCGGGAGGGACTCCAGCGCGTGCCACAGGTCGGCGTCCCAGTCGTCGGGCCGCCCGGTGCGGCTGGGCCGCTCGGGCAGCTGCGCGGACGGCATCGGCGCGCGGGCGCGGGCCCGGGTCACGTCGATCGCCTTGCGGTGGGCGATGGTGACGAGCCACGCTTCGACGTTCGCGGAGTCATCCAAGTCCGGGTACGCCCGCATGGCCGCGAGGAAGGTCTCCGACCACGCGTCCTCGGCGTCGACCGGGCCTAGCACGGCCCGCACCACGCGCAGGACCATCGCGCCGTGGCGCTCGACGACCCGCTCGAAGGGTTCCACTCAGAACAGCCTGCCAGCCAGGGCCGGGCTCGGCTCCTCCAAGGCGAGCAACGCCCACTTGCGATCGAGCCCGCCGGCGTACCCGGTCAGCGACCCGTCGGCGCCGATGACCCGGTGGCACGGGATCACGATCATGATCGGGTTGCGCGCGATGGCGCCGCCGACCTCCTGCGGGAGTGCGCCGAGTTCGCGGGCGAGTTCGCCGTAGGTACGGGTCCGGCCGTACGGGATGGCACGCAGCAGAGCCCAGACGCGGTGCTGGAAGTCGTCACCGCGCGGGGCCAGCGGCAGGTCGAACTCGGTGCGTGCGCCCGCGAAGTACTCGTCGAGCTGGGGCTTCACCTGGGCGAATGCCCTGTCGTCCCGGTCCCCCAGCGCGGCCGGTCCGCCCTTGTGCCCGGTGAAGTAGATGCCGCTCAGCGCGCCGTCGTGATTGTTCGCGGCAACGAGGGTGAGCACGCCGAGCGGCGAGTCCATCGTGGTGTGGTTGGTGCTCATGTCCGGTAGACGCTCACGCGCCCCGGAACGTGAGATCAGGCGCCTTGATATGTCCCGAAGGTCCAGACGTTGCCTTCCGGGTCGGCGATGCCGACGTTGAGCGAGCCGTAGTCGGTCTTGCCGAGCTCGGCAACGACCTTGGCCCCCGCCGCGACCGCGCGGTCGTGCACGGCCTTCGGGTCCTCCGTGGACACGTACAGCCATTGGGTGCCGGGCTCCGGCTGCGGGTAGTCCGTGTGGTTGCCACCGGAGCCGTACATGACGCCGCCTCCTTCGGGCCAGGTCAGTTCGGCGTGCACGATGCGGTTCGGGTCCTCGTCGTCGCGCACGGTCAGGGCCTCGGCGAAGCCGAAGACCTCGGTCAGGAACACGCGCGCCGCCTCGGCGTCGCGATAGATCAATCCAGGCCAAACGCTCATGGCCCCGAGTCTGCGTCCGGCCCCGTCGCGACGTCTTGGAGAAACGGGAGCTCCTCGCGGATCCACTCGCTGGGCGTGCACCCGGCCATGGCGCGCCATTCGTTGGTCAGGTGCGCCTGGTCGTAGTAGCCCGCATCGAGCGCCACCTCGGCGAGCGGACGCGGCCCGCGGCGCAGCAACGCACCCGCCCGCTCGAACCGCATGAGCCGGGCGACCTGCTTGGGCGCCAGCCCGACCTCGCGGCCGAACCGCGCGGTGAAGTGCCGCCTGCTCCAGCCGATCTCGTCCGCCAGCTCGGCGACCGGCGCGGTGCCGTGCCCCGCGGCCATCCGCCGCCACGCCCACTGCACCTCGGTCACCAATGTCACCGGTCGAAGCGTGCGCGCCAGCTCGGTGTCGAGCAGGGCGAACCGGCTCGGCCAGTCCGGCAAGCCGGCGAGCCGGTCGGGCAGCACCCGGGCCCACGAGGTCGGCAGGTCGGCCAGGTCGACGATGTCCGAGGTCAGCTCCGCCGCCGGCACGCCGAGCAACGCACGCAGCCCGATCGGGTTGAGCTCGACGTGCAGGCCGTGCTGGAAGCTGTCCTGCGCGATCAGCACCGGGCCCAGGTGCAGCCCGCCGACGGCCGCCTGCATGGTGGCCGGGCTGCCCGGCCCGTCGAGCATCCGCATCGGGCCGGCGAGGCTGATGACCAACGTGATGGTGCCCGAGGGCAGGCCACGATGCACCGGCAACGTGACGTCGTGCTGCGTGTACCCGATGTAGCGGCGCACGAACGGGCGTAGCGCGGGATGCGGTTCCCGTGCCGCCCAGCTCGGTTGGCCCATGTCGTCAGGGTAAGGCGAGACCAGCCGGTGCGCGCTAGCCGGAGCGGCGGGCCGGGTGGGCAACGGCGAGGTCGGCCTCGATGCGCGCCGCGGTGGCCTGGAGTTCGGGCAGCACGTCGCGGCGCACGGCCGCCGGGGTGCCGCGGCTTGCCTGGGTGGACACGTTCATCGCGGCCACCACCTGGCCGTCGCGGTCGTGCAGGGGCACGGCGATCGAGCGCAGCCCGGACTCCAGCTCCTGGTCGACCAACGCCCAGCCCTGCGCACGCACCCGCGCGAGCTCGGCGCGCAGTGCCTCCGGCGAGGTGATCGTGTGTTCGGTGAACGTGTCCAGTTCGGCCGCACTCAGGTACGCCTCCAAGTCCACATCGGACAGTCCGGCCAGCAGGACGTGGCCCATCGACGTGGCGTGCGCCGGGAACCGGGTGCCGACGTTGATCGCCACGGTCATGATCCGCGAGACCATCACGCGGGCGACGTAGACGATGTCGGTGCCGTCCAGGACGCTGACCGAACTGGACTCGCGCACCTGCGCGGAAAGCCGTTCCAGGTGGGGCTGCGCGACCTCCGGCAGCGAAACGCTGGAGAGGTAGGCGTAGCCGAGTTCGAGGACGCGGGGCGTCAGCGCGAACAGCTTGCCGTCGGTGCGCACGTAACCGAGATCGGTGAGGGTCAGCAGGAACCGCCGGGCCGCCGCCCTGGTCAGGCCGGTCGCCCGGGCCACGTCGGACAGGGTCAGCTCGGGGGTGTCCGGGCCGAACGCGCGGATCACGGCGAGCCCCCGGTCGAGGGACTGCACGTGGTGCGGAGCCCGGTCAGTCACCGGCCACCTCGTCGAGCACCCGCTTGGCCACGGCGAGGGCCGAGTTCGCCTGCGGCACCCCGGCATACGCGCCCGTGTGCAGGATGACCTCGACGATCTCGGCCTCGCTGAGCCCGTTGCGCAGCGCGCCACGCACGTGCAGCGCGAGTTCGTCGTGGGCGCGCAACGCGGTCAGCACGGCCAGGGTGACGCAGCTGCGGGTGCGCCGGTCGAGCCCCGGCCGGGTCCAGATGCCGCCCCACACCGCGCTGGTGATGTAGTCCTGGAACGGCTTGGTCAGCTCGGTCGTGCCCGCGATCGACCGGTCGACGTGCTCGTCGCCGAGCACGTCGCGGCGCACGGCCATCCCGTCGTCGTACTCGGTCACGTCAGGTCTCCCAGGTGGTCGATGATCAGCTCGGTCACCCGGTCCGCCCGCTCCACGGCGACCAGGTGGGCGCCCGGGTCGAGCACCTTGAGGCGTGCGCCGGGCACCGCGCTGGTGATCCGCTCGGCGTGGTCGGGCGGGGTCGACTTGTCCTGCGCGCCCGCGATGACGAGTGTCGGTGCGCCGATCGAGGGCAGACCCTGGGTGAGGTCCATGTCGCGGATGGCGGCGCAGCAGCCGAGGTAGCCCTCGTCCGGCGTGCCGGTGACCATGTCCTGCGCCAGCGCGACGACGTCGGGGTTCGCTGTGCGGAAATCCTTGGTGAACCACCGTTCCACAGCCGGTCCGGCTTGGCCGGCGGTGCCGCCGGCACGCACCGCCGCGATGCGGTCCTCCCACATCTCCCGCGGGCCGAACTTCGCCGAGGTGCAGCAGAGGACGAGCCGGGCGAGGCGTTCCGGCGCCTGTTCGGCCAGCCACATGCCGACCATGCCGCCGAGCGAGAGCCCGACCCAGTGCACGCGGGCGGCGCCTAGCCGGTCGAGCAGGGCGAGCGCGTCGGCCCCCAGTTCGTCCAAAGTGTACGGACCGGGTGGTACCGGCGAGCCGCCGTGGCCGCGGTGGTCGTAGCGGACAACCCGGTAGCCGACGTCGGCGAGCGCCGAGGCCTGGGCGCGCCACATGCGCAGATCGCTGCCCAGCGACGCGGAGAGGACGACGAGCGGACCGTCGTCCGGCCCCTCGGCCACGTGGTGGACTTCGACCGTCATCCCCGCTCCCCTTCCAACGCACGACGCGTACCCAGCGCGGAACTCACCCGGACACCAACGGATTCGCGTGCTTTCGTCGCGCCACGCGTAACGCAGCCCCCACCCGTCCCGGGGGCGCCCCGTGTCCCAGTCTATCGGTTCGCAAGCCTCGAAACGGGGCCCGGCGGGATCTGTGGACAACCGGCGGCCTGTGGAAAACTCCGGCGGCGGGTCAGGTGTCATTGCTCGTCCGTCCGCCGTGGGCGGCCAGGGCCCGGCGCACGAACTCCGGTGCGTTGCCAACGTATCCGGCCGGGTCCAACAGGTCGGCGATCGCCGCCTTGTCCAGGTGGGCGGTGAGGGCTTCGGTGAAGTCGTCGGCGGCCGCGCACTCGGTGACCGCGGCCCGCGCCGCCGTCATGCCGAGCTTGTCCGCCAGCGCCACCGTGACCCGTTCGGCGAACACCGTGCCGCCCGCGGCCGTCAGGTTCGCCCGCATCCGGTCCGCGTCCACGACGAGCCGGCTCAGGCTGGTCGAGAGCCAGTGCACGGCGGAACCCGTTGCCACCAGCAGGTCCTGCACGGCGGGCCACTCGGCGTGCCACGCACCAGCGGAGCGCTGATGTTCGTGCGCCATCGACGCGTACACGGTCGACGCGAGGCCGGGCACCCGCCGCGCGCACGCCGACGCGCAGATTGCCGCCACCGGGTTGTGCTTGTGCGGCATGGCGGTCGAGCCACCCGATCCCGGTGGACCATCCTCGCGCAGCTCCCCGATGTCGCTGCCACACAACCGGACGATCTCCTGGGCGACCGACCCCACGGCGCCGGCGGTCAGGGCGAGCGCTCCGGCCAGCTCGGCGACCCGCGTCCGCTCGGTGTGCCACGGGAGCACCGGTTCCGGGAGCCCGAGCCGCCGGGCCAGTGCCTCCCGAACCGCGAGCCCTTGTGTCCCAAGCGAAGACAACGTCCCGACCGCGCCGCCGAACTGGAGGGCCAGCCGGGAACGCGCCCCGGCCAGCCGGTCGGCCGCGGCGTCGAGGCCCGTGAGCCAGCCGGCGGCGACCAGCCCGAAGGTGACCGGCGGGGCGTACTGGGACAACGTCCGTCCTACTTGGACAGTCTCGGCGTGGGCCGAGGCCAGCTCCGCCACCCGATCGGCCGCCGCGGCCAACGAACCCAGCAGCGCGTCCAGTGATTGGGCCGCGACCAGCACCATCGCGGTGTCCAGCACGTCCTGGCTGGTCGCGCCGCGGTGCACGGCATCGCCCGCCTGCTCGGTCAGCGCCCGCACCAACGGCCCGGCCGGGTTGCCGATCGCCGCGGCCCGCTCCCCCACGTCGTCCACATCGGTCACCGTGGCGGCCAGCACGGCGTCCGCCTCGGCCGCGGAGATCAGGCCGACGTCCGCGCACGCCAACGCCAGCGCGTGCTCGAAGTCCACCATGGCCCGCAGCCACGCGGCGTCGCCGGCGAGCGCGGCGACCGGTCCGGCCGCGTGCACGCCGTCGAACAACCCCACGTCAGGCCGCCTTCAACGCACGCAACGCGGCCAGCTCCGGCTCCGTCGGCGCGGCCGTATGCTCGAGCTCCGGCGCGACCTTCAGGTCCCAGCCGGTGGCCGCGCGCACTTGTTCCAGCGTCACGCCGGGGTGCACGGAGGTCAGGGTCAGCTCGAAGGTCTCCGGGTCCGGGCGCAGGATCCCGAGGTCGGTGATCACCAGCGTCGGCCCGGCACCCCGCAGGCCGAGCCGCGCCCGATCGCCCGGGCCGGACCCGTGCCCGACCGA
The DNA here is from genome assembly GCF_004362825.1 of Labedaea rhizosphaerae. Taxonomy (GTDB): domain Bacteria; phylum Actinomycetota; class Actinomycetes; order Mycobacteriales; family Pseudonocardiaceae; genus Labedaea; species Labedaea rhizosphaerae. Next base: position 1,442,500 of record NZ_SNXZ01000002.1, read on the forward strand.
GGTGACGAAGTCGACCTTCTCCACGAACGCCCGCGGGGTCTGCCGCACGATGATGAACACCTCCCGGCACGACGCCGCGATCTCCGGCGCGCCACCGGCACCGGGCAACCGCACCTTCGGGTCGGTGTAGTCGCCGATCACCGTCGTGTTGATGTTGCCGAACCGGTCGAGCTGGGCCGCGCTGAGGAACCCGACGTCGATCCGGCCGGGCTGCAGCCAGTAGTTGAACACCTCGGCCACGCCGATCACCGCATCCGCGGTCTCGGCCAGCACGCCGTCCCCAATGGACAGTGGCAGCCGGTCCGGTTTCGCGCCGAGACAACCGGATTCGTAGATCAGCACCAGGTCCGGCGCGTGGCCGCGGCGGGCGAGGTTGGCCGCGGTGGACGGCAACCCGATGCCCACGAAACAGGTCTGGCCATCGCGCAACGCCCGCGCGGCGGCGATCGACATCATCTCGTCGGGGGTGTGGTCGGTCATCGCGCGCTCCCCACCAGGTCGCCGAGCCAGCCGGTGAACGCGTCGCGGTCCTTGCTGATCGCGTCCCACTGCTTGTAGTAGTCGTTGTCGCGCTCGTAGAAACCGTGCGCGTACGAAGGATGCGCGCCGCGCGGCGCCGGCGCCACCGCCGTCACCGCCCAGCCGGGCAACACCACGCCGCCGGGCACCGGGGTCAGCTCGTCGACCACTTCCTCGACGGTGACGAGGCTGCGCTTCGCGGCCAGCACGGCTTCCTTCTGCATGCCGGTGATGCCCCAGAGCTGGACGTTGCCGGCCCGGTCGGCGCGCTGGGCGTGGATGACCGTGACGTCCGGGTTGAGCGCGGGCACCGCGGCCAGCCGCTCGCCGGTGAACGGGCACGTGACGAACTTGATCGTCTCGGTGACCGTCGGCAGGTCCGTGCCCGCGTAGCCGCGCAGGATGGCGAACGGCAGCCCGGAAGCCCCGGCCACGTAACGGTTCGCCATCCCCGCGTGGCTGTGCTCGACCAGTTCCAGCGGCACCGGCCAGGCGTGCGTGACCGCGTCCCGGAACCGGTGCAGCGAACCGACGCCGGGGTTGCCGCCCCACGAGAACACCAGCTTGCGCGCGCACCCCGCACCGATCAGCTGGTCGTAGACGATGTCGGGCGTCATGCGGACCAGCGTGAGGTCCCGGCGGCCCTGGCGGATGATCTCCTGCCCGGCGGCGACGGGGATGAGGTGGGTGAAGCCCTCGAGCGCCACCTCGTCCCCGTCGTGCACCAGCTCCGCGATCCCGTCGGCCAGTGAGACGATCCGCGCCACTTCTCACCTCGTTCGCATCGCGCACACTTGTTCTACTAGAGAACAGATTACGAGGCGAACTGACCCTCGGCAACCGGCTCCCGCGACTCGGCTACCCGCCGGCGCGGCAACAACACGCACGCGGCCAACGCCAGCGCGAACAGCCCGAGCCCCAGGTAGAGGCTGTTCCTGGTCGCCTCGACGATGTCCCCACCACCAGTGAGCGTGCCGAAGAACACGGTCCCGATCGTCGCCGGACCGGCCGCCATCCCGAGCTGGATCACCGTGTTCACCACGCCGGAGGCCGCACCGGCATCGGCCGCGCCCGCCCCGCTCAACGTCATCAGCATCAGCGACGACGACCCCATGCCGAGCCCGGCGCCGTAGAGGATCACCGGAACCACCAGCTGCCACGGCGTCAGCCCGGCGCCCGCGCCCGTGACCACCCAGATCATCGCCGCGCTCCCGGCGAGCAGGATCGCGAGCCCGATCATGGTCGCCACGCGGCCGAGCTTGGGGCCCATCGACATGCCCGCGCCGTTGCCCACGACGATGCCGACGGTCGCGGGCAGCATGGCCAGCGCGGTCTTCAGCGGCGAGTAGTGCAGGCCGTCCTGCAGGTGCAGGGTCAGCACGAAGAACGCGCCCATGCCGCAGTAGAAGATCAGCATCACCAGCAGCCCGACCGCCATCGCGCGGTGGCGCACCATGCCGACACGCACCAGCGGCTCCCGGCCCCGGCGTTCCCGGTTGCGTTGCAGCACAACGAAAAGCACGGCCAGCGGAAGCGCGGCCACCAACAGCACGAACGACCACACCGGCCAACCGAGCTCACGCCCCTGCACCAACGGGACCAACGCGGCAAGCAGCGCGGCGAGCAGGACGACCAGCCCGATCGGGTCGATACCGGCCTTGACCCGGCGCCGCGGGGCGGGCATCACCAGGGCGGCGCCGACGGCCGCGACCAGCGCGATCGGCACGTTGACGAAGAAGATCGTCCGCCACTGCCAGCCGAACAGGTCGGCCTGGGTGAGCACCCCACCGAGCAACGGCCCGGCGAGCCCGCCGAGCGGGAACGTCATGCCGTAGAAGCCCATGGCCTTGCCCTGCTCGGACCGCGGGAACTCCGCGTGCAGGAACGCCAGCACCTGCGGCACCATCAACCCGGCGAAGATCCCTTGGGCGGCGCGCGCGGCCAGCAGCGTGTCGACGTTCTGCGCGAGGCCCGCCCCCAGCGACGCCACCCCGAACCCGGCCGTCCCCGCGACGAACAACGCGCGGTGCCCGAACCGGTCCCCCAGCCGCCCGCCGACGATCAGCGTGACCGCGAACGCCAGCGTGTAGGCGGTCGCCGTCCACTGCAGTGCCGCCGGCGTCGCGCCCAGGTCGTGCTGGATGGTCGGCAGCGCGATCGTCACGATCTGGTTGTCGACCATGTCCATGAAGATCGCGGTCAGCAGCAGGGCCAGCGCCGCCCACCGCCTGCGATAGGGCTCGTCCGTCATCTCTGAAACTCCTTCCCCTCATCCGTTCCGGAAGGATGTTCAACCATCGATATGTCTTTGTCAATAAGATGATTGATTAGCTCATGGCAGGATGAAGGACATGACGACCCAACGCCGCTCCCGCCGCTCCCCCGCTCCGGGCGAGCGGCAGCGCGATCCCGAGCGCACGAAGGCGCGGATCATCGAGGCGGCCATCGAGGAGTTCTCGGCGAAGGGCTTCGCGGGCGCGCGCGTGTCGGAGATAGCGGCGAAGGCCGGCGTCAACCAGCAACTGATCGCCTACTACTTCGACGGCAAGGAAGGCCTGTACCTGGAGATCGGCCGGCGCTGGCGTGCATACGAAGCCGAAATGCTGCCCGACGACCTGGGCTTCCCGGAGATGATCAAACGCTACGTCCGCGCCAGCGTCGACAAGCGCATGGGCGGCAAGATGCTCGCCTGGGCCGGCCTGGCCGACACCGGCGAAGACCCCGACGACGCCGAAGCGAAGGAAAGCAGCGCCCGCCTCCGCCACGAAGTCGAGGCCATGCGCGAACGCCAGAAGACCGGCGACCTGGACCCCGACGTCGACCCAGCGGCGATGATGCTCATCGCCATGAGCGCGGGCAACGCGCTCGCGGTGTACCCGCAGATCGCCCGAGCACTGTTCGGCAAGGACGGAAGCTCACCGGAACTGGTGGAGCACTACGCGAACGAACTGGCCAAGATCCTGACCGCCCTTACCCGCAAGCCCTGAATGGCCCATTCGAGACACCCAACGCCCCGAATGGGCCATTCAGGGCTTTGAACCAGCCAGAGAAGCTCGGAACTCGGCAGACCAACCCAACCCACGCCGCACAGTCCGCTCAACGACGCCCGTCATACCCGCGGGGATCCTGCCGAGGTTGCGGCCGCGGCCGAGCCCCCGGCTGCCGAGCGGGCTGCGGCTGCCGACCAGGCTGTCGCGCTGCACCCTGCCCCTGCCGAGCCGCAGGAGGCTGCTGCCGCCCGTTGGCCGGCGGCTGCTGGCGCCCGTTCGGCGGCAACGGCTGCCGGTCTCCCGGCTGCGGCCGCATCCCGGGCTGCTGACGCGGCGCACCCGGTTGCTGACGCGGCTGACGCGCCCCCGCCGGGCGAGGCCGGCCACCGGGATCACGCGGGCCGGCCGCCGGCTGCCGGCCGGTTCCGCCGCGCGGGCGGTTGGCCGGTGGCGGCGTCTGCTGACGATCGCGGCCGGGCCGCTGCGCCCGTGCCGGGCGACCGGGCTTGCGCGGGTCCTCCCCCGGCATCGGCCGGTTGGACCACATGTCGAACAGCACCAGCATCCCGGCGATGACCAGCAGGGCGACCGCGATGATGACCAGTCCGCCGAAGATCGACATCACGGCGATACCGACCAGCGGCACGAGCGCGACCCACGACATGGGGTCGAGTCGCCCGAGCTTCTTGCGGCCGGGTCCAGCGGTGTCGCGGGGCATGGTGTGCGCGGGGGTCCTTCCTCGGATGAGCGGGCTGCTCGAGCCATCATCCCATCGCCGGGCTCGCCGTGGGTCAGGAGCCCGGTATCCGACCGCGACACGAGTCACACCCGAGCGGTGGTGCAGTACAAAGAGGGCATCACTGAACGTGACACACGCCGACGGTGACGCGTGGCCGACGACGTGCGACCGACCTGGGCAAACCCCAGCGCCGCGGGTGAATCTCGGCCACCCGCGGCGCCTGGCTCACGGTCCGATCCGCCCCACCGAAACGGAGAATGCCGATGGCGTCCGTGATCGCGAACATGTCGATGTCCCTCGACGGCTTCGTCGCCGACCCGTCGGACAGCGTCGACCTGCTCTTCGGCTGGTACTTCACCGGCTCGGTGCCGGTGCCGACGGCCGACGAGCGGCTGACGTTCCAGCTCTCCGACGCGAGCGCCAAGCACATGCGCAAGGTGCAGGAGTCCGTCGGGGCCGTGATCTGCGGCCGGCGCCTGTTCGACGTGGCCGGTGGCTGGGGCGGGCGGCATCCCATGGGCGTGCCCGCGTTCGTGGTGACGCACGAGGCGCCGCGCGACTGGAACCGCCCGGACGCACCGATCACGTTCGTGACCGACGGCGTGGCGAGCGCCGTGGCGAAGGCCAAGGCGACCGCGGGCGACAAGACCGTGGCGATCGCCAGCGCCGACATCACCCGGCAGTGCCTGGACGAGGGCCTCGTCGACGCGATCCAGGTCGACCTCGTGCCGGTGCTGATGGGCGAGGGCATCCGGTTCTTCGACAAGCTCTCGAAGATGCCGGTGACCCTCGACGACCCGGACGTGGTCGCGGGCACGGGCGTGCTGCACCTCTACTACCCGGTGCTCAAGTAGACCGCGAGCGTTCGCCGGTACGTTGCGACGATGCGCGAGCTTCCACTGGCGTTTGTGCAGGCCAGGGTCCGGTGGCTGGAGTTCCCCGGCGACGGCCGGCCGACGCTGTTCCTGCACGGGCTCGGCTGCACCGGCGCCTCGGATTTCGCGCACGTCGCGGCGCGCCTGCCCGGCCGGCGGTCGGTCCTGCTCGACCACCTCGGCTTCGGCCTTTCCGACCGGCCTGCCGATTTCGACTACCGGATCGAGTCGCACGCCCGCGTCGCGGCCGCGGTGCTCGACCACCTCGAACTGTCCGATGTGGACGTCGTGGCCCACTCGATGGGCGGCGCCATCGCCATCCTGCTCGCCGCACACCGCCCGGAACTCGTGCGCCGGCTCGTGTTGTCCGAGCCCAACCTCGACGTGGGCGGGGGCCAGTTCAGCACGCTGCTCGCCGGCCGCGACCCGGCGGGCATCGACCGGATCGTCAAGCTGACCAGCACGCCGGCGTTCGCGGCCCGGGCTCGGCTGGCCGACCCGGTGGCGCTGGTCCGCAGCGCCGAGGGCCTCGTCGCCTCGACCGACCCGACCCCGTTCGAGCTGCTGGCCAAGCTGGTGTGCCCGGTCCGTTTCCTGGTCGGCGAGCGCAGCCTGCCCGACGCCGACGCCGAACGGGTGGCCGCGCTGGGCATCCCGGTGTCGATCGTCCCGCGAGCCGGGCACGACATGAGCATCGACAACCCGGACGACTTCACCGCCGCCGTCGCCGCCGCTTTGGTGAGTTAGGACCGCTCCCGGGTCAGGCGAGCGCGGCCGGGACCGCCGGCACCGCGGCCAGCGCCGACCCCAGCCGGTGCCCCACGGCGATCGCCACCTCGTCGCGCAAGGCGGCCAGCTTCGCCACGTCGATCCCCGTCGCGATGCCCTCGCGGTGCAACAGGTGGACCAAGTCGTCGGTGGCGATGTTGCCCGAGGCACCCGGCGCGAACGGACACCCACCGATGCCGCCCAGGGCCGCGTCAAAGCGGCGGATGCCCAACCCCAGCGCCTCCCACACGTTCGCGGCCGCCGCGCCGTAGGTGTTGTGCAGGTGCAGCCCGAGCTCCACACCGCACGCCGACCGCACCGCGGAAACGGTGCGGCGCAACCGCCCGGGGGTCGCCGCGCCGATCGTGTCGGCCAGGTGCACCAGGCCGATGCCCATCGACTGCAACCGCCGCACCACCGACACCACCCGCGAGACCGGGGTGTCGCCGTCGAACGGGCACACGAACGCCGTCGCCACCGACGCCTCCACCGCCACCCCGGCCGCCGACAACACCAACACGCAGGAAGCCAAGCGCGCCAACGCTTCCTCGGTCGGCACGCCCGCGTTCGCCGTGCTGTGCCCGTCCGAGGCCGACACGACCAACCGCACCGAGCGCGCACCGGCGGCCACCGCCAGCTCCGCCCCGCGTTCGGTGAACACCAGCGCGTGGATCGTCGCGGGCGTGCCCGCCAGCGCGGCCACGACCTCGTCCGTGTCGGCCATCCGCGGCACCCGCCGCTTCGAGACGAACGAGCCGACCTCGAGCGAGCGGACGCCCGCGTCGACCAGGCCCCGCGCCAGCCGCAGCTTCTCGTGCGTCGGCACGGTCAACTGCTCGTCCTGCAGCCCGTCGCGCAGCACGACCTCCGTGATGTGCACCTGGTCCATTCAGATCACGCCCTTCGTGCGCAGCTCGGCGATCGCCGGCGCGCCGTAGCCCAGCTCCGCCAGCACTTCCGCCGTGTGTTCGCCGAGGTCGGGCCCCAGCGCACGCGTCCGGCCGGGTCGGTGCGCGAGCTTCGGCACGATGCCCGGGAACGCCACCTCGCGGTGGTCCCCCGGCCCGATCCGCACGGCGTGGCGCTCGTGCATGCCGCGCGCCGCGAAGTGCGGGTCCTTCGCGATCTCCTCGGCGGTCAGGATCGGCCCGCACGGCACGCCCGCGGCGACCAGAGCCGCCTCGGCCTCCTCCTGCGTGCGCTCGGCCGCCCACGCCGCGATCGCCGCGTCCAGCCGGGCCACGTGCCGGACCCGGCCCGCGTTGTCGGCCAGCGACGGGTCCGCGGCCAGGTCACCGCGCTCGATCACGGCCATCAACCGCCGGAAGATCGCGTCGCCGTTGCCGCTGATCACCACGTACTTGCCGTCCAGGCACCGGTAGGTGTTGGACGGCGCGACCCCCGGCAACGACGCCCCGGACGGCGCGCGCACCACGTCGAACGCCTCGTAGTCCGGCACCAGCGACTCCATCAGCGAGTACACGGCCTCGTAGAGCGCGACATCGACATCCTCGCCGTTCTCGCCGTTCTCGCCGTTCTTGCCGTCCTTGCCGTCCTCGCACGCCCGGCTCAGCAGGCCGAGCAACGCACCGATCACCGCGTAGAGCCCGGCAACGGAGTCGGCCAGGCTGATCCCCACCCGGGTCGGCGCGCGGCCGGGCTCCCCGGTCAACGCCCGCAACCCGCCGACCGCCTCGGCCACGCCGCCAAACCCCGGCCGGTCGCGGTAGGGGCCGGTCTGGCCGTATCCCGAGATCCGGACCACGACCAGGCGCGGGTTCGCCGCACGCAGGACGTCCGGGCCGATGCCCCACTTCTCCAGCGTGCCGGGCCGGAAGTTCTCCAGCAGCACGTCCGAACGGGCGGCGAGCTTGCGCACGATGTCCTGGCCCTCGGGGGTGCGCAGGTCCGCGGTCACCGAGCGCTTGTTGCGCCCCAGCGTGCGGAAGAGCAGCGAGGTGTCCCCCGCGTGCAGCCGCCACCGGCGCAGCTCGTCGCCGCTGCCGGGCCGCTCGACCTTCACCACGTCGGCACCGAAGTCGCCGAGCAGCCTGCCCGCGGTGGGCGCCGCGATGAAGTTGCCGAGCTCGAGCACGCGCACTCCGTCCAAAGGCCCCATGACCACGCTCCAAACCACATAGTGAGTTCGCAACCCAGAATACGGGCGAGCGGGTCACGGTCAAGGTCCGAGTGGCTGACTACACTCCGGCACATGACCGAGGATCGCGGCGGCACGGCGCCGGTGCTGGTGCTGCGCAAGTTCAAGCAGATCCTCGAGTCCTTCACCATCGAGCAGCCCGAACTGACCCTGCAGCAGATCACCCGCAGCACCGGCCTGCCGGCCAGCACGTGCCAGCGGCTGGTCCACAACCTGGTGCGCGAGGGTTTCCTCGACCGGTACGACGACGTCTACCGGGTCGGGCTCGGGCTCGTGCGCTGGGCCGCCCCCGGCACGTTCGGCCTAGACCTGGTCCGGCTCACCCGCCCGGTGCTGCAGCAACTGCGCGACGACACCGGTGAGACGGCCTGCCTCTACGTGCGCGACGGCGCGTTCCGCACCGTCGTCTCGCTGGCCGAATCGCGCCACCCCGTCATCCGGCTGTTCGTGGTCGGCATGGTCATGCCCCTGCACGCGGGCTCGGCGGGCAAGGTGTTCCTCGCCTGGGACCGGCTGGCGTTGAAGGACGCGATCGGCCACGGCCTCGGCCGGTTCACCCCGCGCACGGTCACCGACATCGACCTGCTCAACGAGCAGCTCGCCCGGATCCGCGAGGACGGCTACGCCAGCACGTTCGAGGAACGCGACCTCGGCGCCGCCTCCTTGAGCGCCCCGGTGTTCGACCGCAACGGCGACCTCGCCGCGGCCGTCGGCATCGGCGCGCCGACCCAGCGGATGTCGCCGGCCGACGTGCCCGCGCTCGCGCCGGTCGTCATCGCCGCCGCCGAACGCGCGTCAGAACGCCTCGGTTACCGCCCCGGTACTCGCAGCAGTTCCGCCTCCCCGGATTTCCCGAATATGGTTGCTGCGCGTCGTCGGCCTGCGGATGGGCTGTGACCGTGGCTGAGTTGCGTCCCGTTCCCCTTAGGTGCGGTTGACAGCCCACGACGAATCGATCCTGACCCCAATCCTCCTTGTTCCCGCCGTAAATCACGGCAAACTGCCGCAAATCGGCCACGGGGTTCCCGCATGCCTGGACACCCCTTGACGGCGCAACAATCACCGTCACATGATGAGTCTTCGACTTACATCGTGGTGAGCTGATGTCGAGGGAGACGAGCCGATGACGAAACCCACGAGCACCGTGACGGGGTCCGCGAGCGGACCCGCGGGTGACTCGATCACGGCCCGGCTGGACCGGTTACCGATCACCCGCACGCACCGCAGGGCGACCGTGGCCGTGGGGCTCGGCCTGTTCTTCGAGTTCTACGAGGTGTTCCTGGCCGGCGTGCTGAGTTCGGTGCTGGTCAGCGAGTTCTCGCTGAGCAAGGGGCAACTGCCGCCGCTGCTGGCGTCCTCGTTCGTGGGCATGTTCCTGGGCGCGCTGCTGCTCGGCCGGTTCGCCGACCGGTTCGGCCGGCGCGGCGCGTTCCTGCTGAACCTCGGCACCTACTCGGTGTTCTCGTTCCTGGGCGCGTTCAGCCCGAACGCGGTGATGCTGCTGGTGACCCGCTTCTTCGCCGGCATCGGTCTGGGCGCCGAGCCGCCGCTCGCGGACACCTACCTGACCGACCTGCTGCCGGCCCGCAAGCGCGGCAAGGTCATCGCCGCGGCCTACACGCTGGCGTTCTGCGGTGTGCCGGTCGTGGGCTTCCTGGCCAAGGGCTTGACCGAGCACGAGATCGCGGGCATCCCCGGCTGGCGCTGGCTCTTCGTGTTCGGCGCGCTGGGCGCGGTCGTCGTGTTCTTCCTGCGCCGCAGCCTGCCCGAGTCGCCGCGCTGGCTGCAGTCGGTCGGGCGCACGGAGGAGGCCGAGCAGGTCGTGGCGGCGTTCGAGGCCGAAGCCGGCAGCGACCGGGTGGCGGTGCCCGCGACCACCGAGCAGCGCGAGCCGACGTCGGCCGCGCCGGTGCGTGAGCTCTTCGGGCCCAAGCACGGCAAGCGCACCGTGATGATGGTGATCTTCCACCTGCTGCAGACGTTCGGCTACTACGGCTTCGGCACGATGGTGCCGCTGGTCCTGCTCGCGAAGGGTCACGACGTCAAGGAGTCGCTGCTCTACACGGCGCTGACCTACATCGGCTACCCGGTCGGCTCGGCGCTGTCGATGCCGCTGGTGGAGCGGTTCGAGCGCAAGTTCCTGGTGATCGGGTCGCTGCTGACGATGGGCGTGTTCGGCCTGGCGTTCGGCTACTCGGACTCGATGGTGCTCATCGTGGTCTTCGGCTTCGGCTACACCGCGGTCAGCAACCTGTTCTCCAACGCCTACCACATCTACCAGGCGGAGATCTTCCCGACGGCGTTGCGTTCGACGGCGGCGAGCGGCACGTATTCGTTGTCCCGGCTGACCACCGCGGCCATGCCGTTCGTGCTGGTGCCGCTGCTCGACCACACCAACCCGACCACGCTGTTCCTGGTGGTCGCCGGGGCCATGGCCCTGGTCGCCATCGACGTCGCCCTGCTCGGGCCGCGCACCACGGGCCGGACGGTGGAGAGCCTGTCGCAGTGACGAGGTTGGGAGCAGACTGGCCGGGTGCGTACGCGGGTTGCGATCATCGGCGCGGGTCCGGCCGGTCTGCTCCTGTCCCACCTGCTGGGGCTCGCGGGCGTCGACTCGGTGCTCGTCGAACGGCAGAGCGCCGAGCACGTCCGCTCGCGCATCCGCGCGGGCATCCTCGAGTCGTCCACTGTGGAGCTGCTGACCGAAGTCGGACTCGGTGACCGGCTCGCCCGCGAATCCCTTGCGCACCAAGGGATCTACCTGCAGTGGCCGGGCCACCGGCACCACCTGGACTTCCACGACCTCGTCGGCCGCTCGGTGTGCGTGTACGGCCAGACCGAGGTCACCCTCGACCTGATGCGGGCGCTCGCGGCCGCCGGGCGGACGGCGTTCTACGAAGCGAGCGACGTCCAGCCGCACGACGTCGAGTCCGATCGGCCGTTCGTCACGTTCACCGACGCCGACGGCACGCCGCAACGCCTGGACGCCGAGGTGATCGCCGGCTGCGACGGCTTCCACGGCCCGAGCCGCACGGCGATTCCCGACTCCGTGCGCCAGACGTGGGAACGCACCTATCCCTTCGCGTGGCTCGGTGTGCTGGCCGACGTGGCACCGTCCACCGATGACCTGATCTACGCGTGGCACCCCGACGGCTTCGCGTTGCACAGCATGCGCTCGCACCACGTCAGCCGCCTCTACCTGCAGGTGCGCCCGGACGAGGACCTCAGTGAGTGGAGCGACGACCGGATCTGGACGGCGCTGGCCACCCGGTTCGGCGCGGGGATCGACGGCTGGGAGCTCAAGACCGGCCCGATCACCGAGAAGAGCGTGCTGCCGATGCGCAGCTTCGTCGCCACGCCCATGCGCCACGGCAACCTGTTCCTGGCCGGCGACGCGGCGCACATCGTGCCGCCGACCGGCGCGAAAGGGCTGAACCTGGCGGTCGCCGACGTGGCGCTGCTGGCCCGCGCGCTCACCGCCTTGCTCACCGAAGGCCGCACCGAACTGGCCGACGCCTATTCGGACACCGCCCTGCGCCGGGTCTGGCGCTGCACGCACTTCTCGTGGTGGATGACCATGATGTTGCACCGCCACGGCGACGACTTCGACGCGCGGTTGCAACTGTCCCAACTCGAACGGGTGATCAACTCCCGGGCCGCTGCCCGCGAGCTGGCCGAGAACTACGCTGGGCTTGCCATCGGGTATTGACCAGCGGTTTCCGCCTCACCGGCATCGGGTAGACCACATCGAGATTCCGACGGAAGGGTGGGTATGGCGCAACGACCGGAACGAATCGTCATCGTGGGCGGCGGGTTCGCGGGGTACGAGACCGCGCGTGGCCTCATCCACGACGAGCGCGACATCGAGGTCGTGCTGATCAACGCCACCGACTACTTCCTCTACCTGCCGCTGCTGCCCGAGGTCGCGGCCGGCATCCTCGACCCGCAGCGGATCGCGATCTCGCTCGCCGTGGTGCTGCCCGGGGTCCGGCTCGTGCGGGGCGAGGTCACCGGCGTCGACCTGGACGCGAAGACCGTCAGCTACCTCAACCCCGAGGACACCGAGGCGTCGCTGAGCTACGACAAGCTCGTGCTCGCGGCCGGCAGCGTGAACAAGCTGCTCCCGGTGCCCGGGGTGGCCGACTACGCGCACGGGTTCCGCGGCATCCCCGAGGCCTTGTACCTGCGCGACCACATCATCCGGCAGATCGAACTCGCCGCGTCCACCGACGACCCGGCCGAACGCGACGCGCGCTGCACGTTCGTGGTGGTCGGCGCCGGTTACACCGGGACGGAGGTCGCGGCCCAGGGCCCCGGGTTCACCAAGCGCCTGGCCGCGCGGCACCCCGAGCTGCGTGACCAGCCGATCCGCTGGATGCTGCTCGACGTCGCCCCACACGTGCTGCCTGAGCTGGACAAACGCCTGGCGGCCACGTCCGATCGCGTGCTGCGCGAACGCGGTGTCGACGTGCGGATGAAGACGTCGATCGACGAGGCCATGGCCGACGGGGTGAAGCTGACCACCGGTGAACGGGTGCCGACCCGCACGCTGGTGTGGTGCGTCGGCGTGCGGCCGGACCCGTTGATCGAGTCGATCGGGTTGCCCACCGAGAAGGGTCGGCTCTGCGTCGACACCACCTTGCAGGTGCTCGACCACCCGGAGGTGTTCGCCTGTGGTGACGTGGCCGCGGTACCGGACCTGACCCGGCCGGGCCAGGTGTGCGGGATGACCGCGCAACACGCTGTGCGCCAAGGGAAACTGGCCGGGCGCAACGTGCTCGCCGCGCTGGACGGCAAGCCGCTGCGCCGCTACAAGCACCACGACCTCGGCTTCGTCGTCGACCTCGGCGGCAAGCAGGCGGCGGCCAACCCGCTGCACGTGCCGTTGTCGGGGTTGGCGGCCAAGGCCGTCACCCGCGGCTACCACCTGATGTCCATGCCGGGCAACCGCCTGCGCACGGCGATCGACTGGGCCGTGGATGCCGTGTCGCCGCGGCAGAGCGTCGAGTTCGGCCTGGTCCGCGGGGCGTCGGTGCCGCTGGACACGGCCTCGCCGGAACTCGCTCGACGCCGTTAGCCACCGTCGGCTAGCCTCTGCCTCGCCGTGATCCGACCCGAGGGGGTGAGACCCGTGAACGTTGTCCAGACGTGGGTGCTCACCCTGTTCGTCGCGGCGGGGCGGGAGACGACATAGGTCTCCTCGGGAGCGCCTGACCTCCCGAAAGGCATGACCTGTGCACTTCACAGCCCAATCCACGACCGACGGCATCGTCGAGCGCGACTTCACCCTCGGTGACATCACCGGCGTCCTCTGGTCGCCCGAAGGCGGCAGCGGCCGCGCTCCCCTGGTCCTGCTGGGCCACGGCGGCGGCAACCACAAGAAGCACCCGGCCATGGCCGGCCGGGCCCGGCTCCTGGTGTTGGGCGGCGGTTTCCACGTCGCCTGCATCGACGCACCCGGGCACGGCGACCGGCCGCCGTTCACCAAGGCCGACGAGCGGGAGATCGCCGAGATGCTGGCGGCCCGGGAAGCGGGCCGACCGGAAGGTCCGATCGTGGAGCGGTTCAACGGTCACCTCGCCGAGCGGGCTGTGCCCGAGTGGCAGGCGACCCTGGACGCCTTGCAGGAACTACCCGAGATCGGTCCGGACGGGCCGGTCGGCTACTTCGGGCTGAACATGGGCACCGCCTTCGGCGTCCGGCTGGCGGCGATCGACCGGCGGATCACGGCGGCGGTCTTCGGCCTGTTCTGGCACGGCTCGCTCGAGGAGGCGGCCCGGCGGATCACCATCCCGGTCGAGTTCGCGATGCAGTGGGACGACGAGCACATCCCGCGTGAGTCCGGCCTGGCGCTGTTCGACGCGTTCGCCTCGGCGGACAAGTCGTTGCACGTCAACTCGGGCAAGCACAAGGAACTGCCCCGGTTCGAGTCCGACAGCGCGGTCCGGTTCTTCGTCCGGCACCTGACGGTCTGACCGACCCGGACATCGGCGCCCGGCTGCGAGTCGGGCGCCGATGTGTTCGCAAGCGGCGCCGTGGGTATCCCCGGCCACACGAACCGGGAGGAGCGAAGACGTGACCGCACCCCACGACATCGAGTTCGACCAGGTCGCACCGCCCGAGCAGCGACGCAAGGCAGCGCGGGCGGTCGCCACGCTCGCGACCGACGCCGAGGACTGCGCGCAACTGCTGGCCATGCTGGGCCTGACCGCCGCCGACGGACTCTCGAAGGGCCGGCCGGCACGCAAGCGCAGGGCGGCCTGATGCATCCGGACGGGCCCAGCGAACACGCCGAGTACACCGAGACCTCCGACCAGGTCGTGCGTGACGAGGAAACGGAGGCGATCCCACCGGCCGCCGCCGCGCGGGCCGCGGCGGCCGAAGAGGTGGGTGGCGACGTGGACGACGAGATCCGCGTGCCGCCCGAGTGAGCCCCAGGCGCTGTCCTGCAAATCCGTGGTCGTAGTCGACCGAGATTCACAGGACAGCGACTAGAACCCGTTCTCGCGGATCACGTCGGCGTACCAGCGCGCGCTCTGTTTCAACGTGCGCTCCTGCGTCGCGAAGTCCACGTGCACCAGGCCGAACCGCTTCGCATAGCCCTCGGCCCACTCGAAGTTGTCCAGCAACGACCAGTAGAAGTAGCCCCGCAGGTCGACGCCCTGGTCGATCGCCGCGTGCGCGGCCCGCAGGTGCGCCTCGACGAACGCCACCCGGTCCTCGTCGGCCACACCAGGGTAGGCCGCCCCGTTCTCGGTGATCACCAGCGGCACCTCCGGGTAGTCGCGTTGCACCTGTACCAGCAAATCGGTCAGCTCGTCGGGCTGCACGTCCCAGCCCGAGTCCGTGACCGGCGCGCCGGTGGGGTGGAAACCCACGTGTTCCGAGCCGACCCACGTCAGGTCCGGCGTCTCGCCGCGGTCGCTGACCTGGTAGCCGCGGTAGTAGTTGATGCCCAGCACGTCGATGGGAGCGGCGATCGTGTCGAGGTCGCCGTCGCGGACCAGGTCGTCCGGCCACCACCGCCGGACGTCGGCGAGCACGTCGTTGGGGTAGCCGCGGCCGAAGACCGGGTCCATGAAGATCCGGTTCTGCAGGCCGTCGACGCGTCGCACGGCGTCCGCGTCGCCCGCCACCGGGTAGAGGTTCAGGGCCAGCCCCGCGACAGCGGCGGGCACCCGCTCGCGGATCGCGCGCATCCCCAGTCCGTGCGCGAGCAGCAAGTGGTGCACCGCCGCCAGCGCGGCCGTCCGGTCCTGCCTGCCCGGTGCGTGCCTTCCCGAGGCGTAGCCGAGGAACGCCGAGCACCACGGCTCGTTGATGGTGTGCCACTGGACCACGCGGTCGCCGAGCCGGTCGAGCACGGCCAGGGCGTAGTCGGCGAACCGGAAGGCGGTGTCCCGGTTGGCCCAGCCGCCCTGGTCCTCCAGCGCCTGGGGCAGGTCCCAGTGGTAGAGGGTCAGGCACGGCGTGATCCCGTTGTCCAGCAGGCGGTCCACGAGCCGGTCGTAGAACCCGAGCCCCTTCGAGTTGACCGTGCCGTCGGCGTGCAGCACCCGTGGCCACGCCACCGAGAACCGGTATGCGTCGAGGCCCAGCTCGGTCATCAAGGCGACGTCACGGTCCATCAGCCGGTAGTGGTCGGCCCCCGGGTCGCCGGTGTCGCCGTTCACGACGGCACCGGGCGTCGCGCAGAACCGGTCCCAGATGGACTCGACGCGACCGTCCACAGTGGTCGAACCCTCGATCTGGAAGGCCGAGGTGGCCGAACCCCAGGTGAATCCGGCCGGAAAGCGGAGCCGGGCCCTGGTTGCCTGGGTTTCAGTGGACACGATCATCCTTTCACCGCGCCCGCCATGATGCCGGCCACGATCTGGCGGCCGAGCAGCACGAAGACGACGAGAATCGGGATGGTGGCCAGGGTGGTACCGGCCAACACCAGGGAGTAGTCGACGTAGTAACCGCTTTGCAGGCGTTCCAGCGCCAGCTGCACGGTGGGGTTCTCGGGGTCGAGCACGACCAGCGGCCACAGGAAGTCGTTCCACGACATCATGAACGTGAACATGCCGAGGAACGCCGCGGCCGGGCGGGACGCGGGCAGGGCGACGTGCCAGAAGACGCGCAGCATCGAGCAGCCGTCCATCCGGGCCGCCTCGATCAGCTCGTCGGGCAGCGCCGACACCAGGTACTGGCGCATCCAGAACACGCCGATCGCGCTGACCAGGTTCGGGATGATCACCGCGGGCAGGTGCCCGGCCCAGCCGAAGTCCGCCATCGCGATGTAGAGCGGGATGATGCCGAGTTGCGTCGGCACCGCGAGCGTCGCGATGACGAACAGGAAGAGCCCGTTGCGACCGCGGAAGCGCAGCTTGGCGAAGGCGAACCCGGCCAGCGTGCACAGCAGGACGGTCGAGATGGTCACCGTGCCGGACACGATCACGCTGTTGCCCAGCGCCCGCCAGAACGGCACGGTGTCGAACACCCGCGCCGCGTTGGCGAAGAAGTTCCCGCCGGGCAACAACGGCGGCACCTTCTGGGTCATCATCCCGCTGTCCCGGCTGGCCACCAGGAACGACCAGTAGAACGGGAAGACCGAGCCGATGATGAACGCGGCCAGCAGCCCGTAGACCCAGAAGCGCGCGCGTCGCAGTCCTGTCACTTCTTCTCCCCCGTCCCGGCCAGCCTGCGGGTGAGCAGGAAGTTGATCACCGCGATCACGATGATCACCAGGAACAGCACCCACGCGATGGCCGACGCGTAGCCGAGGTGCTGCGACTCGAAACCGGTCTGGTACAGGTAGAGCGTCACCGTCTGGAACTGGTTGGACGAGCCGCCGTTGTTCGACCCGGGCATCGAGTCGAAGAGCTTCGGCTCGGTGAACACCTGCAGACCACCGATCGTCGAGGTCATCACCACGAAGATCAGCGTGGGCCGCAGCAACGGAAGCGTGATGCTGACCAGCCGGCGGAACGCGCTCGCTCCGTCGATCAGCGCGGCCTCGTAGACGTCCTTGGGGATGGCCTGCATGGCGGCCAGCACGATCAGGGCGTTGTAGCCGGTCCACCGCCAGTTGATCATCACGGCGATGGCGATGTGGCTGGCGAACCGGCTGGCCTGCCAGTCGATCCGGTCGAGGCCCACGAGTTCCAGGAACCCGTTGACCAGTCCGTAGTTGGGGCCGAACAGGTTGGCGAAGATGATGCCGAGCGCGACGAGGCTCGCCACGTACGGCAGCAGCACGCCGATCCGCCAGCCGGTCGGGGCCCGCAGGTTAGTGTTGAGCAGCGCGGCGAGCAGCACCGCGATGATGATCTGCGGGACGCTGGAGAGCAGGAAGATGCTGAGCGTGTTGACCAGCGTCGTGTAGAACTGGTCGTCCTGGAACAGGTCGATGTAGTTGTTGAAGCCGATGAACTTGTGCGTCTCGTCGAGCAGGTCCCAATCGAACAGTGAGACGTATCCCGTGTACAGCAACGGGAACAGGCCCACCAGTCCGAAGAGGATGAAGAACGGTGCGATGTAGACGTACGGCGAGAACTTGACGTCCCAGCCGCTGATCCGGTCTCGCAGCGTCAGCTTCGGCGTCTGCGGCACCGGGCCCGGCACCTCTGGGTACCGGCCGGTCGGCCCGCGCTCGGCCAGTCGGGCCGACCGGCCGGAGCTCATTTGATGATCTTCTTCGCCGCGTCGACCGCCTGCTGCCAGCCGTCCTGCGGTGACTTGCCCTGTTCCACCGCCTGCAGCGCCGGGCTGACCGCGTTCTCCTTGATCTTGCCGTCACCGGGGCCCTTGTACTGGGCCCGCTCGACCTTCTTGGCCTGCTCGGAGAAGATCTCGCCGGTCTTGGCGTTGCCGAAGTACGGGTCGGTGGTGCTCAGCAGGGCCGGATCGGTGAGCGCCTTGACCTGGCTCGGGAAGTTGCCGGTCTTCTGGAACGCCTTGATCTGCTGCTCCGGCGCCGTCAGCCAGGCGGCGAGCGCCGCGGCCTCGGTGGGGTGCTGGCTCTGCTTGGGCACTGCGAGGTACGAGCCACCCCAGTTGCCGCCGCCACCCGGGAACGCCGCGGTGACCGCCCACTTGCCGGAGTTCTTCGGACCGGCCTGCTCCTTGACCACACCGAGCATCCACGACGGACAGACGGTGGTGGCGAACGCGCCGGTCTTGAAGCCGTTGTTCCACTCCGGGCTGAACGCGGTCAGCTTGGCCGACTGGCCCCGCTCACCGGCCGCGGTGACGGTGTCCCAGTTGGCCCGGATCTGCGGGTTGGTCTCCATGGCCAGCGAGTCGTCGGTGTTGAGGAACCCGATCGGCAGCTGGTTGTGCATGGCGTTGAAGGTCTGGGAGTCCGAGTCGAACCACGCCTTGTGCGTGTGCGCGACGTACTGGTCGCCCGCGGCGAAGTACGACTGCCAGGTCGCGAAGAGCGGGGCCACCTTCTCCGGGTCGGTGGGCAGCCCGGCCGCCTTGAACAGGTCCGAGCGGTAGCACATGGCCTCGGGGCCGATGTCCGTGCCGTACCCGATCAGCGCGCCGTTCTTGGCCTTGCCACCCTCGTACTTCCAGGGCAGCCAGCGGTCCGGGGTGACGTCCTTCGGGCCGATCTTGGTCAGGTCGTTGAAGAGGTTGGGCCGGGCGAGCACGTCGGAGATGTAGCCCTCCTCGACGGCGACCACGTCCTCGAGCCCGTGACCGGCGGCGAGCTTGGTGAACAGGTTCTGGTGGTACGGGCCGCCCTCGCCGGTCTTGTGCTGGGTGATCTTGATGTTGGGGTGCAGCCGCATGTACTCCGTCAGCAGGTCCTCGTAGCCGAACTCGGTGAAGGTGCCGATCGTCAGCTCGACCTTGCCGCCGGACGTGCCGGTGCTGCCACCGGAGGCGCCGTCGGAACTGCCGCACGCGGTGACGGCTACCGAAGCCGCCAGCACGGCGATCGCGAGGGTGCCGACCCTCGATAACTGGTGTCGCACGTCAAACCCCTTGCCGCTGGGTTTTCTGGGAGCGCTCCCAGAACGAATGTCGAGAGTGTGGCGGGTTCGCTGTTGTTACGTCAAGATGTCTACGGTACTTCTTCCGGGAGCGCTCCCAATCCGGTTCCGGCATGAGAGGCTGTGCCCCGTGGACGATCAGACGGTGGACCTCCAGGACGGCGCACGTCCGACGCTCGAGGACGTCGCCGCGCACGCCGGCGTCTCCCGCTCGACCGCGTCGCGGGCGCTCAACGGAGACACCTACGTCAGCGCGCGCGCCCGGGAGAAGGTCCTCGCCTCGGCCGCGGCGCTGGGCTACTCCCCCAACCAAGCGGCGCGCTCGCTGGTCACCCGGCGCACCGGCGCGGTGGCCGTCGTGCTCTCCGAGGCGGAGGCCACCGTCCTCGACGACCCGTACTTCGCGATAGTGGTGCGCGCGGCGTTTCGGGCCCTGGCCGACGCGGGCAGCCAGATGCTGTTGATGTTCGTCGACAGCGCCGACGACGTCCCGCGCACCGTGCGCTTCCTGGACGGCGGCCACGTCGACGGCGCCCTGGTCTTCGCCTCCCACCAGAAGGACCCGTTACCCGCGGCCGTGCAGCAACTGCGGTTGCCGGTGGTGTTCGGCGGGCCCGCCGGGAACCTGACCAGCGGCGTGCACGCGGTCGACTTCGACAACCGGGCCGGCGCGGCCGCGGCGGTCGAGCACCTGATCGCGTCCGGCCGCAAGCAGATCGCGATGGTCTCCGGGCCGCCCGATCACCGGGCCGCCGCCGACCGCCTGACCGGCTGGCGGTCGGCGTTGACGGCCCACAAGATCCGCGGCACCCGCCTGTTCGAGCAGGGCGACTTCACCATCGAGGGCGGCCGCTCGGCGATGGCGAAGTTGCTGGCGCGCAAACCCGATCTGGACGCGGTGTTCGCGGCCAGCGACCTGATGGCGGCGGGGGCGATCCGCGAACTGGAAGCGGCCGGGCGCCGCATCCCCGATGACGTCGCCGTGATCGGCTTCGACGACAACCCGGTGCTCGCGCCCGTGATGAAACCGCCGCTGTCGTCGGTCCACCAGGACCCGCGGCTGCAGGTGCGCCGGATGGTGGAGACGTTGACCGCGTTGCTGGCCGGCGAGGAGGTGACCCCGGCACGGCACATGCTGGGCGTGTCGCTGACCCTGCGCGAGTCCGGCTGACCCCGAAGCTGAACCCCGCGCGCGGGCAACGTGACCTGCTAATGTCGGCTTGCAGTGTCTAGGGTTCCGCCGTTCCACCCTCTCCGTTCTTCGAGCGGAGGACAGGGAAAGCGGGTCTGGTCCGAGCGACACCACCGGGTGCCACCGGACGGCAGTCGGTCATCTCAAGGGACAAAAGCCTGGAGGACCCCGGTTTCCGCGTGCGCGGGAGCCCGAGAGGTCCTGCTGATGTCGCCCGAATTGCTCGTGACCCTGCTGCTTGCCTCGATCCTCGCCTTCGGCCTCGCGTGGCTGTCGTCGGTGGGCGGCATGGGCGGCACCGTGGTGATGATGGTCGTGTTCACCGCGTTGTTCGGCCTCCAGGTGGCGGTGCCCCTGCTGACCCTGACCCAACTCGCGAGCAACGGTGGCCGGGCGTGGTTCAACCGCGCCGAGGTCCAGTGGCGGATCATCCGGTGGCACGCCCTCGGCGCGATCCCCTTCGCCCTCGGCGGCGGGTTGCTGTTCGCCTACGCCCCCGTGGAGCTGCTCAAGCGCTTGCTCGGCGCCTCGCTGATGGCCACGGTCGTCTGGCGGCGGCTGCGCCCATCCGTCGCCAAGCCCGGCGAGAGGACGTTCATCGCCATCGGCGGTGCGGCCGGGCTCAGCTCGTCGCTCCTCGGCGCGGCCGGTCCCCTGACCGCCCCGTTCTTCCTCGCCTACAGCCTGAGCGGTGGCGCGTACGTGGGGACCGAGGCCGCGGCGTCGCTCGTCATCCACCTCACCAAGATCACGGCCTACGCCACCGGAAGCCTGGTCTCGCCGCAGGTCCTCCTGCTGGGTGCGGCCCTCGCCCCAGCGGTCACCGCGGGCACCTGGGCCGGCAAGAAGACGCTGCAGCACATGAGCAAACGCCTCTTCGTGGCGGTGACCGAGGTCGGAATCCTCATCGCCGGAGTCCTGCTCGTCGTCGGCATCTGAACACCCTTGCCGAAGCTGTGAATCAGTGCTTCACTTCTTCACGTGCCCTACCGCCGGACGCCAGCCGTGCAAGCGCGGCTCGATGCCCAGCGCAAGACGGTGCTGGACGCGGCCATCGCGCTGCTGAGCGAGCAGGGTTACGCGGGGTGCTCCATGGCCGCCGTCGCCGCCCGGGCCGGGGTCGCCACGGGCACCGTCTACAAGCACTTCACCAGCAAGTCCGAGCTCTCCGTCGAGCTCTTCCGCACCGTCGTCACGCGGGAAGTCGCCGCCGTCGAGGCGGCGGCCCACGGGCCGGGCGACCTCATCGAGCGGATCGTCGCGGTGATCGAGACGTTCGCGGGCCGCGCGCTCAAGGCGCCGCGGCTGGCCTACGCCCTGCTGGTCGAACCGGTCGAACCGGCCATCGACCAGGAACGGCTGGTGTTCCGGCGGGCCTTCCGGGACATCTTCGCCGAACGCATCGCCGAGGGCGTCGCGACCGGCGTCCTGCCTCCGCAAGACCCACAGCTGACCGCCGCCGCCCTGGTCGGCGCCGGGGCGGAAGCCCTGGTCGGACCGCTGACCGACGGCTCCACCGACGTCCTGCCGGGCCTGGCCCGGTTCACCCTGCGCGCCCTGGGAGGAACGCATGCCGAGCACCCATGAGGTCACCAACCAGGTCCCGCCGCTGGCCGGGCACGACATCGCGGGTTACCCCGCCTTGCTCGAAGGGTTGCACCGCGAAGGCGCGGGCGCAGCCGAGCCGGAGTTGCGGGAGCTGGGCACCCGCGCGGGCAGCGCGGAGGTCCAGGACTGGGCTCGCCTCGTCGAGGCCTACCCGCCGAAGCTGCGCACCCACGACCGCTACGGCCACCGCATCGACGAGGTCGAGTTCCACCCGCACTGGCACGACCTCATGACCGTCGCGGTCGAGCACGGCATCCACGCCGCGCCGTGGCGCAGCGCGGAACCCGGCGCCCACGTCGCCCGCGCCGCCAAGATGTTCGTGTGGGGGCAGACCGATCCCGGACACCTCTGCCCCATCTCCATGACCTACGCCGCCGTGCCCGCGCTGCGCACCTCACCGGAGCTGGCGAGCAAGTTCGAGGCGCTGCTGAGCTCGCCCGTCTACGACTTCGGGCTGCGGGAGCCGAGCACCAAGCGCGGCCTCATCGCCGGCATGTCGATGACCGAGAAGCAGGGCGGCTCCGACGTCCGCGCGAACACGACCAGGGCCACGCCCAACGCCGACGGCACCTACACCATCGTCGGGCACAAGTGGTTCACCTCGGCGCCGATGTCCGACGTGTTCCTGACCCTCGCGCAGGCGCCGAACGGGCTCTCCTGCTTCCTGCTCCCCCGCGTCCTGCCCGACGGCAGCCGCAACGCACTGCGGTTGCAGCGCCTCAAGGACAAGCTGGGCAACCGGTCGAACGCGTCCTCGGAGATCGAGTACGACGACGCGATCGGCTGGCTGGTCGGCGAGGAAGGCCGCGGCGTCCAGACGATCATCCAGATGGTCAACCTGACCCGGCTGGACTGCACGATCGCGTCGTCCGCGGGCATGCACCTCGGTGTCACGCAGGCGTTGCACCACGCGATGCACCGCAAGACCTTCGGCACCACGCTGATCGACCAGCCGTTGATGCGCAACGTCCTCGCCGACCTGGCCATCGAGGCGGAGGCCGCGACGCTGACCAGCATGCGCCTCGCCGGTGCGGTCGACCGCGCCCTCGGCGGGGACGAGCAGGAGGCGGCGTTCCGCCGGATCGGGATCGCCGTCAGCAAGTACTGGATCTGCAAGCGCGCGCCCATGCACGCCGGCGAGGCCCTGGAATGCCTGGGCGGCAACGGGTACGTCGAGGAGTCGGGCATGCCACGGCTCTACCGCGAGGCGCCGCTGCCGTCCATTTGGGAGGGTTCGGGCAACGTCGCCGCGCTGGACGCGTTGCGGGCCATGGCCAAGCAGCCCGACACCGTGCAGGCGTACTTCCGAGAGGTCGAGCTGGCCGCTGGCGCCGACGCGCGGCTGGACACCGCCGTCGCGCAGGTGCGCAAGGAACTGTCCGATCTGGACGACATCCAGTACCGGGCCCGGCGCGTCGTCGAGCTGATGGCGTTGGTGCTGCAGGCCTCCCTGCTGCACCGGCATGGCAACGCGGCCGTCGCCGACGCGTTCACGGCGTCCCGGTTGGACGGCGACAGCGGGCACGCGTTCGGCACGCTGCCCGCCGGGGTGGACACCGAGGCCATCCTCGAGCGCGCCCGGCCGGTGTTCTCGTGACGGCGGTCCGCACCGAGACCGCGGCCGGCGTGCGGTCGATCATCCTGTGCCGGGCCGACGAGTACAACACGATCACGCCCGAACTACGGGACGAGCTCGCGGCCGCGATCGACGAGGCCGACAACGACCCGGACGTGCACGTGATGCTCCTGCGCGCCGACGGTCCGGCGTTCTGCGCCGGCTACGGCCTCGACTGGTCGACGCAGATGCAGGCCGCCGAGTCCGAATCGGACCGGGTGTGGGACTCCGTCGCCGACATGCGGGTGTTGTCCACGTTCATCGACGTGTACATGAAGCTCTGGTACGCGAGCAAACCCACCATCGCGGCGGTGAACGGCTGGTGCATCGCGGGCGGCACGGACATGGTGCTGTGCGCCGACATCGTGGTCGCGGGCGAGGGCGCCTCGTTCGGCTACCCGCCCGCCCGGGTGTGGGGCACGCCGACGACCGCGATGTGGGTGTACCGCCTGGGTTTCGAGAAGGCCAAGCGCTACCTGCTCACCGGCGACGAGATCCCCGCGCCCAAGGCGGCCGAGATAGGGCTGATCCTGGAGTGCGTGCCGGACGACCAACTGGCCGACCACGCGATGGCGCTGGCCAAGCGGATGGCACAGGTGCCGGTGAACCAGCTGCGCATGCTCAAGCTGTTGTGCAACCAGACCGCGGAGAACATGGGGCTGTCGTCCAGCCGCACGCTGGGCACGCTGCTCGACGGCGTCGCCCGGCACACCCAGGAAGGGCGCGACTTCGTGGCCCGATCCGCACAGGCGGGCATCCGCCAGGCGGTCCGCGAGCGTGACGACCCGTTCGGCGACTACGGATCACGGGGCCGCTCATGACCGTGCGGATCGACCACGACGGCCCGGTCACGATCATCACCATCGACCGGCCGGACCGGCGCAACGCCGTCGACCGCCGCACGGCCGAAGAACTCGCCAAGGCGTTCCGGGACTTCGAGGCCTCCGATGCGTCGGTCGCCGTGCTGACCGGCGCGAACGGCACGTTCTGCGCGGGCGCCGACCTCAAGGCGATCAGCACCGGCGACGGCAACCGGGTCGCGCCGGACGGCGACGGTCCGATGGGGATCTCGCGGCTGCGCCTGACCAAGCCGGTCATCGCGGCGGTCAGCGGGCACGCCGTGGCCGGCGGGCTCGAACTGGCGTTGTGGGCCGACCTGCGGGTGGCCGACGAAACGGCGGTGTTCGGGGTGTTCTGCCGCCGGTGGGGCGTGCCGCTGATCGACGGCGGCACGGTGCGGCTGCCCCGGCTGATCGGCACGAGCGTGGCCATGGACCTGATCCTGACCGGCCGCGCCGTCGAGGCCGAGGAGGCGCTGCGGATCGGCCTGGCCAACCGGCTCGTGCCCGCGGGCCAGGCCCGGGCCGCCGCTGTCGAACTGGGCAAGCAGCTGGCCGCGCTCCCCCAGACCTGCCTGCGCCACGACCGGTTGTCCGTCCTGGAGCAGGACGGCCTCGACGAGGAAGCGGCCGTGGCGAACGAGTTCCGGCACGGCATGATCTCGCTGGCCGACGGCGCGGTCGCCGGGGCCACGCGGTTCGCCGAGGGGGCCGGGCGCCACGGCGCTTGACGCCTCATACCGTGGTCGCGTCCTACCCCGTGCGACCGGCCCGCGGGTAGGGTCGGGCGCATGCGGACACTGCGCACGCCGGACGACCGGTTCGCCGCCCTGCCTGGTTTCGACCTCGAACCGCACTACGCCGAAGTGTCCGATCAGGACGGTGGCACGCTGCGGATGGCCTACGTCGAAGCCGGTCCCGCCGACGGTCCGGTGGCGGTGCTGCTGCACGGCGAGCCGAGCTGGTCGTTCCTGTACCGCACGGTGATCCCGGTGCTGACCGACGCCGGGATCCGGTCGGTGGTACCGGATCTAGTCGGGTTCGGCCGCTCCGACAAGCCGGCCGAGCCAGGCGACCACAGCTACGCACGCCACGTCGAATGGGTGCGTGCCTTGCTCTTCGACGCCCTCGACCTGCGGGGCGTGACCGTCGTCGGCCAGGACTGGGGTGGGCTGATCGGGCTGCGCCTGGTCGGCGAGCACCCGGACCGGTTCGCCCGCGTGGTCGCGGCCAACACCGGCCTGCCCACCGGCGACACCGACATGCCCGAGGTGTGGTGGCAGTTCCGCACCGCCGTGGAGAAGGCGCCCACGCTGGACATCGGCCGCTTCGTGCAGGCGGGCTGCCGCAAACCGATGCCCGACGACGTGCGTGCCGCCTACGACGCGCCGTTCCCGGACGAGTCCTACAAGGCCGGCCCGAAGGCCATGCCCGGCCTCGTGCCGACCCGGCCCGACGACCCGGCGAGCGCGGCGAACCGGGCCGCGTGGCAGCGGCTGACCGAGCTGGACCTGCCGTTCCTGGTCGCGTTCAGCGACGGCGACCCGATCACCGGTGGCATGGCGCCGATCCTGGGCCGGGCGATGCCGGGGGCCGCCGGGCGCGAGCATCCGACGATCGCGGGCGCCGGTCACTTCCTGCAGGAGGACGCCGGGCCCGAGCTCGGCGCGGCGATCGCGGCGTTCGTCCGCGGCTAGGCACCGTCCTGCGGATCCGTGGTCGCGGTCTTCGCGCCGAGATCCACAGGACAGCGCCTAAAACAGCCAGGTCAACGCGCGCAGGGCCTTCTCGTGGTACTTCGGCTGGCCTTCGCGCAGCGCGAAAGCCATGTCCTCCAAGGCATAGCAGCGCGCGTAGAACACGGCCCGCGCCCGGACGTCGGCCGCTTGCTTGCCCAGCAGACGGTCCACGACAGGCCCGCCGAGGTCGCGGTAGAGCGCGGCGAAGTCGTGCGCCGGATCGGTCAGCTCCGCGTCCGACCAGTCGATGATCCCGGTGATCTTGGTGCCGTCGACCAGGATGTGCTCGATCCCGAGGTCGTTGTGCGCGAACACCCGTTCCGGGCTCGGCTGGGGCGGTGAGTCGGCCAGGAACGCCTCCACCATGGGCTTGTGCAGCACCGGCACGTGGTCGCGGATCTCGCGGTAGGTCTCGACGGACTCGTCACGCCACTGCGCGGGTGAGTAGTTGTCGACCGTCGCGAGCCCGGCCATCTCCGCGGTGTGGGTGCACTCGATGAACTCCGCGAGCTGGTCGAGCACGAAGGGCCCGACGGCCGGGACGTCGATCAACGGCGTGCCGGGCAGCTTCCGGTAGGCCAGACAGCCGTGCTCGTGGTCGACGAACACCACTTCGGGCACCGGCACCGGCGAGATGGCGGCGACCGCGGTCAGCAACCGCGCCTCGTGCCCGAGCTTCTCCCGGTCCGGCACCTTGGCCACCCGCACCACCAGGTCGCCGACCAGGAAGGCGTCGTTGTCGTACCCGGATCCCAGCACCCGCGCCTCACCGCGGTGACCGGACAGGTGCCGGCGCACAAGATCACGAACCTCGCGAAGCTCCACCCGGCAAGGTAACCACGACGGCCGTGCTCGGCAGTTCGATTTGCCGGTTCCCATAAATTGCGGTGTCCGCAAAGTTGCGGGACACGCAAGTTCGTGTACGGTGGAGCCATGGGGACCGAAGGCCTGCGTGAGCGGAAGAAGGAGCAGACCAGGGCGGCGCTCAGCTGGGCCGCCCTGCGCCTGTCGGTCGAACGCGGTTACCGCAACGTCCTCGTCGAGGACATCGCCGCCGACGCGGGCGTGTCGCCCCGCACGTTCAACAACTACTTCGCGAGCAAAGCCGAAGCCATCGTCTGGCGGCACATCAACCGGGCCAAGGCCATGTCCGGCCTGCTGCGGGACCGGCCCCGCGACGAGCCACTGTGGACGGCTCTGGCCGAGGCTTCAGCCAGCCTGGTCGACGACGGCGGCGTCCCGCCCGACCCGGACTGGGTGGCGGGCGTCCGGCTGATGCTCACCGAACCCGAGGTGCTCGGCGAGGTGTTGCGCCGCACCGTCGAAGCCGAACGCACGCTCGCGGAAGCCATCGCCGAGCGCACCGGCATGGACGCCGGCAAGGACCTCTACCCGCGCCTCGTCGCCGCCGCCCTGAGCGCGGCCCAGCGAGTCGCGTCCGAGCAGTGGATGCAGGAGGGCAACGACTTGTCGATGGCCGCCTGCCTGCGCGAGGCCATCGGCCAGCTCGCCGCGGGCCTGCCCGAACCACCGCACTAACCCCGAAACACCACCAAGCCTGGACGGCCCGCGTGCCGCCCGGGGGAAGAAGGCTTGCCATGAACGCGGATGTGATCATCACCGGCGCGGGACCCAACGGGCTTTTGCTGGCCGGCGAACTGGCGCAGGCGGGCCTGCGACCGGTCCTGCTCGAAGCGTTGCCCGAACGCCCGGCCGAACCGAAGGCCAACGGCCTGGTCGGCCGGGTCGTGCAGGCCATGGACTACCGCGGCCTGCACGAGCGGCTCGCCGGCACGGCGCGGCTGACCAGGATGGACGGCTTCCAGTTCGGCGCGCTTCCCCTTGACCTGCAACGCCTTGCGGAACACTCGATGTTCGCCCTGCCGATCCAGCAGCGCCTCCTGGAGGCCCGCCTCGAAGAATGGGCGCGGGAACTCGGCGTCACCGTCCGGCATGGACACGAAGTCGTCGACGTGCGCCCGGACGCCGACCAGGTCACGGTCGACGTCGCCGGGCCGGCGGGCACCTACTCGATGAGCGCGCGCTACCTCGTCGGCGCCGACGGCGCGCACAGCGTGGTGCGCAAGCGATCCGGCATCGGCTTCCCCGGCTTCACCGACACGGGCTTCGTCGGGCGGATGGGGCAGGTCGGCATCGACGCGTCGGTCGCCGACCACAAGACCGGCGTGCTGACCGTGCCCGGCGCCGGCACGTTCCGCCCGGCCACGTTCACCCGCACCGAGCACGGTTTGTTCGCGTACGGCATGTTCGTCCCCGGCGTCTTCCGGGTCGCGGTCCACGAGTGGGACCAGACGGTGGACGAGTCGGCTCCGATGACGCTCGCCGAACTGCAGGAGTCGCTGGAACGGGTGCTCGGCGGTCCGGTCCCGCTCACCGCGCCGCCGAACGGGGCGGAGCTCGGGTTGCGCCGCAGCACCGACGCGAACTCCCGGCTGGCCGACAAGTACCGCGCCGGACGGGTTTTCCTGGTCGGCGACGCCGCCCACGTCCAATCGGGATTCGGCGGTCCGGGGCTCAACCTCGGCATGCAGGACGTGCTGAACCTGGGCTGGAAGCTCGCCGGTGTGCTGAATGGCTGGGCGGACGAGTCCCTTTTGGACACCTACGAGGCCGAGCGCCGGCCGGTGGCCGCCCGCGTCCAGGCCCAGACCAGGGCGCAGACCGCCTTGGTCGGCGCCGGCCCGAACATCACCGGCCTGCGCGACGTCATGACCGAGCTGCTGCAGGACGAACCCGCCATCCAGCGGATCGCCGACCTGATGGCGGGCGCGGACATCCGTTATCCCGCACCAGGTTGCGATCACCCACTGGCCGGGCGGTGGATGCCGGACCTGCCGCTGCGCGAGCACGGCCGGGTGGCCGAACTGATGCGATCCGGCCGGCCGGTGCTGCTCGACTTCACTGGCACGCTTGCGGAAACCGCGCAGCCGTGGCGTGATCGCGTGGACGTCTACACAGACCACACCGACACCGCGCCGGCCGACGCGGTGCTGATCCGTCCGGACGGTTACGTCGCCTGGGCGGGCTCCGACGGGCTCGTCGAGGCGCTGACCACCTGGTTCGGCGACGCGCTCATGCCAGCCGGTACGCCCGGTGGGCATTTGCTGAGCTGATCATCGTCACGATCCGCTCGGCGTCGGCGGTGTCCCGCAGGAACTCCGCGAGCCCGAGGCGGAACAACACGGCGCCGAGCAAGTAGAACTCGGCCAGCCCGAACGCGTCGCTGGAGTAGAGCACCCGCCCGAACGGCGCCAGCTCCAGCAATTCGGCGAGCACCGCCGGCGCCCGGGAGCCGACCGCGTGCGTTGCCAGGCCGACGTCGACGTACACGTGCGGGAAGACCTGCGCCAGGTAACCGGCGTTGCGGTGGAACGGGTAGTTGTGCAGCAGCATCACCGGCACCCCGCTCGATGCCGTGGCACGCAACAGGTTCGTGAGCAGCAGCGGGTCGGCGCGGTGCAGGTCGAGGTCCGGGTCACCGTAGCCGCAGTGCAACTGGACCGGCAGCCCGCGGTCGATGCCGCACCAGATCAGGAACCGGTGCAGCACCGGATCGGCGAGCCGCCTTGGTCCAGCCCGACCTGGTTCAGCCCGCCCTGGTCCAGTACTGCGCAGCCAGCGGTCGGCGGCGGCTCGCACCTCGGCGTCGGTCGGCCGCTCCCCGGCCAGGTCGAGCCCGACCCGGTACGCGGCGATCGACTTCACCGCGACCGCGTCCCGCTCGGCCAGCGCGGACCGGAAGTCGTCGGCGAAGCCCGCGGCAGTGGTGGTGAGCTGCTCGGCGAGGTGCTCCAAGCGGACGACCGTGCCGACCTCGGCACCGGACAACGCGGCGAGCTCGGCTTCCGTGGTCAGCTCGTCCGGGCGGAACCCGCCGTCCACCAACAGCCGCGACACGCCCGCGGCGCGCAGCATCCGCCGGTTGACCTCGTCGGCGCCCAGCTCGCGGCGGCGCTCGAGGTAGTCGGCGGCGGGTGCGTCGGCCGGCAGGTCGAGCACCGGTGCGCACCAACGGCGAACGGCCAGCCCGACCTGGGAATCGAAGCGCGACTCGCCCGGGCCGGGTGGCGTTCCGGCCTCGGTCAGCAACGCCTCGAACGCGTCCCGGTCCAGGTCGGCGCGCACCACGCCGTGGCAGTGGTGGTCCACAAGGGGGACAGCATCGGCAAACTCAAGCGGCTCTCGCATCTCCCTCGGTAGCCTCGCAGGCCTGCAAGCGGTGGGGCAAGCAGGCAGGAGGACCGGTGGACGAGCACGATCGCCAGGCGCGGGGCGCCGCGGCGCGGGACAAGCTGCCCGAGCTCGCCGCGCGGGGGGTCGAGCTGGTCGCGGTGACCTTCGTCGACAACAGCGGCGTGACCAGGGTCAAGGCCGTTCCGCTGGCCCGGCTCGAGTCGGCGGCGGCCTGGGGCATCGGCGCGGCGCCGTGCTTCGACGGGTTCACCTTCCACGACCTGCCCGGCAACGTGCCCGGCCCGGACGCCCCCGGCGCGGTCGGCGACCTGCGCCTGCACCCGGACCTCGCCCGCGTCGTCCCGCTCGCCGCGCGGCCCGGCTGGGCGTGGGCACCCGGCGACCGCTACGGCCAGGACGGCACACCGCACCCGATCGACGCGCGGATCATGGCCGGCGCCGCCGTGACCGCGCTGGCCGACGCCGGGTACACGGCGAAGGCGGCGTTCGAGGTCGAGTGGATGGTCGGCAAGGACACCGAAGACGGTTCGTGGGTGCCCGCCGTGCGTGGCTCGGCCTACGGGATGGGGCGGGTGGTCGAGCTGGCGGACTACCTGCGTGCGGTGGTCGCGGCGCTGATCGAGCAGGGCGTGGCCGTGCAGCAGATCCACCCGGAGTACGCCCGCGGCCAGTTCGAGCTGTCGGTCGGGCACGAGGACCCGGTCGGTGCCGCGGACACGCTGGTGCTGGTGCGCGAGACGATCCGCGCGGTCACGCTCACGCACGGGCTGCGCGCGTCGTTCGCGCCGAAGGTCCAGCCCGACGGCCTCGGCACGGGCGGGCACGTGCACCTGAGCGTGTGGGACGGTGAGCAGAACATCTTCGCGGGCGGCGACCAGGCGTTCGGCCTGACCACGACGGCGACCCGGTTCACCGCGGGAATCCTGCACCGGCTGCCGGCGCTGGCCGCGATCGGCGCGCCGTCGGTGGCGAGCTACCTGCGCCTCGTGCCGAAGTACTGGGCGGGCGCGTTCGTCGGCTGGGGCCTGGAGAACCGCGAGACCGCGATCCGCGTGATCGCCGGCCCGGCGGGCAGCCGCGCGTGGGCGGCGAACATCGAGGTCAAGTGCTTCGACCAGTCGGCCAACCCGTACCTGGTGGTGGCGGCGCTGCTGCGTGCCGGCCTGGCCGGCCTGGCGGAGGCGGCCGAACTGCCTGACCCGGTCGACGTCGACCCCATGACCCTGGACGAGCCCGAACGCGCGGCCCGCGGCATCACCCAGCTGCCCACGACCCTCGCCGACGCCATCGACGAACTCGAAGCCGACGAAGCCCTCGAAGAGGCGCTCGGCGAACGGTTCCTGCGCACGTTCATCGGCGTGCGGCGCACGGAGATGTTCTCGCTGACCGGCCTGACCCCGGAGCAGGTCGTCGACGCTTACCGCTGGGTCTACTGACCGGCCACGCGGGCCACCGCGGGCGACAGGATCGGTTGCCACCGCACGAAAAGCGCGCGCAACGCGGCACCGTGCTCGCGTTCGATCTCGGCGGAGTGGGCGAGCACGTCCAGCTCGTTGATCGCGGTCAGGTCGGCGAACTCGGTCAGCTCGGCGCCGGCCAGCCGCTCGCTCGTCCCGGTGAACCGGTCCCAGACGACGCCGGTCGAGGCCAGGTCCCGCCACGTCCGCGACCGGTCGCACGCGCCGTAGCGGTAGACCAGCTTCTCCGCGTCCGCGCCGATCATGCCGGCCAGCACCGAACGCTCCCCCAGCTCGAGCAGCGTCACGTCGAAGCCGTCGGTGCCGTACACGGCGTGGGTCAGCCCGGCCTGGCACACGTGCTCCGGCTCGCCGAGCTCCTCGAGCCAGTCGTGCACCCGCACCAGGTGGGCGAGCAGCGTGCCACCGGGGTGGGGCAGCTCCGGCGCGACCGTGCCGCGCAGGAATTCCAGCGCGGTACTCACTCGGTGCCCAGCACGTCGGCGATGTGGAAGCTCACCGGGCGTTCGAGCTGCTCGTAGGTGCAGCTCTCCGGGGTGCGGTCGTCGCGCCAGCGCACGAACTGCGCGGTGTGCCGGAACCGCACGCCTTCCATGTAGTCGTACCGGACCTCGACCACGCGCTCGGGCCGCAGCGGCACGAACGACAGGTCCTTGCCCGCGTTCCACCGGCTGCCCTCGCCCTTGCGCGGCGTGCGTTCGCCCTCCTCCTGCTTCGCCCACGCCCACGGGTGGTCGTCGAACGAGGTGACCAGGGGCTGCATCTCCTGGAACAGCTCCTTGCGCCGCTCCATCGGGAACGCGCCGATCACCCCGACCGACGCCAGCTTGCCGCGGTCGTCGTAGAGGCCGAGCAGCAGCGAGCCGATCCGGTCCTCGCCCGACTTGTGCACGCGGTAACCCGCGACCACGCAGTCCGCGGTCCGCTCGTGCTTGATCTTGGTCATCACGCGCTTGTCCGGCTGGTACACCAGGTCCGGCTTCTTGGCGATCAGCCCGTCCAGGCCCGCGCCCTCGAACTGCTCGAACCACTGCCGGGCCACGTCGAGGTCCTGCGTGAGCGGCGTGATGTGGATGGGCGGCTTCGCGTCGGCGAGCACCTTCTCCAGCATGCCACGCCGCTCGGCCATGGGACGCTCGGTGAGGTCCTCGTCGCCGAGGGCGAGCAGGTCGAAGGCGACGAAGCTGGCCGGAGTCTCCACGCTGAGCAGGTTCACCCGGCTCGCCGCGGGGTGGATGCGCTGGGCGAGCGCCTCGAAGTCGAGGGTGTTGCGCTCGGTGTTGGCCACCACGACCTCGCCGTCGATGACCGCGCGCGACGGGAAGTTCGCCTTCACCGCCTCGACCACCTCGGGGAAGTACCGCGTCATCGGCTTCTCGTTGCGGCTGCCGATCTCCACCTCGTCGCCGTCGCGGAAGATGATGCTGCGGAAGCCGTCCCACTTGGGCTCGTACAGCTGACCGGCGGGGATCTCCGGCGCCGGCTTGGCGAGCATCGGCTTGACTGGGGGCATCAGGGGCAGGTCCACACCGCCAGTCTGGCAGGTTTGGCCCGGTCAGCGGGGCACCGACGCCAGATCGTCGCGTCCGAGCAGCCTGGCCGCGACGAGCAGCGCTACCGCGAACACCGCGGGCCCGACGACCTGCGGGGCGTGCAGGAAGACCAGCCCGGGGACTGTGTCCAGCAGTTGGACCACGCCGTTGAGCAGCAGCATCAACCGCAGCGCCGCCCAGCGCCGGAGCACCAGGAACCACACCAGCGGCGCGAGCAGCACGACGGCCCGCACCGTCGTGTAGGCGCCGAACACGCGCGCGGACGCCGAAGTCCCCGGAACCAGGGACGCCGGGTCGGCGACCTCGGCCACGGCGAAGTAGACCCCGGCAAGCACCGTCGCCGCGACGACGACAACCACGTACCAGCGCACGCTCAATAAGGGTGCCTTATCGTTCGGTATCCGAATCATAAGGCCACGCTAGCATGTGGTCATGGCGCAGACGACGAATGTGGCGCACTTGCTCAAGAGGCTCGGTGATCACGCCCATCGCCGGCTCGCAGTGTTGCTGGAGCCATTGGGTTTGCGCCCGCGCCACCTCGGCCTGCTGGCCTTGGTCGAAGAGGCGCCGATGGCCCAGCTCGACCTGGCCCGGGCCGTCGGCGTGGCGCCGAGCGTGGTGGTCGACATGCTCGACGAACTGGACGCGCTCGGCGCGGTCCGGCGCGTGCGCGACCGCGCGGACCGGCGCCGTCAACTGGTCGAGCTGACCGACGCGGGCCGGGCGCTGCACCGCAAGGCCAACGCCCGGCTCGCCGACGTGGAGACCGAGATGATCGCGCCGCTCTCGCCGAGCGCCGCGAACGCGCTGCGCAAGGCGCTCACGACGCTCGCCGCACAGCTCTGAGCGTCAGCTCGACGCGACCAGGGCGAAACGCAGGTCGCCCTCGACCGTGTCCTCGACGTCGAGGGTCCGCTCGTCGACGAACTCCGCGCTCAGCGGGTCCATGAACACGTGTGCACCGCTGTTCTCCTCGGTGGCGGTCACGTCGGTGTCCTCGGCGAGCGCCGCGACGGTCAGCATGACCTGGCCCGTGCCGTCGCCCTCCGTGGTGGCCACCCGCTCCAGGCGGATGCCGCCACCATCGGACACGCCTTCCGATTCGGTCAGCTCGGCAATGGCCACGCCAGCTTCCGGCGTGATGTGCAACATGAGGTCACTCCTCTCGCGTGAACGGGTCGGCTACCCACCGGCTCCGCGGGCTGAAACGTCACCCGCCGACACCGGCCGCGAGCCGGTCGAGGTGCTCGGCGATCCAGGGCAGCGCGAGCGGGTCCTCGGCCGCGAGGGCCTGCTCACGCTGGGCATCGGTCTCGCCGTACAGCAGGCTCGTCGCGACCCGCAGGCGCAGGGCGGCCGGGTCGTCGCCGAACGCGGAACCCGGCAAGGTGGCGATCCCGTGGTCGTCGAGCAGGGTCCGGGCGAGGTCCACATCGGAGTCCGCACGACCGGGCAGGGCCGGGTAGAGGTAGAACGCGGCCTGCGGGCGTGGCGTGGCGAAGATGTCCGCCACCGCGGCGGCAACGCGGGCGTGCAGGCGACGGCTGGCCGCGATCCGCTCGACCAGCGGCGCGGGCTCGTCGAACGCGAACGCCGCCGCGTGCTGCACCGGCTGGGCAGGCGCCGACCACACCTCGCTCGCCGCGTGCAGCACCTTGTCGCGCAGGCCGGCCGAGGGGAACCGGGCGACGCCGAGGCGCCAGCCGCCGACGGCGAGGTTCTTGCTCAGCCCGGTCGTGACGACCGTGCGGTGCGGCACCAGGTCGGCCGGGCTGAGGAAGGGCGTGGCCGGGTCGTGCACGAGGTCGCGGTAGATCTCGTCGGAGACCACCAGCAGGTCGTGCCGCTCGGCGACCTCGCACAGCGCGGTGATCACGGCTGGATCAGCGAGCGTGCCGGTCGGGTTGTCCGGCAGCGTGACGACCACTGTGGACAGTCTGGTGCGCCGGGCGAGGGCGTCGAGCCGGTCCGGGTCGGGCACGCCGTAACCGGGTACCCGGTGCACCGCCAACCCGTGCAACGCGGCCTGCGCCGCGTAGCTGACCCAGCTCGGCTTGGCCAGCGCCACCGCTCCCCCGCGAGCGCCGAGCACCGCCCACAGCAAAGGTTTGCTCCCCGGCCCGGCCACCACGAGCTCGGGATCGGTGGGCAGCCCGCGTCGTGCCCAGTAGCCGGCGGCGGCCGCTCGCAGCGACGGAATCCCCGCCACCGGACCGTAACCGGCTTTCCCGGCGGCTTCGGCCAGCTTCTCGACCAGCAGCGGGTGCACCGGCACACCCGCCTCACCGAAGCCGAGTGGGACGGTGGGCAGGCCCGCGGCCTGCCTGCGACGAACTTCCTCGTTGATGGCCAGCGTGGCGGAAACGGTCATGCGTCCACCGTCGCGTCGACCCAGCATCAAGTAAAGTGCGAGATCACGTTGCTGAACGCAAGGAAAGCCGATGCTCGACCTGCACCGCCTGGCCCTCCTGCGCGAGTTCGCCGAGCGGGGCAGCATCGCCGCCACGGCCGTCGCGACGGGCTACTCCGCGTCCGCGGTGTCGCAGCACTTGTCGGCCCTGGAACGCGAAGCGGGCACGACCTTGCTCGACCGCACGGCCCGCAGCGCCACCCTCACCGAGGCCGGCGTTCTGCTCGCCGAGCACGCGGTGACGGTGCTGGCCGCGGTCGAAGCGGCGGAGTCGGACGTCGCGGCCCTGACCGGCGAGGTCACCGGGCGCGTGGTCGTGAGCGTCTTCCCCACCGCCGCGACCGCCTTCGCACCCGTGCTGGCGGGACTGCGCACCACCTACCCGCGCCTGGAGATCGCCCTGCGCCAGCACGGCCCGCGCGAGGCGCTGCCCCGGCTGCGCAACCGCGAGGCCGACCTCGCCGTCGTCGACGACTGGGGTACGCGCAAACCGCCACTCGACCCCGACTTGCACCGTGTTCCGCTCCTGCGTGACCCCCTCTACCTGGCCGGCGACCGGGCCAGCCACACGTGGTTGTGCGCGCCGCCGGACCAGCCGTCGCGGGTGGCGACCGACCGGGTGCTGGCCCGCGAGGGCATCGAGCCGGTGCTGCGCTGGGAATTCGAGGGCCTGGCGACGATCGCCGAGCTGGTGGCGAACGGCACCGGCGCGGCCGTGCTGCCCGGCCTGGCCCTGCTCACCGCGGACCCGCCGAGGATCCGCGTGCGCGGCGCTCGCCGGATCGACGCCCTGGTCCGCACCGCAAGCCGCACCCGTCCCGCGGTCGCGGTCACGCTGGAAGCCTTGCGCCACCGAGCCAAGGAGCTTTCCACCCCCGGCAAGACGCCGACCCCGTAACTCCACGCGCGGGCCCGGAGCGTGGAACACACCCGGCCGGAACAAGGGACACACCCGGTCGGAACGAGGGACACGCCCAGCCGGAACGAGCGACACGCCCAGCCGGAACGAGGGACACACCCAGCGGGAACGGGGGACACACCCGGCTGGACGAGGGGACACACCGGGTCGGAAGAGGGGACACACCCGGTCGGAGCGGGGGGACACGCCGGGAGGGCGGCTCGGCTGGGGTGGAGGAGGGCCACCCCAGCCGAGCGCCGGGTCCTACTCGTGCGCCGCCCGTGCGCGCCGGATGGTGTCCCGGTACCAGTAGGCGCTGGCCTTGGGCGTGCGGACCTGCGTCTCGAAGTCCACGTGCACGAGGCCGAACCGCTTGGCGTAGCCGTAGGACCATTCCAAGTTGTCCATCAGCGACCACGCGAAGTACCCGCGCACATCGGCGCCCGCCCGCACCGCGGCCGACACGGCGGCGATGTGGTCGGCGAAGTACTCCGTGCGGTCGTTGTCCTTGACGAAGCCTTGCTCGTCGGGTTCGTCGGCCCAGGCCGAGCCGTTCTCGGTGATCACCATCGGCAAACCCGGGTAGTCGCGGGCCAGGCGGGTAAGCAACGCCGTGAAGCCCTCCGGCACGATCTCCCAGTCCATTTCGGTCACCCGGCGGCCCAGGCGCACCTCGCGGCTCACCGGGTTGCCGTCGGAGTCCACAGTGGAACCGTCCTCGGCCACACCGGAGGTGAGGCTGGTGAAGTAGTAGTTGACGCCGAGGGTGTCGATGGGCGTCGAAATGATCTCCAGGTCGCCGTCCTGCACGGGCAGCACGACGTTGCGGGCGGCCAGGTCCTCGACGACGTCCGCGGGGTACCGGCCGTGCACCAACGGGTCCAGGTAGATCCGCACGGCCAGGCCGTCCTCGCGGCGCGCGGCCTCCCGGTCCGCGAGGCTGTCGGTGGCCGGCTCGTGCTGGCTCATGTTCAGCGTGATGCAGAAGTCCGCGTCGGGGTCGGCCGCACGCATCCGTTGCGTGGCAAGGCCGTGACCGAGCAGCAGGTGGTGCACGGCGTGCATCGCGGCGCCGAAGTCCTGCCGACCCGGCGCCTGGCGACCCTGGTGGTAGCCGAGCATGGCCGAGCACCACGGCTCGTTGAGCGTCGTCCAGTGCCGCACGCGGTCGTGCAGGGCGTCGAAGACCAGCATCGCGTAGTCGGCGAAGCGGTACGCGGTGTCGCGGGCCGGCCAGCCGCCCGCGTCCTCCAGCTCCTGCGGCAGGTCCCAGTGGTAGAGGGTGAGCCACGGGTCGATGCCGCCCGCCAGCAGCTCGTCCACGAGCCGGTCGTAGAACCCGATGCCCTTGGGGTTCACCGGTCCACCGCCGTGCGGCTGGATCCGTGGCCACGCCACCGAGAACCGGTATGTGTCCACCTCGAGGGACTTGATCAACTGCACGTCCTCGGGCATCCGGTGGTAGTGGTCGCAGGCCACGTCACCGTTGTCGCCGTTGTGCACCATGCCCGGAACGCGGCAGTAGGTGTCCCAAATGGACGGTGTGCGGCCGTCCTCGGTCGCGGCGCCCTCGATCTGGTACGACGACGTGGCCACGCCCCAGCGGAACCCCGCGGGCAGCCCGGCGAGCAGCTCCGGTCCGGCCCCGATTTCGGGCAGGGTGTTCCCCAGTGTCACGATCCCCTCCAGGGTGTCGGGTCAGGAACGAGCAGTGGTGCTGCTCGTGGAGTTCTCCGCGGTCCGCCCCGCGCCGGGGACGTGCAGCCAGCAGGCCACGGACCGGGTCTTGTCCTCGGGCGCCGCGAGGACGGGGTCGCGATCGGCGCACGGCTCGAACGCCCGCGGGCAGCGCGGGTGGAACGCGCACCCCGACGGCATGGCCCGCAGGTCCGGCGGCGAGCCGGGGATGCCGGTGAGCTCGCGGCGTTCGCCCCGCAGGGCGGGGAACGACTTGAGCAGGCCCAAGCTGTAGGGGTGCAACGGTTCCCGGTAGAGCTGCCTGGCGTTCGCCTCCTCGACGATCCGCCCGCCGTACATGATCGCGATCCGGTCGGAGAGCTCGACGAGCAGCGACAGGTCGTGGGTGATGAACAGCACCGCGAACCCGAGGCGCTCACGCAGTTCGGCCAGCTGGGTGAGGATCTGCCGCTGCATCACGACATCCAGCGCGGTGGTCGGCTCGTCCATGATCACGACGCTGGGCTCCAGGGCGAGCGCCATCGCGATCATCACACGCTGGCGCATGCCGCCGGAGAGCTGGTGCGGGTAGCTGTCGAGCCGGTCGGTGTTGATGCCGACCAGCTTCATCAGCTCCGCGGCCCGCGCACGGCGTGACGCCGGCGTCGACCGCTTGTCGTGCGCCTTGATCACGTCGCAGAGCTGCGTGACGACCTTGTGCACGGGGTTCAGCGAGTTCATCGCGCCCTGGAACACGATGGAGATCTCCGACCACCGCAGCTTGCGCAGCTGCGGCCGGTTGAGCCCGAGGATGTCCACCGGCGCGCCGTCCTGCGGGTGGTAGACGACCTCGCCCCCGCTGACCACGCCGGGTGGCGGCAGCAGCCGCGTCATCCCGTAGGCCAAAGTGGACTTCCCGCTGCCGCTCTCCCCCGCCAGGCCCAGCACCTCACCGCGGTGCAGGGTCAGCGAGACGTCCCGCACGGCCTGCACGGCGTCCGGGCCCATGCCGTAGTCCACCGACAGGTTCTTGATCTCCAGCACGGGTTCGCTCACCGGTCGCCTCCCCGCACCACCGGGGTGAAGCCGGCGCGCATCCTTCCCCCGGTCCGCAGACGGGGGTTGACGAACTCGTCGATGCCGAAGTTCACCAACGACAACGACGTGCCGAGGATCGCGATCGCGAGCCCGGCCGGCACGAACCACCACCAAGCGCCCTGGTCGAGCGCCTGCTGGCTCTGGGCCCAGAACAGGATCGTGCCCCAGTTCCACTCGGCCCCACCGGAGACGCCGATGAACGCCAGCGTGATCTCGGACAGCACGGCGAAGATCACCGTGCCCACGAAGCTGGACGCGATCACGGCGGTCAGGTTCGGCAGGATCTCCACGCCGATGATCCGCCACGTGGACTCGCCGGTCGCCCGTGCCGCCTCGACGTAGTCCCTGCGCCGCAACGACAACGTTTGCGCACGCAGCACCCGCGCACCCCACGCCCACGACGTGCAGCCGATGATCAGCGCGATGCCCAGGGTGGACACCTCGGGCACGATCGAGGCGATGATCACGATCAGCGGCAGCGCCGGGATCACCAGGAACACGTTGGACACCGCGGACAGGCCCTCGCCGCCGAGTCCGCTGAGGTAACCGGAGGTGACGCCGATGACCACCGCGAGGATGGTCGCCACCAGCCCGGAAACCAGGCCCACCACCATCACGCTGCGGGTGCCGACCAGCAACTGGCTCAGGATGTCCTGACCGAGGTGGGTGGTGCCGAGCCAGTGCCTGCCCGACGGTCCTTCCAGCAGGTCGCTGCTGCGCGCCGACGGGTCGTACGGCGCGATCCACTCGCCGATCACGGAGAGCACCACGAGCACGCCGATGATCACCAGGCCGGTGATCGCCTTGCCCGTGGCGAGGAAGCGGAACGCCTGCCTGCGCTTGCCGGCCGGTTCCTCGACCGGGACGGCGGCGGCGACGTCTGCCGCGGGTACGGCCATCGCTCAGCCCTCCCTGCGGGTGCGCGGGTCGAGGGCGAGGTACGCCACGTCGG
This sequence comes from Labedaea rhizosphaerae, assembly GCF_004362825.1. Classification (GTDB taxonomy): domain Bacteria; phylum Actinomycetota; class Actinomycetes; order Mycobacteriales; family Pseudonocardiaceae; genus Labedaea; species Labedaea rhizosphaerae. The sequence continues at coordinate 1,482,808 of NZ_SNXZ01000002.1, forward strand.
CGAGCAGGTTCGCCACCAGCACCGACAACGTGATGACCAGGAAGATGCCCTGCATGAGCGGGTAGTCCTTCGCGCCGAGCGCCTGGAAGAGCTCGTAGCCGACGCCGGGGTAGGAGAACACGATCTCCATCAGCAGGGTGCCGCCGACGATCAGGCCGAGGGACATCGCGAACCCGGACACGTTGGGCAGCAACGCGTTGCGCGCGGCGTAGCTGACCATTACGCGCCGTTCGGACAGGCCCTTGGCGTGCGCGACGGTGATGTAGTCCTCTTGGGACACCGTGACCATCATGTTGCGCATCGACATGATCCAGCCGCTCATCGACGTGATCAGGATCGTGACCGCGGGCAGCACGCTGTGCAGGACCGCGCTGCTGATGAAGTCCCAGGTGAAGCTCGGCGTGACGCCGGGGTCGTAGCCACCCGACGACGGGAACGCACCGCCGTCGCCCGCGAACAGCGTGATCGCGATCAGGCCGAGCCAGAAGTACGGGATCGACGACAGGAACGTGGTGACCGGCAGCACGAGGTCGGCCCAGCCGCCGCGGCGCCAGCCGACCAGCACGCCGAGCCCGGTCCCGAGCACGAAGCTGACGATCGTGGTCAGCCCGACCAGCGCGATCGTCCACGGCAGACTGTCACCGAGCACTTCGGACACCGGCGTCGGGAAGAACGTGAACGACAGCCCCAGGTCACCGCGCAGCAACTGGCCGAGGTATTCGAAGTACTGGCTGAAGATGCTCTGATCGGTGTCCATCCCGAACAGCACGTACAGCGAGTGGATCGCGTTGGAGTCGATCTGGCCCTGCGCCCGGTTGACCATCGACTGCACCGGGTCGCCGGGGATGGCGCGTGGGATGAAGAAGTTGATGGTGATCGCGGCCCACGCCGTGAACAGGTAGAACCCGATGCGCCGCAGGAGGTAGCTCATGAGGCCGCCTCCACCGAAGGCGTGTCGAACAGCCAGCACGCCGCCCAGTGACCGGGCTGGTCGCCGACCTCCAGACGCGGCGGGGATGCCACCGAGCAACGGTCCATCGCGAACGGGCAGCGCGGGTGGAACCGGCAGCCCGACGGCGGCGAGATCAGGCTCGGCGGCTCGCCCTGGGCGCTGTCCTCGGGGGCATCGGTGCGCCCGGTGAGCCGGTCCGGGTCGGGCGCGGACTCGACCAGCAGCCGGGTGTACGGGTGGGCGGGTGACTGCGTGACCGTCTCGCTGTCCCCGCCCTCGACCACCTGACCCGCGTACATCACCTGGATGTCGTCGGCGAAGTAGCGGGCCGAGGCGATGTCGTGGGTGATGTAGAGGATCGCCAGGCGCAATCGGTCCTTCAGGTCCCGCAACAGGTTCAGCACGCCGAGCCGGATCGAGACGTCCAACATGGACACCGGCTCGTCGGCCAGCAGCACCTCCGGGTCGGCGGCCAGCGCCCGGGCGATCGCCACGCGCTGGCGCTGCCCGCCGGAGAGCTCGTGCGGGAACTTGTCCAGGTAGTTGCGCGCCGGCGTCAGCTGCACGCTGGCCAGCAGGTCCTCCAGCGCGGCCTCGCGTTCGGCCCGGGTGCGCCCGGCGTTGCCGTGGATGCGCAACGCGCGCGTGAGGTGGTAGCGCACGGTGTGGATCGGGTTGAGCGAGGCGAACGGGTCCTGGAAGACCATCTGGACCGCGCGGCAGTACGCCCGGAACCGCCGCCCGCCGCGGACGTCCACCGGCTCGCCGTGCAGCCGGATCGTGCCCGCCGTCTGCCGGTGCAGCTGGGCCATCACCCGGGCCACGGTGGACTTGCCGGAACCGGATTCGCCGACCATCGCGGTCACGTGCCCACGCCGCAGCGCGAAGCTCACGTCGTCGACCGCGTGCACGTGGTGGGTGGTGCGCTTGACCACGTCCCGGCCGGTGCGCCGGACCGGGAAGTGCTTGGACACGCCCTCCGCCTCGAGCACCACGTCGCTGTCGTCCGTGGTGCCCGAGGCGGGGGCGTCGAGCTCTGCCGTCATGTCACGCGGCCGGCTGCAGGTGCAGCAGGATGTCCAGCGCGTTGATCAGCGTCGGCTGGGCGGGGGCGTACGGGTTCTGCTCGTCCGGCCAGCCGACCCAGTGCCGGGTGGAGTACTCGCCACCGGCGTTCGCGGCCATCAGCGGGATCACCGGCATCTGGTCGACCATGATCTGCTGGACCTGGTCGAGGGCGGCCTTGCGGCCCGCGTCGTCGGTCGCGTCGGCGTACCTGGCGATGGCGTCGGTGGCCTGCTGGTTCTTGAAGCGGCCGTAGTTGCCGCTCACGCCACCGGTGCCGACCGGCTTGTACAGCGTGCCGTCCATCATGTTCTGGTACATGTCGTACGGCGTGTAGCCGTTGTTCGTCCAGTGCAGCACGCCCTGGAAGTTGCCGGTCTCCACGTTGGTGGTCCAGGCGTCCTCGTTGGCCTTGTCCACCTTGGCTTCGATGCCGATCTGGGACAGGTTGTCCTTGATGATCTCGAGGTCGGTCTGGTAGTCCGACCAGCCGGCCGGGTCCGACAGCGTGATGGTGACGGGCTTGCCGGACGGGTCGACCAGCTTGTCGCCGTTGTAGGTGAAACCGTTGCCGGTCAACAGGGCCTTCGCGCCGGCGACGTCCACGGTGGCGTTCTTGCCCTTGAACGCGTCGGCGATGTAGGGCTCGCCCGCCGGGGTGGGGATGCCGGTGATCGAGTCGACCTTCGGGTAGAAGTAGCCGGCCTCGCCCTGCTGGACGACGTCCTCGCGGTTGATCGCCATGTTCATCGCGCGGCGCAGCACCGGGTTGTCGAACGGCTTGCGCTCGGTGTTGAGCCACAGGCCGTGCACCGCGAGCACCGATGGGAACCAGAGCTTGAAGTGCTGCGGGTCCTTGTTGGTGTAGACCGCCTTGTAGTTCGGGATGAAGACGAAGCTCCACTCGGCCGAACCGTTGGCCAGGGCCGTGGTCTGCGCGTTGTTGTCCGTGTAGGAGGTGTAGCGCAGCTCGGTGACCTTCGGCGGCGCCTGCCAGTAGCCGTCGCGGCGGACCAGCGTGACGGTCTGCGGCGTGAAGGTCTTCAACGTGTAGGGGCCGGTGCCGACCGGGTTCTTCACCGGGTCCGTGGTCGGGTCCTTCATCTTCGACCAGATGTGCTTGGGCACCACCGGCGTGTTCAGGATCTTGTTCTGGTTGACGTACTGCGACTTCGGGAAGATCAGCGTGACCTGGTTGCCCGACGCCGCGATGTCGCCGAACGGGATCGAGTTGATGTTCAGCGCCGACTTGTCCTTCAGCAGCTGGAACGTGTACGCCACGTCGTCGGCGGTCATCTTCTGCCCGTCGGAGAAGGTGACGCCGTCGCGGATGGTGATGGCGACCTTCTTGAAGTTGTCCGACCACTCCCACTTCGTGGCCAGCCACGGCTTGCCGGGATCGGTCGGCTTGACCACGTTGGTCATCACGAGCGGCTCGAAGATCACCCGGCGGTAGCCCAGCGAGGCACCGGCGGACGACTCCAGGAACGGGTTGCTGTTGTTGGTCTGCGGCCCGTTCGGCATGCCGATGGTCAGCACGCCGTTCGACGGCGTCTTGGCCGCGGAGCTGCCCCCACCGCACGCGGCCAGGCAGGACAACGACAAGACGCCCGCGACGACTAACGCGACGGCCGACGAACCGCGACGCTTGGCTCGCATGGGTCCTCCTCGGGGTGGTTCGGCGCGGCAGAGTCAACTCGTTTGTTCGCCCGCACGTCAATAACGACCAGGTGACGGCCCTCGCCTAAATTCAAGATGTGAACGAAAGGGCAGACTTGGCCCGGGCAGACTGGGCTCGCCTCTCGTCAAGCGGTATGGCGCTGTAGTAAGGACCACACATGACCTCCAAGCACGCGACGGTCCGTGACCTGCGTCGGACCAACCGGGCCACGGTGCTGTCCCGGTTGTACTTCGACGGGCCGCTCAGCCGCTTCGAGCTCAGCGGGATCACGGGCCTGTCGGCAGCCACGGTCAGCAACGTGACCGCCGAACTGGTGCGCGAGCGGCTGGTGGTGGAGGCGGGCCAGGTCGAGTCGGACGGCGGGCGCCCGCGCGTGCTGCTGCGCGTCGACCCCGGGTACGCGATGGTCGCCGGGGTCGACATCGGCGAGACCGGCGTCAAGGCGGAGCTGTTCGACCTGGCCATGAACCGGCTCGCCGCGGTGGATCTGCCGCTGCCGTCGAAGCGGGGGAACTCGAAGCAGGCGGAGCCCGCCGCCGTCGTGGCGCAGGCGGCGGCCGGGCTGCGCGAGGTGCTGGCCGGGGTCGACGAGGACAAGGTGCTGGGCGTCGGTGTGGGCGTGCCGGGCACCGTCGAGCAGGAACCGGTGCGGGTGCACGCGCAGACCATCGGCTGGCACGACGTCCCGCTCGCCGACCTGTTGTGCGAGGCGGGTGTGTCCGTGCCCGTGTTCGTGGAGAACGGCGCGAAGACCCAGGGTCAGGCCGAGATGTGGTTCGGCGCGGGCCGCGGCGCCCGGCACGCGGTGATCCTGTTGATCGGGTCCGGTGTCGGCGCCTCGGTGATCACCGACGGGACGATCTACCGCGGCAGCGCGAGCAGCGCCGGCGAGTGGGGCCACACGATCATCCAGTACGGCGGGCGCCGGTGTCGTTGTGGCGCAAGCGGTTGCCTGGAGGCCTACGTCGGCGGTGAGGCCATTGTGGAGCGTTATCGGGCGGTGCGCCGGGGCAAGGCGGTGGCGGGCGCCGACGAGCAGGCGAACCTCGCGACCCTGCTGGTCGCGGCCGAGAAGTCCAAGACCGCGGCCCGCGTGCTGGACGAGGCCGCCGACCACCTCGGCGCGGGCATCGCGAACCTGGTGAACCTCTTCAACCCCGAGCGCATCGTGCTGGGCGGCTGGGCTGGGCTGGCCATCGGGGCCCGCCTGTTACCCCGCATCACCGAAGCGGTCCGCACCCAGGCCCTGCGCCGCCCGTTCGAACAACTCACCATCGAGCTGGGCAAACTGGGCCCGGACGCGGTGGCGGTAGGCGCCGCAACCCTTCCCGTAGCCGCCTTGCTGGACCAACGCGGCACCCGCTGACCCGCCCTGAATGTCCCATTCGAGACACCCAACGCCCCCAATGGGCCATTCAAGGCTTTCGTTGCTACCGACCCAACTGGACCGTGTGGGAGTGTCTTTTTCACCACTTGCCACACGGAAGAGGTCGGGGCATGAAGAAACTCTCCAAGCGCGCGAAACTCGGCGCCTGCGCGACGGTGCTGGTGGCCGCCGCCGCGGGCATCTCGGTCAACACGGCATCGGCGGAAGCGCCGCAAGCCCATCCGTCGGTCGCGCACCCGGAGCGGGACTACATGGGTTCGCAGGTCCGGCTGCACATGCCGAAGGTCAAGTCCATCCCACCGCACCTGCAGGACACCGTGCCGGGTCTGGACGTCAGCGGCTGGCAGGGCAACGTCGACTGGGGCACGGTCGCGGCCAACGGCGCGAAGTTCGCCTACGTCAAGGCGACCGAGAGCATCGACTACACCAGCGACTACTTCTCCCAGCAGTACGACGGCTCGTACGGCGCCGGCATCATCCGCGGGGCCTACCACTTCGCCACACCGAACACGTCCAGCGGCGCCGATCAGGCCAACTTCTTCGTCGACCACGGGGGCGGCTGGTCGCAGGACGGCATGACGCTGCCGGGCATGCTCGACATCGAGTGGAACCCGTACGGCGACACCTGCTACGGCCTTGACCAGGCGAGCATGGCCGGGTGGATCGCCGACTTCAGCAACACCTACCAGGCCCGCACCGGCCGCTGGCCCGCCATCTACACCGCGACGAGCTGGTGGAACCAGTGCGTGGGCGACGCGGGCAGCGGCTTCGGCGCCAACAGCCCGCTGGTGATCGCCAACTACAACGGCAGCCCGGGTGCGTTGCCGGCCGGCTGGGACTTCCAGACCATCTGGCAGTTCGCCGACTCCGGCACCTTCCCCGGTGACCAGGACCAGTTCAACGGGGACATCACCCGCGTGCAGGCCCTCGCCAACGGCTGACGAGCACGGACCAAGGAAGCGGGGCCCCGCGCTGCGAGGCCCCGCTTCCGTCGTCGTGGGGTCAGCCCGTCGCGTCGAGTTCCTGGCGGATGGCGGCCGCCGTCGCGGCGAAGTGTCTGGAGACGGCGCAGTTGTGGCCCAGCGTCCGGGTGGCGCGCACCGTGATCTTGTGACCGAGCAGGTCGAACGACGGGAGCCGGTCCGGGCACGTCGTCCGGTACAGCACGGCGTTGGTGACGTCGCCGTGTTCGAGGCGGGTGGCCGCCTCGTCGGAACCGGCGAGGTCCCTCACGTAGGCCACCACCTCGTGCGGGTGGGGGCCACCGGCCCAGTCTAGGAAGAAGCCGCCATGGCTCTCCCAGAACCGGAATCTGTCGGCGCCGGTCATGATCCCCGGTCGCCCGGAGTCGAACAGCACCGACATCAGCCTGCCCAGCACCTCGTAGCGCTGGGCCGTCCTGCGGTTGGTCATGCCGAACGATAAACCGTGGCGTTAAGCACGTGTGACGGCACGCCGACATTCGCATGAAGCTGCCACCGCGGTTCACCCGATACCGCAGGTCAAGGGAAGTTCGCGCCCAAGATCGGAGAGATTCGGGCACGCCGCTCCACCGGCTGTCGACACGCGCTCCAGCGCCTGGCTAGTTTCGCCCGGCCGGTACAAGCACGACCCGGGGGTAGGCCGAGGTGCGCAGCACAGATCCGTACGAACCGGACCTCGGCAAGCACACCGTGGTGTTCGAACCGGACACCCCGGCCGCCGTGGTGCAGCAGACGTTGGACCGCATCGCCGCCGAGCAGCACACCAACCAGTTCGGCCCGCAGCGCCACGCCCTGCTCTTCGCGCCCGGCGAGTACAAGGCCGACCTGAACCTCGGCTTCTACACCCAGGTGGCCGGGCTCGGGCTGCTCCCGGACGACACCAGCATCGCCGGGCACATTCGCGTGGAGGCCGATTGGCTCGCCCAGGACGGCGATCCGGGCAATACGGGCAACGGCACCCAAAACTTCTGGCGGGCCGCGGAAAACCTCGCGGTGACCGTGCCCGACGGCGAGGTCGAGCGGTGGGCGGTCTCGCAGGCCTCGCCGTACCGGCGGATGCACCTGCGCGGTCCGATCCAGCTGTGGAACGGCAGCGACGGCTGGGCCAGTGGCGGCCTGATCGCCGACTCGCGCATCGACGGCGTCGTGGAGTCCGGTACCCAGCAACAGTTCCTGACCCGCAACAGCGAGCTGACCCAGGGCTGGTCGGGCGCGAACTGGAACATGGTGTTCGTCGGCACCGAAGGCGCGCCGCCGCACCGGTTCCCCGATCCGGCGCACACCACGATCGACCGCACGCCGTTGATCCGGGAGAAGCCGTTCCTGCACCGGGCGGACGACGGCGAGTACCGGGTGTTCGTGCCGGGCCTGCGCTCGGCGACCCGCGGGCCGAGCTGGACCAGGGGCGAGCAGCCCGGCCGTTCGGTGTCGTTGCGGGAGTTCTTCGTCGCCAAGCCCGAAGATCCGGCGTCGTCGATCAACGCGGCCCTCGCCGCAGGCAGGCATGTCCTTTTCACACCAGGGATCTACGAACTCAGCGAGCCCGTCGTCGTGACCCGGCCGGGCACCGTCCTCTTGGGACTGGGCCTGGCGACGCTGATCCCGGTCCACGGCACGGCAGCGCTGCGTGTGTCCGATGTGGACGGAGTGACCATTGCCGGCCTCCTGGTCGACGCCGGCCCCTCGCGTTCCCCCGTGCTGGTCGAGGTCGGCACACCCGGCTGCACCGCGCGGCACACGGCCGATCCGGTCCTGCTTTCCGACCTGTTCGTCCGTGTCGGCGGTGCGGGGGCCGGTGCCGCGGACGTGAGCCTGGCGATCCACAGCAACGACGTGCTCGCCGATCACCTCTGGCTCTGGCGGGCCGATCACGGCGACGGCGTCGGCTGGGAGGTCAACCCCGCCGACCACGGGCTGGTCGTGCACGGGCACGACGTGACCGTCTACGGGTTGTTCGTCGAGCACTACCAGCGCGAGAACGTGTTGTGGCACGGCGAACGCGGCCGCACCTACTTCTTCCAGAACGAGCTGCCCTACGACCCGCCGGACAACACGACGTGGCCGGGTTTCCCGGCGTACGCGGTGGCCGACTCGGTGCGTGATCACCGCGGCTGGGGTCTGGGCAGCTACTGCTACTTCCTGACCAATCCGCGGGTGAGCACCGACCGCGCCTTCGCGGTGCCGGACGCCCCCGAGGTCGCGCTGCACGGCGTGGTCACGGTGTCGCTGGGCGGCGGCGTCGGCGCGATCCGGCACATGGTCAACGATGTGGGCCCGCAGGTCGACCAGGCACGACCGGTGAGCCACCTCGCGTCCTACCCTCAGGCATGACCGTTGGTGTGATGCTCCCCCGGGACCTGGCCCCGGAACAGGTTCTGTCGTTCGCCGAAGCGGCGGAGCAGCTCGGCTTCGCGCAGCTGTGGGTGGTGGAGGACTGGGGCTTCCGCGGCGGGATCGCGCAGGCCGCGGCCGTGCTCGCGGCGACCGGGCGGATCACCGTCGGCGTCGGCATCCTGCCCGCGGCCGCGCGCAACGCCGCGTTCACGGCGATGGAGCTGGCGACCCTCGCCGAGCTGTTCCCGGGCCGGGTGATCGCGGGCATCGGGCACGGGATGCCGGACTGGATGCGGCAGGTCGGCGCCCGGGTCGCGTCACCGCTGACCCTGCTCGCCGAGCACCTGGCCGCCGTGCGGGCGCTGCTGCGCGGCGAGCGCGTGAGCACCGAGGGCCGGTACGTCCGGCTGACCGACGCCGTGCTGACCAGCCCGCCGTCGGTCGTCCCGCCGGTGCTCGCCGGCGTGCGCGGCCCGAAATCGCTTGCGGTGTCCGGCAAGCACGCCGACGGCACCTTGCTCGCCGAGCCGGTCACGCCGGAATACTTGGCGTCGGCCAAGCAGCACATCGCGGCCGGCGGCCCGCACCAGCTCGTGGCGTACGCCGTGGCGGCGGTCGGGCCGGACTCCTACGACATGGTGCGACCCGCGCTGGAGTGGATCGGGGAGCCGGACTGGGCCCCGCACCTGGCGCCGACGCCGTTCGCCGACGAGGTCGCCCGGCTGCGCGCCGCCGCCTCGAGCCGAGCGGAGTTCGCCGCGTCCTTGCCTGACGATCTGGTGGCCAAGCTCGCGATCGCGGGTCCGCTCGACGTGGCCCGCCGCCGGATCGGCGAACTGCACGAGGCCGGCGCCGACGTGGTCGTGCTCGTGCCGGCCGGGCCGCTACCCGACCTGGCGCAGCTGGTCTGAACGACCCCGGACAGGCCGGTGGCCGGGCGCATCAGCGCCCGGCCACCGGTCTTCCTTCATCGCAGGGAAAGGATCAGCTGGTCGACACGTCGTCGATCACGAAGCTCGTCTGCAGCGACGAGTCCTCGGTAGCCGTCCACTTCAGGGTCACGGACTGGCCCGCGTAAGCCGCGAGGCTGGAGGTCCGCAGGGTGTAGCCCGAGGCGGCGTTGACGTTGGTGAAGGTCGCCAAGGTCGTGCCGTTGGCGGTCAACGTGATCTTGTCGTACGCCGTCGAGCCGGACTCGCTGGTGTCGATGTGCAGGTAGTAGCTCAGCGTCGAGCTGCACCCGGCCGGGATCGAGATGACCTGCTGCAGCGTGTCGGTGTGGGTCGTCCCGTAGCCGTCCAGCCACGCGAAGTACGAGCCGCCGTGCGACGTCTCACCACTGCCGTTGGCATTGCCGAGCACACCGGAGGTGGCCGTCCAGCCGGTGCTGCCGCTCTCGAACCCACCGTTGGTGATCTTGTTGCCGCAGGTGCCGCCACCACCGCTGACGGTGAAGGTGAACGACGTCGAGCCGCTCTTCACCGGGCTGGAGCTGTCGGTCACGTTCACGGTCACGTTGTACGTGCCGCCGCTGGTCGGGGTGCCCGACACCTGGCCGCTCGTCGCGTTGATCGTGACACCGGCCGGCAGGCCGGTCGCCGAGAAGTGGTACGGCGAGGTGCCGCCGCTGGCCGTGATGGTGAACGGCGTGATCGCGGTGCCCACGGTGCCGGTCTTGTTGCCCGGGTTGCCGACGGTCAGCGTGCCGGTCGAGCCACAGGTCGGGTCGGCGGTCTGGGCCGGAACGCTCACGGCGTTCCACGCGGCCTTGGTGGCGTTGAAGAGACCACAGGTGGAGTCGAGGTTCTTCGCCGCGGTCAGCGTCCAGGTGCGGTACTTCAGGTACGAGCTGCTGCTCGTCTTCATCAGCATCGCGTTGTACATGATCTTGATGGCGTTCTGGATGCCGACACCGGTCACGGTGCTGCTGTTGCAGGTCGTGCTGGTGGGCTGGCCGTTGGTCGGGTTGGTGCCCTCAGCCAGCAGGTAGAACCAGTGGTTGCCGGGACCGGCCGCCGCGTGCACTTCCTCGTTCGGGATGGAGCTGGAGTAGCAGTTGTCGTCACCCAGCGCCGACGGGTTGTACATGTTGCGGATCGGGCCGCTGCCGACCAGGTTGACCTGCTCGCCGACCAGGAAGTCGGGGTGGTCGACCGAGTTGTTGGCGTACCACTCGGTGGCGGCACCCCACGTGTCGGCGACGAACTCCTGGGTGTTGCCACCGGAGATACCACCGGGGGTGGTGTCGTCGATGCCGTGACCCTGCTCGTGGCCCACGACGTCCATCGAGCCGATCCAGCCGCCGCCCTGGTTGTGGCCGATCTGCACCTGGCTGCCGTCGTAGTAGGCGTTGAGGTCCTGCAGGCCGACGCGGATCGGCCACGCGCCACCGCTGCCGTTGGGCGCGTTGCGACCGACCCAGGCGGACAGCATCTTGGTCTCCGTCTGCGACGCGTACAGCGCGTCGGCGCAGCCCGTTTCCTTGTTGGAAGCGGTGCCGTTGCCCCACACGTTGTCCGGTCCGGAGAACGTCGTGTTGTTGGCCGCGTCCTGGCAGCTGAGGTTGGTCTCGACCGGGTCCTTCATCGAGTAGGTGGACCCGGAGTGCGTGGTGTCGAGCTGGACCGTGCCGGCCCAGGCGGTGTTGCCCGTGCCGAGCTCATGCATGACGCGCTCGCGGGACTCGAGCACCTTGCCGGTTGTCGCGTCGACGGTCACGGCGAGCTTGCTGTAGCCCTCGGTGCCGGTGCCGGTGACGACCGTCTGGTAGGCCAGCTTGGCGGTTCCGTGTGCGTAGACGACGAGTTGGGGGGCCGTCGCCGACGTCACGGACTTCAGCTGCTTGCGGGCCGTCGCCTCGGCCTGCGCGGCCGAGAGCTTCGGGGTGAGCGACGCCAGGTTGATGGTCTTGTCCTGGGCGACCGAGGTGTCCATGACCTGGCCCGCGGAGTTGCTGACGACGACGAAGTCGCCGCCCACCACGGGGAGGTTCTTGTAGGTGCGGTCGAACGGCACGTACTGCAGGCCGCCGGAGGTGACGACGGAGTGCTGCACGAACTTGTCGCTCGCACTGGCGTGCAGAGCTGCGGGCTTCGCGGCAACGAAGGAAGTCGCCGCGGTAGCGGCAAGCGACTGCGCACTCGGTGCCGCGTTCGGCGCCGGTTGCGCTTCGGCCGTGGACGCCGCGACGGCCGCGACACCCGCGACCAGCACGCCGGCCGAGGCCATGACGACAACGCGTCTCAATGACATGAAGGGAACTCCTCTGTGCAGGGCGCAACGCCCCCGAGCCCTCGACCGGGGGTCTTTTGCGTGAAGAGGTGATCTGGTTCGCGCGAACCGTCGTCAAGAATCAAGTGCCGCCCAGCCCCGCACAAGGGCCGTTGTCCATCAACGTATAAACAGATAGTCATGTGACCGCTTTTCCCAAGCTCGCTGCGTCGCCACTACGGCAACTGGGAACCCCAAGGGGCGCAACGGATCGGCCGTCCGGGTCGATGGGCGGTCACAGAGAAGAATGTGCTGTGGCTAAGTAACGAGTCGCAAGTGGACCGGTCAAACGACTTACGAGCGGCCGTCTCGCCACTGCGCGACGACCGCGTCGGCGTCGACCGGCGCCACCGGAACCCGTGGTCCGCCGCCCGCGCGCAGGTGCGCGACGATGCGGTGGTTCAACTCGCGGACGACGTCACGCACCTGCTCCTCGGTCCTGAGCGGGCGCACGGTTTCGGGCAACCGGTGCACCTCTCGGCGCAACCGCAGCGGCTCGGGCAGCATCATGTCGACGGGGACGTTCTCGCGTTCGAGGTAGCCGCGCAGCCACCAGTCCTCGTCGTAGCGCTTGCCGTAGCCCGGCAGCGGCTTCCCCTTGCCGGGCAGGTCCTCGAAGGCACCGCGTTCCTCGGCCTCGCGGATCTGCTTGTCGACCCACGACTCGTAGGGCATGCCGGCCGGCTTGCGCTCAGTCACCTGCCCGATTGTAGCTGGCGCAACGGAGGATGGCCGCCGCGCTTTCGTCCACATCGGACTCATCGGTGGCCCAGCCCGACACGCTGATCCGCATCGCGGTTTCCCCGTGCCACGTCGTCGGCCCGCACCAGCACGTGCCGTCGCGCTGCACCGCGGCGATGAGCGCGGCGTCCGCGCGCACCATGACCTGGTTCAGCACGACATCGTTGAGCACGGTCAGCCCGCCCGCGGCCAGCCGATCGGCCATCCGACGGGCCAGCTCGCACGACCGGTGCACCAACCGGGCGACGCCCGCGCGGCCCAGGCTGCGCAACACCGCCCACACCTCGAGCTGCCGCGCCCGCTGGGAGGACTGCGGGGTGTGGTGCATGGCCTCGTACGCGTTGTCGGGCGGCAGGTACCCCGCGACGGACGCGAAGGATCGTCGCAGCGCCACCGGGTCGCGCACGAACGCGATGCCGCTGTCGTAGCTGACGTTGAGCCATTTGTGTGCATCCGTGGCCCACGAGTCCGCGGTGCCCAGGCCGCCGGTCAGCGGCCACAACGCCGGGTCGGCCGCGGCCCATAGGCCGAACGCGCCGTCGACGTGCACCCAGGCGTCGCGTTCGCGGGCCCAGTCGACGATCGTCGGGAACGGGTCGAACGCGCCCGTGTTCACCTCACCGGCCTGCGCGCACACGATCAGCGGTCCACGCAGGTCCGGGAGCCGGTCGGCGAGCATCCGGCCCTGGTCGTCGGCGGGGACGGTGATGACGCGCTGGCGGCCCAGCCCGATCAGGCCGAGCGCCTTGCCCAGCGTCGAGTGCGCCTGCTCCCCCACCACGACCGTCAGCGGCGGCGCGCCGAAGAGCCCGTCGGCCTGCACGTCCCAGCCCGCCTTGGCCAGCTGGTCGTCGCGCGCGGCGGTCAGGGCGGTGGCGTTGGCCATGGTGGCGCCGCTGACGAACGCGATCTCGGTGGTGGTAGGCAGTCCCAGCAACTCCACCAGCCAGCTCCGCGTGACCCGGTGCAGCTTGGCGGCGACCGGACTCATGACGGGCAGAGCGGAGTTCTGGTCCCACGCTAGCCCCAGCACGCCCGCGGCGAGCGCGGCCGGCAGGGTGCCGCCGGTGACGAACCCGAAGTACCGGCTCCCCGCCGAGGCCACCGTGGCCGCCGACCCGGCATCGTCGAGCAACGCGATCGTCTCGGCGGCGTCGGTGGTTTGTTCGGGCAGGGCCTCGTCGAACCGCTTCAGGTTGTCCTGCGCCTCGGCGTCGGGCGCCACCCGCCGCTTGTCGACCGTGCTGAGGTAGCGCCGGGCGCGAGCGGCGGCGTCGGCGAACAGGTGGTCGCGATCGGTCATACGCTCAGTGTGCTCTCCAGGTGGACCACGCGGCGGCGCCGGCGATCGCGGCTGCGCTGGCGAACCAGGTTGGCGGTGACCCGGGTGAGGACCAGGATCAGCAGGAAGCTGCGCATCGGACGGTGTGACATCGCCACCCTCCCCTCGTTTCGGCGGTTGACCACGAGGGTGCCGGGTGCGGGGCGCCCTGCCATCCGCCTGGGGTCGTGCTTTGCGGGTACGTCTGGGTACGTAGGAGGGATCGCATCTCGGGGCCGGGTGGATACGGGGTTTTAGGTTTTTTGGTCTGCGGGCGCTAGGTGTCCCAGTGCGGGTCGGGACGGCGGGCGTCCCAGCCGTCCGTCATTGATGGTTGTTGTTGGCGGCCTTGTGGGGTGGGTTCGGTTTGACACGGGGACCCCACGGCGGCCAGCAAGCGCGAAACAAGGGGCAGACGGAGCTGCCCTTGCTTGCCGGACCAGCGTACGGCCGCCGTGCCCCGTGTAAAACCGAACCCAGCACGCCGCGTTGACTTGGCCTCGCTGGCGGCCAGCCGCGGGCGGCGACCGCCGCCTGAGGGTCAGGCGGCGGTTTGCGCCCAGGGTGGTTTGGTGAAGACGGGCAGGCCGTTGTCCATGCGGACTTGCCACCCGGCATGGTGAATCAGGCGATGGTGGAATTGGCACACCAACACCATGTTGTCCAGCCTCGTCGGACCGCCATCAGCCCAATGTTGAATATGATGGGCGTGACATTGGTTCGGTGTTCGCTCACACCCCGGGACCGCGCAACCTTGATCCCGGATCGCTAGCGCTCTACGCAATCGCTTGTCGGCCAGGCGTTTCGATTCGCCGATATCGATCGGCTGCGAGTTCGTGCCGAGCACGACCGGGATGATTTCGGCGTCGCAAGCGAAACGGCGGGCCTGCTCCGGAGTCATCCACCGAGCGTCGTCGAGAGTGGCCTTGCCGATCGCCGTCTGCAAGGTCTCCAGGGAGACCGTGACCGCGATATGCGGACGCTCGCCACCCTCCACCGGAGCCTTGCCGGAATCGGCGGCGAAACGGATCACCTCCGCCAGCGCATCACCCTGGCGCTCGACCAGGGTGCGGTCATCACCCGGCTGCGGCGCAGTCAGCGACGACAACAGAGGGCGCAGGACCGCAGCCGTCTCGGCACCCAGCTTGAACCGGCCCTCCAGCGAGCCATCCTCGCGCTCCTGCAGGTCCAGGATGTTCTGCGCTTCGACCACGGTCGGATCGTCGGGTTCTTCACCGTCGGGGTTCAGAACATCCACCATGCGCTTACCCAGCCGGGCAAGCTGAGCGGGATTGAACTCCCGCGCCAACTCGGCCAGATCAGCCTCGACCTGATCGGCGTGCTCAGCGGGCACCGCCGCAACCGTCTTCGCAATCCGAGTGACGTGCTCCGCAGAGATCGCACCCTCGGCCATCGCCGCCCGGGCGGCGGGCAGCTTCGCTGGAATCGTCTGTCCGGTGATCCCCACCTTCGGGCACAGCAACGAAACCTGAGTCTCCAACAGCTTGGCTTCGCGTCGACCCACCCGTAGCGCGTCCATCAGGAACTGCCACAAATGCAGATACCCGGACTCACGCCAATCCACCCGAGAAATCGAATCCAGGATCGCCAAATCAAGCCGCCGACGTTCGGCGACAAGCGACTGAAGATCCCCCAGATCCATAACCCAATCATACCAC
Source organism: Labedaea rhizosphaerae (assembly GCF_004362825.1). Lineage (GTDB taxonomy): Bacteria > Actinomycetota > Actinomycetes > Mycobacteriales > Pseudonocardiaceae > Labedaea > Labedaea rhizosphaerae. Next base: position 1,498,221 of record NZ_SNXZ01000002.1, read on the forward strand.
AACATACCGCCAAATGGCGCAGCCGAAAACCCCGCCAACAACGCAACCGTCGTCCGGCAACGCAACCCAAAGAAAGGGCGAACACCAGACCGCCCCCTCAACCTCGTCCGGGCGCCCTTTAGCACGAGGGTTCCAGGGTCAAGGGTTGCGAAGCAATCGGCGAAGCCGACGCCGAAGGCGCCCTTGACGCTGGAAGCCTCGTGTTAAACAATCAAGCCAGAGGTTGAGACCTAATCCCGCAAAGCAGAACGCAAAGACCGATACAAAACATTCACATCCCCCAACCGATGCCGCAACTGCCGCTCCAACCCCCCAATAGGCACCAGGTTCTGCGGCGCCCGAGGATCCTTGTGCGCCAAGGAAGACAACGGCGGCAACACCCGAGCAGTCAAATCGGCCAACGCAACCGCCTCAGCCGCAGGCAGATCAGCCGAACACTCCAGCCGAACAATGGCCGACCAAGGCGACCGAGAAGCCCCAGGCAACCGCAAATACCAGGACCGCCGCTGCCAAGAAGTCCCCATCGTGAAAACGGGGCTCCGCTCCCCCGACCCCAAGGCACCCACAACGCGCATCTGCGCCTCAGGCAGGTAAGACGTCTGGTGGGTCTTCACATACCCCACAGTCCGAGCCAGGTTGGTCCGCCCCCGCAACGGCCCATCGCACACCAGCAGGTCATCCAGCGCTGAACTCTGGCGCCGCCAAGCTCCGGCCAGTTCCACCTCGACCTCCGACAACCGCCGCTGGACACCGAGGGTCAATTCATCCAAGCCGGCCCGCGTGGGCCGGAATCGATAGGTGGCGTGCCGGGTCTTCAAGTCCGTCGCGTTCGGTGCGGCCGTGTAGAGGCTCCGGTCGAGTTGCATCCCGACGACACTGGCCGCGCCGTCGCAGCAGACCAGGCCGGCGGCGAGCGACGCGACGATCCCGGGCACCGGCTGCGCTGACTCGCCGTGCACCCAGACCCGTGCGTCGATCCGCCGCACGCCGTCCAAGAACAACACCGCGGACGGAAGCGCCGCCGACCGTTCCGGTGTCACCGGACGCCACCGGGCCGCGGGCAGTTCCACGTCGAGGTCGAGCCGGGCCGACGACTCGCGGCCATCCAGGTCGTCGCCCACCGCGATCCCGTAGCTCGGGTCCCACGGATCGACCGTGTACGAGGCGGGAGTCAGCAGCGCGGTCATCCGGCCTCCACCCGCCGCAACCGCGACGTCGCCCCGTCGCGGCTCACCGCGAACTGCACCGGCACCCGCTCGGCCAACGCGGGCACGTGGGTCACGATCCCCACCACCCGGCCGCTTTCGGTCGCCAGGCGTTCCAATGTAGACGCCACGACGTCCAGTGTGGACTCGTCGAGGGTGCCGAAGCCCTCGTCGAGGAACATGGAGTTGAGGTCACGCTTGCCGCCGGAAAGCCCGACCACCTGCCGCGACAGGGCCAACGCGAGGGCGAGCGAGGCCTGGAACGTCTCCCCACCGGACAAGGTGTTGACCGGCCGGATCGTCCCGGCGTCGTTGTGGTCGACGACGACCAGTTCGTTGCGCTCACCGCGGTGCAGCTCGAACTGCCCACCGGAGAGCTGCAGCAAGGTGTGCGACGCCTCCAACACCAGCGAGTCCAACGCCTCCGCACACAGCCAGCGCTCGAAGTTGTTGGACCGCAACAGGTTGCCCAGCATGTCGGCGACCTCGGCCTCGCCGCGGTAGCGGGTGACCTCCTCGGTCAGCCGCGCGGACTCCTTGCCGCGGCGGAGAAGGTCGGCGAGGTCGCGCTCGGCGTCCTTGGTCGCCGCGGCCAGGGCCACCGGGGCGTCCTTCACGTTCGCGGCGCGGACGCCGTGCTCGGCGAGCAACCCGGTGAGCGCGCCCGCCGCGTCGACGCCCTGCTGCTTGAGCGCGGTCTCGGCGGCGCTCAGCTCGGCCGCGGTCGCGGTCAGCGCCGCGCGCTGCTCGCCGGCCCAGTCCAGCAGCGACTGCCAGGCGGTGGCGAGGTCGGGGCCGTCCACGGCCGGCGCGTGCAACGCGACGAACCGGTCGCGCCCGGCCCGCAGCTCCGACCACGCCGCTTTCTCCTTGTCCTGCAAGGAGACGCGTTCGCTCATGGCGGCGTCGAGGGCACGCTGGGCGGCGCGGGCCGCCTCTCGTGCGCGGGCCATCGCGGCGTCGGCCGCGTCCCGCGCCGCGATGCTCTTCTCCATTTCGGCCGGCTCGGGTGCGCCAGTCAGCACGGCCACGAGCTCGGTCAGCGCGTGTTCGGTCGAGGCCACTCGCGCGGCCGCGTCGGCGCTGCCGCGCCCCGCCTTGACCGCACGCTTGCGCGCCGAGTCCAGTTCGGCGGTCGCGGTCTTCACCGCCGCCCGCGTCCGGTCGAGGTCCGCGGGCACGTCGTGGTGCGGCAACTCGTGCACCTGCTGCAGGCACACCGGGCACGGCTCGCCCTCGTGCAGGTCGGCGGCGAGCGTGACGGCCCGGTGCTCCCGCTCGGTCGTGGTGACTGCGGCCTGGGCCTCGGCGAGGGCCTGCTCGGCGGCGGTCACCGCGGCCGTCGCGTCGCGTTCGGCCTTGTCGGCCGCATCGCGTTGCGCGACAAGGGATTCGAGGTTCTCCCGCAAGCTCTGCTGGCGCGCGTAGGCGTCGCGCCAGCGCAGCAGTTCGGCGCGGTCGGGCCCGGTCACCGCCTGTTCGGCCGCGGTCTCGGCGAGATCGGCCTCGTCCCGCGCGACGGTGCGCACCCGGACCAGCTCGTCGGCCTGTGCCAGCTTCTCGGCCAGCTCGGCGGTGCCTGCGGGCATCGACAGCGCGGCGAGGTCGTCGACCTGCTTGCGTGCCAGCCCGGCCTGCTCGTTCGCTTCCTTCCAGCGCCCGCGCAACTCGTCGGTCTCGGTGACCGCGGCCTCGACCCGGGGCACCAGCTCGCCGAGCGTGCGCACGCGTTGCTGTGCCTGTGCCAGCTCGTCCTCGGTCACCGCGCCGATCTCGGCGAGGCGCCGCTCGGCCTGCTGGCGCCGGTCGAGGGTGAGCTTGGCCCGCTCCCGCGCCTTCTTGCCCACCTCCTCGTAGACCCCGTACGCGAGCAGTTCGATCAGCAGGTTCTGCCGGTCACTCGGCTTGGCGTGCAGGAACTCCGCGAACCGGCCCTGGGGCAGCAACACGCACTGGGTGAAGTGCTCGTAACCGATCCCCAGCAGCGACGTCACGTGTTCGCGCACCGGGTCCGGCCCCTCGGCGACCGACTCGACCACGGCCTCGAGCACCTTGGCCAGGTCGGCGTTCGCCGGCACGGACGGGTCCAGCCGGTCGAGCCGGGCTTCCTTGGTCTGGACCTGGCCGCGGGCGTCGCGGCGCAGCTGCCGGGCCGCGGCATAGCGCTGGCCCGCGGCCTCGAACACCAGCAGCACCCGGCACTCCGCGGTGGACGGCGCCAGCGCGCTGCGGATGGAGTTCGTCTTGCCCCAGCGGGGCACCGTGCCGTAGAGGGCGAAGCACAACGCGTCGATCACCGTGCTCTTGCCGGAGCCGGTCGGCCCGGTGAGCACGAAGAAGTCCACATCGGACAGATCGACGTCGGTCGCCTCGCGGTAGCTGCCGAACCCGTCGATCAGCAGGCGCAACGGCCGCATCAGGCACCTCCCCCGGTGGCGTCCTCCAGCAGCTCGGCGAACATCGCGCCGACGCGCGGGTCCTCGATGTTCTGCTCGGCCAGGAAGTCGGCGAAGAGCTCGGCCGGCGGCCGGTCGAGCCGGGTCCCGCCGGACAGGCCCTCGGATTCGGGGCGGACGCGGTACTTCTCGTCGAGCTGAACGTCGAGCGCGTTGGGCAGGGCATCGCGCACCAGGTCGGCGAGACCAGCGCGGGCCTTCTCCTCCAGGATCACCCGCAGGAAGGCGTCACCCGCTTCTTCTCCTTGCGCTATCACGTAGTCCAGGCTGCCTTTCAGTGTCCGCAGTGGACGGCCGCCGGTCACCGGCACCGGTCGCACGTGCGCGCGGGTGCCGGGAGTCGCGGTCACCACCAACGCCATGGACTCGTTCGCCTCCTCGCCGAAGTCCAGCGCCAGCGGCGAGCCGGAGTAGGCGATCGGGCAGGGGCCGTCGATTTCCTGGTAGCGGTGCAGGTGCCCGAGCGCGGCGTAGTGCGCGGTCGACGGGAACACCTGCGCGGGCAGCTCGTAGCCCAGCAGCTGCACCTCGCGTTCACCGCCGCCGCGCCGCCCGCCGAGCACCGTGCAGTGCGTGGTGACGACGTTGACCGTGTCACCGCCGAAGTCCTTGGCCAGCGCACCGATGATCGCGCCGACCCGGCGCGCGTAGTCCATCGAGTGCTCGGCCGACTCGTGCAGGACGACCTCGGCCGCACGCACCGCGAACCTGGTGGAGACAAAGGGAAGCACGGCGATCTTCGCGGTTTCACCGGTGCGCGTGGTGAGCGTCAGCAGTCCGCCCTGCTCGGCCGGGCTCGGCTGCCCGACCACGTGGATGCCCGCCTCGCCGAGCACCGGGCGGTAGACCCGCTGCACGAGCTGCTGGTTGTCGTGGTTGCCGGCCAGCACGACGACCTGGCGACCATCGGCCCGCAGCCGCAGCAGGGTCCGCATCACCAGGCCTTGCGCCTGCGGGTTCGGCGTCGTGGTCTCGAAGAGGTCGCCCGCGACGAGCACCGCGTCCACGTCCTCCGCGTCGGCGATGCGCACCAGATCGGCCAGCACCGCACGGTGCTCGTCGAACCGGGGCTGGTTCTTGAGCACCTTGCCCACGTGCCAGTCGGCGGTGTGCAGGAACTTCATACAGCTCCTCTAGAACGGGGGCGGGTCATCGTCGTCGTCGAGCGCGGATGGCATGCCTGCGAACGGGTCCTTCGGTGCGGCCGGTCCGGTGTCCACGCCCTGCCACGAGCCCTTCTCCTGCGGGCGGGTGGCCCACGCGGGGAACGGGAACTCGACCGCGAGCGGCACCGGGATGTCCGGCTGCGCGACGAACATCGTGCCGGGCTTGGCCAGCGTTGCGCGTTGGCGCTGTGCGGGTGGCAGGTAGCCGTACTCCGGGCGGGACGCCTCCGCCGAGTCGAGCCGGCCGGCGACCCGGATCGAGCAGTTGGCGACGATGCGGCGTTCGACCTCGCTCGCGGTCTGCTGCGCGCCGATCAGGATCACGCCCAGCGACCGGCCGCGCTCGGCGACGTCGAGCAGGATCTGCTTGATCGGGCTGTCGCCGTCGCGTGGGGCGTACTTGTTCAGCTCGTCGAGCACCACGAACATCAACGGCCGCGCGGAACCCTGCTGCTCCTTGCGCTGGAACTCCTGGCGCAGCGTGACACCGACGACGAAGCGTTGCGCGCGGTCGGGCAGGTTGTGCAGGTCGACCACCGTGACCTGTGCCTTCGACGTGGTCAGCGACCGGTCGCCGCGGTGGCCGAGGTCGCCGCGGACCAGGCGCTCCAGCGGGCGCACGGCGGAGCGCAGCCGGCGCAGGAACGCGTTCACGCTGCCGGTGGACGTGCTGCCCGCGACCCAGTCGCGCCGGGTGTCCTCGTCGCCGAGTTCGTCCTCGATCAGGCCGACGAGCTGTTCGAAACTGCGCAGCGGGCCGCCGCGTCCGGCCTCGACACCGCGCACCTGGATCGCGCCGTCCTTGCCGACGGGCTCGGCGTCGCGCTTGAGCCGGGCCGCGACCTGGCCGATCAGCATCGTGTACTGGCTGCGTTCGTCCTCGCCGTCGGCGAACACGAACGGCATCAGCTCCTGCGCGCAGAACTCGGCGAGTGTCCAGTAGAAGGGGCTGACGGCCTTGTCGCGGGCGCGGACGTCCGGTGTGCCGCTGGGGTCGCCGGGGCGCGGCGGCGCGAACACCTGGACGTTGCCGAACGCCTGCGGCGGCAGGCCGAGCTGGGCGTACTTGGCGCGTTGTTCCTCGGTGAGCCGGGAGTTGGCATAGTCGAGGAAGAGCAGGTCCTCGCCCTTGACGGAGAAGATCAACGCCTTGGTGTTGGCGGCCTCGCCGTGCAACACGCCCGAGGTGAAGATCGAGTGCAGCATGAACGTGGCGAACGACGTCTTGGTCGCGATGCCGGACACGCCGGAGATCGAGACGTGGCCGCCGCGCGTGCCGTCGACGAACTCGAAGTTGAGGAACACCGGGTTGCCGTCGCGCCCGAGCCCGATGGGCAGCTTGGCGTCGGCCATGGTGTCGAAGTAGAGGGCGCTGTCGCGTTCCTCCCCCGCCGCCCGGTGCACGACGGCGCCCGGCCGGGGCGGGACGTAGACCTCGGGTTCGACGCGGGTGACCGTGACCTCGGCGACCTCGGCCACGTCGGCGGGCAGCGCGCCGTCGGCGATGAGGAAGACGTCGCTGGCGAAGCGCGCGCCCTCGTGGGCGGCCTCGACGTTGGTGACCACGCCGGCGATCGCGACCTCGGTGCCGTCGGGCAACGGACGCTTGGTGACCACGACGTCGTCGAGCTGCAAGAACTGGTCGGGCGCGACCCCGACGGAGAACTCCAGCGGGCTCGCGGCCACCGTGCCCGCCACCAGCCCGACCGGCGCCCGACCGGCCGCGATGTCTGCTCTGGCCTGGTCGGCCTGTGTCACCCGCGCTCCCTCGTTCGGCTCAGGCCCCGCAGTCTAAGGCGCGGGTCCGACGATCCCGGGGAGGCACGGCGAGGCGCGGACGGAGGCGAGGTGCCCCAGGCGCAACCGAGTCACCTGATAGGGCCCTGAGCAGCGTCTATAGCATCGAACTCGATGGAAGTCCGAGACTGGCTGGAAACTGCCCGCTACCCATTTTGCGCAGCTCTCTGTGGCCTACTCGCCCGATGTGAGCCGTTGAGTGAGCCATGCTCAGGTCGAGGGCGACGAAGAGTGACAAAGATGATCGAGCGCACCGATTGGCAGCAGCTGCGCGACCGGCGGATGAGCGAACCCGGCGCTGAAGAAGCCTATGAAGCCACTCGCCTGGCTTTCGAGCTCGGCAAGGCGGTCCGTGAAATGCGCGAAGCAAGCGGCTGGACCCAAGTCCAGCTTGCGGAGGCGGCGGGAATGACCCAACCCGCGATCGCCCGTTTCGAGGCGGGCGGCACGGTACCGACGATCCCGGTACTCGAGCGCCTTGCCCACGCACTCGGCGCCGAGCTGGTCGTGCGGCTGGTCGCGGCCACCTCGGCGGCCTGACCACCCGGACCGGCGGACACGTGTGGTGATCCCTAAGCTGCCGTAGGTGGCCAGGTACTTCGACGTGCACCCGGACAACCCGCAGAAGCGCAGCATCGGCCAGGTCGTGGACCTGGTGCGCGGCGGCGGGCTGATCGCCTACCCGACCGACTCCTGCTACGCCTTGGGCTGCCAGCTGGGCAACGCGGACGGGATGGCGCGCATCAAGACCATCCGCCACCTCGACGACCGGCACCACTTCACCTTGGTGTGCCGCGACTTCCAGCAGCTGGGCCAGTTCGTCTACCTGGACAACGCGGTCTTCCGCGCGATCAAGGCGGCCACGCCGGGCAGCTACACGTTCATCCTTCCCGCCACCAAAGAAGTGCCGCGCAAGCTGCAGCACGCCAAGAAGAAGACCGTGGGCGTGCGGATCCCGGAGCACACGGTCACGCAGGCGATCGTCGAGGAGCTGGGCGAGCCGATCGTGTCGAGCACGCTGCTGCTGCCCGACGACGAAGAGCCGATGACCGTCGGCTGGGAGATCAAGGAACGCCTCGACCACGTCGTCGACGCGGTGATCGACTCCGGCGACTGCGGCACGGAGCCGACCACCGTCATCGACTTCTCCGATGGGACCGCCGAACTCGTGCGCGAGGGCGCCGGCGACCCGTCGCGCTTCATCGGGTGACCGGGTTGAGCAACGCTTCCTGCCGCGCCTGGAGCACGCCGGCCAGCTGAGCGTGCCGGGCCGTGTCCACCGGCAACCGGTCCAGCAGCGCGCGAAGCTGTGCGACAACGGGTTCCGGGACGGCGGACACGTCCGTCTGCTCCACCAGCACGGCCACCGTGCGGATCGCCCAGTACTGGACGACCGGTGACCGTTCCTCGACGGCGGCCGCCACGACGTCGGTCAGCCGAGCGGGATCGGGCCGGCCGTAGACGTAGGCGAAGGCGGTCAGCCGGGCACCGTCGGCCGGTGACCCGAAGGCTCGATCGACGTCGAAGTCCGGCACCTTGGGCACGACCGCGACCATGGCGCCGAACAACCGGTCGAACTCGGCGCTGCCCGTGCGCTGCCGCGGCAACGCCCACAGCCGGTCGTACTCCTCGACCATCTGGCGGACGGTGTCCATCGTCGGCGAGTCGTCCACCTGGGCCGCGCCGAAAGCGGCCTGCGCGGTGCTCGTGGCGTCGGTGGCCACCTGCTCCACGGAATCCTGGCGCTGCTCGAGGGACCGGTATTTCACCTTCCACCCGCCTGGCATCTCGATGCTGTCCAGCAGGTGCCCCAGCCACGGCAGCAGCGCCACGACGAGCAGCACCACCGTGATCGTGTCGATCTCGAGGTTCGGCCACACGACGTGGGCCACCGCGGCGGCGACGGCCACGGTGGTGACAGCGACACCACCCCATTGACGCTTACCTGCCACAGGAATCCCCTTCGCAGCCAAGCAATCGAGCATAGCCGCGGTCAGGGCCTACCGGGTTGCGGCGAACATGAAGCAGCCGTAGACGATGTTGCGGCTGTGGACCTCCACGACACCGGGTTCGGCGAGCACGGCCTCGATGGCGGCGACCGGGTCGGTGCCGTCGTGGGTGCGGGACGCGGGGTGGATCCAGCCCCGCTCGTCGTAGGCGCGCAGCACTTGGGAACGGCCGTACCAATCCGCCGGGTACTCGGCCAGCGACTTCGGGCCGTCGCACGGCTCCGCGTGCACGAACACCGCCCCGATCTCCTGGTACGGGCTGTCCGCGGGCAGCGGCGGCCGGTAGTTCGCCAGCAGCAACGATTCGCCCGGCAGGGCGTCGCGCAGGCAGCAGCGGATCGGTTCGCCGCCGGTCGCGGTCCAGGGGGCCGCGCCCTCGGTGACGACGTCGCCCTTGTGCACCGGGTGCAGCGTGAATGCGTTCATGCCCAGTAGACGACGGGCGGCGCTCAAACGTGAGATCGGATCACGACCGTCGATTCCCACTCGTCGGAGTACACGACCCGCACGTCCGACAGCGATGCCGCCTGGGCGGGCGACGCCTCGAACAGCACGACGCCACCCGGCGCCAGCCAGGCGGGCGCCGCGGCCAGCACGCGCCGGGCCACCGCCAGCCCGTCCGGGCCGCCGTCCAACGCCACCCGTGGCTCGTGCTCGCGCGCTTCCGGCGGCATCGTCGAGATCGCCTCGGTCGGCACGTACGGCACGTTCGCCATGACCACGGAAACCTTGCCCTGCAAGGACAACGGCAACGCGTCGAACAAGTCGCCCTGGTACACCCGGGGGACGTTGCGGCGCGCGCACGCCACCGCGGCCGGGTCGATGTCCGCCGCGTACAACGAAACGGACGGCACCGCGGCCAGCACCGCCGCCCCCAGCGCACCGCACCCGCAGCACAGGTCCACGACGACCGAATCCGGGCGCACATAGGTCAAAGCCTGATCCACCAAGAACTCCGTGCGCCGCCGTGGCACGAACACCCCGGGCGACACGGCAACCCGCAGCCCGTGGAACTCGACCCAGCCGAGCAGGTGCTCCAGCGGCACGCCGGACACCCGCTGCGCGACCAACGATTCCAGCTCGTCAGGCGAGGGAGCCGCCGACGCGAGCAACTCCGCTTCCTCTTCGGCGAACACGCAGCCGGCCGCACGCAGGCGACCCACCAGATCGTTCATCGGGTGGCGAGCACCTGCTCGAACGCCAGCTCGGCGGCCCCGAGCAGCTTGACGTCGTTGCGCAGCGAGGACGTCACGATCCGGACCCCGCCCAGCGCACGGCTCACCATGCTGCGCTTGCGCACCAGGTCCGTCACGTGCTCGATCAGCTTCGGCGGCAGCTCGGTGAAGAGGTCGCCGAGCACGACGAGCCTGGGGCACAACAGGTTTACGAGGTTGCACAGCCCGATCGCCAGCCACTGGGCGAACTCGCCGAGCCGCTGCATCAGCTCCGCGGGCTGGGTGGCCAGCTGGTGCAGCTCGGCCGCGATCACGCCGCGTGGCGCGTCGTCGGGCAGGCCGAGCGCGCGGATCAGGGCCGCCTCGCCCACCTCGGTCTCCCAGCAGCCCTGGCTGCCGCAGTAACACGGCAGCCCGTCGGGCCGCACGACCATGTGCCCGATCTCCCCGACGTAGCCGTCCGTTCCCCGCAACGGCGCGTTGCTGGAGATCACGCCGCCGCCGACGCCGACGTCAGCGCCGATGTAGACGACGTCGTCGATGCCGCGGGCCGCACCACGCAGGTGCTCGGCCAGCGCACCGAGTTCGGCGTCGTTGGCGACGTAGGCGGGCAGGTCGAGCGCCTTGCCCAGCCAGGCACCCAACGGCACGTTGGTCCACTGCAGGTTCGGTGCCTCGTGCACCAGGCCGTCGGCGCGGCGCACGACCCCCGGGGCCGACGCGCCGACCGCCGCGACCTCGACGCCCGCTTCCTCGATCAGCAACTCGCAGTTGTCGACGATCTTGGTCAGCGTCTCGCGGGGCACGCGGGTCTCGGCTCGCAGGCCCCAGCTGCACCGGCCGAGGATCTGCCCGCCGAGCCCCACCAACGCCATCGCGACCTGGTCCACCCGGATGTCCACGGCCAGCACCACGACCGCGTTCGGCTGGGGCAGCACCAGCAGCGACGGGCGCCCGGCACCGGTGCGCCGGGTCGGCACCCGCTCGGCGACCACGCCGTTCTCGGCCAGATCATCGACGAGCGCCTTGATCGTGCTGCGGTTGAGCCCGGTCTCGGCGGCCAGCGCGGCCCGGGTGCTCGGCCCGCTGACGTGCAGTCGGCGGAGCACGAGCGCCCGGTTGTGCCTGCGCAGGTCGTCGGGCCGAGCGGCAGAGGTGGGGGTGGTGGTCACCGGCCGGGCTAGCGAGCTGCCGCTCGCCGCCGGGAGAGCGCGTCGACACTCGCCGCGAGCAGCAGCACGAGACCGGTGATGATGTTGACCGGGGCAGCCTGGAAACCGAGCAGGTTCAGTCCGTTCTGGACGGTGGCGAGGACGAGACCACCGAGCACCGCGTCGCGGACCCGGCCCTTGCCACCGAACAGCGACGTCCCGCCGATCACCGCGGCACCGACGGCGAACAGCAGCGTGTTGCCGTTGCCGGCGTTGCCGTCGACCGAGCCGACCTTGGAGGTGTAGACGATGGCACCGATCGCCGCGACCGCCGAGCAGATGATGAACACGCTCATCCGGATCTTCGGCACGTTCACACCGGCCCGGCGCGCGGCCTCCGTGTTGCCGCCGACGGCGTAGATGTGCCTGCCGTAGCGGGTGCGGTCGAGCACGAACGTGCCCACCACGAACAGCACCAGCACGATCGGCACCACGTAGGGCACGCCGCTGATGTCGGTCAGCGCGGGGTTGGGCGAGCGGTTGAGCGTGAGCAGCCAGGTCGCCACCGCGCCGAGCACGACGACACCGACGATCTTGGCCAGGACCAGCGGCGTGGGCTGCGCGACGAGGCCCTTGCGCAACCGCGCCGCGTGCCGCAGGCCGACCACGGCCGCGTACCCACCGCAGGCGACGACGAACAGGATCCAGCTGCCCACCACGCTGAGGCTGTCGTTGGCGACGTTGAACAACACGTCGCTCTGGCGCACCGACACGGTGCCCGCGGCCCCGATCAGCTGCAGGATGACGCCGTACCAGGCGATGAACAGGCCCAGGGTCACCACGAACGACGGGATGCCGACCTTCGCGACGAGGAAGCCGGTGAAGCAGCCGATGCCGACGCCGACCAGGATCGCGAGCAGCATCTCCAGGTACGGGTTGGCGGGCACGCCGAGCAGCAGCACCGCGACGGCGCCGAGCGAGCCGACGACACCGATCCACAGCCGCAGCAGCGCGGCGAGCAACGCCGCGAGGACCAGGCCGACCACGAAGCCGTAGAACATCGAGTCGCCCATGGCGCCGAGCAGGTTGCCGTGGTCTCGGAAGTGCAGTGCGAGCAGCGTCGCGGCCACGCCGGATGCGGTGCCCGCCGACAGGTCGATCTCGCCGAGCAGCAGCACCGGCACGATGCCCATCGCGATGATCATCGGACCCGCGCCCTGCTGCAGCAGGTTCGCCAGGTTGTTGATGCTGACGAAGTCGCCGGACGCGATCGCGAAGATGACCACCAGCACGGTGAGGCCCAGCAGCGCGGGAACCGCGCCGAGTTCACCGCCACGCAACCGGTTCCAGTAGTCGCCGATGGCCTCGTAGGTGGTCCTCGACGTCGTGTCGATGCCGAAGTCGGTGATGGCCGTGTCGGCCGCGGCGTGCGCCTCGAGCGCCTCGGCGACCGGGCCCGAGTCCGCGGGCGTCGGTTCGGTCGGCTTGGGGCCGGCCGGCTGGGTTGGGCTTTCCGTCATTGGGCTGGTCTTCCTCGCGGCGTTAGATGGTGACGACATCGGGTCGGGCGAGGCCGAGGTCCCCGGAGCGCCCGGCGGTGATCAGCTCGACCACCTGGCTGTGGTTCAGTTCGCGGGTGGGCAGCTCGGCGGCCATCCGGCCGAGGTACAGCGTCGCGATCCGGTCGGAGACCTCGAGCACGTCGTTCATGTTGTGGCTGATCAGCACCACGCCGAGGCCCTGTTCGGCCAGCCGGCGCACCAGGTCGAGCACCTGGCGGGTCTGCGCGACGCCCAGCGCCGCGGTCGGCTCGTCGAGCAGCACGACCTTGCTGTCCCACAACACGGCCTTGGCGATCGCCACGGTCTGGCGCTGCCCGCCCGACAGCGACGACACGGGGGTGCGCACGGACTTCACCGTGCGCACGGAGAGCGAGGCGAGGGTGCGGCGCGCGGCCAGCTCCATCTCGGCCTCGTCGAGCAGGAAGCCGGAAAGCCGCTCCCGGCCGAGGAACATGTTCTGCACGACGTCGAGGTTGTCCGCGAGCGCCAGGTCCTGGTAGACGACCTCGATGCCGAGCGCGGCCGCGTCGCGCGGGCCGTGGATGTGGACCGGCTTGCCGTCGAAGAGGATCTCGCCGCTGTCCACCGGGTGGATGCCCGCGATGCACTTGACCAGGGTCGACTTCCCGGCCCCGTTGTCACCCACGAGCGCGGTGACCTCACCGGCCCGGACGGTGAAGTCGATGTCGTGCAGCACGTGGACCGGTCCGAACGATTTGTTCACGCCGCGCAGCGACAGGATCGGCTCGCTCACCGTGAACCTCCATGGGTCACGTAGGTGTTCGTTGCTTGGGGAGAGTGGGGACCGCGGCGGGGCGGGGTGCTTCCCCGCCCCGCCGCGGTGCTTTCGGGGGTGTTACTTGATGCCCGCGCTGTCGCAGGCGGCCTTGGCGGCGCCGGTGCAGACCTCGGAGGCCTTCACGTAGCCCTTGTCGATGACGAGCTTGACGTTGTCCTTGGTGATCGGCTGCGGGGTGAGCAGCACGGACTTGACGTCGCGGTTGCCGGTCGGGTCGTGCGAGGTCGCGGTGGCGACCTTGTCGGCCTCGCCGGTGCTGCCCTTGACCAGGGCGGCGGCCAGCTGCGCGGCGGCGTCGGCCTCTTCCTGGATCGGCTTGAACACCGTGGAGTACTGCTGGCCCGAGAGGATCGCCCGGAGGCCGTCAGCGGTGGCGTCCTGACCGGTCACCGGCACCTTGCCCGCCAAGTGGTACTTCTGCAGCACGGTGATCACCGCGCCGGCAAGGCCGTCGTTGGCCGCGAGCACGCCGTCGATCTTGCCCTTGTTGGCGGTGAGCAGCTGCTCGAAGACCTGGCCGCCGAGCTGGTTGTCCCACTTGTCGATGGCCCGGCTGTTGACCAGCTTCAGGCTGCCGTCGGCGTAGAGGGGCTTGACGACCTCTTCCTGGCCCTGCTTGAACAGGGTGGCGTTGTTGTCGGTCGGCGCGCCCTCGATCTCGATGACCTGGGCACCCTTCTTGTCCTTGAGCGAGTCCGCCAGGGCCTGACCCTGCAGGTGACCGACGCGGACGTTGTCGAAGCTGACGTAGTACTGCGCGCTGCCACCCAGGTTCAGCCGGTCGTAGTCGATGACGGGCACGCCCTGCTTGGCGGCGATCTGCTCGACGGCCGCACCGGAGTCGCCAGTGGGCGCCGCGACGATCAGCACCTTCACCTTCTGGCTGAGCATGGTGTCGGCGATCTGGGAGAACTTCTGGGTGTCGCCCTGCGCGTTCTCGATGATCGGGGTGAGGCCCTGGGCTTCGAGCGCCTTCTTCAGCATGGGCTCGTCGAACCCGGCCCACCGGGCCGAACTGGCGGTCTCGGGCAGGATCACGCCGACCTTGGCGCCGTTCCCGCCGCCGGCCGCGGCCGGTGCGCTGGACCCGCCGGAACCACCAGAGCCGCTTGAGTCGCCGGAGCTGTTGTTGCCACAGCCCGCGAGAACAAGCGCAAGGCTCGAGCCCACCGCGACGAAGGCAGCGACGCTCTTACGCATGGGATGTCCTTTCCTACCCGGCGGCCTCGATGCCGCAGACGAGTATGTTGTGCGCGACAACATAACCGGCCGGACGCGGGTCCGGAAGAGGTACTTAATCGATACAGAGTCGAAGGTCCAGGTGTCTTGCCCGTGACGAAGGGGTAAATCGCGACCGCTCGGCTATCAAACCGTGATGTTTGTTGAGCCGAACAACAAACACGGTTCAGAGGTACTGGCCCACTGCCGTGTCATCGATGTCATTCTCGGTGGGCTCGGGCAGGTCGTCCAGCAGCAACACCGTGATGTCCTGCCGGTCACCGGCGGTGATCCGGCGTGCCTGCAGCGAGACCATCCGGTCGAGCAGGTTGCGCATGGCGCGGCCGTTGCCGAAGGCCGGACCACGCGGGGCCGAGCGCAGCCGGCGGGCCACTTCTTCCAGCACACCGTCCTGCAGCGTGTACCCGGCGGCGGCGACCAGCGAGGCGAAGATGGCCAGCAGCTCGTCGTCGCGGTAGTCGGGGAAGCGCACGACCGTGGGGAACCGGGACGCGAGGCCGGGGTTGGCGCCGAGGAAGGCCAGCATCTCCTCGCCGTAGCCCGCGACGATCACGACAAGGTCGTCACGGTGGTCCTCCATCAGCTTCAGCAACTCGGCCAGCGCCTCCCCGCCGAAGTCGTCCTGACCCCGCGCGGCCAGGGCGTAGGCCTCGTCGATGAACAGCACGCCACCCAGCGCCCGGTCCACGGCGGCCCGCACCTTGGGGGCGGTCTGCCCGACGTAGGAGCCGACGAGGTCACCACGTGAGACCTCGACCAGGTGCCCGGAGGACAACAAACCCAGCTGCGCGTACACGGCGGCGATCAACCGCGCGACCGTGGTCTTCGCGGTGCCGGGCTTGCCGATGAACGCCAGGTGCCGCGACGGCGTCGTCACCGGCATGCCCGCGTCGCGGCGCAGCCGGTCGGCCTTGGCCTCGGCGACCATCAGCCGCACCTCGGCCTTCACCGCGTCCAGCCCGATCAGCTCGTCGATCTGGGCGAGCGGGTCGGCGGGCAGCTCCCCCGCCGCGTCCGACACGGTGGCCGGCACGTCCTCGGGCCGGATCTCGGCCAGCGACTCGTCCTCGTCCACCACGCCGTCCGCGAGGATCCGCCGTGCCTGCCGCGCGATCGTGCGCTCCAGCAGGTTCGTCACCACCCGCGGCGTGCGCGCGGTCCGCGAGCGCTCCAGCAGCTCGGTCACCCCGGCCCGCACGCCGTCGGCCAGCGTGAACCCGGCGGTGGTCGCCTTCACCTCGTAGAGCCGCACCAGGTCGGCGGCGGTCAACGCGGGCAGCCGCAACGTCTTCGGGAAGTGCGCGGCGAGCCCGGGCCGCGCCGCCAGCAGGCCCGCGATGCCGTGGTCGCTGCCGGTCAGCACCACAACGAGCTCGTCGCCGTGCTTGGCCAAGTTCACCTCGATCGCGTCGAGCGCCGCCTGCCGCACGGCCAGGTCCGGACCGGCGGTGGTCAGGTCGTGCGCGTTCTCCACGCACAGCACCCCGCCCAACGCACGCATGACGGCGGCCTTGACCGACGCGCCACCGTCGTCGGTGGTGAGGTCGGCGCGGTCGACCGAGACCAGGTGACCGCTGTCCAGCGCGCCCGACTGCGCGTACAACCGGCCGAGGAGCCCGGCCAGCATCGTCTTGCCGGTCCCGCGCTCGCCGGTGATCACCAGGTGGCGCGAGCGCTTCGGCGCGGTCATGCCCGCGTCGGTGCGCAGCCGCGCCGCCATCTCCTCGGCGAGCAACAACTCGAGCTCACGGCGGGCGGCATCAAGGCCGACGCACGCCCGCAGCTCGGCCAGCGGGTCGGCGTGCGGACCACCCGGCGTGAGCTGGGCGGGCAGGTCGATCCGGCTCACCTTCACCGGGCCGTCGGCCCGGTGCCGCGCCCGTGCCGCCCGGATCGCCTCGCCGGCCAGCCGTTCGACCAGCCGGGCACCGCGCAGGTTGAGCAACGGCGGTGTGCGCAGCAACAGGTCCGCGCCCGCGGCCACCGCCGCCGCGTCGATCTCCACCCCGCGCCGCGCCATGGCCGCGCGCAACAGCCGGCCGAACTGCTCGCCGGTGAAGTCCCGGGTCCGGGCCACGTGGAACTGCTGGCACAGCGCGGGATTCACCTCGAACAACCGCAGATCCCCGCCGTCGCGGCAGATCGCGAGCACGTGCAACGCCGGATCGCGGGCCAGGCACCGACGCAGCTCCTCGGCCAGCGCCGGGCCGCACGTCTCCTCGGCGGCCATCGCGTCCAGGCCGTCCAGCGCGAGCACCTTGCCCTGGGCGAGCGCCGCACGCGCGGTCTCGTTCAGGTACAGCACGGCCTGGCTCGGCGCGATGCCGGTGAACAAGTGGTCCGACACCCACACCACGCCCTGCGCCGGGGCCAAGGCGCCGAGCTGGTCGATCACCCGGCGCGCCGCCGTGCGCCGGCCGGTGCCCTCCGGACCGGCCAGCATCAGCCGGATGCCCGCGCCGGGCCCGGTGGCCGCGATGGCCTCGGCGAGGGTGTCGGCGAACTCCGGCGGGCCGATCAGCTCGTCGTCGGATAAGTCCTCAGTGGACAAATCGGCTCCCGGGAGCACGGTGGGGCGCTGGAAGATGTCGATGAAGTCCACGTGGAACAGGTCGACCGGCACCCGGCAGTCGAGCTCGATGCCGGACGCCCACTGCGCGGTCGAGGTGACCCGCACGGCCATGTCCAGCCACGCCCGGCAGGTGTCCGCCTCGCCCACGCGCAGGCCGTCGGCGAGCCAGGCCCGGGTTTCCGCGCGCCACTGCTCGAGCGACCACGTCGCCGCCGTCCGCTCGAACTCCGCGCGGACCGACCCGCCCGGGTCGTCGAGATCCGTTGGGACACCGGTCATCCGCGCCTGGCGCAGCACCGCGGCGAGCGCGGCCGCCGGGGCGCTGCCGCCGAGCGCGTCGGCCAGCCGCTCGTGCGCGGCGCTGAACCGCTCGACGCACCAGGCGAGGTAGGAGCGCGGGCCGGCGAACTCCGGCAGGGCGGCCCTGGTGGTCGCGTCAGCGTCCGCCCACCACTGGTCGAGCTCCTCGGCGAGGTCGCCGGTCCGCCACCGCACGGGGTTGCGCAAACCCAACTCGTGCAACGCTTTCAGCGCGTCCAGGCGATCGCGCACCGGGGCCAGCTCGGCGTAGACGTCGAGCAGTTCGGCGGCCATGGTGTAGGCCTGCTCCCGCTCGTCCGGCGCGGCGGCGAACACCAGCCACCGGCCGGGCACCGCCCACGTGGCCTGCTCGCGGATCCAGCCGATGCCGTCGCGGATGGGCGGTGCGGACCGGGCGAAGACCCGGCCGAAGAGTTCGTTGTCCAGATCGCGCCGATTGCCTGCGCGCACAGCGAATCCGCCGAAGAGCGTCTGCGCCTGGATCAGCAGTTCGGCCGCGGCCATCGTGGCGTCCGGCCGGAACAGGTCGGCGAGGCTGGCCACGGTCGGCGCCGCGCGGCGGTCGCGGTAGAGCCGCCCCACGCGCTCGGCAATGCGTTCGTACACGCCGTCGGGCACCCGCCACGGCCCTGCGGCGTAGAGATCGAGCACCGGCTCGTCGAGCAACAACAGCTCGAGGCGCTCGGGCACCTTCAGTGCGTTCACTCCCCCGACTTCCCTTCCCCGACGGTGTTCACCCCCCTCCCGATTGTCCTCCCCTACAAGGGTTTATCGGCACGCGACCGGCGCAAGTGCAGCCGTGGCAACCCATTCGGCCTAGTGCCACCGCCGCCGACCGCCTCCCGGAACTGTCGACACCAAGCCGCGACTGCCCCGTTGTGTCGACACTACGCTCCGAACACGCCCGACTTCACGAACGGCAACAGTGGGTGACACCAGCGAACATCCCAGGTAACGGACCCTTGACAGGGCCGTTACGCGGCATGAGACTCCCTGGCAAGTGTCGACACTATGGCGTCGGTGAAGCGGGCAAGGGAGCCAATGTGATCAAGCCGTACAAGGCAGCACTCATCCAGCAGGAGACGCGGGTGATCGTCGACCCGAAGGACCGGGACGACATCATCGACCAGAACCTCAACCGGATCTTCGAGCTGTTGCAGTGGACGTTCAACCGGGTCGGCGAGGTGCGGCTCGGCATGATCTCGGAGTACAGCATCATCGGCCAGTACCGGCCGCGCGACGTGGACGAGTGGCTCGCCCTCGCCGAGACCATCCCCGGCCCGGTCACCGACCGCATCGCCGAGCAGTGCCGCCGCCTGGGCGTCTACTTCATGGGCAACCTGTACGAGCGCGACGACAGCTGGCCCGGCCGCTTGTGGAACACGAACTTCATCATCGATCCCAACGGCGAGATCATCCTGAAGTACCGCAAGAACAACGGGCCCAACAACCTCAACACCGTCTACACCGGGCCCGGCGACGTCTACACCGAATACACCGAGCGGTACGGCAACCTCAGTATGTTCCCCGTCGTCGACACCGAGATCGGCGTCCTCGGCACCCTGACCTGCACCGACATCATCTTCCCGGAGATGTCCCGCGCGCTGGCCCTGCAGGGCGCCGAGGTGCTGCTGCACCCGACCGCCGAGCCGTGGTCCGATGTGGACGCGAAGTGGGACATCTTCCGGCGCAGCCGGGCCTACGAGAACCTGGCGTACTTCCTGTCCTGCTGCGCGGGCGCGTTCGTCGGCTCGGACCGGCCACGCAACGGCTACCGCGGCCATTCGCAGATCATCGACCACCTCGGCAACCAGGTGTCGGTGGCGGCGGGCTCGGGCGAGGCCGTCTGCGTCGGCACCATCGACGTCGACGCCATCCGCGAGATCCGCACCAAGAAGCCCACCGAGTCCGGCCACGAGTGGAACCAGCTGGTGGAGCTGCGCACCGACCTGTTCGCCGAGGTCTACCGCCAGGCCGGCCGCTGGCCCAACGACGGCTGGAAGGACAGCTTGCTGCGCTCCACCAAGGAAACCCGCCAGCTGGCCCGCGAGATCATCGACAAGCTGGTCGGCACGGGCAAGCTCAAGCAGTCCGGCTACGACGAGTTCGCGGCCTTGACCGAGAAGGCGTCCCATGGCTGACTGCCTCACCGCACGGGATCTGAACCTCGGTCACGTGGGTCGCCGCAGCGGCGGCTTCACCCTGGCCGTGGAGAACCTCCACCTGGACATCGCCGAGCACGAGTTCGTCGTGATCGTCGGTCCGTCCGGCTGCGGCAAGACGACGTTCCTGGAAGCGGTGGCCGGCCTCGTGCCGGTCACCTCGGGGACCCTCGAGCTGCACGGCAAGCAGATCAAGGGGCCCGGCCCGGAACGGTCGCTGGTCTTCCAGCAGGCCTCGCTCTACCCGTGGCGCACCGTGCTCTCCAATGTCCTGTTCGGACTCCAGATGCAGGGCCGGTTGACCGCGAAGTCCCGCGCCCACGCCCGCGACCTGCTCGAGGTCGCCGGGCTCGGTCACGTCGCCGACAAGTACCCCCACGAGCTTTCCGGTGGCATGCGCCAGCGGGCGAACCTCGCCCGCGCCCTGGCCACCGACCCCACCCTGCTGCTCCTCGACGAGCCGTTCAGCGCCCTGGACGCGCAGAACCGCGAGCTCCTGCAGGACGAACTGCTGCGGATCTGGCAGGCCGACGAGGTCAGCGCGAAGAAGACGGCGCTGTTCGTCACCCACGACGTGAACGAGGCCGTGCTGCTGGCCGACCGGGTGCTGGTGTTCTCGCCGTCACCCGCCAAGGTCGCGCTGGAACTGCGCATCGACGCGCCGCGACCGCGCGACGCCGTGTGGCGGCGCAGCGCCGAGTTCTTAGCCTACGGAGACACCATCTTGGAACAACTCCGTATCGAAGCCCTCCGGCACACCCCCACTCCCCTAGCGAGGACCCATGACGACAGCGACGCTCCCGCGCCCGGAGCGCACGGAGAAGTCAGCGACCAGGAGCGGGACGACGCCGGCGCCGTCCGGTTGGGCAGCGCGGCACAGTAGCGGCTTGCTCGGCCTCGCCGGCGGGCTGGTCGTCCTGGTGATCTGGCAGGCGGCGGCCGGCTTCGGCCTGGTCGACGTCACGTTCAGCAGCAGCCCCATCCGGACCGTGCGGGCCGGTGCGCACCTGTTCGCCACTGGCGAGATCTGGAGCCCGCTCGGCGCCACCGGCTACGAGCTGTTGTGGGGTCTCGGCATCACCTTCCTGCTCGGGATCCCGATCGGGCTGGTGCTCGGGCGCTACAAGGTCCTGCACGACATGACCGAGCCCATCGTCAACGTGCTGTACTCCGTGCCGTACGTGATGTTCCTGCCGATCATCATCTTCTGGTTCGGCCTGGACAACGTGTCCCGGGTGATCGTGATCGTGTGGGCGGGGATCCTGCCCCTGATCATCAACATCACCGCGGGCGTGCGGAACCTCGACACCGACTACACCCGCGTGGCGACGGTGTTCTGCACGCCCAGGCTGAAGTTCTTCACCAACATCGCCTTGCCGGCGACGCTGCCGTACATCCTCGCGGGCATCCGGCTCGCGGTCGGCCGCGGCCTCGTCGGCGCCATCGTCGCCGAGCTCTTCCTTGCCAGCAACGGACTCGGCTACTTCGTGCAGAACAAGACCTCGAACTTCGACGTCGACTCGGCCATGGCGGGCATCGTGCTGCTCGCGGCGGTGGCCCTGCTGCTCAACTGGGCAGTGCGGCTGATCGAGCGGCGCTTCACCCATTGGGCAGGTGCGAAATGAACCGCAAGCTCTTCACCTCGGTCGCCGCGGCGGCCTTGGGCCTCACAGTCCTTTCCGGGTGCGCGCAGAACGCGGGAACCAAGGTCGACGCCGACGCCAGCGGCAAGCTGCCGTTGAAGATCGGCTACACCGCGCCCGGCGCGGGTTACGCCGACCTTTACGTGGCCGCCGACTACGGCATCTTCGCCAAGCACGGCCTGAACGTGCAGCTGGTGCGGCTCAACGATTCCTCGCAGCTGGTGGCTTCCCTGTCGTCGAACTCCGTGCAGGTCGGCGTCGGCGTCGCGCAGGACACCGCGGCCGCGATCATGAAGGGCACGGACCTGCGTTACGTCGCGATGTCCGAGCCGCACTACAACCTGGAGATGTGGGCCAGCCCCGACATCAAGACCGTCCAGGACCTCAAGGGCAAGAAGGTCGCGATCACCTCGCCCGGCTCCGAGAGCGACTTCGGGCTGACCGACGTCATGGAGCGCAACGGGATGAAGCGCGGGGACGTCCAGGGCGTCTACGTCAAGGGCATCCCGGCCGAGGTCGCCGCGCTGGAAAGCGGTGCGGTGTCGGCGATCCTGACCCAGCCGCCGCAGGGCGCGCAGACCAAGGAGAAGGGCGCGCACCTGCTCGCGTCGCTGGCCGACATGCAGTTCCCGCTCGGCGCCTACACCGTGCAGGGCAAGTACCTGAACGTGAACCGCGACGTGGTGAAGCGGTTCGTCCAGGCCGAGGCCGAGGCGCTGCAGTTCCTGCGCACGCACGAGAAGGAGACCGAGGCCAGCATCATCAAGTACACCGGGGTGAAGAACCCGGAGCTGGCCAAGTACGCCTACGACTTCTTCCTCAAGGTGTGGTCGCAGACGCCGCAGGTGGACGAGAAGGTGATCCGCCAGGCGTTCGAGGAGGCGGCGCAGAACAACCACACGCAGGCGCCGCAGGACATCACCAAGTACATCGACAACAGCATGCTGGCGGCGGCGTGAGCGAGTCGTTCGCCCGGTCCTGGTCCGCCTACCTGACCGACCAGGACCGGGCGGTGCTCGGCGCGACCTCGTGGGCGAAGCGGGAACCGTTCGGTCTGGGCACGAAGGCCGCCGTGCTGGCCGTCGACCTCTACTACGCCGCGCTCGGTGCGCGCGGGGTCGACGTGGTGACGGCGGTTCGGGACTGGCCGAGCGCGTGCGGTCCACAGGGCTGGGACGCGGTCGACCGGACCGCTCCGGTGCTCGACGCGGCACGTGCCGCGGACGTTCCGGTCCTCTACTTCCACGCCGCGCCGCCGGAGCTCGGTCGCTGGAACCGCAAGCCGGCCAAGGGCGTCAACCCGGTGGATCCGGTGCGGGGCAACACGATCGTGGCCGAGGTGGCACCTGAGCCCGGTGACGTCGTGATCCGGAAGACCGGCCCGAGCGCGTTCCACGACACCCCGCTGGACACGGTGCTGCGCTCGCGTGGTGTCGACACCGTGCTGGTGTGCGGCGAGGCCACCAGCGGGTGCGTCCGGTCCACCGTGGTCGACGCGTGCAGCCGCGGCTACCGGGTCGGGGTGGTCGGCGACTGCTGCTTCGACCGGTTCGAGGCGTCGCACTGGGTGAGCCTGTTCGACATGGACCAGAAGTACGCCGACGTGCTCACCGCTTCGGAAACCATTGCCTGGCTGAAGGGGTCGTCATGACCGCCGACTTGCGTGCGTGGCTCGACGAGGCCGCCGCGGCGGGTGAGCTGCAGGACGTCCGCGGCGCGAGCTGGGACCTGGAGATCGGCGCGTTGTCGCAGGTCAACTACCGCCGCTCGGCGCCGAAGGCGTTGCTGTTCGACGAGGTGCCCGGTTACGCGGCGGGCCTGCGGGTGCTCAGCGGCAGCGTGAGCAACCCTCGGCTGCTCGGCGCGGTGCTCGGCATGGGCTGGGACCAGACCGACGACTCGCTCATGACGGCCCTGGCCACCGCGCCCGGCGAATGGGCGGAGCGGGCGCCGGAGTTCGCCGCCGTGACCGTCGAGGACGGCCCGCTGCTGTCCACTGTGGTCAGCAAGCCGGACATCGACCTGTTGTCGTTCCCCGTGCCGCGCTGGCACGAGGGCGACGGCGGGCGCTACATCGGCACCGGGTGCGCCGTGGTGACCCGCGACCACGACACCGGGCGGATCAACCTCGGCGCGTACCGGATGCAGGTGCAGGACGACGGCCGCACCGCGACGGTCAACATCGAGCAGGGCAAGCACGGCGCGCAACACCTGCGCCGGTGGTTCGAGGCCGAGGGCCGGGCGCCGATCGCGGTCACCTTGGGCATGCACCCGGCGTACCTCGTCGCCGCGGGCATCGAAGTCCCGGCGCACGTGTCGGAGTACGACTACGTCGGGGCCATGCTGGGTAGTCCGGTGCGTGTGGTCGCGGGCGAGGTCACCGGGTTGCCGCTGCCGTTCGACGCGGAGATCGCGTTGGAGGGCTGGGTGCGGCCCGGCGACACCCGTCCGGAGGGCCCGTTCGGCGAGTGGACCGGCTACTACTCGGGCTCGCGCGACCCGATCATCACCATCGACGTCGAGCGCGTCTACCACCGGCCCGATCCGATCCTGCTCGGTGCGCCGCCCGGCAAGCCGCCGCACGACTACTCGTACATGCGCACGGTGATGAAGTCCGCGATCATCACCGACACGTTGCGCAAGACGGGGTTGCAAGGCCTGCGCGGCGTGTGGGCGCACGAAGCGGGTGGCGGACGCTCGCTGCTGATCGTGTCGATCGAGCAGCGCTACCCCGGGCACGCGCGGCAGGCGGCGTACCTGGCGTCGCAACTGCCGAACGCGGCCTACATGAACCGCTTCACCGTCGTGGTGGACCACGACGTGAACCCGCGCGACCTCACCGAGGTCGTGTGGGCGATGTGCGGGCGCTGCGACCCGCAGTCCGACATCGAGGTGATGAAGCGGACCTGGGGCAGCCGGGTCGACCCGTTGACGCCGCCGGGCGCGCTGCCGTTCAACAGCCGGGCGGTGATCGACGCGTGCCGCCCGTACGAGCGCATCGCCGACTTCCCCGCCGTGGCCGAGTCGAGCACGGAGTTGGTGGCGTCGGTGTCGAAGCGCTGGCCCGAGGTGGCCGGCTGATGCCCCCGAGCCCGCCGGTGACCAACGGCGCGGACGTGGCGCGACTGCGCCAGGACCTGCTGTTCAGTGCGCTGCGCGGGATCGAGGGCAGCTCGTCGCTGACGTTCGCGATCTTCGAGGAGCTCGCCACGTCGATCGTGGAGGGCCGGTTGCCGCCCGGCCACGAGGTCAACTCGATGGACCTGGCGCGCCAGTTCAACACCAGCCGCACGCCGGTGCGGGAGGCGTTGTTGCTGCTGGAGCGCGAGGGGCTGGTGATCGTCCCACCGCGGCGGCGCCCCTTCGTGTCGCCGGTGGCGTTGTCGCAGGTGCGGGAGATCTACGAGATCCGCGCCAGCCTGTACGCGCTGGTGTCGGAGCTGGTGGTGCAGCGGGCCACCGACGAGGAGATCTCGTCGTTGTGGCGGTGGCAGAAGGTGCTGGAGAACGACGCGGCGACCGGCGACGTCGACGGCTACTTCTGGCACAACGTCGGCTTCCGGGACGCCGAGGCGGCGTTGTCGCGCAACGGCGAGTTGCAGCGCCGGTTGAGTTCGCTCGGGCTGCAGATGCACCGGTTCCGGCACCTGAGCCTGTCGCTGCCCGGCCGGTTGTTGAACTCCGTCGCCGATCACGAGCGGTTGGTGCGGGCTTATGCCGATCGCGATGTGGCGTTGGCGGCCGCGGTGAGCAAGTCGTTGGTGTTGCGCGGGTTGCGGGCGATCGAGGCTTCGGGTCGGTTCTGACCCCTGCCCCGCAGGTGTGAGGATGCTCGGGTGTCCTCTCGCGCGCGTGTCACGGATCCCGGCCGCCTCGCCCGGTGGTGTGTCGAGCACCTGGGCAGCCCACCGCAGGAGGAGCTGTTCAGCTCCGGGCACCTGTCGGCGGTCCTCGGGCTCCGGCTGGCGGATGGCCGCGAGGTCGTGGTCAAGGTCCGTCCGGCATCGCGGCGGTTGGCAGCGTGCGTCGACGTCCAGCGCCGCATGTTCCAGGCTGGTTACCCGTGTCCGGAGCCGCTCACCGGCGCCACGGCCTTCGGCGACGACCTCGCGACCGCGGAGGTCCACGTTCCCGGCGGCGCACTGCTCCCGAGCGCCGACCACGCGGCCCCGGCCTTCGCCGAGGCTTTCGCGCGGCTGATCCGGCTGGCCCCGCGGCCGGACGAGGTGGGCATGCTCGATCCGCCACCGTCGTGGGCGGACTGGAACCACACCAGGACCGGACTGTGGCCGCGCCCGGAGGAGGACCTCGAGGCCGACCTCGACGCGGTGCCCGGCGCGGAGTGGCTCGACGAGACCGGGCGCCGCGCCCGAGACCGGCTGCGAGCCAGCGAATCCGACCGGTCCGACAGGTCCAACGCCGTGATCGGCCACTGCGACTGGCTGGCCGGCAACCTGCGCTGGCGCGGGGACGAGCTGCTGGTGGTACACGACTGGGACAGCGTGATCGTGGCGAGCGAAGCCGTCCTGGTCGGCTTCGCCGCCGCGCTGTATTCCACCGTCGACGCGGACGAGCTGGCAGGCGTCGAAGACACGGAACGGTTCCTCGACGCCTACTGCCGTGTGCGTGGCCGGGAGTTCAGCGATGACGAACGCCAACGGTCGTGGGCGGCCGGGGTCTGGACCAGGGCCTACGACGCGAAGTACCAGTACTCGGTCGGGCAGCCCATCACGTCGTTGACGCAGGACGAGGCCCGCGAGCGCCTCCGTCGTGCGGGCTAGTCACGCAGGGCCCAGTCGAGCACAGCCTTGCGCACGGGATCGGGCAGCATCAGCACCTGCGGCTCCGCCTCGACCCAGCCGGGTTCTTTGACCTTCATGCCCTGGGCGACGTGGTCCCGGTCGATGGGGAGGTTCTCGTCCAGCTCGTCGCCGTGCTCGCCACGCACCTGCACCCAGTACAGGTACTCGTCGGCGCCTTCGCGCAGGCGGAACACGATCTCGATGGCCATCCGCTCGCGGTCCAGCGTGGCCACGCACTCGTCGAGGCGATCGTTGAGCATGGCCATCCACTTGTCAGCTTCCGCCGAAGCGCCCGGCATGACCTTCGCGCGGGACAACTCGACCTTCAGCCCCGCGGGGATGCTCTTCACTCGCCCACCCACCCCGACTGCTCGATGGCCCGCAGCCCGCCCATGATGATCGACTTGGTGATGGCCACCGCCAGCTCGGCGTCCCGGTCGGCGTACGCCTGCAGCAACCGGTCGTGGTCGTCGACCGAACGCTCGAGCCGGCCGGGCAGCGACAGGCTCACGTGCCGCAGCTGCAACGTCCGCAGGCCCAGGGAACTCAAGGTCCGCGCCAGCTGGGCGTTGCCCGCCACCTCGGCCTCGGCCTGCCGGAACGCGACGTTGTCCCAGAAGTACCCGTCGACATCGCCGGACGCGGCGTCCTGGGCGAGCTTGCCGTGCCACTCGTACAGCACGTCCAGCGGCGGTTGCCGTCGCACGATCAGCTCCGACACCAGACCGTGCAGGCTCGCCCGGACCTCGTACACCTCGCGGGCCTGCACCAGCGTCACCGGCGCGACCCGCGGGCGTTTGCGGGCGGGGATGTCGACTAGACCTTCGCGCTGCAACGTCAGCAGGGCCTCGCGCACCGGCGTGCGGCTGCTGGAGTAGCGCTTGGCGAGCTCGACGGAGTTCACGTCGGCGCCCGGGGGCAGGCGGCCGTCGATGATCTGCAGGGCGACGTCCTCGACGATGCGGTCGACCAGGGAGCGCTCGGCGTCCAGGCCGTTGCCGAGCATCTGCCGCAGCATCAGTGTCGCGGTACTGGTGTCAGGGTCGGTCACGACTCCCCCACCGACACGTCGCACAGCACGTCCAGCATCCACAAGGCGGCTTCGGTGTGGTCGGCGTCCTTGCGCCGCACGGCCGCGATCCGCCGGTGCGGTCCGTCCCCGGCCAGCGGCACGGCGGCCACGTCCGGCCGCAACGCGACGAGGGCCAGGCGCGGGACGATGCTCACGCCGATGCCCGCCGCGACCAAACCCTGCGCGGACAGGTAGTCCTCGGTGACGAACCCGATCTCCGGCTCGAACCCGGCGATCCGGCACATGGTGGCGAACGCGTCGTCGTAGGGCGGCTGGTGACCGCGCACCACCCAGGACTCGCCCGCGAACTCCATCAGGTCCACTTCGGACTCGCCGGCGAACGGGTGGTCGGCGGGCACGAGCAGGTACAGCGGATCGTCCACAAGGGGCAATCGCTCGATGTCCGCGGGTACGGTGCGGGGCAGGAAGTCGTAGTCCCACACCAGACCGACCTGGATGTCGCCGTCGCGCAGGGCCGCGGGCATGTCGGCGGCGTGCGCCGAACGCAGGTGCACCTTCGTGTCGGGGTGGCGTTTGCCGAACTCGCGCAGCACGCGGGGGATCAGGTCGGCGGCGGCCGTGGGGAACGCGCCGAGGCGCACGCTCGCGGAGCGCTGGGTGAGGTCGTGCATCTCCTGCTCGATCGTCGCCATGGACCCGAGCAGGGCCTTGGACCGCTCGGCGAGCAACTCCCCCGCCTCGGTCAGCTCGACGCCCCGCGGTCCACGCACCATCAACGCGACGCCGAGCTGGCGCTCCAGCAACGCCATTTGCTGCGACACCGCGGAGTGCGTCATGAACAGCGCCTCCGCCGCGGCGGTGAACGACCCGCGCTCGGCCACCGCGGCGAACACCTGCAGCCGACGGACCTCCAGCACGCGCGCGGTCCTCTCTGCCGTGAAAAGGCCATTGTGCCACGCGATAGGTTTCGCCCCATGCCTGAGCTGGGTCTCCGCACGTGGCCACCGACCCCGATCGAGACCGAGCGGCTGGTCCTGCGCGCGGCCGAGGCACGCGACCGCACAGCGCTGCTGGACCTGTTCTCGTCGCCGGAAGTCAGGCGGGCCTAGAGCTGCCAAGCCCTGAATGTCCCATTGGGGGCGCTGGGTGTCCCGGATGGGACATTCAGGGCTTGTCGGCCAGGCGGGGGGCCGTGGTGACCTCTTCGCCCTTCCACTCCTCGGGCGCGAGCTCCCCCAGTCCCACCCGCGCCAGGGCGCGGCGCGCGACGTGGTCGATCAGGTCGTCGACCGACTCCGGGCGCGGGTAGAACGCGGGCACCGGCGGCGCGATGATCGCGCCCGCCTCGGTGACGGCGACCATCGACCGCAGGTGGCCCAGGTGCAGTGGTGTCTCGCGCACCATCAGCAGCAGCGGCCGGCCCTCCTTGAGGCAGACGTCGGCGGCGCGGGACACCAGGTCGTCGGTGTAGCCGGTGGCCACGGCCGAGAGCGTCTTGATCGAACACGGCACGACCAGCATGGAGTGCACGTCGAAGCTGCCCGAGGCGATCGAGGCGCCGATGTCCTTCGCGCGGTGGAAGACGTGGGCGAGTTCGCGGACCTCGCCCGGCGTGACGTCGCATTCGTAGCGCAGGGTGCGCATCCCGGCGGACGACACCACGAGGTGCACTTCCACGTCGGGTAGTTCACGCAACACGGTCAGCACACGCAGGCCGATCGCGGTGCCGCTGGCGCCGGTGATCCCCACGACCACCCGCCGGATCCGTCTGTCGCTGCGCATGCCCCATGGCATCACGGCCGCTACCGCGGGCACCAGCTTCCTGCTGTCAGACCTGCTAATGGCCGCCCACAGGAAAGCTCGCTGGTCCGGTCCGCGGCGCGAACCTAGCGTCACCTTCATGACCGTTCTGGACGCGCACGCACACCTCGTGCCGCGCTCGTTGCTCGGCGAGGTCGGCAAGCTGCCACCGTTGCCCGGCATGACCGATGTGGACGTCCGCGCGCGGTGGCTGGCGGACACCGGGATCACCAAGCAGGTGCTCTCGCCGTGGCTGGACGTCCAGGCCGGCGGCCCGGACTGGACGGCCCGGCTGAACGACGCCATGGTCGCCGCCGCGAGCGACCTCGGCACCGTGACCCTGGCCAGTGTGGACACCGCGGACCCGGACCGCGCGGCCGAGGACCTGGTGACCGCGGCGAAGCCGGCCGAGGTCGCCGGGGTCATCGTGAACACCGGCACCGCACCGGTGGAGAACCCGTTCGCTCCACTGTGGAGCGCCGCGGCCGAGCACGGCGTGCCGATCGTGCTGCACCCGCCGACCCGACCGCCGACGCCGGAGCTGGTCGGGCTCGGCAACGTGCACGGCCGGCTCATCGACACCACGATCGCGGTCAGCAGGTTGATCCTCACCGGCGTGCTCGACCGGCACCCCGGGCTGAAGCTGCTGGTGGTGCACGGCGGCGGTTTCCTGCCGTACCAGGCGTCCCGGCTCGACGGCGGCTACCGCTCGGGCGAGTCCAAGGTGGTCGACCTCGAGCTCGGCCGGCCCAGCGCGTACCTGTCGCGGCTCTACTACGACACGGTGGCGCTCTCGCCCGCGTCGATCCGGTTCCTGGCCGGGATCGCGCCCGGGCACGTGGTGCTGGGCAGCGACTACCCGTTCCCGATCGGCGACCAGCAACCGGCGGACACCGTGCGTGCGGCCGGGCTGGACGAGACGGAAACCGCCTCCATCCTGCACGGCGCAGCCGCGGACTTCTTCGGAGTGACCGCGTGAGCGCACCTTTGCGGCTGACCGCCGCCACCGCTACCGGGCACCTGTCCGTGCTGCGCTGGGGCGCGGGTGAGCCCATCGTCCTGCTGCACCCGCTGGCCCTGGCCGGTGAGCTGTGGACGCCGATCGCCGCGCGGCTCACCGGTGGCGCGGTGTACGCGCCGGACCTGCGCGGGCACGGCCACTCCAGCTGGGACGGCCGGCCGTTCTCGATCGCCGACATGGCCACCGACCTCGCGCACGCGCTGGACTCGCTGGGCCTGTCTTCGGTGCACCTGCTCGGCATGTCGATGGGCGGCAGCGTCGGGCTGACCTTCGCCGGCACCCACCCGGAGCGGGTTCGCTCGCTGGTCCTGGCCGACACCACCGCCTGGTACGGCCCGGACGCGGTCGCCACGTGGGAACAGCGTGCGGTGAAAGCGAAGGAGACGCCCCGCGCGGAGCAGCTGCCGTTCCAGCGCGACCGCTGGTTCTCCCCCGACTGGGCGCGGGAGCACGCGGACGAGGTGCGGCGGGTCTGCGACATCTTCCTGCGCACCGACAGCGCCGCCCACGCGGCGTCGTCGCTCGCTATGGGGGCCATGGACTCCCGCGAGCTGCTGCCCAAGATCACCGCGCCGACCCTGGTGCTGGTCGGCGAGCACGACTACGCGACGCCGCCCGACATGGCCCGGGTGCTCGCCGACACCATCCCCGGCGCGACGCTGCGCGTGCTGCCCGACCTGCGGCACATGTCGCTGATCGAGCGGCCCGAGCTCGCCGAGGTCATCCGCAAGCACATGGAGGTCCGGTGAAACCAGGACGGTTCACTTACCACGCCCCGCGTTCGCTGGACGCGGCGCTGGCGTTGCTCGCCGAGCACGGCGACGAGGCGAAGGTGCTGGCCGGCGGGCAGAGCCTGGTGCCGATGCTGAACTTCCGGCTGGCGCAGGTCGACCACCTCGTCGACATCAACCGGATCGGGCCCGAGTTCGCCGGCCCGAAGGTCACCGGCGACACGGTGACGATCCCGGCCTTGGTGCGCCAGCGCGTCCTGGAACGCTCCGCCGAGGTCGCGGCCGTGCTGCCGGTGTTCGCCGCGGCGCTGCCGCAGGTGGCGCACCCGCAGATCCGCAACCGCGGCACGGTGTGCGGCAGCTGCGCGCACGCCGACCCGGCCGCGGAGCTGCCCACGGTGATGTCCGTTGTGGACTCGACGTTCCGGATCGCGTCGGCCCGCGGCACCCGCGAGGTGGACGCCGCGGACTTCTTCCAGTTCCACCTGACCACCGCGCTGGAGCCGGACGAGCTGCTCACCGAGGTGGCGATCCGGGTCCCCCAGCCGGGAACCCGCATGGCGTTCAAGGAGTTCGCCACCCGTCGCGGCGACTTCGCACTGGTGGCCGTCGCGGCGTCGGCCACAGTGGACGAATCCGGCACGGTGACGGCTTGCCGCATCGCCGCCGCCGGGGTCGCGCCGACGCCACAACGGCTGCACGATGCCGAAGCGGTGGTCATCGGCTCCACAGTGGACGACGAAGCGATCGCCGCGGCGGAGGCAGCGGCCAGTGCCGCGGTCGACCCCACCGGCGACATCCACGCGACCGCCGAGCACCGGCGCCGGCTCACCGCCGTGCTGGTGCGCCGGGCGCTCGCGGAGATCAAGGGAGACCAGTCGTGACCGACAACATCACCGTGACGGTGAACGGGAAACAGCACACGGCGACGGCCGACGACCGGCTCACCCTCGCCGACTTCCTGCGGGAGAAGCTGCGCCTGACCGGGACGCACCTCGGCTGCGAGCACGGCGTCTGCGGCGCGTGCACGATCATCGTCGACGGGTCAGCGGTGCGGTCGTGCCTGATGCTCGCCCGCCAGGCCGACGGGGCCGAGCTGGAGACCGTCGAGGGGCTGGCCGAGGGCGGCAAGCTCAACCGGTTGCAGCAGGCGTTCAAGGACAACTACGCGCTGCAATGCGGGTTCTGCACGCCGGGCTTCCTGATGAGCGTGACGGCGGCACTGCGCGAGGGCCCGGTGCGTGACGAGGACGAGGCCAGGGACGTGTTGAGCGGCAACATCTGCCGCTGCACCGGCTACCAGGGTCTCGTCGACGCCGTGCTGGAGACCAGCAAGGAGATGCACTCGTGACCGGCACCATCGGCGCGTCGGTGAAGCGGCGCGAGGACGACCGGTTGCTCACCGGCCGCGGCCGCTACCTCGACGACCTCGACCTCCCCGACGCCTTGGCCATCGCTTTCCTGCGTTCGCCGCACGCGCACGCCAAGATCAACTCGATCGACGTCGACGAGGCGCTGCAGGCACCCGGCGTGGTCGCGGTGTACCGCGGCTCGGACCTGATGGCGATCCACAAACCGTTGGCGCCCAAGGTGCAGCACCCCATGCTCAAGGAGCTGCCGCGCTACCCGATCCCGTGCGAAGAGGTGCACTACGTCGGCGAGCCGGTGGCCGTCGTGGTCGCCGAGAACCGCTACCTCGCCGAGGACGCGCTCGAACTGATCGACGTGGACTACGACGTGCTGCCCGCGATCTCGTCCACCGCGGCCGCGCTCGCCGAGGGCGCGCCGCTCGCGCACAGCGACGCCGACAGCAACGTCGCCGTCACGCTCACCCAGCGCTGCGGTGACGCCGAAGCCGCGTTGAACAGCGCACCGAACCGGCTCTCCGGCGAGTTCCGGGTCATGCGGGGCGGCGGGCACTCGATGGAGGCCCGCGCGGTCGCGGCCCGGTTCGAGCCGGCCACCGGCCAGGTGACCGTGTGGGACACGACGCAGTCGCCGCACTACGCGCGCCAGCAACTCTCGATGATCTACGAGATGGCCGAGGACGACATCCGGGTCATCGCCCCGCCCGACGTGGGCGGCGGGTTCGGGCCCAAGGCGCAGTTCTACGGCGAGGAAGTCGTCGTGCCCTGGGTGGCCATGCTGCTCGGCCGCACGGTGAAGTGGGTCGAGGACCGCCAGGAGAACTTCGTCAGCGCCATGATGGAGCGCGGCCAGACCCACCGCATCGAGGTCGGCTTCGACGACGACGGCAAGCTGCTGGCCGTCCGGGACCACATCGAGCACGACCAGGGCGCCTACTGCGCGGGTCTGCAGGTCCCGTCCATCACCACGAGCACCGTGCCGGGGCCGTACAAGATCCCGAACATCCACACCGAGCTGTACGCCTGCTACACGAACATGGTGCCGACGTCGTCGGTGCGCGGTGCCGGTCGCCCGCAGGCCGTGTTCGCGATGGAACGCATGATGGACCGGATCGCCGAGCACCTGGACCTCGACCCCGCGGAAGTGCGGCGCCGCAACCTCATCCAGGCCGACGAGTTCCCGTACCGGGTCGGCATCACCTTCCGCGACGGCAGCCCGCTGACCTACGACAGCGGCGACTTCCCCGCGTTGCTCGAGGGCACGCTCGACAAGCTCGACTACGAGCGGTGCAAGCGCGAACGCGACCAGGCCCGTGCCGAGGGCCGCCACGTCGGGATCGGGATCGCGGTTTACGTGGAGGGTTGCGGGCTCGGCCCGTACGAGGGCGCGAAGCTCCGCCTGGACAACCGCGGCAAGATCCTGGTCACGCTGGCCGCCGCCGGGCAGGGCCAGGGCTACGAGACCGTGTACGCGCAGATCGCCGCGGAGGCCATCGGCGTCGACATGGACCTCATCGAGGTCGTCACCGGCGACACCGGCCGCATCCCGTTCGGGCAGGGCACGTTCGCCTCGCGGATCACCGCGACCGCCGGACCGGCCGTGTACAACGCCGGGCACCAGCTGCGGGAGCGGCTCAAGGACACCGCCGCGCACCTGCTCGGCTGTGCGCCCGGCGACATCGAGTTCGACGGCGACCGCGCCACGTTCGCGGGCGATGCCGAGAAGTCGGTGTCGCTGCAGGAGATCGCGCGCGTGGCGAACATCGGCAAGCACGGCATCACGCTGCCCAAGGGCATCAAGCCGGCGATCGAGGTGTCGAGCTACTTCGCCCCCGAACGGGCCGCCTACGCCAGCGGCGCACACGCCGCCGTGGTCGAGGTGGACCCGGACACCGGTGGCGTGAAGGTGCTGAAGTACGTGATCGGCCACGACTGCGGCAACGTGATCAACCCGCGGCTGGTGGACGGCCAGGTGATCGGCGGCTTCGCGCACGGCATCGGCAACGCGCTCTACGAGGAGCCGGTCTACGACGCCGAGGGCCAGCCGCAGGCGGCGAGCTACCTGGACTACACGCTGGTGTCCGCCGCCGAGGTGCCGCGGGTGGAGCTGTTCCACCTGCACACGCCGAGCCCGCTGAACCCGTTGGGCGCCAAGGGCGCGGGCGAGGGCGGCACCATCCCCGCCCCCGCCGCGATCGCCAACGCCGTCGAAGACGCCTTGCGTTCCATCCGGCATCGCGGCGGTGTCGAGGACGGCCGCCCCGACCACAGCGGCAAGCAGCCACCCGGCGGCCGTGCTCGGCATCGCCTTGAAGGCGATGCCGACGGAGCGCGGAGCGCGACCATCCAACGCAGTCCTCGGATCGACTACGCCCCGGTCACCCCGCACCGGGTCGCCACCGCCGTGAGAGAAGCAGGGCACTGATGCGCATCGACAACTCCTTCGACATCGACGCGAGCCCGGACCAGGTCTTCGAGTTCCTGCAGGACGCGCACAACGTGGCCGCGTGCTTCCCGGGCGC
This sequence comes from Labedaea rhizosphaerae, assembly GCF_004362825.1. Lineage (GTDB taxonomy): Bacteria > Actinomycetota > Actinomycetes > Mycobacteriales > Pseudonocardiaceae > Labedaea > Labedaea rhizosphaerae. The sequence continues at coordinate 1,532,754 of NZ_SNXZ01000002.1, forward strand.
CGAACTGACCGAGGACCTCGGCGACGATTCCTACAAGGGCAAGGTCAAGATCAAGGTCGGCCCGGTCACGGCCGCGTACGCGGGCACCGCGACCATCGTCGAGCGCGACGACGTGAACCGGGTGGCCGTGCTGCTGGCCGAGGGCAAGGACGCGAAGGGTTCCGGTTCGGCCAAGGCGACCGCGCGCATGCAGGTCGACCCGCACGGCGCGGGCGCCACGGTCACGTTCTCCACCGACCTGACGATCTCTGGCAAGCTGGCGCAGTTCGGTCGCGGCATCATGGCCGACGTGTCGGGCCGCATGGTCGCCGAACTGGCGGCCCAGGTCCGGACCCGCATCACCGCCGCGACCCCGGCGGCCGAGTCTGCTGCGGCGTCCGCGGAAGCCCCGCCGACGCTGCCCACGCCACCGGCCGCCGCGCCACCGATGAAGTTCTCCAGCATCCTGCGCGCGATGCTGGCCGGTTTCGTCAAGCGGGTGCGGGCGCGCATCCGCGACCGCCGGGCCAGGAACCCCCGCTGAGCCCGATCCATTCATTCCGCATGCATGAACCCGCCCCTCCGACATCCTCCCTGGTCACTCCGCCTCTGCCCACCAACTCGCCCTGGGATTTAGCCCGCTGAATCCCGTTTAATGGGTGGGCGCCGTCGCGGCGAGGCGCGCCAGGGGCACCGCCAGGAGCAAGCTCATGAGCACCACCGCATCGACCCGGACCACCACCGCGGGCGTCTTCGACGTCGGCATCGACGACCGGGTGCCCATCGGCACCGCCGCCGGCCTCGGGGTGCAGAACATCCTCGGCATGGCCGGGCTGTTGATCTTCCCCGCGCTGATCGGCGCGGCCTTCCACCTCAACCCACACGACACGGCCTACCTGTACGGCGTCACCTTCATGACGTCGGGGCTCGTGGTGATCCTGCAGTCGGTGTTCCTGCTGCGGTTGCCGATCATCCAAGGCCCGTACGCGGGCACGCTGGCCGCGCTGCTCGCCGTCGGCCACGGCGAGGGCGGCCTCGGTGCCGCGTACGGCTCCATGGTCGTGGCCGGGCTGATCTGGTGCGTGCTCGCCGTACCCGCGCGCCGGTTCAGCCCGGTCGCCCTGCTCAGCCGGTTCGTCCAGGACCCGGTGGTGCCGGGCGTGATCGTGATGATCCTGGCGACGCAGCTCTCCAGCACGGGCCTGCCGACGTGGCTCGGCACGCCGTCGAGCCCCGGCTTCCCGCTGGTCAACCTGGGGGCCGGCGCGATCGCGGCAGCCCTGGTCATCGCGTTGACGTTGCTCAAGCCGCAGGCCGGCCTGCGGCTGGTGTTGCGCCGGGCCGCCGTGCTGATCGCGATCGTCGTGGCGACGATCGTGTACGCGGTGTTCGCGCCGACGTCGTTCGGGGAGATCGGCAACCACCTGGGCGTGACCGTGCCGAAGGTGTTCCCCTTCGGCTTCTCGGTCCACCCCGACCTGGTGCTGATCTTCTTCATCACGCTGCTGCCCGCGATCGCCGAGAGCGTGGCCACCTACGGCATCGTGGCGAAGTGGGGCGGGCAGGACCTGCCGGGCCACCGGGTCGCGCAGGGCGTGTTCGGCGAGGTCGTCGGGAGCACCGTCGGCAGCGTCTTCGGTGGACTGTCCACATTGGCCTACCCGGACAACGTCGGCCTGCTGCGGGTGACGCGGGTCGGCTCGCGGTACGTCACGCTGGCCACCGGGATCATCCTGCTGGTGCTGGGCGGGCTGGCGCCGTTCGACGCGTTGTTGCAGGCGGTGCCGCTGCCGGTGCTCGCCGCGGCCGGGACGGTGCTGTTCGGCGTGCTCTTCGCCAGCGCCATCGACGTGCTCTCCGGTGTCAAGTGGACACAGCGGAACCTGCTGGTGGCCGGGGTTCCGTTCATCACGGCGATCGGCGGGTTGTTCATCCCGCCGACCACGCTGGCGGCCATGCCGGTGCTCGTGCGGTTGATCCTCGGGCAGCCCCTGATCCTCGGCACCGTGCTGCTCATCGTGTTGCGTTTGGCCCTAGGCGAGCGGGACGACTGAGTCGCACACTCCCGCGTATGACCACCTTCGCGACCGACCGACCGCTTCGGACCGCCGTGCGCGGTGCGCGGCTGTTCGACGGCGCGTCCGTGACGTCTTCCTCGGTCGTGCTCTTCGACGGGACGCGGATCGCCGCGGTCGGCCAAGCGGTTCCGGCGGACGCCACGGTGATCGACCTGCCCGGCACGACGCTCCTGCCCGGGCTGGTCGATCCACACGTGCACATGGCGTTCGACAGTTCCATGGACGTGGTCGGGGCGCTGGCCGCCCGCGACGACGACGCTGTCCGTGCGGCGATGGTGGCGTTCGCGCGGACGGCGGCGCTGGGTGGGGTCACCACGGTGCGCGACCTCGGCGACCGCGACTTCCTCTCCCTCGCCGTGCGGGACACGGCCGATCCGGCCATGCCGACGATCCTCACGGCCGGGCCGCCCATCACGTCGGCGGGCGGGCACTGCCACTTCCTCGGCGGGGAAACCGTTGGGGTGGACGGGATCCGTGCCGCGGTGCGCGAGCGGGCCGAGCGCGGGTGCGACGTCATCAAGGTCATGGCCAGCGGCGGAAACCTGACGCCCGGCAGCGTGCAGCACCTGCCCCAGTTCGCGGTCCCGGAGCTGCGGGTCGCGGTCGAGGAGGCCCACCGGTTCAACCTGCCCATCACCGCGCACGCGCACGGCACGCAGCCGGTCTACGACGCCGTCGCCGCCGGGCTGGACTCGATGGAGCACGCCTCGTTCATCACCGCGGACGGGGTGGACCCGGCGCCGCCCGACCTGCTGGCGACCATCGCCGCGCGAGGGATCACGTTGAGCATGACGCTGGGCACCAAACCGGTTCCCGGCGGCATGCTGCCGGGGATGGCCGCCCGGATGCCGTTGCTGGTGGCCAACCTGCGGGCGATCCTCGCCGCGGGGATCCAGGTCGTCGCGGGGACCGATGCGGGGGTCGCGCCGACCAAGCCACCGGACGCCGTTCGCTGGGCCCCCGCACAGCTGGTCCAGGTGGGGGTCTCACCCGTCGATGCGTTGCGCGCCAACACGTCGGTGGCCGCCGACCTGTGCGGGATCGGCGACCAGAAGGGGCGCCTGGCTGCCGGGTACGACGCCGACATCCTGGCCGTCGACGGCGACCCTTTGGCCGATCCCGCCGCTCTGCACGACCTCCGGGCGGTGTTCGTCCGCGGCACCAGGGTGCGGTAGCGATGTTACCGCCGACACGGTAGCGATGTTTACAACAACGGCGTAGCATCGTTCACGTGGATACGAAAACAGCGATACTCCAGGCGGCCACCGAGCTGCTCGTGGCATCGCCGACCGGCGAGGTCTCCACCCGCGCCATCTGCGAGCGGGCGGGAGTCGGCGCTCCGACGCTCTACCGGCACTTCGGCGACAAGGACGGGCTCATGTCCGCCGTCGTCGACCACGCCTTCGAGCGGTACCTGGCCGGCAAGCGTGCGGCCACGCCGTCGCCGGACCCGGTCCAGGACCTGCGGGACGGGTGGGACAACCACGTCGCGTTCGCGCTCGAGCACCCCGCCCCCTACCGGCTCATGCACTCGGTCGCGGTGCCACCGGCCTCGGCCAAGGAGGCGCAGCGGCTGCTCGAGCTGGTGCTCGAACGGTGCGCCGCGGCCGGCCGGTTGCGGCTGCCGGTGGACGTGGCCGGGCAGCTGGTCATGTCCGCCAACGTCGGCATCGCGCTGATGCTCGTCACCCGGCCGGAGCTCTACGACCGGGACACCTCGACCCGGCTCCGGGACGCCGTGCACGCGGCGATCCTGACCGGCACCGAAAGCAAGCCGGCCACGCGTGCGGCCGTCGCGACGCAACTCGCCGCGCAGCTGCCCGCCGCGCCGCTCACCCCAGCCGAGTCCGGATTGCTGACCGAATGGCTGCACCGGCTCGCCACCACGAAGGAGGAATCACCATGGCACGAGTAGCGATAGTCACCGGCGGATCCGGCGGCATCGGGCAGGCGTCCGCGCTGAAGCTGGCCCGCGACGGGATGGCGGTCGTCGTGCACTACGGCGGCAACCGCGACGTGGCCGACGAAACCGTCAAAGCGATCACGGAGGATGGCGGCAAGGCGATCGCGGTGCAGGCCGACATCACCGAGCCCGCGTCCGTCGCGGCGATGTTCGACCAGGCCGAGCAGGAGTACGGCGGCGTGGACGTCATCGTGCACACCGCCGGGGTGATGAACCAGCCGACACCGTTGGTGGACGTCGACTTCGACACGCTGGACCGCGTGCACCGCATCAACATCCGCGGGACGTTCGCGGTGGCCCAGCAGGCGGCGCGACGGGTGCGCGACGGCGGCGCGATCGTCTTCTTCTCGACGTCCGTGCTCGGGCTGAACCTCCCGGGCTACACGGTCTACAACGCCACCAAGGGCGCCGCCGAAGCGATCACCATGATCCTGGCCAAGGAGTTGCGCGGCCGCGACGTCACGGTCAACACGGTCGCGCCCGGACCGACGGCGACCAAGCTCTTCCTCGACGGCAAGGACGAGGAGACCATCTCGCGACTGGCGAACCAGGCGCCGCTGGAACGGCTCGGTCAGCCGGAGGACATCGCCGAGGCGGTCGCGTTCCTCGGCGGCCCGGCCCGGTGGGTGAACGGGCAGGTGATGCGCGTCAACGGCGGCATCGCCTGACGCACTTGGATCGACGGGCCCGGTGTCGAGGGTGTAGACAGAACGGGCACGTTCATGATCCGCTGGGCGGGTCCGACGTGAGGGGAGCGGGCCGCTGAGCTTGTGGGATTACCTGCGTCAGAACTGGATCGACGTGGTCAACGACGCGATCCGGCACGTCGACCTCACCCTGGCCACGATGGTGATCGCCACGCTCATCGGCGTCGCGATCGGCATCCTGACCTACCGGCGGCCGATCCCCGCGGCGCTGGCCACGACGACCACGTCGGTCTTCCTGACCATCCCGTCGCTCGCCCTGCTCGGCATCTTCATCGGCCCGTTCGGGCTCGGCCTGACCAACGTGCTGGTCGCGTTGGTGCTCTACGCACTGCTGCCGATCACCCGCAACACCATCGTCGGGCTGCGTGGCGTGGACCCGGCGGTGATCGACGCCGGGCGCGGCATGGGGCTGGGCCGGGCCAAGCTGCTCTGGCGGGTGCGGTTGCCGCTGGCGTGGCCGGTGATCCTCTCCGGCATCCGGGTGTCCACCCAGATCACCATCGGCATCGCGGCGATCGGCGCCTACGTGAAGGGCCCGGGCCTGGGCAACCAGATCTTCAACGGGCTCGGCCGCTTCGGCGCCGCGAACTCGCTGAACCAGGTGCTCACCGGCACCCTCGGCATCATCGTGCTGGCCCTGCTGTTCGACCTGGCGTTCGTGGTGGTGCCGAAGGTGCTCGGCTGGCTGCTGCGCCTGGTGCGCCGCGGCGTGCGGGCCAAGCCGAGCGCCCACGAGGTCACCAGCACGCCGGGCGAGGTCATCGCGCTGGCCGGGGTCGGCAAGCGCTACCCCGGGCAGGCGGAGCCCGCGGTCGACAACATCACCCTGACAGTCCCCGCGGGCGAAGTCGTCGTCTTCGTCGGGCCGTCAGGCTGCGGCAAGACGACCACGATGCGGATGATCAACCGGCTGATCGAGCCGGACAGCGGGCGCATCTCCGTCGGCGGCACCGATGTCCTGCACACCGACCCGGACGAGCTGCGGCGCGGCATCGGTTACGTCATCCAGCAGATCGGCCTGTTCCCACACCTGCGCGTGGCCGACAACATCGCGGTGGTCCCCCGGCTGCTCGGCTGGCCACGCGAGCGGATCGCCGCCCGCGTCGGCGAACTGCTCGAGCTCGTCGGGCTCTCCCCCGCCTACGGCGACCGCTACCCGAGCGAGCTCTCCGGCGGCGAGCAGCAACGCGTCGGTGTCGCTCGCGCGATGGCCGCCGACCCGCCGGTGCTGCTGATGGACGAACCGTTCGGCGCCACCGACCCGATCACCCGGGCCCGGCTGCAGGACGAGTTCCTGCGGCTGCAGAAATCCCTCGGCAAGACGGTCGTGTTCGTCACCCACGACTTCGACGAGGCGATCAAGCTCGGCGACCGGATCGCCGTGCTGCGCCCGCATTCGGTGATCGCGCAGTACGACACGCCGGCGGCCATCCTGGCCGACCCGGCCGACGACTACGTCGCCAGCTTCATCGGGTCCGGCGGTCAGGTGAAGCGGTTGAGCCTGGTTGCCTTGCGGGACACCGAACTCACCACCGTCCCGGACACGCCGGAGTTCCCGGAGCTACCCGCCGACGCCTCCGTGCGTGACGCCCTCGACCTGATGCTGGCCAGCGGCACCGACGTCGTCGTGGTCACCGAGGGCGACACGGCGCTGGGCGCCCTCACCCACGACGGCGTTCTTACCGCCGTGGGCAACCACACGGACCACGTGGTCACCATCCCAGTGGAGTCCGAAGAGGACGCTCCGGTGGCACCGGCGCCCACACCGGCCCGCCGGCTGCGCAACCGCTGGCGTGGCTTGCTCATCCGCCCGATCGTGCTCGCCGCGGTCCTGGTCGTGCTGTGGCTGGTCGTGCGCACGCACCCGGCCGACTCCATCGAGGCGCGCTACCTCAACGCCACCGAGATCGGCCAGGAACTGTGGGACCACGTGAAGATCTCCGTGGTCGCCACGTTCTTCACCATCGCCATCGCCGTGCCGCTGGGCATCCTGCTGACCAGACCCGGCACGCGCTGGATCCGGCCGATCGGCCTCGGCCTGGGCAACCTCGGGCAGGCGATCCCGTCGATCGGTCTGATCGTGCTGCTGGCACTGTGGGTGGGCACCGGGTTCGCCACGGCGCTGATCGCGCTGGTCGTCTACGCGACGCTTCCGGTGCTGCGCAACACGATCGTCGGACTCGAAGGCGTGGACCGGTCGGTGGTGGAGGCCGCCCGTGGCATGGGCATGTCCCGGCTGTCCGTGCTCGGCCGGATCGAGCTGCCGCTTGCCGTGCCCGTGATCCTGGCCGGGATCCGCACCGCGCTCGTGCTGACCGTGGCGAGCGCCGTGCTCGCGACGTTCATCGACGGCGGCGGGCTCGGCGGCGGTCTGGTCGCCGGGATCGGCGTGTACCGGCCGGTGCTGAGCGTCAGCTTCGGCGTGATCGTGGCCGCGCTGGCCCTGTTCGCCGACTGGCTCGGGCTGGTCGCGGAGGAACTGTTGCGGCCCAAGGGAATGTGACCGAACAAGAGGAGCAGAACCATGCGCATCCGTAGACGCTCACTGGCGGCGCTCGCCCTGGTCGCGGCGGCCGCGCTCGGGGGCTGCACCATCAACGACGACAGCAACCAGCCGGCGGCGCCCACCGGCGGCGGCTCGATCAAGCCGATCCCCCAGCTCAAGGGGGTGCAGCTCAAGGTCAGCTCGAAGGAGTTCGACGAGCAGCTGCTGCTCGGTCAGATCGCGATCGTCGCGTTGCAGGCCGCGGGCGCGAACCCGGTGGACAAGACCAACATCACCGGCTCGGACAACGTTCGCAAGGCGCTGACCACCGGCGAGGTCGACCTCTACTGGGAGTACACGGGCACCGCCTGGGTCAGCTTCTTCAAGCAGAGCAAGGCGATTCCCGATCCCAAGGCGCAGTTCGACGCGGTCAAGCAGGCCGACGCCAAGAACGGCATCACGTGGTGGGCGCCGTCGCCGGCCAACGACACGTACGCGATCGCGGCCAACGCGGACGCCGCCGCGCAGCACAACATCAAGTCGCTGTCGGACTACGCGAACCTGGCCAAGACCGACCCGGGGTCGGCGTCGATCTGCATGGGCTCGGAGTTCCGCAGCCGCGACGACGGCTTCCCCGGCCTGTCGAAGACCTACGGGTTCAGCCTGCCCGCGGGCGATGTGCACCTCGTGCAGGACGCGGTCGTCTACCCGACCATCGGCAAGGGCGACACGTGCGACTTCGGCAGCGTCGCCGCCACCGACGGCCGCATCCCAGCCAACAAACTGGTGCTCCTGACCGACGACAAGCACTTCTTCCCGGTCTACAACCCGGCGATCAGCATCCGCACGCCGCTCGCCCAGCAGTACCCGCAGCTCGAGCAGCTCTTCGCGGGCATCGCCGCCAAGCTCGACACGGCGACGCTCACCGACCTGAACAAGAAGGTCAGCGTGGACGGCCAGAAGCCCAACGCCGTGGCCCGCGACTGGCTCAAATCCACCGGCTTCATCGGCTGAGGGTCAGGCGCCGGGTTCCAGCGCGCGCACGGCCGCGGCGAGCAGTTCGCGGCGGGTGAGGTCGTCGAGGTCGCCGCCCTGGGCCAGGATGGCCAGAGCGGCGTTCTTGACCGTGGCGTAGGCCGCGTGGGCGCGCGCCGTCGACCCGGCCGTCGGGTCGGGGCCGGCCAGGACGGCGACCAGGGTGGCGTTCACCTGGGCGGACGTGGCCCGGGTGGCGTCGGCGTCCAGGTGCTTGCGGGTCGAGGGGTCCTTGTCGAGCAGCTCGAACAGGGTGCGCATGGCGATGGCCGTGTCGAGGATCGCGGCCAGCAGGTCGCGTGGTGGCAGGTCCCGCGCGGCCGCGGCGAGCTTGGTGAAGGCGGTGAGCGGCTCCGACACCAGGGCGTCGAGGATCGCCCCCTTCGACCGGAAGTGGTAGTACAGCGCGGCTTTGCTGGTACCGAGCCGTTCAGCGATGTCCGACAGGGACGTCGCCGCGTAGCCGCGCTCGGCGAACAACTCGGTCGCGATGTCCAGGATCTTCTGGCGGGTGTCGCTCATGGCACCAGCTTACTTGCCGACCGGTAAGTGACTGTGCCAGGCTACGGGACATGACCGATCCACGCGACTTGTTCCGCCGCATGCACGACGTCCTCGTCACCAAGGACGTCAGCGTGGCCGACGAGATCTTCGCCCCCGACTTCTACAGCCACCCGCTGGACGGCGGCATCGACCGGGTCAAGGCCTCCTGGACCAGGATCCTGGCCGAGTACCCCGACCTCCGGTCGACCATCGAGGACATGCTCGTCGACGGCGACCGGGTCGCCGCGCGGGCCACCGTCACCGGGCTTCCCAGCGGCCCGGGCACCATGTTCGAGATCATCCGGGTCGCCGACGGGCGGATCGCCGAGTTGTGGGGCGCGAGCACGCTGAACCTGCGCGGCTGATCAGCCGACGCCGCTGCTGCCCGGCGGCGTAGCGAAGAACTTCGCGCAGTGGGCGGTGATCGAGAACTTCGACGGCGGGTCATCGCTCAGGGAGACGCCGATCATCCCGGTCACCGTCACCGTGTCGCCGTCCCGCTTGGCCGCCGCGCTCTGCCCGGGCTTGGTCGTGTCGAGGTCGTACAGGTCCGGGTCGGCGCCCTTGACCTTGATGCTCAACGAGACGGCGTTGTTGAAGTAATCCATCAGGAAATGCGTGCCTTCGGGGTCCTTGTTGGACGCTTCGACCGACACGTGCCCCTCGAAGTCGTAGCACTTCAGCGTCGCGCTCGACAGGTCGATCGGCTGGTCCTTGAGGGTCAGTTCGACCGTGGTGACGTCGGAACTCTTCTGCGGTGTGCCGGAGGTCGCGTCGTCCGAGCAACCGCTCACCACGAAGGCGAGGGCAGCGAGGAGCAGAGCGCTACGTGCGGAGGCCATGGCCCAATGCCTATCAGGTCGCCCGTCACGCCGACTCGCGGATCACCAACACCGGCTCGAAGATCACGGAGCGTGGCTGCTCCTCGCCCGCGAGCCGGTCCAGCAGCAGCCGGACCATCGCGGCCGCCATGTCCTCCACCGGCTGGCGGATCGTGGTCAGCGGCGGTCGGGTCGCGGCCGCCGCGCTGCTGTCGTCGAAGCCGACCACGGCCACGTCCCCCGGCACCGCACGACCGTGCTGGCGCAGCACCTGCACCGCGCCCTGCGCCATCAGGTCGTTGCCGGCGAACACGCCGTCGAGATCCGGGTGGTCAGCGAGCAGGCGTTCCATGGCCGCCTCGCCACTGGCCAGCGTGAAGTTGCCCTCGGCCTCGGGCACGTACGGCTGGCCGTGGCGTGCCATCGCGTCCCGGAACCCGGCCCGCCGGTCCTGGCTCGCGGGCACGGTGGCCGGACCGGTGATCGTGGCGACCCGACGACAGCCGCGGGCCACCAGGTGATCGGCGGCAAGCGCGGCCCCTTGACGGTGCTCCAGGTCCACGTAGCTGATCGGCACCGGGCGGGTCGGCCGCGCGAACAACACCGCGGGCACCTTCTCCGCCACGCAGTCGTGCGGCAACGGGTCGTCGGCCCGCGTGGACACCAGCAAGGCGCCGTGCACCATGCCCGAGCGCAGGGCGTCCAACACCCGGTCCCGGCCCGCGCCGGAGTCGGCGTGCATCAGCAAGGGGTACTGACCGGTCTCGCCGAGCGCGGCCACCACGCCACCCGCCACCCGGCCGAAGAACGGGTCGGCGAACACCTCGCCCGGCGACTGGTCCTCGGCACCGGACACCACGAGCGCGATCGCGTCCGTCCGCCGGGTCACCAGCGAGCGGGCCGCGCGGTTGGGCCGGTACCCGATGTCGTCGATCGCCTCGGTGACCTTCGCGCGGATGCCCGGGTCGACGTTGCGCACGCCGTTGACCACCCGCGACACCGTCGCACGGGACACGCCCGCCGCCCGCGCCACGTCTTCCAGCGTGGGCGCCCGATCACTCATGCCGCCAATGCTACCGACGCAGAGAGCGCTCTCCCGATCAGTCGCGCGGCGAGTTGTCCACAGGCGACCAGTTGTCCACAGATCACGCTCGGCCCCGCTGCGCACCTCCCGAGCCGCAATAGCCTGGACGCAGTTGCTTGACAACTGAAGAGAGAGAACACGCGGCACTCATCGGGCCGCCACCCGGGTGGCGGCGCTCCGGGGCAGGTCGTTGGCGTTGCGGCCGACCAGCACCGACAACGGACCCGAGGCCAGGCACCAGCCCCCTGGCCCCGACCAGTGCTCCAGAGCGCGCCGCGGCACCGCGATCGAGACGTCCACCGCCTCCCCCGGGTCGGCCGTCACGGCGGCGTACCCGGCCAGCCAGCGCACCGGGTGGTCACCGTCCGAACGCGACAGGTACACCTGCACCACCTCCCGCCCCGGCCGCGACCCGGTGTTGCGCACCCGCGCCTGCACCGTGAAGGACCCGTCGACCGCGGGTGGCACGCGGATCCGCTCGTAGGTCCACGTCGTGTACCCGAGGCCGTGCCCGAACCAGTACGCGGGCTCCGCCTCCGCGGCCAGCCAGCCGCGATAGCCGATGTCGAGGCCTTCGGTGTAGTCGAGCACACCGTCCACGGGCGTCACCGATGGGCCGCCGTCGCGGTCCGGCCACGTCACCGGCAACCGGCCGCCCGGCTCGGCGAAGCCCAGCAGCACGTCCGCGAGCCCGTGCCCGCCTTCCTGGCCGGGCAACCACCCGACGAGCACCGCGCCCACCTCGTCGCGCCACGGCAGCAACACCGGTCCCCCGGCGTTGACCACGACCACCGTGCGCGGGTTGACCGCCGCCACGGCCCGCACCAACTCGTCCTGCCGGCCCGGCAACGCCAGCGTCGTGCGATCTTCCCCTTCGCGTTCCGAGGTTGCCGTCGTGCCGACGACGACCACCGCCGCGTCCGCCGACCGGGCCAGGGAAACGGCCTCGGCCAGCAACCGGTCCTCGTCGACCGGTGGCGGGTCGGCCGCCAGCACGCACGCGCGCCCGGAATCGGGGTCCACGGCACGGCTCGCCACGAGGTGCACTTCCGTGCCCTTGACCAGTTCGACCACGGCCGACCGGTAAGGCGGGGTCAGGTGCACCACCGCGGGATCGTCGGTGTCGCGAGGCACGTCCTCGTCGACCAGCAAGTGGTCGTCCGCCCGCAGCGTCACCCGGTTCCACCCGGCCACGGACACCGTCCACGGCCCCGACACCTCCGGCCGCAGCACCGCGTGCAGCTCCACGGTGGCGGCGCCCGCCACCAGGGTCGGCTCCAGCACCCGGCCCGTGTGCCGGTGCTCGGTCAGCAGTTCACGGCCCGACACGTCCAGCACACGCACCCGCACGGCGTCGACCGGCGTCGGTCCTTCGTCGAGCCGGACGCCAGGCGCGGCGCAAACGTCGGTCAGGAACGGCAAAGCCGCCCGCAGTCCATCCACGAGCGACACCACGTGCGATGGGTAGACCCCTGCGCTCCCACCACCTTGAGCCCGAGGAGTGGCCGCCTTCGGCCCGAGCACGGCCAGCATGCGCACGCTGCCCAGCGGCAACGTCTCGTTCCTGTTGTGCAGCAGCACCGTCCCGGCGGCCACCGCCTTGCGCAGCACCGTGCGCGGCAGCGACGGCTCGATCCGGCGACGGGTGCGCCGGCCCAGCGCTCCACACCACCGCGCCAACTCGAGCAACCGCCGCACCTTGTCGTCCACAACGGACTCATCGAGCTCGCCGGACCGCACGGCGGCAACCAGGGCGTGACCCCAAGGACCGTCCGGCATCGCCAGGTCGAGCCCGGCCGCGGCGGGGTCCAGCGACCGCACGGCGCCCCAGTCGGACACGACCACACCCTCGAAGCCCCACTCGTCCTTGAGCACCGAACGCAGCATCGGGTGCGACGACATGGGGTGACCGCCGACCCCGCCGTACGCGGTCATCACCACCCGCACGCCCGCGCGCACGGCCGCCTCGAACGGCGCCAGGTAGACCTCGCGCAGCGCACGCTCGTCCACCCGCACGTCCACGCCGAGCCGTCCGGTCTCGGAGTCGTTGGCCACCAAGTGCTTCGCCGTGGCCGCGACCCCGCCCGCCTGGATGGCGCGCACCAGCGCGGCGCCGGTCCGGGCGGCGAGCAGCGGGTCCTCGGCGAAGCACTCGAAGTGCCGGCCCGACAACGGCGACCGGTGCAGGTTCAGCGTCGGCGCGAGCACCACGTGCACACCCTTGCGGTGCGCCTCGGCGGCCAGCAGCCCGCCGAGGGCGGTGGCCGTCGCCGCGTCCCACGACGCGGCCACCGCGATGGGTGCGGGCAGCAGGATCGAGTTGGCCCGCTCGTCCCAGCCCTCACCGCGCACCCCGGCCGGGCCGTCGGAGAACACCACCGGCCGCAACCCGATGTCCGGCTCGGCCGCGGTCCGCCACACGTCGGCGCCGGTCAGCAGCGCGACCTTCGCGGGCAGGTCGAGCTTCTCCACCAGCAGCTCCGACTCCGGAGAGCGCTCTCCGTTCACCGGCGGTACACGCCGAACTCGTACAGCGAGTAGCCCCACGCGGTGCCGCGCTGGGTGCAGTACACGCGCACGTACCGGCCGGTGCCGGCCACGTCGAAGTCGTCCGAGCCGCCGTCGCCGTTGGCCGTCGAGTACACGTCGTGCCAGTCGGAGCCGTTGTCCGACACCTGGACCTGGTACGCCTTGCCGAAGGCCGACTCCCACACCAGTTGCACGTGGTCGAAGCTCTGGCTCGACCCGAGGTCGACCTGCACCCACTGCGGGTCGCTCCAGTCGCTGGCCCAGCGCGTGCTCGTGTTGCCGTCGACGGTGTTGGACGGCGGGTACGGCGCGCCGTCACCCTGCTGCTGGTACGACGACGCCGTGGCTGCCTTGCCCCGCGCGATGTTCGTGCCCTGCACCGGTGGTGCGACCACCCGCAGCGAGCGGGCCTCGATGCCGATGTTGCCGTGGCCGTCGCGGGCGTAGAGGTAGAGCTTCCAGACGCCGAGCATCTGCGGCGCGGTCACGGTGAACGGGCCGCCACCGGTGAAACTCGCCGCGATCACGCCACCGGATCCGTTGATGTACTTGGAGTTCAGTCCCATCGTGTACGTGATCGGGTCGCCATCGGGGTCGCGCACGGCGGCGTCGACCGTGAACGTGCCGCCTGCCGGGACCGAGGTGCTGTTGCCGAGCGACATCGACGAGATCACCGGCGGGGTGTTGCCCGCGGGCGCGCCGCCGTAGATGTCGCGCACGGCGTAGTACGAGAGCCGCTTCTCGTTGTTGGGGATCAGGTTGAACCACACGCCGCCGAAGTCGCGCTCGGTGCCGTAGTGGAACAGCGTGGCGCCGAGCGCGACGCCGGTGTGCCCGGTGATGCACGACCACGCGTGCCGGTAGGCGTCGGCCTTGGCCGTGTCAGCGGGCTCGTCGGGCACGCCGTTGGCGTCGTTCGGCGTCTCCCACTCCCCGGCCGGGCCGCCCTCGGTGACGATGTAGGGCTTGGTGTAGCCGCCGTTGATCCAGTCCTGCTTGATGTTGCAGACCGCGCCGTAGGAGTTGACGGCGTAGAGGTCGAGGTCGGGTGCGTTCGCCTTGAGGTAGGGCCAGGCGCCGGTCCAGGCGTCGGTCGAGGTGACCGGGTGGTTCGGGTCGATGCCGTGGATCGCTTGCGCCGCTTGGTTGACGAACTGCGCGTAGGCCGTGCGTTGCGCTTCGAGCTCGCTGCCGGAGAAGCAGTTCTGCATGCCGAGGATCGACTCGTTGCCGACGTCCCAGAGCAGCACGCCCGGGTTGTCGCGGTACGCGGTGACCCACTTGGTGATCTCGTTCAGCATGGTGGACTTGTAGTTCGCGTCGGTCACGTAGTTGACGCAACCGCCGCTACCCGGGCCGCCGCCCGGCTGCAGCCAGAATCCCGCGACGACGCGGATCCCGTTGGCTGCGGCGGCGTCGAACAGCGGCGCCGACGTGCCGTCGGTGCCCCACGTGCGGATCGTGTTCACGCCCATGGCGTGCAGGTCGGGCATCCGACTCGCCGCCTCGCTGACCGGCGGCCCCCACGTGAGGCCCTTGACCGTGTACGGCTGGCCGTTCACGGTGAGGCGCCAATTGCCCTGGCTGCCGGCCACCGCTACCGTGCCACCGGCCCGGATCCCTTGGGGCGCGGCGGAACCCGGTGGCGCCAACACGACGAGGCCGAGCAAGGCGAACAAGGCGATCAGGCGGAACCGGGACATGGCGTCTCCTCGCGAACCGGCGGGCGATCTTGGGAGAGCGCTCTCCCGCTTCCCGAGTGTTCCCATGGCGCTGCCCGAGTGTCAAGACCACGCGACATATGCCTTGACAACGGTGAACGAACGGCCCCATGCTGCTGGGAGAGCGCTCTCCCACGGTCCAGTTTCCTACTCAGGAGGATCCGTGTCCGGAAAACGCATGCTTGCTGCCGTGGGAGCGGCGGCAGTGGTCGCG
Source organism: Labedaea rhizosphaerae (assembly GCF_004362825.1). Lineage (GTDB taxonomy): Bacteria > Actinomycetota > Actinomycetes > Mycobacteriales > Pseudonocardiaceae > Labedaea > Labedaea rhizosphaerae. Next base: position 1,547,913 of record NZ_SNXZ01000002.1, read on the forward strand.
GCCGTAACAACAGTCGCGATGGCCGGTCATCCGGCCGCCCGCGCCGACGACCTCGTCACCCACCACGAATTCCAGGTCGACTGCCTGATCAACCACCACCAACCCGACGACCCGATCGTGTTCCCCGGCCTGCCGGGCGCCTCGCACGACCACACCTTCGTCGGCAACAACACGACCAACGCCACCAGCACCCTGCAGTCGTTGCTGGGCGCCGGGGCCGGCGCCACGTCGTGCCTGAACCCCGACGACCTGTCCGCCTACTGGTTCCCGACCGCGTTCAACGGCGACACGCCGGTGCTGTCGACGTGGCGGCAAACGATCTACTACAAGTCCGGCATCCTGGACTACACCAAGGTCGTGCCGTTCCCGCAGGGGCTGAAGTTCGTCGTGGGCAGCCCGGCGGCGACCATCGACGAGTTCCGCACCTCCCCCGGCGCGGTCGAGGGCTTCGAGTGCGGCGACAGCACCCACAACTGGGACATCCCCGCGTACTGCGTCGACGGCAGCCAGCTCAACGTCCGGTTCCAGGCACCGAGTTGCTGGGACGGGGTGCACCTGGACTCCGCGGACCACAAGAGCCACATGGCTTATCCCAGCCTCCCCAACGGTGGCGGGGTCTGCCCAGCCGATCACCCGGTCGCGGTGCCGATGCTGGAGTTCAAGATCGCGTTCCCGGTCAGCGGCGACATGTCGCGCGTGCACCTGGCCAGCGGTCGCGGGTACTCGTGGCACTACGACTTCTTCAACGCCTGGGACCCGCCCACGCTCGCCGCCCTGGTGACGCACTGCATCAACGGCGGCCTGCAGTGCGACTCGCGCGGGTTCGACCTGTACAAACCCGACCGCGGCGCCGCGCTCGGCGACAACTACCGGTTGCCCGGCCGGCCCGATGTGTGAGCAACCGGCCCGCCGCGCCGCGCTTCGGCGCGGCGGGCCGCTCGCCCTTCTCCTGGTGCTGCTCGTCGCATGTGGACCCGGCGGCACGGCCGCACCCATGGGGTCCACGGCACCTGACCCCGCGTTCAACGCCACCGACACGGCCTGGCTGCAGCTGATGATCCCGATGACCGAGCACATGGCCGACGCACTCGCGCTGGCCGCCGACCACAGCGACGACCCGGGCCTGCGTGGGCTGGCCGCGGCCGTGCTGATCGAACACCGCGCCGAACTCGATCGGCTGCGGGCGTTGCGGGTGGCGGCCGGGCTGCCGGACACCGACGTGCACGCGGGCCACCGGATGCCCGGCATGGTCACCGCGGCCGACCTCATCGTGTTGCGTGCCGATCACGGCGCCGAGTTCGACCGGCACCTGCGGCCGCTGCTCGACGAACACCTCGCCCAAAGCGGCGTGCTGGCCACCGGCGAACTGGCGAACGGGCAGCAGCAAGGCGTGAAATCGCTGGCGCGGGCGATCGAACGGAATCGATCCCAGGAGCGCGAACGGTTGCGAGCGCTGCACTGAGCTTATGCTGTGTCCGACATGGACGAGCCGGGCGACGTTGCCAGCCGGACCGCGAAATCCTTGGTTGCCAAGGTGTTGACACGGGTGCCGGAACTGACCGACGCCCTGGTGCGGATCATCGGCGAGCAGAACAGCGGCTACGAGCGGGTCGGCGTGGTGCCGCCGGAGGACCTGTGGCGCTCCTGCCACGACAACATCACGCGGGTGCTGCAACTGATCGCGTCCGCCGCTGAGAACAACAGCAACGGGAAAGAACCGTACGACGCCGCCCGAGCGACCGGCAGGCACCGTGCGGAGCAGCGGATGCCGCTCGACGACGTGCTGCGGTCCTTCCGGCTCGGCGGCCGGCTGATCTGGGAGTCGCTGATCGAGGAGGCCCGCAAGGACGGGCACGTCGACCAGGGCGAGCTGGTCGACATGGCGACGTGGGTCTGGCAGGTGGTCGACGCGACGTCGGCGCAGGTGGCCACGGCCTACCACCAGACCGAGCGTGAACTGGTGCGGGTCGACGAGCGGCGCCGGGCCACGCTCTGGGAGGGCCTGCTGCACGGGCGGGCCAAGGACCTCGCGTTCGCGCTGGAGGCGGCGCGGATCATCGAGGTGCCCCTCGAAGGCCGGTATGCCGTCGTCGTGATCGATGTGGACACCGGCGACGAGCGCACCGGCCCGGCGCTGGCGCAACGGCTCTGCGTGGCTGGCATCGACTCCGCGTGGCAGGTGCGCACCAACACGCTCGTCGGGGTGCTGTCGCTGGGCACGGTCGACCTCGACAAGGCGCACGCCGTGCTGGCCAAGCACGTCAAGGCGCGGGCGGGGCTGTCGCTCGAGGTCTCCGGGCTCGCCGACGCCGACACCGCGTACCGGCAGGCCGTGCTGGCCCGCAACACGATCACCCCGGGCAAGATCGAGGTCGCCGCGATGAGCCAGCGGCTGCCGGAGGCGCTGTTGCTGAGCGCACCGGAGATCGCCGGGCACCTGGTCGACCGCCGCCTCGGGCCGCTGCTGCGCGTGCCGCTGGCCGAACGACGGCTCCTGCTGGACACGCTGGCGGCGTGGTTGGCCACCGGCGGCTCGATCAGCGCGACCGCGAAAGCCGCGCACTGCCACCGCAACACGGTGATCAACCGCATCCGCCGCATCGAGTCCATCACCGGCCAGCGGCTCGACGACCCGACGGCGACCGTCGAGTTGACCTTGGCGCTGCGGGCTTCCTGGCTGCTGCCACCCGGCCCGCTGGCCTGATCAATCCTCTTCGAGCGGCTCGTCGCTGTAGCGGAACCACGCCCGGTCACCGTCGATGTGCAGCCAGAACTCGGCCACCGGTCCATCAGGCGCGACGAAGGTCATCGTCTCCTCGATGGTCCGGGTCGCCCAGGCGCGCCGCTGCTCGTCCGCGCGGTCGCGCAGGGCATCGAAGAGTTCCTTCACCGCGGCAAAGCCCGGCCGCGCGGTGAACCGGCCGACGAGCCAGGGGAAGTCACCGTCCGGGGTCAGGTGGACCTCGCCGAGGACCTCGTCCCCGCGCTTCAGCAGCCACGCACCGCCCTGCTCGCTCACAGGCGAAGGATCGCAGGTCACGGCCCCAGCCTCGCACTGTGCACGGTGCACAACGCCGATAGGCCAAATGTAGGCACGGCGTTGCTACCGACGCCGTGTACGAGGTGACACACTCCGCGTTCAGAGCATCCCCTCGGCCACCACCTGCTCACCCGCTGTGAGCGGAGAGGACGTCCCCATGGCAGCCCCCGGGCGCCCCATGCCGGGCACCGACCCCACCGAAGTGCACCGCCGCAAGTTCCTCGGTTATCTCGTCGCCGCCCCGACGCTCGCCGTCGGCGTGCAGTTGTTCGCCTCTTCCGCCAAGGCAGACGCGGCGATCCCGACCCTCCCGCAGCCCGAGGACATCCTCGACCTCGGCGACGCGCAGAACCTCGCCGCGCTGCCCACCTCCGGGCTGATCTCCGTCGAGATCAACACGGACGGCACCGCGTCGTTCGCGCTGCCGCGCGCCGAAGTCGGCCAGGGCATGACCACGACGGCGGCCATGCTGATTGCCGAGGAGCTGGACCTGCCGCTGGACAAGGTGCACATCACCCTTGCCGACGCGCGACCCGAGCTGATGATGAACCAGCTCACCGGCGGCTCCAACTCGGTGCGCAGCATGTACACCCCGATCCGCACCGCCGCGGCGATCGCCCGCGCGCAGCTGGTGAACACGGCCGCGAAGCAGTGGGGCGTCCCCGCGTCCCAGCTGACCACAAAGGACGGTGTGGTCGCGCACAAGTCCGGGCGCAGCGCGCACTACGGCGAGCTGACCAAAGCGGCGGCGAGCACCACGACCACGGTCGCCGCCGACGTGACGCTCAAGAAGAGCGCGGACTTCACGATCGTCGGTACGCCGCAGAACCGCATCGACGCCCGTGACATCGTCACCGGGCGCAAGGTCTTCGCGATGGACATGAAGGTGCCGGGCGCCCTGCCGGCCATGGTCCGCCGCCCGCCGACCATCAACGGCACGGTGAAGTCGATCAACAACAAGGCCGCGGTGCTCGCCATGCCCGGCGTCACCGACGTCGCGGCGATCACCTACGGCGTCGGCGTGCGGGCGCAGACCTTCGGCCAGTGCATCGACGCGTTGCGCGCGCTCGACGTCACGTGGGGTCCGGGCACGGTGGACAAGGAGTCCGACGCGACCGTGCTGCAGAAGCTCAAGGCCGCGACGCTGCCGCTGGCCGTGCCGCCGCTGGGTGCGCTGAGCGTGGACGCGGAGTTCGTCTTCAACTTCGCGAGCAACGCGGCGCTGGAGCCCGACAACGCGATCGCCGACGTCCGCTCCGACAGCGCCGAGATCTGGTCGAGCCTGAAGATCCCGATCACCGCGAAGGAAGACATCGCGGCGATGCTGGGCATGCCGCTGGACAAGGTCAAGGTGCACGTGGTCACCGGCGGCGGCTCGTTCGGCCGGCACCTGTTCCACAACGTCGCCGCCGAAGCCGCCGAGTTCTCCAAGAAGATCGGCAAGCCGGTCAAGCTGATGTGGTCGCGCACCGACGACTTCCGCCAGGGCCGCACCCACCCGATGAGCATCAACCGGGTCCGCGCCACGCACCTGCTGGGCAACGTGCTCACGTTCGAGCAGCGGCACACCAGCGTGCAGACCGATTTCAGCCACGGCCTGGGCGAGGTGCTGACGGCGACCGCGGCCCGGCTGCCGGTCGGCGGCAACCTCAGCTTCGCCGAGACGATCTTCCTGCTGACCCAGTCGGTGCCCTACAACTTCGGTGTCGTCACCCAGCTGCTCAACGAGATCCCGTTGCGGTTCAACACGGGCAGCATGCGCAACATCTACTCGCCGAACGTGGTGACCGCGCTGGAGCTGGTGGTCGACGAGCTGGCCAAGAAGATGGGCAAGGACCCGGTGGCGTTCCGCCGGTCCTTCCTGCGCGACGCCAAGCTGCGTGCGGTGCTCGACAAGGCCGTCGAGGTCGGCCAGTGGGGCCGGGCGCTGCCCAAGGGCGTGGCGCAGGGCATCGCCGTGCACTCGGAGTACCGCGGCGCGGTCGCGGTGCTCACCGAGGTCGACTGCCGCCCGGAGACGGTCAACCGGCCGGTGCCGACCAGCGAGGGCGTGACCGGGCCACGGGTCACCAAGGCGACGATCGTGGTGGACGCGGGCCTGCCGCTGAACCCGAAGGGCCTCGAGGCGCAGATGATCGGGGGGATGAACGACGCCATCGCGATCATCCTGACCTCCAGCCTGCACATCAAGGACGGCCTGCCGCTGGAAGGCAGCTGGGACAACTACTTCTACACGCGCCAGTGGAACACCCCGCCCGAGGTCAACGTCGTCATCATGCCAGCGAACAGCGAGACCCCGAGCGGTGCGGGCGAGCTGGCGGTGGCCCCGGTGGCCGCGTCCGTGGCGTGTGCGTACGCGCGGGCCGTGGGCAAGATGCCGACCACGTTCCCGATCAACCACGGGACGCTGAGCTTCGAGCCGCTGCCCCTGGAACCGTCCACCCCGCAGTCGCCCACCGACGGCCTCGACCACACCTTCTGAGGAGTCTTCCGTGCCAACGCATACTTTCCAGCTGAACGGCACCCGGGTGACCGTCGACGTCGCCGATGATGTTCGACTGCTGTGGGTGCTGCGCGACATCCTCGGGGTGACGGGGCCGAAGTACGGCTGCGGCCTCAACGTGTGCAAGGCCTGCACCTCGCACATCAACGGCAAGGCGTTCAACCCGTGCTCGGTGCCGGTGTCGCAGATCAAGGACTCCGACGAGATCACCACGATCGAGGGCCTGCCCGCCACGGTCGGCGCCGACCTGCACCCGATGCAGGAGGCGTGGCTGGAGGAGGACGTCGCGCAGTGCGGTTTCTGCCAGCCGGGCCAGATCATGGCGGCGGTCGCCCTGGTGCACAAGGTGCGGGCGGAGGGCCGCCAGATCACCGACGAGGACCTGGACGGCCTGCGCAACATCTGCCGCTGTGGCACCTACCCCCGCATCCGCACGGCGATCAAGAAGGCCGCGCAGAACATGTGACCCTTTTTCGGGTCGCACCGAAATGAACCGGGCATAGCGTTCCCAGCCATGGCCACCACTGTGCTCGACGACGACAACTTCGTGGTGCCGCCCGCGGTCGGCTATGGCTGGGAAGCGGGCGGCATCGGTTGGCTGCGGGCGAACGTCGCCCGGTTCAGCAGTGGACCGGCGCACGAGCGGCGCCGGGCGCTCGCCTTGGCCGAGCTGGCCCGCGTGGACTTGGAGTCCGCGCGGGCATCGGCGTTCGAGCTCGCCGCCGGTGAGTCCGATGTGGACACAGTGCCGGTCGTCGTCCTAGCGGCGGCGCTCGGTGTTCCCGATGCTCCACCGGATTCGGTGGCGGCCGTGGCATCGGTCTACCTGACCGGGGCGAGCGGTGGCCCGGAAGTCCAGGACGCCCTCGACGCCCTGGTGCACGCGTGCGGCGGCGTCCCCGACGAGCGCACGGCTGCCGTCATCGGCCTGCTGGTGCAGACCTACGCGGCGACCGCCGCCCTCATCCGGGCGGCGCTGGCGACGGGCGCGAGCTCGGGTGATTCCGCTGTGGCACAAGCATTGCGGGACACGCCGCCGGTGCGCAGCACCCGCCGGATGGCAGTCGCGGACACCCACTTGGACTACGGCACCGTAAGAGCGGGCACGGTGGTGCCGGTGGACCTCGCAGCAATGCCGTTCGGCGCGGGACCGCACGCGTGCCCGGGAGCGGACCTGGCGGTGGCGATCGCGGCGGGCGCCGTAGACGCCCTGCTCAACCGCTGACACCCCCACTCACCGGCGAAGCGCCCCATCCGCCAGCACGGCATGCACACCCCACGTCTGGTTGGCAACCTGCGTCACCCGCAAATCCACCACCGGACTGGCCAACGCCAGCGCAGAAGCCCGATCCACCCCGAACAACCGCTGCAACCAGTCGAGCATCGCTCCGAGCGCCTGCGCCGTCGCCTCGTTGAGGTCAGGGCTGAACCCGAACGTAATCCGGCCGGCGGGCGTGATCGCGTGCGCCGTCGCGACGGCCGGGTCGGGTTCGAGGTCGACCACCAGCCGGGAGGTCATCCCGCACTCGATCGCCGTGCCCGCGACCTCGCCGTCGCCTTGGGCCGCATGCCCGTCACCCACGCACAACAGTGCCCCGGCGACCTCGACCGGCAGGTACAAGGTCGATCCGGCGATCAGTTCGCGGCAGTCGATGTTGCCGCCGCAGGGCCGCGGCGGCACCGTCGAGTGCTCGCCCGGCTCGTCCGGCGTCAACCCGATCACGCCCAGGAACGGCGCGGTCCGCACGGTGAAGCCGAGGTTGTTGCGCGCCAACCCGTCCTCGATGTCCCACAGCAGCCACGCCGGGTCGCCGGGCACCACGCCGAGCCGCTTGTTCAGCTCGTTGTCCCGGGCCGCGGCGACGGTGTAACCCCAGTCGCCCGGCCGCAGCGACTCGACCCGCACGGCCAGCGTCATCCCGGGTTCGGCGCCACGCACGGCGATCGGCCCGGCCAGGCAGTGCCCGCGCCTGCTGTCCAGCAGGCCATCGGCCGGCACGCCTGGCGCCGACGGCTTCGTGAGCTGTCCGGCGGCGTCGAGGGTGCGCACCTCTACCGTGTCGCCGGGATCGATCGTCAGCACCGGCGCGCGATCGCGGGCGAAGACGTCGGTCACGGTGTCGAGCGTGGGATCCAGGCGGTGCTCGGCCATGTCGCCATCCTGCCCGACTGGCACGATGGATGGATGCGGCGGAAACCGGTGAAGTCGAGCGTCGTGCGATCCATCGGCTACGACCCGGAGTCCAAGACGATGGAACTCGAGTTCAGCGACGGATCGCTCTACGAGTACTACTCCGTCCCGGCTGCCATCCACCGCCGGCTCATGGAGGCCGACAGCATCGGCGGCTTCCTCAACCGGTTCGTCGTGCCTGGCTACAAGAGCCGCAAGATCTAACGCCAGCGCAGCACGCCGATCCCCGCTACCAGGAAGAACACCAGCAAGAGCACCGCGGGTGCGGTGGCGCCGGTCGACGTGGTGACCTCTTCGTCCACGTAACCCGCGAGCTTGATCCCGCAGTCGGCCACCACCTCGCGGCGACCGGCTTCCACGGTGGTGAACTCGACCTTGGCGGTGAACGCGCCGGTCTTGTCGGCGGTGACCCGGCCGACCGGCTGGCCGTCGGAGGTCAGCTGGACCACCGCACCGGGCGGGCAACCCTCGCCGGACGCGGTGAGCGGGTCGCCGGGCCGGATGGCCGGGCGGTCGAAGTTGAGCGTGCCGTCCACGTGCACCGGCGGGGCGCCCGTCGGCCGCGGCGGCGGCTTCGACGTCGTCGTGGTGGTGGTCGTTGTCGTCGTGGTCGTGGTCGTCGTGGTGGTGTCCGACGGCGGCGCGGCGGTGGTGGTCGTCGGCGGGCGGTTCGTCGTGGTGGGCGGCGGAGCCGGGGAGCCGGACACGACGTGGAAGATCGCGGTGGCCGACATGGCCGTTCCTGCGCAAGAACCGGTCACGATGTGCGAGCCCGGCGCGGTCCCGGGCACGGTTGCCCGCACCGAACCGCCGCCCGCTAAGCCACCACCGGTGACGAACGGCGCGCCGTCCCACGTGAAGCTGACCCTCGCGCACAGGCCGAAGCCCTGCCACCCGATGGTCACCGAGGACCCGGACGGCCCGGTGGACGGCGAGAGGCTGACGCTCGCCCCGGCACGCGCGGCCGCGCTGGGAGCCAGCCCGACAGCCACTGTGAACAGGGCAGATCCGGCGACGATCAAGGCGGCCGCCCGTCGACTCACTCCCACACCAGCCATCCCCTCAGGTCGGAATCGGCAGCCGGTAGCATTCCCGCCCTGTCCTGGGCCCGTTCAACCGGGGGTTGCACATGAGGCGTCTGGTCGCGGCGTTGGCCGTGTTAGCGGCTCCCGCGCTCGCCGCGGCGGCACCGGCCGCGGCCGATCCGAACTCGATCGCGCTCTCGGTGACCGTGACCGCCAACGGGCAACCGCTCGGCGCCCAGACCGTGTCGATCGACCCCGACCAGCCGGTGTCGCTGCTGATCACCGCGGCCAACAACGGCCAGAACCCGCAGCACGTGCGCACGATCCGGTTCTCCGGTGGCGTTTTCGGCCTCTCGTTCTTCGGCTACGACACGGCCATGCCGTTCGACGTCGCCCCGCACGAACTCGCCACCCGGACGTTGGTGCTCGACCTGGGTGACCTGCGCAACCAGGCGATCGGCCTGATGCCGGCGTCGGTGGAGCTGCTGGACCAGGGCGGGACGTCGCTGGGCAGCGCCGACGCGGTGACCGACGTCCGCGGGTCGCTGCTGTCGCTCTTCGGCGCGCTCGGCGTGGTGTTGCTGGTCTTCGCCGCGGCGGCGTGGACGAGCGGCCTGCGTGCGCTCGGCCGCCGGGAGCACCAGGTGACCCGCGGGTGGGCCATCGGCCGCTTCTTGCCGGCCGGGATCGGCACCGGTCTGCTGGCCGTCGTGTGGCTGTCGATCTTCCGCGTGGTGGCACCGGCGCCGTTGCCCGCGCTGGGCGTGGTCCTAGGGGGCGTGCTGATCAGCACGATCGCGGCGTCGATCGCGGCACGCCCGGAGCCGCAGGAGATCGAGCCGATCACCACGATCCTCGACCCGACGGTCGGCGTGAAGACCGGCGTCCTCGAGACACCGGAGATCGAGGAGGACAAGGACAGCAGGGACGACGAGCCCTCCCACTCCGGCAACCTGGACGACCTCGCCGATCTCTACATCGACGACCACGACACCCGTGACGACCACGACGACCCGGCCGAGGACGCCGACGAGGAGCTCCACAAGGAGCTCGACGAACTCGACGGGGACGAAGCGGTCGAGGAGCCGGTGCGCGAGGAGAGCGGCAAGCGGGCGTGAAGACCCTCGCGATCCCCGGCACGCTCTGCGCCCCATCGCTGTTCGACCGGCTCGCCGAGCGAACCCCTTTGTCCACAGTGGACTGGATGGCCCTGGGCTCCCCTGCCGACATCCCCACGGTGGCCGCGCGCATCACGCCGACCGAACCGCACGTCGTCCTGGGTCACTCCACCGGCGGTGCGATCGCGTTGCAGCTGGCCCTGGCGCATCCGGAATCGGTCGCCGCCCTGATGCTCGTCGATACAGGCGCCTCGATGTCCGGCCACGGCGACGTCGACGGCCTGCTGAGTATGATCCGCGCCCAGTGGGGCCCGGCCCTGTGGCGCGGCGTCCTGGACCGCAGCTTCGCCCGGCCGCCGGACGAGGCGACGATGACCGCGTTGCTCGCCTACGCCGGCGCGGCGTCTCCCGACGTCACCTACGAGGTGCTGGACAGCCAGCGCTCGCTGGACTTCACGCCGCGCCTGGCCGAGATCACCGTGCCGGTCACGGTCGTCCACGGTGAGTTCGACCGCGCCCGCCCGGTCGAGCACGCGCAGCGCCTGGCCGGCGGGATCCCGGGCGCACAGCTGCACGTCCTGCCCACCGGCCACAGCCCGGTCTACGAAGCACCCGAAGCCGTCGCCGCGTTGCTGGCCGAACTCCACGAACGCGTCTGAACCCGCCCCGCGCTGGGTTAGCCTCCTCGCGTGTCCGTCCAGTTCCGCATCCTGGGTCCGCTGGACCTGCGGGACGGCGCGCGCACGATCCCGCTCGGCGGCGACCGCCAGCGCACCGTGCTGGCGCACCTGTTGCTCCACGTCAACCACCAGGTGACGCCGGACCAGCTGATCGAAACGGTCTGGCCGTCGCGGCCGCCGGCGTCGGCGGCGGCCAACCTCCAGACCTACGTGCACCGGCTGCGCAAGCTCATGCCGCCGCTGCCCGAAGGCGAAGGCCTGCTCACCCGGGGCGGTCACTACACAATGGCGCTCGCCGCCGAACGCCTCGACGCCACGCTCTTCGAGCAGCTCACCACCCGCGCCCGCCGGGACGGCGACCCGGCCACCGCGCTGCGGCTGCTCGACGAGGCCGAGGCGCTCTGGCGGGGCACGCCGCTGCAGGACCTGCCGACGCCGCCGGGCTGGGCCCCCGAGCTCGGCCGGTTGATCGAGGCCCGGCTGACCGCGACCGAGGACCGGCTCGCGCTGCGCATCGCCGAAGGTAGCGGGCTGGACACCGTCGACGGCGAGCTGGCCGAGTTGCTCGACCGGCACCCCTACCGCGAACGCCTGTGGCAGCAACGGTTGCTGGCCCTGGACAAGGGCGGCCGGCGCGCCGAGGCGCTGGAGCTCTACCGCGCCGTGCGGGACCGGTTCGTCGCCGATCTCGGGATCGAGCCCGGCGAGGACCTGCGCCGCACCCACCTCGCCATCCTGCGGGGCGAGCGGCCCAGTGGTGAACAACAGCGCGGGGACACGGCGATCGCGCTGCACCAGCTGCCGCCGGACGTCGCCGACTTCACCGGGCGCGAGCCGGAACTCGAGGAACTGCGGGCCGCCGTGGCGCCCGGCGCGCAGGCCGGGGCGCCCACGGTCACGATGCTCGTCGGCGCGCCGGGCACCGGGAAGTCCGCGCTCGCCGTCCACCTCGCCCACCAGGTGCGCGAGGAGTTCCCCGACGGGCAGCTCTACGTCGACCTGCACGCCACCGGCAACCCGCGCACGCCGCTCGATGTCCTCGCCGATCTGCTGCACCTGCTCGGCGTCGTCGGCGAGGCGCTGCCCGTCGGGCTGGACGCGCGCGCCGCCCTGTTCCGGTCCCGGCTGACCGGCCGGCGGGTGCTGCTCGTGCTCGACGACGCCGCGTCCGCGCAACAACTCCGGCCGCTGCTGCCCGCTGAGCAACGATGCGCGGTGCTGGTCACCACCCGCGCCCGGATCTCCGATGTGGACGGTGCGCGCCAGGTCGACCTCGACGTCCTGGACGAGCAGGAAGCCTTGCTGCTGCTGGCCAGGATCGCGGGCACGCAACGCGTCCAGGCCGAGCCGGCCGAGGCGGCCGCCATCGTGCGCTACTGCGGGTACTTCCCGCTGGCCATCCGCATCGCCGGGGCGCGGCTGGCCGGACGGCGGGGCTGGAGCCTGAAGACGTTGCGCACCCGCCTGGCCGACGAGTCGAGCCGGCTCAACGAGCTGCGGATCGGCCAGCTCGCGGCCCGCTCCAGCTTCGAGCTGAGCGTGCGCCAGCTGCCGTCCGAGGCCGTGCCCGCATTCGCGCGCCTGGCGTTGCTCGGCGCCCAGGACGTCACCGGCTGGCTGGTCGACGCGCTGCTCGGCCGCCACCGCAGCGAAGACGTCCTGGACGTGCTCGTCGACGCGAACCTCGTCGCGTCGACCGGGGTGGACGCGATCGGCGAGCCGCGCTACCGGATGCACGACCTGATCCGCGTCTACGCCGCCGAACTGCTGGAGAAGCAGCCGAGGGCCGAACGCCAGGCCGCGATCCGGCGGGCTATCGAGGCCTCGCTCGCGCTGACCGCGCGAGCGGTCGCGTTGCTGCCCGCGGCGTTCGGCGCCGCGCGCGTGACCCCGCGGGGCTGGCAGCCCGCCTTGGACCCGACCGACGCGCCGGTGTGCTGGCTGACCGCGACCCGGCGCACGCTGCTCGCCCAGGTCGAGCTGGCCGCCCAGAGCGGCGAGGCGACGCTCGCGTGGCAGCTCGCGTTGTGCGCGGTGCCCTTCTTCGATCTGCGGGGCGAGTACGACGAGTGGCAGCGCAGCCACCGGGCCGCGCTACCGGCGGTGCAGGCGGCGGGTGACGTGCTCGGCGAGGCGCACCTGCTGCGGGGCATCGGCCAGGTCCACCTCTACCGCGACGAGTACCCCGACGCCGAGAAGGCCTGGCTGCGGGCCGGCAACGCCTACCGCGAAGCCGGGGACGCGTGGGGCATCGCCGTCGCGACGGCCGGGCAGGGCACGCTGGCCCGGGCCCGGCGCCGGCCACGCAAGGCGATGCCGCACTACCTCGACGCGCTGGCCGGGCTCACCAAGGCCGGGGACGGCAACGGGCAGGCGCAGGTGCTGCGTTCGATCGGCATGGTGCACCGCGAACTCGGCGACCGCGACGCCGCCCGCGAGTGGTTGCACAAGGCGCTGGCGCTGGCCAAGGAGGTCGGCGACGCCCACCGCGAGGCCAAGGTGCTGGTGGACCTCGCCGTCATGCACCGCGAGGACGACGACGTACGCGCCGCCCTGTCCACTGTGCACAAAGCGCGGGACATCCTCGAGTCGCTCGACGACGAGCGGTGCACGGCGTACGCGCTGGTGGAACTGGGCGCGATCCTGTTGGCGGCCGGGGAACCGCGGGCCGCGAGCGGAGTCGCGCAGCGTGCGCTCGCGGTGTTCCGGCGCACGGGCAACCGCCGCGGCGAGCGAGCCGCGCTGGCGATGGTGCCGCAGTCCCACAATCAGGACTGACCGCACGATTTACCGCAGGACTGACGGCCGGTGCGAGCGGATCGTCCCTGGGCGGGTGCCCGTGGAGCCTCGCACCGGCCGTCCATGCGGGGTGCGCGTGCCCCGCAAGTCCTACGGTGTACGTCCCGAACGATGCCCAGGGGCGCTACACGCGCACTACACGCGACGCGGCCCGCCCGGGTGATCCGGGCGGGCCGCGTGCCTTCGTGGTGGTCGATCACCGCAGGGAGATGCGCAAGACCTGGCCGCCGCCGGCGCACGTGCCGCAGTTCGACACGTAGGCGGCGTCGCCCCGCAACGCCAGCCCGCCCGGCGTGATCAGCCCGGTCGACATCACGACGTGCTGCTCACCGTGCCGGCCGACCTTGATCAAGGCGCCCGTCGGGTCCTCCGACAACAGGCCGTTCTTGGCGATCTCCAGCACGTAGAGCGTGCCGCGCCGGTCGAAACCGAGGTCGATGATGTTGGTGAACCCGCGGGCCACGATCTTCGGGGCGTGCCCCGGCACGACCCGCCAGACGCTCGCCTTGCCCGGCACGAACGGGAAGCCGGTCAGCTGCCCGACGTAGTAGGCGCCGTCCGGGCCACGCACGACCGACGTCGGCACGGCCTCCATCGGGATCTGGGTGCCCGGCGGCAGGCCGAGGAACGGCGGCGCGTCCACCATCTGCGACGGGAACGTGGCGATCGTGGAGACCGTGTGGTGCCTGCCGGACACCTTGACCAGGTCGTTGCCGCCCGCGTCGGCCACCACGTAGCCCGACGACGTCGCGAGCACCGAGTTCGGGTTGCTGTCCGGGACGCCACCATCGGGGTTGGCCACGGCTTCGTAGCCGGCGATGTCAGCGATGCGGCTTACGCCATGGCGTCCGGCCTGCAGCAGCCACCCGAGGTTGCGCCCGGCCGCGGGCAGGTCCGCGCGGACCGCGGGGTCGGCGCCCAGGCCGACGGTGAAGGTCAGGCGGCCGTCCTTGAACGTCACGTCCGACGGGCCGATGGCCTGCGAGCCGTCGGGCGCGGCGGTCGACGGCAGCCCGGCCAGCACGCGGTACTGGTGGCCGTGGCCGATCTTGGTGATGGCGCCGCTGGTGCCGAAGCACACCTCGCCGCCCTCCGGGCCCGGCTGGCACGGTCCAGCGCCGCCCGCGCCGGCCTCGGCCACGTACAGGGAGCCGTCCCGGGCGAACGCGAGGCCGCGCGGATTGTCCAAACCGGACGCGATGACCGTCACCTTAGGACCGTGACGGTGGTTGGGACCGTGCCCTGTGCCGCCCGCCTGTGCCGCTCCCGCAGGCACGAGAAGCGCGACCAGAATCGCCGATGACGCCAGGACGACCTTTCTCGATCCGACCATGTTCCACCCCTCTCGACGCCGGATTGCGAACCGTCAGTCTGAGTGGGACAAACGCGAGCACCTAGTGCCGTTGTGCTCTTTCGGCTGCGGGAAATCGAACGGGAAATCGACTGCTTCGGTGAACCGTCCACATGCGCGATGATGGGGGCATGACCGATGAGTTGCCCGTGCCGCCGCTCGCCGAGCTGCGTACCCGGCAGAGCGCCAAGTGGCGGACCTACCCCTCGGACGTGCTGCCGCTGACCGTCGCGGAGATGGATTTCCCGCTCGCGCCGCCGGTCGCGGCGGCGTTGCAGCAGGCAGTGGCCCGTTCCGACACCGGGTATGCACTGGCCAGTCCTGATCTTGGCAAGGCCCTCGCCGGGTTCGCCGGGCGCCGCTGGGACTGGGACCTCGACCCCACATCGGTCACGTCCGTGACCGACGTGGGGGTCGGCGTGGTGGAGTTGCTGCGGGTGCTGACCAGACCCGGCGACCGGGTGGTGATCAGCCCGCCGGTGTACCCACCGTTCTTCCATTGGGCTCCCGAAGCCGGTACGGAACTGCTCGAAGTTCCGCTCACCGAGGATTACCGGCTGGATCTGCCGGCGCTGGATCGCGCATTCGCAACGCAGCCGGGCGTTTACGTTTTGTGTCATCCGCACAATCCGGTGGGCCGCGTGCATTCCCGCGGTGAGCTGACCGAACTGGTGACGCTCGCGAAGCGCCACGGCGTGGTCGTCATCAGTGACGAGATCCATGCGCCGCTGGTGCTGCCCGGCGCGGAGTTCACCCCGCTGCTGACCGTCCCCGGCGCCGCCGACGTCGCGATAAGCCTGATGTCGGCGAGCAAAGCGTGGAACCTCGCCGGGTTGAAGTGCGCGGCCGCGATCACCGCGTCGCCCGCCATGGCCGACGTCGTCGCGCGGATGGCGCCGGACATCCGCTGGCGCACCGGGCACTTCGGCGTGCTGGCGTCGATCGCGGCGTTCACCGACAGCGAGCCGTGGCTGGAGCAGTTGTTGTCCACATTGGTGGCGCGCCGCGCGTTGCTGGGCGAACTGCTGGCCGAACACCTGCCGTCGGTGCGCTGGCAGCCGCCGTCGGCGACCTACCTCGCGTGGCTGGACTGCTCCGCGATCGGGCCGGGCGACACCGTGCGCGACCTGTTCCTGGTCAAGGGAAAGGTCGCGCTGGAGCCGGGTTCGCGGTTCGGCGCGCCCGGCGACGGCTGCGTGCGGCTGAACTTCGGCACGAGCGCGGAGCTCCTCGAACAGGCCGTGACCGGGATGGCCGCCGCACTGGCCTGAATATTCGGTTTCGCCGTCCGGCCGGGGGTTCTACGGTCCTCGCCATGAGCTTGTTCATGGTGATGGTGCGTCGTGTCCGCGGCCGGGCGGTCGCGGCGCGCGTGGGGCTGGCACCCGCTCGTTGACCACTGGGCCCGCCGGGTCGTCGCCGAGGCCGGCGTGCGACCGGGCCAGCTCGTGCTGGACGTCGGCGCCGGTGACGGCGCGCTGACCCGGCACCTGGTCGAGGCGGGCGCCCGCGTGCTCGCGGTGGAGCTGCACCCCGCGCGCGCGGCAGCTGCGGGCGCGGTTCGCCGGTGCCCCGGTGACCGTCGTCGAAGCCGACGCGCGGACCCTGCGGCTGCCCGGGCGGCCGTTCCGGGTGGTGGCGAGCCCGCCGTACGGGATCTCCAGCGAGTTGCGGCGCGTCCTGCTGGCGCCGCGGTCGCAACTCGTCGCCGCAGACCTGGTGTTGCAGCGCGCCTTCGTGCACCGGCAGGTCGCCCAGGCCCGCGGGCGGCGATTCGCCGTGCGAGCAGGGCTTTCGCTGCCCAGGCACGCGTTCGCCCCGCCACCGCGAGTGGACTCGGCGATTTTGGTCGTCCGCCGTGTTTGAGACCCGCTAGGGGTGGTTATCCGGCATCACAACGGAACGAACCGGCCCGCTCACCCGACGGTGGGCCGGCGGCGTTCCCGCCGGAGGAAGAACGGCCCGCTCGGTGCGTCCGCGTCGCACCGAGCGGGCCGTTCTGTCGTACCCATGCGGTAGGGAGGAGTCATGGGGACTACCAATGTTCGTGGTGCTGGTCCGTGGGCCCTGCTCGCCATCTGCATGGGCTACTTCATGGTCATCCTGGACACGACGATCGTGAACGCGGCGCTGCCGGCTCTGCGCGCCGACCTGGGTGCCGACGTGACCGGGCTGCAGTGGGTGGTGGACGGCTACATGCTGGTGCTGGCCGCCGGGCTGCTCTCCGGCGGCGCGCTGGCCGATCTGCTGGGCGCCCGCCGGGTCTGCCAGTGGGGGCTGGTCGCGTTCGTGGTCGCGTCGATCGCGTGCGGTGCCGCGCCGAACCTCCCGGTGCTGATCGCGGCCCGGATCCTGCAGGGCGTGGGCGCGGCCCTGGCCGTGCCCGCCTCGCTCGCCCTGCTCAGAGCGGCGAACCCCGACCGGCAGGCGCGGGCGCGCGCCGTCGGCATCTGGGGCGGCGTGGCCGGTGGGGCGGCGGCCGCAGGCCCGATCCTGGGCGGGTTGCTGGTCGGCCTGGTCGGCTGGGAGTCGGTCTTCCTGGTCAACGTGCCGATCGGCCTGGCCGCGTGCTGGCTGATCGCCCGTACCGTCCCGGCTCCCGAGCCGCGCCCACGGGGGTTGGACCTGGTCGGTCAGGTCCTGGCCGCGCTCGCGTTGACGGCCTTGACGGTCGCGTTGATCGAACACACGCACGTCGGCGTCGCGGTGGTGTCCGCGGCGGTGTTCCTCGTGGCCGGGGTCGCGTTCGTGCTGGCCCAGCGCCGAGCCAAGGATCCGATGCTGCCGTTGAGCCTCTTCCGCGATGCGACGTTGTCGGCGGGGACGGCGGTGGGCCTGCTGATCAACCTGGGCTTCTACGGTGAGTTGTTCGTGCTGAACCTGTACCTGCAGGAACCCCGGCACCTGTCGGCGCTGGTGGCCGGGCTGGCGCTGCTGCCGCAGATGGGCATGGCCGCGATCGGGTCGGCGTTGTCGGGCCGCTACACGGCGGCGACCGGGGGCCCGCGCCGCACCATGCTGGTCGGCCTGCTGATCGGCGCCGCGGGCCTGCTCGGCTTGATGATCGCCGGCGAGCACACGGCCTACCTGTGGCTCGTTCTGCCGTTGGTCGCGACCGGCTTCGGCATGTCGTTCACGATGCCCGCCGCGACGACCGCGGTCACCGACGCGGCCCCCGACGACCGCGCCGGCCTGGCCGCCGGAGTGATCAACGCCGCACGCCAGCTGGGCAGCGTGCTCGGCGTGGCCATCCTGGGTGGCCTGGCCGGTCACGGCGCCGGCCTGGTGCCGGGCATGCGCGTGGCCCTGGCCGTGGCCGGGGCGGCGTTCTTGCTGGCCGCCGTGCTCACCGCAGTGGGGGTACGCCACCACGCTGAAGACTCCCTGCACGCCTGACGCGAGCCGACGGTGGTGGCTAACCGCGGATCGCGGCCACCAACGCCGTCCGCACCTCGTCCTGCATCTGGTACGGCGTGTACAGGGTCAGGCGGTCGACCACGTCGTCGAAGCGGGAGCGGATCTCGGCCCCGGCCTCCGCCGCCGAGCCGACCACGGCGAACGTGCGCAGCACGGTGTCGTCGATCAGCCCGGCCATGGCCTTCCAGTCGCCCTGCTTGGACAGGCCGTGCAGCTCGGTCTGCAGATCGCCCCAGCCGTGCAGTTCCAGGACCGGGCGGTAGGCCTTGGTCGAGCCGTAGAACGCGATCTGCGCGCGCACCGCCTGCGTGGCCGTCGCCAGCTCCTCCTCGGTCGAGCCGGTCGCGGTCAGCACAGGCAGGTTGATGACGAACTCCGAGCGCGGCCGCTCCCCCAGGCCCTCGGTCACCATCGGCAAGGTCACCTCGCGCAGGTACCGCTCGGTGGTGAAGCCGTGCACCAGCAAGCCGTCCGCGGCCCGGGCGGCCACCTTCGTCATGGCGGGGCCGACCGCGGCGAGCAGGATCGGCGGCGTGCCCTTCGGGTTGGGCGCGGGCCGGAACATCGGCGACATCAACGTGTGCTGGTAGAACTCGCCCTTGAAGTACAGGCGATCACCCGTCTGCCACGACGCCCAGATCGCGCGGACCGCCTCGATGAACTCCCGCATCCGCGGCGCGGGCGCCGACCACGGCATCGAGAACCGGCGGGTGATGTGGGCCTCGATCTGCGAGCCGAGGCCGAGCATGAACCGGCCGCCGGTGTAGGTGTGCATGTCGAACGCGGTCATCGCCGTGGTCATCGGGTTGCGGGCGAAGGCGACCGCGATGGCCGTGCCGACCTGCAGGCTCGACGACTGGCGCGCGGCGAGCAGCAGCGACAGGAATGGGTCGTGCCCGGTCTCGGTGCTCCAGACGCCGTCCAGGCCGGCCCGCTCGGCCGCCTCGACCTGCGCGTTCAGCACGTCCAGGTCACCGCCCTCGGTGCCGTCGACCGTCCCGCCGATGTTCCCGTCGACCAGCATGCCCGCTCCTTCTCGTCGATTGCGTCGAGTGTGCCAGCGCGTCGCTAGGCTGCCGCCGTGGAACTCCTCACTCTGCCGGACGAGCGGACCCTGCGTGTTTACGACGTTGGCAGCGGCCCGCCGGTGTTCTGGCACCACGGCTCGCCCAACACCGGCGAGCCGCCGGAGCCGCTGCTGGACGCCGGTGTCCGGTGGATCTCCTACAACCGGCCGGGATACCCGGGCTCGACGAGGCGGCCGGGGCGTGACGTCGCATCGGCGGCCGCGGACGTCGCCGCGATCGCGGATGCGTTGGGGCTGGACCGGTTCGCGCTGATGGGTCACTCCGGCGGCGGCCCGCACGTGCTGGCGTGCGCGGCGTTGCTGCCCGACCGGGTCACCGCCGCGGTGTCGATGTCCGGGCAGGCCCCACCCGACGCGGCCGGGCTCGACTGGCTCGACGGGCTGCACGACAAAGACGAGATCTTCGCGGCCCGGCGCGGCCGAGCGGCATTGGAGGACTACCTCGCCAAGGCCGAGTTCGATCCCGAGGTGTTCACCCCTGAGGACCACGCGGCGTTGTCCGGCCGCTGGTCGTGGCTGGGCCGGATCGTGGGCGCCGCGATGGCCGAGGGCGACGCCGGTTTCGTCGACGATCTCCTTGCCTCTCAACAACCCTGGGGCGTCGACCTGGCGGCCATCCGCTGCCCGGTGCTGTTCGTGCACGGCGGTCAGGACCGGATGGTGCCCGCCGCCCACGGGCGGTGGCTGGCCGGTCAGGTCCGGGGCAGCGAGTTGTGGCTTAAGCCCGAGGCCGGCCACCTGTCCGTTTTGGACTCGACGGCCGACGCCCTCGACTGGTTGCGCGCCTAACGTCTGGGTTCCAGCAAAGCCGCGGCCACCTTCTCGTAGTCCTCGATCTTGTTGTAGAGGTGCGAGCTCAGCCGCACGTAGCAGTGCCCGCCCCACCAGCTGATCGTCGTCTCCACCCGGTGGCGCGTGGAAAGCTCGTCGTAGTAGCGGTTCGCGTCCTCCGCGTCGCGAACCAGGCCGTCGGGCAACGGCACCAGCCGCATCAACGGCGTGTGCCGCGGGCTCACCTGCCCCGGCGCGCCCAGGGCCGCGGCCACGACCTCGACCGCCTTGTCCGCCAAGGCAGCGCTGCGGCGCACCGCGTCCCAGCCACCCTGCGCACGCCAGAACTCCAGCGCCGTCGGCAGCGACGCCCACGCGGACAGGTCGTCGGTGCCCACATCGCTGTAGGCGTCCGGGAACCCGGCCGGGTGCGCCCACGACGGCACCAGCGGCGGGATCCGGTCGCGCCACTGCGGGGCCAGCCAGAGACCGGCGGTTCCCCGTGCGGCGTAAGCCCACTTGTGGAAGTTGCCGACCCAGAAGTCCGCGCCGGTCGACTCGGGGTCGTCGGGGAGCTGGCCGGGCGCGTGCGCCGCGTCGACGAAGACCGCGACACCCTGTTCGTGGCAGAGCTTCGCGATCTCGGCGACCGGGAACACCATGGCGGTCAACGACGTGATCGCGTCGACCACGACCAGCTTCGTGCGTGGGGTCAGCGCGTCGGCGAAGGCCTGGACGGTGGCGTCGCGCTCGGCGGTGAGCGGCACGGGCGCGGTCCGCACCGCGGCACCGACCCGCGCGGCCCGCGCCTCGCACGCGATCGACACCGCGCCGTAGCCGTGGTCGGACACCACGATCTCGTCGCCTTCGCCCAGCTCCAGCGCGGCGAGCACGGTGGCGACGCCGGTGGTCACGTTGGACACCAGGACCAAGCCGTCGTCCACGCCGAGGAATTCGGCCGCCGCCGTCCGCGCGGTCGCGACCAGTTCGCGTTGCTCCACGCGGAAGAAGCGGACCGGGTTGGCCTCGGCGCGGGCCTTGATGGCGGCCTGCGCCTGTTGCACCACGAGCGGCACGGCGCCGAACGAACCGTTGTTGGCGTGCACGACCGACGGGTCGAGCGAGAACAGCTCCGCGCTCACCGGGCGGCTCCGGCGACCTCAGCAGGCATGATCAACAGGGGCACGAGCAACTCCTCCGGGGTCAGTGATCCGTGTTGGCCGATCATCGCGCTCAGAACGGGTTCCGCCGCCGTGCGGACCAGGCCGGTGGTGCCGGTCGCGGCCACGACCAGGTCACCGATGCGACCGCGGACCCGGTCGGTCACCGACGGCCCGAACCAGCCCTCGGCGGCCGCCTCGTCGCGGGTGCGGATCCACGCCCTGTCGCCGAGCGTCTCCTGCCAGGCGGCGCGCACGTCCGCGACCGCGCCCGGCTCGGTGTAGAGGTGGCGCACCCGGGGCTCGCCGCCGATCATCGCCACGCCCGCCCGCAGGGCGGGCAGGTCGTCGAGGTCGATGCGGTCGTCCGCGGCGACGGTGATCATGCCGTGGTCGGCGACGACCACCAGCATCCCGTCGGACGGCAGAGCGCCGGCGATGCTCTCGGCCAGCAGGTCGACGTGGCGCAACTGACGCCGCCACGGCTCGGTGCCGGGCCCGTACGCGTGACCCATGAGGTCGAGATCGCCGTGGTAGGCGTAGCAGAACACGCGGTCGCCCGCGGTCATGGCCTCGATCGTCACGGCGGTCAGGTCGCCCAGGGCGTGCACGCCCTGGAACTCGCCGCCACGCAGGACGGCCCTGGTCAGGCCGCTGCGCCGCTGCTCGCGCGGCGCGACGATGCGGACCGCGATGCCCGTGGCCGCGGCCCGCTCGAACACGGTGGCCTCGGGTTGCATGCGTTCGGGCACCACCGTGTCACGCAGGTCGACGTGCCCGTCCACGCCGTGGCGGTTCCAGCGCAGCGCGTTCAGCACCTCGCCGTCGACCGCGAACGACAGGCCGACGACGCCGTTCTCCCCCGGCGGCCGGCCGGTGCCGATCGCGGCGATGCTCGCCGCCGTGGTTGCCGGGAACCCGGACGTGATCGGGCCGCGGCCCTCGGCGAGGGAGTTCAGGAACGGGGCGTCGCCGGGGTGCGCACGCAGCAGGTGCCACCCGAGCCCGTCGACCAGGAGCAAGCAGACCTTGGGCCGGGCCGGCATGTCCAGCGTGGGCGTGCCGGGCCCGCCCATCCCGGCCACCAGGGACGACGCGACCTCCGCGAGGGAGCCGGCGCCGTAGCGCGGCAGCATCGGGACCGGTGGGTTCATGGTGGCTCCGACGTTAGGTCACCGCGTCTTGCGTACGCGACCCCACGGTTTCACCACGGACAGGATCGTTGCGAAGAGCAGGGCCGCGGGCGACACCACCGGCGGGTAGATCAGGTTCGACAGGTCCAGCGGCACGAGCTGACCGTCGAGGATCAGGCTCGCCCGGCGGGCCTGCTCGGCCACCTCGAACTGCAGCGAGACGACGACCAGCGTGGTGAGCAGCAGGTTGAGCACCAGCTTGGTCAGCACCCACCAGTGCTTCACCAGTCCCCACTTGCTGCCGAGCCCCAGCAGCACGCCGGAGCCGAGGCAGAGCAGCCCGCAGACGAGCAACGGCCACACGGTGACCATCTCCAGCACGCGCAGGCTCGACGCCCGGACCTGCAGGTCGTCGGTGAACTTCGCGGCCCCGATCAGCACGGCCATCGCGACGTCGATGCCCAGCCAGGCGCCGGCGGACGCGATGTGGCTGACCAACACCACCCGGCGGCCGTTGGTGCTCAGCCGCCACGGCTTGCGCTCGGGCCGCACCTCGGTCGTCGTACCCATGTCCCCTCCTGGATCCCGGTTTGCCTGCGGGACAAGGCTGCCGGGCGCACGGGGGCGGGCACATCCGTCCACGAGCGACGTCTCGGGTACCTCTCAGCACGTACAAAACGGTCGCGCTGAGTACGAAGGCGTCTGCTACGGTGGCGTTGTCTTGATCCCGACCGAATGGAGCTGGGCCCCGATGCTCAACAAGGACTGACCACACCGTCCCTGTCGCATCGCGTGAAAGCCCTTCCATGTCACGGATCACCTGTTCCGGTCTGTCCTTCGCCTGGCCCGACGACACCGTCGTCTTCGACGACCTGTCGTTCACCGTGGGCCCCGGCCGCACGGGCCTGGTCGCCCCCAACGGCGCGGGCAAGAGCACCCTGCTCAAGCTCATCGCCGGCGAGCTCAAGCCCACCGACGGCACCGTCACGGTCGACGGCGTGCTCGCCTACCTGCCGCAAACCCTGCCCCTGTCGAGCGACCTGACCGTGGCCGACGTCCTCGAGATCACGCCGATCCTGCGTGCGCTGACCGCGATCGAGTCCGGCGACACGGATGAGGAGCACTTCACGGTCGTGGGCACCGACTGGGACATCGAGGACCGCGCCAAGGCCGAGCTCGACCGCCTCGACCTCGGCAGCGTCGCGCTGGACCGCACCCTGGGCACGCTCAGCGGCGGTCAGATCGTCTCGCTCGGGCTGGCCGCGCAGCTGCTGAAACGCCCCGACGTGCTGCTGCTGGACGAACCGACCAACAACCTCGACCGCCCGGCCCGGGCCCGCCTGCAGGACCGGCTCGGCGACTGGTCGGGTTGCCTGCTGCTGGTCAGCCACGACCGAGCCCTGCTCGACCGGATGGAACGCATTGCCGAACTCGACCCCACCGAGCTGACCTTCTTCGGCGGTGACTTCACCGCCTACGAGGCCGCGAAGCAGGCCGCCCGCGAGGTGGCCGCGAAGAACCTCCGCAACGCCGAGCAGGACCTCAAACGGGAGAAGCGCGAACTCCAGCAAGCCCGCGAACGCGCGGCCCGGCGGGCGAGCGTCGGCGCGAAGACCAACACGGACATCCCGAAGATCGTCGCGGGCATGCACAAGCGCCGCGCCGAGGAGTCCGCGGGCAAGGCCGACGACATGCACAAGCAACGCCTCGAGGCCGCCCGAGCTCGCCGCGACGAGGCCGACCGGGCCGCCCGCGAGGACGACACGATCGCCATCACGCTGCCGAACACCACCGTTCCCGCGGGCCGCACCGTGTTCGACGGTGCGGGTCTGCAGGTCCGCGACCTGTTCACCGACCTGAACCTGTCGATCCGCGGCCCGGAACGCATCGCCCTCACCGGCCCGAACGGCGCGGGCAAGTCGACCCTCCTGCGCCTCATCACCGGCGACTTGCCACCGGATGCGGGCACAGTGTCCACAGCGGACGGACGGGTGGCGTACCTGTCCCAGCGCCTGGACCTGCTCGACCCCGCCAAGACCGTGGCCGAGAACCTGCGGGCCTTCGCACCGGAGCTACCGCAAGACGAACTCATGCACTGGCTGGCCCGCTTCCTGTTCCGCGACCGGCGTGCGCACCAGCCGGTCAGCACCCTCTCGGGCGGCGAACTGTTGCGTGCCACCCTGGTCTGCATCCTGTGCGCGGAACCAGCTCCCCACCTCCTCCTGCTGGACGAGCCGACGAACAACCTGGACCTCGCAAGCGTGGCCCAGCTGACGGCAGCACTGAACGCCTACAA
Source organism: Labedaea rhizosphaerae (assembly GCF_004362825.1). Taxonomy (GTDB): domain Bacteria; phylum Actinomycetota; class Actinomycetes; order Mycobacteriales; family Pseudonocardiaceae; genus Labedaea; species Labedaea rhizosphaerae. Next base: position 1,572,484 of record NZ_SNXZ01000002.1, read on the forward strand.
AGGCGCCTTCATCGCGGTGAGCCACGACGACCGGTTCCTGAAGGACATCGGCGTAACCCGCCACCTGGAACTGGCCGACGGCGTACTGACAGAGAAGTGAGTTCGCCGGTCAGACGAAGGCCTCCTTGGTGACCACCGTGCCGGCGGTGCGCCCGGGCGCCTCGTGGTGGTGCCAGTACAGGTTCGTGTGGGCGATGACGGCATCGGGCGTGGGCGCGCCATAAGCGCTCAAGTCCTCGGTCGTGTGCGCGTCGCTGACCAAGGTGGCGTCGTACCCGCGCACGATCGCTCCGTGCAGCGTCGACCGGATGCACTGATCGGTGGACGCCCCCGCCACCACGAGGTGCCCGACCTCGAGGCCGGCGAGGACCTCCTCGAGCGTGGTCTCCTCGAATGCATCCGGATATCGCTTGTGTACCAAGGGTTCTCCGTCGAGTGCGGTCAGCTCGGCCACGAACTCCCACCCGGGACTGCCCGGCGGCAGCTCGTCGCCGGAGTGCTGCACCCACACGACCGGCACCCCGCCTCGGCGCGCCTTGGCTACCAGAGCGGCGACGTTGCCCACCACCTCGTCGCGCTGGTAGGCCCCGTCGACGATCTGGTCCTGCACGTCCACCACCAGCAAGGCGGTGTTCGGACGGTTCGTCAATGTGCTCATGGCAGGCACACTAGGACGCCCCACCGACAATTCCGGCGGCCGCGCGCGCGTCCTCGGCGACCAGGTCGGCGTTGATCTGCGCACCCGCCATCGCGCCCGCGGCCGCCGAAGCGCCGACCTGCGCGGTCATCTCGGTGACGTTGCCGGCCACCCAGAGCCCGGGCACCTCGGTGCGTCCCAGGGCATCGGCAGGCAGGTGCTCCCCCATCCCCGACGGGTGCGCCACCGGCAGCAACCCCAGCGGCTCGAGGAACCCGGCCCGCGCCACCATCCGCGATCCGACCACCACGACCTCGCGCGCCACGACCTGACCGTCGGCCAGGCGCAGCCCGGAGATCCGGTCGTCGGTGACCTCGACGGCCACCACTTCCCCGGCCACCACGGGAATCCCGAGCGCCGCCAGCTGCTTGGCCTGCTCCTCGTCCGGGCCCGGACCGGTGTGCGTGAAGAAGGTGACGTCCGCGCTCAGCTGCCGGAACAGCAACGCCTGGTGCATCGCCATCGGTCCGGTGGCCAGGATGCCGATCGCCTGGTCACGCACCTCGTACCCGTGGCAGTACGGGCAGTGGACGACATCGTGCCCCCACCGCTCGCGCAGCCCGGCCACGTCCGGCAGTTCGTCGACGACGCCGGTGGTCACCAGGAGCCGCCGCGCGAACAGGTTCTCGCCCCCGACCGACACCACGAACCCGTCATAACCGCGGGTCACGGTGTCGACCTCGCCGTCGCGCACCTCACCGCCGTACTTGCGTACCTCGGCGCGACCGCGGGCCAGCAACTCGGCCGGCTTGATGCCGTCGTGCCCGAGCAGCCCGTGCACGCCGTCGGCGGGCGCGTTGCGTGGCGAACCGGAGTCCACCACCACGACCGAGCGCCGCGAGCGCGCCAGCATCAGGGCGCCGCTGAGCCCGGCAGCGCCGCCACCAACCACAACCACGTCGTATTCGTTCATGCCACCACCATGCGACCACAAGCGTCCGATTGGCAAACCTTGTTGCCGAAGTGGCAAACTGGCGGCATGGACAGCACCTTGGACGCCGTCGGCCCGCGCCTGCGCGCGCTCCGCACCCAGCGCGACACCACCCTCGCCGAGCTCTCGGCCGAGACGGGCATCTCGGTGAGCACGCTGTCCCGGCTGGAGTCCGGCGACCGCAAGCCCACGCTCGAGCTGCTGCTCCCGCTGGCCAAGGCGCACGGCGTCACGCTGGACGAGCTGGTCGACGCGCCGCCGACCGGTGATCCGCGGGTGCACATGCGCCCGATCAAGCAGTTCGGCATGACGATGGTGCCGCTGACCAAGCGCGCGGGCGGCATCCAGGCGTACAAGATGGTGATCCCGCCCGGCGGCAAGGGCGACCCGGACCCGCGGACGCACGAGGGTTACGAGTGGCTCTACGTCCTCAATGGACGGCTGCGGCTGGTGCTGGGCGAGCACGACATCGTGCTGTCCCCAGGCGAGGCCGCCGAGTTCGACACGCACGTGCCGCACTGGTTCGGCCCCGACGGCGACGAACCGGTCGAGTTCCTCAGCCTGTTTGGCAAACAAGGCGAACGCGCCCACGTCCGAGCCCGCCCGAGGAGCTAGTCTCTCGTCCGTGTTCCCGAACGCGGGCTCAGCCATCTCCCGGGAGACCTGCTCCAACAAGGCAGGCTGGGCAAGCTAAGCGGCCGGCCCGGCCGTGGTCGCGCGAACAACCAGCGACGGCTGCAGCAAGTGGCGCACCGGCTCGGTGCGCTCCCCGCGCACCCGCTCCAGCAACGCCTCCGCCGCCAACCGGCCCAGCTCCGCGCGCGGCTGGTCGATCGTCGTCAGCGACACGTGCCGCAGAGCGGCCAGCGACGTGTTGTCGTAGCCGACCACCGACACGTCACGCGGCACCCGCAGCCCCAACTCCTCCAGCGCCGAGATCGCCCCCACCGCGTTGAAGTCGTTGCCCGCCACGATGGCGGTCGGCGGCGCGTCCGGACCGTCCCAGACGGAGCGGACGGCCTTCGCGCCCGCCACGTCCGTGTGCTCGCTGGGCACCACCCACGGCGACAACCCGTGCCGCTTCATCGCCGACACGTAGCCCTGGCGGCGGGCGGCCGCGACCGACGCGCCGTTGCCGTCGAAGTGCACGATCCGCTTGTGCCCCAACGAAACCAAGTGCTCGACGGCGAGGGTGGCGCCGGTCGCGCCGTCGTCGTTGACGGTGTCGACGGCGGCCAGGCGGGTCGTGCGGGACACCAGGACCACGGGGCTGTGCGCGCTCGCCTCCGTGATGGCCGACGTCGGCAGCACCGGCGACAACAACACCACTCCCGCCGGCCGGAACGACAAAAGGCTGCGCAGCGCCGCGCGCTCCCGCGCGGGGCTGCGGCCGCCCGTGTTGAGCACCATCTCGAAGCCGCTGGCGCGCGCGGCCGCGTCGATGCCCTCGACCACCTCGGCGAAGAACGAGTTGCGCAGGTCGGACACCATCACGCCGAGCACCGTGGACGTGCGGCTGGCCAGCGACCGGGCCATCTGGTGCGGGGTGTAGCCGAGCTGGGCCGCGGCCGCCAGCACGGCGTCGCGGCGGTGGTTGCTCACCTTGGGCGACCCGCGCATGACCAGCGAGACCAGGGCACGGGACACGCCGGCCAGTTCGGCGACGTCTTCCATGGTCGGCCGCGCCAAGTCGAGCACCTCCGCCCTTGACACCAGTGTGACGCACACTACACGATTAGCGCGCTCCAACGAATAGAGCGCTCTACTCGCGACGGAGTCAACGAAGGCAACGGAGGCCTGATGCGCATCGCGGTGGCCGGAGTCGGCCGCATCGGCGCAATGCACGCCGAGAACCTCAACTCGATGTCCTCAGTGGACGAACTGGTGCTTTTCGACCCCGCGCCCGGCAGAGCCGCGCAGGTGGCCGACGGCCTCGACGCGCGCGCGGTCGACGACCTCGACACCGCGCTCGCCGGCTGCGACGGGCTGCTGATCGCGACCCCGACCTCGACCCACCCCGAGGTGCTGCGCCGCGCGCTCGCCGCCAAGGTCCCCACGCTGTGCGAGAAACCCATCGCGCGCTCGTACGACGAGATGCGTGCCCTGGTCGCCGACATCGAGGCGGCAGGCGTGACCGTCATGGTCGGGTTCCAGCGCCGGTTCGACCCCGCCGTCGTCGAGTTGCACCGGCGCATCCGCGCGGGCGAACTGGGCACCGTGTACCTGGCGCGGTCGCTGGCCCAGGACGCGCAGCCGCCGGACTTCGGCTACCTGCCCTCCTCCGGCGGCATCTTCCACGACCTGCTGATCCACGACCTCGACGCCGTGCCGTGGCTGGTCGGCGAGCCGGTGGTCGAGGTGTACGCGGCCGGCTCGGTGCTGGTGCACGAGGCGTTCGCCGAGGCCGACGACGTGGACAACTGCGTCGCCGCGCTGACGTTCGCGGGTGGCGCCCACGCCCTGTTGTCGGGCGGACGGCAGGACGGCGTCGGCTACGACCACCGCATCGAGGTCTTCGGCAGCGACGACTCGCTGGCCATCGGCGTCGACGCGCGCACGCCCATGACGTCGCTCGAACCAGGCGGCACCGCGCCGGACGACCCCTACCCCGGCTTTCCCGAGCGGTTCCAGCGGGCGTACCGGAATGAGATGGCGGTGTTCGTCGACGTGGTCGCCGGACGCGCCGAGAATCCTTCCCCAGCAAGGGAAAGCCTGATCAGCCAGCAGCTGGCCGACGCGTGCGACGCATCGCGGCGCAGTGGCGCGCCGGTCCGCCTGACCGAGGCGGTGACCGCGTGATGCGCGTGGCGGCGGCACCGATCTCCTGGGGCGTGTGCGAGGTCCCCGGCTGGGGCCGGGTGCTCGACCCGGGCACCGTGCTCGGCGAGATGGCCGAACTCGGCATCACGGCCACCGAACTCGGCCCGCCCGGCTACCTGCCGTCCGCGCCGGACGAGCTGATCGAACTGCTGGGCAGCTACGGCCTCGGCCTGGTCGGCGGGTTCCTGGCCGTTCCACTGCACACCGGGGCCGACGAGACGATCGAAGAAGCCGACCGCGTGGCCGCCCTGCTCAAAGCCGGTGGCGGTGACGTGCTGGTGCTCGCGGCCGCCACCGGGCTCGACGGCTACGACGAACGACCGGAGCTGACCGACGGCCAGTGGCGCACGCTGATCGACACGGCGGAGCGGATCGCGGAGGGGGCCAGGGCGCACGGCCTGCGCACCGTCCTGCACCCGCACGTGGGCACGCACGTGGAGCGCGCCGCCGAGATCGAGCGGTTCCTGGCCGACTCGTCGCTGCCGCTCTGCCTCGACACCGGCCACATGATGATCGGCGGCGCGGACCCGGTGGCGATCACGGCCGAGTGGGCGTCGAGGATCGGGCACGTGCACCTCAAGGACGTCCGCCAGGACCTGGCCGCCCGGGTCCAGTCCGGCGAACTCGGCTACACCGAGGCCGTGCACAAGGGCGTGTACGTTCCCCTCGGTGACGGTGACGTGGACATCGCGACGATCGTCGGCGCGCTCACGGCCGTCGGCTACGACGGCTGGTACGTGCTGGAACAGGACACCGCGCTGGCCGACGACAGCCCCAGCGACAAGCCGCGCACCGATGTCGCGCGCAGCATCACCCACCTCGTTGACACAGCGGCCAAGATCGAGACCTCGGCCCGCTGACCGCAGGGTCATCACTCAAAGGAGAGCACGATGAGGTCACAACCGCGAGGACGCCGCGTCCGCGGCCTGCTCCTGGGCCTGGCCGCGGCCGGCACGCTGGTGCTCGCCGCGTGCAGCGGCCCGGCAAGCGACAACTCGAACACCGGTGGCAACACCCCCGCGCCCAACAGCGGCGGTGGTGCGGCGGCGTCGTCGGGTCCGCTGACCGTCGCGGTGATCACCCACGGCAGCGCGGGCGACACGTTCTGGAACGTGGTCAAGAACGGTGCGACCGACGCGGGCAAGCAGCTGGGCGTGACGGTCAACTACTCCTCCGACGGCGACCCGGGCAACCAGGCCAAGCTGATCGACAACGCGGTGTCGCAGCACGTCGGCGGGCTCGTGGTGTCGATGGCCAACCCGGACGCGCTCAAGACCTCGATCCAGAACGCGGTCAAGGCGGGCATCCCCGTGATCACCATCAACTCCGGGCAGGACAAGAGCGCCGAGTTCGGCGCGCTCGCCCACGTCGGTCAGGACGAGACCATCGCGGGCCAGCAGGCCGGCCAGAAGTTCAAGGCCGCGGGCAAGAAGAAGCTGCTGTGCGTGATCCACGAGGCCGGCAACGTCGGGCTCAACCAGCGCTGCGACGGCGCGCGGCAGACCTTCGGCGAGGTGAAGAACCTGCAGGTCGACATCAACAACCCGACCGACGTCGAGTCGCGGATCAAGGGCGCGCTGCAGGCCGACTCGTCCATCGACGCCGTGCTCACGCTGAACCCGCAGATCGCCACCAGCGCGGTGACCGCGGCCAAGGGCGCGAACTCCAAGGCGATGGTCGCGACGTTCGACCTCAACTCCGACGTGGCCGCCGCGATCAAGTCCGGTGACGTGGCCTTCGCCGTCGACCAGCAGCAGTACGAGCAGGGCTACCTGCCCATCGTGATGCTCAAGCTCTACCACGACAACGCCAACACCGTCGGTGGCGGCAAGCCGGTGCTCACCGGCCCCGGCTTCGTCGACAAGTCCAATGTGGACAAGGTGGCGCAGTACGCCACCCGCGGTACCCGGTAGTCGACCGTGACGGTTGCCGGTTCTTCTGTGGACGAACGGGTCGGCCGGTCGGGTCTCACCGACCGGCTGATCGTCCGGCCCGAGGTCGGCGCGCTGCTCGGCGCGGTGGTGGTGTTCGTCTTCTTCACCGTCGTCACCGAGCAGTTCGCCACCATCGGCGGGGTCGCCACCTGGCTGGACGACTCCGCGACCCTCGGCATCGTCGCGGTCGCGGTGGCGCTGCTGATGATCGGCGGCGAGTTCGACCTGTCCGCGGGCGTGATGACCGCGTCCACGGCCCTGGTCACCGCGACCCTGTCCACGCACTACGGCTGGAACGTGTGGGCCGCCGTCGTGGTGTCGCTGCTGTTCGCGTTGGGCGTGGGCGCGCTCAACGGGTGGCTGGTGATGCGCACCGGGTTGCCCAGCTTCATCGTGACACTGGGATCGTTCCTGGCCTTGCAGGGCCTGAACCTCGGCATCACCCGTGCGATCACCGGCACCGTGCAGGTGTCGGGGATGCGGTCCACCGACGGTTACGCCGGGGCCGGCTACCTGTTCGCGTCGACGTTCACCATCGGCGGCGTGGAGTTCCAGATCTCCATCCTGTGGTGGGTCGTCGTGATCGCCGCGGCGGCGTGGCTGCTGGTGCGGACCAGGTTCGGCAACTGGATCTTCGCGGTCGGCGGGTCCGCGCCCAGCGCCCGCGCGGTCGGCGTTCCGTTGGTGCGCACGAAGATCCTGCTCTTCATGGGCACGGCGACCGCGGCGTGGCTGGTCGGGACGATCAACATCCTGCGGTTCACCACCGTGCAGGCCAACCAGGGCATCGGGCTGGAGTTCCAGTACATCATCGCGGCGGTGATCGGCGGCTGCCTGCTCACCGGCGGGTTCGGCTCGGCGATCGGCGCGGCGCTCGGTGCGCTGATCTTCGGCATGGCCCGCCAGGGCATCGTCTACGCGCAGTGGAACAACGACTGGTTCCAACTGTTCCTCGGCGTGATGCTGCTGGCCGCGGTCCTGGTGAACAACGGACTGCGCAAACGAGCGGAAAGGGTGCGCCGATGAGCCCCTTGATCGAGGTCGTCGACATCGGCAAGACCTACGGTTCCGTCATCGCGTTGCGCGATGTGTCCACTGTGGTCAACGCGGGCGAGGTCACCTGCGTGCTCGGGGACAACGGCGCGGGCAAGTCCACGCTGATCAAGATCCTCGCCGGGGTGCACCAGCACGACCGCGGCGAGTTCCGGGTCGAGGGCGAGCCGGTGCGGTTCTCCTCGCCACGCGAAGCCCTCGACCACGGCATCGCCACGGTCTACCAGGACCTGGCGGTGGTTCCGCTGATGTCGGTGTGGCGCAACTTCTTCCTCGGCTCCGAGCCGACGAAGGGGTTCGGGCCGGTCCGCTGGCTGGACCGCAAGACCGGTCGCACCACCACCCGCAAGGCGTTGGCGGACATGGGCATCGACCTGCGTGACGTCGAGCAGCCGGTGGGCACGCTGTCCGGCGGTGAACGCCAGTGCGTGGCGATCGCGCGTGCCGTGCACTTCGGCGCGAAGGTGCTGATCCTCGACGAGCCGACGGCGGCGCTGGGCGTGAAGCAGGCCGGCGTGGTGTTGCGGTACGTCGCGCAGGCCCGCGACCGGGGGCTCGGCGTCGTGCTGATCACGCACAACCCGCACCACGCCTACCCGGTCGCCGACCGGTTCCTGCTGCTCAAGCGAGGCGCTCCGCTCGGCCAGTACGAGAAGTCGGAGATCGACATCAACGAACTGACCAGGCAGATGGCCGGTGGCGCCGAACTGGAGGCGCTGGAGCACGAGTTGCGGGCCCAGGCGTGAGCCTGGAACTGCTGACGGTCGGGCGGGTCGGGGTGGACCTCTACCCCGAGCAGAGCGGCGTGCCGTTGAGCCGGGTGGCCACGTTCGCGAAGTCGCTGGGCGGCACCGCGACCAACGTCGCGGTCGCCGCCGCCCGGCTCGGCCGGCGGTCGGCGGTGCTCACCAAGGTCGGCCCGGACGGCTTCGGCACCTACGTGCGGGAGGCACTGGCCGGGTTCGGCGTCTCCCCCGACCACGTCGGCACGAGCCCGGACCTGCTGACCCCGGTGGTGTTCTGCGAGCTGAACCCGCCGGAGGACCCGCCCCTGCTGTTCTACCGGCTGCCCACGGCCCCCGACCTGACCCTCACCGAGGACGACGTGCCGTGGGACGTGGTCGAGTCCGTACCGGTCCTGTGGGTGACCGGCACCGGCGTGAGCGCGGAACCCGCACGGGCGACTCAGCGGGCCATGTTGACGCGCCGGGGCCGCCGCACGCACACGGTGCTGGACTTGGACCACCGTCCGATGTTCTGGGCCGACAAGGCCGCCGCACGCGCGGAGTACCGCTGGATGATCGACCACGTGAGCGTGGTGGTCGGCAACCGAGCGGAGGTCGACGTGGCGGTCGGCACCGCCGAGCCGGAGGCGGCGGCCGAGCGGCTGCTGAACCACGGCGTCGAACTGGCCATCGTGAAGAAGGGCGGCGACGGCGTGCTGGTGGCCACCACGGACGGCATGTGGACGGTCCCGCCACACCCCATCGAGGTGGTGTGCGGCCTGGGCGCCGGTGACGCCTTCGGCGGCGCGCTCGTGCATGGGTTGCTGTCGGGTTGGGCGCCCGCCGAGATCGCGCGGTACGCCAACGTGGCCGGGGCTCTGGTGGCCGGACGGCTGGCCTGTGCCGACGCCATGCCGACTCCGGCGGAGATCGAGGCGCTGCTGTGAGCCGAGTTGTCCACAGGCAGGCAGTTGTCCACAGATCAGCCTCGGCGGGGTTTCGGCCGCGAAATCGGCGCCAGACTGGACGCATGAAGCGAAGAGAACAACGCCACCGGGGTCCGCGGTGATCAGCGACCAGCCCATGATCTCCGACAAGGACTGGGCCGACCTGTTGCGCACCAGAGCAACCAGTCCGCGTGCGGTGGCCGAGGCGTACGCGGACCGGCGGCGTCGCCGGGACCTGCTGTCCGACGCGGGCACGGTTTTCCTCGTCGCCGCGGACCACCCCGCCCGTGGTGCGCTGGCCGTCGGCGAGGATCCGCTCGCCATGGCCGACCGCCGCGACTTGCTCGACCGGCTGCTGGTCGCGCTCGCCGACCCGGCCGTGGACGGCGTCCTCGGCACGCCGGACGTCATCGAGGAGCTGCTGCTCCTGGATGCCTTGCACGACAAGGTGGTCATCGGGTCGATGAACCGCGGCGGGCTCGCGGGCGCCGGCTGGGAGATCGACGACCGGTTCACCGCCTACGACCCGGCGTCGATCAGCGAGTGCCGTCTCGACGGCGGCAAGATGCTGCTGCGCATCGTCGACGACGACCCCGGCACGGTGGCGACGCTGCAGGCCTGCGCCGAAGCCGTGTCCGAGCTCGCGCGGCTCGGGCTGCCCGCGATGGTCGAGCCGCTCCCCTACCGCCACGAGCAGGGCAGGCTCGTCCTGTGCGACGACGCCGCCGCCCTGGCCCGCGCGGTGACTGTGGCCTCAGGGCTCGGCCGGACCTCGGCGTACACGTGGCTGAAGCTGCCCGCGACCACTCCGGAGGTCCTGAACGCGACCACGCTGCCGGTGGTGGTCCTGGGTGGCCAGCCTTCCGGCGACCCGGCCGCCGACCTTGCCACCTGGGGCGCGGCCCTGGACCACCCCGTGGTGCGCGGGCTCGTCGTCGGCCGCACCCTGCTGTACCCACCGGACGGCGACGTCGCCGCGACCGTGCGTGCGGCGGGCCAAGTCCTTGGCAAGAGGAGGATCGGGTGACCCTGCACCGTCCACACGGGACCATCGCCGACGGGGCCGACCCCGTGCGCCTCCGGCCGGCGGACGCGGGCTGGGCGTACACCGGGCTGAGAGTCCTGACGATCGGCGCGCCCCGCACGCTGCACACCGGCGAGTTCGAGGCGTTCGCACTGCCGCTGCGCGGCGGCTGCGAGGTGACCGTCGACGGCGTGACCTTCACCCTGCGGGGGCGGGACTCGGTGTTCACCCGGGTCACCGATTTCGCTTACCTGCCAAGGGATGCCGAGGTGACGCTCAGCAGCGAGACCGGCTGCGAACTGGCCCTGCCCATGGCCCGCTGCACCCGCAGGCTCGACCCGAAGTACGGCCCGGCCGAGGACGTGCCGGTCGAGGTGCGCGGCTCGGGCAACGCCACCCGCCAGGTGACCAACTTCGGCGTGCCCGGCGTGTGGGACCACGCCAACAAGCTCAGCGCGTGCGAGCTGATCACCCCGGACGGCAACTGGTCGTCGTACCCGCCGCACAAGCACGACGAGGCCACCGAGTGCGAGGTGGTCAACGAGGAGATCTACTACTTCCGGATCGCCGGCCGCGACGCCGTGACGCCGTCGCGGGACGGTTTCGGCCTGCACCGCACCTACACCGCCGACGGCGAGATCGACGAGGACGTCGCGGTCCGCGACGGGGACGTCTTCCTGATCCCACGCGGGTACCACGGTCCGTGCGTGGCCGCGCCCGGCTACCCCATGTACTACCTGAACGTGCTCGCCGGCCCGGCCGACGAGCGGTCGATGGCCTACTGCGACGACCCCGCGCACACCTGGGTCCGCGACAGCTGGGCCGGCCAGACCCAGGACCCACGCTGTCCGGTCACCTCGGCCCAAGGGAGAGCAGCACAGTGACGGGTATGAGGCTCACCACCGCGCAGGCGCTCGTTCGCTGGCTGATCGCGCAGCGCACCGAACTGGCCGACGGCACCGAGGCGCCGCTGTTCCCCGCGGTGTGGGCGATCTTCGGGCACGGCAACGTGCTCGGCGTGGGCCGCGCGCTCGAGGAACAACGCGACCGGATTCCCGTGTGGCGCGGGCAGAACGAGCAGGGCATGGCGCTGGCCGCGGTCGGGTACGCGAAGGCGACCCACCGGCGTCAGGTCGGCGTGGTCACGTCGTCGATCGGGCCGGGTGCGTTGAACATGGTGACCGCGGCCGGGGTCGCGCACGCCAACCGATTGCCGCTGCTCCTGCTGCCCGGCGACACGTTCGTCAGCCGCGCGCCGGATCCGGTGCTGCAGCAGGTCGAGCACTTCGACGACCCCGGCAGCTCGGTCAACGACGCGTTCCGCGCCGTCTCGCGCTACTTCGACCGGATCACCCGGCCCGAGCAGCTGATCAACACCCTCCCCCAGGTTGCGCGCGTGCTCACCGACCCGGCCGACTGCGGGCCGGTGGTGCTCGCGTTGCCGCAGGACGTGCAAGCCGAGTCCTTCGAGTTCCCCGAGGCGTTGTTCGAGACGGTCGTGCACCGGCCGTTGCGCCCGCGCCCGGACAAGACCGCGCTGGCGGCCGCCGCCGAGCTGATCGACGAGGCCACCCGGCCGCTGCTGGTGCTGGGTGGCGGCGTGCGCTACTCCGGCGCGACGGCCGAGGCGGTGCGGTTCGCCGAGGCGCACGGCATCCCGATCACCGAGACGACCGCGGGCCGCACGCTCGTGCCGCACACGCACGCGTTGCACGCCGGGCCACTGGGCGTCACCGGCTCGGCGTCGGCGAACGCGCTGGCCGCCGAGGCCGACGTGGTGATCGCGGTCGGCACCCGGCTGCAGGACTTCACCACGGCGTCGTGGACGGTGTTCAACCCGGGCGTGCGGCTGGTCACGATCAACACGGCGCGGTTCGACGCCGTGAAGCACGGCGCGCTCGCGGTGGTCGGCGACGTCAAGGCCGTGCTGTCCGAACTGGACTGCGCGCCACGCGTGGCGACCGGCTGGACGTCCTGGGCGGCCGCGGAACGGGCCAAGTGGGACGCGCACATCACCTCGCTGCGCGCACCGGGCGACGGGTTGCCGACGTACGCGCAGGTGGTCGGGGTGGTGAACGACCTCTCCGGGCCGGACGACTACGTGATGACCGCGTCCGGCGGGCTGCCGGGCGAGCTGATCGGCGGCTGGCGGGGCACCGGCGAGTCCACAATGGACGTCGAGTACGGCTTCTCCTGCATGGGGTACGAGCTCGCCGGGGCCTGGGGTGCGGCCATGGCCCGGCCGGCCGGCGTGGTCACCACGCTGCTCGGCGACGGCTCGTACCTGATGCTCAACGCCGAGCTGTACTCCGCCGCGTTCGCCGGGCACGGGTTCGTGGCCGTGGTGTGCGACAACGGCGGCTACGCGGTGATCGACCGGCTGCAGCGCGGCCAGGGCGGCGCGCCCTACAACAACATGTACGACGACTGCCGCACCGGCCTCGACGAGCCGCCGAAGGTCGACTTCGCGGCGCACGCGGCCGCGCAGGGCTGCGCGACGTTCACCGCCGACACGCTCGACGACCTGCGCGGCGCCTACGCCAAGGCACGCGAAGCCGCGGCGACGCGACCGGCCGTGGTCGTGATCAAGACGCACCCCTCGTCGTGGACCGAGGCCGGCGCGTGGTGGGAGGTCGGGGTGCCGGAGGTTCCCGTCGAGAAGGCACGGCAGGTGCGTTATCTGCGCAATGATGCTTGAAACTGGGCTGAATCAATCAACAGTTGACTTCCGCGCTCGGGCTCGCCAGAGTGGTTCAGACCACGTCCGGTGGAGCAAGGGAGTGCTGCGATGCGTCTGCGCGCCTGTCTGTCCGTTGCCGCCATGGTGCTCGCACCGTTGGCCGTGCTGACCCCGCACGCGGGCGCGGACCCGGTCAACGCCGCACCCGCGACCGTTCCCGCCTTGCAGCAGTGGGCCGGCGGCACGGGTGAGTACCACTTCTCGGCCACCACCCGGGTCGTCACCGATCCGCGCGATGGGCAGGCGCTCGCGAACGCCAGCGCCGTGCTCACCGACGACCTCGCCGCGCTAACCGGCAACCGCGTCAAGCACCGGCTGGGCGCCACCGCGTCGGTCCAGGCCGGCGACATCTTCCTGACCCGGCACGGCGCCGACCCCGCGCTGGGCACCGAGGGCTACACGCTGTCGATCACCGACCGGATCACGATCACCGCGACCACCGACGCGGGCGCCTTCTACGGCACCCGGACGGTCCTGCAGTTGCTGCACCAGGCCACGTCGATCCCACGCGGCACGGCACGCGACTGGCCGGTCAAGGCCGAGCGCGGCCTGATGATCGACGACGGCCGCAAGTTCTTCACCGCGGCCTGGCTGCGTGACCACGTCAAGGAACTGGCCTACCTCAAGCTGAACTACCTGCACCTGCACCTCTCGGACAACCTCGGGTTCCGCATCGAGAGCGACAAGCACCCGGAGTACGTGTCGCCGCAGCACCTGACCAAGCAGGAGGTCCGCGACCTGATCGCGCTCGCCGCGCGCTACCACGTCACGGTGGTGCCCGAGTTCGACGCGCCCGGCCACATGGACACCGTGCTGGCCCAGCACCCGGACCTGAAGCTGGTGTCCGCCAGTGGAACCGTGAACAACGGCTTCATCGACCTGTCGAAGCCGGGCGCATACACGCTGCTCAAGGACATCTACGACGAGTACCTGCCGCTGTTCCCCGGCCCGTACTTCCACATCGGCGCCGACGAGTACGTCACCAACTACGCGGCCTACCCGCAGCTGCTCGACTACGCCCGCGCCCACTACGGTCCCAACGCGACGGCCAAGGACACCTTCTACGGCTTCGTCAACTGGGCCAACGGGATCGTGCGTGCGGCGGGCAAGACCACGCGCATGTGGAACGACGGCATCAAGGCCGGCGACGGCACCCTGGCGCCGGACCGCAACATCGTCGTGGAGTTCTGGTACAACTACAGCCTTTCCCCGCAGGCGCTCATCGACCGCGGGTACCGGATCGCCAACGACAGTTGGGATCCGACGTACTACGTGCTCGGCGGCGGCCGCATCAACGTCACGTGGGGCTACGAGACCTGGCAGCGCGATCTGTTCCAGGGCAACCAAACCATCACGGATGCGGGCGCCAACCTCGGTTCGGTGATCCACGTCTGGTGCGACAACCCCAACGCGCAGACGCAGGAGCAGGTGGCCGCCGGGATCCGCGACCCGCTGCGGATGCTCACCCAGCAGGTGTGGGGCTCGCCGAAACCGGTCGCGACCTACGCCGAGTTCAGCGGCCTCATCGGCCGGGTCGGGCACAACCCCGCGTGGCCGGTGACCGCGCCCGCCGGCGACCTCGCCTACAACCGGCCGGTCACCGCGTCGAGCATCGAGACCGCCGACTTCCCCGCGTGGAACGCCACCGACGGCGACCCCGCGACCCGTTGGTCCAGCGGCTACACCGACACCGAGTGGCTCACCGTCGACCTCGGCCGCACCGAGCACATCAGCCGGGTGGTGCTGCGCTGGGAGGCCGCGTACGGCACGGCCTACCGCATCGAGACCTCGGCCGACGGCGTGACGTGGACCCCCATCTACCAGACGTCGACCAGCGATGGTGGCACCGACGACCTCACCGGTCTGGACGGCACCGGCCGCTACGTGCGCATGCAGGGCGTGGACCGGGCGACGACGTGGGGGTTCTCCTTGTACGAATTCGAGGTGTACCGCTAGTCCGTTTGTCGTCAACACATTGCCTCTGTACAACGTTAGGCAATAACGTATCCGGCCATGAAGCGTCGTGCGATCGTCGCCATCACTGCCGCCGCCGCGTTGGGTCTGGGGGTGCTCGCCACCTCCGCGTCGGCGGCGCCGACGCCCGCCCTGTCCGCCGCGCCGACCAACCTGCCCACCAGCCAGTTCACCCTGAGCGCGAACTACCACCAGTTCGACACGATCAACGCGGCCCTGATCTCCAGGGTCGGCACCGCACCGGTGCACACGGTCATGGACAACGCCAACCACGACCGCACCGCGCTGGGCTCGGTGTCGGTGAACGGCCTGTCCGGCGGGTTCCAGTTCGACAGCGGTGACAACGGCGACTGCACGAACTACCCGCAGGGCATCACGACCACCCGCGACGCCGTGGGCACCACGAACAGCGGCACCTACGACGGCCACCAACTGGTCGTGGTGAGCTGGTACACCAAGGACGGCTGCGACGGCGCGACCACCCGCAGCCGGATCACCATGGTCGACTGGGACGCGACCTACCCGAACAAGTACCGCAAGGTGCTGCTCGTCCAGCCGACCGGCGACGCCACCAACCCCGACTTCAAGGACATCCCGATCCACGCGGGCGGCGTCTCCTGGTACGGCGACTACCTCTACGTCGCCGACACCGGGCACGGCATGCGCGTGTTCGACATGCGCAAGATCCTCAAGACCAACACCGGCGGGACCGCCGACCAGATCGGCCACCAGACCGGCAACACCTACTACGCGCACAACTACGCGTACGTGCTGCCGCAGATCGGCACCATCACGTCGAACACCACGTCGGGCACGGCGCTGGCGTGGTCGTCGATCTCACTGGACCGCGTGAGCAAGTCGATCGTCATGGTCGAGTACACGTGCCAGTCGTGCAGCGACTACCCGAAGCGCGCACCCCGCGCGATCCGCTACCCGTTCGGCACCGGCGGGATCTTCGCCGCGTCGACCACGTCGTCGCAGGCACTCCAGCTGCCCTGGTACAACCTGAACGGCGTCGCCTCGCACAACGGCCGCTGGTGGTTCAACTCGTCCGGGCAGAAGCAGCTGTACTACTGGACGCCCACCGCCGGCTCGCACACGTACTCCTGGATCGGCGGCGGCGAAAGCATGTCGTACTGGGAGGACGCCACGCAGGCCGATCTGCTGTGGACGCTGCAGGAGACCAAGGGCAACCGCAACGTGTTCGCCTTCACCCAGGCCAGCTACGACGGCTGAGGTCCTGCGGTACCGGCACCCGCGACCCTGGCTACGCGTCGGCCGCGGACGGCTCGGGTCGGCCCCAGATCCTGCTCACCAACGCCAGCTCCCCGTCCCCGCCAAAGCCCTGAATGTCGCATTCGGGACGCTGACCGCCCCGAATGGGCCATTCAGGGCGGTCGCGGGTGCCGGCTCAGGGCCGGGGTCGTCCGCTGTCGTCGTAGTCGCGGCGGGCCTGGTCGACCTTGTCGAGGTTGACCGACCAGTTCGCCAGAGCGGCGAACAGGGGCGCGAGGCTGCGGCCCAGTTCGCTGATCTCGTACTCCACCCGAGGCGGGACCTCCGCGTGGTAGGTGCGCACGACCAGCCCGTCGCGCTCGAGCTGCCGCAGCCGCTGGGTCAGCACCTTCGGGGTGATCGTGGTGATGCGCCGCTCCAGTTCCCCGAACCGCTGGCGCCCGAACTCGTTGAGCGTCCACAGGATCGGCGTCGTCCACCGGCTGAACACGATGTCGACCACCGGGGCGATCGGGCACGCCTGCTCCGGAGCTGTGGTCTTGGCCACGTCACCCATTACTTTCCTCTAGGTACCTACTACCCCGCCGACAGTACCGTGGCGACCATGATCGTAGTGACCGGAGCTTCCGGCAATGTCGGACAACCCCTCGTACAGGCCCTCGTCGAAGCGGGCGAGGAGGTGACCGCCGTGGCCCGCAAACCCGTCGAGCTGCCTGGAGCCCGATTCCGGCAGGCCGACCTCACCGAGCCGGACACCCTCGTGCCCGTCCTCGACGGCGCCGACGCCCTGTTCCTCCTGACCCCACCGGACTTCCTGGCCCACGGCGACCTCCCGGCCGTCCTGGCGGTGGCATCCCGGGTCGAGCGCGTGGTATTCCTGTCCTCGCAAGGCGTTGCGACGGGCCGCCACCCGTCGCACCTGGAAGCGGCGGTGAAGAGCTCGGGTCTGGCGTGGACGATCCTGCGGCCGGGCAACTTCGCCTCGAACGCCTTGCAGTGGGCCGCGACCGTGCGCGCCGAGCGGGTGGTCGCGGCGCCGTTCGGGGACGTCGCCCTTCCGGCCGTCGACCCGCGCGACATCGCCGAGGTCGCCGCAGTGGCCCTGTGCCAGGACGGCCACGTGGGCAACCACTACACGCTGACCGGCCCGGAACCGATCTCGCCGAGGCAGCAGGCCGCGACGATCGGGGACGCGCTCGGCGAGCCGGTGCGGTTCGTGGAGCTGAGCCGCACGCAGGCCCGCGAGCGGATGCTCACCGTCATGCCCGAGCCGGTCGCCGACGTCACGCTCGACATCCTCGGCGCCCCGACCGCCGTCGAACAGCAGGTGAGCCCGGACGTCGAACGCGTCCTCGGGCGCCCGCCGCGTCCCTTCGCCGAGTGGATGGCCGGCAACACCGCCGCGTTCAGGTGAGCGGGACGCGCAGGCTGCGTGCGCCCCGCAGGTCCACCCACGCCTCGGTCGGCGTGCGCACCAGCCGCAACACGACCTCCTCGCACGACGGGCACCGCGCCACGAAGCCGGGCGCGGTGCTGTAGACCCGCAAGGTGGCGAGCGCGGCGGCGAAGCCGCAGGAGGCACATGTGCCCGTCACCGCGGTGAAGTCGACGCCGAACACCTCGGCCAGCGGGCCAGCCAGCACGTTGCCGTCCACATAGGTCATGTCAGCCTCCGCTGGGTTCTCATCCGCTGGGTCCGAAGCGTTCGGTGCGCACCCGGCGCGGGTCGTGGCCGAGCGCGATCAGCGTGTCCGCGACCGTCTCGACGAAACCCGTTGGGCCGCAGACGAAACAGGATGGTTCGAAGTCGGCGGGCCACGCGTGGGTGTTGAGGTCGGCGAGGCCGATCCGCTTGGCCCCGCGCGGATCGTCCGGCGGCGCCTCCCGCGTGTAGAAGTAGGTGATGTCGACGCCGCCGGTCGCCGCGCCGCGCAGTTCGTCCGCGTAGAACCGCTCGGCCGGCGACCGCACGGAGTACAGCAACCGCAACGGCACCCGGCTGCCCGCCGCGGCACGCGCGCGCAGCATCGCCGCCAGCGGGACGATGCCCGAGCCGCCGGCCACCAACAGTACCGGCGCGGGCTCGGCGTCCCGCCAGACGAACCAGCCGCCGACGGGGCCGCGCAGCTCGACCTGGCCGCCGACCGGCAGTGCCCTGGTCAGGTAGGGCGACACCTCGCCGTCGGCCACTTCCTGGATCGTTAGCACGACGTGCTCGCCGTCGGCGGGTTCGGCGATGGAGTAGCTGCGTTGCGTGGAGTAGCCGTCCTCGGCGGTGAGCCGCACGTCGACGTGCTGGCCGGGCAGGTGGCCGGGCCAGCCGGGGACGTCGAAGGTCAGGGTGCGTGCTGTCGGGGTCTCGTCGGCGACCTTGGTCAGCGTCGCGACCCGCCAGGTCAGTCGCCCTGGTACCGCTGTTCGAGCCATGGGTCTCCGTAGTCGTGGTAGCCGAGTGATTCCCAGAAGCCGGGCTCGTCGGTGACCATCAGCTCGATGTCGCGCACCCACTTCGCCGACTTCCAGAAGTACAGGTGCGGCACGAGCAGCCGCGCCGGCCCGCCGTGCTGGGCGAGCAGTTCCTCGCCGTCGTACTCGTAGGCGATCCAGGCCTGGCCGTCGAGCAGGTCCTCGAGCGGCAGGTTGGTGGTGTAGCCGCCGTAGGAGTGGACCATCGCGTAGTCGGCCGCCGTGTCGACATCGGCGAACAGCTCGTCGAGCGACACCCCACGCCACGCGGTGTCCAACTTGGACCACTTGGTCACGCAGTGGATGTCGACGGTGGGCGTCTCGGCGGGCAGGGCCTGCAGTTCGCGCCAGTTCCAGGTGTGCCGCTCACCCACCTCGTTGGTGAGCGTGAACTCCCAGTCCTCGGTGTGGACGACCGGTGTGGGGCCGGCGGTGAGCACCGGGAAGTCATCGGCGAGGTACTGCCCCGGCGGCAGCCGGTCCGCAGCGCCACGCCGCTTCCCGAAGAACCCAGGTGTCACGATCGCCATCGCCCACCCTCCCTTCCGAACACGTGTGGTCCATGCCTACACCGCGACCCGCCGTTCGTCGACCGGGCCACCGGTCCAGGATGATGGGCACCATGGCCGACCCCCTCCTCTTCCTCGACGTGGACGGCCCCCTGATCCCGTTCGGCGGCACCCACGACGAGGACAGCTCTCTGCCCGCGCGGGTCGACCCGGCGCTCGGACCGCTGTTGCGGGCGCTGCCGTGCGAACTCGTCTGGGCGACGACGTGGATGGAAGACGCCAACGAGCGCATCGCGCCGATCCTGGGCCTGCCGCCGCTGCCGATGATCGGCTGGCCCGGGCCCTCGACCGCCCCGCCCGGCCGGCTCCAGTGGAAGACGGAGACCATAGTTGGGTATGCGTCGGGGCGCCCCTTCGTCTGGATCGACGACGAGTTCGGATTTGCCGACATCGACTGGGTCGCCGCCGCACACCCGGCCCCGGCCTTGCTACACCACGTCGATCCGTCGATCGGCCTGACTCTCGAAGACCTGGCCACGGTCGAGGCTTGGCTGGGCCAGCTTGGTTCGCAGCGCTAGCGGGGTTCGACTGTTGCCCTTCACCTCAGGCAGCGGTCTCCGCCCACGGTGGTTTGGTGAAGACGGGCAGGCCGTTGGTCATGTGGACCCGCCAACCGGCATGGTGGATCAGACGATGGTGGAATTGACACACCAACACCATGTTGTCCAGCCTGGTCAATCCTCCGTCGACCCAATGTTGTACGTGGTGGGCTTGACATCGGTTCGGTGTTCGTTCACACCCGGGGACAGCGCAACCTTGGTCCCGAATGGCCAGTGCTCTACGCAATCGCTTGTCAGCCAGGCGTTTCGATTCGCCGATGTCGATCGGCTGGGACTTGCTACCCAGCACCACCGGAATGATTTCCGCATCGCAAGCGAACCGGCGGGCCTGCTCCGGAGTCATCCACCGGGCATCGTCGAGAGTGGCCTTGCCGATCGCGGTCTGCAGAGCCTCCAGAGAGACCGTGACCGCGATGTGGGGACGCTCGCCACCCTCCATCGGGGCTTTGCCGGAGTCGGCGGCGAAGCGGATCACCTCCGCCAACGCATCACCCTGACGCTCGACCAGCGTGCGGTCATCACCGGGCTGCGGCGTGGTCAGTGAGGACAGCAACGGCCGCAGGACAGCGGCGGTTTCGGCGCCGAGTTCGAACCGGCCCGAGACCGAGCCGTCCTCGTTCTCCTGCAGGCTCAGGATGTTCTGGGCCTCGACCACGGTGGGATCGTCGGGTTCGTCACCGTCGGGATTCAGGGCATCGACCATGCGCTTACCCAGCCGGGCAAGCTGAGCAGGGTTGAACTCCCGCGCCAGCTCAGCCAGATCGGCCTCGACCTGATCGGCGTGCTCATCGGGCACTGCCGCGACCGTCTTCGCGATCCGGGTGACGTGCTCAGTAGAGATCGCACCCTCGGCCATCGCCGCCCGGGCGACGGGCAACCGCGCCGGGATGGGTTGGCCGGTGATGCCTACCTTCGGGCACAGCAGCGAAACCTGAGTCTCCAACTGCTTGGCTTCGCGTCGACCCACGCGTAGCGCGTCCATCAGGAACTGCCACAAATGCAAGTATCCGGATTCACGCCAGTCCACCACGGAAATGGCATCCAGGATCGCCAAATCAAGCCGCCGACGTTCAGCGACAAGCGACTGAAGCTCCCCCAGATCCATAAACCCAATCATACCACAACATACCGCCAAACGGCCGAACGCCAACCGGGCTCAAGCCAAACAAACCAACGACACAAACAACGCAACCGCAGCCCGGCAACGCAACCTACGAAAGACGAACACCACACCGCCCCCTCAACCTCGTCCGGGCGCCCTTTAGCACGAGGGTTCCAGGGTCAAGGGTTGCGAAGCAATCGGCGAAGCCGACGCCGAAGGCGCCCTTGACGCTGGAACCCTCGTGTTAAACAATTGAGCCCGAGGTTGAGCAAAACGAGTACTAATCCTGATCCAAAGCCAAATACAAATCCACCCGATCAGGAAACAAAGACAAATCCCGCCCAGTCAACTCAGCCACCCGCCCAATCCGATACCGCAACGTATTCACATGCACATGCAGATCAGCAGCAGTCTGCGTCCACGACCCGGAATTCCGCAAGAACACCCGCAACGTCCGCACCAGCTCCGACCGATGCGCCGCGTCGTACTCCAGCACCGGCCCCAACACCCGAGACCGGAACGAAGCCCGCAAATCCTCCGGCACCGCAGCCAACAACAACAAATGCGACGCCACATCGTCGCCGGCGACCACAGTCGTACGGCCGGGCGACAATTCGGCGAGCTTTCGCGCGTGCCGGGCCTCGTGCACAGCTGAACGCAAGTTGGCCGCATCCACCAACCGGCTGGCCCCCACCGCCAACCGAGCCGAACCCAGTGCCACGTCCAAAACGGAAACGGCGGCACGGATGTCGGTCACCAAAGAACTCCCCAGCCCGTCGGACGGCGAGATCCGCGCTACGCCGAAGGTCTCCCCCTCCACCTCCGCCACCGTCGCGCGCCGCCCGAACGGCGCCAGCAACTCCGTCAACAAAGCCGCGGCCAATCCGGGACTTCCGCCCTGCACGGACGCGGACACCGCACACACCGGGTCCCCGGCCGCGAGGTCCAGCTCCGGCAGCTGCGACGTGACATCGCCGGTCGAACCGGCCGCCAGTCGCAGCACCGGCGACGCGGCCACCGCGTCCAGTCGCCGCTGCTCGTCGAGCCGGGACCGCTCCAAGCCGATCAAGGTGGCCAGCTCGCCGGCCAGCTCCCGGCGCACGGAATCCCAGTCCTGGTGGTCACCGTCGACGACGAGGAACCACGAGACCACCCGGTGGCTGGCCCGCGCCGTGGCCGACAACAACGTCACCGGCCGGTCGTCGACCCGCACGACCTTGGGCAACTGATCGGCCTGCAAGAACCGCTCGGCCAGGACACCACGCACGGACGCGCTCAACGGACCAGCACCGGCAACAACCCGGCCCGAAGCCCCCAGCACCCAGCACGGCGCATCCAGCTCCGCCGCGCCCGCGCTGAGCAGCGTCGACACCCCGCCGCCCTCGGCGACCGCGGCCACCAGTTTGCGGTACCGGTCGAGGAACCGGCCGGCCCCGGGGACCCGCTCGGCCCGCTCGGCGGCCAGCCACAGCACGACCTGCTCGCTGATCGTCGCGAACGACACCGTGACCGGGACCTCGATGAGCGGCACCTGGTGGCGCCGGCACGCCTGCACCATGTGATCGGGCACGGGTCCGCTGCTCTGGTCGGCGGTGCCGGCCCCCAGCGCGGCCACGTCGGCGTCGGCCAGGGCGGCGACGAACGCCTCCGATTCCTCCGGCGTCTGCCACCACTCCATGCCGCTCAGCACCAGCTCACCGCCGGTCAGGTAGCGCCGGGGGTCGCGCAGCGTCGCGGTGAACACGCGCTCGAACTGCCGGTCGAGCTGGTCCTCGCCGACCAGGACCCGCAGGCCGAGCTGCTCGGCGGCCAGCAAAGCACTCAGTCGCACGGTTGGAGGAAACCACAAAAAGCAGCCCACCGGGACCTCGGTGTTTCGGCGTTTCCGCCGCTGTCGGCCACGCGAGCGGCGATGTGTACTGGTTCACAGGCCGGTCCGGGAGACCCCCGAAAGCCGCGGCCGACCTCCATCCCCCACCGCAGAGGTTGACATGAGCTTGTCCACGCACGTGCTGGACGCGGCGAGCGGACGCCCCGCGGACGCCGTCGGGGTGCGCCTCGAGCGCGCCGACGGCAGCGGCTGGACCCTGCTCGCCCGCGACCGCACCGACGCCGACGGCCGGATCACCGGCTGGGAGACCGGGTCCGGCGTGCACCGGCTGGTCTTCGACACCCGCGGTGCGTTCTTCCCCGAGGTCACCGTGACGTTCCAGGTCACCGACCCGCGGCGGCACCACCACATGCCGCTGCTGCTGAGCCCCTTCGCGTATTCGACCTACCTGGGCAGCTGAGCCGTCCACACCAGAGCAAGGAGAACTCCGATGGCGATCGTTCTCGGCGGGAACCGCTACGGCAAGGCCGAGGTCCGCCTGGTCCGGGTCGACCGGGACAGCGCACGGCACGAGCTGACCGACCTCAACGTCAGCGTCTCGCTCTCCGGCGACATGACCGACACGCACCTGACCGGCGCGAACGAGAAGGTGCTGGCCACCGACACGCAGAAGAACACGGTCTTCGCCTTCGCCCGTGACGGCATCGGTTCGATCGAGGCGTTCGGCCTGCGCCTGGCCCGGCACTTCGTCGACTCGCAGGAGGCCATCCACCACGCCCGCGTCACGCTGGAGCAGTTCTCGTGGACTCGCCTGGAGATCGACGGCGAGGAAGCCCCGCACTCGTTCGCCCGCCGCGGCGACGGCACCCGGACCGCGACCGTCCACTACGACGGCACGCAGGCATGGGTCGTGTCCGGGATCAGCGACCTGACCGTGCTGAACTCGACCGACTCGGAGTTCTGGGGTTTCCCGCGCGACCAGTACACGACGCTGGCCGAGACCAAGGACCGGATCCTGGCCACGGCGGTCACCGCGTCCTGGCGGCACAGCACCACGGAAACCGACTGGGACGCGAGCTACTCGACCGCCCGCAAGAGCCTGCTCAGCGCGTTCGCCGGGACGTACAGCCGCTCACTGCAGCAGACCCTCTACGCCATGGGCGAGCGGGTGCTGCAGACCGACCCGGCCATCGCCGAGGTGCGGCTGAGCTTGCCGAACAAGCACCACTTCCTGTCCGACCTGAGCCCGTTCGGCCTGGACAACCCCGGCGAGGTCTTCTACGCCGCCGACCGCCCGTACGGCCTGATCGAGGGCACCGTGCTGCGCGACGACGCGCCGCCCGCCGGCCCCGCCTGGGACTGACGAACCATGGACTTCTTCCGACCCGATTCGCTCGCCGAGGCGCTGGCCGCCAAGGCCGAGCACGCCGACGCCGTGCCGATCGCCGGTGGCACCGACGTGATGGTCGAACTGAACTTCGACCACCGCAGGCCCGCGGCCCTGCTGGACCTCGGCCGGATCGTCGAATTGCACGAACACGGCCGCCAGGACGGCAAGGTGCGCATCGGCGCGGCGGTGCCTTACGCCCGCATCATCGACGAACTCGGCCGTGAGCTGCCCGGGCTGGCCATGGCCGCCCGCACGGTCGGCTCGCCGCAGATCCGCAACCGCGGCAGCGTCGGCGGCAACCTCGGCGCCGCGTCCCCGGCCGGCGACTCGCACCCGGCGCTGCTCGCGGCGAATGCCGAGGTCGAGATCGCCTCCATCAGGGGCACGCGGATGGTGCCGGTCAAGGACTTCTACACCGGCGTGAAGCGCAACGTCCTCGCGCCCGACGAGCTGATCACCGCCGTGCACATCGCCCCGGCGACCGGCGCGCAGCAGTTCAGCAAGGTCGGCACCCGCAACGCGATGGTGATCGCGGTCTGCGCCTTCGGCCTGGCCTTGCACCCTGACCAAAAACGGGTCGGCACCGGCCTCGGTTCGGCCGCACCCACACCGCGCCCGGCAACCAAGGCCGAGGAATTCATCGCGACCGAGCTGGACTGGGAGTCCCCCAAGCCGCTCGCGGACTCGGTGCTGCGCCGCTTCGGCGCGCTGGTCGCCGAGGCCGCGTCACCCATCGACGACGTCCGGGGCAGCGCCGCCTACCGGCGCCACGCCCTGGCCGTGCTGGCCCGCCGCACCCTTGGCTGGGCCTGGTCCGAACACCTGGGAGGAGGGCGGCGCGCATGCGCGTGAACGTCACCGTCAACGGCAAGCAGCGCACGGCCGACGACGTCTGGCCCGGCGAGAGCCTGCTTTACGTGCTGCGTGAGCGGCTCGGGCTTGCCGGGTCCAAGAACGCCTGCGAGCAAGGCGAATGCGGTTCGTGCACGGTCTACCTCGACGGCGTGCCCGCGTGCTCGTGCCTGGTCGCCGCCGGCCAGGCCGAGGGCGGCGACGTGCGGACCGTCGAAGGTCTGGCGGACGGCGACCGGCTCGACAGCGTGCAACAGTCCTTCTTGGACACCGGCGCCGTCCAATGTGGCTTCTGCACGCCGGGCCTGCTGGTCGCCGCGCACGACCTGATCGAGCGCAACCCGGCGCCCAGCGACCCGCAGATCCGCGAGGCGCTGGCCGGGAACCTGTGCCGCTGCACAGGTTACGAGAAGATCATGGACGCGGTTCGGCTCGCCGTTGAGCGGAAGCAGGCGACGACGTGAGCGCCCCGGCCAGGTCTCCGCAGGTCCTCGACGACAAGATCTCCGGTGGCATCGGCGCGAGCCCGCAGCGCCCCGACGGCACGCTCAAGGTGCGCGGTGAGTTCGCCTACGCCTCGGACCTGTGGCACGAGAACATGGTGTGGGGCGCCACTTTGCGCAGCCCGCACCCGCACGCCGGCATCCGGTCCATCGGCATCGCGAAGGCACTCGCCTACCCCGGCGTGCACGCCGTGCTCACCCACGCCGACGTGCCCGGCGAGAACGCCTACGGCCTCAAGCACCAGGACACGCCGGTGCTCGCCGAGGATCGCGTGCGCTACCAAGGCGAGCCGGTCGCGCTGGTCGCCGCCGACCACCCTGAGATCGCCCGTCAGGCGCTCAAGCTGATCGAGGTCGACTACGAGGTGTGGGAGCCGGTCACCGACATGGAGCGGGCCGCGCACGACGAGACCCTGCCGCGCCTGCACGAGAACGGGAACGTCGTGCGCCACCAGCGCATCGTCAAGGGCGACCCGGACGCGCGAGCCGACGTCGTGGTGTCGGGGGTGTACGAGCTCGGCATGCAGGACCAGGCGTTCCTCGGTCCCGAGGCGGGTCTCGCGGTACCCGCCGAGGACGGCGGCGTCGACCTCTACCTGGCCACCCAGTGGCTGCACGTCGACCAGAAGCAGACCGCGCACGCGCTGGGCCTGCCGGTCGAGAAGGTGCGGCTGACGCTCTCGGGTGTCGGCGGCGCGTTCGGCGGGCGCGAGGACCTGAGCATGCAGGTCCACTCGTGCATGCTCGCGCTGCACCTCGGGCGCCCGGTGAAGATGAGCTACAACCGCGAGGAGTCGTTCTTCGGGCACGTGCACCGCCACCCCGCGCGGATGTACTACGAGCACGGCGCCACAAAGGATGGTGACCTCGTCTACGTCAAGGCACGCATGTACTTCGACGGCGGCGCGTACGCGTCCAAGACGCCGGTGGTCGTCGGCAACGGCACCACGCTGAGCGTCGGGCCGTACAACGTGCCGAACGCGCACATCGAGGGCTGGGGCGTCTACAGCAACAACCCGACGTGCGGTGCGATGCGCGGCCTCGGTGCGGTGCAACCGACCTACGCCTACGAGTCGCAAATGGACAAGCTCGCCACCGCCCTGGGCATGGACCCGGCCGAACTGCGCATCCGCAACGCGATGAGCGAGGGCTCGACCACGGTCACCGGCCAGGTCGTCGACTTCCCCGCGCCGGTCGCCGAGCTGGTGCGGCGCGTGCGGGACATGCCGTTGCCGCCGCCGAACACCGACGAGCTCGGCTTCCCCGGCGGTGCGGCGAACACGACCCACGGCGAAGGTGTCGTGCGCGGCATCGGGTACGGCGTGACCATCAAGAACATCGCCTACGCCGAGGGCCTGGACGACTACTCCACCGCGCGCGTGCGGCTGCAGGTGATCGGCGGCGAGCCCACCGCCCTGGTGCACACGGCCGCCGCCGAGGTGGGCCAGGGCCTGGTCACCGTGCAGCAGCAGATCGCCCGCAGCGAGCTCGGCGTCGAGCGGATCACGTTGCACACCAGCGACACCAGCGTCGGCGACGCCGGGTCCAGCTCGGCGTCGCGGCAGACCTACCTCACCGGCGGCGCGGTGCGCAACGCGTGCCTGGCGGTGGCCGAGCGGGTCTACGCGCTGGCCGCCGAGCGGTTCGGCGTCGAGGCCACGAACCTGTCGGGCGGCAAGGTGGTCGCCGCCGACGGTGCCGTGGTCGCCGACCTGGCCGAGTTGCTGGGCGAGGACGTCATCGAGGAGACCCGCGAGTACCACCACCGCAAGACCTACCCGCTCGACCCGGAGACCGGTCAGGGCAACGCCCACGTGCAGTACGGCTTCTCCGCCCACCGCGCGGTCGTCGACGTCGACACCGAACTCGGCCTGGTCAAGGTGGTGCAGCTCGACTGCGCCCAGGACGTCGGCAAGGCCATCAACCCCGACGCCGTGCTCGGCCAGATCCACGGCGGCTCGGCGCAGGGCCTCGGGCTCGCGGTGATGGAGGAGATCCAGGTGACGGACGGCGTGGTGCGCAACCCGTCGTTCACCGATTACCTGATCCCGACCATCCTCGACATGCCGCCCATGCGGGTGGACATCCTCGAACGACCCGACCCGCACGCGCCCTACGGCGTGCGTGGTGTCGGCGAGCCACCCACGATCTCCGCGACGCCCGCCGTCGCCAACGCCATCCGCGCGGCCACCGGCCTCGAGCTGCCCCGCGTCCCCATCAAACCCGAGCACCTGACCGGTACCTGAGGAGAATCATGCTGGTGAACACCGACATCGAAGCGGAGTGGCTGGCCGAAGCGGTCCGGCTCGCCACCGACAACGTCGCCAACGGCGGTGGGCCCTTCGGTGCCCTCGTGGTGAAGGACGGCGAACGGGTGGCGACCGGGATCAACCGCGTGACGGCCAACCTGGACCCGACCGCGCACGCCGAGGTCGTGGCCATCCGCGCGGCCTGCCAGGCCCTGGGCACGTTCTCCCTCGAAGGTTGCGTGCTCGTGTCGTCGTGCGAGCCGTGCCCGATGTGCCTGAGCTCGGCGCTGTGGGCCCGGGTCGACCGCGTGGTCTTCGCCGGTGACCGCCACGACGCGGCCAAGGCCGGCTTCGACGACCTCGCCTTCTACGAGTTGTTCGACCAGCCGCGGGAGAGCTGGACGATGCCGGTCACCCGGCTGTCCACGGTGGACGGAACCGCGCCGTTCACGGCGTGGCTCGACCACCCCGCACGCGTGGAGTACTAGCGCCACATCCCCGGTGCTGACCGGAGCACCAGAAAAACTCCAAACGTCGACCAGGCGGGGAGCCGCACGGGCTCCCGGCCGGATGTCGCACGCCCACCGGCAGGGAAGGTCCCCATGACCCAGCTCCTCTCGGCCCCGTCCACCACCCCACCGGCACCACCGAAGTCGCTCGCGGAACGGCTCTTCGCCATCCGTGAGCGTGGCTCCACCGTCGGCCGCGAAGTGCGCGGCGGTCTCACCACGTTCGTCGCGATG
The DNA here is from genome assembly GCF_004362825.1 of Labedaea rhizosphaerae. Classification (GTDB taxonomy): domain Bacteria; phylum Actinomycetota; class Actinomycetes; order Mycobacteriales; family Pseudonocardiaceae; genus Labedaea; species Labedaea rhizosphaerae. Next base: position 1,600,830 of record NZ_SNXZ01000002.1, read on the forward strand.
GCCTACATCGTGCTGCTCAACCCGCTGATCCTCGGCGCGTCCGCCGACATCACCGGCGCGAAGCTGAGCCCCGGCCAGGTCACCACGGCCACCGCGCTCGCCGCCGCCGTGATGACCGTCCTCATGGGACTGGTCGGCAACGCGCCGCTCGCCCTGGCCGCGGGCCTGGGCATCAACGGGATCGTCGCGTTCCAGATGGCCCCGGAGATGACATGGGCGCAGGCGTTCGGGCTCGTCGTGCTCGAAGGCGTGTGCATCGTGCTGATGGCGGTCAGCGGGGTCCGGCAACGGATCATGGACGCGATCCCGCGGCCGCTCAAGACCGCGATCACCGTGGGCATCGGGCTCTACCTGGCGTTGGTCGGGCTGGTCAGCGCGGGGTTCGTGACCCGCATGCCGGACGCGGCGAACTCCACCGTCCCCGTGCGGCTGGGCCTCGACGGGCACCTGTCGGGCTGGCCGATCGCGGTGTTCTGCCTCGGGTTGCTGCTGATGACCGTGCTGACCGCACGGAAGATGCCCGGCGCGGTGCTGATCAGCATCGGCGCGGCCACCGTGCTCGCGATCGTGCTGAACCAGGTGTTCCACGTCAGCGGCTGGGGTCTGGTGGAGCCGCACGTCCCGTCCAGTGTGGTCGCCGCGCCGGACTTCGGGTTGTTCGGGCACGTCGACCTCTTCGGCGGGTTCGTCTCGGCCGGCCCCATCGCCGCGACGGTGTTCCTGTTCACGCTGGTGCTGTCCGGGTTCTTCGACGCGATGGGCACCATCACCAGCGTCTCCGAAGAAGCCGGGTTGTCGAAGAACGGTCGCGTGCCGCGGATGGGCCGGATCCTGGTCGTCGACGGTGCGGGTGCCGTGATGGGTGGGGTCAGCGGTTCGTCGCCGAACACGGTGTTCCTGGAGTCGGCCACGGGGGTCGGTGAAGGTGCCCGCACGGGCCTGGCCAGCGTGGTGACCGGGTTGTTGTTCGCGGCGACGTTGTTGTTCACCCCGATCGTGTCGGTGGTGCCGGCCCAGGCCGCGGCTCCGGCGCTGGTCGTGATCGGCGCGATGATGATGGCCCAGTGCCGCAACATCCCTTGGCAGGACACGGATTTCGTGATCCCGGTGTTCCTGACCGCGGCGGTCATCCCGTTCACCTATTCCATCACCAACGGCGTCGGCGCGGGCCTCATCGCGTTCGTGCTGGTCAAGACCTGCAAGGGCCGCTGGCGTGAGGCCGGCTGGCTGCTCACGATCCTGGCCGCCGTCTTCGCCGCCTACTTCGGCGTCAACGGCATCGAAAGCCTGATCACGTAAGGGAAGGAGTCCGTCGATGGCACTGATGTTCTTCAACGGCGGGGCGATGCGCGGCGAGCCGCTGCACCACCTGCTCGGCGACGCGCCCCTCGTCCGCGCGACGACCACCGCGGCGAAGTACCGGTTCTACTCCGTCGGCGACGCCTGCCCGGCGCTCTACCCGGTGGCCCACGGGGGCGCCGCGGTGACCGGCGAGCTGTACGACGTGCCGATGGACCTGTTGCGGGACACGGTACTGCCGGGCGAGCCGCACGAGCTGGAACTGGGCGTGATCGAGCTGTCGGACGGCAGCTCGGCGCTCGCGATGCTGCTGCGCCGGCCCTACACGTCGCACGTCCGGCTGACCGACATCACCGAGCTCGCCGACTGGCGCGCGTATCGGTCCACCATCGACAAGGAGCGAGTGGCATGAAGACCATCGGATTCATCGGCTTGGGCATCATGGGGGCGCCCATGGCGCGCAACCTGGTTTCGGCCGGATTCACCGTTCGAGGCTACGACCTCTCGGATTCCGCTGTCGCCGAGCTGGCTTCGGCCGGCGGGGTCGCCACGGAGTCCATTGCGGACGCCGTGGACGGCGCCGACGTCGTGGCCACCATGCTGCCGGCCGACCCGCACGTCCTCTCGGTCGTCTTGGGCGAGGACGGCGTGCTGGAGCACCTCAAGCCGGGCACGCTGCTGATCGACTTCAGCACGGTCACACCGGACACCTCGCGCAAGGTCGCGTCGGCCGGAGCCGAGAAGGGCGTGCGGGTGCTGGACGCGCCCGTGTCGGGCGGCCAGGCCGGGGCGGTGGACGGCGTGCTGTCCATCATGGTCGGTGGCTCCCCGGCCGATTTCGAGGCAGCGCAACCGGTCTTCGACGCGGTGGGCAAGGTGGCCGCGCTGGTCGGGCCGTCCGGGTCCGGTCAGGTGGTGAAGGCGGCCAACCAGCTCGTGGTCGGCGGCACGTACGCGTTGGTGGCCGAGGCGATCCTGCTCATGGAGGCGTCCGGTGTGGACGCGTCCGCCGGGCTGGACGTGCTGGCCGGTGGGCTCGCGGGCAGCCGGATCCTGGAGTTGAAGCGCCGGTCCATGCTGGCGCGGGAATTCGACCCGGGGTTCCGGATCGACCTGCACCACAAGGACATGGGCATCGTGCTGGACGCCGCGCGGCGCGCCGAGCTGGCCCTGCCGTTCGCGTTCCAGGTGGCGGCGCACGTCCAGGCGGCCCGGGCCCTGGGGCTCGGCGACCGCGACCACTCCGCACTGCTGGCCGTGGCCGAGCGGTTCACCGGCCGGATGGGAGCCTGACATGGCGAAGATGCCCGCGATGGAAGCCGTCGTCCGGGTGCTGCGCGACGAGGGCGTCGACGTCGCCTTCGGCTGCCCGGGCGCGGCGATCCTCCCGCTGTACAAGGCCATGGAGGAGGTCGGGGGCATCGAGCACCTGACCGTGCGGCACGAGGAAGGTGCCACGCACATGGCCGACGGCTGGGCCCGCACGAACGGCCGGGTCGGCATCGCGATCGGCACCTCGGGTCCGGCCGGCACCAACATGATCACCGGCCTCTACACCGCCCACGCCGACTCGATCCCGATCATCTGCATCACCGGCCAGGCGGTGTCCACCGCCCTGCACAAGGGAGCGTTCCAGGCGGTCGACATCGTGGAGATCGCCAAGCCGGTCACCAAGTGGGCGGTGCAGATCAAGGAGGCGGCGACCGCGCCGTGGGTGTTCCGCGAGGCGTTCCGCGTCGCCCGCTCCGGGCGGCCGGGTCCGGTCCTGATCGACATCCCGGTGGACGTGGCCAAGGAGCTCATCGAGTACGACCCGTCGATCGACACGGCCCTGCCGGTGCACCCGGTCCGCCCGCACCTGCCGCGGGTCGAGCGTGCGCTGGACCTGCTGCTGGCCGGCGAGCGGCCGCTGATCCTCGCCGGGGGCGGCGTGATCACCGCCGAGGCCACGCCCGAGCTGCGCGAGCTGGTGGCCTACCTGAACATCCCGGTCCAGGTCACGTTGATGGGCAAGGGCGCGATCGACGAGGACAGCGAGCTGTACGCCGGGATGACCGGCGTGCAGACCTCGCAGCGCTACGGCAACGCGTCGTTCCTGGAGTCCGACGTGGTGCTCGCGGTCGGCGCCCGGTTCGGCGACCGGCACACCGGCACGCTCGACGTCTACCGCGGTGACCGCAAGTTCATCCACGTTGACATCGAGCCGACCCAGTTGGGCAAGGTGTTCCCACCGGACCTGGGCATCGTCTCGGACGCGCGGCTCTTCCTGCGGGCCATGCTGGAGCTGGCGAAGTCCCGAGGGCTGGGCGGGCGTGGCCCGGCGTCGTGGGTCGCGCGGATCGCCGAGCTGAAGGCGAACCTGGGCCGGCGCGAGGACTTCGACAGCGTGCCGATCAAGGCGCCGCGGGTGTACCGGGAGATCAACGACGTGTTCGACGCGGACACGTACTTCGTCACCGCGATCGGGCTCTACCAGATCTGGGGTGGCCAGCACCAGAAGTCCTACCGGCCACGGCACTACCAGATCTGCGGGCAGGCCGGACCGCTCGGTTGGGAGATCCCAGCGGCGATCGGCGTCAAGAAGGCCGAGCCGGATGCCGAAGTCGTCGGGATCGTCGGCGACTACGGCTTCCAGTACATGGTCGAGGAACTGGCCGTCGCCGCCCAGTACGACGTGCCGTTCGTGCTGATCATGATCAACAATGAGTACCTCGGCCTGATCCGCCAGGCGTCGCTGCCCTACGACATGAACTACCAGGTGGACATCCACTACGACGAGTACGGCACCGACAACGTCAAGATCATGGAGGCCTACGGCTGCAGCGGGCGCCGGGTCGTCGACCCCGGCGACATCCGCGATGCGCTGGAGTGGGCCCGCAAGCAGGCGGTCGAGACGTCGCGGCCGGTGCTGGTCGAGATCATGATCGAGCGCGAGGCCAACACCCCGCACGGCCCGGCGATCGACGCCGTCCGGGAATTCGAGCCGGTGCCGTGACCGACCCCGCCGGGTACGTGCTGGTGGCGGCCGACAAGTTCAAGGGCTCGCTGACCGCCACCGAGGTGGTCGGGGCGGTGGCCGCGGGGATCCGGTCGGTCACGCCGGGGGCGGACTTTCGGCTGCTGCCGGTGGCCGACGGCGGCGAGGGCACGGTCGCCGCGGCCGTCGCCGCCGGCTTCGCGCGGGTCGACGTGCCCGCGCGGGGGCCGACCGGGCGGCCGCTCACCGCCTCGTTCGCCCTGCGCGGTGAGACGGCGGTGGTCGAGCTGGCCGAGGCGTCCGGGTTGCACCGGCTGCCCGATGGCGTGCCCGCACCACTGGCCGCGGACACGGCCGGCACCGGGGACCTGATCGCCGCGGCGATGCGGGCCGGTGCGCGCCGGGTGGTGCTCGGCGTGGGTGGGAGCGCGTCCACCGACGGCGGCGCCGGCATGCTTGGCGCGCTCGGCGCTCGGTTGCGCGACCGGCACGGCGCGCCGCTGGCGCCGGGCGGGGCCGCCTTGCGGGACTTGGGTTCGGTGGATCTGTCCACCTTGGACCCCGCGTTGGCCGGGGTGACGTTCGAGCTCGCCTGCGACGTGGACAACCCACTGCTCGGCCCCCAGGGCGCGGCCGCGGTTTACGGGCCGCAGAAGGGTGCTCGTCCGGCTGCCGTGCGGATCCTGGAGGAAGGGCTGGCGCGCTGGGCGTCGATGGTCGGGCCTTCCTTTGCCGCCCTGCCGGGCGCGGGAGCCGCGGGCGGGACCGGGTTCGCGGCGCTGGCCGTGCTGGGCGCGACCATGCGTCCCGGAATCGCGTTGCTCGGTTCGCTGCTGGGACTGGACGAGGCGGTGCCCGGCGCTCGACTGGTGATCACCGGCGAGGGCTCGCTGGACGAGCAGACGTTGCGGGGCAAGGCACCGGCCGGGATCGCGGCGCTGGCGCGGGCGGCGTCGGTGCCGGTGGTGGCCGTGGCCGGGCGGTGCCTGCTCGACCCCGCGCAGCTGCGATCCGCCGGCTTCGATGCCGTGTACCCGCTGACCGAACTCGAGCCCGACCCGGCCCGGTGCATCACCGAGGCGTCGGCCCTGCTCACCAGGGTGGCGGCTCGACTGGCCGAGGAGTGGCTGGTGGCGGTCGCATGATCGACCTGGTGCTGCGCAGCGGCGAGGTCCACCTGCTCGACGGACCACGTCCGGCCGCGGTGTGCGTACGGGACGGGCGGATCGTCGAGGTGGTCGACCGTTCGGCCACTGTGGACGCTCGGCAGGATCTCGACCTGGACGTGGCCCTGCTGCCGGGGCTGGTCGACACGCACGTGCACGTGAACGAGCCCGGTCGCACGCACTGGGAGGGCTTCGCCTCCGCCACCACCGCCGCCGCGGCCGGTGGGGTCACGACCATCGTGGACATGCCGTTGAACAGCCTGCCGCCCTCGGTGACGGTCGAGGCGCTGGAGGTCAAGCGGGCCGCGGCGGCCGGCCAGTGCGTGGTCGATGTGGGGTTCTGGGGTGGCGCCATCCCGGGCAACCTAGGCGACCTCGTCCCGCTGCACGAGGCCGGGGTGTTCGGCTTCAAGTGCTTCCTGTCGCCGTCGGGGGTCCCGGAGTTCCCACCGTTGGACGCTGCCGGACTCGATGCCGTGTTCGCCGAGCTGTCCACAGTAGATGCCTTGCTGATCGTCCACGCCGAGGACGGCGCCGCCCTCACCGACCCGGCCGGGCCGACCTATCCCGAATTCCTTGCCGCACGGCCGGAAGCGGCCGAACGGGCTGCCATCGACGCGGTGATCTCCGGCGCCCGCCGGCACTCCGCCCGCGCGCACATCCTCCACCTGTCGGCGGCTTCGGCGCTGCCACGCCTGGCGGGGACTCGGGTCACCGCCGAAACGTGTCCGCACTACCTCACCCTGGCCGCCGAGAAGATCCCCGACGGTGCGACGGAATTCAAGTGCTGCCCGCCGATCCGCGACGACGCCAACCGCGACCGGTTGTGGCGGGGCCTCGCGGACGGCGTGATCGACTGCGTGGTCAGCGACCACTCGCCGTCGCCGCCGTCGGCCAAGCAAGGCGGGTTCGACACGGCGTGGGGTGGCGTGTCGTCGCTACAACTCGGCCTGCCCGTGGTGTGGACCGAGGCCCGGCACCGAGGCCACGCACTGGCCGATGTCGTGCGGTGGATGGCGTCCGGGCCGGCCGCCCTGGCCGGGTTGACCGCCAAGGGCCGCATCGCGCCGGGAGCGGACGCCGACCTGGTGGCGTTCGCGCCGGACGAGGAGTTCACCGTCGGGCACCTGCACCACCGCCACCCGCTCACCCCGTACGCCGGAGCTCGCCTGCGTGGCGTCGTGCACCGCACGTGGCTGCGTGGCCGCGAGGTCGACGGCGAGCCGACCGGAAAGCTGCTGCGAAGGGATGTCCCATGACACCCCTTGTGTCAACCTCAAGATCAAAGTCAGGCTGCGGCTTGCTGTTCGGTGTTGTGTCGGGCGCCGCCGTGCCGGGCTGGATCGTAGGGTCTGCCGTCTTGCCAGCAGCGCCATATGACACGCACCCAGGCTCGCGCGAGGATGCGGGTGGCGTGCGGGTGGTCTTTCCCCGAGGCGCGTGCCCGGTCGTAGATCTCGGCGGCCCATGGGCTGGAGTGCCGGCTGTTCGCGGCGAAGGTGGTGATGGCCTGGCGCAGGCGTTTGTTGCAGGCCCAGCGGAACGACACACCACGTTGCTTGCCCGACGCTTTGGTGACCGGGGTGACCCCGGCGAGCGCGGCGATGGCGTCGGGGTGATCGAACACCTCGCGGGCGTCACCCCATTCGGTGAGGATCTGCGCGGCGTTGACCGTGCCCGCGCGGGGGAAAGACCGGAAGATCTCACCGTCGGGATGAACCGCCATCTTCTCGGCGATAGAACGGTCCAGTGCCTTGATCGCGGCGTTGAGCGTACTCAACACACTGACCTGAGCGAGGACCGCGTCTGCGATGCCTTCGGACAGCACCGGGTCGGCCGGGCCGCCCGGTGCCGACCGCAAGCGGGCCAGCAGCACGGTGGCGGGTTTCTTGCCCGAGTAGCCCTGTTTCGCACAGAACGCAGCGAGTCGTTTCTCGGTCAGCGACACCGCCGACGTGGCGGTCGGGTAGCGACTCAGGAACGCCAGGGCGATGGCCGATTCGATGTTGGCGAAGATGGCCTTGGCCCCGGGCCAGTGGGCGTCGAGCAGTGCGGCCAGCTGATTGGT
>NZ_SNXZ01000003.1:0-100689 GCF_004362825.1 Labedaea rhizosphaerae
AGCAGGACTCAACGTCCAGGAACGATCAGTGCTCACCTGCCGGCCGGCTACCACCAGGAGTGTGCCGGATGACTCACTCCCAGAACTGATTAGGACACGAGGATGACCGACTACCACGTCGTTCCCGCCGCGCTGCGCCAAGCCCAGCAGTCCTGGGACTACTCGGCGGACGTGTGGCAGGAGTTCGCGGGCGGACTGGAGGGCCGCGCCGTGCTGTCCGAGCACAGCATGGGCGTCATCGGCCGGATGGCCGGGTTCACCAAGGACTACAACAACGCCGTCGACGAGATCCGCGGCAAGGCCGACACCGGCTCCAACCAGCTGAAGATGACCGGCCACGCACTGGCCGAGGTGGCCGGGGACTACGAGCGCCGCGACGAGGCCTACTACCGCAAGTTCGGCTACATCGACGAGCACTGAGCACGGAGGGGACCCATGGGGACCGGAGCCTGGAACAACTTCGACAAGCAGAAGGCGCCGTGGCCGACGGACAACGCCGGCAAGGTGCACGACGCGGCCACCAAGCACCACCACCAGGGCGCCCTGGACATGCTCAAGCTGATCCGCAACGACCTGTTCGGTGACGCGGATCGCTGCGAGGAACTGGCCGTCTGGTGGGGCGAGAGCTACTACATGACCTCGTGCCGCGACTCGGTCAACGAGTCCCGCGAGAACCTGATCGCCTACTGGCAGGGCGGTGCGTTCGACTCCTACAGCACGTACGCGATCAACACGACCGCCACGTTCGACCGCAACGAGGGCGCGCTCAACGAGATCGCGGGCGTGATGACCAACTGCGTCGGCATCGTCTACGACACCTACAAGATGGCGATCAAGTTCATCGGCGACTGCGCGCACGACCTCGCGGATGCGGGCATCGGCCTGGGTGAGGCGATCATCTTCGGCCCGCTCGCGCCCGCGAAGGCCGGCATCGAGGTGATGAAGGCGCTGAACAACTTCGTGCACAACGTCAACAACCTGATCGCCGACGCCGTGCAGCAGATGGGCCAGTACCGGGAGAACGGCATCTTCCTGGCCCGCCAGGCCAACGACTTCGCGGGGATCCGCCCGGTCGCCGAACCGGTGCACGACCCGAGCATGTGGCAGGTGAAGCCGAAGGCGAAGGAACCGGCCGCCTGATCGTCCGGCTTGCGCGTGGCCCTAAGGTGATCGCAGGGCGGGAATTCAACAGAAGGTGAGCACGAGAATGCTGAAGTCGTTCTATGCGGCTGCGGTCTACACCCTGCTCGGCCTGGGGGCCGGTCTGTTCTACCGCGAGTACACGAAAGCCCACGATTTCACCGGTGAGAGCCAGCTTTCGGTGCTGCACACCCACCTGCTGGCGCTGGGCACGTTGTTCTTCTTGATCGTGCTGGTGCTCGACAAGGCGTTCGCGATCTCCGGCACGAAGATGTTCGCCTGGTTCTTCTGGGTCTACAACGGCGGCCTTCTGCTCACCATCGTGATGATGGTCGTGCACGGCGTGCGCACGGTGGGCGGCAGCGGGGAATCCCCGGCCCTCGACGGCATCTCCGGGCTGGGGCACATCATCCTGACCGTGGCATTCGTGCTGTTCTTCCTCGCCCTGCGCCGTCCGGTCGTCGCCGCGGTGCAGGCGCGGGCGGTCAAGACCGACTGACCACACAAGCCCGTCCGGCCGGGCCGGACCTGTGGCGTGACCTGCGGGCTTCTGACGTGGCGTGGCTATGCTTGGGCGCGGCAACGCACGACAGGCGGGTGCCGGTGCGCGAGGGTGGTGGGGTCTGATGGCTGAGGCTGGGCAGCGAGCGAAGCCCGTGGTGAGCCGGCGCCGCGAGGTGAGCCACACGAGCGCCCGCTCGCTGCTGATGACGGTGCTCGGCGAGTACGTCCTGCCCCGCGCCGAGCCGGTGTGGACGTCGACGCTGGTCGACGCGCTCGGCCTGTTCGACATCGAGGAGAAGTCGGCCCGCCAGGCCCTCGCCCGCATCGCGGCCGAGGGCTGGCTGGTCTCCGAGCGGATGGGCCGGCGCGTGCGGTGGACGCTGACCGCGCCGGGGCGGCGCCTGCTCACCGAGGGCGCGGAACGCATCTACGCCTTCGGCCGGGACCAGGGCGAGTGGGACGGCCGCTGGCTGGTGGTGATCCTGTCCGTGCCCGAGTCGCAGCGCGACCTGCGCCACCGGGTGCGGACCCGGCTCACCTGGGCCGGGTTCGGGTCCCCGGTGCCCGGCGTGTGGCTGAGCGCGGACACGTCGCGCCAGGCCGAGGTGGCGGCGATCGTGGCCGACCTGGACGTCGGCGCACCGGTGATGTCGTTCGTGGCGGAATACGGGCAGATCGGCGATCCCGAGACGATGATCGGCCGGGCCTGGGACCTGACCGAACTCGAGGCCCGGTACGAGGACTTCATCGACGAGTTCACCGGCCTGCGACCGGCCGTCGGCGCGGCGACCCTGCAGGCGCAGACACGCCTGGTCCACGAATGGCGGCGGTTCCCGTTCCTGGACCCGCAGGTGCCCGCGAAGTTGCTGCCGACCGGCTGGAGCGGCGCCAAGGCGGCCGACCTCTTCCACGCCCAGCACGAGGCTTGGCATGGCGGGGCTCAGGCGTACTGGACCGCTCTGGTCGAGTCCTGATCTCGTCCGGTCAGGCGTCGTAATTGACGGTGAGCTTGTCGGACACCGGAAGCGACTGGCAGGTCAGCACGAAACCCGCCGCCACCTCCGACTCCTCCAGCGCGAAGTTCCGGCGCATGTTCACCTCGCCGTCGGTGACCTGGGCCCGGCAGGTGCCGCACACGCCGCCCTTGCAAGCGAACGGCAGGTCCGGCCGCACCCGCTGCGCACCCTCCAGCAAGGACACGTCGCGCGGCAGCGCCACCGTGGTCGAGCGGCTGTCCAGGACGACCGTGACCTCGCTGGTCGCGCCCTCGGGCACCGCGTCCTCGTGGTGGACCTGCTCCGGCGGGGTGTCCTCGACGAAGAACAACTCCTGGTGGATCCGGTCGGCCGCGACCCCGCGGTCACGCAGGACCTGTTGCGCGCCAAGGACCATCTCGAACGGACCGCACAGCCACCAGTGATCCACCTGGTCGACCGCGATCAGCCGGTCGAGCACCGCTTCCAGCTTCGCGGTGTCGAGCCGGCCGGTGAAGATCTCCGCCTCACGCGGTTCCCGCGACAGCACGTGCATCAGCTCGAACCGCGCCGGGTAGCGGTCCTTCAGGTCGGCGAGCTCGTCGGCGAACATCACCGTGTCGGTGCGGCGGTTGCCGTACAACAGGGTCGCCGTGGCGTCGGCGTTGGTCAGCACCGACGACGCGATCGACAGCACCGGCGTGATGCCCGAGCCCGCGGCGATCAGCACGTGGTGCGCGGCCGTGGCCACGTCCGGGATGAACCGCCCGGTGGGCACGCCGACCTCGACCCGGTCGCCCGCCTTCAGCTCGCGGACCAGCCAGCTCGAGAACACGCCGTCCGGCACCTCGCGGACGCCGATCCGTGGCGGTGCGCCCGCCGGCGCGCAGATCGAGTACGACCGGCGCTCGTCGCGGCCGTCGACCATGCGCCGCACGGTCAGCGACTGACCCGGCCGGAACGCGAACTCCTCCGCCAGCTCGTCCGGCACGTCGAAGGTGACGGCCACGGCGTCGTCGCACAGGCGGTCGACCGCGGCCACGGTCAGCTCGTGGAAGCCGCCGCGCAGGGTGCTTGTCACGGTCTAGATCTCCTTGACGTGCTCGAACGGTTCCAGACAGGACCGGCAGCGGCGCAACGCCTTGCAGGCCGTCGCGCTGAAGCGGGACACCTCTTCGGTGTCGTCGCTGCCGCACCGCGGGCAGGCGACCTTGCGTGGCGGCGCGCCCAGGGTCAGCAACACCGGACCGCCGCGGGGTGCGGCCGCCGGCGGGGCGATCCCCGACTCGGCCAGCTTGCGCTTGCCTTCGTCGCTGATCCAGTCGCTCGACCAGGCCGGGTGCAGCACGGTGCGCACCTCGACCTCGGTGTACCCGGCGTCGCGCAGGGCGTGCTCCAGGTCGTCGCGCATCGTGTCCATGGCGGGGCAGCCGCTGTAGGTGGGCGTGATCGACACGACCACCCGGCCGTCCTCTTCGGACACCTCGCGCAGCACGCCGAGGTCGGCGAGCGTCAGCATCGGCAGCTCGGGATCGGTGACCGTCCCGGCGATCGCGAGCGCGTTCACCACGTCGCCTCCGGATGCGCGCGGGCCACGCTCTGCAGCTCGGCGAGGAGGTAACCCATGTCCTCGGTGTGCACGCCGTCGCGCCCGGCCATGCCGCTGACCAGGCCCACGACCTTGCCCGCGCTGTCCTCGGGCCGGGTCAGGGTCGCCGCGGTGAGCACCTGCGTCAGCACGTCGTCCACTTCGGACCGCAGCCCGTCGCTGTCCGCGGCGATGCCCGCCAGCCGCCGCTCGACCGGGTGCACGACGAACAACTCGTCGTACAACGGCCACACCGCGTCGAAGCCGGCTTGCATCCGCTGGTGCGACAGCTCGGTGCCGTCGCCGAGGCGGACCACCCAGTTCGCCGCGTACTCGCGGTGGTAGGTGACCTCCTTGACGCCCTTGGCCGCGATGGCGGCCAGCACCGGGTCGCGCGAGGACTCCAGGCGCTGCAACAACGCCAGGCGCCACACCGAGAAGGTGAGCAGGCGCGCCATGGTCGCCGCGAAGTCGCCGTTGACCAGCTCGACCATCCGGACGTTGCGGAAGTCGCGTTCCTCGCGGAAGAACGCGTAGCTGTCCTCCGAGCGCTCGCTGCCATCGGCCTTGCCCGCCCGGGCCAGCAGCAACCGCGCCTGGCCGAGCAGGTCAAGGGCGATGTTGGCGATGGCCAGCTCGTCCTCCAACTCGGGCGCGTGCGAACACCACTGCTGCAGCCGGTGCGACATGATCAACGCGTCGTCACCCAGCATCAGGCAGTACGCCGCCAGGTCGGCGCCGTCGACGCCGTCCGGCACGCTGGTGTCCACACCGGACAACGGGTCGACGAACCCGGTGCCGAACGCCCACCGGGTTTCGTCGTTGTTCTCGGAGATCGCCTCGTAGGCGTTGTCGAACGACATTGCCTCAACTCACATGTGGGGGACGTTGTCGGGGATCTCGTAGAAGGTGGGGTGGCGGTACACCTTGTCGCCGCTGGGCGCGAAGAACGGGTCCTTCTCGTCCGGGCTGGACGCGGTGATGTCCGTTGCCTTCACCACCCAGATGCTCACGCCCTCGTTGCGCCGCGTGTAGAGATCACGCGCGTTGTGCAGGGCCATCTCGTCGTCGGCGGCGTGCAGCGAGCCGACGTGCACGTGGTTCAGCCCGCGCTTCCCGCGTACGAACACTTCATACAGGGGCCAGTCGTGTTTGACCTGGCTCGACCCCGCCGGAACACCTTCCAGCGGGACGGCGCCATGCCCGCCCTCCGCGGTGAGCTCGGTCATGCCCGTCCCTCCTGCTTCGCGGCGTAGGCGGCCGCGGCTTCCCGCACCCACGCGCCGTCCTCGTGGGCCTTGCGCCGGTGCGCGATGCGCTGGGCGTTGCACGGGCCGTTGCCCTTGAGGATCTGCTTGAACTCGTCCCAGTCGATCGGGCCGAAGTTGTGGTGCTGACGCTCTTCGTTCCACTTGAGCTCGGGGTCGGGCAGCGTCACGCCGAGCGCCTTCGCCTGCGGCACCGACATGTCCACGAACCGCTGGCGCAGCTCGTCGTTGGTGTGCCGCTTGACCTTCCACGCCATGGACTGCGCGGTGTTGGGCGATTCGGCGTCGGGCGGGCCGAACATCATCAGCGACGGCCACCACCACCGGTTGACCGCGTCCTGCACCATCGCCCGCTGGGCCTCGGTGCCGCGCATCATGGTCATCAACAGCTCGTAGCCCTGCCTCTGGTGGAAGGACTCCTCCTTGCAGATGCGGATCATCGCCCGCGCGTAGGGACCGTAACTGCTGCGGCACAACGGAACCTGGTTGCAGATCGCCGCGCCGTCGACCAGCCAGCCGATCACGCCGACGTCGGCGAAGGTCAGCGTCGGGTAGTTGAAGATCGACGAGTACTTCTGCCTGCCGCTGATCAGCTTCTCGGTGAGGTCGGCCCGGTCGGCCCCCAGCGTCTCGGCCGCGGAGTACAGGTAGAGCCCGTGCCCGGCCTCGTCCTGCACCTTGGCCAGCAGGATCGCCTTGCGCCGCAAGGAAGGCGCGCGGGTGATCCAGTTGCCTTCGGGCTGCATGCCGATGATCTCGGAGTGCGCGTGCTGCGCGATCTGCCGGATCATCGTCTTGCGGTAGCCCTCAGGCAGCCAGTCGCGGGGCTCGATGCGCTGGTCGCGCTCGATGGTGTGCTCGAACAGCCGCTCCAGGTCCGGTTCCGCGGTAGCGGTCATGATCGGCCCGCCTCCCCGAATTTCACTCCGCCGGTTGCGTTGGCAGCGGAAGGTGCTGCTTGGTCCCGTGCTCGTGGCTGAGTTGCGTCACGTTCCCCTGAGGTGCGGTTGACAGCCCCTCGACCTGATCTCGATCCTGAGGCTGACACAGCGGGCGTCATGACTTCTCCTTTGCCACCAGGGTGAGGACGTCGTACTTGGCCACCGACTCGCCGTCGCCGTTGGTGACGTCGGCGTCCCAGCGGACCTCGCCGTAGTCGGCGTTCTCGCGTGGCGTGATCTGCTTGGCGGTCAGCGAGACGGTGAGCGAGTCGCCCGGCTTGACCGGGGTGAGGAAGCGCAGGTTCTCCAGCCCGTAGTTGGCGAGCACCGGCCCGGGTTCCGGCGAGACGAACAGGCCCGCCGCGAACGACACCACCAGGTAGCCGTGCGCCACGATGCCGCCGAAGAACTGGTTGGCGGCAGCCGCTTCCGGGTCGGTGTGCGCGTAGAAGGTGTCGCCGGTGAACTCGGCGAAGTGGTCGACGTCTTCCTGGGTGACGGTGCGCGGACCGGCCACCACGGAGTCGCCGATCCTCAGTTCGGCCAACGACTTGCGGAACGGGTGCTCGCCCTCGGTGCGCGGGGCGCCGCTCACCCACCGACCGGTGACCGCGGTGAGCGTCTTCGGGCTGCCCTGCACGGCCGTGCGCTGCATGTGGTGCAGGACGCCGCGGATGCCGCCCATCTCCTCGCCGCCACCCGCGCGACCGGGGCCGCCGTGCACCAGCGCCGGCATCGGCGAACCGTGGCCGGTGGACTCCTTGGCGTCGTCGGCGTCGAGGACGAGCAGGCGGCCGTGCCACGGCGCGGCGCCGAGCACGACCTCGCGGACGAACTCGGTGTCGGCGCTGACGACCGAGCCCGCGAGGCTGCCCGAACCACGGGCGGCCAGGTCGATGACCTGCTCGGTGGACGTGTAGGGCATGAGCGTCGAGACCGGGCCGAACGCCTCGACCTCGTGCGGCTCGGCGCGATCGGGGTCGTCGGCCCGCACCAGCACCGGCGAGATGAACGCGCCGCGCTCGGCATCGGCGTCGACGACGTCGACGTGCTCGGGGTCGCCGAACACGATGGTTCCGGCGGCGGTGAGCGACTTCAGCGACCGCCGCACCTCCTCGCGCTGCTCGAGGCTGGCCAGCGCACCCATCCGCACGCCCTCGGAGGTCGGGTTGCCCACCGTGGTCTTGGCCAGCCGCGCGCCGACCGCCTCGGCGACGTCGTCCATCCGTTCTGCCGGAACGAAAGCACGGCGGATGGCGGTGCACTTCTGCCCCGCCTTGACGGTCATCTCCGTGACCAACTGCTTGACGAACAGGTCGAACTCGGTGGTGCCCGGCACGGCGTCCGGGCCGAGGATCGAGCAGTTGAGCGAGTCGGCCTCGGCGTTGAACCGCACCGAGTTCCGCACCACGACCGGGTGCGCGCGCAGGTGTTGCGCGGTGGACGCGGAGCCGGTGAAGGACACGAGGTCCTGCGGCGTCACGTGGTCGAGCAGGTCGCCCGCGCTGCCGGCGACGAGTTGGATGCTGCCCTCGGGCAGGATCCCGGACTCGACGATCAACTCGACGAGGCGCGCCGTGAGGTAGGCGGTCTGGCTGGCCGGCTTGACCAGGCTCGGCACCCCGGCGACGAACGCGGGCGCGAACTTCTCCAGCGGTCCCCAGACCGGGAAGTTGAAGGCGTTGATCTGCACGGCGACGCCCCGCAGGGGCGTGGCGATGTGCTGGCCGAGGAACGTGCCCTCGCGGCTGAGCGGCTCGACGTCACCGTCGACGAGGATCTTGGCGTTGGGCAGTTCCCGGCGGCCCTTGCTGCTGTAGGCGAAGAGCACCCCGATGCCGCCGTCGACGTCGAACTTCGAGTCGCCGAGCGTGGCGCCGGTGCGGGCGGACAAGGCGTACAGCTCGTCCCGGTGCTCGCGCAGGTGCGAGGCGAGGACCTTGAGCAGCGCGGCCCGCTGGTGGAAGGTCAGCTCGCGCAGCGCGGGACCACCCGTGCGCCGCCCGTAGTCGAGCGCGGCGGCCATGTCGATGCCCGCCGAGGAGATGCGCGCCACCTCTTCACCGGTGACGGCGTCGAGCAGCGGAGCACCGTCGTCCGGGGTGTGCCACGCGCCGGAGACGTAGCTGCGCAGTACTGCCATGGGGGGCGCCCTTCTGGTTCGTCGCGCTCGAATAACTGACCGTACGTTCAGTAGGCGATGATAGCCGGTCGGCGGTGGGCGAGCAATGCCGCCAACCGAATCTTCCGTTCGTGAACCGAGTTGTCCACAGGTTGGCCGGACCCCCGTTGACAAGGCGTTTTCGCCGCTAACGTGGACCGCATGAACACGACACACGCCTGGGCCGCCCGAGCCGTCCACCCCACCGCCACGGTCATCGCCGTCGAGTACCCGAGCGGACCGAGAGGTCCCGAGTTGCTGACCCTCACGTCGCCCGGCGGGACGACGCGGGCCGTCCTGCGCACAGCGTCGGCTCCGGCGCTGCTGGCGACCGAAGCATCCGCGTTGCTGGCCGCCGCCGAAGCAGGGATCCCAGCACCCCGGTTGATCGCCTACGACGAAACCGGCGCCGACGCCGGGACGGTGGCCGTGCTGAGCACCTTCGTCCCCGGTTCGAGCCTGATCGCCGCCGCGCCCGATGCCGGCCGACTGCGTGCCGTGGGGCGGGTCGCGGCCATGCTGGCAACCAAACCGGCAAGAGCATCGCCGAACCTGCCGTGGCGCGATCGCTCCCTGAGCGACGTCGAGTTCGACCACTCGACCAGCCCCCTGCTGACCCAGGCACGCGCGGTCCTGGACGAGTTACCAGTGCCCGACGGACCCCGGGTACTGGTCCACGGCGACCTGTGGCAGGGCAACACGATGTGGGCGGGCAACACCCTGACCGCGGTCATCGATTGGGACTCGGCAGGCGTCGGCCACCCGGGCATCGATCTCGGCAACCTCCGCTGCGACGCGGCGGTCCTCTATGGACCGTCGGCGGCGAGCGCCGTGCTGGACGGCTGGCGCGAGACGGCGGACGACCCGGACTGGTTGCCGTACTACGACATCCTGGCCGCGATCTGCACTCCGGCGGACATGGGCTACTTCATGCCGCCGTTGCACAGGCAAGGCCGAACGGACCTGGATGCCCACACCGCGGTGACCCGCCGTGACGCATACCTACGAGAAGCCTTGGACGCCATCGGATGGTGAAGAACGACTAGAGCGACAGCTCCAGAGTCAGCTCGTCCAGGATCGGGATGCCATAGTCCCCGACGAAAGGAATCGACGGCTTGACCGAACGCGCCGCCGCGACGGCGTCGGGCGCAAGTCCTACCAACCGGAATCCGCGCCGCTGGTAGAACCGCAACGCGTCGAGGTTGTCGTTGGTCGTCACCAACCAGACCCGTTGCAATCCCAACGATGACGCCAACTCGCAAGCGGCTGAGACCAACGCAGTCCCCACCCCGCGCCGCCGTTCGAGCGCCTCGAGGGTGACGATTTCCAACCCATCACCCGACACGTGGTAAGCGAGCACCCCTGCCTGAGCGCCATCGCGCGAAGCGAGCAGGCAGGGCAGCCCAGCTAGCTCGTAGACGACCCCGTGCACGACAACGGTTTCGCCCCAAGCCCCGGAAGGAGTCGACGAGGCCCGCCGAATCCGAACCGTCACACGCGTTCGACCAGCAGCGACACGCCCTGACCGACACCGACGCACAACGTGGCCAGGCCGCGGCGACCCTGCTCGCGCTCCAACCGGCCGAGCAACGTCACCACGAGCCGGGCACCCGAACACCCGAGGGGGTGACCAAGCGCGATAGCCCCACCATCAGCGTTGACACGAGCCTCGTCGAGCTTGAGCCGGCGGATCACCGCGAGGCTCTGCGCGGCGAACGCCTCGTTCAGCTCGACCGCGTCCAGGTCATCGGCGGACAGCCCGGTGCGGGCGAACAGCTTCTCCGTGGCCGGCACGGGCCCGAGCCCCATGACGTTCGGCGCCACGGCCCCGCTGGCCGAGGCGACGACACGCGCCCGCGGGGTCAGCCCGTACTTGGTGACGGCCTCCTCGCTGGCCAGCACCAAGGCGGCCGCGCCATCGGACAACGGTGAGGAGGACCCGGCCGTCACGATCCCGTCCTTGCGGAACACGGGACGCAGCTTGCCCAGCGACTCCAGCGAGCTCTCCCGTCGCGGGCCCTCGTCGACCGAGACCACGGTCTCCGACTTGCGGCCGCGCACGGTCACCGGGACGATCTCGCGCTCGAAGCGGCCGGCGTCGATGGCGGCGACCGCCTTCTGGTGGCTGGCCAAGGCGAACTGGTCGCACTCGTCACGGCCGATGCCGTCCAGCGCGGCGACCTCTTCGGCCGTCTCGCCCATCGAGAGGGTGATCTTGCGGGTCTCCGGACCGGCGCCGGCCGGCACGGCCTTGTCGTAGTCGGCGAAGGTCGGGTTGACGAAGCGCCAGCCGAGCGAGGTGTCGAAGACCTCACCGGGGCGGGCCCATGCGGTGCCGGGCTTCTGCATGACCCACGGCGCCCGGGTCATCGACTCGACACCTCCGGCGACGATGACGTCCGCCTCACCGGAGCGGATGGTCGCGGCCGCCGAGGCGACCGCGGTCAGGCCGCTCGCACACAACCGGTTCACCGTGTAGCCGGGCACCTCGTCGGGCAGACCGGCCAGCAGCACGGCCATGCGTGCGACGTTGCGGTTGTCCTCCCCCGCCTGGTTCGCCGCGCCGAGCACGACCTCGTCCAGCGCGTCGGCCGGCACGCCGGCGCGGCGCACCGCCTCGGCCACGACGGTCGCCGCGAGGTCGTCCGGGCGCACCCCGGCGAGCGCACCGCCGTACTTGCCCTGAGCGGTGCGGACCCCGTCGACAAGGAACACCTCGGCCATGGCCACTCCTCTTGACAGCTCGTGGGCGGATGCCTTTACTGAGCGCACCGATTATCAACCGTCCATTCGGTCAGTAACAAAGGGTGGTGCCCAGTGTCACAGGACGGGGTGTCACCGGACGGGGTGCGGTCCGCGGCACACGCCATGTTCGACGCCGACGTGGCCTCCCGCTCGCTCGGCATCGAGCTCGTGCAAGCCGGCGAAGGTCGCGCCGTGGCCAGGATGCGCATCACCGAGCAAATGGTCAATGGGCACGACATCGCGCACGGCGGCTACGTCTTCCTGCTCGCGGACACCGCGTTCGCCTGTGCCTGCAACAGCCACGGCCCGGTGACCGTCGCCGCGGGCGCCGACATCGCGTTCATCGCCGCCGGCCGGCTCGGCGACGAACTGACCGCCGTCGCGCAGGAGCGCACGCGGTACGGCCGCAACGGCATCTACGACGTCACCGTGCACCGCGACACCACCGACGGACCCGAGGTGGTCGCCGAGTTCCGCGGCCGCAGCCGCACGATCGCGCCCACACGGCCGGCCCACGCACCAGGCGGCAGGAGCTGACGCCATGAGTTTCGACAGCGCACCTGGACTCGACGAACTGTCCGAGGTCGAGCGGCTCAGCCTCGACGAGTTGCAGGCGTTGCAGCTCGAGCGGCTGCGGTGGACGTTGCGCCACGCCTACGAGAACGTGCCGTTCTACAAGGCGAAGTTCGACGCGGCCGGCGTGCACCCCGACGACTGCAAGGAGCTCGCCGACCTGGCGAAGTTCCCGTTCACCACCAAGGCCGACCTGCGCGACAACTACCCGTTCGGCATGTTCGCGGTGCCGCAGGACCAGGTGCGCCGCATCCATGCCTCCAGCGGCACCACCGGCAAGCCCACCGTCGTCGGCTACACCGAGCAGGACATCGACACCTGGGCCACCGTGATGGCGCGCTCGATCTTCGCCGCGGGCGGGCGCCCGGGGCACAAGGTGCACGTGGCCTACGGCTACGGGCTGTTCACCGGCGGGCTCGGCGCGCACTACGGCGCGGAGAAGCTGGGCTGCACCGTGATCCCGGCGTCGGGCGGGATGACCGCGCGGCAGGTGCAGATCATCACCGACTTCCGGCCCGAGATCATCATGGTCACCCCGTCGTACCTGCTGACGATGCTCGACGAGTTCGAGCGCCAGGGCATCGACCCGAAGACCAGCTCGCTGCGCGTCGGCATCTTCGGCGCCGAGCCGTGGACCGAGCAGATGCGCACGGAGATCGAAGAGCGGACGTCGATGCACGCGGTCGACATCTACGGCCTGTCCGAGGTGATGGGCCCCGGCGTCGCGCAAGAGTGCGTGGAGACCAAGGACGGCCTGCACGTCTGGGAGGACCACTTCTACCCGGAGATCATCGACCCGGTCGACGAAACGGTGCTGGGTCCCGGCGAGAACGGTGAGCTGCTGTTCACCTCGCTCACCAAGCAGGCACTGCCGATCATCCGCTACCGCACCCGTGACCTGACCCGGCTGCTGCCGGGCACCGCCCGCCCGGCGTTCCGGCGGATGGAGAAGGTCACCGGCCGCAGCGACGACATGATCATCTTGCGTGGCGTGAACGTGTTCCCCACGCAGATCGAGGAGATCGTCCTCGCCACCGCCGACCTGTCGCCGCACTTCCAGCTCCGGCTGTCCACGCACGACCGGTTGGACCGGATGACCGTGCTGGTCGAGGCCCGCGAGGACACCTCGGACGAACGGCGCACCTCGGCCGCCGAGGAGATCGCGGCACGGGTCAAGGACGGTGTCGGCGTGAGCGTCGGCGTGGAGGTGGTCGACCCCGACACCCTCGAACGCTCGGTCGGCAAGATGCGCCGGGTGATCGACCAGCGCGAGCGACCATGACCGCCGGCCGCCAGACCCCCCAACCTAGAAGGGGCCGGCCGGGCTACGACCTGGAGTCGTTGCTGGCGGTCGCGGTGAAGCTGTTCAACGAGCGCGGCTACGACGGCACGAGCATGGAGGACCTGTCCCGCAAGCTCGGCATCACGAAGTCGGCCATCTACCACCACGTGCCGAGCAAGCAGGAGCTGTTGCGCCTGGCGATCAACCGCGCCCTCGACGGCCTGTTCGCGGTCGCCGACGAGACCAAGGCACGGCACGAGCCCGCGGTGCGCCGCCTGGAACACCTGGTGCGCGGCAGCGTGCGCGTGCTGGTGGACGAACTCCCCTTCGTCACCCTGCTGCTGCGGGTGCGCGGCAACACCAAGGTCGAGCGCGATGCCCTGGCCCGCCGCAAGGAATTCGACCGCCTGGTCACCGAGCTCGTGGCCCAGGCGGTCCGCGACGGCGATCTGCGCCAGGACATCGACCCGGCGGTGACCGGCCGGCTCTTGTTCGGCACCGTGAACTCGTTGATCGAGTGGTACAAGCCGCGTGGTGGCGTCGGCGCCGAGCAACTGGCGGACGCCGTGATCGCCACGTCGTTCAACGGTCTGCTCACCCACGACGGCGCGGGCGACCGCGCCGCGGGCTAGCGAGCCGCCACACCTGTCGCCGCGGCGAGCAAAGCCACCACAGCCAGGGCGGACAAGGCCAGCGGCGTCCCGGCCACGTGCAGCGACAACGTCACGGCCGCGACTCCCAGCGCGGTCCCCAACCCCCGCGTCATGTTCACCAAGCCGCCGCCGGTGGCCGCCATGTCCGCCGGGATCGCGGCCATCACGGCCGCGTTGTTGGCCGGGATGAACACGCCGAGCCCCAATCCCAGCAACGCCAGCCACACCGCCGACGGCCACGGGATCAGCAGTCCTGCCGCACACGCCGCGACCAGGCCGCCCGCCAACGCCCGTACCCGCGCCGATCCGCGGCCACCGCCGAAAACCGCGGCCACCGCGAACCCCAGCGGCAGCGCGGTCAACGCCAACGGCGCCACCGTGCCCGCTTGCGGGAACAACGCCAACGGCCCGAACAGCACCAGGTATCCGCACAACGCCCCCGCCAGCCCGGCCGCGACCGGCAGCTTCGCCAGCACCGACGGACGAACCAGCGGACTGCGAGCACGCCTCAGCCGCACGACGAAACCGGCCAAGGCCAGCAACGCGATCAGCGACAACGCCAGCGAAAGCCACGCCGGCATCGTCAGCCCTGACAACGCGGACAGCGCCAGCAACGCCGCCGTGCTGGTCAGCGCCAGCAACCCGAGCCCGAGCCAGTCAAAGACGCCGATCGGGTGCTTGTTCCTGGTGCGGGGCAACAGGTATCGCCCGGCCACCAACGCGACGACCCCGATCGGCACGTTCACCCAGAACACCGATCGCCAGCCGAACTCGGCCACCAGCACCCCGCCGAGGGCGGGACCCATCGCGAGGCCGAGGGCCTGCGCCGCGGCCTGCACGCCGAGCCCGGCCCGCACCTGGTCCGGCCGCACGCTCGTGACCACCAACGCCACGCTGTTCGCCTGCAGCATCGCCGCGCCCAGGGCCTGCACGACCCGGAAGCCGATCAGCACCGCGAGGCTGCCCGCGAGCCCGCACGCCGCCGACGCGCCCGTGAAGACCAGGAACCCGTACAGGTAGAAGAGCTTGCGGCCGAACGCGTCCGCCAGCCGCCCGGCTGCGGTGATCACGCCGACCAGCGTCAGCAGGTAGCACAAAGAGACCCACTGCACCGCGGCCAGCGGCGCCGAGAACGAGTCCTCCAGCGCGGGGAAGGTCAGCGTGACGATGCTCGCGTCGAGCTGGCCCATGAACGCGCCGAAGCAGACGGTGGCCACCGCGAGCCACCCGGCCTGCGGGTGGTCGCGGATGACCCGGGGTCGCGCGGCCTCGACCAGCACGTCCCCAATTATGTCGGGAGCAGAACTAACCCGGCAATGCGATCACGGCAGCACGGCCAGCGCGTCGATCTCCACGAGCTTGCCCGGCGGCAACCCGACGTACACGGTTGTGCGTGCCGGCTTGGGTTCGGACAAGAACTCGCTGTACACCTCGTTCATCTCCGTGAAGTGCGCCACGTCGGTCAGGTAGATGCGGAACATCAGCACGTCCCGCTCCGAAGCTCCACCCGCGGCGAGCACGGCCAGCACGTTGCGCATGGCCTGCGCGGTCTGCTCCCGGACGGTGTCACCGACCAGGTTGCCGTTGCCGTCCACGGGGACCTGGCCCGACACCTGGAGCAGGTTGCCGATCCGCACCCCCGGCGACAGCGGGGCGGCCGGGGTGGCCGCGCCTTCGGGGTGCACTGCAGTGCGGCTTCCTCTGCTGGGCGTCATCTACTTCTTCCTCTCGATCCACCCACAGGCCGCCGACGCCAGCGCCGCGGTCGCACGCAACCGCGGTACCAGGGCCAGGAGGCCGTCCTTGCCGGTCAGTACCACCGGCACCGACACCGAGACCGCGGCCACCACGTCGCCGCGCGCGTCCCTGATGGGCGCGGCGACGCAGTGGATGAAGTCCTCGTGCTCGCGGTCGTCCAGTGCCCAGCCCCGCTCGGCGACCGCGGCCAATTCGGCGCGGTAGGCCTCGGGGCTGGTGATCGTGTTGGCGGTCAGCGCCGGGAACTCCATGTGCGCCACCAGCCCGTCGCGTTCGGCCGGGGACAAGGCGGCGACGAGCACCTTGGCGACTGCGGTGCAGTGCAACGGCGCGCGTTTGCCGATGCGCGAATACATCCGCACCTGGTGCTTGCTGTCGAACTTGTCGATGTAGACGACCTCGCCGTCCTCGTAGCTCGCGAGGTGCACCGTGTGCCCGGTCTCCTCGTTCAGCTCACGCAACGCGGGTTCGACCGCGCGCCGGACGTCCCGGTCCTCCAGCGACCGGTGGGCCAGGTCGAACAACGCCGTGCCCAGCCGGTACTGCCTAGTGCCCTCGCGCTGCACGAACCGGTGCGCTTCCAGGGTGCGCAACAGCCGCAGCACCGTCGACTTGTGCACGTCGACGGCTTCGGCGAGCTGGTCCAGCGTGCGCGGGCCCTCGGCGAGCAACTCGACCAGGGTCAACGCGCGATCGACGCTCTGGCTCATGTGATCACCGCCGCGGCCCAGGTCGCCGCATCCGCGTCCAGCAACGCCTCGACGACCTCGTCAGGCAGCGGCGGCCCGACGTCGTCGTGGGTGCGCAACGCGGTCGCCGCCTGCAGGTGCCCGGCCCGCAGCCGCCGCGCCACGTCGTCCCCGGCCAGGGTGGCGGCGAGGAAACCGGCGGCGAAGGCGTCCCCGGCGCCGACCGGCTCGACCACCGCCACCTTCAGCGCGGGCTGGAACACCGCCGGTTCGCCGTGGGCGAGCACCGACGCGCCCCGGGCGCCGTGCTTGAGCACGAGCGTCGCCGGGTCGGGCAGCAAACCCCGCAGTGCCAAGGGATCGGCGGTGCCGAAGGCCGCGGCGGCCTCGTCCTCACCGGCGAACACGATGTCCGCCGCATTGGCCAGCTCACGCAGGACACCGGACTCGCGGTGGGCCCACAATGCGGGCCGCCAGTTGAGGTCGAACGACAGCAAGTGCGTCCGCGTCGCGGAAACCAGGGCGTGCATGAGCTCGAGGCACGAGTCGGACAAGGCGGCGGTGATGCCGCTGACGTGCACCAGCCGGATGCCCGTGAGGTCCATGGTGGACACCAACGCGGGCCCCAGCGCTGAGGCGGCGGACCCGCTGCGGTAGTAGCGCACGGGGCTGCCCGAGGCGTTGCTTTCCTTGACGTACAAGCCGGTCGGCCGAGCGGGGTCGATCACCACACCCGAGGTGTCCACGCCGAAGGATGCGACCTCGGCCAGCACGGCCCGGCCGAACGGGTCGTCGCCGAGCGCGCTCACCCACCGGGTCGGCACGCCGAGGCGCACGAGGTTGCAGGCCACATTGGACTCCGCGCCGCCGACCGAACGCACCCAGGTTCGCACCAGCTCCGGCGGTCCGGACTCGCCCGGCACCAGCAGGGCCATCGACTCCCCAACGCAAACCGCGTCCGGCGTGTTCACCGCGTGCCCCCCACCTCTGGCCGTTGACGGTGGTCCACCCGGATGCTACACACAACTACACCACATCGTGCAATGTTCGTTGCACCATACGCAACGAGGTGAGAGCGCTGAACGGGATCGACGCCGCCGCCGTGGCCCGGATCGCCGACGAACGCCTGGACTGGCGGTTCAAGGCGGTCCCGGACCGCCTGTTCGGCACGACGATCGGTGACGCCGTGCATGGCGGCCTCGGCCTGGTCCGCGACGGCTTCCTCGGCCCGGTGCTCACCATCGACGACGAGGCGCTGGAACACAACCTCTCGACGATGGCGCACTGGGCCGCCGGACTCGGCGTTTCCCTTGCCCCGCACGGGAAGACGACGATGGCGCCGCAGCTGTTCGCCCGCCAGCTCGCCCACGGCGCGTGGGGCCTCACGTGCGCGAACGCCGGCCAGCTGCGGGTCTACCGCGCGTTCGGGGTGCAGCGGATCCTGCTCGCCAACCAGCTGGTCGACCCGCCCGCGTTGCACTGGCTCGCCGGGCAACTCGCCGATCCGGGCTTCGAGTTCCTGTGCTGGGTGGACTCCGTGGCCGGCGTCGGGCAGATGGCCGACGTGCTGCGCGCGGCCGGAGCGCGGCGACCGGTGGACGTACTGGTCGAGCTGGGTGGCGACGGCGGGCGCACCGGCACGCGCAGCCTCGACGAGGCCGTCGCGGTGGCCGAGGCCGTGCACGCCACCCCGGAGCTGCGTCTCGTCGGGGTCGGCGGGTACGAGGGCGCGCTCGCCCACGACGCGTCCACCGCCGATCTGTCCATAGTGGACGCCTACTTGGTCGGCATCCGCGAACTGACCATCGACCTGGCCGACCGCGAACTGCTCGCCGACGCGCCCGAGGTGATCGTCACGGTCGGCGGCAGCGCCTACTTCGACCAGGTCGCGGCCGCGCTGACCGCGCTGTGGCCGGACGGGCTGACCGTGCGGCCGGTGTTGCGCAGCGGCGCCTACCTCACCCACGACGACGGCTTCTACCGCGACGTCTCCCCGCTCGGCGCGCACCCGCGCATCACGGGCACGCCGCCGTTGAAGCTGGCGTTCACCATCTGGGCCCAGGTCACGTCCCGGCCCGAGCCCGGCCTCGCCTTGCTCACCATGGGCAAACGGGACGCCTCGTTCGACGAGGGCATGCCCGTGCCCCGGCGCATCCGCACAGCGACCGGTACGGCCGAGCTGACCGGCTGCCGGGTCACGAAGCTCAACGACCAGCACGCGTTCCTCGAACTCGCTCCCGGCGCGGCGGTGGCCGTCGGCGACTGGATCGGGCTCGGGCTCTCGCACCCGTGCACGGTGTTCGACAAGTGGTCGCTCATCCCGCTGGTGGCGGCCGACGGTGAGACCGTGGTCGACCTGATCCGCACCTACTTCTGAGGGGAGTCCAGGGGTGGACATAGTGGTGCGGGGTGCACTCGTCGTCGACGGCACCGGCGGTCCCGGCCGGCACGCCGACGTCGGCATCGCCGGCGGCAAGATCGCCGAGATCGGCGAGCGGCTGACCGGCACCCGCCTCATCGACGCCGCCGGGTTGGTGCTCGCTCCCGGTTTCATCGACATGCACGCCCACTCCGACCTGCGGATCCTCGTCGAACCGGACCACACGGCCAAGGTGGCCCAGGGTGTGACGACCGAGGTGCTCGGGCAGGACGGTCTGTCCTACGCCCCGGTCGACGACGCCACGCTGGCCGCGCTGCGCGAGCAACTGGCCGGCTGGAACGGCGACCCGGCCGGGTTCGACTGGAACTGGCGCAGCGTCGGGGAATACCTCGACCGGCTCGACCGGGGCATCGCCTGCAACGCCGCATACCTGGTGCCACAAGGCACGATCCGGATGCTCGCGGTCGGCTGGGCCGACCGCCCGGCCACCGAGGCCGAGCTGGACCACATGCGCGACCTGGTCGCCACCGGCATGCGCGAGGGCGCCGTGGGCCTGTCGTCCGGGCTCACCTACACGCCGGGGATGTACGCCGAGACCAGCGAGCTGACCGCGTTGTGCCGGGTGGTCGCCGAGCACGGCGGCTACTACAGCCCGCACCACCGCAGCTACGGCGCGGGCGCGCTCGAGGCCTACGACGAGATGGTCGGGGTGTCGACCGAGTCGGGCTGCCCCTTGCACCTGGCGCACGCCACCATGAACTTCCCGTGCAACGAAGGCAAAGCAGGTGACCTGCTCGCGTTGCTGGACAAGGCGATCGCGCGGGGTGCCGACATCACGCTGGACACCTACCCGTACCTGCCGGGCGCGACGTCGCTCTCGGCTCTGCTGCCCAGCTGGGCGAGCGAGGGCGGGCTCGACGCGACGCTCACCCGGCTGTCCGATCCGGACACCCGCGAGCGCATCCGTGTGGACCTGGAGGAACGCGGCAGCGACGGGTGCCACGGCGTGCCGGTCGACTGGTCGACGATCGAGATCAACGGCGTGCGCCGCGCCGAACACGACCACCTCGTGGGCAAGAGCATCGCGGAATCCGCGGCGGCCCAAGGTGTTCCGCCCGCGCGGCTGTACTTCGACACGCTCGTGGCCGAGCGGCTCGGCGCGTCGTGCCTGATGCACATCGGCCACGAGGACAACGTGCGCGCGATCATGCGGCACCCGGCGCACACCGGGGGCAGCGACGGCCTGCTGGTCGGCGAACGCCCGCACCCCCGCGCCTGGGGGACGTTCCCGCGCTACCTCGGGCACTACGTGCGCGACGAGCACGTGCTCGGCCTGGAGGAATGCGTGGCCCACTTGACCGGTCGCCCGGCCGCGCGGCTCAAGCTCGCCGACCGCGGCCTGGTCCGCACCGGCTACGCGGCCGACCTAGTGCTGTTCGACCCGGCGACCGTGGCCGACAAGGCGACGTACGACAACCCGCGCCAGGTACCGGCCGGGATCCCGTACGTCCTGGTCAACGGCGTCCCCGTGATCGACGACGGCAGACACACCGGCGCCTTGGCCGGCCATTCGATCAGAAGTCGGGAGAACTGATGCACTGGTTGCAACACGAGACCGGCGGGCTGCTCCTGCTGGCCGTCATCGGCATCGCCTTACTGCTCACCATGATCATCAAGTTCAAGGTCGAACCGTTCATCGCCCTGCTGATCGTCGGGCTCGCCACCGCCCTGGTCGCCGGCATCCCGGTCGAGAAGCTCGTCGGCTCGGCGCAGAAGTCGTCCGGGTCGATCCTGGAATCCGGCTTCGGCAACATCCTCGGGCACATCACCGCGATCATCGGACTGGGCACGCTGCTCGGCGCGATGCTGGAACGCTCCGGCGGCGCGCAAGTGCTCACCAGTGCCCTGTTGCGGGCGTTCGGCGAGGGCCGCGCGCCGCTGGCGATGGGGCTGTCCGGGCTGATCTTCGGCATCCCGGTGTTCTTCGACATCGGCATCTTCGTGCTGGCGCCGCTGGTCTACGTGGCGGCGAAGCAGGGTGGCCGGTCGATCCTGTTGTACTGCCTGCCGCTGATCGCCGGGCTGTCGGTGACCCATGCGTTCCTGCCGCCCCACCCGGGTCCGGTCGCCGCGGCCGGCCTGCTGCACCTGGAACTGGGCTGGCTGATCCTGATCGGTGCCGCGTGCGCGATCCCGGCCTGGTTCGTCGGTGGCGTGCTGTACTCGTCGTTCATCGGCAAGCGGATCTTCCGCCCGGTGCCGGAGGAGATGCTGGTCGCGGCACACAGCGGCGGTTCCGGCGGCAGTGGCGGTTCCGGCGGCAGCGGCGGTGCCGGTGGCGGGGTCACCGAGGAAGGCGACGAAAGCGAAGCGGACGAGGGGCCGGAGCCGCCGAGCCTCGCCGAGGTGGCGCTGATCATCGCGGTGCCGCTGGTGCTGATCCTGCTCGGCACGTTCGGCAGCATCTGGCTGCCCGACGGTTCGGTCGCGGCCGGGATCGCCATCTTCGTCGGCACGCCCGCGGTCGCGCTGACCCTCGCCGTGCTGCTGGCGTTCTGGCGCCTGGGCTACCGGCGTGGGATGACCCGAACGGACGTGTCGGCGCTGGCCAACGCGTCGTTGCGGCCGGTCGCGATGATCCTGCTGGTGGTCGGGGCGGGCGGGTTCTATGGCGCCGTGCTGTCGGCGACCGGGATCGGCACCGCGGTCGCGGACACGTTGCGGGGCGCCGGTTTGCCGGTGATCCTGCTGTCCTATGTGATCAGTTGCGGGATGCGGATCGCGCAGGGCTCGGCGACGGTCGCCATCGTCACCACGGCTGGCATCGTCGCGCCGACGGTGGCGACGCTGGGCTACAGCCAGCCGCAGCTCGCGCTCGTGGTCGCCGCGATCTGCGCCGGGTCGATCATCGCCTCGCACGTCAACGACGGCGGGTTCTGGATCGTCTCGCGCTACTTCGGCCTGTCGGTGGCGGACACGCTGCGCACGTGGACGGTGCTGGAGACGATCTTGTCCGTGGTCGGCTTCGGCATGGCCGCCCTGCTGTCCGTGTTCATCTGAGGAGGGCACATGCGCATCAACCGCAGGCGCTTCTTCGGCGTGGTGGGTGGAACTGCCGCTACGGTGGGCCTGATGTCCGCAGGTACCGCACACGCCCGGCCCAGGTCCGGCTCGTTGGCCTACGTCGGCAGCTACGCGCCAGGCGACGGCCTGGACGTCGCCAAGGTGCACAACGGGTTGAGCTTGCGGTCCGCCGTGGCGGGCGACGCGAACGCGTCCTGGCTCGCGTACTCCCCCGACGGCCGCTTCCTCTACAGCACCAACGAAACCGACGACGGCTCGGTCACCGCACTCGACCTCGCCGACCCGGCGAACCCGGTGGTGCTGAACAGCCAGAGCTCCGGCGGCGACGTGCCGACGCACCTGAGCGTGCACCCGAGCGGGCGGTTCCTGTTCGTCGCGAACTACGGCAGCGGGTCGGTCGCGGTGCTGCCCATCGGCGGCGACGGCACGCTCGGCGCCTGCACCGACCTCGTGCAGCACCAGCCGGGTTCGCGACCGCCGAACGCGCACCAGGTCGTCACCGACCCCAGCGGGAACTGGGTGATCTCGGTCGACCTCGGCGCCGACTCGGTCTACGTCTACGAGTTCGACACGAGCTCGGGCAAGCTCACCGAGCACCAGCACCTCGTGCTGCCCGACGGCGCCGGGCCCAGGCACCTCGCGTTCCACCCGGGCGGCCGGATCGCCTACATCGTGCAGGAACTGCGCTCAGAGGTGACAGTTGCCGGGTGGGACCGCGAAACAGGCACGTTGACCCCGGGGCAAGTGGTGGCGACCGTCGGCGCGGACGCGCCCGCGGTGAACTACCCGGGCGAAGTCCAGGTCGCGGCGGACGGACGGTTCGTGTACGTGTCCAACCGCGGCGAGAACAGCATCGCGACGTTCGCGGCGAGCGCGGGCGGCGCCACGTTGACGTTGCTCGGCCACACGCCGACCGGCGGCGACTGGCCCCGGCACTTCACGCTGGACGCCACCGAGCGGTGGATCTACGTGTCGAACCAGCGTTCCGGCACGGTCACGTGGCTGCCGCTGGACAAGACAACCGGCACGGTCGGTCCGCCGGCGAACTCACTCGCCGTCCCGGCGGCCGCGATGGTGCTGCTGCGCTGAGGTTTGGAGGCTGCCGATGACGATCACCACCCGCACGGCGACCCTGCACGGGCGACGGGTGACGTTCCGGCAGTACGACCCGGCGGCGCCGACCACGGCGGAACCGCTGGTGCTGCTGCACGGCATCGCGGGCAGCGGGGACACGTGGCTCCCGCTGCTGGCGGCGCTGGACCAGCGCGGGTTCGACCGGACCGTGTACGTGCCCGACCTCGCGGGCCACGGCGGTTCCGAGCCACCCGCGGGCGACTTCTCGATCGGCGGGTACGCGTGCGCGGTGCGCGACCTGCTCGCGTTGCTGCGGCCCGAGCACGGCCACGACCGCATCACCATCGGCGGTCACTCGCTCGGCGGCGGCATCGCCATGCAGTTCGCGTACCAGTTCCCCGACCTGACCGGGCGGCTGGTGCTGGTGGACAGCGGCGGGCTGGGCACCGAGGTGGCGCCGATGATCCGCGCGGCCGCGCTGCCGGGTGCGGTGCCGTTCCTCGCGGTGGCGCTGAACAAGGTGACCATGCCCCTGGCCCGCGCCGTGCTTGGCCTGTTCCCCAAGTGGTCGACCGAGACCCGTGAGCTGGGCCGGCACGCGGCGTCCCTGGCCGACCCGGACCGGCGGTTCGCGTTCGTGCACACCGTGCGGGCGAGCATCGGGTTGCGCGGGCAGCGGGCGAGCGCGCTCGACCGGCTCTACCTGGCCGAAGCCGTGCCGACTTTGATCGTGTGGGGCGCGGACGACCCGATCATCCCGGTGTCACACGGCAAGCGGTCGGCCGAACTGATGCCCGGCAGCCGGCTGGAGATCGTCGAGGGTGCCGGTCACTTCCCGCACGCGGTGCGTCCGGACCTGGTGGCCGACCTGCTCGTCGAGTTCCTCGCCGCGACGGCACCGGCCACGATCGACCAGGACGACGTGATCGAACTGCTGCGTGCTCAGGACCAGTAGACGACGCCCACGGCGATGATGCGGACCAGGAAGATCGCGCACCACACGATCCCGAGCACGAGGCCGGCGATGGCCATGCCGTCGCCCTTCTCGCCGCGCTGCGCGATCTGGCTGCGGCCCAGGAACCCGAAGATGATCGCCAGGATGGCGGTGACCAGGAAGAACCCGAGGATGCCGAGCACCAGCGCCGCGACGGCCATGCCGTTGGTCTTCTGCTGGGAGTAACCCTGCGGGTAGGCATACGCGGGTGGCATCTGGTAGCCCGGCGGTGGGGTCTGCTGGAAACCCGGCGGCGGGGTCTGCGGCGGCTGGGCGCCCTGCTGGTTCTGCCAGTCCTGCGGGTTGGTCACCGTGCCGTCACTCCCTGTCCACTGCCGCGATCCGGGCACAGCGTACGTGGTGAACAGCCGCTGTCGGGGGGTGCTCCTAGAATCGCCGCCATGTCCGCACCCGAGGTCGATGCCCTGACTGCCGAGTCCCCCACGCTGCGCGTGTTGCGTGGGACGTTCGGCTACGAGGCGTTCCGCGGTGCGCAGCAGGAGATCGTCGAGCACGTCGTGGGCGGCGGCGACGCACTGGTGCTGATGCCCACCGGCGGCGGCAAGTCGTTGTGCTACCAGGTGCCTTCGCTGGTCCGCGACGGCACCGGCGTGGTGATCTCGCCGCTGATCGCGTTGATGCAGGACCAGGTCGACGCCCTCACCGAGCTCGGCGTCAAGGCCGGTTTCCTGAACTCGACGCAGGACCCGACGCAGCGCCGTGACGTGGAGCGGGCCTTCCTCGCCGGCGAGCTCGATCTGTTGTACCTCGCGCCCGAGCGGCTGCGGGTCGAGTCGACGGTGCGGCTGCTCGAACGCGGCAAGATCGCGTTGTTCGCCATCGACGAGGCGCACTGCGTGTCGCAATGGGGCCACGACTTCCGCCCCGACTACCTCATGCTGTCCGAACTGCACCAACGCTGGCCCGACGTGCCGAGGATCGCGCTGACCGCGACCGCCACCGCGGCGACGCGCGCCGAGATCGCCACCCGGCTCGACCTGGGCAACGCCCGGCAGTTCGTCGCGAGCTTCGACCGGCCGAACATCCAGTACCGCATCGTGCCGAAGAACAACGCGCAGAAGCAGCTGCTCGAACTGCTGCAAACCGAGCACAAGGGCGACGCGGGCATCGTCTACTGCCTGTCCCGCAACTCGGTGGAGAAGACCGCGGAGTTCTTGTCCGCCAACGGGATCGAGGCGCTGCCGTACCACGCCGGGCTGGAGAACCGGGTGCGCGCGGCCAACCAGGCCCGCTTCCTGCGTGAGGACGGGCTGGTCGTGGTGGCGACCATCGCGTTCGGCATGGGCATCGACAAGCCGGACGTGCGGTTCGTCGCGCACCTCGACCTGCCCAAGTCGGTCGAGGGCTACTACCAGGAGACCGGTCGCGCGGGCCGCGACGGCTTGGATTCGACGGCGTGGCTGGCCTACGGGCTGCAGGACGTGGTGCAGCAGCGCCGGATGATCGACATGTCCGAGGGCGACCTCGCGCACCGGCGCCGGTTGTCGGCGCACCTGGACGCGATGCTCGCCCTGTGCGAGACGATCGAGTGCCGTCGGGTCCAGTTGTTGAACTACTTCGGCGAGAACGCGGGACCGTGCGGCAACTGCGACACGTGCCTGAACCCGCCGGAGTCGTGGGACGGCACCGTTCCGGCGCAGAAGCTGCTGTCCACTGTGTACCGGCTGCAGCGCGAGCGTGGGCAGAAGTTCGGCACCGGGCACATCGTGGACATCCTGCTGGGCAAGGAAACCGATCGAGTCCGCCAGTTCCGCCACGACGAGCTGACCGTCTACGGCATCGGCACGGAGCTGAAGGACACCGAATGGCGTGGCGTGGTCCGGCAGTTGCTGGCCCAGGGCCTGCTCGCGGTCGAGGGCGACTACGGGACGCTGGCGCTGACCGAGACCAGCGGCGAGGTGCTCGGCAAGCGCCGTGAGGTGCGGCTGCGCAAGGAACCGGAACGCACCCGCCCGGCCCGCTCCAGCCGCAAGACCGAGCCCACCGCGGACCTGCCGGCGGAGGCAGCGGCGACGTTCGAACTGCTCCGCTCCTGGCGCGCCGCCACCGCCAAGGAACAAGGCGTCCCCGCCTACGTCATCTTCCACGATGCCACCTTGCGGGAGATCGCCACCCGCATGCCGTCCACTGTGGACGAGCTGGCGCGGGTCAACGGCGTAGGCAAGGCAAAACTCGACCGCTACGGCGAACAAATCCTGACCACCTTGGGCGGCCCAGAAGAGTAGCCCGGCGCAGTGCCCTGAATGTCGCATTCGAGACGTTGACCGCCCCGAATGCGACATTCAGGGCCCCGGCCCACAGACCAACCCATCAACCGACGAGGAATTCGGCACTGGCCAGCAACTCGTCAACCGGATCGGGACCGGGCTTCACCCGCTCCCCGGCAACAAACACATCCCGCACCCGAGAAGCTTCCCCGAACGCCACAAGCGAACCAATCGGATCGTGCCAAGCAGCAACCGGATCCGGCGCATAGACCACGAGATCAGCCTGCTTCCCCACCGCCAACGACCCGATCGAATCCCCGAGCCCCACTGTCCGCGCCCCACCCAAAGTCGCCGCGAACAGGGCATCAGCAGCGGTCCACCGGCTCCCGGGCCCGCACTGCGAAGTCAGCAACCCGGCCCGCATCAACGAGAACATGTCCGACGGCACCGTCGTCACCACGTCGACCCCGAGCCCGGTGGTCACCCCGAGCGCGTTCAACCGCCCGGCCATCGGCGCCCCGTGCCCCATCTGCGCCTCGACCGCGGGCGCGATGCTGACCGTCGCCCCAGCCTCGCCGATCATCGCCAGCTCATCGTCGGCCAGCGAGTTGGCGTGCACGAACGTGATCCCAGCCCGCAGCAATCCGTTGTCCCGCAACAACTCGACCGGCCGGGTGTTGAGCGGGCCGGCGCTGACGTGCACGAAGATCCGCACCCCCAGCTCGTCGGCGAGCCGCCAGTCCTCGGCCACCGCCTCGACCGGGGTGTGGGACGGACCCAACGGCGCGAGGGCCATCGTGATCAACCCACCGGCAGCGGTCGCGGCCGCGCGCGCCGCGGCGGGATCACGTGTCGCCCCGCCGGCCGCCGAGTCGCCGTAGCCGAAGACGGCCCGGATCCCCGACGAACGCAACGCGTCCAGTGACGCGGCCGTGTGCTCCGGGGTGTGCGGGAAGTGGGCGAAGTCCTGCACCGTCGTCACACCGGAAGCCAACGACCGCCGAGCTCCGGCCAGGGTCGCGACGTGCACATCCGATGGCCGCATCCGCGGCCCGACCCCGACCCGCACCACCTGGAGGTACTCGGCGAGCGAGCCGCCGACCACCGCCGCCCGCAGCGCCTCCTGCCAGGTGTGCCGGTGGGTGTCGACGAACCCCGGCAGCACCTGCATCCCGGTCACGTCCACCACCTCGGCATCCGCGGCCAAGCCGACCCCGACGGCGGCAATGCGCCCGTCCTCGATCAGCAGGTCCGTGCCCGGGCGCACGACCGGCGCGGGCTCGGTGTCGATCAGGTCCCCGCCTCGCAGCAGCAGTCGCATGAGAATCCTCCCTAGAAAGCTTTTCAGAAAGCTATCACGACAGCTGCCTACCATGCACCCGTGACCGACCCAGTGGATGCGCTGCTGACCGCTTGGCGCGCCGAGCTACCCGACGTGATCGGCCCGGAATCCGAGCTGGTGAAGCGGATCATGCTGCTCTCGGCGATGCTCGCCGAGGGAACCGCCGCCCTGCTGCCGGAACTCGGGCTCACCGAGGCCGAGTACGACATCCTGGTCGCGTTGCGCCGCGCGGGCGCGCCCTACCGCGGCAAGCCGGCCGAGCTCACGAGGTTGCTCGCCCTGTCCTCGGGCGGCACCAGCAACGTGGTGAACCACCTGGTCAGCCGCGACCTCGTGGTGCGCGAGTCCGATCCGGACGACGGCCGCGGCACATGGGTGCGGCTCACCGAGGCCGGGATTTCCCTTGCCGAGCAGGCACTGCGGGCGAACACGTCGGCGCACCGCGAACTGTTCGCGGGCGTGGACCCGGAGACCATGGACGCCGCCGCGGCGGCACTGCGCGCGGTGTTCCCGGCCGTGCAACGGGCTCGCCGGACGCCGCCAGCGGCTCGCGGTCGACGAGCCCGACCGGCGGTGTGACCGGTTAGCATGCCCGGATGACCCGGCGCAAGGACGCGACCGCCACGCGGCAGGCGCTGCTCGACGCGGCCAGGGAACTGTTCACCGGCAAGGGATTCGACCGCACGACGGTGCGCGACATCGCCGCGCTCGCCGGGGTGAACCAGGCCCTGGTGTTCCGCTACTTCGGGTCCAAAGAGGAACTGCTGGGCCGCGTGCTCGCCGAGCCCGGCGCCGCGCTGCTGGCCGACGTGCCCCGCGAACGCCTGCTCGGCGAACTGCTGCGCCGGGTGCTGAGCGGTGAGCCCGGCAAGGACCGGGAGTCCGGCAAGGACTCGATGCTGATGCTCGCGATGACCGGTCCCGGCCCCGCCGCCGAGACGCTGCGCCGCGAGGTGGCCGAGCCCTACACCGAGGCGCTCGCCGCGCTCACCGACGAACCCGACGCGCGGGTGCGCGCCGAACTGACCCTCGCGTGGGTGCTGGGCCTGTCGCTGACCGTGAACATGCCCGGCGGCAGCGCCCTCGCCGACGCCGACCCGGCCGCCGTGCGCGCGCTCGTGTTGCGGGCCATGAGCACCCTCTTGGAGCACACCGACGCTCATTGACCGTGAATGGTCATGTGCGTAGCGTTGTCAGCACGTGCTTACATCGCTGATGGGGAGTGCTGGTGACGACGACAGCCGAGACGCACGACTATCCGTTCAACCGCTCCGACGGCCTGGAGCTCGACGAGGCCTACGCCCGCGCCCGTGACACCGACGGCATGATCCGGGTGCGCCTGCCCTACGGCGAACCCGCGTGGCTCGCCACCCGCTACGACGACGTCCGGTTCGTCATGGGCGATCGCCGGTTCAGCCGGGCGGCGGCGCTCGAGCACGACGAGCCGCGCAGCAACCCGGGTCGCCGGTCGCAGGGCATCCTCTCGATGGACCCGCCGGACCACACGCGGTTGCGCGTGCTGGTCGCGAAGGCATTCACGGTGCGCCGCGTCGAACAGCTGCGCCCCCGGGTCAAGGAGATCACCGCCGAGCTGATCGCCGCGATGCGTGAAGCCGGTCCGCCGGCCGACCTGGTCGACGCGTTCGCGTTGCCGCTGCCGGTGCAGGTGATCTGCGAGCTGCTCGGCGTGCCGGCCGAGGACCGGCACCGGTTCCGGGCGTGGAGCGACGCGGCGTTGTCGACCAGCGCGCTGACCGCGGAGGAGTTCCAGCGCAACCAGGAAGAGCTGCGCGGGTACATGGCCGGGCTCATCGCCGAGCGGCGCGAGCACCCGGGCGACGACCTGATGTCCGCGTTGATCGAGGCACGCGACGTGCACGACAAGCTGTCCGAGCACGAACTGGTCGACCTGTGCGTCGGCGTGCTGGTGGCGGGGCACGAGACCACGGCGACGCAGATCCCGAACTTCGTGCACGTGTTGCTGGACAACCCGGAGCGGATGGCCGAGCTGCGCGAGCACCCGGACCGGATCCCGGCCGCGGTGGAGGAGCTGATGCGGTACGTGCCGCTCGGCGCGGGCGGCGGGTTCGCCCGCTACGCGACCGAGGACGTCGAGGTCGGCGGCGTGCTCGTGCGCGCGGGCGAGCCGGTCCTGGTCGCCATCGGCTCGGCGAACCGGGACGGGCGCAAGTTCGCCGAACCCGACAGGCTGCGCTTCGACCGCGAGGGCAACTCGCACATGGGCTTCGGGCACGGTGCGCACCACTGCCTCGGCGCGCCGCTGGCTAGGCTCGAGCTGCAAGAGGCGCTGCTGGCGTTGCTGACCGGGCTGCCGGGGCTGCGCGCGGCGGGGCCGGTGGAGTGGAAGGCGCAGATGCTGGTGCGCGGACCCCGGCGGATGCCGGTGCGGTGGGAGTGACGCGATGACGTGGCAGGTGTCGGTGAGCGGCGAGCGGTGCATCGGCTCCGGCCTGTGCGCCGGAACCCGGCCGGATGCGTTCGTGCTGGACGGCGTGACCGCCGAACCGGTGAACGCCCAGGTCGAGCCGGACGAAGAGCTGCTCGACGTGGCGGATTCGTGTCCGGCGCTGGCCATCGAGGTCGTCGACGAGGCCGGTCAGGAGATCGGTCCACGGCCCTGAATATGTGACCCCGGTCACACTGTGTGTGATTTGCCGACTGAGGTGGAACGTAAGAGTTGGCTGCCGCACTTGGTCGGGGGGTGCGGGAACCTCTCTCTATGTGTGTGAGTGTGTGCGAGTGGTGGACAACGCCGGCGGGGACGCGCCCCCGTCGGCGTTGTTCTTTTCCCGCGCTCAATCCGTGCTGTGCATGATCACGCCGCGGATGTTCTTGCCGTCGCGCAGGTCCTGGTAGCCCTCGTTGACCTGGTCCAGGGTGTAGCGCTTGGTGACCAGTTCGTCGAGCTTCAACTGGCCCGCGTCGTACATGCGCAGCAGGCGCAGGATGTCGTACTGCGGGTTGGCCGAACCGAACAGCGTGCCCTTGATCGTCTTGCCGAACAGCGTCAGCAGCGCACCGGACACGTGCACGGTCAGCTTCTCCGGGTTGGCCAAGCCGGTCACCACGACCGTGCCGCCCTTGCCGACGGCGTTGAACGCGGCGCTCACCACGTCCTCGTCGACGATGCCGACGGTCACCAGCGCCTGGTCGGCCATCTGGCCCCAGGTCAGCTCCTCGATCTTCGCGTGCGCCTCCTCGGCGGTGGCGAACGCGTGCGTCGCACCGAACTCCAACGCCGTCTCGCGCTTGAACTCGACCGGGTCGACGGCCACCACGTGCCGGGCGCCGGCGTGCGCCGCGCCCTGGATGGAGTTGATGCCGATGCCACCGATCCCGTACACGACAACGGAATCACCCGCGCGCACCCCACCGGCGTACACGGCGCTGCCCCAGCCGGTCGGCACGCCGCAGCCCACGAGCACCGCGGTCTCCAGCGGTAGCCAGTCGTCCACCTTGACCACCGAGTGCTGCGAAATCGTTGCCCGCTCGGCGAAGGTGCCGATCATGCACATCGCGCCGAAGTCCTGGCCGCCGGCGTGGAAGCGGGTCGAGCCGTCGGGGAACGTGCCCTCGAGGATCGTGGCGCCCATGTCGCACAGGCTCTGCCTGCCCGTCGAGCAGTAGCGGCACACACCGCAGTTCGGGATGAAGCTGCACACCACGTGGTCGCCCGGCTTGACCTTCGTGACGCCGGGTCCGACGTCCTCGATGACGCCCGCGCCCTCGTGGCCGCCGACGATCGGGAAGCGCGGCACCAGGTCACCATCGGTCAGGTGCAGGTCGGAGTGGCACAGGCCCGCCGCGGTGTACTTGATCAACACCTCGCCCGGCCCCGGCCCGTCCAGGTCCAGTTCGAGCAACTCGAAGGGTTTTCCCGCCTCGTAGAGCACCGCTGCCTTGGTCTTCACAATCACTCCTCGGTGAGTCCTTGCGTGGTGTGACCTGGCTCCCATCCCCACTGTGCAATACGCGACCGGGCGGCGGACCTGCCCGAATGGGCGGTTGCCTGCGGCGCCGGCACCGGAAAACTGGTCACCATGACCGGCGCCCGGCTGCCTGTCGCCGACATCGACCCGCTCGCTGCGACCCCACGCGGCCGCTACGAGGACGAGCGGGTGACCGTGTGCCGTGGCAGGCCGGTCGGCCCGACCACGCTGCGCACGGCGCACTTCGGGCTGCGCCGCGTGGGTCGCCGGGTCGAGCTGACCCACGACCTGCACGTGAGCGAACTCGACAACGACCTCGCCGAACTGCTCGAGACCGAGTTGTTCGCGCCGGGCTGGCTCGCCGGGGTCGACCTGTTCGAACGGCTCTTCACCGGCGTCGTCATGTCCACTATGGACGACCCGGCGCAGGCGTGGGCCCACTTCTACCGCAACACCATGACCCGGATCGCCGCGACGCGGCCGGTCTACCAGCGCGCGATGGAGCTGATCGGGCCCGGCCACGTGCTGGATGTCAACGCCTGCTTCGGTTTCCTCGCGCTACGCCTGGCCGCCCGGCCCCGCACGACGGTCATCGCCACCGACGGGTCACCGGGCAGCATGCGCCTGCTCGACCGGATGGCCGGGCTGTTCGGCACGCCGGTCCGCACGCTGATCTGCGACCCCGCCCGGGTGCCGCTGCCCGACGACGCCGTCGACACCGTCAGCCTCGTGCACGTGCTCGAACACCTCGAACCCGAGCACGGTGCGGCCGTCGTGTCGGAAGCGGTTCGCCTGGCACGCAAGCGGATCGTCGTCGCGGTGCCGATCGAGGAGCAGCCCAACGCCGCCTACGGGCACCTGCGCACGTTCACCCTCGACGACCTCGACCGGCTCGGTGCGGCCACCGGCCTGCGCCACCGAACCGAGGAATACCACAGCGGCTGGCTGACCCTCGACCGCTAGATCATGCCCAGCTTGGACGCTTCGTAGACGGCCTCCGCCCGGCTGGACGCGCCGAGCTTGCGCATGATGTTGCGCACGTGGAACTTCACGGTGGTCTCGGAGATGTACATCCGGCCGCCGATGTCCTTGTTGGACATCCCGTGGGCCAGCAGCACCAGCACGCCCTGCTCGCGTTCGGTGAGCGCGACCTCGGCCTGGGTGTTGATCGAGTGCACCATGGCGGCGGCCGACCGGGAGTCGAACGCGCTTTCCTTGCGTGCCACCGCCCTTATCGAGCGGATCAGCTCCGTGGTGTCCACGTCCTTGACCACGTAACCGCGCGCTCCGTTGTGGATCGCGTCCACC
The DNA here is from genome assembly GCF_004362825.1 of Labedaea rhizosphaerae. Taxonomy (GTDB): domain Bacteria; phylum Actinomycetota; class Actinomycetes; order Mycobacteriales; family Pseudonocardiaceae; genus Labedaea; species Labedaea rhizosphaerae. The sequence continues at coordinate 32,637 of NZ_SNXZ01000003.1, forward strand.
ACGAGCTTGCCGTCGAGGAACGTCGTCAGCACCAGCACGCCCAGATCCGGGTGCTGCTTGGTGAGTTCGGCGCACAACGCGAGGCCCTCGTGGTCGTTCCCGGTGGAGAGCTTGAGATCCAGCAGCACCACGGTGGGCATCGTGCGCTGCACGACGGCGAGTGCTTCGGACGCGGTGGACGCCTCACCCACCACCGCGAGGTCGCGTTCGCGTTCCAGGATCGAGCGCAAGCCCTGCCGGACGATCGCGTGGTCGTCGACCAGCACGATCCGCACCTCGCTCGAGAGCCGGTCGCCCCGCGGGGCGACCGAGCCATCCGCACGGTTCACGAAACCTCCTCGGCCGGCTCTTCCGCTTGCGGCATGGGCACTTCCACCCGGATCTCGACGCCACCGAGCCGGGCCCGCCGGATGGTGAGGGTGCCACCGAGGCTCGTCGCGCGCTCGGCCATGTTGGCCAGGCCCCGGTGCTTGCCGTCGAGGTCGGCGGCGCTGGTGACCCGCAACTTCTGGCGCATCTGCACCGGATCGCCGTGCCCGTCATCAGCGATGCTCATCGACACCGTGCTCGCCGTGTAACGCAGCCGGACCACGGCGCGCGTGGCGCCCGCGTGGGCGACGACGTTGAACAACGCCTCCCCCGCGATCCGCAGCATCGCGTGCTCCGCGCGCAGGGGCAGCGGCCTCGGCGTGCCCGCCACCCGGACCTGGACGTCGACGTCACCGGGCGCGTGCACGCTGGAGAGCTGGCGCAGCAGGTCGTGCAGCGAGCCCGAGGAATCGTCGGCCGCGCGGTGCAGGGAGTAGATGGACGCGCGCAGCTGTTCGACCGCATGGCGCGTCATGTCCTTGGCGCCGGCCAGGCGCCGCACGACGTCCTCGGTCCGCTCACCCAGTTCGGCCAGCTCGGCGCGGCACACCTCGATGGTCATGCCCGCGGACAGGACGTACTGCGTCACGCTGTCGTGCAGTTCGCGCGCGATCCGGTGCCGCTCGTCGGTCAACGCCTGGCGCTGCATGGCCTCCATCAACCGGCGCTGGGTCTGCTGCAGCTCGGCGCTGCGCACCGCGAGGTCCTTGGCCTGGCGCGCGGTCTCCTGCGAGAGCTGCACGGTCCGACCGCGGAGCTGGGTCGTGGCGTGCAGGAGGTGCGAGTTGTAGAGCGCCACCGCGGCCTGGTTGGCCAGCACCCGCAGCACCGCGAGGTCGGTCGGGTCGAGCAGGACGTCCGCACCCGGCCAGCCGACGATCCCGCCGACCGGCTCGCCGTCGAGGATCATCGGCGCGCGCACCCACCCCGGTCCCCGCGACAGCAACTCGGTCTCCCACGGCCGCGACCGCACGACCTCGAGCTGCTCGACCACCTCGGGCGGCAGCTCCCGCTCCTGGTCGACGAACCGGCCGTGGTCGATCAGCAAGAACCCCGGTCGCACCCCCCGCAACGCACCGTCGGCGACCGCAAGCAGCAGCCGGTCGGACTGCAGGTGATCGGCCGCGGCCGCGACGACCTCCTCGACCAGCGCACGCGGGCCTTCCACGTTGCGCACCAACGCACGCGAGATCCCGTCGAGCGCCTGCACGGCGCTGGTCAGCCGCTCGGTGGAGCGCACGTACTCGCGGTAGAACGTCCGCTTGCCGGACCGGACCCCGGTCAGCCACCCAAGATCAGCAGCTTGGCGGTCCGCCTCGCCGGGGTCATGTTCGCCGGCCAGGTTGGGCGGGGCCGGTGCGGGCTGGGTGGCTTCGCGTTCCCCTGAGGTGGGGCCGACCGCCCCACCGGTCGACCCGAGCCCCCGGCTCATAGCGCCGCGCGCAGGAGGGCTTCGATGTCCGCCGCGCTCGCGTCTCGGGGATTCGTTTCCAGGCAGGCGTCGTGCAGGGTGGTGCGGGCCAGGTGCGCGATGTTCAGCTCGCTGACCCCGAGGTGGGCCAGGCCCTTCGGCACGCCGACCGCGTCGGCCAGCTCACGCACCCGCGTCGCCAGCCGTTCGGCCACCTCCTGCGCGGGCATCCGGTCGACCGCGATCCCCGCGGCGGCGGCGATCGGCACGTAGCGCTCGGGGTCCTCGGCGGCGTTGAACCGGATCACGTGCGGCAGCAGCACGCCGTTGATCACCCCGTGCGGCGCGTCGAGCAGGCCGCCGACCTGGTGGCTGATCGCGTGCGTGGCGCCGAGGATCGCGTTGGTGAACGCCATCCCGGCCTCGAGCGAACCCTGCGCCATCGCGATCCGCGGCTCGGTGGCCTCGGGCCGGCGCTGGGTGTCGAGCAGGTTGCCGGTGACGAGCCGGACCGCGTGCAACGCGTGCTGGTCGGTGAGGATGTTGTGCGCGCGGGAGACGAACGCCTCGATGGCGTGGGTGAGCGCGTCCAGGCCGGTCGCCGCGTTCAGCCAGTCCGGCATCGTGGTGAGCAGCCGCGGGTCGACCAGCGAGATGTCCGGGACCAGCGTGCGGCTGATGATGGTCACCTTGGTGGCGTTCGCGGTGTCGGTGACCACGCAGAACTGCGACACGTCGGCGCCGGTGCCGGACGTCGCGGGCACCATCACCAGTGGCGGGATCGGCCGCACCACCTTGTCGACGCCCTCGAAGCCGAGGATCCGCCCGCCGTTGCCCGACAGGATCGCCACGCCCTTGGCCGCGTCGATGCACGAGCCGCCGCCGACCGCGACGATCACGTCGGCTTCGCTGGCCCGGTAGTCGGCGAAGGCCTGCTCGATCTCGTGGTCCTTGGGGTTGGGCGTGAGGTCGTGCCAGAGCACCGGGTGCAGGCCGGCGTCGCGCAAGTGTTTGCGTGCCTGGTCGGCCCAGCCCGCCTCGATGATGCCGGGGTCGGTGACCAGGAATGGCTTGCGCGCACCGACGCGCGCCGCCGCGTGCCCGAGTTCGGCCAGCGAATGCGGACCGAAGACGATCTCCGGGACGTGGAACTTGGCCAGCGTGGGTGGCGTCGCCCGCGACTGGCGCTCGGCCGGGCGTTCGCGAACGGGGAGCGGCTCGACCATCACAACCGCCCTTCCGGCAGGAACCGACACCGACCGGCACCGACTCGCGGGTCTTGCGGAGGCCAGTCCCAGGCTACCTCCCGTACGCGGCACGGTAACCCTGCGCGAATCCGCTGGAAAACTGTCCATTTGGACAGGGCATTGCAGGTGCATACTTGTCGCGGGCGCGGTTGCGACACCCGCCCGTCGGTGAACCCTGGGGGACAGTCGGTGTGCTGACGATGTTTCGGCTGCTTGGACCGGTGGAGTTCGACGCCGGCGGTCAGACGGTGGTGATCGGCTCGGTGAAGCAGCGCACGCTGCTCGCCGTCCTGCTGTTGCGCGCGGGCGAACCCGTGCGCCTGGAGGAGCTGATCGCCGAGTTGTGGGGCCCCGCGGCACCCCGCTCGGCCATCGCGAACCTGCGCACCTACGTCTCGGTGCTGCGCGCGTCGGCCGGTGAGCAACGGATCGTCACCACCACGCACGGCTACCAGTTCGTGGTGCGGGCCGGCGAGCTGGACGCGATCGTGTTCGCCGACTCGGTGCGTGACGCGCGCGCCGCGGTCACGGCGGGCGACTTCGAACAGGCCGACAGCCTGCTGACCACCGCCCTCGGGCTCTGGCGGGGCGCGGCCGCGCAGGACACCGAGCCGAGGTCGTGGCTGGCCGGCATGATCGCCGAGCTGGAGGAACAGCGGCTCTCGGCGGTCAGCGACTACGTCGACGTCAAGCTCGCGCTGCGCCAGCACGTCGCCGTGGTGCCCTGGCTGCGCGACCTGGTCAGCCAGCACCCCGAGCACGACCGGCTGTGCGAGCAGCTGCGCCTCGCGGTCAGCCGCTGCTGCGCCTAGCCACAGGCGCCTGGTGTCTGAATCCGTTTAGTTCGCCTGTGCTTCGGGTACGTGCACATCAGATGTCGGCCGAGGGCTCGGGGTGATGGGGTGCGTGAAGAGATCGAAATCAGGCTTCCGGCCGAACCGGATCAGCTGTCGCTGTTGCGCACGGTGGCGGGAGCCATCGCTATGCGCGCGGACTTCGACCTCGACGCCATCGCCGACCTGAAGATCGCGGTCGACGAGGCCTGCTCGATGCTGATCATGCAGGCGGCGAAGGGCGCGGTCCTGCGCTGCACGTTCGGCACCGACGAGGACGGCATCGTCGTCCAGTCCGAGGTGGCCACCGACGGCAACGAGCCCCTGGACGACACGGCGTTCGGCTGGCACGTGCTGAGCACCCTGACCGACGAGTCGTCGTGGACTCGTTCCGAAGCCGGGGTGTGCCTACGTCTGTCCTTGCAGCGGAAGGTCAACAACTCGTGACCCGGTCCTCGGCGATGGGGCAGACCGGACAGGGCGAGTACGACCACCTGGCCCCGCTCTTCGAGAAACTGGCGGCCTTGCCGGAAGGCAGCCGGGAGCACGCGCTGCTGCGCGAACGCCTGGTCACCGAACACCTGCCGGTGGCCGAGCACATCGCCCGGCGCTTCAGCAGGCACGGCGCGCCCGAGGACGACGTCGTCCAGGTGGCGAGGATCGGCCTGATCAAGGCCGTGGACCGCTTCGACCCGTCGCTGGGCCACGACTTCATGTCGTTCGCGGTGCCCACGGTGATGGGCGAGGTGCGCCGCCACTTCCGCGACACCGGCTGGTCCGTGCGCGTGCCGCGACGGCTGAAGGAACTCGCGCTGACGGTGAACGCGGCCTCGACCGAGCTGGCCCAGGTCCTCGGCCGCGCGCCGACGCCGAGCGAGCTGGCGAGCCACCTCGGCGTGCCGAAGGAAGAGGTCTTCGAGGCCCTGGAAGCGACCGGCGCGCACCACGCGTCCTCTTTGGACCGCGAGCTGACCGATCGCCCGGACGCGCCGTCGCTGGCCGACACCCTCGGCGAGGAGGACCCGGAGTTGGCCGACGCCGAGGCGCGGGAGACGGTGTACCCGCTGCTGCGCTCGTTGCCGGAGCGGGAACGGCGGATCGTGGTGTTGCGGTTCTTCGGCAACTTGACCCAAAGCCAGATCGCGCAACGGGTCGGGTTGTCGCAGATGCACGTGTCCCGGTTGCTGTCGCAGAGCTTGGACCGGTTGCGCAAGAAGGCCGATTCCTGAGGGCCACCCGCCACGGCGGTGGGTTCGGTTTGACACGGAGCCCCACGGGTGGCCTCGGCGCACCGAACAATCGAGCCCGAGGTTGAGGGCCGCAATACCACCCAGGGCATACTTCCCCAGATCAATCCAGGGGAAGGACCCGCAGATGCTCGCAGTGGCCCAGGTGTTCGCGGCGCTGGCCGCCGCCGTGCACGTGCTGATCTTCACCATGGAAAGCGTGTTGTTCACCCGCCCGCAGGTCTACCGCCGGTTCATGGTCAAGGACGCGCGGGAAGCGGAGATCCTCCGCCCGATGGCCTTGAACCAGGGCTTCTACAACCTGTTCCTGGCCATCGGCGCGGTCGTCGGCGTGGTCCTCGCCGGCACGCCGCAGGGCAAGGCGTTGATCTACCTGGCCTGCGGCTCCATGCTCGCCGCCGCCCTGGTCCTGCTGGCCACCGACCGCCGGATGGCCCGCGCGGCCGCCATCCAGGGCGTGCTGCCGCTCGTCGCCCTCGTCTTCCTGCTGCTCAGCTAACCGAAGGTGCGGGCCGCGAGCAGGTGGGCGGTCAAGTAGGCCTCGGTGACCGGCGTCGCCCGGCTCACCGTGTACGGGACCTGGCGGAACAACGACCGCGGCAGCGGCGTCTCGGCCAGGTAGTCGGTCACCGCCCAGTCCGGCTCCAGGCGCACGAACCACGTGCCGGAACCATCTTGGTGCGGATCGTCGACCGCCTTGGCCAGGGCCGTGACGATCTGCTCGGCCCCGCCGCTGTAGATCCACACCAGGTCGCCGCGGCCGACCTGGTGGAAGTTCGACGCGAGCGCCCAGTCCGCGGTGCCCGTGCGGCGGAACGTCTCCCGAACCCCCGCCGCGTCGCGGCAACCACCGCCGGCGGCGACCGGGTAGAGCCAGTGCGTGGTCATCTCAGGCCAGCGGCAGCAGGCGCTTCTGCCACACGCCGTCGTTGGCCAGCGCGGTCTGCCGCCGCTCCGGCGACACCACGCCGTAGGTCGTCGTGCGCTGGCGGGACGGACGACCGGCGGCGGACGCCAGCCCCTCCAGGTCGGCGATGGTCTTGTAGGAACCGTTGGACGAGCCGGCCATCCGGCTGATGGTCTCCTCCATCAGCGTCCCGCCGAGGTCGTTCACCCCGCCACGCAACACATCCACGACGCCGGGATCCCCCAGCTTCACCCAGCTGGTCTGGATGTTGTCGATCGCGCCGTGCAACAGCAGCCGTGCCAGCGCGTGCACGGCCCGGTTCTCCCGCGCGGTCGGGCCCGGGCGGGCCAGCCCGGCCAGGTAGATCGGCGAGTTGGTGTGCACGAACGGCAGCAGCACGAACTCGGTGAACCCGCCGGTCCGGGATTGCAGGTCCCGCAACAACTTCAGATGTGCGACCCAGTGCGCGGGCGTGTCGACGTGGCCGTACATCATCGTGGACGTTGACGGGATACCCAGCTCGTGCGCCGTGGTCACGACCTCGATCCACGCGGCCGTCGGCAGCTTGCCCTTGGTGAGCACCCAGCGCACGTCGTCGTCGAGGATTTCCGCCGCGGTACCGGGGATCGAGTCGAGCCCGGCCTCGCGGGCGGCGATCAGCCACTCCCGGATGGACAGGTTCGCCCGCGACGCGCCGTTCACTACCTCCATCGGCGAGAACGCGTGCACGTGCATGTCCGGCGCGGCCTTCTTGACCGCCGCGGCGATGTCGAAGTACGCGCTGCCCGGCAGATCGGGGTGGATCCCGCCCTGCATGCAGACCTCGGTCGCGCCGGCCTGCCACGCCTGCTCGGCGCGCTGCGCGACCTGCTCCAGCGACAACGTGTACGCGTCGGCGTCCGTGCGCCGCTGGGCGAACGCGCAGAACCGGCAGCCGGTGTAGCAGACGTTGGTGAAGTTGATGTTGCGTGTGACCACGTAGGTCACCTCGTCGCCCACGGTGTCGCGGCGCACGGAGTCGGCGAGGGCGGCCAGGGCGGTCAGCTCCGCGCCCTCCTCGGCGTCGAGCAACGTCAACGCGTCCACATCGGACAGTCCACCCGGGTCGGCTTCGGCGTGGCGCAACGCCGTGGTGAACTCCGGGCGCAGCTTGTCGATCACCCCGGCGTTGCGGGTCGGCTGGTGGATCTGCGCGCGCAGCTCCGACCAGTCGCCGTAGACGGAGTCGAAGTCCGCGCGGCGATCGCTGGTGCGCCCGGCGGTGTCGATGCTCGTGTGCAGGTCGGTGCGCCCGGTCGCGGTGAGCGGGACCTCCGGCTCCTGCCAGGGCAGGCCCTTCGGGAGCACGTCACGGGCCAGCCCGCTCTCGTCGGCCAGCGCGGCGACGTGACCGGCCACGCGCGGGTCGAGCCACGGCTCACCGCGGCGCACGTACTCGGGGTAGATGGTGAGCCGCTCGGCCAGCCGGAACCCGGCGTCGGCCGTGCGCTGGGCCAGCTCGTCGATCACCGGCCACGGCCGCTCGGGGTTCACGTGGTCGGGCGTGAGCGGGGAGACGCCACCCCAGTCGTCGATGCCGGCGTCGATCATCATCCGGAACTCGCCGTCGACGAGGTTCGGTGGTGCCTGCACGCGCATCTTCGGGCCGAGCAGCAGCCGCGCGACGGCGATGGTGGCGGCCAGCTCCTCGGCCTCGGCGTCGGGCATGGCGCGCATGGCCGTGTCCGGCTTGGCCCGGAAGTTCTGGACGATGACCTCCTGGACGCCGCCGTACTGGCGGGCCACCTTGCGGATGGCGAGCAGCGAGTCGGCACGCTCGGCCAGGTTCTCCCCGATGCCGATCAGGATGCCGGTGGTGAACGGCACCGAGCTGCGCCCGGCGTCCTCGAGCACCCGCAGCCGGACCGCCGGTTCCTTGTCCGGTGACGCGTAGTGGGGCTGGCCGGGCTCGGACCACAGGCGCTCGGCGGTGGTCTCCAGCATCATGCCCATGGACGGGGCGACCGGCTTGAGCCGCTGGAAGTCCTGCCAGGTGAGCACGCCCGGGTTGAGGTGCGGGAGCAGGCCGGTCTCCTCGAGCACGCGGATGGCCATCGCGCGCACGTAGGACAGCGTGTCCGGGTAGCCGTGCGCCTCCAGCCACTCGCGCGCGGCCGGCCAGCGGTCCTCCGGGCGGTCGCCGAGGGTGAACAGCGCTTCCTTGCAGCCCAGCGCGGCACCCTGGCGGGCGATCTCGAGCACCTCGTCGGGGCTCAGGAACGCCGAGGGCACGCGGTGCGGCACGGTCGCGAACGTGCAGTAGTGGCAGCGGTCGCGGCACAGGCGGGTCAGCGGGATGAAGACCTTGCGCGAGTACGTGATCACCCCGGGCCGGCCGGCCTCGACCAGCCCGGCGTCGCGCACCCGCGCCGCGGCGGCGCTGAGCCGACCCAACTGGTCGCCGCGGGCGTGCAACAGGACCTCGGCCTCGACGGCGTCGAGGGTGACCCCGTCCTCGGCCCTGCGCAACGCGCGCCGAAGCGCGGACTCCGACGGACGCTCGATCGGCACTGCCTACCTCCTGATGTCGACCACCCCGACGCTACCCAAGGGTGCCGACACCAGAGCGGGCCGGAGATATTCCCCTCAGCCCACCCCGACGGGGCGTTCCCGCGAAACGGGCACCCGCGGCGCAGGCAGCGGCCGCAGCGAGTCCACCGCGGTCAGCCGCGGGAGCACCTCGGGGTGCTCGACGACGCCGACGGACGGCAGGAGCACCCGCAACCGGCCGCCGCCGGTCTGGTGGGCCCAGATCAGCTCGGCGCAGGCCGCGCCGCCGAGCCACGTCACGTCGGTGAGGTCGACGACCGCCGCTCCGGCGATGGCGGCGGCGAACTCGTCGGTTGCTTCGAAGTCGACCGCGCCCGAGACCCGAACGACGACCGGCTCGGCGCTGCGAGTGATGTCCACGGTGTCCGTCTTACCCGGACGGTCACCAGGGCAAACGTCAACATTCGATAACGTTGAGGGCGAGCCCGCCGCGCGCGGTCTCCTTGTACTTGGTGTGCATGTCGGCCCCGGTCTCCCGCATGGTCTTGATCGCCTTGTCCAGGCTGACCACGTGGGTTCCGTCGCCCCGCAAGGCCATCCGCGACGCGGTGAGGGCCTTTGTGGACCCGACCGCGTTGCGTTCGATGCACGGGATCTGCACCAGGCCACCGACCGGGTCGCACGTCAGGCCGAGGTGGTGTTCGAGGCCGATCTCGGCCGCGTTCTCCACCTGATCGGGTGACCCGCCACGCACCGCCGTCAACGCCGCCGCGGCCATCGCGCACGCCGAGCCCACCTCGCCCTGGCAGCCGACCTCGGCCCCGGAGATCGAGCCGGTCTCCTTGAGCACGACGCCGATGGCCGCCGCGGTGAGCAGGAAATGCACCACCCCGTCGTCGTCGGCACCCGGCACGAACCGCACGTAGTAGTGCAGGACGGCCGGGATGATCCCGGCGGCACCGTTGGTCGGCGCGGTGACCACGCGCCCGCCCGACGCGTTCTCCTCGTTCACGGCCAGCGCGAACACGTGCACCCAGTCCATGATCGACAGCGGGTCGGTCGCGTCCTCTCCGGCCATCAGCTTGTCGTAGAGCGCGCTGGCCCGGCGGGGCACCTTCAACCCGCCGGGCAGCACACCGGGGGTGTGGCAGCCGCGGGTCACGCAGTCCTGCATGACCTGCCAGATCTCCAGCAGCCCGGCCCGGATCTCGGCCTCGGTGCGCCACGACAGCTCGTTGGCGAGCATGACGCCCGCGATGTCCAGCCCGGTCTCCGCACAGTGGCCGAGCAGTTCGGCGCCGGTGCGGAACGGGTAGCGCACCGGCGTCGTGTCGGCCACGATCGCCGGACCCTCGGCGGCGGTCTGGTCGAGCACGAACCCGCCGCCGATCGAGTAGTACGTGCGCTCGGCCAGCACCGAACCGTCACCGGCATAGGCGACGAACGTCATCCCGTTGGGGTGCAACGGAAGCGCCTTGCGCCGGTGCATGACGAGATCGGTGTCCTCGATGAACTCGATCTCGTGCTCGCCGAGCAACCGCAACCGTTTGGCATCCCGGATCGCGGCCACCCGCTCGGGCACCGACGCGGTGTCCACCGATTCCGGCCGCTCCCCCTCCAGGCCGAGCAGCACGGCCTTGTCGCTGCCGTGCCCGTGCCCGGTGGCGCCGAGCGAGCCGAAGAGCTGGGCGTGCAGCCGGGTCACGTCCTCGAGCCGGCCCCGTTCGCGCAGCCCTTCGGTGAACATCCGGGCCGCACGCATCGGGCCGACGGTGTGGGAGCTCGAGGGCCCGATGCCGATGCTGAACAGATCGAAGACGCTGATGGCCATTGGTGGTGCCCCTATCCCAGGTCCGGATAGAGCGGGTGCTTCTTGGCCAGCAGGCCGGCCCGCTCGCGAAGGGTTGCCGCGACGGCTTGGTCGAAGCCGGGCAGCAGCGCGGTGGCGATGATGTCGGCCACCTCGGTGAAATCGGCCGCGGTGAACCCGCGGGTGGCCAGCGCGGGCGTGCCGATGCGCAACCCGGAGGTCACCATCGGCGGGCGCGGGTCGTTGGGCACGGCGTTGCGGTTGACCGTGATCCCGATGTCGTGCAGGCGGTCCTCGGCCTGCTTGCCGTCCAGTTCGGACCCGACGAGGTCGACGAGCACCAGGTGCACGTCGGTGCCACCGGTGAGCACCTTGACCCCGGCGTCCGCGCAGTCCGGTTCGGACAGCCGGGCGGCCAGGATCCGGGCGCCGTCGAGGGTTCGCTGCTGGCGTTCCTTGAACTCCTCGCCCGCAGCGATGCCGAACGCGACGGCCTTGGCCGCGATCACGTGCTCGAGCGGCCCGCCCTGCTGGCCGGGGAACACCGCCGAGTTGATCTTCTTGGCCAGGTCCTGGGTACACAGGATGACTCCGCCGCGCGGGCCGCCGAGCGTCTTGTGCGTCGTCGTGGTGACGATCTGCGCGTGCGGCACCGGGTTGGGGTGCAGGCCGGCCGCGACCAGGCCCGCGAAGTGCGCCATGTCCACCATGAGCAGCGCGCCGACCTCGTCGGCGATCGCGCGGAACTCGGCGAAGTCCAGCTGCCGCGGGTACGCCGACCAGCCGGCCACGATCAGCTTCGGCTGGTGCTCGTGCGCGAGCCGGCGCACCTCGGCCATGTCGACCAGACCGGTGTCGTCGGCGACGTGGTAGGGCACGACGTTGTAGAGCTTGCCGGAGAAGTTGATCCGCATGCCGTGCGTGAGGTGGCCGCCGTGCGCGAGGTCCAGGCCCAGGATCGTGTCGCCGGGCTGGAGCACCGCGACCATGGCGGCGGCGTTGGCCTGTGCGCCCGAGTGCGGCTGCACGTTGGCGTGCTCGGCGCCGAAGAGCGCCTTGACCCGGTCGATCGCGAGCTGCTCGATCACGTCGACGTGCTCGCACCCGCCGTAGTAGCGCCGGCCCGGGTAACCCTCGGCGTACTTGTTGGTCAGCACCGAGCCCTGCGCCTGCAGCACGGCGGTCGGCACGAAGTTCTCCGACGCGATCATCTCCAGCGTGCTCTGCTGGCGGCGCAGCTCCGCGTCGACCGCGGCGGCGACCTCGGGGTCCACAGTGGACAGGGAGTCGTCGAACATCAGGCCTCCTCGGTCAGTGCGGCGTACGCCTGCGGGTCGAGCAGCTCGGGCAGCCCGGCGTGGCGCACCTTGACCAGCCAGCCGTCGCCGAACGGGTCGGTGTTCACCAGCTCGGGCTTGTCGACGACCGCGTCGTTCACGGCCAGGACCTCGCCGGTGACCGGCGCGAAGAGGTCGCTCACGGACTTGGTGGACTCGATCTCACCGCACGCCTCGCCCTCGGTGATCCGTGCGCCCACCTCGGGCAGCTGCACGTACACCACATCGCCGAGCGCGTCGGCGGCGTAAGCGGTCACGCCGAAGGTCGCGACGCCAGGGATTTCACCGGTGTCGGCGACCCATTCGTGCTGGTCGGTGTAACGCAGGTGCTGGGGGGTCATCACGCCTCCCGCTTGTAGAAGGGGAGGGCGACGACCTCGACCGGCTGGGCCGAGCCACGCACGTCCACGGCGAGCGCGGTGCCCGGCTCGGCGAGTTCGGTCGCGACGTAGGCCATCGCGATCGGGTACCCCAGCGTCGGTGACAGCACACCGCTGGTGACCTCGCCGACCGCCGTGCCGTTCGCGTCCACCACGGGGTAGCCGTGCCGCGCGGCCCGGCGGCCCGATCCCTTGAGCCCGACGAGCTTGCGTCCCGCGCCGTCGTCCTTGCGCCGGTCCAGCGCCGCACGGCCGACGAACTCGTCCTTCTCGAACTTCACCACCCGGCCGAGACCCGCGTCGAACGGCGTCATCTCGGCGGTCAACTCGTTGCCGTACAACGGCATCCCGGCTTCCAGGCGCAAGGTGTCGCGGCACGCCAGCCCGGCGGGCAGCAGGCCGTGCTCCTTGCCGGCCTCGGTCACCACGCGCCACACCTGCTCGGCGCGGTCGGCGGCGACGTAGAGCTCGAAGCCGTCCTCGCCGGTGTAGCCGGTGCGGGCCAGCAGCGTGTCGACGCCGTCCACCGAGGTGCGCACGCTGGCGTAGTACTTGAGCGCGTCGAGGTCGGCGTCGCAGACCGCGCCGACGACGTGCACGGCGTTGGGGCCCTGGACGGCGATCAGCGCGGTGTCGGCCGAGCGGTCGGTGACGGTCGCGTCGAAGTCCCCCGCGCGGGCGGTCAACTCGGCCAGGACGGTCGCGGCGTTGGACGCGTTCGCGACCACCAGGTACTCCTCGTCCGCGAGGCGGTAGACGACCAGGTCGTCGAGCACGCCGCCGTCCTCGGCGCAGATCATCGTGTACCGGGCGCGGCCGACCTTGACCCCCGAGAGGTTGCCGACCAGGGCGTGGTCCAAGGCCGCGGCGGCACCCGCACCGGTCACCGCGATCTCACCCATGTGCGAGAGGTCGAACAGGCCCACCGCTTCGCGTACCGCCTTGTGCTCGGCCAGTTCACTGCCGTACCGCAGGGGCATCGACCAGCCCGCGAAGTCGGTGAACGTGGCGCCGAGTTCGGCGTGGACGGCCTGCAGCGGCGAAGGCCTGCTCATACGTGGGCTCCTCAGAGTCGGTTGCGAGCAGCATGGAGTGGGCGGCGGCGGTGCGCCAGGGGAGGGAATGGGGGCGGTATCGGTTCCGGGGGTCTGGGGGCCGCCCCCAGGTGTTTCGGCAGCCGACATGGCGAGCGCATTCCGCGAGCGGAGTTGGGCTGAGGGTGTCATTGGAGTCCTCCGACTTCGATGTCGTTCGAACTCCCCCTCTGTCATCGGCACCTGAGAGGTTCACCGGCGAGAGGCCGGCTTGCACCGTGGGTGAGACGCATGAGCGTCTGCTTTCCAGAGTCGGCCTGGCGCGAAGCGGTAGCTGTACCTGAGAGATTGGCGGGGAGCTTGCTCCTTCGGTGCCTCACGCGCTGGTGAGGACTCTCCCGCTTCGGCTCGTCGTGGCCTTGTTCAGTTGTCGCGGGTAACCTACGCGCCCGCGTCCATCCGCACCAGGGTACGTGCTCCGTGTCCTGCGGACATCCGGTCGAAGGCGTCGTTGATCCCGTCCAGAGTGGTCTCGCCGGTGACCAGTGCGCTCAGGTCGAGCTCCCCTGCCGCAACGTGGTCGAGCAGCTTCGGAACGTCGACCTCGGGGTTGCTCGAGCCGAACAGGCAGCCCTGCAGGGTCCGGCCGAACCAGTACAGCTCCAGCGCACTGAACTCGACCGGCGCCTTGGCCGAGCCGACCCCGACGACCACCACGTCGCCCCCGCGCCGGCTCGCCGACCAGGCCAGCCGGATGGTCTCGGGGCGACCGACGCACTCGAAGGCGTGGTCGGCGCCGCGACCGCCGGTGGCGTTGCGCACCGCCTTGGCCGCGTCCTTGCCGGAGACCACGAAGTCGGTCGCACCGTGGGCGCGGGCCAGCTCCCGCTTCTCCTCGGAGACGTCCACCGCGACGATCGGTGCCGCGCCGACGATCCGGGCCGCCTGCAGCACCGAGAGCCCGATGCCGCCGACGCCGACCACGACGACGGACTGGCCGCGTCGGACCCCGGCCGTGTTGAACACCGCGCCGGCTCCGGTCAGCACCGCGCAGCCGAGCACCGCGGCCCGGTCCAGCGGCACGTCCTCGGGGATCTTCACCGCGCCCCGCTCGGGCACGATCGTCTCCTCGGCGAACGCGCCCGCGCCCAGGGCCGGGTAGAGGTCGGCGCCGTCAAGTTTCGCGTAGGGCACGGCCGCCGCGTCCGATGCGTGCTCGCACAGCCACGGCTCGCCCTGCCCGCAGAACCAGCAGTCGCCGCAGGCGGGCGCCCAGTTCAGGATCACGTGGTCGCCGGGCGCCACCCGGGTCACGCCCTCGCCGACGGACGCGACGATCCCGGCACCCTCGTGCCCGAGCACCGCGGGCACCGGCTGCTTGAGCGTGCCGTTGGCGAGCGACAGGTCGGAGTGGCACACGCCCGCGGCGACCATCCGCACCCGCACCTGGCCCGGACCGGGCTCCGGCAGGTCGATGTCGCGAACCTCCAGCGGCTTGCCCTGCTCCGTGAGAACCGCGGCCCTGACCAAGTTCGACTCCTAACCGAGCGTTCCGGAGATGCTGACGTGGCGCTTCAAGAGGTTCCGGGCGATGGTACGGCGTTGGATCTCGTCGGTGCCCTCGTAGATCCGCAGCAGCCGCAGCTCGCGGTACCAGCGCTCGATCGGCAGCTCACGCGTGTAGCCCATGCCGCCGTGGATCTGCAGGACGCGGTCGACGATCTCGTTGGCCTTGACGCCGCCGTAGAGCTTGGCCATCGACTGCGCGTGCCGCGAGTCCATGCCCTGGTCGATCTGCCAGGCGGCGTTCAGCACGAGCCAGCGCAGCGCCTCGATCTCCACCGCGGAGTCCGCGAGCATCCACTGGATGGCCTGCCGGTTGGCGATCGGTTCGCCGAACGTGACCCGGTTGTTGGCCTGGTCGATGGCCATCTCGACCAGCCGCTCGCACGCGCCGAGCGCGCGGGCGGGCAGCATGTAGCGGCCGCGGCCGATCCAGCGCATGGCCAGCTCGAAACCCTTGCCCTCCTCGCCGAGGATCGCGCTGTGCGGGACGCGGACGTCCTCGAAGATCAACGACGCCGGGCCCCATTCGCCCATCGTGTCGATGTACTCGCTGCGCCAGCCCTGGTCGCGGTCGACGAGGAAGCACGTGACCCCGCCGTCGGCACCCTTCTCTTTGTCCGTCACGGCGAAGACCATCGTGAAGTCGGCTTCGTTGCCACCGGTGATGAACGTCTTCTCGCCGTTGATCACCCACTCGTCGCCCTCACGCCGGGCGGCGGTGCGGATGTTCTTGGCGTCGGAACCGGCGCCCGGCTCGGTGATCGCGAAGCAGGAGATCCGGTCGCCGGCGATGGTCGGTTCGAGGTAGCGCTTCTTCTGCTCTTCGTTGGCGTCATAGAGGATGTTGTCGGCGTAGCCGCCGAAGCGGAACTGCACGAACGAGCGGCCGAGCTCGACCTCCAGCAACGCGGACATCACCGCGGAGAGGTTCATCCCGCCGTACTCCTCGGGCGTCTGCACGCCCCAGAAGCCGGACTCCTTGGCCTTGAGCTGCAACGACTTCAGCTCGTCGTGGGTCAGCCCGGGCTCGTTCCTGCGCTCGCGCCGCAGCACTTCCGGCTCGAGCGGCATGATCTCCTTCTTCACGAAGGTGCGGACCCAGTCACGCACCTCGCGTTCGGTGTCGGTCAGCGAGAAGTCGACCATGTCCTTACCTCCCTACACAAAGGCGTTGATGCCGGTCAGCGACCGGCCGATGAGCAGCTTCTGGACCTGCGACGTGCCCTCGTAAAGCGTCATCACGCGCGCGTCGCGCAGGATCTTCGCGACGGGGTACTCGTCGAGGTAGCCGTAGCCGCCGAAGACCTGGATGGCCAGGTTGGCCGCCTTGACCGCGTTCTCGCTGGCGAAGAGCTTCGCCATGGACGCCTCGGTGGAGAACGGCTGCCCGCGCTCGATCAGGTCGGCGACCCGCCAGACCAGCAGACGCGCGGCGTCGGTGCCGACGGCCATGTCGGCGAGCATGTCCTGCACCAGCTGGAAGCTCGCGATCGGCTTGCCGAACTGCGTGCGTTCCTTGGCGTACTGGACGCTGGCCTGCAACGCGCCCTTGGCGAGGCCGACGCAGCCGGACGCGACCGACATGCGGCCCTTGTCCAGCGCCGCCATCGCGATCTTGAAGCCCTGGCCCTCCTCGCCGAGCCGCGCCTCGGCGGGCACGCGCACGTCTTCGAGCAGCAGCTCCCCGGTGGATTGGCCGCGCAGACCGAGCTTGCCCTTGATCTCCCGGTGGCTGAAACCCTTGGCGTCGGTGGGAACGAGGAACGCCGTGATGCCCTTGGGTCCGGGGCCGCCGGTGCGGGCGAAAACCAGCGCGACGGTGGCCCAGGTTCCGTTGGTGATGAACATCTTCGAGCCGTTGATGACCCAGTCGTCACCGTCGCGCACAGCCCTGGTCTTGAGGCTCGCGGCGTCCGAACCGGTGTCGGGTTCGGTGAGGCCGAAGCAAGCAAGGCCCTCACCCGAGGTGAGCGACGGCAGCCACTGCTTCTTCTGGTCCTCGGTGCCGTAGCTCGCGATCGTCTTGCCGACCAGGCCCAGCGAGACGGACACGATGCCGCGGATCGCCGAGTCGCCGCGGCCGAGCTCCTCCATCATCAGCGCGTACGCGACGTGGTCGCCGCCGGAGCCGCCGTACTCCTCGGGGATGGTCACGCCGAGGAAGCCGACCTTGCCGAGCTTGCCGACGATCGACCGGTCGACCTGCTCGGCCCGGTCCCAGTCCCTGGTGTGCGGCACGACCTCGGCGTCGATGAAGTTGCGCGCGAGGTCCCACATCCCGGCCTGCTCGTCGGTGAGCGCCAGATCCATGAAGCTCTCCTTGGCTTGCTGTGCCAATCCATGCCTTACACTGTTAGGCATCGTCCAGCGTAGGCGCGACGGTCGTGCGCGGCAACCAGGAGGTGGTGTGATGCCCGGCCCATCGATCCTGAGCAAGACCCAGATCCGCGCGAGCGCGCTGACGATCATCGACGCCGACGGGCTCGCCGGGTTCTCCATGCGCAAGCTCGCCGCCGCGCTCGGCGTGCAGGCGCCGTCGCTCTACAGCCACTACCGCACCAAGGACGAGCTGCTGCAGGACGTCGCCGACGACGTGATGACCGCCGTGGACGTCAGCGCGTTCGCCTCGGGCTGGCGGGAAGGCGTGCTGACCTGGGCCCGCAGCTACCGCCGCGCGCTGGCCGCGCACCCGAACATCATCCCGGTGCTGGCCGCCGGCCCGGCCCGGCGGGCGACGTCACTGCAGCGCGCGGACGCCGTGCACGGTGGTCTGGTCGCCGCGGGCTGGCCACCCCGCTACGCCACCATGATCGGCGCGGCGACCAAGTACCTGGTCGTCGGCGCGGCCACCAGCTCCTTCTCCCGCGGTTTCGACGACGACGTGCAGGTCTACGTCGACCGCTACCCGCACCTCGACCAGGCCCACCGGCTGCGCGAGCACGCCGACGAGATCGACCACGACAGCTTCGAACTGGCGCTCACCGCCTTCCTGCACGGGCTCGACGCCCAGTACGAGCTCGTCGCGAAGCCGGCCGAGAGCACGGCCTACCGAGGCTGAACCGCGCTCGGCGACCCACGAGTCAACAAGCCGGCGACTCGCGGCAACCTTTCGGGCGTCGCGCTCGTACTACGGCCAGGCGGGAGGGGAACGTGTGGGTGACCGGGACGCTGAGTTCGGCGAGTACGTGGACAGCCGGCTCACGCTCATGCGCCGCACCGCGTTCCTGCTCGGCGGCGGGGACTGGCACGCCGCCGAGGACCTGGTCCAGACCGCGCTGACCAAGCTCTACACGGCCTGGCCCCGCCTGCGCCAGGACGGCGCCGTCGACGCGTACGTGCGCAAGGTGCTGGTCCGGACCGTGATCGACGAGTCACGCCGGCCGTGGCGCAAGCGGGAACGCAGCGTCGACGAGCCACCGGACGTCAGCGTGCCGGCCGTTCGGGTGGACGACGTGCTCGACGTGCGGCGTGCCCTGCGGCGGCTGCCCGCGGGCCAGCGGGCCGTGGTCGTGCTGCGGTACTGGGACGACCTGTCGATCACCGAGACGGCCAGGGTGCTCGGCCGCAGCGAGGGCACCGTGAAGAGCCAGGCGGCGAAAGGGCTCGCGGCGTTGCGCGACCTGCTCGCCGCCGGGCGGACGCTCGTGGAGGAGGAACGATGACCGGCAACGACACGGTCCGGCGCGTCCTCGAGCGCGGCTTCGGCACCGAGCCGCCGGTGGGGCTCGACCGCGACGACCTCATCGCACGGGGCAAGCGCCGGCTACGCAGGCAGCGGGCCGCGGCGATCTCGGGCGTGGCGCTGGCAGCCGTCGCCGTGCTCACGGTGACGTCGATGACGACGTCGTGGTTCACCGGCTCGCCGACCGGCTCCGCCCCGGCCGCGAGCCGGCCCACGACCACGACCACGCTCGCGACCAAGCCGAGCTCGCCGAAGCAGCGGCTCGGCGAGGCGTTGCGGACGGCGCCCATCACCTGGCCCGACGAGATCACCGCGCGCACCGGCAACCCCGGCCCGCACTGGTACGACTTCCGCTACGGCTACCTGCCGTCGGCGGACTCGACCGGGTACGAGGCCAACATGAAGCTCGACACGCCCAAGGGCTACCGCTGGCTGACCATCGACGTGCTGGGCGTCCCGGCGGGCACGCACGCACCGGAGTGCGTCGGGGCGCAAAGCAAGAAGCCGCTGCCGGACTGCTTCCGAACGAGGTTCCCCGACGGCACCGAGCTACGAGTGGATGCCGAAACTCCCGCCGACGCCTCCTACCCGACCATCGTGTTGGTCACGGTCGTGCGACCGGACCACACCCAGGTCGACGTCATGGAGACCTCGTCGGTCGGCAACGGCGCCCGGTCCAGCCAGGTGATGCCGACCCAGGTGCTGATCCAGCTCGCGAAGCTGCCCGGGTTCGCCATGGGCTGAGCCCGCTCAGACCGGCGCGCCGTGCACGGCGACCCAGCGGTGCATCGCGTACTCGACCAGCGTGATCAGCGTCTGCTTCACCGAGCCGCGCTCGCGTGCGTCGCACACGATGATCGGGACCTCGGGTGAGATGGCGAGGGCGCCACGCACTTCCTCGATCTCGTGCACCAGCTCGCCGTCGAAGGTGTTGAGGCCGACCACGTAGGGCAGGCCGCGCTCCTCGAAGAAGTCGATCGGCGAGAACGAGTCCGCGAGCCGCCGGGTGTCCGCGAGCACCACCGCACCGATCGCGCCTCGCACCAGGTCGTCCCACATGAACCAGAACCGGCGCTGCCCGGGCGTGCCGAACAGGTACAGGATCAGGTCCTCGTCCAGCGAGACGCGACCGAAGTCCATGGCCACCGTGGTGGTGGCCTTGCTCGGCGTCGCCGCGAGGTCGTCGATGCCCTCGCTCGCCGTGGTCATGGCCGCTTCCGTGGTCAGCGGCATGATCTCGGAGACGGAGCCGACGAAGGTCGTCTTGCCTGCGCCGAACCCGCCGGCGACGACGATCTTCACCGACGTCAGTGACGACGCGCCCGCGTCCCGACGCGTGCTATAGCCGACGGAGTCCACTCAACACCCTTTCCATCAACTTCAGATGCGATGCGTTGCCACCGCCATTGGCGGTCTTGTGCACGGTCACCAAGCCAAGCTCGGCCATGTCGCCGAGCAGTACCTTCGCCACGCCGAGCGGCACCGACATCAGCGATGCCACCTCGGCGACCGAGCGCGGTCTGCCGCACAGCTCGGCGACCGACTGGTGTTCTGCCTGCAACCGGAACCGGCCGTCCCGTGCCCGGTCGGTGGCGGTCAGCAGGGTCTCGACCCGAAGCTCCACAGTGGACTTGGTGCGGCCACCCGTCCAGGCGTAGGGCCGCACGAACGACGTGTCCTCGACGTCGTCCTCCTCCGGTGGCCGCAGCGGCCACCGGCGGTCGGTCACCGGGCTCACCAGCGGCGGTTCCGGCGGCCACGACTGGTCGAAACCCGGCCATGCCGGATCCGGCCGCCCCTGCGGTGGCGGCTGGGCCTGCGGCGGCTGCGGGTACTGCTGGAACTGGAACGGCGCTTCCGGAGCCGGTTCCGGACGCTTCGGCTTGCGCCGCTTGCCGCCGCCGAGCGTCAGTCCATTGAGGACTTCAGCAAACCCGCTGCCCTCGTCCTGGTCACCGGGATCCGGCCCCTGGCCGGAGAAGTTGGCATCGCTCACAGCGCCCTCACACGGGCTGGCTGACCATGCGCCCAGCCGATCCCTGTAGCTGCGCGCGGAGTTCCGGGGTGAGGATCTGGCCAACCCGGTCCACCAGCATGGTCATCTCGTAGGCCACCTGACCGATGTCGCAGGTGGGTGCGGCCAGCACCGCGAGGCACGAGCCGTCGCCGACGGACATCAGCAGCATGATGCCGCGTTCCATCTCGACCACGGTCTCCTTGACCACTCCCGCCTCGAAGCACCGCGCCGCACCCTGGGTCAGGCTGGAGAGACCCGAGGCGACCGCGGCGAGCTGGTCGGCGCGGTCCATCGGGAGCCGAGCCGACGCGGTGAGCAGCAACCCGTCGGCGGAGACGACCACGGCGTGCGCCACGCCGGTGACGCGCTCGGCGAACTCGGTCACCAACCACCCGAACTGGCTTGGCTGAGACTGCGGCGAAGTCATTCACTCTCCCGTTTCATCGTGGTTGTCGAACGCGCCGGAACCGGTGGGTTGGTCGGCAAGCGAACGCCTGCCCTTGGTCACCCCGCGTTGGAAGCTGCCGAGGCGGCCACGCAACTCCTCCGCGTCCTGGCGCGACCACTGGGTGGCCGCGAGGTCCGCGCCCGCCCTGCCCCCGACGCTGCCGGGCACCAGCCGTTCCCGCGGGTTGCGTTGCGGCAGGCCGACATCGGTGTTCTCGTTCGTGTACTCGGACACGCGCTCGGCGGCCGCGAAGCCGTCGTCCGCGACGAATCGCCAGTGGCCGCTGCGGGCGCCGACCGCGCGCCCGGCTGGTGCGGCCCCGTGCTCGGGCTCCCGGCCGCGGGCCAGGCCCTCCTGCAGCCGGCTCAGGCGGGTGCGCAGCTCGTGCGCGCTCAACCCGCCGGGCTCGGGCTTGTGCCCGTTCGCGCCGCCGTCGACGCTGCCGGGCACCAGCTTCTCGCGCGGCGTGCGGCGGGGCAGCCCGTTGTCGGTGTACGCCGACGGTTCCGCGGTGGACACGGCCTCGGCGGTGTGCCAGCCGTCGTCCGCGGCGAAGCTCCACGCCTGCTCAGCCTGCTCGGCCTGGTCGGTCTCGTCTGTCTTCTCGGCCGGCTCGGTCTGGTCGGCCTGGGTGTGCCGCGCGACGTCGGCGTCGGTCTCGGCGCGGAACCACGCGGAGACCATGGCGTCGAAGATCGGCGTCGTCTCGGACGGGTCCGGGGTCGTCGGACGGGAAGCGCCGGTCTCCCACCAGGAGGCGTCGGTCGCCGCGGCGAAGAGGTCGGTGTCCTCAGTGGACCGCCCGTTCGGTGCCGTGGTGGGCTGCTCGGCCCCGTCGGAACCGCTGGCACGGCGCGGCAGCGGCAGCTCGGCCTCACCACGCAGCCGCTTGGCGATCTCGGACCCGTTGGCGCCGTTGGTGTGGGCGCGCTGCGGCAGCGAACTGCCGTTGGTGCCGCTCTTCGTGCCGTTGTTGCCGGATCCGTTGTTGGTCCCGTTGTTGGTCCCGTGGTTGGTCCCGTTGACCGTGGACCCGTTGGTGGACCCGTTGACGAGGCCGTCGGTGGTGCGCGGCCGTGGGCTCGGCCGGGTCGGCACCGGCTCCGTGCGGTGCTGCTGGTCGTCGCCGCGCTGCTTGCGCGTCACCAGCTCGTGCGGCACCACGACGGCGGCCCGCAGGCCGGCGATGTTCGTGCCACCGTTGAGCCGCACGAGCACGCCGTGGCGGCTGGCCAGCCGGCCGATCACGAACAGACCCATGCGGCGCGAGGCGGAGACGTCCACGCTGCCGGGCTGGGAGAGCCGCCGGTTCGCGTCGACGACTTCTTCGTCGGTCATGCCGATGCCGTGGTCGAGCACGTCCACGCCGACCGAGCCGTCGTCGGTGAGCCGGCTCGCGATGGTCACCTGGGTCTCGGGCGCGGAGAACGCCGTCGCGTTGTCCAGCAGCTCCGCGATCAGGCGGACCAGGTCGGAGGCGGCGTAGCCGACCACGACCGCGTCGACCGGCGCCTGGATGAGCACTCGCTGGTACTGCTCGATCTCGCTCACCGCGGCCCGCAGCAGGTCGGCCAGCGGCACCGGCTGGCTCGACCGGCGGGTCAGGTCGCTGCCGGAGAGCACCATCAGGTTCTCGTTGTTGCGGCGCATCCGGGTGGCGAGGTGGTCGAGCTGGAACAGCGTCGCGAGCTGGTCGGCGTCCTCCTCGTCGCGCTCCAGCCGCTCGAGCAGCTGCAGCTGGCGCTGCACCAGACCCTGGCTGCGGCGGGAGAGGTTGACGAACACGCTGCCGTAGTTGGCCCGCAAGGTCGCCTGCTCCGCCGCGAGGCGCAGCGCCTGGCTGTGCACCGCGTCGAACGCGCGGGCCACCTGCCCGACCTCGTCCTTGGTGTGCACGGCCACCGGGGTGATCTCCGGCGGGGCGGCCGCGCCATCCCTGATGGACGCGACCGCGGCGGGCAGGTCCTTCTCGGCGACCTGGAAAGCACTGCGGCGCAACACACCCAGCGAACTCAGCAGGTGCTTGGCCACCATGACCATGGCGCCGACCGCGAGCAGCAGAGCGAGCAGGAGCAGCACGGACGCCGTGCCCGCGCCGTCGCTCGCCTCGTCCTGCAGCCGGCTGGACGTGGCCTGCAGCTGCCGGCCCAGCTGGGCCGACACGGTCGTCATCCGGCCGACGGTGAGCTCGGAGGCGTTGTTCCAGTCGGTGATGCCGATGTGGCTGGGGCTGGTGGCACCGGTGGCGACCCGGTCGGCGAGTTGCTGGCGTTGCTTGACGACCGTCCCGGAGACCACCTTGTCGTAGGCGGCCTGCTGGTCGGGGTCCGCCTTGGACCGGAAGTCCTGCACGCGGTCGGCGAGGCGGGCCTGCGACGCGGCGATGCTCGCGGTGTCCGACTGCGGCAGCGTGCCGCGGATGATGCCCGCGCCGAGCAAGGCCTGCTGGAGGTAGATCTCCTCCTTGGCCGCCTCGAGGTCGTGCAGCGCGCCCGCCGTGCCGGCCAGGCGCGGGTCGACGACCTCTTCGGACAGCGCGGCGTCGAAGCTGAGCAGCGTCTTGATCACGCTGCTGTACCGCGACACCGAGGACGCCGGGCCGACCGAGCCGCGCACGACCGCGTCGCGGATCTTCGGCAGGCCGGCCAGCGCCGTGCGCACGTCGCTGTAGCGGTCGGCCGTGGCATCGGTGCCGAAGGTCGACTTGTCCACGGCGGCGAACATCCCGCGGGCCGCGGTGTCGGTGGTGTGGTAGTCGCCGAGCAGTTGCGACTGGCGGTTCTCCGAGCCGTTGGCGAGCAGGGTCGCCGACTCGGTGCGCTCGCGTTGCAGCCAGGTCGTGAGCTTGCGGACCTGGTCGCCGGTGGCGACCAGCCGGTCGACCCGCTTGTAGGAGTCGGCGGCGGACACCTGGTTCGCGATGACGACGACGCCGAGGACGATCGCGAACACGAGCGGGACCACGGTGATCGCGGTCAGCTTGACCGGCAGCGTCCAGTCCCGCCATCGGGTCAGCGCCGACCACACCGAACGCAATGTGCGCCCGATGCCGGAGCCTGTCGTCTTGCGCGCTGGTTCGGTCACGCGTGGCCCTCCGCAGCAGAGATCGCTGATAGTCGGTGGAACTCCGGTTCAGAGAAGAACGGAGTTTGAATCGTACATTCTTGGTGTCGATCTTCAACGGAACCGAAACCGCGCCCGCGACCTGCGGAAATGCAACTTGATCGCGTCAGAAGGGACGGGAAGGGGCGCCGTTAGCCCGCATCAACAACCTTTCGAGCTACTTTCCGCACCGCTTTTCCGGCCTTAATGACCCGATCGGGTACCGTTTCCCGGCGCCGGCCAGGTCCACCGCACAGCGCGAGCGCGGCGCCACCGAACGCGATCACCCCACGACGCTCGCGAATGGCCACACCAGACCGTTCCACCGGGCCTGATCTGCCCAAACTTGCGCCCTGCATCATGCAGGTCCACCTGTCCACCAGCGGCGGACCGACCCCGCGACCATCTCGGTAGGACACGCCGGAGACCACTTCGCTCCACCCGATCGACACCGGCGGACCCCCGATCGAGCCCCATAACCACGTTCCGTAATCGATGAGTTCACCAGGAAGTGTGATCACTACCCACGCAGGTGGGGTGGATAAGTTGCAGCACGCAGATCACGGACTTGTCACACCGTGCGGTTGCGTGGCTACTATGTCGGCCGCCATGGCTTGTTTGGCGGAGGCAGTGCCACCGCACGAGCCGAATCCTCTCCCGGAGGAACCATGACGGAAGTCGCTCGCCCGTTGCCCCGTGCTTCAGTTCCGCCCGTGCCCCTCACGGGAATGGGAGCCGATGCCCGGCACGCGGCCGGCCCGGATTACTCGGCCATTGTGGACAGTGAAGCGTTCACCGCGCTGCGCAAGCGGTTTCGCCGCTACGTGTTCCCGATGACCGCGCTGTTCCTCGCCTGGTACCTGACCTACGTGCTGCTCGCCGCGTACGCCCCCGGTTTCATGGGCGTGCGGCTGACCGGCTCGGTGACCATCGGACTGGTCCTCGGCGTGCTCCAGTTCGTCTCCACCATCGCGATCACCTGGGGCTACGTGCGTTACGCAAGGCGCGCGATCGACCCGCAGGTGGCCCAGATCCGACAGGAAGCGGGGGTCGACCGCCCGTGATCGAGGCAGCACAGTCCACCGGGAACCCGGTGCTGAACACCGCGGTGTTCGGCCTGTTCGTCGCGTTGACGTTGTTCCTGGTGTTCAAGGTGAGCACCCGGAATTCGTCCACTTCGGACTACTACGCGGCCGGCGGGCGGTTCACCGGCGCGCAGAACGGCATCGCGCTCTCCGGCGACTTCCTGTCCGCGGCCTCGTTCCTCGGCATCGCCGGCGCGATCGCGGTCAACGGCTACGACGGGTTCCTGTACTCGATCGGGTTCCTGGTGGCGTGGCTGGTGAACCTGCTGCTGATCGCCGAGCTGGTGCGCAACACCGGCCGCTTCACCATGGGCGACGTGATCAGCTTCCGGATGCGCCAGCGCCCGGTGCGGGCCGCCGCCGCGACGTCCACCCTGGTCATCTCGTTCTTCTACATGCTCGCCCAGATGGCCGGCGCCGGTGGCCTGGTCGCACTGCTGCTCGGCGTGCACGGCAAGGGCGGGCAGGCCATCGTGATCATGATCGTCGGCCTGGTCATGATCTTCTACGTGCTGGTCGGCGGCATGCAGGGCACCACCTGGGTGCAGATCGTCAAGGCGTCCATGCTGATCGTCTGCGTGGTGCTGATGACGGTGTTCCTGCTGGGCAAGTTCGGGTTCAGCATCTCCGCGCTGCTCGACGGGGCCGCCGAGCACAACCCCAAGGGCGACAAGGTGTTGACGCCCGGGGCCCTGTACGGCAAGAACGGCATCAGCAAGCTCGACTTCGTGTCGCTCTCGCTCGCGTTGATCCTGGGCGCGGCCGGTCTGCCGCACGTGCTGATGCGCTTCTACACCGTCCCGAACGCCGGGCAGGCGCGCCGTTCGGTGGTGTGGGCGGTCGGCTCCATGTCGGTGTTCTACCTGGCCACGCTGGTGATCGGCTACGGCGCGTCCGCGCTGGTCGGCGCCGACGTGATCGCCAACTCCACCGGCAAGGAGAACTCCGCGGCTCCCCTGCTGGCCTTCGAGATCGGCGGTCCCTTGCTGCTGGGGGTGGTGGCGGCGGTGGCGTTCGCGACCATCCTCGCGGTGGTCGCCGGGTTGACCATCACCGCGAGCGCGTCGTTCGCCCACGACGTGTACGCGAACATCATCAAGAAGGGCAACGCGGACGCGCCGTCCGAGGTCCGGGTCGCCCGCCTGACGGCCGTGGTCGTCGGCGCGTTGTCGATCATCGGCGGCATCATGGCCAACGGGCAGAACGTGGCGTTCCTGGTGGCGCTGGCGTTCGCGTTCGCCGCGTCGGCGAACCTGTCGACGTTGTTGTATTCGTTGTTCTGGAAGCGTTTCAACACGACGGGCACGCTCTGGGCGATGTACACCGGGCTCGGCTCGTGCCTGCTGCTGGTGATCTTCTCGCCGGTGGTGTCGGGCAAGTCGACGTCGATCTTCCCGGCCGCGAGCTTCGACATCTTCCCGTTGTCCAACCCGGGCATCGTGTCGATCCCGGTGTCGTTCATCGCGGGCTTCCTGGGCACGTTGCTGAGCAAGGACCAGGGCGACCAGGCCCGGCAGAAGGAGATGGAGGTCCGCTCGCTGACCGGCATCGGGGCCTGACCCGCGGGGGTTCTACCCTCGGGCGGTGCCCGGTGACCCCATCGCAGCCGCCGCACGGCTGCGCGCGTACCTGGATCGGCGGCAGCCGCCGACGCCTTGTCTGGCGATCGACCTGCCGCAGGTCAGGGCCGCGTACCAGGACCTGACCGCGGCCCTCCCGTCGGTCGACCTGTACTACGCGGTGAAGGCGAACCCGGCGCCCGAGCTGCTCGGCGCACTGGTGGCGTTGGGCGCCGGGTTCGACGTGGCCAGCCCCGGCGAGATCGACCTGTGCCTGGCCGCGGGCGCGGACCCGTCCCGGCTGTCCTACGGCAACCCGATCAAGAAGGCGAGCGACATCGCCCACGCGTACACGAAGGGCGTGCGCCGCTTCACCACCGACGCCCTCTCAGACGTCGAGCACCTGGCCCGCTTCGCCCCTGGTTCCGCCGTGAGCTGCCGGATCCTGGTGGACGCACCCGCCTCGCAGACCCCGTTCGGCCGCAAGTTCGGTTGCGCGCCCTCTATGGCCGTGCGGGTGCTGCGCGCGGCGCGCGACCTCGGCCTGGACGCCGAGGGCCTGGCGTTCCACGTCGGCTCGCAGCACCTGTCGCCCTCGGCGTGGGTGGCCGGGATCGAGCAGGCTGCCGCCGTGTGGCACGAGGTCGGCGGCTTGCGGGTGCTGAACGTCGGGGGCGGTTTCCCCACCGGCTACCGATCGCCGGTGCGGGCCCTGCCCGAGTTCGGGCGAGCGATCGACGACGCGGTGGCCCGCTCGTTCGACGAGCCACCGCTGCTGGTCGCCGAGCCGGGGCGTGCCCTGGTCGCGGAGGCCGGCGTCCTGCGCAGCGAGGTCGTCCTGGTCACCTGCAAGTCCGATGTGGACACCCATCGCTGGGTCTACCTGGACATCGGCCGCTACGGCGGGCTGGCCGAGACCGAGCTGGAGATGATCGCCTACCCGCTGGCCACCGCCCACGACGGCGCCGAGGACGGCCCCGTGATCATCGCGGGCCCCACGTGCGATGGCGACGACGTGCTGTACCAACGCACCCCCTACCGTTTGCCGCTGGCGCTCGCGGCGGGCGACCACGTGGACATCCTGGGTGCTGGTGCGTACACAGCCAGCTACGCCTCGGTGGGGTTCAACGGCTTCCCGCCAATGAGCACGCACTGCCTCGACGCCGACTGAGAGCGCCACAAGAGCCGAGTCGGTACGCCAGGACTCCCCTCAGCGGCTCACCCCGCACCATGGATACTGCCCAACGGTAGCCGTCCCCGAGAGGAGATCGATGTCGGCTGAAGTAGGGCGGTTCGCGGGCAGGCATGTGCTCGCCGAGTTCCACGGCTTGCGCGCGGCCGTGCTGGACGACGTGGCGGGACTGCGCCACGCCCTGGAGAACGCATTGCGCAGCGCGGGCGCGACCGTGTGCCAGGTCGTCTCCCAGCGGTTCGCGCCGCAGGGGGTCACGGTGCTCGCGCTGCTGTCCGAGTCGCACGCCTCCGTGCACACCTACCCGGAGGTCGGCTCGATGTTCGTCGACGTCTTCACCTGCGGTGACCAGGCGGATCCGGAACTCGCCGTGCAGTTGCTCGCGGACGCGCTCGGCGGCGCGGACACCACGATGACCACGGTCCACCGGGGGATGTCGGCGGTGACCGCATGAACGTGATCACCGAACCGCTGGGTGACGGCATGGCCCGGCAGTGGCGCGTCGACGAGACGCTGGTCGACACGCACACCGGCTTCCAGCACCTGGTGATCGCCCGCACCGCGCAGGGCGTCTCGCTGTTCTGCGACGACGAGCGCCAGAGCACCGAGTTCAGCCAGCTGCTCTACCACGAGGCCCTCCTGGTGCCCGCCCTGCTGCTGGCCGACCAGGTGCGCGACGTCCTGGTGATCGGTTCCAGCGAGGGCGTCGTGTGCCAGCTCGCGGTCGCGGCCGGCGCGCGACGGGTCGACCACGTGGACATCGACCAGCAGGCGGTCGAGCTCTGCGCGGAGCACCTGCCCTACGGCTACTCCCCCGCCGAGCTCAAGGCCGCGGTCGCGGGGGACGGCCCGATCCGTGTGCACTACGGCGACGGGCTCGCGTTCGTCGCGGAGGCGACCGGCAAGTACGACATCGTCCTGGTCGACCTGCCCGACGAGCGCGACGACGACCCCGAGGCGCAGCACAACCGCTTGTACGGCAAGGACTTCCTGGCCGCCTGCCGGGACCTGCTCACCGACGGCGGCGTGGTCGTCGGCCAGGCCGGCTGCCCCACGCTGTGGCGCAACACGACCCTGAAGCGGTGCTGGCGACGCTTCACCGACGCGTTCGCGACCGTCGGCTACTTCGGCTCCGACGAGCACGAGTGGGCCTTCCTGACCGGCGCCACCCGCGAGCTCGACCCGCTGACCACGCAACTCGCCCGGCTCGCCGACCTGCCCTACCGTCCACAGTGGATCGACGCGGCGACGCTGCGGGCGGCGAGCATCCCGCCGCTCTCCGTGCGCATTGCGCCGTGACGCGGCTCGCAATTTGACAGCACCCGCATAATAGAAAATCGGCCTGCCCGGATAAAACCGGACGGCCGATCGAATACCGGGAGTATAACAGCGCAGGGGTACAATTGTCAACCGAGCAGCACCTGGCCGAGTTGCGACGCGAACGCGAGCACGTGGCGTTCCTTTACCGGCGTCTCGAGCAGGAGCAGGCCGAGGCCAAGGCCGCCCTGGTCGCGGCCAACAAGACGGCCGACTCGCTCCTCGAGCGCGACTTCGCCGTGAACGCCGTGGCCAACCGCCTGGCCATGACCAAGGTCGCCGACAGCGGCCTGTGCTTCGGCCGGCTCACCGACGCCGAGGGCGAGCACACCTACGTCGGGCGCATCGGGCTGTTCGACGCCGAAGACGACTACCGGCCGCAGCTGCTGGATTGGCGCGCGCCCGCGGCGAAACCGTTCTACTGTGCCACACCCGCGCACCCGGACGGCGTTTCCGTGCGCCGCCAGTTCCAGACCTGGCGCCGGGAAATCCTCGATTTCCGTGACGAATCCCTCGATTCCGCGAGTGGCGACGGCGACGATTCCGCGTTGCTCGTCGCGCTCGAGTCCGCCCGCGGCGAGACCATGCGCGACATCGTCGCCACCATCCAGGCCGACCAGGACGACATCATCCGGCTGCCCGGCAACGGCGTCGTCGTCGTGGAGGGCGGACCCGGCACCGGCAAGACCGCGGTCGCCCTGCACCGGGTCGCCTACCTGCTCTACACCGAGCGCGAGCGGCTGGAACGCCGCGGCGTGCTGGTGATCGGGCCGAACCCCGGCTTCCTGCGCTACATCGGCACCGTGCTCCCCTCGCTGGGCGAGACCTCGGTGGTCTTCGGCACCACCGGCGGTGTGCTGCCGGGCCTGACCACCACGCTGCAGGACGGCCCCGAAGCACGGCGGGTCAAGGGATCCCCGCAGATGGTCGAGGTGCTCGCCGCCGCGGTGGCCGACCGGCAGGAACTACCGAGCCAAGTAGGTGATCCGGACCCGATCCCGATCGAGCTGTCCGACGTCACGGTCCCGCTCGACGACGAGCTGGTCGCCGCGGCCCGGCACCGGGCACGGGCCACCGGGCTCAAACACAACGCGGCGCGCAAGGTGTTCGCCGAGCACGTGCTGACGCTGCTGACCGAGCGGGCGGTCGGCCTCGTCGGCGACGACTGGTTCGACGTGCGCGACGTGCCGGGGCTGGCCGAGGCGACCGCCATCGACATCCGCACCGAACTGGAGTCCAGCGACGACTTCCAGCGCGCCGTGAAACGCCTGTGGCCCCGGCTGACCGCGAAGCGCCTGCTCAGCGACCTGTTCTCCTCGCCCGCCCGGCTGGCCGCCGCGTGCACGGCGCTGCCCGACGGCGACCGCGACGCACTGGCGCGGCCCAAGGGCATGCCGTGGACGGTCTCCGACGTGCCACTGCTCGACGAGGCGATCGAACTGCTCGGCACCGGACCGGCTCGGGTCAAGGAGGAGCCGGACGAGGAGTACGCCCAGGAACTGCTGCGCATCCTCGGCCACGACATGGAGATGGACGACGGCGAGGAACTGCGGGCAGTCGACGTGGTCAGTGCCGAGGCGCTGGCCGAGCGGCACGCCGAACACGACGACCGCGACGTCGCCGAGCGGGCCGCCGCCGATCGCGAGTGGACCTACGGGCACGTCGTGGTGGACGAGGCGCAGGAGCTGTCCGCGATGGACTGGCGGATGCTGATGCGCCGCTGCCCCAGCCGCTCGTTCACCATCGTCGGCGACCTCGCGCAGCGCGAGTCACCGGCCGGTGTGCGGTCCTGGCGCGACATGCTCGCCGAGTACGTCGACGACCGCTGGACCTACCGCGAGCTCACGGTCAACTACCGCACGCCGGAGAAGATCATGGCGCTGGCCGCGCGGGTCCTCGTCGACGTCGACCCGGCGTTGAAGGCACCGACGTCGGTGCGCACCGGCGGTGCCGAACCGGTCCTGCGCGAGGTCACCGACCTCGACGACGCCCTGGCCACCGAGGTTGCCTCGGCCATGGCGGCGGCGGGTGCGGGCACGGTCGCGGTGGTCGTCCCGGACGGCGTCGTGGTGGACACGCCGGCCCGCACGTACGCGCCGACGGAAACCAAGGGCCTCGAGTTCGACGTGGTCATCGTGCTGGAGCCGCACCTGATGACGGCCACGGACCGCTACGTGGCACTGACCCGGGCGACCAAGGAGCTGCGGATCCTGCACACGGTGGCGTTGCCGGGCAACCTCTACAGCGGCTGACCCGCGGTCACCTTCGCGGTCACCTTGCGCTCGGCGTAGAACGAGACGAACGGGATGGTGCCGGCGAGCAGGACGAGGATCGTGCCGAGCACCGACCACCGCGGCCGCTTGAGCGCGAGGTCGACCGTGAGCACCGCGTAGATCGCGTAGAGGAAGCCGTGGATCGGGCCGACGATCGCCACGTAGGTGCCCTGGTCGAAGGCGTACTTCAACACCATCGACGCGACCAGGCACAGCAGGCCGACGCCCACGATGTAGGCGAGCACCCGGTAGCGGGCGAGCGCGCCCCGGTTGCCGGGAGCCGTGGCGGCCGCCGCCGGGCTCTCCTCGTCGACTGCCTTGGGCGTGTCGGTCATCTGCTCTCCTGCTGATCACGTTCGTTGAGCTTGGCGAGGAACCGGTTGTACGCGGCCAGTTCGTCGTCCGGCTCGTCCTGCACCACTGACTTCGGCGCCGGTCGTGGCGCCGGGGGCGGGGCTGGTTCCGGCTCCGGTTTGGCCTCTTCCGCGTGCCGGAGGCGACGCCAGCGCCAGACCGCGAAGGCCGGGAAGAGCCCGAACAACGGCCACTGCAGGACATAACCGAGGTTCTGGAAGGTGCCACTCGCGGACTCGAAGCGGTTCCACTGCCACCAGGCCAGAGCGACCGACGCGGCGAGGGCGAGCACGCAGAGGCCTGCGATGCCCAGCCTGCGGGCGAGCGGCGAGTCACCGGCCATGGGACGACGCTAACACCGTCAACCTGAGTGACCACGCACACCCGACGCACCCGCGAACCGGTCGGTGGCCGCGACGACGGCGTCTTCGAGCGCATCGCTGCCGTCGTGCCCGGTTTCGCGCACGAGGACCAGTTCGCTGCCGGGCCAGGCCTGCTGCAACAGCCACGGCGAGCCGACGAGGTTGGTCGGGTCCAGCTCGCCTTGCACGAGCACGCCCGGGATGCCGGCGAGCTTGGCCGCGCCACGCAACAGCTGGTCCTCGCGAAGGAAGCAGCCGGCCCGCCAGTAGTGGGTCACGATGCGCGCGAAGCAGAGCCGGAACCGCGGGTCGTCGTAGCGCGGGTTCGGCTGGTCCGCGGTCGGCACCATCGCGATTTCCCAGGCGCACCAAGCCTTTGCCGCGTTGTAGCGCACTTGCGGGTCCGGGTCGAACAGCAGCCGGTGGTAGGCGTCGGCCGGGTCGGCGCCGCCAGGGACGTTGGCGGCGAACCGCGCATAGGCATCCCGGTACAGGCGACCGAGCCCGCGGGTGAGCAGCTCGGTTTCGACGCGCCGGCCCGTGGCGAGACCGAGCAGGATCACCTCGGTGACCCGCTGCGGGTGCCGCTGCGCGTAGGCGAGCGCGAGCACCGAACCCCACGAGGGCCCGCGCACCAGCCACCGCTCGACGCCGAGGTGTTCGCGCAACCGCTCGATGTCGGCCACGAGGTGGTCGGTGGTGTTGGTGCTCAGGTCGACGTCCGGCTCGCTCGCGTGCGGGGTGCTGCGCCCGCAGTTGCGCTGGTCGAACAGCACGATCCGGTAGCGCTCGGGGTCGAAGAAGCGGGCTGCTCCCCGGCCGGCGCCGGAGCCGGGACCGCCGTGCAGGCAGACCGCGGGTTTGCCGTCCGGGTTGCCGTGGACCTCGTAATAGAGGTGGTGCCCGTCGCCGACGTCGAGCATCCCGTGCTCGTACGGCTTGGATTGCGGGTACAGCGCCATTGCTCCCCCCTCAGCAGATACAACAGTGCTGTTATATCAGCTGCGGGCAGCCGCGGCACCCTTCGCATAGGTGTCGGCCAGCCCGAACACCTTCTGGCCGTACGGCACGGAGTTGTTGTAGGAGAAGACACCCGCCCACCAACCGGACGGCGTGCCCATGTCGCGGCCGTTCGCGCACAGGTAGCGCGCCGCGGCCAAGGCGGCGTCGTCGATCTGCTGCGGGTCGCCGCTGTGGTCGCCGTTGCCGTCAGAGGCCCAGGTGCGCCAGGTCGACGGGATGAACTGCATCGGGCCGACCGCGCGATCGGTGGTCCGGTCGCCGTCGTACACGCCGCCGTCGGTGTCGGCGATGGCGCGCACCCCCGCCGAACCGTCGAGCGGGACACCGATGATCGGCTTGCTCGGGCGGCCGTCCGCGCCGAGGACCGCGCCGCCGTACTGGCCGTGGTTGGACTCGATGCGCCCGATGCCGGCGAGCGTCGCCCACGAGAGGTGGCAGCCGGGCTGGGCCGAGCGCAACACGAGTTCGGCGTTGCCGTATGCGAGCAGGGCCCGGGCCGGAACGCCGGTGGCCGTGGACACGGATTTCGACCACGCCACAAGGGAATTGGGACCGGCCTGCGGAGTCGCGCCGCCCTGCGGGTCGGGCGCGGACTTGGCGGGTACGACCGAACCGGGCCGCACGGGCGCCGCGGCGACCTGCATCGCGGGGATCTCGGTCGTCGTGGGGCCGGCGTCGGGAGCGGTGGCCTTGCCGATGAACCAGACGCCGGCGCCGGCCACGACCAGCACCGCGAACACAATCAGTAGTCGGCCGACGAGGCCGCGTCCCCCATGTGCCGCAGTGGGCTCAGCAGTGGGCTCAGCTTGGGCCTCAGCACCCTCGACCGTCCCCACAGAACTCCAGCCTGACCTCGTCGCGCTCCCGTCAACGGTGTCAACGATGCCAGCCCTGCGGAGTTACGTTCAGGCGACCCCGTCGCGGCGCTGCCGCTGCAAACGGGCCACGCACCAGGCCGGCGCGCTGCCCCGGCGCAGGTGCTGCAGAACGGTCATCGGGCCGAGCCGCCGCGCGAGGTCGGACGGGCCGAGCCCGGCCGCACGGTAGTCGAGCGCGCGCTGGTCGAGCGGGCTGAGACCGGCGTCCCACCACTCCTCGGCCTCGGCGACGCCACCGGCCATCTGCCACCACTTGGCGGCCTCGGCGATCAACTCGTGCGGCACCTCAGGCAGGCGCCTGCGCATGGCGTCGACGAACCTCGGGTCGGCCGCGTCCACCGTGGCCCAGCCGCGGCCGCCGCCACGCTGTCCGGGGATGCCCACCGCGGCCGGCATCGGCGAGTCGGCGAGCCACTGCGAAGCAATGCGCGTGATCTCGTCGTTCTCCGCGTCCCGTGCGTTGTCAGCGGTCCACTGCTGCACCAGAGCATCGACCCCGGGGTCGTCGAGCATCGTGCCTCCTACGCGGGCTGATGATCTCTCGATGGACGAAACCGTAGGGCTCGGCAACCGCCACCGCCAGACCCGATTTCGCCCCAGGCCCAGGATGTGGGCTTTTGATCTACCAAACCACCCGGACGGGGCAGCGGACAGGGCCAGACGGCCGGTGTCGTCACCGACCGTGGTCAGGCAAACAGCTGCTTGATGAAGGTGACGATGGCGTCGGCGGCGTCGCGCAGCCAACCCAGGATGTCGTGCACGACGTTGGCCGACTGGACCGGCTGCGTGATGAGGTAGAACAACACAAACGCCACCACGACAAGGACAATGGCCTTCTTCGCGTCCACCTGAACCACTCCGTCCCTGCTACCCCCGTCGCCGCCCGCCGAACGGCGCTTGAACAGCAATCATGCCCCTTGACAGGCACAGACGGGTACCTTTTGGCTGATCACTCTAGAGCGGGACGACGAGCTGTCCACCTTGCACACGCGCGTGTCGGGGGCTAATGCGCCGAGCAGGCGCCGAACGGTTATGCGACCGTCCCGGCGGCACGGAGTTGCTCGATCCTGCCGGCGTCCAGGCCGAGCTCGGCCAGCACGGCCGTGGTGTCCGACCGTGGCTCGGCCGGCGGTGTCGGCGGGTCCGCCTTGGTACGGCTGAACTTCGGCGCCGGCGCGGGCTGTTGCGTGCCGCCGACGTCGACGAAACTCCCCCGCGCCATGTTGTGCGGGTGCGCGGGGGCCTCGGCGAGCGAGAGCACGGGTGCGAGGCACGCGTCGGTGCCCTCGGCCAGCTTCGCCCACTCGTCGCGGGTCCTGGTGCGGACCGCGGCGGCGATCTGCTCGCGCAGCACGGGCCAGTTGGCCGGGTTGGTGTGGTTCTCCGACTCCGGTGTGGTCAGCCCCAGCACGTCACGCAGGGCCGCCCAGAACCGGTTCTCGATCGCGCCGATGGCGACGTACTTGCCGTCCGCGGTCTCGTACGTGTCGTAGAAGGGGGCGCCACCGTCGAGCAGGTTCTGGCCGCGGCCGTTGCCCCACATGCCGAGCTCGGCCAGGCCGCGCAGGCTCGTGGTGAGCAGCGCGGCGCCCTCCACCATGGACGCGTCCACGACCTGGCCGCGACCGGAGCCCTGGCGTTCCACGAGGGCGGCGAGCACGCCCATGGCGAGCACGAGGCCGCCACCGCCGAAGTCACCGAGCAGGTTCACCGGCGGCGTGGGCTTGCCGCCGGCCGGACCGATCGGGTCGAGCGCACCCGCGATCGCGATGTAGTTGATGTCGTGGCCCGCGGTCGGCGCGAGCGGGCCGTCCTGGCCCCAGCCGGTGATCCGGCCGTAGACCAGGCGCGGGTTGCGGGCCAGGCAGTCGTCGGGCCCGAGACCCATCCGCTCGGCCACGCCCGGCCGGTACCCCTCGATCAGCACGTCGGCGCCGTCGACGAGCCGCAGCACCAGCTCGAGGCCCTCGGGTGCCTTGACATCGACGCCGATCCAGCGCCTGCTGCGGGTCAGCGGGTCGTTCGGGAAGGTCAGCACGTCCGCGCCCGGCTTGGCGCGATCGACCCGGATCACGTCGGCGCCGAGGTCGGCGAGCACGGTCCCGGCAAAGGGCGCGGGCGCGAGCCCCGCCAGCTCGACGACCTTGATCCCGGCGAGGGGTCCGTTGCGCAAGGGAACTCTCCATCGGTTTCGAAGCGGCGGAGCCGCTTGTGTGGGTGCCCGCCCGCACCGCCGCGGGTTCTCAGCCGGTTCCTCGCGAGGACAGCGCCGACGTGGTGACCTGGCCGGTCATGAGTCGGCGATCCCGCAGTGAGGGAGCTTGCGACCGATCCATCGGGCACCGCGAGCCGGCGAACGCCGGCCCCGAGCCCCAGCGAGGGGACGGGCGTGAGGGGGCGGCTGAGGTTCCGCTGCCCGCACCGAACGCAAGCGGACACAACCTCAGAGGCTTCTGGCGATGATTTCTTTCATGATCTCGTTGGTGCCGCCGTAGATCTTCTGCACGCGCTGGTCGGTGTAGATCCGGGCGATCGGGTACTCGTTCATGTACCCGTAGCCGCCGTGCAGTTGCAGGCACTCGTCCGCGGCGACCATGGCGCGGTCGCTGGTCCACCACTTGAGCATCGCGACGGTCGGGATGTCGAGCTCGCCCTTGAGGTGCTTGGCGATGCAGTCGTCGAGGAAGACACGGGCGATCTTGGCCTCGGTGGCCACTTCGGCCAGCTTGAACTTGGTGTTCTGGAAATTGAACACCGGCCGGCCGAACGCCTGGCGGTCCTTGGTGTAGCGCAGGGTTTCGGCCAGCGCGAGCTCCATGGCCAGCACCGACGAGACGCCGATGATCAGCCGTTCCTGCGGCAGCTGCTGCATGAGCTGGATGAAACCCTGGCCCTCTTCGGCGCCCAGCAGGTTCGTCGCCGGCACGCGCACGTCGTCGAAGAACAGCTCGGCGGTGTCCTGCGAGCGCAGGCCGATCTTGTCCAGCACCCGCCCGCGCCGGAAGCCCGGGCGGTCGGTCTCCACGACGATCAGCGAGATGCCCTCGGCGCCCTTGGTGCTGTCGGTCTTGGCCACGACGATCACCACGTCGGCCTGCCCGCCGTTGGTGATGAACGTCTTCGCGCCGTTGATGACGTACTCGTCACCGTCGCGCACGGCCTTGGTCCTGACGTTCTGCAGGTCCGAGCCCGTGCCCGGCTCGGTCATGGCGATCGCGCCGACCCACTCGCCCGACGCCATCTTCGGCAGCCAGGCCTGCTTCTGCGCTGGCGAGCCGTAGTTGAGGATGTAGTGCGCGACGATGCCGTTGTGCAGGATCACGCCCCAGCCGCTGTCGCCCGCGCGGGCCTGCTCCTCGAGCAGGACGGTCTCGTGTGCGAACGTCCCGCCGCCGCCCCCGTACTCTTCCGGGATCGACAGGCACAGCAGGCCGACCTCACCCGCCTTGGTCCAGAGTTCGCGGTCCACGTGGTGCTGCTCGATCCAACGGTCGACGTTGGGCGTGAGCTCCTTCTCGCAGAAGGTCCGCGCGAGGTCGCGGAAGGCATCCAGGTCCTCGTCCATCCACGACGAGCGGTGTGCGGTCACGGCGCTGACCTCCGGTGACGTAAGAAAACAATCCAAGCAGCAGGTAAGTTCCATGGAGAATGTACCGGCCACGCGCGGCGATGGCGAGGAGGCAGCGGTGACGAGCCAGGTCAAGACCCACCGGACGCAGGCCGAACGCAGCGAGCGGACGAGGGAGCTGCTGCTGGACGCCACCATCGACTGCCTGGTCGACCTCGGGTACTCGGGTGCGTCCGTGCACGAGATCTGCCGCCGGGCCGGGGTGTCGCGGGGCGCGCAACAGCACCACTTCGCCACCAAGGCCGAGCTGATGACCAGCGCGCTGCGCCACCTGTTCGGCAAGCTCAACGAGGAGATCGCCGAGGTCGACCTGCCCGCGGGCAAGAACGCCACCGACAAGATCACCACCGGCATCGACGTGTTGTGGGACAAGTACTCCGGCACCTTGTCCACGGCCGCGATGGAGCTGTGGGTGGCCGCGCGCACCGACGCCGAACTGCGCGAGGCGTTGCTGCCGGTCGACCGCGAACTCGGGCACGCCACGCTGGAGCGCTACCGCGCGACCGGCGACATGGCGGACACGCTGGTGCTGCTGACCGTCAACCTCACGCGCGGCCTCGCGCTCGACGCGATGCTCGGCGGCGACCCGGCGCGCCGGGAGAAGCTGCTCGCCGAGTGGAAGCGGATCGCGGTCCAGGTGTTCGGCTCGCGCTCAGCGAACTGAGCGCGAGCCTTCACTCACTCGCGCAGTTGCCCGGCCCGGCCCTCGCACGGGCCGCGCAACGCAACTGAGAAGAGGGGCGCGGGCGCGGATCGTGACGTTCGCTTTGGCAACTTCTCGTCGTTTCGATCCAGCACGGCGTCGAGTTGGGCAGGATTGTGGCCATGACCACGCCAAACCCCGTGGAGCACCGCAGGCCGCGTCTGCTCGTCCTGGTCGTGTTGGCGTGGGTGGCGGCCGCCGCGCTGGCCGTGGGCGGGAGCTTCGCACCGCTGTTCATCGAGTCCGAGCGACCCTCTTCCTCGTCTTCGCAGGACGACGGCTCGTCGTTCGAGCTCACCGCGTGGGACCACACGAGCACCAACCACGGCAAGGAAGTGGATCAGGAGGGCGTGGGGACGGCGTTCGGGCTGCCGATCACGGTGGCGGCCGCGGTGTTGTTCGCGGGTGCCCTGATCGGCATCGGCGCGTTGCTGACCGGGTCGGACCCGGGCCTGCGCTGGTCGAGCGGCGTGGCCGGGGCGGGGTCCGCGGTCCTGCTCGGCTCGGTCGGGACCGTCGCCATGCAGGCGAAGGCGTTGAGCGACGAGTTCGCGCACGTCACCACGACGGTGGGGCGCTCGGACTACTACGACGTCCAAGCGGGCATCGGCAATGGTCTGTGGATGATGCTGTTCGGCGCGGTCCTGGGCGTTGTCGCGGTGGCCGTCGGGTTGATCGCCAGGAACCGGCTCGGGCCGGACTGGCTGCGCCCGGCCGAACCGGAACAGATCGAGGACGACGCCCCCGCCACGCCGTCGTTCGGCGTGCCGGTGATCCGCCCGATCGGCTACGACTAGTTGCTACCAACCAGTAACTTTGGTCATGCTGGAGGCAACGCGAGCGAAGGAGCTTCCAGCATGACCACTCTCGGTGCGGTTTCCGGTGCGCCCACCACGGAGCGCGCCGCCCAGCTCGCGGCCCGGGCGGTCGCCGGCCACGGCGATCCGGTGGAGCTGCTCGCGCCGTTCACCCAGCAGCCGCTGACCGCCCTCCCCCAAATCGGGGATGCCGACGTGCGGGCCGCCTTCGAGCGCGCACGCAAGGCGCAGGCGGCGTGGGCGCAGCGACCGGCCGCCGAGCGGCAGCGGATCATCCTGCGCCTGCACGGCCTCGTGCTCGCCGAGCAGGCGGAAGGCCTCGACCTCATCCAGGTCGAGACGGGCAAGTCGCGGCTGGACGCCTTCGACGAGATCGCTTCGACCGCCGTCACCGCCGCGTACTACGGCAAGCGGTCGGCGAAGCTGCTCGCGCCGCGGCGCCGCTCCGGGATCATGCCGCTGCTCACCCGGGCCACCGAGCTGCGCCACCCGAAGGGCGTCGTGGCGATCATCTCGCCGTGGAACTACCCGCTCGCCCTGACCGCGATGGACGTGCTGCCCGCGCTCGCCGCCGGGAACGCGGTGGTGCAGAAGCCGGACAACCAGACCGCGCTGACCGCGTTGTGGCTGACCGAACTGGCCGAGAAGGCCGGGCTGCCCGCGGACCTGTGGCAGATCGTGCTCGGCCGCGGGTCGGAGATCGGGACCGCGTTGCTGGAGGAGTCGGACTACCTGGCGTTCACCGGGTCCACGGCGACCGGGAAGACGCTGGCCAGCCAGGTCGCGGGGCGGCTGACCGGCTACTCGATGGAGCTCGGCGGCAAGAACCCGATGGTGGTGCTCCCGGACGCGCCGATCGAGAAGACCGCGGCCGGGGCGGTGGCCGCGTGCTTCTCCTCGGCCGGGCAGCTGTGCGTGTCGGTCGAGCGGATCTACGTGCACGAGAGCATCCGGGACGCGTTCACGTCCGCCTTTGTTTCCAAGGTTTCCGCGCTGCGCCTGGGCTCCACTTTGGACTACGGGTTCGACATGGGCTCGCTGACGTCGGCGAGCCAGCTCGCGACGGTGTCCGCGCACGTCGAGGACGCGCGGTCGAAGGGCGCCACGGTGCTGGCCGGCGGGAAGCCGCGACCCGAGGTCGGCTCGCTGTTCTACGAGCCGACGGTGCTGACCGACGTCACCGAGGACATGACGTTGTTCCGCTCGGAGACGTTCGGCCCGGTGGTGTCGATCTACGGATATTCCGATGTGGACGATGCCGTGGCCCGGGCCAACGACACGTCGTACGGGCTGAACGCCAGCGTGTGGACGCGGGACCGGCGGGCCGGAGAGGCCGTGGCCGCCCGGATCCACGCCGGGACCGTCAACGTCAACGAGGGCTACGCGGCGACCCTCGGGTCGGTGGACACGACCATGGGCGGGATGGGCGAGTCCGGCGTCGGGCGGCGCAACGGGGCCGAGGGGTTGTTGAAGTACACCGAGCCCCAAAGCATCGCCGTGCAGCGCGGCCTCCCGTTGCGTCCGGTGCGTGGCGTGCCCGCCGGGCTGTGGACCCGCGCGATGAGCGTGAGCCTTCGCGTCCTCAAGGCGGTTCGCCGTTGAGCTACAACAGATCCCGGTCGTAGGCGATCGCGACGGCTTCGGCTCGGCGGGTCGCGCCCAGCTTCGCCATCACGCGCGAGAGGTGCACGCTCACCGTCTTCTCGCTGATGAACAGCTCCTCGCCGACCTCACGGTTCGTCCGCCCCGACGCGACCAGCGTCAGCACCGACTTTTCCCGCGGGGTCAACGGATCCACCGTGTCCCGGGCGGCGAGCATGCCGTCCAGCGGGATGCGTGCCCGCCTTGCCAAGGCCCGCAACGCATCCGACAGCGGCTTCGCGCCGAGCTTGCCGGCCACCTCGTCCGCCTTGTGCAGCTCCTCGGCGGCCTCGTCGCGACGGTCCGCGCCCAGCAAAGCCTCGGCCCGTCGGCGTCGGCACACGGCCTGCTCGTACACGGCCCCGTAACCGAAGGCCTCGACGGCCGCCTGCCACAAGGCGGGATCGTTCTCGCCACGCAACCGGCTCAGCTCGGCGTCCACCCGCGCCAGCCACGCCTTGCCCTCCGGGCCGAGGGTGCCGCTGCGCGGGATGCCGCGCTCGGCCACCTCGTGGGCGTGGGTCGCCAGCTTCTCGCCCTCGGCCACGGCGGCCGCGACCGCTTCCGGGTCCTTGCGGTTGGCCGGCCGGTGGGCGAGGTCGGCGTGGGCGGCGACGCCGAACGCCGCCAGCTTGATGCCGGCCATGCGCCACTGACCACCAGCCCGCTGCGCCCAGCCCAGCGCCTCGCTCACCCAGCGCGCCGCCTCCTCCGGACGACCGCGCCAGCAGGCCAGTTCGGCGGCCACCGCACCGGTGTACAGGGCGATCTGCAGGTCCAGGTGCCAGTCCGAGCGCAGCTCCTTCACCAGGCGCTCGGCCTCGGCGAACCGGCCCCGGCCGATCGTGACCAGGGCACCACCGACCGCGAGGCGCGCGGCGAACGAACCCGACACCCGACGGCGCGCCGGGTCGGCGGCCAGCTCGCTGCCGTCCCAGTCACCGCTGTAGTAACGGGCGATGACCTGCAGGAACCAGAGCTCGAAGCCGTAGTCCGACCAGAGCATGCCGGTGCTCTCGGCGCGCGTGACGCCCGCGTCCAAGGTGTGCAGCGCGTCGTCGAACATGCCGGCTTCGTAGGAGGCGACCGCGAGGGAGAAACGCGCCCGCAGCTCCACGGTGATCGCCTCGACCTCGACGGCGCGTTGCATGGCCTGGGTCAGCAGCTCTTTCGAGTGCGACAGGTGCCCGACGCCCTCCTCCAGCAACGCGAGCGTGGTCAGCGCGTCCGCCTCCGCGCCACCGGCACCCACGGCCCGCGCGGCCTCGACGGCCTGGGCCGCGTGCTCGCGGGCCTCGTCGGGCCGGTCGTCGATGCGCAGGCCACGCGCGTAGATGGCCTGCACCCACGCACGCGTGATGCTCGGCGGACGGTGCTCGACCAGCCGCCACGCCCGGTGCAGGACTTCGATCCCTTCGGCTTCCTTGCCGTCGACCAGGAACAACGCTTGTGCGAGCCGCCGCATCGCCTTCGCGGCGAGCTCGGGGTCGTCACGCTCGCTCG
This sequence comes from Labedaea rhizosphaerae, assembly GCF_004362825.1. Lineage (GTDB taxonomy): Bacteria > Actinomycetota > Actinomycetes > Mycobacteriales > Pseudonocardiaceae > Labedaea > Labedaea rhizosphaerae. Next base: position 74,892 of record NZ_SNXZ01000003.1, read on the forward strand.
CCAAGTCCACCGCGGACCGGGCGTAGGCCATCGCGCGCTCCGGCTCCCCGGACGTGCCGGCCGCCCAGGACGCCCTGGTCAGCAGATCCAGCTCGGTGACGTCCGCAGGGCGCTGGGATTCGTCGACGGCGTCCCACAGCTTGAGCGCCGACTCCAGGTTGGTCAGCGTGACCGCGGGCGCGTTGGACCGGTCGGCGTCCTCGGCGGCCCGGATGTACGCGGCCAGCGCGGTGGGCAGGTCGTGGCTTTCCAGGCTGTGGTGCGCGAGCGCGGCCGCTCGTCCTCGTCCCAGCTCCGCGTCGGCGAGGACCCGCGCGTACCCCGCGTGCAGCCGGACCCGTTCGCCGGGCAGCAGGTCGTTGTAGACGGCCTCGGTGAGCAGGGCGTGCCGGAAGGTGTACGTCTCCCCCTCGCTGACCAGCACGTGGTGCTGCACGGCCTCGCGCAGGGCCTGCTCCAACTGCTCTTCGGGCAGCTCGGCGACGGCGGCGAGCACGGTGTGGCGCACGCGCCGGCCCGCCACCGAGGCGACGCGCACGACCCGCTGGGTCGGCTCGGACAGCCGCTCCGTGCGGGCGAACAGCACGTCGACCAGCGTCGCCGGCATGCCCTCCTCGCAGTCGTCGTAGGCGGCGAGGAGTTCCTCGGCGAAGAAGGCGTTGCCCTCCGAGCGCTCCGCGACCTCCCGGATGACCTCCTCGCTCACCCGCTCCTCGGCGAGCTTGGCCACGAAGTCGCGCGCGTCGGCCGAGGCGAACGGCGCGAGGTCCATCCGCTCGACGACGGGCAGGCGCAACAGCTCGGCGAGCAGGGGCCGGAAGGGATGCCTGCGGTGCAGGTCGTCGGTGCGGTAGGTGGCCACGACCAGCAGCCGCCGGCCTCGCAGCCGGGTGAGCAGGAACGAGACCATCGAGCGCGTCGCGCCGTCGGCCCAGTGGAGGTCTTCGAGGACGAGCAGCAGGCCGTGCCGTTCGGCGAGCTCGACCAGCAGCCGGTAGACGGCCTCGAACAGCCGCAACTGGCCCACGTCCTGCTCGCGGCGGCGCGTGCCCGCGGCCGACGGCGGTGCGGGCACGAACCGGTCGGGCTCGATCTCGGGCACGGATTCGGAGCCGGGCAGCAGCCCGGCGAGCGCGGGATCGGCGAGCAGGTCGGCGTCCTCGCCTTCGCGCAGGCCGCCGAGGGCCTCCGCAATGGCCAGGTAGGGCAGACCGTTCTCGCCGACGTCGAGGCAGCGACCGGTGAGCACCAGCATGCCCGCGTCGGCGGCCAGGGTGGTGGTTTCCTCGGTGATCCGGGTCTTGCCCACCCCGGCGTCACCGGCGACCAGCAGTGCGGCGGCCGACCCGGTCATCGCCGCGCGCACGGCAGCACGCACGCGCTCCATCTCCGGCTCGCGCGCCACCAGCGAGATCCCGGACCCCAGTCTCGGCATGTCCAGCATGCTCGCACACCCCTACGACACTCCGACGCGGTCCGAGGCCGACGATCGGGCTGAGGGGGTGGTGCCGGCATCGGGTGAACACCCACGCCGGCGGTCTCCTGCCCCTTACCTACGGGCGGGAAACCAGTTGGAGGACGTCGCGGACGGTGTCACGACGTCCTCTCACCTGGAAAGTGGTCGGGTCAGCCTGCGTCCCCTGCCTTGACGGCGGACAGGAACGCGAGCCAGCCGCTGCCATCGAAGGCAAGATGACCCGCGGCCGCGTTCTTGGAATCCCGAACCGCTGTTCCGCTCCTGACGATGGCGAGTTCCACGCAGTCGTTGCCCGCGCCGCTGTGACTGCTCTTTCGCCATTTCGCCCCTGTCAGGTCAGAAACGGTCACGCTGTACTCCTCTCATTCACACAGGCAACCGGTCAGCCGCCCGTTTGATCATCGCGACCGTGTCGTCCGGTTTGAGAGCGGTCGCTCGCAAATGATCGAACATCACGGTATACCGCCGAACGTCCGATGGCTGCTCCAAATAGACGCCGGATGTTGTGTACTCGACATAGACGACGTCCGGATCGGCCTGTTCCGGGAATCCCAGAATGAGGAATGAGCCCTCCATACCTGCGTGTTCGCCTGCGGTGAAAGGCACGACCTGCAACGTGACGTTGGGCAGTGCGGCGAGGTCCACCAGATGGGAGAGCTGCTCGCGCATCACCGACGGGCCGCCGACCGTCCTGTTGAGCACGGCCTCGTCGATGACCGCCCAGTACTCGGGCGGGTTGTGGTCGGTCAGCAGGCGCTGACGCTCCAGCCGGGCCTTGACCCGGCGGTCCACTTCGGATTCCTGGACGTCCGGCCTGATGGCGCGGTGCACGGCGCGGGTGTAGCGCTCGGTCTGCAGCAGGCCGGGTACCAGCAGCGCCTGGTGGGTGTGCAGGGAGGTGGCGTCCTGTTCGAGCCCGACGAATGACCCGGTGAACACCTCGTTGTAGGCGTGCCACCACCCTTTTTGGCGCGCTTCTCGTGCAAGTTGCACAAGTGCCTCACGTTTGTCCTCGGGCACGCCGTAGAGCTCGAGCAGATCCCGGGCGTCACGAGGAGTGACGCCCACGTTCCCCGTTTCGATGCGGCTGATCTTCGACGCGGAGCATTCCAGCTTCTCCGCGACCTCGTCGATGGTCAGGTTCGCCTCGTCCCGAAGCCTGCGCAATTCACCGGCCAACCTGCGCCTTCGGACGGTGGGACTCGGTCCTCGGACCATAGGGCGTTCACCTCCGTGTTCCCCGGCACAGTGTGTGACCGGCCGGGCGACACACCAAGTGGTGTCATCCGATCGTGTACTGCAACTTGCAAAATGCGTATCCCGCGACGCACTCTGCTAGTTGTTGAACGTGGACGAGGCGGTCAGGGGCCAGTGGACATGCGCAGAAGGAGTTTCTCGATGGGCGGTATCCGATGAGCAACTCCATCTTCGGTCACATGGAGGCCTCGCTGGAGTCCTATTTGAACGAACTCGCCACCGAATCGGCGAGCGGCGACGATCGTGCGGTGGCTGACTTGGGGCGATATGAGCTACCCAGAGTGATCGCGGCCCTGCGGGCGCTCCTGGACGACCACCGGCCGGATGAACAGGGCCGGTGCCAAGGCTGCCGCACCAGGCTTTTCGGTAGGCCACCCGCCCCCTGCCGGGTGTACCTGACCGCCCATTTGTGTTTGCTGGTCACCGAGGAAGAAGGCGCCCGCTCCCACCAGCTGGGCGCTCCTGGCTGACCGAACCCCTGAGCCAAGCGCGGCCTGCACGCCGCGCTTCGGTGCCGCCCGTCGGGACAGTCCTCCCCGGACAACCCCTCTGCCCCCACGGCGCGGCTCACCGGCGAGAACCGGGACCGCCCCCCGACGGGTTCCGGTTCTCGCCGGTTTGTCTTTGGTGCCCGTTTCGCTGCCCGTCCGAGGTCCCCAGTTATCCACAGGCGACCAGTTGTCCACAGATGTCGTCGCAGCGCCCGAACCACGCCTGGCCGGCCCATAGCCTGGTCGTAGCCCCGCGAGGCGAGGGTTGCTTGACAACTGAAGAGAGATGCCTTCGGGCGCGCCGCTACTTCACGACGCGGAGCAGGCCCTCCTGCACGACCGTCGCCACCAGGTGGCCTTCGCGGGTGAAGAACCGGCCGGTCGCCAGGCCACGCGCACCCGAGGCGGTCGGCGACTCGCAGTCGTAGAGCACCCACTCGTCGGCGCGGAACGGGCGGTGGAACCACAGCGCGTGGTCCAGGCTGGCGCCCAGCACCTTGTCCATCCCCCAGTACACGCCGTGCTTGGCCAGCACGGCGTCGAGCAAGGTCATGTCGCTGGCGTAGGTCAGCACGCACACGTGCAGCAGCTGGTCGTCGGGCAGCACGCCGTCGGCCCGCATCCACACCTGGTTGCGAGCCTCGCGCGGTCCGCGTTCCCGGGAGATCCACGGCGGTTCGGTCACGTACCGCACGTCGATCGGTTGCGGCCGCTTCGCGAACGCGCCGAGGCGTTCCTGGTAGTCGGCGACGATCTCGGCCCGCGTCGGCAGCGACTCCGGCTCGGGCACGCCGGCGGGCATGGCCGCCTCGTGCTCGATCCCCGGCTCGTCCACTTGGAACGACGCGGACAGCGAGAAGATCGCCTTCCCGTGCTGCACGGCGACAACACGGCGGGTGGTGAACGACCGTCCATCCCGGATGCGGTCCACTTCGTACACGATGGGGACGCTGGGATCGCCACCGCGGATGAAGTACGCGTGCAGCGAGTGGACCCGGCGATCGGCGGGCACCGTGCGCCCGGCCGCCACGAGGGCCTGCCCGGCCACCTGCCCGCCGAACACGCGCACAGGCGAACCCGAGGGGCTCACACCGCGGTAGATGTCCTCCTCGATCCGTTCCAGATCGAGCAACGTGACGAGGCCGTCCAGCACAGCCTGCCCGCGCATCACGCCCTCAGTCGTCATCCGCCCTCGCTGATCGAACGCCGATGGCTAGGCGTGGTCCTCCTCGCCGAGCCGGTGCACGCGGATGAGGTTAGTCGAGCCGACCGTCCCGGGCGGGGACCCGGCCACGATGACCACGAGGTCGCCCGCCTGGTAGCGGTCGATGGTGAGCATCGACTGGTCGACCTGGCGGATCATGTTGTCCGTCGACTCGACGCTCGGCACGAGGAACGTTTCCGTGCCCCAGGTCAGGGCGAGCTGGCTGCGCACGTGCTGCTCGGGGGTGAAGGCCAGCAGGGGCAGCCGGGTGTGCAGCCGGGCGAGCCGGCGCACGGTGTCGCCGGACTGCGTGAACGCGACCAGGGCCTTCGCGTTCAGGCGTTCGCCGATGTCGCGCGCCGCATAGGAGATGACACCGCGCTTGGTGCGGGGGACGTGGGTCAGCGGCGGGACCACAGTGGACTCGTTCTCCACCGCGACGATGATCTTTCCCATGGTCTCGACGGACTCGATCGCGTAGCGGCCGACCGACGTCTCGCCGGAGAGCATCAGCGCGTCGGCGCCGTCGAGCACCGCGTTGGCCACGTCGGAGGCCTCGGCGCGGGTCGGGCGAGAGTTGTTGATCATCGAGTCGAGCATCTGCGTGGCCACGATGACAGGCTTGGCGTTCTCGCGGGCGATCTGGATGGCGCGCTTCTGCACCAGCGGCACCTGCTCCAGCGGCAACTCGACGCCGAGGTCACCACGGGCGACCATCACGCCGTCGAAGGCGAGCACGATGGCCTCGAGGTTCTCCACGGCCTCGGGCTTCTCGAGCTTCGCGATCACCGGCAGCCGGCCCTTGCCGACCCGGTCCATCACCTGGTGCACCAGGTCGATGTCGGCCGGCGAGCGGACGAAGGACAACGCGATGAAGTCCACGCCCAGCTCCAGGGCGAACTCCAGGTCCTCGATGTCCTTCTCGCTCATCGCGGGCACGGAGACGTCCATGCCGGGCAGCGACAGGCCCTTGTTGTTGCTGACCGGGCCGCCCTCGGTCACCCGGCAGACGACGTCGGGGCCGTCGACCTCGGTGACCTCGAGGCCGACCTTGCCGTCGTCGACCAGCAGGCGGTCCCCCTTGCGGGCGTCGCGTGCGAGGCCCTTGTACGTGGTGGACACGCGGTCGTGGGTGCCCGCGACGTCTTCCACGGTGATCCGCACGGTGTCGCCGGTGCGCCACTCGACCGGGCCACCGGCGAACGTGCCCAGGCGGATCTTGGGTCCTTGCAGGTCGGCGAGGACACCTACGGCGTGACCGGTCTCGTCGGAGGCGGCCCGCACCATGTCGTAGACCTGTTTGTGATCGCTGTGGCTGCCGTGGCTGAAGTTCATCCTCGCCACGTCCATACCGGCATTGACCAGCGCTCGGAGCTTGTCCTGAGTTGCGGTCGCCGGGCCAAGGGTACAAACGATCTTCGCGCGTCGGCTCACATCCAGGGAGCCTAACCCGGACTGCTGAACCGATACTGATGTACCCGTCAGTAGTTTCTGGAATTCACCTCGGGTCTGCCCGGCCGACCCGGTCACGAGCCCATTCGTTGAGGGGCTTGAGGGCCCGCCACGCCTTCACCACACGGTCGTAGCAGCCACGCTCGTGCAAGGTGTCGTCCGGTTCCCAGCCCCGCATGGCGTAGATGCTCCGGTGGCGAAGCAGTTCCAGGCGCGGATGATCGTTGTCGAAGCCCTTCGGCCGCGTCTTCATCCGATCACCGCGGATCTCCCAGCTGGTCTTGCGCAGCTTCGCGACGATCTTCTCGAGTTCCTCGCCGTGGAGCTCGGTGCCGACGGCCGTGCGGTACCGCGCCAGCTGGTCGGGCTCGAGGTGGAACAGGCCGCCGCCGACACGGAGGCCCTCGGGACCGATCTGCACGTAGAACGCACCCGCGCCTCGGCCCTGCTCGATGACCCCGCCGCAGTGCGTCTTGTACGGCGTCTTGTCCTTGGAGAACCGCACGTCGCGGTAGGGGCGGAACACCTTGGGCTCGCCGTACGCGCCGAACTCCTTCTCCAGCTCGGCGAGCAGGGCGTCCATGGGCGCGCGCACGTCGTTGTCGTAGAGGTGGCGGTTGTCGTCCCAGAAGGGCTTCGAGTTGTCCTCGGTCAGCCCGTCGAAGAAGTCGATGGCGTACTCGCCGAAGCCCTCGAATCGCACCCGACGAGGGTAGTCGCCACGCCCTGGCCACTCATTCGCCGGTGGCGAGCTCGAACCGCGACCCCACGGCCAGACCGCGCCACGTCGGCAGGCCAGCCCGATCCGGGGTGTGCGGCGGCTGCGGTCTCGACATCCACGTGGACCAGCTCGCCGGGCCGGGCGCGCGGGCTCCGCGGCGACGGACAGCGAATCGCCACCGCCAGCCCGGTGCGCCGAACTGGCGGTGGCGACGGCAGCCGGTCCGGGGGCGCGACGGTGCGGCGCCCCCGGACGCCGCCTCAGCTCGCCGCGGCGGTGTTGTAGAGGTTCTCGGCGTCGGTGCCGAAGTACGGGCCGAACATCCAGAACGGGATGAAGTTGATCTTGTAGCTGTTCACCGAGCTCTGGTTGCCGGTACCGGTCGATTCGTTGAAGGACAGGAACCACGGCCCGCCGCTCGCGCCGCCGGTCATGTCGCAGTCCATGCCGATGCCGTCGGAGATGAACGCGTCGAACACCGGGCCCGAGCAGTAGATCAGCGAAGTGCCGTCGTACGGGTCCGCGGCCGGGTAGCCGAACGCGTACATGTTCTGACCGCGGGCCTGGTTGAACGCGACGCCCTGGCCGCCGACCACGTCGGTGAGGAGCTGGCCGCCCAGCGGGTCGACCACGGCGGCACCCACGTCGTAGTTGATGTCCTCGCTGGCCTGCCACTGCGGCGTGGTCAGCAAGGTGTTGGCCGTCCAGGTGCCGTACGGCGCGTTGCCGTTGTTGTACGCCGGCACGAAGACCCAGTCGGTGTGGAACGCGCCGTCGAGCTTCACGCAGTGCCCGGCGGTGAGCACGACGCTCTTGTTCCCGCTGGTCACCGCGTCACCGCTGCAGGACGCGGTGCGCCCTGAGTAGGTGAAGAAGACGCGGCCCGCCGTGTGCACGACGGCGCCGCCGCCGGTCCACGCGCCGCCACCGCTCGGGAACGCGCGAGGTGCGGCCTCGGGCTTGGTGGGCGTGACCGTGTGCGGGCTGCCGGCCGGCACGGTCGCGAGCGCCTTGGCGTCGACGGTGAGGGCGTCGAGCGGGATCGCCGAGCGCATCCGCTCCGGGGTCCACTTGGCGTGGATGGCCGCGCGATCGCCGGTCACGTGGTGGACCGCGGGAGCCTGACTGCTCGGGGTCGCGTCCGCGGTGACCTGGGTGCCGGCCAGCGCGAGCCCGCCCGCCGCGATCACGGCGAGGGAGCGCCACAGTCGTCGGGACATGTGCACCTACCTTCTGACTCCTGGATGGAGCCACGCAGGGTGATAGGGCAAGGACAGTCAGCAATTAACCACCGGATCGAGTGGTGCCAAAACCACTTTCCGGGTGAATTCGTCCTTGCGGCGCGTTCTGTCCGGTCTGGGCGATCTACCAGTGCAGTTGGCTCACGACAGCGGTCAGCGCGGTGGTGGTGTCGCCACAGAGCTCGACCTTGTCGGTGGTCACCGCCTGCAGGTTGACGGCCATCCGCTGATCGCCGACCTGGATCTCGCAGGTGTACTCGGCGTCGCGCACGACGTGGGCCTCGCGGCCGCCGACCGACACCTGCCGGACAGCGTCCTTGGCCAGCTCATCGGTGGACGCGGGTTGCCACACCGAGAGCCGGACGCTGCGGAACTCGCCGTCGCCCCACGCACAAACGTGCTTGCCGTCGGCGTCGGCGCGGCTGGGCTTCGCGGGGGTGTTGGCCAGGAACGGCTTGAGCTGAGCCGGTTGCAGCAGCTTGCACGGATCCACCGCGGCCCAGGCCTGATCACGGACCGTGACCGACGTCGGGGCCGGATCGGAGTTTTCCCCGGAAGTTCCGGAGGCCGGCGCGCTGGGTGCCGTCGACGTCGGCGGCGCCGCGGTCGGAGCGGGATCGCTTGTCCCGCAACCGGTTGCGAGCAAGAACAGCGTTGTCGCCGCGGCCGTGGACAGGGCCGGGATCTTCCAGTCGCGCACCGCGACATCTTGGCCGATTGGCCGGATCACCCACGCACCGGCCCGGCCTCGAACATCATTGCGGCAACCACAGAGAGGGGTCAGCGGATGGGCGAGTCCTTTTCGGTCAAACCGGAATACGTTGCGGGGTACGGGAAACTGGTCAAGACGGTCGGTATCGACCAAGTTGCGAAGATCGGCGGGTTCGGCCGGGACCACGCCCGCAGCGACGGCGGGTTCACCGGGCTGATGGAGCTGATCAAGGACCCGGTGGACACCTACGCCGACAAGCTCGGCGACCGGTTCTACTCGCGCGGGCTCAACGCCGCGTACACCGGCGACGAGTTGAACCGCGCCGCCTGGGCCTACACCGGGGCCGACAAGTACTCGTACACGGAGTTCAACGACGTCAACGGCGCGCTCACCGGGTACCGCGACTTCGAGCACCCGGCGGCGTTCCCGGCCGGCACCGACCCGACGGCCGGTCTGCACGCCCCCGCTCAGCAGGACGCCGACATCCGCGCCCTGCTCGACGACGTGGGCGGCACCATCAACGCCGTCGACGACGTGATCAACTTCGTCACCGGCTGGAGCCCGGTGTCGGAGATCGTGGAACCGTTGTCCGGCAAGTGGACCGCACTCACGCAGAAGGGTGAGGTGCTCGCCCTGTGCGGGGACGCCGCGGAGACCGCGAGCGACAACCTCACCTCGGCGCTGCCCCGGCTCGACGAGCACTGGGACGGGGGCGCCGCGCAGGAGTTCACCGCCTACCTGGGGCACCTGACCGACGCGATCTCCTACGAGGGGCCGCTGAACCGGACCGTCGGCGAGATCTACAAGTCGGTGGCGACCGAGATCGAGAAGGTCGCCAAGTTCATGGTCGAGGTGCTCGGCAAGGCCGTCGACAAGATCAAGGACGCGGTCGCCAGCGCGTGGATCCCGCTGTGGGGCGAGTACAAGGCCTACAAGACCGTCCGCGAGGTCATCGACATCATCCAGAAGGCCAAGAAGCTCGTCGACGAACTGCGCACGGCCATCGAGGAGGTCAAGACCGTCGTCGAGTTCGCCAAGGACCCCAAGGGGTTCGCCGAGGGCAAGCTCGAGGAGAAGCTCGCCCCGATCAAGGACAGGATCGCGCAGGGCGAGCACGCCGCGCGGGTCGGCGCCGACCTGACCCGCCTCGCCGACATCGGCGACCTGACCAACGCCCCGACCGGCCGCTACCAGGTCGGCGACCACCCCAGGAGGCCCGGTGCCTGATCACGAGCTGCCACCCGATCTCCAGGACATGCTGCACCGCGTGGACTCCGCGTTCGGCACCCTGCGCACCGAGCTGATGCGGGCCTACGAGACCCCGGTTCCCGAATACGCCGGCCCGTCGCCGGAGGAGTTGTCCGAGGCGGCCAAGGACCCGGCGGCGAGCAAGGAGCTGCGGGCGGTGGATGCGTTGGTGCGGGCCAAGAAGCTCACGTGGGACGACGTGCTGCGCGGCCGGGCGGACGCCGTGCCCGAGGTCCGCGCCTTGCAGGAGTACGGCAAGAAGCGGTTGACCAAGCTGATGGCGGACGGTCCACAGGAGGAGCCGGCCGAGGAGCCGGCACCGGCGCCGCACACCGGGGGTCACGGCGGCGGGGGCCACGACGACGAGGGCCACGATGACGAGGGCGGTTCCGTCATGCGCGACGCCTGGTAGCCCCCGGGCCGCGCCCCGGCCGCGGGCTGGTCGCACAATGACGGCATGGCGGAGCAAGTACTGGTCGACGGCAACGCCCTGACCTGCGAGGACGTGGCCAGGGTGGCGGCCGGGGCGAGCGTGTTGGTGGACCCGGCGGTGATGGACCGAGCCGACGCTTCCTTCCACCTGGTCACCGAGTTGATCGGCCGTCGCGAGGTCTACGGGCGCACCACCGGCGTCGGCGCGTTGCGCATCGAGCAGCTCGATCCCGAGTCCTCCACCGAGCACGGCCGCCGGCTGTTGCGCAGTCACGCCGGCGGCATCGGCGACCCGCTGGCGCCCGAGAAGGTCCGGGCCATGCTGCTCATCCGGCTCAACCAACTGGCGGCGGGCCGCTCGGGGGCGCACCCGCGGCTGATCACCGCGCTGGCCGACGCGTTGAACTCCGGTTCGCTCCCTCTGGTCCGCTCGGTCGGCTCGGTCGGCACCGGCGACCTGACCGCGTTGGCCGAGACCGGGCTGACCCTTGCCGGTGAGCGGCCGTGGGCCACCGGCGGCATCCCGACCGTGCCCATCGACACGGGCGACGCGCTCGCGTTCATGAGCAGCAACGCGGCCACCCTGGCCCAAGCCGTGCTGGCCGCCCGGGAACTGCACCACCTGCTGCGGGCCAGCCACGTCGTGGCCGCGCTGTCCTTTGTGGCCCTCGACGGCAACCCCGAGGCCTATGCCACTGCGGTGCACCTGGCCCGCCCGCACCCCGGCCAGATCCGGTGCGCGGCCGAGATCCGGCGGCTGCTCGGCATGGTCGGCCTGCCCAAGCCGGGACGGCGCCTGCAGGACACCTACGGCCTGCGGGCGTTCCCGCAAGTGCAGGGCCCGGCCCTCGACGCCGTGGACTACCTGCACGAGGTGCTCCGCGTGGAGATCAACTCCTCCACCGAGAACCCGATGGTCTCCGTCGAGGCGCAGGACGTGTTCCACCACGCGCACTTCCACACCGCCTACATCGCGATCGCCCTCGACCAGGCCCGCGCGGCGGTGCACCACGTCGCGGAGCTCTCGGCCGCGCGGCTGAGCGACCTCGTCGAGCCGGAGCAGACCGATCTGCCCGCCTTCCTCGCCTCCGGCCCGCCCGGCAGCTCCGGCGTGATGATCCTCGAATACGTCGCCCACGACGCGCTGGCACGGCTTCGCCAGGCCGCTTTGCCGGTGACGCTCGGCACGGCGGTCGTCTCCCGTGGCCTGGAGGACCACGCCAGCTTCGCTACCCAGGCCGCCCGGCAGGCCGCGACCGCCGGGATCGCCTACCGGCAGGTGCTCGCGTGCGAACTGGTCGCGGCCGTGCGCGCGTTGCGGATGCGCCAGGCGGAACTGGTGGACATCCCGGTGCGCGCCGCGTTCGACCTGGCCGACGGCGTGCTCGACCCGGATCTCACCGACCACTCGCTGACCGGTGACGTGCAGCGCGCGGAGTCCCTTTTGGACGACTTCGCCGAGCTGTAGTCGTCAGTTCGGCGAAACCGCTCCGCCACCCGACCTCGTGGTGCCAAGCTGCGCTGTCGTTTCGAGGTTGGTCATCGGAGGAAAGCACTCGTGGACACCAAGAATGTGCGTAGCAAGCTGCCCGGCGTTCGATTCGGCGGCATGCGGCTGGGCAGGGGCAGGCGCCTGCTGCTGGTCGTCACGGCACTCGCCGTGGTCATCCCGGCGATCATCGGCGCGATCGGCGGCTTCACCAAGACCAACGGCGGCGAGGTCGCCGTGGTGCGCAACGGTGGCTGGCTGGACGACAACAAGATCCGCGAGGTGATCGACCCCGGTTCGTCGGTGACCTGGAGCGGCTGGTGGTCGGTCGTGCACCGGTACCCGGCGCAGCAACGGTTCTACACGATCACGTCCACCGGCAACGGCGACCGCACGGGCGTCGACGTGGTGACCGTCCCGTCCAGCGACGGCGTGAACATGGGCATCGAGGGCACGTTCTACTTCAACCTGAACCTCGACCACAACGTGCTGATGGAGTTCGACAACAAGTTCGGCACGCGCCAGTTCCGCGGCGCCGACGGCGCGATGCGCAACGCGTGGGACGGCGACGAGGGCTGGTCGAGCTTCCTCGACCAGATCATCCGGCCGGTGATCGACAACGATCTGCGCGAGCAGGTCAACAGCTTCCGGTGCGCGGAGCTGGTGTCGAGTTGCGCGCTGGTGCAGAACCAGGGCGGCAAGCCGCAGCCGGCGGGCGGGCAGTCCAGCAACGGCAACATCGCGAAGGTGCAGAACGCGATCAACACCAGCCTGCAGCAGGACATCCGCAGCACCCTGGGCGGCGACTACCTCACCAACATCCACTTCAACCTGTCCCGGGTCACGCTGCCTGAGTCGGTGCAGGCCGCCGTGGACAAGGCGCAGGCCGCGTACGCGCAGGTGAGCGAGTCCCAGGCGCGGGTGTCGCAGGCACAGGCCGACGCGCAGGCGAACGAGGCGCGCCAGCGCGGCTACAACGCCTGCCCCGCGTGCGCGCAGATCGACGTGATGAAGGCGATCCCGCCGAACGTCACGGTCTACGCACCGGGCGCGAACGCATCGGTTCCCCTTACCGGGCACTGACCTCGGTCCGTACTGTGCCGGGTTGTCCGGAACGACCGCGAAGATCAATCGAGGAGCGGATATGCGCATGACGGCCGGAACGCTCGCCGTGGTGCTTTTCTTGGTGATGTTGTACCTGTTCTTCGGCAATCCGCAGCTGTCGTTCAAGGACAACCCGGCCACCGTGTCGTGCGGCTCGGTCGCGGGCGCCGGCTGGCCGTCCGACGAGTGGCTGGACACGGCGAACGTCCACCACGTCACGGACACGTTGCCGTCGTCAGGGGTCGCTTCGGAGGCCGTGCCCGGGATCCTCCGCGATTGCGATCAGCGGCGGACGACGTTCGTCGGGTTCATGGCGTTGCTGGCCGTGCCGACGGTGTTGCTTGGGGCACTTGCCGTGTGGTTGCCGCGCAAGGGCGGCCCGGCCGAACCCAAGGTGCGCAAGGAGTTCACCAGCGACTGAGTCAGCCGGCTGCCTCGACGTGAGCCGCCAGGTTGGCCAGCGAGGACGCGATCCCGGCCTCGTGCTGCGCTTGGTCGATCCCCGGTGGCACGTCCGTCGCGGTGACGGTCACCTCGGTCCCGCCGTCAGTGGCGGCCAACTGCCACGTCATCGTCATGGTGCCCGCGTAGGCCGGGTCGTCTGCCTCGAAGACCGCCGTCTGCACCACCCGATTCGGGGGTGTCAGCTCGGCGAACCCGACCTCGACGACGTCCGTCGAGTCGGAGGTCTTGCCCGGGCTGCCTTCCGCGTCGAGGTAGGTCAGAACCATCCGGAACCCGCCGCCGGGTCGCGGATCCCAGTGGTCGATCCGCCCGCGCATGCCCGCGGGCGGCAGCCAGGCCTCGAGCGCGTCCCGGTCGAGCAGGGCCGCGTAGACCGCTTCCGGTGCCGCCGCGACCACCTTGCCGGCGCGATCGATCCTCGTCATGGCCGGAGTCTAGGCCTGGCGGACGACCGTCAGACGACCGCCAGCGGCAACGCCGTCGGGTGCACCGGCGACGGCAGGTTCGACGAACCGGTCAGGTACGCGTCCACCGCGTGCGCGACCGACCGGCCCTCCGCGATCGCCCACACCACAAGGGAAGCGCCGCGGTGGGCATCCCCGCAGACGAAGACGCCGGGCGCCGAGGTCTGCCAGTCCGGCCCGCATGACAGGCTGCCGCGCTTGCTCAGGGTCAGCCCGAGGCCGTCCAGCAACGGCATGTGCTCCACGCCCTCGAAGCCGATCGCCAGCAGGACCATCGTGGCCGGCAGTTCCTCGACGGTGTCGTCGACCGGCGTCACCACGCGCTCACCGGTTTCCGAGCGGGTCACGGCGACCTCCCGCAGGCGGACCGCCTTGACGTTGCCGTCCTCGTCGCCGACGAACTCCTGGACGCCGACAGCGAAGCGGCGATCGCCGGTCTCCTCGTGCACCGGGTACGTGCGCAGGATCAACGGCCAGGTCGGCCACGGCGAACGCTCGTCGTCGCGGACGTCCGGGCCTTGCGGGTACTGGTCGAGCTGGGTCACCGACAACGCGCCCTGGCGGGTCGCCGTGCCGTAGCAGTCGGCTGCCGTGTCGCCGCCGCCGATGATGACGACGTGCTTGCCCGCCGCGGAGATCGGGGTATCGCCGTCGCCTTCGCAGGCGCGGTTGGCGGGCACCAGGTGCTCCATGGCCAGGTGCACGCCGTTCAGCGAGCGGCCGGGCAGGTCGGCATCGCGCCCGCGCAACGCACCGACGGCCAGCACCACGGCGTCGTGGCGGGCCCGCAGTTCCTCCACGGAAACGTCCACGCCGACCTCGCAGCCGGTCACGAACCTCGTGCCCTCGGCCCGCAGTTGCGCGAGCCGACGGTCCACAACGGACTTCTCCAGCTTGAACTCGGGGATGCCGTAGCGCAGCAACCCGCCGAGCCGGTCGTCCCGCTCGTAGACGGTCACCTCGTGCCCGGCACGGGTCAGTTGCTGCGCCGCCGCGAGCCCGGCCGGGCCGGAACCGACCACCGCGACCGACTTGCCTGTCGACACGCCAGGCGTGCCTGCTGTGACCACGCCGTCCTCCCAGGCGTGCTCGGCGATCGTCTCCTCGACGCGCTTGATCGTGACCGCGCCCTCCGAGGCCGGCGAGATCGCCAGCACGCACGCCGCCTCGCACGGCGCCGGGCACAGCTTGCCGGTGAACTCCGGGAAGTTGTTGGTGGCGTGCAGCCGGTCGGCGGCGAGCTGCCAGTCGCCGGCCCGGACCAGGTCGTTCCACTCCGGGATCAGGTTCCCGAGTGGACACCCGGCGGTGCCGGAGTGGCAGAACGGGATGCCGCAATCCATGCAGCGCCCGGCCTGTTCGCGCACCGCTGTGTCGCGTGTGGACGGATCGAGGGCCGCGTACACCTCGTGCCAGTCGCCGAGCCGCTCGGCCACCGGGCGCTTGGGCGCCTCCTTGCGCGGGCGCTTGAGGAAACCGGTCGGGTCAGCCACGGGACGCCTCCATCACCGCCGCGTCGACATCGCGGCCCTCCGACTGCGCGATCCGCGCGGCCTCCAGCACCCGCTGGTAGTCGCGCGGCATGACCTTGGTGAACGACGCGGCCCGCCGCGTCCAGTCGCCGAGCAGCGACGCCGCCACCGCCGACCCGGTCAGGTCCTTGTGGCGCTGCACCACCTTCCGCAGCTCGCGGAGGTCGTCGGCGCTGGGGCGTTGCAGCTCGACCATCTCCCGGTTCACCTGGCGCTTGTCGAGATCGAGCACGTACGCGACGCCGCCGGACATGCCCGCGGCCAGGTTGCGCCCGACCGGGCCGAGCACCACGGCGAGCCCGCCGGTCATGTACTCGAAGGCGTGGTCGCCGACGCCCTCGACCACCGCCGTGGCCCCGGAGTTGCGCACGCAGAACCGCTCCCCCACGCGCCCGCGCAGGTAGATCTCGCCGCTGGTGGCGCCGTAGCCGATCACGTTGCCCGCGATCACCTGCAGTTCGGCGGCGAACGCCGAGTCGGGGTGCGGGCGCACCACGATCCGTCCACCCGACAAGCCCTTGCCCACGTAGTCGTTGGCATCGCCGATGAGGTCGATCGCCACGCCCTTGGGCAGGAACGCGCCGAGCGACTGGCCCGCGGAGCCGGTCAGCGTGATCGACACAGTGCCGTCATCGAGACCGTCCGCGCCGTAGCGGCGGGTGATCTCGGCGCCGAGCAGGGTGCCGACCGTCCGGTTGACGTTGCGCACCGGCAGGTCGATCGCCACCGGCAGCGCGTCCTCCAACGCCTTGTCCGCCAGCTCGATCAGCGTCCGGTCCAGCGCGCGGTCGAGGCCGTGGTCCTGCGCACGCACCCGGCGCCGGGCGCTGCCGAAGGCGGGTTCCGGCATCGCGAACACGGGCGCGAGGTCGAGCCCGCCCGCCTTCCAGTGCGTGACCGCCGCGTCCACGTCGAGCAGGTCGGCCCGGCCGATCGCCTCGTCGAGCGT
The DNA here is from genome assembly GCF_004362825.1 of Labedaea rhizosphaerae. Taxonomy (GTDB): domain Bacteria; phylum Actinomycetota; class Actinomycetes; order Mycobacteriales; family Pseudonocardiaceae; genus Labedaea; species Labedaea rhizosphaerae. The sequence goes on from NZ_SNXZ01000003.1 coordinate 91,130, forward strand.
CCGGAAACCCAGACGCGCCAACCACTCCCGGACTTCCTCGGCGATGAACCGGAAGTAGTTGACCACGTGCTCGGCCTGACCGGTGTAGCGCTCGCGCAGCTTCGGGTTCTGCGTCGCCACGCCGACCGGGCACGTGTCCAGGTGGCACACCCGCATCATCACGCACCCGGCCACGATCAGCGGCGCCGTGGCGAAGCCGTACTCCTCGGCGCCGAGCAACGCGGCGACGATCACGTCCCGGCCGGTCTTCATCGCCCCGTCCACCTGCACGGTGATCCGGTCGCGCAACCCGTTGAGCAGCAACGTCTGCTGGGTCTCGGCGAGGCCGATCTCCCACGGGGTGCCCGCGTGCTTGAGCGAGTTCAGCGGCGACGCGCCGGTGCCGCCGTCGTGCCCCGAGATCAGCACGACGTCCGCGTGCGCCTTGGCCACGCCCGCGGCGACCGTGCCGACGCCGAGCTCGCTGACCAGCTTCACGTGCACGCGGGCGTGCTCGTTGGCGTTCTTCAGGTCGTGGATGAGCTGGGCGAGGTCCTCGATGGAGTAGATGTCGTGGTGCGGTGGCGGCGAGATCAGCCCGACCCCGGCGGTCGAGTGCCGGGTGCGCGCGATCCACGGGTACACCTTGTTCGGCGGCAGCTGGCCGCCCTCGCCGGGCTTCGCGCCCTGCGCCATCTTGATCTGGATGTCGTCGGCGTTGACCAGGTACTCGCTCGTCACGCCGAACCGTCCACTCGCGACCTGCTTGACCGCGGAGCGCCGCCTCGGGTCGTAGAGCCGGTCGCGGTCCTCGCCGCCCTCGCCGGTGTTCGACTTGCCGCCGAGCTCGTTCATCGCGATGGCAAGGGTTTCGTGCGCCTCGGCGGAGATCGAGCCGTAGGACATCGCGCCGGTGGCGAACCGCCTGGTGATCGCCTCAACCGGCTCGACCTCGGCCAGCGGCACCGGTTCGCGGGCCGGTTTGACCTCGAACATGCCGCGCAGCGCGCCACCCTCGCGGTTGAGGCGTTCCACCTCCTCGACGTAACGGCGGTACACCTCCATGCGGCCGGTCTTGCTGGCGTGCTGCAGCAGGAACACGGTCTCCGGGGTGAACAGGTGCAGCTCGCCCTCGCGCCGGTAGGCGTACTCGCCGCCGACCTCCAGGCGCCGGTGCACGCGCTCGGCCGGGTTGTCCGGGTAGGCGCGGCGGTGGCGGGCGGCGACCTCCTCGGCCAGCACGTCCAGCCCGACGCCGCCGAGCTTGGACGCCGTGCCGGTGAAGTACTCGTCGAGCAGGCTCTCCGAGAGCCCGAGGGACTCGAAGACCTGCGCGGCGGTGTAGGCGCCGACGGTCGAGATGCCCATCTTGGACATGATCTTCAGCACGCCCTTGACCAGCGCCGAGACGTAGTTGCGCACGGCGACGTGCTTCTCCACGCCGGTGATCGTGCCGCGCCGGATCAGGTCCTCGATGGTCTCGAACGCCAGGTACGGGTTCACCGCGGCGGCGCCGTAGCCCAGCAGCAACGCGATGTGGTGCACCTCGCGAGCGTCGCCGCTCTCCACCACCAGCGCGACCCGCAAGCGTTCCTTGGTGCGCACCAGGTGGTGGTGCACGGCCGACACCAACAGCAGGGACGGGATCGGCGCCATCTTGTGGTCGGAGTCCCGGTCGGAGAGCACCAGGATCCGCGCGCCACCTTCGATCGCCTCGGAGGCGTTGCGGCGCAGGCGTTGCAGCGCGGCGGCCAGGGCATGGCCGCCACCATCCACTTCATACAGTCCCTTGAGGACGGCACAGGAGAAGCCTGGCAGGTCGCCGTCGTCGTTGATGTGGATGAGCTTGGCCAGCTCGTCGTTGTCGATCACCGGGTACGGCAGCTGGATGTGCCGGCACGAAGCCGGGCCCGGGTCGAGCAGGTTCTGCTCCGGGCCCATGATGCGCTGCACCGACGTGACGATCTCCTCGCGGATCGCGTCCAGCGGCGGGTTGGTGACCTGCGCGAAGTTCTGCTTGAAGTAGTCGTAGAGCAGCCGCGAACGCTGCGACAGCACGGCCGGCGGCGTGTCGGTGCCCATCGACCCGATCGGCTCGGCGCCCTTCAAGGCCATGGGCGTGAGCAGGATCTTCAGCTCTTCCTCGGTGTAGCCGAAGGTGAGCTGGCGGCGCATGACCGACTCGTGGGTCTGCACGACGTGCTCGCGGTCGGGCAGGTCGGCGATCTGCATCAGTCCGGCGTGCAGCCACTCCTCGTACGGCAGCTGCGCCGCGAGGTCGCTCTTGACCTCGTCGTCGTCCAGGATCCGGCCGGCCTCGGTGTCCACGAGGAACATCCGGCCCGGTTGCAGCCGGCCCTTGGCCACCACCTGGTCCGGGCGCAGGTCGAGCACGCCGGTCTCGCTGGCCAGCACCACGCGGTCGTCCTTGGTGCGCCACCAGCGCGCCGGGCGCAGGCCGTTGCGGTCGAGCACCGCGCCGACCACCTGGCCGTCGGTGAACGTCACGCAGGCGGGCCCGTCCCACGGCTCCATCAGGCTGGAGTGGAACTGGTAGAACCCGCGCCGAGCCGGGTCCATGGTCCTGTGGTTCTCCCACGCCTCCGGGACCATCATCAGCACCGCGTGCGGGAGGCTGCGCCCGCCGAGGTGCAGCAGCTCCAGCACCTCGTCGAAGGAGGCGGAGTCCGAGCCGGCCGGGTCGACGATCGGGTAGAGCCGGGTCAGGTCGCCGGGGATCAGGCTCGACGACAGCAGCGCCTCGCGGGCACGCATGCGGTTGCGGTTGCCGCGGATGGTGTTGATCTCCCCGTTGTGCGCGACGAACCGGAACGGGTGCGCGAGCGGCCACGACGGGAACGTGTTGGTGGAGAACCGGCTGTGCACCACGGCGATCGCGCTGGTCAGCCGCTCGTCGGTGAGGTCGGGGAAGAACACCGGCAGCTGCGCCGTGGTGAGCATTCCCTTGTAGACCAAGGTGCGGGCGGACAGCGACGGGAAGTAGACCGGGTACCCGGACGCCGCGGTCTCGTGCTCGGCCCGCTTGCGCAGGCAGTACGCCAGCCGGTCCAGCTCGACACCCTGCTCACCGTCTTTGGGGGCGAGGAAGAGCATCGAGAAGTACGGCATGACCGCGAGCGCACTCGCGCCCACGCCCGCGGTCTCGACCGGCAGCGAACGCCAGCCGAGGACGGTCAGGGCCTCTTCCTCGGCGAGCTTCTCGATCGTCGCGACCGCCCGCGCCCGCTCGTCCGCGTCGGCGGGCAGGAACGCGATGCCCGCGGCGTAGTGGCCGCGCTCGGGCAGGGCGAACTCCGTCACCGAACGCAGGAGCTCGTCCGGGATCTGGACCAGGATGCCCGCGCCGTCGCCGCTGGTGGGCTCGGCCCCGGCGGCGCCGCGGTGCTCCAGGTTGGCCAGCGCCACCAGCGCGTCGGCGACGATGCCGTGCGAGCGCCTGCCCTGGATGTCGGCGACCATGGCCACGCCACAGGAGTCCTGTTCGGCCGCCGGGTCGTAGAGGGCCTGTTTGGACGGGAGGGCGGAGAAGGGGATGGATGAAGACACGGGTCTGTCCTCCTCGTCGTCCTCAGCCTGCGCACGCGCGGCTGCATGATGGTCAGCAACAGACCACGATGGGGTACGGGGGCTGGGACGGCGATGGCCCAAAGTCATTCGAGCTTAACAGCCGAGTAACCCGCGCGGCACCTCATCGCGGGCGGCTGGCCGGGGTGGCCGGGCGACGCGCCTGGTAGCGTCCCCCGCTGACGCAGGTGGAAGCGAAGTCCGGTGCGAACCCGGCGCTGTCCCGCAACTGTGAACGGTCACCCACGACCGCAAGCCAGGCCGCCTGTCACCCGCGTCGACGCCATGAAGCTTCCGGTGCAGAGGCACGGCGTCCCGGCCGGCCGCCGTGTGCCGGTCGCGGCGGCGGGTCTCGCGGCCGGACCAGAGACCAGAGGTCGCCATGTCCACCCACCGGCCCACCCGTCGGCCCGCTCGTCGGCGCAGCCGCCTCCGCGCGGCGCTGCTGCTCCCCCTGCTCGCCGTCATCGCGCTGCTCGCGGGCTGCGCGAGCCACTCCGACAACCCGGCCCCGGCCACGAGCGGGTCGTCCGGAGCGGCCGCCGCGCCCGCTTTCCCGGTCACCCTGACCGTGCCCGGGGGCGCGCCGCTCACGCTGAACGCGCAGCCCCAGCACATCGTCTCGCTCAGCCCGACCAGCACCGAGACGCTGTTCGCGCTGGGCGCGGGCAAGCAGGTGGTGGCCGTGGACGACCAGTCCAGCTACCCGGCCGAGGCACCCAAGACCAAGCTCTCCGCGCTGAACCCGAACGCCGAGGCCATCGCGGGCTACAAGCCCGACCTGGTCGTCGCCTCGGGTGACACCGGCAAGCTGACCGAGAACCTGAGCAAGGTGCACATCCCGGTGCTCGTGCTGGCCGCGCCGAACACGCTGCAGGACGCCTTGGACCAGATGACCCTGCTCGGCAAGGCCACCGGCCACACCCAGGAGGCGACGAAGCTCGTCACCGACACGCAGGGCCGCATCAAGTCGATCGTGGACGGCACCACGAAGCCGGCCACGCCGCTGAGCTTCTACTACGAGCTCGACCAGACCTTCTACTCCGTGACGTCCAAGACGTTCATCGGGCAGGTGTTCGCCCAGTTCGGCATGACCAACATCGCCGACAAGGCCCCGGAGGCCGGTGGCTACCCGCAGCTGTCCGCCGAGGCGGTCAGCGCGGCCAACCCCGACCTGGTGTTCCTGGCCGACACCAAGTGCTGCGGGCAGAACGCGCAGGTCGTGGCCAAGCGGCCCGGCTGGTCGAAGCTGAAGGCCGTGCGGAACGGCAACGTGGTCGAGCTCGACGACGACATCGCCTCGCGCTGGGGCCCGCGCCTGGTCGACCTCGTGCAGGCCGTGGGCACCGCCGTCGACAAGGCGGCGAAGCAGGAAACCCGGTAATGGCGACCGCGACGGCCACACCGCGGGCGAGCAGGCGTTCCGTGCTCTCGCCCGTGGTGCTGGTCGTCGCGCTGCTGGTGCTGCTGCTCACGGTGCTCGTGTCGGTGTGCCTCGGCGCCGCCGACCTCGGCTGGACCCGGGTGCTGCACGAGATCTGGGCCCAGCTGACCGGCGGCACGTCGCCGCTGACCGACAACGAGGCCGCGATCCTGTGGCAGCTGCGGGTGCCGCGGATCGTGCTGGCCGGGGTGGTCGGCGCCGCGCTGGCGTGTGCCGGGGCCGCCTACCAGGGCGTGTTCCGCAACCCGCTGGCCGACCCGTACCTGCTCGGTGCCGCCGCGGGGGCCGGGCTCGGTGCGACGATGGTGACCGTGTTCCTCGCCACGCTGCCGGGCGCGGTGCCGGGCGCGGCCTTCGTCGGCGCGCTCGTGGGGGTCGGGCTGACGTGGTTGCTCGGCCGGTCGGCGTCCGCCGGGTCGAGCAACACGGCGGTGCTGCTGCTCGCCGGGGTCGCGGTGACGGCGTTCCTGACCGCGATCCAGACGTTCGTGCAGCAGCTCAACACCGACACCATCAAGCAGGTCTACAGCTGGATGCTCGGCGGGCTGAACACCACCGGATGGCAGGACCTGCGGGTCGCGCTGCCCTACATCGCCCCCGCCCTGGTCGTGTTGTGCCTTTGTGGACGGTTGCTCGACGTGCTCGCGGTCGGCGACGAGGAGGCCGCTTCCCTCGGTGTGCGACCGGATCGGGTGCGGCTGGTCGTGGTGCTGGCCGCGTCGCTCGCCACCGCCGCCGCCGTGTCGGTGAGCGGGCTGATCGGGTTCGTGGGCATCGTGGTGCCGCACGTGGTGCGGCTGCTCGCGGGCACCAGCTACCGGATCGTGCTGCCCGTGACCATCCTCGGCGGCGCCACGTTCATGATCATCGCCGACCAGATCGCCCGCACCGCGTTCGCCCCCGCCGAGCTCCCGCTGGGCGTGATCACCGCGTTCACCGGTGCGCCGTTCTTCGTGTTCGTGCTCTACACGCAGCGGCGGCGGTTCGCGTGATGCTGCGGCTGACGTCGGTGGCCGCCGGTTACCGCGGCGATCCGGTGGTCCGCGACGTGTCCGTGGATGTACCGGCCGGGGGCTGGCTCGCCATCATCGGGCCGAACGGTGCGGGCAAGTCGACCCTGCTCAAGGCGGTGGCCGGGCTGGTCCACGCGACCGGCACGATCGAGGTCGCCGACCGGGCCACGCACGAACTCAGCGCGCGCGAACGAGCGCGGCTGATCGGGTACTCACCGCAGACGCCGACGCTGCCCGAGGGCATGTCGGTGACCGACTACGTGCTGCTCGGCCGCACCCCGCACCTCGGCACGCTGGCCCGGGAGAGCCGCACGGACCTGGAGGTGGTCGCCGGGGTGCTGGCCCGCCTCGACCTGCGCGGGCTCGCCGGGCGCGCGCTGACCACGTTGTCCGGTGGTGAGCGGCAGCGGGCCGTGCTGGCCCGGGTGCTCGCGCAGCAGGCCGGGTTGCTGCTGCTGGACGAGCCGACCACCGGCCTGGACATCGGGCACGCGCAGGCGCTGCTCGAACTGGTCGACCGGTTGCGCACCGAGGACGGCACCACCGTGGTCAGCACGCTGCACGACCTGACGTTCGCCGCTCAGTACGCCGACCGGCTGCTGCTGCTCGCCGAGGGCGGGGTGGTCGCATCGGGCAAGCCCGCGGAGGTGTTGACGCCCGAGTTGCTGGCCAAGCACTACGACGCGGACGTCGAGGTGCTCGAAACCAGCGGTGGCGAGATCGTGATCGCGCCGGTGCGCCGGCGGCCGGCCGAGCTCGACGGCTGACTCGATGAGCTGACCTACTTGCCGGACTTGGCCTCTTCCTCGGCTTCGGCCGGGGTGCCGGCGTCCTTCGCCTCGGTCGTGGCTTCGGTCGTTGCTTCGGGCTCGGGCGTGGCCTCGGGCTTGGCTTCCTCGGCCCCCGGCTCGGCTTTTGCCTCGGCCGCTTCGGTTTCCGGCTCGTCGGCCTTGACGTCCTCGTCCTTCGCCACCGCGGTGTCGTCGGTGTCGTCGGTGTCGCCGGCGCCTTCGGTGTCCGCAGAGTCCTTGGTTTCCGCAGCGCCTTCAGTGTCCTCAGTGGACGCAGGCGGGGTTTCGCCTTCGAAGGCGGCACGCAAGGCGACCAGGTCCTCGCGCTCACCCTTGGCGCGGGCCAGCACGAAGTAGGTGATCGCGCCAAGGAACACCAGCAACGAGACCCACACGTTGATGCGCACGCCGAACACCATGGTCGCCGGGTCGGTGCGCATCATCTCGATCCAGCCGCGGCCCAGCGTGTAGCCGGCGACGTAGACGGCGCACGCGCGGCCGTGACCCAGGCGCAGCCTGCGGTCGAGGTAGACCACGAGCGCCGCGACGAGCAGGTTCCAGATGAGCTCGTACAGGAACGTCGGGTGGAACGGGCTGCCGTCGATCTGCGGGTGGCCCGGGACGGCGACGCCGGTCAGGTTGTCCGGCTGGCGGACGTAGATCTCCAGGCCCCACGGCAGGTTCGTCGAGCCGCCGTAGAGCTCCTGGTTGAAGTAGTTGCCGATGCGGCCCACGGCCTGGGCGGCGACGACGCCCGGCGCGACCGCGTCGGCGAAAACCGGCAGCGGGATCCCCTTGCGCTTGCAGCCGATGTAGGCGCCGACCGCACCGAGCGCGATGGCGCCCCAGATGCCGAGGCCGCCGTCCCACACCTTCAACGCGTTGAGCGGGTTCTTGCCCGCGCCGAAGTACCGGTAGTAGTCCGTGGCGACGTGGTAGAGCCGCCCGCCGACCAGCCCGAACGGCACCGCGAACACGGCGATGTCCAGCACGTCACCCTGACGGCCGCCACGCGCGATGAGCCGCCGCTCGCCCCACCAGATCGCGAGGATGATGCCGGCGATGATGCACAGCGCATACGCCCTTATGGGGATGGTGAGGGCGCCGAGGTCGATGTTCCACACCCCGCGGTCCGGGCTGGGGATGTTCGCCAGGTAGAGGCTCGCCGCAGTCGTCACGAGGGCCACCGTAACGGGCGCGTGTGTGGCCTAGGTCAGCAGGTCGAGCCGCACGGGGAACGGTTCGGTCACGGCCAGCACCCCGTCCCGGCTCACCGCCGCTTCGGCGTATTCGTCACCGTCGAGTGCGAGGAGCGTCAGGCAAACCGGCTTCGTCTCCGGGTCCACCAAGAGGTAGAAGGGCACGCCGGCCTTGGCGTAGAGATCGCGCTTGAGCACCTTGTCCTGCGTCCGGCCGGTCGGCGAGATCACCTCGCCGACCAGCACCACGTCCTCGACCGGGAACAGCACCCCGTCGAAGTCGCGGCGCCGGACCACGGTGAAGTCCGGGATGAGCAGCTGTCCGTGCGGCATCTGCACGTTCAGCTCGACGGTAGCTTCCAGGTGCCGCGGAGCGGCATTACGCAACGCGCTGTAGGCGTCGCCGATAAGCCTCTGGTGGCGGAAATTGCCGATCGGGCTCACGAGCAGCCCTCCGCCGACGAGTTCGACTCGTTGGCCGGTCTCGCTGTCGTCCGGAAGGGCAAGAACATCGTCGAGGGTCCATGGCCCTCGGTGCAGGGGCAGCAGGTATTCGGGTTCGTGCTCGATCGGTGCGGCCATGCGCGCCTCACCTCCGGGAGGACAGGTGCCGGTCCAGTGTCGCATGCCGGCACGGCAGTGGTGGGGACCATGCGACGACGATCCCCGTTGCCACCGACACAACGAGCTGGTCAACCGGGGCTGCGTCCGGAGGTTCACTCGATGGTGGGGTTGGTTGGCGAGGCCTCAGACCGCCGCGCGCACCGGGCGCCGGACACCGTCGGCCAGCTCGCCCGCCAGCGCACGCACGCGATCCACGCCCTCACGCGCGGCCGCCACGAACGCCGACCCGACGATCACCGCGTCGGCGAACCCGGCCACCTCGGCCGCCTGGTCGCCCGAGCGGATGCCGAGGCCGATGCCCACCGGCAGCTCGCTGTGCTCGTGGGCGCGCTGCGCGAGGTCCGCCGCCTTGGCGCCGACCTGGTCGCGGGCGCCGGTCACGCCCATCACCGCGGTCGCGTACACGAACCCGCTGGACGCGTCCATCGTCATGTGGATGCGCTCGGTCGACGACGACGGCGCGATCAGGAAGATGCGGTCGAGTCCGTGCGCCTGCGACGCCTCGAGCCAGTCCCCCGCCTCGTCCGGGATGAGGTCCGGGGTGATGATGCCGAGCCCACCGGCCGCCGCCAGGTCGCGGGCGAAGCGGTCGACGCCGTAGCGGTGCACGGGGTTCCAGTACGTCATCACGACGGCTCGGCCGCCGGCCGAGCTGACCCGCTCCACCACGGTGAACAGGTCCCGCAACCGGAAACCGGCGCGCAGCGCCTCGTCGGCCGCGGCCTGGATCGTGGGCCCGTCCATCACCGGGTCGGAGTACGGCACGCCGACCTCGACCAGGTCGCAGCCCGACTCCACCATGGCCGTGAGCAGGTCGGCCGAGGCGTCGACCGTGGGGTAGCCGGCGGGCAGGTAACCGACCAGCGCGGCCCGGCCTTCGGCGCGGGTGGACGCGAACAACTGGTCGAGCGCGCCCATCAGGATT